>NZ_CDRHXG010000001.1:0-3170926 GCF_976940555.1 Brevundimonas sp. Marseille-Q4549
ATGACGGATCCGGACCGCATCTGGAACGAGGCTTCGGTGCGCCTGCGCGCCGAGATCGGCGACGGTCCCTTCTCGTCCTACATCGCCCCTTCGGCCGTGCGCGTGGACAGCGCCGGTCATCTGATCCTGGTCACGCCCACCGCCTACGCCCGCGACTGGGTGCGCAAGAACGCCCTGCGTCGCATGAACGAGCTGTGGCTGGGCCTGGACGGGCTGAACCGTCGCCTGGACGTGCGTTGCCGCGCCGAGGTCGGCTCGGTCCCGCCGGCGACCGCCGTGGGCGGCAATGTGGTGGACGCCGGCCCGCGTCTGGCCGCCCTCTCCTCTTCGGCCCATCTGTCGGCGCCGACCGTGGCGCCCATCGCCGACGGCGCCCGCGCCGTGCGCGCCGCCGGTCTGCAAGAACGCCTGACGTTCGACAGCTTCGTCGAGGGTCAGGGCAACGCCTTCGCCCTGGCCATCGCCAAACAGGTCGCCAGCTGGGCCGACGGTCACTTCAACCCCGTCTTCTTCTGCGGCCCCTATGGCTACGGCAAGACCCACCTGCTGAACGCCATCGCCTGGGAGGCCCAGCGCCTGCGGCCCGAGGCCAAGGTCGTCTATCTGACCGCCGAGCGCTTCCTGTCGACCTTCGTCAAGGCGATGCAGGACCGCTCGACCGCCGCCTTCAAGGAGAGCCTGCGCTCGGCCGACATGCTGCTGCTGGACGACGTCCAGTTCGTGGGCGGCAAGACCTCGACGCAGGAAGAACTGCTCTCGACCCTGACCGCCCTGATCGAGGACGGCAAACGCATCGTCTTCTCGGCCGACCGCGCGCCCATGGCCCTGACCGAGGTCGAGCCGCGCCTGCGCAGCCACCTCGCCGCCGGCCTGACCTGCCCGGTCGAGGCGGGCGACCGCGAGCTGAAGATCGCCGTGGCCCGCAATCGCTTGAAGGCCCTCTCGGCCCTCGGCGTCGTCCAGGGCGAGGCCGCGCCCGAGGTCTTGGCCCAGCTGGTGGACCGCACCCCCGGCTCGATGCGCGAACTGGAGGGCGCCGTGAACACCCTGGCCGCCGCCGCCGGCGCGCGCCTGTCATCGGTGTCGGTGGACGAGGCTTCGGTCCTGTTGGGCGCCGCCCTGCGCGGCGGGCCCGAGCGCCGCATCACGGTCGACGAAATCCAGAAGACGGTCGCCGACCACTTCAACCTGAAACAGGCCGATCTGCTGTCGGAACGCCGCACCCGTTCGGTGGCCCGTCCGCGCCAGATCGCCATGTATCTGTGCAAGCAGCACACGACCCGGTCGTATCCCGACATCGGCCGTCGCTTCGGCGGGCGCGATCACACCACCGTCCTGCACGGCGTGCGCAAGATCGAGGAGCTGATGCCGCAGGACGATCAGATCGCCCGCGACGTCGAGGCCCTGACGCGCAAGCTGCGGGGCTAAAACGCACGATGCCCCCCCGAGCGGGGAAGGAGAAAACTGTGAACGGCTTTGGCGGCCTTCCTTGCTCTCGCCGCCTGATCCGTTAGTGTCCTAGACCCTCTATCGTGGCCTCTCTGGGGAGTCGCCGCAGCCGGGCGAGACACATGCAACTGACCATCGAACGATCCGCGCTTCTGAAGGCCCTGGGCCATGTGCAGAGCGTCGTCGAACGTCGAAACACGATTCCGATCCTGTCCAACGTCCTGCTCAGCGCCGGACGCGACCGGCTGGCCTTCGCCGCCACCGATCTGGACATGGAGATGGTGGACGAGGCCGAGGCCCAGGTGCAGGTCGAGGGCCAGATCACCGCTCCCGCCCACACCCTGTACGAGATCGTCAGGAAGCTGCCGGAAGGCGCCGAGGTCTCGCTACTCTATTCGGGCGACGATCCGCGTCTGGTCGTCTCGGCCGGTCGGTCGCGCTTCAACCTGCCGGTCCTGCCGGCGGGCGACTTCCCCGTCATGTCCACCGACAGCGCCGGGGCCGCCTATGTCCTGCCCAAGGAAGACCTGGCCCGGCTGATCGACAAGACCCGGTTCGCCGTCTCGACGGAGGAAACCCGCTACTATCTGAACGGCCTCTATCTGCACACGGTCGCCGAACAGGGCATTCCCCTGCTGCGCGCCGTGGCCACCGACGGCCACCGCCTGGCCCTGGCCGAAACCCCGGCGCCGGAAGGGGCTGCAGGCGGTCCCGGCGTGATCGTGCCGCGCAAGACCGTCGATCAGGTCCGTCGTCTGCTGGACGACGCCAGCGGCCCGGTCGAGGTCCAGGTCTCGGCCCAGAAGATTCGCTTCCAGATGGGCGAGGCGTCCCTGACCTCCAAGGTCATCGACGGCGCCTTCCCCGACTATCTGCGCGTCATCCCGCGCGGCAACGACAAACAGGCCGACATCGACAACGCCCTGTTCGCCAAGGCCGTCGACCGGGTGGCCACCATCTCGGCCGAGAAGAGCCGCTCGGTGAAGCTGGCCTTCGACAATGACCGGGTGAAGCTGACCGTGCGCAACATGGAAGCCGGCCAGGCCGAGGAAGAGGTCGAGATCGGCTATTCCGACGAACCGTTCGAGATCGGCTTCAACGCCCGCTATCTGCTGGACGTCGCGGGCCAGATCACCGGCGAAAACGCCGCCTTCCGCTTCGCCGACCCGGCCTCCCCGACCCTGGTGCTCGATCCGGGCGATCCGGGCGTTCAGTATGTGCTGATGCCGCTGAGGGTGTGATTATGTCAGACACTGACTTGAACGCTGTGTTCACGCACAAAGAATATCTCGCGCTCCAACAGATCGTGAAAGCGATGCTGCTTAAGGGTGAAATGGATCAGCCCGGCTATTTCGAAGAAATAAAGGGCATTGCAAACATGGCCAGAGTTTCGGTCGATGTGGACGTAACCACATGGGAAATTCTTGACCATTTCAAAGCTGATTTAGCGAAGGCCAATATATAGTCCGCTCATCCCGGCGAAAGCCGGGACCCAGTTCTTTCGTGTCGCATCGGAGGCTGGCGTTGGCGTTTTTCACCTACATCCTCGCAAGCCGTCGAAACGGGACGCTATACACAGGATCGACGGACGACTTGGTTAAGCGGGTCGCCGAACATCGGGACAAGCTGCGCGCAGGATTCACCCGGAACTACGGTGTAGCCACCCTGGTATGGTATGAAATCCACGAGACGCGTGAAGCGGCTTTCAGACGCGAACGCCAGATCAAGGAATGGAAACGGATCTGGAAGCTGGAACTTATCGAGCGGAAGAACCCGGTATGGGCGGATCTGTTTCCGGCGCTGCTCGGTTAGATCGTGCCGAGCGAAAGCACTGGGTCCCGGCTTCCGCCGGGATGAGCGGATAGATTGAGCCTCACCTCCCTCACCCTCACCGACTTCCGCTCATATGCGGGCGCGCGGCTGGAGATGACCTCCGGTCCTGTGGTGCTGCATGGGCCGAACGGGGCGGGAAAGACCAATCTCTTGGAGGCGATCAGCCTCTTGACCCCCGGCAAGGGGCTGCGCGGCGCCACCGCCGCCGAGATG
Organism: Brevundimonas sp. Marseille-Q4549; assembly: GCF_976940555.1. Lineage (NCBI taxonomy): Bacteria > Pseudomonadati > Pseudomonadota > Alphaproteobacteria > Caulobacterales > Caulobacteraceae > Brevundimonas > Brevundimonas sp. Marseille-Q4549. Next base: position 3,496 of record NZ_CDRHXG010000001.1, read on the forward strand.
GGGCGGCGCGAACCGGGCGAGGCGGTCGGGCGCGCCTGGGCCGTCATGGTCGAACTGGACAACGAGACGCGGCTGGGCACCGGCGTCCAGACGGTGGGCGCGGCGCGGCGCATCGTGCGGATCGACGGCGAGACGGCTCAGCCGGGGCGGCTGCTCGACTATCTGCGTCCCGTCTGGGCCACGCCGGAACAGGATCGGCTGTTCTCGGACGCGCGGGCCGAACGGCTGAAGTTCTTCGACCGGCTGGTCTTCGCCGCCGATCCCGATCACGCCGCCAGCATATCGGCCTATGACAAGGCGCTACGTGAGCGGCTGCGGCTGCTGAACGACGCCGCCGACGGCCGGGAGGCCGATCCGGTCTGGCTGGATGCGCTGGAGGCGCGTCTGGGCGAGGCGGGGGCCCGTGCGGCGATGGCCCGTGTCGCGGCGCTGCACGCCCTGCAGGCCGCCATCGACGCCCGTGGCGACCGGCCTTTCCCGCAGGCGGACCTGGGGCTGGACGGGGCCGCCGAGCAGATGGCCGAGGCGGGCGCCGAGGAGGATGAGATCGCCGCCGCGATCCGCGAGGGTCTGGCCCGCGCCCGCGCCCGTGACGGCGCCGCCGGTCGCTCCCTGTTCGGGCCGCACCGCACCGACCTGACCGCCCTGCACCGCGAGAAGAACCGCCCGGCGGCCGAGGGGTCGTCGGGCGAGCAGAAGGCGCTGGTGCTGAACCTGATCCTGGCCCAGATCGCGCGCCTGTCTGACCCCGCCGTCGCCGGGTCGGCGCGGCCCGTCCTGCTGCTGGACGAGGCCCCGGCGCATCTGGATGAACGCCGTCGCGACGCCCTTTTCGACGAGATTGCCGCCCTTGATCTGCAGGCCTTCATGACCGGCACCGAACGCGGTCTGTTCGCCGGTCTGGAGGGCCGCGCCCAGTTCGTGCGCGTCGCGGGCGGGGCGCTGGAGACGGACTAGCCGACAGACGCCTCGGAGAGACGGTCAGGTCTCGCTTTTTCGCCGGAATTTCCTATATGTTGCGGACTTCGTCGCGGTGCGATCCCGCCGTCGATTCGAGCGTTGTTCGCGGCGCTCCATCCCTGTCCCGGTCGGGACTTCAGAGCCAATGACTTCATGACCGATCCGATTGCCGACCAGCCTGAATACGGCGCCGATTCCATCAAGGTTCTCAAGGGCCTGGACGCCGTGCGCAAACGCCCCGGCATGTATATCGGCGACACCGACGACGGTTCGGGCCTGCACCACATGGTCTATGAGGTGGTGGACAACGCCATCGACGAGGCCCTGGCCGGTCACGCCGATCTGGTCCAGGTCATTCTGAACGCCGACGGCTCGGTCACAGTGACCGACAACGGCCGGGGCATTCCCACCGACATCCACGCCGAGGAAGGCGTGTCGGCGGCCGAGGTCATCATGACCCAGCTGCACGCGGGCGGGAAGTTCGACCAGAACTCCTACAAGGTGTCGGGCGGTCTGCACGGCGTGGGCGTGTCGGTCGTGAACGCCCTGTCCGACTGGCTGCAGCTGAAGATCTATCGCGACGGCAAGCAGCACGAAATGCGCTTCGAGCGCGGCGACACGGTCAAGTCGCTGGAAGTCACGGGCACAGCCCCCACCCGCACCACCGGCGACAAGGCCGGTCAGCCCCAGAGCGGCACGGAAGTCACCTTCTTCCCGTCGATCACGACCTTCAGCCACATCGATTTCGACTTCAAGACGCTGGAGCACCGCCTCAGGGAGCTGGCCTTCCTGAACTCCGGCGTCGTCATCCGCCTGGCCGATATGCGCCACGCCGAACCCATCGACGTGACCCTGCATTACGAGGGCGGGGTCGAAGCCTTCGTGCGTCACCTGGACAAGTCCAAACAGCCCCTGCTGAAGGACGTCATCGTCATTCGCGGCAAGAAGGACGGGATCGAGCTGGACCTGGCCCTGTGGTGGAACGACAGCTACCACGAGACCATGCTGTGCTTCACCAACAACATCCCGCAGCGGGATGGAGGCACCCACCTGTCGGCCTTCCGCGCCAGCCTGACCCGCGTGATGGGGGGCTATATCGAAAGCTCGGGCCTGGCCAAGAAGGAGAAGGTCGCGCCGACCGGCGAGGACGCCCGCGAAGGCCTGACCTGCGTGCTGTCGGTCAAGGTGCCGGACCCCAAGTTCAGTTCCCAGACCAAGGACAAGCTGGTCTCGTCCGAGGTGCGGCCGGCAGTCGAGAGCCTGTGCAGCGAGGGGCTGTCCACCTGGTTCGAGGAACACCCGGTCGAGGCCAAGATGATCGTGGCCAAGATCATCGAAGCCGCCTCGGCGCGCGAGGCCGCCCGCAAGGCGCGCGACCTGACGCGGCGCAAGTCGGCGCTGGAAATCAGCAGTCTGCCGGGCAAGCTGGCCGACTGTCAGGAGCGCGATCCCGCCAAGTCGGAACTGTTCATCGTCGAGGGCGATTCCGCCGGCGGCTCGGCCAAACAGGCGCGCAACCGCGAGAACCAGGCCGTCCTGCCCCTGCGCGGCAAGATCCTGAACGTCGAGCGCGCCCGCTTCGACCGGATGCTGTCATCGGACCTGATCGGCACCCTGATCCTGGCGCTGGGCACCGGCATCGGGCGCGACGACTTCAACGCCGACAAACTGCGCTATCACAAGATCATCCTGATGGCCGACGCCGACGTCGACGGCGCCCACATCCGCACCCTGTTGCTGACCTTCTTCTATCGCCAGATGCCCGAGTTGATCGAGCGGGGGCACGTCTATATCGCCCAGCCGCCGCTCTACAAGGTCTCCAAGGGCAAGCAGTCGCGCTACCTCAAGGATCAGGCCGAAATGGACGCCTATCTGATCGAGGAAGGCTCGTCCGAGGCCGAGTTGGACCTGTCGACCGGCGAGCGCCGCCTGGGTCTGGACCTGCAGTCGCTGGTGCGCGAGGCTAAGGCCTTCGGCGCTGGTGTCGATCGTCTCAGCCAGCGCGCGCCTGCCTTCGCCATCGAGCAGGCGGCCCTGGCCGGCCTGTTCGCCGACAACGCCGACATCGCCCAACGCGCCGCTGAGACGGCCCAGCGCCTGAACCTCTACGCCGAAGAAGGCGACGGGGAATGGTCGGGCGCGCCCGGCGCGCAAGGGGCGGTCGTCTTCTCGCGCACCCGCCGCGCTGTGCAGGAAACCATCGTCCTGGAAGAGACGCTGATCCGCTCGCTGGACGCCCGCCGTCTGGCCGAACGCGCCGTCGCTTTCGAAGGCGTTTTCATCGCCCCCGCCGTCTATCGCCGCAAGGACAAGACCGCGGCTATCCGCGGCCCGTTGGACCTGCTGAACGCGGTTCTGGACGCCGGCAAGAAGGGCCTGTCGATCCAGCGCTACAAGGGTCTGGGCGAGATGAATCCCGAACAGCTGTGGGAAACCACCTTGGACCCTCATGCCCGCAACCTGCTGCAGGTCTCGGTCGAACACGAAGAGGACGCCAACGACCTGTTCGCCAAGCTGATGGGCGACGTCGTCGAACCCCGCCGCGAGTTCATCCAGGAAAACGCCCTGGACGCCGCCGTCGACGTCTGAAGGCCGCGAGGACTATGGCCTCTCGCCGCTGAATGTCGTTTGGAAACGGCTTTTTCGCGCGCCCGCACCGCGGCCTGCTGGGGGTGTCATGCTTGTCGGACCGACATCGGCCCTCGCTCAGATCGGATAGCGGCCGGTCAGGTCCAGCCGCACCCGGCGCAGGTCCCATTCCGCCTGATCCAGGGCGTCGCGCGCCTCCCGCGCGGCGCGACGCGCCTGGCGGATTTCGCCGCGCACCTCGTTGATGCGGTCGCGCACCCGTTCCTTCTGTTCGTCCGTCAAACCTTCGCCGCGCAGTTCGCGCTCCTTGGCCTCCAGCTTGTCCTCGCGATCGGCGATGCGGGCCTCGGCGCCGTTCAGCGCGCTTTCGGCCGAGGACACGGCTTCTTCCACATCGTGCAACCGCCGCCCGTCCTGATAGGCGGGCAGGAAGGCCGCCTCCTCCTCGGGCCGGCAGACTCCGTAGTAGGTGTTCCCCGACCGTCCTTCCTCCCAGCCGCGCCGCAGGGTGCAATAGGTCCGCAATCCATCCTCGCGCGCCGATTCATAGGCGGCCGGATTGGGCGCGACCTGAAACTTGGCGCAGGCCTTGGCGTGGTCGTCCAAACGCGTCATCGGATAACCCGCCGCCCCGTCGGCATAGCCCTTCTCGCCCCAGGCGCCGGCCAGGCATTCGTCCTTGCTCATGGTCGTGCAACTGCCCGAGAGGGCCGCCAGGGCGACGACGCCGCCCGCGATGATCCATCGCCTCATCGAATACCCCCTACGCCCCGACGCACTATCGACCGCCATACCGCCCTCGCGCAAGCGGCCGGTCGTGCTAGGAAGGGGCGTGGCCGACCCTGATCTGATCGACGACGAAGACGCGCCGCTGGACGCCGCTCTGAACGCCTCGCTGGGCGAGCGGCTGGAAGCGCGCATCGACGCAACCGGCGTCCGCCTGGACAAGGCCTTGGCGGACGCTTTTCCCGCCCTGTCGCGCGCGCGCCTCCAGGCGCTGCTGGCCGACAGCGCCGTCCGCCGTGACGGCCAGGTTCTGACCGGCGGCTCGGCCAAGGCCCTGCCCGGCCTCTACACCGTCGTGGTGCCCCCGCCCACGCCCGCAACCCCGCAGGCCGAGGCTATCCCCCTGACGGTCCTCTACGAGGATGCGGACCTGATCGTGATCGACAAGCCCGCCGGCATGGCCGCCCATCCGGCGCCGGGTTCGGAGACCGGCACCCTGGTCAATGCGCTTCTGGCCCATTGCGGCGACAGCCTGTCGGGCATCGGCGGCGTCGCCCGCCCCGGCATCGTCCATCGCCTGGACAAGGACACCTCGGGCGTCATGGTCGCGGCCAAGACCGACCGCGCCCATGCGGGGCTGTCCGCCCTGTTCGCCGCTCATGACATTGAGCGCACCTACATCGCCCTGACACGCGGCGCGCCTTCGCCCGCCCAGGGCCGGATCGCGACCCGCATCGGCCGCTCCACCGGTGACCGCAAGAAGATGGCGGTGCTGAAGACCGGCGGCCGTGAAGCCGTCACCGACTATGTCGTCCAGCAGACCTTCGGCGAACCAGTGCGCCCAGGCGGCGCGCCCCTGGCCGCGCGGGTCGCCTGCACCCTGCACACCGGTCGCACCCATCAGATTCGCGTCCACCTGTCCTCGAAGGGCGCTCCGATCCTGGGCGACGCCGTCTATGGATCGGGCAGTCCGGCGGCCCCCGTTCGCGCCGCTATCGCCGAGGCCGGCCTGACCCGACAAGCGCTGCACGCCGCCGTCCTGGGCTTCGTTCACCCCGTGACCGGCGAACGCCTGCGTTTCGAAACCGCCCCGCCTCCGGATATGCTGCGGCTTCAATCCCTGCTCGCCGACCTGTGAGGCCCCCCATGCTCGACCCCGAAATCCACGACAACGCCAGCCGCAGCCGTTACGAACTGGCCGTCGACGGCGAGACGGCGGTCGTCACCTACAATCTGTCCCCGCCCAATCTGATGATCACCGAAACCCTGGTGCCGGAACGGCTGGAAGGACAGGGGATCGCCAGCCGGCTGGCCCGCCATGTCCTTGCCGACGCCCGGGCGCGCGGCCTGCTGATCCTACCGGTCTGCCCCTTCTTCGCGGCCTATGTGCAGAAGCATCCCGAGCATGCGGACGTGGTCCACCCGACCTATCGCACCATTCTGGGCCTCTGACGCACACAGTCTTGAATAAAAACTGACATGCCCCATATGGGACGTTGATCGGCGCGAGTGGCGCCTGGGTCACGGTCACGCCATCGTGTGACGATCCGCCCCTAAAAAAGGCGGCAACCCATCGCTACTTTGCCGGTTGAGGGGTGAGAGGTCGGCGCACGCTCGGTGGCCGATACCGGAGAACCCGCTCGTCTAGACGGTCGGAGGGACCATATGGCTGCCAACAACACGCTCGCGGTGATGTCGCCTGAACAGGGCCTGTCGCGTTATCTGACGGAAATCCGCAAATTTCCGATGCTGACCAAGGACGAGGAGTTCATGCTCGCCAAGCGTTGGTCAGAGCACCAGGACCCCGAGGCCGCCCACCGTCTCGTCACCTCCCACCTTCGCCTGGTGGCCAAGATCGCCATGGGCTATCGCGGCTACGGCCTGCCGATCGGCGAAGTGATTTCCGAGGGCAACGTCGGCCTGATGCAGGCCGTCAAGAAATTCGATCCCGACAAGGGCTTCCGCCTGGCGACCTACGCCATGTGGTGGATTCGCGCGTCGATCCAGGAATACATCCTGCGCAGTTGGTCGCTTGTGAAGATGGGCACCACGGCGGCGCAGAAGAAGCTGTTCTTCAACCTGCGCAAGGCCAAGAGCCAGATCTCGGCCTTCGAGGAAGGCGACCTGCACCCCGAACACCTATCGGCCATCGCCACCAAGCTGGGCGTGTCCGAGCAGGAAGTCACCGACATGAATCGCCGCCTGGGCGGCGACGCCTCGCTGAACGCGCCGCTCCGCTCGGACGGCGAAAGCGAGTGGCAGGACTGGCTGGCCGACGATACGGCCGTCTCCCAGGAGACCCAGCTTGCCGACGACGAGGAAAAGGGCATCCGCATGAGCCTTCTGCAGGAGGCCATGGAGGAGCTGACGGACCGCGAAAAACACATCCTGACCGAGCGTCGCCTCAAGGACGATCCCGTCACCCTGGAGGAGCTTGCCGGCCAGTACGGCGTGTCGCGCGAACGCGTGCGTCAGATCGAGGTCCGCGCCTTCGAAAAGCTGCAGAAGGCCATGCGTGCGGCGGCCGAGGAGCGGAATCTGGTCGACGCCTGAGGCGTCGTCCCGACCGGTTGGATCAGGAGGCTCGGGCCATCGGCGCGGCCGACGGTTGCGCCAGGGCCATGATCGCGCCGATCGGCTGGGCCAGCCCGGCCTTGGTCGCCGGTCCGGCAGTCATATAGGCCTCCAGCCCGCCCGCGGCGATCGCAAGCTGCGTGTCGGATGTCTTGACCGCCACCGCCTTCAGCGTCGCGGCCTGTTGGCGGATGGCGCGCGTGGCCTGGGCGGGGTCCTGGTCGAACTGGGTCATGGCCGCGACCAGTATGCGGATCGCCTGATCGCGCGTGGCCTCCACGGAATCGGCCGCCGCGTCGCCCCGCCGTTTGCGCGTTCCCGAATATTCGCCCGAGTTGAAGCGTCGACGATCAGGCCCGACGTACCCCACCGCCTCGACCCAGGGTCGCGGCTTCGTCGCCACGTTCAGGGCCCGCTTGAACAGGTCGCCGGTCGTGAACGGCTTTCTCAGGAATTCATGCACCCCGGCGTCGCGCGCGCCCTTGATGGCGGCGGCCGTGGCCTCGTTCGTCACCATGATGATCGGCGACATGCGGCAGACCATGTTCGAACGGCGGATGCGACGCGCCAGCGTCTCGCCATTCAGCGTCTCGCCCGACCGCTCGATGAAGATGATGCCGGGCTCGACGTCACGCGCCAGTTCCAGAGCCCGCTCCTCGTCGCTCTCGGAATAGATTTCGCGCGCGCCCAACCCCTTCATGACGTCCGCCAGCAACCGCACCGCCGAGGCGTTGGGGTCGATGATGATCGTCCGCCGCACGACAGGTTCGAGGCGGCTCAGCGTCTTGGGGTCAGCGGCGAACAAGGAAGGGCTCCGTCGTCTTTACGCGAAAACCCTTATATCGATCTGGTTAAAACGCCTTGAATCCCGACCTCACCCCAGGAAGGGGTCGCGCATCAGGATCGTATCGTCCCGCTCGGGGCTGGTCGACAGCAGGGCGACCGGCGCGCCGATCAGCTCCTCGATCCGCCGCACATATTTCAGCGCATGGGCGTTCAGGTCCTTGAAACTGCGCACGCCGCCCGTGCTCTCGTCCCAGCCGTCCAATTCCTCGAACACCGGCTCGGCCGCCGCCTGGTCTTTCAGGCTGGAAGGCAGATAGTCCAGCACCTCGCCGTTGACCCGATAGCCGACGCAGATCTTCAGCGTCTTCAGCCCGTCCAGCACGTCGAGTTTGGTGAGCGCGATCCCGTCGATGCCGTTGATCGCCACCGACTGACGCACCAGCACGGCGTCGAACCAGCCGCAGCGTCGCGCCCGGCCGGTGTTCACCCCGACCTCGCGCCCCACGGTCGCCAGATGCTCGCCGACCGCGTCGTTCAGTTCGCAGGCGAACGGTCCCTCGCCCACCCGGGTCGTATAGGCCTTCACGATCCCCAGCACATAGCCGACGCCGCGCGGCCCGATGCCCGAGCCCGCCGCCGCCTGTCCCGCCACGGTGTTGGAGCTGGTGACATAGGGATAGGTGCCGTGATCGACGTCAAGAAACGCGCCCTGCGCGCCTTCGAACAGGACGCGCTTGCCGTCCTTCTGCGCCTGGTCCAGCACCCGCCAGGCCGGCTTCACATACGGCAGGATCTTCGGCGCGATCTCCAGCAACTGCGCCAGCAGCGCATCCGGATCGATCGGCTCCAGGCCCAGACCTGCCCGCAATGGATCGTGGTGCGAGCGCAGCCGGTCGATCTTGACCTTCAAGTCGTCTTCGTTGGCCAGGTCGCAGACGCGAATGGCGCGACGTCCCACCTTGTCCTCATAGGCCGGGCCGATGCCGCGTCCGGTCGTGCCGATCTTGGCGCCCGGCGCGCTGGCCGCCGCTTCCCGCGCCACGTCCAGCGCGGGGTGGATGGGCAGGATCAGACAGGCGTTGTCGGCGATGGTCAGGATGTCGGGCGTGATCGCCACGCCCTGCGCCTGAATCTTCTCGATCTCCCCGACCAGATGCCAGGGATCGACCACCACGCCGTTGCCGATGATCGACGGCTTGCCCTGCACCACGCCGCTGGGCAGCAGCGCCAGCTTGTAGACCTTGCCGTCCACGACCAGGGTGTGACCTGCATTGTGGCCGCCCTGGAACCGCACCACCATGTCGGCGCGGTTGGACAGCCAATCCACGATCTTGCCCTTGCCCTCGTCGCCCCACTGGGCGCCGACCACCGCCACGTTCGCCAAAGCACTGTCTCCGCTGAATGCGGGCGCAGCCTATAGCCGGGGAATCGTCCGGTGTCGTCCCGTCAGTCGGATTTATCCGACTCCGGCGACCGCCGTCTCGAACGCCCACTCCAGCCACGGCGTCGCGGCGACCACGTCCGCCGTCTCGACCGTACATCCGCACCACAGCCTCAGGCCCGGCGGGGCATTCCTGTGCGGCTCCATGTCGAACACGGCGCCCTCGCCCTCCAGCAGGGCCTTGAAGCGGGTGACGAAGGCCTTCTGACCCTTGTCGTCCAGGCCGGTCACGCGCGGATCCACGAACTTCAGGCAGACCGAGGTGGTCGAACGGATCTCGGGCCGTTCGGGCAGGAAGTCGATCCAGTCGGTCCGCGCCACCCAATCGGCCAGGGCCGCATAGTTCGCGTCGGTGCGTCGGATCAGTTCATCCAGACCACCCACGCCCTCGGCCCAGTCCAGGGCGTCGATCCAGTCCTCGATGGTCAGGATCGAGAAGGTGTTCATCGCCACCCCGTCGGCCAGGGCCCGGTCGAACCCCTTGCCGTCCGTGATTCGCAACACCTTGGGCACGGGCCGGTCCGGCCGATAGGAATCCAGCCGCGCCACGGCGCGCGGCGACAGGGCCATGACCCCGATCCCGGCCTCGCCGCCCAGCGCCTTCTGGAAGCTGAACGTCACCACATCCAGCTTGTCCCACGGCAGCGGCATGGCGAAGGCGGCCGATGTCGCGTCGCAGATGGCCAGCCCCGCGCGGTCGTCGGCGATCCAGTCGCCGTTCGGCACGCGCACGCCCGAGGTGGTGCCGTTCCAGGGAAACACCACATCCTTGGACCAATCCACCTGTCCGAGGTCCGGCAGGTCGCCCCACGGCGCCGTCAGGGCCTCCGGCGCCAGCTTCAGATGATCGCGCACGTCCGCCAGCCAGGTCAGGCCGAAATTCTCGAAGGCCACGACCTGCACGGGCCGTTCGCCCAGCATCCCCCACAGGGCCGCCTCGACCGCCCCGGTGTCGGAGCCGGGCGTATAGAGCAGGACGTGGCTATCCGGCACTTGCAGCACCGCGCGCGTGCGCCTCAGGCCATGGGCGAACCGCTCCACCACCTCGGGCGCGCGGATGCCCCGCCCCAGCAGCGCCTGCGGCAGACCGCCCAGCCCATACCCCGGCCGTTTCGCCGTCGGCCCGGACGAGAACCACGGCCGCGCGGGCTTGATGTCGGGCTTGGCGATCATGATCATTCCTCTTGGCGCTACCGCGCTTCGCGCTGCTCGAGCGCTCAGCGTCCGGGCGTATAGGGCCGATTGGCGCGCCAGTCCTCGGCGAAGCGGGTCAGGGCCTCGTCCGGCTGATCCGGCAGGGTCACGACCAGCCGCGCCATCAGGTCTCCGCGCCGCCCCTTTTCGAAGGCCCCGCGTCCTTTCAGCCGCAGCACCTTGCCCGAGTTCGAGCCCGCCGGAATGGTCATCTGCACCGCCCCCTCGGGCGTCGGGACGCGCACCTTGGCGCCCAGAACGGCGTCGGGAACCGACACCGGCAGGTCCATGGTCAGGTCCGCCCCTTCGCGGCGATAGATCGGGTGCGGCTCGATCCGCAGTTCGATCAGGGCGTCGCCGTTCTCCGCGCCCCGTCCCGGCGCCCCCTGGCCGCGCAAACGGATGGTCTGGCCGTCCGACGCCCCCTTGGGAATGGTCACGTCCAGCGTGCGCCCGTCCGAAAACTGGATGCGCCGCGTCGCACCGGCGATGGCGTCCTCCAGGCTGATGTCCAGCGTCGCCTTCACGTCCTGGCCGCGCGCGGTGAAGTCGCGCGCGCCGCGCTGCCGTCCCGCCCCGCCGAACATGCCGAATAGATCGTCCAGATCGACGCCGTCGAAACTGGCCCGTCCGCCCGGCCCGCCGCCGCCGCCGCTCGAGAAGCCGCCGAAGCCGCCGCCCTGACCGAACGGATTGCCGCCGGGACGCCCGCCGCCGCCGAAGCCGCGAAACTGTTCCTTGCCGTCGGCGTCGATCTCGCCCGCGTCGTATTTGGCGCGCTTCTCCTTGTCGCCGACGATGTCGAAGGCGGCCGTGATGCGCTTGAACCGCTCTTCGGCGGCCTTGTCCCCCGGATTCTTGTCCGGGTGCAGGTCCTTGGCCAGCTTGCGGAACGCCTTCTTGATCTCGTCCGCGCTCGCGCCCTTGGAAACGCCCAGTTCCTTGTAGGGATCGCCTGCCACGTCCGATGTCGCTCCGACTGAATAAGGAAAGAGGCTGTCAGTTAAGCCATGGCTCGCCGCCCTGAAAGGGTCGGACGTCCATAATCGCCCATAATCGTCAGTCCAGCGCGATTTCCGCCTCGACGCCCCATCCCCATCCCTCACCCCACTGGCTCACGGCGATCCGCGCCGCAGCCCCCGGCCCGCTCGGAAAGTCCGCCGCCAGATCGGCTGCGGCGTACACGGCTTCTTCCCCCTCGACCGTCATCGTGCGTCGCACCGCGTCGCCGTCCAGCACCCTCAGGCGGAACCGCAGGGGATCGACCGCCCCCGGCTCTCCATCCCACGGATCGCCGTACAGCCGCACGCGCGGCGTCCAGCGCACGACCCGCCCCGCCGCCGCCGTCTCGACCCTCAGGCCGCTGGGCGACCAGGGCCGCCCTTGCCGCCCCTCCAGGGTGAAGGCGACCTCGGAAAAGCCCGCCCCGCCCGGCGCCGCCCCGACCGGCCCGGCGCGACAGACCAGCGGCAGCCCCCGCTCGCCCGGCCCGATCTCGACCCGCGCCCGCGCCTCGTCCAGAAACACCACGACCGCGCCCGCCTCGGCGCCCGCCCGCATCTCCGCCTCCGTTCCCTGCTGCCCGCGCAACAGGCCCGCCAGCCGCCAGACATCGCCGCCGATCAGGGTCGCGGTGCGATATTGCAGCACTTCCCACCCCGCCGCCGTCCGCACGGCCAGGGCGTTGGCGCCGCCCAGCACCGCCGCTTCCGATGCGCTTTGCGGCGACACGCCCTCGACCCGCACCGTCAGGGCCTGCGCCGCGTCCCAGCGATGGCGCACCCCAGGCCCCAGCGGCTGAATCAGCACCCCGACCGTCGCGGGCGTCGTCGCCTCCCCGCGCGGCGTCAGCGCCTGGCTCGACGCCCCGGCGTGCAGCCGCATCGGCCGCCAGGGCTCGACCGCCGCCGCCATCAAGGGCCGCGCCTCCGTCTCCCGTCCCGGCAGCGGCGGCAGGTCCAGCAGGGCCAGGAATGGCGCACCGACCGTCCCCGGCGTCTCCCCGCCGCGCCAGTCGTCGTCCTCGATGACCGACCGGCGCGCCCGCAGCGGCTCCAGCACCGCCTTCGGCGTCTCGTCCAGGTCCAGCCGCGTCACGCGCCAGTCCGTTCCGTCCCGCCGCACCCCGTCTCCCGGCTCCAGCCGCAGGGCCTCCAGCGGCCCCAGGGCCAGGGTCAGGCTCTCGACCGTTTCACCGTCCAGCGCCCGCTCGGCCGTCGCCCGCGCCAGGCCGCCGCCGCACACGACCGGCAGGTCCAGATCGACCCCGCCGCCGGTCGCCGCCCCGTCCTCCGACCGCACGACCACGGCCCCGGTCTGATAGTCCGCCGTCTCGTCGATGAAGCGCACCCGCGCCGCGCCCGGCCGGGGCTCCAGCCGGCGCGCCGTCGTTTCCGACGCCCAGTCCTCCGGCAGGGCCAGCGCCGCCTCGTCGATCGTCACCCCAGTCTCCGTGCTGCGCGCCAGGACCGCCACCCGCCCGTCCCGCTCGGCCGCCACGGCGTCGAAGGCGGCCAGAAGCGGCTCCAGCGCGTCGCGCGTCCGCATCGGTCGGTCGATCAGATAGCCCGCCGCCGCCCCCTCGACGCCCTCGACCGTCCATTCGTCCACGGTCAAGCCGCCGCGCGCCAACACCGCCGCGATCAGATCGGCGCCGTCGCCGGCCAGCCGCCCGTTCAGCCAGTGTCCGGCCCGCCACGCCCCCGCATCGGCCCAGACCTCCCCCCGCGCGGGAAAGGCCGGAAACGGCCGCGCGTCCCAGCACCAGGCGTCCGCCCCCGCCAGCATCGGCCCGCCATAGACGCTCGAGACCGGATTGTTCTCAGGCTCCGCGAAATGCCCCAGCACCGCCTCCAGCGCCGCCCTTTGCATCGCATCGTCGCGCGCCCCGGTCGAACAGGGCGGCAGGGCGCTCTCGCCGCTCTTGGGGTCCTGAAACAGGTTCGGCGCATTGCCGCCCCGGTCCACCGCCGCACAGCCGAACTCCGCCAACCGCACGGGCTTCATCCCCGGAACCCAGGCCGTCGGCGTCGGCGACCGCACCCCGCCCGGCCGGTCATGATGCAGGTTGGACCACCAGCCCTTCAGATCCTTGGGTCGGAACAGCCAGTCCTCGCCGTGCGCCCCGTCGGCGATGGGCGTCCGCACTTGGGCCGCCCGGTCGGCCTCGCTCGCATAATACCAGTCGAACCCCTCGCCGCCCGCCACCCCCGCCGCCAGATAGGCCGGGTCGGCCGCCCCCGCGAACCGGGCGGCGTCCACGCCGCCCTCGCCTTCGCGCCAGTCGGTCAGCGGCGGATACCAGTCGATAGACACATGATCGATGTTCGGATCGGCCCACAGCGGGTCCAGGTGGAACAGCACCTCCCCCTCTGCCTGCCGCCCGAAATATTCGCTCCAGTCGGCGGCGTAGGACAGCGCGACACCCGGCCCGACCACCGCCCGGCATTCCGCCGCCAGCGTTCGGAACTGATCGACCGCCGGAAAGCCGCCCGCCGCATCGCGCGTCCAGGTCAGGCCCCGCATCTCCGATCCGATCAACAGGCCGTCCGCCCCCTCCTCGGCCGCGATCCGGGCGTAGTGCAGCGCCATCCGACGCAGGCCCCAATCGGTCGCCCCCGAACACGGCCGCCATCTCCGCCGTCGCCCCGGCCCCGTCCACGCCAGCCACACGTCCCCGCCAGGGATAGCCGGGGCAGTCCATGAAGACGAAAGGATACAGCGTCACCTCCAGCCCCCGCGCCTTCAGTTCACGGATGGCCTGGCGCACGCTCTCGTCCGACGGCGTTCCGCCATAGGCCTACGCGCCCCGTCCACCCGGCTGACCTCATAGGCGTCGCGCCGCGCCACGCCCGCCACGGACCAGTCATCGGTTCGGTCGGCTTGTCGGCCCGCTCCACCCCCGGTCGCACCCGACAATGTCCAGCCCTCAGATCGTCGCCGAACCAGCCGACCACCAGGCTGACGCGCTTCAGATTGGGCGACTGCGCCTGCAACTGGTCCAGAGAGACCAACAGGTCCGGCCGCCCCTCGCCGTTGTGCACGTTCTCGACCGTCGTCCGCGTCAGCCCCTCGCGGCGCACCACAGCCTGGGTCGCCAAGGCGAACTCCCCGGCGCCGGGGATCAGGCACACCCCTCCAGCCGGTCCTCCAGACGCGGCTTCGCCCCGCGCGGGCGCCGGAACACCACCTCGAAGCTCAGCTGCGGAACCCGGTCGCCGAACGGTCCCAGCGGCAGATCCTCGAACACCACATAGGCTGTGCCCCGATAGTAGCGCGGCCCCTTCGACCACTTCGATCAGGGGGTCCGGCGTCTGGTCCTCGCCTCCGCGATGCACCCGCATGACCACGCCCGTCAGGTCCATCGCCCGTCCGTCGGCCCAGACCCGGCCGATCCCGTCGATCTCCCCTTCGCACAGGGCCACGGCGAAACGCGAATAGACATAGTCCACCGTCTTCGGCCCGCCCTTGCTTAAGCCCGTCCCTTGTTCTTGGCCTCCAGAAACCGCGCCGCCCAGATCACCTGCCCCGTCACGCGCGCCCGGCCGAACAGGCAGGCCATCGGCGCGCCCTCTGCCGTGCCCTGCACCTTCAGCGTCTCCAGGCGCGGCCCGATCTGCCGCGCCGGTCCCAGACCGGCGATGGCGCGATCGTCGATCGTCCGCCCGATGGTCGCGCCGATCACACGCCCCACCCCGCCGCCGACCTGCTGTCCGACCGCGCTCAGAATAACTTGCGCCATCTATCTCTCCTGGGGAAACCGAAAAGCCGCGACCAGCCGCCTTCGCCACCACGCGCCCATCCAGCTCTCGACCACCGCCCGTCCCCAATAGGCGTGGATCACCCGGGGCTCCGGCCCGCCGACATCGCTCAGGATGGCGCAATGCTTCACCGCCGCCTCGGGCGACATCCGAAACAGCAGCACGTCCCCGCCTGCATCCGCGCCAGGGGAACCGGCCGCAACCACCGCCCCGCAGCCTCCAGCAGGGTCTCGCGCCCGCCGACCTCTGCCCAGTCCGCCGAATAGGGCGGCAGGATCTCCGGCTCCTCGCCCACCACCTCGCGCCACACCCCGCGCGCACCAGCCCCAGACAGTCCGCCCCCGCCCCCTTCACGCTGGCCTGATGCCGATAGGGCGTGCCCAGCCAGGCTCTGGTCGATGCGACGACGCGCGCACCGACCTCTCCCTCCCCCCGCGGGGGAGGGTGGTCGAGCCGCAGGCGAGACCGGGTGGGGACGACCCGACATTTCGTGTCCGATCGTGCGGCCGTCCCCACCCCGTCGCTACGCGACGACCCTCCCCGTTCCGGGGAGGGAGAAATCGCGACCTCCCTCACCGCCGGCTCCCGCCGTCGTTCCGCACGCTTCCCGCCGGCCACGCCGTCAGGAAATCGTCGCCCGGCACGTCGGGAAAGCCGCGAAAGTTCGCCCCGTTGCCGAACGTCCCGACGCAGGTCTCCCAGCGCTTGTCGCAGGTCCGGCCAGCCGGTGCGGCCACGCCGCAGCGCGCATCGCCCAGACGCGCGTCGCACATCCGGCCATAGGTCCGCCCGACCACCGGTTCCAGCTTCGCCAGCGGCCCTTCCAGTTCGGCGACGAAGGCCCCGGCCGCGTGCCGGATGCGCGTCAAAGTCGCCCGCCACAGCCGCACCCTCGTCGTCGGCTCGGCCCAGTCCGCCCGCCACAGCTCGACCGTCGCCCCGTCGTAAAGGCCCGCCGCCACATCGGCCTCGGTGATCGCGTCGTCGTCCAGCGCCCCGGCCGCCGACGCCGCCCCGGCCGTCAGCCCGACCGCGCTCTCGACCGCCCCCGCCGTCCAGCCGCTGGCCGCCCGGCAGACCAGACCGTCCAGCGTCAGATCGCGGTCATGGTCGGTGAAGCCCAGCGCCGTCCTGTCCGCCCGTTCCAGCCGCCAGACATGACACAGCCTCGCCGCCCCGCTCTCGATGCGGGCGGCCATTTCGTCCGGAATGTCCCTCATGGTTCAGACCCGCACCTCGATCAGCGGGACCGCCGCCATCCGCCCGGCGTCGAAGCTTTCCAGCGTCGTCTCGATCCGGTCCGCGTCGAACCGCACCGGGGTGTCGAAGACGAAGCCCGCGCTGACTGCCACGCCCGCGCCCGGCGGGACGGCGAACGTCACCGCCCCCGTCGTCGCCTCGACCGCGAAGGCCGTCGTCTCAACCCCGTCCAGCGCCGCCCGCACCGTCCCGGCCACAGGCTTCATGATCGGCCGCTCCACGTCGCCATAGCGTTTGATCAGGGCGAACACCGTCCGAACCCCGTCGCCGACGCCCAACGCCTGGTCCGTCGCCGCGACCGTCCCCGTGGGCGCGCAGGACTTGAAGTCCGCGAAATCCTTGAACCGGAACCCGTACAGCCGCCCGCGCCGCGCCTCGAAGAAGGCGGTCAGCTCGGCCATGTCGTCCAGCGACCTCAGGTTCGCCCCGATCAGATAGCGCCTGCGCCCCATGGCCCAGGGCGTAGCCCGTCGCTCGAACCCCGAGGCCAGCATCGTGATCTCCGTCCGGCGCTCGATCCCGCCGGTCGATCCGAACGCCAGCCGCGCCGGCAGCCGCACCTCATGAAAGGCCATGCCGATCTTTCCTCCCTTTCACTTGTTCACGGACCGCCGCTCGTCCATGCTGACGCTTCGGCCGCCTGGGCCGGACACGCATGGGAGCGACACGTTTGCGCGGCGAAATCCTCAGCTACGACAGCACGACCGGAACCGGTCTGATCAGCGGCGACGACGGCGCGCGCTACGACTTCACCTCGGCCGCGCTGCAATCTCCGGCCGTGCCCGCCGCCGGCGTCCGCGTCGACTTCGTGCCCGAAGGCTCGGTCGCGACGCAGATCCTGATCCTGGCCGGCGGCCCGACGCCCACCGGCGTCGCGGGCTTCGCCACGGCGACCGCCGCCCCCGGCTCGGGCTTCGATTTCAAGACCGCGCTCCTGTCGTTCGAGGGTCGCCTGCGCCGCTCGCATTTCTGGATCGGCTTTCTGATCCTGTTCGGCGCCAATGTGGTGCTGGGCTGGATTCCGCTGATCGGCCTGATCGTCTGGCTGGCCTCCATCTGGGGCCACGTCGCCATCTCGGTGAAGCGCCTGCACGACATGGGCAAGACCGGCTGGTACGTCGTGGCGCCCTACGTCGCTTCCATCGCGCTCAGCATCATCGGCGTCGTGATGATGTTCGGCGGCATGGCCGCCAACGGCTTCTCGGAAGACTATTACGAGGGCAACCCCGCCGCCGCCCTGGCCCTGATGGGTCCGGCCATGGGCCTGTTCGGCCTGGCCTTGCTGACGGGCTTCGTCTTCCTGCTGTGGATCGGCCTGGTCGACAGCCAGAAGGGCGAAAACCGCTTCGGCCCCAACCCCAAGGGCGAATAGGGCTCCCTCGCCTGAACGTCTTCGCGCCGCTCCGTCCTCGACGGGGCGGCGTTTCTACATCCGCCGCGCCCCCAGGCTGACCGCGCGGGCCAGCATCTGGGCGATCTGCGCCTCGGACCGCAGAAGGCCCTGCGCGCCGCCGTCCACCGTCACATTGACCGTCACCGCGCCGCCCGCCGCCGGGCCGATCTCGCCCCCCGTCGTCGGTCGGAACACCTCCGGCCCACGCTCTCCGACCAGATAGGCGCCGCCGCCCAGCACCGGCCCGCCGTCCGCCCGCGCCCCGCCGAAACTGGACAGGACCGCCTGGATCGCGCCGCTCAGGCCCCCGTTCGATCCCGCCGCGGAATTGACCGCGTTCAGCACCGCCCGCGCCAGTTCGGCCAGCGTCACCTCTCCGTCCGCCGCCGCCCGCGCCAGGGACCGGGTCAGGCTGTCGCCCGCCCGCCCGAAGGCGTCCTCGATGGCGGTCGCAGCCTCCTGTGCCGGCGCCTTCAACGACTCCAGCGCGGCCGCCGCCTCGGCCGCCTTGATCGGCACGGCGTCCAGCCGTTCGTCCTCACCCGCCATCGGGCCATTCCTCCATCAGTCGCGCCAGCGTTCCACGCCCCATCGGCGTCGCCGCCCCCGGCGCCTGGGTCAGGCTCCGCCATTCCTTCAGAGACAGCCGCCAGAACGCCTCGGGCGCCACGCCCAGCAGCGCCGCCGTCCGCAGCATCTCGCCCCAGGGCGTCATGCGGCGACCGCTGCAAAGGCCCGCGCCACGGCCCCGGCCGCCTCGCGCGGATCGACCGCCGCAACGTCCGGCGCATTCTCCCCGCCGCCGCGCAGCAGGGCCGCCAGAACCACCATCAGGTCGCGCGCCGACAGGGCCTTCATCCGCTCCGCGACCGCCGCCAGTCCTTCGACCCCCAGCCCCGTCTCGATCTCCGCCAGCGCCCCCAACGTCAGGCACAGCCGACGCGGCGCCCCGTCCAGGGTCACGACGGCCTCGCCCCGCGCGCCATTGGCGCCGATCATGTCGCGCTGAACCCGATCGCCCCGGCGCTGGCCAGGCTCAGGGCGAAGGTCGCCTCGCCCTCGTGCGTGCCGGCGTATTCCAGCGCCGCGACCAGGAACGGCCCCTCCAGCACGCCGAAGTCCGGCACGATCAGCCGCCAGCGTTTGGCCGCCTGGTCGAAGAAGGCCTCGCGCACCAGGGCGTCCGACGCCGCGTCGCGAAAGATCCCCTGCCCCGACACCGCCGCCGACTTCACCCCCGCCCCGGCCAGCAGCTCGCGCCACCGCCCGGCGCTGTCGCCGTCCGTCGCTTCCACCGTCTTGGCGTTCAGCGAAATCGTCCGCGCCCTCAGCCCCGCCACCGTGGTGAATACGCCCGGAGACGCCACTGGGGCGCCCTCGATCTTCAGCAATATGTCCTTGCCCGCCTGTGCGGTCATTCGTCCTCTCCCGTTTCCTCGGTCACGGCCCTCAGCCGCACGACCGCATAGGTTCGCCGCCCGTCGCCTGCCCGGAACACGTCGCTGAAGACGGTCCTCAAGGTCGCTGTCCGCACGCCGTCGGCCTCCAGCGCCGCCGCCTCCAGACAGGCGCGCACGGCGGCGGCCACGGCCTTGGCCTCTTCCATCCCCGCAAAGCGCGACACGACCGTCAGCGTCAGCCGCTGCTCCACGCCGCAGTCCGCGGCCGCCACCGGCCGGCTCTCGCACCGGCCGATAACCAGATTGGGCGTCTCGGCTCCCTCGGGCGCCTGGTCGAACACCCGCCCGGCCAACAGGGCGTCCAGCGCCGGATCGGCCTTCAGCCGCGCCAGCATCGCCTTCTGCAGCGCGCTCTCGTGATCCCTCATCGCCTGCGCTCCAGCTCCAGCCCGACGCGGCCGGGTCTCAGCGGCCGGACGGTCACGATCCCCCAGTCCGCCCCGCCGAAGCGCAGCACCCGTCCCGTCTCCAGGCGCGGGTCGTCCCGCGTCTCGGCGCTCATCGTCTCCACCGCATGGCGTTCGTCGCCCTCGCCCCGCTCGGACCGCCTGCGCGCCCCGCACGCCAGCCAGGCCGATCCCATCGCCTCGAACGTCACGCTGCGCCCGCCATAGGGGGTCTGGCTCTCGACCGCCCGGTACAGGCCCGCCAGCATCCGCATCGCCCCGCTCACAGCCGCGCCACCCGATAGGGGGCGATCCAGGCCTCGACCGACGTCGTCGCCATCGCCGCCTCGCCGCGCTCATAGGCCGCCAGCGTCAACATCAGGATCGCCAGCCTCAGCGGCGCCGGCGCGCTCGACGTCAGGCTCAGACCCACATCCGCCTCCACTCGGGTCTGCGCCGCCTCCAGCAGCATCCCGATCAGCCCGTCCTCGTCCGCGTGCCCCACGCGCAGGAACAGCTTCGCCTCAGCCACCGTCACCGGTTGCGCCATGGCCGTCTCCGTTGTCAGATTCAGAAAGCTCCCTCCCCCGGCAGGGAGAGGGAGAAACGCGCCTCGCGATCAGCTCGCCGCGAACTTCATCACCTTGATCGCGTCGAAGTTCTGCACCCCGCCGCCGACCCGTTTGGTGGTGTAGAACAGCACATAGGGCTTGGCCGTGAACGGATCGCGCAGCACCCGCACGCCGGCCCGGTCCACGATCAGATAGCCGCGCTGGAAATCCCCGAACGCGATGGACAGGCTGTTGGCGGCGACGTCCGGCATCGTCTCGATCTCCGTGACCGGATAGCCCAGCAGGCTGGCCGTTTCACCCAGCCGCGCCGGCGGCTGCCAGATATAGTTGCCGTCCGCGTCCTTGAACTTGCGCACCGCCGAGACCGTGCGCCGGTTCATCACGAACCGCCCGTTCGGCCGGTACTGGGCCTTGGGCGCATAGACCAGGTCGATCAGCTTGTCGGTCGGATTGGCGGCCGCAAAACCGCCCGCCGCGCCCGAGGCGACAGAACCGATCTGACCCCAGGCCTGGCTGGCATCCGCCACCGTCGGATAGGTCAGGAAGCCGCGCGGCTTGTTCGTCCCGTCGCCGTTGACGAAGGCCTGGGTCTCCTGCGCAGCGAAGGCGTCCTCCACCTCGGCCGCCAGCCATTCGTCCAGGTCGATCATGGCGTCGTCCAACAGGGCCTGTGTCGCCGCCGGACTGGCGTAGAGGTCGGCCGACGGAAACTCCAGCAGGGCCAGGGTCGCCGGATCCGTCTCGGGGCGCGCGGCGGTCTCCGTCACCCAACCGGCCGTCACCCCGGCGGTGGAGACGGGCTTTCTGAACACCCCCGCCGCCACCGTCCGCACCGTGGCGATCTCGCGCATCGGCGACACCGTCATCAGCCGCCGCTCAATGGCCCGCTCGGTCTCATAGGGCACGACATAGCCGCCCGAGGTCGCGCCGCTGGACAGACCCGCCTTGGTCTCCAGACCTTGGGACTGGCCCGTCTTCAGATAGCCGTCCCAGGCCGCCTTGGCCTCGGGCGCCGACACGGGTTCGGCCGGTTCGCCGCCCAGGGCCGGACGCCGCGTCTGGCTCATCACCCGATCCAGTCGCGCCTGGGCCGCCGCGACCGCCTGGTCGATGCGCGCCACCTTCTCCTCCAGCAGCACGTCGGCCGCCGCCTTCTTCTCGATCTCGCTCATCCGGGCGTCGTTCGCCCCCTTGAACGCCTCGAACGCCGCCATCATCTCGCGCACGACGGCGCCCGCCTCGGACTGCCCCGAGGCCTGTTTGGTCTCTTTCATGATCTCTCCGGTTGAAGAACCGCGTGTTGCGGTTAGGGTCGAGGCGTGACCGACACGACCTCGAAATTCATGGACGGCCTGCAGCGCTCCTGGCTGCTCAAGCTCGTTTGGATATGGGCGCCGTTCGTACCGCTGACGGCCGTCGCCATCATGAACCACTATGAAGGGTCGGTTCCCGAAATCGTCTACGCACTGCCTGTGCTGGCCATGTTCGGCGCCTTGGGCCTTCAATATGGCCTCGCCTTCGTCGCACGTCGCAAACGGCGCGCTCTTGCGCGTCGCCTGTCGCCGCTACAGCGTCTTCAGACATCGCACGAACTCGACCCAGTTCCGTTTGGCGAATTCCTGTTGATCGCCAAACAACCTCCCATCGAAACCGTGCCTCGCACTATGCAGGCGGTCGTCGCGCGATGGGGAGCACCACCTTCCAAAAGGACCGACAACGTCATCGACGGGGTCTCCATTTCCGTATGGATCATGTTCTGTGCAGTGGCGGGCTTGCGCGACCCGCTAGGCTTCCTGAGCCGCCATTTGGGTATACCGACCATCCCGTATTGGCCAGTCTTCACGATCCTGTTTTTACTAGCTTTTTTGTTATTTTTCCGAGCAAAACTGCGCCGGATGAACGATCACTACGTCGCCGAGGCGAAAGCTTCCGGTCGTCGCCCCTTCCCTGCCCTATGAGGGCCGCCTGATGTCCCACCTGACGCCCCTCGAAAGCGCCGTCATGGACGCCTTGGTCTGGCAGATGGGCGACCGCGTGCCCGATCTGGCCGCCCAGGTCGCCGCCAGTTCTCCGGGCCTGCGCCGCAACACCGGCGCCGGCCTCTATTCGCAGATGGTCGTCGATGCGAACCGGCCGGCCGCCAATCCCGACGCCACCGGCCTGTTCGGCACGGTCCACGCCATGGTCGGAGGCCTGGCCCAGCCGATCGGCTTCCAGGTCGAGCTGCGCCAGGGTCGTCTGATCGCCCTGCACGGCTGGAGCTATGGCCAGGACACCCGCGCCATCGACTTCGCCGACACCGCCTTCGACGAAGTCTTCATCGTCGACGACACCGGCCGCTCCATCCTCTATCGCCCTGCACGTCCCGCGCCGGAGCCCGCCTCGCCCCGGCCACGCGCCGCCGTTCCCGCGACCCCCGCCCCGCCGGCGGCGCCGAAGTCGGTTTCCAAACCCGCCCCAAAACCGGCCGAAACGCCGCCCCCCGTCGCCGCCCGGCCGACGCCTTCGGGCGCCGAGATCGCGTCCGCTTTGTCCGACCCGACCGCCTCGCGCGCGGGTCGCCTGTTCCTGGTCTATCTGGGCGCCTATGTCCTGGCGGCCGTGGCGGTCCTCTTCGCCGTCGCCGTCTTCCGCTTCAGCTGGGTCTTCGCCCTGATCGCGGCGGGCTGGATGCTGCGCTCCATCCACGGCAAGAAGGGCCGCGTTCAGATGGCCGCCCTCGCGGACCAGCTGGATCGCCAAGGCGTCTTCCAGGCCCTCAAGTCACGCTGAACCGCGCGCTGGACAGTATCCAAACCGCCACCCCTGTTTGCGCCCCACGGCGCAGACAGCGGCTTGGCCCAGGGCGACCAAGGATGGAAAACGGAGCTCAGCCGTGCACAGTGGCGAGATGACCCGTTCGACCCGAAATCGCAGCGGAGTGCCTTCCGAAGGAAACCTCTCCGGCTTGTCGCACGCTGAGCTGGAAAAGGAAGCAGCGCGCGTAGCGACCCGGTTAGCCACACCCCTGTCGCCGCGACTCTCGAAACTCTTCCTGAAGAAGCGTCACGCGATCCGAGCCGAACAGGCTCGGCGCCTGGACTAAGATTCGCAACGAGTCGAACGCCGTCACGGGCTCGCAACCCCGAACCGCCCGCCCGGCAGCATAGGAAACGTTACCAGCGTTCTCGGCTCTCATGCGGGAGAGAGGACGGCGGAACAGTTTTGCGCTACCTTCGCGGCGTGAAACACAAGGTGCTGACCGCCGTCGCCCACAACATAGCTGACTCCCTGGCTAGCGGGATCGGCTTAATGATTGGCGTCTACGAAATGGACATCTTTGGGGAAGCCTCTCGAACCCAAGAAGGCTTCATCGAGGTCGATTTCCTTACAGGCGCGACCCAGGGCGGTAAGCCGTCCAGATCGCTAGCGAAGGCCATCGCGCTATACTCAGACGCCCTTCCCGCCTTCTGCGAGAAGCAGGGCGTGTCGTTGTCCGACTTTCACAGGGTAAAGGCCCGATATTCCGGTTGCTGGCCAGACCATTCTGTGGTCATCGAGGTACAAGACGCGAACGGCAAGGTCTCGACCGACAAATATGTTGGTGCCCCGCTTCGGCGGCCCCGAGTGCTGGATTCGCTTGGGAGAATACGGCGGCTAAAGTCAGGTTAAACAGAACCGCGCCCCGACCAGAGCCGGGAAAACGACCAGAGACACCTCCCACAAATCCACCGCGCTCAGCACCCTCAGCCGCCCCTCGCGCCGGGCCCTGGCGGCGCGATAGCCGATGGACAGGCCGTCCAGCGCCCCTGCCCGGCTCAGGGCGGCGGCGAAACGGGCCTGGGGCGACCAGTCCTCGATCCGTCCACGGACGAACAGGCCGCGCTCGTCCTCGACGATCTGCTCCCACACACCGACCGGCGCATGGGCGTCGTGCTGGTTCAGCATCCGCACCCCTGCGGCCCCCGTCCGCGCCAGACTGTCGGCGAAGGCCCCCGCCTGCACCACGTCCCCGTTCAGGTCCGCCACGCCCCACAGGGAGGCGTAGCCTTCGATTTGGAGCGCACCGGAACTCTCCCTCCCCCCGCGGGGGAGGGTGGTCGAGCCGTCAGGCGAGACCGGGTGGGGTCGGCCGGGAAAAATCCTACCGACCTGTTTTGTTTCCAATCGAGCGGCCTTCTTGGGCCGCCCCCACCCGGTCGCTTCGCGACCACCCTCCCCGCAGCGGGGAGGGAGAAGATTGCGTTCGTCCCTCATTTCCCCTCCAGCCGCCGTTCGATCCGGTCCACGGCCGCCCGCGTCGCCTCGCCCTGGGCCTCCAGCCGCGCCAGACGTTCGGCGACCAGCCGCTGCTCGCCCACGCGCTGCTCCAGCGTCGTGATCCGCGCCGCCGCCCCGCCGGCCCAGATCAGCCCGCCCAGCGTCTGCACCGCCACGGCGATCAGCAGGGCGGTCGGCACGCGCCGGATCTGCGTCTCCTCGCTCATTGGCCCAGCCCCGCCATCCGACGCCGCTCGTCCTCGGTCAGAAAACTGGCCGCTTGCAGCCGCGCCCACAGAGCGTCGCGCTCGGGCTGCAACGCCGAAACCGCGTCCAGATCGGCCCTGATCTCGCAGTCGGCGAACCGTTCGCCCAGCCAGCCGGTCATCGCCCCCGCCGCCTTCCTGACCAGCGGGATCACCGTCTGGCGCCAGAAGGCCGCATTGGCCTCGCGATAGTTGGCGTAGGTCGCGTCGCCCGGTATCCCCAGCAACTGCGGCGGAATCCCGAAGGCCAGGGCGATCTCGCGCGCCGCCGCATGTTTGCCCGCGGTGAAATCCATCTCGGCCGGCGTCAGGCTCAGCGGCTTCCAGTCCATCCCGCCTTCCAGCAGGATCGGCCGCCCCGCGTTCGTCGCCCCCGCATAGACGTTCGACAACTGATCCTTCAGCGCCTCGAACTGCCCGTCGGTCAGCCGTTCGCCGTTCCTCGCCCCGTAAACCAGCGCCCCCGACGGCCGCGCCGCATTGTCCAGCAGGGCCTTGTTCCAGGCGCCCGCCGCATTGTGCGCGTCCACCCCCTGCGCCGCCGCCTCCAGCGGCGACAGCCCGTACCAGTCGTCCAGCGGGTGCCACAGTTTCAGGTGCATCACCGGCGCCCAGCCGTCCGCCGCCCGCCCGATCCGAACCGACCGTCCGTCCACGGAATAATCCCACGCCTCGGGCCATCCTGACCGGCCCGGAACCACCTTCACCCGGTCGGATCGCAGCGCCCACAGCTCGTCCGGCGCCCCGTCCCCGTCCGCATCGCCGGTGGCCTCGACATAGGCGTTGCCCGACACTTGAAGCGCACCATAGACCGCCTCCATCAGCTCAGCCCCCGACTGTTCCGGGTTGGGCCTGCGGATCAGTTTCGCCAGCGGATGACTGTCGTCCCGCGCGCCGTCCACGAACACCGCGAACGGCGCAGACGCCGCCGCCTCCGCGATCATGCGGATGCAGCGATAGGCCACCGCATTCTTCTGATACCCCTCGCGCGCCAGGCTGGCGTAGTCGTTAGGCGTCCAGCGCGGCCGCCCGACGCCCGACAGGGCGATCACACCGCCCGCCCGGCTCTCCTTCGCCTCGGGCGCGCGCCCGCGCCCCGCCTGGCCGAACGGCCATCGGATCGAAACCATCGTCTTCTCCACCTCGATTGCGGCCGCTAGAGCCGTCTCACGCTCGGCCCCTGGCCTCCAGGCCGAAGCAGCAGCCGCGTCACCGCCCAGACCAGGGCGTCGGCCCGGTCGGGGCTGGGTCCGCCCTCCCCGCCCAGGGCCAGCATCTCCTCCTCAAGGGCGGGAAAGTCGCCGCAATGGATCACCCGCCCCTGTTCGTACAGCAGGGCCACCGGCTCGGCCCGCGCGGCCTTGGACCGGGCGGCGTGAACCATCGTCACCGGCGCCCGACACCCGGCCTGGGCCAGGATGGTCCGCACCATCTCTCCGCCCTGATTGACCTCGGCCACCACCTCCTGGGCGCCATGATCCTCGGCCGCCCGGACCGCCGCCTCGGCCCATCCCTTGGGCGACAGGCCGCGCGCCGTCCGGTCGTCCAGGATGAAGGCCCGCCCGTCCTTTCGCCCCGCCGCCACGATGCCGCAGGCGTCGCCGTGAGCGCTGGCCGGCGGATCGACCGCCACCACCACCCGCTCCAGGTCCGGCGGCCGCGCGCCGCGCGCCCGTTTCAGCTCGGCGGCGCGGAACAGGGCGCCCTCGCCCTCCACCACCACGCCGTCCAGCTCCTGCGCCTCCAGCCGCGTCCCGCCATAAACGGCCTTCAGATGCGCCAGAAAGCCGGGCGCCAGGTTCCTGGCGTTCTCCGCCGTCCCGGCCCGGTCCGTCACCGTCCCTGCCTCGGCCATCAGCCGCCGCAGCGCCGGGATCGGCCGGGGCGTGGTCGTCACCGCCAGCTTGGGATCGCCCCCCAGCCGCAGCCCGAACCTCAGGTTCGCCAGCACCGCCTCGGGTTTGCGCCAGGCGCAGAATTCGTCGGCCCAGGCATGGTGGAACTGCGGCCCTCTCAGACTGTCGGGATCCTCGGCCGAAAAGGCGTAGGCCGCCGAACCGTTTCGCCACAGCAGCCGCCTGCGCCCCGCCTCCCAGCGCGGCCGGTCGCCCGGTTCGGCCAGGGCCTTGATCCCCGACGCTCCCTCCACCATCACCTCGCGCACGTCGTGAAGGGCCGGCCCCACCAGGGCGAACAGACTGCCCGGCGCATCACGGGCGATCGCGTCGATCCACACCGATCCGGCGAAGGTCTTTCCCGCCCCGCGCCCGCCCAGCAGCAGCCAGGTCCGCCAGTCGTCACCCTGAGGATTCAGCTGATGCAGATGCAGGCGCGTCGCCCGGTCCAGCCGTCGCAAGTCTCTGTCGTTCAGCTGCTTCGGATCGCTTGATCTCCAGAAGGGCGTCCATCCGTTCGCAGTTGACTTCCAGTCGGGCGCGGACGCGCTCGGTTTCCTCGGGATCGTAGGATCGTCCACCCATTTCGTCCTCTTCGCTGTCTTCGGCCTCGAGGCGGGGACGGACGGCCTCCACCAGCCTGGCCGCGCGGGCGATCACGCCGACGCGCCGCGCCAGCTTCTCCGCCCCGTCCGGGTCCAATTTCTCGTCGGTGCAGACGGCGTCGGCGGCCCGTTCCACCGCCGCCTTCAGTCGCTCGAACAGCGGCCCCAGCCAATCCGCCGCGCCGCCCGCCGTCTCGTCTTTTCCCGCCATGCCCAAACCCTAGCGGACCAGCGTCCTCAGGCGTGCAAAGGCCCGCGAGAAAAACCTAAGGTCTTGTTTTAAGACGGATCAGGCCAGCGTCATTGTGCGCCCAGGCCGTCGCGACCTGGCGCCCGAAAACGTCTCAGCCGCGTTCCAGCGCCCATTCCGGCGCCTCGAAGTCCAGCGCGTCCTCGGGCTCGGCCAGAGCCAATTCCGAGATGGTCTGGCCCCGCACCGACACCCCCGCCGTATGCACCGTCTCGCGGCTGCCCGAGATCAGAGGATGCCATTTCGCCAGCGGCCGCCCCTCCTGCAGCCGGCGATAGGCGCAGGACCTGGGCATCCACGCCAGCGCCTCGATGTTGTTGGGCGTCAGCTTGATGCAGTCCGGCACCTGCTTCTTGCGGTTGGCGTAATCGGAACAGGCGCAGGCCTGGGGATCGAACAGCTTGCAATGCACCCGCGTCGGGATGACCTCGCCCGTGTCCTCATCCTCGAACCGCACCAGGCAGCACAGGCCGCACCCGTCGCACAGCGCCTCCCACTCGGCGGACGACATCTCGGCCAGGGTCTTGGTTTCCCAATAGGGTGCGACTGCGCTCATGCGCGGTCCTTACGCCGCGGCGGCGTCCGTCTCAACGGCTCGGGCGGTCATGACCGCATTCATGGCCGTCAGCAGCTCGGTCGGCCGGATCGGCTTGCCGACGTGGGCGTCCATCCCCGCCGCGCTGCAAGCCTCGATCTGATCGGGCTGGACATTGGCCGTCAGGGCGATGATCGGCGTGCGCCCGACCGGCCCCTCCAGCGCGCGGATACGTCGCGACGCCTCCAGCCCGTCCATGTTGGGCATGTGCACGTCCATCAGGATCAGGTCGTAGGCGCCGGTCTGCGCGGCTGCGACCGCCTCGGCCCCGTCCGTCGCCGTCTCCAGGCTGACTCCCAGGCTTTCCATGATCGCGGCCATCAGTTCGCGATTGGCCGCCACGTCGTCGGCCATCAGCACCCGCAGGGCGCCGGTCGGACCCTGCGCCGCCTCGGGCGCCTGGGCGTCCACGGCCGCCGGATCGGCGACCTCCAGCGGAACCTCGATCCAGAAGACCGAGCCCTGGCCCGGCGTGCTGTCCACCCCGACCGCCCCGCCCATCACCTCGGCCAGCCGCCGGCTGATCGCCAGGCCCAGGCCGGTCCCGCCGTACTGGCGCGTGGTCGAGGCGTCGGCCTGCATGAACCGGTCGAACAGGGTCTTGGCCACCTCGGGCGTCAGGCCGATGCCGCTGTCGCGCACCGCGATCCTCAGCCGACCGTCCGCCACGCTCATCAGCAGCGCCACCTCCCCCTCGGCCGTGAACTTCACCGCATTGGACAGGAAGTTCAGCGTCACCTGGCGCAACCGCCCCGCGTCGCCGTTCAAGGCCTCGGGCACGGTCGGATCGACCTCGACCTTCAGACGCAGCCCCTTGGCCTCGCACTGGCCTTCCACGATCCCCGCCGTGGTCTCGGCCAGGTCGCGCGGCCGGAACGGCACGGGGTCCAGCCGCACCGCCCCCGCTTCCAGCTTGGAATAGTCCAGGATGTCGTTGATGACCGCCAGCAGGCTCTCGCTCGCCGCCGCGATCTTGCGGACGCGATCGCGGTCCCTGGCGCTCAGCTCGGCGCTGTCGTTCAACAGGCCGGCGAAGCCGATCACGCTGGTCAGGGGCGTGCGCAGCTCGTGGCTCATATTGGCCAGGAACTCCGACTTGGCGCGTGATCCGGCCTCGGCGCGATCCCGCGCCTGCGTCAGGGCGTCTTCCAGCCCCTTGGTCTCGGTCACGTCGCGGCACTGGTTCTGGAACTCGACGACCCGCCCCTTGGCGTCGCGGATGCTGGCCACCCGGCTCTCGAACCACCGCATCAGGCCGCCTGGCCCCAGGGCGCGGAACCGCACCGGCGGCATGTCGCCCTGCGCGCCCGATGTCAGATAGGCCACCAGATGGTCCATCAGCATCGGCCGGTCGTCGGGATGCACGAACTCCAGCAGCGACCGCCCCACCACCGCCTCGCGCTCCAGCCCATAGCGGCCGATCGACGGCGACACATAGGTCAGGGTCCCGTCCACCCGGTGACACAGGACCAGATCGCTGGACCGGTCGGCCAGCAGACGATACCGGCTCTCGCTATCGGCCAGTTGCCGCTTGGAGCCTTCCTCGTCGGTGATGTCGCGGAAGACGCCGAACACCGAGGCCACCTCCCCGTCCGCCCCGCGCTCGCAGTCGGCCTGCGCCTCCACCATGCGGATTTCGCCATCCGCACGGTGGACGCGGGACCGCAGCTTGTAGCCGACGCCCTCGACGAAACACCGCTCCAGCGCCGCCTCCAGCACGCCCCGATCTTCTTCGAGGTACAGGGCCACGGCGTCGTCCACGGTCGGGTCGAAGGTCGCCCGGTCCAGGCCGAAGATGCGATAGATCTCGTCGCTCCAACCGACCTGACGCGTCTTCACATCGATCCACCACTGGCCGACGCCCGCCATTTCCTCGGTCAGTCGCAGCAGCTCCAGCTGCTCGCCCTGACGCCGGACCGAATCCGCCTGGATGAAGACCTCCGACGCCATCTGCCCCAGCATGCGCAGCGTCTCGACCTCGCGCCGCGACAGGGCCTTGCGCGGCCGGCTGTCCATCACCCCGATGGCCCCGACCGCCCGGTTGAACCGGTCCACAATCGTCACCCCGGCGAAGAAGCGCAGATAGGGCGGCCCCACGACCATCGGATGGTCCCTGGTGCGCGGATCCGTCCGCCCGTCCTCGATGATCGTCACGGCGTCGGGGCCCTGGGCGATCATATAGTGGCTGATCGTCGACGCGCGCGGCAGGACGTCGTAGCCCAGGCCGATGCGGGAATGGAACACCGTCTGCTCCCCATCGACCAGCGACACCATCGCATGCGGCATGCCGAAGATGTTGCAGGCCAGATTGGTCAGGCGGTCGAACGGGCTGTCCAGGTCCAGCGTCTGGCGGGCCTCTCGCATTGGGACACGGGAACGCGGCTGTGACATGGCTCCATCAAAGCCCAACATCTGAAATTTTCAGTTACTGATGAGAGGCTTCGTCGCAGTCTGCCGGGGCCGCCCCTAAGGTTGCCAACCTCGCAATCTTAGGGCGTTTGGTCCGGCGAGATCGCCGGTTTCGTCCAAGGTCATGGCGGATCGCCGGCCCCTCCTCTATATGGCCGCGATGGCAGCCAGACCCCCTCTCGTCGCGCTCAAGGACGTCCGCCTTCAGGACGGCCAGCGCCCCCTGTTCGACGGCGTCGATCTTGCAGTCGAACCGCGCAGCCGCGCCGCCCTGGTGGGCCGCAACGGCGCGGGCAAATCCACCCTGATGAAGGTGGTCATGGGCCTGATCGAGCCGGACAGCGGCGACCGTTCGGTCCAGTCCGCGACCCGTTTCGCCTATGTGCCGCAGGAGCCGCTGATCACCGGCGAAACCTTGCTGGACTACGCCTCGTCCGGCGAGGCCGAGAGCTGGACCGCCGAGGCCTGGCTGACCACCTTCGGCCTCGACCCCGCCAAGTCCACCAAGGGCCTGTCGGGCGGCGAGATCCGCCGCGCGGCGCTGGCCAAGGCCTTCGCCGAAGAGCCCGACCTGCTGCTGCTGGACGAGCCGACCAACCACCTCGACATCCTGGCCATCGAGCTTCTGGAGAACGAGCTGATCTCGGCCCGGTTCGCCCTGCTGGTCGTCAGCCACGACCGCGCCTTCCTGAACCGCGTCACCGACACCGTCCACTGGCTTGAGGGCCGCCGCGTCCGCACCCTGAACAAGGGCTTCGTCCAGTTCGACGAATGGTCGACCAAGGTGCTGGAGGAAGAGGCCGAATCCCTGCGTCGCCTGACCAAGACCATCGAGCGCGAGACCGCCACCTTCTACTCCTCCATCACCGCCCGCCGCAGCCGCAACGAAGGCCGCGCCCGCTCGCTCCAGGCGCTGCGCGCCGAACGCGCCGAAAAGATGAAGGACGTGCCGCGCGAACTGTCCCTCGGCGTCGATTCCGGCGCCACCTCGGGCAAGCTGGTCGCCGAGATCAAGGGGGTGTCCAAGGGCTACGACGGCCGCACCCTGTTCAAGAACCTCACCACCCGCATCATGCGCGGCGACCGGCTGGGCATCGTCGGACCCAATGGTGCGGGCAAGACCACCCTGGTCAAGACACTGCTGGGCGAACTGGCGCCGGACGAGGGAAC
Source organism: Brevundimonas sp. Marseille-Q4549 (assembly GCF_976940555.1). Taxonomy (NCBI): domain Bacteria; kingdom Pseudomonadati; phylum Pseudomonadota; class Alphaproteobacteria; order Caulobacterales; family Caulobacteraceae; genus Brevundimonas; species Brevundimonas sp. Marseille-Q4549. The sequence continues at coordinate 35,026 of NZ_CDRHXG010000001.1, forward strand.
CGTCCGCATGGGCGCGAACCTCGAACCCGTCTATCTGGACCAGTCGCGCGAGGGGCTGAAGTCGGACATGACCCTGTGGGACGCCCTGACGCCCGGCGGCGGCGACAGCATCATCGTGCGCGGCGTCTCCAAACACGTCGCCGCCTACGCCAAGGACTTCCTCTTCTCCGAGGCCCAGTTGCGCCAGCCGATCTCGACCCTGTCGGGGGGCGAGCGCAACCGCCTGCTGCTAGCCCGCGCCCTGGCCAAGCCCGCCAATCTGCTGATCCTGGACGAACCGACCAACGACCTGGACATGGACACGCTGGACAAGCTGGAGGAGTTGCTTGAGGGCTATGACGGCACCCTGATCCTGGTGTCGCACGACCGCGATTTCATCGACCGCCTGTCCACCTCGACCCTGGCCCTGAACGGGCGCGGCGACATCGTCGAGACCCCCGGCGGCTGGACCGACTTCATCCGCCAGAACCCCGGCTTCCTCCAGCCCGGCGCCAACCCCCGCCCTCAGGACAAGGCCGCCGCCGAGCGCGCCGCCGCCAACCCCGCGCCCGCCACGGTTAAGAAGGCCGGCAAGCTGACCTTCAAGGACGCCCACCGGCTGAAGGAACTCGAAACCCTGATCGACACCCTTCCGGCGACCATCGCCAGACACGACGCGAGCCTGGCCGATCCCACCCTCTACGCCCGCGACCCCAAAGCCTTCGACGCCGCCATGAAGGCCGCCGAAAAGGCCCGCGCCGACCTGGACGCCGCCGAGATGGAGTGGCTTGAACTGGAAGAGAAGAAGGCGGCCCTGGCGGGCTGACGACGGGGCTCAGTCCGGCCCCTTCGCGTGATCCTTCGCCTTTCCCTTGGCGGCGTAGGTCTGAGTCACGGCGACGATCACCGCCGCGCCCAGGCCCAACGGGAACCACAGGCCAAATTTTCCGGTCAGCAGGCCGATCAGGCCGAAAACCAGCACCACGCCAAAAGGGGTCAGCTTTTTCATGGGGACCAGCCTAGCGCAGCACGGCCGGCTCTTGAAACTCTTGGCCTGCTCACCCACTGCTCAGGCATGACCCTGCGTGTCCACACCGTCGAGTTTCCGCCCGCCCAGTTGGCGGCCCAGCGGCGCATCGACGCCGTCTTGGCTCGCGCGCCGCGCCTGCGCACCGATCCGTGGCGGGTCGAGGCGGGCCAGCGACTGTCGGTCTGGCTGGACGCGGCGGCGGGTCGGGTCACGGTCCCCCGCCTGAAAAAGCGCGGCGTGACGGTCGAGATCGTCCAGACCGAAGGCGACCACCCGGTCCCCTTGCGCATCCTGCATCCGGCCGAGACGCCGCGCGCGATCGTGTTGGACATCCACGGAGGCGGCTGGGTTTTGGGCAGCGCGGGGCTGAACGACCGGCTGAACGCCCATCTGGCGCACCATGGCTTCTGCGTCGTCTCGGTCGACTACCGCCTGCTGTCCGAACGGCGCGGAATCTATATCGACGCCGCCATCGCCGACTGCTTGGCCGGCGCCCTGTGGACCCTGACCCATGTGGATCGACTGGGCGCGGCGCCGGTCTTCATCGCGGGCGAATCCGCCGGCGGCCATCTGGCGGCCCTGACCGCCGTCGCCCTGCGCGACCTGGGCCTGATCGACCGGGTTCGGGGCTGCGTCTTCACCTATGGGGTCTTCGACCTGTCGGGGACGCCGTCGGTGCGCGCGGCGGGGCCCGAGACCCTGCTGTTCAACGGTCCCACCATGCGGGCCGACCTGGCGCGCCTGGCGCCGGATCGGGACGAGACGGCCCTTCGCGCGCCCGACGTCTCCCCCCTCTACGCGGACCTGACGGGCCTGCCGCCCGCCCTGTTCCTGGCCGGCGAATACGATCCCCTGTTCGAGGACAGCCTGCTGATGGCGACCCGCTGGGGGCAGGCGTCCGACGCCGACCTGATCCGCGTGCCCGAGGCGCCGCACGGCTTCCTGCATTTCGGGGGGCCGGCCGCGCGCGGCGCCCGCACCGCCATCCGCCGCTGGCTGGACGCGCGGATTGGATCGCAAGACTAGCCCCTCTTCGTTCGGGGCCGTTCAGCTCTCGATCAGTTCGCGGATGCGCCCGCCCAGGGCCTCCATGGCGAAGGGCTTGGTCATGACGTGCATGCCGGGATCCAGCTGGCCGTTGCCGACCACCGCGTTCTCGGCGTAGCCGGTGATGAACAGCACCTTCAGATCGGGGCGCGCCGCCCGCGCCGCATCGGCCATCTGGCGGCCGTTCATGCCGCCGGGCAAGCCGACGTCCGTGACCAAAAGGTCGATCCGCGCCTCGGACTGGAGCAGCTTCAAACCCGTCGCCCCGTCCGACGCCTCGATGCAGTGATAGCCCAGGTCGTGCAGAATCTCGGCGACCAGCATCCGCACCGTCGGCTCGTCGTCCACGATCATGACCGTCTCGCCGGCCTGGGCGCGGGGCGGCTGCTCGACCTCCAGGACCGGCTCGTCCGTCTCCACCGCGCCCAGATGGCGGGGCAGATACAGGCACACCATCGCCCCGTCGCCGGGCTCGGAATAGATCCGCACCTGCCCGCCCGACTGACGCACGAAGCCATAGATCATCGATAGGCCCAGCCCCGTCCCCTGACCCAGCGGCTTGGTGGTGAAGAAGGGTTCGAAGGCGCGGGCCGCCACCTCGGGCGTCATGCCGCCGCCCGTGTCGCTGACGCAGATGGAGACATACTGCCCCGGCTCCAGGTCCTGGGCCTTGGCCATGCGCGCGTCGATCCAGCGATTGGCCGTCTCGATGGTCAGCCGACCGCCCTCGGGCATGGCGTCGCGCGCATTGATGCACAGGTTCAGGACCGCGTTCTCCAGCTGGTGCGCGTCGATCATGACGGGCCAGAGGCCGGCGCTGGCCACCACCTCCAGATGGATGGCCGGTCCCGTCGTGCGGCGGATCAGATCTTCCATCCCCCGGATCAGTCGGTTCGGATCGGTCGGGCGCGGGTCCAGCGTCTGGCGGCGGGAAAAGGCCAGCAGGCGGTGCGTCAGGGACGCGGCCCGTTTCGCGGCGCCCTGAGCGGCTGCGGCGAACCGCTCGACGTCGTTGTGCCGCCCCTGAGCGATCCGGCTGACGATTATCTCCAGACTGCCGGTGATACCCGCCAGCAGATTGTTGAAGTCGTGGGCGATGCCGCCGGTCAGTTGACCGACCGCCTCCATCTTCTGGCTCTGACGCACGGCCTCCTCGGCCTGCATCAGGGCGCTGGTGCGCTGGGCGACCTGCTCTTCCAGCGTCTCGTTGAACCGCGCCAGTTCGGCCGCCTGGCGGCGCAGATCCTCGATGTCGGTGTTGGAGCCGACCCAGCGCGTGATCCGGCTGTCCTCGTCGTGGACCGGTTCGGCCCGGACCATGAAGGTGCGATAGACGCCGTCGTGGCGGCGGATGCGGAACTCGGTCTCATAGATCTGGCCGCTGGCCAGGGCCCGCGTCCAGGCCTCGGTCGCGGCGCCCACGTCGTCCGGGTGCACGTTCCTCAGCCACCCCTCCGACCCGTCCAGATCACCCGGCGTCCCGCCCGTATAGGCATAGACCTGGGGGTTGCACCAATACAGGGATCCGTCGGGCCAACTGGCCCAGATCTGGTTCGGCGTGGCCTGGGCCAGGACCCGGAACTGGGCCTCGCTGTCGCGCAGGGCGGCGCTGCCGCGGGCGCGTTCGCTGGCCATCCGCACCCGCTCGGCCACGTCGCGCATCAGTTTCAGATCGTCGTCGCTCCAGGCCCGGGGCGTGGCGTTGTTGACGAAGACCAGGGCGACGACCCGCCCCTGTTCCATCAGCGGCATGTTGATGAAAGACCCGGCGCTGATGGCCTTCAACTGGTCGGCCGTCGCCGCCGTGCGCGGGTCCAGGGTCACATCGGCGATGGCCACCGTCTCCCCCGCCTTGATGTCGTCGATATAGGAGCCGTAGTCGCGAAAGCTCAGCACCCCGGCGATGCTTTTCACGCCCGGCTGGTTGAAGTCGCGCTCGATGGTGATGGTCTCGGACGTCGTGTCGATCGTGCCGTAGCCGGCGCGGCTGACGCCCAGGGCGCGCGCCAGAACCTCGGCCGAGGCGTGGGCGATGTCGCCGGCGTCGGTCAGGTCGCGGATGGCGTCGCCCAACTCCACTAGCGCCCTCTGGCGCGCCTCGGCCTGTTTGCGCTCGGTGATGTCGTTGAACAGTATGGCGACGCGATAGGCGCCCGGCTGGCCGATCCGCAGCGCCTGCACGTCGTACCAGCGCCCGAAGACGTCGGCGGGGTTCTCGAACCTTGCCGGCTCGCCGGTGCGCGCCACCGCGCCATACAGATCGAACCAGTGCCGCTCCAGCCCCGGCGCGATCTCGCTGACCCATCGGCCATAGGGATCGACCAGGCCGGTCATCTCCTCGAACGCCGGATTGCCCTCCACGATGCGATAGTCGATCGGCCGATCGTCGGCGTCGAACTTCATCTCGACGATGCAGAAGCCGGTCGCCATGGCGGACAGCATGGCCCGATAGCGCGCCTCGCTGGCCGCCAGCACCTGGTCCGCCTGGCGCAGGTCGGTGACGTCCACGCCCTGGACGAAGATGCCCCAGACCTGGCCCGCCGCGTCCTTCAACGGCTGATAGACGAAGTCCAGATAGCGATCGACAGGCGTGCCGCCGGGCTCCGGCTGGACGGCGAACAGGGCGCTTTCGGCCCGGTGCGCCACCCCTGTGCGATAGACCTGATCCAGCAGGTCGACATAGCCCTGCTCGGCCGCCTCGGTCAGGGCCTCGGCCACCGTGCGGCCGATCACCTCGCGCCCGCCGATCAGCTGCTGATAGTCGGGATTGGTCAGTTCGAACCGATGCTCGGGCCCGACCAGCAGCGCCATGAACCCCGGCGCCTGGGCGAACATCTCGCCCAGTTGAACGGGATCGAAGGCGGTCTGGACGGCCGACCCGGAAACGGTTTTGGACAAGCGGATCCCCCAAGGACGTACGGCTGAACCTCACAACCCGGATGGGGCGAACTCGTTGCAGGCCGAACGGTGCGAAACCGCACGCAGCAGCGATTTCGCGTCTTCTTGTGGACAAGGCAACGGCCTGATCCGCCAGCGCGAATTTGATCCGTCCACCGATATTCACAGGCTTGTCCACCGCGACGGGCCCGGTGATGCACACGGACGCCGCTCGGGGCGCTTGCCTCATAGCCGATTTCGTCGGAACGTCAACGGGCCAAGGGACACGGCGGCGCGGAAATCCGGGGAGACCCGGACCTCAAGCGAACCGGCCCGGCTCTACGACCCGACGTTTCGGGCGGTTTTCGGACCGTAACGGGCGACGGGCGGGATCAAGGCTTCGGACTTCGAACGATCCTCGGATCGGCGGCGTCAGAGGAACCGGATCGGGATCGAAGGACGGCGCGGACGCAATCCGCGGAACGCCGGAGACCCGGAGCGCGACAGGATACAGCCGACCGTCCTCGAAGGGTTCGCCCCGCGACGACGCCCAGGCCGAGGTCCAGACCCGAACGGCCAAGTCCAACCCGGACTTGGCGAGGGGACGAAGTCGATGGGTCCGCCCGAAGACTTCGTCCCCTCGCTCAATTCTGGGCGCGACGTTCCTCGGGGGCGCCGATGCAACCTGCCGCCTTTCCATCGCCGTCGTCGCCCCGTAAAGCAGGGACATGTTCCAGCGTGGGAATCGCACCCTCCTGACCCGCCGCAACGCCTTGATGGCGGGGGCCGTCGCCGTTCTGGGCGGCGCGGGCCTGAGTCTGAAGGCTTGCGACCGCGCCGAGGCGCCGGTGGACGAACAGGGACGCGTGCGGCTGCGCTTCGCCACCGACTGGCGCGCCCAGGCCGAACATGGCGGCTTCTATCAGGCCCTGGCGTCGGGGGCCTATGAGAAGCGCGGGCTGAACGTCCAGATCGTGCAGGGCGGACCCGGGGTGAACATGCCCCAGTTGCTGGCGTCCGGCGCGGTCGAACTGGGCATGGGGTCCAACAGTTTCGTGCCGATGAATCTGGTCGCATCCGGCGCGCCGGTGAAGGCGGTCGCGGCCTTCTTCCAGAAGGACCCGCAGATTCTGATCGCCCATCCCGATCCGGCCTTGAAGACCATCGCCGAGCTGAAGACCCGGCCCTTCCTTCTGGCCGAGTCGTCGCTGAACGGCTTCTGGGTCTGGCTGAAGGCCAAATACGGCTTCACCGACGCCCAGGTCCGCCCCTACGCCGGCGACCTGAAGGCGTTTCTGGAGGACCGCCGCGCGGTGCAGCAGGGCTATCTGACGTCCGAACCCTATCGCGTCGAGCAGGAGGGCGGGTTCGAGCCCAAGGTCTTCCTGCTGGCCGACGACGGCTACCCGTCCTACGCCGCCATGGTGCTGGCGCCCAACGCCTTCGCCCGGGACAACGCCGCCGCCCTGCGCAGCTTCATCGCCGCCTCGGCGGAAGGGTGGCGCGACTATCTGAGAGGCGACGCCTCGGCCGCCGACGCCCTGATCCGCAAGGACAACCCCGACATGACCCAGGCCATGCTGGACCAGGCGCGCGACAAGCTGCGCGACAACGCCGTCGTCGACGGGGGGGACGCGGCCCTCTACGGCCTGGGCGCCATGACCGAGGACCGCTGGCGCGCCTTCTTCGAGGCGACCAGCCAGACGGGCGTCTACGACCCCGGCCTGAACTGGCGCGAGGCCTTCACCAACGCCTATCTGCCCGGCCGAGGCTGAGCCCCGCCCCCGCCCCGCCTGGCGCCCTCGCCTATCGTCGGTCGCCGCGTTAGCGCGCGATTAAGCGGTGACGCCTAAGCTGTGGGCGACCCTTCTCCGCGGGAGCGCCGCCTTGCGCCATCTGATCGCCCAGCCGTTCGTGATCCTGTTGTCCGCCATGACGCTCGCCTGCGTCATCGCCGGGCCCGCCGCCGCGCAACAGGCGCCGACCAACGGCGCGGGCCTGCGCTACCTCTCCTGGCCCGGAAAGCCCGCCGTCGCGGCGAGCCCGACCCGGCGCCCGACGACGGTGGCCCTGGCCGGCGGCGGCGCGACGCGCGACCCCGCCCTGCCGCCGCTGGCCCGCCTCGACGCCCCGGCGCCGGCCGGCCCCGCAGCGACCGCGCCGAACGCTGTGGCGTCGCCGCATCGCGGCCTGACGCCAGCGACCGCGTGGAGCGCGCCGACCGCCGCCGCCGAGCCCGTCCCGGCCATGGTCGATCCGATGGCGCCGCGACGCGACGCCGCCATCTTCCGCCTGCAGCGGCCCCAAGGCGTGGAGCCGGCCCCGCCGGCCGCTGCCGCTCCGAACCAGATAGCCGCCCTTCAGCCTCAAACCCAGGCCCAGGGCGTGCGCTACTATTCCGTCCACCGTCAGGCGGGCCGCCATCCGGACGCGATCCCGGCCCCGCAGCAGACCTATCTCGACGCCCTGCCGGTCGAGATGAGCCAGACCCCATCCTCCACCGACCTTGCCCAGCCCGACGCCCCGCCCGCCCTGATGCGCGACGCCTCCGGCAAGGTGCGGCCCATGCCCCAGACCGAGCCCGACGCCCTGCCATGAACGCCTCTTCCGCCGTCGAGTCCGCCACCATCCAAGCTTCGCGCCTGCCCGACCTGATCGCCCTCGCCGGCGAGGAGTCCAGCGAGAAGCGTCGCCTGCTGCTGCGCGAACTGACCGACCACTTCTTCGGCGCCGCCGAACACAACGCCAACGAGAACGCCCTCTACGGCGATGTCCTGGCGCGGCTGTGCGACGACATGGAGGTGGTGGTGCGCGCCGAACTGGCCGCCCGTTTCGCCCCGGCCCCCAACGCGCCGCACAGCCTGATCCGCCGCTTCGCCCATGACGCGGTCGAGGTCGCCGAACCGGTGCTGCGCGTCTCCCCGGTGCTGACCGACGACGACCTGATCCAGGTGGCGCGCAAGCGCGGCCAGGCCCATCTGCGCGCCGTCTCGGGCCGCGCCGTGGTCTCCGAGGCGGTGTCGGACGTCATCGTCGAACACGGGGACGACGACACCCTGAACGCGCTGCTGCGCAACGACGGCGCCCGCCTGTCGCGCGCCGCGTCCGAGACGGCGGTGGAACGGGCCAAGGTCAACCCCGCCCTTCACGCCGCCACGGTCGAGCGCAAGAGCCTGCCCGCCGACCTGCTGAACGAGATGTATTTCGCCGTCGAGGCCCGGCTGCGTCAGCAGATCCTGGAGCAGAACGCCCGTATGGACCCCGAACTGCTGGAGGCGGCCCTGGCCGCCGGCCGCGCGCGGGTCGCCGCCGAGGACGGGGCGCTGCCGGCCGACTACGCCGAGAACCTGGCCTATGTCGACGAACTGCAGGCCGCCGGCCAGCTGACGCCCGAGGTGCTGATCCGCTTCCTGCGGGCGGGCGGCCGCACGCCGTTCCTGATCGCCCTGTCAAAGCTGGCGGACGTGGATTTCCATACCGCGCGCGGCATCGTCGAACGCAAGGACCTGGACGCCCTGTCGGTGGTCTGCAAGGCGGCGGACATGGACCGCGCCATCTATCTGACCTACGCCGTGGCGGTCCTGGGGTCCGAGGACAATCCGATGGGCAAGGCCGCCGCCTATGGCCGGATGTACGGCGAACTGACCCGCGACGCCGCGCTGCGCACCCTGCGCTTCTGGCGGATGCGCCGCGGCGCCCAGGCGGCGTAGACACCCGGCCCTCTCCGCTCATCCCTGCGAAAGCGGGGACCCAGTGCTTTGGCGATAGGCGTTTAGGCCGGAACGAATGGTGGTCTAGCGCCAGGCGATGCTTAAGGTCTGGGTCCCCGCTTTCGCAGGGATGAGCGGAGACTTGAGCCCCCAAAGCAAAACGCCCGCCTCCTTTCGGAAACGGGCGTCGTCAGGTCGGAAAGGACCGGCTTACTTCTTGGCGCGCGGGGCGCGGGCCGGTTTACGGCCGCCCTGGCCCAGCCCCATCTGCTTGGCCAGTTCCGAACGCGCCTTGGCGTAGTTCGGGGCGACCATGGGGTAATCCTTGGGCAGGTTCCACTTGGCGCGGTATTCTTCGGGGCTCATGTCGTATTTGGTGCGCAGGTGACGCTTCAATGACTTGAACTTGCGGCCGTCTTCCAGACAGATCAGGAAGTCGGGATTGATCGACTTGCGGATCGGAACAGCCGGTTCCTTGGGTTCGGGCTCGGGCTCCACCGGACCGGCGGTGACGCCCGACAGCGCGGCGTGAATACTGGCGATCAGCGACGGCAGGGTCTCGGCGGCCACGGTGTTGTTGCCGACATAGGCCGACACGATGTCAGCGGTCATTTCGAGCAGTTGGGGATTCTCGTCCATTCTCGGCTTCGCCTTCGGCTATATTCAGTTCGACTGAAACGCCAGCCGATTCCCTGGAACAGAGTTGATAGTGTTGTTCGCCCACAATGGCAACACAGCATCGTCACGCGTAATCAAACGTGTGAAATCCCTATTTGGGATTGCATGATCTTAGCGGCGAAAGTCTTCGGACAGAACCATCATCGCCGCGCGCGCCGGGGCGGAATACTCGTCCACCGCCTCTTCATCGCCGTCTCGGATCGCGCGCAGAAGCATCGGCGTCAACGCCGACGACAAAGTCCAATTCCAGTAACGCAATACGGTCTGGGCGCGATCGACCGCCAGCATCTCATAGGTGATCTGAACCCGTTCCCAATCGGGATGTATAGCGCCGTCCGGCGTCGTCTCCGGGCGCCGCATCGACCGCCACAGGTTCAGCAGATCGCTGCGCGACAGCCCGGTCGCCTTGCACAGGATCGCCAGCGGCTCGCCGCCAGGATCGCCCAGCAGCTTGGCGCCCGTCAGCGGTTTCAGCCCCGCCAGGAAGGCGATCTCCGAGGCCGTCTCGCGGGTCAGGCCGTCGCGCGCCGCGACCGCGATCGCCTGCTCCAGGCTGTCGAACGGGCTCTTGTCTATGGCGGCGCGGCTGCGCTGGCGTCGCTCGATGAACTGCAACGCCTTGCGCACGACAGGATCGGCCCAGTCCTCACGCGCGGCCAGGGCGAAGACGTCTTCGGACACCTCCTGCATCACTTCGCGCGAGACGGCGAACCGTTGCAGGATCGTGCGGCGCTCGTCGGGGCCGCACCACCAGAACATCACATAGGCCCCGGACGGACGCAGTTCCGGCCGCTTCAGCAACGGGGCGCACAGCGGGGGATGCTGGCGGCTGAGACCCACCGCCTCCTCGATCCCGACCTGGGACAGGCGCGCGGTCGCGTTGCGCAGCACGGCCTCGATGACCGCCAGCTCTTCGGAGGCCGTCAGCGCCTCGGTGACGATCTCGCTCAGGCCCCGGCGCACAGCGATCAACCGCCTGTGTTCGGTCCCGGCGTCGCGGGCGCAGGCCACCAGATCGGCGTCGGTCAGGGCGGCGCAATGCTCGATAAGAAGGCCCGCGATCTCGGGCTCGTCGCGCAGCAGCAGCCGCGTCACGCTGTTGGGCAGTTCGGCCAGCGGCGCCAGGCGGTTCGCCACGCGACGACGCTCCTGCGGCGAGGCCAGACGCAGCATCTCGACCAGAAGATCGCCCGTCACCGCCCGCTCGAAGGCGTTGATCCGGCTGCCGGGCAGGGAGACCACGTCGGCCAGCCGTTTCAGCAAGGCCTGACGCGCCTTCGCCGGCGTGTCCGGGAGGGCGTCATCCACGATCATGGCCGAGGCTTCGCTCATGCCGCCATCCTAGACCGCCAGGGTTAACCGGGCGTGAGCCGCCGGCTCAGTGTCTGTAGATCACCACCACGATGGCCAGGATCACGAACAGCAGCAGCGCCAGGATACGCGCGATCCAGGGGGCGGCGACGAAGACGCCCAGAACGGTGAAGCCGCTCTTGACCGCCTCGGGTCGGGTCAGGGCCTCCTTGAACGTGCCGCCGCGCGACGTCGCCGTATCGGCCGCGATGGGATGTCCGCAGTTCGGACAGGTCGGGGCGGCGGGGGATACCTGGCGACCACAGGCGGGACAGGGGATCAGGGCCATGTTCAACCTCCTCCGCTGGCGCGCGGCGTGATGCGGATCTCGACGCGGCGGTTCTTCTGGCGGCCGTCGGGGTCGTCGGCGCCGTCGGGCCGGGTGTTGGGGGCGACGGGCCGCCGCTCGCCGAAGCCCTCGGCCTTGATCGATCGACCGGCGGCGGGGGACTGCAATCGATCCGCCACCGACCGCGCGCGGCGCAGCGACAAGGCCTCGTTGTAGGCGTCGTCGCCCTTGGCGTCCGTATGGCCCCCGATCGTGATCTGGGCGCCGGGATAGCTTTTCAGCAGTTCGGCCGCGCGGGCCAGGGCGGGTTCGGCGTCGGGTCGGATGGTCGCCTTGTCGAAGTCGAACAGCACGTCGGCCGGCAGATCGACGACGATGGCCCCGTCGCTGCGCCGCGCCTTCAGTTCGGTCAGCAGGCCGCGCGTGGTCTCGATCCGATCCGGCGCGACTTCGGAGGCGACGAAGACGCTCTCCAGGCTGCTGTCCGGCCCAGCCTTTTCGAACACCGTGCGCGGCGCGTTCGGATCCTTTTCGAAGGTGGAGGCCATGCCGATGGCGCTGCCGGACATCAGCCGCACCGTGAGGGCCGAGGCTACATCGGGCGCCAGGCCCGCGGCCAGCAGGGCGGCCGCCAGGACGGGGGCGTGCGCGGCCCCGTGCCGCCCCGTCATCCCGCGCCTCCCGCCGCCTGGGCGGTCAGGGGCACGTCGATCCGCAGGAAGGGGCCGATGATGCTGTCGGAGGTGGAGCCTTCGTTGAACACCAGCGAAATCTTCTGCACGTCGCGCGGCACGGCGCCCATGAAGACCAGACGGCCGTTCATCGTGTCGCCGCGAACGATGTTCATGTTCGGATTGCCCTCGGGCGGCTTCAACCGCAGCTTCTGGCCGTTGGGCAGTTCGATATAGGTCTCGGTCGAGGCCATCTCGACGTTGTTGGTCTTGTCGCCGCCGAAGGAGATGCTGACGTCCACCACGGTAGCGTCCTCGGCCAGGTCCACGTTCTTGACCCGCACGGTCGCGCCCACCTCGGTCACGCCCTGGACATCGACGGGGATGCTGCGCGTCTGGCGCGGCTGGGCCGTGACAGGGGCGCCGGCGGCGGCGGCGGCCTGCTGTTCCGGCGTCATGGCGGCGTCGGGCTTTGCGTCGTTGTTCGAACAGGCGGCCAGCGCCAGGGCCGAAACCCCGGCGAGGACGGTCAGACGAAGGGCGGCGGTGGACATGGAACGCTCCGGCGTTGTTGATCCGCCGCGCGCGGTCTCCGCCATGGACAGGCGGAGCCCCACGCGCGTCGAAGGCGAAACACCCGAGCCGGAGAAAGGCTCCGCTTACAGCCCTTCGAACAGGGCCGTCGACAGATAGCGTTCGGCGAAGGACGGGATGATGACCACGATGGTCTTGCCCGCGTTCTCCTCACGCGCGGCCAGGCGGAAGGCCGCCGTCAGGGCCGCGCCCGAGCTGATGCCGACCGGGATGCCTTCGACGCGGGCGGCCTTCCTGGCCATGTCGAAACTGTCGTCGTTGGAGACCTGCTCCACCCCGTCCACCACCGAGGCGTCGTAGACGGCCGGCACGAAGCCCGCGCCGATGCCCTGGATCTTGTGCGGACCCGGCTGGCCGCCCGACAGGACCGGCGACGCCTCCGGCTCCACCGCGATCATCCGGACCGAAGGCTTCCTGGCCTTCAGCGCCTGGCCGACGCCCGAGATGGTGCCGCCCGTGCCGACCCCCGCGACGACGATGTCCACCGCCCCGTCCGTGTCGTTCCAGATCTCCTCGGCCGTCGTGACCCGGTGGATGGCGGGGTTGGCCACGTTCTCGAACTGCGAGGGGCTGACGGCGTTCGGCGTCGTCTCCAGCAGTTCCTGGGCGCGGGCGATGGCGCCCTTCATGCCCTTTTCTGCCGGCGTCAGCTCCAGCTGGGCGCCCAGGAGAGCCAGCATCTTGCGCCGCTCGATCGACATGCTCTCGGGCATGCACAGGATCAGCTTCAACCCCTTGGCGGCGGCGACGAAGGCCAGGGCGATGCCGGTGTTGCCGCTGGTCGGTTCGATCAGGACGGTGTCCTTGTCGATCTTGCCCGCCTGCTCCAGCGCCTCGACCATGGCCACGCCGATCCGGTCCTTCACCGAGGCGATGGGATTGAAGAACTCCAGCTTGGCCAGGACCGTCGCCTTGGCGCCGTATTCGGCCGACAGACGCGGCAGGCGCACGATGGGCGTGTCGCCCAGGGTGTCGACGATGGAGTCATAGACCTTGCCCCGCCCCTTCTTCAGGTGGCGGGAAGCGTCGTAGCTGAAGTCGGTCATGGGGAGGTCTCCGGTGCGTCTGTTCGGCCTGCATAACAGATAAGGCCGGACCGCGATCCGCAAGAGGCCGTCGGCGAGGATTTCTAAGGGCGCCGATAGAAGGGCTGATGACGCGTTCGCCGCCCCTCCGTCCGAACCCTAACGCCCCAGCACGGCGCGGGCCGGGTCGAAACCGACCACCTCGCGGATCACGATCATGCTCTTGAAGCCGCGCACCCCCTTGTCGGGGACCATTTCGCGGATGCCGAAGGCCTCGTAGTCCTGCATCGACCGCACGGCGACCATGACCAGATAGTCGGTCTCTCCTGTCACGTCCCAGCAGCCCTGCACCTCGGGACTGGCCTTCATGGCCCGCTGGAAGGCCTCCATCACCTTGCGGTCCTGGGTGTTCATCTCGACCAGGACGTGCAGGACGATGCGCGGCTCGACGCGGGCGGGGTCGATCACGGCCACGTCGCGCACGATCACCCCTTCGGCCCGCAGGCGGCGCAGGCGGCGCAGCACCGCCGATTCCGACAGGCCCACCGCCTCGGCCGTCACACGGGCGGGCTCCAGATTGTTGCGCCGGACGCGCGCCAGCAGCTTGCGGTCGAAATCGTCGATGGCGACGAATTCCGTCATTGGATTGCCTTTCATGACGATTTCAGGCGCAATCAGGCCGGAAATCGGCGAGAAGCGCAAGCCGGAACCGGCTATTCAAGCCCCATGACAACCATGGCCCTGAAGTCCCGCCTGACCTCGCCCTTGATGGGGCGGCTGATCCCATACGCCGCCCTGTTCGCCGGCATGGCGACGCTGGCGTGCGGCACCTCCTTCGCCAAGACGCTGTTTCCCATGGTGGGGGCGCAAGGCGTGTCGGCCTATCGCGTCGGCCTGTCGGCCCTGTTGCTGGTCCTGGTGTTCCGGCCCTGGCGCGCGCGGCTGAACCGACAGGACCTTATCGGCGTCGCCCTGTACGGCGCCGTCATGGGGGCGATGAACCTCAGCTTCTACATGTCCCTGCGCACCATTCCCCTGGGACTGGCCATCGCCATCGAATTCATGGGCCCTCTGTCTCTGGCCCTGATCCATTCCAGAAAGCCCGTCCATTTCGCCTGTATCGGCTTTGCGGTGGCGGGGCTGGCCCTGCTGTTGCCGCTGGGCGGCGGCGCGGGGGCGCTGGACCCCGGCGGCATGGGCCTGGCGGCTTTGGCGGGCGTGTTCTGGGCGCTGTACATCGTGTTCGGCAAGCGGCTGTCCCACCTGCATCCCGGCCAGACGGTGGCGACGGGCATGAGCGTGGCGGCCCTGGTGGTCGTGCCCTTCGGCCTGGTCCATGCAGGCGCGGCCCTGTTGAACCCCGCCCTGCTGCTGGCCGGGGCGGCGGTGGCCCTGTTCTCCAGCGCCCTGCCCTATACGTTCGAGATGTTCGCCATGCGCTCGATCCCCAAGCGCACCTTCGGCGTGGTGCTGAGCGCCGAGCCGGCGGTCGGCGCCCTGGCGGCCCTGGCCATACTGCACGAGCATCTCACCGCCCAGCAGTGGCTGGCCATCGCCTTCATCGTCGTCGCCTCGGTCGGGGCCATCGCCACGACCCGGCCCGAACGCATCCCGACCGAAACGCCCTGACCGCGCTGCTGACGGGTTCTTAGCGTCAGAACTCCTGCCAGTCGTCCGTCGCGGCCGCGGTGACGCCGCCGCCTGCAAAGGCGCGGATGCGTGATCGTTCCCGAGCCAGGGGAATGGGCGGCGCGCCCGCGCGCGTCATCGCGACCGGAATGCGGTCCCCGCCCGTCTCGAACCGTTCCACCAGGGTGGCCAGCTGGTCGGCCTCGGCCTTCAGGTTCAGGGCGGCGGCGGTCGTCTGCTCGACCATGGCCGCGTTCTGCTGTGTGACCTGGTCCATCTGGTTGACGGCGCCGTTCACCTGGCTCAGCCCTGTGGCCTGCTCCTGGGCCGAGGCGGCGATCTCGCCGACCAGGGC
This sequence comes from Brevundimonas sp. Marseille-Q4549, assembly GCF_976940555.1. Classification (NCBI taxonomy): domain Bacteria; kingdom Pseudomonadati; phylum Pseudomonadota; class Alphaproteobacteria; order Caulobacterales; family Caulobacteraceae; genus Brevundimonas; species Brevundimonas sp. Marseille-Q4549. The sequence continues at coordinate 50,260 of NZ_CDRHXG010000001.1, forward strand.
GTCCATCTCGGCGACCTTCTGGGCGATGGCGCCCAGGGCGGCGCCGGCCTCGTCCACCAGTTTGACGCCCTGCGACACGTCCGCCGTCGAGGCGCCGATCAGGGTCTTGATCTCTTTGGCCGCCTCGGCCGAGCGCTGGGCAGGGCCCGCACCTCGGAAGCGACGACGGCGAAGCCGCGTCCCGCCTCGCCCGCCCGCGCGGCCTCGACCCCGGCGTTCAGCGCCAGCAGATTGGTCTGGAAGGCGATCTCGTCGATCACGCCGATGATCTCGCCGATCTGGCCCGAGCTCTTGCGGATGCCGTCCATGGCGGCGACGGTCTGGCGCACCACCTCGCCGGAACGGTCGGCCTCGGCCCGTGCGCCGGCCGCCGCCGCCGAGGCCTGGCGCGCGCCCTCGGCGCTGCGGGCCACGGTGGCGGTGATCTGGTCCAGGGCGGCGGCGGTTTCCTCCAGCGAGGCCGCCTGCTGTTCGGTGCGGCGCGACAGGTCGTCGGCGGCGCCGGAAATCTCGTCCGCCCCGCCCCTCAGCGTGGCGACGGCCTGAAGCACCTGGTCCAGGGTCTGGCGCAGGCTCTCGACCGCGCCGTTGTAATCGTCCTTCACCCGCACATGGGCGCCGCGCATCTCGGCCGTCACCCGCGCCGTCAGATCGCCGGCCGACAGTTTCGCCAGAGCCGCGCCCAGCGCCTCGACCAGGGCATGCTGCGCCTGTTCGGTCGCGACCCGCTCGACCTCGGCGCGCGCGGCCGCCTGTTCCGCCTCGGTGATGTCGACGGCCAGCTTGACGACCTTGACCGGCCGCCCGTCAGGCCCCAGCACCGGATTGTAGGAGGCCTGCAGCCAGACCTCGCGTCCGCCCTTGGCCAGGCGACGGAACTTTTGGGCCAGGAAGCGGCCGGCGTTCAGGTCGCGCCAGAAGGCGGCGTATTCCGCAGAGGCCGCCTCCTGCGGATTCATGAACTGACGGTGATGGGCGCCGACAATCTCGGACAGCTCATAGCCCATGGTTTTCAGGAAGTTCTCGTTGGCCTCGATGATCGTGCCGTCGAGATTGAACTCGATCAACGCCTGGGATCGGCCGATGGCCGCCATCTTGGCTTCCATGTCGATCAGCCGCTGACCGGCCTGATCTGAAACGCGACGCCTGTTGAACATCTCGAACCCCCGTCGAGAGCCATTGTTACCCGAACCATTCGCCCGAATTCCTTTCCAGAGTCTTTCACCCAGAGGTTGCAAACACTACGCATAACTGCGTAAGGAAACGCCCTTAGATTGCACTCGATACGCTCTGGCCCAGGGCCGGCTTCATCGCTCGTTAACCACGATGTGCGATGGATTGAGGCCTGTTCCTGGGGTCGTCCGCTTGCGCAATCTCGTCGCCGCCGTCGAAGCGATCGACCCGCTGGTCGTCACCGGCAAGGTGGCGGGCGTGTCGGGCCTGCTGATCGAATCGCGCGGCGGCCTGTCGCGTCTGGCGGTCGGCGCCCGGGCCGAGATCGGGCGGCGCGGCCACGATCCCCTGCCGGCCGAGGTCGTCGGCTTTCGCGACTCCAAGGCCCTGCTGATGCCCTTCGGCCCGGTCGAAGGCGTGGCCCCCGGCGCCGACATCCGCATCATCGAACAGGCCGCCAGCGTGCGCCCCCCCACCGCCTGGCTGGGCCGCATCATCGACGCCTTCGGCCAGCCGATCGACGGCAAGGGGCCGTTACCGCAAGGCCCCGCCCCCTACCCCTTGCGCGCGCCCCCGCCGCCCGCCCATTCGCGCGGCCGGGTCGGCGAGAGGCTGGACCTGGGCGTGCGGGCGATGGACGTCTTCACCACCACCTGCCGGGGCCAGCGCCTGGGCATCTTCGCCGGATCGGGCGTGGGCAAGTCGGTGCTGCTGTCCATGCTGGCCAAGGAGGCGACCTGCGACGCCGTGGTCGTCGGCCTGATCGGCGAACGGGGCCGCGAGGTGCGCGAGTTCGTGGAGGAAACCCTGGGCGAAGAGGGGCTTAAACGCGCCGTCGTCGTGGTCGCCACCAGTGACGAGCCGGCCCTGAAACGCCGTCAGTCGGCCTATATGACCATGGCCATCGCCGAATATCTGCGCGACCAGGACCTGGAGGTCCTGTGCCTGATGGACAGCGTCACCCGCTTTGCGATGGCCCAGCGCGAGATCGGGCTGGCGGCGGGCGAACCGCCGACGACCAAGGGCTATACCCCCACCGTCTTCACCGAACTGCCCAAACTGCTGGAGCGCGCTTACCCGGCCCGATCCGCCCCGACGGCACGACGGCGGCGCCCATCACCGCCCTGTTCACCGTGCTGGTGGACGGCGGCGACCATGACGAGCCGATCGCCGACGCCGTGCGCGGTATTCTGGACGGGCACATCGTCATGGACCGCAAGATCGCCGAGCGCGGACGCTTCCCCGCCATCGACGTGCTGAAATCCGTCAGCCGCACCCTGCCCGGCTGCCAGACCCCGCCCGAGCGCGAGCTGAACAAGCGCGCCCGCCAGTGCCTGAGCGCCTACGCCAACATGGAAGAGCTGATCAAGATCGGCGCCTACCGCACCGGCGCCGACCCCATCGTGGACCGGGCCATCGCCCTGAACCCGGCGCTGGAAGATTTTCTGGGTCAGGACAAGGACGATGCGACGCGTCTTTCCGATTCCTTTACCCGGCTGGAAGCAATCCTGAACCAAGGCATGATCAGAGAGTGACGACGAAATGACCGCTTGGGCTCAATCCCTGATCCGCATCTCCAACTACGAGGTCGAGACGCTGCAGAAGCGTCTGGCCGAGATCGCCGAACGCCGCGCCGGCGCCCAGGTCCGCATCGCCGTTCTGGACGCCGAGGCCGAGGCCGAACGCGACCGCGCCCGTCTGGACGCCGAGGCCGGCATGATGCTGGGCGCCTATCTGAACGGCTGGAAGGCCAGGAAGGCCCAGGCCGAGGGCGACCTGTCGGTGCTGGACGCCGAGGAGGCCGGCGCCCGCGACGCCCTGACCGGCGCCTTCGAAGAGCTGAAGAAGTTCGAACACGTCGCCGAGACCACCCGCCTGAACCAGTTGATCGCCCTCGCCAAGCGCGAAACCGCCGCCTTCGACGAACTGGGCCTGCGGAAACGTGCAGTCTGACGACCGACAGACGCCTCCCTCCCCCTGCGAGGCAGGGAGACCTTTGACGCCGACCCGCCGCGCCCTCCTCGCCGCGCCCCTCGCCCTCGCCGCCTGCGACCGTTTCGCCTCGGCCGAGCCGACGCCGCCGGATGCGCCACCGCTGAAATCCGTCTCGCCCGCCCCCTTCGGCACGGCGATCAAGGCGCTCCAGATCGACGATCCCGACTGGGTCGCCCTAGCCCGCGCCAACGTCTCCCAGCTGACGCCCGAGTGGGAGATGAAGATGGAATACATCCTGGCCGACGGCCTGGACCGCCCCAACTTCGACCGTTCGGACCGCATCGCCGCCTTCGGCCAGGCGAACGACATGGCGATGCACGGCCACACCCTGATCTGGTATTCGCAGGGGAAAGAGGCGTTCGCCGGCCTGTCCGGCGCCGCCTTCGACCGCGCCTTCGACGGCTATATCGCCACGGTCGCCGGCCGTTATCGCGGCAAGGTCCGCAGCTGGGACGTGGTCAACGAACCGATCCTGGACGACGGGTCGGGGATGCGCGACTGCCACTGGAGCGCCCGCTACGGCCAGGACGGCTACATCCTGCGCGCCTTCGAACAGGCGCGCGCCGCCGATCCCGAGGCCGTCCTGTTCCTGAACGAATACAATCAGGAAAGCGTGCCGGCCAAGGGCGCCCAGTTCCTGAAACTGGTCGAACGGCTGCTGAAGGCCGGCTGTCCGCTACAGGGGCTGGGGCTGCAATCCCACCTGTGGATCGACATCCAGCCCGGCGTCATCGCCGCCTTCATGCGCGAGGCCGCCCAGTTCGGCCTGCCGATCCATGTGTCCGAACTGGACTGCACCCTGCGCACCGAAGACCGGCTGGATTTCCGCAGCCAGGCCCAGCGCCTGACCGCCCAGTCCGCGCGCGTGACGGAACTGGCCCAGGCCTTCGCCGCCCTGCCCAGGGCCCAGCAGTTCGCCTTCACCGTCTGGGGCCTGCGCGACACCGACAGCTCGTATCGCCAGGGCGACAAGGACGACGGCAAGGACAAGCCCCTGCCCTTCGACAGCTTCGGCCGCCCCAATCCGATGGCGGCGGCCCTGGCGGCGGGGTTCGAAGGCCAATAAAAAACGCCCGCCGTTTCCGGCGGGCGTTTGTTTCGTGATCCTTGGATCGAAAGACCGATCAGGCGGCGACGCTCTGCCCCGCCTCGGCCGGGTCGCGCAGGACGTAGCCGCGGCCCCAGACGGTTTCGATATAGTGTTTGCCGTCGGCGGCGGTGGCCAGCTTCTTGCGCAGCTTGCAGATGAAGACGTCGATGATCTTCAGCTCGGGCTCGTCCATGCCGCCGTAAAGGTGGTTCAGGAACATTTCCTTGGTCAGGGTCGTGCCCTTGCGGAGCGAGAGCAGCTCCAGCATCTGGTATTCCTTGCCGGTCAGGTGGACGCGGTGGCCGTGCACCTCCACCGTCTTGGCGTCCAGGTTCACCGCGATGTCGCCGGTGTGGATGATGGCCTGTGCGTGACCCTTGGAGCGACGGACCACCGCATGGGTGCGGGCGATCAGCTCGTCCTTGTGGAAGGGCTTGGTCAGATAGTCGTCGGCGCCGCCGCCGAAGGTCTTGACCTTGGTTTCGATCTCGTGGCTGCCCGACAGGATCATGACCGGGGTGTTGATCTTGCCCACGCGCAGCTGACGCAGCACTTCCAGGCCGCTCATGTCCGGCAGGTTCAGGTCCAGCAGAATAAGGTCGTAGTCATAGATCTTGCCCAGATCGATGCCTTCTTCGCCCAGGTCGGTCGTGTAGACGTTGAAGCCTTCGGACTTCAGCATCAGCTCGATGCTTTGGGCAGTTGCGTGATCGTCTTCAATCAACAGGACGCGCATTCGTGCCCCTCCAGGCCATAGCTTTGCGTTAAGCACCCAGGCACACGGCCGAGTAACCTTGTTCGCAGGTTAAGAGGTGAAAACCTTAAGAAGGGTTAACGCCATTCGATTGAGTCGAATCCTAGGCTGATTTGCGAATCGGCGTCGAGAGTCGCGAGTCAACGATTCGAAATTTATTAACCATGACGTCCGCCCGCGCAGGCTCGCGCCCTGCGAGCCGCCCAATCGCGCCGACGCAACCTGAGGTATTCCAAGGCGTCACGACCGCTTCTGACGTTGAATAGGATGTTATTCCTATTGCAGGTTCAGACGGCTTCAGAATGAGCGCCGTCGGATGATCGAAACGAGAGGGCGTCATGTTGGAGGAGTATCGGGTTCCGGTCAGCGAGGAGGATCGGGTCAAGGCGGGCCTGGCCGTGCATCTGGTGGCGGCCCGGACGGGAACGCGGCCGGAGCGGATGGTGGGCGGGGGACGGCTGGATCCCCGCAGTTCGCGCGCGCGCTGGCTGGCCATGTATCTGTCGCACATCGCCTTCGGCTGGACGCTGGAGCGGGTGGCCCATGTGTTCGGCATGAACCGGGCCACGGCGAGCAGCGCCTGCCGCTGGGCGGAGGACGAGCGGGACCGCAAGGCCGTCGACGACCTGCTGAGCCGGCTGGAGACCTGTATCCAGGACCTCTATCACGCGCCCGCCTGCGAGTTGGCGCCATGAGCCGGGCGGTCGAACGGGCGCGCGCCCTGCTGGCCCGCCCCGGCGCCTGGCTGGGCGCGGAAGGAGCGACCTATGCGCTGCGGCTGGGGCCGGACCGGCGCGGCCGGATCAGCCTGACCCTGGACGAGGCCGCGTTCCGCGCCCTGGTCGTCCGCCCCGGACTGAGCCCGCGCGCCCAGGGCGGCTGGATCGCGCGCGCCGCAGTCGCGCACGGGAACAGCCCCCCGGCTGGCCGGCCCGGCCTGATCGCGGGCGAGCGCGACCTGATCGACGAGGCCGGCCGCCTGGTCCGCAAGACCGCCAACCTGGGCGAAAGCCCGATCGCCTGGCTGGCGCGGCGCAAGGACGTATCCGGCCGCCCATGGCTGACGCCGGCCGAGGCCGCCGCCGGCGAACGGTTGCGCGCCGAGGCCGAGGCGGCGATGTGCGGCGCGGCCCTGACCATGCGCTGGGACGCCCTGCCCCGCGCCGGCTCGGGCGGAGCGGCCTGGGGCGCCGGCCGGGCCGAGCCAGGCGACCGCGCCCTGTCCGCCGCGCGCCGGGTCGAGGCGGCCCTGGCCGCCGCCGGTCCGCGCCTGCGCCCGATCCTGAACCGCATCTGCGTCCACGGCGACAGCCTGAAACTGGCCGAGACGGGGCTGGGCCTGCGCCGCCGCCAGGGCAAGACCCTGCTGAAACAGGGGCTCCAGGCGCTGGCCGAACACTATGGGATCGGGTGAGCTCGCCTCACCCCGCGGCCAGCGCCGCCTCGCGGATGCGGCCCACCATGCTGTTCAGGCCGTTGGCGCGCTGGCGGGTCAGGGCCGCGGGCAGGCCCAGACGATCCAGCGCCGCGCGGGCGTCGAAGGCCAGGATCTCGGCCGGCGTGCGGCCGGAATAGAGTTTCAGCAGCAGGGCGATATTGCCCTTGGACAGGGCGCTGTCGCTGTCGGCGGCGAACCACAGCCGTCCGTCGTCCTGCGTCGTCGCCAGCCAGACCTGGGCCGCGCAGCCCGGCACCTTGTTCGCCTCGATCCGGTCGGCCGCGTCCAACGGCGCCAGGCCCTTGCCCAGTTCGATGACGTATTCGATCCGTTGCTCCCAGTCGCCCAGCAGGTCGAAATCCTCGGCCAGGTCGGCCAGGGTCTGGTCCAGGGTGTCGGTCGGGGGCGTGCGCGCGGTCATGGGCGCCAGATAGGCCGGGCGGCCGTTAACGACAACCATCGGCTTTGTCCCCTGAAATTCATGGTGAACGTCGCCGGGAAAGTCGCCCGAGGGGGGAGCGGCCTCGCGCCGACTCAAGGCCAGGGGTAGTTTGATCCCCGGAAAGAACCACAGCCCGTCGTTTGAACATTCACCAGCACCATCGCTTTCAGGAGGACCGCCGCATCGCCGATGCGCGCGCCCTGCCGCCCGAGCGGGGGTCGGGCGCCTCCCTGGTCGCCATCTGGCACGCCGGCTGGGCCGTGATGGTCAGCCTGGCGGCCCTGATCGCCCATACCCTTCCGGGCGCGATCCTGGCGCCGACGACCCAGACCGCCCTTCTGCTGACGGCCCTGCCCGGCGTGCTGGGCGTGGTCCTGATGGCGCGCGACACCGCCGGCCTGCGGTTCCTGGTCATGGGGGGGTGGCTGCTGGCGGCGACGGCGGCGGCCGGACTGACGGGCGGGGCGACCGGGCCGGTTCCGGGCCTTGTGCTGCTGCCGCTGACCGCGGGGATCGCCCTGGACCACGCCCGCGTCGGCGACGACCGGCTGACGCGGCTGGGCGCCGTCGCCGTGATCCTGCCCCTGCTGTCGGGGCTGATCTCGGCCTGGGTCAACCCGACCCCTGCGGCCGCGCCGGCGCTGGCCGCTGCCTCCGGCCTTCTGGTCCTGATCGCCCTGATCGCCGCCCTGCGCCTGACCTGGGGCGAGCGCCGCCGCCGCCTGACCGCCGCCGAGGCCGACAGCGCCCGCCTGACCGCCCTCCTCGGCGACCAACCGGCCCTGACCCTGGTGCTGGACACGGCGGGCCGCGCCACGGCCCACTGGGGCGCCGCCCCCCCGGCCCTGTCGGTTTCGGCCCTGGCGGATCAGGGTCTGGTCGCCGCCGTCCATGCGCCGGATCGTCCGGCCGTGTCGGCGGCCCTGTCGCGCGCCTTCGCCAGCCAGCCGACCGAGATCCTGTTCACCCCCCGCACCGCCCTGGATCGGCGGGTGGTTCTGATCCTGCGACGGTTCGATCGGCCCGACGAACCGCCTCGCCTGATCGCCCAGGCCTTCGACGGCACGGCCCAGTTCGCCCGCGAACTGATGCTGGAGAACGCCCGCGCCGAGGCGGAGGCCCAGAGCGCGGGCAAGACCCGCTTCCTGGCCAATATGAGCCACGAACTGCGCACCCCATTGAACGCCGTGCTGGGCTTCGCCGACATCATGCGCCAGCGCCTGTTCGGCCCCCTGCCCGACCGCTACGCTGACTATGCCGAATCCATCCACCAGGCCGGCGGCCATCTGCTGGACCTGATCAACGACGTGCTGGACATGGCCAAGATCGAGGCCGAACGCTATCAGCTGGCCCTGTCCGACTTCGACGCGCGCGACGCGGTTTCGGCCGCCGTGGCCCTGCTGCGGCTGCAGGCCGACGAGAAGGGCGTGCATCTGGCCGCCGTCCTGCCGACGCAGGCCCTGCCGGTCCACGCCGATCCGCGCGCCCTGAAACAGATCGCGCTGAATCTGCTGTCCAATGCGGTCAAGTTCACCCCGGCCGGCGGGGCGGTGACGGCGACCCTGGACGGCGTCGGCCCGGACCTGGAGCTGGCGGTGTCCGACACCGGCGTCGGCATCGCGCCCGAGGACCTGCAACGCCTGGGCCGCCCGTTCGAACAGGCCGGCGGCGCCGACCAGAAGGCGCAAGGGACCGGCCTGGGCCTGTCCCTGGTGCGCAGCCTGACCGAGCTGCACGGCGGCCGCATGACCATCGACAGCACCCTGGGCGAAGGCACGGCCATCGTCGTCCGCCTGCCCGTCCGCTCGCCCCCCACCCTGCCGTTCGAACCGGCGGAGGGGGAAGCGGAAGCGCCTGTCACGAAGGCCGAGGCCTAAACGCGTCCCATCGCCAGGAAGGCGCGGCCGGCGGCGAAGTCGCCGGCTTCGAAGACCGAGCGGGTCGCGCTGCCGTCGCGGAAGACGAACTCGACCGTGAAGACCTCGCGCGGGTCCAGGCCTGACAGGGCGTCGGCGGCGGCGGCGGGGAAGGTCCAGGTCTGGGCCGCCTCGCGCCCTTCGGGCAGCAGGCTCTCTTCGGCGTCGGTCACGCCGGCGGCCCAGAAGACGCGTCGCTGGGCGACCGGCGGCAGGTCGCGCGCCAGCCAGGGGCGTGGCGCGACCGTCTTGTCGCGCAACACCAGACGAACGCCGGTGGGACGCGAGCGCCCCTGCCAGGACACCACGGCCGCCAGTTGATCCGGCCGGTTCAGGCCGCCGACCACCCCGATGCTGACGGGCGAGGCGCCGGTGCGGCCGGTCTGAACCAGCCGCCAGGTGGGGCGGGCGTAGGCGGCGCGGTCGGCCGTCCAGTCGGCCCTCTGGCCCGGGAACACCATGCGGGCGGTGCGCGACCAGCCGGCGAAGGCGGTCTCCACCCGGCCCTTGACCAGCTTCAGGTCGCCGGAGGCGCAAGGGGTGGTCGCCGCGCGGGCGCGGGCGCGGGCGGCGGTCTCGGCCATCTGGCGGTCGTCGGCGCCGGCGCGCAGGGCCGCGCCGCGCGCCTGCCAGGCGGCGGCGTTCAGGGCGGCGGCCAGCTGAGGCTGGAACAGGTTGCAACGCTGGTGGGCGGCGACGACGAAGCTGCGCTCGTAATACCTGTCCGCCGGGCCGGCCAGGGCGGTCGCCGGAACGCCTGCGATCAGCACGGCCGACAGCAGCGCCGAAAAGCGCGCTTGGGTTCGACGGGGGGAAGGGCCTATCCTCATGCCCCTACCCTAGATGCGCAGGGTTGGGGTTCCGTGTTCGAGCAGGGTTAGCGAATTGCTTCTATCCAGCGACCTGTGGGTCGGCGCCCTGATCCGCCGCGCCGAGATCGAAGGCGCCTATGCGACCGTGGTCAACAAGGGCGACGCGCGCGCCGGCTCGGTCATCGTCAAGGTGTTCGACACCTCGACCCGAACCGCCCGCCTCTATACCGAAGCCTTCGGTCCAGACGGCGACCGGCTGTGGATCCAGCCCGTCGTCAGCGACAGCGAAAGCGAGCTGGACGCCTATGTCGCCCGCCAGCGCGGCTACGACCCCGACCTGTGGGTGGTCGAGATCGAGGACCGCCAGGGCCGCCACTTCATCACGGAAAAGGTGCAGGACTGATCCGCGACGGCTTGCGAACGGCTCCGACCGCTCAGCCGCCCGACAGCCTCTGAAGCAGACCGCGTGAAGGGGCGAAGAAGGTCACGCCCGTTTGCGGCGTCGAGAAGTCCAGCAGCCGGTCGTAGGCGCCGGCCGGTTCGCCCACGAACATGCGCTGGAGCATCTTCTCGATCACCCAAAGACGGCGGGAATAGCCGATGAAATAGGTGCCGAACTCGCCATGGCCCGCGCGGCCGAACGGCATATTGTCGCGCAGGATGTCGTGCTCGACCCCCTCGGCGTCGACGATGGTGGCCAGGGTCTTGTGCGACTTGCGCGGCGCGGCGTCGTCGTCCAGCTCGATATTGTCGATCTTGGTGCGGCCGATGATCTCTTCCTGCAAGGCGGTGGAGACGCCGCCCCAGGCCGCCATGTCGTGCAGGTATTTCTGAACCACGACATAGCTTCCGCCGCGAAAATCCGGGTCCTCGTCGCCGATCAGGGTCGAGGCGGCGATGTCGGGGCCGTCGGGGTTCGCCGTGCCGTCGACGAAGCCCAAGAGGTCGCGCGCGTCAAAATAGCGGAAGCCGTTCACCTCATCGACCAGGGACACCGCGGCGCCCAGCGTCTGAAGCAGGATACGCTCGAACTCGAAACAGATGTCGGGCCGTTCGGCGCGGATGTGGAACAACAGGTCACCGGGCGTCGACGGGGCGTGGTGCGGGTCGCCGGCGATGGGCGTGAACGGCTTCAGCTCGCTGGGACGGCGCCCGGGGCTCAACCGGTCCCACAGGTCGCTGCCGACGCCGACGATGCACGACAGGCGGGCGGACAGGTCGCGAAACCCGACCGTCTTCACCAGGTCCTCGACATCGCCCAGCGTGGAACGGACCTTGGCCAGGGCGTCATCGCCCGTTTCCACCTTCAGGACCAGGAAGATCGCCGCATGCGACAACGGCGCCCCGACGCTCTGCGCATCGATCGGCACCCTTTCCCAACTGTTCCCCGTCACGCCTTTTCCTTTCGACCAGACCACCGCAAGACGCGGGTGATTCACCCGGCGTCCGACGATCCTACATCAGGCCGGGCCGCTGCGTCGTCCCCCCCGCAAACGAGAGGGCGCGACGTCGAACTGGCTCCGGCGGCGACGCGGGCGAGCCTACGATAGCGCGTTTGTGGTGGGGTTTTCGGGGAGGTCGCTTCCTTCAATGCCCTTAGATCATTGAAAGAAATGGTGGACGCGACAGGGATTGAACCTGTGACCCCTACGATGTCAACGTAGTGCTCTCCCGCTGAGCTACGCGTCCGCCGTGGCGGCTCTCGATGGGTTCGAGAGCGGGAAGGCGGGTCGTATAGCGGCCCGATCCGTCGGCATCAAGCGGCTTTGACCGCCACGGCGAGATTTCTGAAAAATCCCTGCCGAAACAAGCGTCAGGCGGCGACCATCCGTTCGACTTCGTTGACCAGGTCGCGCAGGTGGACGGGCTTGGACAGGACCTTCGCCTCGGGCGAGGCCTGGGCGGCGGTCAGGGCGACGGCGGCGAAGCCGGTGATGAACATGATGCGCAGGCCCGGCTGGCGGGCGGCGGCGACGCGCGCCACCTCGATCCCGTCGGCGCCCGGCATGACGATGTCGGTCAGCAGAAGGTCGTAGGGGCCGTGCTCCAGGGCGTCGATGGCGTCGTCGCCGTTCTCGCAGTCGATGACCTGATGGCCGGCGCGCTCCAGCGCCCGGGTCAGGAAGCCGCGCAACGAACTGTCGTCTTCGGCCAGGAGGATGCGCGCCATGCGGAGAAGGTCCCTTGAAATCGACCCGCAGGCTAGGGGCATAAGCGTAAACCGGCGATGAAATTCAACGATCCGCCGCAACACCCGGCCGCTTTCTTCTGTGCGGAAACCGTCTATGCGAAGGCATGACCGACGCGGGCGAGACCTTTTCGATCACCCAACCGCCCCCGCACCGCGCGGCGGGCGCCCTGGTGTTCAGCTCTCCCCATTCGGGGGACCTTTATCCCGACGACATGGGCGCGGCGGGCGATCTGTCGATCCACAGCCTGAGAAGCGCCGAGGACGCCCTGGTGGCGCAGCTGGTCGCGGACGGCCCCCGCCACGGCGCGCCCCTGATCGTCGGGCGGCTCGGGCGGGCCTATGTCGATCTGAACCGCGATCCGGACGAACTGGATCCCGCGCTGATCGAGGGGGCCCAAGGGCCGGTCGGGGCCAAGACCGCCGCCGGCTACGGCGTCATGCCGCGCCTGACCGGAGACGGGCGCGCCCTCTATGATCGGCGGCTGACGCTGGACGAGGCGCGGCGTCGGATCGAGACGGTCCACGGACCCTATCACGCGGCGCTGGCCCAGCTGATGCACACGGCGCGGGAACGGCAGGGCCGGGCGGTGCTGATCGACTGGCATTCGATGCCGACGCGCGCGGCCGGCGCCGAGGTCGTGCTGGGCGACCGGCACGGGTCGGCCTGTCGGGCGCGCCTGACGCGGCGGCTGCGCGACCTGTTCCAGGCGGCGGGGTGGCGAGTGTCGCTGAACCTGCCCTACGCCGGCGGCTGGTCCACCCAGGTGTGGGGCCGGCCCGAGGCGGGATTCGAGGCGATCCAGATCGAGATCAGCCGGGGCCTCTATCTGGACGAGGCGACCCTGAGGCCCAATGCGACCTTCGACCTGACGCGCCGGACTGTGTCGCGCGTCATCGCGGCCCTGTGCGCGGAGGATTGGGCCGCCTGAAGGGTGGACGGATCAAAAAAAAGCCGCACCCGAAGGTGCGGCATGAAAGTCTATAGGGAGGAAACGCCCAGGAAGGGCAAGACGCCCTCAGGCGTCGAAGACCAATCTAGGTTGCGATGCACAATGGGTCAAGGCCGATCTGACCCGGCGATGGTCACGCCATGTTACGAAAATCGGCGGTGTAACCGGTTTCGCGGCGCTGAAGCCGCAATGACGGCGCGTCATCCTTCGCAGTTGCAGTATCCTCAGTCCGTCAGCAGACGCCGCGCATTGCGGATGGCCCGCGCGGCCGGCGACGCCTCCTGCCGATAGAGCAGCAGGCCGAAGGACGACACCACGCCCAGGGCCAGCCACAGCGGGCCGAACAGCCAGGCGGCGGCGGCCAGGGCGAAATAGTAGCCCCGAACGCCCTGGCTGAAGGCGCTGAGCGCGGGGTTCAGCAACTGGCCCGCCGCCTCGCTGAAGGCCTTGCGATCGGTCTTGGAATGCAGTTCGGGGGCCGAGCCGATCAGGGCCAGGGTGTAGTTCATCTGGCGCAGCGCCCAGATGAAATCCAGGAAGCCGCGCGTCAGGCAGACCAGCACCAGGGCCAGCTTGGCCTCCAGCAGACGGGTGGGCACGCTTTCGGCGCCCACGGCGGCGAATCCCTTCAGCGCGTTCTCGCCGCCGAACAGCGCCGGCCACCGCCGCGATCAGCAGCAGGTTGGTCGAGGCGAAAAAGGAGGCCGAGTTGATGGAATGGCCCATCAACTGGCTGTCGACCAGCTTCAGCTCGCGATGGGTCATGGACTGCATCCACACCGTGCGGATGTAGGCCATGTCGGCGTTCAGCGAGCCGCCCCTGCGGCCGATGAGGCCCAGGATGGAGTTGTAACCCAGCCAGCTGGCGAAGAAGAGCGCCAGGGCCGCCCAGTCGATCAAGCTCATGGTCCATCATGTCACCGATGACGCGGCCCGGCGCAAGTCCGGCCCTGGCCTTCGACGGAAGGTCGTGCTTGCCGTGACGAGCCGACAAGCCTATCACCCATCGCCTTTTCGAATTTCGCAGTCGCAGCAAAGACCCGCCATGAACCTCGACGCCATTCCGGTCGGCCCGAACGCCCCCTGGGACATCAACGTCATCATCGAAATCCCGCAAGGGGGCCTGCCGGTGAAGTACGAGATGGACAAGGAATCGGGCGCCCTGTTCGTCGACCGCTTCCTGCACACGGCCATGTATTATCCGGGCAACTACGGCTTCGTGCCCCACACCCTGTCGGACGATGGCGACCCGTGCGACGTGATCGTGCTGAACCCGACGCCGGTGGTGCCGGGCTGCGTCATCCGTTCGCGCCCCATCGGCGTGCTGAAGATGGTGGACGAGGCCGGCGGCGACGAGAAGATCCTGGCCGTGCCGGTCGACAAGCTGAACCCCTATTACACCGAGATCGCCAGCTACCGTCAGCTTCCCACCATCCTGATCGAGCAGATCGAGCACTTCTTCACCCGCTACAAGGACCTGGAGAAGGGCAAGTCGGTCACGGTCCAGGGCTGGGGCGACGCCGGAGAGGCCGCCGACCTGATCGCCAAGGGCATGCAGGCCCACCAGGACAAGCTGGCCAAGAACAAGGCCGCCAACGCCGCCTGATCCGGGGCGATACTGGCTGATGCATCAAAGGCGCTCTCCGGCTGGAGGGCGCCTTTTTGCTGAGCGGCGGCGGACTGCGGCGCCCCGCCCCTCCCGCTCTGCGTCACGACCTACTATCTGCACCGCATGACTGAACTGACCCCCCGCGAGATCGTCTCCGAGCTGGACCGCCACATCATCGGGCAGAACGACGCCAAGCGCGCCGTGGCCGTGGCCCTGCGCAATCGCTGGCGCAGGAAGCGCGTGCCGGACGACCTGCGCGACGAGGTGACGCCCAAGAACATCCTGATGATCGGCCCGACGGGCGTGGGCAAGACCGAGATCGCACGGCGGCTGGCCAAGCTGGCCGGCTCGCCCTTCCTGAAGGTCGAGGCGACCAAGTTCACCGAGGTCGGCTATGTCGGCCGCGACGTGGATCAGATCGTGCGCGACCTGGTCGAAAGCGCCCTGATCATGGTTCGCGAGCGCCGGCGCGGCGACGTGCGGGCCAAGGCCGAGGCCGCCGCCGAGGACCGGATCTTGGACGCCCTGGTCGGACCCGGCGCGGGGCCGGCGACGCGCGACAGTTTCCGAAAGAAGCTGCGCGCCGGAGAACTGGACGACAAGGAGATCGAGATCGCGCTGGCGGACACCGCCTCTCCGATCCAGGGCCTGGACATTCCCGGCGGCGGCAACGTCGGCCTGCTGAACCTGTCGGAGATGCTGGGCAAGATGGGCGGCGGGCGCACCAGGACCGTCAAGCTTACTGTGCGCGACGCCACCGCGCCCCTGATCGCCGAAGAGGGCGACAAGCTGCTGGATCAGGACAGCCTGACGCAGGAGGCGCTGAAACTGGCCGAGAACGAGGGCATCGTCTTCCTGGACGAGATCGACAAGGTCGCGGCACGCCAGGGCGCATCCGGCGCCGACGTGTCGCGCGAGGGGGTGCAGCGCGACCTCCTGCCCCTGATCGAGGGCACCACGGTCTCGACCAAATACGGGCCGGTGAAGACCGACCACGTGCTGTTTATCGCCTCGGGCGCCTTCCATGTCGCCAAGCCTTCGGACCTGCTGCCCGAGCTGCAGGGGCGGCTGCCGATCCGGGTCGAGCTGAAGGCCCTGACGCGCGACGACTTCAAGCGCATCCTGACCGAGCCCGAGGCCAATCTGATCCGTCAGAACCAGGCGCTTCTGGCGACCGAGGACGTGACCCTGACCTTCACCGACGATGCGGTGGAGGCCATGGCCGATGCGGCGGTGGCGGCCAACAGCGCGGTCGAGAACATCGGCGCGCGGCGGCTTCAGACCGTGCTGGAGCGGGTGCTGGAGGAGACCAGCTTCAAGGCTTCGGACCTGTCGGGCCAGACCGTGACCTTCGACGGCGAAGCCGTGCGCGAAAGGCTGGGCGCCCTGACCAAGGACGTGGATCTGAGCCGGTTCATCCTCTAGGGGCGCGCGCCCTCACACGCGACGGCGGTCGGCGCGCGAACGGCGACGCAGCAACCGGTCGGCCGCCGCCTCCATCTGGCGCTGGGTGAAGGCCAGGGCGGCGGGGTTGCCGCGCCGCGCGCCGACGTGATCGGCCACCATGGCCCCGCGCTGTCCGATCGGCTGGGGCTTGCCGGTGGTGGTGTCCACCGCGGTCTGATGCTCGATCTCGGCGTTCAGCGACGCCCCCATCAGGATCACCTGCACCGACAGCCAGGTCCACAACAGGAAGCCCATCATCGCCGCCAGCGGCCCATAGCTGTCGGTTCGGACGAAGGTGTTCAGATACCAGCTGAAGGCCAACGACAGGATCAGGCTGAGGCTGGCGGAAAACACGGCCCCCGGCGTCAGCCAGCGCCAGCGCGCCTTCTGCCGGCAAGGCCCGTAACGATAGATCAGCATCAGGGCGCAGACATAGCCGGTCAGAAGCAGCGGCCAGCGCAGGGGCGCGAACAGGCCCCATTCCTCTTCCAGTCCGAACAGATGCACGACCACCGGCACCCCCACCACCAGGGCCGAGGTCAGCAGCACCGACAGAAGCGCCCCGACCGTGAACGCCATGCACAACAGGTTGTAGTGGACGATGTTGCGCTTCTCGACCTCGTGATAGGCGACGTTGATTCCGTAGAAGAGCATCTTCACCGCCCCGTTGGCCGTCCACAGCGACAGGGCCAGGGTCCAGATCAGGGTGAAGGTCAGCTGACCGCTGGAGTTCTCGGCCAGACGCTGCATCTGCGCGCCCAGGAATTCGGCGATGCTGTCGGGCAGCAGGGCATAGAGGAACTGCAGCCGCTCCCACGCCTTGGCCGGATCGGCGAACAGGCCGTACAGGGTCACGAACGAACCCAGCAGCGGAAACAGCGACAACAGGGTGAAGAAGGTCACGCCCCCCGCCACGAACCCCACCCGATCCCCGAAATAGGAGGCGGCGGCGCGCCACAGGATGTCGGTCCAGCCCTTTCGAGGAATGTGGTGCGGGCGTTCGGCCAGGCGCCCCCGGCCCGGCTCCCTGGCCTCGTAGTCTTCGGGCGTCGGCGGCGCGGGCGGCAGAGGCTCGGGCCGTTCGGGGCGCAGTTCGACGCCGAACCTGTAACCCTGACTATAGAGCAGGTGCGCCGCCCCGGCCCCGGCCGCCAGCCCGCCCGCCGCGGCGGCGACATAGGCCCACAGACCCGCGCCGCCTTTTCCGGCCGCCTTCAGGGCGCGTCGACCGGGCGTGAAACGACCGATCAGATCGGCGAGGCGAGAGGGGGAGGTCTTCATCAGGACGCGAACGGCGAAGCTGGTCCGACGTTCCCGGATATCCGCTGGCTTCTTGAATTCATGCCCATAAAGCCCCACTCACCCTTCATGACCACCGAACCCATCACGCCCAAGCCGACCGACGGCGCCTCGACCCTGCTGACCGTCTGGAAGGCCGCCCAGGCGCGGCTGAAGGACGGCCGGATCGATAGCCCGGCCATCGACGCCCGCCTGTTGCTGGAAGCCGCCACCGGCGCCAGCCGCACCGACATTCTGACCGATCCCTATCGCGTCGTCACCGCCGAACAGAGCGCCGCCTATGACGCCATGATCGACCGGCGCCTGCGGCGCGAACCCGTGTCGCGCATCGTCGGCAAGAAGGGCTTCTGGAAGATCATGCTGAACGTCACGCCCGACGTGCTCAGCCCCCGGCCCGACACCGAGACCCTGCTGGACGTCAGCCTGTTGGCCTTCGCCAGGAACGAGGCGTTCAGCGCCATAGACCTGGGCACCGGCTCGGGCGCCATCCTTCTGGCCCTGCTGGCCGAGCGGCCGGCGGCGCAGGGGGTCGGCACCGACATCTCGCCCGAGGCCCTGGCCGTGGCCAAGGAGAACGCCGCCAACCTGGACCTGAACGGCCGGGCGTCCTTCCTGCGCACCGAATGGGCGGCGGGCTTCGGCGACGCCAGCTTCGACCTGGTCCTGTCCAATCCGCCCTATATCCCGACCGACCATATCGCTGGCCTGGACCCCGAGGTGCGCGACCACGATCCGCATCTGGCGCTGGACGGCGGCCCGGACGGGCTTCAGGCCTACCGCGACCTGGCGCCCGAGATCCGGCGCATCCTGAAGCCTTTGGGCGTCTTCGCGGTCGAGATCGGCTGGGACCAGGGACCGCAGGTCAAGGCCCTGTTCGAGGAAGCCGGCTTCACCGACGTCAAGATCATCAAGGACCTGGGCGACCGCGACCGCGTCGTCACCAACGGCCCGGACCCGCGCACCAATCCGATCCCGCAGGACTGAGGGGCGGACTGAGGATCGCCCGATGAAAGCCGCCTCCCCGCCCGCGCAGGGAGGCGTTTTCGTTCAACCCGCGATCAGCCTGCGATCTGGCCGAAGTCGGCGACGCGGCCCATGACGTCGCGCACCTGGCCCAGCAGCTTCAGCCGGTTCTCGCGCTCGGCCGGGACGTCGGAGTTGACCATTACGTCTTCGAAGAAGCGGTCCACCGGCGCGCGGAGGCGCGCCAAGGCCGTCATGGCGGCGGCGAAGTCCTCGGTCTCCAGCGCGGCCTCGACGGCGTTGCGGGCGGCGCCGACGGCGAAGGCCAGGGTGGTCTCGGCCTCGGGCTGATTGGGCAGGCCGGTCTGAACCATGCCGGTGGGCAGCGGCCCCTTCTTCTCCTCGGCGCGCAGGATGTTAGAGGCGCGCTTGTAGCCGGCCAGCAGATTGGCCCCGTCGTCGGTGGCGAGGAACGCGGCCAGCGCCTCCACCCGACGCACGATGCGGACGAGGTCGTCGTCGCCCAAAGCGAAGACGGCGGCGACGAGGTCGTGGCGTTGGCCTTGGTCCCGCAGCAGGACGGTCAGGCGGTCGGCAAAGAAGGCGAGAAGATCACCAGACACGACGACAGGCGCAGCGAGTTCGCCGCTGCCTCGGGTCAACTGCAGGCCGACCACCTTCTGATCGGTGAGTTCGTTGGAAACGCTGACGCCAGACGTGGACACACCGCCGTCTTCAAAGCGGTGCAACACATCCAAGGTGCGGCTGACATTCGTCAGTCCAAAAACGCTTTCAATGAGCACTCTTCTCAACGGAGCCCGCACCCCATTCTCTAGCACCAACCGGATCACGCCCAGCGCCGCTCTCCGCAGCGCGAACGGGTCCTTTGAGCCCGTGGGCTTCTCGTCGATGGCGAAGAAGCCGACCAATGTGTCCAGCTTGTCCGCCAGAGCGACGGCGACCGTGACCGGGGCGGTCGGGACCGTGTCGGCGGGGCCTTGGGGCTTGTAGTGGTCGCGCACGGCGTCGGCGACGGCGTCGGAGTATCCGGCCAGACGGGCGTAATAGCCGCCCATGATCCCCTGAAGCTCAGGGAACTCGCCCACCATGCCGCTGGCCAGATCGGCCTTGGACAGGCGGGCGGCGGTTTCGGCCTGATCGGCGTCGGCGCCGACCAGGGGGGCGATCTCGCGGGCAAGCGCCGCGATGCGTTCGACGCGCTCGGCCAATGTGCCCAGTTTGGCGTGGAAGGTGACGCCGGACAGCTTCTCGTTCCAAACCTTGAAGCCGACCTTCTGGTCCTCGTCCCAGAAGAAGCGGGCGTCGTTCAGGCGGGCGCTCAGCACGCGGCTGTTGCCGGCGGCCAGGGCCTTGCCGCCGTCGGTCGCCTCGACATTGGCGACGACCAGGAAGTTGGGCGCCAGGCCTTCGCGCGCCGGATCGCGGACGGCGAAATACTTCTGGTGGACCTTCATCGACAGACGCACGACTTCCGGCGGCAGGGCCAGAAACTGCGGGTCCATGTCGCCCAGGATCGGGGTCGGCCATTCGGCCAGACCCGCCACCTCGTCCAGCAGGCCGTCGTCATCGACCAGAACCAGACTCCGCGCGGCGCAGGCGGCCCTGGCCTGCTCCAGAATGCGCAGCTTGCGGTCGGCCACGTCGATCAGGACGAAATTCTTCTCCAACTGGGCGCGGTAGTCGGCGAAGTCGCTGACCCGCAAGGGTGCGCCCGAGCCCATGAAGCGGTGCCCCTCGGTGATCGCATCGGATGCGATCCCGTCGATCTCGAACGGAACCACCTTGCCGTCGAACAGGCACAGGATGCGTTTGATCGGCCGCACCCAGCGCAGGGTTCCGGTTCCCCAGCGCATCGACTTGGGCCAGGGGAAGGCGCGCACGATCTGATCGACCGTCTCGGCGACCAGATCGGCGGTCGCGCGCCCCTTGGACGACAGGACGGCGAACAGGACGCCGTCGCGCTCCACCAGCGCTTCGCGGGTCAGGCCCGTCTTCCTCAGGAAGCCCTCCAGCGCCTGGGGCGGGGCCGAGACCTTGGGGCCCTTGACCTCTTCCTCGCGGTCGGGCGTGGCGGCGGGCAGGCCGTCGATCACCAGCGTCAGGCGGCGCGGCCCGGCGTAGGTCGTCAGGGCGTCCCAGGTCAGGCCGGCGGCCTTCAGCCGCTCGGACGCCATCCGCTCCAGGTCGCGCGCGGCGCCCTGCTGCATCCGGGCGGGGATTTCTTCGGAGAAGATTTCGAGGAGGAGTTGGGGCATCAGGCGGTTTTCCGCTCTTGTTCGACGTAAGCGAGGGCGCAGGCTTTGCAGAGTTCGCGGATGCGGCCGATGTAGCTTTGGCGTTCGGCGACGGCGATGGCGCCGCGCGCATCCATCAGGTTGAACAGGTGGCTGGCCTTCAGCACCTGGTCATAGGCGGGCAGGACCAGCGGCTGATCCTGCGGCCCGCGCATGTCGAGCAGGCGTTGCACCTCGGCGACCATGTCCTCGAACCGGCGCTTCAGCCCGTCCACGTCATAGCCGTGGAAGTTGGCCGCCGACTGCTGGCGCTCGTTCTCCAGGAAGACGTCGCCGTAGGTCAGACCCTCCTTGTTGAACTTCAGATCATAGACGTTGTCGACGCCCTGAACATACATGGCCAGGCGTTCCAGCCCGTAGGTCAGCTCGCCCGACACCACATCGACCTCGATGCCGCCGACGCCCTGGAAATAGGTGAACTGCGTCACCTCCATCCCGTCGCACCAGACCTCCCACCCCAGGCCCCAGGCGCCGACGGTGGGATTTTCCCAGTCGTCCTCGACGAAGCGGATGTCGTGCAGTTTCGGATCGATGCCGATGGCCTTCAGCGAACCCAGATACAGGTCCTGAAGATTGTCCGGGTTCGGCTTCAGGATGACCTGATACTGATAATAATGCTGGAGCCGGTTAGGGTTTTCGCCATAGCGGCCGTCGCCGGGGCGGCGGCTGGGCTGGACATAGGCGGCCTTCCACGGCTTCTGGCCCAGGGCGCGCAGGACGGTCGCGGGGTGCAGCGTCCCCGCCCCCACCTCGATGTCATAGGGTTGCAGGATGGCGCAGCCCTGATCGCCCCAGTAGCGGTGAAGGGTCAGGATCAGGTCCTGAAACGCGAGCGGCTCGGTCGGGGTGGTCAAATCGGGCTCGGAAAGAGGCTGAAAATCGGGACGGCGGAGCTATAGAGCATGATCGTTTGGGGGGGAACCGCCGCCCAGCCGGGTCGCGCGGACCCAGGCGCCGGGCCAGGCGGCGCCCAGCGCCCGCGCCGCCGCCTCGGCCGCCTCGACCGTGCGGCAAAGGCCGAAGACCGTGGCGCCCGAACCGGACATCCGCGCCAGTTCGACGCCGGGCGCATCGGCCATAACGGCCAAGGCCTGTCCGATCACGGGCGTCAGGGCCAGGGCCGGGGTCTCCAGATCGTTCCGCTGGGCCGCCAGCCAGTCGATGACGGCGGCGACGGACCAATCGGCGGGCGGCGCAGGCTGGGCGACGCCCCTGATCGGCCCGTCGTCATAGGCGCGATAGACGGCGCCGGTCGGGGAAGGCGCGCCTGGATTGAACAGGATGGCGGGCAGGATCGGCAGGTCGGGCGCCTCGGTCAGGACGTCGCCCCGCCCCTCGGCCCAGGCGGAACGGGCGCGCAGGCACATGGGGCCGTCGGCCCCGATCTGTCCGGCGACGGCCTCCAGCCCCGTCTCTTCGATGTCCAGCTTCAGCACGGCGCGCGCCAGCTTCAGCGCCGCCCCGGCGTCGGACGATCCGCCGCCCAGCCCCGCCGCGACGGGCAGTCGCTTGTCCAGCTTCACCTTCAGCGGCGGTTCGCCCGTTCCGGTCGCCTCCCCCAAGGCCCGCAGCGCTCTCAGGATCAGATTGTCCGGTCCCGCCAGCCCGTCGCCGAACGGCCCCGTGACCGACAGCGACAGCCGCCCGGCCGGTTCGACCGTCACCCGGTCGCCCACATCGGCGAAGGCGACCAGACTGGCCAGCGGATGATAGCCCTCGGCGTCCGGCGCGCCGACATGCAGGAACAGGTTGATCTTGGCCGGGGCCAGGACCGTCGCGGAATCGCTGGACCGCATGACCCTAGTTGGAGACGCCGGTCGGAGCCGGGGCATCGTCCAGTCCCTGGGCGATCTTGCGTTCCACCTCGGCGCGGCGTTCGGCGTCGGGATCCAGGGTCAGGACGCGGTTCCACAGCCAGCCCGCCTCCCGCCGCCGGCCCACCCGCCAGTAGGCGTCGCCCAGGTGGTCGTTGATCTCGGCGTTGGCAGGCTCCTTGTCCACCGCCTGCTCCAGGGTGGTCACGGCCGTGTCGAACTGGCCCTGGCGATACTGGGCCCAGCCCAGCGAGTCCTCGATATGGCCGTTGTTCGGCTCCAGCGCATGGGCGCGGGCGATCATGTCGGCCCCCTGCTGCACCCTCAACCCCTTGTCCACCCACAGATAGCCGAGATAGTTCAGTGTGTTGGCGTCGTTTGGCGCGGATTGAAGCGCGGCCCACAGCTCGGCCTCCGCCTCGGGAATGCGGTTCATCGCCTCATAGGTCGCGCCGCGCAGGAAGCGGGCGCTGGACGGCTGCTGGGCGGTGTTCAGCAGCGGCCCGTTCAACAGGGTCAGGGCCGCGTCGTAATCCTTCAACTGCACCAGTTGCCCGGCCAGCATCAGGGCGATGCGCGGATCGGCCGGCAGGGCGGCGGCGGCGCGGCGCAGTTCGGTCAGGGCCGCCTGGTCCTGCCCCTCCTGGGCGTAGCTGGAGGCCAGTTCGGCGCGGGCGGCGGCGTAGACGGCCGCATCGTCCGGCCCGATCCGCTCCAGGGCCGCGCGCGCCGCCGAATTCAGCCCGGCGCGCGAGAGCATCTGCGCCAGGGTGTATTGGGTGGTGTCGTCGTATTCCAGGTTCAGCGCCAGCCGCAGATAGACGGCGGCGAATTCGTTGCCGCGTTCGTTGGCGGCCTGGAAGGCGGCGGTGGTCAGGCCTTGCGCCGCCCCTGCGCGGAAGGTCGGCAGGGCGGGCGGGCGCTCGCCGGCCTGGGCGCGGGCCAGGGCGCGTTTCAGGCCGGTGTCGTCCGGATTGGCCGTCAGGCCCGCCTGATACAGGGCGATGGCCTCGGGTCGGCGACGCCGTCGCTCCAGGAACTCGCCGTAAGGGCGTTTGAACAGGGCGCCGATCGTCGGAGCATCCGCCAGTCCCTTCAGTTCGGCCTCGGCCCCGGCGTAGTCGCGGCGCCGCTCCAGCAGACTGGCGCGGCTGACGCGGGCGATGGCCAGGGTCAGGGGGTCGGCCGTGGTCGGCGCGGGTTGCAGGGCGCGGGTCCAGTCGCCCGCCGCCGCCGCGATCCACGGCGTGATCATGATCCCGGCGCGGGCGTGAGGCGCGCCGATGGGCTGGTTCAGGACGGCGTCGGCCGCGCGGGCGTCGCCATGGACGAAGGCCTGGACGGTCTGGACCAGACGCCCCGCCTCGACGAAGGCGGGCGATCCGTCGCTGGGCGCCAGGGCCGCCGCCACGTCCAGATCGCCGGTCAGAAGGGCGGCGGTGAAGGCCTGTTCGCGCACGCGCGGCTGTTCCGGCGTCAGGCGGTTGGCGCGGGCCAGGAAGTCGGCGCCGACCGCCCCTTCGCCCCGCATCAACGCCAGCTTGCCCGCCAGATAGAGGCCATAGGCGCTGGCGCCGTCGGCGTCGGTCGGCACGGGGGCCCAGACCGCGGGGATCGGCGGCGCGGCGGGCTCTTCCGGCGCCTTGTCCGGCTCGGCGATGACGACATGCGGCTCGGGCGCGGCCGGTGCTTGATCGGCAGGAGCTTCCTGCGCCACGGCGCCGCCGGCGGCGACCAGGGCCAGAACCGACAGGGACGCGGCGAACAGACGGGAACGGCGGGCGCGCAAGGGGAAGGCGATCATGGCCCGACCCTTCACGCTTTTCCCGCCACGGGCAAGGGGCGCGACGCCGCCTCCCGCCCGCTTTGCTCACATGTTCGGATAGTTGGGACCGCCGCCGCCTTCGGGCGTGGTCCAGACGATGTTCTGCGACGGATCCTTGATGTCGCAGGTTTTGCAGTGGACGCAGTTCTGGGCGTTGATCACGAAGCGCGGATCGGCCTTGGCCGCCTCGTCGCCATAGACGACCTCGTACACGCCGGCCGGGCAGTACAGCCGCGCCGGCTCGCCGTATTTGGGCAGGTTGACGAGGATCGGGATCGACGGATCCAGCAGCTTCAGGTGGGCCGGCTGGTCCTCGGCATGGTTGGTGTTGGAGATGAACACCGACGACAGCTTGTCGAACGACAGCTTGCCGTCCGGCTTGGGATATTTGATCGCCTTGTGGTTCGCCGCCGGCTCCGTCGAGGCCGCGTCCGTCTTCTCGTGCTTCAGCGTCGGGATCGGGGACCAACCGCCCAAGAGGGTGCGGCACCACATGTCGAACATGCCCAGCGCCCCGCCCAGCGTCGTGCCGAACCTGGACAACAGGGGCTTGGCGTTCCGGACGACGGACAGCTCCTTATAGACCCAGCTCTTTTCGAAGGCGGCCTGGTATTCGACCAGTTCGTCGCCCGCGCGCCCGGCCTGCACGGCGTCATAGGCGGCGTCGGCGGCCAGCATGCCGGTCTTCATGGCGTTGTGACTGCCCTTGATGCGGGGCACGTTCACGAAGCCGGCCGAACAGCCGATCAGGACGCCGCCGGGGAAGCTCAGCTTCGGGATGGACTGCAGGCCGCCCTCGGTGATGGCGCGCGCGCCGTAGGAGATGCGTGTTCCACCCTCCAGGTGCTGGGCGATCTCGGGGTGGTGCTTGAAGCGCTGGAACTCGTCGAACGGCGACAGGAAGGGGTTCTTGTAGTTCAGGTGCACGACGTATCCGACAGCCACATAGCGGTCGCCGAAATGATACAGGAAGCTGCCGCCGCCGGTATGTTCATCCAGCGGCCAGCCGGTCGTGTGCTGGGCCAGGCCCGGCTGGTGCTGCTCGGCGGGCACCTGCCACAGCTCCTTCAGGCCGATGCCGTATTTCTGGGGCGACTTGCCGTCCTGAAGCTTGTGCTTGGCGATGATGGTCTTGGCCAAGGAGCCGCGCACGCCCTCTGCGATGAAGACATATTTGCCGTGAAGTTCGATGCCCGGCTGGAAGTCGTCGGTCGGCTTGCCCTCGCGGTCGATGCCGAAGACCCCGGCGACGACGCCCTTGACCCGTCCGGTCTCTTCTTCCCAAACGACATGGCTGGCGGCCATGCCGGGATAGACCTCGACGCCCAACGCCTCGGCCTGTTCGCCCAGCCAGCGCGTGACATTGCCCAGCGAGGCGATGTAGCAGCCGTGATTGTGCATGAAGGGCGGCATCAGCGGCATCGGCAGGGGCGCCGATCCCTGCGGTCCCAGCAGCAGGAAGCGGTCCTTCGTCACCGGCGTCTCCAGCGGCGCGCCGCGTTCCCGCCAGTCGGGGAACAGTTCGTTCAGCGCCTTGGGATCGATCACGGCGCCCGACAGGATATGTCCGCCCACCTCGGCCGCCTTTTCCAGCACGGCGACGCTGATGTCCTTGCCGTCCTTTTCCGCGCGCTGCTTCAGACGGATGGCCGCCGACAGGCCGGCCGGGCCGCCGCCGACGATCACCACGTCGTAGTCCATGACCTCGCGCTCGACGCCCTCCAAGGCCTCGATCGGCGCCAGATTGTCGATGATGGCTTCCTGACGGGCGTTTTCCGCGCCGCCTTCGATGGCGTCTTCGGCCATGGTTTCCCCTGAATCCCGGTTGTCCGTGTGGTTATGCCGCTTATCGGAAGGTGACGCGAGGGCGGTCAAGGCTTATCGGTAGCCCGAGACATGAACGCGCAACCCCATGACATCGCTGCAGTCGAAAGCCTGCTCGCCTTCTGGCGGGATGCGGGGGTGGACGCCTGCTATGGCGAGGCGCCGGTCGATCATACCCACATCGCCCCGCCGCCGGCCGTCAAGGCGGTGCAACGCGCCACCGCCTCGGTGGTCACACCGCTGTCAGGGGCCGTGGGCGCCGACGCCCTGGCCGAGGCGCGTCATCTGGCGGCCGGCGCGGCGACGCTTCAGGACCTGGCCGCCGCCGTCGCCGCCTTCCAGGGCTGCCCCCTGCGCGGCATGGGCGCGACCCAGTCGGTGTTCGGGCGCGGCAATCCCAACGCCCCGGTCCTGGTCATCGGTGAAGGTCCCGGCGCGGACGAGGACCGGATCGGCCAGCCCTTCGTGGGCAAGGCGGGTCAGCTGCTGGACCGGATGCTGGCGGCGGCGGGCCTGACGGACAAGGTCTTCATCACCAACACCGTCTTCTGGCGTCCGCCCGGCAACCGCGCCCCCACCCCTCAGGAACAGGCCGTCTGCGCTCCCTTCGTCGAGCGGACCTTCGCCCTTTTGAAGCCCAGGGCGGTGCTGTTGCTGGGCGCCGCCTCGTCCAAGTCGGTGCTTCAGGTCGAAGAGGGCATCATGAAGCTGCGCGGCCAGTGGAAGGAATGGCGTCTGCCTGAAGGGGCCGTGTCAGCCCCCGTCATGCCGACCCTGCATCCCGCCTTCCTGCTGCGTCAGCCCCAGGCCAAGCGCCAGGTCTGGAGCGATCTGCTTTCGCTGGCGGTTCGCCTTGAAACGGACTCGGTTGAGGATCACGACTGATTGCGGCATGTTTCCATGCTGACGACCGATCGCCACACGGACCCCGCCTGAGTCGAGACAGGCCGGGCCGCCGCCAACGAGGGGGCCGCCGCATTGCTCACTATCCGCCGCGCCCTGTTTGCGTCGACGATG
The DNA here is from genome assembly GCF_976940555.1 of Brevundimonas sp. Marseille-Q4549. Classification (NCBI taxonomy): domain Bacteria; kingdom Pseudomonadati; phylum Pseudomonadota; class Alphaproteobacteria; order Caulobacterales; family Caulobacteraceae; genus Brevundimonas; species Brevundimonas sp. Marseille-Q4549. The sequence goes on from NZ_CDRHXG010000001.1 coordinate 77,133, forward strand.
ATTCTCGCCCTTTGCGCGGCCGGGCGCGCGGCAGTCGCCGAGACGCCCTACGACGCAACGGGCGACGCCGCCTCGGGTTCCGCCTCGACGTCCGGGTCGGGCCGCCCCACCGCCCTCAGTTCGGCGGACCGACTGTCCTACACCACCGCCTTCGACGCCCTGCGACGCGGCGATCTGGAAACCGCCCGCACCTCGGCCCGCCAGGCCCAGGACCGCGTGCTGCTGGGCCAGGTCGAGTTCGAACGGCTGTTCCACCCCGACTACGCCGCCACCTACGACGAGCTGGCCGCCTGGCTGCATGACTATTCGGACCTGCCGTGCGCGGACCGGGTCTACGCCCTGGCCCTGAAGCGGCGGCCTGACGGCGCGCCCGAACCGATCAAGCCCGCCGGCCTTCTGGAGCGGACCTGGAACAGCGTCGTCAACGCCGTGACCGGCGGCGGCCCCGTCCTGGACCCGATGAAGGCGGCGCGCGTCGCCTACAACAACGACGACCTGACCGGCGCCTCGGCCATCGGCCGTCAGATCGGCGACTGGTGGACGGTCGGCCTGGCGGAATGGCGCCTGGGCCAGTTCCACGAAGCCTTCGCCGCCTTCGACCGGGTGGCGAACGATCCGACCGAAGACCCCTGGGTCCGCGCCGGCGCCGCCTTCTGGACCGCGCGCGCCGCCGCCCAGTCCGGCCGCCAGGACCGCGTGACCGAATATCTGCGCCTGGCCGCCCAGTGGCCCGCCACCTTCTATGGCCAGATCGCCCTGCGTCGCCTGGGCGAGGAGCCGGCCATCGAGAACCAGGGCCCCCGTCCCTATCAGGCCGAACCCCGATTGCAGCGCGCCGTCTTCAGCGCCTCCAGCGGCGTAGACCCGCGCGAGCTGGAGGCCTTCGTCCAGAGCGACCCGCGCGCCCGGCGCACCGTCGCCTTCTACGAGGTCGGACGGCGCGCGGACGGCGACAGCGAGTTGCGCTCTGGCCTGCGCACCGCCGCCGGCGACGCCGCGCGCCTGTGGTCGGCCCTGGCCCGCACGCTGGTTCCGGGCTCTGGCTCCGACGTCGCCCGGATCGACGCCACGCGCTACGCCATGCCGGAGCTTCAGCCCGAGGGCGGCTTCATCATCGAGAAGTCGCTGGTCTACGCCCTGATCCGCAAGGAGACCGACTTCAACCCGACCGCCCGGTCCGGCGCCGGCGCCTATGGGCTGATGCAGGTCATGCCGACCACGGCGGCCGAGATGACGGGCGATCGCGGCTTCGTGTCCAACCCGACGCGCCTGTTCGACCCCTCGGTCAATCTGAAACTGGGGCAGGCCTATGTGAACCGGATGCTGTCGCTGCCGGCGTTCCGGGGTGATCTGCTGCGGGCCGTGGCCTCCTATAACGCGGGACCGGGGCCGATGCTGGCGGCGGTGCGCAAGCTGGGGCCGGACGCCGACCCCCTGTTGCTGATCGAGACGATCGACGTGCCGCAGGCCCGCGAATACGTCGAAAAGGTCGTGGCCAGCTACTGGATCTATCAGCGGATGCAAGGCGCGCCGCTGAACACGCTGGACGCCGTGGCCTCGGGCGCGACCCTGGCGCCGATCGCGCTGGACTATGTGGCCCCGCCGCCCCAGGCGGAACCGGTCCTGGTCGCCCAGGCGCCGACGGACGCCGGCGCGCGCTGAACGTCTAGAAGAGAGCCGAGAGCAGCAACGCCCAGACGGCGGCGCTGACCAGGGCGGCCAGAGCATAGCCCGTCACGGCGTTCAACAGCCGGCCCGGCGCGCGACGCGCGGCGGGCGCGGTCTGGCGGGTCTGCAGCACCGGGGCCGTCATCAGCCGTTCTCCTGGGCGCGATCATTCGAAAGGATCAAGATAACGCCGTGCGATTAATCGCGCGTCAGCGGCGATGGTTGCCGACGGCTTAATTCCGAGGCGTTCCCGTTGCGGAGGAGATCAGTGACTGGACGCCAGTTTCAGCACGATCAGGCCGGACGCCACCAGAGCCACGCCCGCGATTCTGAGCGGCGTCAGCGGTTCGCCCAGGACCAGCGCCCCGACCGCGAACGCGCCGACGGCGCCGATCCCTGTCCAGATCGCATAGGCCGTGCCCAGCGGCAGGGTCCGCATCGACAGCGACAACAGGCCGAAGGAGCCGATCATGAAGATGATCATGCCGGCCGTCGGCCAGGGACGGGTGAAGCCCGCCGACGCCTTCATCAGAAAGGCCCAGACGACTTCGAGAACACCGGCGGCGAAAAGATAAACCCAGGCCATGACGACGACTCCTCTGCATGGCGGCCGGGTCGTCCCGGCGTTCAGGCCCGATAGGGGGAGGTCGTCCTCGCTGAAAGCGCGCCCAATCTGGGACATCCGCCGCCAAAGTCAACGCATGGGCGCGGCGAACCTTGACTCCATCCCCGGTGCGACCGACACGACGCGTCCATGATCACGCGCTATTCCCGCCCCGACGCCGTCGCCATCTGGTCGCAAGAGACCAAGTACAAGATCTGGTTCGAGATCGAGGCCCACGCCGCTACCAAGATGGCGGAACTGGGCGTGATTCCCAAGGAATCGGCCGAGGCCATCTGGGCCAAGGGCAAGGACGCGACCTTCGACGCCGACCGCATCGATGAGATCGAACGCACCACCAAACACGACGTCATCGCCTTCCTGACCCATGTGTCCGAGATCGTGGGCGAAGAGGCCCGCTTCCTGCACCAGGGCATGACCTCGTCGGACGTGCTGGACACCTGTTTCGCGGTGCAGCTGGCGCGTTCGACCGACCTTCTGCTGGATGGCGTCGACCGCGTCCTGGCGGCGCTGGAGACCCGCGCCAAGGAACACAAATACACCGTCACCGTCGGTCGCAGCCACGGCATCCACGCCGAGCCCGTGACCTTCGGCCTGAAGCTGGCCGGCTATCACGCCGAATTCCAGCGGGCGCGCCGCCGTCTGGTCACGGCGCGCGAGGAGATCGCCACCTGCGCCATCTCCGGCGCCGTCGGCACCTTCGCCAACGTCGATCCGGCGGTGGAGCAATATGTCGCCGACCAGATGGGCCTCAGCGTCGAGCCGGTCTCGACCCAAGTGATCCCGCGCGACCGTCACGCCGCCTATTTCGCCGCCCTGGGCGTCGTCGCCTCCTCGGTCGAGCGTCTGGCCGTGGAGATCCGCCACCTTCAGCGCACCGAAGTCCTCGAAGCCGAGGAGTTCTTCGACAAGGGCCAGAAGGGCTCGTCGGCCATGCCGCACAAGCGCAACCCGATCCTGACCGAGAACCTGACCGGCCTGGCCCGTCTGGTCCGCTCGGCCGTGACGCCCGCGATGGAGAACGTCGCCCTGTGGCACGAGCGGGACATCAGCCATTCCTCGGTCGAGCGCGGCATCGGCCCGGACGCCACCATCCACCTGGACTTCGCCCTGCACCGGCTGGCGGGCGTGATCGAGCGTCTGAACGTGTACCCTGAGAACATGCAGAAGAACCTGGACCGCCTGGGCGGCCTGGTCTTCTCGCAACGGGTCATGCTGGCCCTGACCCAAGCGGGCATCTCCAGAGAAGACGCCTATGCGGCGGTCCAGGAGAACGCCATGAAGGTCTGGCGCGGCGAGGGCCGCTTCATCGATTTCCTGAAGGCCGACCCGCGCGTCACCCTGCCCGAGGCCGACCTGGAGGCCCTGTTCGACCTCGGCTACCACACCAAGAACGTGGACGTGGTGTTCGAGCGGGTGTTCGGGGCCTGACGCCGTGAGCGAGCGCGCGATCCGGCTGAACCCCCGGCTCGATCCCCGCGACTATGCGGCGGCCTATGCGCGCGACGGCGTGGTGCAGGTGGCTGACCTGCTGGATCCGGACAGCGCCGAATGGCTGGCGCTGGCGCTGGAGCACGACACGACCTGGAGCCTGTCGCTGAAGACGCCCGAAGGCGGCAAGCTTTTCTCGCCGCAGGAGATCGCGGCCCTGGGACGCGACGAATTGGGCCGCCGCATCCAGGCCGCCCTGCATCAGGCGGGCGACGGCTTCTCCTTCGTCTATCTGGCCTATCCGATCATCAAGGCCTTCCTGTCGGGCCGGGATCAGGGGCACGCCACCCACGTCCTGCTGCAGTTCTTCAACGACACGCCCTTCATGGAATTCGCCAAGGCGGTGACGGGCGAGGCGGGCGTGACCAAGATCGACGCCCAGGCGACCTGGTTCCGGCCCGGCGACTTCCTGACCCTGCACGACGACACCGGCGAAGGGCAGCGCCGCGCGGCCTATACGCTGGGCCTGACGCGCGACTGGCGGCCCGACTGGGGCGGCCAGCTGCTGTTCCACGATGCGGCGGGCGACATCGAGCGCGGCTTCAAGCCGGGCTTCAACGTCTGGACGGTGTTCCGGACGCCGCGCAACCACTCGGTCGCTCAGGTGGCCAGCTATGCGGACGGCAAACGCCGCTCGATCACCGGCTGGCTGCGCGACGATCCGCCGGTCAAGTGACGCATCCGCCCATCGAGCCGCGCAAGCGCGCCTTCGAACCGGCCGTCGACGCCGCCGCCCGGCTTCTGATCCTGGGCAGTCTTCCGGGCGAGGCGTCCTTGAGCGCCGCCCAGTATTACGCCCATCCGCGCAACGGCTTCTGGCGGCTGATCGGCGGGGCGATGGACGAAGACCTGCCCGCCCTGCCCTATGAAGCCAGGCTGGACCGGTTGAAGGCGCGAGGCGTCGGCCTGTGGGACGTGATCGCCTCGGCCAAACGGTCGGGCAGTCTGGACGCGGCGATCCGCTCGCCCGAAGCGGCCGATCTTATCGGACTGGTCGAAAGCCTGCCGAGGCTGCGGGCCGTCGCCTTCAATGGCGGACTGGCCGCGCGGCTGGGTCGGCGCATCCTGAACCGCGTCGAAGACGTCGTCCTGATCGACCTGCCGTCGTCTAGCCCCGCCCATGCCGCGCCCCTGCCGACGAAGGCTGAGCGATGGGCCGCCTTGACGCCGTTTCTCGCGCCAGCCAGCGCGCGAAAATAAATTCGCCCCGGCAGGGATCGCCCTGAAACCAAATTCGAGCGTCGGTGTTCTTCAAGGGCGCGAGACGCAGAGTATGCCGGGTGAGACATCCCCCAACGTCCCCGGCGAAAAAGAAAGGGCCGCACTTTCCCCCGGGTGCGGCCCTTTCGACGTCTTGAACGGCCCGAAGGCCGAATATCTTATTCGCCGGCGCGGATTTCCTCGCGCGCGATGGAAGCCAGTTCGTCGATCTTGGAACGAATCTCGCCTTCGGACACCGCCAGGCCGGCGCCCTTGAAGTCGCCGGCGACCTTGCGGAAGACGTCCTCGTCGCCCGGCTGTTCGAAATCGGCGCGCACGACGGCGGCGGCGTATTGCTCGGCGCTCTCGCTCGACAGGCCCATCTTCTCGGCGGCCCACAGGCCCAGCATCTTGTTGCGCCGGGCGATGGCCTTGAATTCCTGCTCCTGATCGAGGGCGAACTTGGCTTCGAAAGCCTTTTCCCGATCGTCGAAGGTCGTCATGTCGCTCAGCATGTTCCGCACCCCGCCAAACTCCGGGGCAAGCGCCGTCTATAGCTCCACCACCCGCGAACGCAACCGCCTGTCGCGGGCCGAGGCGGCCTGTCCACACGCAAGCCATCCTCATTTGTATCCAGGGCCGCCTTCGGCTAAGGAGACGCCGAACGAGATTGACTGCCCGAGCGATTCCGAAACGCGCCGCCAGGATCGGGACTTCCCCTCCATCATGGCCGCGCGATTTTTGTTTCTGAGGGCGCCCGTAAGGCGGGACGGACGATGAACACCAAACGCAAGAAGCTCTACGAGGGCAAGGCCAAGATTCTGTACGAAGGGCCCGAGCCCGGCACCCTGATCCAGTATTTCAAGGACGACGCCACCGCCTTCAACGCCCAGAAGAAGGCGGTCCTGGAAGGCAAGGGCGTCATCAACAACCAGATCAGCGAATTCATCATGTCGCGCCTGAACGGCATCGGCGTGACCAACCACTTCATCAAGCGGCTGAACCTGCGCGAGCAACTGATCCGCGAAGTCGAGATCATTCCGCTGGAAGTGGTCTGCCGCAACATCGTCGCCGGTTCGATGAGCCAGCGCCTGGGCATCGAGGAAGGCACGCCCCTGCCCCGCTCGATCATCGAATTCTACTACAAGAAGGACGAGCTCAACGACCCGATGGTCACGGAAGAGCATATCACCGCCTTCAACTGGGCCTCGACCCAGGAGCTGGACGACATCCTGGCCATGACGGTGCGGGTGAACGACTATCTGTCGGGCATGTTCGGCGCGGTCGGCATCACCTTGGTCGATTTCAAGATCGAGTTCGGCCGCGTCTGGGAAAACGACTTCAGCCGCGTGATCCTGGCCGACGAGATCAGCCCCGACAGCTGCCGCCTGTGGGACGCCACGACCGGCGAGAAGCTGGACAAGGACCGTTTCCGCCGCGACCTGGGCAATGTGATCGAGAGCTATTCGGAAGTGGCGCGCCGCCTGGGGATCATGAAGGGCATGCCCACCGTGATCCAGGGAGGACTGCACTGATGGCCCCCGCCGATTCAAGCAAGGTCAAGGTTCACGTCTTCCTCAAGCCCGGCGTCCTGGACGTCCAGGGCAAGGCCGTCGAAGGCGCCCTGCAGGGCCTGGGCTGGCCCGGCGTCTCCAACGCCCGCGTCGGCAAGCTGATCGAGTTCGACCTGGCCGGCGTCGAAGACCCTGAAGCCGAAGCCAGAAAGATGTGCGAGCAACTGCTCGCCAATACGGTGATCGAAAGCTACCGCATCGAGGTCGCATAAGTCGTGAGGCCCGCGCCGATCATCGGGGCGGCCCTTTTGCTGTTCGGCTGCGCAGAGAAGCCGGCGCCGGCACGCGAGATCGGGCCGCAGATGGATTGCGCCCTCGGGTTCAGGGCGCTGGTCGCCGAACTGGACGCCAACCCAGGCCTGGTCGTCTCTCGACACCCGCGCGGGTCGAGCACCTATCGAGACGATCGGCAGAATCGCCTGTATCTCGTGACCTTGCCGAGCCACCCTGCGCACCCGGCCATCTTCGTCAGACAGGTTTTCCCGACCAGCGAAGGGATGATCATCGATTCCAACGGCTGCGGGTTCGGCGACAAGGCGGCGTTCGATCTCGAAATGCAGGCTTACGACGCTTTCGACCGCCTGCTGAACGCCGAGGAACCCTGCTATCTCTGCTCTTCGGATCGGCTGCAGTCGCCCACGGTCAGTTGGCGCTATTCCCCGCCGCCCGCCGATGAACGACACAGATAGTCCCGCGTCAGCGGAACCGCGTCGGGCCGCCTGGTCAGTTGCAGCTGGAACACCATCTGCCCCAGTTCGCGGAAGGCCACCTCGCTGACGGCGAGATAGAACTCCCACATCCGGCAGAAGCGGTCGTCGTACATGGCCAGGGCTTCGTCGCGGCGGGCCAGGAACCGTTCGCGCCACGCCCGCAGCGTCTCGGCGTAGTGCAGGCGCAGGACCTCCATGTCCGTGACCCACAGGCCCGACCGCTCGATGGCGGGAAACACCTCCGACAGGGCCGGGATATAGCCGCCGGGAAAGATGTATTTGCGGATCCACGGCTGGGTGCGGCTGGGCGGACCCTTGCGGCCGATGGAATGGATCACCGCCACGCCGTCGTCGGTCAGCAGCCGGGCGACCGTGTCGAAATACGCCTGATAGTTCGGCGCGCCGACGTGTTCGAACATGCCGACCGAGACGATGCGGTCGAACGGCCCGTCCAGGTCGCGATAGTCCTGAAGCCGAAAGTCGGCCCGGTCCGACAGCCCCTCGGCCGCCGCCCGTTCGTTCGCCGTGCGATGCTGTTCGGTGGACAGGGTGACGCCCGTGACACGCGCGCCCGCGCGGGCCAGCGACAGGCCCAGACCGCCCCAGCCGCAGCCGATGTCCAGCGCCCTGTGACCCGGCGACAGGACCAGCTTGTCGATCAGCCGCCGCTTCTTGGCGGCCTGCGCCTGCTCCAGCGTGGCCCCCGGCGTCTCGAAATAGGCGCAGGAGTACTGAAGGTCCGGATCGAGGAACAGCCGATAGAAATCGACCGTCAGATCGTAGTGGTGGTGGACGTTGGCCCGGGCGTGGCGGCGGTCGTTGGCCTGCTCCATCGCCCGGCGAATGCGCCACCCCAACCCGAGCGGCCGATCCTGCCGCGACAGTTGCGACGCCGCCAGGGCCATGAAGTCGTAGATGTCGCCGCCCTCGATGCGGAAGGCGCCGTCCATACAGGCTTCGCCCAGCCTCAGTTCCGGGTCGGCGGCGATGGCCGCCAGCGCCTTGCGGGTCTCGATCACGGCGGTCAGTTCGGGTTCGCCGGGCCCGGCCGTCAGGGTTCGCCCGTCCGGCAGCCTGACCGCCACGGCGCGGGTGCGAAAGGTCCGGTCCAGCAGGGATTGCAACATGGCGGCTTGCTCCCGATGACTGCGCGGCGAGACAACAGGTGACAGCCGCCGATCAGGCAACGATGATAATGATCATCCGTTCAAACGCCGCCCTTGTCCCGGAGAAAAAACGTCATGAGCTTCACCCTCGCCTCCACCGACATCCAGGACGGCGGCGTCCTGCCTGACGCCCAGGTCCTGGCCAAGGGCAATGTCTCGCCCCAGCTGTCTTGGTCGGGCGCGCCGGAGGGAACGCGCAGCTACGCCGTCACCTGCTACGACCCCGACGCCCCGACCGGATCGGGATTCTGGCACTGGACGGTCGCCAACATCCCCGCCGACGTGACCGAATTGGCGGCGGGCGCGGGCTCGAGAGGCGGCGACCTGCCCAAGGGCGCGATCCAGGGACGCACAGATTTCGGACAGGCCGGTTTCGGCGGCGCCGCCCCGCCTGCGGGCCATGGGCTGCACCACTATGTCTTCACCGTCTTCGCCGTGGACGTCGAAAGCCTGAACGTGACGGCGGACGATTCCGGCGCCGTGTTCGGCTTCAACCTGCATTTCCACACCCTGGCCAAGGCCTCGATCACCGCGACCTACGAAAACAGGGGCGGTTGATCCGGGGCATGACCGACACGGCCGACGCCAAGCTGACGACGCTGCCAGAGTTGTTTCGCGACCTGATGGCCCGGCCGTTGCGTCCATTGACGCGGGCGCGCCTGCCCGACCGCGCCGCCGTCTATGTCTTCTATCAGGACGACGAGGACCGCCTGTTGCTGGAGTTGTACGCGGCCCAGTCCCTTGGCTTGTCGGTCTCCCATCCTCGCATCAAGGCGGGCCTGACCGCGTAGGACGCGATACAAAGCGTGATGCGGAGTGCGACCGGCCAAGGTTGCCGCCGAAAGACGCAGCCTTATGTTGCATCGCACAATCCTCATCCTCCCCGGTGAAACTCATGGCGTCCTGCGACGCGGCGGCCGACCGCGACAGCCTTCATCCCCCCTTGACCGCCGGCAAGGTGGCGCTGGTCCTGATCGCCCTGGCGATGGGCGGTTTCGCCATCGGCGTGACCGAGTTCGCGGCCATGAGCATCCTGCCGGACTTCGCCGCCGGCCTGGGCGTGGATGCGCCGACCGCCGGTCATGTCATCAGCGCCTACGCGGCAGGTGTGGTGGTGGGCGCGCCGATCCTGGCCGTCCTGGGCGCGCGCCTGCCGCGTTGGCTGCTGCTGATCGGTTTCATGGCCCTGTTCGCCGTCGGCAACATTCTCAGCGCCCTGGCGCCCAGCTATCCGTGGATGCTGGTCTTCCGCTTCCTCAGCGGTCTGCCGCACGGGGCCTATTTCGGCGTCGCGGCCCTGGTCGCGGCCTCCACCGTACCGCTGGAATACCGCACCCGCGCCGTCTCCACGATCCTGATGGGGTTGACGATCGCCACCATCATCGGCGTGCCCTTCGCCAATATCGTCAGCCACGCCCACGGCTGGCGCTGGACCTTCGCCATCGTCGGCGTCCTGGCGGTCGCGACCATGGCCCTGGTCGCCCTGTTCGCGCCACGCGATCCGGCCCACGCCGACGCCAGCCCCTGGCGCGAACTGGGCGCCCTGAAGCGCGGGCAGGTCTGGCTGACCCTTGGCGTGGGCGCCATCGGCTTCGGCGGCATGTTCGCCGTTTACGCCTATCTGGCCTCGACGCTTCAGGCGGTGACGGGCGTGGGGCCGGAGGTCCTGCCCTGGGTCTTCGCCGTATTCGGGGTCGGCATGTTCCTGGGCAACATCCTGGGCGCCTGGGCCGCCGACCGCATCGGCTTTCCGGCGGCGGGCGGCGTGCTGTTGTGGAGCGCGGCCGCCCTGTCGCTCTATCCCTTCGCGGCCTCGAACGTCTGGGCGCTTATGGTCGTGGTCTTCCTGATCGGCGGCGGAGGTGGTCTGGGGGCCATCCTTCAGACGCGGTTGATGGATGTGGCCGGCGACGCCCAGACGCTGGCCGCAGCGCTGAACCATTCGGCCTTCAACACCGCCAACGCCATCGGCCCCCTGCTGGGTGGAATGGCCATCGCCGCCGGCCTGGGCTGGACCTCGACCGCCTGGGTCGGCGTGGGGCTGTCGCTGGGCGGCTTCGCCATCTTCGTGGTCGCCTGGCTGACCGGCCGCCGCCGCGTCTGAGGCTCTTTGATCTGTCGAACGGGCGACCCGCTTGGAGCCCGCACACGCCAGTGTTAGTCTATTCTGCAATTATAGATTGCATGAGGCTGGGGCGTGGTGGCGGATGAGTTGCTTGAACGAATCGGGCGGATGGCGCTGGACCTCGAGGAAGGGCGACGGCCCGCCCAGACCGCCAATCAGATCCATATCGCGCTGGACGATCTGCATGAGGCGCTGACCCTGCCGCCCCGCGACGACAGACGTCAGGCGATACTGGCGCGGGTGTCCTCGTTGTTGGAAAGTCTGGACTGATCCCACGGACCTGACAGGCCGACGGATCGGTGCTAAAGGCCCGCGCCATGAGCGCCGCCGTCATCGTCTTCCCCGGTTCCAACTGCGACCGCGACTGCAAGGTCGCCGTCGAACGCTCCACGGGCGAGCCCGTCAGCATGGTCTGGCACGCCGAGACGGAACTGCCCCAGGGGCTGGACCTGATCGTCATTCCCGGCGGCTTCTCCTATGGCGACTATCTGCGCTGCGGCGCCATGGCGGCCCAGTCGCCGGTGATGCAGGCGGTCAAGCAGGCGGCTGACAATGGCGTCGCCGTGGTCGGCATCTGCAACGGCTTCCAGATCCTGTGTGAGGCCGGAATGCTGCCCGGCGCCCTGCTGCGCAATCAGGGGCTGAAGTACGTGTGCAAGCCCATCGCCCTGACCGTGGCCAACGGCCAGACCCGCTTCACCGCCGGTTATCAGGGCCAGCGCGAGGTCGTCATGACCCAAGGCAACGGCGACGGAAACTTCTTCGCCGACGCCGAGACCCTGGCCCGCATCGAGGGCGAGGGCCAGGTCGTGTTCCGCTACGTCGACAACCCCAACGGCTCGGTCAACGCCATCGCCGGCATTCAGAACGCGCGCGGCAACGTCCTGGGCATGATGCCCCACCCCGACCGCGCCTTCGAGGCCGAACTGGGGTCGGCCGACGGCGCGACGCTGTTCCAAAGCATCTACGCCGCAGCCTGAGCCGCCTCAGATCTCCTTGATCTGGGCCCGGCCGTCCGACAGGTCGGCCGCTGCGTCGTCCACGTCCTCCTCGTTGTCGAACGCCTTCTCACCCGGCTCGTTCTGGGCGGCCAGTTCGCGGGCGCCGACGCCCAGGCCCTGCTCGATGGCCAGATTGGCCTCGACCTCTTCGGCCAGGGAAGGGGGCATATCGTCGTCGGTGTCGGTCATGGCGAACTCCTTGGGTATGCGGCGTCAACAGACGGAGGGACCGCCGGTTCCCGCTAACGCCCGAGAAGAGCGTCCAAACTGGCCCGAGACAAGGGGCGAAAGGTCAGAAACTGGCCGCCGACGCTCACCGTCACCTCGTGCGCCTGCGGCCGCTGCTGCAGGGCCGGATCGTCCAGAGCCACGGTGCGCCCCGAAGCGAGATCGCGCGCGTCCATCGCCGGAACCACGCGCTGTCCATTCGCCGTCGCCAGGGCGGCCATGAAGGCCCGCGCCTCATTGGCCTGTTGCGCGGGCGTCAGGGCCTGGCGAACGCGCTGCCACGCCGTCTGGGCGGCGGTGTCCAGCCGCGCGTCGCCGGAAGCGGGCGCAACGCGGGTCTGGGCCGCGACCGCACAGGCCAAGCCCAGAGCCGCAACGCCCGCGAACAGGCCGAAAACGCCGCGCCGTGTGGATATCCGCCTCATGCGCGCATGAGAGACGACGACGCCGTCACGATGCAAGCTTCACTTTTCCGCCCGTCCGCGTGAACCTAACGCCCTCCAGACGCGTAACCCTATCAAACCGCGCCGCATCGGAAGCCTCAATGTCCTCGATCATTCGCCCCACCCCCGGCCAGCGCACACGCCGCCTGGTCGTCCTGGCCGCCGCCGTCTTCGCCGTCGTCGCCCCCATCGTTCAAAATCTGGCCGGCCTCGGCCTGAACCAGGCCGAGTTCGCCGCAGACGGAAACACGACCCTGCGCGTGGCCGGTTACGCCTTTTCGATCTGGGGCCTGATCTATCTGGGAATTCTGGCCTATGCGATCCGCCAGGTCCTGCCCCAGACCGGCGAGAGCGATCTGATCACCCGCATGGGTCTGCCCTCCATCGTCGCCTTCTTCGGCATCGGCCTGTGGATTGTCATCGCCGCGCTGAACCTGAAGGCGGCCAGCGTCATTATCATCTTCGCGGCGCTGGTCTCGCTGCTGGCGCCGCTGCTGACCTATTCGCGCAGCATCCGCAGTCTGGGCCGGTTCGAGGGGGATCGCATCTTCCTGGTCTGGCCCTTGGCGGCTCTGGCCGGATGGCTGACGGTCGCCGCGCCGCTGAACCTGATCACCACGGCGACGGCCTTCCAGGCCCTGCCCGACGCCCTGTCGCCCCAGGGCTGGGCCATTGTCGCCATCGTGGCGACCACGGCGGTCGCCCTGGGGGTGACGGCGGTCTTGCGAACCCTGGCCTATCCCCTGCCCGCCGCCTGGGGGCTCCTGGGCGCCTTCGTGGCGGAACAGGCGGACGGCAAGCCCGTGGTCGCCTTCACCGCCCTGGGCGCCGCCGTCGTCCTGCTGCTTGGCGGCGTGCTTCTCAGCTTCCGGCTGCGGCCCGGCGTCGAACGCTAGAGGCTGATCGTTTTAGACGGAACCGCACTGCGGTTCCGGCTGAAGCGTGAATCAGGCTCTCGCTCATATCTGGAGCCTGATTCACCGCATCGGCGGAATCGCGTAGCGATTCCTCCTCAACGGATCAGGCTCTAGGACACGATCGGATCGTCCTGCGGGTCGTGGTCGTCCCGGCCGACGTCGAAGGCGCCCGTATCGTCGAAGCCCACGCTGCCGACGCCGACAGCCGAGCCGGTCAGGCGCTGGCGGCTGCGCAGCGCCGCCTCGGGCGCCGAGACATCCAGGTCGCGGGTGACGGCGGGATCGTTGGATCGATCCATCTGCCGACCCTCGGCCGGGACGATGTGGCGCGGGTCCGCGCCCAGACCCTTGCCCTCCTGATAGGCCGCGTCGCGCTCGACCTCCTTCTGGGCCGCTTCGGCCAGGGCGGAGGCGCCGGCGTCGTCTGCGGCGATCTCGGGACGGTCGGCGGCGTCGCGGGCGGCGGCGGAATCGTGTGCGGGGTCGGTCATGAAAGCCTCCTGTTCAGGTTCGCCGGACTCAACCGCCGACGATCTTCGATGTTCCGGCGGGCTGACATTCGCCCCATCTGCGGCTAGAAGCGCCGCCCATGAGCGCTCCGCAAAAGACCATGTCTGAATTGGCCGCCGAGTACGGTCTGGCCCCGAACGAATATCAGGTCGTCCTGGACCGGCTGGGGCGCGAGCCGAACCATGTCGAACTGGGTGTCTTCTCGGTCATGTGGTCCGAGCACTGCTCCTACAAATCCTCCAAGATCCACCTGGGCAAGTTCCCCACGACCGGCGAGCGCGTCATCTGCGGGCCGGGCGAGAACGCGGGCGTCATCGACATCGACGACGGCGACGCCTGCATCTTCAAGATGGAGAGCCACAACCACCCCTCCTACATCGAACCCTATCAGGGCGCGGCGACGGGCGTGGGCGGCATCATGCGCGACGTCTTCACCATGGGCGCCCGTCCGGTGGCCCTGCTGAACGCCTTGCGATTCGGCGATCCCAGCCACGAAAAATCGAAACGTCTGGTCAAGGGCGTGGTCGCCGGCATCGGCGGTTACGGCAACTGCGTCGGCGTGCCGACGGTCGCGGGCGAGACCAACTTCCACAAGGGCTACAACGGCAACATCCTGGTCAACGCCATGTGCGTCGGCCTGGCCCGCGCCGACGAGATCTATTATTCGGCCGCGCCGGAAGCGGGCCACGACGTGGTCTATTTCGGCTCCAAGACCGGCCGCGACGGCATCCACGGCGCCACCATGTCCTCGACCGAGTTCGACGACGAGTCGGAGGCCAAACGCCCCACGGTCCAGGTCGGCGACCCCTTCGCCGAAAAACTGCTGATCGAGGCGACGCTGGAGCTGATGGCGTCCGGCGCCGTCGCCGCCATTCAGGACATGGGCGCGGCGGGCCTGACCTCCTCCTCCGTCGAAATGGCGGGCAAGGGCGGCGTCGGCATCGAACTGAACCTGGACAAGGTGCCCCAGCGCGAAACCGGCATGACGGCCTATGAGATGATGCTGTCGGAAAGCCAGGAGCGGATGCTGGCGGTGCTGAAGCCCGGCTATGAGGACGTCGGCTATCGCATCTTCCAGAAATGGGGCCTGGACTTCGCCATCATCGGCAAGACCACCGACACGGGCCATCTGGTGCTGACGCACCACGGCGAGACGGTGTGCGACGTGCCGCTGGCGCCCCTGTTCGACGACGCGCCCCTGTATGACCGCCCCTGGGTCCAGCCGGAGTTGCAGCCGAAACTGAGCCCCTCGAACATCCCGGCGCCCGAGAACTGGGCCGATGCGGTGATGAAGGTCGTCGCCTGCCCCGACATGGCGTCGAAACGCTGGATCTGGGAGCAGTACGACCGCCACGTCATGGCCGACACGCTTCAGGATTCCTCGACCGGCGCCGACGCCGGCGTGGTGCGTGTGCATGGCACGGACAAAGGTCTGGCCGTCACCTCAGACTGCACCCCCCGCTATGTCCAGAACGACCCCTATGAGGGCGGCAAACAGGCCGTGGCCGAGGCCTGGCGCAATCTGACCGCCGTGGGCAGCCGCCCCATCGCCATCACCGACAATCTGAACTTCGGCAATCCGCAGCGCCCCGAGATCATGGGCCAGATCGTGCGCGCCATCGACGGCATGGCCGAGGCCTGCCGCGAACTGGTCTTCCCGGTCGTGAGCGGAAACGTGTCGCTGTATAACGAGACCAACGGCGTCGCCATTCCGCCGACCCCGACCGTGGGCGCCGTGGGCCTGCTGCCCAACTACGACGTCGTCACCGGCTTCGGCGGCATGGCCGAGGGCGACGCGCTGGTCCTGATCGGCCAGACGAACGGCGAACTGGGCGCCTCCCTCTATCTACGCGAGGTTCTGGGCCGCGAGGACGGCGCCCCGCCGCCCGTCGATCTGAAGCTGGAAAAGAAGACCGGCGACTTCGTGCGCGACCTGATCGAGGGCGGCGACCTGACCGTGGTTCACGACCTGTCCGACGGCGGCCTGATCGGCGCCGCGGCAGATCTGGTTCTGGCGTCCGACGTCGGCGTGACTCTGGACGCCTCCAGCGCGATGCACGCCCACATCTTCCTGTTCGCCGAGGATCAGGCCCGTTACCTGGTCGCCGTGACCGACGCCGACGCCCTGATCGCCAAGGCTCAGGCCGCCGGCCTGCACGCTTCGGTCGTCGGCCATGCGGGCGGCGACGCCTTCGCCTCCAAGGGCGACAAGGGCGAACTGTTCAGCATCCCGGTCGCCCATCTGCGCGAATGGCACGAAGGCTGGATGCCCGGCTGGCTGGGCGACGCGGCATGATCCGCGCCGCCGTTCCCGTCGCCCTCGTCCTGACGCTGGGGGCCTGCGACGGCGGCGGCGATCCGGTGCAGCAGGCGCTGCGCGACACATCCGCCGCCAATCACGCGGCGGCGGCCCGCACGACGGCCGAGGCCGAGGCCGCCCGCCAGACGGCCGATCAGGCCTATGTCGCCAGGATGATCACCCACCACGAGAGCGCCGTCGCCATGGCCCGGATCGCCCTGCACGACAGCCGCGACCCGGAAATCCGCCGCATGGCCCAGGCCGTGATCGACATCCGGACCCGCGAGATCGCCGAGATGAAAGCCTGGACGCCCGCGACGCAATAGGCGGGCCGGGCCTTTCGAAGGTCACACCCTGCGCCTAACTGTTGGGGCATGGCTGACGGAACAACACCCTTTCGTCCCGCGATCCCGCCCCGCCGGACGGGCAAGCCGCTGTCGTTGCTGCCCTTCCTGTGGGTCAGCTGGCGCGACCCCATCCGCATGTGGTCCGAACGGCATTTCACCGAGCCGCAGATCTATGGCCAGTCGGCCTTCGGCGAGGTTCTGGTGGTCAGCCACCCGGAGGGCGTGCGTCACGTCCTGACCGAGAACGCCGCCAACTACGAGAAGGGAGAACTGCAGAAACGGGTGCTGGGTCCGATGCTGGCCGAGGGCCTGCTGCTGACCGAGGGCGACACCTGGCGCCGCGCCCGGCGCATCCTGGCGCCCCTGTTCACCCCGGCCAAGATGGCCACCCTGAACGCCCGCATGGCCGAGGTCTGTCACGCCCGCGTCGCCGCCTGGGCGCTGTCGGCGCGCGGGCGGGTGCTGGACGTCGATTCCGAGATGTCGGGCCTGACCTTCGACATCCTGTCGGCCACCATGTTCTCTGACGAACTGGGCGGCGAGGCGAGCGGATTCGAACGCGCCCTGAACCAGTTTCTGGCCAACGGCGCGCGCATCGATCCGCTGGACGTGCTGGGCGCGCCCGACTGGGCGCCGCGCCTGGGCCGTCTGGCCAGCTTCCGCTCGGCCCGCTTCTTCGAACAGCGCGTGACACGGCTGGTCGAGGCCCGCCGCGCCCGGATCGAGGCCGGCGACGCCCCGCCCGCCGATCTGCTCAGCGCCCTGCTGCTGGCCAGGGACGAGACCGGCGGCCCCGGCCTGTCGGACGAAGAGGTTGCGGCCAACATCCTGACCTTCATCCTGGCGGGGCATGAGACGACGGCCCGCGCCCTGGGCTGGACCCTGCACCTGCTGTCGCGCCAGCCCGAATATCTGGCCAAGGTGCAGGCCGAGGCCGACGGTTTCGACGTCGAAAATCCCAAATGGGCCGAGGCCCTGCCCTGGACCCGCGCGGTGCTGGAGGAGACGATGCGCCTGTTCCCGCCCGCCCCGACCATGGCGCGCAAGGCGCTGGCGGACGACGAGATCGGCGGTCAGACGATCAAGGCCGGGGCGACAGTGATCGTCTCGCCGTGGATCCTCCAGCGTCATCAGCTGCTGTGGGACGACCCAGACGCCTTCAAGCCCGAGCGCTTCCTGCCCGAGAATCGCAAGGCCATCGATCGCTACGCCTACGTCCCGTTCAGCGCCGGACCGCGCGTCTGCATCGGCGCGGCCTTCGCCCTGCAGGAGGCGATGATCGCCCTTGCCGCCATCCTGCGCGTCGCCGAGGTCGAGGCCCTGACCACCGCCGAACCCCGGCCGGTCCATCAGATCACCCTGCGCAGCCGCGAACCGATGCGACTGCGATTGAGGGCGCGACGCAAGAAGAGTTGAGCCGATCCCATATCGTCGTCTCATCGCCATGATGCGCGGCTAAGCTATACGACCTCCCACGGAATCTCTCTGCCTTGCGCACCGCCGTCCTGCTTCCTCCGGGATGCCTATTTTCCGAAGCCCGGCCGAACTCGATGGAGACCGTCGTGCGGACGATGGCGGGCGTCGATCAGGGGAGCAAGACGCGAATTTTCTGCTGTGGCGGGGCCGACGATCACAACGTCGCCGAAGCCGATCCTCTGCCTGTCGGCCGGTCGCGAATGCCGGCTCTGATCGAACGGCTGCGCGCCTTTCGACCCGATGTGATCGAACACCATCAACAGGTGAAACAGGCGCTGGCGGTGCAGCGGGCGCTGCCCGACACCCCCCATCTGCTCTACCGGCACAACGCGCTGCGCCCGCCGCGCCATGCCGTTGACCGCTGGCGCTATAAGGCGCGCTATGAGCGGCTGGACGGCCTGGTCTTCGTCAGCATGGCCGAGCGGGACGCCTTCGCGCGCACCTTCTCCGATTTGGACGACCGGGCGTTCGCGGTGCCCAACCCCATCGACGCCGCCCCCTGGCTGGCCTCGCCCGAGGATCGACAGCCTCTGATCGCCTTCGCCGGACGGGCCATGCGGGAGAAAGGCGTCGATGTGCTGTGCGCCGCCCTGCCCGCCGTTCTGGACGCCCATCCCGACTGGCGCGCCGTCCTGATGCTGAACGACTGGGACGAACACGCCCGCTGGGCGGCCGGTCGTGTCGCACCGTTGGCGCGGTATGGCCTGCGGTTCGAGTTGCTGAAGTCGGCGCCCCTGGCCGAGGTGCGCCGCCGGATTCAGACGGCCGCCATCGCCCTGACGCCATCGGTCTGGGACGAGCCGTTCGGCCTCACGGCGATCGAGGCTCATGCGGCAGGCGCAGCCCTGATCTCGTCGGGACGCGGCGGCTTGCGCGAGGCCAGCGGACCCCACGCCCTCTATGTCGATGCGGTCACGCCCAACACGCTGGCGGCGGCGATGGATCGGCTGATTCGCAATCCCGTCGAACGGCTGGCCCTGGCGCGATCAGGTCAGACCTATGTGTTGGCGACGCATACGCCGCAACGTCGTGCCGCCGAACTCAAAGGCGTGCGCCAGACCGTAATCGCTCGGCGCCTGGCGCGTCAGACGACCGGCACGGCCTGAGACAGTCGCCCGCCGACGCGGATCGGCTCGACCCGCGTGGCCAGGCCGGTGCGGTCGTCGGTCTCGACAAACACGCCGCACACCGTCGCCGGTCCCGACGCCGGCGTATATCGACCGCCCGAAATCCGGGTGGTGAAGCGGCGCAGCGGCTCGTCCTTCTCGTTGCCGATGACGCTGTCATAGTCGCAGCAGCCGCCCGCATCGGTCTGATAGGCCGTGCCGCCGGGCAAGATCTGGCAATCGGCGGTCGGGACGTGGGTGTGGGTGCCGACGACCAGCGACGCCCGCCCGTCGCAGAAATGGCCCATGGCCATCTTCTCCGAGGTCGCCTCGCAGTGCATGTCCACGATCACCGCATCGGCGACGGCGCCCAGGGGGGCGGCGGCCAGTTCACGCTCCACCGCGCCGAACGGATCGTCCATCGGGTCCATATGCACCCGCCCCAGCACGTTCATGACCAGAACGGTGCGCCCCGTATCCGTCTCGAACAGATTGGCCCCGGCGCCCGGCGCATCCATCAGGCGCGGATAGTTGGCCGGCCGGATCAGGCGCGGCTCGCGCACGATATAGGTCAGGGCCTCGCGCTGGTCCCAACTGTGGTTGCCCAGCGTCAGACAGTCGGCGCCCGCCATGAACAGCTCGCGCGCCGTGTTCTCGGTGATGCCGAAACCGCCCGCCGCATTCTCGGCGTTCACCACCACGAAATCCAGCTTCAGGTCGCGCTTGAGGCCCGGAAGATGGTCGCTGATCCCGTCCCGGCCGGACTTGCCGATGACGTCGCCGAAGAAGGCCAGTCTCATTGGATGTGTCTCATTCGAAAGCCGTATAGCCGTTCTCGGTCAGAACGCCATGCAGTCGAATGTCGTGGGCTTCCAGTCTGAGCGGCTCGGCCTTCTGTCCAGCATAGGCGAAACCGATCCGCAGGGCGTCAGGGCGTTCGGCGAAGGTGCGGTCGTAATAGCCGCCGCCCTGGCCCAGCCGCCCGCCGAAACGGTCGAAGGCCAGAAGCGGCGTCAGGATCAGGTCGGGATCGACGATCTCGGCCAGCGGCAGGGGCGCGGGGCATCCGGCGGCGTCCAGTTCCAGCGGCTCGCCGGGCGCCCAGGCGCGAAACTGCATCGGCGCATCGCGTTGAACCACCACCGGCAGACACAGTCGACGCCCCGCGGCCTCAAGCGCTTTAGCCAAGGCGTCCGTATCCAGCTCGGACCCCATGGCGCGATACAGGGCGACGATCCGGGCTGGCGGCAGGTCGCGGGCATGATCGGCCGCACGACGCGACGCCAGCGGATCGCTCTCGGCCAGACGCTTTCGCAAGGCCCGTGCGGCGGACCGGCGTTCGTGCTTGTCCTGGCTCATCCGCCCTCCCGAAACGTCCGCGCGCTCAATCGCGAGCGACAACCCAAAACACGCACTCAGTCGCCGAGAACACGCGCACCAGCCGCGCTCAAGCAGCGCGCGACCGCGTCGCAAGCGTTAGCGCAAAAAGACGGAAGGTGGCGGCGCCGCGCGAACCGTGAAGAGCGTTTAAATCCTCTCGACCTGGGTAGCCAGGTGGGCTCCATATGCCCAGGCCCTCGAGCCCGGACAGGGACAGATCCCGTAGAGTGAATTAAGGTCAGAAGGATATGTTGTCTTCGACGTGGGCCGCAGCATGACCCGCCGTCGGACAAGATAGGGCCTCGCGACCGAACGCGCCAGCGGCGAGCCATCATATATTTTGCGCGATCTTCTCGATCCGGGCGGCGACGGCGTTCAGGGCTTCTGCGACCCCGTCCTGGGTCGCGGCGGCGGTGGATGCGGGTGCGCTGGCAGGCGCGGGGGCGGTCGCCTTGCCGCCGTTCAGCCGCGCCTCGTGCAGTTCGTCCGACAGGATCAGGGCCGACATCAGAAACAGCCTCAGATCGCCCACGTTTCCGACGTCCTGGGCCACCTGGCGCACCTGGTTGTCGAACTGTTTGGCCAGGATGCGGACGCGCTCTTCCTGCCCGTCGGCGCAGCCGATGGCGTAGGGGCGGCCGTTCACCTCCACGGTCACTGTGGCCATCAGTCGGCCTGCCTTTCGACGGTTTCGGCCAGGACCTCGCGCACCGCCTGGGCCGCGCGGCCCAGGGCCTGCGACGCCTCACGGCCGGCGGCTTCCAGCTCGGCCTCGCGCTGCTCAGCCGGTCGAGGCGCGAACAGGTCGTCGTCCGCGATGGCGGGCGCCGAGGCGGGCCGCGCCTTCAGCTCCAGAATCTTGCGTTCCAGTTCGGCCAGGGCGCGGTCGATACGCGCCCGTGCGGCCGTGGTGGCGTCTGCCATCGGTCGCTCCTTCAGATTGCGTATAGAACCCGACGGCGCGTCGGGGTAAAGCGGCGCCGCCTCTTAAATTCCGCATCCCGACGAAAGGTCTCATCGTGACCGACGCCAAATCCGCACCGAAGGCCACCGCCGAGCAGATGGCCAACGCCATCCGCGTCCTCGCCATGGACGGCGTCGAAAAGGCCAAGTCGGGACACCCCGGCATGCCGATGGGCATGGCCGACGTGGCGACGGTGCTGTTTTCCAAGTTCCTGAAGTTCGATGCATCGCGCCCCGACTGGGCCGACCGCGACCGCTTCATCCTGTCGGCCGGTCACGGCTCGATGCTGATCTACGCCCTGCTGCACCTGACCGGCTACAAGGCCGCGACCAAGGAAGAGCTGTCGAACTTCCGCCAGTGGGGCTCCAAGACCGCCGGCCACCCGGAATACGGCCATATGCCGGGCGTCGAGGTCACGACCGGCCCTCTGGGTCAGGGTCTGGCGACCTCGGTCGGTTTCGCCATGGCCGAGCGGCATCTGGCCGCCAAATACGGCGACGACCTGGTCGATCACCGCACCTGGGTCATCGCCGGCGACGGCTGCCTGATGGAGGGCGTGTCGCAGGAGGCCATCGCTCTGGCCGGCCGCTATAAGCTGAACAAGCTGACCGTGCTGTGGGACGACAACGAGATCACCATCGACGGCAAGGTTTCGCTGTCGGACGCCGTGGACCAGAAGGCCCGCTTCAAGGCCGCCGGCTGGGCGGTCAAGGCCGTCGACGGCCACGACATGAAGGCGATCAAGTCGGCGATGCAGTGGGCGATCCGTCAGGACAGGCCGACCCTGATCGCCTGCAAGACCAAGATCGGCAAGGGCGCCGCCACCATGGAAGGCAGCCACAAGACCCACGGCGCGGCCCTGGGCGCCGCCGAGATCGCCGCCACCCGTCTGGGCCTGGGCTGGGACCACGCCCCGTTCGAAATGCCGGAAAACATCCTGTCGGCCTGGCGCAAGGTCGGCCGTCGTGGATCGAAGGACCGCAAGAAGTGGGAGGCCCGCCTCGCCGCCTCGGCCCAGGCCGCCGACTTCACCCGCGCCATGAAGGGCGACCTGCCGGAGGCCGCCTTCGACGCCCTGAACGCCAAGATCGCCGAACTGATCGAGACGCAACCGGCCCAGGCCACGCGCCAGTCGTCGGGCGCGGCGCTGGACGAACTGTTCGCCGCCATTCCCGAACTGGTCGGCGGCTCGGCCGACCTGACCGGCTCGAACAACACCTTCGTCAAGGGCACGCCGATCCTGGACGCTCCGACCTATGAAGGTCGCTACGTCAACTGGGGCATCCGCGAGTTCGGCATGGCGGCCGCCATGAACGGCCTGGCCCTGCACGGCGGCGTCATCCCCTATGGCGGCACCTTCATGGTGTTTTCGGACTACAGCCGCCCGGCCATCCGCCTGGGCGCCCTGATGGGGGTCCGCGTCATCCACGTCCTGACCCACGACTCCATCGGTCTGGGCGAGGACGGCCCGACGCACCAGCCGGTCGAACATCTGGCGGCCCTGCGCGCCATTCCGAACCTTCTGGTCTTCCGCCCCGCCGACACGGTCGAGGCGATGGAGTGCTGGCAGATCGCGCTTCAGACCAGGACCGCCCCCTCGGCCCTGGCCCTGTCGCGCCAGAAGACCCCGGCGGTCCGCACCGTCGCCTCGGGCGAAAACCTGTCGGCCAAGGGGGCCTATGAGATCAAGGCCGCCAATGGCGAGGCCAAGGTCACGCTGTTCGGCACCGGCACGGAACTGGCCCTGGCGCTGGACGCCGCCAAGGTTCTGGAGGCCGAAGGCACGCCCACCCGCGTCGTCTCGGTCCCCAGCTTCGAACTGTTCGAACAGCAGGACGCCGCCTATCAGGCCGCCGTCATCGGGCGCGGCACGGTGCGCGTCGCCGTCGAGGCCGCGATCCGACAGGGCTGGGACCGCTTCATCGGCGAAGACGGCGGCTTCATCGGCATGACCGGCTTCGGCGCCTCGGCCCCGGCCGAGGTCCTGTACGAGAAGTTCGGCATCACCTCGGACGCCGTCGTGGCGGCGGTCAAGGCGCGGCTCTGATCCCATGCCTCGCCTCGGCGCCGTCAGCCTGCTGGTCCGCGACTATGAAGAGGCCATCGCCTTCTTCGTCGGCAAGCTGGACTTCGTCCTGGACGGCGATATCGACCAGGGGACGAAGCGCTGGGTGCGTGTCACGCCGCGCGGCGGCGACACCAGCCTGATCCTGGCGCGCGCCTCGACGCCCGAGCAAGTCGCCCGGATCGGGGATCAGGCCGGCGGTCGGATCTGGCTGTTCCTCGAGACGGACGACTTCGACCGCGACCACGCCGCCTTTTCAGCCGCCGGCGTTCGCTTTCGCGAATCTCCGCGCGACGAGCCCTATGGCAAGGTCGCGGTTTTCGAGGACCTCTACGGCAATGGCTGGGACCTGATTCAATACAAGGACGCGCCATGAAACTCGGCACCCCGCTTTCCGACACCGCCGTCCGCGTCATGCTGTTGGGCTCGGGCGAACTGGGCAAGGAGGTCGCGATCGAGCTTCAGCGGCTGGGCTGCGAGGTCATCGCCGTGGACCGCTATCCGAACGCCCCGGCCATGCAGGTCGCGCACCGCAGCCACGTCATTCCGATGACCGACGCCCAGGTGCTGAACGGCGTCATCCTGGCCGAGGCGCCGCACATCATCGTGCCCGAGATCGAGGCCATCGCCACCGATGTTCTGGTCGACATCGAGGCGGCGGGCATGGCGCGCGTGGTCCCCACCGCCCGGGCCGTCCAGCTGACCATGAACCGCGAGGGCATTCGCAAACTGGCCGCCGAAGACCTTGGCCTGCCCACCAGTCCCTACGCCTTCGCCGGCTCGGCCGAGGAGCTGGCGGCGGGGGCGCAGGCTGTCGGCTATCCCTGCTTCGTCAAGCCGGTGATGTCGTCCTCGGGCAAGGGCCAGTCCTTCGTGGAGAACCCCGATCAGATCGCCGACGCCTGGACCTATGCGCAGGAGAGCGGCCGGGTCGCGGGCGCCCGCGTCATCGTCGAGGGCCGGATCGACTTCGATTTCGAGATCACCCTGCTGACCGTTCGCTCGCGCGGCGCCGACGGCGAGACCGCTACCTCCTTCTGCGCCCCCATCGGCCACCGTCAGGTCAAGGGCGACTATGTGGAGAGCTGGCAGCCCCAGGCCATGAGCGCGGCCGCCCTGGCCGCCTCGCAGGATATTGCTGGCAAGGTGACAGACGCCCTGGGCGGTTACGGCGTCTTCGGCGTGGAACTGTTCGTCAAGGGTGATCAGGTCTGGTTCTCCGAAGTCTCGCCCCGCCCGCACGACACCGGCCTGGTCACTCTGGCCAGCCAGACCCTGAGCGAATTCGCCCTGCACGCCCGCGCCATCCTGGGGCTGCCGGTCGATGTGACCCAGCGCGAACCGGCCGCCAGCGCCGTCATCTACGGCGGCCTGGAGGCGCAGGGCGTGGCGTTCGACGGCGTCGCCGAGGCCCTGTCGGTCCCCACCGCCGACCTGCGCCTGTTCGGCAAGCCCGAAGCCTATGAGCGCCGCCGCATGGGCGTCGCCACAGCCCGCGGCGCCGATGTCGATGAAGCCCGCGAACGCGCGCGCGAGGCGGCCGGGCGTGTGAAGGTGGTTCGGGCGTAGCTCCCCTCGTCTCTTCCCCGCCTTTACGAACTTCGTCGATTGGCCTTGCGCCGCATTGTGGTGCAAACCAGGGGATGAGGGCCGCAGTCAGCCGGTCGGGAGGGATCTGTCGTGGGCAAGCTGAGCACACCCATCATCTTCGGCGCCATCGCCATCCTGGGGGCCGTGTCGCTGGCGATCATCGCCCTGCATCAGGGCGAGAGCATCAGCGCGGTCTGGATGGTGGTCGCCGCCGTCTGCACCTACGCCATCGCCTATCGGTTCTACGCCCGCTATCTGGCGGGCAAGGTCCTGCAGCTGAACCCCGCGCGCCCGACCCCGGCCATGCGCCGCAACGACGGGCTGGACTATGTGCCGACGCCCAGGAACGTCCTGTTCGGCCACCACTTCGCCGCCATCGCCGGCGCGGGACCGCTGGTCGGGCCGGTGCTGGCCGCCCAGATGGGCTACCTGCCCGGTGTGCTGTGGATTCTGGTCGGGGCGGTGCTGGCGGGGGCGGTTCAGGACATGATGGTCCTGTTCATGTCCACGCGCCGCGACGGCAAGTCCCTGGGCGACATGATCCGCACCGAAATGGGCAATATCCCCGGCGTCATCGCCCAGGTGGGCGTCCTGATGATCATGGTCATCATCCTGGCGGTTCTGGCCCTGGTCGTGGTCAAGGCTCTGGCCGAAAGCCCGTGGGGAACCTTCACCGTCGCCGCCACCATCCCCATCGCCCTCTTCATGGGCCTGTACACCCGCTTCCTGCGCCCCGGCCGCGTCGGCGAGGTGTCGGTGATCGGGGTGGTCCTGCTGATCCTGGCCATCATCGGCGGCGGCCATGTCGCGGCCGACCCGTTCTGGGGCCCGGCCTTCACCCTGACCGGCCCGACCCTGGCGATCCTGATGATGGTCTATGGCTTCATCGCCTCCGTCATTCCGGTCTGGCTGCTCCTGGCGCCGCGCGACTATCTGTCGACCTTCCTGAAGATCGGCGCCATCCTGGCCCTGGCCATCGGCATACTGATCGTGCGTCCGCACTTGCAGATGCCGGCTGTCACCCCCTTCATCGACGGCACCGGCCCGGTCTTCGCGGGCGCCCTGTTCCCCTTCCTGTTCATCACCATCGCCTGCGGCGCCGTGTCGGGCTTCCACGCCCTGATCTCGTCTGGCACCACGCCCAAGCTGCTGGAGAACGAAGCCCAGATCCCGATGATCGGCTACGGCGCCATGCTGTGCGAAAGCTTCGTCGCGGTCATGGCCCTGATCGCCGCCACGGTTCTGGACCCGGCCGTCTATTTCGCGATGAACAGCCCGGTCGCCGTGATCGGCAAGGACGCCGCCTCGGCCGCCGCCGCCGTGGCCCAGTGGGGCTTCCACATCACGCCCGGAGAGCTTGAGCAGCTGGCCCGCGACGTGGGCGAACATTCCATCCTGTCGCGCGCAGGCGGCGCCCCGACGCTGGCGGTCGGCATGGCCCACATCCTGTCGGGCGTCATCGGCGGCAAGGCCATGATGGCCTTCTGGTATCACTTCGCCATCCTGTTCGAGGCCCTGTTCATCCTGACCACGGTCGATGCGGGCACCCGCGTCTGCCGCTTCATGATCCAGGACCTGCTGGGCGTCGCGGTTCCCAAGATGCGCGAGACCAAGTCCTGGGGCGCCAATGTCGTGGCCACGGCCCTGACGGTCGGCCTGTGGGGCTATTTCCTCTATACGGGCGTGGTCGATCCGCTGGGCGGCATCAACAGCCTGTGGCCCCTGTTCGGCATCGCCAACCAGATGCTGGCGGCGGTCGCCCTGATCCTGGGCACGGTCGTTCTGTTCAAGATGAAGCGCGAAAAGTTCGCCTGGGTCATGATTTTGCCCGCGACCTGGCTGCTGATCTGCACCCTGACGGCCGGCTTCCAGAAGCTGTTCCACCCCGACGTCCGCATCGGCTTCCTGGCCCACGCCAGAAAGTACCAGGAGGCCCTGGGCGCCGGCGATCTGATCGCCCCGGCCAGGTCGGCGGCGGACATGCACCGGATCGTGGTCAACGACTACGTCAACTCGGCCCTGACGGCGGGCTTTCTGTTCGTGGTGCTGACCATGGTGGTCTATGGCGTTCTGGCCTGCCTGAAGGCCTATCGGAACAACCGCCCGACCGTGCGCGAATATCCTGAGAGCCACGCGCTGACGGCGTCCGACGAAGCGGCGGACGTCGCCCGTGCCTGAGGTTTCCGACGATCTGCTGTGCCGGTGCCGCGACGCCGCCGTCCGCTGGGGGCGCGGCGTCCGGCGCACGGCCGGCGCCATGATCGGCCAGCCGGACTATGACGCCTATGTCGCCCACGCCGAGGCGACCCATCCGGACCAGCCGCCCCTGGACAAGGTCGCCTTCTTCCGCCTGCACGAACAGCGCCGGTTCGGCGGCGGGGCTGGAGGATTTCGTTGCTGCTGACGGCGACCTAAAGGCCATCGCGTCGATCCGGCGCCAGGGCTCTGTCGGCCGGGGGACGTCGCAGGGCGGCGATGGCCGCCTCCAGCGCCGGATCCTGACCGGCGCGGCGCTGGGCCAGGGTGCGCGGCGCGGCGATGTCGGGCGTGACGCCCCGTTTTTCCAGCCGCACGCCCCGCACGGTGACGAAGTCCGCCCGGCTCAGCGTCAGCCGGCCGCCATCGGGCAGATCGCTCTCCTGGGCGATCAGGACCGAGCCCGGCGTCTTTTCGCCGACGACCAGGCCGCGCCCCGCCTCCTGAAGGGCCGCCGGCGTCAGTTCGGCCGCGCTGCGGCTGGCGCCGTCCACCAGGACCGCGACCGGATTGGGCGCCGGCTGACGTCGCCCGCCGCAGTCGCCCGAGGCCCTCAGCACCACCGCCCGCCCCGTCCGGCCCGTGCGCGTGGCCCAGACCTGGTCGCGCGGCAGGAAACAGGTCAGCACGGACTCGGCTTCCCACAGCCGCCCGCCCGGATTGGCGCGCAGGTCCAGGATCACCCCGACATCGGGCGGCAGGCCGTCCAGCTCCTGCCCCAGCCAACGCCCCAGCCCCTGGTCGAATTGCTCGACCGTCAGGATCAGCACGCCGGGATGGGAATCGTCGGCGGTGAAGGGCTCGGGCCCGTCCATCAGCTGCGGAACCAGGGTCGTCTCGTGCCGCGCGCCCTCTTCGTCGATCAGCGCCAGACGCACGGGCCGACCCTCATAGGTCTCCACGTCCGGCGACCACGACCGCCCGTCGATGCTGTCCAGGGTCCACCCCAGTTGAACCTCCGCCGCCGCGGCCGGAGAGCCGGGCCGAACCCGCTCCACCGTCCAGACGTCCGGCGCATCGCCCCGCATCAGGGTCATGCCCATGACGGCGCGCCGGGCGTAGCGGGCGTCCTGGCGGCGCACGGCGGCGGGCGGACTGGCGGCGGCGTGACCGTCGTCCAGCAGGTCCAGCATCGCATTGATCGACTGATAGAGGTCGCGCTCGTCCTCCGCCGCCAGGGCCTGGGGCCGGAACCGCGCCCGCGCCGCCTCCCAGTCCACCCCATGCAGTCGCGGGTCGTAATAGCCGCGGCGCACCTCGTTCCAGACGCGGTCGAACACCCGCGCGTTCAGCCGCGCCCGCTCCGGCGACGGCGGCGTCCGCGCGATGTCGGAAAGGCGTACGGCCTGCGTCTCCCCGCGCGCCGGATTCCCGCGCGCCTGTGGCGACGCCGCCGCTCCCGCCGCCAGAGCCAGGCCCAGCGACAGGACGCCGACCATGCGCAGGAAGGGGCGACCGTTCATGATCTCAGCCTTGGCCGAACCCCGCCACGTCTGCAAGTCACGAAGCCGGGGCGCGCCTTGCCTTCGCCCCGGACGCACGCCAAGAGCGCAACCAGACCACGGACCACGACCATGCCCATCACCACGGTCGGCCTCGACGCCGACGACACCCTTTGGCACAACGAGACGATCTTCCGCCTGACCCATGCGCGGTTCGTCGACCTTCTGGACGATCACGGCGACGCCGAGACCATCGAGGCGCGCCTGGCCGAAGTCGAGCGCCGGAATCTGCGGCTCTACGGCTATGGCGTCAAAGGCTTCACCCTGTCGATGATCGAGACGGCGATGGAACTGTGCGACGGCGGCGCCCCGCCCGAGGTCGTGCGCGAAATCCTGGCCGCCGGCCGCGAGATGCTGGCCCATCCGGTCGAGACCCTGCCCGGCGTGGACGAAACCATCGCCGAACTGTCCGACCGATACCGTCTGATCCTGATCACCAAGGGCGACCTTCTGGATCAGGAACGCAAACTGGCCGCCTCGGGCCTGGGCGAACGGTTCGCCGCGGTCGAGATCGTCTCCGAAAAAGACCGCGCCACCTACGACCGCGTCTTCAGCCGCCACGGCACCGGCCCGGCCGAGGCGGTGATGGCCGGAAACTCCATGAAGTCCGACGTCCTGCCCGCCATCGCCGCCGGCGCCTTCGGCGTCCACATCCCCTACCCCGTCACCTGGGCCCACGAACTGGCCGACGCCCCCGAGAACGAACCCCGCTACGTCTCCCTGGCCCGCATAGCCGAACTGCCCGACTGGATCGCCGCGATCACGGCATAGAAAAGGGCGGCCCTTTCGAGCCGCCCTTCCTTCTAGAGGTCCTGAAACGCGATCAGCGCTTCAGATTCACGCCCACATAGAAGAAGCGTCCCAGCGGGCTCACCGGATAGTCGACCAGACCGCGCGACGGTTTCTGATCGCCGATATTGTTCACGCCGCCGTAGATGCTGACGTCATCCCGCAGCGTATAACGGACCTGGAGGTCATGCGTCGAACGCGCGTCGTGATAGCGGTAGCGCGGCTCGATGTAGTCGTCCGGCACGCCTTCGTAGCGACGGGTCTTCTCGAACCAGTTGTAGCCGTAGTTCACAAGCAGGTTGCGGTATTCCCAGGTCACGTCCGCATTCGCCTGCCACTTCGGAACGCGCGCCTGCCCAACGGTGTCGTCGGCGCTCAGCGGATCCGACGGATCCTCGATGAACTCCAGCTTGTCGAGCTTGTTGGCGGTGACGCCGATACGGAAGGTGCCGATATCCCGCTTGACGCCAAAGTTCGCCGGGTCGATCCGGTAGTCCACGGTCAGATCCCAGCCCGACGTCCGGTACTCGGCGACATTGACGCCGAACTGCTGGAACGAATCGATGAATTTCGTGGACGGATCGCGTGTCAGCAGCGCGCAGAACTGGTTCGGCTGGGGCAGGTCGTAGCACTTGTTGACGATGCTCTGGGCCGAGAAGAACTGGATCGCGTTCGACAACTTGATGTCATAGTAGTCCAGCGCCAGCGAGAAGCCGGGCAGGAAGGTCGGCGTCAGGACGAAGCCGCCGGTGATGGTGTCGGCCTCTTCCGGCTGCAGATTGCGATTTCCGCCGATCACGCCTTCGACCGAAGAAGAGGTCGTGTTGTTGAAGTTGTACGCGTCGTTCGGTCCCAGTCCCAGGGCCGCACGGCAGTTCGCTTCGCGAACCGCCGGATTGATCCCGTTTTGATAGGCGTTGACATCGCAGGGATCGCCCAGGCTCGCATAGGTCTGGGACAGCGGCAGGAACAGTTCCGAGATGTTCGGCGCCCGCACGGAACGCGCGCCGGTGCCGCGCAGGAACACCGAGTCATTGACGGCCCACAGCAGGCCCACCTTGTAGCTGTCCGTCTTGCCCGCCGTCGAATAGTCCGAATATCGATAGGCGCCATCGATCGTCAGGCTCTTGACGAAAGGCAGGTCCGCCAGCAGCGGCAGCGACAGTTCGCCAAAGACCTCCGTCACGTCGAATTCGCCGGACAGATCGGTGCCTTGACCAAGCCAGGTGACGTTGTAGCCAAGTTGAGCGGCTAGCCGTTCATCGGCCGAAACCATGGAACGCGCCTCTTCCCGGCGATACTCCGTGCCGAGAGAGAAGGACACGGGACCGCCCGGCAGGTTGAAGAAGGCGCCGGTGTCGCCTGAAATGAAGGCGTTGAACACAAATTGCTCGACACGATCCTTGGACGCCGACTGGGTCAGCACCCAATCCAGGGCCTCTTGCTTATTCTTGCCCTGTCCGAAGAGATTCAGCGGCTGACAGCCCGAGTTGGCGCCAGGCGTGAAGGTCGTACCCCAGGTCGAGGCGTCGAAGGGCGAGCCGAAACCGGGGTATTCGCCGAGCGGGATGGCGTTCGGATCCAGATTGGATCGGCAAACGATGTCGCCATTGGGCGCGCGCACGGCGTCGATCGCGGCGAACCACCGCTCGTTGATGCGGTTGTTCAGTTCGTTGTTGTTCTCGATCGTGCGGCCATAGTTCAGCGACGCTTCATAGGAGAGGTGGTCGTTGATGTCGCCGCGGAAGCCCACCACGGCGCGGTAGGTCTCGCGTTCCACGTCACGAAGAATGTCGCCGAGATCGAAGTTGTCCCGCGCCATGATCACGCCGTCGATCGCATTTGCGATGCCGTCGGGCGCCGTCGCGGCGGCCCGGATCGAATCCGGAATGAACGGATTGTCGATGGGGATGAACAGACCGTAGTCGAAGGTGGGCTGCGACTGGAACTGGGTCTTGGTGTTCACATATTTGGCTTCGCCGAAGAAATGATGATTGGGCGTCAGCTCGAGGTTGAAGGTGGCGTTCAGCGACGTACGTTCCAGTTCCGGAATAAGGTCCGTCTGGTACGCGGCGGTCTGGGAACCATCGCCGCCGATCATCGAGAAGCCGCTGGTGTAGATACCGTCACGGAAGGGCGTTCCGTCGCCGTTGAAGTCCACGCCCGACAACGAATCCGAGAAATCGAGATTGGTGTAGACCGATCCGCCCGGCGAGGTGTCGATGTAGCGGACGTTGCGCGCGAAGATGCGGCGATACTGGCCCGGAGCGCCGGTGTAGTCGGGATTGACCACGACGTTCTCCGACCCTGCGAGGCTGGAGAATTCGCGGTCCTCGCGCGCCAGGCGTTCAGTCTTCGAATGCTCTACGCCGAAGGTCAGGTTGGCCTTTCCGTCGGCGAAGTTGTGGCCGGCCAGCACGCTGACAAAACTGTTCTCGCCGCCGCCGTTTTCCGACCAGCCATATTGGGCGCGGGCGTCAACGCCCTCGAAGTTCTGCTTGAGCACGAAGTTGACGACGCCGGACACCCCATCGGCCCCATATACGGCCGAGGCGCCGCCCGTCATGACGTCGATGCGATCGATCAGCGCCACCGGGATCGTGTTGATGTCAACAGAAGACGATCCCGCTTCCGAGGCGACGTGACGACGGCCGTTCACCAGAACCAGAGTCCGTTGAGAACCCAGGTTGCGAAGATCCAGGAGATTCAGCCCCACCGAACCGCGGTTGGCGGCGTTGGAGTTGTCCTGAAGCGTGGTCGAGCCCACCAGCGCAGGCTGATCCGTCAGGAAGTCGGTCACATTGGTGACGCCGGCCAGTTGCAGCGACTCGCCCGTAACCGACGCAACGGGGTTGGTGCCCTGGAAACTGGGTCGACGCAGACGCGTGCCGGTGACGACGACTTCCGACACGGTGACGGCGTCGTCCTGGCTGGAGGCCGGCGGCGGCGTCTGCTGGGCCATGGCCGGGAAGGCCGCGACGAGGCCAAGGGCGGAAAGCATGCTGCCGGCAAGCAGCCGTGAACGTCGATACGTCAAGGAGAACCTCTTACTAACTATTCGGCGCGGGGGACACCAAGTGAAGTTCAGGCACACGCCTGAAGAGTGCGCAGACTAGAGCCATTGAAGCGCCCCACCCAAGCCTTAAGTGTGATATAACCGTGACACACTGGACACAAGCAGGCAGATTCTCGACTTTTTGTATGCGTTACCGGCCTTTTCGAAACGTCTTTATGCCTCAGTAGCGTCCGATCGAACATCGATATCGTGCTGCGCGACGTTTCCAGTTGCCCCCCCGCCCCTCCCTCTCTAAACGGGCCGCTTAACCGACAACACGGCGCAGGTGTCGCAGGGCCAGGCTCTGCGGCGGCTTCTTGCGCGCGCAGGAATGAAGGACGGCGCAGTCTCTTGGACGCTTCGCACATCAGTCATGACGAACGCGACGCCATGGTGCGCGCGGCGCTGGCCGAGAAGGGCGACAGCGGCGTGACCCCGCGCCACACCCTGTTCTACTTCCTGGGCGACGAGGACGGACACGGCGACCTGTGCGAGGTGGCGAGTCGCGCCGGCTTCATCGCGCGCGGCGAAGGCGACATGACCATTCTCGAGACCACCATGGCGGTCGATGCGGACAGTTTCGCGCCCGTCTCGGCCATGATGCAGACCTGGGCCGCGGCCTTCCAGCTGGACTACGACGGCTGGGAATGCGCGGTCGTGACCCATTAGCGTTCAATAAGAAGAAGAGCTGGCGATGCCCAAGCGCACAGACATCAAGTCCATCCTCATCATCGGCGCCGGCCCGATCGTCATCGGCCAGGCGTGCGAGTTCGACTATTCCGGCGTTCAGGCCTGCAAGGCGCTGAAGGCGGAAGGCTACCGGGTCATCCTGGTCAATTCGAACCCCGCCACCATCATGACCGACCCGGAGGTGGCCGACGCCACCTATATCGAGCCGATCACGCCCGAGATGGTCGAGAAGATCATCATCAAGGAAAAGCCCGACGCCCTCTTGCCCACCATGGGCGGCCAGACGGCGCTGAACACGGCGCTGGCCCTGCATGAATCGGGCGCCCTGGCCCGCCACGGGGTCGAGATGATCGGCGCCAAGGCCGAGGTCATCGACAAGGCCGAGGACCGGCAGAAGTTCCGCGACGCCATGGACAAGCTGGGTCTGGAGAGCCCGCGCTCCAAGGCCGCCCATTCGATGGAGGAGGCGCTGGAGGGGCTGGAGTTCGTCGGCCTGCCCGCCGTGATCCGCCCGTCCTTCACCCTGGCCGGCACCGGCGGCGGCATCGCCTATAACCGCGAGGAGTTCGAGGAGATCGTCCTGCGCGGTCTGGACCTGTCGCCGACCACCGAGGTGCTGATCGAAGAGTCGGTTCTGGGCTGGAAGGAATATGAGATGGAGGTCGTCCGCGACACGGCGGACAACTGCATCATCATCTGCTCCATCGAGAACGTCGATCCGATGGGCGTCCACACGGGCGACTCGATCACCGTCGCCCCGGCCCTGACGCTGACGGACAAGGAATATCAGCGGATGCGGACCGGCTCGATCAACGTCCTGCGCGAGATCGGCGTGGAGACGGGCGGATCGAACGTCCAGTGGGCCATCAATCCCGCCGACGGCCGCATGGTCGTGATCGAGATGAACCCGCGCGTGTCGCGCTCCTCGGCCCTGGCGTCCAAGGCCACCGGCTTCCCCATCGCCAAGGTCGCGGCGCGTCTGGCGGTCGGCTATACGCTGGACGAGCTTCAGAACGACATCACCCAGGTCACGCCGGCGTCGTTCGAGCCGTCGATCGACTATGTCGTCACCAAGATCCCGCGCTTCGCCTTCGAGAAATATCCCGGCTCCGAGCCCCTGCTGGGCACCTCGATGAAGTCGGTGGGCGAGGTCATGGCCATCGGCCGCACCTTCCAGGAATCGATGCAGAAGGCCCTGCGCGGGCTGGAGACGGGCCTGGACGGCTTCGACGAGATCGAGATCGAGGGCGTCGCCGGGGCCGCCGATGACGCGACCGCCCGCGCCGCCGTGGTGCGGGCGCTGGGCGTGCCGACGCCCGACCGCATCCGCGTCATCGCCCAGGCCTTCCGCCACGGCCTGTCGGTGGATGAGGTCCACGCCGCCTGCGCCTATGAGCCGTGGTTCCTGCGCCAGATCGCCGACATCGTGCGCGAGGAAGGCCACGTCCGGGTCAAGGGCCTGCCGACCGACCCGACCGAGTTCCGCCGCCTGAAGGCCAAGGGCTTCTCCGACGCCCGCCTGGCCCATCTTGTCGGGTCCACGGAAAAATCCGTGCGTCTGGCCCGTCGTGGTCTGAACGTCCGCCCGGTGTTCAAACGCATCGACACCTGCGCCGCCGAGTTCGCCAGCGCCACCGCCTATATGTATTCGACCTATGAGACCGGGGCGCTGGGCCAGATTCCCGAGTGCGAGAGCGCGCCGTCGGATCGCAAGAAGGCCATCATCCTGGGCGGCGGCCCCAACCGGATCGGCCAGGGGATCGAGTTCGACTACTGCTGCTGCCACGCGGCCTTCGCCTTCGACCAGATCGGCGTCGAGTCGATCATGGTCAACTGCAACCCCGAGACGGTTTCGACCGACTACGACACCTCGGACCGCCTGTATTTCGAGCCGCTGACGGCCGAAGACGTGCTGGAGCTGATCGAGGTCGAACGCGCGAACGGCGAACTGATCGGCTGCGTCGTCCAGTTCGGCGGCCAGACCCCGCTGAAGCTGGCCCATGCGCTTCAGGACGACGGCATTCCGGTGCTGGGCACCTCCGTCGACTCCATCGACCTGGCCGAGGACCGCGAACGCTTCCAGCAGATGCTGGAGGGCATCGGCCTGCGCCAGCCGCCCAACGCCCTGGCCCGTTCGGCCGAGGAGGCCGCGCAAAAGGCCGAAGAGGTCGGCTATCCCGTCGTCCTGCGCCCCTCCTACGTCCTGGGCGGTCGCGGCATGATGATCGTCCACGACCGGGAGCAGTTGGACCGCTACGTCCACGAGGCCATGCGCGTCTCGGGCGACGATCCCGTCCTGATCGACCACTATCTGAACCGCGCCACCGAGGTCGACGTGGACGCCCTGTGCGACGACGAGACGGTCTTCGTCGCCGGCGTGCTGGAACATATCGAGGAGGCCGGGGTCCACTCGGGCGACAGCGCCTGCTCCATGCCGCCCTTCTCGCTGCGGCCCGAGATCGTGGACGAGCTGAAGCGCCAGACCACCGAAATGGCCAAGGCCCTGAAGGTGCGCGGCCTGATGAACGTGCAGTTCGCCATCGAGGAGCCGCACGGCGAAAACCCGCGCATCTTCGTGCTGGAGGTGAACCCGCGCGCCAGCCGCACGGCGCCCTTCGTGGCCAAGACCATCGGCCAGCCCATCGCCGCCATCGCCGCCAAGGTCATGGCGGGCGTTCCGCTGAAATCCTTCGGCCTGACCGACAGGCCGTATGACCATATCGCGGTCAAGGAGGCGGTCTTCCCGTTCGCCCGCTTCGCCGGGGTCGACACCATCCTGGGCCCGGAAATGCGTTCGACCGGCGAGGTCATGGGTCTGGACTGGAAACGCGAGGGCGAGGCCGACATGGCCCCCGCCTTCGCCCGCGCCTTCGCCAAGTCCCAGATCGGCGGCGGCGTCACCCTGCCGACCTCGGGCTGCGCCTTCATCTCGGTCAAGGACGAGGACAAGCCCTTCATCCTGGACGCGGCCCGGACCCTGCTGGCCGAGGGTTTCACCCTGATCGCCACCGGCGGCACACACGCCTATCTGACGGAACAGGGGCTGGACGTCGGCCTGGTCAAGAAGGTGCTGGAAGGCCGCCCGCACA
Organism: Brevundimonas sp. Marseille-Q4549; assembly: GCF_976940555.1. NCBI lineage: Bacteria > Pseudomonadati > Pseudomonadota > Alphaproteobacteria > Caulobacterales > Caulobacteraceae > Brevundimonas > Brevundimonas sp. Marseille-Q4549. The sequence continues at coordinate 113,396 of NZ_CDRHXG010000001.1, forward strand.
TCGTGGACGCCATGAAGAACGGCGAGGTCCAGCTGGTCTTCAACACCACCTCGGGCAAACAGTCGCTGCAGGACAGCTTCTCCCTGCGCCGCACCGCCCTGATGATGAAGATCCCCTACTACACCACCACCGCCGGCGCGCTTGCGGCGGCCCAGGCCATCGGCGCCATCAAGGCCGGCGACCTGGATGTGAAGGCGATCCAGGACTACGCCTGACCGCCAAATCTGCTTAAAAGTAGGCGATCATTGCATCGCAGAGTTGTTCGCTATACCTCCTCTTTGCAACCGCAAGAGGGAAAGGGACATGGCTCAAGAACTTTGGTTAAAATATCCGCTGTTGAGCACGATGTCGAAGCTAAGGGCATCGCGCTTCAACGCAGCGGAACGCCTCGCTAAGCGTTATCGCTGGCATAGCATCTCTCTAGTTGTTTTTTCAATATATGTGATCGCCCTAAGCATAGCACCGAATTTTTTCCCAAATATGCGCGCTGACGTAAGGAACGTTATAGGATTTGTATCTATTGTTTCATCGGTATTCGTAGTAGCCCTCAGCGTTTATTCCGCATTTAGTGAAGACGTTGTGAGAGGAAAATATTTGCATGATAATGCAAAGCGAGTTACAAACCTATATCAGCAGTATAAAATAATTGCTCATGAACATGTAAACAATAAAGGCCCAGCTCCAAATAACTCGGAGTTTGAATCAAAATATGCAGCAATCATGGATTCCTGTCCGTATAATCATGATGGAATAGATTTCCAAAATGCCATGATCGGGATCGAGAAAACGCATCCAAGTGATGCGAAGCGGATCAAATTCAAACTTGCATTTGATATGTATTTTTGGCCAGTTCTCGCAATCTTATTGCCGCCAATAGCTATTGGGTTTGGTCTATTGTTTTTCGGCAATTCGGTTAGCTGACTCCCCCGCCACGATCCTGGTCGCGGCCAGGTCGGCGGTGACGTTGCCGACGGTGCGGAAGATGTCGGGTACGACCTCCACCGCCAGGAGGATGGGCAGGACGCCGATGGGCAGGCCCATGGCCAGGCAGATCGGCCCGATGCTGGCGAAGAAGCTGACCTGGCCCGGCAGGCCGACCGAGGCGATGGAGACGGCGATGGCCGTCAGCCCGCCCGCCACCAGGGCGCCCAGCCCCAGCTCGATCCCGTTCAACTGCGCCACATAGAGGCAGACCCCCAGGTTGGCGACCGGGCTGGTGATGCGGAACACCGCCACCGCCAGCGGCAGAACGAGGCCCGCGGAGGCCTGGGGCACGCCCAGCCAGTCGCGCGCCCGCTCGATCATCACCGGCAGGCTGGCCAGGGACGACTGGGTCGAGACCGCCACCACCTGGGCCGGGGCGGCGGCGCGCGCGAACCGGGCCAGGGAGATGCGGCCCCACAGGGTCACGGCGACATAGATCAGCAGGATCAGGCCGATCTGGCTCAGGCACAGGATGGCGACATAATGGGCCAGCGTGCCCGCCACCCCCAGACCGGCGCGCAGCCCCACGCCCAGAGCCAGGGCGAACACTCCGAAGGGCGCGGCCAGCAGCACCCAATGGACGATCACCACCATGGTCTCGGCCACAGCCTCGAAGAAGCCCGCCAGGGGCCGCCGCAGATCGGCGCGGATACGCGTGGCCGCAAATCCAAAAGCCACGGCGAAGACCACCACCGCCAGCACGCCGTCGTCGGCCGCCGCCTTGATGACGTTGGACGGCGCCAGGCTGGACAGGAAGGCGTCCAGTGCGTTCGTCTGCGCGGCCCGGCCCACGGCGGCCGCCGCATCGGACGGAATCCCCGCCAGCATCGCGCGCCCGGCCTCGGGATCGATGGGCCACAGGGTCAGCAGGCCCAGGCCCGCCAGGATCGCATAGACCGTCGCCGCGACCAGCATCAGGCCGAACACCACCAAGGAGCGCGCGGCGATCCGCCCGGTCGCCGCCGCATCGGCGATGGAGACGATCCCCGTGACCAGAAGGCTGAAGACCAGCGGCATCACCGTCATCCGAAGGGCGTTCAGCCAGACCTGGCCCAGCCCCTCCAGCGCGCCCAGGGCGGCGGTCAGCCAGGGGGCGTGGGCGTTTTGGGCCGCGGCGCCGGCCGCCACCCCGGCGACCAGGGCCACGATGACGAAGAAGCTCAGTGAGGTGAAGAAGGCGGCGAAACGGGAACGGCTCATGGCTCTGGCGTAGCACTGCTTCGCACGTCGCGCGCGCCAAACCTTCTGCATCCTGTCGTCAGTTCAAATCGCCGCACCGAGAACCGGCCGCCCAACCTGCGCGTTACAGGCCCAGACTTATAGGCTCCGAAGGAGATTCCCATGTCCCGACTTCACAAGCTGGTTCCCATGCTCGGCGGCCTACTGCTGTCAAAGGGGGGACGCCGTCTGGCCGGCCGTCACGCCGGCAAGCTGGCCCTGGCCACCCTGGCCTATGAGGTGTGGCGCAGCCGTCGCGAGCGCGGCCGCGCCGGCGCGGCGACGCCCCCGCCCCCGCCCCGCCCCCAACGCCAGGCGCGATGGAGCGGCCGCACCCCTCGATAGGGCTCGACTTTGGCTGTCGGGGCGCCTGATAGTCCGCCGTCCAACGGAGCGCCCCCATGATCAAGGTCCACCATCTGAACGACAGCCGCTCCCAGCGCGTCTTGTGGCTGCTGGAGGAGTTGGGCCTGCCCTACGAGGTCGTGCGCTATGAACGCGACGCCCGCAGTCGGCTGGCGCCGGCGGCGCTGCGCGCCATCCACCCCCTGGGCAAGTCGCCGGTGATCCAGGACGGCGATGTGACCGTGGCCGAAACCGGCGCCATCGTCGAATATCTGCTGGACGCCTATGGTGATGGCCGTCTGCGTCCGGCGGCGGGGACCGAAGACGCCCGCCGCTTCACCTATTGGCTGCACTACGCCGAAGGATCGGCCATGCCGCCGCTTCTGCTGAAGCTGGTGTTCGGCCTTCTGCCGCGCCGGGCGCCGGGCCTGATGCGCCCCCTGGTCAAGCAGATATCGGACAAGGCCATCGCCGGCTTCGTCGATCCCCAGCTTCGCGATCACGTCGGCTTCTGGGAGGCTGAACTGGCGCGGTCCGAATGGTTCGCCGGCGATCAATTCACGGCCGCCGACATCATGATGAGCTTTCCGGTCGAGGCCGGAGCCGACCGGGCCTTCGATCCCGCAGACCGCCCGCGGCTCAGAGCCTTCCTGTCGCGCATCCACGCCCGCCCCGCCTATCGTCGGGCGCTGGAACGCGGCGGTCCCTACGCCTACGCCTGACGGTTCGGGGCAATTCGGGGCAACCGGACGCCCCGTGAGGCGTTAACGCTTCATGCGCCTCAAAACCCTTCAGATCGTCGCCGCGCTAGGCGCGGCCATCGCCTTCGTCCTGGCCTTCATGGCGGCCGGCGCCGTCCTGCTGTCGGGCCTGTTCATGATCCTGGGCCTGGCGGCCATCGCCTGGCTGGCCCTCAGCCTGATCAAGGGCGTTCTGCACCGCGAGCGCAAGCCGGAGCCGCGCATCCGCGCCTGACCCACGACATCCACGCGCGGGAGTTGCGACGACAACCCTTGAATTCCGACCCTGTTTGCCCTAGTTTTGATGCCCGGCCGCGCCCGCCCCGCGGCCTTTTGTGTGCCTACTCCGCGTCTTTCCAGTCTCTGGGCGAATAAGAAAAATCACGACACAATGGAAAAAGTGCCGATGACGGCCGAGGGTTATCGCACCCTCGACGATCAACTGAAGCAATTGAAGTCGGTGGAAAGGCCCAGCGTGATCGCGGCCATTTCCGAGGCCCGCGAACACGGCGACCTGTCCGAAAACGCCGAGTATCATGCGGCTAAGGAGCGGCAGGGCTGGATCGAGGGCCAGATCGCCGAGATCGAGGACAAGATCAGCCGCGCCCAGGTCATCGACGTGTCCAAACTGTCGGGAAACCAGGTCAAGTTCGGCGCCACCGTCACCGTGGTGGACGAGGACACCGAGGAAGAGGCCCGCTATCAGATCGTCGGCGAACACGAAGCCGACGTGAAGAAGGGCAAGATCTCCATCGCCTCCCCCATCGCCCGCGCCATGATCTCCAAGGAGGTCGGCGACGTGGTCGAGGTCAACACCCCCGGCGGCGTGAAGGCCTACGAAATCCTCAAGGTCGAGTGGAAATAGGCCGACCCGCCTACGCCTTATCTCCCTCCCCGGGCCGGGGAGGGAGGCGCGATGGCTGATCCCCTCTCTATCTGGGTCGTCTCGGACGGCCGCGCCGGGATCGAGAACCAGGCCCTGGGCCTGGCCGAGGCGGTGCAGCGTCTGACCCCGGCCGAAATCACCACCAAGCACATCCGCTGGCGCGCGCCGTTCGACCGCCTGCCCTCGGCGTTGAAGACGCGGGCGATGCTGGACCCGTCCTCCGACGCCCTCGCCGCCCCCTGGCCCGACCTGTGGATCGCGACGGGCCGCGCCACCCTGCCCCTTTCGACACGGGTGAAACAGTGGAGCGGCGGCAAGACCTTCGTGGTCCAGACCCAGGACCCACGCTGGGCCAACGCCCGCTACGACATGATCGTGGCGCCCGCCCACGACGGCCTGTCGGGCGACAATGTCTTCGAGATCACCGGCTCGCCGCACCGCATCACGCCGCAGCGGATCGCCGACGCCGCCCCCGCCTTCGCCGACCGGATCGCCCCCCTGCCCCATCCGCGCATTGCGGTCCTGATCGGCGGTCGGTCAAAGGCCTTCGACCTGCCCCCCGACCACGCCGCCGCCCTGGCCGACCGGATCGCGGACGCCGTGCGGACGGCGGGCGGTTCGCTGATGCTGACCTTCTCGCGCCGCACGCCGGAGTTGGCCAAGGCGGCCATGACCACGCGACTGTCCGCCCTGCCCGGCTGGATCTGGGACGGGACGGGCGACAACCCCCTGTTCGGCTTCCTGCATTACGCCGATCATGTGCTGGTCACAGAGGACAGCGCCAACATGGCCGCCGAGGCCGCCTCGACGGGCAAGCCGGTTCACATCCTGCCGATGGTCCCGCTGAAGCGCGCCGGCAAGTTCGCCCGCCTGCACGACGACCTGCGTTCGCGCGGCGCCGCCCGGCCGTTCGACGGCGCGCTGATCCCCTGGACTTACGCCCCCCTCGCCGAAACCGACCGCGCCGCCCGCGCGGTGCTGGAGGCGATGCGGACGCGCTGAATTCACCGCAAGCCGGTCTCGCCCCGCCCAATCCTGACGCAGGCGTGACCTGAAGCCCATCTCCTGGCTGGACGGCACGGTGAGAATGGATCGCAAAAAAGTGCACGAAAGTGCACTCAAAAAAGGCGGCGCTCAGGCGGCCCCGCCGCCCTTGTCGTCCGAATCCTCTTCCTTCCCGGACCTGGCCTGGGCGGCGCCCATGCCCGCGACACCGAGGCCCGAGCCGATGGCGACGCCCAGCGCGATCCCCAGGGCCAGATTGTCCAGCGCCAACCCCAAGGCTGTTCCGATCGAAACCCCGACCCCGATTCCGATGGGCAGGAAAGCCGCCGCTTTCTTGTTCATTCCCCACTCCCGTGCTCGCCCGACAAGACTAGCATCGCGCGAAAAGGAATCAGCCCCTAAATAGGCGCCATGAGCACTCCCAGAACCGTCCGCGTCGCCATCATCGGTTCCGGCCCCGCCGGCTGGACCGCCGCCATCTATGCGGCGCGCGCCTCGCTGAACCCCGTCGTCATCGCCGGCATCCAGCCCGGCGGCCAGCTGACCATCACCACCGACGTCGAGAACTATCCCGGCTTCGCCGAGACTATCCAGGGTCCGTGGCTGATGGAGCAGATGCAGGCCCAGGCCCTGCATGTCGGCACCGAGGTCATCCACGACATCGTCACCTCCGCCGACCTGTCCCAGCGTCCGTTCCGGCTGAAGCTGGACGGCGGCGACGAGATTCTGGCCGAGACGGTCATCATCTCCACCGGCGCCCAGGCCAAGTGGCTGGGGCTGGAGTCGGAGGCCGCCTATCAGGGCTTCGGCGTCTCGGCCTGCGCCACCTGCGACGGCTTCTTCTATCGCGGCAAGCAGGTCGTGGTCGTCGGCGGCGGCAATACGGCGGTCGAAGAGGCGCTGTTCCTGACCAACTTCGCCTCCAAGGTCACGGTCGTTCACCGCCGCGATGAGTTCCGCGCCGAGAAAATCCTGCAGGACCGCCTGTTCGCCAACCCCAAGGTCGAGGTGATCTGGGACGTCGCCATCGAGGAGATCGTCGGCGTGGTGGACGGCATCGCCCGCAACGTCACGGGCGTCCGGCTGAAGAACGTCAAGGACGGCTCGACCCGCGAAATCCCCGCCGACGGCGTCTTCATCGCCATCGGCCACGCCCCGTCGTCGGAACTGTTCAAGGGCCAGCTGGAAACCAACTCGGGCGGCTATCTGCGGGTCAAGCCCGGCACGGCCTCCACCGCGATCGAGGGGGTCTGGGCCGCCGGCGACGTCACCGACGACGTCTATCGCCAGGCTGTCACCGCCGCCGGCATGGGCTGCATGGCCGCGCTTGAGGCCGCTCGTTTCCTCGCCGAAGAAGACCACGCCAAGGCCCACCACCCCATCAGCCACGCCGAGGCCGAGAAGATCGGCGTCTGGTAGGGGACCGACCCCGCCTCGGGGTCAGCGCGCGGGCCGGCCGACCTCTTCGACCTCCATCGGCGTCACGCCTTCCGGCGCCGGCTGGGCGGCGGGTTTGGGCGCCTCCATCGTCGACAGGCGGGCGTTGATGGCGGCCACCTCCTCGCGCGTCGGCAGGCGGCGTCCGCCCAGGCTGACCACGCCCACCACGCGCTGATGACCATCGATCTCCACCGTCTTCATCGGCGCGCCGGAACCGACCGCATTCGGATCGGCGCCGCCCGTGGCCTGACCGGCCTGAAGGGCCGGCAGGCGCGCCTTGGCGAAGCGCGCCTCGTCGATCGCCGGCTCATGCCCGCCATAGGCGTTGCGGAAGGCGGCGGTTTCACCGGCGAAACCCTTCCAGCGATAGAAGATGTGCGCCCCGATCTGCGTCACCTTGGCCACCGTCGGGGCCCACCAGGGATGGACATAGTCGGCATGATAGTGGGTCGCCGTCCCGACCTGCTGGGCCACGGCGCCGTTCAGGGCGCGTTCGGCCACCTTGCGGGCGCGATCCCACGCCCAGGGCACGGGCGTCTGAGCCAGGGAACCGTCGCAGGTGAAGCTGAACTGGCAGCCGGTCGTCCGCTCGGCGCCTTCGAACACCACGCCGCAGACGGTGTCGGCGTAGTTGGGATCGCGCACGCGGTTCAGCACTACCTGCGCCACGGCGGCCTGGCCGGCGTCCGGTTCCAGCGCCGCCTCGAAATAGACGGCCTGGGTCAGGCAGCGCACGGCGCGACGGCGATCCTCGGCCCCGCCCTTGAAGACGAACGGCAGGGCGGGCCGCAGGGCGCCGACCGCCGTGGGAACCGCCGCGTTCAGCCGCTGGGCTTCCAGCCCGGTCTTGCCCAGGTCCAGCGAGGGCTTGCCCGCCAGGGTCAGGCTTTCCCACCCCGGCGTCAGGCCATAGAGGGCGGGTTGCAGCAGGCGCGGGTCATGACGTTGCGCCAGGGCCAGTTGCGACGGGCTCAGCCGCGCCTCGAGCGCCGACAGGCCCTTGCCGCCCAGATCGCCGCCGGTGATCCGGGCCACGGCCTCGGCGGTGCGGTCGATGTCGGGGCGTTCGGTCGACCCGGCGGCCAGGGCGACGCCCAGCACGGCGCCGACGGCCGGCAGGGCCGCCGCCGAACGCTTCAGCGTCCGCCACACCAATGTCCACCGCGTCAGGGTCATTCCAAATCCGCAAGAGGCGACGCCTTCAAATGAGAACGCCGCCGTAACGATGCAATGGCCGAACTTGTGGGCCGTTTTCAGGCCCTGGCGGATCGGCGTTATGGCGCGCCCAGGACGCCGTCCAAAGAAAAACGCGCCGAAGAAGCCCTCGGCGCGTCGATCCCGGAAAGACTGTCCACCTTAGCGGCGCGCCTTGCGTGCGGCGTAGCGGGCGTCCCGCTTGGCCTTCTGCTCTTCCTTGGTCAGTTGTTTGCGCGCCTTCCGGTCGGCGCGCTTTTCGGCGTCGATCGCTTCCTGAGCGGCCATTTCCGCGGCCAGGCGCGCAGCTTCCTTCTCGGCCTTCTCGCGGCGCAGCTCGGCCTTGGCCAGTTCGTGCTGCTGACGCAGGGCCTCCTTTTCTGCGGCCCGCTTTTCGGCGAGACGTTCGAACTCGGGATCGGGAGCGGCGGGCTTGGGCTTGAACTTGGCGAGCAGGGCCTTCTTGGCTTCCTGCTGGGCGGTCAGGCGGTCGGTGAATCCGGTCTTCAGATCTTTCATGCGAAAGCGATAGGTTCCTTATGGGGCGGCCCAAAGCGGCCGTCGGAAATCAGGCGGCGAAAACACGCACGCACGGCCCGAAGCGGGCCGGACAAAGCCGAAACCCGCGCCGAAATCAAGGTTCGCCGCGGCGAAATCATTCAGAGACGGGGTTTGGGCGACGATTTCGGCCAGGGATCGCCGCCACTGATGCAGATAGGTCGCGCCCGCCCCCGGGACAAGGCGCGCGGGATCGGCCCCTACCTGGGCTTTTGCGCCTGGCCGACCGCCGTGCCGGCCGCGCCGCCGACCGCCGCGCCGACAGGACCGCCGACGACGGCGCCGGCGACCGCGCCCGTCGCGGCCTTCTGTTCGACCGTCGCGCCACAGGCGGACAGACCCAAGGTGATAACGGAAACGACGGCCAGGACGGCGGCGGGTTTCATGCGAGACATCACGACTTCTCCCTAATAGCCGCGCTTGAACGCCGACGACCGCGTTTCGTTCCAGTCATCAGGTCGAAAAGGACGCATGCGCCACATTCTTAAACATCCAACATATACGAAAAAGCTTATGTCTCATAATTCTATGTTACTGCCACAAGATGAAACGATTTATAATACAGTATTCGATAGATATTCATCGGATTTTCCGTCCGATTTCAGCCACAACGTCACGCTGATCTGGAAAATGTCCAATCGTTTCTGACACCTGATCGCCCAATTGCGAATCAGCCACATTTCCAACATAAAGGGCTGGCTAAAGGCCCGTCCTCGACGCCCGGGCCAGTGAGCCGAGCGCCGGATTTCGCAGGCTGGAGCGCGACGTTTTCGTCGCCCGGCCGGCAAGACTACCCCCGGGGGCTGCGTTTCTCGCCCTGCTTAACAGGACTAACTCGTTGTCGCATTCCTCGCAGACGCGCGCCGTTTCGCGCGCCGATCATGTGGCCAGGATCAAACCCATGACGGCGGCGGCGGCCTTTGGCGGTCTGGTGGGACTGGCGATCGGGTGCGCCTATCTGGGCGGGACGGCGGCGCGCGCGACGACGCTGCGCGCCCAGGCCGAACAGATTCAGGGCGCGACCTCCGCCGGCTTCACCGAAGAAGCCCTGGCCGCCGCGGCCGGCGGGCTGGACGCCAGCGCCCTGTCGATCGCCCGACGCCACGATCCCTATGTCAGCGCCGGCGCCGCCGAGCGCGACCGCCAGGCGGAACTGCTGTCGGCCCGCCTTGAACAACTCCGCGCCCCGAACGACCTGCGCCGCGCCAGCCTGACGGCGCCGACGCCCGCCAGCCCCTTCCAACTGGGTCACGCCCTGGACGCCAGCCGCGATCTGGATTGCCTGACCCAGGCCGTCTATTACGAAGCCCGCGGCGAAGGCCGCGACGGCATGAAGGCGGTGGCCCAGGTGGTCCTGAACCGCGTTCGCCACCCCGCCTTCCCCAAGACCGTCTGCGGCGTCGTCTTCCAGGGCGCGGCGCGCAGCACGGGCTGCCAGTTTTCTTTCACCTGTTCGGGCGCGATGCGTGGTCGGGTCAACCAGGCGGCCTGGGACCGCGCCCGCGCCGTGGCCTCCGGCGCCCTGTCCGGCTCGGTCTTCGCCGCCGTGGGGTCCGCCACCCACTTCCACACCACCAACGTGTCGCCCGGCTGGCGCGGCTCGCTGATCCAGGTCAGCCAGATCGGCAGCCATCTGTTCTATCGTTTCGGCGGTCGTTCGGGGTCCAGCAGCGCCTTCACCTATGCCGCGCGACCATCGACCGCCGCGGATGAGCCGCGCCTGATCCACGCCGTCGACCGCACAGAGGCCGAGACTCCTCAACCGCAGCCTGTCGCCTATTCCGCCGTCGTGGCTCAGGACAAGCCCAAGGCGCCGACGCCTGCGGCGTCGCACCCTGTCTCCACCCCAGGTCCCGCCGCAGCCCAGCCCGCATCGACTGCGCCGGTCCGCGCCAGCCGCGCTGCGGTTGTCGCCAAGGTCGAGGGCGAAGCCAACCCCGTCTGAAACGTCAGGACCGGCGTCGGTAGGTGACGTTCTGCTCCATGTTCCCGAACCGGCCTTCTTCCTTCAGATTGGCCTCGGAACCCTGTTCGAGTTCGGTCTCCCGATCATGTCGGGTTTCGTGTCCCTCTTCCGGTCGCGGATGGCCGGAGCTGAGCTGATCCGGCGGCGTTTTCGGCATCTTGGACATGACATCCCTCCGTTGATCAGAGGGTGAACGTCTCGTCCCTGAAGCCGTTCCCCGCCTGACCTCAGAAGGCGTCCAGGCCGATGTCCAGCACGGGCGCGGAATGGGTCAGGGCGCCGACCGAGATCACGTCCACCCCCGTCTCGGCAATGGCGCGCACCGTCGTCAGATCGACCCCGCCGGACGCCTCCAGGACCAGCCGGCCGGCCACCCGCGCCACCGCCGTCCGCAGATCGGCCAGGCTGAAGTTGTCCAGCATCACGACGTCGGGCGCCGCGCCTTCGTCGATCAGGGCCAGCACCTGGTCCAGCTGATCCAGTCCATCGACCTCGACCTCCACCTTCATCAGGTGCGGGGCGAAGGCGCGGGCGCGGCGCACGGCCTGGGCCACGCCCCCGCAGACGGCGACGTGGTTGTCCTTGATCAGGATGGCGTCATCCAGGCCGAAGCGGTGGTTCATACCCCCACCGCAGGCCACGGCGTGCTTCTCCAGCGCACGCAGGCCCGGCGTGGTCTTGCGCGTATCGGCGATGCGGGCGTCCGTGCCCTGGACCGCCTGGACATAGGTCCGCGTCAGGGTCGCCACGCCGCTGAGCCGCCCGACCAGGTTCAGGGCCGTCCGCTCGGCCGACAGAAAGGCGCGGGCGTCCGCCTCCACCACCGCCAGCACGGCGCCCGCGTCGAAGGCCGCGCCGTCCTCGAGGCGCAGTTCGATGTGCGCCTTCGGGTCCAGGGCCAGAACGGCCAGGCGCACCGCGTCGATCCCCGCCAGAACGCCGGGCTTGCGCGCGACGAAGGCCGCCTTCATTCGTGCGCCCTCGGGAATACAGGCCGCAGCGGTCACATCGCCGGCCCGGCCCAGGTCTTCCGCCAGGGCCCGGCGCACGACCGGCTCGATCAGCAGGTCCGGCAGTTTCCGGCTCATTCCGCCGCCTCCAGTTCGGCGGGGCGGACCAGCCGCACCCGCGTGTGTTCGGCCCGCGCGGCGGTCTGGGGATAGTCCGACCGGTAATGGCCGCCCCGGCTCTCGCGCCGATCCAGCGCGGCCTGGGCGATCAGGCGCGCCGCCAGCAGGGCCGCCGCCGGGCCGTGCCGCGCCTCCAGCCGGTCGATCAGGGCCAGCAGCGCCGTCAGCCCCTGCGCGTCGCGCACCACGCCGCAGTGGGCCGTCATGGCCGCGCGCAGTTCGCCCATGGCGGGTTCCGGCAGATCAGGCAGGTCCGGCGTCGGCTGGGGCTTGTCCCCGCCTCGCTCCCCCGCGACTGCCCGCCCCGCGCGCCGCCCGAAGGTCGCCGCTTCCAGCAGGGAGTTGGAGGCCAGCCGGTTGGCGCCGTGCACCCCCGTGGCCGCGCATTCCCCCACCGCATACAGGCCCGGCAGGGTCGTGCGGCCGTCCGCGTCGGCGGCGATCCCGCCCATATGATAATGGCAGGCCGCCATGACCGGCATGGGGCTGACGCGCGGGTCCAGTCCGGCGCGCATGCAGGCGGCGAAGACGGCGGGAAACTCGTGCGGAAACGCCTCGCCCACCGCCGTGCGCGCATCCAGATAGGCGCCGCGCCCGGAGGCTCGGGCCGCATGGACGGCGCGGGCCACCACGTCGCGCGGCTTCAGGTCGGCGTCGTCCTCGGCCCCCAGCAGAAAACGCCCCTCCCCGTCGATCAGCCGCGCGCCCTCGCCGCGCAGGGCCTCGGTCGCCAGGGGGGCCGGGTCGATCCCGACGTCCAGGGCGGTGGGGTGGAACTGCACGAACTCGGGGTCCAGGATCTCCGCCCCCGCCAGGGCCGCCAGGGCCATCCCCTCCCCCTTCAGCGCCGAGGGCGTGGTGGTGGCGGCGAACAGGCCGCCGGCGCCGCCCGTGGCCAGGACGACGGCGGTCGCCGTCACCAGGGTCGGCCTGGCGTCGGGACCGCGCGCGATCACCGCGCCGACCACCCGGCCGTCCGCGTCGCGCGCCAGGGCCTTCAGCCGCGCGTCGTCCCAGACGGCGATCGCCTTTTCCGCCCGCACGGCCGCGACCACGGCGGTCAGTATGGCGCGTCCGGCGCCGTCGCCGCCGACGCGGGCGACGCGCGGCACGGCGTGGGCCGCCTCCAGGCTGACGGCGAAGCCGCCCTGGGCGTCGCGGTCGAAGGGCGCGCCCAGGGCGGCCAGCCATTCCACCGTCTCGCGCCCGTGTTCGGTCAGGACGCGCGTCGCCTCGACCTCGACCAGGCCGGCGCCGGCCGCCTGGGTGTCCTGGGCGTGGCGTTGGGGCGAATCCTGCGGCGTCAGGGCCGCCGCCATCCCGCCCTGCGCCCAGGCCGAGGAGCAGGCGTTCAGCAGGGGTTCGGGCGTGATCACCAGAACCTTGGCCCCGGCCTTGGCCGCCTCCAGCGCGGCCGACAGGCCCGCCAGTCCGGCCCCGACGACCAGCGGCCCGTCATGTCGGATGCGGTTCATCGTCAAACTCCCAGATAGCGCAGGCCCAGCCGCACGGCGGCCGCCGGGTCGCCCTCGGTCATCGGCAAAAGCGCCCCCAGCGCGGCGCCGGCGCACAGGATCAGCACCAGCAGATACAGCACCAGGCTGCGTCCCGCCTCGGGCCAGCTCAGCGTGCCCCAGGCCGCGCGCCAGACCCCGCGCTTCAGATGCGCGAAGACCGACAGGGCCAGGAACGCCGCCAGGATGTAACGGCCCGTCGTCAGGCCCCAGACCACCACCAACGCCCCGATGATCAGCAGGACCGCCTGCTCCAGCCGCGGATGAACCCGCGTCAGCACCGGCCCCAACGCCTTGGACCCGTCCAGCGGCGGGGCGGGAACCAGGTTCACCAGATTCAGCAGGGCGACGAAAAAGGCGCCGGCCAGCCATTCCGGCTGTCGCAAGGCCAGGCCGACCGCCACGAACGGGATCATGGCCAGAAGCCCGAAGGCCGGTCCCGCCAACGCCACCAGCACACCGTGCCATTCGCTCTTCGGCGCGCGCCGCGCCTTGGCCAGGCCGCCCAGGAAGGGAATGATGTAGATTCGCGCCGGCCCCATCCCCAGCCGGTTCATCGCCAGGACGTGGCCCGCCTCGTGCACGAACAGGCCGACCAGGACGGCGGCGGCCACCACCACGCTGCCGCTGATCCACCACAGGAAGCCCGCCATCAGGCCGGTGGAGATCAGGGCCCAGACCAGGCTCTGATCCTTCTCGGCCGGCTCGACGACGGCGGAATCCGTAACGGTGTCGCGCGCGGGGCTGGGCGCAGGCGTCGCGTCCCAGGGGCCGGGCTTTCGGGGGGAGGTTTCGATGTCGCTCATGGCGTCCAGATGGGCGCGCGGCGAAGTCCCGACCAGGGGACCGATCGCCGCGCCGCCGTCAGATCAGCTCCACGTCCACATGATGCCGCGCCTTGACCATGTCGTAGCGCGCCGGGACGGCGGGCGGCGGCAGGTCGATCATCCGCTGCACCGCCAGACGCCCGCGCTCGATCATCTCCTCGGGCACCGTCACCTCGAACTGCAGGTTCACCAGACAGTCGTGGATGTTCTGCAGCGTGATCCGCTTCATGTGCGGGCACAGGTTGCAGGGGCCGACGAACTCCACGCTGGGCACGTCGCCCTTGATGTTGGACGCCATCGAACATTCGGTGATCAGCACCACCCGCTTGGGTTTGCGCTGCTCGACATAGTCGGTCATAGCCGCCGTCGATCCGGCGAAGTCGGACGCCGCCAGGATCTCCTCGGGGCATTCGGGATGGGCCAGAACCTCGGCGTCGGGCCAGGCGTCGCGCATGTCGGCGATGTCCTGGGCGGTGAAGCGTTTGTGGACCTCGCAATGGCCCTTCCAGGCGATGATCCCCACCGTCGTCTGGGCCGCGACATTGCGCGCCAGGAACTCGTCGGGGATCAGGATGACGCGGTCCACGCCCCATTCCTTCGCCGCCCATTCCACCACCTGCACGGCGTTGGCGCTGGTGCAGCAGATGTCGGTCTCGGCCTTCACCTCGGCGGTCGTATTGACATAGGTGATGACCGGCAGGCCCGGATAGCGCTGCTTGATCAGCCGCACGTCCGCCCCCGTGATCGAGGAGGCCAGCGAACAGCCCGCGCGCAGATCGGGGATCAGCACGGTCTTTTCCGGCGACAGGATCTTGGACGTCTCGGCCATGAAGTGGACGCCCGCCTGGACGATGATCTTCGCGTCCGACCGTGCGGCCTCCTTGGCCAGGCCCAGGCTGTCGCCGACATAGTCGCCGACGCCATGGAAGATTTCGGGCGTCATATAGTTGTGGGCCAGGATCACGGCGTCGCGCTCGCGTTTCAGCCGGTTGATCTCGCTGATCAGCCGCGCCTGCTCGGGCCATTCCAAGGGGGTGACGTGATCCTTGACCTTGGCCCAGACAGGCGCGGTCTCCTGCGCCAATTCCTTCGTCAGTCCGAACGCGCCGTCCGCCATGACCGTCTCCTCCCGACCCTTATGCTCAAATCTAGCATAAGCGGGATCAATGTAGGCTCTTGACCGTGCGGCGCAAGGGAGAAGTTTAGGCCAGCTATTTACCCGGATATAATTATCGTCTATTTCACCCGGATGAAATGGAGGCCGTTGTGAACGCCGAACACCGCAAGACCCTGATCGCCGCCTACAAGGAACAGCCGACCATCGCCGGCGTCTTCGCCGTGCAGTGCACCGCGACCGGCGAAGCCTGGGTGGGTCAAAGCCGGCATATCGACACCCACCAGAACGGCCTTTGGTTCACGCTGAAGCTCGGGTCCTGCCCGCACGCCGATCTGCAACGGGCGTGGACGGCGCACCAGCCCGAGGATTTCCGCTTCGAGCAGCTGGATCGCCTGTCGCCCGACCTGTCGGACATGGCGCAGAAGGACGAGCTGAAGCGGCGCGCGGCGCTGTGGACCCGCCGGCTCTCGGCGCGCCCGCTCTAAAACGGGCCGTGGCTGGCATATTTTTGCTCGACCTGACTGGTCACGCCCCCTATCGACACGTTCACTCTCGCCAGCGCCTGAAACTCGATAGAAACGTGCAAGACACCATCCGCCGCATCCTGACCGCCCGCGTCTATGACGTGGCGGAGGAGACCCCGCTCGACCCGCTGCGTCGCCTGTCGGCGCGACTGGACCGCCCCGTGCTGCTGAAACGCGAGGACCTGCAACCGGTCTTCTCGTTCAAGATTCGCGGCGCCTACAACAAGATCGCCAGCCTGTCGGAGGCCGATCTGGCGCGCGGCGTGATCTGCGCCTCGGCCGGCAATCACGCGCAAGGGGTGGCCCTGGCGGCCGCGCGACGCGATATCGCCGCGACCATCGTCATGCCCACGACCACGCCGGGCATCAAGGTGGCGGCGGTGCGGGCCCTGGGCGGCGAAGTGGTGCTGCACGGCGACAGCTTCGACGAAGCCTACGCCCACGCCCGTCATCTGGAGAGCCAGACCGGCGCGGCCTTCATCCACCCCTTCGACGATCCCGAGGTGATCGCCGGCCAGGGGACGGTGGGGCTGGAGATCGCGCGTCAGCACGCCGATCCGATCGAGGCCGTCTTCGTCCCCATTGGCGGCGGGGGCCTGGCCGCCGGGGTCGCCGCCATCGTCAAATTCCTGCGCCCCGAGACGCGCGTGATCGGGGTGGAGCCGGTCGACGCCCCCACGATGAAGTCGGCGCTCGACGCGGGCGAGGTCGTCACCCTGAACGAGGTGGGTCTGTTCGCCGACGGGGTGGCGGTGCGCCGGGCGGGCCAGCAGACCTTCGACCTGTGCCGCGATCTGCTGGACGAGATCGTCCTGGTCGACACCGACGCCATCTGCGCGGCGATCAAGGACATCTTCGACGACAGCCGCGCCATCGCCGAACCGTCGGGCGCGGTGGCCCTGGCGGGGCTGAAGGCCTGGGCCGCCGCCCATCCTGGCGCGGGCTCGCTGATCGCCGTCAACTCGGGCGCCAACGTCAACTTCGACCGGCTGCGCCATGTCGCCGAACGGGCCGAGATCGGCGAGGGCGCCGAGGCGCTTCTGGCCGTCAGCATGAAGGACGACCGCGACGACTATCGCCGCTTTCTCGACAGCCTGGACGGCCGGTCGGTGACGGAGTTCAACTATCGCTGGTCCGCCGACGGCCAGGCCCAGATCTTCGTCGGCGTGGCCCTGCGGAACGGCGCAAAGGAACGCGAGGACCTGATCGCCCGCCTGACCGCCGGCGGATACGTCGTCGAGGACATGAGCGACAACGAGACGGCCAAGCTGCACGTTCGCTACATGGTCGGCGGCCGGGCCAGCGGCCTGCCGCACGAACGCATCCTGCGCTTCCAGTTCCCCGAGCGGCCGGGCGCCTTCCTGCGGTTCCTGAACAGCCTCCAGCCCGCCTGGGCCCTGACCCTGTTCCATTATCGCAATCACGGCGACGACGTGGGCCGGGTGCTGGCCGGGATCAGCGTGCCGCCCCAGGAACAGGATCAATTGACCGCCGCCCTGGCGGTCCTGGGCTATCCCTATGTGGACGAGACGCTGAACCCGGCCTGCCGCCGCTTTCTGGACGGCGGCTGAACGCGATCAGGCCTTCTCCACGGCAGCCGCGATCTGATCGGTCGAATGGCCGGTCAGGTCCTTGGCGATCTCCCCAGCCAGTTTGGCCTGCAGATCCTTGTGCCAGTGCTTGCGCAGTTCGCCCAGGGTCTTGGGCGCGGCGATGACCAGCAGTTCGTCGATCCTGTTGGTGACGACCCATTTGTTCAGCACCTGGGCCACGCCCATGGCGAAGCCGTCCTCAGCCTGGGTGTCGTTGTCCGGATTGGCTTCGCTGGAGCGCCGCCCGGCCGAGCCGGAGACCCGGTCCTCGATGGGGGGATTTTCGATGGCCTTCAGCCTGATCTCGACCCCGCCTTCGTTGCGGAACAAGGCCAGCTTTTCGCCATCGACCACCGCCACCAGCGCGCCTTTGGACAGTTTCATGCTTCGGTTCTCCTGTTGTGGCTCAGGGTAACGAACCGGGCTCCAGGGCGTTGCCTGGCTCCAAGGTCGCAGGCGCGTTCTACAGCAGCCGCCCGGCCGTCTCGTGCGCCAGCAGCCAGCGTTTGCGCTCCAGACCGCCGGCGTATCCGGTCAGGGTTCCGTTCGCGCCGATCACCCGGTGGCAGGGCACGATGACCCCCACCGGGTTCGCGCCGTTGGCCAGACCCACCGCCCGCACCGCCTTGGGCGACCCGACCGCCTGGGCCAGTTGACCATAGGTGCGCGTTTCCCCCGCGGGAATGTCGCGCAGCGCCCGCCACACGGCCCGCTGAAAGACCGTGCCGCCTGTCTCCACCCGAACGTCGTTGAACGCCGCCAGGTCGCCGGCGAAATAGGCCTCTAGCGCCCGGCGCACGGCCTCCGGCGCGCGGCCTTCCGTCAAAACGACCGCGCCATAGTGCAGGCGCAGCAGCCGTCGCAGCCGGTCCTCGTAATCGTGGAAATCCAGCGCCCGCACCGCGCCTCCGGCGTCGACGACCAGCAGCACTTCGCCCACCGGCGAGGCGAGGCGATCCAGGATCAGGTTCAGGGTTTCAGGCGGCTTGGGCATCTCGTCCCTCCTCGATCAGGGTCCAGTACAGGGCGCCGTAGGCGCGCCAGGGCCGCCATCGTTCGGCGCGCGCCAAAAGCTGTGGGTCGCGCGTTTCCAGACGGTCGCTGGGGTCGTCCAGCGCCGCGTCCAGCCAGTCGCCGGGCGGCCGCAGACCCGGCCGGCGCTTCACCGCCTCGGCCAGGACAGGATCCTGCGCCATATCGTGCAGGATGGCCTCGGGATCGGCGGCCAGGTCGAACACCCGCCGCACCCGCGCCAGCACCCCCGGCAGGGCCTTCAGATCGTCGATCCGCGCCTCGACCCGCACCCTGCCCGGCGCGCCCGCCGCGACCGACACCGCCCCGTCCGTCTGGTCGACGGCCCGGCGCAGGCGACGGGTCCAGACCCCATCCGCGACCCATTCATCCGCGTCGGCCCGCGCGGCCAGGGCCGTCGTCATCGCCGTCCAGTCATAGGGCGGCCGGTAGGTCAGGCCCAGGCGCACCGCCTCGGCGCCCTCCCCCTCGACCCGCCGACGACGCAGATCGGACGGCGGCCGCCCGTACAGCGCCTGGAAGGTCTCGTTGAACCGTCGCACGCTGCCGAAGCCCGAGGCCATCGCCACCTGGGCCATCGACAGGTCGCTGTCGTGGATCAGCTGTTTGGCCAGCAGCACGCGCCGCGTCTGGGCTACGCTGACGGGGGCGGCGCCCAGATGTTTTCGAAACAGGCGGCGCAGGTGCCGCTCCCCCACCCCCAGCCGCGCGGCCAGGGCCTCGGCGTCGCCGCCGTCCAGCGCCCCCGCCTCTATCAGAGCCAGGGCGCGGCTGACGGTGTTGGACGTGCCGCGCCAGGCGCCCATCTCGGGCGCCGTCTCGGGCCGACAGCGCAGACAGGCGCGAAACCCCGCCGCCTCGGCCGAGGCCGCGCTGGGGTGAAAGACGACGTTCTCGCGCCGGGGGGTGCGCGCCGGGCACACGGGCCGACAATAGATTCCCGTCGACACCACCGCCGTGAAGAACCGCCCGTCGAACCGGGCGTCCCGCGCCGCCAGCGCGCGCCAGCAGGCGTCCTGATCCAGAGTCTGTTCGCGGACCGGTTCCATGGCCCGCAGAATGGGCGCTGCGGCCCGGCTTGTCTCGCGGTTTTCGGACCTGGATGAGGTCCGCGGCTCAGAGAGGCGATGTCACATCGGCCAGAACAGCAGGATGGTCGGCGGACCGATGACGAGGACCAGAAGGCTCAGCGGCAGACCCAGACGCGGATAGTCCGAAAACTTGTAGCCGCCCGGCCCCATGACCAGGGTGTTGCACTGGTGGCCTATGGGGGTCAGGAAATCGCACGCCGCCCCGACCGCCACCGCCATCAGGAAGGGATCGGGCCTATAGCCCAGCTGCTGCGCCAGGGTCGCGGCGATCGGCGCCACCACCAGAACCGTCGCGGCGTTGTTCAGGAAGGGCGTCACCGCCATGGCGGCGAACATCATGCCCGCCACGGCCGCCACGGGCGGAATCCCCTGCACCACCGACTTCAACAGCCCGGCGATCAGATCGGCGCCGCCCGTCTGCTGGATGGCGTCCGACACGGGGATCAGGGCCGCGATCAGGACCAGCAACGGCCCGTCCAGGGCGGCGTAGGCCTCGCGCATCCGCAAGCCCCCCAGAGCCACAATGGCCACCGCCGCGCCGAAGAAGGCGATGGCGACAGGAACCAGGCCCAGCCCCACCAGAATCATGGCTGTCGCCAGAACCAGGGCCGGCAGAAACTTGCGGCGCGTCCCGCCCAGCCGCACCTCGCGTTCCGCAAGCGGCAGCAGGCCCAGTTGCGCCAGCAGCGTCGGCATGGCCGATTCCGCCCCCTGCAGCAGCAGCACGTCCCCGGCCTGCAGCCTGGCGGTCCTTAGATGCTGGGTCAGTTCGTAACCGCTGCGCGACACGCCCAGAAGGTTCAGCCCGTACTGGCCGTACAGATCCAGGGACCGCACCGTCTGACCATTCAGCGAAGAGGCGGCGCCGATCACCACCTCGACCAGATTGACCTCGTCCTTGGCCTGATCCAGCAGCACCGGCCGATCCCCGCGCACCAGCTTCAGCTTCGCCGCGTCGATGAACCGCTCCAACGCCGCATGGTCTCCGCGGATCAACAGGGTGTCGCCGGGCTGGATCAGGGTGTTGCCGCGCGGGCGGGCCTTGCGCTTGCCGCCGCGGATCAGGGCCGTCACCGACACCTCGTCCGGCGCCAGGGCGACAAGGGCTGAAATCGTCATCGGCGCCAGCGTCCAGTCCTCGGGCGCCTGGGCCTCGGTCAGATAGGCGTTGGACGACAGGGCCGCCGACAGGCCCAGGCTTCCGGTCCGATCTTTGGGCAAAAGCCGATAGCCGAAGGCCAGGAACAGCAGGGCCGCCGCCGTCAGCACCAGACCCACGGGCGCATAGTCGAACAGGGCGAAGGGCTGACCCGTCATGTCCTGGCGCACCTCCGCGACCAGGATGTTCGGCGCCGTCCCGACCAGCGTCACCATGCCGCCGGCCATGGCGCCGAAGGCCATGGGCATCAGCAGGCGCGACGACTTGGTCCCGGTCCGGCGGCTGACCTGCATCGCCACCGGCATCATGATGGCCAGGGCCCCGACGTTCTTCGTCACCATGGACAGCACCGTCGTCGCCGTCGTCAGGACGGGAACCTGGGCCTGCTCGGTCTTCAGATGCGGCAGGATTCCCTTCAGCGCCATCTCGACGATGCCGGAGCGGGCGAAGGCGGCCGACACCACCAGGGCGCAGGCGATGATCACCGTCACATCGTTGGCGAAGCCGGAAAAGGCGTCCTTGGCCGGGATCACCCCGATGGCCAGTCCAACCGCTAATGCGACGGCGGCGACCAGATCATAGCGAAAACGGCCCCAGATGAAGGCCGCCACCGTCAGACCCACCAGGCCGAACGCCAAACCCTGCTGCAATGTCACGTCTTGTAGGCCCCCTGCGGTCCCGCGCCGCCATCGCTCCTAACGACGGCGCGGGCCGCAGGTTCAATCCCTCAGCATTCGCGGCCGACCGCCAGGCGCGCCAGGGCGCGGATCATGCGGAAGACCTCTGCGATGAAGGCCCAGACCACGCCCACCATCAGGATGGTGGCGACGGGGAAGCCGCCGTGGCTGAACATGTCGGCGACGCGCTGCCAGAACTCGGCCGGGGTCGCCACCCGGATCAGGGGACTGAACGGCGACCAGAAGAACAGCCACCAGGACGCCCAGGCCGAGGCCGCGCCGAAGGCCAGATCGCCCAGGGCCGTGAACCGCACCGGCGCGCCCAGGACCGCCCGCGTCACGTCGAAGACGATCCGCGCGGCGGCGAAGACGATCACCGGCCAATAGGCGGCGCGCACCACCTGGGCCAGCAGCGTCCCATAGTCGACGCCGTCGATCACGCCCGCCAGTTCGTCCGGCCGCACGGTCGTCAGCGGCGTCAGCCCCGTCCACCACAGCAGCAGCACCGTCCAGCCGATGGCGCTGGCCGCCGCCCCGGCGACGGGGGACATCTTGGCTCGATCCCGCACCTGACGGCCGGTGCGGGCCTTGGGGCCGTCGCCGCCGCAGTCGCTCCCGAAATCGCGCCCGAAGTCGCTCTTGGCCAGTCGTTCGCCCCAGGTCTCGGCGTCCAGATTGGCGATCTCGAACAGGCCCAGGTCCTTGACCCGCCATTCGCTGATGAATTTCGGCTTCCTGGCCTGGCGTTCGAACACGAAGCCGACGACGGTGATCACCCCGATCAGGGTCGCCGCCCCGCTGATGAAGCCGCCGATGGCCTGGCCCAGAGCCTGTCCCACCATCATGTCGCCGGCCGCCACCCGCGCCACGGCGCCCAGCACCGTCACGCAGACCAGGACCATCAGCGCCACCTTCACCGCGAACCACCACCAGGGGTAAAGCTCGGGTCCGATCAGGGCCTGCGGGCCGGGCCGATAGCGCGCAGCCACCGTCAGGGGATGGCCCACTTCGCGCAGCAGGGCCTCGACCTCGGCCTCGGTCGCCGGCCGGCCCAGCCGCGCCTCCAGGGCCTCGATCCGCCCCATGATCTCGTCGCGCAGTTCGGCGACGATGTCGTCGCGCGCCTCTTTGGGCAGCTGCGCCGCCACGGCGTTCAGATAGCGTTCCACCAGGTCCATCCCGGTCCCTCCTTCGATCCCGTTGTTCACAGCATTTTCTCCAGCGAGGCCGACAGGCCGCGCCATTCCGCCGCCAGCCGCGCCAGCATCGCCTCGCCGCGCGGCGACAGGCGGTAGAACCGCTTCTTGCGCCGCTCTTCCTCGCGCCATTCGCTGTCCAGCAGCCCCTGGCTCTCCAGCCGGCGTAGCAGCGGATAGAGGGTGCTCTCCTCCATCTCGACCCCGACCTCGCCCAGGGCGACCCGCAGCGAATAGCCGTATTGCTCGCGCCTCAGACTGGCCAGCACGGCCAGGATCAACGATCCCCGCCGCAACTCCAGCCGCAAACTCTCGAACAGCAGTTCCTCGTCCTGGCTCACGTCCATTCTCCGTGCGCCACATAGTGTGTGACACACAGTGTATGAGACATACTGTGCGAGAGAGTCAAGACGCAGTCGATCTTGTGGATGGAGACCTGCTCTGCGACCGGTCGAACAGGTCACAGTGGAGGCGGCGTCCTTCGCGGCCTTCTGATCCCAGGCGCCCCTCGCGCCCCGGCGACGCTATGGCGGGACACGCCCTCACGCACTAAGTTCTGTTCATGAACCGTTCTTCGACGCCGAAGCCCACCGCTGCAAAGCCCGCAAAGCCCGTCCACGTGCCCGATCCCGGCGTGCGGGAGGCGGCGGCGACCTTCATCCGCGATACGGGCAAGATGCCGATGTTCGCCCCCGTCGCCGGCCCGCGCCTGACGCCGGAGGAGCCGGTCGCCGCCCCCGCCGACTGGGTTCCGCACCGTCCCTCGCGCGAGGGAACCAAGAAGGGCGGCCGGTTCCGGCTGGAGACAAAATACACCCCCGCAGGCGACCAGCCCGCCGCCATCGCCGAACTGGTGGCCCAGGCCCAGGCGGGCGACCGGGATCAGGTGCTGCTGGGCGTCACAGGCTCGGGCAAGACCTTCACCATGGCCAAGGTGATCGAACAGACCCAGCGTCCGGCCCTGATCCTGGCTCCGAACAAGACCCTGGCCGCCCAGCTCTACTCCGAGTTCAAGGCCTTCTTCCCAGACAATGCGGTCGAATATTTCGTCAGCTACTACGACTATTATCAACCGGAAGCTTATGTTCCAAGAACAGACACTTACATCGAAAAAGACTCGTCCATAAACGAGCAGATCGACCGGATGCGCCACTCGGCGACCCGCGCGATCCTCGAACGCGACGACGTGATCGTTGTCGCCTCGGTCAGCTGCATCTACGGCATCGGGTCGGTGGAGACTTATACGGCGATGACCTTCACCCTGAAGGTGGGGGACCAGATCGACGAGGCGAAGCTGAGGGCCGATCTGATCGCGTTGCAGTACAAGCGCAACGACCTGAACTTCGACCGGGGGATGTTCAGGAAGCGCGGCGACGTGATCGAAATCTTCCCCGTCCACCTGGAGGACCGGGCCTGGCGCATCAGCCTGTTCGGGGACGAGCTGGAGGCGATCCAGGAGTTCGATCCCCTGACCGGCAAGAAGACCGCCGACCTGACCGAGATCACCGTCTACGCCGCCAGCCACTATGTCACCCCGCGCCCGACGCTGAACCAGGCGACCCAGGGCATCAAGGCCGAGCTGAAGGAGACGCTGGACTGGATGATCGAGAACGGCAAGCTGCTGGAGGCGCAACGGCTTGAGCAGCGCACCCGCTTCGACTTGGAGATGATGGAGGCCACCGGCAGCTGCGCCGGGATCGAGAACTACAGCCGCTGGCTGACCGGCCGCGCGCCGGGCGAGCCGCCGCCGACCTTCTTCGAATACATCCCCGACAACGCCCTGCTGTTCGTGGACGAAAGCCACGTCACCATCGGCCAGATCAACGGCATGTTCCGGGGCGACTACCGCCGCAAGTCGACGCTGGCGGAATACGGCTTCCGCCTGCCCTCCTGCATCGACAACAGACCGCTGAAGTTCGAGGAATGGGACGCCATGCGGCCCCAGACGGTTCACGTCAGCGCCACCCCCGGCCCGTGGGAGATGGAGCGCGCCGGCGGCGTCTTCGTGGAGCAGGTGATCCGCCCCACCGGCCTGATCGACCCGCCGGTCGAGATCCGCCCGGTCAGCGGCAAGACCCGCAACCAGGTCGACGACGTCATTGACGAGGTCAAGGCCACGACGGCGCGCGGCTATCGCAGCCTGGTCACGACCCTGACCAAGAAGATGGCCGAGGACCTGACCGAATATATGCACGAACAGGGCGTTCGCGTCCGCTACATGCACTCCGACGTCGATACGCTGGAGCGGATCGAGATCCTGCGCGACCTGCGGCTGGGGACCTTCGACTGCCTGATCGGCATCAACCTGCTGCGCGAGGGGCTGGACATCCCCGAATGCGGCCTGGTCGCCATTCTGGACGCGGACAAGGAGGGCTTCCTGCGCTCCGAGACCTCCCTGATCCAGACCATCGGCCGCGCCGCCCGCAACGTGGACGGCCGCGTCATCCTGTACGCCGATCGCATGACCGGCTCGATGGAACGCGCCATCGCCGAGACGGACCGCAGGCGCGAACGCCAGCAGGCCTACAACCTCGAACACGGCATCACGCCCGAAAGCGTCAAGCGCGACATCAAGGAAATCCTGGAGAGCCCCTATGAGTCCCGCGAACTGGACCGCCTGACCCGCCCCGGCGTCGCCGAGGCCTCCAAGCCCTTCGTCGGCTCCAACTTCCAGGCCGCCCTGCGCGACCTGGAAGGCCGGATGCGCGAGGCCGCCTCCAACCTGGAGTTCGAAGAAGCCGCCCGCCTGCGCGACGAGATCAAGCGCATGAAGCTGATGGACCTGGAGTTCGCCAACGAAGCCCTGACCGGCGCGGGGGAAGCGGTCGACAAGTCCGCGCCGAAGAAATGGCGCGCCCAGGCGGCGGCGGAGAAGGCGGAGCGGTTCAGGAAGGGGCGGTAAACAATCTGCCGTCAGGATAGCTAGCAATCACACGGCGAATCGAACAAAGGTTATAAGATGCTGACCCGGATGGAGATCACTGGTTACCGCTCTCTCCATGGGACCGAGTTAACAATTCGTCCGGGTGTAAACATTCTCGTGGGACCAAACGGCTCAGGAAAAACGAACATCATTTCGTTTCTGGGGTTCGTTTCCGACCTGATCCTAAAGGACGCCCATGTCGCCGTGGCTCGCGCTGGCGGTTCAACCGCTGTTTTCAGTCGGGAAACCACAAACACCGATCGCTCGTGGCTCACGTTCTCGGTGAATGGCGAAATCAAGCCCGGAGCGCGGCGGACTCATACGCGACTGGTTTATCGATATAGCGCCACCGTCTCCCTAGATAATAATAATTCTGAACTTTATATTGCGACAGAACTTTTGGAATACAAGCATTCCGACAGAAGGCGGGGTCAAACACTAAATCTTTTTACCGATGACGACGAGGCTATTCTACGTATAGAGGCTCATAGAGATCGAGAAGAGCGTCTTCTCAACCCGCTCATTACGATATCGGGAACTCAGAGACCTGATCGCCTGTATTATGCAGAGGGTGAG
The DNA here is from genome assembly GCF_976940555.1 of Brevundimonas sp. Marseille-Q4549. Taxonomy (NCBI): domain Bacteria; kingdom Pseudomonadati; phylum Pseudomonadota; class Alphaproteobacteria; order Caulobacterales; family Caulobacteraceae; genus Brevundimonas; species Brevundimonas sp. Marseille-Q4549. The sequence goes on from NZ_CDRHXG010000001.1 coordinate 139,090, forward strand.
TCCCCCTCCCTGGCAGACATGTCTAAGGTCCTTACCCGTGACATGGTAAGAAACGAAGGCCCCGCCAAGTCAATACTTTCGCAAGCGAGGCGCTATTTTGAAGACGTTGCACACATCACGTTCGACCTTACTCGCGGCTACACGTTAAACGTCAACCCAAGCGAGGCGAAACAGTCAGACGACCTCGCTAGAGGACCTGGCATAGATCCTGACGGTCGCGGGATCGCTGCTACGCTTCAATCTTTGCAGTCAGCAAGGTCAACCTCTCGAAATTTGGCCGCCGCTGGCTTTCGACCCTCCGCGAATTTCGCCAAGGTTTTTGAGGACATTAAGGCGTTCACCCGCCTTGTTAATCCAACGATAATCGACTTGTCTGTTGAGACTCGGTTCGACGTCGGAAAGCGCATCGCATTTATTGAAATCGCAAATCAACCAACAACACTTCGTATACCACTAAACTCAGCTAGTGACGGAACTGTAAAATGGCTGGCGCTAGTTTCCGCCCTACTGACTCGCGCATCTATATCCGCCCTTGAGGAGCCCGAGAATTTTCTCCATCCGAGCATGCAACGCGAGTTTGTGAGCATTCTTCGGACCGTTTTTGAGCCAACAAATGATGATTTCGTCTTTGTTTCGACTCATAGCGAGACCGTATTGAATGAGTGCTTTCCGTCAGAGCTAATCATCGTTAATGCCGATAGTGGCAAGACAGTAGCATGCCGCGTAGATCGCCCAGATGATATTCTCGATCAGATAAATGAAACCGGGTTTGGCCTAGGTTTCTATCTTAGTTCAGGCGCACTGAATGCAAACTAAGGACTGCATATTCATTGTTGAAGGTCAGTGTGAACAACGTTTCATACAGTCTATTTGCCCTGGCATGAGGGTTTGGTCTCTTGGCACAAACGGAAAAAAAGTGCCCCATAGAGTCATTGCCGCGCGTATTGTAGCGCTCACAAAGCCTTGGACTAACAGGGCAAGAGCTTTCTACATCTTATTTGATCGCGAAGCTCGACCTGAATCTTCTGAAGAACTGATCAAAAGTGTTAGGGCAGAATGCGTATCAATGGACCTCGACATTAGTAATTTTTTGTTTGGAGCGCCCGATAAGATGATTGAAAACTGGATGCTTGCCGACCCCGCAGCAATCGTGAATTATTTGGGCATCCAGGCTTACACGTATGAATACGAAGGACGACCAGGAAAAGGTATCCTGAAAGGGCTTTTTGCATCTCAGAAGAAGAAATACTTTGAATCTACGGATGGACCCGCGATACTTCGATCATGCGATCATTCAGTTATCCGTAATAACAGCCCCAGTGCAGCAAGTTTTCTAGATCAAATCGTCCTCCCTTGCGCTTGGTTAGGCACCGGAAATTATTAGTTCGCGGCAAGGGCATGGCCGAAGACGATCTCAGGAGGCCGCTCGGCTTCGCCGAAGAGGCCGCCGTCTATGTCAGCGCGTCGCAGAACGCCCGCGTCCTGACCGAAGGCTGGATCGCCGCCAACGCCTTCTGTCCCAGCTGCGGCGCCGAGGCGCTGCGCCCCTTCCCCAACAACTCGCCCGTCGCGGACTTCGGCTGCCCGAACTGCGCCGAGGAGTATGAGCTGAAGGCGAAACGGGGACGCCTTGGGCCGAAGGTCGTGAACGGCGCCTTTGGCGCGATGACCGCGCGCCTTGAGGCGCGCAACAATCCCAGCCTGCTGGTCATGGCCTATGACAGGGGCCGCACCCGCGTCACCGACCTGATCGTGGTGCCGCGCCACTTCTTCACCAATGCGATCATAGAGCCGCGCAGGCCGCTGGGACCGAACGCCCGCCGGGCGGGCTGGCAGGGCTGCAATATCTTGATCGGCCAGGTTCCGGCGGCGGGGCGCATTCCGTTGATCCGCGACGGGCTGCACGTGCCCAAGGCGTCGGTGCTGGACCAGTGGCGCAGCACCCTCTTTCTAAGGGACGCCGGGCTGAACGCGCGCGGCTGGCTGCTGGCCGTGATGAAGACGGTCGAGGCGATAGGGAGACCCGAGTTCACCCTGGATGAGGTCTATGCCCACGAAGCGGCGCTGGCGGCGCTCTATCCCGGCAACAACAATGTCCGGCCCAAGATCAGGCAACAGCTTCAGGTGCTGCGCGACCGGGGCTGGTTGGCCTTCGATGGGCGCGGCGTCTATCGGCGGGTCTGAGCGGCCCCCTACTCCTCCCCCAACCGCTCCTGATACGCCTGGTGCGACATGATGGTGTCGCCCACGCGCACGTCCAGGCCCAGGCGCAGGCGGCGGTTCTGGTCCGGTTCGTCGGGCAGGGGCAGGCCGGCGGCGGTCAGGGCCCGTTCCAGCAGGTCGATATAGCGTTCGCAGGCGGCGCGGCGGTAGACCAGGGTGAAGTGGAAATTGCGGCTGACGCGGCTGCGTCGGCTGTCCCAGTCCTGATAGGCGATCTTGGTCGGACAGGGCGGGTCCTTGAGGTTGTTCAGGGCCAGGCGGCGGTTCGCCAGCCCCTCGTCCATCAGGATGTCGGCCACCAGCTGCAGCGGGGCGGTGTCGGGCGTCAGGGCCTTGTGGCGGGCGTCGTCCGACCCGGCCAGTTTGCGATAGCGTTCGGCCAGGCCCGCCAGGGCGTGGGCGCGGCTCCAGTCGCCCGCCCGCATGGCCTGGGCCGAGGCCCGCGTGGCCGCCTGGGCCAGGTCGTGCGCGTCCGGGTCGGGCGCGTCCAGCGCGGGGGCGGCGGGGCCGGAGGTCGGCCCCGGCTGGGGCGACGCATCGGATAAGGGATCGGGCAGCAGATCGGCGGCGGCGGCGGCCTGGGCGCGGGCGCGGGACCAGCCCTGGCGCGTGGCGCGGGCGCGCACGGTGTGAAGGTTCAGTCCGTGGGCCAGGGCCACGTCGGACAGGGTCTGGCCGGTCAGATAGGTGGCGCGGGCGGCGTCCCAGACGGGGGCGGGATGGCGGGTGTGGGGGCGCTTTTCCATCCGTCCAGTATCGACCGGTCGCGGACCCAGGCGCGCAAAAGACGGATTTGGACGCCTAAGTCACCGAAATCCCTGAGGGCGATAGGGGCGCAAGGCCCCGGCTGGGCGCGCAATCGCTGAAGGCGCCGGGATTGCGGCCAAAGATGGCGCAGGCGGGCGGCAGGGTCGGACCATGACCTATTCGACACGCGCCAAGTTCCGTTCGGAAGAGACCTGGGCCGAGGTGCGCCGATGCTGGGAGCGCGGGGAGACCGGCGCCGCCCTGGCGCGACGCTATGACGTGGGGCTGGCCAATCTGTGGCGGCGACGGGCCGCGGAAGGCTGGCGACGGCTGAGGCCCGACGACCCCAGGCCCGAGCCGGTGGAGGGCTGGGCGCGATACGCCGAAATCCAGCGGGCGGCGTTCGCGCGGCGGCTGAGCGACGCGCGGGACCTGGCCGAATGTCTGGTGCAGGCGATGACGGAAGAACGGCTGACCCAGGCGCCGCATTGGCATATTCCGTGGCTGTACCACTGGCGGGCCGAGCATCTGGGGCCGCAGGCGACGGGGCGGGACCGGGCCCGGGCGATCGAGGCGGGCCCCCCCTGGGCCGAGGTCTTTTGGCGCGAGGACGGGACGTTGCGGCCGCTGGAGACGCTGGACGAAGAGATGGCGCGGCTGCATCCGCAAGAGTTGCGGGAGGAGCTGGGCCTGCCGGCGGGGGTGGAGATTTGAGGGGCTTGGCGCAACACCTCTCCCTCCCCGTTCCGGGGAGGGAGAGGGTCGCGCTTGTGATCAATCCTCGTCCATCTTCAGGGCGGCGATGAAGGCTTCCTGCGGGATTTCGACCTTGCCGAACTGGCGCATGCGCTTCTTGCCGGCCTTCTGCTTTTCCAGGAGCTTCTTCTTGCGGGTGGCGTCGCCGCCGTAGCATTTGGAGGTCACGTCCTTCCTCAGGGCGCGGACGGTTTCGCGGGCGATGATCTTGCCGCCGATGGCCGCCTGGATCGGGATCTGGAACAGGTGGGGCGGGATCAGCTCCTTCATCTTCTCGACCATGCCCCGGCCGCGTGTCTCGGCGCGGGCGCGGTGGACCAGCATGGACAGGGCGTCGACAGGCTCGCCGTTGACCAGGATGGACATCTTCACCAGGTCGCCGACCTTGTAGTCGGTGATCTCGTAGTCGAACGAGGCGTAGCCCTTGGAGATCGACTTCAGCCGGTCGTAGAAGTCGAACACCACCTCGTTCAGCGGCAGTTCATAGACCACCATCGCCCGGTTGCCGACGTAGGACAGTTCGATCTGCTGGCCGCGACGGTCCTGACACAGCTTGATGACCCCGCCCAGATATTCGTCCGGCGTCAGGATGGTGGCCTTGATCCAGGGCTCGGCGATGGTCTCGATCTGCATCACGTCGGGCAGGTCGGCCGGATTGTGCAGGTCCATCTCGGTCCCGTCGCGCAAGTGGATCTTGTAAACCACCGACGGCGCCGTCGCGATCAGATCGAGGTTGAACTCGCGGCTGAGACGTTCCTGAATGATCTCCAGGTGCAGCAGACCCAGAAAGCCGCAGCGGAAGCCGAAGCCCAGGGCCGCGCTGGATTCCATCTCATAGGTGAAGCTGGCGTCATTCAGACGCAGCTTGCCGATGGCGGCGCGCAGGTCCTCGAAGTCGGCGGCGTCCACCGGGAACAGGCCGCAGAAGACCACCGACTGGACCTCCTTGAAGCCCTTCAGCGGTTCAGCGGTCGACTTCTTCTCGTCGGTGATGGTGTCGCCGACGGCGGCGTGGGCGACCTCCTTGATCTGGGCGGTGATGAAGCCGATCTCGCCCGGGCCCAGGCTCTCGACCGGGGTGTTCTTGGGCAGGAAGACGCCGACGCGGTCGACCAGGTGGGTCGAGCCGGACTGCATCATCTTGATGCGCTGGCCGGTCTTCAGCACGCCGTCGAAGACCCGCACCAGCAGGACCACGCCCAGATAGGGGTCGTACCAGGCGTCGACCAGCATGGCCTTCAGCGGGGCGTCGATGTCGCCTTTTGGGGCCGGCAGGCGGGTGACGATGGCCTCCAGCACGTCCTCGATGCCCAGGCCCGACTTGGCCGAACATTCGACGGCGTCGGAGGCGTCCAGGCCGATGACCTCCTCGATCTGGGCCTTGACCCGCTCGGGCTCGGCGGCCGGCAGGTCGATCTTGTTCAGGACCGGGACGATCTCGTGGTTGTTGTCGATGGCCTGATAGACATTGGCCAGGGTCTGGGCCTCCACGCCTTGCGAGGCGTCCACGACCAGCAGCGAGCCCTCGCACGCGGCCAGCGACCGGCTGACCTCGTAGGCGAAGTCGACGTGGCCGGGCGTGTCCATCAGGTTCAGGACATAGTCCTGCCCGTCCTTGGCCTTGTAGTTCAAGCGCACCGTCTGGGCCTTGATGGTGATCCCGCGCTCCTGCTCGATCTCCATATTGTCCAAGACCTGCTCCGACATCTCGCGCGCCGACAGGCCGCCGGTGAACTGGATCAGCCGGTCGGACAGGGTCGACTTGCCGTGGTCGATGTGGGCCACCACGCTGAAGTTGCGGATGTTGGAAGTGGGAGGAGTCGTCATCCGCGCGCCCCTATCACGCGCGCGTTGCCGGGGCCAGAGTGGGGGCCGGAGTCCACGGTTCGCGCCGCGTAAGATTAAGCCTTTGCAACAATCGTTTTCGCCGTTTGAGGCGAGGTGCGGACATTGTATGAAACCGCCCTCGCCGTCCGGCTCGCGCCGGCGGTCCGTCTCGCCTGCAACGAGGAACGCCCCCGTGTCCAAGACGACCCGAACCGCCCTGAGCCTGAGCGCCGTCGCCCTGTCCACGCTGCTGTTGGCCGGCTGCGGAGGCCACGGCGACGACAAGAAGCGCGAGGAAAAGGCGGCCGGCGGCTCGCGCCAGACCGTCACCGCCGTCACCGTGACCCAGACCGACCTGAACCGGACCGTCACCGCCTCGGGCACTGTCTCGGCCTGGGAAGAGGTGCCGGTGGGCGCCGAGACCGGCGGCCTGACCGCCGTCGCCCTCTATGTCGATGAAGGCTCCTATGTCCGCCAGGGCCAGCCGCTGGTGCAGATGAACGACGTCCTGCTGCGCGCCCAGCTGCAGCAGCAGCAGGCGGCGGTGCAGACCGCCGAGGCCAACGCCGCGCGCGACGACGCCGCCCTGGCCCGGGCGCAGGAGTTGAAGCAGCGCGGCTTCCTCAGCCAGGCGTCGCTGGACACGGCCCTGGCCAACCAGCGCGCCTCGACCGCCAACCTGGCCTCGGCCCGCGCCGCCCTGTCGGAAACCCGCACCCGCCTGTCCCAGGCCACCATCCGCGCGCCCGTCAGCGGCCTGATCGTCCGCCGCAGCGTGACCAAGGGCCAGATCATCGCCGCCGGGTCCGAACTGTTCCGCATGGTGCGCGACGGCCGTCTGGAACTGGACGCCCAGGTGCCTGAAACCCAGCTGGGGCTGGTGCGCGCGGGCCAGTCGGCGATCGTCACCTCAAGCGAGGCCGGCCGGACCACCGGCACGGTCCGCATCGTCACGCCCGAAGTGGACGCCGCCACCCGCCTGGGTCTGGCCCGCGTCTCCCTGGCGGCCGGGTCGCAACTGCGTCCGGGCATGTTCGCCCGCGCCGACATCGCCGTCGGCGATCAGCCCGCCACGACGGTGCCGACCGGGGCGGTGCTCTATCGCAACAACAAGTCTGGCGTCTTTCTGCTGAACGCCGACAGTTCGGTGCATTTCCAGCCGGTGACGGTGCTCTCGCGCACCGACGCCCAGACGGCCGTGGACGGCGTCGCCGTCGGCGCCCGCGTCATCGTCGACGGCGCCGGCTTCCTGAACGAAGGCGACCGCGTCACCGTCTCGCAAGCCGCGCCGCAAGCCCCCGCGCGCCCGGCCGTCCAGCCCGCCGCCAAATAGGACCCGATCATGAACCAGATCTCGTCCTGGGCGATCAAGAATCCCATTCCCATCATCCTGCTGTTCCTCCTGCTGACGCTCAGCGGCGTGACCGGCTTCATGGGGATGCGGATCAACAGCAACCCCGACATCGACTTCCCGCTGGTCGCCGTCACCGCCGCCCGGCCCGGCGCCGCGCCGGCCGAGATGGAGGTTCAGGTCACGCGCCCGATCGAGGATTCGATCGCCGGCCTGTCGGGCGTGCGCCACATCTATTCCAACGTCTCGGACGGGGTCTCCACCACCACCATCGAGTTTGAACTGGGCACCGATACCGAACGCGCCACCAACGACGTGCGCAACGCCATGAGCGGCGTGCGCGCCACCCTGCCCCAGGACATGCAGGAGCCGACGGTCCAGCGCATCGACATCACCGGCGACGCGCTGATCACCTATGTCGTGCGATCGCCCACCATGTCGCCGGAACAGATCAGCTGGTTCATCGACAACGAGATGAGCCGGTCGCTTCTGGCCCTGGGCGGGGTCGGCCAGGTCAACCGTTCCGGCGGCGTCGATCGCGAAATTCGCGTCGAACTGGACCCGCAGCGCCTAGCCGCCTACGGCGTCACCGCCGCCCAGGTCAGCCAGGCCCTGACCAATGTGAACAACAACCTGCCCGGCGGCCGCGTCACCATCGCCGGATCGGAACGCGCCATCCGCACCCTGGGCTCGGCCGCCTCCGTGCAGCAGTTGCGCGAGACCCTGGTGCCGCTGGGCGACGGCAAGACCGTGCGCCTGGATAGCCTGGGAACCGTCGAGGACAAGTGGAGCGAGCCGCGCCGCCTGGCCCGCTACAACGGCCAGGAGGCCGTGACCTTCAACTTCCTGCGGTCGCGCGAGGCCAGCGAGGTCAAGGTCGCCGACAAGGTCCGGGCCGAGGTCAAGCGGATCGACGAAGCCCATCCCGAACTGACGATCCAGCAAGTCACCGCCAGCGTCGAGGAAATCGAGGAAAGCTACATCGCCTCGCTGGAGGCCCTGCTGCTGGGCGCCGTTCTGGCGGTGATCATCGTCTTCATCTTCCTGCGCGACTGGCGCGCCACCTTCATCGCGGCGACGGCCATGCCGATGTCGCTGATCCCGACCTTCGCCATCCTGGGGCCGCTGGATCAGTCGCTGAACGTCGTGACCCTTCTGGCCCTGTCCCTGACCATCGGCATCCTGGTCGACGACGCCATCGTGGAGATCGAGAACATCGTCCGGCACATGCGGGACGGAAAGCCGCCCTACGACGCCTCCTTGGAAGCCGCCGACGAAATCGGTCTGGCGGTGGTGGCGACCACGGCCACCATCATCGCGGTCTTCGCGCCGGTCGGCTTCATGCCGGGCATCATCGGCCAGTTCTTCAAGGCCTTCGCCCTGGCGGCCTGTGTCTCGGTGGCCTTCTCGCTGCTGGTGGCGCGGACCCTGACGCCGCTGATGGCCGCCTACATCCTCAAACACACCCATCACGAGGACAAGGATCCGTTCTGGATGGGCGGCTATCTGAAGGCGCTGCGCTGGTCGCTGGGCAACCGGTGGAAGGTCTTCGTCATCGGCATCCTGTTCCTGATCGCCTCGGTCGCGACGGCCGTGGTCGCCAAGATGTCCTTCGAGTTCATGTCGCCCGGCGACACGGCCCGCGCCGCCTTCCAGGTGGAGTTGCCGCCCGGCGCGACCCTGCGCGAGACCGACGCCGTCGTGCAGCAGGTGACGCGCAAGCTGGAGGCCCGGCCCGAGGTGATCTCGGTCTACGCCGCCGTCGGCGGCCAGGACGTGAACCAGGCCAATGTCTATGCCGACCTGACGCCCAAGGGCGACCGGGCGCTGAGCCAGCAGGCCTTCGCCCGCGTCATGGTGGACGAGTTGAAGAAGATTCCCGGCGCCCGCATCCGCGCCGGCATCGCCCAGCAGGGCGGCGGTCCCGGCGACGGCACCAGCTACACCTTCTCGATCCTGGGCGACAATCCCGACACCCTGACCGCCGCGGCCCGCAAGGTCGAGGAAGAGATGCGCGGCGTTCCTGGCCTGGCCAACATCGTCAACTCCGCCGCCATCGCGCGGCCTGAAATCCTGGTCACGCCGCGTCCGGACGAGGCGGCCCTGGCGGGCGTGTCCGCCGGCGCCATCTCCCAGGCCGTGCGGGTCGCCACCATCGGCGACGTGGACCAGAACCTGCCCAAATACAATCTGGGCGACCGCCAGATCCCGATCCGCCTGCAACTGACCGAGGCCGCGCGCGAGGATCTGACTGTCCTGCAGAACCTGCGGGTGCCGACGAACCACGGCGGGAACGTGCCGCTGAGCGCGGTCGCCGACATCCAGTTCGGCGCCGGCCCCGCGACCGTCAGCCGCCAGGACCGGTCGCGCGTCGCCTCAATCAGCGCGGAGCTGGACGGCATCACCACCGGCGCGGCCGGAACGGCGGTGCAGAAGCTGCCGGCGGTCAAGACCCTGCCCGCAGGGGTGCGCCAGGTCCCGGCCGGCGACGCCGAGTTCATCCAGGAGATGCTGATGGGCTTCGGCGTCGCCTTCGCCTCGGGCATACTGTTGATGTATGCGGTGCTGACGCTGCTGTTCAAAAGCTTCGCCTATCCGATCACCATCATGGCGGCTCTGCCCCTGGCCATCGGGGGCGCCTTCATCGCCCTGGCCATCGGCGGCGCCAACTTCTCCATGTCGGCCCTGATCGGGGTGCTGATGCTGATGGGGATCGCGGCGAAGAACTCCATCCTGCTGGTGGATTACGTCATCATGGCCGAGCGGGGCGGCATGCCGCGGCGCGAGGCCATTCTGGACGCGGCGCACAAGCGCGCGCGCCCGATCCTGATGACCACCTTCGCCATGGGGGCCGGCATGGTGCCCATCGCCATGGGGGTGGGCGCCGACGTCCAGTTCCGCTCGCCCATGGCCATCGCCGTGTTGGGCGGGCTGATCTCCTCGACCTTCCTGTCCCTGCTCTACATCCCGGCCATCTTCACCATCGTCGACGACGTCGCCGGCTGGGGCCGCCGCATCCTGCACCGCAAGACGGCGGGGCAACGCGAGCTGGCCAAGCCGAAGCAGGCGCCGTTGGTGGAATGAGGTCGATCCTCATTGCGGACCTGTAGAGGGTCCGCAATGGGTGGGAAGCGGACTTTCGTCAGTGGGAGATGGACTTTGAAAACCCTTGGATCAGGACCCCACCACCTACGATCATCGAGAGACCAATGATCGCCGGAAGATCGAGCTTTTGCTTCAGGATGAAAACTGACGACAGGGCTACCAACGTTATTCCCGCGCCGGACCATATTGCGTAGCCGACCCCGAGCGGGATGGTCTTGAGAGTCTGGGCGAAGAAAACCAATGCAGCGAGATAGAGACCGCCTGAAACTAGGCTAGGAAAGAGCCTTGTAAATCCGTCTGTGCGCGTAGCTGTCGAACTGGCGGCCACTTCGCAAAGGATGGCCAAAAACAAAAAAACGTAAGCTTTCATCTATCCTGCTCCAAGCTGAGGAGCCAGACCGGCTACCACACCGATTGCGGCATAATTCGGACCTGCATTAAACCTGTTCCTAATCCAGTTGCGTAGGCAACGGCTGCGACGGGTCGAAAGCCGAATTTCGAGCCGCTTGCGAGAACGGGCGTTTCCTCGCCTGACACGTTTTCAAAGAAAAGGGCCGGCCGGTTTCCCGGTCGGCCCTTCGTCGTTCAGCCCTGGGGCCGGGCGATCAGTATTTGACCTTCAGGGTCACGCCCCAGGTGCGCGGGGCGCCCAGGTAGGCGTTGTAGGTCGCCGTGTCGGTGGCCTGGTTGTAGTAGGTGCCGTTCGGCTGGGGCGTCGCGGTGTTGGTGAAGGCCGTGCCCTGCAGCGGGGCGGCGAAGCCCACCTGGGTGTACTCCTCGTCCAGCAGGTTCTGGGCCCAGACATCCACCGTCCAGCGCTCGTCGGCCGAACCGATCGAAACGCGGCCGTTGACCACGGTGAATGCCTCCTGGTTCTTGTAGGGCAGCAAATCCGAGCCGGTGTTGTATTCGGTCGAATATTTGGCCGACAGGTTGAACCCGCCCCGCAGGCCGCCGCCCAGTTCACGATCGAACGCCAGGGCGCCGGTCAGCGACCATTCCGGGGCGAAGGATGCCCGCGCGCCCGGCAGCAGCGACAGCTGGGGGAAACGACCCGGGCTGGACATGTCGGCGGCGGTGAAGTTCCCGTATTTGGCGTCGGTGTAGGTGACGCCGCCCTGGAACGACAGACCTTCGACCGGGGTGAACCACACCATGTCGGCGTCGACGCCCTTGGACCGCAGCTCCGGGATCGATTCCACCACGAAGGCGGTGCCCAGGAAGGTGTTCAGCTGGAAGTTCTCGAACTTCTGGTCGAAGTAGGTGACGTTCAGCAACATGGTGCGGTTGAACAGGGTCGTCTTGACCCCCGCCTCGTAGCTGTCGACGGTCTCGGCCTTGAAGAACAGCGAGGCGTCCGGCGTCACGCCCGTCTGCACCCGGTCCATATTGTAGCCCGCGCCCTTGTAGCCGCGCGCATACGAACCATAGACCATGATCGAGGGGTTGAAGCGGTAGGACGCCTTGATCGTGCCGCTCAGATCCGTGTCGCTGAACTTCTCGGAGATGGCGCGATTGTCGTAGAGCGGGTTCGACCAGGGCAGGCACAGCAGGCCCAGCGCTGCGGCCGGGGTCGCCACCGTGCCGGGCAGGCGGTTGGCCGGATTCTGGTTGGCCAAGGCGCCGCCGCAGACGGAACCGTTGGCGCCCAGATTGTCCTGAAGCCCCAGCAGGCGCTTGCTGTCGTAGGTGTAGCGCAGGCCCAGGTTGATGTCGAAGGCGTCGGTCACGCGCCAGGTGTTGTTGGTGAAGACGGCCACCGATTCCGACTTCTGCGAATAGTGGTCCTCATAGGCCTTGCCGGCCGTGAACACCGGCGCGGTCGCGCTGGGCGGAGCCAGGCCCAGGACGCAGAGCGGCTGGCCCAACAGCGGGCCGCTGGTGCCGACCGCGAACCCTTGCGGATTGGTGAAGCAGCCCGTGCGCGACGGGCTGGGGCCGCCGAAGGTCGCCGGCACCGTCGCCGTCAGCAGGAAGGAGACGAAGCCGTTGTAGTCCGAGCCATAGACATAGCTGTCGTCGCGATAGACGCCCTCGCGCGTGGCGAACAGGCCAACCAGCCAGTCGAACCTGTCCGTCGTGCCCGCCAGGCGGAATTCCTGGGTCAGGTTGTCGACGCCATAGCCGTTCGAGCCGTCGTTGGCGCGGTACAGGATGTCGGCGCCGGTGTAGTCCAGGTCCATGCCCTGCTGGAACGACCAGTCGCGCCACGAGGTCTGGGACGTCAGTGTGGCGTTGATGCTGGGGAAGTCGATGGTGGCTTCCGCCGACAGGCCCATGTCCTCCATCGTCTGCGGCGTCTCGCGGTTGGAATAGGCCTGGCGCGAGAAGGGCACCGGACCGAAGGTCGCGTTCGGCGGCGTCTGGCCGGGACCGTTCGGCGCGGTCAGGGCGGCGATGAAGGGCTGGGTCTGACCGACGCGGGTCTGGACGGCGGCGCAGCAGTATTCGTCGCGCTTGGTGTAATCGGCGATCAGGCGGACCGACACCTGGTCGCTGGGCAGGATCAGCAGCTGGCCGCGGCCGGTCCAGAAGTTCTGGGTGCCGTCGTCCTTGCGGGTGTTGGGTCCGTCGCCGTCGTTCACGTCGTAGAAGCCGTCGCGCTCGCGGTGCGCCACGAACAGGCGTCCGGCGATGGTGTCGGTCAGGCCGCCCGTCACCGAGACCGAACCGCCCCAGGCGCCGTAGTTGCCGCCGGTCAGTTCCGCCGAGATCGAGGGGTCGAACGAGGGACGTTCGGTGATGATGTTGATGACGCCGGCCGAGGTGTTCTTGCCGAACAGGGTGCCTTGCGGGCCCTTCAGCACCTCGATGCGGCTCAGTTCGCCCAGGTCGCCGAAGCCGACCGAGTTGCGCGAGCGATAGACGCCGTCGATCACCACGCCGACCGAGCTTTCCAGGCCGGGGTTGTCGCCGACGGTGCCGGCGCCGCGGATGCGCACGGTGGTGGAGGCTTCGGACTGGGTCGAGGTGACGGTCATGCCCGGCGTCAGGATCTGCAGATCCTTGATGTCCTGGACGCCCGCGCCCTGCAGCAGTTCCTGCGACAGGGTCGTGACCACGATCGGCACGTCCTGCAGGCTCTGTTCGCGCTTCTGGGCGGTGACGATGATGTCGTCGATGGTCGTGGGCGCTTCCTGGGCGGCGGCGACGCCGGCGAAGCCGAACACGACGGCGCCGACGACGGCGGCGGACACGGTGGTTCTGAGGTGATGGTTGCGGCGCATAGGCGTCCTCCCGGCTCGAGCCGGCGATCGACGGGCGATCGCGGCGGTTTCCTGTTCCCAATCGACGCCCCTCTGCGTGGAGGGACGTTCAGTAAGGCGAAGGCTAAGCGCGCTTCGGCCCCAGCGACAAGCGAGCGTTGTTCGCCGCGACGATTTTTCGCCGCACAATCGCCCTTGTGTGTCGGTGAAGCGACAGAAAACCCTGACGTAAGGTCAGTATTTGCCCGATTTCGCGGGGTTTCAGGCCCCTCGACGCCGCCCGGCCAGACCCAAGACCACGGCCGCCGCGACGGCCGACAGAAGGGAGCCGCCGATAACCCCCAGCTTGACCTCGATCTGCTCGGGGCTGTCGACCGCGCCGGGGAAGGCCAGGACGCCGATGAACAGGCTCATGGTGAAGCCGACGCCGCACAGCAGGGCCACCCCATAGACCTGCAGCCAGCTGGCGCCCGTCGGCCGGGCGCCGATCTTGAGCGCCGAAGCCAGCCAGGCCAGGCCGAAGACACCGATCTGCTTGCCGACGAACAGGCCCAGGGCGATGGCGACGACCAGGGGGGCGAAGGCCTGGTCCAGCGACAGCCCGGCGAAGGAGACCCCCGCCTTGGCGAAGGCGAAGAGCGGCAGGATCAAGAAGGCGTTCCACGGATGCAGGTCGTGCATCGCCTCCTTCAGCGGGCTCTGATGATCCTCGGCGCGGGGCTTGATGGGCACGATCAGGGCGAAGGCCACGGCGGTCAGAGAGGTGCTGAGCCCCGACAGGACCGTCAGATACCAGACCAGGGCGAAGCCCAGCACCCAGAACGGGGCGGGGATGCGAATCCGTCGGGCGACCAGGCCGCCGAGCATCAGAGCGCCCAACGCCCACAGCAGCGGCGTCCAGTTCGCGCCCTCGCTGAACAGCAGGCCGATCAGGGCGATGGCGCCCAGGTCGTCGACGATGGCCAGGGTCAGCAGGAAGACGCGCAACGACGACGGCAGCCCCTTGCCCACGAAGCCGAAGACGGCCAGGGCGAAGGCGATGTCGGTCGCCAGCGGAATGGGCCAGCCCTGATGCGGCGCGCCGATGGCGCCCGTCAGCAGGAAATAGACCGCCGCCGGCCCCGCCATGCCGCCCAACGCCGCCAGGACCGGGGTGGCCAGCTTCTTCGGATCGCTGAGTTCGCCGCGCACGATCTCGTATTTGATCTCCAGCCCCACTACGAGGAAGAAGATCGCCATCAGACCTTCCTTGATCCAGTCGGAGATCGTCTCCTCCAGCCGGATGGGGCCGATCTGCAGGACATGATAGCTCTTCAGCCAGGCGAAATAGTCGGCCGACCAGGGAGAGTTGGCGACGATCAGGGCCGCGACGGCGGCCAAGGCCAGGGCCAGGCCGGAAGCCGCCTCGGTCTTGAGGAAATCCAGGGTCAGTTTGCGCGCCACGGCGACCTCCGATCAAAGAACTGAGCTGTCGTGACGCCAGGTTATCGACGGGCGTCGGACCGGATTCGTCGCGGGCGCGACGCGGCCTGGCCGCGCGGGGCGACCTGATCTCTGGGGCGGAGAATAGAAGACATGGCCCGGCCTCGCCACCCTTTCGGTCGTCATTCCGGGGCGTCCGCAGGACGAACCCGGAACCCAGAAGGCGTCTGCGGCGCCTGATGCGGCCGGCGTTCGCCTCGTCCTCCTGGGTTCCGGGTTCTTCGCGACGCTCAGCCCCGGAAGGACGCGGTAAAGGTTGCGCTCCTCCTCTCGGACACGCACCTAGTCCGCCATGCCCGTCTCCCCCGCCTATCGCCCCGACCCACGCTTCTTCGACCTTGGCCCGGACTATTCCGACGCGGTGAAGGCGGCGGACTTTCCCCAGACGATCCTGCGGTTCCGCAATGACCGGGCCGCCGCCGAAGTCGGGCTGGAGACGCTGACGGATGAGGAATGGATCGCCGCCTTCGGCCGGTTCGATCCCCTGCCCGGCCAGCCCGGCCCGGTCGCCATGCGCTATCACGGGCATCAGTTCCGCCATTACAATCCCGATCTGGGCGACGGGCGCGGTTTCCTGGCGGCGCAGATGCGGGAGACGCCTCGCGCTCAAGCAGCGAGCGACCGCGTCGCGAGCGATAGCGCCCAAGGACGACTGCTCGACCTGGGCACCAAGGGCTCTGGCCGCACCCCCTGGTCGCGCGACGGCGACGGGCGGCTGACGCTGAAGGGCGGGGTGCGCGAGGTGCTGGCGGCGGCCATGCTGGAGGCGCAAGGGGTTCCCACCAGCCGCGCCCTGTCCCTGATCGAAACCGGCGAGGCGCTGGAAAGGGGGGACGAGCCGTCGCCGACGCGCTCCGCCGTCCTGGTGCGGCTGTCGCACAGCCATGTGCGGTTCGGGACGTTCCAGCGCGCCGCCTACATCAACCGCCCCGACCAGATCGAGACTCTGATCGAACACGTCCGCAGCCTGTATCACCCCGAGGTCGCGCCCGGCGACGTTCCCGGCCTGATGCAGGCGATCACCGCCGCCTCGGCCCGGCTGACCGCGCGCTGGATCGCGGCGGGGTTCGTGCATGGGGTGCTGAACACCGACAATCTGAACGTCACGGGCGAGAGCTTCGACTATGGGCCGTGGCGGTTCCTGCCCGCCTATCAGCCCGGCTTCACCGCCGCCTATTTCGACCACGGCGGCCTGTACGCCTTCGCGCGTCAGCCCGAGGCGGTGTTCTGGAACCTGACGCAGCTGGCCAGCTGTCTCGCCGTGGTGTCGGAGCCGAAACTTCTGGCCGACGCCCTGAACGGCTTCGGTCCCGCCTATATCCGCGAACTGCGCGCCGCCTTCCTGATGCGGCTGGGGGTCCACAGCCTGGGCGAGGCGGCGGATCAGCGGCTGGTGGATGCGACCCTGGCCCTGCTGCGCGAAGGCGGCGAGGCGATGCGGTGGGAGCCGCTGTTCTTCGACTGGTTCGGCGGCTTCGCCTCCTCGGCCCGCGCCCTGTCGGGACCGCGCGCGAAACTGTATCAGGGCGAGGCCTTCGACGCCTTCCGCTTCGCCCTGATGGAGCATGAGCCGGACCGGATCGAACGGCTGGAACATCCAATGTTCGCCGCGCGCGAGCCGGAAGAGATGCTGATCGACGAGGTCGAGACGATCTGGTCCGCCATCGCGGCCGACGACGACTGGTCGCCCCTGAACGCCAAACTGGCCCGGCTAGAGGCGGCCCGGACGGCCTGGGGCTTCGACAAATGAAGCGGCCTCAGCCAAGGAAACCAGCCTTTTGGAAAGTTTCTTTGTCGTGATGTAAAATATGCTTGACCAAAAGCCGCACTGAGACGTAAAGCTAACTTGTCACAACGACAGGGGAGCTTGTCATGAACGAACAACACATCACCAAGGCCACGCCGAGCCGCGACAATGTCACGCCGAGCCTGGCCGCCCTCATCGTGGTTGGCGCGACCATCACCGCCGCGACGCCCTTCTGGCCTCAGGCCCTGGGCGCGCCGCCCCCGCTGGGCGCTTTTCTGCTGGGCGCCGGGGTCGTTCTGGCCGTCATCTGGCATTCGACCGTGTGGTGGCGCGACCTGACCGAGGTCCAGCGCCAGATCCACCGCAAGGCCTGGTGGCATGGCGGCAACTTCGGCATCCTGCTGGGCGCCGTCGCCCTGCTGGTCGTCCTGGCCACGGGCATGCCGATCGCGCCGCAGCCCCTGTCCGACCGCCCCGCCGCCTGGGCCCTGTTCGGCTTCCTTTGCCTGCTGGGCGGACAGGCCGTCGGCTACGGCGTCGCCTGGCTGGTCCACCGGGCGCGGGCATGAAGCCGCTCAACAACCGGGTGCGTGATCTGCGAAGCCGTCAAAGTCTTTCGGTCGCACAACTGGCCGGTCAGATCGGCGTCTCGCGCCTGACCCTGCACGCCCTTGAATCCGGCCTCTACACCCCATCCCTGCCTCTGGCGGTCCGTCTGGCCCGCGCCCTGAACCATCCGGTCGAAGACCTCTTCGCCGTCTGATCCGGCGGCCTGCGTCGCCGTCCGAAACACCCTCAAACACCAAGGAACAAGACCATGAACTTCCAGATCGCTCTGGGGCGCGCCGCCTCGCGCCTGCAATCCATCGGCTTCGGCGTCGCCGTGGGCCTGGCCGCCAGCGTCGCCTTCCTGGCCGTGGACGCCCACGCCGCCGAAACGCCCGCAGCCCCCGCCCCCGTCGCCCGCGCCGCCGGAGACGGTCCGGCCCTGTGGGCCATCCGAGACGCGGACTCGACCATCTATCTGTACGGCACGATCCATATGCTGAAGACCGGCGCGGCCTGGGGCTCGGACAAGGTCGACGCCGCCTTCGACAGCGCCTCGGACGTCTGGTTCGAAGTGACCGATCCCGACGACCAGTCCGTGCTTGGCCCGCTGTTCCAGCACTACGCCATGTCGCCGGACAAGCCCCTGTCAAGCTGGCTGACCCCGCAGGAGCAGGCGCCCCTGGACACGGCGGTCCGCGCCGTGGGCCTGAGCCCGCAGCAGATCGATCCCGCCCGCCCCTGGTTCGCCGCACTGATGATCGCCACCGGCCCGCTGAAGGCCGCCGGCTTCCTGCCGGAAAACGGGGTCGAGCTGAACCTGCGCGCCCGGGCGCTGGCGGCGGGCAAGCCCATCCACGGGCTGGAGACGCTGGATCAGCAGATCGGCGGCCTGGCGCGGATGAGCGACGAGGGCCAGATGACCTATCTGCGCAGCTATCTGGCGACCTATTCGACCGCCGCCGACCAGATGGAGCGCGCCGTCGCAGGCTGGAGCGCGGGGGATGTCGCGGCGATGGACCGGTTCGCGTTCGAGAACGGGCGCGGCATATCGGAAGAGGTCCACCAGATCTTCCTGGCCAAACGCAACGCCGACTGGGCGAACCAGACCGAAAACCTGCTGAAGGGTTCGGGCGTCAGCTTCATCGCCGTCGGCGCCGCCCACCTGGCGGGCGACGACAGCCTGCAGCAGTTGCTGGCGGCGAAAGGAATTTCCGTCGTCAGACAGTAGGGCGTCGGGGTGGAAAAGGACGGGGCGGCCGGCGACATCGGGCCGCCCCGTCCGCTCGTAACACAAAGTCATCAGCTGATGTCATCAGCTGATGTCATCGACGGATGACAAATATCGAAAGCGCCGCTATATCCCCCTTGCGGACGGACCCGAGCGATCCGATATCGCGACTGTTACGAATCAGGCCCTCCCCATGACGACCACCACCCTTCCCGCCGCCCAATCCACGGCTCAGGCGCGCAGCCGCGCCGCCTATCGCAACATCGCCCTGTGGACCCTGCAGGGGTGGATCGCGATGTTCTTCATCGCCGCCGGCTACGCCAAGCTGACCGAGCCGATGAGCAATCTGATCGCCCTGATGGGTTGGCCGGCCGTGGCGCCGGTGAACATGGTGCGCGGCCTGGGCGTGGTCGAGCTGGTGCTGGCGCTGGGCGTGCTGAGCCCGCTGGTCTCCTGGCGCGTGGGCCGGCCGCTGCTTCTGGTCTCCGCCCTGGGCCTGACCGTGATGGAAGCCGCAATGCTGAGCGTCCATGCGGTGAACCACGACCTGGGCCTGGCCCTGGTCAATCTGGTTCTGCTCGCCCTGACCGTTCCGGTTCTGCTGGGCCGTCGCCGCGGCTGAACCGCACAAGTTCGACCGCCGGGCCCTCTCCCCCTCCCGTCCGGCGGATCGCGCCCGGAACCTCCCCAGGTTCCGGGCTTCTTTTTGCGCGAAAAGACGGGCGTCGAAAAAGCTTACCTTTACGCGCGCGTAAACTCTTCCCTTTACCCGCACGTCAAGTTATGGTCGGCGCATGGCCACAGCCGACGACCACCGCACCTACTCCATCCGCCAGTTGTGCCGCGAGTTCGGCGCCACGGCGCGCGCCTTGCGTTTCTATGAGGACAAAGGCCTTCTGACCCCGGCGCGAAAGGGTCAGACGCGGGTCTATGACGCCCGCGACCGCGCCCGGCTGAAGCTGATCCTGAGGGGGCGCCGCATCGGCTTCACCCTGCAGGAGATCCAGGACATGATGGATCTCTATGATCAGAAGGACCACAACGTCCACCAGATGGCCGTGGCCCTGGTCCGCCACCGCGCCCAGATCGCGGCGCTGAAGCAGCAGCTGGAAGACATCGAAGGCGCCATCGAGACGGCGGAGACCGCCTGCGCCTGGATGGAGTCCAAACTGTCCGAACACCGCCCCGACCTGCTGCCGGGCGCGGAAGACTATGAGCGGCTGCTGAAGTCGCGCCTCAACCACGACCACCACCCCTTCAAAGCAAGAGCGTAACTCATGGCCTACAAGGCGCCTGTCCGCGACTTCACCTTCATCCTGAACGAAGTGCTGGAGATCGACCGCTACACCAATCAGCCGGGCTTTCAGGACGTCTCTTCGGATCTGGTCGACCAGATTCTGGAAGAGGGCGCAAAGTTCGCCAACGAAGTGATCGCCCCGATCAACAATCCGGGCGACAAGGAGGGCTGTCACTGGGCCGAGGGCGGCGTCGTGACCGGACCCAAGGGCTGGAAGGAAGCCTACAAGGCCATGTCCGAAGCGGGCTGGATGGCGCTGGCGGCCGATCCGGAATACGGCGGCCAGGGCATGCCCAGCGTCGTGGCCTCGGCCTTCGGTCAAATGACGGCGGGCGCCTCGGCGGCGTTCTCGATGTATCCGGGACTGACGGCCTCGGCCTACGCTGGCATCCACGCCAGCGCCTCGGACGAGATCAAGGCCAAATACCTGCCCAAGATGGTGTCGGGCGAATGGTCGGGCACGATGAACCTGACCGAGCCCCAGTGCGGCACCGACCTGGGCATGGTGCGCACCAAGGCCGTGCGCAACGACGACGGCAGCTTCTCCATCACCGGCCAGAAGATCTGGATTTCGGCGGGCGAGCACGACTTCTCGGACAACATCATCCACACCGTCCTGGCGCGGATCGAAGGCGCCCAGCCGGGCATCAAGGGCCTGTCGCTGTTCGTGGTGCCCAAATATCTGGTGAATGACGACGGTTCTCTGGGCGAGCGCAACACGCTGCAGTGCGTGGGCCTGGAGGAGAAGATGGGCATCCACGGCAACGCCACCTGCGTCATGCAATATGACGGCGCCAAGGGCTGGCTGCTGGGCGACGAAGGCCGCGGCATGAACAATATGTTCGTGGTCATGAACGAGGCCCGCTTGGGCACCGGCCTGCAAGGCCTGGCCATCGGCACCGCCGCCTATCAGGCCGCCGTGGAATTCGCCAAGGACCGCCTGCAGGGCCGCAGCCTGACCGGACCGAAGAACCCGGACGGTCCCGCCGACCCGATCATCGTCCACCCCGACGTGCGCCGCATGCTGCTGGAGGCCCGCGCCTTCGTCGAAGGCGGCCAGGCCTTCATCCTGTGGACCGCGCTTCACGCCGATCTGGAGAAGTCGGAAGACGAGGCCGTGGCGACCAAGGCCAAGGACTACATGGGCCTGCTGACGCCGGTGCTGAAGGCCTATCTGACCGACAAGGGCTTCCACGTCGCGTCCCTGGCCATGCAGGTCCACGGCGGGTCGGGCTATACCGAACACTTCCCCGCCAGCCAGTATCTGCGCGATGCGCGGATCACCATGATCTATGAAGGCGCCAACGGCATCCAGGCGCTGGACCTGGTCGGCCGCAAGCTGCCCGCCAACGGCGGCCGCGCCATCATGACCTGGTTCGGCGAGATCGACGCCTTCGTGGCCGAGAACAGCGGCAATGAGGCGATCAAGCCCTTCGTCGAGGGCCTGGCCGACGCCAAGGCCAAGCTTCAGGACGGCACCATGTGGCTGATGCAGAACGGCATGGCCAATCCGGACAACGCCGGCGCCGCCTCGACCGACTATCTGAACGTCTTCGGCCTGACGGCCCTGGCCTATATGTGGGCGCAGATGGCCAAGGTGGCTCAAGCCCAGGTCGAAGCCGGTTCGACCGATCCCTATTACGCCACCAAGCTTCAGACCGGCCGCTACTTCGTCGAGCGCATCCTGCCCGACGCGGAGGCCCATCTTAAGAAGATGAAGACCGGCGCCGACGTCCTGATGGCCATGCCGGCCGAGGCGTTCTGAGGACGCCGCACGCACATCTCCCTCCCCCTGCGGGGGAGGGTGGTCGAAGCGAAGCGGAGACCGGGTGGGGGCGGCCACGCAATCCCCCTTCTTCCTGCGACGCTTCGTCCCGCCGCCCCCACCCGGCCGCTGCGCGGCCACCCTCCCGAACGGGGAGGGAGAAAGCCGGATCACCCCATGAACGTCCTCAACAGCCCCGACCCCGACTTCATGCGTGAAGAGGAGATCACCCTCTTCTCGGACAGCGTCGGCAAGTGGATCGACGAGCACGCGCCGCTGGACAAGGTGCAGAAGTGGATCGCCGATTCCTCCGTGCCGCGCCAGCTGTGGAACGACGCGGGCGATGCGGGTCTGCTGGGCCTGTCGCTGCCGGAAGAGGACGGCGGTTTCGGCGGCGACTATCGCCACGAGGTCGTGCTGATGCGCCAGCTGGGCTGGAAGGGCGCGGACCATTTCGGCATCTCGCTGCACAATGCGATCGTGATGCCCTACATCTGGCACTACGGCACCGAGGAGCAGAAGCAGCGCTGGCTGCCGCGTCTGCAATCCGGCGAACTGGTCGGCGCCATCGCCATGACCGAGCCGGGCGCCGGGTCCGACCTGCAGGGGGTGAAGACCACCGCCATCCAGTCCGGCAATGGCTATGTGGTCAACGGCTCCAAGACCTTCATCACCAACGGCCAGCTGGCCAATCTGATCATCGTGGTGGCCAAGACCGACCCGTCGCAGGGATCGAAAGGCACGTCGCTGATCGTGGTCGAGACGGACGGGGCGGAAGGCTTCGAACGCGGCCGCAACCTGCACAAGATCGGCATGGAGGCCAACGACACCTCCGAACTGTTCTTCAACGACGTCAAGGTTCCGGGCGACAACATCATCGGCGGGGTCGAGGGCCAGGGCTTCGTCCAGCTGATGCAGCAACTGCCGCAGGAACGCCTGAACATCGCCGTCCAGGGCGTCGCCGCCGCCGAGCGCGGGCTGGAGGCCACCATCGCCTACGTCAAGGAGCGCAAGGCCTTCGGCAAGTCGATCATCGACTTCCAGAACACCCAGTTCAAACTGGCCGAGGTCAAGACCAAGCTGACCGTCGCCAAGGTCTTCGTCGACCACTGCATCGGCCTGCACCTGAAGGGCCAGCTGGACGCCGCCACAGCCTCCATGGCCAAATACTGGGTGACGGACATCCAGGGGGAGACCATCGACGAGATGCTCCAGCTGTTCGGCGGCTATGGCTATATGAACGAATACCCGATCGCCCAGCTGTACAAGGACGCCCGCGTCCAGCGCATCTACGGCGGCACCAACGAGATCATGAAACTGCTGATCGCGCGGACGCTCTGACGGCCGATCAGACGGTGGGCACAGTCCCGCCGTCGATCCGGTATTCCACCCCGTGAATGGATCCGGCCCGGTCCGACGCCAGGAAGGCGACCAGCTCGGCGACCTCTTCGGGCCAGGCCGGCCGGCCGATGGGTATGCCGCCCAGACCGTCCAGGATCGTCTGGCGCGCCGTCTCCTCGTCAGAGCCCTGAGCTTCGGCGATACGCGACACCAGCGCCTGTGACGCAGACGTGTTGATCCATCCCGGCGCGACGGACACCACCCGAACGCCCTTGGGGCCGACTTCCTTGGACAGGGCCTTGGAATAGGTGGACAGCGCCGCCTTGGCCGCCGCGTAGGCGGTCGTGGATTCCGGCAGCGGCAGTTCGCGCTGGATGCTGGAGACGTGGATGACCACGCCCCGCCCGCGCCGGACCATGCCGGGCACAAGCGCGCGGTCCAGCCGCACGGCTGGCATCAGGTTCAGGTCCAGCTCCGCCCGCCAGGCTGCATCGTCCAGCGCCGTGAAACCGCCGCCCGGCGCGCTGGATCCCCCCAGGACGTGGATGATCGCGTCGAGCTGCGCCGCCTCATCGCCCAAGGCCGCGACCAAGGCGTCGACACCCTGGATCGTCGTCAGGTCGGCGGCGACAAACCGGCGCGGGCCCGCCTCCTGCGGCGCGGATCGGGCCGAGGTCACGACCTGTGCCCCGGCGGCCGAAAGGCGCTCGGCAATGGCCAGACCGGCGCCCTTGGTGCCGCCGGTGACCAGCACCGTCCGGCCTGCGAACTCGGTCGGATCCACGCGGAAGACAGGCGCGCTCACAGGCTGATCTCCAGCGCCTGGATGCCCTGAACACCGAGTGTGAAGCTGTAGGTGAAATCCACCGGGCTGCCGGGAAAGGTCCCCGTGACGCGGGCGACGACGACATGGGCGCCAGCGTCCTGGCGTTCGGACAAAACCTCGTTGCGCATCTGATAGCGCTGCAGGGTGTCGGCGGCCCACGCCGCGATCGCCTCGCGCCCCCGGTGCACCGCCCGCTCGTCACGAACCTCGCCATCGGCAGCGAATGCGGCGGCGATGTCGTCGGTGCGGCCATCCTCGACCGCGTCGAAATAGGCCCGGATGGGCGCCGGTGTTTCGGTTGGCATGTCTGATCTCCATACGTTTGAGCTGGAGACGAGGTGAGCCTAGGCTGAAAAAATGACAAGAACAGACGAAAAAGTCAGGTACTCACCTGAAGGTAAGTCACAACACACACCCCTGACCGCCGCCGAGGGGGTGACCACCGCGTTCCGTATTCTGGAGGGTCGGTGGAAGATGCTGATCCTGTTCCATCTGTTCAGCGGCGACGCCCTGCGCTTTTCACAGTTGGAACGCGCCATCCCCGCCGTGTCCCAGAAAATGCTGATCCAGCAATTGCGCCAATTGGAAAGCGATGGCGTCGTCCAGCGCATCGTCTACCCCGAGGTGCCGCCCCGGGTGGAATACAGGCTGACCCCCTGGGGCCTGGCGCTCTGCCCGGCCCTGGACGCCATTCTGACCTGGGCCGAGAACCGCCCGGTCGAGTGAGCGCGCCCTGGCCGTAGAGGTATCGTGCTGCGGCGAAGCGCATTATTTCCACGCCATGATCCGTCTGCACCTTCCCCAGCCCATGACGCCGGGCGCCCCGCTTGCCCCCACGCTCGACCAGTCGCGCTATCTGACCCAGGTCATGCGGCTGAAGGTCGGGGACGCGCTGCTGGTGTTCAACGGGCGCGACGGCGAGTGGCGCTGCACCATAGCCGAGGTGCTGAAGAAGGGCGTCATCCTGCGGGCCGAGGAACAGGTGCGGCCCCAGAGCTTCGGCCCCGATCTGGAGCTGATCGTGGCGGTGGTGAAAAAGGCCCGCGTCGAGACCATCGTGGAAAAGGCCGCCGAACTGGGCGCGCGCCGGGTGCGGCTGGTCCTGACCAAACGCACCAACGCCGACCGCATCCGTCTGGACCGGCTGGACGCCATCGCCGAGGAGGCCGCCGAACAGACCGGGCGTCTGGACGTGCCCGCCGTGGACGACCCGATCAGGCTGGACGCCCTGCTGGACGGCTGGGAGGCGGATCGGCGGCTGATGTTCTGCGACGAGACCGGCGGCGCGCCGGCCGTTTCAGCGCTTGCCGCAGCCGGCGCTGGACCCTGGTCCATCCTGATCGGGCCGGAGGGCGGCTTCTCGCCGGAAGAGGGCGAGCGGCTGCGGTCCCTGCCCTTCACCACCGCAGTTTCCCTGGGCCCACGCATCCTGCGCGCCGACACGGCCGCCATCGCCGCCATGACCCTGTGGCAGGCGGCGGTCGGCGATTGGGACCGTTAAATACTCCGCTCGTCCTCTTGAGGAACGCCCCATTAGCCGCCATCTAGCCGCGACAGCAGGGATTACAGATGGCCGAGAACGCGCCGCTTTCCAGAGACGCTCTGATCGAGGCCATGGCCAAGGGCGCCAAGCCCAAGGACCAGTGGCGGATCGGCGCCGAACACGAGAAGTTCGGCTTTCACAAGACCGGATTGGAACGCCCCGCCTATGAGGGGCCCGGCGGCATCGAGGCCATGCTGGAGGGCCTGCAGCGGTTCGGCTGGTCTCGCGTGGAAGAGAACGGCGTCCTGATCGGTCTGGAGCGCAGGAACGCCGAAGGCTTCGTCGCCTCGGTCAGCCTGGAGCCGGGCGGCCAGCTGGAGCTTTCGGGCGCGCCGCTCCTGACCATCCACGACATCTGCAACGAGACCGGCCAGCATCTGATGGAGGTCAAGCAGGTGGCCGACCAGATCGGCGTCGGCTTCCTGGGCCTGGGCTTCGACCCCCTGTGGCGGCGCGACCAGATCCCCGTGATGCCCAAGGGCCGCTACGACATCATGCGCGCCTATATGCCCAAGGTCGGGTCGCTGGGCCTGGACATGATGCTGCGCACCTGCACCATCCAGGCGAACCTCGACTTCGACAGCGAGGCTGACATGGTAGCCAAGTTCCGCACCTCCCTGGCGCTGCAACCCATCGCCACCGCCCTGTTCGCCAACAGCCCCTTCACCGAGGGGCGGCCCAACGGCTTCCTGTCGGCCCGCGCCAATGTCTGGACCGACACCGACGCCGACCGCACCGGGATGCTGGGCTTCGTGTTCGAGGACGGCTTCGGCTTCGAACGCTACGCCGACTATGCGCTGGATACGCCGATGTATTTCGCCAAGCGTGGCGGGAAATACGTGGACGCCTCGGGCCAGTCGTTCCGCGACTTCCAGGTCGGGAAACTGCCCGCCCTGCCCGGCGAATATCCGACGATCAAGGACTGGAACGACCATCTGACCACCCTCTTCCCCGAGGTGCGGCTGAAGGCCTATCTGGAGATGCGCGGCGCCGACGGCGGACCGTGGAGCCGCATCTGCGCCCTGCCCGCCCTGTGGGCCGGGGTCCTGTATGACGCCCCGTCGCTGGCCGCCGCATGGGACCTGGTCAAGGACTGGGACATCGCCGACCACGAACGCCTGCGCCGCGACGTGACCCGCCTGGGTCTGAAAGCGGAAGTCGCGGGCCGCAGCGTGCGCGACATCGCCGTCGACCTGGTCGCCATCGCCAAACAGGGGCTGAAGAACCGCGCCAGATTCTCGGGCGGCATGGTGGACGAGCGCGGCTATCTGTCGGAACTGGAAGACATCGCCGACAGCGGGATCACTCCGGCCGAACGCCTGCTGGACCTGTATCACGGCGCCTGGCAGGGCGACGTGAAACGCATCTACGCCGACTTCGCCTACTGAACCTCACGGGACCGTATAGTCCGAGCAGTCCGGCAAGGGACGATCCGGCTGATATACGCCGGCCGCCGTATCGAAGGTGAAGCGCCGCTCGAAACTGCAGGTCGGATCACGCGCGGCGACCAGATCCGCTGGCTTCAGCGGCGGGTTCTCCAGCGAGTCCTTGGACCGCGAAACCCCGCGCGGATAGGCGGTCGCCGTCGTCGCATAGATCAGGGTCGGCATGCCGCCAGACCCGGCGTCCGGCGCCGCCGTCAGCTTGGCCTCGAAACTATATTCGTCGTGACAGGCCCCGGCGCGCTGCGCCATGTCCTTTTCACCGAAACAGGCGCGGATCAGCAGGGAGGACAGAACCGGTACGGTCAGAACCGGCCCGCCTGTCGCGTCGCCCGCCGCATCCAGACGGTACAACGCCACCGTCGACGACTGTCCCCCGCCGCCGGAATACATGGCGCTGGCGCCCACATCGACGCCGGCCAGAAACCCACCATCCGCCAACGGCATCAAGCCGCGCCAGGGCTGATAGCTTTCCTGCCCATAACTGACGGCGCGCGTCGCATCCGTCCGGGCGGAGCCCGCAGCGAGAACCACGGGCCGCACCGTGTTCTCGTCTCCTTGCCTGCCCTCCACCAGCACCACGCACCAGCGGCCATCGGCGGTGCAGGCGTCGTCGTCGCCAAGTTTCAGCGGTTGAAACTGAGCGTCGACAGACGACGCGGTTCCGGCTTGCAGCAGGGCGGACAAAAGGACAGGCAGGATCATCACAGCAGCCTAACGGATTTCTGGTGACGAAACGTCGCAACGATGGATAAGGCTGCGGTTCGTCATGGGGGTGAGCGGTAGTGACTGCGTTCGAGTTCTTTTTCAGTTTTTACGGCCTGATCCTGGGTCTGTCGGTCGCTGTCATGGCCACGGGCGCCGCCCGCGCCTTCAAGCATCGCAAATCCATACCCATCGGCTGGAAGACGCCGCTTCTGGCGGTGTTCGCGGCGCTGGACATCGTCACCTTCTGGGACTCGGCCTGGGTCAGTTTCAATAACGCCCCCTACAGCTATGGCCTGCTGGTGGCGGGGCTTGTGGTCGCGCTGATCTATTTCATCGCCGCCAGCCTGATTTTCCCCGACGCCGAAGACCAGGTCACCAGCCTGGACCAGCATTTCTGGGCCAACAAGCGGGCCGTGCTGCTGTTGCTGGTGCTGACCAATCTGCTGATGACCGGGGCGACGGTCTGTATGAAATGGGGGCAGGCGGACGCCACGCACCTGTTGCTCATCTATGGCCAGAACCAGTTGCTGTATCTAGCGCTGATCGTGCCTGCGGCCCTGACACGCCGCGCCTGGCTGTTCGCCACGACGGTCGGGCTGCACGTCGCCATATACATCGCCCTGGCGGCCTTCAGCATTGCTCTGCCGCAGCAGATGGCGGCCAACAGCCTGAATGAAGCTTCATCGCCCGCCGCCTCGACGACGCCGTCGCAGCCCGCGGCCCCGTGACCGCCCTGTCGATCAGGCGCTAAAACCGCGAGGCGTTTCCTCGCCTCGCCGGCTGCAGTATCGACTGAGTGACCATTCCAGCGGTGATCAAAGAGGCGCGACCATGTCAGGTTCCATCCACATCGGCGTCGGCGGCTGGACCTTCGAGCCGTGGCGCGGGGTCTTCTATCCCGAGGGGTTGGTGCAGAAGCGGGAGCTGGAATACGCCGCGTCAAAACTGACTTCGATCGAGATCAACGGCACCTACTATTCGACCTTCAAGCCCGACAGCTGGCGCAAATGGCGCGACGAGACGCCGGACGGGTTCGTGTTCGCGGTCAAGGCCAGCCGATACTGCACCAATCGCAAGGTTTTATCCGACGGCGGCGAGAGCTTCGACAAATTCCTGTCCCAGGGCCTGACCGAACTGGGCGACAAGCTGGGGCCGATCAACTGGCAGTTCATAACATGGATGACTATTATTTCGCTCGTGGTATGAGCGAGTATGGTTAAGAAGCCAACAGCCTACGCCTACAGCCGGATCAGCACCCGCGCGCAATTGAAGGGCGACGGTCTACGGCGCCAGTTAGCAGCGGCGCTCGAATGGGCTGAAGAGCATCCCGACATCGAGTTTGACCCTACGTTTGTGGATCGCGGGATATCAGCGTCGGTCGGTCTTCATCGCGAGACGGGCAAGCTCGGCGTTCTTTTGAACATGATAGAGGCCGGGACCATCCGGTCGGGCGATTACCTTCTTGTCGATGAATTCTCGCGACTGACCCGCGAGATCGAGAGCGAAGCCCTTCACCTTCTGACGTCGATTATTCGGAAAGGCGTCAACGTCGTCACTCTGGTCGATGGCGAGGTTTACCACAAACACTCGACGTCCCTTGAACTGATGCGGGCGTTGTTCACGATGTCCAACTCCCACAACGAGAATAAGGAACGGACCCGTAAAGTCGCAAAGGCTTGGGCTGAGAAGCGTGAGGAAGCTCGCCTAACCGGTAAGAAGCTCTCCCGCCGTGGACCGGCGTGGACCGTCTTCAACGAGCGGACCAAGCACTTTGACCTGATCGGCGACCGGGCCGACATCATCCGGGGCATCTTCGCCGAGTGCATCGACGGGCTTGGGATCACGGCCATCGCCCAACGGCTGAACGCCAACAAGGTGGAACCCTTCGTCGCCGGATCGGACGGCTGGCATCAAGGCTATGTCCTCACCATCCTCCGGTCACCCTCGGTAATGGGGTTCTATCAACCGACCCTAACCAGCCAGCGCGCGCATAAGCGGATGCTTCGCCAGCCTGACGGTGACCCGATCCCTAACTATTATCCGAAGGTCGTTGACGAAGAGACCTTCGACCGCGCGCAGGCGATGATCGCCTTGCGAAACAAACGTGGAGGAGGCGCAGGTCGTAGAGGGAAGCGGTTCCCAAACCTTATCATGGGGATGGGTAAATGTGAGGCATGCGGCGGGACGCTCGTCGTCACGAACCACCCGAACTCGGCCCGTGTCCGATCCTTCCGATGCTATCAGGCCAACCGCAAACAGAACTGCGACAACCGTCAGACCTACCTGTGTTCTGATGTCGAAGAATGGCTGACCGTTTTCCTTATGGAAGCCCGGATGGAAGCGGCTCAACCCCTACCAGATCAAACGGACCTGACGCACAAGCTGTCCGCTCGCCGTGCCATTCAGGTCAAGATCGACAACCTCAATGATACCATCGAAGCTGCCGAACGAGGCGAGGACGTCAGTTCGACGCGCATCCGCTTGGCTGAACGCCAAGCCGAAGCGTCCAAACTGGACAAATTGATCGAAGACCTTCGGACCATGCTGAAACACCAGACCCGGATGGTTGGTGTTGATGCGGTCGAAGAGGCGGCGAAATGGATGGATAGCCTTCGCGACGAAGACACCGAAGACATCTACCGAAACCGGGCGAAGGCGAATGCAATTCTTTTGGCGCTCTATGACACGATCATGCCAGTCGAAGGTGGCCTCTACATTCTGTCAAACGGCAAAGGCTGGTTCGTTAACGATGAAATTTACGCTGAACTCGACGTCGAAGATAGGCGGCCGATCACCCGCAAAGAACTTGAAATGAGCGCCACTTGGACGAAAACCACGATGATTTAGAGTCGTGTCGGGGGAGCAAATGGCGAGACGGCAGTAGTAGAAATCTGGATGACATAACGATTCTTTGGGCGACAATGCCCCCTTCCCAACCCGGAGGTCTCTTGAGCCAGCACGCCATCGTCTTCGACCTTGAAACTGTTCCCTGCACGGAGACGCTCGCCCGCCTTCACGGCCGCGAAGCCCTCACCGACGATGAGGCTGTCGAAATCCTTGGCGACAAATTCCCCAAGCTTCCGCTCCACAAGGTTGCCGTGCTTGCCGCCCTCGTGGCCGAGCGCGTCGATGGCGTCTGGCGCGTCAAATCACTCGGCGCCCCACATATTGGGGAGCGGGCCGAGATTGATCTGATCTCGGCTTTTGCCGCCCGCGTGGACACCCTCCGGCCGACGCTCGTCACCTTCAACGGAAACGGTTTCGATCTGCCTGTCTTGCGATATCGGGCGATGGTCAACGGGATCGCGGCATCGGGTCTGACCTCCCGGCCCTACTTCAAGCGCTACGATCAGGCCCACGTCGATCTGTGTGACGAACTTGCCAGCTTCCAGTCGAACGCCAAGGCATCGCTGGATGACCTGTGCAAAATGATGGGATTGCCCGGAAAGCCCGATGGGATTGATGGTTCAAAGGTCTGGGAGCACGTCCGAGCAGGTCGCATTCAAGAATGCGCCGACTACGGCGAGACTGATGTCGTGAACACCTACCGGGTTTGGCTCCGCTACGAACTCTTCCGTGGCGCTATCACGCCAGAACAGATGTCGGAGAGCGAAGCTGACCTTACCTCGTTCATTCGGGCACGCATAAGTGAACGACCGCACCTTGCATTCCTCGTGGCGTGACGCTTCGGCCCTGATCGCAACTCGCGGATTGGTTGAGCCGAAGTGTCGCGCTATACGCGAACAATGCCTACAAACGTCGCATCAGAGATCGATCTCCAAATTGGAAAGACTGTCCGCACCCGTCGTGAGAAGGCCGGGCTGACACAGGCCGATCTTGGTCACGCAATAGGCGTCACCTTCCAGCAAGTTCAGAAATATGAGCGGGGCACCAACCGAGTGTCGGCGGCTGCTATGGTCAGGGTTGCCGAGGCTCTCAAGTGCAGCGTCGCGGACCTCTATGATGACCCCGACCCAAGCGGCAGCAGCGTATCTGAACGCACTATCCTGAAACTCTGGGGGAAGCTTCGAGACGCGGAACGCGATGCGGTCGTCGCCATGATCCGCGAGTTCGTGAAGCGGTAATGTGCGGGCGGTTCGAGACAACCGGGAAATTCACATGGGCCGAAATCCATGAGGCTCTCTCCACCATCGCGCCCGTCACCACGCCACCCCTGAACCTCCAGCCCGACGACGATGTTCGTCCCACGACCATGCAAACCACTGCACGGCTGGAAAGCGACGGCTGGGTGGTCGAAAGGATGCGATGGGGCCTCGTGCCCTTCTGGCGGTCGGGCAAGCCTCTCAAGGATACGGAGAAGGGCAGAGACGACGGTTTCAAGCTCTCGACCTTCAACGCACGATCCGAGACCTGCGCTGGCACCTCCACCTTCCGTGAGGCGTATGCCAAACGCCGCTGCATCATCCCTGCAAGCGCATGGTTCGAATGGACCGGCAGTAAGGGAGCCAAGATCAAACACCGCTTCGCTCGGACCGATGGCGATCTCCTATGGTTCGCCGGGCTATGGGATCGCGTCATCACTCCTGATGCGGGGGAGTTCGGATCGTTCACGATCCTCACCGGACCATCGGAAGGATGGATGGGCGACTATCACACGCGGGCGCCGGTCATCCTCAACCCGCACAATTGGGAAGCGTGGCTGAACCCTTCCGTAGACGCTCGTGACTTGTTCGCGGCGGTGCGGCCAGAACGGTTCGTGGTCGGCTGACTCGATGACGATCAACACAGTTTGCGATATTGCGACCCATGGTTTCTTTCGACGATCTCGCCGCCGGTAGTGACATCCACATCGTGGTTCCGCTGGCAGGAGCGATCCTGATCCAGCCTCGGCCAGACTGTGAGGAAGAGTTCGATACGCTCGTCGCGCACCTCTACGAGGTTGAGGATCGCGGGTTCGCCATCTTCCCGAAGATGGGGCCAGCCGGGTTCTATGCGTCGGCCGAGGTCATGCGGCTGAACTGATCGCGCCGTCCGCCTGAAGGTTCGCGGACACCGCGTTGTCGTCCGGCTCGTCCGATTTGGCGGCAATAGATGCGCCACATTCGAGTCCAGCAGCACGGCGATCTAGGTCATCGCAATGCCCTTCAATAGCCGCCAGCGTCTGGGCGTCCGTTACCCACCGGGACAATGCACGAAAGCGAACAGATTGTTCTCGTAAGCTTTTTACTTCAGACGACATTCCCTCCCAACCCCCAAACGAACTTGGGGTTCTGGCGCAGCTTGATCTTAATACGGAACGAAGCGCTGCCATATTTGCATCGCGCTCGCGCTACGCTTAAAATTGTCGAATGATTACATTCGCCGACTTGCAGAAAGATGGTGAGGTCTACTTTTCCCGCGAGCGTGACGGCTCGTGGACGATCCACCCGAGGCTTGGTTTCGAACAGGAGTTCGACCGGTTCGTTGCGTCCCTTCAGGACATGACGGTTCGCGACTTCGCGCTGTTCCCCCGGCTCGATGAAAACAAGCTCTACGACTGTGCCGAGATCATCCCCGTCTAGCGGTCTACGCTCGCACTTCCATCAGTTCGGTGAACCGCGTCGTGAATCGAGGTGACCGATTGTTCGCCCGCGTGGACCACGGCTTCACCGGGCGTATCCCGCCCGGCCGCAATGTCCCCCGTCCAAACTTCGCGTTCACGGAATCCAGCGCCGTCATCAGCTTCTCGGACTTGATCGGATCGACGGTCGGCAGGAGGTCGCGGGGCGCATCAGCCTCTGCCTGAAGGTCCAGCAGGATCACCCCGGCCTTGGCGTAGCGCGTGTCGGGCTTCCACATCGACCGGCCCGCTGCGACGGCCTGACCTATGATCGCGAAACTGTCCGCAGTCGGCTCGATCTCAAACGAACGCTGGCCATGATACCAAGGATCGCCGTTGTGCGGATGCGTGTGGAAGAACACCTGCATCGCATTGGCCACCAGCCCATGCTTGCGACACTTCTCCGCAGCGCGTGCAGCGTGGGCCGCTAGTGCCTCGCGCATGTCCTCCCACGTCTCAACCGGGCGCCCGAACATCCGCGTCACCGCCACCGTTTGCTTCTGATCGGGAGCGAGGGTCAGCGGCATACAGGACACGCCGTTGAGTTCGGCATGGGTCCGCTGGCCGGTGACGGGCATGAGTTTCCTGACGCTGGCGGACGGGAGCGCTGCGAACTGCTCGACCGTATGGATGCCGAGGTTGTTCAGCTTCGTTTGACTGGCGCCCCCCACGCCCCAGATTTCGCCGATTGGCATTTCGGCAAACCCCTGACGGCGGGCGTCGAGATCACTGAAATCAGATACGCCGGTCGGCCCGCCCTTGGCGTGCTTGTTCGCCAACTTCGCCAGCGTCTTCGTCGGCCCGATGCCGATGCATGTTGGAATCTTGGTGATCTGGCGGACGCTATCTCGGACGCGGCGGCAGTAGTCCACGCGGGCGAACTGCGTCAGGTCCAAGAACATCTCGTCGATGCTGTAGGGTTCGACCCTCTGGAAATGGTCGGACAAAACTTCGAAAACGCGGCGGCTCATGTCGCCATACAAAGCGTAGTTCGAGCTTTTCGCGATGACGTTCCGATACTCTGGCTTCCGCTTCGAAAGGTGCCAGACCTCACCCATCTTGATCCCGAGGGCCTTGCTCTCGGCAGAGCGCGCTATGGCGCAGCCGTCGTTGTTCGACAGCACGATCACCGGCTTGCCAATGAGCGTCGGGTCAAAGGCCCGCTCGCAGGAGACGTAGAAGTTGTTGCCGTCGATTAGGCCGAACATCAGACATCCGTCCGAACCAGCGCGGCGATCATGGCCCAGACCTCGGTGTCGTCGGACAAGGGCTGGGGCGTTTGGTTCGAAGGCTCCAGCCACCATTGGCCATCCTTCTCCGTAAGGACCGCAAGCACGACATCGCCGTGCAAGAAGGCGACGCAGACCTTGCCAGACCGTGGCTCCGCGTCGGTGTTGACCACGAGAATGTCGCCACCGTGGATGCCGCGCTTTCGCAGTCCCTCGCCTTTGACCCTGACTGCGTATCGCTGAGGCCGACGTAGCTCCAGAAGCTCAGCGAGATCGGGCACGCCTTCGATGTGGTCCTGTGCAGGGCTTTGGAAGCCCGTCGTCTCGTCGCCCCGATATGCCCTCTCGCTCATAATGAGAACGTATGGGGAACATTTGATTGGGGGGAAAGCAGTTTGGTTACATCTCCACAGGCGAGCGAGCCGTCAGCTACATTCTCTCAAGGATTTTCGCGTAGGTTCACCAAGGCGGATGCAAGGAGGTATGACGGTGAATCAGGCAAAGTTCGACGTCATCCGTGAAGCTGCCAAGGCCCGTAAATCGGCGCGCGAGGCGGCAGAAGCGGCCTCCATAGCCGTGTGGCCCGAAAAGTATGCGGCAATGGTAATGCGTGCGGGAGGCCCAGCAGACTATTTCGGGCCGTTGACGGACATCAGCGTCGAAGACCTCTCAGCAGATCAGTCCAGTCAAGACGCAATTACGAAGCCCGCCTGAACGACCGTCGCCAGAACCAACAAGGCAATCAACCAAAGTTCCGCTCGATCACGCTTTGGATACATGGCCGTCCGTCTAAGCGACTGGCTGGCCCAATGCGGCACGGCCACCCGGCACCGTTCGATACAACGTGCTCGGCGCCACCCCCACCTGACGGGCGATCTCCGACATCGAAAGCTGATCGTCGGCCATCAGCGCCTTAGCGATTTTAAGCTTGGTCTCGTCCATAGCCTTGGGGCGGCCACCGAGACGACCACGGGCAATCGCGGCCTTCCGCCCGGCTTCACAGGCGAGACGTTTCTGTTCGACTTCATACTGTCCGAGCGCTGCCAAGGTGTGGACCGCAAGCCGACCGCTGGGGGTGGTGCTGTCGATGGCCTCGCTCAATGACTTCAGCCCGATATCGCGGCGGGTGAACTGATCGACGAGATCGAGGATTTGGCGGACATCACGGGCGAGACGGTCGAGCCGCAGGACAACCACGGTATCTCCGGGCCGGGCGAAGTCGAGAAGCTCGGTTAGCTGCGGCCGATCACTGCGCGTGCCGGAAGCGGTCTCGACGAAGATGCGCTCGCACCCCGCCTTCTCCAGCGCGTCGATCTGCGACCCATGATTTTGCCCGCGAGCCGAGCACCTCGAATATCCGATTAGCATCCGTTTCCGAAAACCCCTGAAAGCCCCGCGTTGTCGGAGATAGATTTCAGGATACGGTATTCGGAGAGTCTGTCATCCATATCTGATGATTAACGAGAGGCTTCCAGACCCACTGATCGACATCTGTCAGAAGTATACCTTCTGCGAGACTGGAAACTGGCTGCGATCTGCTCACCCATTTCTGGACGGGGCGTCACTGGCGCACCCACCCGGTCGCTTGGCGACCATCAGAAAGTTGGGGTCTCGACCGAAGGACATCGGAAGCCTCCGCTGTCGAATGACGTGCTCGAACTGAAACGTAGCAGCCCAGCGATGTCGCCGACGCCTTCCGGCGCCGCCAGCAACTTCGAGATCGGCGAAGGCGGCCGATCTCTTCGTTGCCTTGCTTTCGCGTTGATCGGGGAAAGAGCCGGGTTCCTCGACCCCATCCAGTTCCCAATGGAGCGACTTGGCTTCGATAGGCCGAGCGGCCCTTCGCCGGGAGGCCGTGATCGAAGGCGAGGCGCCGTTGCGCGTAGCGCAGCGCAATGTATCCGCAAACAAGGATTGGAATGGCGCTCAAGCGCGTCACGCCAATCCTCTAAAGACCATTAGAGTAATGATGTGACGGGGTGCGCCCGTGACGGCCTCTTTCGATCATTCGAAACGCGATTAATAATGCAGTTCGGCCCATATCCGTTATAAGTAGAGATACAGCCGAAGGCATAGGGGTCTCGGCCCGGTTCTAATCTCTAATGCACAATCAGGATATTTACTACAGCAGCGCAGCATGTGGCGCTGGAAAGACGACGTGGGCGGTTCAACACATGGGGCGGACGCCCGGCCGCTACATCTACGCGGTGGATCGCACGGAGGAGTTTGACAGACGTCATAGCCTCATCGCGGAAGAAGCCGCTGAGGCCGGTCGCTTCATCGCCATCCGCTCGTTGTCCAGCAAGGCGGGCAATGTCGTCTCCCGCGACTTCCCGCTGATGATCGAACGCTCCAGCGACGAGGAGCATGTTGTCGTCATCATCACCCACGAGGCGATGAAGATGGTAGATCACTTCGTCGTCGAGGGGCGTGGCTGGTCAATCATCATCGACGAAGACCCAAAGGTCTGGTCCTCGGGATCGTTCGACCTTGGTGCCTCCACGCCGTTCTGGGAGGCGACCTACAATCTGGAGCCTTTCGCCAAGGGCTACTCCAAGCTGCTGGCCAAGGCCGACGCGCCCTCGTCTCGCGATCTTGCGGCCGACGACCTCACTCGGCCGGTCGCAGCGCTGCACAATCGAGTTCAACGCGGCGGCGCCGTCGTCAATCTGGAAGCATGGGAAGAACTCCAGCACCGCCAACGTCTGACCTACTTCAGCATCTGGGACGTGACTGAACTGGCGGTCTACGACCGAGCCGTGGTCCTCGCCAACAGCTTCACCAGTCTCATCACCTATCGGCTGACGACGGCGCTGCACGGCAACGTGTCGTGGAAGCCTCTTTCGATTGGACAGGGCCTCGCGTGGAAGGGCCGCGACCTGACGATCAACTACGTTGCGGACGATCACCGCGCCGGTTCGACCTTCTTCGGGGAAACGGATGCGGGCCGCCGAGCCGTTGCGGCATGGTCGAAGTGGGTTCGGGATAATGCCACCGCTGACCAGCATTACTGGGCGGTCAATAAGAGGCGGGGTGATCTCAGACTGCCGGGTGAGCAGGTCTCGCCCAAAATCGCAGGGTCGAACAAATACCGGTTCCTGACCGAGTGCTCGGTCCTCTACAGCGCCAAGGCCAGCGACGCGGAGAACAAGGTCTTCGCCGCAATGACGGGCGGACTGTTGGACTATGAGGCAGTTCGTCGAGATCGCGAATTCGAAGACCTGATCCAGATCGTCTTCCGGTCGTCCCTGCGTATGCCCGACGATGTTCGGCCGGTGACGGTCACGGTCTATGACAAAGAGCAAGCGACCTTCCTTGCCGACTACTTCAGGGCGGCGGGCTTTCCCTTCCGCACTTCGTTGAACTTCATCGACCTCGGACTGACCTACAAGAAGGCCAAACCCGGGCGGAAGGCCGATCCGTTGAAGGTGCCGAAGACGGCCGCTGAACGGGCGGCTGACTACCGTGCGCGGAAGGCGGCAGCGTGATGTCGCAGGAGGAGATCAACGCGATGTTGGCCGCAGCGCTGGACGATGCCCAAATGCGTCTTGATGTGCAGGAGAAGTGCATCGACATGCTGGTCGATCAGATCGAGGCCCTGAGCTACCGCATCAACGGCGCCGTGAGCGAAGCGGAGACCGCTCGACTTCACTACGCCGAGCAGCGGCGTCGGCTGGGGCTGACCATCGACGTTTCTGGGGGGAGTTTGCTGGGAGGGCAATTTGGAGTGGCTCATGAACCAGACGAGCCGCCCTGTTGACGGGGCGGCCTCTTCAAGACCGGCAAATCGGTCTCTGTCGGTTGAAGCGGTCCCAGATCAACGCCGCGCCGCTCTCGACCATGGCGCAATTGATCTCGACGCCTGATGTGTTGTGGCAGATCGCGGTCACTCTTTCGTAGCTCTGCCCAATGCGAATGCAGGTGATCCTACTTCCAGCCAGCCGAGTAAGGGCGGCTGTGCTCGCTGCGGCCGAGGCAGTCGGGCACGGGTGTCCCGGCGAACACGATCCGTCAGTCTCACGAGCGGCGATGGCGTGGAGCCGAACCCGCGTGCCGTCCTGACATCGAAGAGTGTCGCCGTCGTTCACATAGGCAACATCACAAGCGAAGTCGTAGGCCGGTCCAGACACCTGCGCCGACACCAAATCAGCCGAGCGAGGCCACATCAATGTGGTGATGAAGGCAAATCCGGCGATGAGGACGACAGCGCCCGCGAACTTCACTTTCGACCGCTTGTTCCGACTTTTCGGCGAGCGGCGGAAGCGCAAGACATTCGATCCCATTCTCATCGCCAGAGTTCACCACAGTCAGCGGAAACGTCCTCCTAACGGTCGAGCGAGACTGCCGACATCTTCGCCGATCTGGTTGACGGACTCAGCTTTCATGAGACCCTGAAACCTCCCCAGAAAAGGAGGTTGAATGGCACCGGAAGAAGCCCCGCTGCGATGTCTTGCTGTGCGCGCCAACGTTGACGAGGCGGGTGAGATCGACGGTCTCGAACTCGAAGTTTTCCTCAACGATGTCGCCGGGCCTCACCAGTGGATCAGCACGACCGAATGGCTGTTCATCAGCCCACCGGCGGAAGCTGACGGGGAGATCACCGTTCCCGTGGTGGTCCCTGAAGCAATCGCGATTAAGGCGATCCTGAACGACATCACCAACGAGCCACAGCGTATCGTCTTTGACCACTGCACCACCCCCGGCGAAACCCGGAAATGGCGCTGGGTTGCCTTCCAGACCGCACCAAACGCGCAAGGCCAAGGCCGCTTCCCATGGGAGCGCTTCAATGCGTGAGGGCGGGCTTCTGGGATGGAGCACCGACGCTCTGGTGAAGCTCGACGATGAAGTGCCGGGCATCTTGTCTCGCGTGCTCACGGCGGCTCCGGCGCGTCGTCAGGCGATCTTCGCTACGCTGGCGGCGCGTGAGGTAAAGGGCGGTGTTATCGAAGCCCACGCCGACCTCCTCCCGCACTCATTCGCAGAGGTCGTCCGCCATGGACGCGCGAAGGACATTCTGCGCCACGGCTTCGGTGACGTGCCGGATGGCCTCCCCGGTCTCCTGACGCAGATCGGGGAACGGCCGCTGCCTCGGGCCAAGGACTATCTCGCCCTCTACGACTTCCTCACCTGCGACGATGTGCGCGGTGCCGAGGCCCTACGCGCCTCCGGGCGGATCACCTGCCGGAAGCTGGAGGTCTTGCTCGCGCTCGATCCGCGATGGCGCCATGCCCACACACTCGACCGCATCGACTCCGGCGCCGAGGCCATGACGTTCAACAAGGCTGTGGCCTTTATCCAGTCCGTAAACTCGAAGGCATCTGGCGAGGTGGTAGCGGAAGCTATCGCCCGCATGGGGCCGACCTCCTCGCTGCCCAGACTGCTCGACCGATTCCTTCGCCGGGCGGACCGGTTGCCGCTTCACCCTGTGTCCGAGGGCGACAACGAACTCCGGCCGCTCGCCTCCATGCGTGACCTGCTGGAAGCTGGACGGAAATACCGGAACTGCCTCGCTCACCGTCTGGCCGACGTGGCGGCGGGGAAGATGGCTGTGGCCGAGTTTCGCAGCGAATGCCTTGTGGAATTCCGACCTATGACCCTTCGAAACCGCTGGCTTCTGCGCGAGGTCCACATCGACCGAAACCGCCCTGTCCCGCTGGCCCTGTTATCGGAGGTGGAGGCGAAGTGCGACCAGATCGGCATTCCTCGCATCGACGAAGCGGGCGGTGGCGATGGTTGGAAGAGCTACCGCCGATTCACCGGCGAACTGGAGTGGGCCGCATAAATGCCGCGACCGTTCCCTTTGTGTTCGACTTTCCCTCAAGCACGAGGCACATCTGCCTTGGTGCGCTTACGCGATTCGGGGTGAACCATGCGTCTTACATCAGTTGAAATGTGTGCGGGAGCGGGCGGTCAAGCTCTTGGCCTCGAACAGGCCGGTTTCGACCATTCGGCTGCTGTCGAAGTTGATAACTGGTGCTGCGAAACGCTCCGGCTGAATCGTCCAGAGTGGGGCGTGCACGAAGGCGATCTCGTAGAATTCGATGGTAGGCCGTTTAAGGGGGTCGATCTCCTCGCTGGAGGTCTGCCGTGTCCGCCGTTTTCAGTGGCTGGCAAACAGTTGGGTGAGCGAGACGAGCGCAACCTGTTTCCCACCGCGCTTCGTCTGGTGGACGAGATACGGCCGCGCGCAGTCATGATCGAGAATGTCCGTGGCTTTCTCGATGCAGTTTTCGAGGATTACCGAGAACACCTTCGGACACAACTGACTAAACTTGGATACACCACGGAGTGGCGCCTCCTAAACGCATCTGATTTCGGCGTCCCGCAACTCCGCCCCCGCGTTGCAATCATTGCGCTTAAGTCCGAAATCGCAGACCGGTTTGAGTGGCCCGCTGTCGATGCTCACAACCCTCCGACTGTCGGCGACACGCTCTACGATTTGATGTCGTCAAATGGGTGGCGTGGCGCGAAAAAGTGGAAGGAAGGGGCCAATGAGATCGCGCCAACTTTGGTGGGCGGGTCAAAGAAGCATGGCGGCCCAGACCTTGGCCCCACCCGCGCCAAAAAGGCTTGGGCATCTCTTGGCGTCGATGGCATGGGCATCGCTGACGCTGCTCCTGCGCGCGACTTCGTTGGCACCCCCCGCCTAACGGTCGAGATGGTGGCGAGGATTCAAGGATTTCCGAATGACTGGAAGTTCGCTGGCAGAAAAACTGCTGCATATCGGCAAGTAGGCAATGCCTTCCCGCCGCCAGTCGCCAAGGCAGTTTCCTCGCAGATCGCTGCTGTCCTCAACCAATCAGTTGTGCACAGAGCTTACGGTTAAGCCGGGCGGGACTGCCGGTTCGCGCGCTCAAATTCCTTGATTAAGAATTTATGATTGTCAGGAAGCGGTTTCCACTCGCGCAGTGTGTAAGCCGCTTCCCATTTTCCATTGGGATTCTTGTGCCGCGTAGCAGCGATCTCATACCCGATAACCGGATATCGCAGTTCCCGAAGACGTTTCTGCCAATCCTCTTGAAAGTCGTCCGCGTTAGCGACGAACTGAAGAAGCCAAGCTGGCGTAGGGCTACCTTCGTAGATGCGAAGGGTCTCCGAAATACGTTCGTAAACACTGTCCTTGGCGAGGATGCGGGTCATCTCCTCGTCGTTGAACGTCGCGAAGAAATCCCGCTTTCCTCCGTTGCAAAGGCCACAGATGGCCCAGAGGTTTTCCTCAACCGTAAGGCCGCCCCAGTTGCGCGGAATTTTGTGGTCAATCTCAAGTTTGATGTCGTCATCCGCTATCGTTCGGCCGCACATCTGACATTTGCCATGCGCGGCGTGCAGTAGCTTCGCCCGTAAGGCAGAACTGATCTGGCCGCCGTCAGATAGCCCTTCCAGACGCTCGCCCTCATAGACGTAGACGGCCCTCCCGCCGACCCTGCGTAGCGGCACCTTGTGCGTGTAGCGAAGCTCCCTCACCCGTTTGTCGAGGTGCTGTTGGACATCGAGATCGGCGATCTGATCTCTTATATCGTAGATGGTCAGACCGGCGGGATTTGCCTTCAGCAGGTCGAGGATTTTGTGGTGTATCGCACCAAGCTTCTTCGCCGCAGTCGCCATGAGAAATCCAAACCCGATTCGGCGTTAACCTTAATCTGGGTTTGGTCGAGAAGGAATGGAATGGCGGAACGCGAAACCTCGATCTGGATAAATACCGGAAACGAAAGCCTCCGGTATGGACATCTATCAGCACTTTTTCGAACGCGGCCTGACCGACTCTCAACGACACTTCAGCAGCGCATGGCTGGGTCGAGCCGAAAACTACATCTGCCTTCGATCTGGCCGAGGCCCTTCAGCCGACGCGCTAATCGACCTTTTCCAGACCCTCTGGCGGGAAGGTCGTCTGATGCTCGCGGCAAGGGTCGCTTGGTCGGTGCTGTGGTTGAAGCCGGAGGCACGGCGATGAACGGCGATGATCTGCTGTTCGGCGTGGACGATCTGGAAGGCTATAAACGGGGAGAACTGCCGGAGGGGTGGCTGTCTGACCAGCATGACCTGTTGGAGGCACGATGTCGCGCCCATACGGCCAAGCTCGAAAAGCTCCTCGCCTCGGCGCCCCCGGCGGTAGTCGCGCGCTTTGACGAGCCGATCTGAAGGACCCGACCGAGGATGACGCTCAGTCGCCAAAGTGGTCGGGGTCTGGGAAGAGCGACTGAATCCTCGCCGCGAGGGTTGCGTGGACGATCCGGTCGGAGGACCGTTCAGATGGATAATGATTGTGCGGATCACGCGGCTGGCGGCATCATTGGCATATCTGCTTCATAGTCGCCCACCTCGGCTCTCTCGCGCCATCGCTTCTCATCCTTAAACAAGTTTCTCAATGCGGCAGCAATGGCGTTCTTTGCAGCTAACATCGTGTGATATTGCTCATCGCGATCAGCGAATGACTTAATCCAAGGCAGGCCGATTTCAAGAAAAACAGCCTTTGTCTCTAGCTCGATGTTTCGGGTGAACGCTTCGACTTCCTGATCTGTGGGATCGTTCCATTGAGGATCATACAGATAGCATAAGTCTTTGAAGCGCATCTCGCCGGTGGTGCGGAAAGCTTTGCGCGTCAGGATGTCGCTGGCGCGTCGCCACCGCTCCTGCTCCTTCCAGCCGGA
The DNA here is from genome assembly GCF_976940555.1 of Brevundimonas sp. Marseille-Q4549. Classification (NCBI taxonomy): domain Bacteria; kingdom Pseudomonadati; phylum Pseudomonadota; class Alphaproteobacteria; order Caulobacterales; family Caulobacteraceae; genus Brevundimonas; species Brevundimonas sp. Marseille-Q4549. The sequence goes on from NZ_CDRHXG010000001.1 coordinate 181,670, forward strand.
AATGAGTCCGAGGGCAACGCCGAGCGGCGGCAGAGTATCGGATGTGGATTGATGCTCAATCTCATCGCCCCGAGGTGGGTAGCCGCCTTCAAGATACCCGCGAAGGGTGGTCGCATTGTCCCTGAACAGTAGCAGATAGTCATACCGCCAGCGCCGCTGCTTCCCGACCTTGATGAACGGGGGAATTTTCGAGGCGTCGTTGGTGGCCGTGTGGTGCTCAAAGCGCCGCGCAAGGGTTCGCTGGCTAATGCCGAGCACGTCGCAGACGTTAGATTGTCCCAGCAGGTCCGTGGGGAAATAGGTTCTCGCGGCCATGCCTGACCTGATCAACCCGCAGTTAACGCCCCGTTAACAACAGAAAAGCCGCCAGTGTCATAGTTTGGCATAGTTTTCGCCGTTGCTGTCATATGGCAATGGCGCGCGTGTATTTGTGAGTATCCACCCACCGAAGAGCAACGCCAGATCGGCGAAGCAGAAATGATGGGAGATACGATGAAATACTTTTTTCACTACGCCGATGGCATTGCCGGTATCAACATTGATGACATGGGTCGCCTGCCTTCGGGTCGTGCGTGGTTTCACATCAAAGAACCCTGCGCTCCTGAAATCGGCAAGCGCGTTGCGTCTGCGTATGCAGATGATCAGGTTATCACTCAATGGGTTTTTGACGGACATCCGTCCGGTGAGCCGCTGTTTGTCTGGACTTCAACGCCGCGTCCTAGCGCAGAAGATGAACGGTTCATGGGTCGGGAAATCGACCGGCTGACGGGTGTCAAGATCACGCCCGAACCTCAAGCATCCGCTGCTGATTTCGAGAGAATCAATAGGGCCGCCCTGAAGCGTGCTCGGAAGGCAATGAAGCGGCGTGAAGGGACGGTGGCGTAATGAGCGGACGCGAAGCATATGCCGTTGTCTCGCGCGAGCGTGGCGATGACGGGCGAAAGCAGCCGCACGTCCAAATCACCTGCGCTGACTGTCGCGCCCACGATTACCTTGTGATTAGCGGCGCCTCTGCGCCCCCGGCAGTCGCCAACCAAGCGTTTCGGCGACGCGGTTGGAGTGTCGGCCACTCCCGAACCCACGACCTCTGTCCGAAGTGCAACCCGCGCTTCGGAAAGGCCAAAGCCCATCGGGCGGTCGCCAATCTCGCTGTCGTAGTGCCGCTGCCGCCGGTCAATCCGCCGCAAAGTCCGCAACCTGTTTCCAACAACAAAGGAGTCGAACCAATGCCCCGCCTCGTCACCAACAACCCTCGCCCAGAAGTGCGTCAGCCGACCCGTGAAGACCGCCGCCGCGTGCTGGATGAAATCACCGCCTGCTACACAGACATTGGATACGCCGGAGATGCTTCCGACGCCACTGTTGCGGCGAAGCTCGATGTGCCCCGCGTATGGGTTAGCGACATCAGAGACGAATTCTTCGGCCCGGATCAGAACGAGGCCACCGTCGTCTTCCGCGCCGATGTGGAGAAGCTGATCCGACTGGGCCGCAGCCTCGAAGATCGAGCCATGACCCTCGCAGCCGAAGGCGAGGCCCTGCGTCAGGAAGCTGAGCGCATCGCCAACCTCGCCATAGACCGGAGGGTCGCGTGATGCCCACCCGTGCTGCGACCGTCTCAATCGCGTTTTCTAAGCGCTGAATGAAGCCGATAAACCAAGGAGTGATAACGATCATGACCCCCGCCGACGAAATCCTGCTGACCACGATCCTTCGCCGAATGCTCGTCGCAAATGACGACACCGCGATCCTCGCCGACGCTCGCGGCCTTCAGCGCAAAGTCGTGGGCTTGGGCTTGGACCCCCATAAAATGTCTACGACTTTTGCCGCTGGCTATGGGCGGTATGAACTTCTCACCGGGGCGATCAGCGAGCGCGACGGCGCGCGATCAGTCGCGCGGATGTGGGAGAAGACGGCCGAAAAAACTCTCAAGACGCTGGCAGATAGCCGGGGCGGTCAGCCACCTGAGGGCTACACATGGCGTTGGTCAACCGAGAGCATGGACACCCAAGAAGAGGTGACTGATCGCTGGTCCAAGCGTCTCCAGTGGGAGGTCAAACAGATCATCCGCCGCAACGGCGAACTCCATGCGGACAAGGCCAAGCTGGAAGATCAGGTCGCCTACCTTAAGGCGGCGCTGGCCCATGTGACCGGGAAGGAAGCCGCATGACCGGCGACGAAATGGAAGCCGCTCGGGCTGCGATGTCGCAGCCGTCGAAGGTCCACTTGTGGCTGGTCAACAACCACGAAGTCTATTGGGAGCAGCTTGACGCGCTGCTTCCGAACCGGTGCTTCGTGCCGCCCAAAGATCATGGGAGCCAGCCTCTCATGGCGGTCTACGTTCCTGAATATTCGGTCCCGATTGGGATGCGGATTTTCGCTGACGACGACATCAGCGACGGTTTGCCTCCGAACGTATTGAGCATGTGGGACGAGCACACATGCCGCAAGAACTACGGGCCTTGGCCGTGGGAGACCGCGTGATGGAAGACGTGTTCCAAGCCATCCGCGCGATGGCCGAACAGCAAGTTCGGGGAGCGGACAGCCGCAAACGATCTGCCATCGCTAAAGCCGCTTGGGCACGTCGCAAGGCGAACCTCGGGCGCGCGTCGCAAACTCGTCAGGACTGAAAACATCATGGCCAACGCATACGTTTCGGCTGAAACCATCACGCTCGGCGAGGTCATCCATTTGGCCATCGAGCAAGGCTACACCATCGATGTTACCCACAAGGACGGCAGCGGTCGCCCGGTGATGATCAGCCTCCTATCCTCCGATGGAGAGGATTGGTGTCGCGAGATGTCGGAAGAGAAATCGGCGAATGGCAAGACCCACATCGGGAGCATGGGCGACCCGCGTCTCGCCAATCTGAACATGGTCGAGGAAGGGTCAGAGGATTACAACATCGTCTGTCATGGCCACTCAGAAGGGGTCGAGTGGTGATCCCCTTCCGCGACATCACCGGCAATCCGGTCGAACTGGCTAAGAGCAAACGCAGAGCCACCAAAGCCAAAGAACCCGGATGGTGGGGAGAGTTCGAAGGCGAGGTGTTCCAAGCGGACAATGGTTTGAGCCGGTGGGCCGTGATCTGGAAGCAGCAGGTCCACCCGGAAGGCTACGACCGGATCAGCTTCTACCGGACCAAGGACGATGCCGTTCAAGGCTGGGGGAAGGTCCACCGCGAAAACTTTGCGAGTTGGAATCCCAGCGCGCAATTCCATCTGGTCAAGCTGACCAAAGATCGCTCGGTGAAAAGCTGAGGATGGTCGTCTTCCCGACATCTGCTGACAGGATTTCGTCTTCGGGTGATCGACCTGCTGATCCTCGTTGGAACATATCCTCCAACGGCGTTCGCCCCCGGCCTTCCGTTAGCCGCGAAGAATGGCTCTCAGCGCGTCTCTGAAGGCACGGAACGGGTTGATCGTGGTCGTGAGCCAGAACGCCCATGAGAGGCCTGTGCGCGGCTCTCTGGGGTATTTGGAGGGTCGCGGCCAACGGTCAACGAGTGAAGGTCTGCGAAACGATTGGCGGGCGTCCTCGACAGCCGTCTTGTTCTAGCGCTCGCGCTGGTAAGCCTCATAGAGAGCGGCATAACACCGAAGACCAGCATACTGGGTCCGGTCTCAACCCGCCTGAAAGCGCTGTTTTTCTTGACGCTGCTAATAGTATTTCATGTCATGGGCACGAAGAAGTTCGATGCCGAGGATTTCGAGGGCTTTCTGAAACTGTTGCCGCCCGAGAAGGACGGAGTGCGGCTGCGTCATGCGCTGGAGGTCAGGAACCCCACCTTCGCCACCGAGCAGTTCCATGACCTGGCCCGAAAATATGGGGCGGCCATCGTCTATGCGGTGGACGACGAGGAGCCGACCTGGCCCCAGATCGACGAGGAAACATCTGACTTTCGATACGCCCGCCTGATGTCCAGCCGCGAGGACGAGCCGACCGGCATGACCGGCGCCGAACTGGACGCCGTGGCGGATCAAGCCCGCGGCTGGGCCAAACGCGGCGAGGTCTTCGCCTATTTCATCTCGGGGGCCAAGGTGCGGAACCCGGCGGCGGCCCAGGCGCTGATCGCCAAGCTGAAATAGGCCGAACCGCCTTGCGCCCGTTCAGCCGGCGGCGCATCCAGGCCTTGCCGCCCGTCCCAATTTGAAGGACTTCCCATGCCGATCGCCACACGCGCCTTCGCCGCGACCGCCGCCGACAAACCACTGACGCCCTACAGTTTCGAGCGTCGCGATCCGGGCCCGGACGATGTGCTGATCGACGTCAAATACTGCGGCGTCTGCCATTCCGACCTGCACGCCGCGCGCAGCGAGACCGGCCGATCCACCTATCCCCTGGTGCCGGGCCACGAGATCGCGGGCGTGGTCAAGGCGGTGGGATCGAACGTCACCCGTTTCAAGGAAGGCGACCGCGTCGGCGTCGGCTGCATGGTCGACAGCTGCCGCGAGTGCGCCTCCTGCCAGGAAGGCGTCGAGCAATATTGCGTCCCCGGCTTCACCGGCACCTATGGCGGCAAGGACAGGAAGGGCGGCACGGCCGAGCCGATCACCCAGGGCGGCTATTCCGACCACATCACCGTCGATCAGCATTTCGTCCTGTCCATCCCCGACAACCTGCCGCTGGATGCGGCCGCGCCCCTGCTGTGCGCGGGCATCACCACCTATTCGCCGCTGAAGGAATGGAAGATCGGGCCGGGATCGAAGGTCGCGGTCATCGGCCTGGGCGGTCTGGGCCATATGGCGGTCAAGCTGGCGGCGGCCATGGGGGCGGAGGTGACGGTGCTGTCCACCTCGGACCGCAAGAAGGCGGACGCCGAGCGGATGGGCGCCAAACACTTCCTGATCAACTCCGACAAGGACGCGATGAAGGCGGCGGCCGAAAAATTCGACCTGATCATCAACACGGTTTCGGCGACGCACGAGATCGCCAGCCATGTTCAGTTGCTGGCCCGCGACGGGACCATGATCATGCTGGGCCTGACGACCGAGGGCCTGCCGGTCTTCGCCCTGCCCCTGCTGTGGCGGCGGCGGCGCATCGCTGGCTCGCTGATCGGCGGCATCCGCGAGACGCAGGAGATGCTGGATTTCTGCGCCGAGCACGGGATCGTTTGCGACATCGAAACCATCGCGCCCGATCAGATCAACCAAGCCTACGAGCGGATGCTGAAGTCCGACGTGCGCTATCGCTTCGTCATCGACATGGAGAGGCTGGCCGCCTGACGGACCGGAAGGCGACGGGAGCGTGAAACTTCCGCCGCGTCAGATTCACGCCTTGCGCGCGCCGCCTCGCGAGTTAATCCTGAACATCGACAAGGCCCGCAAAGGGCCGGCAAGGGACAGGAGACGACATGGCGCGCGTGGCTTTCGTAACGGGCGGAACCCGGGGCATCGGCAAGGCGATCGTCCAGCGGCTGCATGAGGACGGCTTCCAGGTCGCCGCCGGCTATTCCGGCAACGACGAGGCGGCCCAGGCGACGGCCAAGGCCCTGGGGGTCATGGTCGTGAAGGGCAATGTCGGCAGCTTCGACGACTGCGCCCGCGCCGTGGGCGTCGTGGAGGCCGAACTGGGGCCGATCGACATCCTGGTCAACAACGCCGGCATCACCCGCGACGGCTTCTTCCACAAGATGAGCCACGACCAGTGGTCCGACGTCATCCGCGTCAATATGGACAGTGTCTTCAACATGACCCGCCAGGTCATCAACGGCATGCGCGACCGGGGCCACGGGCGGATCGTCAACATCTCCTCGATCAACGGTCAGAAGGGTCAGATCGGCCAGACCAACTATTCCGCCGCCAAGGCCGGGATGATCGGCTTCACCAAGGCGCTGGCGCTGGAGAATGCGCGCAAGGGCGTGACCGTGAACTGCATCGCGCCCGGCTATATCGACACCGAAATGGTGGGCGCCATGGATCCCAAGGTGCTGGACTCCATCGTCAGCCAGATTCCCGTCGGCCGCCTGGGCAAGGGCGAGGAGATTGCCGACATGGTGTCCTGGCTGGTGGGGGAGCGTGCCGGATATGTCACAGGCTGCACCCTGTCGCTGAACGGCGGTCAGTACCTGGTGGGTTGAGGCGACCTTCGCCCAAAATCCGCCGCGCGCGGCTTTCATCCGTTCTTCCATGAAGTTGACGGGATCGGTCAGGGCGAAAAAATCGCCGCTCCTGACCGCGATGGCGTTCGTCGCCGTCGCGGGGGGCGCCAGCCTGTGCGCCGTCGCGCCCGTCCTGGTTCCAACCGAAAGCCAGGCCCAGACCCGTCGCAGCCTGCCGCCCTCGGCCCGCTATGTCGCGGGAACGGGTCAGGGGTTCACCCTGGATGTGACGGGGGCCCGGCCTCTGCTGCGGTTCGACCGCTCGACCGAGATCTGGGTGCTGCGTCCCACGCCCGCCCCGCGCGGCGACATCATCTATCGCAACGACAACGGCGATCAGGTTCTGCGGGTCACGGCGGACGGCGGCCTGACCCTTTACACCACCACGGCGCCGCAAGGCTCGCCGGTGTCCCAGGCGGGCGAGGCCGCGCCCCTGGCGTCGCCGGGCCTGACGCCGATGCAGATGTGGAACTACATCGTCCGACAGAGCGACCGGGCCAGCCGCACCCTGGGCCGGCTGGTGGTGGTGGACGTGGACATCCAGCCGGGGTCAGAGGCCGTGGCGGCCGACGCCCTGTCGACGGCCATCGACGCCGTGGCCCGCATGGCGCGCTCGCCCAATCTGCGACGCGAGGCCGACAAGATCCGCCGCATCGAAGTGTCGGACCAGGGCCGCGTCAGCCAGTCCAGCTTCCGAAACGGCACGCTGCGGATCATCATCGAGCCCGGCGCCGGGGTCGCGGGCCGGCCGTCCTCGGCCCGCATCGTGCGTTTGGTCGCCGACGACGTGCTCAGCCGCTGAAGCCGTCCTTGGCCGCCCGGCGCGCGGCGAATTCCTCGGCGCTCGTCGCCGTCAGGAAGGGGTTGAACCGCAGCTCTACGTCCAGTCGCGTCGGCACCGTGGGTTCGCCCCGGTCACGCGCCGCGAAGATCGCCTCGGCATGGGCGCGGGTCTCGGGCCGGTCGTCCAGGCTGAGGGTGAAGCGGGCGTTCGAGGCCGTATATTCGTGGGCGCACCACAGCACGGTCCGATCAGGCCAGGCCTTCAACCGCTGCAGGCTGTCAAACATCTGTTCGGCCGTGCCCTCGAACAGGCGGCCGCAGCCCAGGGCGAACAGGGTGTCGCCGACGAAGGCCAGGTCGTCCGCCGCCGAGCGATAAACGACGTGACCCAGGGTGTGACCCGGCGTCGCCGTGACCTGGAACTGGGTGTCGCCGACCTGGACGAGGTCGCCGTCCCCGACCGCCCGGTCCAGGGGGGCGACGCGGGCGACCTCTTCCGGCCCGATGATTTCACAGCCTGTTTCGGCCTTGAGCCGTGCATTGCCCTCGGTATGGTCGGGGTGCCAGTGGGTGTTCAGGATCAGATCCAGCCGGCCCCAGCCCAACCCTTGAAGCGCGTGGAGAATCCGGTCGGCGTCGGGCGTATCGACCGTGGCGACCACGCCGGTCGCCGCATCGCGGATCAGAAAGCCGTAGTTGTCGCTGCGGCACGGGAACAGATGGACATCCAGGGTCATGGCGGCATCCTAGCAGGACCGACGATCCCCGGCCTATAGTGGCGACCATGCGGCGCAGCATCGACGAGCTTCGGACCTTCTACGGCGAGCCGACCGGCGCCCTGGCGCGGCGGCTGCTGGCCCGGCGGCTGGAGGACGCCTGGGGCGAGGCGACCAACTGCGACGTGCTGGGCCTGGGTTACGCGACCCCGTGGCTGGACGCCTTCGTCGGCGCGCGGCGCGTGGTCGCGGCCATGCCGGGCGGCCAGGGTGTCGAACAATGGCCGACCGTGGGACGCAACCGCACCCTGCTGGTGGACGACCGCCGCCTGCCCTTCGTCGCCGGCGCCTTCGACCGCATTCTTTTGGTCCATGCGCTGGAAGAGGCCGACGATCCGGCGGTGCTGCTTCTGGAAGCCGTGCGGGCGCTGGCGCCCACCGGTCGGATCATCCTGGCGGCGGCGGCGCGCGGCGGCCTGTGGGCGCGGGCGGACAACACCCCCTTCGGCCACGGTCGGCCCTTCACTCGTCGCCAGTTGGAGCGGCTGGTGCGCGAGGCTGGGCTGGAGCCCGTGGCCTGGTCCCAGACCCTGTATGCGCCGCCGTGGGAGCCGCTGCTGCCCCTGGCCGACGGGTTCGAACAGATCGGCCGCCATGTCGCGCCAGGCGCGGCGGGGCTGATCCTGCTGGAGGCCACGCGCCAGGCCTATGCCCGCATCCGACCCAGCGGCCAGGCCCAGCGGGTCGCCAAGCCCGCCCTGACGCCACAGCCGGTCGCCCAGACCGCCGCACCCCCGGACTGAGTCCTCTGGATTGACGCGGAGTTGTGCGCCGTCCCATCTGTTCGGCGAAGGCGAACCGCCTTATGGCGAGGGTCATGCACCGACTGATCCTGATGCGCCACGCCCAGGCCCAGCCTTCGGCCCCCGCCGGCGGGGACGAGGCGCGCGCCCTGTCTGAAACGGGCCTGCGCGACGCCGCCCTGATGGGACGCGCCCTGGCCGAACGCGGCCTGCGCCCAGACCTGGCCCTGGTCTCGACCGCGACGCGCACGCGCCAGACCTGGGCCCAGATGCACGACGCCCTGGGCGATGTGGAGGTGCGCGACGAGCCCGCCCTGTACAACGCCTCGGCCGACACCCTGCGCCGGTTCGTGGAGAACAGCGAGGAAGAGGCCGGCTGCCTGCTGATCCTGGCGCACAATCCGGGCGTCCATGTTCTGGCGGTCGAATATCTGACGGAAAGCGCCGCCTCGCCCGCCGTGACCGACCGGCTGGCGGGCGGGTTTCCGACGGGGGCGGCGGCCGTCTTCACCGTCGATGTGGCGGGACGCTGCGCCTATGAAGGCTTCCTGACGCCCCAATCCTTGGGCCCCCAGTTCTTGAGCGACGCCGGATGACCGAGATCGCCTACAAGATCGTGGACGCGGCCGAATGGCGCGCGGCCGTCGCCGAGGGCCGCTACGAGGGCGCGCCGGTCGATCTCGCCGACGGCTACATCCATATGTCGACCCAGGATCAGCTGGCCGAGACGGCGCTAAAGCATTTCGCCGGGCGGTCGGACCTGCTGCTGCTGAGCGTGGACCTGAGCCGCTTCGAAGACGAACTGGTGTGGGAGCCGTCGCGCGGCGGGGCCTTGTTTCCACATCTGTATGCGCCCCTGCCCGTCGCGGCGGTCACGGCGTCGCGCGCCTTTTCCGTGACGGTCGAAGGCGAGATGCGGTTCGAGGACGGTCGATGAGCGTGATCGATCTGGGCGGCGCCCTGCTGCGCCGGATGGACCCGGAACAGGCCCACCGCCTGGCGATCAAGGGACTGTCGGTCCTGCCGTTGCCGCCCGCGCGCGCCGACGATCCGATCCTGCGCACCCGGCTGGCGGGTCTGGACCTGCCCAATCCGGTCGGCCTGGCCGCCGGGCTGGACAAGAACGGCGAGGCGCTGCGCGGCCTGTCGCGGCTGGGGTTCGGGTTCGTGGAATGCGGCTCGGTCACGCCGCGGCCCCAGCCCGGCAATCCCCGGCCCCGCCTGTTCCGCCTGAGCGAGGACCGGGCGATCATCAACCGGATGGGTTTCAACAACGCCGGCCTGGACGCCTTCGCCGCCCGGTTGGATCGGCGCCCGTCCGGCGTCGTCGTCGGCGCCAATCTGGGGGCCAACAAGGACACGGAGGACAAGGCGGCGGACTATGTCGCGGGTCTGACCAGGCTGGCCGGCCGCGCCTCCTATTTCACCGTCAACATCTCTTCGCCCAATACGCCGGGCCTGCGCGCGCTTCAGGGCCGCGCGCAGTTGGACGATCTGCTGGGCCGCATCGACGCCGCCCGCCCCGCCGCAGCCCCCCGGCGCGTGCCCGTCTTCCTGAAGATCGCGCCCGACCTGATCGCCGACGAGATCGGCATGATCGTGGAGGCGTCGCTGGCCCACCAGATCGACGGCCTCATCGTGTCCAACACCACGCTGGAACGGCCCGAGACCTTGCGTTCGCCCCAGGCGCAGGAAGCCGGCGGCCTGTCGGGCGCGCCGATCCGCCCCTTCGCCGAAAAGGCCCTTCGCGCCGCCGCCGAGGCCGCCCAAGGTCGCCTGCCGCTGATCGCGGTCGGCGGCGTCGACAGCGGGGCCGAGGCCTACGCCCGCATCCGGCTGGGCGCGACGGCGGTGCAGATCTATTCCGCCCTGATCTACCAAGGGGCGGGCCTGGTCGGCCGCATCAAGCGCGATCTGGCGGATCGTCTGCGCGCCGACGGTTTTTCCGCCGTGTCCGAGGCGGTCGGCGCCGCCCGTTGACGGAGCGTTAGTCACCCCTGCGCACAATGTTCGAAGGCGAACCCTGAGGGCGCGCGGTCGGGACATTGCATGACCAAGAGCACCGAGCTCGATAACGACGACGCGGTCTGGACCGTGGCCCTGCGTCAGCGGCGCGCGGCCCTGCCTCAGCGCGCGGCCATGGGCGTGGCCATCGCCATGGTCGTCAGTCCGCTGATCGGCTGGACCGGCAGCCTGCTTTGGGCGGCGATCTATATCGCGATCCAGCTCTTGGAGCAGGTGATCTTCAGTCCGGCGGCGCGGGCGACGCCGGCGGTCCTGCCACGCTGGCGCAAGGCGCTGGGTCTGGCGGCCATTTCGTCCGGCGCCCTGTTCTTCGGCTTCCTGTCCGTGCCGATGTGGCTGACCGGCGGTGCGGCCGGGGCCATCTGCGCGGCCCTGATCACACCGGCGGCTTTGCTGTTCGTCATGATCAACACGCCGCGTTCCAAGGCGATCCTGATCGCCAATGTCGCGCCCTATTTCTTCTACATGGCGGCCATCCCGATGAGCGCGGCGGCCTATGACGCGCCGGCCTCTCTGGTCATCGGCGCCACGGCCGCCGTCGCCGCCTTCTTCCTCTACATCGTCCTGGGCTGGCGCAAGATGAGCGAAGCCATCGAGAAGGGGTTGAGCGCCAAGGCCGAGGCAGATCGTCTGCGGCTGAAGGCGGAACAGGATCTGGCCGCCCACACCGTCTTCCTGGCCGCCGTCGGCCACGACCTGCGCACCCCCATCGGCGCCATATTGACCGGGGCGGCCGAGATTCAGAACCATGACGCGCAGACGCGCGCCAATGTCGATCTGATCACCGACGCCGGCCTGATGATGAAGGCCCTGCTGGACGACCTGCTGGACCATTCCAAGATCGGCGCCGGACGGATGACGGTCGAGACCGTCGATTTCGACCTGCGCAAGCTGCTGGCCCAGACAATCCGGCTGTGGCGCGGGCCGGTCGAAGCCAAGGGGCTGAAGCTGCGGCTGGAAAGCACGGGCGGGGTTCCGCGCGCGGTGCGCGGCGATCCCATGCGGCTGCGCCAGGTTCTGAACAATCTGATTTCCAACGCCGTCAAGTTCACCGAGGCGGGCACGATCACCGTGCGGCTGGACGCCTGGAGCGAGGAGCCCGGCGGCTATCTGATGCTGATCGAGGTGGCCGACACCGGGCCGGGCATGTCGACCGACCAGCTGACCCGCCTGTTCAACCCGTTCGACCAGACCCAGGAGGGCGTCAGCGCGCGCCACGGCGGCAGCGGACTGGGTCTGGCCATCAGCCGCGATCTGGTGGAGCTGATGGGCGGCCGGCTGACGGCCCGCAGCGCCCCCGGCCAGGGCGCGCGGTTCACCGTCTCCCTGTTCCTGGCGGCGGGCGCCGCCACGGCCGTGGCCGAGACCCCGATCGAAGGGCTGGACGAGAGCCGCCTGGCGGTCGCCCGCGCCCTGGTCGCGCCGAACCAGCCCCTCGCGCCCGCGGCTCCGCCCGTCGCCCCACCCGCGCCGGCTGCGGTCGAACCGAAAATCGAACCCGCCGTCCCGCCGTCGCCTGCCGAGAGCGCCGCCGAGGGCGAACCACAGGAAGACGAAGACCGGCCCCTACGCCTGCTGGTGGTGGACGATCACGACATCAACCGCCGCGCGGTGCAGCTGATCCTCCAGCCGCTGGGGTGCGAGATCACCACCGCCGCCGACGGGATGATCGCCCTGGACCGCTGCGCCGAGACGGTCTTCGACGTCATCTTCATGGATGTGCGGATGCCCGAGCTGGACGGCCGCGAGACGACCCGCCGACTGCGCGCCGGCGACGGCCCCAACGCCCGCACCCCGGTGATCGCGGTCACGGCCGACACGGCGCCCGAGGACATCGCCGCCTGTCAGGCGGCGGGCATGGCCTATTTCGTGTCCAAGCCCCTTACGCCGCCGGCCCTGCTGGGCGCCCTGCAGCACGTCCTGTCCGAGATCGACGCTCAGGCGGCCGACGAGGCGGCCTGAGCCTTGACGGCCGCCGTCAGGCGCGCGGCGAAGCCGGGTTCGCGCAGTTCGCATTCCCACACGCTCAGCACCCGCCAGCCCGCCAGGATCAGGCCGGCCTCGACACGGGCGTCGCGGGCGCGGTTGCGGTCGATCTTTGCGGTCCAGTATTCGGCGTTGGCCTTGGGCTTGCGCGATCCGCGCGCGCAATCGTGGCCGTGCCAGAAACAGCCGTGGACGAAGACGACCGTGCGGCGGCCCTTCATCACCACGTCCGGCCGACCGGGCAGGCCGCAGCCGCCCAGCCGATAGCCGATCCCGGCCGCGCGCAGGATGGCGCGCACGGCCAGTTCCGGCGACGTATCCCGCCCCTTCACGCGACGCATCACGGCGCTGCGCTTCTCCGGGCTGAACACATCGGTATTCACGATCAATCCACGCTCAAGTAGCGAAGCGATAGCGTGGATTGATCCACTTTAGAGCTGCGCCAGCAGGTGCTCGGCCGACGAGACCTTGAACTCGCCGCCCTGCTCGATGTTCAACTGGGTCACGACGCCGTCCTTAACCAGCATCGAATAGCGTTGCGACCGCTCGCCCAGACCGAAGCCCGTGCCGTCCAGCACCAGGCCCAGGGCGCGCGTCAGGTCGCCGTTACCGTCGGCCAGCATGACGATGCTGTCGTCCGTGATGCCCTGGTTTTCGGCCCAGGCCTTCATGACGAAGGCGTCGTTGACCGAGATGCAGGCCACAGTGTCGACGCCCTTGCCCTTGATGTCGGCCAGATGGTCCTTGAAGCCCGGCAGGTGGCGGGCCGAACAGGTCGGGGTGAAGGCGCCGGGCACGGCGAACAGGGCCACGGTCTTGCCCGCGAAGACATCGGCGGTGCTGACGGGCTTGGGCCCATCGGCCGTGGCCTGGGCCAGGGTGGTGTCGGGAATGCGATCGCCGATCTGGATGGTCATGAGGGATCTCCGCGCGGGGTTGGGGTCCGGAAAATGGAACAGCGCCTGCGACACATAGAAGCTGGGGCCGTGACCGCAAGCGCCCAGACGCCCGATCGTTCCCTTCGCCTTGCGTCCGCCCGTTTCCGACCCGATGATGCGGGGACCATGAGCGAAGTCCCCTCCCTGACCGGCCGACTGCTGGTCGCCATGCCCGGCATCGGCGATCCCCGATTCGAACACGCCGTCATCCTGATCTGCGCCCACGGCCCCGATCACGCCATGGGCCTGAGGCTGGATCGGCCCGCGCCGGGCGTTGACCTCAAGACAGTTCTGGACAAGCTGGACGCCCCCGCCCCCGATCAGTCCATCGGCCGCGCCGTGCTGATGGGCGGACCGGTCGAGCGCGAGCGCGGCTTTGTCCTGCACACCGACGACTGGATGATCGGGGACGACAGCCTGGCCTTTGGCGACGGCCTGGCCATGACGGGCACGCGCGAGGCCCTGGCGGCCATGACCGACGACGTGGGCGGCCCGCGCCGCTCGGCCCTGTTGCTGGGTTACGCCGGCTGGGGCGAGGGCCAGTTGGAGGACGAATTGGCCGAAAACGTCTGGCTGACGGCCGAAGCGGACCTGGACCTGATCTTCGACGCCGACCATGGCTCCAAATGGACCCGCGCCCTGGCTCAACTGGGCGTGGATGCCGCCATGCTGTCCAGCCAGGGCGGCCGCGCCTGAGACAGGCCTGAGCCCGGCATGAAGCAGGCGCGACGCGCCTCAGCGCGTCGCCATCGAGATCAGGAAGGCCAGCAGCAGGATCAGGCTGACGCCCTGCCAGAACCGCACCGGATCGCGTTCGATCAGCGACAGCCGGCGCGGCGGCGGGGCGGCGACGGCGCTGCCCGTCTCCAGCACATGGATCAGCTCCTCGACGTCCTCGAACCGCTCGTTCGGATCGACCGCGACGGCGCGCATCAGGGCGGCCTCCAGCCAGGCCGGCATGTCGGGCCGCCGCCGCGAGGCGGGGGTCGGCGCCCGGTCGAAACGCGGGGCGTCGGCCGGATCGACCGCCCCCCAGGGATAGGTCGCCGTGAACAGCCGATACAGGGTCACGCCCAGGGCGAACTGGTCGGTGGCGGGATCGCCGCTCTGCCCCGCATACATCTCGGGCGCCTTGTAGCCGGCGGTTCCGGGCGCCTCGGCCTCGGCGAACTCCTCGGCCTGACGCAGACGCGCGACGCCCAGGTCCACCAGCTTCAGTCCGCCGTTCCCCTCCAGGATCACATTGTCGGGCTTGATGTCGCGATGGGTGACGCCCGCCCGGTGCAGGCTCGACACCGCGCGCGCCAGCTTCAGCGCCACGGCGACGCCCTCGGCGATCTCCAGCGGCCCTTCGTCGGCCAGCCGCGCATGCAGGGTCCGCCCCGCGTAGAAGGGCTGGGCGATATAAAGACGACTCTGCCGGCCGGGATCCAGGGTCAGGACCTTGCCGACGAAGGGATTGTCGATGCGGCGGCCGATGAAGGCCTCGCGCAGGAAGGCGGTGCGCGCGCCGCGTTCGGACACCACGGCGGGCTTGGGGAACTTCAGCACCACGGCCCCATGTTCGCCCAGCGTATCCTTGGCCAGGAACAGGCGCGTGTATCGCCCGTCCGCCACCAGCCGCTGCAGTTGAAAGCCGTCCACGACCTCGCCCGTTTCGGGCGGGGGCAGGATAGCCAAACCTTCCGCCTCGGCGGTGATCGCCTCCCAGTCCGGCGCGCCGGTGCGGACCACGTCGATGACGATGGCGGTGGCGTTGTCGCGCGCGCCCGCCGCCTCGACCTCGGCCAGGAGGGCGCGTGCGTCGGCGTCCGGCGATCCGCGCCGCGCCAATAGTCCGGCGATGACGGCGTCCGTCAGCACTCCATGCACCCCATCGGTGGTCAGAAGCAGCCGGTCGTGCGGCTCCAGCCGGACCTGGCGCACGTCCAGCTTGACGTCCGCCTCTATGCCCACCGCGCGGTAAAGCACATGGCTCAGACCCTGCTGGGCGCGGGTGTGATCCTCGGTCAGCCGGGTCAGGACGCCGTCGCGGAAATGCCAGGCGCGGCTGTCGCCGACGTGCAGGGCCGTCGCCTCGCGCCCGCGCAGGATCAGGGCGGTGAAGGTGGTGGCCGCCGCCTCCATGGCCGGGTCGCTGCGCCCCTTGGCGTGGAGCCAGCGGTTAAAGCCCCTCAGCGCCTTGATCCCGTTCGGGGCGATGCCGTTCAACGGGTTCTGGTCCAGATAGCCGTCGATGAAGCTGCGTGTCGTCAGCTCGGCCGCCATCCGACCGGCCCTGGAGCCCGAAACTCCGTCGGCGATGACGGCGACCACCCCATGTTCGCGCTGCTCGGCCGCCGTGCCGATGTGGACGCCGCCGAAATCCTGATTGTCGGCCTTCGGTCCCTGGGCGGTCGCGAAGCCTGCGGCGATTTCCAGTCGGGCGTCGGTCACGGGCGGACCACCATCGGATCCGACCTCAGGCCGACCGCTGCTTGATCGGCGCCGAGCCGTCGGCCAGGCTTTCGGCCAGATAGACCTCGGCCTCCTGCGCGGGCAGGGCGGGGGCGTAGCCGAAGCCCTGGCCGTAATGACACTGGGCCTCCAGCAGCAGCCGGGCCAGTTCGGCGTTCTCCACCCCCTCGGCGACGACCTCCAGCGACAGGTCGCGGCCCAGGTTGACCACCGACTTGACGATCTTGGCCGAGCCCTCGTCCTTGTTCATCGTCAGCACGAAATAGCGGTCGATCTTCAGCGTGTCGAACGGCAGGCGCGCCAGATAGGACAGGGACGAAAAGCCGGTGCCGAAATCGTCCAGCGCCAGCGACGCCCCGACGTCCTTCAGCGACTGCAGCACCTCGGCCGCCCGCTCGGTGTCGCGCATGATGTCGCCTTCGGTGACTTCCAGCTTCAGCGCGCCGCGCGGCAGGCCGCTTTCCTTGATGACGCGGGCCACGTCCTCGCACAGGTGCGGGCGTTCGATCTCGCCGACCGACAGATTGACGCTGCAGAACAGGCGGCCGGCCAGGGGGTGACGCTCCAGCCACTCGGCCAGCTGCCGGGCCGACTGGGTCATCATCAGAAGGCCCAGTTCGTTCATCATGCCCAGGTCGGCGGTCAGGCCCAGGAACTCGTCCGGCGGCACCAGGCCGCGACGCGGGTGACGCCAGCGCGCCAGGGCCTCGAAGCCGGCGACCGCCCCGGTGTTCAGGTTCACGATAGGCTGGAAGAAGGGCACGATCTCGCCGCGCACGAAGGCGTTTCTCAGGTCCGCCTCCAACGCCAGACGGCTGAGGCTGTCGCTTTCCAGCGCCCGGCCATAGGCGGCCGATCCGCCACGCCCCGCGGCCTTGGCCGATTCCACCGCCAGTTCGACCCGGCGCAGCAGCTCGGCCGCATCGGGGGCGTCGGGGCCGCCTTCGACCACCAAGGCGCCGATCGAGACGGTCGGATAGATGTCGAAACCGGCGACGCGCAGCGGCTGTTCCAGCGCCTCGCGCACGCGATAGCTGGTGTGGGCGGCGGTCTTGGGCACGATGATGGCGAACTCGTCCTCGCCGATGCGGGCGGCCGAGGCGTCCTGGGGGAAGGCGGCGGCCAGGCGCGAGGCCAGGGCCGACAGGACCAGGTCGGTGCGTTCGTGACCCAGGGCCTCGTTCAACCGCCGCAGACGATCCACGTCGCCCACGACCAGTTCGTATTCGCCCGGCTTGGTCAGCACCTCGGCGATGCGGGCCAGGAAGGCGCGCCGATCCAGGAGGCCCGTCAGAACGTCGCGCTCCAGCCCCGCCAGCCGCGTCTCCAGCGCGACGACGCCGGCGGCGCGCAGGCCGTCCTCCAGCCAGACGCCGCGCCACAGGCAGGTCTCGGACCCGCGCATGCGCAGACGCACGACCACCTCGGTCCCCTCGGCCTTGGGCTTCAGCATCTGTTCGGCCAGCGACCGGTCCTGGGGCAGGGCCAGGGCGACGAAGCCCGCGCCCGAACATTCCGGCGCCAGCGGCCCCAGGCCCAGGGCGCGCGTCGCGCCCGTGAACCGAATCTGATCCTCGGACGGCGTCCAGATCCACAGGGCCGTGTCGGCGGCCGCGAGCGCCTCTATGGCGGTCGTCGCGTCCCAGGCCAGGGATCGGGCTCGCGTATTCAAGGCGTCACTCTTCCCTCACGACGACGGGTCGCGGCCGGTGCGATCGAACTCGTCCTCGACGAGGCCGAACAGGAGATGGTCTGCCCACTCGCCGTTAATTTTCAAATAAGCCCGGGCCCGGCCCTCGTTGCGAAAGCCCGATTTCTCAAGCACCCGGCGCGAAGCCAGATTGGTCGGCAGGCAGGCCGCCTCCAGCCGATGCAGCTTGACCCGGTCGAAGGCGAAGCCGACCACGCCGCGCACCGCTGCGGTGGTGTGACCACGTCCCGCGAAGGGCCGGCCGATCCAGTAGCCCAGGGTCCCCGTTTCGGCCACGCCGCGCCGCACGTTCGACAGGGTCACGGCGCCGACCAGGGTGCGCCCCTCGTCGATGAAGACGAAGAAGGGCCAGGCGTTGCCCAACTCCATCTCGCGCGCATAGATCGACAGGCGGCGGCGAAAGGCGGCCTTGGTCAGGTCGTCGTCGGGCCAGGCCGGCTCCCAGGGCTGGAGATAGTCGCGCGAGCCGTCGCGCAGGACCGACCAGGCGGCATGGTCGGCCGCGCGCGGCGGGCGCAGCAGCACCCCGTCGCCCCGGACCACGGGCCCGGCCACATCGCTCATCCAGTCCAACAGGGCCATGACGCCTCATACAACAGGATGAGTGTGGCCTGCACTCACGGTTCCGCCAAGACGGTCGCCGTCAACTTCAGGGCCAGGGCGCGCCCCAGGCCTTCGGGCGCGTCCAGCATGGGCGTCAGTATGTCGCCGATCAGTCCCTCGGCGAAGGCCATATAGGCCGCTGTCATGACCAGGGACCGCGCCCGTTCCGCCGCGCAGGGGTCGTCCGGCGCCATCGCCGCCAGCCGGTCGGCCAGGTCGCGGACCACCTGGGCGAAACTTTCCGCCCGCCCCTGTTCGCGCGCCAGGGCCAGCCAGGCGGCCATCTGCGAGGCCCCGCCCTTGCCGAAGGCGTCGAACACCACGGTCATCAGCCGTTCCGGGTCCACGCCCTCGCGGCCGTCGCTCAGGCCGGCCTCGATGCGCTGCGCCAGATCGCGCACCATCGCATCCATCAGCGCGCCCTGCAGCCCGGCCGCCGAGCCGAAATGGTGGATCAGATTGGCGTGCCCCACGCCCATCCGTTCGCCCACCGCCTTCAGCGTCACAGCCGCCGGCCCGCCGGACAGCAGGAGGTCGCGCGCCGCCTCCAGCGCCTCTTCGCGCGCCACCGCCCCGCGACGCCGCCTCACCGGACCATTAGTTGACATCAATGTCAGTTAACTCCATTCTGGTCCCGAAATCGAGGAGCAGACCCATGGCGAAATCCGCCACCCCCGCCGACCTCCAGATCAAGCCGCGTGACCTGCATATCGACCGCGAGGCTCCGACGCCACGCTGGTGGCTGAACGGCGACCCGTTCGGCACCGCCGTGATGAACGCCCTCAGCCTGACCTTCCCCGACGGCGAGAGGTTCTTCATCCAGTCGGTCAAGCGGTTCGCCAAGGACGCGCCCCCGGCCCTGGCCGCGGACATCCGCGCCTTCACGATTCAGGAGGGCGCCCATACCCGCGAACACATGGCCTTCAACGCCATCACCGAACGCGCCGGCTACGACACCGCCGAGATCGAGGCCTATGTCACCGCCCGTCTCGACATCGCCCGCGCGCGTCCGGCCCTGGCCCAGCTGGCGGCGACCATGGCGCTGGAGCATTTCACCGCCGCCTTCGCCCATCGGCTGCTGGCCGATCCGGACCTGTTGAAGGGCGCGCCCGCCGACCTGGCCCGTCTGTGGCGTTGGCACGCCATCGAGGAGATCGAGCACAAGGGCGTGGCCTATGACGTCTTCCTGCACGCCGCCCGCGACCTCGGCCCGTTGAAACGGTGGCGCATCCGTCGCTGGGCCATGGCCCTGACGACGCTTCTGTTCACACGGACCGTGCGCGAGACGACGTTGATGCTGCTGAAGCAGGACGGCGTCGTCGGCTGGAAGGCCCGTCTTGGCCTGTTTCGCTGGCTGTGGCTGAAGCCGGGTCTGTATCGTCGGATGATCGGGGACTATCTGGCCTTCTACAAGCCCGACTTCCATCCGTGGCAGGTGGACGACCGCAACCTGATCGCCGAGGCTGAGACGGGCTTGGCCCAAGCCGCCTGACAGGCCGTCTGGCTGGCCACCTGATCGGACGACCGAATTTCTTCTGACGTCGGTGAAGGCCGGCGACGGAGTTTTCGGGCCGGCGCGTTACACTCCTCGGGGCGACGAGGAGATCGTAATGGCTGCATCCGCGCATGACGCCGCCCTGGCCCTGACCCGGCTGGGCCTGGGCGCCCGGCCCGGCGAGATCGCGCGCGTCGCGCCCGATCCGAGCGACTGGCTGGCGGCCCAGATCCGGCCCCAGGGCGCGCCCCAGCCGCCTGGCGACTTTCCCGACGCGGCCCAGCGGCTGGACCAACTTCAGGACTATCGAGCCGCCGCGCCCCGAGCGGCGATGCGCCCGGACGCGGCGGCTTCTCCCACGCCCGGCGCCGTCGATCCCACGGCCCAGGCCCGGCGCGAGGCGCGACAGGCGGCGCGGCGCGCCATCGCCGACGACACCGCCCAGGCCTTCCTGGCCCGCGCCCGGCTCGCCGCCACGACCGAGGACGGCTTCGCCGAACGGTGGGCCCTGTTCTGGTCGAACCTGTTCACCGTCTCCCTGGTCAAGTTCGACGCCGGCGCCTTCGCCGACCAGTTCGAGCGCGAGGCGATCCGCCCCCACGTCTTCGGCCGGTTCGAGGACCTGGCCCTTGCCGCCGAACAGCATCCGGCCATGCTGTTCTATCTGGATCAGGCGCGCTCGATCGGGCCGGACAGCCCCGCCGGGCGACGCCGTTCGGCCGGTCTGAACGAGAATCTGGCGCGCGAGATGATGGAGTTGCACACCGTCGGCGTCGACGGCGGCTACACCCAGGGCGACGTGACCGAACTGGCGCGCGCCCTGACCGGCTGGTCCACGCCGAACGCCCGTGACCGAGACGATGGCGTCACCGGCGCCTTCCTGTTCCGCGCCAATGTGCATGAGCCGGGCGCCCGCACCGTCATGGGCAGGACCTATCGCCAGCCGGGCCTGGCCCAGGGTCAGGCGATCCTGCGCGACCTGGCCCGCCATCCAGCCACGGCGCGGCGTCTGTCGCACCGGATCGCGGCTCACTTCGTCGCCGACGATCCGCCCCCGGCCCTGACGGCGCGGCTGGAGCAGACCTGGACCCGCACGGGCGGCGACCTGGCCCAGGTGGCCCACGCCCTGGCCGCCGCGCCCGAGACCTGGACGCCCCAGCCGGCCAAGGTGAAGACGCCCTATGAGTTCGTGATGTCGGCGCATCGCGCCCTGGGCGTGGCGCCCCAGCGGCTTCAGCCGTTGCGTCAAGCCCTGATCGCCATGGGCCAGCCGCCGTTCTCGCCGCCCTCGCCAGAAGGCTGGCCCGACACGGCCGGAGACTGGGCCGGGCCGGACGCCCTGGTCAAGCGGCTGGACTGGTCACGCGCCATGGCCGACAGCGCGCGGACGGCCGATCCCGTCCAGGTCGCCGTCGACGCCCTGGGCGACCGCATGAGCGAGCGCACCCGACAGACCATCGCCCGCGCCGAAAGCCGCCCCGAAGCCCTCGCCCTCCTGTTCATGTCGCCGGAGTTTCAGCGCCGATGACCCCCATCGCCCTCAATCGCCGCGCCTTGCTGGGCGGGGCCGCCGCCGGAATCAGCCTGGCCTTCGCTGGGCGCGTCTCGGCCCTGTCGCCCACCGCCCGGCCCAAACTGGTCGTTCTGATCGCGCGCGGGGCCATGGACGGCCTGTCCGTCACCCCGCCCTATGGCGACGCCGACTATGTTCCCCTGCGCGGCGGCCTGGCCGTGCCCCCGCCGGGACAGCCGGACGGCGCCCTGCCCCTCGGCGACGGTTTCGGCCTGCACCCGGCCCTGACGGGGCTGCATGACCTTTATGGTCAAGGGCAGTTGCGCTTCGCCCCGGCCGTCGCCCTGCCCGTGCGCATCCGCTCCCACTTCGAGGCGCAGGACGTGCTGGAGAACGGCGCGGCCACCCTGCGTCGCCAGGAGGACGGCTGGCTGAACCGCGCCATCGTCGCCGCCGGCGGGCAGCCGCTGAAAGGTCTGTCCATCGGCGCCCAGACGCCGCTGATCCTGCGGGGGAACGCGGCCGTGTCCAGTTGGTCGCCCGGCGGCCAGGTGCGGCCCGACGACCGGCTGGCCCTGAGGCTCCAGGACCTCTACGCCGACGATCCGCTGCTGGGACCGAACCTGATGCGGGGCCTGGCGACCGAAGCCCAGGCCGAAGCCTCGGGCGACGGGTCAGTGCGCCGCAACGACGCGCGCGCCCTGGGGGCGGCGGTGGCCCGGCTGATGACGGGACCGGAGGGCGCCGACATCGTCGCCGTCTCATTGGACGGCTGGGACACCCACGCCGGCCAGAAGGCGCAACTGCAGACGCGCCTGACCGGCCTCGACCAACTGACGGCCGGACTGATGACGGGACTGGGCGACGACTGGCGTCGCACCCTGGTGGTGGTCGCCACCGAGTTCGGCCGCACCGCCCACGCCAACGGCACCCAAGGCACCGACCACGGCACGGCCTCGTCCCTTCTGCTGGCGGGCGGCGCCCTGAAGCGTGGCGGGCCGGTCGGCGATTGGCCGACCCTGGCCCAGGGTCGGCTGTTCGAGGATCGCGACCTGCGCCCGACCCTGGACATCCGCTCGGTGTTCAAGGGCGTCCTGCGCGATCATATGGGGATCGACCGCGCCGCGCTGGACGCCCGCGTCTTTCCCGACAGCGCGGCCGAGGCCCCGGTTCTGTCCGGGCTGGCCTAAGGCGGGATCAGGCCGCCTGGGCCGCCGTCGCCTTGCAGATGCGGTTCAGATCGGCTCGGATCGACGCGCCCTGAAAGTGCGAGATGTCGGCGTTCGAATAGCCTTCGGCCGACAGGGCCTTCACCACATCGCCGGTGTTCAGACATTCGGGGGTCCGGGCAAGCTGGTAGGCGCGCTCGACCACATGTGTGCGGTTCATGAGGGAAGACCTTTCGTGAACCCTGACAACGTCTTGGAAGCGGGGCCGTTCCGTCGCCAAGTCGCCCGAACGCCCCGCGTCTTGCTTTTGCCGCGAAAGCCTGCGCTTATGAGCCTCGTCGATCTCTCTGCGTAACGCCCACTCTCCTTGCGAACGCATGAGTCCAGGCCGATCCCATTCAGACCCGACAGGCCGCAGGGGCGTTCCCTCGGTCAACTTCTAGCGGAGGTCTCAAAATGGCTACCGGCACTGTCAAATGGTTCAACCCGACCAAGGGTTACGGCTTCATCCAACCCGACGACGGCGGCAAGGACGTCTTCGTCCACATCTCGGCCGTCGAAGCCGCCGGCCTGCGCGGCCTGGACGAAAACCAGAAGGTTTCCTACGAGCTGGAACGCGACAAGCGTTCGGGCAAGGAATCGGCTGGCCAGCTGCAAACGGTCGGCTGAATTCAGCCTCACCGCTGAACTGGCGACGGCGGCTCCTCACGGAGCCGCCGTTTTCAATTCTGGGTTCTGTTGGATCGCGGAAGCGCCGTTTCGAACGTCTGGGACTGGAAAGCGACCATTGGCCAGCAGCGATGCGGACGTTAGGTTCGGCCATGGCCGCGATAACTTGGACCACAGGCTACACGGCGGCTGAACTCGAAAGAGCGCAGTTGCAGTTCCGCGTCACCTTCCCACCGGACCTCACTGATCTATTGCTCGATCGACGGCCGGTCGGCGGGACCGATTGGAATAACGAAACAATGGTGCGGTCCCAAATGGCTTGGCCGTTTGAGGGCTTGCTCTTCGATGTGGAAGAAAATGGACTTTGGTGGTCGGAGTGGGGAGAGCGACCGGCTAAGGAAGATGAGCGGGCTGAGGTTCTCCGAGACGTATTAAGCCGTGCACCCAAGCTCATTCCGATCTTCGGACACAGATATCTGCCTGCTACACCTTTGCAAGCTGGCAATCCGGTCTTCTCGGTCTACCAATCAGATATCATCCATTTTGGCGCGGACCTTCTCGACTACATTGATCGGGAAGAGAACGGGTTGGGGCCCAAAGGCTTGGACGGAAACCCTCGAGAAATCGATTTCTGGTCTGAAATGGTCCGCCGCAGTGGCGGCTAAAGTCGGGAGGGAAAAAGTCGGAAGGGAAACTGCGTCCACGCCGTCATTCCGACTTAGGCAAAGCGCCTCACGCCTTCGTCTTGTCGATCCAGGCGGCGAAGGCGTCCGTGAAGCTTTTCAGGAAGGCCTTGGTGTCGTCCTTCTTCAGCTTGCCGTTCTCGTCCAGCAGGTCGGCGACGTTGCCGATATAGGCCTCGGGTTGCTGCATCGTCGGCATGTTCAGGAACACCAGCGGCTGGCGCAGGTGGTGGTTGGCGCCGAAAGCCGCGACGGCGCCGGGCGAGACGCTGACGATGGCGGCGGGCTTGCCCTGCCAGATGCTGTGGCCATAGGGGCGTGAGCCGACGTCCAGGGCGTTCTTCAGGGCGCCGGGGATGGAGCGGTTGTATTCGGGCGTAACGAACAGAACCGCCTGGGTCGCAGCCACCTCGCCCCGGAAGCGGGTCCAGGCTGGGGGCGGCGCGTCATTGTCCAGGTCGGGGTCGTACAGGGGCAGGTCGCCGATCTCGACCGGGACCAGGTCCAGGCCCGGCGCGGCGATCTCCTTCATCGCCATGCCGATGGCGCGCGAATAGGAGCCCTTGCGCAGGCTGCCGACGATCAGGGCGACGCGGACGGACATGGGTGTCTCCGGGGTTTGAAAGCGTCAGCATAACCCGAGAGGGCCGCCGCGCGTTCCCGTAAAATTCAGGGGAACAGGATCGTGGCGAAGGTCTCGCCTGCCGCAGCCGCCGCCTTGGGGCCCAGCACCGCGCTGGCCGTCTGGCCCGACGCCAGCAGGCGGGCGCCGACGGCGCGCACATCCTCGATCGTCTGGCCTTCCAGCTCTTCGGTCAGGTCGGGGCTGGAGCGCGGCGCGCCGAAGATCAGGGTCTGGGCGGCGTTGCGGCCCGCGCGGCTCATCGGGTTTTCGTCCGACATCCAAAGACCGGCCTTCATCACCGCCTTGGCGCGCGACAGTTCGGCGGGCGTCGGCCCCGTCTCGGCCAGGCCCCGGACCTCGTGGGCGCAGACCTCGGCCAGCTCCCTGGCGCGCTCGGCCGCCGCTCCGGCGTAGACCCCAAGGACCCCCGCGTCCTGATACGGCTCCTGATAGGCGTCGATGGCGTAGGCTAGGCCCCGCATCTCGCGCGCGCTCTGGAACAGGCGCGAGGCCATGCCGCCGCCCAGGATTTCGGTGAACAGCCGCTTGGCGGACAGGGCGGGGTCGGTCGCGGCGAGACCCGGCAGCTGGAACACCAGATTGGCCTGTTCGATCTTGCGCGTCAGCCTGGCGTGACCGCCGACGAAGACGGCGGGGGCCGGGGCATCGGCCGGGGTCGCGACCGCAGCGCCGAACCAGCGCTCGGCCAGGGCCAGCAACGCGCCCTCCTCCACCGCGCCGGACACCGCGACCACCATTCGGTCGGGCGAATACAGCCGCGCGCGCCATGCCTCGACGCTGGCCTTGTCCGCGGGCTTCAGGCTGGCGATCGAGCCCAGGATCGGCCGGCCCAGCGGCTGGCCGGCGAAGGCGCGGGTCTGGACCATTTCGAACACATGGTCGTCGGGCGTATCGAAGGCCTCGGCGATCTCCTGGGCGACCACGTCCTTCTCGCGCTCGATCTCGGCGGGATCGAGCGTGGGACGGAACACCAGGTCCGACAGCACCTGCATCGCCAGCGGCAGAGAGCCGTCCAGGGCGCGCACCTCGAAACTGGTGCGTTCATAGCCGGTGGAGGCGTTGATGTTTCCGCCCTCGGCCTCGATCCGCTCGACGATCTCGCGCGCGGCCATGTCGCCCGCGCCCTTGAACACCAGATGCTCCAGCAGGTGCGACCAGCCCGAGCGGTCCTCGGCCTCCCAGCGCGCGCCGCCCTTGACGGTGACGACGACGGCCAGGGTCTTCAGGCCGGGCATGGGATCGCAGACGACGCGGACGCCGTTGGACAGGGTGTGCAGTTGCGCGCTCAGGACAGGTCTTTCTTCGATCGCCGACGAAGCAGCGCCACATAGAAGCCGACCAGCGCGATCGCCAGTCCGAACCAGGTCAGGGCGTAGCCGAAATGATTGTTGGAAAAGGCCGCCGGCGGCGCCGACGGCGTCAGCGCCCCGAACTCCGGATTGGTCGCGGTCAGGGCGTACACCGCCTCGGGCCGCAGCGGACCGGCGACATGCAGGGCCTCGGCCATCGCCGCCGTGTCGCGAGCGTAGAAGCGGCCGTCGCGCGGCGCCGGCGACAAGGCGCCGGGCGGGGGGACCGAACGGAACTCGCCGACCAGGACCAGCGGCAGGGTCGTCTCCATCACCGGGGGCCGGGCCGAGATCGTGTCGGCGACGAAGCCCCGGTCCACCAGCACGGTGAAAGCCTCTCCCTCGGGCCGACAGGCCGACACCAGCCGCACGCCGGGCGTCCCGTCGTGTATGGTCTGAAGCTCGACATAGGGCGCCGTCGCCAGGCCCCGGCACACCATCAGGACCTTGCGGAACTCCAGCCCTCCCCCACGCCCGGCGTCGGCCAGAACGTCGGCCAAGGGCGCGGGCGGTTTCGCCGCCGCCGCCTCGGCCGCCGCGATCAGACCTTCCTTCCACCTCAGCCGCTCGACCTGCCACACGCCCAGGCCGATCAGAAGGACCAGGGCGGCGGCCGTCGCGACGGTCAGCATCCAGGGGAAACGCTTCATCGCTGATTCCGGTATTGCAGGGCGATCATCAGCCCCCGGCCCGGCCGCATCAGGGCCAGGGACAGGACCACGACCAGCGGCAGCCAGACGACCAGATGCACCCACATCGGCGGATGGAATTTGATCTCGACGAACAGGGCCGAAAACCCGACCAGAAAGCCCGCGATCTGCATGATGAAGCTCGCGGGGCCGTCGCCGGTCTGAATGGTCGAATAGTCCAGCCCGCAGGCGGTGCAGGCGGGCCGGACCTTCAGGAAGCCGTCGAACAGCGCCCCCTGACCGCAGCGCGGACAACGCCCCCGAAGGCCCGCCCGCACGGAGTCGGCGCAAACGGCGACGGCGCGGGACGATGACTCGTCCCGCGCCGCCTCTGCATCCTCGGTTCTGTCTTCGATCAACCGAAGACGACGTAGACGAAGGCGAACAGGAACAGCCAGACCACGTCCACGAAGTGCCAGTACCAGGCCGCCGCCTCGAAACCGAAATGCTTCTTGGGGGTGAAGTCCCCGGCCAGCAGACGGATCAGGCAGACCGTCAGGAAGATGGTCCCGATCAGAACGTGGAAGCCGTGGAAGCCCGTCGCCATGAAGAAGATCGAGCCGTACAGGCCCGAGTTCACGGCCTCTTCGTTGAAGAACAGGTGCTCGTGCAGGATGTGGTGGTACTCATAGGCCTGGACGCAGGTGAACAGCACGCCCAGCGCCACGGTCAGCCCCAGGGCGATCTTGGCGCCCTTGCGGTCGTCGACCTGGATCGCGTGGTGCGCCCAGGTGACGGTGCAGCCCGAGAGCAGCAGGGTCACGGTGTTCAGCAGCGGCAATTGCCAGGGCGACAGGACCTCGACCCCCTTGGGCGGCCAGGTCGACCAGGCCTTGGCCGTGTCGGCCCAGGTCCCGACTTCCGGCGTCAGGGCGCGCGATTCATGGAACAGGGCCATGTCGAAGAACATCCAGAAGAAGGCGACGAAGAACATCACCTCGGACGCGATGAACAGGATCATGCCGTAGCGCAGACCCAGGGACACGACCGGGGTGTGGTCGCCGCCCTTGGATTCCTTGATCACGTCCGACCACCAGCCGAAGGCCGAGACCAGCACCCCCGCCAGGCCGGCGAAGAAGACGGCCGGCTTGCCCTGGGCCAGGAGGTTGGCGGCGATCGGACCGCCGTCGGCGGGGGCCAGGCCCTTCATCCAGATGACGGCGCCGATGAACATGATGGTCGCGCCGATGGAAGACAGCAGCGGCCACGGGCTGGGCGGCACCAGGTGGTAGTCGTGCTGCGGAGCAGCGTGCGCATCGGCCATGCGTTTCTTCCCTGTCGGCGGGCGATGGAGTCGCCTTTGCTTCCGGCTATAGCGTCCCCTTTTTCGCCGCGCCAGAGGGGCGCCGCCTTTCCGCCTTTTTCAGCGCCGCAAAGGCCTGGGCGGTGAAGACCGACAGGGGCTGGGGCGGCCTGTCGGGATCGAACCAGCCCACGTCCGAAAAGGCGTCGGGTTCGCTCAGACGCGCCTCTCCGGCGAAGTCGTGCGTGACATAGATCATCGAGATCCAGTGCTGGCGGTCGGCGGGCAGAATCGCTTCGGCCAGGCACAGGAAATCGACCGCGCCGATCGTCAGGCCGCTTTCTTCCCCGGCCTCGCGGCGGGCGGCCTCCCGGCTGGGCTCCATGGGATCGACCTTGCCGCCGACGATGGTCCAGAACCCGGCCTCGGGCGCCTTCAACCGCCGGTAAAGCAGCACCCGCCCGTCGGGGCGCTGGACGACCAGGCCGCAGCCGACGCCGGGAAAATCGACGCCGGGACGCCCCATCACGCCTTGGGCGCGTCGACCGACGGGAAGAAGGTGTAGCTCAGGGTGATGTCGCGCGCGCCCTGGGCCTCGCGGTCGGTCGCCAGTTCGGGGGCGATGAAATACTGGACCGGGAACTGGCGCGTCTCGCCCGCCGCCAGGGTCTGGTCGGTGAAGCAGAAACACTGAAGCTTCTGGAAATAGGGCCCCGTCTGTTCGGGCGAGACATTGTAGCTGGCCCGAACCTGGATCGGCCTGTCCGAGGTGTTGGTCACGTCGAAATAGGCCAGGCCCGTCTCGCCGATCCGCACGCGCTGGGTCGGGCTTTCGGCGCGGAAGGTCATGGGGACGCCGCGCACATTGGTGTCGAACCGCACCGTGACGGTCTGATCCAGCACCGTGTCGGGCGCCTTGTCGGCCCGCATGGTCGTGCCGTCGAAGCCCGTGACCTGGCAGAACATCCGGTACAGGGGCACGGCGGCGAAGGCCGCGCCCGTCATCCCCATCACCGTCAGCACGCAGATGACGGCGATCATGTTCTTGCGCGCCGGTTTCATAGGGGCGCGCCTTCGACCGCGTCGCGCAGCGCCCGCTCGTCGGCCTGGTTCTGTTGCAGGCGGATGACGGTGGTGGCGAAGACCAGGACGATGAAGGCGACCAGCGCCAGGGCGATCCAGACGTTGCGGCGTTTGCGCGCGCGCAGTTCTTCGGGCGTCAGACGCATGGTTTACGCTCCCAGACCGGACAGGGCCTCGATCAGCAGCGCCGAGAACAGCGCCATCAGATAGAGGATGGAAAAGGCGAACAGGTCACGCGCCGGTTTGGCCTGGGCGCGGACGTCGTACAATGCGGCCTCGCGTCCCACGGCTTCGACCTTGTCGGGTTCGTCCCCGGCGCGCGAGCGATAGAGCCGCAGCGCCAGGCCCAGAAAGCCGATCCCGCCCAGGATCGAGACGGCCAGATAGATCGCGCCGCCCAGACCCGTCACGCCGGGCAGGATCGCCACCGGCACGAACACCAGGCTGTAGATCAGAATTTGCAGACGGGTGGATCTGGCCCCGCGCGCCACCGGCATCATCGGAATCCCCGCCTTGGCGTAGTCGCCAGCCGAATACAGGGCCAGGGCCCAGCTGTGCGGCGGGGTCCACAGGAAGATGATCAGGAACAGCAGCCAGGCCTGCCACGGCGCATGGCCGGTCGCGGCGGCCCAGCCGATCACCGGCGGAAAGGCGCCGGCCGCGCCGCCGATGACGATGTTCTGGGGCGTCCGCCGCTTCAGCAGCAGGGTGTAGAAGCCGGCGTAATAGACGATGGTCAGGGCCAGCAGCCCCGCCGCCAGCCAATTGGCGTTCATGCCCAGCAGCATGACCGAAAACAGGCTCAGCACCACGCCGAAGGCCATCGCATCGTTTTTACGGACACGTCCCGCCGCGACCGGGCGGCCGCGCGTGCGCCGCATCAGGGCGTCGGTCTCGCCCTCCAGCGCCATGTTCAGCGCGCCCGCCGCGCCCGCGCCGACGGCGATGCACAGGATGGCGATGGCGGCGGCGAAGGGGTTCATCGACCCCGGCGCCACGACCAGGCCGGTCGCGGCGGTGAAGACCACCAGCGACATGACGCGCGGCTTCAACAGCTGGAAGAAGTCTTCCGGCTGGGCGGTGGAGATAAGGGGGCGCTCCTGGGTCGGGGCCTCGGCGGGGGTGTGAACTTCGGTCATCTGCGCGCGCGGCATAGCACACCCAAAAGCAGAAGGCCGCCCCTTCCGATGGAAAGAGCGGCCCGCTGTCGGTCTGTGAACAGGATCAGTGGCCGTCGTCGCCCTTGACCACCGGCAGTTCGTTGAACTGGTGGGTCGGGGGCGGCGAGGACAGGGTCCACTCCAGGGTCGTGGCGCCCTCTCCCCAGGGGTTGGCGACGCCCGGGCGGCGACGGATGGCGGCTTCCAGCAGCATGATCAGGAAGACGGCCACGCCGACGATGGTGATGACATAGCCGATCGACGAAATGTGGTTCCACAGGGTGAAGGCGTCCGGATAGTCGATATAGCGGCGCGGCATACCCTGCAGACCCAGGAAGTGCTGCGGGAAGAAGATCAGGTTCACGCCCACGAACATGATCCAGAAGTGGGTCGCGCCCAGGAACTCGTTGTACTTCACCCCGAACATCTTCTCGAACCAGTAGTAGAAGCCCGCGAAGATGGCGAAGACGGCGCCCAGCGACAGAACGTAGTGGAAGTGGGCAACCACGTAATAGGTGTCGTGCAGGCTGTAATCGATGCCGGCGTTGGACAGGACCACGCCGGTCACGCCGCCGACGGTGAACAGGAAGATGAAGCCGATCGCCCACAGCATGGGCGTCTTGAAGCTGATGGAGCCGCCCCACATGGTGGCGATCCAGCTGAAGATCTTCACCCCCGTCGGCACCGCGATGATCATGGTCGCGGCGATGAAATAGGCGCGCAGGTTCACGCTCATGCCGACCGTGTACATGTGGTGCGCCCACACGACGAAGCCGACGAAGCCGATGGCCACCATGGCGTAGGCCATGGCCAGATAGCCGAACACCGGCTTCTTGGAGAAGGTCGAGACGATGTGGCTGATGATGCCGAAGCCCGGCAGGATCAGGATGTACACTTCCGGGTGGCCGAAGAACCAGAACAGGTGCTGGTACATGATCGGGTCGCCGCCGCCGGCCGGATCGAAGAAGTGGGTGTGGAAGTTGCGGTCGGTCAGCAGCATGGTGATGGCGCCGGCCAGGACGGGCAGCGACAGCAGCAGCAGGAAGGCGGTGATCAGCACCGACCAGGCGAACAGCGGCATCCGGTGCAGGGTCATGCCCGGCGCGCGCATGTTCAGGATGGTGGTGATGAAGTTGATCGCGCCCAGGATCGAGCTGGCGCCCGCGACGTGCAGGGCGAAGATGGCCAGGTCGAAGGCCGGACCGACGTGGCCGACGGTCGACAGGGGCGGATAGGCCGTCCAGCCGCCGCCGAAGCCCTTGCCCGGCCCGCCGTCGACGAACATCGACAGGATCAGCAGACACCAGGCGGCGACCAGCAGCCAGAACGAGATGTTGTTCATGCGCGGGAAGGCCATGTCCGGCGCGCCGATCATGATGGGCACGAACCAGTTGCCGAAGCCGCCGATCATGGCGGGCATGACCATGAAGAAGATCATGATCAGGGCGTGGGCCGTGACGACGGCGTTGTAGCCGTGCTTGGACTGCTCGACGAGGCCCAGCAGCTGGATCGAGGAGCCTTCCTTGAAGATCTGGATGCCCGGCTCGGCCAGTTCCCAGCGGATCAGACCCGACAGGGCGCCGCCGACCACGCCCGCCATGATGGCGAACAGCAGGTACAGGGTGCCGATGTCCTTGTGGTTGGTGGACAGGAACCAGCGGGTGAAGAATCCGACCTTGTGATCGTGGTGATCGTGGTGGGCGTGCCCGGCGTGGGCGGCGTCGCGGGTGAGGATAGCGTCAGCCATGGATATGTTCGCCTCTTACTGGGCGGCCGGCGCGGCGGGCGCCGCGGCGGGAACGGGTTGGGTCGTCGCGGCGGGCGTCGCCGCCGGGGTCGCGACAGCGGCGGCGTCGGCGGCCGGGGCTTCGGCCGGCGCAGCCGCGGGGGCGGCGGGCGCGGCGGCCTTGGGCGTCATGGAGCCGCCCTTGGAGGCGATCCAGCGCTCGAACTCGGCCTGGCTGACGACATGGATCTCGATCGGCATGAAGGCGTGGTCGACGCCGCACAGTTCCGAGCACTGGCCGTAGAAGACGCCGGTGCGTTCGGCCTTGAACCAGGTGGTGTTGATGCGGCCGGGCACGGCGTCGGTCTTCAGACCGAAGGCCGGCAGGGCGACGGCGTGGATCACGTCCGAGGCGGTGATGACCAGTTGCACCGTCTTGCCGACCGGAACCACCATCGGCTCGGTCGCGGCCAGGCGATACAGGCTGTGCGGCAGGCCGCGCGAGGCCAGCTGGTCTTCCGGCAGCATGTTGGAGACATATTCCGCCACGCCCTGGTCCGGATATTCATAGGCCCAGTTCCACTGGTTGCCCGTCACCTTCACCGTCAGGTCCGGGCGCGGCATGTCGTGATAGGCGAACAGCAGGCGGAACGAGAACAGGGAGATGAAGACCAGGATCACGACCGGCAGGACCGTCCAGATCACCTCGATCGTGGTGTTGTGGCTCCAGCGCGCGGGCGTCGGATTGGCCTTCTTGTTGTAGCGGAAGACGATCCAGGTCAGCAGGCCCAGCACCAGAAGGGTGATGCCGACGATGATCGGCAGCAGGATCACGTCGTGGAAGAAGTGCGCGTCGTGCTTCAGCGGCGAGGCGGCCGGCTGCAGGCCGATGCCGCCCGGCGTCGGCTGACCCATCAGGTCCTGCGCCCACGTCGGCGCCGCGGCGACCATCGCCAGACCGGCCCCCAGCACGATCGAAGACGCGGCGCCGACGGCGCCCTTCATCGTCCCTCGGGCTCGCTTGCCCATCCCCATAGGAGTCTTCCCCATAAAACCGTTATTCAGCAGACGCTTGCGAACGAATCGCAACTGTCACGCTGGCGCGATTCCCACGCCCGGCGCTTTGGCGATCACCTATCGGATCGTTCTGGCCTTGCCAAGCGATCAACGCCGATCAGGCCGCAAAGCCGCCGCAAGCCCGGCGGGTAAGCGCCACGATTAAATCGCTGTCATGTTTCGACAGCTACCTTGCGTCACAAGATACCTTGCCGTATCCAATTCCTGTCACAGGGAGAGATCGAGGTGCCTGAAACCATCGAGATACAGCTGAAGAAGGGGGTGCTGGGTCTGTGCGTCCTGGCCCTTCTGAACCGGGCGGACAGCTACGCCTACGAGATCGCCAGCCGGCTTTCGGACGCCATCGACATGGGGGAAGGCACCATCTACCCCCTGATGCGGCGGATGCAGGCCGAGGGCCAGGTCGAGACCTATCTGGTCGAATCCTCGTCCGGGCCGTCCCGGAAATACTATCGCCTGACCGAGACGGGACGCGCGGCCCTGGCCGCCCAGACCGCCGAATGGTCGGCCTTCACCGCCGCCGTCGACGCCGTCGTGTCGAATGCGCCGCAAACCACGATCCAAGAGCCCGTTGCTCAACCGGAGGGGACGCCACAATGACGCGCGCCGAATTCATCGCCCGTCTCAAGAACGGTCTGGTCGGCCTGACGACCACCACGGCGAACGACATCGTCGCCGATTACGAAACCCATTTCGACGACGGCCTGGCCGCCGGCCGCACCGAGGCCGAGGTCGCGGCCGCCCTGGGCGATCCTGACCGCCTGGCCCGCGAACTGAAGGCCGAGGCCGGCATCCAGCGCTGGCGCCAGGAGAAGAACCCGTCGGCCGCCGCCGGCGCCGTCTTCGCCGTGCTGGGCCTTGGGGCCATCGACATCCTGATCCTGCTGCCCATCCTGATGGGCGTGGTCGGGGCCGTGTTCGGCTTCTTCATGGCCGCCATCGGCCTGTTCGTCGGGGGCGGGGCGCTCATGGTCGCCGGACCCTTCGCCGGCTTCCCCGGCGGGCCGTTCGCCGCGATCCTGATGGGCCTGGGCCTGATGGCCGGCGGCGTCTTCATCGGCGCCCTGTGCGCCATCTTCACCATCTGGCTGGTCAACGGCGTCGTCTGGTTCGCCCGCCTGCACTACCGCCTGCTGAAGCCGGCGCTGGAACCCGCTCAATCCACCCCTGTCCCGGGAGTCTCGGCATGATCCGCACCCTGTTCATCATCGCCGGCGCCGCCCTGGTGCTGTGCGTCGTCACCGTAGGCGGTTCGCTGGCCCTCGGCGGCCACGACCTGCAGCGCCACGGCTGGGCCTGGACCTTCAAGGACGACAACGGCGAAAGCGTCCGCTTCGAACGGGTCAAGGGCGGCGGGACCGACGATCTGGGGCCCTTCACCACCCGCACCCTGACCTGGGCCGGCGGCGAGACCCTGACCGTCGATTCCAGCATCGACGTCGAATATGTCCAGGGCG
The DNA here is from genome assembly GCF_976940555.1 of Brevundimonas sp. Marseille-Q4549. Lineage (NCBI taxonomy): Bacteria > Pseudomonadati > Pseudomonadota > Alphaproteobacteria > Caulobacterales > Caulobacteraceae > Brevundimonas > Brevundimonas sp. Marseille-Q4549. Next base: position 215,748 of record NZ_CDRHXG010000001.1, read on the forward strand.
ACGCCGACACCGTCGTCATCACCGGCCCCAAGGGTCTGACCGACAGGGTCCGGCTGGTCGACGGTCGCCTGGACCTGGGCGAAGGCGACGAACGGGTCGTCTTCGGCTGGAAGAACGGCAACTTCTCCGCCCGGTCGGAGCGCGACGAACTGAAGGTGGTGATCACCGCGCCCAAGGTGAACCGTTTCGTGGCCAACGGCTCGGGCGACCTGACGATCCGCGACTATGACCAGCCGTCCCTGGCGCTGGACCTGTCGGGATCGAGCGACGTCACGGCCTCGGGTCGGGCCGATCGGCTGAGCCTGGACATCGCCGGTTCGGGCGACGCCGACCTGGCCCGTCTGACGCTGAAGGACGCCCGGATCGACATCGCCGGCTCGGGCGAGGCGACGGTCGCCGCCACAGGAACCGTGGATGTCTCGATCGACGGCTCGGGCGACGTCAACCTGGCCCTGCGCCCGGCCAAGCTGAACAGCAGCATCTCCGGCTCGGGCGAGGTTCATCAGAACTGAACCCGCGCAGGGAGGCCGGCGATTGCGATGTCGAAGGGGCCGGTTTCGTCCGGCCCCTTTTTCGTTTCGCCCTCCAAGCCTTCACCCCCGCCGCATTCGCCGCTAACCTGCGCCGCATGACGTTCGCCCCCCTCCCCGACGCCGGCGCCAACTGGGTGGATCGCCATGCGCCCGAGGGGCTCAAACCCTGGCTGAAGCTGGGACGGTTCGACCGGCCCATCGGCGTCTGGCTGCTGCTGCTGCCCGGCTGGCAGGGGATCGCCCTGGCCCTGGCGCAGTATCGGCAGGCGCCGGGACTGTATGATCTGTGGCTGTTCGTCGGCTTCGGCGTCGGCGCCTGTCTGATGCGGGCGGCGGGCTGCGCCTTCAACGACATCGTCGACCGCGACTTCGACGCCAAGGTGGCGCGCACGGCCCAGCGACCCATTCCGTCGGGCCGGATCACGGTGAAACAGGCCTGGGCCTTCGTCGTGGGGTGCAGCCTGATCAGCCTCATGATCCTCTTGACCCTGCCGACCGTTGCGATCCTGCTGGGCGTGGGATCGCTGGCCTTGGTCGCGGCCTATCCCTTCATGAAGCGGATCACCTGGTGGCCCCAGGCCTGGCTGGGCCTGACCTTCAACTGGGGCGCCCTGATGGGGTTCGCCGCCGCCCTGCCCCTGGCGGCCGCCGCCCTTTTGCTGCCCTCCGACCTGGCGGGCGAGTTCCGCCCCTTCCTGTGGTCCCCGGCCAGCGACAGCGGCTATGCGGTCGCCCTGGCCTGGCAGGCCTATCTGCCCGCGCTGTTGCTTTGGATCGGCGGCGTCTTCTGGACCCTGGGCTACGACACCATCTATGCGCTTCAGGACATCGAGGACGACGCCATGGTCGGGGTCAAGTCCTCGGCGCGGCGGCTGGCCTCGGCCGTGCGGCCGGGGGTCGCCGTCTTCTACGCCCTGGCCGTGGTTTTCGCCGCCCTGGCGGGGCTGGCGGCCGGGCTGGGACCGCTGTTCTGGATGGGTCTCGCCGCCTACGCCGTCCACCTGGCGCTGCAGACGCGACGGATCGATCCGGCCGACGGCGGCCTGGCCTTGAAACTGTTCCGGTCGAACCGAGAGGCGGGCTTCGTCCTGTTTTTCGCCATCGGCCTGGGCGCTCTCTGGCCGATCTGACGTCACCCTTCCCAGCGTCCCCCGCGATAGGAACTGAAAAGCATGCGCTCCTCCCCCGCAAAGATCCTGCTGACCACCATCGCCATCGCCGCGGCCCTGGCCGCCTGCCAGCGCCGCGAGGACAAGGCCAAGCCCGCCCAGCCGGCCCCCGCGCCCGCCGCAGCGACCGGGGACGGACCGCTGGCCTATGACGCCAAGACGCCCTACGCCACCGTCAAACTGACCCTGCCCGAGGGGGTCAAGACCGCGCCCGGCCTGCGCGGGGCCCTGTACGACGCCGGCGTGCGCGAACTGGGCCAGTTCGCCGAGGGCGCCCAGGCCGATCTCAGCGAGGCCGGGGGCGGCGATCGTCCTTATGAGCGCACCGTCACCTATTCGCCCGGCGGCGAAACGCCCAGGCTGATCAGCCTGGCCCGCACCAATTTCGAGGACACGGGCGGCGCCCATCCCAACGTCACCTATGGCGGGGTCATCTGGGACAAGACGGCCAAACGCCCGCTGGGCTTCGCTGACCTGTTCCGCGCAGGGCCGGACACGTCCGCCCTGGACAAGGCCCTGTGCGCCGCCGCCAACGCCGCCAAACAGGCCCGCTCGCCGGGCTCGGAGCCGGCGACCCTGGGCGGCAAGATGTGGACCTGCCCCAAGGCCTCGGCCACGCCCTTCATCCTGACGCCGGGGTCCGAACCGGGCAAGATCGGCGGGATCACCTTCCTGCTCGATTCCTATCAGATCGGGCCGCATTCGGACGGCGACTACTGGATCGCCCTGCCGCAGTCGGCCTTCCGCACCCTGCTGGCCCCCGCCTATGCCGACCAGTTCGGCGGCGCGCCGGTCAAGGCGGGGGATGTGACGCCGACCAACGGCTGATCGGTCGGATCAGTCCGCCAGGAACCGGTCCACGGCCTCGGCGAACCGCCGGGGCTGATCGGCCATGATGAAATGACGGCTGCCGTCCACCCGCGTCAGGGTCGCGCCTGGCAGGGTGGAATATTCGCGCGTCCACATCGCGTCGGCCACGGCTGCGGGCGCGCCGCCGTCGGCGTCGGCGGCGTAGAGGGCGGTGACCGGGGTCGTCATGGCCGCCAGCTTTGGCCGGGCGTCGGTGGTCATGACGTCGCGGATCGCGGCGGCGACGGCGTGGCGGTCGCTGGCCATCGACCAGTCGACGATGCGGGCCTGTTCCGCCGGGTCGCGCGACAGGCCCTGGGCGGCGGCCGTCTGCTGGGCGCGATAGGCCGTGGCGTCGGCGCCCAGAATCTGCGCCGCCGCCTGGTCCGCGAACGGCCGGGCCGTCTCGGCCGTCGCCGTCGGTCCGAACAGGGCGCTGTAGAAGGGCAGGGAATCGACCGTCATCAACCGCCCGACCAGTTCGGGGTGCTGCTGCGCCAGCATGAGACCGCTGAGCCCGCCCATCGAATGGCCGATCACCGCAGGACGGACCAGACCCGCCTGGCGGATATAGCGCGCCAGTTCGTCCACCTCGGGCTGGACGAAGGCGCCGTCGCCGTGTGTCCAGGCCTGGCCGGCGAAGCCCGACAACTGCACCAGATGCACCCGGTGGTTCGCCTTCAGCCGATCCGCCGTCGCCCGCCAAACCTCGCGCGAGGAGGCCAGGCCGGGAATCAGGATCAGGTCCGGCCCCTGGCCGACGACCTCGACCGACAACCGGTCCGAGACGAAGGGCGCCGCAGCCGTCGCCGGTTCGGCGGCCGCCGCCCCGGGAGCGGCGGTCATGGCCAGGGCGGAAGCGAAGAACAGGGCGCGCAGCATCGGCCGCGCGCGATTACGCACGTTCATCATGGTCGTCTCCAATTGTAAGGTTATTCTGACTTTTTGGTCAGCCCGAATGCGGGTTCTCGAAGATGTCTTCCACCGGGCGCTCGAAAACGGCGGCGATGCGGTAGGCCAGGTCCAGGGACGGATCGTGCCGTTCGGTCTCCAGCGCGATCACCGCCTGGCGGGAGACGCCCAGCGCCTGGCCCAGCTGTTCCTGGGTCCAGCCGCGCTCGACCCGCAACAATTTCAGGCGATTCTTCATCGGCTGCTCCGGATGAAGGGCGACACCACGCCATAGACAGCCCAGAAGAGCGGATAGATCAGCCAACCCTGGGCGTGGGGCGCGCCAGCGTAGCTTTCGCCGAAACCCCAGGCCGAGAACAGGGCCATGGCCACGCCGGCGGAGACGATGAACTGTTTGGCGATCAGGGCGCGCACGAATTCGTCGGATTCCTTCATCAGGGCCAGGGTCGCCCAGATCTGACCCGCGACCGGCGCGGCGACCACCAGGGCCAGGGCCCAGGCCGCGACCGGGCTGCGAATGTCGTCGAACGCCCCGAAGATGGCGGCGGTGTTGACAGCCAGATAGCCGCCCATGAACGCCAGGGTGCGGATCACATACCGCCGCCCCGCCTGCGTCTTCGATTTACCCAGAGCCAACATGGCGACCTCCCGTTTGTGTAAGGCGAACCTGACACAGCAGAAATGTCATGTCAACCTGACTTTATGTCAGGCGCGCCCCACATCTTCGCACGACTGTTCGCCCGTCGGGCTTGAGGTTAGACTGACGCCATGCCCGCCGCCCCGCGCATCGCGCCTGCGACCCTGTTCACGCCCCAGGAGTGGCGTCCGTTCCAGAGCCGATCCGCCTGGGTCGGGCCGCTGCTGGTGCTGCATTGCTGGGCGGTGATCGCCCTGGCCGTGACGGCGGGCGTCGTCCTTCCCTGGCTGATCCCGCTGTGCGTGATGATCGTCGGCACGCGCCAACTGGGCCTGGCCATATTGATGCACGAGGCGGCGCACGGCGGCCTGTCCCGCAACGCGCGCCTGAACGATTTCCTCGGTCACTGGCTGTGCGCCGTGCCGATCGGCGCCAGTCTGAAGGCCTATCGCCCCTATCACCTGCGCCATCACCGCTTCGTCCAGCAGCCCGAGGACCCGGACCGGATGCTGTCGGCGCCCTTCCCCGTCACGCCCGCCTCCCTGCGGCGCAAGCTGATCCGCGACCTGACGGGCCAGACCTTCTTCAAACAGCGGATTCTCCTGCCCCTGGCCCAGGCGCGCTCAAACCGCCCGGAGGGCGGCGGCGCAAAGGGAATGGTCGAGGCCGCCCACGACTATGAGTCCATCGTCACGGGTCGGTCCGTCCTGCCCTTCCTGATCGTCAACCTCCTGCTGCTGGCCGGATTCGTCGCCGCCGGCCTGTGGTGGGCCTTCTTCGTGCTTTGGCTCTTGCCGATGGCGACCTGGTTTCCGATGGTCACGCGGCTGAGGAACATCGCCGAACACGCCTGTGTCGAGGGCGGAACCGATGACGCCTTTCGCGCCGCCCGCACCACTCGCGCCCGCTGGTGGGAGCGCGCCTTCATCGCCCCCTATTGGGTCAATTTCCACGCCGAGCATCATCTGTTCATGCATGTCCCCTGCTGGAAGCTGCCGGCCCTGCACCGCGCCGTGCACGCCAGGCCGCAAGGCAGGGCGATGGAGGTGGCGCCCGGCTATCTGGACGTGCTGCGAACCGTGACGACGCGCCCCGCCCCGTGACCGTCTCCGATCCCGCCGCCTTCATCCGCAGCCACACCCGGCTGCAGCCCGTGTCGCATGCGCCCGAGATTTCCCTTTGGCTGGCCGACGAGATCACCCCGATCTGGCGCCTGACCGAGGAGGAGCTGGGTGAAATGGGCGTGCCGCCGCCCTTCTGGGCCTTCGCCTGGGCGGGCGGCCAAGCGCTGAGCCGCTACCTCCTGGACCACCCGCACGAGGTCGCCGGCAAACGGGTGCTGGACTTCGCCGCCGGTTCGGGCCTGGTCGGCGTCGCGGCGATGAAGGCGGGCGCGGCCTCGGTCCTGTGCGCCGACATCGACCCCTTCTGCCAGGCCGCCGTCGCCGCCAACGCCCAGGCCAACGGCGTGGCGCTGGCCTTCACCCAGACCGACCTGCTGGACAGCGCCCCGCCCGAGGTCGAGGTCATCTGCGCCGGCGACATCTGCTACGAACGCCCGATGACCGAGGCCGTCCTGGCCTGGCTGGCCCAGGCGCGGGCCAGGGGGACGCGCGTCCTGATCGGCGACCCGGGCCGCACCTATTTCCCGCGCACGGGCCTGGATTTCCTCGCCGAATACCGGGTGCCCACGACGCGGGAGCTGGAGGACCAGGAGATCAAGCGGTCCTCCGTCTGGGCCATGCCCTGAACATGCCGGGCGTCGTTCCGAGCCCTGCGCAGGACGAACCCGGAACTTAAGGTGGGCCAGCCCCCGCCGGAAAGGGGCGCGGCTCCGCTTGGCGCAAGCCGTCCTCGGCCCCATGTCGGGATCATGAGGAAGGCCCTGATCCTGTCGGTCCTGGCTGCTGCGGCGACGCCGGTCGCGGCGCAGGTCCCACCTGCGCCCAATCCCTATGGCGCGCCCTACGTCCCCTATGTCGGCGGCGCGCCGGCGGCCATCGCCGATCAGCACCGCTACGAGACCGAGCGGCTGCGCGCCCAGGCCCAGGCCGGCGCCGCCCTGGCCGCCAGCCAGCAGACCGAGACTCAGCTGCGCCTGCGCGATCTGGAGGCCGCGCGCCAGGCCGCAACGCCGCCGACATCGACCGGACCGATCCGCCCGCTCTACAGTCCCGAGCAGGAACGCGCCCTGCGCCAGGCGACGGCCGCCCGCGGCCAGGCGGCCGCGCAAGGATTCGGCCAGATCGACGCCTGGCTGGATCGCAAACCCTGACGCATCCCTTCCCTTCCCCCCGCGTTCAGGCCTAGCTTGGGCGGAACGAAGCGAGGGGAGCGATCATGCGCTGGCAAGACGGACGGACAGGCGGCGGGGTTGAGGATCGGCGCGGACTGGGCGGCGGCGCCATCGCGGGCGGCGGCATCGGCGTCGGCATATTGGCCCTGATCGGCTATTTCGTCTTCGGCATCGACCCGTCCACCACGACCCAACTGGCCAGCCAGATGGGCGGCGTCGGCGCCACCGAACAGCAAGGCAAGGTCGGCACGCCCCAGGATCAGGCCGGCCGCTTCGTCGATGTCATCGGCGCCAACGTCAACGATGTCTGGTCGCAGAAGCTGCGCGGCTATACCCCGCCCAAGGTCGTGATCTACGAACAGGGCACCCCGACCGGCTGCGGCATGGGCCAGTCGGCCATGGGCCCCTTCTACTGCCCCAACGATCAGACGGTCTATCTGGACCTGGGCTTCTGGCAGGAGATGGAGAGCCAGTTGGGCGCATCGGGCGCCGACTTCGCCCGCGCCTATGTCATCGCCCATGAGTTCGGCCATCACGTCCAGACCCTGACCGGCACGTCCGAACAGGTCCGCCGCGCCCAGCAACGCGCGCGCGGTCAGGGCGAGGCCAACCAGTATTCCGTGGCGCTGGAGCTTCAGGCCGACTGCTACGCCGGTGTCTGGGCCAAGAACGCCGCCGCCGTGTCGAACGGCAAGGTGGCGCTGGAGCCCGGCGACATCGAGGAAGGCATGAAGACCGCCCAGGCCATCGGCGACGACACCCTGCAACGCCGCGCCGGCGGCCGGGTCTCGCCCGAAAGCTTCACCCACGGCTCCTCGGCCCAGCGGGTCGAATGGCTTCAGCGCGGCTATCAGTCGGGCGATCCCGCGTCCTGCGACACCTTCAGCGGCGCCTGAGCCGCCCCTTTTCCAACGATTGACTGACGATGCACGAACGCGCCGGCCGGACGGCCCGCCCCGAAGACCTGATCGACCTGGACGCCCTGCTGGGCGCCTATGAAACGGTCCAGCCCGACATGACCGAGCCCCAGCAGCGGGTGGTCTTCGGCACCTCGGGCCACCGGGGGTCCAGTCTGGACGGCGCCTTCAACCAGGCCCACATCCTGGCCATCGCCCAGGCGGTCGCCGAATACCGCGCGGCGCAGGGAATCGACGGTCCTCTGTTCCTGGGGCGCGACACCCACGCCCTGTCCGAACCGGCCTTCCGCTCCACGCTGGAGGTGCTGGTCGCCAATGGCGTTCAGGTGCTGATCGACGCCCGCGACGGCTTCACCCCCACCCCCGCTGTGTCCCACGCCATATTGACCCACAATCGGGCCAACACACGTCAGGCCGACGGCGTCCTGATCACCCCGTCGCACAATCCGCCCCGCGACGGCGGCATCAAATACAATCCCCCCTCGGGCGGCCCGGCCGGGAGCGAGGCCACCGCCGCCATCGCCGCCCGCGCCAACCAGTTGATCGAGGGCGGCCTGACCGAGGTGCGCCGCGTCCCGTTCGCCCAGGCCTATGCGACGGCCGGCCGGTTCGACTTCCTGGCCGCCTACGTCGACGACCTGCCCAGCGTGCTGGACCTGGACGTCGTGCGCGAGGCCGGCGTGCGGATCGCCGCCGATCCCCTGGGCGGCGCGGCCGTCGCCTATTGGGGCGCGATCGCCGAGCGGCATGGCCTGGACCTGACGGTCGTCAACCAGACGGTCGATCCGCGCTGGGCCTTCATGCCGCTGGATACGGACGGCAAGATTCGCATGGACTGTTCGTCGCCCGCGGCCATGGCCAATCTGATCGGCATGATGCAGGGGCAGGCGCGCTACGATCTGGCCTTCGGCAATGACGCGGACGCCGACCGGCACGGGATCGTCACCCCCGACGGCGGACTGATGAACCCCAACCACTTCCTGGCGGCCGCCATCGCCTATCTGTTCCAGAACCGGCCCGGCTGGGGGGCGCAGGTCGGGGTCGGCAAGACGCTGGTGTCCTCTTCCATGATCGACCGGGTGGTCGCGGGTCTGGGCCGCCGGCTGGTGGAGACGCCGGTGGGTTTCAAGCATTTCGTGCCGGGCCTGCTGGACGGCTCGGTCGGGTTCGGCGGCGAGGAGTCGGCCGGAGCGTCCTTCCTGCGGCGCGACGGCACGGTCTGGACAACCGACAAGGACGGGCTGCTGCTGTGCCTGCTGGCGGCCGAGATCCAGGGTCGCACGGGCCAGAGCGCCAGCCGCCTCTACGCCGACCTGACCGACCGATACGGCGCGCCCGCTTACGCCCGGATGGACGCCCCCGCGACGCGGGCGCAGAAGGCGCGCCTGGCCGCCCTGTCGCCCGCCGACGTGACCGCAACCGCCCTGGCCGGTCAGCCCATCGTCGATATCCTGACCACGGCGCCCGGCAACGGCGAACCCATCGGCGGACTGAAGGTCGTGACCCGGGACGCCTGGTTCGCCGCCCGCCCTTCGGGCACCGAGGACGTCTACAAGATCTACGCCGAATCCTTCCTGGGCGCCGACCACCTGGCGGCTGTCCAGGCCGAGGCCAGGGCGGTCGTGGACGCCGCCCTGGCGGGGTGATGGGGATCAGGACCCGACCGTAAGATCCAGCGGCCGTTCGCTCCACAGGCCCGGCCGGCTCAGGTCCATCGCCATGCGACGCTCGGCGAAGGCGGCCATGCCGACCAGGGCGCGTGGAAAACCGGGCACGGGCACGTCCTCATAGATGGCCACCTCGGCCCGACGGTACAGTTCGTCGCCGATGGTCAGGGTGCGGACGCGAACCGTCTCGGCCCGGATCATCCCGCCCAGGACGATGCTGCGGCCGGCCCGCCGCTCGCGCCCGTCCAGCAGACCGACGCCCTGGGCCGCGTCTCGCGTCAGGGCCAGAAGGGCCGAGGCGCCGGTGTCCACCACCGCCTCCACCGTCGCGCCCTCGACCGTGATCATCGTCTGCAGCGCCCGACCCGCGCGCCGCACGGGCAAGGCGGTCAGGGCCGGCGGCGGCGTCCAGCCGGCGCGTGGCGCGAACCGCAACCGGCGGGCCTGGGCGTCCAGCTCCAGCACCAGTTCGGCCAGCACGTCCTGCCCCAGGATCAGACCGGCGCCCAGGCCGGCGTCGCCCGCCAGCGGTCCCAGGTCCAGGATCGCGGCGCGCAGTCCATCCAGCCGCAGGGCCTTGCCGCCTGCCCCGACCGCCACGTCAAGCGTCGCGCCCCTTCCCATCTGCGCCCCGCCGCCGACGCCATAGGCGACCATGGGGATGTCGAACAGATGGGTCAGGCCCAACTGCTGCACCAGCGACCGATCCACCGCCGAATATTGCGCGCCCGAATCCACCAGCGCCCGCACCGGTCGGCCGTTGACGCTCAACGCCAGGGTGGGGGTCGTCGCCCGCGCCTCGGCATAGGGCAGCCAATCGGTCGGCCCGTCCGCGAACGCCGCCGTTGGACGACGCCATACGACATGGTCGCGCACCCACCAGGTCCCGCCCGCTGCGCCGGCGACCAGGCCCAGCCGGATCAGAAGATCGCGTCGTCTCATGCCCCTGACATGGACCGCATCGGCGACAGGCGCCAGCGCAGCCGAGGTCGCAGGCGCTCTACGGCATGGAAATTGTCCCGCACCGGGCGCAGAGCCGCCACAGCCGCCAAAAACATCCCCTTTCGACCACAAACGGGGTGACGCCGCCGCCCGCGCTGGCTAGGACCAAGGCCGTCATGAGCACCTCCAGCGCCCGCTACGTCTCCACCCGCGGCCTCTCGCCCGAAACCGATTTCTCCGACGCCCTGCTGCGCGGCATCGCGCCCGACGGCGGCCTCTACATGCCGACCGCCTGGCCGACCCTGTCGCCCGAGGCGTGGACCGGCGCGGCGGACTATAAACGCATCGCCCTTCAGGCCATGTCGCCCTTCGTCGGCGACGTCCTGCCGGCGGGCGCGCTGGACCGGGCGCTGGATCGCCTGACGGCCGGCTTCGACCATCCGCTGGTGACGCCCCTGGTCGAGCTGGAGCCGGGCCTGTTCGTGCTGGAGCTGTTCCACGGCCCGACCGCCGCCTTCAAGGATCTGGCCATGCAGCTGGTCGCGGCCCTGACGGACGAGGCCCTGTCCGCCTCGGGCGAGCGGCTGACCATCCTGACCGCCACCTCGGGCGACACCGGCGCCGCCGCCGTGCGCGCCTTCGCCGGGGCGAAGTCGGTCGATCTGGTCGTGCTGCACCCGCTGGATCGCGTCTCGCCGATCCAGCGCAAACAGATGACGACGGTTCAGGCGGACAATGTCCTGAACCTGGCCGTGCGCGGCGATTTCGACGACTGCCAGCGTCTGGTGAAGGGCCTGCTGGCCGAGCCCTCCCTGCGCGAGCGCGGCCGCCTGTCGTCGGTCAATTCGATCAACTGGGCGCGGCTGGCGGGCCAGATCCCCTACTATGTCTCCGCCACCGCCCAACTGGGTCGGGCGGCGACCTTCGTGGTGCCGACCGGCAATTTCGGCGACGCCTTCGCCGGCATCGCCGCGACCCGGATGGGCCTGCCCTCCAACGGCTTCGTCGCCGCGGTCAATCAGAACGACGCCCTGGCCCGCGCCCTCAACGACGGCCTGTATTCGCGCCGCGCGGCGGTCGAGAGCGGCAGCGTCTCCATGGACGTCCAGGCCCCCTCCAACTTCGAACGCCTGGTGTTCGAGGCGACCGGCCGCGACGCCGAGGCCACCCGCGCGGTGTTCGAAACCTTCGCCCGCGACGGCGCCGTCGCCTTCGATCCGGCGCTGCTGGCCGCCCTGCGGTCCGAGGTTTCCGCCGTCTCCATCGACGAGGACGAGACCCGCGCCGAAATCGCCCACGCCTATGAGACCTGGGGCCGCGTCGTCTGTCCGCACACGGCCGTCGCCCTGGCCGCCGCGCGCCGCCAGGACCGCGCCAAGGGGCCGGTCGTGGCCCTGTCCACCGCCCACCCGTCCAAGTTCGGCGCCTTCGTCTCCGACGTCCTGAGCTTCGAACCCGAACCCGCAAACGTCATCGCCGCCCTGGGCGACCGGCCCGAGCGGTTGACGGTCGTGGATGGAACGCTTGAGGCGACACTGGACGCCGTGGCGGCCTTTTCAGGCCGACAATAGGCCCGACCTCAGCGGCGCTTGCCGCCGGTCAGCATCTTGAGCAGCAAAAGGCCGGCGCCGGCGACCGACAGGGTCGTGACCAGCGGACGCTTGCGCGCCTCGGCCGCGACGGTGCGGGCCTTGTCGCGGTAATCGGCGGGCGCCTTTTCCACCAGGCGGTCGATGGCGTCCATGGCCTTGCCGAAGGTCTCCAGCGAGCGGCCCTTGGCGTCGTTGAAGGCGCCTTCGACCTGCATCTTCTGGTCGCCGACCAGATTACCGAAAGCCTTCTGCGCCTTGCCCTGCACCTGCGCAGCGGCGCCGTTGATCTGTTCGTCGGTCATGATGTCATCCTCGGGGAGAAGTGCGGCGCTTTTCGCCGTTGCACATCAAAATCCCGGTTCCGCTTTCGGTTCCAGAAAGGCTTCGGCGCCGCCCCGATTTCAACCCTGCTTTCAGGCCGGCTCCACCGCCCGCCAGTGGTCCAGACGGCGCAGGAAGACGGCCGGGTCCTTGGGCGTCACCAGATTGGCCGGATCGTGGAAGATGCGGTCGTGCAGACGGGTCGCCGTAAACCGCAGCGCCGCCGCTTCGCCGAGACGCGGCAGGGCCGCCCGCTCGACCGCGCTCAGGGGCCGCACGGCCTCGTAGCCGCGCTGGAAGGCGGCCAGGGCCTGCGGCTGCGCCCGCCCTTCGGCGTCGAACCCCCAGGCCGACAGGGCGATGGCCAGATCATAGGCGAAGGCGCCGTCGCAGCCGAAATAGAAGTCGATGACGGCCGAAACCGCCCCGTTCTCGAACAGCACATTGTCGGGGAAATAGTCGGCGTGGATCGCCCCGCCCGGCAGATCGTCCGTGAACGGATCACCCAGCCGCGCCAGCCCCGCCTCCACCTGTTTCAGCAGACCCCGATCCGTGTCGGAGGCGCGCGCGACGCCCTCGGCGCACCGATCCGCCAGCCGCCGCCAGGCCGCCGGCCCCACCGGATTGGCCCGCCGCAACGGAAAGTCGGCCGCCGCCAGATGCAGTTGCGCCAGGACCGCGCCCGCCGCCGCCTGATCCGCCTCGCCCGGCGCCCTCAGCCAGGCGCCGGTCTTCCATTCGATCACCGCCGCCGCCCGGCCGTTCAGTTGACCCAGCCACTGTCCCGCCCGATCCTCGACGGGCATGGGGCAGGAAAAGCCGCGCCCGGCCAGATGCGCCGTCAGCCCCAGGCAGAACGGCAGGGAGGCCGCGTCGGTCCGCCCCTCGAACAGGGTCAGGACGAACCGCCGGGCCACGCCGTCCCGCACCGTGTCCAGTCGATAGTTGGTGTTCTCCACCCCCTCGGCGATGGCGGTCAGCGACACGGGCCGACCGATGTCGTAGCCGAGCAGGAACGCCCTGGCCTGGGCCAGGCTGACGGGGGTGAAGATGGCCATGACCCTAGTTCAGTCCCGCATCGGCGCGACGCGCGCGCACGATCTCGGCCAGATCCGCCATGATGCTCTCGGTCGTGGCCCAGCGCCCGGCGCCGCGTCCCCGGCACCGCCACACCCGCCCGTCGGCGCCATAGACCTTCAGCGCATTGCCCTCGCCGCGCAGGCCCGAGAACAGGGGATCACCGTGGTCCGCCGTCAGCCGCACCGACGGCGTCACCACCCCGTCCTTCAGATGGGCGGCGCCGATCTGGCGAACCCCGCCGTCGGCCGAGGTCGTCTCGGACAGGGCGTCGCGCGACACCTCGCCGTCCGGCGAGCGGCCGAAGGCTTCGTGGCACAACAGCCGCACCTTGGCCGCCGCATCCAGCCCTTCCAGATCCGCCGACGGATCTTCCTCGGCGAAGCCCGCCGCGCGGGCGTCGGCTAGGGCCTCGGCGAAGGCCGCGCCGTCGCCCAGCCGCTCCAGCATGAAGTTGACCGTGCCGTTCAGCACCGCCTCGAAACCGACCACCTCGCCCGCCGCGCGGGCCGCGCGCACCGTCTCGATCATCGGCGAGCCGCCGCCGACCGAGGCCGACCAGAAGACGCGCCGGCCATGCTGTTTCGCCAGCGCCTGCAGGCCGCCGGGATCGCGACTGACCGCCTGTTTGTTGGCGCTGGCCACGTCGCAGCCGGCCTCCAGCGCGGCGCGGATCACCGCATGGCCCGCCTCGCCCTCGGACAGGGCCTCCAGCACGATGTCGGGCTTGCGCGACAGCAGATCCTCGGCGCTGGCCGTGAACAGCGAGGCCGGACAGGCCACGTCGCGCGCCTTGTTCGGATTGCGCACCAGCACGCCCACCACGTCGTAGCGCGGATCGACCAGCAGCCGACCCAGCACCCCGCCGCCGACCACGCCGCAGCCGGCGACCGCCACCTTCAGCGGCGGCAGGGCCGGGGCCGGGCCGGGGGGCGCCGACCTTGCGCCGATGACCGTGCCGTCCGCCCGGTCCAGCGCCGCCACCTCGATCTCCACCCCCCGGCTTTCGCCCAGGTCGATGGCGTCGTGCTGGACCAGGGCGCCGCCAAGCTTGCGCGCCACGTCCCAGGACGCCCGGCGATAGCGCAGGGCCGGGGCGCTCTTGTCGTTGGGATCGTGGTCGTAGAGGCCGTCCACGTCCTTGACCAGCCGCACCTTCTTCAGCCCCAGTTCGGCCGCCAGGAACACCGCCGTCAGGTCCGATCCGCCGCGTCCCAACAGGGCCACCTTGCCGTCAGGCCGGACCGCGCCGAAGCCGGGGACCACCACCACTTCGTGCCGGTCCAGCGCCTGTTTCAGATGGTCGGGCCGCAGGCCGCAGGGGCGCGAATGTTCCGGCTCGCCCTCCGCCACGATGCCCAACTCCCTGACCGACAGGGCGCAGGCGTCCAGGCCGATCCGGTCGCAGGCGATGGCGACCAAAGCCGCCGACTTCTCCTCGCCCAGGGCCACGTATCCGGGCAGCAGGTCGTTGGAATGGGCCAGGCCCAGCGCCCTTGCCTCGCCCAGCAGCCGGTCGGTCGCCCCGCCGAAGGCCGAGACCACCGCAACCACCTTCCGTCCCGCCCGCACATGGCCGTAGACGGCCGAGGCGACCAGGGGCGCCTCCGCCGGGCTGCGCAGGATGGACGATCCGAACTTCAGCACCACCACCTCGGCGGCGGGTTCGGGCGCCCGCAGATGGTCGGGATCGAGCGGTTCGGGTTTCTCTACGACGGCGAGGGAGGCGGACATCGGGATTTCTCGGAGTTCTGGATGGGGAGCGTGGGGTGAAAAGAAAAACCCCGCCTGGCGGACCGGGCGGGGTTCGGGTTCTGCGGTCGCCTGTGTTCGGCGCGCTAAACTCGTCCCGCCCGTCTGGGCATGGTGGTGGTGCCGGTCGTGCCGCCGATAATGGTTCCACCGAGGATCGCGCCCATGCCGAAGGCCGTCGCGGCGAAGCCGGCGACGGTGGAAACTTCGACGATGAACGAGCGCTGCGGCACGGGACGGGTCCGGTTGAAATCTTGGCCTAGGGTGATTGGCGCACCCCTGGTCTGTCAAGCAGGCTTGGATGATTTTTTCACGACGCGACCATTTTCATCCATTTCGCACCCGATGCACCCACGCAACACCGCGATAAAGGTGGAATTTTCCGCTTGACCGGCGCCGCCCGTTTGATCAACGTAAAGTCACTCATCAAGACCGGCTGAGGGATTAGGCCCTTTGACGCCGGGGCAACCATCGGGTTCCGCCCGAAACGGTGCCAACTCCTGCGGGGTCCTTCGGGACCGCGAGAGATGAGTGGAGCATCGGCGAGGCGACGCTCCACGATCTGTCACCGCATCGAGACCTTGCTGGGCGAGAACGATGCGGACGACGATTGATGACCCTGGCTGAAACATCCCTGCTTGAAGAGCCCTTCTGTCGGCCCCAGCCGCTCGACGCCCCCGTCGCCGCGCCGGTTCGCGAACGCGGCGGCGCCCGCGACGTCATCGTCCCCATCCCCGCCGACTTCCGCCTGGCCTCGGGCGAAAAGCTGAGCCAGCCCAATATCGTGGGCCGCCTGCACGGTCGGGCCGGGGCGCCGGTCGTCGTCGTCGCCGGCGGCATCTCGGCGGGACGTTTCGTCCATCGCACCGAGACCAACGGCTTGGGCTGGTGGTCGGGCGCCGTGTCGGTGCGCGGCCCCATCGACCTGTCACGCTATCAGGTTCTGGCCGTCGATTTCGCGCCGGGGGCCGAGTTCTCGGACACGCCCGTCACCATCACCACCCATGACCAGGCCCGCCTGCTGGCCCTGGTGCTGAACCATCTGAAGATCGAGCGCGTCGCCGCCTTCGTCGGCTGCTCCTACGGCGGCATGATCGGCCTGGCCTTCGCCGAGCTTTATCCCGACTGGGCCGATCAGCTGATCGTCGTCTCGGCCGCCCACCGCGCCCATCCCCAGGCCACCGCCTGGCGCGGCATCCAGCGCCGCATCCTGCAGTTCGCCGTCGCCACCGGCCGCCCGGAGGAGGGCGTCGCCCTGGCCCGCGAACTGGCCATGACCACCTATCGCACGGCCGAGGAGTTCCACGACCGCTTCGACACCACCGCGCCCGCGGCCGTCGGCGGCGCCTATCCCGTCTGCGACTATCTGACGGCGCGGGGCCAGGCTTACCGGACCCACACCACCCCGGCCCGCTGGCTATCGATGTCCGATTCCCTGGACCGCCACAGCGTGACCCCGGAGAAGATCAAAACCCCCGTCACCCTGATCGGCTTCACCTCCGACCGGCTGGTGCCGATCGACGACATCCGCGAACTGGCCGCGCGGTTGCCGACCCTGTGGCGCTTCGTCGAGGCGCCCTCCCTCTATGGCCACGACGCCTTTCTGAAGGAGGACGCCTTCGTCGGCGACATCCTCCGCGCCGCCTTCAAGGACATCAAAGCATGACCCGTATCGCCAATCCGCACACCATCGCCGCCCGCACGGGCGTGGATACGGACACGGCCCACGGCGCGGTCATGCCGCCGCTCTATCTGTCGTCCAACTATTCGTTCGCCGGTTTCGACCAGAAGCGGAAATACGACTACAGCCGCTCGGGCAATCCGACGCGCGACGTGCTGGCCGAGACCTTGGCCGAGCTGGAAGGCGGCGCCGGCGCCGTCATCACCGCCACCGGCATGGCCGCCGTCGACCTGCCCCTGACCCTGCTTCAGCCGGGCGACCTGCTGATCGCGCCGCACGACTGCTACGGCGGCACCTGTCGCCTGCTGAACGCCCGCGCGCGCCAGGGCCATTTCGAGCTGCTGCTGGTCGATCAGGGCGATCCGGAGGCCCTGGAGAAGGCGCTGGCGCTGAAGCCCAAGCTGGTGCTGGTCGAGACCCCGTCCAACCCCCTGCTGCGTCTGGTCGATGTCGCCGACATCTGCACCCGCGCCCATGCGGCGGGCGCCAAGGTCGTGTGCGACAACACCTTCCTGTCGCCGGCGCTGCAGAACCCGATCAAGCTGGGCGCCGACTTCGTGGTCCACTCGACCACCAAATTCATCAACGGCCATTCGGACGTGGTCGGCGGCGCGGTCATCTCGGCCGACGCCGAGGATCACCAGACCCTGGCCTGGTGGGCCAACTGCACCGGCGTGACCGGCTCGCCGTTCGACGCCTATCTGACCCTGCGGGGCGTGCGCACCCTGTTCGCCCGCATCGAGCGCCAGCAGGCCACGGCCGGCAAGATCGCCGAGCGGCTGAGCGCCCACCCTGCCGTCAAGGCCGTCCACTATCCGGGCCTGAAGTCCCACCCCAACCACGCCCTGGTCGCGACCCAGCAGGCCGGTCCCGGCGCCATGCTCAGCTTCGAGCTGAACGGCGGCACGGAGGCCGTGCGCGAACTGGTCGAGACGCTGGAGATCTTCACCCTGGCCGAATCGCTGGGCGGGGTCGAAAGCCTGATCGCCCACCCCGCCACCATGACCCACGCCGCCATGACGCCGGAACAGCGCGCCACGGCCGGGATCGGCGACGGCCTCGTGCGGCTGTCGGTCGGACTGGAGCATGTCGAGGATCTGATCGCCGACCTGTTCCCGGCGCTGGACGCCCTCGTCCCGGCGAAGGCGGAAGCGGCGTAATTTTTCGCTTGCAGGAGGGACCGAACCGGGGCAAATGCGCCGCCCCGGCCGCGGTCCCTTCGTCTATCGGTTAGGACGTCAGGTTTTCAACCTGAAAAGAGGGGTTCGATTCCCCTAGGGACTGCCACCGGCGCCGTCTTTCTCCGGTCATCGTCGAGCTTTCGCTCCGATCACGGATTAAGATTTCAGTAACCATTTTGTTCGGATCGCGGCGGTAAGTCTTTCGATTCACGGACTTTTTTCGGACGCAGTCCGGAACTATCCACAGGGACTGTGGTTAATCCCACGTTACCTCG
Organism: Brevundimonas sp. Marseille-Q4549; assembly: GCF_976940555.1. Taxonomy (NCBI): domain Bacteria; kingdom Pseudomonadati; phylum Pseudomonadota; class Alphaproteobacteria; order Caulobacterales; family Caulobacteraceae; genus Brevundimonas; species Brevundimonas sp. Marseille-Q4549. The sequence continues at coordinate 233,549 of NZ_CDRHXG010000001.1, forward strand.
GCGCAGAAGCGCTCTCCCCTCCTGACCCGAGACATCCATGTTCATCGCCATCGCCCGCCCGGCGGTGGAGCCCCAAGGCCCCGACGCCGTCGCCGTCCCCGGCTCTCCCGCCATCGCCGAACTGTCGCCCCGCGCCCTGCATGCGCGCCTGCTTGAAAACGCCGCCTTGCGCCGCATGCGCGGACTGGAGCGCCGCCGAGAGCGCCGCCTGGACGACGCCGACTACTGGCTGCACGCCGCGCCGCTTGCGGTACGAAAGGCCAGCGCCCTGCGCGAAGAGCGCAGCTTCGCTCCCCTGCCCTAGATCAAGCGCCAGATCAGCGCAGTTCGGGCGTGCGGCGTCGCAGCGAGGCCTTCATCTTGGCCCACTTCTGACCCGCCGACTTCGGCCGCACCCGCTTGCGATGCTCCAGTCCTCCGCCCCAGCGGGCGTGGACCGGCGCGTCCAGATGCGGATGGCGGTCGTGCTGGTGGACGATGGGGCTGGCCGTGCCGTCCGGATTGACGACCCGGCCGTCGACGAACGCCAGCCGCTCGCCCGGCGTCAGCCCCAGGGTGGCGACCCGGCCGTAGTTGGGCTGGATGCTCGACGAGACCAGTCCCTGATGGACCGCCAGGTTGAAGGCCGCCTGGTCCGCGCCGAAGGCCCCGCCGATCTCGGACCGGGGCGTGGCCGCCAGCGACAGGATCAGCCGCGACAGGCGTGCGACCTCGACCCGCGTCCCGACCAGGGTTCCCACGCACAGACAGGGCCGGTCCGCGACGGCGGCGGCCAGCCCCTCGCCGAACAGGGCGCGCAGATATTTCATGTTGAAGGCGTGCTCGGCCAGCGGCCCGTCCGCCTCCACGAAGGCCTCCAGCCCCTGCGGCGCGGGCGCAAACGGCGGGGCCTGGAAGATCACGTCGCGCACGTCGCAGGCCAGGGCCGCGCCCGGCCGGTCGCCCAGCAGGCCGGCGAAGGCCACGAACCGCTGCATCACCGGATGCGGCGCCCAACCGCGCCAGACGGGCGCGTCGACGGCGGTGACGCCGTTCTGGGTCAGAAAGGCGCGCAAATCCGGTTCGTCATCGACCACCAGGGCGACCGGCCCATCGAACACCGCCCGCAGCGACAGGACGAAGGGGGCGATGTCGGCGGCGTCGTAGCCGGTGGCGTAGCCGACAACCACGTCCCCGTCCGGCAGGGGTTCGAACGCTTGCGTCGCCGCCAGCGCCTGGGCCAGCCAGTCCAGATAGTCCGACCGCGCCGCCCCCTGTTTCATGGCCTCAGCGGTCGCCCATCAGTTCGGCGAAACGATCGAACAGATACAGGCTGTCGGTCGGTCCGGGCGAGGCCTCGGGGTGGTGCTGGACGCTGAAGATCGGCTTGTCCTTGACCGCGATTCCGCAGTTGGTGCCGTCGAACAGGCTGACGTGGGTTTCGGTCACGGCCTCGGGCAGGCTGTCGCGGTCCACGGTGAAGCCGTGGTTCATCGACACGATCTCGACCTTGCCGGTGGTCAGGTCCTTGACCGGATGGTTGGCGCCGTGGTGGCCCTGCTCCATCTTCACCGTCTTCGCGCCCAAGGCCAAAGCCAGCATCTGGTGGCCCAGGCAGATGCCCATCAGAGGCTTGCCGCTGGCGACCAGCTTCTGGATCTCGGGCACGGCGTATTCGCCGGTCGCGGCCGGATCGCCCGGACCGTTCGACAGGACCACGCCGTCGGGATTGCGGGCCAGAATCTCTTCCGCCGTCGTCGTCGCGGGAACCACGGTGATCTTGGCGCCGGTCGAGGCCAGGGCGCGCAGGATGTTGCGCTTCACCCCATAGTCGATGACCACCACCGCCTTGCGACCCACGGTCCGGGGATGCCCATCCGGCCATTCCCACAGCCCCTCGTCCCAGTCGAACGCCTGCAGCGTCGAGGCGCGCTTGGCCAGGTCCAGGCCGACCAGGCCGGTCCAGGCCCGTGCCTGGGCGACCAGGGCGTCCAGATCGAAATTGCCCTCGGGATCGTGGGCGATCACCGCATGGGGGGCGCCCTTGTCGCGGATGATCTTGGTCAGGGCGCGGGTGTCGACGCCCGCCAGACCGACCACGCCGCGCCGCTTCATCCAGTCGTCGAAGCTGGCGTCGGAGCGATAGTTGGCCGGATCGGTCGGGACGTCGCGGAAGATGGCGCCGCGCGCCGAGGTGTCGGACCCGCCGCCCATCTGTTCGATGTCTTCGACGTTCGTGCCGACATTGCCGATGTGCGGGAAGGTGAAGGCCAGGATCTGGCTCATATAGGACGGGTCGGTCAGGATTTCCTGATAGCCGGTCATGGCGGTGTTGAAGACCACCTCGCCCAGGGCCGAACCCACGGCGCCGACGCCGATCCCCTGCAGGATGGTGCCGTCCGCAAGCGCCAGAACGCCGGTCGCGCCCGGAAGAATCGTCGTCGTCATGGGCGCGCTCCTAAACTCGAATCCGGCCCGAAAGACGGCCGAAGGCAAACGGCGGCGTCGTTAAGCCCTGCGGCCTTCCCCGTCAACGCAAGGTTCAACGCCCGTCGCTGATCGACGGGGGGCCGTCCAGGCGGAAGGTCGCCGTGACCCCGCCCTGTGCATGGGGCGCCAGCCAGACGTCGAACAGGCCCGGCTCGATCCTATAGGTCTCGTCCGCCCCGATGAAGCCCAGTTGGCGGGCGTTCAGGGTGAAGCGCACCTTCTGGCTCTCGCCCGGCTTCAAGCTCACGCGCTTGAAGTCCTTCAGCAGCCGCCCTGGCTGGGTCAGGCTGGCGACGCGGTCGTGGATATAGAGCTGCACCAGCTCCTCGGCCGGGTGCGGACCGGCGTTGGTCACGGTCACGGCCAGGTCCAGCGTCCCGGTCCAGGGCAGGACGTCGCTCTCCATCTCGATGGGGCCATAGGTCACGTCGCCGTAGCCGAGGCCGAAGCCGAACGGATAGAGCGCCGTATTGGTCGTCTCGCGGTAGCGGGCCTTGTATTCCTCGCTGGCCAGATCGGGGTTGGCGGGCCGGCCCGTCGTCTTGCGGTCGTAGGAATAGGGCTGCTGGCCCGACTTGTGCGGAAAGCTGATCGGCAGGCGTCCCGACGGGCCGTGGTCGCCGAAGATCACGTCCGCGACGGCGTTGCCCATCTGCTCGCCCAGGAACCAGGTCACGACGATGGCCTGGGCGTTCTTCACATTGCCCTCCAGCGCCAGGGCCCGCCCGTTGCGCAGCAGGACGACCATCGGCTTGTTCAGGGCCGCCATGGCGTCGACCAGGGCCATTTGCGGCGCCGGCACGACGATCTCGGTGCGCGACTGGGCCTCGCCCGACATATTGGTGGATTCGCCGATGGCCAGGACGATGACCTCGGCGTCGCGGGCGGCGGCGACGGCCTGCTCGATGCCGCCGTTCAGCGGCGTCTCGACGCCCGAACCGCGCGCGATCGTCAGGTTCCGCGGATCGCTCATCGCCGCGCGGAAACCCGCCTCCAGCGAGATGCGGCGCGCGGGATCGCCCCAGATGGTCCACGGCCCCCAGACATTGTCCACATCGTCCGCGAACGGGCCGATGAGGGCGATCTTCTGGCTCTTCTTCAGCGGCAGCAGACCGCCCTGGTTCTTCAGCAGGACCACCGACTTGCGGCCGGCTTCCCGCGACAGGGCGATATGGTCGCTCGACCCGACCAGCGCCTTTTCGCGCACCGGGTCCGTGCCGCGATAGGGGTCGTCGAACAGGCCCAGGGCCGCCTTGACGTGCAGAACGCGGCGCACCGCCTCGTCCAGCCGCGCCATCGACACCTCGCCCGAGGCCACGAGGCCGGGCAGATGCTGCATGTAAAGGCCCGACACCATCGACACGTCCACCCCGGCGTTGAACGCCAGTCGTGCGGCGTCGCGGCCGTCCTCGGCGAAGCCGTGGGCGATCAGTTCCTGCTCGGAGGTGTAGTCGGAGACCACGAACCCTTCGAAGCCCCATTCGCCGCGCAGGATGTCGGTCAGCAGGCGTCGGCTGCCCGACGCCGGCACTCCGTTCACATCGTTGAAGGCGCTCATGATCGACAGACAGCCCGCGTCCACCGCCGCCTTGAACGGCGGCAGGAAGACCCCGCGCAGCGTCTGCTCGCTCATGTCGGTGGTGTTGTATTCGACCCCGCCCATCGCGGCGGAATAGCCGGCCATGTGCTTGGCCGTGGCCAGGACGGCGTCGCGGTCGTCCAGCCCCTTTTCGCCCTGGAAGCCGCGCACCCGCGCTGCCGCCAGCAGATTGTTCAGCAGAACGTCCTCGCCCGCGCCCTCGACATTGCGGCCCCAGCGCTGGTCGCGCGCCACGTCCACCATGGGGGCATAGGTCTGGTGAACGGCCGAGGCGGCCGTCTCCATCGCCGCCGCCCGCGCGGTCCGGTACGCCAGTTCGGTGTCGAACGCCGCCGCCTCGGCCAGGGGCACCGGGAAGATGGTCGACAAGCCGTGGATCACGTCGGCGGCGAACAGCAGCGGAATCTTCAGCCGCGATTCCTCCATCGCGACGCGCTGGATGCGACGGCCCGCCTCGGCGCCGATGCCGTTGAACAGCGACCCGACCTTGCCCTCGCGGATCAGGGCGGTGACGCGCGCCGGGTCGCCCGTGCCGTCCAGCGGGTTCACCGCTGTCGGCATCCAGCGGAAGGGATCAGCCAGCAGGTTCAGCTGCCCCGCCTTCTCCTCCACGGTCATGGCCGCGATCAGATCCTCGATCCGCTGGCGATGACGTTGAACGGTACGAGCGATTTCAGCGGAAGCAGGCATGGGGAAGACTCCGGCGCCCATCAGGGTCAGAAGACCCAGGCCAGACAGGAAATTTCTACGGGAAGCCGCGGTCTTGAGGGGTCGCGTCTTTGTCATGGCGCTCCGGGGGTCTCTGGACGAGGCGAAGTCTTGGCCTAGCCTTCCGGACCCGCCCGGTTCAACCCCTGGCGGCGATGTAAATGATGTAACAGTCGAACGTCGGTCGGCTATGTTTTCACCTCCCACGCGCCTTCATCCCAGAGCGATGTCCAGAAACATCATCCCGACCAGGCCGATCATCAGGCCGATCATCGACCCTTCGCCTTTGGACTGTTCGCGGGTCTCGGGAATGATCTCGGCGGTGACGACATAGATCATGGCTCCCGCCGCCAGACCCAGGCCCCACGGCAGGGCGCCGGGAACCATATCCACCACGCTGGCCCCGATCAGGCCGCCCACCGGCTCGACCAGACCGGACGCCAGCGCCGCCAGAAAGGCCGGCCAGCGTCCATAGCCCAGGGTCGCCATCGCCGCCGACACGGCTAAGCCCTCCGGCATGTTCTGGATGCCGATGCCGATGGCCGTGGACAGGCCCTGATGCATGTCGCCGCCGCCGAAGCTGACACCCACCGCCGCCCCCTCGGGAAAGTTGTGCAGGGTGATGGCGATGATGAACAGCCAGATGCGCCGCGACAGGTGGCGCGATCCCGCCGGCCCGATGGCCAGCATGTCGACCGGCGCGAAACGGTTCATCAGGCCGATCACCGCCGCCCCGATCAGCACCGCCGTCGCCATGACCCCGGCGGCCGCCGCCTGCCCCGCGCCGCCCGCCTCCAGCACCTCCACGCCGGGAATGATCAGCGAAAAGAAGGACGCCGCCAGCATGACCCCGGCGGCGAAGCCCAGCAGGGCGCTCTGGGTCTGCACCCCCGGCTTGCGGAAGAACAGCAGCGGGACCGCCCCCACCGCCGTCATCATGCCCGCCGCCAGACTGCCCAGCGTTCCGGCCATGATCGGGGCCAAACCGCCGGAGGCAGGGAAAAGGGATTCCATCATCCGCCTGCATTGCGGTGCGACGCGGCAAGAGACAAGCGGTAAAGCGCGCGTTAGAGACACCGTCATGTCGTCCGCCGCCGCCCAGCCCCTGACCCTAGACGCCGCCTCCGCCCTGGACGGCGCGCGCCGCATCGTGGTCAAGATCGGCTCGTCCCTGCTGATCGACGCCGAGACGCGGCGGCCGACGCGCGACTGGCTGACGGCCATGGCCGCCGATATCGCCGCGCTGAGGGCCAGGGCGCGCGAGGTGATCGTCGTCTCTTCCGGCTCCATCGCCCTGGGCCGGGGCCGCCTGCCGGACCTGGGCGCGCGGCTGGAGGACAAGCAGGCGGCGGCCTCGGTCGGTCAGTCGCTGCTGATGGCCGCCTGGTCCGCCGCGCTGGAGCCGCACGGCCTGATCGCCGGCCAGGTGCTGCTGACCCGCGACGACACCGAACGCCGTAGGCGGTGGCTGAACGCCCGCGCCACCGTCCAGGCGCTTCTGGCCCACGGGGTCGTGCCCATCGTCAACGAGAACGACACGGTGGCGACCGAGGAAATCCGTTACGGCGACAACGACCGCCTGGCGGCGCGCACGGCCCAGCTGGCGCGGGCGGACCTGCTGGTCCTGCTGTCGGATGTGGACGGCCTCTACACCGCCGACCCGCGACGCGACGCGAACGCCGCCCACCTGCCGCTGATCGAGAGCCTGACCCCCGACATCCTGGCCATGGGCGGGGGCGCCAACGCCGATGCGGGTGTGGGAACCGGCGGCATGGCCACCAAGCTGGCGGCGGCCCAGATCGCGCGCTCGGCCGGTTGCGCCACCCTGATCGCCTCGGGCCAGACGCTTTCGCCGCTGAGCGCCATTCGCGACGGCGCCCGCGCCACCCTGATCGCCGCGCCCGACGGGCCGATGGCCGCCTACAAACAGTGGATCGCCGGCAGTCTGTCGCCGACCGGAACCCTGACGCTGGACCCCGGCGCCGTCGCCGCCCTGCGCGCCGGAAAGAGCCTGCTGTCCGCCGGGGTCGCCGCTCTGTCCGGCGCCTTCGAAAAGGGCGACTGCGTGCGCCTGATCGACGCCGATGGCCGGGCCGTCGGCGTGGGCCTGGCCGCCTATGCGGCGGACGAGGCCGCCCGTATTCGGGGCCGCCGCTCCGACGAGATCGAGGCCGTGCTGGGCTATCGCGGCGCCTCTGTTCTGATCCACCGCGACGACATGGTGCTGGACGACCGATGACCGACCTTTCGACCTCCATGCTGGAGATGGGCCGCCGCGCCCGCGCCGCCGCCACGGCCCTGCGCGAAGCCCCGGCCGCCGCCCGCACCCGCGCCCTGACCGCCCTGTCCGAAGGGCTCGCGGCGGCCGAAACCGACATCCTGGCCGCCAACGCCCGCGACGTGGCGGCCGCCCGCGCGGGCGGCATGAGCGAGGCCCTGATCGACCGGCTGTCGCTGAGCCCCGCCCGCATCACCGGCATGGTCCAGGCCGTCGCGACCATCGCCGCCGTGCCCGATCCGCTGGGGGTCGAGACCGAACGCTGGACCCCCGCCAACGGCCTGGACATCGCCCGCGTCCGCACCCCCATCGGCGTGCTGGGCGTGATCTATGAAAGCCGGCCCAACGTCACCGCGGACGCCGCCGCCCTGTGCATCCGCTCGGGCAATGCGGCCATCCTGCGCTGTGGTTCGGACTGTCTGCAGTCGTCCCTGGCCATCGCGACCGTGATCGCCGAAGCCCTGGCCGAGGCCGGTCTGCCCGCCGATGCGGTGCAGTTGGTCGACACGCCGGATCGCGCGGCGGTGGGCCTGATGCTGACCGGGCTGGACGGCGCCATCGACGTCATCGTGCCGCGCGGCGGCAAGAGCCTGGTCGCCCGCGTCCAGACCGAGGCGCGGACGGCGGTTCTCAGCCATCTGGAGGGGCTGAACCACACCTATCTGCACCAATCGGCCGATCTGGAGACGGCCCGCGCCCTGGTGCTGAACGCCAAGATGCGGCGCGTCTCGGTCTGCGGCGCCACCGAGACCCTGCTGGTGGACCGGGCGGCGGCCCGGCGCCTGCTGCCCCCCGTCGCCGCCGACCTGATCGCCGCCGGCTGCGAACTGCGCGGCGACGCCGAGGCGCAAGCCCTGGTCCCCGGCATGGTCGCGGCGGTCGAGGCCGACTGGCTGACCGAATATCTGGCCCCCATCCTGGCCGTCCGCGTCGTCGCGGACATGGACGCCGCCGTCGACCACATCGCCCGCTACGGCTCGGGCCACACCGAGGCCATCGTCGCCACCGACGCTGAGGCTGCCGAACGGTTCGCCGCCCGGATCGACAGCGCCATCGTCCTGATCAACGCCTCGACCCAGTTCGCCGACGGCGGCGAGTTCGGCTTCGGCGGCGAAATCGGCATTTCCACCAACCGCCTCCACGCGCGCGGCCCCGTCGGCGCCGAACAGTTGACCACCTACAAATACGTCGTGCGCGGCCAGGGCCAGACCCGGCCCTGACAGCGAAAAGCCGGAAGCGTTTCCGCCTCCGGCTCTTCGTCTCTCATTTCATCTCGGCCTCAAGCAGCGCGAAGCGCGATAGGCCCGGCAAGAAGGCCTATGCCCTGCCCTTGGGTAGGGCATAGGCGATGACGTAATCGCCCTCCGGCGTCTGCATGAAGTGATGGCCGGCGGCGACGATCACCAGATACTGGCGGCCATCCTGCTCGTAGATCATCGGATTGGCCTGGCCGCCGGCGGGCAGGACGTCGGACCAGATCGTCTTGCCGGTCTCGATGTCGATGGCGCGGATCAGGTCGTCGGTCGCCGAGGCGATGAAGATCAGCCCGCCCGCCGTGACCACCGAGCCGCCGTTGTTGGGCGTGCCGATCTCCAGCGGCAACATCGAGGGGATGCCGAACGGTCCGTTCTTGCGCGCCGTGCCGAACGGGCGGTCCCACAGGGTCCGGCCGCTGACCACGTCGATGGCGCGGATGCCGCCATAGGGAGGCTGTTTGCACAGCAGACCCGTAAACGGCAGGCGCCAGCCGGCGTTGACGTCGATGGCGTAGGGCACGCCCTCCTGCGGATCGCCCGCGCCCTCGGCCTTGGACAGATTGCCGCCCCGGTTGGCCAGTTCCTTCTCGCGCTGGATGTAGCGGGGGTCGTCGCGCGAGAACCAGCCCAGCTTGTCGGCCACGGCGCGGGGCACCAGGCGATTGTAGTTGGGCATGTCGTTATAGTTGGCGACGATCACGCCACGGCGGGGGTCCAGGGCGACGCTGCCCCAATCCGAGCCGCCGTTGTAGCCAGGGTATTGGATCCAGCGACGGTCGACCGTGGGGGCGGTGAACTCGCCCTCGTAGGACGCCTTCTTGAACTGGATGCGGCAGATCATCTGGTCGATGGGCGACATGCCCCACATGTCCCGCTCGGTCAGGACCGGCTTGGCCAGGCTGTTGAACAGGGAATAGGGCTGGGTCCGCGCGCGCTGGGCCGGTTCGACCCCGCCGCCGGGCGCCATCCGGTCCTCGACGCCGTGCAGCGGCTGGCCCGTGCGGCGATCCAGCACGAAGATCTCGCCCCGCTTGGACGGCAGGATGACCGCCGGGGTCACGCCGCCGCCGGTCGGCAGGTCCACCAGCGTGACCTGCGAGCCCAGATCATAGTCCCAAACGTCGCGGCGCACCGTCTGATAGCTCCAGCGCGGCTTGCCGGTCGTGACGTCCAGCGCGACCAGGGCGCTGGAATACTGATCCTCGGCTGGACGGCGCAGGCTGGAATAATAGTCCGCGGCCGAGTTGCCCATCGGCAGATAGACCAGGCCCAGGGCCTCGTCGCCCGTCGCCGTCGTCCACATGTTCGGCGTGCCGGGGGTATAGGTCTGACCCGCCGGCGGGGCGGTCGTGATGTCGGGCCGCATCATGTCCCAAGCGAAGCGCAGCTTGCCTGTCACGGCGTCATAACCCTGGATCACGCCGGACGCGTTCCAGCGCTTCTGCCCGTCCAGCACCTGATGTCCGGTGACGATGACGCCGCGCACGATGACCGGCGCCGAGGTGATCGACACCATGCCGGGGTAGGGATTGCCCATCCCTTCCTTGATGCTGACCGCGCCATTGGTTCCGAAGGCCGGGCAGGGCGCGCCGGTCCTGGCGTCCACGGCGATGATGCGGCCGTCCAGCGTGCCTTCGATCACACGGGTGGCGCAGGGCTGGGCCTGATCGACGTTCGGCACGGCGTAATAGGTCACGCCCCGGCAGGCGGCCGTATAGGGGATCTGGTCGTCCGGCACCTTGGGATCATAGGCCCACTTCTGCTGACCGGTGGCGGCGTCCAGGGCGAACATCTTGTTGCGCGCCGAGCAGAGATAGACGGTGTTCCCGATCTTCAGCGGCGTCGTCTCGGCGCCCCAGCGTTCGCCCGGCAGATCGCCGGTGCGGAAGGTCCAGGCACGCTGCAGCTGCCCCACATTGTCCTTGTTGATCTGGGTCAGCGGCGAATAGCGTTGGGCGGCGTCCGAGCCGCCATAGGCCGGCCAGTCCATCCCCGCCTTGGTCAGGGCCGGATCGCCGAACGGACCGCGCGGCCCCGGCACGGGGCTGTCGACGCCGGGCCGGTTGACCTGGCCGACCGCGAAACCGAACACCACCGTGGCGAGGGCCACGCCGATCGCCGCCAGCCCTGCACGCTTGCCCTTGCCGGGTTTCAGCACCGGCAAGGTCGCCAGGACCAGGAACATCAGGACCAGCGGCCCGACCAGGCGCGGGATCAGCGCCCAACCGTTCAGACCCCGCTCCCACAACGCCCAGACCAGGGTCAGAAGAAAGATCGCGCCGTAAAGCCAGGCCCCGCGCACATCCCGATAGACAAGCAAAAGGCCCGAGACGATCAGCCCCAGGCCCGCGAGCAGATAGTACCAGGAGCCGCCCAGCATCATGAGCTGAGCCCCGCCGACGGTCAGCACCACGCCGATGACCGCCAGCACGATCCCCAGAAGCAGGGTCAGCCAGCCGCCCAGGCTGGCGGGGGTGGTCCAACGCGGCATGGTCGAGCTCCTGTCTAGGTTAGAACCTGCCAACGCACCAATATGGGGCTGGTTCCTAATGTCGCACCACGGAACCAAAATCCTGTTGCCCCGCACAACGCGATTTCGGCACGATCCTCCGATTTTTAGAAAATGAAAGGATGTTTATTGCTATTTTTTCCGGCAAACTCCCGATAATACGATAATATTTGCCTTTACGCCTGGCTTTGCGGCATATGCGAGACATGCATAAGACCCTGAAGCAAGGCGGGACATTCGTCGTCGAACCCCGCCGCCTGTCCAAGGCCTCGGCCGAGCTGCGCGCGCGCGGGTTCGGAGAGATCACGATGCCGCCCTCGACCGAGACGGCCGAGAAACAGGCGTCGCGCTGCACCGACTGCGGCGTGCCGTTCTGCCAGAACGCCTGCCCGCTTCAGAACAACATTCCCGACTGGCTTCGTCTGTCGGCCGAGAACGAGGCGCGCGAAGCCTGGCGCGTGTCGTCCCAGACCTCGACCATGCCCGAAATCTGCGGCCGCATCTGCCCGCAGGACCGGCTGTGCGAGGGCGGCTGCACCCTGAACCAGTCCGGCTGGGACGCCGTGACCATCGGCTCGGTCGAGGCCTGGCTGGGCGATCAGGCGTGGGAGAAGGGCTGGGTCGAACCCATCCGCCCCGCCGCCGAACGCGGCGAGACCGTGGGGATCGTCGGCGCGGGTCCGGCCGGCCTGGCCGCCGCCGACCGGCTGCGTTCCGAAGGCTATCAGGTCACGGTCTATGACCGGCACGACCGCGCGGGCGGCCTGCTGATCTACGGCATCCCCGGCTTCAAGCTGGAGAAGCACGTGGTCCAGCGCCGCGTGGATCGTCTGGCCGAGGGCGGCGTCCGCTTCGTGCTGGGCTGCGAGGTCGGCAAGGACGTCACCCTGACCGAGTTGCGCGATCGCCATGACGTCGTGCTTCTGGCCATGGGCGTCTATCAGCCGCGCATCCTGTCGGCGCCCGGTCGCGGGCCGGATTCGACGGTCGAGGCCCTGTCCTATCTGACGCATCAGAACCGCCGCGACCTGGGCGACGCCGAACAGGACGGCTGGCACGAGGCGCGCGGCAAGCGGGTGGTCGTGATCGGCGGCGGCGACACCGCCATGGACTGCGTCCGCACCGCCATCCGTCAGGGCGCGGCCAGCGTCACCTGCCTCTATCGCCGCGACCGCGAGAACATGCCCGGCTCGGCCCGTGAAGTGATCAATGCGGAAGAGGAAGGCGTCGTCTTCGAATGGCTGGGCGCGCCCAAGGCCCTGCTGTCGCAGGGTGACAAGGTCACGGGCGTCCGCGCCGCGCGGATGCAGTTGACCGAGGCCGCTCCGGGTCAGCGTCGCGACATCGTGCCCGTCCCCGGCGCCGACTTCGACGTGCCGGCCGACATCGTCATCGAGGCGCTGGGCTTCTCGCCCGAGCCGTTCGCGGCGCATGAGCCGAACTTGCGCCTGCGTGATGACGGCACGATCAAGGTGGGCTCGGTCAGCTTCGCCACCAGCCTGCCCGGCGTCTTCGCCGCCGGCGATGCGGTGCGCGGCGCCTCCCTGGTCGTCTGGGCCGTCCGCGAAGGCCAGGACGCCGCCGCCGAGATCGACCGCTACTTCAAGACCCGCACCGAGGAGGTCGCGGCATGACCTGGTTAGACACCTACAACGAAACCCGCGACCGGCTGGAAGCCGCAAACGCCTATGACCGCAGCTCGGAACGCGACGCCTGCGGCGTGGGCCTGGTCTGCTCCATCGACGGCACGCCGCGCCGCGACGTGGTCGACTATGCGATCCGCAGCCTGAAGGCCGTGGCCCACCGGGGCGCGGTCGATCCCGACGGCCTGTCAGGCGACGGCGCGGGCATCATGGCCGAACTGCCGCAAGGCTTCTTCGCCGAACAGGTGGCCTCCATCGGCCAGTCCCTGCGTCCTGGGCCGATCTGCGTCGGCCAGGTCTTCCTGCCGCGCACCGACCTGGGCGCCCAGGACCGCGCCCGCGCCATCGTCGAGACCGAGGCCCTGCGCGGCGGATTCTGGATCTATGGCTGGCGCCAGACGCCCATCGACCTGTCGGTCGTGGGAACCAAGGCCGGCGCGACCCGGCCCGAGATCGAACAGATCATGCTGGCCCCGCCGCTGGACGACGCAGGCCGGCCGCTGGACGGCGAGGCGCTGGAGCGGGAACTGTATCTGTGCCGCCGCCGCATCGAGAAGACGGTCAAGACCGAGAACCTGGCGGGCGTCTATATCTGCACCCTGTCCGCCCGCTCCATCGCCTACAAGGGCATGGTGCGCGCCGAACTGCTGGGCGACCTGTATCCCGATCTGGAAGACCCGCGTTTCGTCTCGGCCTACGCCGTCTTCCACCAGCGCTATTCGACCAACACCTTCCCCGAATGGAAGCTGGCCCAGCCCTTCCGCATGTTGGCCCACAACGGCGAGATCAATACGCTGAAGGGCAATCTGAATTGGATGAAGTCGCACGAGATCCGCATGGCGGCCGGCGCCTTCGGCGACCGCGACCGCGAGGTCAAGCCGGTGGTCCAGCCGGGCGGATCGGACTCTGCCGCGCTCGACAACGTCATGGAGGTGCTGGTCCATGCCGGTCGCCCCGCACCGATGGCCAAGGCCCTGCTGATCCCCGAAGCCTGGGCCAAGGACGATGTGGTCATGCCCGCCGAACACCGGGCCTTCTACGCCTATTGCAATGCGGTGATGGAGCCGTGGGACGGCCCGGCCGCCATCTGCGCCGCCGACGGCCGCTGGATCGTGGCGGGCAAGGACCGCAACGGCCTGCGTCCCCTGCGCGCCGTCGAGACCGTCGACGGCCTGCTGATGGCGGGGTCCGAGGCCGGTCTGGTGCCGATTCCCGAAAGCCGGGTGAAGCGCCGCCTGCACATCGGCCCCGGCAAGCTGATCGCCGTCGATCTGAAGCATGGCCGCGTCTATGACGAGCATGAGGCCATCGACGCCCTGTCCGCCGCCCACCCCTATGAGGCGTGGCTGGACAATATGGTCGATCTGGAGCCGATCATCGGCCCAGGGCCGGAACCGCGCTCGGCCTCGGGCGAGGCCCTGACCCGCCGTCAGATCGCCGCCGGCTACAGCCGCGAGGATCTGGACCTGCTGCTGGACGCCCTGGTGCGCGACGGCAAGGAGGCGGTCGGCTCCATGGGCGACGACGCCCCGCCCGCCGTCCTGTCGGCCCTGCCGCGTCCGCTGAGCCATTATTTCCGCCAGAACTTCTCGCAGGTGACGAACCCGCCCATCGACCCGCTGCGTGAAGCGGGCGCCATGAGTCTGAAGACCCGGTTCAAGAACCTGGGCAATATCCTGGCCGAGGAAGAGGCCCAGACCGACGTCTTCGTGCTGGACAGCCCGGTCCTGACCAACGGCATGTACGAGCGGATGATCGAGACGGTCGGCGCCGGTTCGACCGTGGTCATCGACTGCAGCTACGCCCTGCCGACCGACGACGCCCGCCCCGGCGCCGGTCTGCGCGCCGCCCTGGACCGCATCATGGACGAGGCCGAGGCCGCCGCCCGCGACGGCGCCGCCCTGATCGTCCTGACCGACCAGCACGGATCGGCGGATCGTCTGGCCGCGCCGATGATCCTGGCCACGGCCGGGGTCCACGGCCGCCTGACCAAGGCCGGTCTGCGCTCCTACTGCTCGATCGTGGTCCGCACCGCCGAGACGCTGGACCCGCACGGGTTCGCCGTCCTGGTCGGGGTGGGCGCCACCACCGTCAACGCCTGGCTGGCCCAGGACCTGTTCCAGGAGCGTCTGGACCGGGGCCTGTATCCCGGCCTGACGCTGCGCGACGCCTGTCTGAACTACAAGGCCGGTATCGAGGCGGGCCTGCTGAAGACCTTGGCCAAGAAGGGGATCAGCGTCATCTCCGCCTATCGCGGCGGCTGCGAGTTCGAGGTGCTGGGCCTGTCGCGGGCCCTGACGGCCGAGTTCTTCCCCGGCGCCCCGTCACGCATCTCCGGCATCGGCCTGGCCGGTCTGGAGCAGGCGGCGATGAAGCGGCACAAGGTGGCCTGGGGCGAGGCCGTGCCCTCGCCCGCCATCGGCGGCTTCTTCAAGATTCGCGCGGGCGGCGAGGCCCACGCCCATGAGGCCAAGACCATCCACCTGCTGCAGGACGCCTGCAACCGCGGCGACTATCGCCGCTTCAAGCAGTTCTCCGAGGTCGTCCGCGCCCAGGCCGACCTGTCCCTGCGCGACCTGCTGGACTTCCGCGAAGGCACGCCCATTCCTCTGGACCAGGTCGAGAGCGTGTCGGACATCCGCCGCCGCTTCCTGACCCAGGCCATGTCGCTGGGCGCCCTGGGGCCAGAGGCGCACGAGACGCTGAACATCGCCATGAACCGCATCGGCGCCCGCTCGGTCTCGGGCGAGGGCGGCGAGGATCCGGAACGGTATCACCCGCGCCCGAACGGCGACGACGCCAACTCGGCGGTCAAGCAAGTGGCCTCGGGCCGGTTCGGCGTCACTGCCGAATATCTGAACCAGTGCCGCGAGATCGAGATCAAGGTGGCCCAGGGCGCCAAGCCCGGCGAGGGCGGCCAGCTGCCCGGCTTCAAGGTCACGGAATTCATCGCCCGGATGCGCCACGCCGTGCCCGGCACGACCCTGATCAGCCCGCCGCCGCACCACGACATCTATTCGATCGAGGACCTGGCCCAGCTCATCTACGACCTGAAGGCCATCAACCCCGATGCGCGGGTGACGGTGAAGCTGGTGTCCGCCTCGGGCATCGGCGCCATCGCCTCCGGGGTGGCCAAGGCCAACGCCGACGCCATCCTGATCGCCGGCCACAACGGCGGCACAGGCGCCTCGCCTCAGACCTCGATCAAGCACGCCGGCCTGCCGTGGGAGATCGGTTTGGCCGAGGCCCATCAGGTGCTGACGCTGAACAATCTGCGCGGCTCAGTGACGCTGAGGACCGACGGCGGGGTCCGCACCGGCCGCGACGTGGTCATCGCCGCCATGCTGGGGGCCGAGGAATACGGCGTCGGCACCGCCGCCCTGATCGCAATGGGCTGTCTGATGGTGCGCCAGTGCCATTCCAACACCTGCCCCGTCGGCGTCTGCTCCCAGGACGAGCGGCTGCGCGAGAAGTTCACCGGCACCCCGGACAAGGTGGTCAATCTGTTCACCTTCATCGCCGAGGAGACGCGCGAAATTCTGGCCTCGATCGGCGCCCGGACGATGGACGAGATCATCGGCCGCACCGACCTGCTGCGTCAGGTGCGTCGCGGCGGCTCGCATCTGGACGATCTGGACCTGAACCCCCTGCTGGTTCAGGTGGACGAGGGCGCGGCCGGCAAATGGGCCGACAAGACGGCCCGCAAGCCCATCGCCGAAAGCCTGGACGCGCGGGTGCTGAAGGACGCCGTCCGCTTCCTGGATCGCGGCCAGACGCTGGAACTGTCCTATCCGCTGAACAACACCCAGCGCACGGTCGGCGCCGCCCTGTCGTCCGCCATCGTGCGGCGCTTCGGCGCGCAGGGGCCTGCCGGGCGGCTGAAGCTGCGTCTGGAAGGCATCGCGGGCCAGAGCTTCGGCGCCTTCGCGGCCAAGGGTCTGGAACTGCACCTGACGGGCGAGGCCAACGACTATGTCGGCAAGGGTCTGTCGGGCGCCGAAATCTCGGTCCGCACACCGGAATGGCGCGAGGACCAGCTGATCTGCGGCAACACCACCCTGTACGGCGCGACCTCCGGCCGCCTGTTCGTCGCCGGCGCGGCGGGCGAGCGATTCGCGGTCAGGAACTCGGGCGCGGAAGCCGTGGTCGAGGGTCTGGGCGCGCACGGCTGCGAATATATGACCGGCGGCCGCGTGGTCGTTCTGGGTCCGGTCGGCTGGAACCTGGCGGCGGGCATGAGCGGCGGCGAGTTGTTCGTGCTGGACCAGCCGGGCGCCGCCGAACGCGCGCTGAACGGCGATCTGGCGGGCGTCGCCGATCTGGACGATGCGGCGGCCGAACGTCTGAAGGGCCTGATCGAGGCCCATCTGGCGGCGACCGCCTCGCCCCTGGCGCGGCGTCTGCTGAGCGATTGGGACGCCAGCCTGCAACGCTTCGTCCGCATCGCCCCCCTGACCGAGATCGTCGCCCGGTCGGAACGGCTCAAGACCTCCGCCTGACCTGGTTTTCCTCTCTCCTGCCCGAGACCGCCGCATGACCCGACCCGCCGCCCTCGCCGCCTCTCTCGCCGCGGGGGCGGCGTTCGCGGCGTCTCCAGCCCTGTCCTCGCCAGCCTGGGCCGCGCCCGCCCTTCTGCCCCATCAGGCGCCGCTGGTGCTGGACGGGGCGGCGACGGCCTGGATTCTGACCTCCACGGCCCTGGTCCTCCTGATGACCCTGCCGGGCCTGGCGCTGTTCTACGGCGGCATGGTCAGGAAGAAGAACATCATCAGCGTCATCGCCCAGTCGGCGGCCGCCTTCGCCATCGTCTCGGTGCTGTGGTTCCTGGTCGGCTACAGCCTGTCGTTCGGTCGGGGGCCGGGCGTCGTCGACGGCGTCATCGGCGGGGTGCAGGCGGCCTTCCTGAACGGGGTGACGATGCAGACGGCCAACGCCCTGCTGCCCGGTCTGCCCGAACTGCTGTTCGTCGCCTTCCAGATGACCTTCGCCATCATCACCCCGGCCCTGATCGCCGGCGCCTTCGCCGAGCGGATGAAGTTCTCGGCCAGCCTGCTGTTCTTTGGTCTGTGGCACCTGATCGTCTATGCGCCGATCTGTCATCAGGTCTGGGGCGGCGGCTATCTTGGCGGGCTGGGCGTGCTCGACTTCGCGGGCGGCGCGGTCGTCCACGTCAACGCCGGGATCGCCGGCCTGGTCTGCGCCCTGGTGCTGGGGCCGCGTCACGGCTTCGGACGCGACAACATGGCCCCCGCCAACCTGGCCTATAGCGCCATCGGCACCGGCCTGCTCTTGGTCGGCTGGCTGGGCTTCAACGCCGGATCGGCCGGGGCCGCCGACGCCCTGGCCGCCGTCGCCGCCTTCAACACCATTCTCGCCGCCGGGGCCGCCGCCCTGGGCTGGATGACGATCGAATGGTTCGACCGTAAGCGTCCCACCCTGCTGGGCCTGTTGTCCGGCGTCGTCGGCGGTCTGGTCGCCATCACCCCCGCCGCCGGCTTCGTCGATCCCAAAGGCGCCTTCTTCATCGGCCTGATCGCCGGCCCGGCCTGCTACGCGGGCGCGGTATGGCTGAAGCATGCGCTGAAATACGACGACAGTCTGGACGCCTTCGGCGTGCATGGGGTCGGCGGCGTCGTCGGCGCCCTTTTGACCGGCCTGTTCGCCACCACCAGCGTCAACGCCCTGGCCGAGGGCGCCGCCGTCTGGAAACAGGCCGTGGGCCTCCTGGGCGCCATCGCCTGGAGCGCGGTCGGCACCTTCGTCGTCCTGATGATCTGCAAGTTCACCACCGGCCTGCGCGTCAGCAAGGATCAGGAGGTCGAGGGGCTGGACTACACCCAGCACGGCGAAGCCATCCACTAGGGGCGCCTTAGCCCCGTCCGTCATCCTCGGGCTCGACCCGAGGACCGGACCATCGACCGCCTTGCGCTGGAAGCGAGGCCCAGCCTTGCGCCGCTTCTCGGTATGAGCGACTGCGCGCCTGATCCTCGGGTCGAGCCCGAGGATGACGGGACTGGAGATGACGGGATTGGGGACGACGGGATTGGGGACGACGGGCGCCCAAGAGTTGATCCCGCCCCGGCCAGCCCCCATCTTCATCTGTGATGGACGGTCTTGCCGATTGCGGGGGACCGGCCGCCGGTCGCTTTCTTGCAAGGACCCCAGATGACGACGCCTCGCACCCTCCTGTTCGACAGCCCCTTCCTTTTGGGCTTCGACCACACCCGCGCCCTGATCGACCGCGCCGCCAAGGCCGCGGCCGAGAGCTATCCGCCCTACAATGTCGAACAGATCGGCCGCACCGGCGTGCGGATCAGCCTGGCCGTCGCGGGCTTTTCGCCCGAGGAGCTGACCATCACCCTGGAAGACCGCCAACTGACCATCGCCGGCAAGCGCGACGAGGCGGCCAGGACCGAACAGGCCTTTCTGCATCGCGGCATCGCGGGGCGTGGCTTCGTCCGCAGCTTCGTCCTGGCCGACGGTCTGGAAGTCCAGGGCGCGCGGCTGGAACACGGCCTGCTGCACATCGATCTGATTCGGCCGGAAGCCGAGCGGACCGTGCGGCGCATACCCATCACGGCCGGCTGAGACGCGGCCGTCGAACCGCCCGGCGATCCGGGCGTTGTCAAAATGAAGGAGGCGGTCTTATGACGCCGATGATGATGACCAAGGAAGATTTCGCCGGTCTGGGCGCCCCCGATCTGGTGTATGTGCGCGAGGTGAAGGCCTCGGACCTGTTCAACCAACAGGTTCAGTTCAAGGACGGCGCCGTCGATCTGGATCCCGACCAATCCCTCTACGCCGTGCATGGCGCTGATGGAGAGCGTTTGGCCGTCATGCTGGACCGCGACACCGCCTTCGCCGCCGCCGTGGCTCATGAGCTGGAGCCCGTGTCGGTCCACTAGAGGGCGACGCCCTCAGGCGGCGGTGGTGGCCGGCTGATCCTTGACGAACAGGGCGCGGACGGCGTCGGTCGTGCGGGCCTGACGCAGTTGCTCGCGCAGTTCCGAAGAGCGCAGGGCGCGCGACACCGCCGCCAGGGCGCGCAGATGCTCGGCCCCGTCCTTGGGCGGGGCGAACAGGGCGAACAACAGATCGACCGGCCGGTCGTCGACGGCGTCGAACGCCACCGGCGTATCCAGCCGCACGAAGACGCCCGTCACCCGCTCGATGTCGCGCAGACGCGCATGCGGCACGGCCACGCCCGAGCCCAGGCCGGTCGAGCCCAGGGCCTCGCGCTCCATCAGGGCTTCGAAAATGCGGGCGTCGTCGATGTTCAGGACGTGAGAGGCCGCCTCGGCCACGGCGTGCAGAGCCTGGCGCTTGGAGGACGCGCCTCCGCGCAGGACCACGCCGTTGGCGGCGAGCAGATCACTGATGTCCATGGGACAACCTCACACACGCAACCTCGCGCGAGCGCCCCTTTAGAGCGTCCCGCGCCGAAGTCAAACTGAGCCGCAAGGGCCGAGGAAAGCCCGGCGCGCCGCGATGGGCGCGCCGGTGGGTCGATCTCAGTGCGCCGCGCCGTTGGCGTGGCCGTTGGAAGCCTTGGTCCGTTCCGGATCGATCCAGCCCACATTGCCGTCGGGCCGGCGATAGACGACCGAAAGGCCGCCGTGCGCCGCATTGCGGAACAGCACGACCGGATAGCCCGTCATGTCCAGCTCCAGAACCGCCCGTCCGACCGTGATGGTGCGGATTTCGTGTTCGGTCTCGGCGATGACCATGCCCACCGGCGGCGGGCCGTCGTCTTCGCCGGCCGCGCCGAAGGCGTCGTCATCCACGCTGTCGGGGTCCCGCAGCACGATGCTGCGGGCGACTTCGCGGGCGGCGTTCTCGGTCTTCTCGGGCGACAGGCCCTTGGGCCCGATATGGTGATCCTTCAGGCGGCGCTTGTAGCGACGCACCCGCGTTTCCAGCCGATCCAGCGCCTCGGTGAAGGCCGAATGGGCGTCGCCGCCGAATCCGGTCGTGACCAGGGTCTGGCCCGACGCCAGGCGGACCCAACAGTCCACCTTGAAGCCATGGCCGTCCTTGGACACCACGACCTCGGCGTCGTCACCGCCGCGGGCGAAGTATTTTCCGACCCCGTCTTCGAGTTCCTGGGAGATGCGCGAGCCTAACGCTTCGCCGACATCCACTTGCTTGCCGCTGACTTGGACTTGCATGCCGATAGAACGCGCCGGTCCCGCTTTGGTGTCAATCGGATCACGGTTTTGTGGTCACGCTTGTCAGGCGACGCGCAGCATCCGGCGACGTTCGACCGAGGACGGAATCCTCAAGGCTTCCCGGTATTTGGCGACCGTCCGGCGGGCGATGTCGATGCCGGATTCCTTCAGGATTTCGACGATCCGGTCGTCGGACAAAACGTCGCCCCCCAGCCCCTCGCCGTCGATCATGGTCTTGATCCGGTGACGGACGGCTTCGGCCGAATGGGACGCCGCCCCGTCCACCGACTGGATGGCGGCGGTGAAGAAGAATTTCAGCTCGAACACCCCGCGCGGCGTGGCGACATATTTGTTCGAGGTGACGCGGCTGACGGTCGATTCGTGCATGCCGATGGCGTCCGCCACCGTCTTCAGATTCAGCGGCCGCAGGAACTCCACCCCGAAGGCGAAGAAGGCGTCCTGCTGGCGCACGATCTCGGACGACACCTTCAATATGGTCTTGGCCCGCTGATCCAGCGACTTGACCAGCCAGTTGGCCTGGGCCGCGCAGTCCGCAACGAAGGTCTTTTCCACGTCCGACCGCGCCCCGGCCTGGACCAGGCCGTGATAGCGCTTGTCCACCAGCAGACGCGGCAGGGTGTCGGCGTTCAGCTCCACCCGCCAGCCGCCGGCCGGATCGGGCCGCACATGGACGTCGGGCACCACCGTCTGGGCCGGTTCCCCGCCGAAGCCCGCGCCCGGACGCGGCGTCAGACCCTTCAGTTCGGCGATCATCTCGGACAGGTCCTCGGCGTCGACGCCGCAAACCTTTCTCAGCCCCGCCAAGTCGCGCCGCGCCAAAAGGTCCAGATTGTCCAGCAGCGCCCCCATGGCCGGATCGAACCGGTTGCGCTCCATCAGTTGCAGCTTCAGGCATTCGGGCACGGAACGCGCCATGATCCCGGTCGGTTCGAAGCCGTGGCAGACCGCCAGCACCGCCTCGATCCGTTCCAGCGGCACGCCCAGCCGATCCGCGAACTCGGTCAGTTCGCCGCGCAGATAGCCGCCCTCGTCCGTCGCGTCGATCAGGGTCAGGGCGATGCCGTGATCCGCCGCCGAAAAGCCGGCCGACGAGGCCTGGGCCTGCAGATGTTCCCACAGGGTCGGTTCATGGGTGTCGGGCCGGTCGCCCTCGCCCTCGAACACCTGACCGCCCTTGCCCGCGCTGGACCAGTCGGACAGCCCCGGCTGGGCCTCGTCGGTCATGCGGTCGCTGGTGCGTTCGCCCGGCGCGGCGTCGCCGTAGACATCGTCCGATCCGGCGTCCAGGGCCGAGGCGGCTTCGCCCCCCACCCCGTCGCCAAAGGTCATCTCGGCGTCCGCCGAGGCCGCCGAGGCCGTCTCGACCGCCTCGGCGCCGTCGCCCTCCGGCTCGTCGCGCTGCAGCAGGGGATTGCGTTCCAGCTCGGCCTCGACGAAGTCCTCCAGTTCGAGATTCGACAGTTGCAGCAGCTTGATCGCCTGCTGCAGCTGGGGCGTGATGACCAGCCCCTGCCCCTGTCTGACCTCTAACCTCTGCCCGATCACGTCCCTGAACCCCGCCCGGCGCCCAACTGGCCCGGAACTTGCTGGAGCACAATGTCGCCAGAGGGGTTAACGTCCGACAAACAGGGCGCGCGGTCGCTGCAGGACCGCCCATACGCGGATCAGACGTAGTTTTCGCCCAGATAGACCCGGCGGACATCGGGATCGTGCACCGCCTCCTCGGCCGTGCCCTCGAACAGCACGGACCCGCTGGAGATGATCGAGACCCGATCAGTGATGTCCAGCGTCTCGCGCACATTGTGGTCGGTGATCAGCACCCCGATCCCTTGCGCGGCCAGATAGCGGATCACCGAGCGGATGTCGGCGATGGCCAAGGGGTCGATGCCGGCGAACGGCTCGTCCAGCAGGATGAAGGACGGCCGCCCGGCCAGGGCGCGCGCGATCTCCACCCGCCGCCGCTCGCCGCCCGACAGGGCCGTGGCCCGCGCCTGGCGCAGATGCTCGATGTTCAGTTCGTCCAGCAGGCGGTTGGTCTCGGCCGCGATCTGGCTGGGCGGATAGTTCAGCTCGACCACCGCCTTGACGTTCTGCTCCACCGTCATGCCGCGGAAGATGGAGGCTTCCTGCGCCAGATAGCCCAGGCCCATGCGGGCGCGCTGATACATGGGCTGGGCGGTGATGTCCTCGCCGTCCAGCCAGATGCTGCCCGAATCCGGCGGGATCAGGCCGGTGATCATGTAGAAACAGGTGGTCTTGCCGGCGCCGTTCGGCCCCAGCAGACCGGCCACCTCGCCGCGCTGGACGGTCAGGGAGACGTCGCGCACCACCTGGCGCGGTCCGAAGGCGCGGGCGATGTTGCGCACCCGCAGGCCCTTTTCGGCGCGCGTCGGGACCTCGACCGGCGGGGTCGCCGGTTCGTCCCTGTTCAGTGCGGAAAGCTCCTTGCGCGCCAAGTCGGGAACTCAGTTGCTGCTGGGGTAGAAGACGCCCTGGATCCGGTTGCCGGCCGCCCCGCGCGGCGCCCCGGCCATGGTCGCGGCGTCGGTGTTCACATTGTAGGTCAGTCGCCCGCCGGTCAGCACGTTCTGCCCCTGGGTCAGGACGACGTCGCCCGTGACCACCACCTCTCCGGTCCCGATGGCGTAGACGGCGCGGTCGCCGCGCATCGACTGGGTCGGGGTCACGAAATAGACCTTGCCCGTCGCCTCCACCCGGTCCGGATCGCCCGAAGCCTTGCGGTACAGGGTGATGGCGTCGGCGCGGATGCGGTTCTGACCCTGCGTCACCTCGGCGCGACCGCGCAGGGTGATGCGCTCGGCGGTCTGTTCGCCGCTGTCGGCGCCGAAGGCGATCGGCTGGTTCGAAGCCATGCTGCGGCTCGTGCTTTGGGCGTCGCCCACCGCCGGCAGGGCCAGGACCGTCAGGGCCGCGACCCCCGCCAGGATTTTCGATGTCATCGCCGTCATTCGCCTGATCCCGAGGGATTGATGGTCCCGCTTATCTTGGTGTCGCCGGAGCCGTTGAAAACCACCCGCCGTCCCTGATCATAGATCGCATAGGACGAAGCGTTGATGGTTCCAATAGGGCCGACACCCTGAACGCCCTTTGAACCGGTGACGATTCCGGTGTTGGTGTCGACCACCGCCTCGGGCGTGGTGAGGACGAAGCCGCTGCCGCCGTCCGAAATCTTCACGTTCGGACCGATGGTCACGGTGCGCGCCTGCTCGTTGTAGGTCCCGCCGTCGGCGGTCAGTTCCGTCACCTTGCGCCCGCCCAGGTTCAGCCTCAGCGCCGGCCCCATCAGGCGGAACTGGCCGGTCCTGGGATCGCGGATCGCCCCCTGCGCCCCGACGGTGAAGGCGCGGCCCTGCGCGTCCTGGCCATGGAACAGGGGCTTGTCCAGCCGCACCTCCTGGCTCTGGCTGGCCTTGCGCTCCACCCCCGACATGACGGTGCGGAACACCGTCCAGGTCAGGGCGCCGCCCGCCAGCACCAGGATGACGATGGGCAGCACGCGGCGGTACAGCTTCACCCGGCGCGAGCGCGCGCGCCAGCGTTCGCCGGCCAGGGCGACGCGGGCCTCGTCGGCCTCGATGCGGGACTGTTCGCCGGGTTCGGTCAAGCGCGCCTCAGCTGTGGGCGAAAATGTCGACCTCGTCCCAACCGGCGAGATCGAGGGCCGACCGGGTCGGCAGGAAGTCGAAGCATTTGGCCGCCAGTTCGGCGCGGCCTTCCCGCGCCAGCATCTGGTCCAGCCGCGCCTTGGCCGCATGCAGATAAAGGACGTCCGACGCCGCGTAATCCAGCTGCGCCTGGCTCAGTTCCGCCGCGCCCCAGTCGGACGACTGCTGGGCCTTGGACAGGTCCACCCCCACGGTCTCGCGCACCACGTCCTTCAGGCCGTGCCGGTCGGTATAGGTGCGCGCCAGCCTGGAGGCGATCTTGGTGCAATAGACAGGCCGCGTCTCGACGCCCAGATGAAGCTGGAACATGGCGATGTCGAAACGCCCGAAGTGGAAGATCTTCAGCACCTTGGGGTCGGCCAGCAGCCGCTTCAGATTGGGACAGTCATAGCCGGGGCGGCGCATCCGCACGACATGGGCGTTCCCGTCGCCGGACGACAACTGCACCACGCACAGCGGATCGCGCCGGAAGCGCAGGCCCATGGTCTCGGAATCGACGGCGACCTCGGGCCCCAGATCCAGATCGTCGGGCAGGTCGCCCTCATGCAGATAGACAGTCATGCGGGGTTCTTACACGGCCAGGGCGCTGCGCGAAACGGCCTCAAGCAGTCGAGCGACGTGCGGGTTTCGATAGGCCGAAACAACAACGGCGCCGCATCGTTCGATGCGGCGCCGTCTGAAAGATGGTGCCCAGAAGAGGACTCGAACCTCCACGGCCGTTAAGCCACTGGCACCTGAAGCCAGCGCGTCTACCAATTCCGCCATCTGGGCCCCGTCGGCCCCGCCTTGCGGCGTTTCCATCGGGAAGGCGCGGACCTCTAAGGGAGGGTCCGGGCGGGGTCAACAGGGATTTTCGTCTGGACGCCGATTTCTTCCGCAAGCGGCGCCTTTGGCCGTCTGAACGTCGATTAAGCCTGTTCCCTTACCGCGTCTTGAGGGGCTGTCGGCTAGACCCGTCGCATGTCGTCGACGTCCCCGTCTTCCGCCGCGCGCGACCGCCGCGCCGCCCCGCGCCAGGCCTATCGCAAGGCGCGCCGGGCGCACGAACGCGTGCGTCTGCTGGGTCAGGCGATGGATCTGGTCAGGCCCGAGGAGGTGATGCACCACCTCCAACTGGCCGTGGCGGAGGCGCGCAGGAGCCTGATCGCCAATCACAATCTGCACAGCCTCTATCTGCTGACGCGGCGACCCGAACTTCAGGCCTTCTACGACCGCGCCGACATGGTGGAGGTCGATTCCACCCCCCTGCTGTGGTTCTCGCGCGTCCTGGGCCTGCACAGCCGCGCCTTTCACCGCTGCACCTATCTGGACTGGCGCGATCATTTCTGGAGCCTGGCCGACCGCAAGGGCTGGCGCGTCCTGTCGATCGGCGGCGCCCCCGGCGTGGGCGAGGCGGCGGCGGCGAAGCTGGCGACCCGCTATCCGGGCGCCGAGATCGAGACCCGCCATGGCTATTTCGACGCCGCGCCCGGTTCGGCCGACAACGCGGCCGTCCTGGCCCAGGTCGCGGCGTTCAGACCCCACGTCCTGTTCGTCGGCATGGGCATGCCGCGCCAGGAGTTGTGGATCGCCGACCATTTCGACGCCCTGCCGCCTTGTGTGGTCCTGTCGGTCGGCGCCGCCTTCGACTATGAGGCCGGAGCGCAGAAGGCCGCGCCTCGCTGGATGGGCCGAGCAGGGATCGAATGGGCCTATCGCCTGTTCCACGACCCGAAGCGCCTGTTCGTCCGCTACTGCGTCGAGCCCTGGTTCCTGCTGCCCCTGATCGTCGCCGACATCCGCGCGGCCCGACGAGGCCGCCGCGCCTGACGCCTCTCGCCATCCGCCGTCGGCTTCGTCATTGTGCGCCCGATCGAAGACGGAGGCTGGATGACGCCGGATCGGAAACACCCGCACGTCGCGGTGATCGGCGCCGGTTTCAGCGGCCTGATGACGGCCGTGCACCTGACGGCCCTGTCGGTGGACCTGCGCGTCACCCTGATCGAGCGGCGCCCCGTCTTCGGGCGCGGCGTCGCCTATGACACCCGCGCTCCCGGCCATCTGCTGAACGTGCGCCTGGATAATATGAGCGCCTTTCCGGATCGGCCGGACGACCTGGCCGACTGGGTCGCCGCCCGCGATCAGGCCCCCGCGCCGCACGACTTCATCGGTCGCGGCCTGTACGGCGACTATCTGGCCGCGATCCGGGACCGGGCCCTCGCTAAGGCAGACGGCCGACTGACCCTGACGCCGGCCGAAGCCCTGGCCCTGGACCGCACGGCCGAGGGCTGGATCGTCTCGACCTCGGACGGGCCGGTCGCCGCCGACGCCGTGGTCCTGGCCTTGGGCAATCTGGAGCCGGGAACGCCCCCGGGGATCGATCCGGCCCTGCGCACCTCCGCCCTCTATGTCGAGAACCCCTGGGCGCTGAACCCGCGCAGCATGGCCGACGCCCGCCGCATCCTGGTGATCGGGACCGGCCTGACCATGGTGGACACAGTCCTTTCCTTGCGCGCGCCCGGCCGCCGGTTCGTCGCCCTGTCGCGCCGGGGCCTGGTCCCACGCGCCCATTCGGTCGAGGTTCATCCGCCCACCGACGACGTCTTTTCCGGCGGGCCGTCGCAGGTCCTGGCCCAGGTGCGGGCGGCCTCGGCGCGTCAGGACTGGCGCGCCGTGTTCGACCGGCTGCGACGCGTCGCCCGCGACCTGTGGCGGGGCTGGACCCCGGTCGAGCGGTCCCGCTTCCTGCGCCATCTGCGCCCGCTGTGGGACGTGCATCGCCATCGCCTGGCGCCGACCATCGCCGCCCAGGTCGAGGCCCTGCGGGCGACAGGCGACCTGACGATCCACGCCGGCCGCCTGACCGAAAGCCATTTGACGGACACGGGCGCTCAGGTCTGCTGGCGTCCGCGCGGCGGCCGGGACGCGGTCTGCGAAGGCTTCGACCTGGTCGTCAACTGCACCGGCCCCCTCAGCGCGGTGGAGCGCAGCACCCGACCCCTGATCCGCAATCTTCTGGCCAAGGGCCTGATCCAGCCCGATCCCCTGGGGCTGGGGCTGGCGGTCGACGAAGCGGGTCGGCCGCTGGACGTCGCGGGCCGCCCGGTCCCCGGCCTCTACGCCATCGGCCCCCTGACGCGCGGCGCGGCGTGGGAGATCACGGCCGTGCCCGATCTACGCGGCGCAGCCCTGGACCTGGCCCGTCGCGTGACGGCCGACATGACGGCCTGAGCGGGAGCCGCCCTACAGCGGCATCGCCATGATTTCCTTGTAGGCCGAGATCACCTGGTCGCGGACCGAGATCACCGTCTCCAGCGACGCCTCGGCCGAGCTCAGCGCCGTCACCACGTCGATCAGATTGCCCTGACCCTGGACCGAACGGGTCATCTGGGTCTCGGCCGCGCGCGACTGCTGGGCCATGTCGGTCATGGCGGTCTTGACCAGGTCGGCGAAGCCGCCGTCGCCCGCGCCGGGCGCCGGCGCCGCGCCCGACAGCCCGGTCGGCATGCCCCCGCCCTGAACGGCGGCGTAGGCCCTGGCGGCCATCATCGGATTCATGGCCTAGACCCTCAGCGCTTGATGATGTCGAGGGTGCGGCTGTCCATCGACCGCGCAGTCTCGATGACGTTCAGATTGGCCTCGTAGGCGCGCTGGGCCTCGCGCATGTCCATGGCCTCGACCAGGGTGTCGACATTGGGCCGCATCACATAGCCTTGGGCGTTCGCGGCCGGGTGGGACGGGTCGTAGTCCATCTTGAAGTCGCTGCGGTCGGGCCGCACCTCGGCCAGGGCCACCCCCGTCGCCCCGTCCACCTCGCGCGCCTGGAACACCGGGATCTGGCGGCGATAGGGCTCGCCCCCCGCCGTGCGGGCGGTCGACTGGGCGTTGGCGATGTTCTCGGCGATGACGCGCATCCGCGACTGCTGCGCCTTGAGGGCGGAGGCGGCGACGGCCATGGCGCTGTTCGACGGGGGGACGGTGTCGGGCATGGGTCAGGCCTTTCTCAGCTGGCGCCGGGCTTGCGGGCGGCCATGCGGATCATGGACATGGACTTCTGGTAGAAGCCGATGGCGGCGTCATAGGCCATGCGGCTCTCGGCCATCTTCAGCATCTGCTCTTCGACCACCACCGAATTGCCGTCCAGCGTGGTTTCCGAATCGGGCGCCTTGGTCTGATCGAACCGGACCGAGGGCCTGGCGGGCGCGATATGGGCCGCATTGGTGCGCGCCATCTGCAGGCCCCCGCCGTTCCTCAGGGCGGCGGCGAAATCGGCCGGCTGCTTCAGGTCGCGGCCGACGAAGCCGGGCGTGTCGGCGTTGGCCACGTTCTCGGCGATGACCCGCTGGCGCGCGTCCAGCCAGTTCAGACGGCCCTTGATCTGGCCCAGCAGCGGTATGTCGGCGACGCCCATGGCGGTCTCCCGTGCGACGCGGATGCGCGCGATGGGCAGAAAATGCCGCCTGCATGGTTAACAGGCCCTTATCTCAACGCCTCGTTAACCGTGGTGGTTAAGACTTCGCCCATCGGCGCGATTTGCGCGGGGCCTCTCAGCGTATGAATTTTCTCGATCTCGCCCGCGCCGTCTTCGGCCTGGCCTTCACCCTGGGGCTGATCGGCCTGGTCGCCTGGGCCACGCGCCGCTACGCGCCTCAGCTTCTGGCCCGTCTGAACGCCGAGCGCGGCGCCCGCCGTCTTCAGGTGGTGGAGACCCTGGTCCTGGACCCCGCCCGTCGCCTGGTCCTGGTGCGCGTCGACGAGGAGGAGCGGCTGATCCTGCTGGGCGAGGGGCGCGAACTGATCGAACCGCGTCAGGTCGGAGGCGGCCAATGAAACCCGCCCTGTTCGTCAGACCGACCGGCCCCGAGCTGAAGCGCGCGGCGGTCCTGTCGCTGTTCACCACCCTGGTCTGTCTGGCCTGGCCCGTCGCCGCCCTGGCCCAGCAGGCGGCCCAGGGCGGATCGGCCATCAACATCGACCTGGGCTCCGGCGCGGGCCTGACCCAGCGGGTGGTCCAGCTGGTCGGGCTGATGACCGTGCTGTCCCTGGCGCCGTCCATCGTCATCATGACGACCAGCTTCGTGCGGATCGTCGTCGTCCTGTCGCTGCTGCGCACCGCCCTGGGGCTTCAGCAGTCGCCGCCGAACGCCGTGCTGATCTCCCTGTCCCTGTTCCTCAGCGCCATCGTCATGGCCCCGACCTGGCAGGACGCCTATGATTCGGGCGTCCGCCCGCTGATGGATCAGCAGATGGAACTGCCTCAGGCGTTCGATGCGGCGTCCGAACCTGTGAAGACTTTCATGCTGGCCCAGGTGGACCGCGGCGACCTGGCCCTGTTCACCCGGCTCAGCAAGATTCAGCCCCCTCAGAACCTGCAGGAATTGCCCCTGCGCGTCGTCACCCCGGCCTTCATGATCAGCGAGCTGAAGAAGGCCTTCGAAATCGGATTTCTCCTTTTCGTTCCGTTCCTTGTGATCGATCTGGTGGTGGCCAGCGTCTTGATGTCCATGGGCATGATGATGCTGCCGCCGGTGGTGGTGTCCCTGCCGTTCAAGCTGATCTTCTTCGTGCTGGTGGACGGCTGGAGACTGGTCGCGGGCAGTCTGGTCGAGAGCTTCCAGCGGGCGTCCGGAACCGGATAATCCCCGGCCCTGCTGGCGTTTCCGCTGCATCGGCGCTTGCAATGCCGCGCAAAATCCGTGTTGATCCCCCGGTCCTCGCCTTGAATCGGGCGAATAACACTGGAAACGCTTCTTATGACCACTCAAGCCGAACTGATCGCCGCCGTCGCCAAGGACGCCGGTGTCTCGCAGGCCGACGCCGGCAAGGTTCTGACGGCCATCGTCGAGAACATCCACAAGTCCCTGAAGTCGGGCGGCGACGTCCGCATCTCGAACCTGGGCGTCTTCGACACCGCCGAGCGCGCCGAGCGCGAAGGCCGCAACCCGGCCACCGGCGCGACCATCAAGATCGCCGCCTCCAAGGCCGTCCGCTTCCGCGTCTCCAAGCCGCTGAAGGACGCCGTCAACGGCTAAGCCTTTTTCGGTCCCAGACGGGATCGATCAAAGCATGACGGGCGGAGATCGCGACGCGGTCTCCGCCCGTTTTCGTTTCCGGCGATGGATCAGGAGGCGGGCTTGGCCTGGGCGTCCTGGCGGAAGGCCTGTTTGGCGCTGTTGACCCAGCCGATGAAGGTGTCGGCCTGGCTGGACAGATTGGCGAAGTCGCCCGCGCCCGCCACGCCCGACAGATTGTCGTCCAGCGCCACGCGGATCGCCGCGCCCGACCGCGCCCCGGCGACGAAGGACGCATAACGTCCGTTCAACCTTTGCAGCGCGGCCCGGTCGCCCGCCAGGGAATAGCCCACGCCCGTGCGGATCAGCCAGCTTTCCTCGGCCGGCGTCAACGGCGTCGCGGTCTTGTAGCGGTCGCCCAGCCGCGCCTCGTAGATCGGGGCCGCCTCGCCCCACTTCTGCTGTTTCCAGAAGATGTCGGCCCGCACCTCGCGCGCCGGGGGCGACTGGTCCTTGTCCAGCACCTCCAGCGCATGGTCGAACCGGCCCAGGTCCATCAGGGCGCGGGCCTCCAGCGCGCGCCGCTCGCTGTTCATGGCCGCCGGCAGCAGGGTGGTGCGCGACCCCCATATGGCCTGCAACGCCTTCTCGGGCTGGCGGTCCATCAGATAGACGGTGGCCAGGTTGGTGGCGACCTGGGCCTTGGCCACGCCGTCCAGCCGCTCGTCCACCTGATGCTTCAGAAGCTCGGCGGCCTGGTCCAGCAGATCGACGTCGATCAGGCGGCGCGACAGGCGGCGCACCATCTCGTCCCCGTCGGCCCCGATGGGCGTCAGTTCGCGGAAGTCGTAGAACAGGGCCAGGGCCGGCACCGGCTGAAGCCCGTCGGCCGCGCCGTCCAGGAACAGGGCGCGGAAGGCGTTGGACTGGTCCGCCTGGATCTCGGTCGCGCCAGGCACGCCCGCCATCCGCTTGCCGGCGCTGCGCAGTGCGTCCAGCGCCTCGCGATAGCGGCCCTGTTTCAGATAGATGTCTGACAGTTTGCGGATCACCGCCAGTTCGGTGGCGTCGCCGCGCCAGCGCCACTTCAGCTGCTCCAGCCGCTGGGCCGCCTGGTCGGGGTTGATGGCCCCCTTGTCCAGCTCCAGGGTCACGGCCCCCAGCTTGGCGGGGGTGGCGATCCCGTCCAGAGAGGCGCGCGACACGGCCTTGTAGATTCCCAGCGCCCGATCCTTGTCGCCCGTCAGGTCGAACAGCCGCGCCTGCACCAGCCGCGCCGTCAACTGGTCGGCCGCCGGGGCGTCCTGGCTGAACACATAAGCAAGCAGTTTCTGCGCGGCGGGCAGGTCGCCCAGCTCCACCGCCGCCAGCGCGTGGGCCGTGCCGAACCGCGCGCGCCAGACCTTGGGAAAGCTGTCGATGGCCGTGGCGCCGGCGGCGAAGTTGCGCCGCGCCCCCTCCCAGTCGCCCTGTTCGGCGGCGATATAGCCCTGCCAGACGCGGGCGGACGAATCGTCGGACAGGCCGCCGATGGCGAAGTCGGCCTGGGCCTCCTCCAGCCGGCCGACACCGACGCGGGCCGCGCCGCGCAGACCCCGCACCTCGGGCTCGCCCTGAAGGTTCGGCGCCTTGGCGATCAGGGCGTTCAGCACGCCGATCGCCTCGTAGTTCAGGTTCGATCCGACCAGGAAGCGCGCCAGGGCCAGTCGCGCCTCGATCGGCGCGCGGGGATTGTCGTCGGCCGCCAGGGTCTCCTGCGCGGCCGCATCCTGAAGGCGGCGATAGCGGTCGGAAAAGCCCGCCTCGCCCAGGGCGGCCCATTCGTCCAGGATCAGGGCGGGATGCGACGCCCGCCGGGGCGCGTCCGCCCCCTGATCGCCCGTCTCCAGAGCGGCGGACGGCGGCGACAGGGTCAGGCCGTTCGGCCGGCTGATCGTGACCAGATCGCCGGCGGCCTCCACCTTCAGATCGTCGGTCGGCGTCTCGACGGCCAAGCCTTGGGCGGTGGGGATCAGGGTCAGATCGATGGTGGAGCGTTCGCCCGCGAACCCTTTTCCGGGTGCCAGGGCCGTGACCGCCGCGAATCGGTCCCCGACCAACGGATCGGTCAGCCAGATCGCCTTGGTCGCTCCGGCCATGCGCGCCACCAGGGCCGGAGAGCCGTCGTCGGCCCGGCCGACCTCGACCCCCTGGGCCTCGGGCGTCGCCCCGCCGATGGTCACGGTCCAGGTCCCGCCCTGGCCCTGGGCCGAGACCGCCAGACCGTCCGGCGCCGCGACCCGCACGGCGGTGTAGTCCGGCCCCGCCGCCCAGCGCGCGTCCTTGGCCGGGCCCAGGGCCTTGGCGCCCGTCATGTCCATCCGCGCGGCGGCGTCGAACACGATCCAGACCGCCTCGCCCCGGCGGAAGACGGCGGCGCCGACCGGCGCGCCCCACTGGAAGGTCAGGACCGTCTTCTCGGCGCTGGAGACCGCGCTTACCGGCACGACCGACCGGGTCGCGGGCCTTGCCGCCTCGGTCGTCTCGGGCGCCTTGCCCGGCGCATAGAGATTCAGCCAGACCGCCCCGTCCGCCACGCCCGAGCGGGCCTCGGCGCCCGGCGCCAGGGTGATGACCAGATCCGTGCCGCCGCCGCGCGCCATGCGCGTCTCGACCGCCTTCACCGCCGGCGGCGGATCGACCCTCAGGCGCGAAACATCGGGCGCCGCGCTGACGCCCAGCCGCACCACCACCTTGTCGCCGTCGCGGCTGACGCGCGACCGCACGCCGATGACGCCGCCGAATTCGACCCGGGTGAACTCCGCATTCTGGCCGATATTGATCGACAGGGGGTCGCGCCCGCGCCCGGCCTCCTGGGCCAGGGGGGCCAGGGGCGCAAAGGCGACGGCGCCGGCCGCGGCGGCGGCCACGGTCGTCTTCAGGATGCGCTTGCTGTGCGGAGCCCCGGACATATCCCGCGACCCATGCCCCGAAAGCCCTTTAATCGCGGTTAACCGCGTTCGCCCGCGAACCGACCTCGCCTTGGACAAGTCGCCCACGCGACAATCCCGCCTCGAACGCGCATAGTGCCCTCATGACCGACTATCCGCGCCTCAGCACCCTGAAGACCGGCCTGGCCTGCCGGTGCCCGCGTTGCGGCAAGGGCGCCCTGTTCAAGGGCTATCTGACGCTCAGGACCGAATGTCCCGAATGCGGCCTCAGCTACGGCTTCGCCGATCCGGCGGACGGCCCGGCCTTCTTCGTCATGACGGCGGTCGGCCTGGTCGGCATGATCCTGTTGATGGCGTTCGATTTCATCGTCCACCCGCCCATCTGGGTCCATGCGGTCGTGACCCTGCCGATCCTGGTGGCGATGTGCATGGGCTGCCTGCGCCCGTTCAAGGCCTGGCTGGTCGCCGAACAATACGTCCACAAGGCCGCCCCGCCCGAGTTCTCCTCCAACGGCAAGCACGGCCCCTACTAGAGCCTGATTCAGGCTCTAGGCTTCGATCACCGTCAGTTCGGGCCAGCGGCCCCGGGCGCTTTCGACGACCTTGGCCCAGCCCCTGGCGCGCGGCCGGTTCGGATTGGGCCGGATCGTCAGGGCGAAGACGTCCTCCAGCCCGAACGGCGCCGCGACCGTGATCCGGTCGTCCGCCTCCAGCCGCACCCCCACCGCAAACGTCGGCGCCACGAACCGTTCCAGCGCCTGATCGGTCGAGGTCAGGGCCTCGTAAGGTTCGCCGAAGCGGCTCTGGAACCACAGATGCACCCGCGCCTGGTTCCGCACCTCGACCTGGCTGCGCAGCGGGTCGTCGAAGGCTGAGGCGACGCGTTGGATGACCATGTCCTCGGCCTCGTAGGACAGGTCCGAGCCGTCGAAATAGGCCAGGTCGTAGTCCTTGACGCCATAGCCGTGCGGCCGTCCCGTCTTGGAGTTCCACACTGCCTGATAGACGGCGCCGGACACCAGTCGCCAATCGGGCAGGTCCAACGCCCGCACCGTGGTCAGCACCTGCATCAGGCCCGGATCGGCGCGCACGATGGCGACCAGTTCGGTCTCCAGATCGCTCATCCCCGCACCGGCCAGCCGTGGTCCAGCGGGCCGTGACCGCCGCCCAGGCCCGGCGCGCGGCGGATCGCCTCTCCGACATAGGCCCAGGCTTCCGCGACCGCGACCTCCAGCGGCCGGCCCAGCGCCAGCCCCGCCGCGCACGCGCTGGCCAGGGTGCAGCCCGTGCCGTGGGTGTGGCGGGTGTCGATCCGTTCGGCCTCCAGCGCCGTCTCGCCGTCCGGGGTCATCAACAGGTCGATCACCGTCGGTCCGTCCACATGGCCGCCCTTCATCAGCACCGCCCGGGCGCCCAATGCCAACAGGGCCTCCCCCGCCCGCCGCTGACCATCCAGGTCGCGCACCGACAGCCCCGTCAGGGCCTCGGCCTCGGGCGCATTGGGCGTCAGCAGGGCCGCGCGCGGGATCATCAGCGATTTCACCGCCTCCACCGCCGCATCCGGCAGCAGGGACGCCCCGCCCTTGGCGATCATGACGGGATCGACCACCGCGGGGGCGTCCGCCTCGTCCAGCAGGGCCGCGACCGTCTCCACCACCTCGACCGAGCCCAGCATGCCGGTCTTGACCGCATCGGTCCCGATATCCTCCAGCACCGCCCGCGCCTGAGCCGCGATCAGATCCAGCGGCAGAGGATGGACCCCATGGACCCCCAGGGTGTTCTGCACCGTGATGGCGGTGATGGCCGTGGCGGCGAACCCGCCCATCATCGTCACGGCCTTGATGTCGGCCTGAACCCCCGCGCCGCCGCCGCTGTCGGAGCCCGCCAGGATCAACACCCGACCTCGATGAAGCGCGCTCATGCCGCCGCTCCCGAAAACAGTTTCAAACCGACGATGCCCGCCACGATCAGCAGGATGCACACGGCCCTGACCACCGTCGCCGGCTCGCCATGGACCAGCACGCCCACCACCGCCGCCCCGACCGCGCCGATGCCGGTCCACACCGCATAGGCCGTGCCGATGGGCAGCTTTTGCGTGGCGACCCACAGCAGGATCATGCTGCCGGCCAGCGCCACGCCGACGCCCAGCGACGTCAGCGGCCGGTTCAGGCCGACGGTCTTCAGGCCCGAAGCCCACAGGACCTCCAGCAGACCGGCGACCATCAGCGTCGCCCACGGATTGATCGACATGACCCAGGACATGCGGCTCAGATGGCGCAGCCCGTCGATCAGGGCAAGCCGCGATCAGCCGCCCAGCGGCCCCTTGAAGATGAAGAAGGCGCCCAGGGCGATGAAGGCGAAGCCGACCAGATGGTTCACCGTCAGCTTCTCGCCCAGATACAGCACCGAAAACCCGGCGAAGACGATCAGGGTGATCACCTCCTGCATC
This sequence comes from Brevundimonas sp. Marseille-Q4549, assembly GCF_976940555.1. Taxonomy (NCBI): domain Bacteria; kingdom Pseudomonadati; phylum Pseudomonadota; class Alphaproteobacteria; order Caulobacterales; family Caulobacteraceae; genus Brevundimonas; species Brevundimonas sp. Marseille-Q4549. The sequence goes on from NZ_CDRHXG010000001.1 coordinate 269,256, forward strand.
GTCTTCAGCTCGGCCGTCGAATAGACCTGATGGCCGATCCGGTTGGCCGGCACCGCCAGCCAGTACTCGAAGAAGGCGATGCCCCAGCTGGCGATGACCAGGAGCCACAGCGGCTTGTGGTCGAACTTCAGGTGGCCGTACCAGGCGAAGGTCATGAAGACGTTCGACAGGACCAGCATGACGATGGGGGCGATATAGGGGTTCAGGGGCATGGATCGGGACTGTTGCGAGGGTCTTCCATCGCCATAGCCCAGCTGCGACGCCAGGTCGCGGGTCTTCACCCCGCCGCCGTCACCGCCGCCTGAAGCTTAAGGGCTTGCACCGTTTCGCGCACGTCGTGGACCCGCACCATGCGCGCCCCGCGCCGCGCCGCTTCCAGCGCCAGGGCCAGGGAGCCGCCCAGCCGGTCGCCGGCCTCCGTCGCCGTCGGATCGACCGCCTGGATCAACCGCTTGCGGCTGGCCGCGTACAGGACCGGAAAGCCCAGATCGACCAGAACGTCCAGTCGCGCGGTCAGGATCAGATTATGCGCCGCTGTCTTGCCGAAGCCGACGCCGGGGTCCAGCCAGATCCGCTCGCGCGCCACGCCCGCCGCCGTCGCCGCCTGGGCGCGCACGGCCAGATAGTCCCGCACCTCGCCCGCCACATCGTCGTATCTCGGGTCGGCCTGCATCGTTCGGGGCTCGCCCTTCATGTGCATCAGCACCAGGTCGCAGCCCAGTTCGGCCGCGACCGCCGCGCTGTCCGGCGCGTGCGTCAGGGCGGTCACGTCGTTCCACATCGTCGCCCCGGCGGCGACGGCGGCGCGCGCCACGGCCGGCTTCATCGTGTCGATGCTGATCGGTCCGTCCCAGCGGGCGCGCAGGGCGGCGATCACCGGCGCCGTCCTGCCGATCTCCTCGGCCGTGCCGACCGGCAGCGCGCCCGGCCGGGTGCTTTCCCCGCCGACGTCCAGCACGTCCGCCCCGTCCGCGACCAGCCGCATCGCCCGCTCGACCGCCGCCCCCGTCGAGGTGAACCGCCCCCCGTCCGAAAAGCTGTCGGGGGTGACGTTGACGATCCCCATGACCAGGGGTCGCCCGTCGGTTTGACTTTCGCGTCGCATGGGACCAGCCTCTAGCCGTGATCGCTCGTTTCGTCAGCCAGGCTCGACGCCTTTCCCACGCGGGACGCCTCGTCGCAGGCGACTGACCCGGAACGGCCGCGCGCCCTTCGCCCCGTTCCGGGCGCCTCTTCCCCCCTTCCCTTCCCGATGGCCGCGACGCCGCGCCTGCGTCCATCCGTCCGCATCAGAGCATCCCCATGTCCCCTCGTCCCAAGATCTATATCGGCGCCGCCGATCACGACCGTCTCAGCCGTCTGGTCGGCGACATGCCCGGCGCCGGCGTCGCCGGCCTGCTGCAACAGGAACTGGATCGCGCCGTGGTCGAACCCGAGGGCCGCCCCGCGCGCGGCGCTCCGCTGTATCGCTGGCTGCATTATGTCGACGGCCGCTCGGAAACCCCGCGCCGCATCCAGATCGTCATGCCCCAGGACGCCGACATCGACGCCGGCAAGGTCTCGATCCTGTCGCACGTCGGGGCGGGCCTGATCGGCCTGGCCGAGGGGCGCACCATCGCCTGGACCGATCCGTCCGGCGCCGAACGCCGCCTGACCCTGGTGCGGATCGAGGAGCCCGAGGACGGTTGAGCCGCGCGGGCCTCAGCCCTTGCCGCCGATCAGGCCGCCCAGGGCCTCCAGATAGGCGGCGAAGGCCGTGCGGCCGGCCGGGGTGATCGACACGCGCGTCAGGGGCCGATTGTTCACGAAGCTCTTGGCGACGGCGACATAGCCGGCCTCCTCCAGCTTCTTGATGTGGACCGACAGATTGCCTTGGGTCGCCTCCAGCACCGTCTTCAGTTCGGTGAAGTCGGCCGCCTCGACATCGGCCAGATAGACCATGATCCCCAGCCGCATGCGGCCGTGGATGACCTCGTCGATCCGTCCGAAATCGGCCAACCCCATGGTTCAGGCCGCCTTGGCGCCCGCGCGGGCGTCGCGGAACAGGGCCCACCCCGGCAGGGCGAACAGCAGGAACAGCGCCACGGTGCAGACGCCCAGATAGGCGACCGGCTGGCGCACCAGCAGGCCCAGGGCCACCGCCGTGACCCATCCGCCCAGCGACACCGCCAGCATCCAGCCCTTCTTCTTCAACACCCAGGCCACATACCAGGCCGCCGACTGAAGGGCGAAGACGATGGCGGCGTAATAGAGCCAGACGGCGAAGTCCCGATCCCGGATCGCCCCCACGGCGAAGACGATCACCACGGCCGCGTTGGCCATGCCGGTGGCGCTGAAGGCCGCGCTCGTCACCCGCGTGGCCAGCGGCCCTCGATTGGCCGGACCGGCCTTGCGGTCCCTCAGGATCGCCCAGGTCAGGACCGCCAGAAAGGCGACGCTGATCCCGACCACGAAGGCCAGGTTGGCCGGATCGGGCCAGCGGATCAGTCCCAGCACCTGCCCGACGTGAAACAGGCACTGAAGGCCGTACAGCAGCCCGCCCGCCAGATAGCAGACGGTCAGGGTCATCGGCGGTCGCCCGCTGCCCTCGACGATGGAGCGCATGAAGGCGAGGTCGGCTTCGGGCGTGCGGGACTTGTCGGTCATCGGGTGATTCCTGGCGCGACGCGGCTGCCTTTCCGGATGGACGCAGCCGCCGGGGTTGGCAAGCTATTCGGCGGGGGCGAACACGGGTCGTGGGGCCCTCCTCCAGGGCACGCGGCGGCCGTTCAGCCAGCGCCCCATGAAGCTGTGACGGATCAGCAGTTCGTAGCTGGCGATAGAGACGGCCAGGACGCCCGAGACGACCAGGATCAGCTTGACGGCCCACGGCAGGGTCCAGTCCTGCACCAGGACCTGTCCCGTCAGCACCAGCGGCAGATGGACGATATAGACCCAGTAGGAGGCGTCCGAGAGATAGCGCCGCACGGCGCTGCGGCCCGAGGCGAACCGCATCGCCAGCCCCACGGCGGCGAAGACCGAGGCGAAGGTCGCCACGCCGAAAGCCGCCGCCGCAGCCGCCTTGATCGACGGATCGGTCAGGGGCGTCAGGCGCGGATCGGGTCCGCCCGCCAGCATCAGGGCCATCGCGCCCACGACCAGGGCCAGCCCCAGACAGGCGGGCGTCCAAGCCTGGATGCGGCCCAGCAGGTCGCGCCGGCGGTCCAGCAGCACGCCGAAACCGAACGCCGTGCCGAAGCCGACCAGGGCGGCGGCGTTGGGGATCAGGCCGTGGTCCGGCGTCGGCACGCCGAAGAAGGCGATCCAGTTCGGCTCCAGCCACAGGGCGACCGCCACGGGCGCGCCCAGCACCAACGGCCCCCATGGCCCGGTCAGTCCCGCGGTCAGGCGATCCAGCGCCCGCGCGCCGTCGCCCTTGCGGTCCAGCGCCCCGAAGGCCGCGCGCAGTATGAGCAAGGCCGCATAGAAGATCAGCAGCACCCAGAGGAACCACAGATGGGTCAGGGGAACGTCGGTCCAGTCGTATTTCGGCGGCGGCGGGGCGTCGGCGGCGGTCAGCCCCTGCAACGCGGCGTTCCAGATCACCACGGCGACGATGGCCGCCAGGACCACGCCCCAGAAGACGGCCAGCGGCGCGGCGATGCGCGTCAGGCGGTCGATCGCGAAGCCGACCACGCCCCGCCTGTTCAGCAGACCATGCGCGAACAGGCCGGCGATCAGGAAGAAGGTCCCCATGCGGAACAGGTGGATGGCGAAGAACAGGCCGCTGGCCCAGACCGACCGCTGATCATCGGCGACGATCCAGATCGGGGTCGGAAAGAAGGAAAGGGTCGCGTGCAGCACCACGCCCAAAAGCAGGGCGGCGGCCCTCAGGGCGTCCAGCCCATGCAGTCGTTCGGATCGGTCGATTTCGGACGCCGTCATGGCTCCCTCCCCTTGATGAGGAGAAACCATTCTCACAGACTAGTCTAAATTACAAACCAGTTCACAAGATGACGTTGACGCCACGACCGTATCGCCCCCGACGCATGCGAAAACCGCCGGGAGATCGCTCTCCCGGCGGTTTTATTCTTTTTCCGTCACCCTCGGGCTCGACCCGAGGGCCGAGCGGTCCGCCGCAGTGCGCCAGCCGTGGATTCACAGCCAGCCCGACATCCGATCCTCGGGTCGAGCCCGAGGATGACGGCGGCTGGAGACGCCCTTCAGTGAACCGTCGGCACGCTGGTCGCGGCGGGCGCCGGAGCGGGAACCTCGATGTCGGTTCCGTCCGAAACCGGCGTCACCGGCACCGAGACCGAAGGCCCGGCGTTGGGGAAGTTGTTCTCGTCACGGTTCGGCGCGACGCCCTTCTCCAGCAGGTCCCTGATCTCCTCGCCCGACAGGGTCTCGTATTCCAACAAGGCCTGGGACAGCTTTTCGTGATGATCGGCCTTGGTCGTCAGGATGCGCCGCGCCTCGTCCCAGCCCGACGTGACCAGGCGGCGAACCTCCTCGTCGATAGTCCGGGCCGTCTCTTCGGAGATGTTCTGGCTGCGCGCGACCGAGTGACCCAGGAAGACCTCCTCCTGGTTCTCGCCGTAAGCCACCGTGCCCAGCTTTTCGGAAAAGCCCCAGCGCGTGACCATCGCCCTGGCCAGTTTGGTCGCCTGTTCGATGTCCGACGATGCGCCCGAGGTGATGTTCTCCTTGCCGAAGATCAGCTCCTCGGCGACGCGTCCGCCCGCCATGATGGCGATCCGGTCGATCATCTGCTGGTATTTCATCGAATAGCGGTCGCCTTCCGGCAACTGCATCACCATGCCCAGCGCCCGGCCGCGCGGCACGATGGTCGCCTTGTGGACCGGGTCAGCCGCCTTGACGTTCATGGCGACGATGGCGTGACCGGCCTCGTGATAGGCGGTCAGGCGCTTTTCTTCCTCGTTCATGGCCATGGAGCGACGCTCCGAGCCCATCAGCACCTTGTCCTTGGCGTCCTCGAAGTCGCGGTGCGTGACCATGCGCCGGTCCTTGCGCGCCGCCATCAGGGCCGCCTCATTGACCAGGTTGGCCAGGTCGGCGCCCGAGAAGCCGGGCGTGCCGCGCGCGATGGTCTTCACATTCACGTCGGCGGCCAGGGGCACGTCCTTCATATGGACGCGCAGGATGCGTTCGCGGCCCGAGACGTCGGGGTTCGGCACCACCACCTGACGGTCGAAGCGGCCGGGACGCAGCAGGGCCGGGTCCAGCACGTCGGGACGGTTGGTGGCGGCGATCAGAATGATGTTCTCGGACGCCTCGAAGCCGTCCATCTCGACCAGCAGCTGGTTCAGCGTCTGTTCGCGCTCGTCGTTGCCGCCGCCCAGGCCGGCGCCGCGATGGCGACCGACGGCGTCGATCTCGTCGATGAAGATGATGCAGGGGGCGTTCTTCTTGGCCTGTTCGAACATGTCGCGCACGCGGCTGGCGCCGACGCCGACGAACATTTCGACGAAGTCCGAGCCCGAGATGGAGAAGAAGGGCACGCCCGCCTCGCCCGCCACCGCGCGGGCCAGCAGCGTCTTGCCGGTGCCGGGAGGGCCGACCAGTAGGGCGCCCTTGGGGATCTTGCCGCCCAGACGCTGGAACTTGCCGGGGTCCTTCAGGAATTCGACCACTTCGGTCAGTTCTTCCTTGGCCTCGTCCACGCCGGCCACGTCGTCGAAGGTCTTCCTGCCCTTGTGCTCGGTCAGCAGCTTGGCCTTGGACTTGCCGAAGCCCATGGCGCCCTTCGCCCCGCCCTGCATCTGGCGCATGAAGAATATCCACACCCCGACCAGAAGGGCGATGGGCAGGATGCCGATCAACAGGCTCATCCAGATCGACTGGCCGCCCGACTTGGCGTCGATGTCCACCCCCGCCTGCAGCATGGCGTTCATCAGCTGTTCGTTGGGATAGACGGTGGTGGAGGTGAAGCGCGTGCCGTCCTTCAGCTCGCCGTTCACCTTGTCCACGCGAACCGTGACCTGCTTGACCTCCCCGGCCTGGACCTTCTGGACCAGCTGGGAATAGCTCATGGTTTCGGTGCGGGCGGCAGGCTGACCGGGCATGCCGGTCATCAGCCCGCCCTGCGACAGGGCGCCGAAAAACGCCAGCAGCGCCAGGATGATGACGCCGGTGATCGCCAGATTACGCAGGTTCATAGGGGTCCTCGGTCGGCCGCCGGCCCCTTGGGTCCGCCGGTCTGGAATGGTCTGGCCAGGAAAATAGGAGCTTCCGGGGCGTTACGCCATCGGTCGCGGGATTCAGATCGTCTTCATGCGTCGTTTCGTCCAGCGCCAGCCTGAGCCGTTCCGCGACAAGCCCGCGCCGTTCGACGCTCGTGTCTGCAAGAACCGGCGCCAGTCCGCCGTCCCGCAGCAGGACGGGCGCCGCCCCGCGCGCGGCGGGCGGCAAACGGTTCAGCCGGGCCCGCTCCCCTGGCGACAGCCCCGCCAGCCGCCCCCGGGCCGCGACCACGCGCCAGCCGGGATCGGCGGCGGTGAAGACGAACCGCCCGTCCCACACCGCCTCCACGCCGGGGATCAACCTCAGCGGCGCAAGGGGCCGCCGCGCCAGTTCGCCCGCCTCGCGCATGATCAGCACATCCGCGCCCGCCGCCGCGACCCGCGCCCCGCACAGGACGGCGGTGAAGGCCTCGCCCGCCCGCAGCCGCGCGATCAGCCGGGCCAGACGGTCCCCGCGCGGCGGCGCGTCCCCGCCCCCCGCCGAAACCAGGGCCGCCGCCAGGGCGCGGCCGCCGATAGCCCGCCCCGTGCGGACAAGACCATCGTCCCCGACGAACAGCCGCGCCGCGTCCTCGACCGGCTCAGAAGACGTCGCGGGCGCCGTCGCCCCTGCCGCCAGCGCCTGACGCGCCCGGCTGCGGCCGAACCGCGGATCGGCGTTGGCGGGATCCTCGATCCAGCTCAGGCCCCGCCCGTTCAGCCAGTGACGCAGGGTCGCGCGCCGTTCCTCCAGCAGGGGCCGCAGCAGCATCACCCCCCGCCCCTCGGGCCATGCGGGCGAGGGCGACCATTCGCGCACCCGGCCCAGGGTCGCCCCTCGCGCCCGCATCCAGTCGGCCTCGGCTGCATCGTCGGCGGTGTGGGCCATCAGGATCACCCGCGCCCCCGCCTCGCGCGCCGCCTCGCCGATCAGCCGATGCCGCGCCGCCCGCGCCGCCGCCGTCAGCCCCGCCGCCGGCTTGTCGCCGTCCCACGTCAGGCCGCGCCAGTCGGCGCCCGCCGCGCGCGCCGCCTCGGCCGCCTGGGCGGTCCAGCGCGCGCTGTCGGGATTCAGTCCATGATCGACCGTCAGGGCCAGCAGGGGTCGCCCGCGCGCCCGCGCCCAGTCCGCCGCCAGATGCAGCAGGGCCATGGAATCGCCGCCGCCCGACAGCGCCAGGGCTAAGGGCGCGGCGCGATCGGCCGCCAGCCGTCGGTCCAGCCGCGCGAACAGCCGCTGGCTCAGCCCTTCGTCGCTGTCCGGTCGAACCAGGGTCAGCCGCAGCCGCCCGCCGTCCGCAACTGGGTCGCCCGCGCCTTCTGGGCGTCATTGGCCGTGGGCGCATAGCGGCGCGTGAACTCGCCCAGGGCGGCGCAGCCTTGCGTCTTGCGGTCGGTGGCGAACAGGGCGTCGGCCAGCTTCAGCGTCGTGTCCCCGGCCCAGCCGATACGCGGCCAGTCCTTCAGCGCCGTGGCGTAATAGGGCACGGCCCCGGCCTTGTCGTTGGCGGCGACGCGCAGGTCGCCCAGCCGGGCGTTGGCCTCGCGGCCCTGCGGCGTGTTGGGCCAGGTGATGGCCACCGTCTCCAGGGCGCGCACGCCGCGCGGCCGGTCGCTGGCCAGCAGGCGCACCGCCGCCGCCAGGTCCTGGCCCGCGTCGCCGGTCGGGGAATTGGCCTCGATCGGCGCGTTCAGTTCGGCCGCCGTCTCCAGCTTCTGGATGCGGTTCTCGGCGTCGACCAGGCGGGTCCGCAGGGCCGCATTGTCGCGCGTCGCCTCGTCCAGCTGGAAGGTCAGCCGCTCGTTGTCGCCGTTGATGCGACGCACCGTGGACTCAAGATCGCTCAGACGCTGGCTGATCAGGCCCATCTGACCCTGCAGGGTCACGACCTCGGGGTCCGGCTCGACCAGAACGGGCTGGCCGGCGGCGTTTCTCTGGGTCAGGGCGCGCTCCAGGCGGCGGACGTTGCGGTCCAGCTGGTCCAGCCGCCGGTTGTCCCATTCGGTCCGCTCCATGATGTTGGGCGCGGCCTGCTGGGCGACGGCGCCTCCCGCGACCAGGATCAGACCGAGCGCCGTGGCGGCGAAGGCGCGTTTGCGCGTGATCGAAAGCGTAAGCGTCATGGGCGTCTAGGTTTCACCGATTTGGGGCCGCTGCAAGGCGCCCGGCGCGTCTCAATGCCCCAGGCCCAGATAGATGATGGCCGTCACGAACAGACCGATCACGATGGTGCAGAACACCATCAGCGCCACCGTCCGCCACAGGGCCGAAAAGATCGACAGGGAATAGGCGCCCTTCATCTGGGCGAACATATGCACCGGGACCGCAAGGGCCGCCAGATTGATCACCACCAGGCCGAACGTTCCCCAGAAGGTTCCGGCGACGACCATCAGCATCAGCAGCATGGCCATGAAGGTCAGGGAATAGAGGACGAACACCCCGTGGTCGTACAGGGTGAAGCCCCGCTTCCACAGAAACAGCAGGGCCACGAACGGGATCGACAGCGGCACCAGAAGGAAGGCGAATTTGTACAGCGTCTGCTGCAGCTTGTAGAGCGCCAGGTCCGGGTTCTGCAGCTTCTTGGCGATGGTGGCGCCCAGGCCGTGGCCGCCGCTCTTGATCTCCTGACCCGCGATCTTGGCCTGCAGATGGCCGGGCTCGTCGTCGGCGTCGCCGGTCGCCATGTCCTTCAGACTGGCCTGCCAGCTGCCGGGCTTCAGCCCGTCGGCGCGCCCGTCGCGCAGCTCGGTCTCCAGCTGCGTCAGCTGCGCGCGCCGCTGGTCCACCACCATCTGCGCGGCCTGAATCGCCTGGGGCTGGGTGTTATCGGCGCGAAGTTCGTCCACCGTTCGCTGCGCCGCCTCCACGGCCGCGCGCTGCTGGGCGATCTCGTCGGCCTGTACCGCCGGCCCCTCGTGATGGGGGGCGAAGCTCAGGGCGAAGAACATCACGAACAGGGTGAACAGGAAGATCGCCAGCGGGGAAACATAGCGGGTGCGACGACCCTGGACCCACTCGCGCGTCAGCCGACCGGGGTTCAGCCACAACAGCGGCAGGGTGCGCCAGATGCGGGCGTCGAAATGCATGACCCCGTGCAGCAACTCCTCGCCGAGGTGCAGCAGGGTGCGATGCACATGGGTGGGCTGACCGCAGTTGGAACAGAAGTTTCCGCTGGTCGCGGCGCCGCAGTCGGAACAGACGCCGCCGTGCGTCTCGCCCGCCTTGCCGGTCGGCTTTTCGACGGCGCCGGCCAGAAGCCCGCCGGTGACAACCCCGCCCGCCGCTTCGATATCCATGCGGTGATCCCCCAATCCCTCGAACCGACCTTCTGCCGCCCCCGGCCCGGCGCTTCAAGCGCCGCCAACGAAAAGAGGCGCCGACCCGGGCCGGCGCCTCTCGCATCGCTATAGACGGGGTCTGACGCCTTAGCGCAGGGCGCCCGAGACGATGGCCGTGTGGGCGTTGCGATTGCGCGCCCAGGCGTCCTCGTTCGAGCCTTCGGCGATCGGCCGTTCCTTGCCGAAGCTGATGGTGTCGATCCGGCCGGCGGGGACGCCGCGGTTGATCAGATAGTTGCGCACGGCCTCGGCGCGGCGGGCGCCCAGGGCCAGATTGTATTCGCGCGTGCCGCGTTCGTCGGCGTTGCCCTCGATCCGCACCGTGACCTGCGGATAGCGCAGCAGCCACTGGGCCTGGGCGTCCAGGCGCGGCATGGCTTCGGGGCGCACCTCGATGCTGTCCAGATCGAAATAGATGCGGTCGCCGATGTTGACGACGAAGTCCTGCTCGCTGCCCGGCTGGGCGGCGCCGACCTGGCCGCCGGTGATCGGGCCGGTCGGGGCGTTGGGATAGCTGGGTCCGGTCGGCGTCGTGGCGCCGGTGTCGGTCACGCCGGAATCGACAGGGGGCTTGCGGGGGGTGCAGGCGGCCATGGCGGCGAAGGCGCAGCCGACCATCGCCAGGGTAAGGATGCGGGATGTCTTCATCGGGTCGTCTCCTGACTGTTCTTTTCCGAGGACGGCGGCCTCAAGCTTGGCCTTAATCTTAGCCTTGGGCGTTTTCTGGGCGCTAGACGCGATAACGCAGTGTTGAGCGCAAAGGCTCCCACGCTCGCAAACCTCAGTTCGGGCAGCTGTCCGCCCCCTGGTTCAGGCCCAGATTGGCGGGCGGCGCGTCCAGCAGCGGCGACCAGGCCGGGTCCGTGCCCCGCCCCGCGTAACCGGCCTGCGCCACCACCCGGCCCGAGAGATCCACGGTCCACAGCCGCGTGTCCCCGCCCGGCGTCTGACGCGCGAACATCACATAGCGGCCGTTGGGCGCCCAGCTGGGCCCCTCCTCGAAATAGCTGGACGACAGGATGCGCTCGCCCGATCCGTCGGCGTTCATCACCCCGGTGGAGAACCGCCCGCCGCCGGACTTGATGAAGGCGATCAGGTCGCCCCTGGGGCTCCACGCCGGCGCGGTGTAGGAGCCGCCCCCGCGCGAGATCGGCCGCTGGCCCGAGCCGTCTGCCCGCATGACATAGAGGCGCGCCTGTCCCGACCGGTCCGAGTTGAACACGATCTGGCTGCCGTCCGGGCTGAAGGACGGCGAGGTGTCGATGCCGGGGTCTGACGTCAGCCGGCTCAGCTGACGGCTGCGCAGGTCCATCACATAGATGTCGGTGTTGCCGTTGCGGATGATCGAGAAGGCGATCTTGGTCCCGTCATTGGAGAAGCGCGGCGCCAGCACCTGACCGTCGAACTCCCCCAGGCTTTCGCGCCGGCCGGTGGTCAGATTGTACAGATAGATGCGGCTGTAATCCTTGCCCAGCGCCACATAGGTGATCTCGTCCGGCTGGGACATGGAGAAGCGCGGCGACATGATCACCTCGTCCCCTTGCGTCAGATAGATGGGCTGGAATCCGTCCTGATCGGCGATGGTCAGGCGGTTGATGCGGTTCAGCGCCGTCCCCTCTTCCGAGACGAAGATGACGCGGGAATCGAACAGGCCCGCCTCGCCCGTCATGCGCTGATAGACGATGTCCGAGATCTTGTGCGCGATCCGGCGCCATTGCTCGGGCGTGGCCGTGAACTGATAGCTGACCAGCTGGCACTGGCGGTAGGGGTCGTAAAGCCGGAAGCCCACGTCCACCCGGTTGTCGGGCCGCGGCGTCACCGCCCCGTACAGCACCGCCTGCGCCCCGATCTGGGTCCACTGGGGGAAGTTGGGCGCATTGGCCAGGGTCAGGCCCGTCTCGATGAAGCTGGCGGGGTTCAGCGGATCGAAGAAGCCCGACCGTTTCAGATTGGCGCTGACCACGCTGGAGATGTCCGACCCGTGCTCTCCGCGGAACGGCGCGACGGCGATGGCCAGGGGCTTCAGCACGCCCTGATCCACGACCACGTCCCGCATCGGCGCGGCGTTCGCGCCGGTGGACTGGGCCTGGGCCGGCGCCTGCAGGACCAGGGGCGCGGCGATCAGCAGGGCGGCCGCCGCGGTCATTGACAGTTTCAAACGCATGGATCGCTCCCGCAGCATTAGAGACATCTTCGGCCCTTATCCCCGGACCGCGCGACAATCGCCAGCTTCACGGCGATTGGGGCGACTTTGCGGACCGGTCGTCGTTCGGCGCCCGATCATCGGTTCGCACACTGGCGCGCGGTCTCGAACCGGAACGGCACCTCCTGCGCCTGGAAGCCGCGCGGCACGTCGAACGGGGCGGTGGCGCGCAGGGCCCGCAGCATGGCGTCGGACGCCGCCCGCCAGCTGGCGTCGCTGCGCGGCTGCTCCAACCGGGGCGAACCGACGATCTGGCCGTCGGCCGTCAGGCGCACCGTCACCCGGATGACCAGGGAATCCATGCCCGGCAGGTCGCAGTTCAGGTTCCAGTTGGGCGTCACCTGGGCGCCCAGGGCGGCCAGTTGCGGCCCCGTCGCCTGGCTGGCGGTTCCCGCCCCCTGCTGGCCCGTCGCGGGGCGGCCGGTGTTCGGGGTCGGACGACGCGGTCCGGCCAGGGCGTTCAGGTCCAGGCTGGGCTCTGGCCGTTGCGGCGCCGGGCGAGCCGGCGCGGGTGTCGCCGGCCGGGGCGTGGGTTGGGCCTTGGTCGGCGGGGTCGGCACCGGCGGCTGCGGACGCGGGGGCGTGGGCTGCGGCTTGGGCGGCGTGGGACGCGGCGTCGGCGCCGGGGTCGGCGCGGGCGTGGGACGCAACGGCGGGCGCGGCGTCGGCGGCGTGGGGCGCGGCTGAGGCTGAGGTTGCGGCTGCGGCGGGGTCGGCTCGGGCGTCGGCGGAACCGGATCGGGCTGCTGGACCGGCGCGGTCGCTGCATCCTCGCGCGAGGGTTCGGGCTGCGGATTGTTCGCCGCGGCCGCCTGGACCGTCTCCTCCGACACGATGGACACGGGCACGGAGGCGACCAGCGGCGTCAGCTCTTGCGTCTTCCGGGGCCAGGAGACGAGGGCGAGCGCGACCACCCCGGCGTGCAGGGCGACGGATCCGAGGATCGCGGGGCTCGGACGGCGCAAGGGCTCAGGCCTCCGGCGCCGTGTCGGTGATCAGGTTCAGCTTGGTGAAGCCGGTCGCGCTCAGCCGCGCCATCACCCGCGCCACCGCCTGATAGGGCGCCCGGCCGTCGGCGCGCACGAAGACCGGCCGCTCGGCCGCCTTGTCGGCCCCGCCCGCCTCGGTCAGCAGCCGCTCGCTCAGGGCGTCGAACGCGGTCTCGCTGTCGCCGACGAAGATCGCCCCCTGCTGGTCGATGCTGACCGACAGGGGCTCGGACTTGATCTCGACCGCGCTGGCCTCGGTCTTGGGCAGTTCGACCGGAACCCCCACCGTCAGCAGGGGCGCCGAGATCATGAAGATGATCAGCAGCACCAGCATCACGTCCACCAGGGGCGTGACGTTGATCTCGGTCAGGGGGGCCTTGCGCCCCCGCCGCCCCCGACGACCGCCGCCGCCGCCGGATCCACCGCCCAGGGCCATGGCTCAGCCGCCCCGCTTCAGGTCGAAGCCTTCGACGGGCGGCGGGGGCGGCGGCGTCGAGGGGTTGCCCAGACGGCGCGCCACGGCCGCCTGCAGGTCGTCGGCGAACGCCTCCAGCCGGCCGGTGAACTTGCCCGCGTCGATCGAGAACTTGTTGTAGGCGATATAGGCCGGGATGGCCGCCGCCAGACCGATGGCCGTGGCGAACAGGGCTTCGGCGATGGCCGGCGCCACCGTCGTCAGATTGGTGTTGCCCGCCGCCGCGATCCGCCCGAAGGCGTTCATGATGCCCCACACCGTGCCGAACAGGCCGATGAAGGGCGAGGCGGTGGCCACCACCGACAGCACGCCCAGCCCGTTCTCGACCCGCTGGCCCTCGCGCGCGATCAGGCTGTTCAGCGCCCGGTCGATGCGGGTCATCAACAGGTCGCCCTGGTGTTCGTTCAACGGGCCCTTCTGACGCGCCTCGCGCCATTCCGACAGGGCGATGCTCAGCATGCGCGGCAGGGCGTGGTCGGGCTGTGGTCCGGCCTGAGCGGCGACGTCCTCCAGCGACCGGCCCGACTGGACCGCCTTTTCGAAATCGTCGGCCTGTTTGTTCAGCCCGGCGAAGCGCACCGCCTTGTCGATGATGACCGTCCACGACCACAGCGACGCCGCCGCCAGCCCGATCATCACCGCCTTCACCACCCAGTCGGCGGTCTGGAACAGCTGGACCGGGTTCATCATCGCGGCGTCGACAGGCGTGGTCATTCAGGCGCTCCGGGCGGAATCGGGATCGGTCACGTCCTCTTCGACCCAGCGGCCGTGACCATTGTGTGGCGTCCGGCCCGTTTAGCCCCGACCCGTCCGCCCGTCATCTGACAGGCGCGTCATAAGGGTTAACAGCGGGTTATCGTCACGCTAGTGAAGCTCGAAACCGCGACGAGCGATCCATGATTTCCGGCCCTGGCGAAGACCGTGAACGCGCATCCACGCCCGTTCCAACGCCAAACGATCTGTCCGCCTTGGTGGCCGGGCGGACCTGGCGACGCAATCTGGTGGGAGAGGCCGGGGCCGCCGTGCATCGCCTCAGCCTGGATGGCGCGGCCGATCTCTACCTCAAACACGGTACCGGAGACGTCGCGGGCGACATCGTCGACGAGGCCGCGCGCCTGCGCTGGCTGTCTTCGCACGTCACGACGCCGCAGCTCGTCTATTCCGCAGCGGACGGCGAAGAGGCATGGCTGTTGACCACCGCCCTCCCCGGCCGCACGGCCTATGAACGGATGGCCGCCGAACCGCCCCGGGCGCCCCAGTTTGCGGCTCTGATCGGCGGCTTCCTGAAGACGCTGCACGCCCTTCCCGCCGCCCAGTGCCCGTTCGACAGCGGGGCCGACCGGCGTCTGGAGCTGGCGAAGGCCCGCATGAAGGCCGGTCTGGTCGATGTCGACGATTTCGACGACGTCCACGCGGGCTGGAGCGCCGAGCAGGTCTGGGACAAGATGATCGCCCTGCGCCCCACGGTCGCCGACCCGGTCGTCACACACGGCGACTATTCGCTGGACAACATTCTGATCGCGGAGGTCCAGGTTTCCGGCTGCATCGACCTGGGCCGTCTCGGCGTCGCGGACCGCTATCAGGACCTGGCCATTGCCTGGAACTACCTGGACGAATTCAGCCCCGACGCCCAACGGGCCTTCCTCGACGCCTACGGCCTGACCAAACTGGACCAGGACAGGCTGGCCTTCCACCTGGCCCTGGACGAGTTCTTCTAGGCTCGCCCGACCGTCATTCGAAGCGCGTCATTCCGGGGCGTCCAACGGACGAACCCGGACCCGAAGGGCGGCGCGTAGCAGCCAACCCAGGAGGCGTGCGCCCGCCGTCAGATGCCTTCAGCAGCGCGATCGGGCCCCTGGCTTCCGGGTTCTTCGCTGCGCTCAGCCCCGGAATGACGAACGGAGATTTCGCCGAGAGAATGTCGACAGGTTCAGCCGTTCATTCCGACGCCGCCCGCCGGTTCGGATCGACCGCGACCGACACCGGGGCGCCGACGCTGATGATGACGCCCTCGTGGCCTTCCTTGGCGATGGAATAGGTGGCGGCGTCCTTCAGCAGTTGCTCCTCACACTGGCGGTCGCCCGGACGGCCCAGTTCGGCGCAGCCGCGCTTGGCCGCGTCGGTCCAGCCCAGCACCCGGCGCGTCGCCGCCTCGGCCCGCTTGATCGCCGCCTCGTCTTCGGCGGCGGCCTGCGCGATCAGGGCCTGGCGCGCGCCCTGCTGATATTGCAGCTCGGCCTGGCCCGCCATCTTGCGCTCCCAGACCTTGTAGTACGGACACCCCACCAGCCCGCCGCCGACCAGCAGCACGAGCAGCAGGATCGTGACGATCACCGCGCTGGCGGACATCTTGTAGGTTTCTGCGGCCATGAAGTTCCTCCCCTCGTTTCGGTGTAATCCTAAAACAACCGGCGGCTCGGACACACGCTTATTTCCGCTCATCCCGGCGAAAGCCGGGACCCAGTGCTTTGGGCGAAAGCCGCCGGGACTCAAAGGCAGGTGGTCATCCGACGCACTCGCGATGCGAAAGGTCTGGGCCCCGGCTTGCGCCGGGATGAGCGGGAGAGAGAAGGCGCTCTAGCCCCCATCCGCCAGCCAGGGCGTGACCTTCTCGATCAGCCCCTTGGACGGCCGTCGGGGCCGTCCGTCCAGATGGATGCACACCGCCGTCACCTCGGCCCGGCACAGTACCTCGCCGTCGCGCTCGACCGATTGGCGGATGATCAGCCGCACCCCCTTCACCTGCTCGTAGAGGGTGCGGACCACCAGGGCGTCGTCGATCCGCGCGGGCTTGAGATATCTGATATTTAACTCCGACACCACGAAGGCCAGCGGCTCGGCCTCTTCCAGCAGATCGGCGTGGCCCACCCCGATGGCGCGCAGGAAGTCCGACCGCCCCCGCTCGAAATAGCGCACATAGTTGGCGTGATAGACCAGCCCGGTGAAATCGGTGTCCTCGTAATAGACGCGCACCGGCAGCAGGTGGTCGCGCCCCTCGAAACGGCCGGCGGTGGGAAGATCAGGGCTCATGCCGCGACCCTAGCGCATCGCGACCGGATTCGAAGGCCCCTGCATGAAACCGGGGCAATACCGCAGGCGCAGTTCGCGAAACTCCTTGGGCAGGGGGTCGTCGCTGAACAGGATGCGGTTGGGAATGGAGACGAAGCTGACCGGTGGCCCCTCGTGGGTTCGACCGATATAGCCGCAGACCGCCCGGCGCTGGCCCGGCTCGGCGTAACGCAGCTCGGCTCCGGGTCCGGCCAGGGTGCGGATCTGGCGCGTCACCCGCGCGTCGGACGGCTCGGGCGGCGGGGCCGCGACCGGCTTCCACCGCATCCATGCCCCGACCGCGCACAGGGTCAGCACCACCGCCGCCAGGGCCAGGGTCCAACGCTGTCGCGGGGTCTGGGCGCGCATGGTCGATCAGGCCGCCGGCCCGTCCTCGATGAACTGCAACGGCGTGTCCGCCGCCGGCAGGCAGCTGCGGTCCACCGGCGCGGACGGATCGCGCAGGAAGTCACGCGCCATCCTGCGGGTGCAGGGGCTGGCGTTGATGACGCCGTGGGTGGCGTTGGTCACGATCACCACCTGGCTGCGGGAATAGCCCTTGGCCGCCGCCTCGGTCAGGGGCGGGGGACAGCCGGGATCGATCTCGGCGGCGACGAACAGGGTCGGGATGTCGGTATGGACCGGCAGGTTCTCGATGGGCGCGGCCGGGGTTTCGCCCACCGCGTCGCACACGCCGAACAGGCGCGACAGAGACGGGACCAGCACCTCGGCCACCGGATCGCCCGCCGCCCCTGCCGCCAGCCGCGCCCTGGATTCGAACGGCAGCTCTTCCTTGCACAGATGCGCCATATGCTGGCCCTCGGTGTAATAGGTGCGGTCCTCGGCGATCTCGGCGACCGGGTTCAGGTTCCCGGCGATGATCGCCTCCAGATCGGCCGGCAGCCGCCGCACCCCCGTCGCGCTATAGCTCGTGTCCATCAGGAAGGCCGACAGGTCGTCGACGGTGAAGGTCCGTCCGTCCTTGCCCGTGACCGGCCCGGCCAGCCATTTGCGCGCCTCGGCCTCGAACCGCGCCTGAAGGTCGGGATGCCGCGCCGCGCAGGCGGCCTGGGCCTGACATTTGGCCAGGATCAGCCGCACCGCCGCCGACACCTGTTCCGGCGTGCCGACAGCCCAGGCGCCCTCGGGCGGCCAGGGACTGTCCATCACCGCCGCCCGCACGATCTGCGGCTGGTGGGTGATCACCGCCGCCTCGATGCGCGGCCCGTAGGAGCCGCCCCACAGGTCGATCTTGTCGTAACCCAGCACCTGGGCCAGGTCGCGCACGTCGTCGGCGATGACGGCGGCGTTGTACTGGTTCAGGTCGATCCCCTTGGCCTGATAGGCTTTCAGACACGCGATCAGCCCGTCGCGGTCGGCGTCGGACGGCGGCCCCGCATCGGTCAGTTGCACCCCCGGACAGTCCATCGACGGATCGCCCCGCCCGCCCCCGCGTTGGTCGAACAGGACCAGGTCCTGGTCCACCGCCATCAGCTCGGGCCGCCGCGACAGCGCCTGCAGAATATTTCCCGCGCCGGGCGTCAGATCCCCGCCCGGCCCGCCGTGGAACATGAACACCGGAGGCAGCGCCTGCCCCGAGGCGTCGCGATAGGGCTGGCTGGCCTTCAGCACCACCACCGCCACGCCGATGCGCCGGTCGCCGGCCGTCCCGCGCGCCTCGTCGACCGTCAGGGTTCCGCACGTCGTCTTGCGCAAGTCGGTCGGCCAGTCGGCCGGACAGGGCTGTTCGGTGAAGACCGGCGCCGCCGCGCGGGCCGGGTTCGCCGCCGCCAGACCGCCCCACAAGCCAAGGCTTAGAACCAATGCCGCGACAGGACGAAAGATCATGGGGCGCGCTCCGATGCCGCGCCAGCAAACGCCGATCCGCCCCGGCTTGGCAACGCCTATTCGAACAGGTCGCCCGGCAGGGGGCCGGCGGACGGCGGCGGCGGCGCGCTCAGCCCCAGATGGGCGTAGGCCTTGGCGCAGGCGACGCGGCCGCGCGGGGTGCGCATGATGAACCCCTGCTGCAGCAGATAGGGTTCGATCACGTCCTCGACCGCATCGCGCGCCTCGGCGATGGCGGCGGCCAAAGTGTCCATCCCTACCGGCCCCCCGCCATAGTTTTCGATCAGCGCCTTCAGGAACCGCCGGTCCAGGCTGTCCAGACCGGATTCGTCCACCTCCAGCCGCGACAGCGCCCGCGCCGAAACCGCCCGGGTGATGGTCTCGCAGCTGTCGGCGTCGGCGAAATCGCGCACCCGGCGAAGCAGCCGCCCGGCGATGCGCGGCGTGCCCCGCGCCCGGCGCGCGATCTCCAGCGCCCCGCCCTCGTCGATGCCCGCGCCCATCTTGCGCGCCGTGCCCCGCACCACGGCGGTCAGCTCCTCCGGCGTATAGAACTCCAGCCTCAGCGGAATGCCGAACCGGTCCCTCAGCGGCGTCGCCAGAAGGCCCGCCCGCGTCGTGGCCCCGACCAGGGTGAAGGGCGCCAGGTCGATCCGCACCGACCGCGCCGAAGGCCCCTCGCCGATGATCAGGTCCAGCACATGGTCCTCCATGGCCGGATACAGGATCTCCTCGACCTGGGGGCTCAGGCGATGGATCTCGTCGATGAACAGGACGTCGCGCGGTTCCAGATTGGTCAGGATCGCCGCCAGATCGCCCGCCTTGGCCAGGATCGGCCCGGAGGTCGCCCGGAACCCGACCCCCAGTTCGCGCGCCACGATCTGCGCCAGCGTGGTCTTGCCCAGCCCCGGCGGCCCGAACAGCAGCACATGATCCAGCGCCTCGCCCCGCCCCCGCGCCGCATCGATAAAGACCTTCAGATTGCCCTTGGCCTGCGACTGCCCCACGAATTCGGACAGGGTCTGCGGCCGCAACGCGCGGTCGAAGGCTTCGCCCGTTTCCGCCTCGGGGGAGATGATGCGGGTCATAGGGAAGTCCAGACGTGAATCGTGAATCGTGAGACGTGAATCATGGTCGTCGAAGACTTCACCCCTGACTCACGAATAACGATTCCCCGCTCACGCCCCCTCACCGCCCCAACTCCTGCAGCGCCGCCCGGATCACCGCCGACAGTTCCGCCTCGTCGCCCAGCCGGATCAACGCCTGATCCACGGCCCGGCGCGCATTGACCTCGGCGACGCCCAGCCCAAGCAGGGCGGACGCCGCCTCGCCCGTAATGGACGGAACGGGCGGTGCGATCTCGACATGCATGCCGGGCGCGACAGGCGCAAAACTGACGTCGCCCAAGGGCTTGCCCTTCAGTTCGGTGACGATCCGCAGCGCCAGTTTCGGCCCCACGCCGTTGGCCCGCGCCACCGCCGCCTTGTCCTCGCGCGCCACCGCCGACGCCAGTTCGCCGGGCGGCAGCACGTCCAGCACCGCCAGCGCCGCCTTGGGCCCCACGCCCTGAATGGCCAGAAGGGTCGTGAACGCCCGCCGCTCGTCGCGCGCCAGAAAGCCGTACAGGCGCGGCCCCCCGTCCTCGCTCCATTGCGAATGGATATGCAGCGTCGCCTCGTCGCCCGGCGCCGGCAACCGCCCCAGCGTCCGCGCCCCGCACGACGCCACATAGCCCACGCCGCCGCAGTCGATCAGGCAGTCCGCCTCGCCCACCTCGGCCAGCACCCCTCTCAGCCGACCGATCACGCCGCACCCCGCGTCATGGCTTCAAGCAGGGATCGTTTCCGCAGTTGCGCATGGGTGATCGCCACGGCCAGGGCGTCCGCCGCATCGGCCTTCACTTCGCCGGCCGTCGGCAGCAGCCGTTTGACCATGAAGGCGATCTGGCTCTTGTCCGCATGGCCCGCCCCGACCACCGCCTTCTTGATCAGGTTCGGCGAATATTCCGCCACCGCCAGCCCCGCCTTGGCCGGCGCCAGCATCACCGCCGCCCGCGCATGCCCCAGCTTCAGGGTCGAGGACGGGTTCACATTGACGAACACCTCCTCCACCGCCGCCTCCTCGCAGCCGTGGTCGGCGCAGATCGCCGCCACATGATCCAGCAGATGCACCAGACGCTCGGCGAAGGGCGCGGTCTCGGGCGGCGTCACCACCCCGTGCGCGATCCAGCGCAGCCGCGCGCCCTCGGCCGCGATCACGCCCCAGCCGGTGCGCCTCAGACCGGGGTCCAGGCCGATGATTCTGATCGGTTCGTTCGCCATCCGTTCCCCTCATGCCGCAAAGAGGGTTAGCGGGCAATGAACGGTTTCAGTCGGCGAAGGCGGCCGGCGGTTCAGCCGTGCTTTTCGATGTAGGTTTCGGGGTCCTTGTTCACCGGCTTGACGCCGGTGATGTGCTCGGCCTCGAAGGCGGCGAACTTGACCGCCAGGGCGTGGCGCATGTCGATGTCGGCGTTCATGCGGAAGTCGGTCAGCCCCTGCCGTTCCTCCTCGCCCATATGTTTGGAGTTGACCACATTGGCCTCGCCCACCGCATCGAACCAGGCCTTGGTCCCGACCTGGTGCTTCGCCACGGCCTTGACCGCGTTTCTCAGCTTGTTGTGATCCTCGATGGCGTCCTCGGTCTCGCCCTCGACCGTGCCGTCCTCGGCGTCGTTGGCGCCGTCGCCCTGTTTCAGCAGTTCGGGATAGAAGAACCGCTCCTCGGCCTCGGCGTGCACATCCAGGAACGCCGACAACCGCGACCAGACGGCGCTCAGCGCATCGGTGTCCTTCGGGTCGATCTGTTCGATGATCGCGAACAGCCGACGCTGTTCGGCATGGTCGTCGAGGATCAGCTGGGTGATGTCCATAGGGGGCTCCAGGCGTAACGGTGAAGCCTCGTTACGCCCGGCGCACGACCCGGTTCCGTGCGAACGACTCGCGTGGCCCGTCGTCTTGGCGAACATCGGTCTGCGTGACATCCTCCGTCGGAAGCTGGGGGAAGACAGATGCCGTATCGTCATGCCGCATGGGCCATGCTGCTGCTGGCGCCAGTCGTACTGCTGGCCTTCTGGCCGGCCTATTTCGGCGTCTTGCCGTCCGCCTCCTTCGCCTTCCATGCCCACGGCATGACGGCGACGGTCTGGCTGGCCCTGATCGGCTTTCAGAGCTGGAGCGCACACCGCGCGGATCGTCGCCTGCATCGCGCGGCGGGTCTGGCCGTGTTCGCCGTCGTGCCCCTGTTCGCCGGCGCGGCCGTCCTTGTGCTGCACAGTATGGCGACCAAGTTCGCGCTGAAGACCGATCCCTTCTACGCCGCCCTGGGCGCCCGGCTGGGACTGCACGACATCCTCTCGACCATCGCCCTGGTCGGCTTCGTGTCTGTCGCCATGGCGCGACGCCGCAACATCGCCGTCCACGCGGCCTGCCTGCTCTCGACGGCGATCCTGGTGCTGCCGCCGGTGATCGCTCGCCTGCCGATCCCACGCTTCTTCCATTCGGGCGAACTGATCGCCATCGCCCTGGCGCTTGCAGCCGCCTGGGTCGAACCCCGCGGGCGCTGGCCCTTCCTGGCCGTCGCCGCGATCATGGTGGTCCATATCCTGCTGTTCGAGACCATCGCGGCCTCGACGGCCTGGGCGCAGATCGTGGTGGGCTTCAGCACGCTGCCCGTCGCCCCCTTCGCCCTGGCCGCGATGGCGGCGGCGCTGGCGGCGCTCGTTCTGGCGTGGAGACGCGTTCCGCCGCGTCGCTCGCCGGTTCGGCCGTCAAGGCCGACGGCCGAACCCGCCTGACGTCAGCCCGCGTATTTGGCCGCGTCCTCGTCGGACACGTCCTCGTTGGAATAGACCGCCGACACGTCGTCCTCGGCGTCCAGCGCGTCCAGCAGCTTGAACAGCGTCCCCACGGCCTCGCCCGTGACCGGCACCTCGGACTGCGGCTTCCAGACGATGGCGGTGGACTTGGGGTCGCCCAGCACCTTGGACATGGCCTCCGCCACCTCGTTCAGGTCCTCGAAGGCGGTCCAGATGGTGTGGCCCGGCGCGTCCTCGTAGATGTCGGGCTTGACCAGGTCGCTCTCGACGTCTTGGGCGCCGGCCTCGATGGCGGCCTCCATCACGGCGTCTTCCGAACCGGCCTCGGCGGCGTAGACGATCTTGCCCACCTTGTCCCACATGAAGGCGACCGAGTTCATCTCGCCCAGCGCGCCGCCGTTCTTCTTGAAGGCCGTGCCGATGTTGGACGCCGCGCGGTTGCGGTTGTCTGTCAGGGCCTCGACGATGATGCCCACGCCGCCCGGACCCCGGCCCTCGTAGCGGACCTCTTCCATCGTATCGACGTCGCCGCCGGCGGCCTTGTTGATGGCGCGCTGGATCACGTCCTTGGGCAGGCTTTCGGCCTTGGCGTTGTTGACCGCCAGGCGCAGGCGCGGGTTGGCGGCCGGATCGGGCAGGCCCGACTTGGCGGCGACGGTGATGTCGCGCGACAATTTGGAGAACAGCTTGGAGCGCTGCGCGTCGGCGCGCCCCTTGCGGTGCATGATGTTCTTGAATTTCGAGTGGCCGGCCATGGGATCGTCTTCGAGAGTCTGAAACCTGAGGCGCGCGTCCTAGCCGATGCGCGGCGGGCTGTCACGATCCGCCAAAGCGGTGGCCGCCCGAGCTTTGGCCGCCGCGGGGGTGGAACCGCGACGCTTTGCGGGTATTGATCCTGAACCAGAGTATGGGAGCCCCGCCATGACCGCCGACGACACCATCTACGAAGCCGAAGGCTATATGGATGAAGACCTGCACGAGGCCGACATCGTCGAATGGTACGAAGCCCGCCCCGTCACCGTGCCCACGGCCGTCGCCGCCGGCGCCGTCGTCACCGCCTTCGCCCTGGGCGCCCTCACCGCCGTCGGCGTCCTGTTCCTGACCGGCCGCCTGGACGATTGAGGGCCCGGATCCAGCTCATAGGCCACGACGAGTAACCGTTCGGACGGCTGACAGACCAGAAGCCCGGCGGACTCGCCGCTGCACTCGGGCTGCCTGATACGCCGCCCGCTTCAGGCGGATGTCAGCAAGGTCCGCAACGTGTCGATGTCAGGCCGGGGCTTCGACACCACGATCAGCACACGGGCGTTGCCGTGGGCGAAGTCGAGAAGTTCACCGATCATGGCTCGGCTAGAGCGCGCCGGTCAGGCATGACAAGGCGCGCAGGCGTCAGGTGGGCCTGACCCGACTTAGCGACGGCGAAAAGGGTAGCTGACCAACAGTACAATCACCCCAAATGCCAAGGTGAGCGTGCCAGTCTGGAGATAGTCTGCAGGAGGTGGGCCGAAGCGACGGTACGGCAATAGCGTGATCAGTCCAGCAACGATCGCCAGCGTCCCGGTAGTCCAGACGGACAAGAACAACCAATGCTGTTTTGGGCCAAGCGGCCTTCGAGGTCCGAACGGTAACGGCATCAGCAACGCGTCTGCAGATTATCGGCTATTATAGCTGCATTACAGTTTGAAGTGACGCAAGCATGTCCGCAATGGCTCGAAATCGGCCAGTGCCTCCGACGCGGAGAGCAAACTAGCCCTCCATCCCCGACAACGAAGTCGAAGCGTACCGCAGGACATACGGCTTAACCGGTGGTTTGCCCTCGGGGATCGCGTCCCCGAAAAATGCGACATAACAATCGTAGGCGCTGATTTCCGGGTCGAACCAGCAGTGCACGACGACCCCGTCCTCCCACGTGTTATCGCCCATGTTAGTCCTCCGGACGGGCGTTCCGGGTTCGAGATAGCGATCCATTTTTCCATCGTCGCGGAGCTTATGCAGGGTCCAACGGGTCGAGAATGGATGGGGACGCGCGCCCAAACCAACCTTGCATCTTCATCCCCCTCACCCCGCCTTCAGGTTCTCCACCACCGCCCTCAACTTCGCGGGCAGGGGCTTGGGCCGTCGGGTTTCGGCGTCGACATAGACGTGGACGAAATGGCCGATGGCGGCGGGGACATCGACGCCGCGCTTGAAGACCGCAAAGCCGTAGGTGACGCTGGAGGTGCCGATCCTGTCGACCTTGATCCCCACCTCGATCACGTCCGGGAACTTCAGCGCCGAGGTGTAGCGGCAGCCGGAATCGACCACCAGGCCGATGGATTCCTTCAGGGCGTCTGCGATCAGCAGGTGGGCGTTCACCGCCGAGTCCACGAACTCGTAGAATTTGGCGTTGTTGATATGGCCGTACTGGTCGTTGTCGGCCCAGCGCGTGGAGACCATGTGGTAGGCCTTGTAGGTCGCGCGTTCGGCCAGCGGCCCTTCTTCCCTCTTGGGCATCGGTCGTCTCTCCCTGGCGACGTCTGATCGGTCGCTTCGAACGACGACGCTCTAGCTTGGACGACGCGGCGTCAAGCGCCTATCGGTAGAGGTCCGATCACGAACGCGCTGGCCGCAGCGCCGCTCCGGGAGACGCCGATGTCCTTCACGACCCGCGCCGCCGTCCTGTCCCGCACGGGCGCCGCCCGCCCCTATGCCGACAGCCGCCCGCTGTCGGTCGAAACCGTGACCCTGGACCCGCCCGGCCCCGGCGAGGTCCGGGTCGCGATCAGGGCCGCCGGCCTGTGCCATTCGGACCTTTCGGTCATCAACGGCGACCGCCCCCGCCCCCTGCCCATGGCCATGGGGCACGAGGCGGCGGGCGTGGTCGAGGCGCTGGGAGACGGCGTCACGGACCTGAACATCGGCGACCACGTCGTCATGGTCTTCATGCCGTCCTGCGGCCATTGCGACCCGTGCGCGGGCGGCCGTCCCGCCCTGTGCGAGCCGGGCGCCGCCGCCAACGGCCGGGGCGAGCTTCTGTCCGGCGCCCGCCGCATCTTCCGCGAGGGCGAGCCCGTCAACCACCACCTCGGCTGTTCCGCCTTCGCCGCCCACGCCGTCGTCTCGCGCCGCTCGCTGGTCAGGATCGACCCGGACCTGTCGTTCGAGGAGGCGGCCCTGTTCGGCTGCGCGGTCCTGACCGGCGTCGGGGCCGTGGTGAACACCGCAGGCGTCAGGGCGGGCCAGAGCGTGGTCGTCGTCGGCCTGGGCGGCGTCGGTCTGGCCAGCGTTCTCGGCGCCCTGGCCTCGGGCGCCTCGCCCGTCGTCGCCGTCGATCTGTCCGAGGACAAGCTGGCCCTGGCCCGCACCCTGGGGCCGGTCCAGACCGTCGACGCCGCCGACCCCGATGCGGTCGATCAGGTCCGCGCCCTGACCCATGGCGGCGCCGACTTCGCCTTCGAAATGGCCGGTTCGGTGCGCGCCCTGGAGGCCGCCTGGGCGATGACCCGGCGCGGGGGAACCACCGTCACCGCCGGCCTGCCCCCGCCCGATGCGGCGCTCGCCGTCAACGTCGTCTCCCTGGTCGGCGAGGAGCGCACGCTGAAGGGCTCCTACATCGGAACCTGCGTCCCCAGCCGCGACATCCCCCGCTACGTCGCCCTGTATCGTCAGGGCCGCCTGCCCGTCGATCGCCTGATGAGCGGCGTCATTCCCCTGGACGACATCAACGCCGGCTTCGACCGCCTCCACGCCGGCGAGGTGGTGCGGCTGATCGTGCGGCCCTAGGCTTCACAACAGTCAGCCTCCGCCATTCCGGGACACCGCAGGACGAACCCGGAATGACGAAGGAGAAGCGCCTTAGTTCGCCGCCGCCCTCGGCGGCGCGTTCTTCACATACTGGTCCAGCCAGCGGGTCATTTCCCACAGCGTATGGCCCACCGATTCCCGCGCGCGGTATCCGTGCGCCTCCAGCGGCAGGGTGACGTAGCGCGCCGTCGCCCCCAGCCCCTTCAGCGCCGCATAGAACCGCTCGGACTGCACCGGGAAGGTGCCGGAGTTGTCGTCCGCCTCGCCGTGGATCAGCAGGATCGGCTCGTTCATCCGGTTGGCGTAGGTGAAAGGCGACATCTCGGTATAGACCTCGGTCGCCTCCCAATAGTTCCTCTGCTCGGACTGGAAGCCGAACGGCGTCAGGGTCCGGTTATAGGCCCCCGACCGCGCGATCCCGGTGCGGAACAGATCGGTGTGGACCAGCAGGTTCGCGGTCATGAAGGCGCCGTAGCTGTGGCCCCCCACCGCGATCCGGTCGCGGTCGGCCACCCCCATCCGCACCACCGCGTCCACGGCCGCCTGGGCGTCGGCGGTCAGCTGCTGCACATAGGTGTCGTTCGGCTCGGCCCCGTCCTTGCCGATTATGGGCATGGAGGGGTTGTCGAAGATGGCGTAGCCCTGGGTCAGCAGGAACAGGTGGCTGGACCCGCCCGGCCGCACGAAGCGGTTCTGCACATCCACCGTCTGGCCCGCCACCGCCGCATCGGTGAACTCGGCCGGATAGGCCCACATCAGCATCGGCAGCGGCCCGTCGCGGTCCTTGTCGTAGCCGGCGGGCAGATACAGCGTCCCCGACAGCTTGACCCCGTCGGCCCGCTCATAGGTCACGAGCTGGCGCGTCGCCCCGGCCAGCTGCGGCGCCGGATCGGGGAAGTTCGTCAGTCGCGTCGTCTGGCCCGTCGTCAGGTCGCGGATCTGCAGGTTCGGCGGGTCCAGCCGCGTCTCGCGCTGCGTCACCACCCGCTTGCCGTCCGCATCCAGGAAACCGACCACGAACTCATAGTCCGTATCGGCCGAGGTCCACAGGCGCTCGCTGCGGCCCGTCGCCGGGTCCAGGGCGGCCAGGAAGGGGAACTCGCCCTGCGGCGTGGCGCCGGCCCCCTGCATCAGAATCTTGCCGTCGGGGGTAAAGCGTATGGTCGACCGCCCCGCAGCGTTCGGCTGCGTCACCGGCTGGCCCGGATTGTCGTAGCGCGCCTGATAGTTCCGCTCCAGCAGCACCCGCCCCTGGCCGGGGTTGGACGGATCGACCACGAAGCGCGTCTCGTGCCGGGTGTTGAACCAGCGGCTGTTGACGATGGCCAGGTCGTCCTTGCCCCACACGACGCCGCCGAACCGCTCCTTCAGGTCGATCAGCTTGACCGGCTCGCCCGTGAACGGCGCCGCCTGCATGAAGACCCGGTCCCGGAACTCGGCCGCGCGCCGGATGTCGCCGCCGTCCAGCGCCTCGACCCAGGTCAGGGTCGCCGGCGCATCGGCCCGCCAGCCCACCGAGCGCGGCCCCGGCGCCACGGCGTCGAAGGCCGTCGGCACGTCGTCGCGCAGAGGCAGGTCGGCGACGGTTTTCACCACCCGCCCGGTCATGTCCGTCACCTTGATCTCGGTCGGGAACAGGTCGTCGGGCACCGCATAACTATAGGGCCGCTTGGCGATCTCGTTCAGGATGTATTTGCCGTCGGGCGACACCGCCACGTCCAGATAGACCGCCGGCGTCCCGATCGTCCGCGCACGGCCGTTCAACGGAACCAGCGTCAGCTGCGACGTGAAATAATGGTCGAACAGGGCCTCGTCGCCGGGGTTCGACAACAGGTCCTGATAGGTGCGAACCGGCGCGACCCGGCCGGCCGTCTCCTCGATGTTCGGTCCCGTCGGCGCCGCCGTCACGTCCGGCGCCGGCCCGCGTCCCGCCGGAACCGCCTCGACCAGCAGGCCCGAACTGTCGGGCAGCCACTCATAGCCCGTGCCGCCCGTCATATTGACCACCGGCTCGGTCAGCTTGCGCGCCCGCGCCGAGGCCACGTCCACCACCCACAGCTCCAGCCCCGTCGGCCGGTCCAGCACGAAGGCCAGAGACTTGGCATCGGGCGAAAAGCGCGCCGCCGTGAACCGCGCGCCCGCCGGCAGGGCCACCACGCGCGCCGGTCCGCCATCCACCGCCTGCAGGCTCAACCTCGTCAGCCACGAGACCCGGCTCTCGGCCGCGCCGTTGTTCCGGGGGTTGATCCGCGTCCCCGCCAGCCGCAGCATCGGCTCGGCCAGCGCCTTGATGCTGGGCAGGTTCGACCGATCCATCAGCACCAGCGTCCGCCGATCCGGGCTCAGCATCGACGACGGCGTCGGCTTGGCGTCCAATATGTCCGCAATCGGCTGGGGCGGCTGCTGATAGACCATCGGCCCGGCGGCCGGCGCCGCGGTCTGGGCCAGAGCCGCACCGGCCACGCCGCTCAGCAACACCGCCGCCAGAACCAGCCCGGCCCCACGTCCACGCATCATCATCGCCTGAAGTCCCCACAAATCCCGAACCCCAGACCTAACTCCGCCCACGCGCTCCTGCCAACCCTCAATGACGTTACAATGTCACATCGCCGCTGGCGCATTCCCTCAACCCGGCGCGCGCGATTAGGCGATCCTATGGTTTCAGCCTTCTCCCCTCGTCACCCTCGCGCTTGACCCGAGGGCCGGATGATCCGACGCAGGGCGCGGGGTTGGACGCACGGCACGCCCCGCGCTCGATCCTCGGGTCAAGCCCGGGGATGACGAGGAGGGTCTCTCCCTAGCGCCCCAGCAACGCCTCCACCTGTTCCCGCTCCGGCGCCGACGGCTGCGCGCCGGGCCGCGTCGCCGCGAACGCCCCCGCCGCGCAGGCGAAGGCCAGCGCCTCGGCGGGGTCCATGCCCTCCAGAAGGGCCACGGTGATGGCCGCCACGAAGGCGTCGCCGGCGCCGGTCGTGTCCACGGCTTCCACCGCCGGCGGGGTCGCCCAGGCCATTTCGACGCCGCGCTGGTACATGGCCGCGCCCCTGGCGCCCTTGGTGACGACCACCCGGCCGCCGCCCCGGTGCAGGCCGTCGCCGTAGAAGGCGGCCTCCGTCTCGTTGACCACGATCAGGTCGGCGCGGCGCAGCAGCAGTTCCGACACCGGCCGGGCAGGGGCCAGATTGGCGCAGACGAAGCCCGTCGCCCGGCCCACCGCCGCCTCCACCGTCTCGATCGGTAGCTCCAGCTGGACGATCAGCGCCCCCTCGATCCGCTGCGGCAGTTGTTCGGGCGTGACCATATGGTTGGCTCCGGCCGCGACCACGATCTGGTTCTCGCCGGTCGGATCGACGGCGATCAGGGCGACCCCCGTGGGGGCGGCCACATCCGCCTCCACCCCCGCCAGATCGACGCCCAGATCCTCCATCAGGGCCAGGGCCTCGCCCGCCATGGCGTCGTTTCCGACCCGGCCGATCAGGCTGACCTCGGCCCCCAGCTTTTCCGCCGCCAGCGCCTGATTGGCGCCCTTGCCGCCCGGATGCTGCGCAAGGGTCGCCCCCGTCACCGTCTCGCCCGGCGCCGGCAGCTGGGGCGCGGTGGCGACCAGGTCCAGATTGATCGAACCGACGACCGTGATCCTCATGCCGCGCCTTTCAACTTGTCGACGATCAGGTCGAACACCCCCTGGGCGTCCGCCGCCGTGGCCCAGCGATGCCGCGCCGTTTCCGCCTCGACCCGGAACTCCACCGCCGTATGACCGCGCGTCAGGTCGGACGCGGTCTCGACCTCGATCCGGCACGCCTTCGTCTCGAACAGGTCGGGCCGGATCAGCCAGGCGATGGGACAGGGATCGTGCAGCGGAGCCGAATCCCACCCGACGATCTCGCGCTCCACCCGCTGCGAGAACCGCAGCATCGCCGCCGTCGCCCGCGCCGCCGCGCTGTCTATGGCCTCGACGGCGGCGATCCGGTCCTCGGTCGCGCGCACCTGATGCGTCGCGTCCAGGCCGAAGGCGACCACGCGACAGCCCGAACCGAACACCACCGCCGCCGCGTCCGGGTCGGCCCATATGTTGAACTCGGCCGAGGCGGTGATGTTGCCGCCCTCGCTGCGCGCCCCGCCCATGACGACCACCGGCCCCAGCCGTTCGGCCAGCCGCCGCTCGCGCCGCATCGCCAGCGCCAGATTGGTCATCGGCCCCAGGACGGCGACGGCGACCGAGCCTTCGGGTCGGCTCATCACCAGATCGACGATGGCGTTGGCGGCCGGCCCGTCGCCGACGATCCCCGTCGGCTCGAACGGCTCCAGGTCGCCCAGACCCTCGGCGCCATGGAACGCGCCCGCCCCCGCCGGCGGGCGTTTCAGCGGCCGTTCCGCCCCGCCGAACACCGGCACGTCCTCGCGCCCGGCGATCTGGCGCACCATCCGCGCATTGCGCTGGGTCAGGACGCCGGGGACATTGCCCCCGACCGTGGTGACGGCCAGCACCTCCAGCTCGGGCGCCGCAAAGGCCAGGAACAACGCCACGGCGTCATCCACGCCGGGGTCGCAATCGATGATCAGGGATTGAATGCTCACCCCCCTGGTTTGGCGGTCCGAACGCCGAGGAGCAAGGCCCGTCGCGGACGAAACCGCCCCCGCCCGCGACGACAGAGACCGTCCGCCTGATCGAACGACGTTCATTCTCCATTCACAGCCGGTCAAGCTTCATGGTCCGGGCGTATCGCAACCATAAGAGGGGGAAAGATCATGAGCCTGAAACTGACGATGGGTTTAGCCGCAGGCGTCGCGCTGGCGCTCGCCGCGCCGGCCGCCAACGCCTATCAGATGATGTACTGCCTTGAGGGTCAGGCCTATGTCGTCACCTGCAGCGGCCCCAACAACGACGACTGCTGGACGAACGCGGCCGGCGGCTGTGCGGGCAGTTGGGCGATCGAGCTGGATCTGACGGCGGTCGTTCCCGACCCGCCGACCCGGGGATCGACGCGCGACCCCATCCGTCAGACCGCCAGCCTCCTGCGCGACTGGCGCCCGGACCCGAAGTCCTGGACCCGCCCCTCGGAGCGTTTCATGACCAGTTTGCGCCGACAGGGCGTTCAGGGCCGTCTCGCCGTGCCCGCCGAGCGCCTGACGCCGCTTCTGCCGTCGGCGACCCAGGCCGCACCGGGCCCAGGCTTCGGCGGCGCGTCCGGGGGCGTTCCGCCCGGCAGGGTTCGTCCCGACAACCAGATCCGCAGCGCCGAACCCGCGCCGCAGTCCGCGCCTTCTACGCCCAGGTAGCTTCAGCGGCAGCGTCGGCAGGCGTCCCAATGATCGGAGGCGGCGGGACTGCACACAACCCGGTCCATGACGGCGGCGGCGCCCGCGTGGCCGACCGGGGCTGGGCGCATATCGAGGCCGCCATCGACCGGCTGATCCCGGTCTGGCCAGACTGAACCCTTCGCTACCGCGCGACAGGGAGCCAAAGCCGCGCATCGACCGTTGCCGTCGCATGACCCCCGCCGCGCCCTTCGTGAATCTGGATCGAGAGCGGGCCTATGTGTCGGATCTGGGCCGCGCCTTCGCCGGCGCCCTGGTGTTCAACATCCCGCTTCTGATGACGATGGAGATGTGGGAGCAGGGCGTGGTCATGGGCCGCTGGCGGCTGCTGGTCTTCATCCTCGCCGGCCTGCCGCTGCTGTACGGCCTGGCCTACTATGCGGGGTTTTCAAAGCGGCGCGGCCTGGTCAACGACGCGCTGGACACGGCTGTCGCCCTGGCGGTCGGCTTCGTCACCGCCTCCCTGCTGCTGATCCTGTTCGGCGTAGTGGAATGGGACGCGCGCCCGCGCGAGGCCCTGGGCATGGTCGCGCTTCAGGCCGTGCCCGGCGCCATGGGCGCGCTTCTGGCCCGGCGTCAGCTCAGCGGGGATGGGGGCGGCGACACGGACGAGGATCAGGCCTCCTATTTCGGCGAACTGTTCCTGATGGCGGGGGGCGCCCTGTTCTTCGCCCTGAACATCGCCCCCACCGAGGAGATCGTCCTGATCGCCTACAAGGCCTCGCCCGCCCACATCCTGGCCCTGATCGCCGTGTCGATCCTGCTGCTGCACCTGATCGTGTTCAAGGCGGGCTTCGCGGGGCAGGAAGAGGCCGACCGGCCCGCCGCCGCCTTCCTGCATTTCACCCTGCCCGGCTACGCCATCGCCCTGGGGGTTAGCCTGTTCACCCTGGCCCTGTTCGGGCGGGTCGACGGCCATTCGCTCGCCGGCGTGGTCCAGACCGTGATCGTGCTGGGCTTTCCCGCCGCCATCGGGGCCGCCGCCGCCCGCCTTCTGGTCTGACCGCCCATGCCCGCCAGGAAGAAATCCGCCCCCGCCGCGACCCGCCCCATGCTGCAATGGCTGATGGCCGCCGTCGGCGCCGTCGTCACCCTGACCGCCGTCGGCATCGTGGTGTGGGAGGCGTTGCAGCCGCCCTCGCCCCCGGCGCTCAGCGCCCGCATCGTCGCGATCCAGTCCACCGCCGCCGGTCACGTGGCGACCGTCCGTGTACGGAACGATGGCGACGACACCGCCGCCGCCGTCGACATCGAGGGCGTGCTGGGCGACCAGACCGCCACCGCGACCCTGGACTACGTCCCCGCCCACGGCCACGCCCGCGCCTATCTCCGCTTCGACGGCGACCCCCGCGCGGCGACCGTCGCGGTCAAGGGCTGGTCGGCGCCCTGAGGCTGGGTTATGGTGGCCCTGTTCTCCGGGGGGTCGCAATCGAGCGGCTGAGATAGAGGTTTCTCCTCTGACCCGTCGAACCTGATCCGGGTCATGCCGGCGAAGGGATGAGTAACGCATTCGGTCCGAATTCATGGACCCTCGCGCCCGACGTCGGCGGACCTCAAACCGTTTTGAGGCCGCCATGAACATCCAAGTCGCCCCGCCCGCCCTGCCCGAAGAGCCGAATGTCGAGCTCGCCCTCAAGGACGCGCGCGAGCAGGTGATGAAGGAGACGGGCGCCATCCCGACCGGCGAACGGGCCGGGTCGAGGAAGGTCTATGTCGCGGGCGAACTCTACCCCGACATCCGCGTCCCCTTCCGCGAGGTCGCCGTCCACCCGAGCGCCAACGAGCCGCCGGTGACGATCTATGACTCGTCCGGCCCCTACACCGACCCGACCGTGACCATCGACATCAAGAAGGGCCTGCCCCGCGTGAAGTCGTCGTGGCAGCTGGATCGCGGCGACATCGCCCCCGTGGCGAACCCGCGCGAGGTCAAGCCGGAGGACAACGGCCACGCCAGCGGCAAACACCTGGCGCCGCGCTTCGACACCTCCAACCATCAGGTGTTCAAGGGCGTCCCCGGCCGCCCCGTCACCCAATACGAATACGCCCAGGCCGGCATCATCACGCCCGAGATGGAATATGTCGCCATCCGCGAGAACCTGCGCCGCGAACAGACCGCCCCCTGCATCCGCGACGGCGAGGATTTCGGCGCCGCCATCCCCGACTTCGTCACGCCGGAGTTCGTGCGCCAGGAGATCGCCCGCGGCCGCGCGATCATTCCGCACAACATCAACCACCCCGAGGTCGAGCCGATGATCATCGGCCGCAACTTCCTGGTGAAGATCAATGCGAACATCGGCAACTCGGCGGTCCTCTCCAGCGTGGACGACGAGGTCGACAAGCTGGTCTGGGCCACCCGCTGGGGCGCCGACAACGTCATGGACCTGTCGACGGGTCGCAACATCCACAACATCCGCGACTGGATCATCCGCAACTCCTCCGTCCCCATCGGCACCGTTCCCATCTATCAGGCGCTGGAGAAGGTGGGCGGCGTCGCCGAGGACCTGACGTGGGCGGTGTTCCGCGACACCCTGATCGAACAGGCCGAACAGGGCGTGGACTATTTCACCATCCACGCGGGCGTGCGCCTGCCCTTCGTGCCGATGACGGCGAAACGGGTGACGGGCATCGTCAGCAGAGGCGGCTCCATCATGGCCAAATGGTGCCTGGCCCACCACAAGGAGAGCTTCCTCTACGAGCATTTCGAGGACATCTGCGACATCATGCGCGCCTATGATGTCTCCTTCAGCCTGGGCGACGGCCTGCGCCCCGGCTCCATCGCCGACGCCAATGACGAGGCCCAGTTCGCCGAGCTGCGGACCCTGGGCGAACTGACCAAGATCGCCTGGGCCAAGGGCTGCCAGGTCATGATCGAGGGCCCCGGCCACGTCCCGATGCACAAGATCAAGCAGAATATGGACGAGCAGCTGAAGCACTGCCACGAGGCGCCCTTCTATACGCTTGGCCCCCTGACCACCGACATCGCGCCGGGCTATGACCACATCACCTCCGCGATCGGGGCGGCCATGATCGGCTGGTTCGGCACGGCCATGCTCTGCTACGTCACGCCCAAGGAGCACCTGGGCCTACCGGATCGTCAGGACGTCAAGGACGGCGTCATCACCTACAAGATCGCCGCCCACGCCGCCGACCTGGCCAAGGGCCACCCCGCCGCCCGCCTGCACGACGACGCCCTGTCACGCGCCCGGTTCGAGTTCCGCTGGGAGGATCAGTTCAACTTAGGGTTAGACCCCGAAACCGCCCGCAAATACCACGACGCCACCCTGCCCAAGGAGGCCCACAAGACCGCCCACTTCTGCTCCATGTGCGGCCCCAAATTCTGCTCGATGAAGATCAGCCAGGACATCCGCGACGCCGCCGCCGCCCAGAACGACGCCGGCGCCTCCCTGTCGGAAGCCGAAGCCGGCATGGCGGAGATGAGCGCGAAGTTCCGCGCCGGGGGCGGGGTGGTGGAGGTGAAGGTGTGAGAGAGCGATCTTGAGGTTGCAAACTCTTGACAACCTCCACGCGACAGTGCGCCTTATAGGCTGACGCTGTTCGGGGAACGAATGTCCGCCTACATCCAAGACTATACCGATTGGAAGCGAAAGCTCCCCGACATCGGCTGCATGTTCGCCAAGTTGATTGCAACCCGCCCTGATCGCTACGGCCAACAGATTTCCATTGTGCTGGCTTCTACGACGCCTCGACGGATTGCTAGATCAATCGCGGCCAAGATAGATGCCGCAATCGCCAACCCCGACGTAGCCGCCGCTGTTGTCCTATTGCCGAATGTGGCGGACCTAAAAATGCTGGCCGAGGCTGTGGTCGCTTTAGGCGAGCTTCCAGGCTGGGACGTGCGCACCAAAGCACTAGCACATCCAACAGAAGGCGACCTGGTGGCAATCTGCGCCTCGCGGATGCTGAATTTTGGAGCGGGAGAGATTCCCTCCGAGGCGCTCGTGCTTGGGCCCTTCGAAATTTTCCCGAAGACTCGCCGCGCCCCGGTGGTTGGCCTAGAAGTCTTTGTAGGTGAACCTCGCCAGCTAGATCCGAAAACTGAGCAGCCGCCATCCCGAGCGAATTTGGCCCATATGGACGTTTATCTACCCACACATGATGCATTCCTTCGAATGTGGGAAAATTCGGTGCAAGGACGCGCACGTTCGCTTGACGATCCGAACGATCAACGCGCGAAAGCGAAAGTGTCGCTGGTTCTACCAACCGGCCTTGCCGACATCACGGTGACTGAGCCATGACCAAGCGCGTCTTAGTCGTCGGCCATTCAGACGCTGACGGACATGTAATCGCCGAGCAAACTAGGCGTAATCTATCACTGGTTCCTGCCTTCGATGTATCTGTGGTGGTTGATCCGGCACGGACATATGGTCATCGCTCCTGGACACACCTAGAAGATATTAGCGAAGTCAATAATGCCGACTTTGTGGTCTTCGTAGACCTGATGTTCAGCCCCGCAACATTTATCGATGAAGCTCGAGGCTTGAGCCGCGTTGCCGCTGCGCATCCTGATAAAGTATTCTTCGTAGTCGATCATCATCCTTTGCCGTTGGGGCGTCTGTCTCACGCTGACAATCTGCGGCTTTTATATCGGCCCGACGTTTTCGAATGTGTTCTTGGACCGCAGTCGGGAATGATGGTCATCGCGGCCATCTTCGAGCGCCAACCGCATACAATCAAATCGATTAAGACCAATCTGCACAAAGTGATGGAACGTGGCCTGCGACGCGCCGCAGCGTTAGGGAGCCCCCTAGTTGGTGCGCCCCTGATGACACTTCTTCGCGGAAATCGATGGGACATCATTCATGATTTGGCCGAAGAGGATTCCTCATTGCACCGAATTGTGCGAGGGCGACGCGTCGCGAACCAGCCACTCTCTCCGGCGTTATCAAAGGCGCTTGAGGCTGTGAAGGAACTGCAGACTAACACAATGGCGGCAGCCACCGGATTGCCGTCTGATGAAGGAGATGACCCTATGCCTTATGATGTTGCCGCGGAGAGGTTTGCATTGGCTAGCGCTGGGTCATCGAGTTACCGAAATGCGCCGGTTCCAGGTAAAGACCTTGAAGCCCTTGTTACCCTGCTGGAAGTAGCAGCGCTTTCTCTTACTCGAGTTCCGCTTGCGACTTTCTCGCGCGAGGAACTGCTTGCCGAAGCGAGAGCACTAGGTGGCGGCACTATCGAAATTGATGATCGCGATGCGAAGATCGTTTTAGAGAAAGCTTCTTTTGTAGAGTGGACGGGCGGCGAGTTACGCCTTCGCTAAACCAGCTCTATTTTGTTTGGTCACGCGAACTGCCTTGAATTCCGAGACGACTTTCTCCGGTTTAGAGACGGCCTGTGATCCTTTGATGGACGAGTAGGAGATCGACGCAAATATCGACGACGGCCTCAATCTGCTAGATTGGGGCCCGCAATGAACACGCTCTTCGACCGAGAAACCGTCCTGAAGGCCGGACGCGACGCCGCCCGCATCGCGCGCGAAGGCACGCGCGAAGAGAAGTCCGGCAAGTTCCTGCCGCCGCCCGGCTGGAAGGGGCATCTGGTCACGGCCGCCGACGCCGCGCCGACGCCGAAGAAGAAGCGGGCCTAGTTTTCAGCATCCTCTGGCAAGCCGCGTCTTCGCGGCCCAGGTCGGGACACCCATCGGCGCGCGAGAGCGGGACCTGTCGCGTCCTCAGTGGCCCGGCATCGGGCGGCGGGTGGATTTCGCCTTCCGCGCCGCCCGGTCCCCGCCCCGCCTTCGCGGGGGCCGCCTGAAGATGACGAAAGACAAGGGGCGAAACCCTTCGTTCGTCCCCTAATTCCCCGCCGCCGCCTTCTGATTTTCCTCGGCTTTTCTCGTCTCGACGACAATCGAACTCACACCCCTTTTCCCCGCCCCATACTGGCGGCGGCCCCGCGCGGGGGCGGATGGGTTCAGGGAGGGACGGATGGACGGCAGGGAAAGGGGCTGGCGCCGGGACGGGGCGGACGCCGATCCACACGGGGGCGAGGCGGTCGTCCATTACGACGGGCGCGTGACCGACGCCGATTTCGCCGATCCGCCGCCGCGCGGCCCGGACTGGGACGACGCGGGTTGCGACATCCCGCCCGAAACCGGCCCCGACGGGCGGCCCCTGTACGCCGGGCGGCCGGGGCGCGATCCCTATCGACGGGGCAGCGGTCATCGTCAGACCTCTCCAGAACGATGGGCGGCGATTCGCGACGCCTATCTGGCGGGCGAGTCCGGATCCTCGGTCGCCGCGCGGTTCGGCATGGCGCGCTCGACCTTCTTCGCCCATGCGCGCGACGCGGGCTGGCTGCGTCAGGACCAGCCCGAGGCGGCGCCGCTCGCGCCCGGCTGGGCGGACGACCCCGTGGACCTGGAGGCGGAAACGGCGGCGGGCCTGCCCGACTATGGGGTGATGGCGGCCCACGCCCTGGTGCGGATGCAGCGCGCCATATTGAACGGCCGGGCGATGGAGGCGGGCCGCTGGCTGCGGCTGCATGCCCGGCTGACGGCGCTGGCGAAAGAGGCCGCGGCGGCGTCCGCGCCGGACGCCGGGACGACGCCTTCGCCCGCGCCCTCATCGTCCGCGCCGCGCGCCGAAAAGACGCCCGACCCCCAGGCCGTGGTCATGGCCCGGATGCGCGCGGTCCAGACCCTGGCCCAGGCCGCCGTCGGCCTGAACCCCCGCGATCCGGTCGGCCGCACCCTGCTGAACAAGAGCCTGGCCATCCTCGATGCGCTGGACCCGTCGCCCGGGCCCGCGCCGATTTCGGACTGTTCGGACTGTTCGGACGCTGTTTTTCAGTCCGATCCGCCGCCGTGATCCTAAACCCGCCGCTCAGCCCTCCGATGCGATCTGGCGCAGGGCCTGTTCGAAAGCTTCGGGGGGCTGGCCGCCCGAGATCAGATATTTGCCCTCGACCACCACGGCGGGGACCGAACTGATGCCCCGCGCGCGCCAGGTCTCCTCGGCCTGGCGCACGGCCTGGGCGTAGCGGCCCGAGGCCAGCACCTCGCCCGCCTCGGCCCGGTCCAGCCCGGCGGCCTGGGCCGCCTCGGTCAGGACGCGGGCGTCGGTCAGGTTGCGGTTGTCGGTGAAGTGGGCGGCGAACAGGGCCTGTTTCAGCGCCTTCTGCTTCTCGGGCGCCGTCTCATGCGCCCAATGCAGCAGGCGGTGGGCGTCGAAGGTGTTCCAGATGCGGCTGTCGTCGGTCATGCGCATGTCGAAGCCGACGTCGCCTGCGCGTTCGCGGATCATGGCGCGGTTGGCGGCGGACTGTTCGGGGCTCGCGCCGTATTTGCGGCCGATGTGTTCGACGATGTTCTCGCCCTCGGGCGCCATCTGGGGGTTCAGCTCGAACGGCTGGAAGGCGATGTCGGCGGCGATCCCCTCGGCCTTCAGCCTGTCCAGCGCCGTCTCCAGCCCGCCCAAGCCGACGACGCACCAGGGGCAGACGACGTCGGAGACGAAGTCGATCTTCAGGGTCTTTTTCGGGGCGGCGGGGACGGCGTCGGTCATGGCGGCGGCTTTCTGGAACAGCAGTTGTTGCAATCCATATGGGCGGCCCGGGGCCGGTCGCCAAGGGCGTGACCCTCAGCCCCGCTCCAGCTGGGCCGCCGGCAGCTCCAGCACCGCCTTCAGCCCGCCCAGGTCGCTGTCGCCCAGGGTCAGCCGCCCGCCATAGGCCCGCGTCAGGTCGTCGACGATGGACAGGCCCAGGCCCGACCCCGGCGCGCTCTCGTCCAGCCGCGCGCCGCGCTTCATGACCTCCTCGCGGCGGTCGGCGGGCAGGCCGGGGCCGTCGTCCTCGATCACGGCGATCATCTGCCCCAGGCCGTTGTCGCCGGCCGAGACGCGCACCCGGCGGCGGCTGAACTTGGCGGCGTTCTCGATCAGGTTGCCCAGGATCTCCTGCAGGTCCTGCCGCTCGCCCAGGAAGGCCAGTTCGTCGGGCGCGCGCCAGTCGATCTCGACGTCCTTGGTGCGGAATACCTGTTCGATCATGACCGCCAGCTCGTCCAACACCTCGGCGACGGGGGTGGTCTCGCCCAGCCCGTGGGCGGCGCGGGCGGCGGCGCGGGCTCGGCGCAGGTGGTGATCGACCTGGCCCTGCATGACCTTGGTCTGACGCCGCACCAGTTCGGGCAGGGCGCCGTCGGCTGTCCCCGCCTCGGCCAGCATGACCGAGATGGGCGTCTTCAGCGCATGGGCCAGGTTGCCGACGTGGGTGCGCTGGCGCTCCACCACCTCCTGATTATGGTCCAGCAGGCGGTTGACCTGCTCGGCCAGGGGCTGGATCTCCAGCGGATAGGCCCGCTCGATCCGCGCCGCCCGGCCCTTGCGCACCGCCGCGATCTCGTTCCTCAGATCGAACAGGGGCCGCAGGCCGAACCGCACCTGGATGAAGACGGCCGAGACCAGCCCCGCCCCCATGACCAGCAGGGCCACCCAGGTCAGGGTGGCGAACTGGCGGGTGTCGGCGTCGACCTCGGACCGGTCGATGGCGGCCAGGAAGACCACCGGCCGCTCGTGCCGGGGGATCGACTTCATGGTGGCGGCGACGCGCAGGGGCTCGGGCCGTTTGGGGTCGTCCTTGGGCCCCACGGTGTTGAAGGTGATGACGTCGCCGAACGCCTGGTCCAGCCGCCCCGTCAGCCCGTCCGGCAGGCTGATGTCGTAGTTCCACAGCGAGGCGGACCGCGCCAGCGACCGCAGCCGCCCGTTCGGCTCCACCTCCAGGATCTGCCAGTATTTGCCCGACAGCAGGCGCAGGGTGCGGGCGTCCTGGATCTGGCCGATCCGCTCGCCCGGCGGGGTGCGGCTGGCGGCGACGACGATCTCGTCCACCGTCTCGTTCAGCATGGCGCCCAGGCGGCGCAGGGCCGATTCCTGGAACGCCTGGGTCAGGACCAGAGCCGCCGCCACCAGGGCCACCAGAATCCAGGCCGAGGCCAGCCAGATCAGGCGGCGCGTCAATGACCGGCCCGGTCGCCCGAACCAGCGCCCCCAGTCGCGCCCCCAGGTCCGCCGCGCCGACGGCTCCGCCGTCACGCCGCCTCGGTCTCGCCCGGCAGGGGCGTCAGCCGATAGCCCAGGCCGCGCACCGTCTCGATCCGATCCGGCCCGACCTTCTTGCGCACCCGGCCGATGAAGACCTCGATGGTGTTGGAATCGCGGTCGAAGTCCTGATCGTACAGATGTTCGACCAGTTCGGTGCGGCTGATGACCCGGCCCTGATGCATCATCATATAGTGCAGCAGCCGGTACTCCAGCGAGGTCAGGCGCAGGGGCTCGCCGTTGACGTTGGCGCGCGCCGCGCGCGGGTCCAGCCGCAGGCCGCCGCACGACAGGGTCGCCGAGGCGATGCCGGCCGAGCGGCGCAGCAGGGCCCTCAACCGCGCTAGCAGCTCCTCGGTGTGGAAGGGTTTAGTCAGATAGTCGTCGGCGCCGGCGTCGAACCCCGAAACCTTGTCCGACCAGGCGCCCCGCGCCGTCAGGATCAGGACCGGCGTCGTCTTGCCCTCTCGCCGCCAGCGTTCCAGCACCGACACCCCGTCGATCTTGGGCAGGCCCAGGTCCAGCACGATCACGTCATAGGGTTCGGTGTCGCCCAGGAACCAGGCCTCTTCCCCGTCCGCCGCATGATCGACCGCATAGCCGGCGTCGGCCAGGGCCGCCTTCAGCTGCCGCGACAGGTCGACGTCGTCTTCAACCAGCAGGACGCGCATCAGTTGGGCCTGCGCCGTTGATCGTCGCCGCCGGAATCGCCCTGGCGCGGTCGGCCGGTCTGGCCGTCGACGACGACGTCGCGCACGCGCCCGTCGCGCTCGACCAAAACGCTGTAATTGCCGTCGCGGCGCGGCTGGGTGTCGATGGGCCGACCATAGGGGGCGGCGCTGCGCCGCGCCTCGTCCGGGCTGACGCGCGGCGGCGGGCGACGGTCGTCGCTTGGGGGGGGCTGACGGGGATCGCGCGCCTGGGCCACCGCCTCCGTCGCCAGGACAGGGGCGAGCGCCAGGGTCGCGACGGCGACGATGAGACTGGCGGTTTTCCTAAACATGATCGCCTGTCTAGTCCTGCGCTTCTGAACGGGTGCTGAATGATCCGTATAGGCGATCGGCGGGGCGAAGTCAGCGTCGGCGACCGACGATCGCCGCAAAGCTTTCGGATTTCTCATCCCGATGAACGACGCCTGACCCTCGCCGTTCAGGCCGGGCTCAGGCGTCGGGTGGTCATCTGGCCTCATCGCCGGTCGCCCCGATCGACATCGAAATCGAGGAGTTCCATCATGCGAAACGTCATCGTTCCTGTCCTTGCCCCCGTCCTGGCCCTGGCCGCAGCCTCGGTCGCCCTGCCCGCCGCCGCCCAGGCCTATCATGGCCCCGCGCGTCACGGTCCGGCCCATCACGCCCCCGCCTATGGGAACTGGCAGTCCATCAACGCCCGCCAGGCCAGCCTGGATCGACGCATCGACCAAGGCGTCCGCAACGGCCAGCTGAGCCGCCGCGAAGCCGTCCGTCTGCGCGGCGAATTCAACAGCCTGCTGCGTCTCGAGGCCAACTACCGCCGCGGCGGCCTGACGGCCTGGGAGCGCGCCGATCTGGACCGCCGATTCGACCGCCTGTCCGACCAGATCCGTCACGAACGCCGCGACCGTGACCGCTATCGCGGCTGATTCCCAGAACCCGCCCAACACCGCGCGCGGCTCCGAAAGGGGCCGCGCGTTTGGTTTGCGTTCAAGGTTCGAGCTCGATGTCCCAGTACAGATAGTCCAGCCAGCTCTGGTGGAGGTAGTGGGGCGGAAAGCGTCGCCCGGCCTCCTGCAACTGCCAGGCGTTGGGACGGTAGGGGTGGCGGTGGATGGGCATCATCGCCTGCTGGGGCGTTCGGCCGCCCTTTCTAAGGTTGCAGGGGCCGCAGGCCGCGACGATGTTTTCCCAGGTGGTGCGGCCGCCATGCGAGCGCGGGACGACGTGATCGAAGGTCAGTTCGGTCGATTCCCCGCAATACTGGCAGACGAAGCCGTCGCGCAGAAAGACGTTGAAGCGGGTGAAGGCGGGCGAACGATCCTGATCGACATAGCTTTTCAGCGCGATCACGCTGGGCAGCTGCATCTCCATGGAGGGGGAGCGCACGACCTTGTCGTAGAGCGACACCACGTCCACGCGGTCCTGATAGACCGCCTTGACCGCCTCCTCCCACGGCCACAGCGACAGGGGATAGTAGGACAGCGGCCGGAAGTCGGCGTTCAGGACAAGGGCGGGATAGCCGGACGGCGGCCGGTGGAGGACCTGCATCAGGCCCTCCTTCCTGCGACGGAGGATGCCAAGGCGACAGGATTGAAGACGCGTCTCCTTCCCTAGTCCGATGGCTCAGCCTACGCCCGATTCGAAGACGCCGCCATGACGAACAGGCGACGGATCGCGCTCAATTGCGCTCGGGAAAGCCCGGCAGGCTCCAGCCCCAGCGCAGGGCGCCGGCCCGCACCAGGAACCCCGTCAGGGCCGCGACCGCCGCCGCGGGCCATACGGGCGTCTCGACCACTCTCAGCCCCATGTAGAAGGTCGCCGCCACGATGGCGGCCGAGACGTTGATCTCTCGCCGCAGCAGGATCGAGGGCTGGCCCGCCAGGGTGTCGCGCACCACCCCGCCGAAACAGGCGGTCAGCGTGCCCATGACGATGCAAATCAGGGGCGTCGCGCCCGCCGCCTCGGCCTTGGCGGCGCCCATGACGCCATAGGCGGCCAGACCCACCGCATCCAGCCACAGCAGGGCGCGGAACCGCCAGTCGCGCTGACCCACCAGCCAGATGGCCACCGCCGCCAGCAGACAGATGGCCACATAGCGCCAGTCCTGCACCCAGAAGACGGGCAGGCCCAGCAACAGGTCGCGCAACGTGCCCCCGCCGACCCCGGTGATGGCGCCGAAGAAGGCGAAGGTGACGACGTCGTGCTTCTGGCGCGCGGCGGCCAGGGCGCCGGTGGCGGCGAACACGCCCACGCCCGCGAAATCCAGCGCGGCCAGAACGGTTTCGGGATTGCGAAGCGGCTCGGTCAAGGTCGGATCGATAGGGGTCAAGGGCAGGCGGCCTCCAGCGCGACCTCTCCGCGCCGAACCGCCCCATACCATCCCCAGAGCAGATGCGCCGCAACCCCGCGATGGGGCCGCCAGATTTCAGCGCGGGCATAGGCCTGTTTCTCGTTGGGCCGCGCCTCGGCCCGGTCGGCCCAGCGCATCGCCTCCTGCAGAGCCACATCGCCGCCGGGAAAGACGTTCAGCCGCCCCTCGCAGAACATCAGATAGGTCTCGGCCGTCCATTTGCCGACGCCCTTGATGGCGGTCAGGGCGGCGACGGCCGCCTCGTCCGACAGGGTCTGCATATGCTCCAGGTCGATGCGCCCCTCGACCTGGGCCAGGGCGATCTCGCGGCCGTAGCGCGCCTTCTGTCCCGACAGGCCGAAGGTGCGCAGGGTCTCGACGTCGTGGGCAAGCACCGCCTCGGGGGTGACGGCGCCGCCCAGGCCGGCCACCGTCCGCGCCCAGATTGAGGCGGCGGCGGCCACTGACACCTGCTGCTCCACGATCA
The DNA here is from genome assembly GCF_976940555.1 of Brevundimonas sp. Marseille-Q4549. Classification (NCBI taxonomy): domain Bacteria; kingdom Pseudomonadati; phylum Pseudomonadota; class Alphaproteobacteria; order Caulobacterales; family Caulobacteraceae; genus Brevundimonas; species Brevundimonas sp. Marseille-Q4549. Next base: position 312,931 of record NZ_CDRHXG010000001.1, read on the forward strand.
TGCGGAACAGCCCCTCGTAGCCGCCGGGCCGCAACCGCCATTCGAAGGCCGGCGTATGGGCGTGGGCGCGCGCCAGGGCGGGATCGGCCTGGGCCAGGGCTTCGCGCGCGGCGGCGATGTCCTCGAGGGTCGGGGCGACGGGCATGAGGCGACCTTACGTCGAACCGCACGCCGGCCGAAAGTGCGGGGCGCCGTCCACGGCCGGAAACCGCTAGGATAGAGACGATGTTCGCCACCCGCTTCGCCCCCTCCCCCACCGGCCGCCTGCACAAGGGCCACGCCTTTTCGGCCCTGACGGCCTGGTCGGCGGCGAAGGCTGCGGGCGGCCGGTTCGTGCTGCGGATCGAGGACATCGACCCGACGCGCTGCCGCCCCGAATACGAGACTGCCATACTGGAGGACCTGGCCTGGCTGGGGCTGGACTGGGAAACGCCGGTGCGGCGCCAGTCCGATCATCTGGACGACTACGCCGCCGTGATCGAGAATCTGAGGGGGCGGGGCCTGCTCTACCGCTGTTTCCGCACCCGCAAGGCCATTCTGGACAGTCTGGGCGACGCCCCGCACGGGGCCGTGGAGGCGGCGCGGCCCGGCCCGCACGATCCGGCGGAAGAGGCCGAACTGTTGCAGCAGGGCCTCCCCTTCGCCTGGCGATTGTCTCTGGAGCGGGCGCACGAGACGCTGGGCGAGGCGACGTGGAATGGGCTGAGCTTCAACGAAGAAGGCCAGGGGCCGAACGGGGAAACCGGACGGATCGCGGTCCGGCCCGACGCCGCGGGGGACGTGGTGCTGGCGCGCAAGGATGCGGGCGTCGCCTATCATCTGGCGGTGACGCACGACGACGCTTTGCAAGGGATCGACCATGTCGTCCGAGGCCAGGACCTGTTCGAGGCGACCCATGTGCAGCGCCTGATTCAGACCCTCATGGGCTGGCCCGCGCCCGCCTACCGCCATCACCGGCTGCTGACCGGACCCGACGGGCGGCGCTACGCCAAGCGCGACCGCTCCGTGACCCTGGCCGAACTGCGCGCCGGAGGAACGACCGCCGAGGCCTTGCGCGACGAACTGGGCTTCAGCTCCGCCGGCTGAAGATGCGCGAGGCGCCATAGCCGGTCAGGGCCGCCAGGACCACGCACAGCACGCCGTACAGCCAGGGACGGCGATGGGCGAACTCATAGATGTCGCGCTCCAGCCCGACCTTTTCGACCGTCAGGGTCAGATTGGAGACCGAGCGCGGTTCCCCGTCCTGAAACAGCCAGACCTCGGCGTAGTATTTGCCCGTCGGCGCCACGGTCGGCAGCTTGACCTCGGCCCGGAACAGCCCCTTGTCGACGAAGTCCACGCCGTCGGGATCGGTGTCGTAGAGGGCGGCCGCCTCCTTCAGCCGGATCACGGCGCGGCGCCAGTCCAGATAGTCGTCGCCCAGCCGACTGACCACGACGTCCCGCACGCCGTAGCGGGTGACGGTGCGGCTTTCCTCCGGCGCGTCGATGCGCAGGTGATCGACGCCGACGCCCAGGCGGCGCAGCTGGCCGAAATCGGCGATGTCGGACAGGGGCCGCGTCGATGCGGTCATGTAGAAGCCGGGCGCCCCCTCGAACAGAACCGGCCGGCTGTTCAGCCAGACGCCCATGTTGCGTGTCTTCTTGACCAGGCGGACCGGGGCGTCGGGGCCGCGCACCACCACGACCACGTCGGCCGGCTCGGTCGTCGGATTGAAGACGGCGCCGTAAAGGACGATGGACGCGCCCCGGAAGCTGGAATCGACCCGGACCTGGGCGTCGGTCAGGGCGGCGGCGACCCGCAGGTCGCCGGTCGTCGCCTCGGACCGATCCGGAGCGGGGGCGACGACGGCGGGCGGGGGCGGTGGCAGGGCCTGCATCAGTCGCCCACCCCCGGCGCCAGCATGAAGATGTCGCTGGGCCGCACGAACAGCTCCAGCCCCATCTGGATGCCGACCAGCAGAACGATCAGCCCCAGGGCGGCGCGCAGTTCCTCGGCCCGGAAGCGGCCGGCGAACCGTGCGCCGGTCTGGGCCCCGACCACCCCGCCCAGCAGCAGGATGGTCGACAGGACCACGTCGACCGTCTGGTTTCGTCCGGCCTGAAGGACGGTGGTGATGGCGGTGGTGATGATGATCTGGAACAGGCTGGTTCCCACCACCGCCCCCGCCCGCATCCGCAGGACGTACAGCATGGCCGGCACCAGGATGAAGCCGCCGCCCACCCCCATGATGGCCGACAGGATCCCGGCGAAGACGCCCAGGCCGAACGGCGGCAGGGCGCTGATATAGAGGCCCGACTTGGGGAACTTCATCTTCAGCGGCAGGCCGTAGAGCCACAGCGGGCGGCGTCGCTCCTTGCGCGGGGCCGGCGCGCCTCGGCGGCGACGCAGGATCTCGCTGAGGCTTTCGTTCAGCATCAGGGCGCCGATGGCCCCGAGAAAGACCAGATACGACAAGGCGATGACCAGGTCCGCCTGACCCAGCAGCCGCAGGTAGCGGAACAGTTCGACCCCCATCAGGGCTCCGGCCGCGCCGCCGACGGCCATGACCACGCCCATCTTGAAATCCACCGCCCCCTGACCGGCGTAGCGGATCACGCCCGAGGTGGAGGAGGCGACGACGTGGCTGGCCTGGCTGGCCACGGCCACGGTCGGGGGGATGCCCAGGAAGACCAGGATCGGCGCCATCAGGAAGCCGCCGCCGATGCCGAACAGGCCGGACACGAATCCGACCACCCCGCCCAGGATCACCAGGGTCGGCCAGTTCACCGAAACCTCGGCGATCGGCAGATAGATATCCAAAGCGCGCGCCTTGGCTGGAACGGAACGACAGGCGCCGAACGGCGACGATGAGCGGTCTTAGCGGGCCGGGCGATCCTTCGCCACCCGGTCCGGCAAGCGGATCAGCCGGCGGCCGTCGTGGCCGAGCGGTTCTGGGCCACGAAGGCGTCGGCGGCGGTTCGCGCCGCGCGCTGATCGACGGCGCTGGTGGTGGGACGCAGCCGGGTCACGGCGGCCTGAGCCTCGCTGTCGCCGCCACGCGCGGCGATCATGTACCACTTCAGCGCCTCGGTCGGATTCTTGGCCACGCCGTCGGCGCCGGTCTCATAGATGCGCGCGACATTGTACTGGCTGTCGGGCAGGCCGCGTTCGGCGGCGCGCTTCAGCCAGGTCAGGGCCTCGGTCTGGTTGGTCGGTCCGCCGTCGCCTTCGAACAGCTGCATGCCGTACAGATGCATGCCGCGCGGGTCGCCGCCCTGGGCGGCGCGGCGGCCCCACTGGCGGCTCTCGGCCGGACTGGCGCTGAGGCCGTTGCCGCCCGAGAGATAGAGCTGACCCAGATAGGTCTGGGCCGGGGCGTAGCCCAGATCGGCCGCGCGCTTCAGCAGCTCGACGCCGCCGTTGTCGCCGGCTTCCAGACGGCCGACAGCCTGTTCGTATTCGGATGCGCCCGGCCCGGCCAGGTTCAGCGGCGGGATGGCGTCGGTCGTGACGGCCGAGGCCGCGATGGGCAGGCCGGCGGCCGGCGCCGTCGTCTTGGCGGGCTGGGCCGCCTCGCCCCATTTCGGCAGGTCGAAGCCCGGCAGGCCCGATCCGTCGGTCAGTTCGGCGTAGCCATAGACGCCGCCGGTCAGGGCCACGGCGGTGACGGAAGCGAGGAAGGCCTTCTTGACCGTCGATCCGTCGCGGGCCGCCTGCTTGTCGAGGCGTTCCTGCAACTTGGACTTTCCGCCGCGCTTGGGCTTCAGGCCGAAAGCGCCGCGCGGGGCGTCTTCGATATGGGGCGCAGAGGCCATGGCGGCGCGCGCGGCGTCGATCGCGCCGCGCGTCGAGGCCGCGCGGCCCGCAGCGGCGGCGGCGCCCATCTGGGCCTGGATACGGCGGGGATCGACGAAGTCGGTCTCGCCGGCGAAATCGTCATCGTCGGCTTCGAGGACAGGGCGGTCGTCCAGCGACGCCTCGCCCGTCGAGAAGCCGGGAGAGATCGCCTGCAGCGCGTCATCGACGTCGGCGCCGCCGAAGCCGCGGAACGGCTGGATGACCGGTTCCGGATCGGTGCGGTCGTCCTGCGCAACGGACGGCGCGACATCGGCGGTCTGGGGGTCCGACCCGAAGATGGCCGCAGGGAAGGGCGAGGCGGCCTCGACCTCGGGCGCGACCGGATCGGATGACCAGTCTTCGACGTCGAACGAATCCTCCGGGAAGGCGGCGGCGCGCCAATCGCCCTGGACCGGCGTCGAGGCGGCCTGAACCGGCGCCGTCGCAACGCGTTCGGCGAGCGCGCGCGGCGCGGGCTCGGGCGCTTCGAACGCGCCGTGCGAGGCCGACGGATCGCGGGTTTGCAGCGTGTCGCGCGCATCGGCCAGGAGGCGCGCCGTGCGTTCCTCGCTCAGACGCATGCGTTCGGCCAGTTCGCCGGAGGCGCGGTCGTAACGCTGCTCGATCTTGTCGGTGCTTTCGGCCAGACGACGGCCGATGTCTTCCAGCGCCTGCTGAGAGCGGCGCTCGGATTGAGCGATGCGGTCGCTGAGGCGATCCGAAATGCGCGTGATCTCGCCGCCCAGCTTCTCCAGCGCCAGGGCGTTGCGGTCATCAGCGGCCGTCAGCCGTTGATCGACGCGTTCCACATGGCGGGCGAACTCCTGGTTCAGGCGCGTGGCGGCGGCGCGGACGGCGACCTCGGCCCGATCGCTCTCGCCGGTCTCCACGGCGGTCAGGCGACCGCTCAGATTCTGGGCGATGCGCAGCACTTCGCGGCCCATGGCCTCGATGCCCAGGGCACCCTTCTGCTCGGCGCTCTTGGCCTGTTCGCCGACCGACTGGACCGCGCGTTCGATGCGGTCGATGCGGGCGCCGACTTCGGCGGCGTCCAGACGTTGGATCATCTCCGCGCGGTTGCTGTCGATCTGGCGCGACAGGCTTTCGGCCAGCTTTTCGAAGCGGACGGCGTCGCGCGCGCCCTCGGGTTCGATGCGGCCTTCGGCGGCGCGCATGCGGCGGTCCAGCTCCGCGAACGACCGCTCCAACCCGCGCAGAGCTTCGCTGGTGCGGCTCTGCGCCTCGTCCAGGCGCGCGCCGACCTGGGCCAGGACGTCGCTTCCGGCGCCGGGTCCGGCGGCCTTCTCGGCCGCCTCCATCCGGTCGCGCAGATCGGTGACGCTGAGGCGCTGGCGCTCCTCGATATCGTAAAGGCGTCCGGCCAAGGCGCCCAAAGAGGCCTCGACCTTGCCGAACCCTTCCTGGGTCTTGGGCCCGGTGTCGCGCTCGAAGGCGCGCAGGCGGCGATGGCCCTCGCGCAGTTCCTCGGCGATCTCGTCCAGCCGTTCGGCCTGGGCCTTGCCCTGGGCTTCCTGGCCGTCCAGGCGGCGCACCAGACCGGCGACCGCCTGGTCCACGCCCTGGATCGCCAGGGTCGAGCGACGCTCGGCCGCTTCCAGGCGCGAAGCGATCACGTCGATGGAGGCGCTGATCCGGTGCAGGCTGTCGTCGGTCTCATAGGCGTCGTCCAGCCGGCGGCTACGGCTGCGGCGATCATAGGATTCATGGCTGGCGGACCGACGCGGCAGGGTGGCGTACCCTTCGTCCTCGTCCTCCATGATCATGGAATTGAGCCACTCGCCCAGGGTCATGCCAGACCGACGCGCGAGATCCTTGGCGACCTCACGGGCCTTCGGGTCAATCCCCTTCACGCTCCACGGCGCTGCTGCGCTCACTGATTCGTCTCCCGACCCAACGCAGCCACGCTATACCGTCAATATCGAGGGTGTAAATGCGTGGTTAACCGCAATATGTAGCGGCGGTCATCCAAGCTGTGGACAGCACGTCGATACGTCCCGACTTATTCCGCCGACGTGGTTAACGACCACTTAAGTTTAACTTTCCGGAAACCCCTGGCTTGCCAAGCGCGGCGGGTTTCGCCACTGGCGTCCGATGGACCTGACCCCCACCCTGATCCTGCTGGCCGCCGCCGTGATCGCCATGGTCTTCTGCGGCTGGCGCGGCGCGCGGCCGCCCGATCCCTTCAAGGGTCCGCGCATGGCGCCCTGGCGCTTCATGATGATCGGGGCGGCGGCGGTCGCCCTGCTGCTTCTGATCCACCTGACCACCCTGTTCGGCGCCGTGCGCGCACCGTGGGTCGCGGGCGGCTAGGAACCCGATCCCCGCCGACCGGTTGATCCTACTCATTCGAACAGGAGAGACGATCATGGCCGACGATCTGACGCCCGCCGAGGCGGAAAAGGAATTCTGGAAAAGCCTGAAGGAGTCGAACACCGGCATGCTGGGGCTGGACCGTCCCGGCTATCATCATCAGCCGATGACCGGCTTCGGCGAGGGAGATCTGGGCGCCATCTGGTTCTTCAGCCGCAACGACACCGACTTCGCCCGCGACGTGGCGGCCGGCGGTCAGGGCGGCGGCGTGGACGGCATGTTCTGCTACCAGGCCAAGGACCAGAAGGTTCAGGCCTGTTTCCACGGCGTCCTGTCCGTCGATCACGACCGGTCGCGGATCGACAAATACTGGAACCCGGTCGTCGCCGCCTGGTATCCGGACGGCAAGGACGATCCCCATCTGACGCTGATCCGCTTCGACGCCGAGGCCGGACGGGTCTGGGTGTCGGACAAGGGCGCCCTGGGCTTCGGCTACGAGGTGCTTAAGGCCAATCTCACCAAATCGACGCCCGACGTGGGCGGCGTGGCGGACGTGAGCCTTTAAGCCGCCGCGATTCCAAATAACGGAAGGGCCGGCTCCAGGTCGGCCCTTCCGTTCACCCTCCGAAGCACCAGGCCAGGACGGCCTTCTGGGCGTGGATACGGTTTTCGGCCTCGTCCCAGACCAGGGAGCGGGGACCGTCGATGACGGCGTCGGTGACTTCCTCGCCGCGGTGGGCGGGCAGGCAGTGCAGGAAGACGGCGTCTGGGGCGGCCGCCTCCATCAAGGCGTCATCGACCGTATAGGGTTCGAAGGCGGCCAGACGCGCCTCGTAATCCTGATCGCCCATCGACACCCAGGTGTCGGTCACGACCACGTCGGCGCCCAGAACGGCCTCGCGCGGGTCCGAGGTCAGGGTCACGGACGCCCCGCCCTTCTCCAGATCACGAAGATCGGGATGATATTCCGCCGGACAGGCGACGTTCAGATGAAAACCGAACTTGGGCGCCGCGTGCATGAAGCTGTGGCAGACGTTGTTGCCGTCCCCGATCCAGGCGATGGTCTTGCCGGCGACGGGGCCGACGTGTTCCTCGATCGTCTGCAGGTCGGCCAGAATCTGGCACGGGTGCGAACGGTCGGTCAGGCCGTTGACCACCGGCACGGTCGAAACGCGGGCGAAGCGTTCGACGTCCTCATGGTCGTTGGCGCGGATCATCACCGCATCGACCATGCGCGACAACACCTTGGCGGTGTCCTCGACCGGCTCCCCGCGGCCCAGCTGCATGTCGGCGGCCGTGGCGATGATGGACGAACCGCCCAGCTGGCGAATGGCCGCGTCGAAGCTGAAGCGGGTGCGGGTCGAATTCTTCTCGAAGATCATGGCCAGGACGCGGTCCCTAGCCGGGGCGTCGGCGTCGGCCCGCCCCTGGGGCCAGCCCTTGCGGGCGGCCTTGCGGGCATGGGCGTCATCCAGAATGGCGCGCAGATCGGCGGCGTCGAGCCGGTAAATGTCGAGGAAGTGCCGGACCATCGTCTAGCTCCGCAGAAGTGTGATCACGCCGCCAGCTTTTCGCGGGCCGCCTGGCAGGCGCCTTCGAAGCGGGCGACGGCCTCGCGCGCCTCTTCCAGCGTCAGGTTCAAGGGCGGCAGCAGGCGCACGCAGTTGTCGCCGCCACCGGCGACCAGCAGTTGCTGCGTATCGCGCGCCAGGGCCATGAACTCGCGATTGTTCGGGACCAGCTTGACCCCGATCAGCAGGCCCTTGCCGCGCACGTCTGCGATCACGTCGGGGAATCGTTCCTGAAGGCCCGCCAGTTGCTGCTTCAGATAGCCAGCGATCTCATTGACGTTGTTCAGCGTCTCGGGCGTGTTGATCAGCGACAGGGCCTTCTGACCCACCGCCATGGCCAGCGGATTGCCGCCGAAGGTGGAGCCGTGGACGCCCACCGTCATCCCCTTGGCCGCCTTGGCCGAGGCCAGGCAGGCGCCGATGGGGAAGCCGCCGCCCAGCGCCTTGGCCACCGCCATGATGTCCGGCGCCATCCCGGCCCATTCGTGCGCCCACAGCTTGCCGGTCCGGCCCATGCCGCACTGGACCTCGTCGAAGATCAGCAGCACGCCGTTGTCGTCGGCCATCTGGCGCATCCAGCGCAGGTCCTCGACCGGCGTTTCGCGGCACCCGCCCTCGCCCTGGACCGGCTCAAGGATGACGGCGGCCGTGGTCGGGTTCTCGAACGCGGCCTTCAGCGCGTCCTTGTCGCCCCACTTCAGCTGGTGGAAGCCCTGCATCGGCGGGCCGAAGCCCTCGGTGTAGCTGGGGTTGGCGGCGGCGTTGATCGCGCCATAGGTCCGGCCGTGGAAAGAACCGTCGAAGCCGTAGATGTCGATCCGCTCATGCTGGCCGTTGGCCGAGTGATATTTGCGAGCCGTCTTCAGCGCGCATTCCACGGCTTCCGTGCCCGAGTTGGTGAAGAAGACCACGTCGGCGAAGCTGGCGTCGCACAGGGCGTCGGCCAGGGCTTCCTGTCCCGGAATGCGGAAGATGTTGGACACGTGCCACAGCTTCTCGGCCTGGTCCTTGACCGCCTGAACCAGTTCGGGGTGGGCGTGGCCCAGGCCATTGGTCGAGATGCCGGCGACGCAATCGAGGTATTCGGTCCCGTCGGTCGCCCACAGACGCGCGCCTCGGCCGCGTTCCACTTCCAGCGGCGCGCGATTGTAGACACCCATCAGATGTTCAGTGGACACGGGACCAAGACCTCCAAAAGCGAGACGGCTCCGCCGCTGGGCGACGGAGCCGATATAGGGACTGGCCTTGTCGGACGAGCGGCGGGCTTAGTCAACACCGGCGCCGGCGCACCTTCACTGCGCTTCGGGCGCCGCGTTCGGCGCGGCCGGGGCCTCGACCGCGGGCGCGTCCTCGTCGGGCTCGGGCCGATATTCGTCCAGCTGCGCCGACAGCTTCAGCGCCAGATCGGCGACGAACAGACCGAAGCGCGCCACATCGTCGCCGTTGAAATAGGCCAGCCGGTCCTCGGTAGAATGGATGCGCTGGAACACCGGCGGGACGAAGCCCTCCTTCAGGCCGTTGTCCCGGCCGCCGTTGAAGGCCAGCCACATCTGGTGGGCGCCGACCGCGTCCTGGGTTCCCAGCGAAACGACCGGCACGCCGGCGGCCGAGAAAACGCGGTCGTCGCTGGGCGGATAGTTCGGGAAGGCCACGCAGTCGAAGGCGCGTTCGGCGCACAGGCCGCGCAGGGCCGCCAGGACGAAGGCCGACTGTTCACCGTTGTTCTCGCCGTACATGACCGTCTCGCCATAGGCTGCGACGTCGGCGTTGATGACGGCGGCGATGCGGTCCTTGCCGTGGGTTTCCAGAAAGTTCTTGGCTCCGATCAGACCCAACTCCTCCTGGTCGGTGAAGACGAAGACGAAGCGGTAGGCGACGGGCTGACCCTCCAGCCCTTCCTTCAGGGCCGCGGCGGCCTGGATCAGGGCCAGGACCGAACCGGCGTTATCGACAACGCCCTGGGAAAGGGCGCCGTCGCGCAGCTTCACCGCGTCGTAGTGGGCGGTCAGGACGATGTCGGCGGGCCCCTCGCCCACCGTGGTCACGACGTTGGCGCCCTCCATCGGGCCGGTGCGGTCGTTGCCGCCCTGGAAGGTCTGGATCTCGGCCTTCAGGCCAGCCTCGGTCAGCAGGTCGACGACGACCCGCGTCCGCTCGGCGTTGGTCGGCACGACGAAACGGCCGGCCGCCGCGCCCAGGTCGGCGTGGTCGCCGGACTGCACCGGCGCCTCCTGGGCCAGGGCGGGCGACGCGGCAAGCAGGACAGAGACGGCGACGAGCGAGCGGAACAGCATGGCGGACATCTCCGAAGGGTGTTTCCCCTTTGGTAACGACCCGACCCTTCGGAGGCTAGCTCTTCAGCCGCCAGCCCGAGCGGAACACCAGCCAGCAGATCGTCCCCATGGCGACCATCAGCACGGCCGAGCCGATCACGCCGACCGTCAGATTGCTCTCGGCATGGCCGATGAAGCCGTAACGGAAACCGTCGATCAGATAGAAGAAGGGGTTGAAGAGGCTGATCGACCGGAACGGCTCGGGCAGGTTGTCGACCAGATAGAAGGTGCCCGACAGGAAGGTCATCGGCATGACGACGAAGTTCTGGACCGCCGCCAGATGGTCGAACTTCTCGCTCCACAGCCCGGCGAGAACCCCCACCATGCCCATGATGAAGCTGGCCGCCAGGGCGAACCAGATCACCGCGAACAGATTGGCGATGTGCAGCGGGGCGAAGGGCAGGACGCAGATCGCCGTGACCAGGCCGACCGCCAGACCCCGCGTCGCGGCGCCCAGCGTAAAGCCCAGCGTCAGCTCCAGCGGGCTGAGCGGCGGGGTCAGGAAGTCGGTCGCCGTGCCCATGATCTTGGCCTGGATCAGGCTGGACGAGGCGTTGGCGAAGGCGTTGTTCAGCATGGCCATCATGATCAGGCCGGGCGCGACGAACAGGGCGAAGGGCGTGCCGTGCAGCGGCGGCCGGGCGTTCTGCAACGCCACCACGAAGACCAGCATATAGAGCAGGGTCGTCACCACCGGCGCGGCCACCGTCTGGGCGCCCACCTTCCAGAACCGGCGCACCTCGCGCAGATACAGGGTCTGAACCCCGATCCAGTTGATCCCCGGATAGCGCCGCGGCTGCGGCAGGCCGGAAGGACGGGTGGCGATCAGGGCGGACGTCGGCTCGGTCATGGCCCGCCAGATGCGCTTTGGGACCTTGCTGCGCAAGGGAGGGGGAGCGCCGAGCCGGCGCGGGCGCCCGAAAAGTGCGAACCACGGCGAATGGAGGGCTCAGGACCGGCGAACGCGCCCAGCTCGCCACTCGAAACCGCCTTAACCTTAACGATGATTCAATATCTGGTTTCTGTGGACAGGATGATTCGCACATCTTGCGCCTCTTAACGGCTGGTTTACGATTAGTTGTGGGTCAAGCCTCCGGAGGGGAGGCGAAAACCTAGATGTTGAATCTTGAATCGCTGGAGGACGGCATGACCGCAGGCTGGACCGACGACCGCGTAGGCGCCCTGAAGAAGCTCTGGCTGGAAGGCCAGTCCGCGAGCCAGATCGCCAAACAACTGGGCGGCGGCGTGACCCGCAACGCCGTGATCGGCAAGGTGCACCGCCTGGGCCTGTCGGGCCGGGCCGCGCCCTCGCAGCCGGCGCGCACCGCCGCCACCTTCCGCACCGCCCGCCCGCGCCCGGCCGCCGCGACGCCGGCCCCGGCGCAGCCTCCGGCCCCGCGCCGTCTGGAAGCGGTGCAGCCCAAGCTGGTCCAGCCCGCCGCCCCGGCGCCCGCTCCGATCCCGGACCTGCCGGGCACCGCCACGGTCATGACCCTGGGCGCCCATATGTGCAAATGGCCGATCGGCGACCCGTCCTCGCGCGAGTTCAGCTTTTGCGGCCGCCGCGCCTCGGAAGGCGTCTATTGCGTCGAACACGCCCGCGTCGCCTACCAACCCCAGGTCAAGCGCGGCAAGGACGGTTCGTCCGACCTGGCCCGCAGCCTGCGGCGCTACATTTAAGAGGCGCTACCGCGCTTCGCGCTACTTGAGCGCGGCGCTTCGCGCGGGGTCTCACGATCCTGACACAGATGCTCCTTATGGAGCCGACCTCCCCCTCGCCGGCTCGCGCAAGCAAGCCGGCGAGATTTCAGGGGGCGGGGCTGCGGTTCATCCGGGTTGACGCAGCCCCATCCGCCTTCGCCCGACGACGTCCTTCCGGGGCGTCCGAAGGACGAACCCGGAACCCAGGAGGCGGGCATCCGGCATTGGATGCGTTCAGCAGCGCTGCCGAGGCCCTGGCTTCCGGGTTCCTCGCTACGCTCGGCCCCGGAATGACGACCCAAAGAGATCGGGACTAGTTCAACACCCGCCGCGCGCCCGGCGTATCCAGCGAAAACGCCGGAATGTCCGCCTCGAAACTGCGGCCGTCCGCATCCGTCATGAAATAGGCGCCGACCATCGAGCCGCTGTCGGTCGGCAGCGGACAGCCCGAGGCGTAGGCATAGCTGGCGCCCGCCGCGATCACCGGCTGTTCGCCGACCACGCCGGGGCCGCGCACCTCCTCGACATGGCCGTGGGCGTCGGTGATGGTCCATCGCCGCGCCATCAGCTGCACCGTCGATCCCGACAGGTTCACGATCTCGACCTGATAGGCCCAGACCCAGCGCCCGGCCTCGGGGTCCGACTGCCCCGCCAGATAGGAGGGCCGCACCCGGATCAGGATGCCGTTCGTTTCGGCGCTATAGGCAGGACCATCGTGCATGGGCTATATGCTCGCCCCGCCGCGCGCGGGCTGCAAGCGCGACTTGAAGACAAGTCGTGAAATCCGTGTGAGACAGACGCCATGAGCATTTTCCAGGCGCCGCGCCCCGGCATCCTTCCCGCCCAATCCATCGAGACGCTGATCGCGACGTGCGCCATCACGTCCGACACTGCGTTCGATCACGACCAGGTCCAGCCCGCCAGTCTGGACCTGCGCCTGTCGGACCAGGCCTGGCGTGTGCGCGCCTCCTTCCTGCCCGGCCGCCGCAAGGTCGAGGAACGGATCGCCGACGTGGCCATGCACGCCATCGAGATCACCGACGCCGGCGTCGTCCTGGAAAAGGGCTGCGTCTATATCGTGCGTCTGCAGGAGCGGCTGCACCTGCCCAAGGGGCTGATCGCCCGCGCCAATCCGAAAAGCTCGACGGGCCGCGTCGACGTCTTCGTGCGCCTGTTGACCGATCAGGGCGCCAGTTTCGATGATGTGGCGGAGGGCTATGACGGCCCCCTCTATATGGAGGTCGCGCCCCAGACCTTCTCCATCCTGGTCCGCCCCGGCACCCGCCTGAACCAGCTGCGGCTGAAGGCGGGCGATCCGCCCAAGCTGGAGACACGCTCGGTCGGCGTCGACCTTCAGGGGGGCGACATCGTCGGCTTCCGCGGCCGCCGCCATGCGGGCGTGGTCGATCTGGACCACATCGACGGCCACGACCCGCGCGACTTCTGGGAGCCGTTGAGCCTACGTCGCGGCGAGCTGCTGCTGGACCCCGGCGAGTTCTACATCCTGGCCTCGTCCGACGACGTGGAGATCCCCGTCGATCAGGCCGCCGAAATGACCCCTATCGATCCGTCGGTTGGCGAGTTCCGCGTCCACTACGCCGGCTTCTTCGACCCCGGCTTCGGCACGGACGAGGCGCACGGCGCGGGCTCCAAGGGCGTGCTGGAGGTCCGCACCCACGACACCCCCTTCCTGCTTGAACACGGCCAGATCGTCGCCCGCCTGGTCTATGAACCCCTGACCGAACGCCCCAGCCGCCTCTATGGCGAAAGCGGCAGCCACTATCAGAACCAGGGCCTGAAACTGTCGAAGCATTTCAGGGTGTGGTGAGGCCGAAAGTGGCGAGCGATTAGCGGCGAGTGACGAGTTGGCCGCTTTCGCCTCGCTACTCGTCACTCGCCACTAACCAGTCAACTGAGTCGATCCGCCTTCCTCAGGCCCGGGAACATCCACGACCAAGCCCCGGTCGCGGCCAGCGCGCCACAGCCGCCGAACACCGCCGCGCCCACGGCGCCCAGCAGGCGCACCATCAGACCGGAATAGGCCTCGCCCAGTTCGTTGGAGGCGCCGATGAACAGCATGGACACCGACGACACCCGCCCGCGCATATGATCGGGCGTGGCCAGCTGGATCAGGGTCTGGCGCACATTGACGCTGATCATGTCCGCCGCCCCGCCGATGAACAGCGCCAGGCCCGACAGCCAGACGATCCGGGACAGGCCGAAGGTGATGGTGCAGGCGCCGAACACCGCCACCGCCGCGAACATCCAGGTCCCGCCGTGCCGCACGATCGGATAGCGGCTCAGATAGATGGCCATGACCATGGCCCCGACGCCGAAGGCGGCGCGCAGCAGGCCAAACCCCTGCGGCCCCACATGCAGGATGTCGCGCGCGAAGATCGGCGTCAGCAGGGCCACGCCCGCCAGCAGCACCACCACCAGATCCAGCGAGATGGCGCCCAGCACGATCTTGGTCTTCCACACATAGGCCAGCCCCTCCTTGACGGACTCGACCGGCGACAGGGCGTTGGGCTGGGGCGCCGGCTTGCCGCCGGTGCGGATCAGGATGAAGGCGGCGACGCCCATCAGGAACATCCCCAGCGACACCGCATAGGCCAGGGGCACATTGACCCCCACGATCACCCCGCCCAGGGCCGGACCGGCGATGGCCCCGGTCTGGAAGGCGATGGACTGGGCGGCGATGGCGGGCGGCAGGGCCTTTCGCCCCACCACCATGGGCAGGAAGGCCTGACTGGCCGGGGCCAGAAACGCCCGCGCCGCCCCGAACACGGCGGCGACCGCCAGCAGCCCCCACAGCGGCGGCGCGCCGTGCAGGGCCATGGCCAGGAACGATCCCGCGCAGGCCGCCTCGACCAGAATGGAAATCCACACCGTGCGCTTCCTGTCGCGCCGATCCGCCATCGCGCCCGCAGGCAGCGTGAACGCCAGCAGCGGCAGGAACTGACACAGGCCCACCAGCCCCAGATACAGGCTGGCCTGTTCGATCGGGTGATCCCGCCGGGCGATCTCATAGACCTGCCACAACAGGGCCGAGGACTGGATCTGGATGGCCAGCACCGCCACCACCCGCCCGAACCAAAGGAGGCGGAAATCGCGCAGGCCCCACGGGCTGGCGGGGCCGTCTGGCGGCGATGGCGGAACGGGCGGGGCGGCGGGGGGGGGGTCGGGGGGCTCGGGGCTCACGTGCGTCTGGGGAACTTCGGATAGGGCGAACCGTCGCGGTGGAAGTAGCGATCCGCGCCCGCAGGCAGGACCATGTCGATGTCGGGGTAGTCGCAAGGGGTGACAGTCGGGCTGCGCGTGCCGACCTCCAGCAGAACCGCCTCACGGCCGGATCGGTTCTCGATCCGGTGGCCGTTCGGCACGCCGGCCTTGAAGCCGGCGCAGTCGCCGGCGCGCAGCACCGTCTCGCCGTCGTCCTCGATCAGGACGACCTCGCCCTCGACCACCATGACGAACTCGTCCTCGGCTTGGTGCCAGTGCCGCTGGCTGGACCAGGCGCCGTCGGGCAGGCGCAGCAGGTTGACGCCGAACTGGCTGAGGCCCGCCGCATCGCCCAGCTTCCAGCGGCGGCGTGGCAGACAGGGGCTGGCGAATTCGTCGGGATAGGTCGTGCCGTCGCCTCTCGGCGCGCTGTCGATGTCGATCTTGGGCATGGGACTTCTCGCCGTTGCGCGATGTCCGTAAAGCATAGCCGCATGAGCCGCGCATCAACTCCCGTTATCGATCCTGTCGAACTGACCCGCGACCTGATCCGCATTCCCTCCGTTACGCCCGCCGACGAGGGGGCGATGGACGTGCTGGAACGGCATCTGACGACCCTGGGCTTCACCTGCCGCCGTCTGGCCTTCGAGGGACCGGGAGGCGAGGGCGTTCATGCGCGGATCGAGAACCTGTACGCCCGGCGCGGGACCGCCTCGCCCAACCTGTGTTTCGCCGGCCATACGGACGTGGTCCCGACCGGCCCGTCGGAGCAGTGGTCGTCGCAACCCTTCAACGCCGAAGTCCGCGACGGCGTCCTCTATGGTCGCGGCGCGGTGGACATGAAGGGGGGGATCGCCGCCTGGGTCGCCGCCGTGTCGCAGGTGCTGGCCGAGAGCGAACCCGCAGGCTCCCTGTCCTTCCTGATCACCGGCGACGAGGAAGGCCCGGCGCTGCACGGCACCAAACGGGTGGTGGAGACCCTGGCCGCCGAGGGCGAGGTCATCGACGCCTGTGTCGTCGGCGAACCCTCCTCGTCGCAACAGCTGGGCGACATGATCAAGGTCGGGCGGCGCGGCTCGCTGAACACCTGGATCACGGTCCAGGGCAAACAGGGCCACGTCGCCTATCCCGAGCGGGCGGCCAATCCGGCGCCCGTGATCGCCCGGCTGGTGACGCGGCTGAACGATCATGGGCTGGACGACGGCTATGAGGGTTTTCCCCCGTCGAACCTTGAGATCACCACCATCGACATCGGCAATCCGGCGACCAACATCATCCCGGCCCAGGCGACCGCGCGACTGAACATCCGCTTCAACCCGGCCCATACGGGCGACGGCCTGATCGACTGGCTGAACCGCGAGGCCGGGGCCATGCAGGCCGTGACCGGGCTTCAGATCACCCTGGAGCACCTGTGCTCGGGCGAGGCCTTCCTGACCGAGCCGGGCGCCTTCGTGGAGGCGGTGCAGGACGCGGTCGAGGCCGTGACGGGCCGCCGCCCCGAGGCCTCCACCACTGGCGGCACCTCCGACGCCCGCTTCATCCGCGCCCTGTGCCCGGTGCTGGAACTGGGCCTGGTCGGCCAGACCATGCACCAGATCGACGAACGCGTGCCGACGGCTGAGCTGGAGACGCTGACGGCCGTCTATCGCCGGGTGATCGAGACGGTGTTCGAGCGGCTGTAGGCGCGGCCTCTGCTGTTCGTAGTGTAGAGCCTAGCCCACTAATCCACCTAACCTGGACTTTCCGAGTGTCCGAAAGGGGTGGCAAGCGGACGTCGATCGGGCCACACTCGATCAGTGCGCGCTTGGTCGAGGGGTCCAATGGAAGCGGAGTACAGGCGGCTAAAATCAGCTTGGCAGAGCGGGTCATTCTTGCGCGAAGACGCGCTCCATCTGCTCTACTTCGTTTGGATGCACTGGGCGGACCCATCGTTCGTGACGGGCATGGATTACGATCCAGATATAGACGAACTCTGGTCAGCCATCTTCGAATATTTCGGCGGAGAGCAGTCTCAGGATGCCGAGTTTCTCCACGTAGCCGCCCTAATGGGTGGACTATTCCCCTTCTGCCTTGGCGATGAAGTCGAGTGGACTGCCCGTGCAGAGCGGATGGAGGCTCGCTCCATCGAACTGCAGCCGGAAGGATTTTCCCCCGAGCATTTTGATCGGCGTGGCGAGTACGGTGAATATTTCGCGCATCACGAGCGCGCTCGAAGGGAAAGGCTCACAGGTGGCGATGGCCGCGCTATCAGTCTGCGCAGTCGGATCGTGGAGGCCGCTCAACGCTTCTTTGGCCTCGGACGTTCAACATCTCCTTAGGGTCGGTTTGCGACATCGCCTTCCGGTGCAATCGTCCCGCCTAACTCCGCTCCAAGAACCGCAACGCCGTCAGGACGTGCGTCTTCACCCCCAGCGGCAGGACCTTCTCGTTCGGTGAGAACTCCGGCGAGTGGTTGGGTGCGGAGGTGGCGGGATCGGCGCCGTCGGGGCTGGCGCCCAGGTGGTAGAAGACGCCGGGGATGACCTGCTGGAAATAGCTGAAGTCCTCGGCCACCGTGGTCGGGGGCGTGGCGGGGTTGACGTTCCCCTCGCCCGCCGCCTCGGTCAGGACCGGGGCCAGCCAGGCGGACAGGCCGGGGTCGTTGAAAACCAGGGCCGCGTTCTGTTTGACGCCGAACTCGGCGGTGGCGCCGTAGGCTTCGGCGACGTGGTCGATGGCGGTTTCGGCGCGGGCGACCAGGGCGTCGCGCTGGGCCGTATCGAAGGTGCGCAGGGTGCCTGACAGCGTCGCGCTGTCGGGGATGATGTTGTAGCGGACCCCGGCGTTGATGGTCGCGATGGTGAAGACGGTCGGGGTCGTCGTCGGATCGATGGTGCGGGCGGTCAGGGTGTTGACCGTCTCGACCACTTGGCCCGCCACGGCGATCACATCCACCCCACGCCAGGGCCAGGCGCCGTGCGTCTGCTTGCCCTTCAGGCTGATATCCACTCGGTCCGAGGCCGCCATGAAACCCTCGGGCCGATAGAAGACGCTGCCCGGCCGCCCGGGCACGACATGCAGGCCGAAGATGGCCTCGGGCCTGGGATCGTTCAGCGCGCCGTCCTGGATCATCAGGGCCGCCCCGCCCTTGGGCTCTCCGGGAGGAGCGCCCTCCTCCGCCGGCTGAAAGACGAAGACGACGGTTCCGGCGATCTGGTCCTTCATCCCCGCCAGAATCTCGGCCGCGCCCATCAGCATGGCCACATGCATGTCGTGGCCGCAGGCGTGGGCGACCGGCACGGTGTTGCCCATATAGGTCCCCGTGGCGGTCGAGGCGAAGGCCAGGCCCGTCGCCTCCTGCACCGGCAGGGCGTCCATGTCGGCGCGCAGGGCAACGACCCGGCCGGGGCGGCCGCCGCGCAATACGCCCACCACGCCCGTCTTGCCGACCCCGGTGCGAACCTCCAGCCCCAGGGCGCGCAGGTGATCGGCCACCACGCCCGCCGTGCGCGTCTCGTTGAAGCCCAGTTCGGGATGCTGATGCAGATCGCGGCGCCAGGCGGTGACGCGCGGCAGGATGCGCTGGACCGCCGCATCCACGGCCTGGGCCGAGACGGGCGGCGCGGCTTGTGCGTGAACGGCCCCGGCGGACAGCATCAACGCCAGGGCGGAAACGGCGAGCAGACGGCGCATGTGACGATCCCGTGAAATTTCGTTTCGCCGATGGTGAGGGCGCCGCGCGCGCTTGTGCAACCACCATCGCTCGACGATCATCGTTTAATGGCCAGGCCGATCAAGAGCACCTCCACCGAATGGCGCGACGTCGTGCTGGTCTGCCGCAAATGCTCCAAGAAGCTGGATGGCGGCTTCGGCCCCGACGGCGACCTGACGCTGAAGAAGGCGCTGCGCAAATATCTGCACCTCAAGACGGGCAAGAAGGGGCGCAAAGGCGAGCTGACGGTCGCGGGCGTCGACTGTTTCGACATCTGTCCAAAGCGGGCGGTGGTGGCGGTGAACGCGGCGCGGCCGCAGAACCTGCTGATCGTGCCGGCGGGATCGGACCTGTTCGAGGTCAAGTCCCTGCTGGGCCTCGACGACGGCCGTCGGCGCAAGCCGGCCGATCCGGGCTGAAAACGCCTTCCTTCGGGCGCGAAGCCGTGCCAGATCGGGCCCATGGACGACACCAAGATCGAAAAGCGCGCCGGCGTGCGGGCCACCTCCGACCGGTTGTGGGACCTGGTCTCGGACCTGTCCCGCTGGGGCGAATGGAACCCCTATGAGCGCGAACCGGTGGGCAGGATCGGCTTCGGCGCCGCCCTGACCCTGATCGAGTCCTATCCCGATATGGGCGAACGGCGTGCGACGGCGCGGGTGGCCGACTGGCGGCCCTATGTGCGGCTGGTCTGGACCGAGAACCGGGGATTTCTGTTCCGCACCCTGCGCTACATCGACATCGAGGAGATGGAGAAGGGCAGTTGCATCGTCTCGTCGGCGCTGAAGTTCGCGGGTCTGCGTGGCGAATTGTACCTGGACAAGCACAAGGCGACGCTGGCCAAGGCCCATGAGGACATCGTGCGGCGATTGAAGGCGGCGGCGGAAAGCTGAATCCCGGCCTGAGGGACCGAGCGTTAGCCGCCGTTCTTCATCATGTCGATGACGTTCAGGATCGCGGGGCCCAGGATGACGATGAACAGCACCGGCAGGAAGAACAGGATCATCGGCACCGTCAACTGGGCCGGCAGGGCGGCGGCCTTCTTTTCGGCGGCCGACAGGCGCAGTTCGCGGTTTTCCTTGGCCATGACGCGCAGGGCCGTGGACAACGGCGTGCCATAGACCTCGGCCTGGGTCATGGCGGTGACGACCCCCTTCACGCCTGGATGGTTGGTGCGCTTGCCCAGGTTTTCATAGGCCATTCGACGGTCGGGCAGATAGCTGAGCTCGGCCGACAGCAGCGACAGTTCTTCGGCCAGGTCGATGGAGGAGGCGCCGATCTCCTGGCTGACCTTGGTGATGGCGGCCTCGATCGACATGCCCGCTTCGACGCAGATCAGCAGCAGATCGAGCGCGTCGGGAAAGGCCTGCATGATCGAGGTGCGGCGTTTGCTGATCCGGTTATGCAGATACAGGTTCGGCGCATAGAAGCCCGCCACCGCCGCCGCAAAGCACAGCGTCACCCTGTTCATCGTCGGCCAGTCCACGACCTTGATGACGAACATGTAGAAGGCCGCCACGATCAAGAAGATGAACGGCGAGGCGAAGCGGAAGAAATAGAAGGTCGTCAGCGGGCGCGGGCCGCGAAAGCCCGCCTGGGCCATCTGGTCGGCGACCTTGGGATCCTCCAGGAGCTTGGTCAGGTTCAGGCGATCGACGACGCGCTTCTTGAACCCCTCGTCGGTGTGCCGCAGGCCGCCCGGCCCGCCGCCCGCAGCCAGCGCCGCGCGCGAGCGCCGCTTCAGATCGTCGCGCCGTTCCGACACGGCCTTCATCCGCTTGTCCAGCTTGACGCCGCCGGTCATCGACGACAGCAGCGTCAAGACCGTGGCGAAGACCAGCACCCCGACGCCGAGGCTGAGCAGGTTCTGCGGGTCGGTGATGAAGCGAATGAAACCTTCCACGATCCTCGCCTCAGAACTTGAACGAAATCATGCGCTTCATGACGAAGACGCCGGTTCCCATGAGCGCCGCCGCCAACAGCAGCAGGAAGTTGCCGCGAATGTCGGTGAACATGGGCATCATGTAGGAGGGGCTCATGGCCATGACCGCCAGCATCACAGCCGGCGGCAGGCTGGCGATGATGCCGGCCGACGCCAGCGCTTCGGACGACAGGGCCTTGATCTTCTCGCCCATCATCCGCCGCGCCCGCAGCACGGCCGACAGATTGCCGAGCGCCTCGGCCAGATTGCCGCCTGTCTTCTGCTGAATGGCGATGACGATGGTGAAGAAGCGCAGTTCGGGCGTCGGAATGCGCACGAACATCTTCTCCAGCGCCTGCTCCAGCGACAGCCCCACGGCCAGGCCTTCGCTCAGGGTCTTGAACTCCGGCCCCAGCGGCGCCGGGCTCTCGCGGCCGATGATCTTGAAACACTCATGGACGGGCAGGCCCGACTTGATGCCGCGCACGATGACGTCGATGGCGTTGGGGAACTCCAGAGAGAACTTCTTCACTCGGCGCTTGCCCAGGAAGCCTACCACCCAGCGCGGCAGGCCCAGGCCGAAGATCAGGCCCACGCCCAGGGCCAGCAGAATGTGCAGACCCAGCAACAACGTGACCAGGGCGGCGACGACGCCGATCACGGCGCCGACGATGTGGAACGTCCGCACGCTCATGCCCAGACCCGCCTGCTGCAGGCGCGAGGCCATGCTGGTGCGCGCCTTGCGGTCGCGGCGGTCGGCCTCCTGCAACTGCTGCATGATCTGCTTGCGGCGGGCCTCGGGCGTGTTCGCGGCGGCGGCGGTCTTGCGCGCCAGGGCCGCGTTCTTCTTGACCTCGCCCAGGGTCTGGGCGCGCTTGATCGCCTGGGCCGAGGAATCGTCTCCGCCGACGAAGACCCAGCCCAATCCGCCGATGGTGATGAAGGCCAGAACGGCGGCGAGAATCGGAAGCATCGTCCTACTCCGCCGCGTCCAGGGCGTCGGCCAACTCGCGCTCCAGCCCGTAGTATCGGGCGCGGTCCCAGAAGCGGGGACGGGCGATGCCGGTCGAGCGGTGACGGCCGATGATCTTGCCGTTCTCGTCCTCGCCGGTGATGTCGTAGACGAACAGGTCCTGCGTCACGATCACATCGCCTTCCAGGCCCACGACTTCGGTGATGTGGGTGATGCGGCGAGAACCGTCGCGCAGGCGGGCGGCCTGGATGATGACGTCGACCGAGCCGACGATCATCTCGCGGATCGTCTTGGACGGCAGGCCGTAGCCGCCCATGGTGATCATGGACTCCATCCGGCTGATGGCCTCGCGCGGGCTGTTGGCGTGCAGCGTGCCCATCGAGCCGTCGTGGCCGGTGTTCATGGCCTGCAACAGGTCGAACGCCTCGGGTCCGCGCACCTCGCCGACGATGATCCGCTCGGGACGCATCCGCAGGCAGTTCTTGACCAGATCCCGCATCGTGATCGTGCCCTGGCCTTCCAGGTTCGGCGGGCGGGTTTCCAGACGCACCACGTGCGGCTGCTGCAGTTGCAGCTCCGCGGCGTCCTCGCAGGTGATGACCCGCTCCGTCGGGTCGATGAAGGCCGTCAGGGTGTTCAGCAGGGTCGTCTTGCCAGATCCAGTGCCGCCCGAGATGACCAGATTGCATCGCGATGCGCCAATGACGCCCAGGACGCGCGCTCCCTCGGGACTGATGGAGGCGTACTCCACCAGGTTCTTCATCGTCAGCTTGTCTTTCTTGAACTTCCGGATCGTCAGCGTCGGGCCGTCGATGGCCAGCGGCGGGGCGATGACGTTGACGCGCGAACCGTCCGGCAAACGGGCGTCGCAGATGGGGCTGCTTTCATCCACGCGGCGGCCGACCTGGCTCACGATCCGCTGGCAGATGTTCATCAGCTGGGTGTTGTCGCGGAAACGGACATTGGTCAGCTGGACCTTGCCCGCGACCTCGATGAAGACCCGTCCGGCGCCATTGACCATGATGTCGGCGATGTCATCGCGGCTCAGCAGCGGCTCCAGCGGACCATAGCCCAGGACGTCGTTGACGATGTCCTGAACCAGATGCTCCTGCTCGGCGACCGACATGGAGACGTTCTTGATCGCCACCAGTTCGGCGACGATGTCGCGGATTTCCTCGGACGCGGCCTTCTGGTCCAGATGCGCCAGCTGGGCCAGGTCGATGGTGTTCATCAGCGCGTTGAAGATCGTCGTCTTCGTGGCGTGATAGTAGTCGCTCTGTTCCCGGACGATCTCGGCGACCGCCTGAGCCTTCTTCAACTGCTCAAGGCCCGCCGTGGGCTTGGGGCCGGCGCCGGGCGGCTTGGCCGAGGGGCGCGGCGACTCGGGCGCGGGCTTGGGCCGGGCGGCCAGGGCGTCCAGACGATCCGCCGTCTGCGGCGCCGGCTCGCCCCCCCGATCCACGGCGGCGAAAGCCTGGGGAGGGGCGTCAAGCTCGTCGAAATCGAAGCCGCCGACCGGCGCGGGCGACGCAGGCGCGGCGGTGAAGACCGACACGGCCTCGGCCCCGCCGGCGGGCGGCGGGGCGGGACGCACCGGCGCCGTCGATCCGCCAGGCTGACCTGTACGCTTTCCGAACACGCGTCAGCGCTTCTTGAACATGGAGGCGAACAGCGACTTCGATTCGCCCGCCGCCTTGGGCGTCCTGCCCGGCTTGGCCTTGGGTCCGGCGACGGCGGGCAGTTCGCGCCGCGACACGATCTGGGCCAGGGTCTGGAAGGCCTCGGCGGCCTTGGTCTTGGCGCCGGCGTCCAGGATCATCTGGCCGTTGTTGGCGGCCGAACCGAAGGTCTTGGCGTCGAACGGGATGACCAGACTGGGGTGCACGCCCAGGGCCGCGCCGAAATCCTTGGCCGGGATTTCAGGCCGGCCGGGCACGCCCACCTGGTTCAGGACCAGGCGCGGCGGCGCATCGTTCGGCCGCCCGTGGCGGATCAGATCGATCATATTCTTGGCGTTGCGCAAGGACGCCAGGTCGGGCGTCGCCACCACCACCACCTCGTCGGCGCTGATCAGGGTGCGACGCATCCAGGGCGACCACAGGTGCGGCAGGTCCAGCACCACGAAGGGGGCGGTGGAGCGGATGCGGGTCGTGACCTCCTCGAACGCCTCGGTCGAGATGTCGAAATCCATGTCCAGGCTGGCCGGAGCGGCGAACAGGCTCAGCTTGTCCGTGCAGCGGATCATCATCCGGTCCAGCAGGGTCGAATCCAGGCGGTCCGGCTGGCTCAGGGCGTCGGCGACGCCGTTCAGCGGATCCTGGTTGAAATCCAGGCCGGCGGTGCCGAACGGCAGGTCATAGTCCACGATGACCGTATTGGCGCCGATCCGCTCGGAGATGGCGTAGGCGGTGTTGTGCGCCACGGCCGAGGCCCCGGCCCCGCCGCGCGCGCCGACGAAGGCGATCGAGCGACCGACGAAGGGCTGAGCCGGGTCGTTGAACAGGCCGCCGATGGCCGCGATCAGCTGCAACGGCTGCAACGGCGTGACCAGATATTCGCTGACGCCGCGCCGCATCAGTTCGCGGAACAGCAGGATGTCGTTGGTCGCCCCGACGACGATGACCTTGGTGCCCGCGTCGCAGACCTCGGCCAGGGTGTCGATCTCGTTCAGCAGGCCCTGCGGATCGCGCAGGCATTCGACGATGATCAGCGGCGGCGTCGGTTCGTGCCGATAGGCTTCGACGGCGGCGGCGATACCGCCCACGCGAATTTGGGTCGTGGCGCGCGACAGGCGGCGGTCCTGGGCGGCGCGTTCGGCCGAGGCCAGGGTGTCCTGACGTTCGGCGAAGACGTGGATGGCGATGCGCGGCACCGACACCTCGCCGATGGCGCCGACCGGAGCCAGGCCGGACGAGACCGGCAGGGGCTCCTGAAAGGTCGCAGGCGCAGGCGCCAGTTCGACGTGCGTCGCAGGCGCGGCCGCCGGCGCGACCGGGATCATGTCCGCCTGTCCCACGTCCGCCGCTGTCAGGGCCTGTCGGACGGTGGCGGCGTCGGACGCCGGCTGGGCCGCTGGCGGAGCGGTGAAGCGCAAGGCCGACGCTGCAGGCTCCGCCGCACCGGCGGCGGGCTCCGAAAAGTCCATATCGACGTCGAAGCCATCGTCGAAGGCCTCGAAAGCGCGGGGAGCGGAGGCTGTGTTCATGGTCTTAGTCCACCGCCCGCGAGATACGGCCGTTGACCAGCGGCTCCTGAGGGGCCGAGGTCGGCGTGCCCGCTCGGTATGTGTCGAACACCTTGGCGCGACGTCCGGCTTCGGCGGCGTCGATGGCCGCCGGGGCGACAATGTCGCGGGGATTGGCGATCTGGGCCGCCAGATTGGCCGTCACGGCGCAGCCGAAGGCGGCCGAAGGCTGGTTGGAGAAGCTGGAGACGGAGGCGCGCTGTGCCTCGGCGCAGTTCGGCACATGGGCGGTCAGCACCTCGAACCCGGCCAGGACCGGCGCGCGGGGATCGGGCGCCGCATAGGCGGTGACCTGCACCCGTTCGGCGGGGACGCCCAGCGCGGCCAGGGCGTCGCGGACGCCCCAGGCGGCGCGGGCCGCGGCGGGATCGTCGCCCGCCGGCGCCTCGACCCGGATGACGTCGGCGCGCGACGCGGCGAAGCGACCGGCCAGCGCCGCCAGCGCGGCCTGTTGATTGCCGGAAAGGCCCTGGTCGTGCACGGCGAGGGCGATGCGGTCCATGCCGGGCTCGACCTGAAGGACATAGCGCGAGGTCGGAGTCAGCGGCGGCGGCAGGGCGCCGGTCGAAGCGCAGGCCGAAACCATCCCGGCGCAGGCGGCCAAGGCGAGCATGCGGCTCAAGACAGCGGATCGGTCGTTCACGGCGCGCCTCATTCGATCACGTATCCCACGGGCCCCTTCCAGCCGGTAACGGAAGCCGTGCCGGGCGCCGGACTGCCGTACCTCTGGGTCAGTTGGCCGAAGAAGATGCTCTGGGCGTCGCTGGCGACCTGGAGCCCGTCGGCCGGGGTCTGGAGACGGCCCGGCGCGGTCGGCGACGCCAGATAGGCCTCGATGATGACCACCAGTTCGGTCTCGCCCGAGACATAGTCGCGCGACCGGAACAGGGCGCCCAGGATCGGCACATCGCCGGCGCCGGGCAGCTTGTCGATGTTCTGGCGCGTATTCTCGCTCAGCAGGCCCGCGATCATCAGCGAACCGCCCGACGGCAGCTCCACCGTGGTCGAGGTGCGCCGGACCGACAGGCCCGGAATGACCAGGGCCGAGTTCGCCGTGGCGTTCAGGGTGAACGCTCCCTGGTTCGTCAGTTCCGACACCTCGGTCGAAAGTTGCAGGGAGATACGGCCTTCGGACAGCACGATGGGACGGACCGCCAGACGAACGCCATAGGGCTTGAACTCCACCGTCACCTTGGTCGAGGTCGCGTCGCCGCTCTGCGACACGGGAACCGGGAACTCGCCGCCGGCCAGGAATTCGGCGTTCTCCCCGTTGACGGAGGTCAGGTTGGGCTCGGCCAAGGTCCGCACCAGACCCGCCCGTTCGAACGCACGCAGGCTGGTGGACAGGCTGTTGCCGCTTCCGCTGCGGTCCAGATAACGGAGGATGCCGCCGCCCAGTTGGCTGCCGTTGACGCCGAAGGTGCTGGACTGACCATAGCTGAGGCCATCGCCCACGGTGTTCAGGACGGCGCTGACGTCCAGGCCCAGTTGCTTCACCGCCGAGCGCTGCACCTCCATGATGCGCGCCTTGACGGTGACCTGGTCCGAGCCGACGACCGAGATCAGATTGACCACCTTCTCAGGAGCCGAGACGAAGGCGGAGGCGACGCGACGCGCCTGATCGGCCTGGGACGGGCTGGCCGCCGCGCCGGTCAGGATGATGCTGTCATTGACCGCTTCGGCGTGGATGCGGCCGCCGGGAACGACGCGGTTCAGCGTGTCCTGAAGGGCGCTGACGCCGGCGTCGACGCGGATGCGCAGGGTCAGGATGGTGCGACCGGCGGCGTCCAGGAAGACGGCGTCCGTCTCGCCCGGCGCGACGCCGATCACGGTGATGCGGCGCGGCGAGTGCAGCATGGCCTCGGCCACCTGCGGGTTAGACACGATCACGTCGCGCGCGTCGGCCGGCAGGTCCACGGCGAAGGAGGTGCCGCGCGGCAGATTGATCATCTGCGGCGCGGTTCCCATCGCCACGGCGGCGCGCGTCTGGGCCACGGAGGCCGGGGCCAGGGCGCCGGCCGTCAGAAGGGCGCAGGCGAGCACGGCGGTCTTTCGCATCATCGGGCGCATCATCGAGGTTCTCATGGCGTCACCACCACCTCAGGCGCGCCGCCGCGATAGATGCGGACCGATCGCGGCGCGGACACGTCGGCCGCGCGGCGACCGACCGATCCGGACGGCCCGCCGGTGTCGGCGTAGGAGCGCAGGGACAGGGACAGTTCGCCCTCGGACTTGGCCTTGGCCAGAAGTTCGGCGTCCTGGGGGCGAACCTCCAGGGTCGCGGTCGCCCCGACCACCGACTGGGCGTCGGGCCCCGCCCGCGTGGTCTGGTCGATGGCTAGGACCTTGATGTTCTGCATGACGACGTCCGAGGCATAGGCCTTCTTGGAGGTCCCGCCCTCGGCCGAGGGCGTATCCAGCTCGCGGGTCATGACCACGTCGACGCGGTCGCCCGGCAGGATGAAACCGCCGGCCGCCGATTCCACGGTGACGCCGATGGCCATGGCCCGCATGCCCGGCTCCAGATAGGCGGCCATATAGCCGCTGTCGCCGGCGCGGACGATCTTGCGCGGCAGGATCGGCTCGCCCGCCAGGATGCGTTCGCGCACGACCGAACCGATATAGTCGGACTTCACGCCCGGCCCGGCCAGGTCGGAAGCGGCGCGCGCCACCCGCTGCACGGCGGCGTCGGCCTTGGCGGCGGCGTCGGTCGGCTTGGCGTCCTTGGGCGGGGCGGTGTTGGAGCCGTCGGTGATGAAGCTGGGATCGACCTCGTCGACGGGCCAGTCCTTCCACTGAAGGTCCGCCTCGGTCAGGCGCTTGCCAGGCGTCAGGTCGGCGTTCGCCACCAGCACTCGGGTCATCGGCCGCACCTCGACGGGGGCGGCGGCGGCGGGCGCGGCGGGTTGATGCGACGACGAACCCATAGCCCTGACGACGAGGGCAAGGCCGATGGCCGATACGGCCGCGATGCAGATGACGACGATGCGGGCGGGCTTCATCCAGAGGTCTCCGGCAGGCGTGAAGACGCGGATGGGTTCCCCCGCACCCTGCCGTTAACAATCATGAGGCTTGAGAGTTAACGCTTCCTAAGCGGCCCGGAACGCCGGTCTGCGGGAGTCGACGACCGAGACGAAGACCTCTCAACGGCCGGCGATATAGGCGAGGACCACGCCGCTTTCGGGAAGAGCCATCAACGCACCGACGGCGATGGCGACGCCATAGGGAATATCGCCCCCGGGCTGCATCAGGCGGGCCACCCAGGCCTGGGACAGCGAAGGCGCGACCATCGGATAATAGGCCCGCGCGCTCATCAGCAGCAGGCAGAGCCCGCCGCCCGCCACGCCGGTCCACACCAGGAAGGGCAGGACGCCCGAGACCCCCATCCACAGGCAGCCGGCCGCCAGCAGCTTGGCGTCGCCGCCGCCGATCCAGTTCAGGGCGAACATCGCCATGCCGACCAGCAGGGCCGCCACGCCGACACCGACATGGACGGCGATGTCCATCGGCGCGACGCCCGCCAGAAGCGCGGCGGGGAGGAACACGCCGACGAGCGCCAAGGATATCCAATTCGGGATTTTCATCGTCGTCAGGTCGTTCAGACCGCCGACGATGACCAAGGCCGGAAACACGCCGAGCAAGATTAGCAGAAGAGCATCCATGATCTCGATCCTGCCTGACAGGACTTAAGTTTCGGTTTCCGACAAAGGAAAGGGGGCTGGCGCTTTCGCGCCAGCCCCCCCTTGTTGTTATTGGTCGCGCCTTACTTGGAGGCGGTGTCCAGGGTATTGGCGACCTTGGTGAAGGTCTGGCTGAGCTTGCCGCTCATGGTGCCCAGAACGGTGATCAGGGCGACGGCGATCAGGGCGGCGATCAGGCCGTATTCGATGGCGGTGGCGCCCGATTCGTCGTTGGCGAAACGCGAGATGAACTTGGTCATGGGTAATTCCTTTTCAAAAAAGTCTAGCGAGCTACTTTGGCGGGGGGAGCCGGTGGCCCGCTTGACCCCCAAACGCAGGATGACAATGCCACGCGCTCGTTAAGCCTGAGTCACGAGTCGTGGTTACGCACGAATTTACCAAAGAAAATTCTCATGGCGGCGCTTCAGCCTTTGTTGAGGAAATGTCGCGCATCATGCGTGCGTCCGCGCCCCTGCGCGCCCTTTTGAAGAGCCGCCGATGTCACGCCCTTCCGCCGCGCTGCTGGCCGCCGCCCTGATCGTCGCTCCCCTAGTCCTGACGCCGCCGACCGCCCAGGCGCGCAGCGGCGCCGAGAACGGCGCCCTGAACGTCGAAATCGACCGATCCGCGCGGATTCAGCTTCGCGGCGCCGCCGCGTCGGTCATCGTGGCCAATCCCCAGATCGCCGATGTCTCGGTCGTGGACGCCAACACCCTGTTCATCGTCGGCAAGGGGTACGGCGTGACCGAAGTCGTCGCCGTGGACGGCGTCGGCCGCACCCTGTTCCAGCGCGAAGTCGTCGTCACCGGCGGCTCGACCGGCTCGGTCCGCGTCTGGCGCGGCGCCCAGGCCACCGAAATGACGTGCGCGGCGTCCTGCGCGCCCAGCGTCCGCACCCTGCCCGCCAGCAGCGCCGCCGCCACGGCGCCGTAATCCCCGATGAAGGTCTGGCGTAAACCCGGTCGGCGCACGAGCCGCCTTCGCGAAGGCTCGGCGGCGGTCGAATTCGCCTTCGTCGCCCTGCCCTTCTTCGTCATGATTTTCGCCATGCTGGAGCTGGGCATGGCTTTCGTTGTGGATTCGATGCTGGAGAACGCCGCTATCGACACTAGCCGTCTGGTGCGCACCGGTCAGGCCTCCTCCGATAAGTTCGACGCCGTCAAGTTCAAGACCGCCTTCTGCGACCGGATGGGGATTTTCGGCTCCGACTGCATGACGCGCGCCACGGTCGATGTCCGCGTCATCCCGCAATTCGCAGGGCCTCCCCCGGCCGATCCGATCACCGACGGCGCCATGGATCCCAGCAAGGTTGGCTATGACGGCGGCGTTCCGGGCGACTTGGTGCTGGTGCGCGTCTGGTACGAGCAGCCGATGGTCACGCCTCTGCTGAGTCAGGCTGGTTCGCGCCTGAAGAACGGCGCCCTGCTGCTCAGCGCCACGACCGCCTTCCGCAACGAGCCGTGGAATGTCTAGGCGGGCGCTGGAAAGGCTGGGGCGCGATACGCGGGGCGGCGCGGCGGTGGAGTTCGCCTTTCTGGCGCCCCTGATGATCCTGCTCTATTTCGGCATGGTCGAATTCTGCCAAAGCTATATGGCGCTGAAGCGGACCGGACACGCCGCCGCCATGGTCGCGGATCTGGTGTCGCAGACCGACGCCACCACACCGGCCCAGATCGCGGACGTCTTCGCCATCGGCGACCTGATCATGAGCCCCTTCTCCACGGCCACGCTGAAACAGCGCGTCAGCAGCGTGACCCGCACCTCCAAGACGGCCTACAAGGTGGACTGGAGCCAGACCAAGGGCATGACGGAAAAGCTGCTGGCCGCCGACGCCGACATTCCCGACGACATGCTGGCCAACGGCGAATCGGTCATCATCGCCGAAACCTTCTACGACTACCGTTCGGCCTTCACCCAGGCCACGCCCGGCGTCTTCCACTTCAAGCGCAGGGCCTATCTTCGTCCCCGCACGGTCGAAGTCATTCCCTGCACCGGCTGCTGACCGACCAGGGCTTCGCGCATCGCCGAGATCTTGGCCTCGGTTTCCAGAAACTCGGCTTCGGGATCGCTATCGGCGACGACGCCCGCGCCGGCCAGGGTCCTGAACCGCCAACGGCCGCCGACGCGCTCGAATCCGGCGGTGCGGATCAGGACCGAGGCGGTCAGGCCGCCGTCCGCCTCGATCAGGAACAGGGCCCCGCACCACGGGCCTCGCGGCGGCTCGTGAGCGGCGATCACCTTCATCGCCTGATGTTTGGGCGCCCCGGTGATCGAGCCGGGCGGGAAGGTCGCCTCCAGCAGGTCCGCAGCGCCCACGCCCACCCCCGCCGCGCCCGTCACTGTCGAGACCAGATGGTGGACGGTGGGATGGCTCTCGACCCCGAACAGTTGCTCGACCCGGACCGAACCCGGCGTGCAGACCCGCGACAGGTCGTTGCGCATCAGGTCGACGATCATCAGGTTCTCCGCCCGGTCCTTGGCGCTGGCGACCAGGTCGGCGGCCAGGGCGGCGTCATCATCCGGGTCGGCGGCGCGGGCGCGCGTCCCCTTGATCGGCCGGGTCGCGACCCGGCGCGTCCGGGCGTCGAAGGCCAGGAACAGTTCGGGCGAGTTCGACACCAAGGCCCGGTCGCCCAGCCGCCAATAGGCGCCGAACGGCGCGGCGCGTCGCGTCTGCAGGCGCAGGAAGACGTCCAAGGGTCGGCCTTCCGGCGTCAGGACGCCCGACCAGGCGCGGGCGACATTGGCCTGAAACAGCTCGCCCGCGCCGATCCGCGCGACGACATCAGTGACGGCGTCGAGATAGGCCTGCGGCGACGCCTCAGCCTGGAAGGTCTCGGCCGGCGCCGGGGGCGTATGCAGCGGCGTCGCCTGATGGAGCCAGGCCAGGGCCCGTCGCGCGGCGGCCTGGGCCGCCTGCGGGGTTTCGCCCCGGCCCACGGCGCGAACCTGCCGATCATGATGGTCGAAGGTCAGCAGGGCCGGATAGCGGGCCAGCATCAGGTCCGGCCACACCCTCTCGCGCGGGCCCGTCGCCGCCCGCGCCCCGGCGTCATAGGCGGCCAGACCCACCGTGCCCGGTCCGAACGCATCGTTCCGAAGGGCGGCGAAGGACGCGGTGCCCTCGACCACCCCCATCCAGCGTCGATCCGGCTCGGCCCCGATATGCGACCAGCGGCCGCCCGGTCCGCCGTCCGACAACAGGATCAGAACGCCGTCGTCGTCGTCCAGTCCGGCCGCGACCCGAACCGGCTCCGTCCACGGCGCCGACAGGACGACGACCTGGGCCAGAGTCGCGCTCAAGCCGACAACCGGGCCACGATCCGATCGCGCAACGCCCGGTCGACCCCCAGTGCTTCTTCCAGATAGGCGTCGATGGAGCCGAAATCCGTCCGGATCGCGTCGAAGGCGGCCTCCAGATACACGGGCTCCACGCCCAGAAAAGCGACCACGGCGTCCTCCGACGCGACACGGCCGCTCATGGCGTGCAGCTGTTTGGCGATGGCCGGCGCCCGGCCCGCCAGATCGACCGCCGTATTGGTCAGCAGATAGTCCGCGACCAGATCGTCATGCGCCACACCCAGCAGGTGATGCGTCAGGGCCGCCACCACGCCCGTCCGGTCCTTGCCCGCCGCGCAATGGATCAGCACGGCGCCTTCGGCCTCGCCCAGGGCGCGGAAATATCGGGCGAAGACGTCCAGGTGGGCCGCATCGAACGGCAGGGCGCGATAGGTCCGGGTCATGAACCGACGGCCGGATTCCGGCGTCAGATCCTGGGTCTTCAGAAAGGTGATATGCGGCGCCTCCATCCCGTCGTCGATCCCGCCCTCGATGACCTGGCCGGCGAAACCGTCATACCGGCGCGAAGGCTGCTCCCGCCGTTCTCCCGGCCGGCGCAGATCGACGATGGTACGGACGTCCAGGGCCTTCAACCGCGCCAGATCGGCGTCGGTCGCGCGCGCATGGCGGGCCGAACGCAACAGGCGGCCGGGGTGGATGCGCCGCCCGGCCGCCGTGTCGTAGTCGCCGTAGTCGCGAAAATTATCGATACGCTCGAAGCTGTGGAGACGGCTGGTCATCCGCGCTCCTTACCGCGTCGGCAACAGCGCCGCCATCGCGTCGAGGTATTCCACAAAGGCGGTTCGACCCGCCTCGGTCAATCGCGCCTGGGTCAGGGGTTTTCGACCGTTGAAACTCTTCTCCACGGCGACCAGGCCGGCCTCTTCCAGCTTGCGCAGATGGACGGACAGATTGCCGTCCGTGGTCTGCAGCCGGGTCTTCAGGGTGTTGAAGTCGGCCGTGTCCGCGCCGGACAGAAAGGCCATGATCCCCAGGCGGATGCGGCCGTGAATGACGTCGTCGATGCGGCCGATGTCGAAATCGTCGGCCATGGTCAGACGATCTCCGACGGTTCCTGCCGCATCAGGATCAGGCCGGGAACCAGGGCGACCGCGACCAGGACCGCCGTGAAGACCGGAAAGATCAGGGCATCGGTCACGAACCAGGCCACGACGACCGCACCGGCGTAGGAAGCCAGGGCCGTCAGGGACATCCAGCGCGTCCGGGTCATGG
Source organism: Brevundimonas sp. Marseille-Q4549 (assembly GCF_976940555.1). Taxonomy (NCBI): domain Bacteria; kingdom Pseudomonadati; phylum Pseudomonadota; class Alphaproteobacteria; order Caulobacterales; family Caulobacteraceae; genus Brevundimonas; species Brevundimonas sp. Marseille-Q4549. The sequence continues at coordinate 345,989 of NZ_CDRHXG010000001.1, forward strand.
CCGCGCCGATCATCCAGGCCGAGCCATAGGCGACCAGGACCGCCGTCGGCATGACCGCCATCCATGACCAGTTCCCTGTCTTCACCGACAAGGCGACCAGGGCCAGCCAGGTGACGAAGATGCCGTAACCGACCGCTTCCCAGGCCGCGCCTACGGACCGGTTGCTGGCCGAATGAAAGCCTGGCTTGGTCTTCATCCGTCCGATCAGCACCGTCAGCACGCTGGCGAAGATCACGCCCGAGGCGACCCACAGCCACAGCTGCGCCCACGGATTGACGTTGATCACGCCGGCCTGGATGGCCCACTGGCCCAGGCTGGCCGAACCGAACACGACGCCGGCCGTCACCAGGATCGGTCCCGCCAGCAGCGGCGCGTTTCGGCCCTCGTGCGCCAGACCGCGCAGATAGGCGATGTCGTCTTGAACGGCTTGAGTGTCGCGGGCCATGAGGCTCCCTCCGAGTGTCGATGGGGCACCCTCGCGCATAAACTTTATGATGTAAAGTTCTTTTTTATCCCCATGCCCGACATGGAAAAGGGCGCCGCCAAGGCGCCGCCCCTGTCCGAAGGCTCGTTCGATCCGCGCCCTAGCGGCGACGGCGTCGACCGTAGCCGCCCTGATCCATCTTGCGATCGGCCACCATGCTGGCGACGATGGCCGCCAGGGCTGGATTGCGCAGCAGAAGGAAGGCCGCGCCCAGCCCGCCGACCGCACCGATGATCGGCCGCTCACGCACCAGATGCAGCAGTTTGCCGACCAGGCCGTCTGGCGCATCCTCCTCATCGTCCTCGTCCTGGCTGTCGCCTTTCAGGAACACCAGGGCGACGATCAGGGCGATCAGGGCGAAGGCGCCGAAGGTGATCGCGGCGGCGCCCAGCGGCGTCAGCACCAGGCTCAGGCCGTAGAAGGCGCTGAGACCCAAAAAGATCACGGCCAGGAAGACGCTGGCGGCGACGACGGCCGTCGCCACCAGGCGTTTGACGATGCCCTTGAACATCAGCGGCGGCGACCGGCCAGCAGCAGGCCCAGCACCATGCCGACGCCCAGCGCGATGGCGGTCGATTGCAGCGGACGCTCCTGCACCCGCTCGACGACATAGCGTTGCGCCTCGTCCAGACGTTCGGCGGCGTCGTCGTAATATTCACGGCCACGCTCGCGCGCGGTCTCGTAATAGCCGCGCGCCTGTTCGCGCACTTCGTCGCCCTTGGCGCGCAGACGGGCTTCGGCCTCGGCGGCCTTTTCGCGCAGGCGCTGGGTTTCTTCGCGGGCGCCGGTCTTCAGATCCTCCTTGAGGGTCTTCAGGTCGGCCTTGATGTCTTCTCGTGCCTTGGTGGTGGCCATGGTGCGCGCTCCGGGGTTTCAAGCTTTGCGATAGAATAGGGTTCCCCGGTCAGCAACGCCACACCCTGAGTGGGGTTCCGTTCGTCGAACATGCGCCGCCCCTCGTCAGGCCGATTTCGGCGGGCTAGTTTCCGCATCATGACCCAATGGCTGTTTGCGCCCCCGGCGACCCCGTCCCTGCCCATCGTCGGCGACGACCGACGCTTTCCCGTCCGCCGCATCCTGTGCGTGGGCCAGAACTACGCCGCCCATGCGCGCGAGATGGGCTCCGACCCCGACAAGCAGACGCCCTTCTTCTTCTCCAAGCCCGGCGACGCCCTGGTGAGCGATGGCCGCAACCCCGCCTATCCTTCGGCGACCGAGAATCTGCACTACGAGGCTGAACTGGTCGCGGCCATCGGCGAGGGCGGCGTCATCGTCGGCTGGGCGGCGGGGTGCGACCTGACGCGACGCGATCTCCAGGCCGAGGCCAAGAAGACCGGCAGGCCCTGGGACGCCGCCAAGGGGTTCGACCAGTCGGCGCCCTGCGGCCCCCTGACCCTGGGCGAACTGCCGGCGCCGGCGGGGACCATCGGCCTGACCCTGAACGGGGTGACGAAACAGTCGGGGACGCTGGACGACATGATCCTGAACCCCCGGCGGATCGTCGAGGCGGCGGCGCAGCTCTGGACGCTTCAACCCGGCGATCTGATCTTCACCGGCACCCCGTCCGGCGTCGGGCCGGTCGTGCGCGGCGACCGGATCGTGGTGACGATCGAAGGCCTGACGCCCCTGTCGTTCGAGGTGGCGTGATGATTCTGCACGGCTATTGGCGCTCGGGCGCCAGCTATCGGGTCCGTATCGCCCTGAACCTGAAGGGCCTAGGCTACGATCTGGCCGCCCACGATCTGAGGAAGGGCGCGCAGAAGGCGGCGGACTATGTGGCGCTGAACCCCCAGGGCATGGTTCCCGCGCTTCAGGTCGGCGACGACGTGCTGATCCAGAGCCCCGCCATCCTGGAATGGCTGGAAGAGACCTATCCCGAGCCGCCCCTGCTGCCCGGGACCGCCGCCGATCGCGCCCATGTGCGGGCCATGGCCGCCGTCGTCGGCTGCGACATTCATCCGCTGAACAATCTGCGGGTGCTGGGCGCCCTCCGAAAGGATTTCGACGCCGATCAGGCCGTCATCGACGCCTGGGCCGCGCGCTGGATCGCCGCGGGCTTCGACGCCCTGGAGGCGCTGGTCGCGCGCGACGGCGGGGACTTCTGCTTCGGTGACGCCCCGACGCTGGCGGACTGCTATTTGATTCCTCAGCTTTATTCGGCGCGACGGTTCAACGTCGACACCACCGCCTGGCCCAGCCTGACCGCCATCGAGACCCACGCCCTGGCCCAGCCCGCCTTCGCCGCCGCCCATCCCGACCGTCAGCCCGACGCCGACGCCTGACGCATATCGGCGGTGGATAAGTAGGGTTCGCTTAAGGTCTCGCTCAGCGTCCCTTAAGCATTGCGCGCGCATGGTCGGCCCGTGCCGTATTCCCCCGCCACACCTTCGGCGTCATCGCCCACCCATCGCCTGGCCCTGGCCGTGGTGACGCAGCCCGAGCGCGCGCCCAATCCCTTCATGGCCGCGCCGTCCGGCGCGCGCGAGGAGGCGATGCGCTTCCTGCTGCAGACCGGAGCCGACGCCGGGGTTCGCCTGATCGCCACCCGACCTGAAGGCGACGGCGAACGTCTGCTGGGCCAGGCCTGGCCCTTCCCCTCCCCCTTCCAGGTCACGGTCCGCACCGTGCCGCTGAGCGAGGGGCTGGACCGGATCGAGGCGCGGGCGCGCCGCTCTCTGGAACGGATGGGTCTGCCGCGCGGCGAAGTGCTGTTGGTGTCCAACGCCGCCGAACTGGCCGGCGCCGAGGGCCGCGCCCTGTGGGACCGGCTGCGCAGCCTCAAGGACAAGGGCCTGTTCCGCGCCATCGGCTTTTGCGCCACCGTCGAGGACGGCCCGGCGCTTCTGGCCCGGCGACTGGAGGCCGACGTGGTCCAGGTGCCGTGCAGCCTTCTGGATCAGCGCGCGGCCCAGGACGGCGTGCTGGAGGCCATCGCCGAGGCCGGCGCCGCCGTTCACCTGTCGTCGGTCTTCGCCGGCGGCGTCCTGTTTGCGGGGGGCGACGAGTTGCCGCCCGAACTGGCGGCGCACGCCCAGTCGCTGTCGCGCACACGTCGCCGCCTGGCCGAACAGCGCTGCGACCCGATGCAGGCGGCCCTGGGATACGCCCTGTCGCTGAAGGGCGTGGACAAGGTGGTGGCCAGCGTCGCCTCGGCCGCCGAACTGCGCGCCATCCTGGCCGCCGCCCATGCGCCCTGCCCGAACCTGGACTGGGCTTCCCTGGCGCTGGAGGCGCCGGCGGCCCTGACCGCCGACGCCCGCGCCCGGATCAGTAGCGCAGCCTGATCCCGACGTAGCCGGACCGACCGGGCTCGCCGTAGCCGAACACCTGCTGATAGTGTTCGTCGGCCAGATTCTCGATCCGCGCCGTCAGCGTGACCTGATCGGTCAGTTGATAGGCCGCGTTCAGGTTCGCCGTGACGAAACCCTTGCGCACCACGGTCGAGAAGCCGCCGGAATCGTCCTGGTCCCCCTCGGCCCGCACCGTCAGCGCGCCCGACACCCGGTCGCCCGTCCAGCCCAGGGTCGCCGAACCGGCGTGTTCCGGCACGCGCAGCAGGCGGGCGCCCGTCGTGCGATCCTTGGCGTCGGTCCAGGCATAGGCCAGCGTCAGGTCGAATCCGCCGCCCAGCAGGGCGCGGCCTTCCAGCTCGAACCCGTCCGAACGGGTCTTGGCCACATTGATGTAGCGACCGGCCGAATAGGTGATCTGGTCCTCGACGTTCAGGCGATACAGGGTCGCGCGACCGTCGAACCGGCCGTCGGCCGAGGCCCAGCCCAGGGCGACCTCGACGCTGTCGGCCGTTTCCGGCTTCAGCTCGGGCCAGGGCAGCGGCGCATAGCAATAGTCGCACACCGCCTGGCTGACGGTCGGCGCCTTGAAGCCCGTGCCATAGGCGCCCGACAGGATGAAGCCGCCGGCCAGGTCATAGGCCGCCGACACCCGCCCCGTCGTCTTGGAGCCGAAGTCGTCGGTGTCGTCGTAACGCAGGCCGCCGCTCAGGTTCAGCGCGCCGACGTCGTAATGGGCCACGCCGAAGACCGAGGTGATCGACAGATCGCGCGACCGGCCCGACGACAGATGGGCCGAGGCTTCGTTGCGCTCGACGCCGAAGGCGTAGTCGACGTCCTGGGCCTTGCCGTCCGCCTGCCAGCGATAGGCCTGACGGTCGCCGCTGAAGGTCGAGCCGAAGCCGCCGCTGTAGGATGAGCGGTCCAGGTCCGACGCCGAGACGCTGAACTGATGGTTCAGGCCGAACGCCTGGGCCGTCACCCGGCCGAAGCCCGACCACTGCTCGCTGTTCTGGGTGTCGCTGGTGTCGGCCAGGGCGTAGGTCGGCGCCGGGAAGCCGTCGATGTCGGCCTTGGACTTGTTCCAGCGCACGGCGCCGTCGACCTTGACCGCGTCCGACAGGACGTAACGGCCCTTGGCGCCCAGGGTGGTGCTGCGGAAGCCGTCGGCCTCGGGGTTGCCGTTCGCCTTGTCCGCCGCCGAAATCCCGTCGGTCTGGAAGCGCGAGGCATAGGCGCTGAAGGCGTAGGTGTCGTTGGCCACTCCGGCCGACACCCGGCCGCGCACGGTCGAGAAGCTGCCGGCCTCGGCCTCGGCGCGCAGGCCGTCGATCTCCCGGGTGGTGAACGAAATCACGCCGCCGATGGCGTCCGAGCCCCACAGCGACGACTGCGGCCCGCTGAGGATTTCGATGCGCTCGACATCCGCCAGTTCGAAGCTGGAGAAATCATAGGCGCCGTTGGGCTCGGCCGCGTCGTTGACCGGCGCGCCGTCGACCAGAACCAGGGTCTTGCCCGGCCCCGCGCCGCGCATCCGCACCTGGGTCACGCCGCCGAAGGCGCCGGTGCGCGTCACCGAAAGGCCGGGCACGTCGGCCAGGATGTCGGCGGCGAAGATCGCGCCGCGCTGTTCGATCGTCTTGCCGTCGATGACGCGGGCGCCGGGCGTGTCGGCGATGATGGCCGGGATGCGGGTGGCGGTGACGATCACCTCGTCCAGCTGGGTCGCGTCCTCGGCGAAGGCCGGCGCGGCGAAGGCGGCGGCGATGGCCGCCGTCGAGAGAAGAATGGAACGCTTCATTGAGCGGTATCCCCGTTTCCGGTCCCGCGAATGCGCGCGAGAGACCGTCATGAGCGAACCGACCCGCCAGACGAAAATCTGGGCGGCGCAAGGTCGGGTCGCTGCGACGAGAAGAGTCCCCGCGCCCCTGCCTGGTCCCGGACAGCGACGAGCGACGTTGGCGGCCAGGTCTCCTGGCTTGCGGGTCGTAAACCGCCGTCCTCGCCTTCCCAGTCGCCCAGTGGCGCCGAGGTCGTCTGACCCCGGACGGACGACGCTCTCGCCGCCTACAGTTGCGGGCACAGCCACGGCGTCACACCGTGTTCCCTAAACCGCCTGACGCGGCCTATCGCAGGGCTATACGCAACAGACAAGAGCCTTGCCATATCAAGGCGCCCAGCTTGGCGCGCCTGTGTCCTGAGGGCGACGGCGGCCTTGAGCGATCAAGGCGGTCTGCAAGGGTTCGATACGACCGATCACACGCAGATACAGCAGCGTCGAGCCGATCTGGATCACCATGGCGACGAGGGAAATCAGATCGTGGACCATGACCTGTCCAGCCGTCGTCGCCGAGCGCTCCAACGCCGATCCGATCATGGCTCCAAAGCCCGCAGCCAGATGCGCGCCCCACCACCACCGCAGAAGGGTTGGATCCTTGAGACCCTTCCAACGATCGGGCTCGATCGCCGAACGCCAGACCTCGCTGATGACGGCATAGGGTTTGAACAGGCAGGCGAAGGGGATGAACCACCACCAGATCGCCCATTTCGGCGTGTTCTCCAGACCGCGTGCGAACACATGAGCGTTACGGGTCGACCGATAGCTCCACTTCAGGGCCAGAAAGCCGGCGACCAGTCCCACGGGGATAAGCACAAGCCCCGACCACATTAGGACCAGATCGGCGAGGCCCGAACCCTCGAAGGCATAAAAGGGAGTCACGTAGTCATCGGGCGAAAGCTGGGACGCCGCCAAGGCGTGCAGCCCGTAACCGATGGCGCAGAGCACGACGAATACGAGGTCCACAATGAGCGTGATCCGCAGGGCCACGGTCAGCTTTCGGATCGGACGAGGTTCGGCCGCCTGCAGGCCCATATTCGCTCCAGAGTTGCCTCTTCGCACTTACAGACGACCTCACAGTCAAGCCAGCAAATTGCTTGAGCCTTGAGACGGCTTCCGTCACTTTCCGCGCCACATGAACGCCCCCGTCTCTCACCCGCCCGAAATCGCCGCCGCCATCGAGGGCGCGACGCCGTTCATGGCGCAGTATCTGACGGCCAAGGCGGGTCAGCCGGACGCCATCCTGTTCTTCCGCATGGGCGATTTCTACGAGCTGTTCTTCAGGGACGCCGAGGTCGCGGCGGCGGCGCTCGGCATCACCCTGACCAAGCGCGGCAAGCATCAGGGCGAGGACATTCCCATGGCCGGCGTGCCGGTCCATGCGATGGAGGGCTATCTCGCTCGCCTGATCCGCATCGGCCACAAGGTCGCCATCTGCGAACAGCTGGAAGACCCGGCGGAGGCCAAGAAGCGCGGCGGCAAGGCCGTGGTGCATCGCGGGGTGGTGCGGGTCGTGACGCCCGGCACCCTGACCGAAGACAGCCTGCTGGACGCGCGCGGCGCCAACCGTCTGGCGGCGGTCGCGATGCGTAAAGGTCGGGCCGCCGTCGCCGTGGTCGAACTGTCGTCCGGCGCGGTCGACAGCGTCGCCTGCTCTATCGAAGACCTGGGCGCGGCCCTGGCCGCCTTCCGCCCGTCCGAAGTCCTCGTCACCGACCGGATGTATTCCGACGAGACTACCCGCGACGCCCTGGACGGCTCGGGCGGCGTGGTCCAGGCCCTGGCCTCGGCCATCGCCGAACCCCAGGCGGCGCGCGCCCGCGTCGAACGGCTGTACGGCGTCTCGGCGCTCGACGGTTACGGCGCCTTCGAGGAGGCCGAGGTCTCGGCCCTGGGTCTGATCGCCGCCTATCTGGAGACGACCCAGGCCGGCAAGGTCCCTGCCCTCGCCCCGCCCCGCCGTCTGGGCGAAAGCGGCTTTCTGGCCATCGACCCGGCGACCCGCGCCAGCCTCGAGATCGACCGCACCCAGCGCGGCGAGCGCGAGGGCAGCCTGCTGGCCTGCATCGACCGCACCGTCACCTCGGGCGGCGCCCGCGCCCTGGCCGAACGCATCGCGCGCCCCTTGCGCGATCCCCTGGCCATCAACGAACAGCTCGACGCCGTCGAATGGCTCTTGGAGCGCCGCGACCTGCGCCGCGACCTGCGCGACGCGCTGAAAGCCTCATCCGACATCGCCCGCGCCGTCGGACGATTGGCGCTGGGTCGAGGCGGCCCGCGCGATCTGGCCGCCGTGCGCACTGGCCTGTCGATCGCCGAGGGCGTCGCCGGCCTGTTCGTGGGCCAGGTCGATCCCCTGACCGGCCAGCCGCGGCGCATCGCCTCGGCGCTGGACCGCCTGACCCTGTCCCCCGACGTCTCGCGGCTGAAGGCCGACCTGATCGCCGGCCTTGTAGACGAGCCGTCCCATCTGGCGCGCGACGGCGGCTATGTGCGTCCCGACTATCGACCCGAACTGGACGCCGCCCGCACCCTGCGCGACGACAGCCGCCGCGTCGTCGCCGATCTGGAAGCTCGCGCCGTCGCCGAGTCCGGCGTGCCGTTCAAGATCAAGCACAACGCCGTCCTGGGCTATTTCCTCGAAACCAGCGCCAAGGCGGCCGAAGGCCTGCTGCGCGCCGGTCCCGACAGCCCCTTCATCCATCGCCAGACCCTGGCTGCCCAAGTCCGCTTCACCACCGTCGAACTGTCGGAGTTGGACGCCAAGATCAGTCAGGCCGGCCACCGGGCTCTCGCCATCGAGGGCGAGACCTTCGAGGGCTGGCGACGCGAGGTCGCCCGCCTGGCCCAGCCGCTGCAGGCCGTCGCCGAGGCGCTCGCCGAACTGGACGCCCACGCCGCCCTCGCCGAATGGGCCCAGGAAGTCGGCGCGACCCGCCCGATCGTGGACGACACCCTGACCTTCTGCGTCGAGGCCGGCCGCCACCCGGTGGTCGAGGCGGCGGTCAAGGCGGGCGGCGATCCCTACACCCCCAACAACGCCCGGCTGGACGGGTCGGGCCAGGACGGCTCACGCCTGGCCATCGTCACCGGCCCGAACATGGCCGGTAAGTCGACCTTCCTGCGCCAGAACGCCCTGCTGGTGATCCTGGCCCAGGCCGGCGCCTTCGTGCCTGCCCGCGCGATGCGGCTGGGCGTGGTGGACCGGCTGTTCAGCCGCGTCGGCGCCGGCGACGACCTGGCCCGCGGCCGCTCCACCTTCATGATGGAGATGGTCGAGACCGCCGCCATCCTGACCCAGGCCACGCCGCAGAGTTTCGTCGTTCTGGACGAGATCGGGCGCGGCACCGCCACTTACGACGGTCTGGCCATCGCCTGGGCCACGGCCGAGGCCCTGCACGAGACCAACCGGGCACGCACCCTGTTCGCCACCCACTATCACGAGCTGGCCCAGCTGGAGACGCGGCTGGATCACGTCTGCAACCTGTCCATGGTCGCGCGCGAGTGGAACGGCGAACTGGTCTTCCTGCACGAGGCGGCGCCCGGCGCGGCCGACCGATCCTACGGCGTCCAGGTCGCCAAACTGGCCGGCGTTCCCGCCTCCGTCGTCGCCCGCGCCCGCTCGGTGCTGAACCGGCTGGAAGGCGAAAAGGCCGCCGCCGCCCGTCTGGACGACCTGCCCCTGTTCGCCGTCGCCGAGCCGGAGCCGGTGCGCGGCCCGTCGCCGCTGGAACTGGCGTTCCGTGACGTCGATCCCGACGACCTGACCCCGCGCGAAGCGCTGGAGGCGCTCTATCGGCTCAAGGGTCTGGCCTGATGTGAAGAAGGCCCGGACGTCGCCGTCCGGGCCTTGCTTGCAACCTCGATCCGTTTCGGATCAGGCCTGCATCATCCAGCCTTCGACATCCATGGCCGCCTGGCGCACGGCTTCCGAACGGGTCGGGTGGGCGTGGCAGGTGCGGGCGATGTCTTCCGAAGCGCCGCCGAAGCTCATGGTGACGGCGGCCTCGTGGATCATTTCGCCGGCCTGCGGGCCCATGATGTGGACGCCCAGCACCTTGTCCGTCGCAGCATCGGCCAGAACCTTCACGAAGCCGTCGGTCTCGTGGTTGATCTTGGCGCGGCTGTTGGCGGCGAAGGGGAATTTGCCCTTCTTGTAGGCGACGCCGGCGGCCTTCAGCTGGTCCTCGGTCTGACCGACCCAGGCCACTTCGGGGAAGGTGTAGACCACGCTGGGCACCAGGGCGTAGTCGACGTGGCCGTATTTGCCGGCGATGGTGTCGATCACGGCGACCGCGTCTTCTTCCGCCTTGTGCGCCAGCATCGGGCCGTGGGTCACGTCGCCGATCACCCAGACGCCATCGGCGACCTTGAAGTGGTCATGGTCGATGAAGCCGCGCTTGTCCGGCGTCACGCCCACGCTCTCCAGACCCAGGCCGTCCGTATAGGGACGACGGCCGATGGCGACCAGGACGACGTCGCCCTTGATCGTTTCGGCCGCGCCGCCGGCCGACGGTTCGACCGTCAGCTCCACCCCGTCCTTGCCCGACTTGGCCGCCGTGACCTTGGCGCCCAGCTTGAACGTCATTCCCTGTTTGGCCAGGGTGCGCTGGAAGGCGGTGGCGACCTCGGTGTCCATGCCGGGGGTGATCCGGTCCAGGAACTCCACCACCGTCACCTCGGCGCCCAGACGGCGCCAGACCGAGCCGAGCTCCAGGCCGATGATGCCGGCGCCGACCACGATCAGCTTCTTGGGCACGGCCGGCAGCGACAGGGCGCCGGTGGAATCGATCACCTTGCCCGCCTCGAACGCGACGCCCGGCAGCGGGGTCGGCTCCGAGCCGGTGGCGATCACGATGTTCTTGGCGTCCAGCGTCTGGACCGCGCCGTCGGCGGCGGTGACTTCGACCTTGCCCTTGGCCGTGATCTTGCCCTTGCCCTTGATCCAGTCGACCTTGTTCTTCTTGAACAGGAACTCGATCCCCTTGGTCAGGGCCAGGACGCTGTCGTCCTTGGCCTTGTGCATCTGGGGCAGGTTCAGCTTGGGCGAGACCTCGATGCCGATCTTGGCGAACTCGCCATTGGCGGCGTCCCACAGCTCCGAGGCGTGCAGCAGGGCCTTGGAGGGCATGCAGCCCACGTTCAGGCAGGTGCCGCCCAGCGTCGAACGCATTTCCACGCAGGCGACCTTCAGGCCCAGCTGGCCGGCGCGGATCGCGGCGTTATAGCCGCCCGGCCCTCCGCCGATGATGACGACGTCGTAGGGAGCGGTGGCTTCGGCCATGGTATCCTCTGGGTCTTCTGGCGTGCGGTAATAAGGCGCGCGGACACTAGCGATGGACCAGCGAGGGTCAACCGCTGCACGCCATATGGGGCCGGGTTTCGACCATTTGCAGAGGTCCGCAGGACGAAAAAGGGGCCAGGCGTCGCCGCCCGGCCCCTTTCCGATCGCATCGACCGGCGCGCTTACAGCTTGAAGCGCACGCCCACGAAGACGTTGTAGCCGAACTTCTCGTACTCGTAGGTCCGCTCCTTGACGCCGTAGTAGCGCACGCCCGCGCTGTCGGTCAGGTTCTTGGCCTCCCCGAACAGCTCCACCCCGTTGCCGAAGTCGTAGCTGGCGGTCACGTCCAGCTGACCACGCCCCTCGACCCACAGGTCCAGGCCCGGCCGCGTGGCGTCGATGGCTTCCAGGAAGTCGCTGCGGTGCGTGTAGGACACCCGCGCGCTGAACCCGTACCGCTCATAGAACAGGGCGGCGTTATAGGTGGTGTCCGACTGGCCCGGCAGGGTGAAGCTGTTGCGCCCGGCGTAGGTAGCAGCGGTTTTGATCCTGGCGTCCGTCAATGTGTAGTTGGCGAAGACGCCGAAGCCCGAGGCCCAGCCCGGCAGGAAGTCGAACGTCTGCTGCCAGTTGAGCTCGATGCCGACCAGATGCCCGTCGGCGTTCTTGGCTTCCGTCACTTCGGCGAAGCCCGAGGGCGCGGGCTGGTAGGGCACGCCCGCCGTGACCAGGGTGAACCGATAGTCGGACAGGTCCTTGTAGAAGGCGTTGGCCGAAATCACGCCCAGCGGCCGCAGGTAATATTCCAGGCCCAGGTCGACATTGGTGGACAAGGCGGCCTTCAGATCCGGGTTCCCGCGCGAGACCGTGGTCTTGACCCGCGTGACGCCGCCCTCGGTGACGTTTTCGCTGGTTTCCAGCAGACGCGGCACGACGTCCGCATAATCCGGCCGCGAAATGGCGCGGGTCAGGGCGAAGCGGCCGATCAGGTTTTCGCTGAAGCTGTGACGCAGCGTCAGATTGGGGAAGACGTCCGTCTGGTCGCGGCTGACGGAAACGGGCGTCAGGACGTTCGCGGCGCTCACGCTGGTCGCGGCCCCCTCGAAGTCGGTCTTTTCGACGCGCAGGCCGATCAGGACATTGGTGGGCCCCACGTCGAACCGGGCCTGGCCATAGCCGGCAAGGATGTCTTCGTTGGCGGTGTAGTCGGCCGTGATCGACTGCGGCGTGCGGCGATAGTTCGCGCCCTTGGAGACGCTGGCGATGCGCGCGAAGTAGTCGTCGACCAATCCGTGATCCAGCTTGAAGCCCAGGTTGTAGCCATAGTTCTGCGACCGGCGATCCGACATCAGAGCCGTCAGCGCGCCGGCGCTGTTGTCGCGATCGCGGAAACGCTCCTCATCGGCGGCAACGTCGCGCGAGCTGTATTTGGCGCCGAACTTCAGCGTCACGTCGCGGCCGCCGATGACGGTCGGCAGCTCGTAGTTGGTCTTGAAGGACACGTCCTCCTGCTCGGTCGTGTTGGAGCGGAAGGAGTTTTCGCGGAAGCTGTAGTTCGCCGGGTTCAGATAGGCGTCCGACGAGAACGGCGAATAGGTCGGCGCGTAGTGGTCGGTCGTGTCGTAGCGAAGCGTCTGCGATCCCGAGCGATAGACCAGTTCGTCGCGGTGCGGATAGGTCTGCTCGCTCCGGGCCCAGGCCAGGGTCGCGTCCCAGACGGCGCCGTTGCCGAAGGTGTATTCGCCGCCCAGATTCAGGGTCGAGATCTGGTTGTTCTGCTCGCGGTGACGCAGGGCCTTGTAGATGCGCGCGCCGGTGAACTCGCCCGCCTGATCGGTCAGTCCCGCCTGGGGCTTGCCGTCCGAATAGGTGAAACGCAGCGTGTCGCGGTATTCGTCGTCGTTGAACTCGGCGAACGATCCGCGCAGCCAGGCGCGCAGCTGATCGCTGGGCCGCCATTCCAGGGCGCCGGTCGCGGCCTTGCGCGTGCGCTTGGTCTCATAGTCCTTGAACAGGGTTTCTTCGAGGTAATAGCGGCCGAGGGTCGCCGCGACCTTGGCGTCCTCTCCCAGGGTCCATGCGTTCTCGACGTTGTCGGGACGACGGTTGGTCTCGGAGAAGCTCAGCGACAGCAGGGCGCCGAAGGTCTGGTCGGGGCCGAAGACGTTGGACACGGTGGCGCCCGCGCGGGTGTCGGAACCGCCGTAGTCGTTGTAGCTCCCCCCGGCGTAGCCGCTGATGGCCAGACGACGCTTGTCGAAGGGCGAACGGGTCTTGATGTCCACGGCGCCGGCGATGGAATCCGCGTCCTGGCTGGGACGCAGGGTCTTGGACACCTCGACGCTGGAGACGATGTCCGACGGCAGGGTGTCCAGATCGACCGCGCGGGTCGTTGGCGACACGGCCGGAACGGCGACGCCGTCCACCGAAACGGCGGTGAAGGACGACGGCGCGCCGCGCACGTTGATATAGCGGCCCTCGCCCTGGTCGCGCTGGATGGCGATGCCCTGAACCCGCTGCAGGCTTTCAGCCACGTTCGGGTCGGGATAGCGGCCGATGGCGTCGGCCGACAGGACGTTGACCGTGCCCTCGGCGTTCTTCTGCTGGTTCAGCGAACGGGCCACGCCGTCGGTGATGACGCCCGTCACGATCACGTCGGCCACGTCGGTCGCCGTCGCGGCGCCCAGGACGATGGAGACATTGACGTCCTGGCCAGGCGTGGTCACGACGGTCTGGCTGGCGGACGGCAGACCCAGATAGCGCACGTCCAGAACGACCGAGCCGGCCGCGCTCGTCGGCAGGGTGAACTCGCCGTGACCGTCGGCCACGATCCGCTGACCCGAACCGCGCACCAGGACCTCGGCGCCCGGCAGGGGCGCGCCCGACGCATTGGTGACACGCCCGAAGATCACGTCGCCGGCGACCACGGAAGAGGCGGCGACCGTAGCGGCGGCGGTCTCGGCGTGGGCGGCGACCGTCATCGGCGCCAGGATCAGAGGCGCCAGGGCGGCGCTCATCAGCAGGTTCAGTTTCATGTCGGTCGGTCCCCTCCGGCGAACACGGGTTCGGTTCGACCGGCGCCGCGCCGCTTAACGGGCTGCGGCGACGTGAAAGCGACGATTTGACGACGCGGATTTCGCTGTTTTTCGAAGCAAGAGCGACAATCCGTCCCGACACGTCGCAACTGTCACCGAACATGGATCAAACCGTCACGCCGACGCCGTTGACCCCCGACCGCCCCTTCCCGAGAGAACCTGCGGATCATCTGGAGATTGTCATGCGCCCTGTCCCCGTTCGCCACTCCCCCATTCGCCCCTGGGCCGCCCTCGCCGCCCTGGCCCTGCTCGGCGCCTGTGCTACGCACGAGGTCGATTTCCAGGGCGAGGGCGACGGAGTGGTAGGCGAGGGCGCTGTGGTCCACGCGGTGCTGGAGACGCCGCCCGTCGGACAGCCCGGCCAGGACGCCGCCGACGATCCCGCCGTCTGGGCCTCGGCCCACCCGGTCATGGTGAAGGGCGTGGCCACGCCGGGCTTTGTCGCCGGCACGGACAAGAAGGCGGGTCTTTATATCTACGGCCTGGACGGGCGGATCCTGCAGTTCCTGCCGGAAGGTCTGCTGAACAATGTGGACGTCGTCGAAGGTTTGTCGGTCGGCGGGCGACCGCAGGTCGTCCTAGGCGCCAGCGACCGCACGCCGGGCAAGGTGGGCGTCGCCCTCTATCGCTTCGATCCCGCCGCAACCCAGGCCGACAACGCCGTCCAGTACTGGGGCGCCATTCGCACCGACGTGGTCGAACCCTATGGTTTCTGCTTCGCCCGGCGCGCCGATCAGGTCTACGCCGTCCTGGTGGGCCATGAAGGCGAGCTGCGACAATACGCCCTGGGGGTCGATGCGGCCGGCGCCCCGGTCGCGCGCGAGGTCCGCCGCGCCGAGATCGGCTCCATATCAGAGGGCTGCGCGGCCGACGAGGCCTCGGACGCCCTGTTCGTCAACGAGGAGAACGTCGGCCTGTGGCGCTATGATCTGGACCCCGCCTCGGGCGCGGCGCGCACCCTGATCCAGCCCATCGCGCCGGGCGTGCTGGTTGCCGACGCCGAAGGGCTGACCACCATCGCCGACGGCGACAAACGCTATCTGATCGCCTCCAGCCAGGGCGATTCCACCTTCCCCGTCTGGCGCATCGACGCCGGCGCCCCCCAGTACAAGGGACGGTTCGTGGTCAAGGACGGGGTGGTCGACGGCGTCACCGGCACCGACGGCCTGGCGGCGGCCGGCGGCGCGGTCGGCCCCTTCCCCGAGGGCGTCGTGGTCATCCAGGACGACGTCAACGACGAGGGCGGCCAGAACTTCAAATATGTGGACTGGCGCGACATCCGCCGTGCGCTGGGGCTGTAACGCCGCCCCCGTCTAGGCCGGGTCGGGCGACATCGCGCCGTAGGGGCAGACATCGTCTTCAAAGGGGACGCGCCTTCGACGAAACGTCTTGCCCTCGACCACTTCGGACTGGCTGATCCTGTCCATACGGAAATGGCGGAAATCGTCACGCGCGCCATCCCAGGCCACGAGATACCAGAGCGGCGGCAGAATCAGCATGGCCTGGGGTTCGACCTCTCGCACCGTCTTCACGCCCTTGGCGTCCAGATAGCGGAACCTGAGGGGCAACCGCTGGAGAAACGCCGTCTCGAACGCGGGCAGAAGCGTTCCGTCGATCGGGCCTAAATCCGAGACATCCTGTCGGGGCGACACCTGTCCGACGTACAGGCAGTCCAGAAGCTGCCGCAGGTCTCTCACCTTGTCCGCCGACAGGGTTCTCTCGATCTTGGACAGGCCCGCGTCGGCAAGGTCGGAGAATGGCAGCGACCGCGTCGCGCGCATCGCCGCCACGCTTATGAGAAGCGCGAAAACCTCGGTCACGGACAGCCGCGCCGTGGTTTGCATCGATCCCGGATCGAGTTGAATTCCGCCGCCCCGGCCGGGCTCGGAATCGATCGCAAAGCCCTGCTCGCGCAAGGTTCCGATGTCGCGCAGCACCGTTCGCCGCGATGCGCCGACGGCGTCCGCCAACTCCCTGACGGTCGCGGTTCCGTTGCGTCGCAGGAGGCGAAGAAGGGCGTCTTGTCGGCGGCGGATGTCCATTCGTCGGAGCCTAGAACCTATGGCGCCAGATTATGTCGCCATATCCCCTTAGGCCTGTCCTGACAGCTTAACCACGAGACTGAACATGACATCCCTGACCCACCCCGTCCTCGCGGGCGCGACGCCAGTCCTCATCAACCCGGCCCATCTCCACGACCCTACGCCGAATGGCTACAGCACGGCCGTCGTCACCCCCGCGTCCGGTCGGCTCGCCTTTGTGTCCGGGCAAGGCGGACAGGACCGAACCGGCGCCCTCTCGCCCGATTTCGCCAAACAGGTGCGGCAAGCCTATGAAAACCTCGCCGCCGTGATCGATGCGCTGGGCGCGCGCCCGGAGCATGTCGTGAAGCTCACGGTGTTCGTGGTGGATCACGACATGTCGAAGCTGGGCGTGCTGACCGAGAGCGTCGTGCGGATGTTCGGCGACCGCTTGCCGGCCCAGACACTGGTTCCCGTGCCGAGACTCGCCATCGACCCCATGCTGTTCGAGGTCGAGGCCGTGGTCCTTCTGGACGAAGCGACCAACGGATAGATCGGCGTATTGAGGGCCAAGGTGGCTCGTCCTCGGCTCAAGGCCGAGCCCCCGTCACTGATCCTCGTCGAACTTGCGCGCGACCAGGTCGGTCAAGGCCGCCATCGCCTCTTCGGCGTCCTCGCCCTCGGCCGTCACGTCGATGGTGCAGCCGATGCCGGCGCCCAGCATCAACAGCCCCATGATGGAGCGGGCGTCCACGGTCACACCGTCGCGCGTGACCTGGATCTCGCTGTCGAACCCGGAGGCCAGTTTGACGAACTTGGCCGAGGCGCGGGCGTGCAGGCCACGGGTGTTGCAGATGTTCAAGGTGGCGCTGACGGTCATTTCTCGCCCGCCAGAACCCAGGACGCGACCGAAATGTATTTGCGCCCGGCGTCCTGCGCATGGGCCACGCACGCCTCCAGCGTTTCGCGCCCGCGCACGCTGGCCAGCTTGATCAGCATGGGCAGGTTCAGCCCGGCGATGACCTCGGCGTGGGTCTGCTCCATCACCGAAATCGCCAGGTTGGACGGCGTACCGCCGAACATGTCGGTCAGCAGGATCACGCCGTCCCCGTCGTTCACGGCGGCGGCGGCGTCGACGATGTCGCGACGCCGCCGCTCCATGTCGTCGTCGGGGCCGATGCAGATGGCGGCGACCCCGCGCTGCGGCCCGACCACATGCTCCATCGCCGAAAGAAACTCAGACGCCAGCCCGCCATGGGTGACGATGACCAGACCGATCATAAGGACTTCACTCGCATCCCGCCCCGAACCGCGTCCGCCGGCCGCGCACCGGACGGGAAGGTCCGGCCGCCGCCCGTCCCGGACCGCAAGGGGCGTGTCATAGACCCGTCGCGTCCGGTTTCAAAGCGTCTGCAACGCGACTGCGACCTTGGCGACGGCCGAGGCCTGTTTGAGATCCAGTGTCAGCAGGGGAACGGCGACACCCGCGATCATGCGCGCGGCGGGCTCGGGCAGGCGTTCCGACGGCGCCTCTTCCGCCTCGACCGCCAGGACCACGCGGGCGAGCGGCCAGGTGGGGGCGGTCATGATCCCCACGCCGCGCGCCTCGATCCGACCGGCGATGGTCTCGGGCGCCGCGGCGTAGAGCGCGCCTCCCGAAGCCCAGACGCGGGTATAGTCGTCGCTGACCAGCCGCCACCCCTTGTCGATCAGCCGCAATCCCAGATCGCTCTTGCCCGCCCCGGATCGACCCAGGATCAGCACCGCCTTCCAGACGCCCCGGCGCCGCACGGCGACGGCGGTGGCGTGGATGGGCGGACGGGCCGTCATGGACGCCGTCCCGGCGTGACGGGGTCGAAGGCGGGCAGATTGATCTCGAACACGGCGCCGGCGACCCGGCCGTCTTCGATCCGGTTCTCGGCCCAGACGCGTCCGCCGTGCGCCTCGACGATCTGCCGCACGATGGACAGGCCCAGGCCCGAGTTGGACCCGAAGGCCGCGCCCTTTGGCCGGGAGGTGTAGAACCGCTCGAACACCGTCTCCAGATTGTCGGGCGGCACGCCGGGGCCGTCGTCCTCGACCCGCACGCGGACCGACCGGTCGCCGTCGACCCGGTCCAGAACCACGCGGACCTCGCCGCCGGCCGGGCTGAAGGAGCGCGCATTGTCGATCAGGTTGCGGAACACCTGACCCAGGGGGCCGTCGCGCCCCATGACCTGCAGGCCCTCGACCGGCGCGGCCAGCCGCACCGGGACGTCGCCCGGCTTGGCCGTTGTGTCATAGACGCCGACGATGTCGGCCAAGAGCTGGTTCAGTTCGATCGGACGCGGCCGGTCGCGCGACAGTTCGGCGTCCAGTCGAGAGGCGTTGGAAATGTCGGTGATCAGCCGGTCCAGCCGCCGCACGTCCTGCTGCAACAGGGCCGTCAGCTTCTCGCGATGGGCGTCCGTCTTGACCAGGGGCAGGGTCTCCAGCGCCGAGCGGATCGAGGTCAGGGGGTTCTTGATCTCGTGCGAGACGTCGGCGGCGAACCGTTCGATGGCGTCCATCCGGGTGGACAGGGTGTCGGTCATCGATTCCAGCGACCGGGCCAGATCGCCGATCTCGTCGCGACGATCTTCCAGATCAGGCAGGGAGATGGCGCGCGCGCGTTGCAGCTTCACCTGATCCGCCGCCGCCGACAGACGCAGGATCGGTCTGGCCACGAACAGATGCAGCAGCAAGGAGGCCAGCAGGTTCACCGCCAGGGCCACCAGGGCGAAGGGCACCAGGGCGCGCCGCTGGGCGCTGAGGATCTGGTCGACGTTGCCGGCCTCCAGCGTCATCACCCCCAGCACCTGCCGGACATGGCGGATGGGAATGGAAACGGAGACGACCCGGTCGCCGGACTCGTTTCGACGCACCGTCGTCTGCGGTTCGCCGGCCAGGGCGCGTTCGACCTCGGCGGTGACTTCGCGGTCGGCGGCGTCCTTCTGGCGGGCGCTGCGGGCGATCCGGTCCTTCAGGTCCGAAGGCGGGGGCGTGCCGGCCGGATGCGCCGGCGGCAGGGGCTGGCCGGGGATATTCTCCGTCACCTGATAGCTGTCGATGAGCGGCAGGCCGTTGATGTCGTACAGCCGCACCCGCTGGCCGGCCGGCACGAAATTGTCGCGCAGCCACCGGGCGGCTTCCTGCACGTCCAGTTCCGGCGTCGGCTCGCCCTTGGTGATGCTGAGCTGGCCCAGCACGTTTCCCAACAGCTCGGCCTGGGCCTTCAACGATTCCTGGCGCGCCTGGATCAGTCCGCGGTTCCACTCGGTCAGCGCCAGGGCGCCGCCGAACAGGATCAGCAGGCTGAGCAGATTCAGCGCCAGGATGAAGCCGCCCAGCCGCGACCCGCCGAAACGGATCAGCGGCCGTCGGCCGGGCCGGAGCTTCCCCTCGCGCGGCGCGGCGGGATCAGCTCTCGCGGTAGCGGTAGCCGACGCCATACAGGGTCTCGATCGCGTCGAACTCAGGGTCCACGGCGCGGAACTTCTTGCGCATCCGCTTGACGTGGCTGTCGATGGTGCGGTCGTCGACATAGACCTGATCGTCGTAGGCGGCGTCCATCAGATTGTCGCGGCTCTTCACGAAGCCGGGGCGCTGGGCCAGCGCCTGGAGCAGCAGGAATTCGGTCACCGTCAGCTTCACCGGCTTGCCGTCCCAGGTGGATTCGTGGCGCGCCGGGTCCATCGACAGCTTGCCGCGCTTGATCGCCTTGCCCGACACCTCGGCCGAGGGTTCGGCCTCGACCCCGTCGGCGCCGGTGCGACGCAGCAGGGCCTTCACCCGCTCGATCAGCAGGCGCTGGCTGAAGGGTTTGTGGATATAGTCGTCGGCCCCCAGGTTGAAGCCCAGGATTTCGTCGATCTCCTCGTCCTTGGACGTCAGCATGATGACCGGGATCTGTGACGTCTGGCGCAGACGGCGCAGCACCTCCATCCCGTCCATGCGCGGCATCTTCACGTCCAGAATGGCCAGGTCCGGCGGCGTCGATTCCAGGGCGGCGAGCCCCGAGGCCCCGTCGTGATAGGCCGTGATCTTGTGGCCGTGGCTTTCCAGCGCCAGCGAGACGGACGCCACGATGTTTTCGTCGTCGTCGACCAGGGTGATGTTCGCCAAGGGTGTCTTCTCCTGAACTTCGCGTTCCCGCGAACGTCAACGCACGGCAAGCGTAACCGTTCGATCACGGTCACATTAGGGCCGAACCCGTCCGCTTTGAAGCGGTCACGGCCTGAACCGCGCGGGATCGCCGCTGGACAGATGGGTCCGCCCGTCGCCCGTTTCAACGACCGTAGGGCGTTCGCGCTGTGGAAGCGGCGGCGAAATTCGCCGTGCAAACCTCGCCTTAAAGACTTCGCGGCCATGATGCCGGCCATGGCGGGCCCGATCCATTACGAAGTCTATGTGCGCAAGACGGCGCCCTCGGCCTGGTCGCTGCTGATCGCGACCGAGGATCGCAAACACGCGATGGAGACGGCCGAGGACCAGATGAACGACCGTCTGGCCGTCGCCGTCCGCGTCACCAAGGAGACGCTGGACCCCGAAACGATGGAGTTCAACAGTCTCACCATCCTGACGCTGGGCCTTCCCGAACAGAAGACCAGGGCGAAACCGCAGGCGCCGCCCCAGCCCGCCTGCAGTCACCCGGCCGAACTCTATTCGCCCCATTCGCGCGCCCTGATCGGTCGCGTGCTGGAGGAGTGGTTGAAGCGGCAGGGCGTCACCGCCTTCGAACTGCTGCACCGGCCGGACCTGGCCGAACGGCTGGAAGCCTCGGGCGTCGAACTTCAGCACGCGGTCCAGAAGATCGCCGTGCCCGAAAGCCAGGCGTCCGGCCAGGACGTTCACGCCATGGTGCGCCATTATCAGAAGCTGGCGGAACAGACGATCGCGCGGCTGTTGAAGGCTGGGCGCGCCGGGCAGTTCCCCAGCGTGGAGGATCGCCCCATCGCCGAACTGGCGCAGCGACTGAACGGGGCGACGGACCGCGCCTTCGTCATGGGCGGCGTCGTCGCCGGCGCGCTCAAGCACCGGCGCGGCGCGCGCGACCGGCTGGCCGCCCTGATGGACCTGATCGACGCGGCGCCGCCGGAAGGCCCGCCGCGCGCCCTGGTCGTGGTCGCGGTCGAACAGATCGCCGCCGAAATGCTGGCCGTGCGGCGCAATCTGACTGAACTCCTGGGCCCCGCGCTGGATCACGGCGCCAATCTGGCCGCCGTCGTGCGGATGGCCGCGCCGCGCGAGGTCGATCAACTGATCGCCATGGATCCGCGCATGGCCCTGTTGACCCCCACCGTCGAGGGGCCTGCGGAGCGGCTGGGCCGGCACCTGGCGGCCGGAGAGTTCCCGCTGCTGGCCGCGTCCCTGGCGCGGATGGTGGTGCAGGAACTGGCCAGTCCCCGTCGTCTCCGCCCCAACGACCCGGTGGGCGAAATCGACATCCTGCGCGTCCTGGCCTTGGCCCTGACGGCGACGACGGGCCGACTGATGAGCCTCGACGAGGTCCAGACCGCCTTCGTCGAACGCTCCAAGAGCCTGGTCACCGCCGATTTCGTCGCCGCCTATGTCAAGGACTGCCCGACCGTCCTCGCCGAGGCCGAACAGCTGACCCGACTGTGCGAAAACGTCACCGGCGGCGCGAACAAGCGTGCGGCGGCGCGCTGGCTGTCGGCCTGCGTCGGGTCGCTGCGGTTCGAGACCGAAATGCGTCAGGCGACGCCCGGCGGACCGGCCGTTCCGCACAAGCTGGCCGTGCTGGCGCGGCTGCAACGTTCGGTCCGCGCCGCCCAGTTGGGCGAGCACGACGAGGCGCAGATCACGACAGCCATCGGCGCCGTGGGCGGCGTCCTGGAGGCCGAGACCGGCCTGGTCGAACAGATCGGACGGGCCTCGGCGCCCCTGCCCCAGAAGCTGAGCGCCCTGCTCAAGCTGGCGACGGGCCAGACCGCGCCCAGCGGCCCCGCCGCCGACCGCGCCAAGGCCGAGGCCCTCAAGCTGCTGCGGACAAAGGACGTGCGCGCCGCCCTGGCGGCGTCCCCGGACGAGATCGCCCCGTTGAAGGAACTGATGCAGGCCGCCGGCCTGGCCGCCTGAACGCGCCTAGCAGACCTGTCCGGCGGCCCAGCCCGAAGACCAGGCCCACTGGAAATTATAGCCGCCCAGCCAGCCGGTCACATCGACCGCCTCGCCGATGAAATACAGGCCCGGAACCGTCTTGGCCTGCATCGTCTGCTGGTCCAGCGCGGCCGTATCGACCCCGCCCAGCGTCACCTCGGCGGTGCGATAGCCTTCGGAGCCCACCGGCTTGACGCTCCAGCCGTTGACCGCCTGATCCAGCCTGCGCAGCACCTTGTCCGACAGGTCGGCCAGATTGCCCGACGCCCCCTCTCGCACGCACAAGGTCTCGGCCAGACGGCGCGGCACGATGTGGCTCAGCGCCGTATGCACGGCCTGGCGCCCGTTCGCGGCCTTGGCCGCCTTCAGTTCGTCGAAGATGTTCCGGCCCGGCGCCATCGCGGCGACAATGGCCTCGCCCTCGCGCCAGTAGGAGCTGATCTGAAGTATGGCCGGGCCGCTCAGCCCCCGGTGGGTGAACAGCATTGCCTCGTTGAAGCTGGCCCGGCGCGTCTTCTCGCTCGGCGCCGAGGCCACGGTCGCCTCCACAGCCACTCCTGCCAGCGGCGTCAGCGCCTCCAGCAGGCCCGCCTCGAACGTCAGGGGCACCAGGGCCGGCCGCGTCTCGGTGACGCGGATGTCGAACTGGCGCGCGACCTCATAGGCCCAGCCGGTCGCCCCCATCTTGGGGATCGACTTGCCGCCCGTCGCCACGACAAGGGACGCCGCCGTCGCCTGCGATCCGTCCGACAGAGCGGCCGTGAAGCCCATGCCGTCGCGGGCCAGACGCTCCACGCCGGTCTTCATCTTCAGGGTGACGCCCGCCGCCGCCATGTCATCCGTCAGCATACGGACGATCTGTTTGGCGCTGTCGTCGCAGAACAGCTGGCCCAGCGTCTTCTCGTGCCAGGCGATGCCCGCCAAGTCGATGCGTTTGACGAAATCGTGCTGGGTGTAACGGCGCAGGGCCGAGGTGGCGAACCGGGGGTTCTCGCCCAGGAAGTTCGCCGGTCCGCAGCCCAGATTGGTGAAGTTGCAGCGCCCGCCGCCGGAGATGCGGATCTTCTCGCCCGGCCGGTCGGCGTGATCCACGACCAGCACTCGGCGTCCCCGCCGGCCGGCCTCGATGGCGGCCATCATGCCCGCCGCGCCGGCGCCGACGACGAGGACGTCGAAGGACGTCCCCGTCATCGTGGTCCCTCCGACGGAGAGACCGGCCTCGGGGAGAGTTTAGTAACGGTAGTGATCCGCCTTGAACGGGCCTTCGACCGGCACATTGATATAGTCCGCCTGGTCCTTGGTCAGGGTCGTCAACTTGGCGCCCAGCTTGGCCAGATGCAGGAAGGCGACCTTCTCGTCCAGATGCTTGGGCAGGGTATAGACCTTGTTCTCGTACTTGTCGGCGTTGGTCCACAGTTCGATCTGGGCCAGCGTCTGGTTGGTGAAGGACGCCGACATCACGAAGGACGGGTGGCCCGTCGCATTGCCCAGGTTCACCAGACGGCCTTCCGACAGCAGGATGATCTTCTTGCCGTCCGGGAACTCCACGTGGTGGACCTGCGGCTTGATCTCGTCCCACTTGAAGTTCTTCAGGCCGGCGACCTGAATCTCGCTATCGAAGTGGCCGATGTTGCAGACGATGGCGTTGTTCTTCATCTGCCGCATGTGATCGACGGTGATGACGTCCTTGTTGCCGGTCGTGGTCACATAGATGTCGGCGCGGCCGGCGGTGTCGTCCAGCGTCTGGACCTCATAGCCTTCCATCGCCGCCTGCAGCGCGCAGATCGGGTCGATCTCGGTCACGATCACGCGGGCGCCGCCCTGGCGCAGCGAAGCGGCCGAACCCTTGCCCACGTCGCCGTAGCCGCAGACTACCGCGACCTTGCCCGACAGCATGACGTCGGTGCCGCGACGGATGGCGTCGACCAGCGATTCCCGGCAGCCGTACAGATTGTCGAACTTGGACTTGGTGACGCTGTCGTTGACGTTGATGGCGGGGAAGGGCAGTTCGCCCTTTTCGGCCATCTGATACAGGCGGTGAACGCCCGTGGTCGTCTCTTCCGACACGCCGCCGATGGCGTCGCGAATGGCCGAATAGAAGCCGGGCTTCTCCTTCAGATACCGCTTCATCACCGAGAACAGGGCTTCCTCTTCCTCGTTCTGCGGATTGTCCAGAACCGAGGCGTCCTTCTCGGCCTTCGGGCCAAGCACGCACAGCAGGGTCGCGTCGCCGCCGTCGTCCAGGATCAGGTTCGGATAGCCGCCGTCCGCCCATTCGAAGATCTTGTGGGCGTAGTCCCAGTATTCCACCAGCGTCTCGCCCTTGGTGGCGAAGACCGGGGTGCCGGCGGCGGCGATGGCGGCGGCGGCGTGGTCCTGGGTCGAGAAGATGTTGCACGACGCCCAGCGCACCTCGGCGCCCAGGGCTTCCAGCGTCTGGATCAGGACCGCCGTCTGGATGGTCATGTGCAGCGAACCGGCGATACGGGCGCCCTTCAACGGCTTGGCGGCGCCGAACTCGTCGCGCAGCGCCATCAGGCCCGGCATTTCGGTTTCGGCGATGGCGATTTCCTTGTTGCCCCAGTCGGCCAGGGAAATGTCGCGGACGATGTAGTCGGTCATGATCGGGCTCCGGCCGAACGAAAGGATTGGCGGCCTCATAGCCTGACCGAAGCCCGGGAGCAATGATCGTATAAAGACATCCTTATACGATCCTCGTGACCGAGGCCGAGACCCTGACGCGTCAGATCGGCGGCTTCCGCTTCGAGGCCGAGGAACCCCGGCCAGCGCAGCGCGCAGCGTAAGGCGTTCCTTAAGCGACCGCCGCCTAATATCGCCCGATGGAACGCCGCGCTCTTCTCGGTCTCGCCGTCATGGCGACCGCCGCAACCACCCTTCCGCCCGAGGCTGCCAAGGCGTCCTCTGGCGGCGGGGGCGGCGCCTCGGCCGACAGCTATCTGCGCCTGCCGATCGTGACGGCCTCCATCCTGCACGGCGACGGACGGCGCGGCGTATTGTCGATAGAGACCGGCCTCGATACGCCGGACGCGGCTCTGCGCCTGAGGGTCCAGCAATCGACGCCGCGCCTTCGCGCCGCCTACAACACCGCCGCCCAGACCTTCGCCAACGGTCTGCGCCCCGGCATGCCGCCCGACATCGATCGCCTGGCCAATGCGCTTCAGGCTGCGACCAACACGGTCATGGGCCGCCCCGGCGCGCGCCTGCTGCTGGGCAGCGTGATGGCGGTCTAAGGCCGGACGCCCCCCCACAGACCCCGCTACAGGAAGGAATAGGGATCGACGTCCACCGTCAGTCTGACGGATGCAGGCGTCTTCACCCGCTGAAGCCAGGCCCGCAGGAAGGCCTGAAGGTTCACGTCCCGGTCGGCCCGCACCAGCAGCCGCTTGCGCCGTCGTCCTCGCACCAGGGCCAGCGGCGCGTCGGCGGGACCATAGACCTCCAGCCGTTCGGCGTTGGGGATGGCCTGGGCCAGGTCGGCGGCCGTCTTCTCCACGGCGGCCGCATTCTCGCTGGACAGGATGATCGCCGCCAGCCGGCCAAAGGGCGGCAGGGACGCGGCCTCCCGCTCGGCCATCTCGGCCTCGACGAAGGCGTCGCGGTCGCCCGCCGCCAGGGCCTGAAGCACCGGATGTTCGGGCGTCCAGGTCTGAAGCAGGGCCCGGCCCGGCTTGTCCGCCCGCCCCGCCCGCCCCGTCGCCTGGGCCATCAGCTGATAGGTCCGCTCGGCCGCCCTCAGGTCGCCGCCGCGCAGGCCCAGGTCCGCATCCACCACCCCCACCAGCGTCAGGCGCGGGAAGTTGTGGCCCTTGGCCGCGGCCTGCGTCGCCACCAGAATGTCGATCTCCCCGTCCGTCATCCGCTGGATCAGGGCGCGGGCCGACCGGGCGTCCGGCGCGGTGTCGGAGCTGAACACCGCCGTCCGCGCCTCGGGGAACAGCTGGCGCACCTCCTCCTCGACCCGCTCCACCCCCGGCCCGACCGAGACCAGCGAATCCTCGGCCCCGCACGACGGGCAATGTTTCGGGCGCGCCATGGAGAAGCCGGTCAGGTGACAGACCAGCCGCCCGGTGTAGCGATGCTCGACCAGCCAGCTGTCGGTGTCGGGCGCCGTCAGTCGATGCCCGCAGGCGCGGCACAGGACGACGGGCGCATAGCCGCGCCGGTTCAGGAACAGCAGGGTCTGCTCGCCCCGCGCCAACGTCTCGCCGATGGCCAGCCGCAGCGGCTGCGACAACCAGGTCTGGGGGTCGGGCGGCGCGGCGCGCAGGTCGATCAGGTCGATGTCGGGCAGCACCGCCGTCCCGTGCCGCGCCCCCAGCTTCAGCCAGTCGTAACGGCCGTTCTGGGCGTTCCACAGCGTCTCCAGCGAAGGCGTCGCCGAGGCCAGGACCACCGCCGCCCCCTCGATCCGCGCCCGCGCCACCGCCAGGTCACGCCCGTGATAGACCAGCCCCTCCTCCTGCTTGAACGAGCCGTCGTGCTCTTCGTCCACCACGATCAGCCGCAGATTGACGAAGGGCAGGAACAGGGCCGAGCGCGCCCCGACCACGATGTTGCAGCGGCCGGCGACCACCGCCTCCCACACCTGGCGACGGCGCGGCGGGGCGACCCCGGAATGCCACTCGGCCGGAGCCGCGCCGAACCGGGCCGTGATCCGCTCGATCAGCGCCTGGGTCAGGGCGATCTCGGGCAGCAGGATCAGGACCTGCGCCGTCGGATCGGCGCGCAGCACCCGCGCGATGGCCTCCAGATAGGCCTCGGTCTTGCCCGAGCCCGTCACCCCGTCCAGCAGGAAGGGGCGGAAACCGCCGCCGGCCACGCCGTCCGCCATCGCCGCCGCCGACGCCGCCTGGTCCCCGTTCAGGGCGGCGGGCGCATGATCGGGATCGGGTCGGTCGAACGCCGCCCGGGCCTCGATCTCGATGATCTCCAGCACGCCTTCGTCGATCAGCCCCTTGACCACGCCGGACGAGACGCCCGCCGCCCGCGCCAGATCGGCCGGGGGCATCGCCCGCTCGCCCAGCGTCTCCAGCACGCCCGTCCGCGCCGGGGTCGCCCGCGCCGGCTGCCGCTCGCCCACGCGCCGCACCCTTCGCTCGGGCCGGGGACGCGGCGCGCGCAGGCCCTTCAGCGCCGTCGCCGCCATCTCGCCCGGCGCCGACAGGGTCCAGCGCCCGGCCCATTCCACGAAGTCGACCACGCCCGGCGGCAGGGCCGGATCGTCCAGCAGACTGTCCACCGCCTTCAGCCGCCGGTTCGATCCCGTCGTCTCGAACACCTCCGACACCACGCCCCGGATCAGGCGCGGCCCCAGCGGCACCGCCACCTGATCGCCGCGCGCCAGGGTCAGCGCCTCGGGAACCTCGTAGTCGAAGGCCTCTGGCACCGGCAGGGGAATGAGGACGGACGCGACTTTCACCGAACTTCGCCCTCGGCTATGAAGCCGCCCATGAAACTCTTTCTCGACACCGCAGACATCGCCGCCATTCAGGACCTCGTCCCCACCGGAATGGTGGACGGCGTCACCACCAATCCGTCGCTGATCGCCAAGTCGGGTCGCAACATCGCCGAGGTCATCGCCGAAATCTGCGCCCTGGTCGAGGGGCCGATCTCGGCCGAGGCCGTCTCGCTCGATTTCGAGACCATGGTCAAGGAGGGCGAGAAACTGGCCGCCATCGCCCCGAACGTGGTGGTGAAGCTGCCCCTGACCTGGGACGGGCTGCGCGCCTGCCGCGTCTTCTCCGACAAGGGGATCAAGACCAACGTCACCCTGTGCTTCTCTGCGGCCCAGGCCATGCTGGCGGCCAAGGCCGGCGCGACCTTCGTCTCGCCCTTCGTCGGCCGGCTGGAGGACAACGGCGCGGACGGCATCGGCCTGCTGGAAGAAATCCGCGTCCTGTACGACGTGCACGGCTTCGACACCCAGATCCTGGCCGCGTCCTTGCGCAACGTCGCCCATGTGACGGCCGCCGCCGTCGCCGGTTCGGACGCCGCGACCTTCGGCCCTGACACCTTCCGGGCCCTGGTAAAGCACCCGTTAACCGACAAGGGTCTTGATGCCTTCGTGGCGGACTGGGCCAAGACCGGTCAGTCCATTTTGTAACATCGCACGTCCCGGAGAGGTCTGTTGAGCGGCTCATTGGACCTTTTCGAAACGTCGGAATCGGACGCAGAGACCCCGCGCCTGGGCGACGGCCTGCATTGGCCCGAGGTGCGCGGCTGGTTGCAGACCCATCCCCAGACCCTGCTGGACGACCGGTCCCTTCTGGAAGAGATCGGCCTGCGCCCCCACGGCCGCAATGTCGTGGAGTTCGGCGCCGCCGCCCTGACCCGGCTGGAAGCCGTCGTGGAGCGCGAGACCGGCGCCCGGCGCGAGATCGAGATGATCGCCCGCGCCAACTTCGCCGCCCAGACCCAGACCCATGTGGCGACGCTGGACCTATTGGAAGCGCGCAACCATTCCGACCTGGCGCGTCGCCTGGATGCGGCCGCCCAGGGACGGTTCGGCCTGGCCGCCGCCGCCATCGCCCTGGAGAAGCCCGGCGGCGTGCCCTTCGGCTGGCGGCCTCTGGATCCGGGCGCGGTCGACAGCCTGTTGGGCGAGCATGGTCTGACCTGGCTCGGCCCCGCGTTCGAGGGACTGGACCTGTTCGGCGCCGCCGAGGCCGAGGTGAAGTCCGTCGCCCTGATCCGCATGGCCCCGCACCTGACGCCGGGCGAGCCCGCCCGCCCCAGCCTGTGCGCCTTCGGCTCGCCCGATCCCGAGGGTTTCACCCCCACCATGGGCTGCGAACTGGCCGCCTTCCTGGCCCGCGTGGTCGAGCGGATGGCCGAGCGATGGCCGGTCCTGAACTAGACCGCCCCGGAGAGGCCTCGGCCGCCGACGCCCTGCGCGCCTGGCTGGACCATCTGGCGCACGAACGCCGGCTGTCGCCCCGCACTCTGGAGGCCTATGGCCATATCGGCCGGCTGTATGTCGCCTTTCTGGAGCGCCATCGTGGCGAGGCCCTGTCGCTGGGCGATCTTGGAACCATCACCGCCGCCGAGGTCCGCGCCCATATGGCCGAGCGCCGCCAAGGTTCAAAGGCGGCGGGCGACCATCCGCTGGCCGCCCGCTCGCTGAGCCAGACCCTGTCGGCGATCCGCGGCTTTCACGCCTTTCTGGATCGGCGGCTGGACACCCCCGCCCCGCAGCTGGCCCTGGTGCGCGGCCCCAAGACCAAGCCCTCATTGCCCCGCCCGGTCACGGAGGATCAGGCGCGCGGCCTGCTGGCCGAACCGGACGCCGATCCCGACGCCGAGCCGTGGGAGTCGGCGCGCGACCGCGCCGTCCTGACCCTGCTCTACGGCTGCGGCCTGCGGATTTCGGAGGGCCTGTCCCTGACGCGCGCCGATGCGCCGCTGGGCGAGACGCTGCGGATCGTCGGCAAGGGATCGAAGACCCGGATCGTCCCGGTCCTGCCCGCCGTGCGCCAGGCCGTGGACGCCTATCTGGCGCTCCAGCCGTTTCCGCTCCAGCCCGCCGACGCCCTGTTCCGCGCCCGGCGCGGCGGACCGTTGAGCCCCCGTCACGTCCAGGCCTCGGTCCAGCGGCTGCGCGGTCGCCTCGGCCTGCCCGAACGCACCACCCCCCACGCCCTGCGCCACAGTTTCGCGACCCATCTGCTGGGCGCCGGCGCCGACCTGCGGTCCATCCAGGAACTGCTGGGCCACGCCAGCCTGTCGACGACCCAGAAATACACCGGCGTCGACGCCGACCGGCTGCTGAACGCCTATGCCGCCGCCCACCCTCGCGCCTGACCTGATCGATGACGAGCGGCGATGACGGCGCGTCCGAACCCGCCTATCGTAAGGACAGACGCCGGTTCGCGGCGCGCGAGGAGACCAGGCGCTTGCGGCCTTTCCTATCCGGCTCCGACGCCGCGATCCCGTCTCGCCGGACGGCCCTGACCCTGATGGCCGCCCTGCCCCTTGCGGCGTCGCCCGTCGCCGCCCTCGCCCAGACCGAGACGGCGCCGCCCGCGCCGGATACGCTTCGGCTGTTTCGCAACCTCCTGACCCGCATGGGGGTGGCGGTCGCGCTGAACGGCGGGCCGGCGCGGACCTTCATCATCGACACGGGCGCCGAGCGCAGCGCCGTCTCGCGCGAACTGGCCCAGACCCTGGGCCTGCCGTCCGGCCCCGACGTCATGGTTCATGGCGTCACCGCCGCCGAGGCCACGCCGACGGTCCGGGTGGAGGCGGTCGAGGTCGGACGCCGTCGGTTCCCCGGTCTGGAGATGCCGGTCTTTCCGCGCCAGGCCCTGGGCGCCGACGGCCTGCTGGGCCTGGACCTGCTGTCTCGCTTTCGTCTGGTTCTGGACGTGCGGGCGGGGCGCGCCCTGCTGGCCCGGTCGAGCGAGGGCGTCTCCGTCGGCGAAGCCGGAGAGATCGGCGCGCGGCGTCAGGCCGATGTCGTGGTCTCGGGCCGGCGCGGGCCGTCGGGTCAGCTGATCCTGACACGCGTCGTCGTCGACGGCGTCGAGACCAGCGCCTTCATCGACAGCGGCGCCCAATATTCCATCGGCAATCTGGCCCTGATGCGGGCGGCCCGGATCGCGCCCGCGACCGACCCCGACCGGCCGACGCGGATGGAGGGCATCGTCGGCGGCGCCTTGGCGGTCCAGAGCGGCGACGCGCGCGACCTGAAGATCGCCGGCCGGGCGCTGGGCCCCACGCCCCTCCTGTTCGCGGACCTGCACGCCTTTCACATCCTGAACCTGATGGACGAACCGGCCCTGCTGCTGGGCGGGGACGTCCTGACCCGCTTCAGCCATGTGATCCTGGACTACGGCCGGGGGCGGGTGGCCTTCGGCGGCCTGCTGCGCCGATCCTGATCGCCGAACAGGCCCTAGATCGCCTTCACCGCCCCGCCGTCCAGCCGGATCAGGGAGCCGGTGACATAGGCCGCCAGCGGACTGGCCAGGAAGGCCGCCGTGGCCCCGAACTCCTGCGGCGCGCCCAGGCGGCCGACGGGAATGGACTTCACGGACTCGGCGCGCGCCTGTTCCGGCGTCACCCCGGTCCGCTCGGCCGCCGCCTTGTCCAGCCGTGCGATGCGCGGTGTGTCGATCCGGCCGGGCAACAGGGTGTTGACCGTCACCCCGTCCGGCCCGACCTCGTTCGCCAAGGTCTTGGCCCAGGCCGCCACCGAGGCCCGCAGGGTGTTCGACACCCCCAGCGCCGCCGAAGGCTCGACCACGGTGATGGAGGCGACATTCAGGATGCGCCCCCAACCGGCCGCCCGCATGCGCGGCAGAACCCGATCCGTCAGGCGGAAGATCGACAGCACCATGGACTCGAAATGATCGCGCCAGACCGCCGGCTCTAGGTTCGAAACCCCCGAGGGCGGCGGCCCCCCGGTATTGTTCAGCAGGATCTCGATGTGCCCGCCCAACAGGTCCTCGGCCGCATCCACGGCCCGCAACAGCGCCTCATGATCCGCCAGGTCGGCCGTGACGACCACCGCCCGACCAGGCCCGGCCGCATTCAACTCGTCCGCGACGGCCTGAAGCGCCTCGGCGTTGCGCGACAGTAGAGCGACATGGGCGCCCTCCGCCGCCAGAGCCGTCGCCACCGCCCGCCCCAGTCCGGAAGAGCCGCCGCAGATCAGGGCGCGCTTGCCCGTCAGTTTCAGGTCCATGTCGGCGTCTCCTCGATCGGTCCAGAGCCGCATATCGGCCGTCGGGTCGTCGGACGCAACGCGGCGTTAACCCCGGCGGCGCACCTTCGATCCACGCGGCCCGTCTCGGCCGTCTGGACAGGCGTGCGGGAGGGCCGGCCCATGTCGACCAAGATGACCTCGAGCGTGCGTCGCCACAGCGACCATTTCGAGCCGCAGGACACCGATCCTCATGAACAGCGCCGCCTGCGCGGCCAGCTGGAGCAGATCGATTACGCCGCCTATGTGGCCAACAAGGAGGTCATCGGTCAGACGCTGAACGGCCTGGACGCGGCCTCGCTCCAGAAGCTGGCGGTGCTGACCTCGGCCGCGCGGGCCAAATGGGTCGCCGAATCCCTGCGCCTGGCCCATTCCGGCTCGCCCGTGACGCCGGATCAGGTGGCGCGCCTGACCTCGGCCCGCACCGCCTATGACGAACTGGCCGAGGCCTATGAGGCCCTGCGCCGCATCGTCGAACGCGGCTACGTCGCGCTGAAATAGCCGGCGTTCCCCACGATCCCCCCTCGATCCTCAAGGCTCCGTCATCCAGGCCGGAACTTCGGCCGGAGCCGGTCAGGATGCGCCGCCTTGGAGGATTCGACCGCCCAGATGCGTCAAGGGTGCAGAGGGCCAACGAACGGGGGGGACGGGTCGATGAAGACGATGGGCATGAAGCGGATGGTTTCGGCGGGGCTCGCCGCAATCCTGTTGGGCGCGACCGGTCCGGCGCTGGCGCGACAGGAGGCGCCGGCCGCTGCGACGGCCCAGGCGCCAGCGCAGCGCGTCACCTTCCGAAGCATGGACGAGCCGCGCACCGAACTGGTCGGCTATCTGTTCAAACCCGGCTCCCCCGCGCCTCAGGGCGGCGCGCCCGCGGTCGTGCTGATGCACGGGCGAGGCGGGGTCTATTCGTCGCTGGCGAACGGCGTCTACGACGCCTCGACCCTGACGCGGCGTCTCCGGTTCTGGGCCGACTACTGGACCCAGCGCGGCTATTACGCCCTCGTCGTCGACAGTTTCGGCCCGCGCGGCTATCCCACCGGCTTCGCCGCCGGTTCCTATGCGACGCGACCTCCGGAAGTGAACGAGGTGACGATCCGTCCGCTGGACGCCTATGGCGCGATGCGCTTTCTACGCGGCCTGGACGGCGTGGCCGACGACCGCATCGGCTTGATGGGCTTCTCCAACGGCGCCAGCGCGACCCTGGCGGCCATGGCCGACGACAAGCCGGGCGACATGACGCGGCTGGGCTTTCGCGCAGGGCTCGCCCTCTATCCCGGCTGCGGGCTGCAGAACCGCTTTCGCCAGGGCTACAAGATCTATGCACCGGTGCGGGTCTTCATCGGCACGGCGGACGAAGAGGTGTCGCCCGAGAGCTGTCGGTCTCTCGTCGACCGGGCGGCCCAGGCGGGCGCGCCCATCGAACTGACCGTCTATGACGGCGCCGGACATGGCTTCGACGACCCCAGCCGAAGCCGCCAGGCCGTCCCCGCCAACGCCGCCGCCACCGAAGACCTCCGCCAAAAGGCAGGCGCCTTCTTCGAAACCCAACTGGCGCCCCGCTGACGTATCGCCGGAAAGCGGGGCCGGCGTTTCGCCCTTCGCATTCCGCGTCGCAGAGGCGGGGCCTCCGGCCGCTTCAAGTTGCCGATTTCCGAATTTCCCTAATCGGATGAACCGATTGAAAACGCCTGGTGGAGCCGAGGGGAAATGGGTGGTGCTACAGGCTCATTTTCACGGCTGCCGTGATTTTGGGCCTCAAGGTCTCCTGACGGTTCGTCCTGACCGTGCTGGACCGTTGGGTCGATGTCGTCAGTCATTCTGGTCTCCAGGTCCCTCAGGACGTCTCAGTCTTAGGCCGCCACAGTGGCAGGGACGGCTTCCTCGACCGTGTGCATGGACCGTTTGACCCGCTGGACCGTGGCCGTGCTGAACCCGGTAGCCTTCGCGATCACCCGGATGGACTGACCCTGGAGGATACGCTTCCGAACAGGATCGAGGTCGATGGGGGCGATGGAGGGACGTCCAAGGCGGACGCCTTTGGACCGAGCCCGATCCAGACCTGCATTGACTCTGGCCCTGACGAGTTCGCGTTCGAATTCTGAAAAGACTGACAGTAGGCCGAAGAGCATTCTGCCTGAGGGCGTCGAGGTATCGACGGCTTGTTGGTGCAGATAGAGATCGCAACCCCGCGCCTGAATGTCCGAGAGGAAGGCCACCAGATCGGGCAAGGAGCGTCCCAGACGATCTACAGCGAAAGCTGCGACCATATTGATTTCTCGACGATGGACGGCCTTTAGAAGGGCATCGTAGCCAGGACGCTGGTCCCGCCCTTTCGCGCCACTGATCCCGGCATCTTCAAAGACCTGGACGATGGTCCAGCCGGATCGTTCGGCGACCTCCTGGAGGATGCGGAACTGGTTCTCGGTCGTCTGCTGGTCCGTTGAGACCCTGAGATATATTCCGCACCGCTTCACGGCCTCAGACTCTCACAGTTCGGGGAGGCGTCAAGGAAAACGAGCTTTAGTGATCTGGTGAAGTCCCGTTAAGTTGGCGTCGGAGGGACAACATGACCGACGCCAAGAAAGAACAGGAAGAGCATCTCCGCCGTTTGGGGTTACGGCCAGGACCTGACGCGCGGCCACGCTGCGTGCACTGCGGCCTTCACTTCAACATCGCCTCAGCTTCGGCGGGCGAGTTTGGTCTCTGTGACGATTGCCTTCACAAGGACTGAGAAAGATGGAGCAGCAGCCCCCTCAAGGTGACAACCGCTACCGAACCCATCGCTCGGTGCACTGCTACGTCGCCGAGGTCTACATGGGTAGCCAGTCAGGCACTTGGTATCTGAACGAGTCCGCTCAGCGGGTCATCCATCGCTTCCCTGATGGGTCAGAACGGGTTGTCTACAAGAACCGCTTCTATCGGCTTCAATCCCGTGAACGACTTCTGGAGATCGCGTCTCGGCAACTTCGGAACGACGGCACCATCATGATCGGAGGGAAGCCCATCATGTGCATCGACGAAGATCAGTCGTTCCAGCCATATCCGTTCATCGACATCACCAGCGAAGAGGACCGCCGTCTCTACGAAGCGAGCCTGACCGTGCCGTGACGAAACCACATGGTTCTCATCACGGAATTTCGGGCTGTCGGCGTCTTGGAATGACGGGCTCGAACTGCGCGCCGTGCAGACCGGATTTTGTCACGCTGCCAATAGCGTCGATAGCGTCGGAATCTGTCCTCGCGTGCTTGCCGGACGCGGGCCTACGGCCCGGTCAGAAACCCTTTCATGTCGTGCACCCGTCGAGGAAGCCCACAAAAGCCGAAGGACGTCTTCGCGTCGGCGGCACATGCGCGCCTGCGCGCGGGGGCGACGACAAGCGAACAGGTCGGCGAGGTGACGGCCGGACTGCCATCATGATCCCGATCAGGCTCCAGCCTCGCCGACATCAACGAGGCGTCCGCCCTTCGGCCGTCCACCTGCCGCCAGGACCCGCACGACCTCGATCCTCGCCTTCGGCTCCGGGTCTCGGCCTACCGGCCCCTTGCGGCGATCTCTCGATCTCTGGTCACCGATCTCGTGGTCGTCGGCGTCGTCGCCGGTCCGGCCCAAGGCTCCGGCAAAATCCAGAAAACCTGTCCCTACCTCTTCCTAAGAGAACGCAGGGACAGGTTTCCCATCCTGTGGCACAGGGTGGGGACGGCGGTCCGGGGGGCTGTTGACGCTATTGGCAGAGGGGGTGGGGGTTTGAGCGGTGACGACCGGGAAACGCGGGTGACGGTCGGGCAACACGCTGACGCCCGCACCAACTTGCTGGACGTCCTTCGACGTCAGGTCGCGCTGTGCGAACGACAGCGTGTCCACGCTTTGGAGGAAGAGAACTGGCTCTATGCCTTCGACGGTTTGGTCCAGTCGCTGAGATGGCGTGCAGAACGCTTGGCCTTCGAACTCGACATCTTGACCATCCCTTTTACCGGTTCGGACGACAGGGTGGAGGAACTCTGCCAAGTGCGAAGGGCATGTCATGCCGTGATGCAGAGCGAAACTGCATCGTCCGATAAGGCGGATCGCTACCATAAGGCCGAAGCAGTAGCTGACATCCTGACAAGTATCATCGACACCCTTGAGATAATGGTCCGCCCGACAGGTGAGCAGGGCCACTACGTATACGCCCTCATCCATCAAGCAGCGGAGATCGGTCGAGCCGAAGTAGGTTTGTCCTTCGCCGAGACAGGGTTTTGGGACGAGGTTGCTCGCTGGAAAGCGCAACGAGGGGGGCGGCCGCAAGGCACGGTGGCGAAATGGAGCATTGATGCTTTGCCCGTCATTCAATCCTGGATCGCTGCGGAGCCCCAGATTTCTACGGAAAAGCTCGTGGCCAAGCTCGCAAGCTGGCTCGCCATCTACGGACGATCCCACCCAGAGTTCAAAGCTCCCGATCGAGCGTCGCTGCGAAAAACATTGGATCGAATGCACGACAAAGGCCGCCTTCAACTGCCCACAAGAATAAAGGTTGGACAGCAAGGTTAGTGACCAATACCGACCGCACGGTCTGTGGTTTCCTGTTGTCATCAACAAACAGGAACACCAATGCCTACCAATCCCTCAAACGTCATCCCCTTTCAACACACGCCGCCCTCAAACTGGGCGCGGCCTGATCTCTCCCTCTTGTCATCATCATCCTCGGCGGTCCCCCCGTTTCCTCGTCAGATGCTGGGGGACTATTGGGCCGATTGGGTGGATCACGTCGCTGCGAGCAAGTGCGCTCCCGATGACTACGTGGCGGCCAGCCTTCTCACCTTGGCGGGGGCGTTGATGGGAAACGCGAGGGAAATCCGGATCAGCGGGTGGAAAGAACCTCCGATCATCTGGACGGTCCTCGTCGGAAACCCGAGTTCGCGCAAGTCACCGGCGATGGACCCCTTCAGCGAGATCATCTCGACGCTGGAATCTGAGGAGCGGGACGAAGCTGGATGGGATGATGATGGCGGTGAGGCCGCCGAGAGGGCCGCGATCCATATCGACGACGTGACGGCCCAGGCCGCTGCTCAAGTTGCGGAGATGAGTCCGAAGGGTCTTATCCTGTTCCGCGACGAACTGTCGGGGTGGTGGGACAAGTTCGGTCAGCACGGCGGCGAAGCATTTTGGCTCAAAGCGTTCGGGGCGCGCTCTGAAACGGTGCGGCGGAAAAACAAGCCTTCGATCTACATTCCCCGTCTCGCCATCAGCGTCTTGGGTGGGTCTCAGCCCCAGACCCTCCGGTCCTTCATCACATCGAAGACCAATAGGGGGTTGGCAGCCCGCTGGCTCTTCGTTTGTCCGGAGCCGGTCAATGGCTTCAAGATCGGCCCGACCTGTGACGTCGGACCTGCGAGGAACCGCCTTCGGCGGCTTCGAACCCTGGTGGGGTGCGAAGGTAAGCCGATTACGGTCGATGTCGCTCGACAGGCAAAAACTCGCTTCGAGAAGTGGGTGGAAGCGAAGCATGTCGAAGCCAGCAGGGACCCCGAGGGTGTGTGGGGCCAATGGCTTGGAAAGCAAGGAGGCACCGCCCTCCGGATCGCCTTGGTGCTTGAGCACCTCTGGTGGGCAGCAACCGCAGTAGACGGAGATGAGGCACCGAAGCAAGTCACCCAAGCAGCGTTGTCAGCGGCGATGAGATTCATTGACGGCTACGCCGCCCCGATGGCCGAGATCGCCATGAACCACGCCGTTCGACCGGTGGAAGAGCAGGACGCACGACAGCTTCTCAGACTGCTGCAAGGCAGGCCGTGCGGACAGTTCAATGCGCGGCTGGTCGGGCGGGGATCGCTCGGAACACCGGGCCGATTGGCCAGTTCGGCCGCAATGTCGGCTGCCTGTAATCTCCTCCAGTCGTCGAACCTGATCCGCGCCGCTGGTGTTCGCGCCGGGGGCGGAAAGGGTCGAGGGCCGGGCGACTACGAGGTCAATCCCGCCGTCTATGCACCGGAGGCCAAGTGATGAGGACGCGCATCAATGTGCCGGTCCGAGCGCACATCCACTTGCATAACAGGGCGATGAACGAAGACGGGATTGAGTTGATGGTCGCTGCGCTCGAATTCGGGCTGGTGAACGTGATGATCGAAGGGGACCATCTCGAACACCACTTGGCCGCCTACGACGGCTGGATAAGCCTCCAGGAGGGGGTGGACGGCTGGGTTGAGGCTCTCATCTGGAGGGTGAAGCATTGACCCTACCGTCGCTATTGGCAGAAGGGCTGCGGGACGGAAGATGATGACCGTCGAAGTGCTGACGGGTCCCCCTGGCTGCGGCAAGAGCACGATCCTGCGACACGAGGCGGTGACCCAGCCCGCTCGTTACATCTTCGCCTATCCGACGTTGAAGTTGCTACGAGAGCAGTTGACTGCGTTTCAGACCGAGATGCCGAAAACCGGAGTGGTGCTTGAGGCCCATGGTGATCCGCCTGGGCGCGGTAAGGTGCAAAAAAAGTTGGATGCGGCGGAGGCCCAAGTGGCAGCCGCGCGAGCGGACCACGCCATCCTGCTGACCACCCACGCGTCTCTCATGTCGTGCGATCTCACAGCATTTCGAGGGTGGCATTTTCGGATCGACGAGGCTCCGACTGCGATTCAGAGCGGCACCGAAAAGTCGATGATGGTGCACTCCTATTTGGAGCAGCACTTTGAACTCGATCCGATTGGGCAGGGCGGGTGGCATGTAGTCAGGATTAAGCCAAACGCCTCGCCTACGTCGTGGCGTGCTGGCTCGGGTCTCTCCGATGCCCAAGCCGAACTCCTCAACCACGCCCAGCGTCCCAACACTGTCTTTGTGGATGTCAGCGAGTTCTCCGGCGGGTTCCGATGGGTTTCTGTCTGGGCACCACACACTCTTGAGGGGCTCGCCGCATCGGTGACCATCGCTGGTGCATCTTACATGACGAGCATCGGAGCATTGGTCGCCGCGCCTTTTGTGACGCTCCAACCGCGCCCCATTTCCATGACCCGCACGGGCAATCCGACGATCCGAATCCACTATTTCACCGAAGGGCACGAGGGGAGCACGAGCCTTTGGGGCCGGTCAGAAGGACGTGCTCATATCGTCAAGCTCTGCGATCACTTGGTAGCGAATGCTCCCACCTTGGGCTTCTGGGGGGCGAACGGGGTGGTGGCAAACCTCCTGGAGCACCGCGTGCCAGGAAAAATGATACCGCCCAAGGCGGAGGGTCAGAACGAATATCGGGAGGAGCAAAGTTGCGCTTACGTCTACAGCGCGAAGCCAACGCCCGATGACGAGCCGTTGAAAGTTCTGTTTGGACTCAGCGACGAGCAAATCCGCATCTCACGAGAGGACAACGATGTCCTACAATTCGTCATGCGCGGCGCGATCAGAAACCCCGACTTCGACGGTAGCTACGATATCTATCTCTACAGCCTTTTTCAGGCCGAGCGAGTGCGGGGCCAGCTTCTGGGCGGCCATGTTGGCAAGGTCGAACTGCATCCTGCCGACGCGGGCTTCATGCAGGTCGTGGTTCCACGACGGGATCGACCGAGACCCGCCCCTGAGATGGCGGTCTCTCGTTCCGGTCAGAAGGTCAAAGCGGCGTCGGCCAAAAAGTCGGAGCGACGGCACGCGAAAGCTCTGGCGGCGGGCCGTGTGCCAGGGAGAGTGGGACGACCGACAAAATGCTGACGCTTCTCGCAGGCGACACTGGACTCAGCCACCGCGCGCATTGGGGTCGTAGCGGATTTCGACAGGCTTCCCATCGGGGTCCGGCAAGTCGATGCCTACCTTCTTTTTGAAGTAACGGCCCCTGGCCAAGGTGAGGTCTTTGAGGGCAGCGAACGTGTCCCGTGTGTTGGCCTTCGACATACTTTCAATCTGTTCCAAAAGACTGTCGAGCATTGCCAGCCGAGGCGTCGCCCTCGCCATCATGGCGTCTGTCATACCCGTAGAGAGCAGAGTGCCCACGCCGTCACCGGCCCCTCCAGTTTCACCGGTCCAGCTTTCCACCATCGCCAGCCGTTGATCCCTGTAAGTCTCCATGGCTTCAACGGCAGCGTTGTGACACTCGTCCAAGTCCGCCGTCGCGTTCATCAAATCTATGCCGCCCACGCGTGTCAGTCGAAACATTTCCTCGGGCGTAAAGGTCACCCTCGATGGTCCGTTTGCAAAGGGCATAACCGCCAATGTGAGTCGGGGTGGATGGCAGTTTTCAACGTTTTTCCGCCCTTCGGCGATGTGAGCTACGATCCCGACTTGAGCAGAATAGATGCGGTTGAGCTTGTGGAGGAGGGCAAAGCTCACAGCCTCGTCTTGGATATTTTCCGAACGTTTATGCTGCTGGTCCATCATCCGTCGAGTGACCCACCCGGTCATCCACGCGCCGACAACGGCACCGATCACGGACGCCCCCAGCCCAATGCCCGCAATCAACAACTGGTCTGAAAAGCCGCCCGGCGGCCCTATTGTCACATGAAGTTCAGGTGGCATCGTCGTCGCCTTGGGTCTCAAGCCCGAGCGGCAAATCGACCAGCCGCTTCCCATTCAGAGTCCAATATTCGAACCCGTTCGCAGTCGGCCACGTGAACCCCATCTCATGGATGGCCACCAAGGCGGCCTTCGACAGGCTCATGACCTCGCCCCGGAATAAGACCTTCTTGGCGTCATGAACCGAGCAGGTGACGGCTGGGTCTTTGACGAAGACCAGTTCGGTCCCAGGCTCGATCCCGAGACCACCCAAGGTCCGCTTCACCTTCTCGGCCTCGATCTCGCGACGCTCCTCAGGGGTGATGTCTTGGTCGGCGTCAGAGGGGGTGACGTTCTGAATCGCGACTAGTTCGATTATGGCCTTCGCGAGATCGGGTGACGCGGTGAAGAACTCGCGGTTCAGGCGGGCACGCTTCTCGCCGAAGACGAAGTGGAGGGTCCGCTCCAGCTTACGGCAGTCAGGGGCGCGGGCGGAGAAATAGCACTCGAACGGGAGCGGCAGTGACGTGTTGTCGAGCCCCTTCACCCTCAGGCTAACGTCGTCCTGTTGGGTCAGCCCGATCTTGATTAAGCCGGGCATGGCCGCGTTCGTGAGAATGTAGACGATGCCTGCTGACACGCATGCCTCCTAAAAGATGCAGCCGCACCCTTCTCAGCCTGTGAAGACTTTTTCTCGGTGATAGCGAAGATACTCGCTTAGCCGATCCTTGGGTTTCACGCGTAGCGGATTGCCCACGCCCCAGACGTCCTTGCTAGCGACACTGATTGATTCCGACACGAGCATCGACCCGTCATCAGCGAAGGTTATGAGTCCCCGGTCGAAGAGTGCGTCGAGGTGGGCCGACAAAATCAGTCCATTTTCAGGGTCGAGCCGTTGTCCGTTGTCCGATGCACGCCAAGGCTGAACGTGGGACGCTCGCAGCATTTCGGGAATGCCGCATCCCGTGACCGCACAACGACCATTCCAGGCTGCCATCAAATCGGCTCGATAAGCCCCTTGGCCGATGCGCGCCTGAACGAGTGCCGCTCTGACCGTGGCTGAGATGTTGTTGATCTCTTCGATATCTTTGGCGGTCTCGGTTTCCCCTCCACCCCAAGCTTTTAGACGTCCGACCGCCGCCGGGTCGGTTCTGTCCGGAATCGCGGATAAAACCGCTTGGAAGACGGAGCGACCGACAGCTTGGTAGGCACCATACATTCCCACCAATCGCTCCTTGCCGGTGAGTGCCATTGCGTCCAATGCAATCGGCTCAAGCAGAGGTAGGTAGAGGTCCGCCGGGCAAGTCCAGTTCGGTATCCAGTGAAAGTCCTCGTTCCATTTCTTCCGGAACTCTCGCTCATCATTTTTGTGGGCTGAGCGCACGGACTCCAAAGCCCACGCTTCATCGGCCATCGCCGAACTATCAAGACCGAGCCTATCGGCAAGCTCAAGCCGAGCTTTGCGATCATCAGCCGAGAGCAGAGATACGCAGCCCGCCGCGACACCAACCAGCCACTGCTTTCCCGCGTTTGACGCGATCAACATTATCGCAATCAGACCAGCCTGAGCGTCTACATCCTGATTGCCCAACGGCTCGGTATGAAAGACTTTGAAGCGATCTGTTCCATCTTGGTAGCTTAACGCTGGTGCGTTGTTCCACTCCTCATGCCCATATCCGTTTACCGCCGGAAACCCGGATGAGAAGCGACCCCCGGCCGGACCACGGTAGCCCTTGTCGTTCCAGACGACCGGCTTGAAGTAGAATGGCATCCTGCAAATCCTTGCCAGTGACGATCGCTCTTACGTAGAACTTACCTGCACGGTTGAGGCGAGCAAGCCGCTTCGAGCGCGCTCGTCCTTTCGTCGCCGTCTTCCCATTTTCGGCAACGCACGCCACGGTAGCCGGGGGTCCACATCCATCGTGAGAGCGACCCCGTGCGGCGATAGCCGCGCCTACCGCCCACGATCTGGTGACACCGTATGTCCGACTTCCGCGCGCTTCTGAAATCCTTCCGCGACGCCGCCAAGAGCGAGCGTGAGAAGGGCAACTATTTCGAACGGATCGCGGTCGATTTCATCAAGAACGATCCGGGCATGGCCCAGGAATACGAGGACGCATGGCTGTTCTCCGACTGGGCGAAAGCCACTGGAGTCGATGGGCGAGACACCGGCATCGACGCCGTGGCCAAGCTGCGCGACGAAGGCGGCTACTGCGCGATCCAGTGCAAATTCTACAAAGAAGGCCATAAGATCGCGAAGGCCGACATCGACAGCTTCTTCACCGCCTCAGGCAAGCAGCCGTTCGTCCGTCGCTTGATTATCGACACAACAGATGTGCCTTGGAGCGGCCACGCCGAGGAGGCCCTCGACGGCCAGCAGATTGCGACAACCCGGATCGGTCTCGACCGCCTGTCCGACAGTCCGATCAATTGGGCGGCCTATCTCCACGAGGAGAAGATCGAGGTCGCGCCCAAGAAGCAGCTTCGGGCTCACCAGCAGGACGCCCTCGACTGCGTTCGAGACGGCTTGGCTGAGGCCGACCGGGGCAAGCTCATCATGGCTTGCGGCACTGGCAAGACCTTCACCGGCCTCAAGATCGCAGAAGCGATGGTCGGCAGGGGGAAATCCGTTCTCTTCCTCGTCCCGTCTCTATCGCTGATGTCTCAGACGATCCGGGAATGGACCATCGACTCCGAAACCCCGCTGGCGTCATTCGCTGTCTGCTCGGACGTCCAGGTCGGCAAGCGTCGCAAGAGCACGGATGACGTCGCCGAGGTCGAGGCACATGACCTCGACTACCCCGCGACGACCAATGCGGCGAAGCTGGCCGCGAAGGTCGCTAAGGCCGCGCCCGATCGAATGACTGCGGTGTTCGCCACCTACCAGTCGCTGCCTGTCGTCGCCGCCGCGCAGTCGCAGCACGGGATGGCCGAGTTCGACCTCATCATCTGCGACGAAGCCCACCGGACGACGGGCGCGAGCTTCCCTGGCCAGGAGGACAGCAACTTCATCAAGGTGCACGACCAGTCCTTTATCCAGGGGAAGAAGCGGGTCTACATGACCGCAACGCCTCGGGTGTTCGGCGACACCGTGAAGG
Organism: Brevundimonas sp. Marseille-Q4549; assembly: GCF_976940555.1. NCBI lineage: Bacteria > Pseudomonadati > Pseudomonadota > Alphaproteobacteria > Caulobacterales > Caulobacteraceae > Brevundimonas > Brevundimonas sp. Marseille-Q4549. The sequence continues at coordinate 389,405 of NZ_CDRHXG010000001.1, forward strand.
GCAAGGCGGCCGACGCCAGCGTCGAGCTTTGCTCGATGGACGACGAGTCGATGTTCGGCCCGACCCTGTTTGCGCGCGGCTTCGGCTGGGCGGTCGAGAACCAGCTTCTGACCGATTACAAAGTGATCGTCCTGGCCGTCGATGAGGCCATGGTCAGTTCCAGTATGCAGCGTCGGCTGGCTGATGGATCGAGCGAGTTGAAGCTCGACGACGCAACCAAGATTATCGGCTGTTACAAGGCTCTGACGAAGAATGGGCTCAGCGAGGACGTGGCCGCCGATCCCGAGCCGATGCAGCGGGGTCTGGCCTTCTGCAAGGACATCGCCAGTTCCAAGCTCATCAAAGACGAGTTCGCGGCCGTCATCCGAGACTACCTCGCCTCGGAAGAAGGCCAACAGACAGAAGCCGGACGCTCACCGCTCGGCTGTGAACTCCAGCATGTGGATGGCACCTACAACGCCAAGGAACGGACCCGCGCCCTCGATTGGCTCAAGCAGGACACGGGCGGCGAAGTCTGCCGCATCCTGACGAACGCCCGATGCCTCTCCGAAGGTGTGGACGTCCCTGCCCTTGACGCCATCCTGTTCATGCATCCGCGCAAGTCCCAGATCGACGTCGTTCAGTCGGTCGGCCGGGTGATGCGGCGGGCCGAGGGCAAGCGGATGGGCTACATCATCCTGCCCATCGGCGTTCCAGCCGGAATGACGCCCGAGGAGGCCCTCAAGGACAACGACCGCTACCGGGTTGTCTGGGACATTCTGAACGCCCTTCGATCACACGATGAGCGGTTCGACTCGACCATCAACAAGATGGGCCTGGGCGTCGATGTCAGTGACCACATCGAGGTCATCGCCGTCACGAACAAACTGCCGACCAAGGCTGGCGCGGCTAAAGGCAATGCGAACATCGGCCAAGGCAGTGCGGCCGACGATGATGAGGCTGGCGATGCACCGTTGAGCGGCGTCTCGGACATTCAGACTGAGTTCGTCTTCGATGAGTTCGCCAAGGCGATCATGGCCAAGATCGTCAAGAAGTGCGGCAAGCGGGACTACTGGGAGGACTGGGCGACGGACATAGCCAAGATCGCCCAGACCCACATCACCCGCATCACCACCACGGTTGCCAAGGAAGGTTCGAAAGAGCGCGAGGCGTTCGAGAGCTTTTTGGCCGAGATCAGGGACGACCTGAACGATTCCATCTCGGAGGCTGAGGCCATCGAGATGCTGGCCCAGCACATCATTACCAAGCCAGTGTTTGAGGCCCTGTTCGAGGACCACAGCTTCGCCCGCAACAATCCTGTCTCGGTCGCGATGCAGTCGGTCCTCGATGTCCTGCAAGAGCAGAACCTGGAGAAGGAAGCCGAGGCACTCCAGAACTTCTACGACAGCGTGCGACGGCGCGCGGCCGGGATCGACTCCGCAGAGGCCAAGCAGCGGATCATCGTCGAGCTTTACGATAAGTTTTTCCGCAAGGCGTTCCCGCGCATGACAGAGAAGCTGGGCATCGTCTACACGCCGGTCGAGATCGTCGATTTCATCATCCAATCGGTGGACGAGGTGTTGCGTTCGGAGTTCGATCAGAACCTGGGTAGCGAGGGCGTTCACATCATTGACCCCTTCACCGGGACCGGCACATTCGTCACGCGGCTACTTCAGTCAGGATTGATCCCGCCTGAGGACCTCCAGCGGAAATACCGGGAGGAAATCCATGCAAATGAGATCGTCCTGCTCGCCTACTACATCGCGGCAATTAACATCGAGGCCGTCTACAGCGCGGCGTCGGACGGAGCCTACGAACCGTTCCGTGGCATATGTCTGACTGACACCTTCCAACTCTGGGAGAAGGATGACCTAGAGGCCCGAATGATGGCCGACAACAGCAATCGAAGAACCCGCCAGAAGGCACTTCCCATTCGAGTTATCATGGGAAACCCCCCTTACTCGGCGGGCCAAAAAAGCGAAAACGACAACGCTGCCAACATTGAATATGTCAGCCTGGATCGTCGCATACGTGAAACCTACGCCGCCGCCTCAAATGCCAAGCTTCAGAAGGGTCTCTACGACAGCTACATCCGCGCGATCCGCTGGGGCAGCGATCGCTTAGGGCTCGGTGGTGGCGTGATGGCCTATGTGTCTGGGGCCGCTTGGGTGGAGCGGTCGTTTGCGGACGGTATGCGGAGGTGTCTCGGAAGGGAGTTTTCCAGCATCCACGTCCTTCACCTTCGCGGCGACATTCGGAAAAACATGCTTTCGAAGGGGCGAGCGAAGGAGGGCGAGAATGTCTTTGAGCAGGGAAGCATGACCGGCATATCTATCACGCTCTTCGTCAAGAACCCCGGCTCAGAGAAACAGGGGGGTGTCTTCTACCATGATATTGGTGATGACCTTCGGCGGACTGAAAAACTGTCCCGACTTAGGCACTTCGGCAGTATGGCTGGGGTGCGTGCCGCCGATGGCTGGAAAGCCGTAGTTGCGGATGAACACGGCGACTGGCTCAACCAACGTAAAGGGAACTTCGAACGGTTTCTGCCGATCGCTGACAAATCTGGTGCCGAGACAACGACAATCTTTGAAAGCTACTCGTTGGGCGTAGTCACAAACCGTGACGCTTGGTGCATCAATAGCGCGCAATCGACGATTTCCGATAACATCAAGAGGACTATTGAGACTTACCGCAGCGAAGCAGGACGACTCGTGAAGGAAGGAAGAACCTTTTCTTCCGCGAAGGATCGGGAAGCCTTTATTGACTCGTTTGTCGTCCAAGATGCGGGAAAAATCAGCTGGACGAGATCACTGAAAGCGAGCCTCGGCCGCGAGAAAACTCTCAGCTTCGACGAGGGAAAACTCGTTCAAACAGCCTATCGGCCATTTTTCAAGCAGTGGCACTATTTTGATCGCCAGCTCAATGAGATGGTCTATCAGATGCCTCGCATCTTTCCGCCGGGCCACGATGGAAACCGGCTGATATCGGTCTCGGGAACCGGAGCGAGGGCTGGCTTCTCGGTTTTGATGACGGATTGCCTAACCGCTCTGGATACGATCGAAAAAGGTCAGTGCTTTCCACGCTATCTCTATGAAGAGCCGGTGCCAGTCGGCGGGCTCTTCCCTCAAGACGATGGACCTGCGGGACGAGTCAAAACGGACGCCATATCCGACTCGGGATTGGCCGCTTTCCAAGCCGCCTACCCCGATCAAGTCGTCTCGAAGGACGATCTCTTTTACTATGTCTACGGCCTCCTGCACTCCGAAGACTACCGGTTAGAGTTTGCCGATAATCTGTCGAAACAGCTTCCTCGCCTGCCCCTGTTAAGACGTGGTGAGGATTTCCGCGCCTTCGTGGACGCTGGGAGGAAACTGGGCGATCTCCACGTGAACTACGAGTCAGCAGACCCCTTTCAAGTCACAATCAAGGAAGGCGACTTGTCGCTCACCGTCGTTGACGACCCGACCGCGTTCTTCAGGGTGGATAAGATGAAATTCGCCGGAAAACGCGGAGGCGTAGACAAGAGCACCGTCATCTACAACCCGCGCATCACCATGACCGGCATTCCGCTCGAAGCCTACGACTACGTAGTCAATGGTCGGCCTGCACTGGAATGGGTGATGGAGCGACAGATTGTGAAGACCGACAAGGACAGCGGCATCGTCAACGACGCGAACCTCTACGCCATCGAGACAGTCGGGGACCCGGCCTACCCTCTGAAACTCTTCCAGCGGGTCATCACGGTCAGCTTGGAGACGATGAAGATCGTCCGCAGCCTCCCCGCGCTCGACATCATGCCTGAACCCGAAACGGCGGCCTCAACCACTCACTGAGAGGACGCTCGACGTGACCGAAACTCCGCTGGTTGACGTCCTGGTCCACGCCGACTGGAGCGTGTCGCCAAAGAAGCGATGGGTCGCTCTCGCCGAGTGGTCTGGAGGCTGGACAGTGACTGCGGTCGAGCCGGTTGGGCCAACGCCGACGTTTGTGGCAGCCCTTCTGAGAGCCGCCGCGACCCGTCGTGTCTTGGCCGGGTTCGACTTCCCAATCGGCTTGCCGCGCAGCTACGGCGCGAAGACAGGCGAGACAGACTTCTCCGTTTTCCTTCGAAGCGTCGGAACAGGGCGTTGGTCCCGCTTCGCTGACATTGCCCGGACGCCGGACGAAATTTCCATCGAACGGCCCTTCTACCCGGCCGGATCGACCGGCGGCGTCACCCAGGCCGCTCTGATCCGAGCGCATGGGGAGGCCGCGTTCGATGATCTTCGTCGGACCTGCGAGAGGGCCACTAAGACACGGCGGGCAGCCTGCCCGATCTTCTGGACCCTCGGCGGCAATCAAGTGGGGCGGGGAGCACTCTCAGGGTGGGTCGAGGTGGTGAAGCCCGCCCAAGCTGGTGGTGCCTCGCTTTGGCCCTTCGACGGCAGCCTGGAGGACCTCGCCGCTGGCCCCGGTCTGGTAATAGCCGAGACCTATCCGGCTGAGGCGTATGGACATGTGGGCGTCCGCTTCGCGCAAGCCGAAAGCAAGACTAACCAATCTCACCGGAGGAGTAAGGCGGACGCGATTCACCAGTGGGCCGACCAGCATGCCGTCGAACTGGCCGAGCCGGTCCATGCGCTGATTAACGACGGTTTCGGTCACGGCAAGTCGGGGGAGGATCAGTTCGATGCTTTGATGGGGCTCCTCGGCATGATCGAAGTTGCCGAGCGGCGTCGCCCTGCGTCTGATCCCAGTGCCGCCGTTGACCCTTGGGAAGGATGGATTATCGGGCAGGCGGGGTAGCGTCAGGCACTGAGCTTGACGTCTATCAGGGCCTGAAAGTCAGCCTCGGACAGGATGCGAAGCGGCTGCCCGCTCTGGATAAGGCTTTCCGCCTTCCGATGCTTTGAGCTTTTCGTCTCGCCCTCGGCAAGCCGTTCCAAGTCCTGATCGCCCACGACCAGGAGGGTGGTGTGCTTCGTCACGCCATCCGCGACGTCGATACCTGCGTCTGCGACCATCTTGGCGGCCTCCCGACGCGGGAGCGTGAGAGCCCCTGTGAAGACGATGACCTCATCAGCGTGTGGATCGGCGTGGAAAAGGGACCCCGTTAGCGGTGTGATCGGCGTCGAATAAGGACCCCTCATTCCTGAGGTCTAACGGTGGCGGCTTGGCGGATGTCAGGCGGCGAGTTCGGGATGTTGGTGTTGGAGACGGTGTTGAGGATCCGGCGCGAGTTTGCGTCCGGCAAGGCGATCAAAGCGATCGCGCGTGACCTTCGATTGTCGCGCAAGGTGGTTCGCAAGGCGATCCGGGAGCCGGATGCGGAGTTCGCCTATCGGCGGGCGGTGCAGCCGTTGCCAAGGCTGGGGCCGTTCCAGGCCAGGCTCGATGAACTGCTGGAAGAGGACGAGGCGCGGCCGCGGCGCGAGAAGCTGCGGATGACGCGGGTCCATGACCTACTGGTGCGCGAGGGGTTCGACGGGTCGTATGACGCGGTCCGGCGCTACGCGGCGGGGTGGCGGCTGAAGCGACGCCGGGGCGTGGCGGATGCACCGTCGTTCATCCCGCTGATGTTCAGGCCGGGCGAAGCCTACCAGTTCGACTGGAGCCACGAGGACGTGGAGATCGCGGGCAAGCCGATGCGGGTGAAGGTGGCGCACATGCGACTGTGCGCGTCACGCGCGATCTATGTTCGGGCCTACCCGCGCGAGACCCAGGAGATGCTGTTCGACGCGCATGCGCGGGCGTTCGCCTTCTTCGGCGGGGTGCCGACGCGCGGGATCTACGACAACATGAAGACGGCGGTGACGACTGTGTTCACGGGCAAGGACCGGCTGTTCAACCGGCGCTTCCTGGTCATGGCGAGCCACTACATGGTGGAGCCGACGGCTTGCTCGTTTACGGCGGCGGGCTGGGAGAAGGGCCAGGTCGAGCACCAGGTCCAGACGGCGCGGGGACGGTTCTTCCAGCCGCGCCTGCGCTTCACCAGCCTGGAGGAGTTGAACGGCTGGCTGGAGGCCGAATGCCGTCGCTGGGGCGAGCTGCGCCAGCATCCCGAGCAGAAGGAGCTGACGGTCGCCCAGGCCCTGGCCGCCGAGCGCCCGGCGCTGCAGCCCATGCTGGGCCCGTTCGACGGCTTCCACGAGAGCGAGCACGCGGTGACCGGGACCTGCCTGATCAGCTTCGACCGCAACCGCTACTCGGTGATGGCTAGAGCGGGACGCCGTACGGTGCAGGTCCGCGCCTATGCCGACCGGATCGTCGTGCGTTGCGAGGGTGAGGTCGTCGCCGACCATCGCCGGTTCTTCGGTCGAGACCGCACCCTGTATGACCCATGGCATTACCTGCCGGTGCTGGCGACCAAGCCCGGCGCCCTGCGCAATGGCGCGCCGTTCCAGGACTGGGAGCTACCGCCCGCCCTGGCGCGCCTGAGGCGCAAGCTGGGTGCGGGTGACGAAGCCGATCGCCGGTTCGTGCGGGTTCTGGCGGCTGTGCTGGAAGACGGCCTGGAGCCGGTCGAGGCCGCCGCGCGCGAGGCGCTCGCTGCCGGGACCGTGAGCGACGACGTCATCCTCAACATCCTGGCGCGCCGACGCGAACCGCCCCGGCCGCTGAGCATCGTCACGTCGGATGACCTTGCCCTGCGGCATCCGCCTCAGGCGGACTGCGACCGCTACGACAGTCTGCGAGGCCTGCATGCAGCGGCATGAGATGATGGCGGCCCTGACCGGCCTGGGCCTCAAGGGCATGGCTTACGCCTTCGACGAGGCGGTCACCACCGGCCTGCAGCGCAAGCGCACGACCATGGAGATCCTCGCCGACCTGCTCCGCGCCGAGACGACCCACCGGCATGCGGCTTCCATCCGGTACCGGATGGCGGCAGCCAAGCTGCTTACCGTGAAGGACCTGGACGCCTTCGTGTTCGACGACACGCCGATCAACGAGGGGCTGGTGCGCTCGCTGCACAGCGGCGCCTTCCTGGCGAACCGGCGCAACATCGTGCTGGTCGGCGGGACAGGCACGGGCAAGACCCACCTGGCCACCGCCATCATCACCAACGTCGTGCGCGCCGGGGCGCGTGGCCGCTACTTCAACACCGTCGACCTGGTGAACCGCCTCGAGGAGGAGACCCGCCTGGGCAAGGCCGGTGCGCTGGCTGCTCACCTCTGCCGCCTCGACGTCGTGGTCCTCGACGAGCTCGGCTACCTGCCGTTCGCACGCTCCGGCGGCCAGTTGCTGTTCCACCTGATCAGCAAGCTCTACGAACGGACCTCGGTGATCGTCACGACCAACCTCGCCTTCGGCGAATGGCCGACCGTGTTCGGCGATCCCAAGATGACGACGGCCCTGCTCGACCGCATCACCCACCACTGCGACATCGTCGAGACCGGCAACGACAGCTGGCGCTTCAAGCACCGCAGCTGACCCCACCAAAGAACGCCAAGCGAGGGTTGAGCCTCCGGTCGGGCTACGCCCTCCCTACGCCCCAACCCTCGCAAGCGGTGCGCTCGTGACGTCCATCACGAACCCCAAAAGGGGGTCCCTATTGCACGCCGATAGGGGGTCCCTTTTAGACGCCGATTGACACCCTTACCGGGGTCGTCTTGTGGTCCGTCCGTCAGCCTCGAAATCGCAGTCACCTCAAACAGGATGTAGGCGGCGTCGAGATACTCTCCGAGCAGTCCGGAAACCGCTGCGTTTGGACGTTCGTCCGAAGCGTTTCGCCGTGCCTCATTGAATGTCCGATAAACTGCATCTCGCCAGAATAGCGTGACCATTTGCTCCCAGATGGAGTGATCTGCGTCACCTCGAAGAAGGTTGAAAGCTGTCGCCTTCAAGTTCCGGAACTGGGAAAGTGCCTCGGAATCGGAGACGTCACATTCCGCTATTGGTGTCATCCCCATCCTAACCCCCCCCCCTCTGCCAATAGCGTCAACAGCCCCCCGGACCGCCGTCCCCACCCTGTGCCACAGGATGGGAAACCTGTCCCTGCGTTCTCTTAGGAAGAGGTAGGGACAGGTTTTCTGGATTTGGCCGGAGCCTTGGGCCGGACCGGCGACGACGCCGACGACCACGAGATCGGTGACCAGAGATCGAGAGATCGCCGCAAGGGGCCGGTAGGCCGAGACCCGGAGCCGAAGGCGAGGATCGAGGTCGTGCGGGTCCTGGCGGCAGGTGGACGGCCGAAGGGCGGACGCCTCGTTGATGTCGGCGAGGCTGGAGCCTGATCGGGATCATGATGGCAGTCCGGCTCGTCACCTCGCCGACCTGTTCGCTTGTCGTCGCCCCCGCGCGCAGGCGCGCATGTGCCGCCGACGCGAAGACGTCCTTCGGCTTTTGTGGGCTTCCTCGACGGGTGCACGACATGAAAGGGTTTCTGACCGGGCCGTAGGCCCGCGTCCGGCAAGCACGCGAGGACAGATTCCGACGCTATCGACGCTATTGGCAGCGTGACAAAATCCGGTCTGCACGGCGCGCAGTTCGAGCCCGTCATTCCAAGACGCCGACAGCCCGAAATCCGTGATGAGAACCATGTGGTTTCGTCACGGCACGGTCAGGCTCGCTTCGTAGAGACGGCGGTCCTCTTCGCTGGTGATGTCGATGAACGGATATGGCTGGAACGACTGATCTTCGTCGATGCACATGATGGGCTTCCTCCGATCATGATGGTGCCGTCGTTCCGAAGTTGCCGAGACGCGATCTCCAGAAGTCGTTCACGGGATTGAAGCCGATAGAAGCGGTTCTTGTAGACAACCCGTTCTGACCCATCAGGGAAGCGATGGATGACCCGCTGAGCGGACTCGTTCAGATACCAAGTGCCTGACTGGCTACCCATGTAGACCTCGGCGACGTAGCAGTGCACCGAGCGATGGGTTCGGTAGCGGTTGTCACCTTGAGGGGGCTGCTGCTCCATCTTTCTCAGTCCTTGTGAAGGCAATCGTCACAGAGACCAAACTCGCCCGCCGAAGCTGAGGCGATGTTGAAGTGAAGGCCGCAGTGCACGCAGCGTGGCCGCGCGTCAGGTCCTGGCCGTAACCCCAAACGGCGGAGATGCTCTTCCTGTTCTTTCTTGGCGTCGGTCATGTTGTCCCTCCGACGCCAACTTAACGGGACTTCACCAGATCACTAAAGCTCGTTTTCCTTGACGCCTCCCCGAACTGTGAGAGTCTGAGGCCGTGAAGCGGTGCGGAATATATCTCAGGGTCTCAACGGACCAGCAGACGACCGAGAACCAGTTCCGCATCCTCCAGGAGGTCGCCGAACGATCCGGCTGGACCATCGTCCAGGTCTTTGAAGATGCCGGGATCAGTGGCGCGAAAGGGCGGGACCAGCGTCCTGGCTACGATGCCCTTCTAAAGGCCGTCCATCGTCGAGAAATCAATATGGTCGCAGCTTTCGCTGTAGATCGTCTGGGACGCTCCTTGCCCGATCTGGTGGCCTTCCTCTCGGATTCAGGCGCGGGGTTGCGATCTCTATCTGCACCAACAAGCCGTCGATACCTCGACGCCCTCAGGCAGAATGCTCTTCGGCCTACTGTCAGTCTTTTCAGAATCGAACGCGAACTCGTCAGGGCCAGAGTCAATGCAGGTCTGGATCGGGCTCGGTCCAAAGGCGTCCGCCTTGGACGTCCCTCCATCGCCCCCATCGACCTCGATCCTGTTCGGAAGCGTATCCTCCAGGGTCAGTCCATCCGGGTGATCGCGAAGGCTACCGGGTTCAGCACGGCCACGGTCCAGCGGGTCAAACGGTCCATGCACACGGTCGAGGAAGCCGTCCCTGCCACTGTGGCGGCCTAAGACTGAGACGTCCTGAGGGACCTGGAGACCAGAATGACTGACGACATCGACCCAACGGTCCAGCACGGTCAGGACGAACCGTCAGGAGACCTTGAGGCCCAAAATCACGGCAGCCGTGAAAATGAGCCTGTAGCACCACCCAATTTCCCCTCGGCTCCAAATCCTTGCTCCACAAGGGTTTGGACGGAAACAGGCGATAAATCTGACACCACGCTGTGTCACACGGCTCGGAAGAGACCGTCGAAAAAGCGTTCCCCTACAGTCGGTTCAGGCTCCCGAACCTGTAGCACCACATCGGCGCACACACCGTCCAAACGGCCCCTTCGACCGTCTCCACGGTCACCTGATGCTCGTCGTCGGCAATCGTCTGGTCTGATCGTCCGGGGATCGACCTACTACCTTCGACTTCGTGTCCCTCGCTCGTTATCAAAGCCATCCAGATCGAGGACTGCCCCATGACGTCTCACGAAAAGCCCTCAAGCTTGAAAGGCTTGTTTCGCGAGTATGCCCAGGCTGTCGTGCCCGTGTTTTCGATCGATAAGAATGGCGATGAAGGTGTGGGGACGGCCTTCCACGTTGGTGAAGGTATCTTTGTGACTGCGCGACACGTCGTGGAACAAATGCAGTCGTCCCGAGTGGAGTTGGACACGACGAGCATGCCCCCGGCAACTTGGCTGCGATTGTCCGAACCGTTCTCTTGGCCCGTATCCGCTGGATACCATCACGACCCGCGCATCGATGTGGCCGTCTTTAAAATAGATGAACTGGCAGACTTGCCCGTGATCCCTCTCGGGGGCCATTTGGATGACTGGATCAGCGACGAACAGTTCGCCTTGAACGACGTTCTGGTGATGGGCTACCCACCGGTTCCGCTGGCCAGCCGTCCCTTATTGCTTGCCGTTCGCGGCGAGGTGAACGCGGTAGTTGACCTCATTGGAGGGACGCATGTTCACTTCATTCTATCCGTGACTGCCCGAGGCGGTTTTAGCGGCGGTGTCGTAATGTCGGAATGGAACTTTGCTCTTGGACTAATCACCCAGAGCTTGGTCAAAAACAATCTTCCGGAAGAGCTTGGTTACCTAACGGTGCTCTCGGTCGAGCCTATCTACCAATGTTTGGCTGATAACGATTTGATGCCGTCTCAAGGCCACGACCTCCAAATCTTTTCGAGAAGCGGACACCTCTCACAAGTTGAGGTTCTCGAAGAAAGCGGTGAAATCTGGAGTGTCGGGAACGCGCCGCGTAAGGAAGATGCCCCCGATGGTGGCCTGAGGGAAGCGACGGCCTAACACTGTCCGCATGGCCACATAAGACGCTCCTGTAGTAAGAACATCATCGACTACGATCAGTTGGGTTGGCCCTGGCTCGATAAGTGACTCGTCGATGCGGTATCGGGCGATGTGATCTTCAGGGCGTGGGCGCACATCCGATAAGTGAGCGCATTCCCTATCGCCGTCTTGGTAGATCAAAAGACGAACATCGGGTGCGAAAGCTCGCGCAATCTGCTCCACACGGTCATCGTATTCCGGGTGGTCGCGGCTTTTCGAAGGAGGCACCGGCACGACTGTAACGGTGGAAAGCCACGCAGCAGGTATCGCATCGCGGTAGGTGGTTGCCGCCTGTGCGATAGCCCGCTCTTTGTATCGATACTCTGCCCGTCCCTTTTTCAGCGGGGACTTTTTGAGGTTCGAAACGATGTCGTTACCCCACCCGGCCTCGAACCCTTGGCGAGGCTTATACTCGCCGAAGAAGTAGCAGTCGTCAGTGGGCAGTAAGTAGCTGTGATCCGGCCGGATCAGGTCGTCCACTTTCAGTAGCAAGGGCATCGAGCCTCATCCGAATTTCATCAAAATCCCTGACCCGCTTCGCGCCACGCTCCAAGAATTTATGGGGCCAAGTCAACTCGGGCCGATGGAAATTGCTCTCCAGGATGAAGACATCCCGTCCCTGATGAAGAGCGGCACGAGCCTGGATCAAGGTGCCGGAGGTTTCACCGGCTTCAACGATGACCGTCGCCATCGTCAAGGCAGACATCGTGACGTTCCTCTCTGGGAAGAAGAACCGATTGAAACGGGGATTCTGGCGGGCATATCGAAGGACAGGCACCTGCGAGATCACGAGATGCTCTTCGGACATCAGCTTTTGAAGGGCTGCGTTCTTTTTCGATAAGCCTCGGAGATAGGTGTTCCGATAACAGCGAAGGTTTCACCTCCCTCCGCCAACGCCGTTTCGTGGGCGACCGAGTCAATTCCTTCCGCCAGCCCCGAAGCAACTGTGTAGCCGTGCTTCACCAACTCTTTGACCAGCTTCCTCGCACGACGAACCCCTTCCTCGCTCGGCGACCGCGTTCCCACCACTGCGACTGACGGGGTTTCAACCAAATCCCACCAGCCTTGGTAATACAGGAACTCAAGCGGGTGAGCGGCATCCCTCAATCTGACGGGATAGTCGGCGGTGCCGTTCAAGCGGATGCCAAAGCGGCCCACGCCCGCCGTTCTGAACCTGTCCATGACCCGATGCAGCGCATCCTTAGATTTCGAAATCGGCACAATGTCTGATGGACGAACGTTCGGGTCTTTCCGAACGATGTCCGCCACCGACTTGAAGCTCGTCCCGTCTTCCTCCCAGAGGGCTTCATAGGCTCCAAGTTCTTCCATCGGCGACACGCCGAGCTTCGAATTAGCTCTTTCAAGAAGATCGCCCAAGATGGCCTCATGAGAACAAACAGCGAACATATTGCGCTACAGCGAACGAGACAAGCATGAATTGCACGCGACTGACAGGTGTCAATTATAGAGTCGCCTCGGGAGTCAAGCGTGAGTGGACCCCAAGGGCAGTGTCACTTCGGCTGAATGAGGTGCGAGAGATTCAGGTCGGGATAGGCGATTTGCCCCATGGCCTCATAAAGAGTTTGGGCTCGATAGCCTCGGCCGTAGGCGGCGGCCGTTTCGCCGCCCTCGTTTCCGTTGCCCGATGACCAGCCGCCCAAGGCGAGCGCGACTTCGTGTTCGATGCGGGCTTCCCGCAGCGCATCTCGATAGCAGTGCCGAAAGGAGTGGAAGCAAGTCTTAGGCCGGTCGGCTCCGGCCCGTTGAAGAAAACGTCGAAACCACTTCGAGAAGGGATCGCTGTAGTAGCCCGTGCTTGATGCCTGGAGTTCGGAGAACAAGCGCACGGCTCCAATCGACCTCCGCTCCGCGACGAAGGTCATGAACCCGATGTCGATCAGTGTCGGATGGACAGGGATGAACCGCTCGCTGGCCGCCGTCTTGAGGCGTTTGCCGTTGTCGCTGTCGGATGGGCCTTCCGTTACGAAGAAGCAGTCCACGCCGTCCAGTCGATGGATGTCGGAGACGTGTAGCTGGCAAATCTCGTTCATTCGCATGCCCGAGAACAAGGCGATGAGAGGAACCCAGAAACGCCCGCGACGCGGACGCGCATAGCCTGGTGTGGAGTATCCCGCCCAGTCGTCAACGCAGCCCCGATAGATCGGGGCGTCGAATATGAGACGTAGTTGCTCGTCGCTGAACGGTAGGCGTTTATCCCGCCGTCTCACCCGGTCGATGACCTGAAGGCCCTTGGCTGGGTTCCGTTCAATCCAGCCCTCGTTCTGGCAGAAGTTCATCACCGCCCTGAACTTGCACATGTAGCCGTTGACCGAGGCGGCCGAGAGCCGTCCCGTCAGCCCCTTCTCCTTCGCCATTCTCGAAGCGGCGAGTGGCGAGAGCTTCGGGAATTTCTTCTCAGCGTTTGACGGCAGCCAGAGGAGCACATCGAGAAGCTCGCGTGACGCTTCGCGGTCGATTGATCGGATCGTGCGGTTTTCACCCCAGAGGCCGACCGTCAACTCGATGAGGTTGAGATAGTGCAGGTCTGTCTTTCGAGTTCGCTGCTTTCCGGGGTCGGATCGGAACAGTTCGAACGCTTGGCGAAGCGTCTTGTCCGCTGGCGACGCCGAAGGCGGCGGCGCGAGCTTCGGTCGCTCGGACGGAATGGCAATGATAGGCTGAACGCCGTGAACCTCAATGTCTCGCCACTCCTGCTCAAACGCCGCTGCAACGATCCGGGCCTCACGAATGGCGTCCGCTCGATAGCCGGTGCCAAGGGACTTCACGACGTGGGTCTTGCCGATGATCCCGGCCAATGAGCGAGGGACACGAAGTCGAAGGTAGTAGGTCGATCCCCGGACGATCAGACCAGACGATTGCCGACGACGAGCATCAGGTGACCGTGGAGACGGTCGAAGGGGCCGTTTGGACGGTGTGTGCGCCGATGTGGTGCTACAGGTTCGGGAGCCTGAACCGACTGTAGGGGAACGCTTTTTCGACGGTCTCTTCCGAGCCGTGTGACACAGCGTGGTGTCAGATTTATCGCCTGTTTCCGTCCAAACCCTTGTGGAGCAAGGATTTGGTGGAGCCGAGGGGAGTCGAACCCCTGACCTCGTCATTGCGAACGACGCGCTCTACCAACTGAGCTACGGCCCCGTTTCCAGTCTGGATCGGGCCCCAGGCGAGGGCGGGACATAGAAGGCGGGCGGGCGCGGTGTCAACGGGCTTTGTGCGCGCAATCGGCGCAGGCGCGTCGCAAAGATTGTCCGGACCGGCCCGGTCGGTCTAGAAGCCGTGTTCGGTTCAAGGAGACGCCTCATGGGCTACGCCATCGTCTGGCTGGTCAGCAACATCATCAACCTGATGGTCTGGTTCATCATCGCCCAGGCGATCCTGAGCTGGCTGGTGGCGTTCGACGTCGTCAACTACCGTAACCGGTTCGTCTATTCGGTCGGCAGTTTCCTGGATCAGATCACCCGGCCGCTGCTGGAGCCGTTCCGCCGCATCATCCCCAGCCTGGGCGGCATCGACGTGTCGCCCATCGTGGTGATCCTGCTGCTGCAGTTCGTGAACATCCTGTTCATGCGCTCGGCCGCCCCGATCCTGATGAGCACGCTGGGCTGAGGCGGGATGCGCGGCGCCCGGCCGCCACACGGCGGGCGGAATCTGACGGCGCGAGGCCAATCCGCTCTTGCGCCGCGCCCGGACCTTCCTAAGGTGCCCGCCCCGACCACATTCGACCACGGTTCATGAACACGATCACCACAGTCGCCGTCCTGGGCGCCGGACAGATGGGCGCTGGCATCGCCCACATCGTGGCGCTGGGCGGCTATACGGTCCGATTGTACGATGTGGCGACCGGCCGGGCCACCCTGGCCCTGGGCGAGGTCGCGACCAGTCTGGCGCGTCATGTCGAGCGCAATCTGGTCGATCGACAAGAGGCCGACGCCGCCCTGGCCCGCATCCAGATCGCCGACAGCCTGGCCGAGGCGGTGCGCGACGCCGATCTGGTGATCGAGGCCACGCTGGAGGACGAAGGGGTCAAGAAGGCCGTCTTCGCCGAGATCACGCCTTTCCTGAAGCCCCACGCCCTGCTGGCGTCCAACACCTCGTCCATCTCGATCACGCGCCTGGCCTCCGCGACGGACCGGCCCGACCGGTTCATCGGTCTGCATTTCATGAAGCCGGCGCCGGTGATGAAGCTGGTGGAGATCATTCGCGGCATCGCCACCTCGGCCGAGACCCATTCCGCCGCCGTGGTCTTCGCCGAGAGCCTGGGCAAGACCACCACGGACGCCGAGGACTTCCCCGCCTTCATCGTCAACCGCATCCTGGTGCCGATGATGAACGAGGCGATCTTCGCCCTGTACGAGGGCGTCGGCAACGTCGCCTCCATCGACAAGGCCCTGCGCCTGGGGGCCAACCATCCGATGGGGCCACTGGAACTGGCGGACTTCATGGGGCTGGACGTCGTCCTGGCCATCATGAACGTGCTGTACGACGGCCTGGCCGACAGCAAATACCGTCCCTGCCCGCTGCTGGTGAAATATGTCGAGGCCGGATGGCTGGGCCGCAAGAGCGGGCGCGGCTTCTACGACTATTCCGGCGAAACCCCGGCGCCCACGCGATGAAGGCGCCCACGCGATGAAACCGATCGAAAGCTACGGCGACCTGCCGGGCCAGACGACCATCCACGCGCGGGCCGGAACCCTGCCGCTGGTTCTGGCGTCCCTGGCCGGCGCGGCCTGGCCGCCGCTGATCCTGACCCTGCCCTTGTGGCCGCCCCAGGCGCTGGAGCCGGGACGCGACCTGGACTGGCGCCTGACGGTCCTGGCCCTGGGCCTGATCGCGGCGCCGCTGATCCTGTGGCGCATCCGGGGCGAGCGCGCCCGCGACGGACGGCCCAGCACGCGACTGGGCGTGGTGTGGCGGTTCATGCTGTTCGGCGGCCTGGGCGCGGCGGTGCTGCAGGTGATCCTGGCGCTGGGGATGTCGATCCTGGGCTGGTTCGAGGCCGGCGGCGTCATGGCCGCCCTTGGCGCGACGGAAACGACCCTGCTGATCTTCGGCGTCGGCGGCTTGCCCATCGCCATAGTGGTGGGGGTCAGCTACGCCCTGTGGGCCGGGTTGTGCGCCGCCTATATCGCCTTCGAGGCGCGGCCGGTTGTCAAGGACCGGCTGGGCCTGATGCCCAAACGCTGACGGGGCGCACGGTCGGGGGGCCGTCGGGATGGAACTGCATCGGACGTCGTCGACCGCCCTTTCCGCCCAGGCCTCGCCCATCGCGGCCGCCGACCGCATCCAGACGCTGGACCTGATCCGCGGATTGGCGGTGCTGGGCATTCTGGCGGTCAATGCGGGCGGGTTCGCCGCGACCCTTTCGGCCTATGGCTCCCCAGCCCTGTGGCCCTTCGCCGACAGCGGCGCCTCGGCCCTGTCGCTATGGATCGTCGACGCCTTCTTCCATCAGAAATTCATCAGCCTGTTCTCCATGCTGTTCGGGGCGTCGCTGTTCCTGGTCGGCGGAGAGCGTGGCGATCCGGAACGCGGCCGACGGTTGAGGCGGCGGCTGGGCTGGCTGGTTCCGTTCGCCCTGATCCATGGTCTGGCGATCTGGTGGGGCGACGTTCTGCTGCTCTACGCCTGGTCGGGGCTGTTCGTGATGTTCGCCCGGTCCTGGCGGCCAAAGACCCTTTTCACCGTCGGCCTGATCCTGTTCGTCCTGTTTTCGCTCAGTCAGATCGGCGGAGCCCTGGCGCTTCAGTTCGCGCCGCTGCGGGTCCAGGCCGAGGCGGCGGCCCAGTTCACCCCCTCGGCCAGCCAGATCGCCCAGGTGCGGGCCGACATGGCCGACGCCGCCGGATCCCTGGCCGGGGCCTATCGCCAGAACCTGAGGGGCTGGTTCGATCTTCAGGTTCCCAGCCTGTTCGTCTTCGTCGTGCCGACCGTCGGGCTGATGATGATCGGCCTGGGCCTGTTGAAGACCGGTTTCCTGCAAGGCGCGCGGTCCGTGCGCCTCTACGCCCTAGTGATCGGAATCGGGGCGGCGGCCCTGGCGGTGGTCGCGGCCCTGGCCTGGCGGGACGACGTGGCCCACGCCGGCGCCCTGTGGTCGGCGGGGGTCGAGGGGCTGCTGAATCCCCTGATCGCCCTGGGCTACGCCTCGGTGCTGATCCTGGCGTGGAAGGCGGGGGCGGCCCGTTGGCTGTCGCCGCTGGCGGCGGCGGGTCGGATGGCCCTGACCAACTATCTGGCCCAGTCGCTGATCATGACCAGCCTGTTCTACGGCGGGCGCGGCCTGGGGCTGATGGGTCAGGTGGATCGGCCGGCGCTTTGGATCATCGTCCTGCTGATCTGGGCGCTGCAGCTGGTCTGGTCGCCGTTGTGGCTGTCGCGCTTCCGGATGGGGCCGGCGGAATGGGTCTGGCGCTCGCTGACCTACGGCCGCGCCATGCCCATCCGAAAAGCGGCCTGAGGACGCTTTTCCCGCAGGCGCGAAGGGACTAACTGAGGGGCATGGCCGCCCCGGACACCCCTGCCGAATCCTTCAAGCGCGCGCTGGGCC
The DNA here is from genome assembly GCF_976940555.1 of Brevundimonas sp. Marseille-Q4549. Taxonomy (NCBI): domain Bacteria; kingdom Pseudomonadati; phylum Pseudomonadota; class Alphaproteobacteria; order Caulobacterales; family Caulobacteraceae; genus Brevundimonas; species Brevundimonas sp. Marseille-Q4549. The sequence goes on from NZ_CDRHXG010000001.1 coordinate 407,062, forward strand.
ACGCCGCCCGCGCCCTGGCCGAACAGCCGGAGCTGGACGTCCAGTTCGGTTCGGACGGGCCGCGGCTGGCGAACGGCGTCCTGACCCTGCCCCATCCGCCGCGCGATCCGTCCGGTCCCGAGAGCGCATCCCTGCGCGGCCAGGCCGACCGGCTGGCCCTGCGCCTGGCCAATCACGACCCGGCGCTGGACGGCCGCCTGCGCCCCGCCGACGCCAAGGCCGCCGAGGTGTTCGAGGCCGCCGAACAGGCGCGGGTCGAGGCCGTCGGCTCCCAGTTCCTGGCCGGGGTACGCGGCAATCTGGACGCCGCGCTTCTGACGCGGCTGGAACGCACCGGCGCCCTGAGGATCAACGAGCCCGAGCGGGTGCCCGTCGCCGAGGCCGTGGCCCTTCTGGTGCGTGAGCGCCTGACCGACCGGCCGACGCCGGACGGCGCCCGCGCCATGCTGGACCTGGTGCGGGCCGGCATCGAGGCCCGCGCCGGCGCCAAGCTGGACGCCCTGGCCCAGGCCGCGGGCGATCAGGCCGACTTCGCCCTGAAGCTGCGCGAGGTGCTGCGGGCCCTGGACCTGGATCCCGGCGACGCCGAGGGCGACGACGGTTCCGACGATCCGGGCCAGGACGAACCCGATCCCCAGGACCCGAACGCCGACGACGATCAGGACGACGAGGAGGAACAGGACGGCGGCGAAGGCGGTCAGTCCATGGAGGGCGACGCCGACGACCAGTCCGCCGAGGACGAACGCGAAAGCCGCCCCGAAGGCGCCCCCGCCGACCCGAACGGCGAAGCCTCCGACGAAGGGCCGGAACTGCAGGAGGGCGACCAGCCCAATCGCCAGCAGACGCCCGACGACGGCCGCGCCGTGGACGCCTACCGGATCTTCACCACCGCCTATGACGAGGTGGTGGACGCCGCCGATCTGTGCGACCCGATGGAGCTGGATCGGTTGCGCGGGCTTCTGGACGGGCAGTTGGCGGTGCTGTCCAGCGTCGTCTCGCGCCTGGCCAACAAGCTGCAACGCCGCCTGCTGGCCCAGCAAAGCCGATCCTGGATGTTCGATCTGGAAGAGGGAACGCTGGACACCGCCCGGCTGACGCGGATCGTCACCGACGTCACCGCCCCCTTGTCGTTCAAGGCCGAGAGCGAGAGCCCGTTCCGCGACACGGTCGTGACCCTGTTGCTGGACAACTCAGGCTCCATGCGCGGGCGGCCGATCATGGTGGCGGCGGTCTGCGCCGACATTCTGGCGCGGACGCTGGAGCGGTGCGGCGTCAAGGTCGAAATCCTGGGCTTCACCACCCGCGCCTGGAAGGGCGGCCAGAGCCGTGAAGCCTGGATCAGCGCCGGCAAGCCCGCCAATCCGGGCCGCCTGAACGATCTGCGCCACATCATCTACAAGGCCGCCGACGCGCCCTGGCGCCGAGCCAAGAAGAACCTGGGTCTGATGATGCGCGAGGGTCTGCTGAAGGAGAATATCGACGGCGAGGCCCTGCAATGGGCGCACGGCCGTCTGCTGGCCCGCACCGAGCAGCGCCGTATCCTGATGGTCATTTCCGACGGATCGCCGGTCGACGATTCGACCCAGTCGGCCAACGCCGCCCTGTATCTGGACAAGCACCTGCGTCAGGTCATCGCCGAGATCGAAGACCGGTCGCCGGTCGAGCTTCTGGCCATCGGCATCGGCCATGACGTGACCCGCTGGTATCGACGCGCCCTGACCATCGTGGATGTGGAGCAGCTGGCCGGGGCCATGACCGAGAAGCTGGCCGAACTGTTTGAGACCGAACCCGCCGGAGCGGCGCGCGGCGGGCGTCGGAACGCCAGACAAGCCCGCGCCGCATGACCCGTCTGTCGCGTCTCGCCGCCGTCTGGGCGGCCCTGTCGTTGACGGCTTGCGCGACCACGCTTGGTCCGCCCCAGCCCTATCCACGCCCGGCCGAAAACTGGACGCCGGTCGAGGCGCAGTTGAAGGCGGTGGGCCTGGGCTTGCCCGGCGGCGCAGTCCTGGCGCCCGGCGTCGCCTTCGCGGGCGGCGTGGAGATCGTGGCGGCGCCGACATCCCCGCTGCACAGTCTGTCGGACCTGAAACTGACCCGGGGCGACGGACTGGTCGCCGTGTCCGATGTCGGCGACCTGGTCCAGGCGGATCTGCGGCTGGATCGGCGCGGCCGCCTGGTCGGGCTGGATCACATCCGCGCACGGCGCCTCACCCTGCCCGACGGTGCGCCCATCGTCGATAAGGCGGACGGCGACGCCGAGGGTCTGATTTTGACGCCGCAGGGCGATCTGCTGATCAGCTTCGAGCGCCGTCACCGGCTTTGGAACTATGGCCCTCTGTCCGCCCTGACCGCGCCGCGACCGCTGCGCATCCCGGACTTTCCCTTCGCCGAGAACGACGGCATGGAGGGGATCGCCGTCGCCCCCGACGGCTGGCGCGTGGCGGGCGAGGCCGGCGGCGTCTGGGACTGTTCGCCGGCGCGCTGCGTCGTCGTCACGGCGCCCCCGAGCACGCCTGTTCCCGACAGCGAATACCGCATCACCGGCATGGACCGCGACCCGTCGGGCGACGGCTGGTTCGTGGTCGAGCGCCGCTTCCGCCCGCCGTTCGATGCGCGCGGACGCATCCGTCGCATGGCGCCCGATGGAACTCTGGGACCGGTGTTGATCGAGTTGAAACTGCCCGGAACCACCGACAATTTCGAAGGGATCGCCGCCCAGGCCCGGGCGGGGGGCGTGCGCCTCTACATCCTGTCGGACGACAACTTCAACCCCGTCCAACGCACCCTGCTGTTGGCCTTCGACGTGTCTCAGGCCGCGCCGGCCCGCTGATCGTCGGCGGCGGGGGTCGGGGCGCCGACCAAGGAGGTGACGAAGGCGTCGCGCCAGATCGAGACGTCGGTGTCGCGCACCACCTGCATCAGGGCCTCCCATTTCCGGATCCGCTCGGACAGGGGCATGGTCAGGGCCTTGTGGATGGCCTCGGACAGTTCCTCGCGGCTGTAGGGATTGACCAACAGCGCCTCGCCCATCTGTTCGGCCGCCCCGGCGAAGCGCGACAGGATCAGGACGCCGGGATCTTCGGGATCTTGAGCCGCCACATATTCCTTGGCGACCAGATTCATGCCGTCGCGCAACGGCGTCACCAGCCCCACCTTGGCCGCCCGATAGATGCCCGCCAGCTGGTCCCGGCGATAGGTGCGGTTCAGATAGCGGATCGGCTGCCAGTCCATGTCGGCGAAGGCGCCGTTGACCCGCCCGGCCAGGGCGTCGAGCCGCGCCCGAATGTCCTGATAGCTGTCGACGTCGTCTCGCGAGATGGGCGTGACCTGCAGCAGAAAGACCTCGCCGCGCATGGACGGATTGTCGTGCAGGAACTGCTCATAACCCAGGAGTCGCTCTTCCAGCCCCTTGGAATAGTCCAGCCGGTCCACGCCGACGATCATCTTGCGGAACGCCGCAGAGGCCGCCATCCGGTCATAGGTGCGCTCTCCCAGCGCCGAATTCCGCGCCGCCAGAAAGCCGTCCACATCGATGCCGATCGGGAAGACGCCGGTCTGGACGCGACGTCCGAAACACTCCAGCCCACCGTCGCCGTCCAGTTCGCCCCGCGCCTCCGTCACCACATAGTCCGTGAACAGATCGCTCCATTCCTGAGTATGGAAACCGATCAGGTCGAAGTCGAACATGGATTCGACCAGCCGCCGATGGTGGGGCAGCGTCACAAGCAGCTGGCGCGTCGGCCAGGGCGTGTGCAGGAAGAAGCCGATCCGGTTCCTGACCCCCAGGCGGCGCAGGTCCCGCGCCATGGGGATCATGTGATAGTCGTGGATCCAGATCACGTCGTCCGGCTGGATGCGGGGCGCCAGAACCTCGGCGAACCGTCGGTTCACCCGCTCGTAGCCTTCACCATAACTGCGCTCGTACTGGGCCAGGTCGATCCGGTGGTGGAACAGGGGCCAGAGCGTCTTGTTGGCGTAGCCGTTGTAGTATTCGTCGACGTCCTGGGCCTCCAGGTCGACCAGGCCGACCGTGACGCCCGCGCGGTCCTCCAGCTTCATCTCGCCGGTGAAGTGATCGACCGTTTCCCCGGACCAGCCGAACCACAGGCCGTCGTATTTTCTGAGCGCCGCCGACAGGGCCATGGCCAGGCCGCCCGCCGATCCTGCGGCGGGGTCGGCGGGGGCGGAGACACGGTTGGAGACGACGATCAGGCGCGACATGAATTCACTTCAGGCGGCGTCCCCAGCCCCGGGGACGAAACAGGCGGTCGAGGACTTAACGCACGTCGGTCCAGGAACGGCTCAACAGCACGGCGCAATTGATGATGCCGACCAGGGAATAGGTCTGCGGATAGTTGCCCCACAGCTCTCCGTCCTCGATGGAGATGTCCTCGCTGAGCAGGCCTGCGCGGGTGCGGCGGCTCAACATCTCGTCGAAGATGGCCCGCGCCTCCTCGACCCGGCCGTTCTGGTGCAGGGCCTCGATGAACCAGAAGGTGCAGAAGTTGAACGCGGTCTCCGGCTCTCCGAAATCGTCCGGCTCGACATAGCGGAACAGATAGGCGCCCTTCTTCAGGTCGCGCTCGATGGCGTCGAAGGTGGCGACCTGGCGCGGATCGTGGGCGTCCAGAAAGCCCAGGTCTGTCAGTTGCAGCAGAGAGGCGTCCAGTTCCCGGTTGCCGAAGCTGGCGGCGAAGCGGCCCTCGTCGGGCAGATAGGCTTCCTTTTCGACCCGGTCGCGGATTTCGGTCGCTCGTTCGCGCCAGACCTCGGCGCGCGCATGCAGGCCCAGATGGTCCGCCGCCTTGGCCAGCCGATCGCACGCCGCCCAGCACATGACCGAAGAATAGGTGTGGACCCGCGCGATGGTGCGGAACTCCCACAGGCCGGCGTCGGGCTGATCGTGCAAGGCGTAAGCGCGCTCGCCGACCTTCTCCAGGGCGTGGAAGTCGGCGATGGTTCCGGGGCGCAACAGCCGCTGGTCATAGAAGGCCTGAACCAGCGGCAGCACGATCTGTCCATACACGTCATGTTGCAGATGCTCGTGCGCCTGATTGCCGATCCTGACCGGCTTCATCCCGCGATAGCCCGCGACCGTATCGACGATGCTTTCGCCGATGCCCGGCTCCAGGCCGACGCCATAGACAGGCTGAACATGGCCGCCGGCGGAATCATCGACCAGGTTGCGCAGATAGCCCAGATAGTTCTCCAGAATATCGACCGCGCCCAGACGGTTCAGCGCCCGCACCGTGTAATAGGCGTCGCGGATCCAGCAGTAGCGATAGTCCCAGTTCCGACCGCTCTCCTTGAACTCGGGCACCGAGGTGGTCATGGCCGCCACGATGGCGCCGGTTTCCTCGTAGACGCACAGTTTCAGGGTGATGGCCGCGCGGATCACCGCCTCCTGATAGTCCAGCGGCAGATAGAGTTTGCGCACCCAGTCCTGCCAATAGGCGACGGTGCGGTTCAGCGCCGCCTCGACGCCCGGCCCGACATCCTGGTCGTAGCCCTCGTCCGGTCCGAAGAAGAAGGCGTGCGGCTGCTCCAGCCGGAACACGCGCTCCTCCAGAACGTGAGACACCGGGCAGTCGGTCGTCAGTCGAAACACCACGTCCGGACAGATGTAGCGGATGTGGTTCGAGCCCGAGGTGTGCGGCGCGGGCCCCGCCCCCCAGTCGGTGGAGGGTCGCAGCCGCACGCGGATGCGCGGCGTGCCTTCCAGCGGCCGCACGATCCGTCCGAAAGCCAGGGGCCGATAGGTGCGCGAATGTTTCGGATGGCGGGGCGCCAAGTCGATGATCTCGACCGACGCCCCGTCTTCGTCGGTCAGGACGGTGCGCAGCACGGGGGTGTTGCGAATGTAGGACTGCGAGACGTGCGACAGTCCCTCCAGCTCTATGGCCCAGAATCCGTGGTCGGGCGCTTCACCGTCCATCAGGGCGGAAAAGACCGGGTCGCCGTCCACGCGCGGAGCGCAGGCCCAGACGAACCGCCCCTGGCGGTCGATCAGGGCGCTGACGGCGCAGTTGCCGATGGGAAAGAGATCAAGATTGGGGGTCATGGATCAGGCCTCCGCCACCGCTTCCAGCCAGGTCAGGACGGCGTCCACGTCGTCCAGCCGATACCGCGCCGCCGTCGGCCGCTGAGGTCCGACCAGCACGCCGTAGCCGCCCAGGGCCGCCGCCGCCTCGAATCCGTATTCGTCGGTCAGATCGTCCCCCAGCATGACCGGGACCGCATCCCTGAACGGCGGTTCCTGCATGAAGGCGGTCACTGCCGTGCCCTTGTCGGCGCCGGGCGTCTTGAGCTCCAGCACCATATGGCCCGGCTGCAGCGTCAGGCCCGTCTCGGCCTGGAGGCGGTGAGCCAGGTCTTCGGCCGCCTTGGCCTGATCCGGCGCCTGGCGATAGTGCAGGCCCGCCGAGACGCCCTTGTCCTCGACGATCATGCCGGGCCGGTCGGCGGCGAACAGCTGGAACGCTTTCAAGGCCCGCGCCACGCCGAGGTCGGCGGTCTTGCGGCGGATCGAGCCGTTCTTCAGCCGCCGCTCCAGCCCATGCACGCCCGAGGCGGACATCAGGGCGTGGTCGGCGATCCGGTCGATCTCGGCAATGGTCCGTCCACTGACGATGGCGACCCGCCCGCCCATCTTCCCGGCCACGGCCTTCAGCGCGGCCGTCCGGCGCGCCACCGGACCCACGGCGTCGGGCGTCGCCGCCAACGGCGCCAGCACGCCGTCCATGTCCAGGAACAGGGCGACGCCTTCGGCGCGCACGGGCGGCGGCGGCAAGATGAGATCGGCGGCTCCGGCGTGAGACGTCATGGAACTCTTGGCTTTCTTCGACTTCCCCGGGCCGACTAACGCGCCAGAGCGGCAAAGGTTGACGCAAAAGCGACAAAGGCGTCTGAAAGGAAGCGTCGCGCGCGGTCGAAGGCTGAGGCGGATCGCGCGCCTCGAACCAAGGAGAACCCGGCAACGGGCATGTAAAGAATGACTGAAACCCTGCATTCCTCGCCGGACGAGATCGCCGCCATGACCGACCGCGCCCGGTCGGTGATCCGGCTCAACATCGAGGCGCTGGAGGCCCTGGAGCGGACCGTGGACGGCGCCCTGGCGCGCGCGGTGGACGTCATCATGAGCCGGCCCGGCTATGTGGTCGTCACCGGCATGGGCAAGTCCGGCCACATCGGCGGCAAGATCGCCGCGACCCTGGCGTCCACCGGCACCAACGCCTTCTTCGTCCATCCGGCGGAAATGAGCCACGGCGATCTGGGCATGCTGCGGCCGGACGTGACGGTTCTGGCCCTGTCCAACTCGGGCGAGAGCCGCGAACTGCGCGATCCGCTGCTGTTCTGCCAGCGCAACGGCATTCCGGTCATCGCCATCACCCAGCGTCCGACCAGCTTTCTGGGCCGCAACGCCGCCGTCTGCCTGACCATGCCCAAGGTGGCGGAGGCCTGTCCTAACGGCCTGGCGCCGACGACCTCGACCCTGATGACCCTGGCGCTGGGCGACGCCCTGGCCATGGTGCTGATGGACCGGCGCGGCTTCACCGCCCTGGACTTCGGCCTGCATCATCCGGGCGGCGCCCTGGGCATGAGCCTGCAAAGCGTGCGCGAATGGATGGGCGACAACGCCGCCGCCCCCGCCAATGTGCCGTTGGACGCCAGCTTCAGCGAGGTGGTCTCGGCCATCACCCAGGGCCGCAAGGGGGCGGTCGCCGTGCTGAATCCCGACGGAACCCTGGCGGGCATCGTCACCGACGGCGACCTGCGCCGCGCCTTTCAGCGCGATGTCACCAGCCTGAAGGCCGCCGACATCATGGGGGCCAATCCGATCACCGTGGATCCCGACGCGCGTATGAGCGACGTCGTCGATCTCTTGACCGCCAACAAGATTTCCAACCTGTTCGTGGTCGAGGACGGCCGGCCCACCGCCATCGTCCACATCGCCGAGTTGATGCAGGCCGGCTACGTCGCCTGACGCCCCGAAGACGCTTCTGACCATGAGAATTCTGTACGACGCCAGCCGGCTTATGAGCCGGGCCGACCGGTCCTCGCCCACCGGCGTGGATCGGGTCTGTCTGGCCTATGCCGAATGGCTGCTGGCCCGGCCCGACGTGCTGGTCCTGCCGGTTCGGGGCAGGAAAAATCGGCTGGTGCAGGTCGACAAGGCCTGGTTCCGCCGCTTCGTTCTCGACCTTCGCGCCCGCTGGAACGGCGACGGCGCGACCGGCGACGCCCAACACGAGACCCGACTGCTGGCCGCCCTTACGGCGCCGAGCCGTCCCGCCGCCTCGGTGATCGGCGCCCCGCCCACGCCTGTCGCCGATCAACCCGCCGACAGGACGCGGGTGTTCAAGCAGTTCTTCCGCTCGCGCCATTCAGCGCCCCTGCCGGCGGCGGACCTCTATCTGACCGTCGGCCATACCACGCTTCAGGATCCGTCGGCGCTGCAGGATCTGGAGGCGGCCGGGATCGAACGGGTCGTGCTGATCCACGACCTGATTCCCGTGACCCACCCCGAGTTCTGTCGACCCGGCGACGGCGCCAAACACCATGCCCGCGTCTCCAACACCCTGCGCCACGCCAGCCGCGTGATCGTCAACTCGGCCTATACCGGCGACGAACTCCGGGCCTTCGCTGTGCGCGAAAACCTGCCCCAGCCGCCTATCCATGTGGCGCACCTGGGGCTGGAGCCGGCCTTTGCGGCAGGCGAGGCGATCCAGGCGGCGCGGCCCTATTTCGTTCACGTCGGCACCATTGAGGCGCGCAAGAACCTGGCCCTGCTGCTGACGATGTGGCGTCGGCTGGAAGAGCGGATGGGCGACCGCACGCCGTCCCTGGTTCTGGTCGGCCGCTATGGCTGGGAGAATGAGGCGGTGCTGGACCACCTGCAGCGGTCGCCCAATCTGCGGGGCGTGGTTCATCAGGCGTCGAACCTGTCCGACACGACCCTGGCCGCCCTGATGCGCGGCGCCCGCGCCGTCCTGGCGCCGTCGTCGGTGGAGGGGTTCGACCTGCCGGCCGTGGAGGCCTGCGCCATGGGCCTGTCCCTGATCGCCTCGGACATTCCGCCCCACCGCGAACTGACGCCGGACGCCGAACTGATCGACCCTCTGGACGGCCTGGGCTGGCTGGCTGCGGTCGAGCGTGCTGCGCTTTCGCCCGCGCCGGAACCCGCCGTCTATGCCGCTCCGTCGTGGGAGGCGCATTTCGACACGGTCGCGCGCGCCATCGGGCTGGCGCCCGTTTCGCCTCTGGCGAGCGGCGACAAAGGCTTGTAATCAACACGCGAACAAGGGCTATCCGGCTTCATGACGCGCACCATCCTGCCTCTCGCGATCGTCGCCATCCTCGGCGGCTGCTCCACCCTGCCCCGCGACGGGCCCTCCGGCGCTTCCATCAACGCGGGCGCCACGACGCCCCAGGCGATGGGCAGCTACGCCCTGGTGCCGTTGACGTTCGAAGTGACCGAGCGGATCAAACAGGTCCCGCCCCAGTTCTTCGGCACCCTCGCCTCGGCCTCCAGCGAACAGCCCGTCGACATCATCGGCGAAGGCGACACCCTGGCCATCTCCATCTACGATCCCTCCGGCTCCCTGTTCGGCGGCGGCGGAAGCGCCTCCAGCCGCGCGACCAGCATCGAGGGCGGTTCCCAGGCCCTGCCCGGCGCCGTGGTGGACCGCAGCGGGTCGGTCTCGGTGCCCTTCGCGGGCCAGATTCGCGTCCAGGGCCTGACCTCGACACAGGCCGCCGCCGCCATTCGCCGCGCCCTGGTCGGCAAGGTCGCCAATCCGCAGGTGATGGTCGCCATCGCCGGCAACGTCTCCAACAGCGTCAACGTCCTGGGCGACGTGCGTCAACCCGGCCGCGTGCCGGTCGGCGTCAACCGCGACCGCATCCTGGACGTGATCGCCGCCGCCGGCGGCTCGGCCCGTTCGGTCGACGACCTGACCATCAGCATCCAGCGCGACGGCCGGACCTATACCGCGCCGCTGTCGGCCGTGACGACCCAGTTCGCCGAAAACGTGCGGCTGCAGCGCGGCGACGTGATCAACGTCCAGTACAAGCCGCGCCGCTTTTCCACCTTCGGCGCCCTGAACGCCGTGACCCAGGGCGACATGCCCGCCGGGCCGATGACCCTGACCGGCGCCATGTCCAAGGTCGGCGGCCTGAACACCAATACAGCCAACGCCCGGCGCGTCATGGTCTTCCGCTTCGAACGGCCGGAGGTGGCCCAGGCCCTGGGCATTACCCAGCCGGCCACCCCGCGCGGCGTGCCCGTGGTCTATGAGCTGAACTTCAACGACGCCGCCAGCGTCTTCGCCGCCACAAACATGGAGGTGATGCCCGAGGACGTGATCTATGTACCCCTGGCCGGCGCGGCGGAAGCGCGCAAATTCTTCGAGTTCGTGCAGAGCGTGACGCGCGTCGTCTATGACGTGTCGGTGACGAGCGCGCTGAACGTCAACTGACCTCTGTGGCGCGCCGCCTGTCCCGATTGTCCGGCCTGTTCGGACGCGGGCGCGCGGCGGCGCCTCAGACAGATCTCGCCGATCCCTTTGCGGATTTCGAGGCTCAACCGATCGAGGCCGACGCGGTCGATCAGGCTCTGGACGAGATCGAGCAGGGGGCGCTGTCGATCTACGCCGCCGCCGGCCTGCCGACGGAACTGGGCCACTATCGCCGCGATCCCGAGGACGGCCTGTGGGTCTTCATCGCCGCGCGCCTGTCGCCCGAGGAACGCTTCAAGCTGACCCTCGATCATCCGCCCGAGGAGGGCTGGCGCTTCGCCCGGCTGCAGGATCTGGGCCTGCGCGAGACGCGCGAGGACGTCCGCAACGCCGCCCGACTGCTGAACGAGATTGCGACTTTGCGCGCCGCCCGCCACGGCCCGTTGACGCGCGACCATCTGCTGATCGCCATGGAGCTGGGCGGGGCCTGGCGGGCGTTGCGCGACGCCCAGGCCATCCGCGACAGCCGATTGAGCCTGACGCCCGCTGACACCCCGAAGACCAAGCGGACGCGCGACAAGCGGGGCGGTTCGGACTAGAAGGCCGGTCTCTCCGAACGCCGCCAGAGCCGATCATGTCCGCCCCCGCCGAAACCCCGCCCCAGACCCAGCCCGTCGGCCGCATCATCGCCATGCCCGCCGACACCAACCCCGAAGGCGACATCTTCGGCGGCTGGCTGCTGGCGCAGATGGACCTGGCCGGCGCGACCCCGGCGTTCGAGCTGGCCCACGGCCGTTGCGCCACCGTGGCCCTGGACGGCATGGTCTTCCACCAGCCGGTCGCGGTCGGCGACGAGGTCAGCCTGTACGCCCATGTGGTCAGTTCGGGCCGCACCTCCATCCGCGTCCATGTCGAGGCGTGGAAGCGCGCCCGGACGCATCCCGCCAGCACCTCTGTCCGCGTGACCCAAGGCGTCTTCACCTATGTCGCCATCGACCAGGACCGCAAACCCCGTCCCCTGCCCGGCCGGGACTGAAGCGGCGCGACAAACCCGACCCGTAAGGTCGGAAATCTTGACCTTGGGCCGAGGCGGGCTTACCTGCGGGCCATGGCCATCCGTCGCATCCTCACCATCGACAACGCCGCCGACCTGGCGGTGCTGAAACAGGTCTCCAAGCCCGTCGCGGCCGTGGACGACGCCGTTCGCGCCCTGATGGATGACATGCTGGAGACCATGTACGCCGCGCCCGGCATCGGTCTGGCCGCCGTGCAGATCGGCGCCCTGGACCGGGTCATCGTCATGGACCTGGGCGACAAGGACGGCGTGATCTGCGAGACCGAGGAAGAGGCGGCCGAGAACGCCGAGGCGCGCAAGAACCCGCGCTTCTTCGCCAACCCCGAAATCCTGTGGACCTCGGACGATCTCTACACCTACGAGGAAGGCTGCCTGTCGATCCCCGAATATTTCGACAAGGTGGAACGCCCCGCCCGCGTCCGCATCCGCTATCTGAACCGCGAAGGCGTGCAGATCGAAGAGGAGGCCGAGGGTCTCTACGCCGTCTGCATCCAGCACGAGATGGACCATCTGAACGGCGTCCTCTTCATCGACCACCTGTCGCGGCTCAAGCGCGAGCGCGCCGTCAGCAAGGTCAAGAAGGTCGCCCGCGAAAGGATCGCCGCCTGATGCGCCGCAACGCTCCGCGCCGAAACCAGTCCGTCGTCATCGACACCCAAGGCCGCCGTCGCCTGACGCGCAGCCAGAAGGTCGGCGTCGCGGGCGTGGCCACCTTGGCCGGCGTCGCCCTGATCGGCGTGGTGGCGGGCCTGCTTCTGGACCGTCTGCTCGACTTCGACGACGCCCTGGACGCGGGCGGCGAATGGGACGAGGGCGGCGGCGTCTTCACCCGCTGGCAGTAGGCGGCCTAGACCGCCTTTCTTCGAGAGCATGATTCACGCTCCGGCCTGAACCGCATTGCGGTTCCGTCCGAAACGATCATGCTCTAAAGGCCTGCCCATGCGCCTTGCCTTCATGGGAACTCCCGACTTCGCCGTGCCGTCTCTGGCCGAGCTTATCGCCTCGGGCCACGAGATCGTCGCCGTCTATTCGCAGCCGCCGCGCCCCAGGGGCCGGGGGCAGAAGCTGACGCCGTCGCCGGTCCACGCCTTCGCCGAAACCATGGGCCTGCCCGTCTTCACGCCCGAGTCGATGAAGGCGCCGGACGCAATCGACACCTTCCAGAGCCTTGATCTGGATGCGGCCTGCGTGGTCGCCTATGGCCAGATTTTGAAAGCTGCGGTGCTTGAGGCGCCGCGTCTGGGCTGTCTGAACCTGCATGGGTCGCTGCTGCCGCGCTGGCGGGGGGCGGCGCCGATCCAGCGCGCCATCATGGCTGGCGACGCCCAGACCGGCGTCCAGATCATGCAGATGGGCGAGGGGCTGGACGAAGGGCCCATCCTGCTCAGCGAACTGATGGACATCCGCCCCGACGACACGGCGGCCAGCCTGTCCGAACGCATGGCCCATGTCGGCGCCGCCCTGTGGCCCCGCGCCCTGGCGGCCATCGAGCGTGGCGGCGTCACCCCTTCGGAGCAGGTGGGCGAGCCGACCTACGCCAGGAAGATCACCCCGGCCGAGGCCCGGATCGACTGGACCCGCCCGGCGGCCGAAGTCGACGCCCATATCCGCGGCCTGTCGCCCTTCCCCGGCGCCTGGTTCGAAGCTCCGTCAGAGGCGGGCCCCGTGAGGATCAAGGCCCTGCTGTCGGCCTTGGCCGACGGTTCGGGTGAGCCCGGCGCGGTGCTGGACGACGGCCTGACCGTGGCCTGCGGGACCAGGGCCGTCCGCCTGATCCGCGTCCAGCGCGAGGGCAAGGCGGCGCAATCGGCCGAAGAGATGCTGCGCGGCTTTGCCCTGCCCGCCGGGACCTTGCTCGGCTGATGCCGCGCTACAAGTTGACGCTCGAATACGACGGCACGGCCTACAACGGGTTTCAGGCTCAGGACGGCCAGCCGACGGTCCAGGGCGTGGTCGAGGACGCCATCGCCGCCTTTACGGGCGAACGCATCCGCATCGCGGCGGCGGGCCGCACCGACACCGGCGTCCATGCAACGGCCCAGGTCATCCATGCCGATCTGGCGCGCGACTGGCCGGTTTCAACGGTCCTGAACGCCATCAACGCCCACCTGGTCAAACAGGATGTCTGCGTCCTGTCGGCCGAATACGCCCCCGATCCCGACTGGCACGCGCGGTTCTCGGCGACCGGGCGGGGCTATCTCTACCGCATCCTGAATCGCCGCCCCCAGCCGGTGCTGGAGCGTGACCGGGTCTGGCACGTCAAGAAGACGCTGGACGCCGAGGCGATGCATCACGCGGCCCAGGTGCTGGTCGGCCATCACGACTTCACCACCTTCCGCGACATGGGGTGCCAGGCGAAATCGCCGGTCAAGTCGCTGGACGTGGCGCGCGTCAGCCGCTTCGGCGAAGAGGTGCATCTGGTGTTCCAGGCGCGCAGCTTCCTGCACCGTCAGGTCCGGTCGATGGCCGGAACGCTGGTCGAGGTGGGTCTGGGCCGCTGGACCGCCCATGACGTCAAGGCGGCGTTGGAGGCCAAGGACCGCGCCCGGTGCGGCCCCGTCGCCCCCTCGGCAGGGCTCTATCTCAGCGGCGTGCGCTACGACTGATCCCAATCGTCATTCCGGGTTCGCCCTTCGGACGCCCAGAATGACGATGTTTCGGCGATCAGCCGTTCTGCTGGACCAGAACCTCGGCGATCTGGACCGCGTTCAGGGCCGCGCCCTTGCGCAGATTGTCGTTGGAGACGAACAGGGCCAGGCCGTGTGCGACGGTCGGATCGGGCCGCACGCGGCCGACGAAGACCGGGTCCTTGCCCGTGGCGTCCAGCGGGTTCGGCACGTCGGTCACGACCACGCCCGGCGCCTGACCCAGAATCTCCAGCGCCGCCTCGACCGAGATCGGACGTTCGAACTCGGCGTTGATCGACAGGGAATGGCCCGAATAGACGGGCACGCGGACGCAGGTGCCGGACACCGGCAGGCCGGGGATTTCCAAAATCTTGCGGCTTTCGTCGCGCAGCTTCAGCTCTTCGTCGGTGTAGCCGTCTTCCGACAGGTTGTAGTTCAGGGCCACCACATTGTTGGCGATCGGCACGACCCACTTTTCGGGCGCGCCGAAATCGACCGCGCCGCCGTCGCGGGCCAAGGCCGCGCCCTGATCGACCGAGGCGCGCGACTGGGTCTCCAGCACACGGATGCCCTCGACCCCGCCGCCCGACACGGCCTGATAGGTCGAGACGGTCAGACGCTTCAGACCCGCCGCCTCATGCAGGGGCTTCAGCACCGGCATGGCGGCCATGGTGGTGCAGTTGGGGTTGGCGATGATGCCCTTGGGCCGGTTCGCCAGGGCGTGGGGGTTCACCTCGGCGACGACCAGCGGCGCCTCTGGGTCGCTGCGGAAGGCCGAGGAATTGTCGATGACCACGGCGCCGGCCGCCGCCACCTTGGGGGCCAGGGCGCGCGAGGTCTCGCCGCCCGCCGAGAAGAAGACGATGTCCAGCCCGGCGTAGTCGGCCGTCGCCGCATCCTCGACCACCACATCGACATCGCCGAAGCGGATGGTCTTGCCCGCCGACCGGGCCGAGGCGAACAGGCGCAGCGAGGCCAGCGGGAAATTCCGCTCGGCCAACAGATTGCGCATCATCTCGCCCACGAGGCCGGTGGCGCCGACGATGCCCACATGGGGCGGATTGGACGGGGAAAAGGTCATGGAAGGCGTCTCCTGGGAAGGCGGGAGGCGCGGGGTTCGGCCGGATCGACCGCCCCGCGCATCGGCGGGGTTTGGGATCGGGGTTCGTCGCTAGACCTTGCGCACACCCGAAACCGCCCCGCCGAAGCCGGTGGTTTTCGTGGTAATCGCTTTGGTCATGAGAATGGACACGGCGACGCTCTCTAAGGGCGAGAATCGGTCGTGTAAACCGGTCGTCGCGAAAGAATTCACGAAATAGCGGCATGGCATGGCTATCGCGCGCAATAAAACGCCGCCCCAGCCAGTCCCCCTCCCGTCATCCTCGGGCTTGACCCGAGGATCGGATGGTCCGCCGCAATGCGCGATATCCAGGCGCACAGCCCGACCGCGCCAGTCCTCGAGTCAAGCCCGAGGATGACGGAGCGGGAGCGAGGCGTAATCAGACCTTCGACAGGATCAGCGTGCCGTTGGTGCCGCCGAAGCCGAAGCTGTTGGACATGACGTGGGTCAGTTCGCCGTCGTGGCGCTGGCGCAGGATGGGCATGCCCTCGAACGCCGGATCGAGGGTCTCGATATGGGCGCTTTCGGCCGCAAAGCCGTTCTGCATCATCAACAGGCAATAGATGGCTTCCTGCGCCCCCGCCGCGCCGAGCGAGTGGCCCGTCAGCGACTTGGTCGAGGAGATCATCGGCATCTGGTCGCCGAAGACGGCGCGCACGGCCTCCATCTCCTTGGCGTCGCCCACGGGGGTCGAGGTGCCGTGCGGGTTCAGATAGTCGATCCGGGGATTGCCCGCCTGTTCCAGCGCGATCTTCATGCAGCGCTGGGCGCCTTCGCCCGAGGGGGCGACCATGTCATAGCCGTCGGCGTTGGCGCCATAGCCGGTGACTTCGGCATGGATGGTCGCGCCGCGCGCCTTGGCCCGCTCATATTCCTCCAGCACCACGATGCCCGCGCCGCCGGCGATGACGAAGCCGTCGCGATTGACGTCATAGGCCCGGCTGGCGACCGAAGGCGTGTCGTTGAAGTCCGAAGACATGGCGCCCATGGCGTCGAACATGTTGGACATGGACCAGTCGATGTCCTCGCAGCCGCCGGCGAAGACCACGTCCTGCTTGCCCCACTGAATCTGTTCGACCCCGGCGCCGATGCAGTGGGCCGACGTCGCGCAGGCCGAGCTGATCGAATAGTTGATCCCGCGCATCTGGAACCAGGTCGACAGCACCGCCGAGGGGCCCGACGCCATCGCCTTGGGCACCGCGAACGGGCCGATGCGCTTGGGTGCACCCTTCTCGATGGTGGTCGCCGCCGCCTGCAGGATCACCTGGGTCGAAGGACCGCCTTCGCCGACGATCAGGCCGATGCGGTCGTCGCGGATTTCCTCGGCCGTCATGCCCGACGACTTCAGGGCTTCTTCAAAGGCGATGTGCGCCCAGGCGGTGCCGTTGGCCAGGAAGCGGGCGGCGCGACGGTCGACCAGTTCCTCCCACGCGCCGATCCTGGGCGGCGCCCAGACCTGGCTGCGGAAGCCGTATTTGGCGTGGTCAGGGGCATGGACGACGCCCGAACGGGCTTCGCGCAGGGCCTGGGTCACTTCCTCGGCGCCATGACCGATGGAAGAGACGATGCCCAGGCCGGTGACGACGACACGACGCATGGTGTTTCCTTCTTGATGCTTCCGGGTCCGAGGACCGTCCGCCTTGTTCGCGGTTATATAGGGGCGTTAACCGCCCGCCGCCTCATCCTTGGCGCCGAACAGGCCCACCCGCATGTCGTTGCAGGTGTAGATGACCTCGCCGTCGGCCTCCAGCACGCCGTCGGCGATGCCCATGACCAGCTTGCGGTTGATGACGCGCTTCAGGTGGATCTTATAGACCACCTTCTTGATGTCGGGCGTGACCTGGCCGGTGAACTTGACCTCGCCGACGCCCAGGGCGCGTCCACGCCCCGGTCCGCCGATCCAGCCCAGATAGAAGCCGACCAGCTGCCACATGGCGTCCAGACCCAGGCAGCCGGGCATGACCGGATCGCCGATGAAGTGGCACTGGAAGAACCAGAGCTCGGGATTGATGTCCAGTTCGGCCTCGACATAGCCCTTTCCGTGATCGCCGCCGTCCGAGTTGATCGTGACGATCCGGTCGAACATCAGCATCGGCGGGGCCGGCAGCTGGGCGTTGCCGGGACCGAACAGTTCGCCGCGGCCCGAGGCCAAGAGGGCCTCATGATCGAAGGACGAAGGATATTGGGACTGGGTCAAGGCGCTTCCGTTTCTTAAAGGCGTTGCGCGCGGGTTACACGACCGCGCCGCTTCGCTCAACAGCGGCGGCCTAGTTGCGACCCGTCCCCGCCGGGCGATTGGCGTTGCACAGGGCGCGTTCCTGCGTCCCGAACACGGCCCGCTGAGACACCCAGCCGTGCAGGCGTCGCGCCCGCACCCAGCACCAGCCCTCCTCGCATTCGTCCAGCGACACCAGGGCGCGCGGTGAAAGGCGGGCCCGGATCGGCGCCGTCTCGGAGCGATTGGCCCGGATCGGGATTTCCTCGGCCGTGGTGTTGAAGACCGAGCGGCGACCCGAGGACACGGTGCGGTGAATCCAGGCCACGGCCCCGTCGGGATCGCAGATCTTGCGCCATTCGGTCGTCTCGGCGATCACCTGCACCGGCAGGCCGGCGGCGCGGTATTCCCACAGGATCGGATAGTCCAGGCCCGGCCCCTGGCGCGCGCGGACGTGCGAGGACTTCAGCGAAATCCAGCGCGGCACCTCCAGCCCCGTCGGCGTCGGCCGTCCGTCCGGCATGGTCGCGCCGGCGCTCAACGCCACGCCCAGCCCCGTCAGGGCGCAGGCGAGGACGATGCGGCGTCGCAGGCTTTGGAAGATGGCGGCGGCTTTGCTAGACACTGGATGGAACGACCCGTCGCGCGGGCTTCGATCCTGTGAAATCGCCGCCCGCAAACCAAGGCCCGCAATGTCCGCCTCCAAGCTTAAGGTCGTATTAACCAGACGCCTGCCCGACGCCGTCGAAACGCGGATGCGCGAGCTTTTCGACGCCGAGCTGAATCTGAGGGACCAGCCGATGGACCGCGCCGCGCTCCAGGCCGCCGTCCAGCGCGCCGAGGTTCTGGCTCCCACCATCACCGACGTCATCGACGCCGACCTGATCAACGGCGCGGGCGACCAGTTGAAGATGATCGCCAACTTCGGCGCAGGCGTCGATCATATCGACGTCGAGGCGGCCGTGGCGCGCGGCATCATCGTCACCAACACCCCCGGCGTCCTGACCGAGGACACCGCAGACCTGGCCATGAGCCTGATTCTCGCCGTCAGCCGCCGCATCGTCGAAGGGGCCGAAGTGGTGCAGGCGGGCCGGTTCGAGGGCTGGACCCCGACCTGGATGTGCGGTCGCAAGCTGTGGGGCAAGCGGCTGGGCATCGTCGGCATGGGCCGGATCGGCCAGGCCCTGGCCCGCCGCGCCAAGGCCTTCGGCCTTCAGGTCCACTATCACAACCGCAAGCCCATCCCCGCCCTAGTCGAGGAGGAGCTGGGCGCGACCTATTGGGACGACCTGGATCAGATGCTGGCGCGGATGGACGTCGTCTCGCTGAACTGCCCGGCCACCAAGGACACCCATCACCTGCTGTCGGCGGACCGCCTGGCCCGGCTGCAGCCGCACGCCATCCTGATCAACACCGCGCGCGGCGAACTGATCGACGAGGCGGCCCTGGCCCAGGCGGTGGCCACGCGCGCCCTCTACGGCGTCGGCCTGGACGTGTTCGAGAACGAGCCGGCCATCCACCCCGGCCTTCTGGGCCATCCCAATGTCGTGCTTCTGCCCCACCTGGGTTCGGCGACGCTGGAGGCGCGCCAGGACATGGGTGATCGCGTCATCGCCAACATCATGACCTTCCAGAACGGCCACCGGCCGCCGGACCGCGTCATCCCGGCCATGCTGTAGGCTGCGAATTTCACACGGCTGTCAGCCGGTCCTCGCACGGCTGTCGAAAACAACGTTCACAGGCGGAACCGCCAGGGACGCCCATCGTTTTCGGCGTCCTGTTCGAGGAAGCGTGCGTTGGATTCCTACTATTGCATCGTCAATCTGCCCGGCGTGCCGGTGCGCGACATCTGCGTCCTGGACGCCGCATCCGACGCGGCGGCCAACCAGGCGCTGGACGAGGTGGCGCAGCGCTGGCCAGGCTTCGAGACCCTGTATCTCTACTGCGGAGAGCGGATGGTGACGGTTCTCAGCAATCCCGGCCTGGGCTTCGCCGAGCCGCTGGCGGACATGCCGCTGGCGGACGTGCGGTTCGCCACCGCCGCCTGAAGGCTCAGCCCGCGCACACCGGGCAGGCTGGATCGGGCGCGATCCTGACGGTGCGCGCGGTTCCCGCAAGACCGTCATAGAGCAGAAGCCGCCCCGTCAGCGGCTGACCGGCGCCGGTCAGCACCTTGATCGCCTCCAGCGCCGCCATGGACCCGACCACGCCCGCCAGAGCGCCGACGACCCCCACCCGGGCGCAGGTCTCGGCGTCCGGCGGCATGTGGGGCACCAGGCAGCGATAGCAGGGCCGGCCCGCGAACACGGCGACCTGGCCGCTCCAGCGGCCCAGGGCGCCCGACACCAGGGGCCGGCCGGCGGCCACGCAGGCCGCATTGACCAGAAACCGCGTCTCGAAATCGTCGGTCCCGTCCAGCACCAGGTCGAAATCCTCGATGCGGGCGACGGCGTTTTCGGCCGTCAGACGCTCGGCGAAGGTCTGGACCGCGACATGGGGATTGAGCCCCTCCAGCCGCGTCGCCGCCGCCTCGACCTTGGGCCGCCCCACATCGTCCGTATCGAACAGTATCTGGCGCTGAAGATTGGACAGGGCCACGGCGTCGTGGTCGATCAAACCCAGGGTTCCAACCCCCGCCGCCGCCAGATAGAGGGCGGCCGGGGCGCCGACCCCGCCCGCACCGACGATCAGGACCCGTGCCCGCTTCAACGCCTGCTGACCCGGGCCGCCGACCTCGGACAGGACCAGATGGCGGGCGTAACGTTCGACTTCGTCTTCGGTGAAGGCCATGCCCGTCATCTAGCGATCCGGCGAGGCGGGCGCGAGCCCCGGACGAGCGTCAAGCGGCGGTCATGGCGCGGCTGGCGTCGGTCAGCAGCCGTTCGACCCGCGCCTCGATCTGCGGATCGTCCGGCGCGCAGGCCAAAAGCCGCTTCAGCGCCGGCGGCGCGTCGATCTGGGCCATGGCCCAGGCCGGAAACAGCCGTTCCGTGATCCGACGATCCGAGAGAATGCGCATGTCGGCGTGGCGCCGGTCGGCGCGCAGTCGACCCATCAGCCGGTCCAGGTCCACTCTGCGCCCTTCGATCGCCTGGAAGAACCGGCCGTCGCAGCGCATCATCACTCCGGTCAAGTGATCCCGACGATTGTTCCGATCGGAGACCCCGATGATGTCGATCAGGGCCAGCAGACTGTCGGCGGCGACGCCGATGGCGTCGCTGACGTAGACGATGCGGAACAAACTCATTGAATACTCTTACGCTTTTACTACGGCGCTAGCCGGAGGCGCAGGCGTAAGGCTATTGGGTTAAGGAAGTGCGCAGATGCGGCTCAGGCCGCCCGCGAGGCCCGCAATTCGTCGCAGCACAACAGGCTCTCCAACTCGGGCGCGGAGAGTTCGTCCAGACGCCGTCCGGCCAGCCGTTCGGCCGCCGCGTCCGCGGACAGCCGGTTGAGACGCATGGGTTCGGTGACGCGGCGATGGCTGATGGGCCGATCGTCCACCACGCGCAGGCCGGAGTGACGGCCGTCACGCGACTGCCGTTCGATCAACCGATCCAGATCGACGCGCGCGCCTTCCAGCATCTGCGCCGCCTGCCCCTCATGGAACAGCAGCACCGCGCCGACGTGGTCGCGCCGGTTGTTGTATTCGGCGACGCCGAGGATGGCGGCTACGCTGGCAGCCGTTCGCCCGGTCGCGCCGACCGTTTCGCTCACGAGGAGCACACGATAGAGCAATTCTCTATCCTTTAATTGACTTTACTTGGGAGAGTTTATCGCATTAAAGCGAAAACTAGGGTTAAAATATGACGCGGTTATCTCGAAACCGCCCGGCCTTGATCGGCGTCGCAGGGCGGCCCATCTGCCGTCCATGACCCAGCCTTATCCGACCGCCTCCGCGTTCCCCGACTGGCACGGCACCACCATCCTGGCGGTGCGCAAGAACGGCCGCACCGTGATCGCCGGCGACGGCCAGGTCTCCATGGGACCGACCATCGTCAAGGGCGCGGCGCGCAAGGTCCGCACCCTGGCCGGCGGCAAGGTCGTGGCGGGCTTCGCCGGCGCCACCGCCGACGCCTTCACCCTGATCGAACGGCTGGAGGCCAAGCTGGAGCAATATCCAGACCAGCTGGCGCGCGCCTGCGTCGACCTGGCCAAGGACTGGCGCACCGACCGCTATCTCCGCCGCCTGGAAGCCATGCTTCTGGTGGCGGACAAGACGTCCATCTTCACCGTGACCGGCGTGGGCGACGTGCTGGAGCCGGAACACGGCGTCGCCGCCGTCGGCTCGGGCGGCCACTACGCCCTGTCGGCCGCCCGCGCCCTGATCGAGGAGACCCAGCTGGACGCCGAACAGATCGCCCGCAAGGCCATGAAGATCGCCGCCGACATCTGCGTCTACACCAACGGCAATCTGACGGTGGAGACCTTGGGCGACTGACCGCCAGGCCGCGGTCCGGGGGCCTGCGCGACCCGATCGCGAAACCGGTCGTACATGTCGTAATCGACCGCCCCGGCCAGAAGGATGCGCGGCGTATCGAAGGCGCTAACGTCCAGCAGGTCCGCTGAAACGACGTCGTTCATTGCGCCTCTTGCACGCCGGCGTCATCGACCGGATAGCCCTGCGCCAGGGCCCAGGACTTGGCCTCGCCCACTGAGAAGAACGCCTGGCTTCGGACGCGTCGCGCGCCGTTATCGTCGATCAATTCGCACTCGAACCACCGGATCGTGCGCCGGTCGGCGGTGTTGCAGGTCCGAGAAAAGATCAAGGCGTGGGGCGTCATGACAGATCAACGGCGCCCGCCCGCCGCAGTTCCGCCCGATTACAGATTTTCCCTTCTACAACAAGATATTGCCAAGCCTTTAGTCCATGCGGCCGCTATTGGTGGCGCTGGATGATTTGCGCCGTCGCGCCCCTTGGCTTAAGCGCGCGCCATGACCGACGAAGCCCCCATCCGCCCCCTCGCCCGCAATCCGCGCGGTTTCGCCGACAAGCGCGGGCGCGACCTGACCGCCGAACGCCGCATCGTGGCGCGGGTGTCCGAGGTCTATGAGCGCTGGGGCTTCGAGCCGCTGGAGACCCCGGCCTTCGAATACGCCGACGCCCTGGGCAAGTTCCTGCCCGACGCCGACCGCCCGAACGAAGGCGTCTTCGCGCTTCAGGACGACGCCGGATCGGAAGAGCCGGGCGACTGGATGGCTCTGCGCTATGACCACACCGCGCCCCTGGCCCGGTTCGCGGCCCAGACGTGGGAGACCCTGCCCAAGCCGTTCCGCCGCTACGCCTATGGTCCGGTCTGGCGCAACGAAAAGCCCGGCCCCGGCCGTTTCCGCGAGTTCTGGCAGTGTGACGCTGACACGGTCGGCTCCGACCGGCCCGAGGCGGACGCCGAGATCATCGCCATGGCCTGCGAGGGTCTGCGCGGCGCGGGACTGGATGCGGGTCAGGCCCAGATCCGCGTCTCGAACCGCAAACTGTTTGACGGCCTGTTCGACGCGGGCGGCGTGACCGAGGCGGGCCAGCGTCTGACGGCGTTGCGCGCCATCGACAAGTTCGACCGTCTGGGCTGGGACGGCGTGGTCCAGCTTCTGGGCGAAGGCCGTCTGGACGAATCCGGCGACTACACCAAGGGCGCCCAGCTGCCGATGAAGGTGACGGGGGCCATCGAGGCCTTCTTGGCCTCGGCCAATACGCCCGGCCTGACGCGCGCCGAGACGCTGGAGGCCGTGGCCCGTTCCGGCGACCTGGGGGTGGCGGGACAGGCGGCGTTGAACGAACTGGCCGCCATCGATCGGGCGTTGAACGCCATGCGGGTCGGTCAGGAAGCAGTAAAGTTCGATCCGACCATCGTGCGCGGACTTGAATATTACACCGGCGCCGTGTTCGAGGCCGAACTGCTGCTGGACACCACCGACGACAAGGGCCGCCCGGTCCGCTTCGGCTCCATCGGCGGCGGCGGCCGCTATGACGACCTGGTCGCCCGGTTCACGGGGCAGAGTGTTCCGGCGACCGGCTTCTCGTTCGGCGTCTCGCGTCTGGCCTCGGCCCTGCGCGCGGCGGGACGGGGCGCAGAGGACGCGGTGCGCGGCCCGGTGGTCGTCATCGTCTTCTCCGAGGACGACATGGGCCACTATCTGAACGCCGTCGCCGAACTGCGCGCCGCAGGCATCGCGGCCGAGCTCTATCTGGGCCGGGCGGGCATGAAGGCCCAGATGAAATACGCCGACCGTCGCGGCGCCCCCGCCGTCGTGATCCTGGGCGGCGACGAGATCGCGGCGGGCGAGGTGACGATCAAGGATCTGGACGCCGGACGCGCCGCCGCCGCCGCCATCACCGACAACGAGGCCTGGAAGGCCGAACGGCCGGGCCAGATGAAGATCGCCCGCGAGGGCCTGGTCGCCGCCATCAAGGGCATTATCGAATAAGCTTCGATAAAATCGTCTTCGGATGTTGGGTTATCACCGATAAGTCGAAGAAAGTTCGATTGTCGCGAAACCGGCCGTTGACCCGCCCCCGCCGTCTGGGCCAAATGAACCCACTCGAGGGCAAGCGTTGCTCAAGCGCGCAGCACTCGAAGGCGTTTCGGGGAGGAAACGTCCGCTCTTTAAAGAGCAAGATAGCCCGCTGCGACGTATCCCCCGCAGCGGGCTTTTCTATGCCTGAAGCCCGAAAACTCGGCCTGTGGAATCTCTGGAAACTCTCCAGGTTTTCGCCATGAAAAAAGGCCGGGGCGAACCCCGGCCTCGTTCCCCTTCGACAGGCGGCGCCTACCAGATGCGGACGCGGTCGTCGGGCTTGAGATAGTATTTGGTCCCCGGCTGGACGTCGAAGGCGTCGTACCAGGCGTCGACGTTGCGCAGCGGGCCGATGACGCGGAACTGCGCCGCCGAGTGCGGATCGGTGGCGACCTGCTGCTTCAGCGCCTCGTCGCGATACTTCGACTGCCAGACCTGGGCCCAGCCGTAGAAGAAGCGCTGGTCGCCGGTCGTGCCGTCCAGCACAGGCGCGGGCCGTCCGTTCAGCGACAGGTGATAGGCTTCCAGACCCACGGCCACGCCCGAGGCGTCGCCGATGTTCTCGCCCATCGTCAGACCCGGATTGATGTGATAGCCGGGCAGCGGCTCATAGGTGGCGTACTGCTCGCCCAGGCGCGTGGTCAGGGCGTCGAACTTGGTCTTGTCCTCGGCCGTCCACCAGTTGCGCAGCACCCCGTCGCCGTCGGACTTGGAGCCCTGGTCGTCGAAGCCGTGGCCGATTTCGTGGCCGATCACGCCGCCGATGCCGCCATAGTTCACGGCCGGATCCGCGTCCGGATCGAAGAAGGGCGGCTGCAGGATGGCCGCCGGGAAGACGATCTCGTTATTGGCCGAGTTGTAGTAGGCGTTGACCGTCTGGGGCGTCATGCCCCACTCGCTCTTGTCCACCGGCTCGTTCAGACGGGCGAGATCGTAGTTCCATTCGAACAGGCCCTGGCGTTCGGCGTTGCCGACCAGATCGTCGGCGCGGATGTCGAGGCCGGAATAGTCGCGCCACTTGTCGGGATAGCCGATCTTGACGGTGAATTTGCGCAGCTTCTCCTGGGCGGCGGCCTTGGTCTCGGCCCCCATCCAGGTCAGGTTCTCGATCCGGTGCGACAGGGCGGTGCGCAGGTTGGCGACCAGTTCTTCCATCTTGGCCTTGGATTGGGCCGGGAAATACTGGCCGACGTACAGACGGCCCGTCGCCTCGCCCAGCGAACCCTCGGCGAAGGAGATGGCGCGCTTCTCGCGGCTGCGCTGCTCGGGCTGGCCGGACAGGTCGCGGGCGCGGAACTCCCACTGGGCGTCCGAGAAACGCTGCGACAGATAGGGCGCCATGTCGTCGGCGGTGTGGAAGGCCTCCCACGCCTGCAACAGCGCGACCGGCGTCTCGGCGTAGATCGCCGCGATCTTCGGCATGGCCGTGTTCTGACGCACGATCAGCCGGGGCACGCCGCCCAGCTTGGCCGCGTCGTAGTAAGCCTGCCAGTCGAAGCCCGGCGCCTGTTCGGCCAGTTGGCGAATGGTGAACTCGTTGTAGGTCTTGTCGCGGTTGCGGTTCTCGGCCGGGCTCCAGTGGGCGTCGGCGATCTTCTCTTCCAGGGCGACGATCTGGGCGGCGGTCTCGGCCGGGTCGGCCCAGCCGATCATGCCCAGCATCCGGGCCACATAGGCCTGATACTTCTCCTTCTTGTCCGCATAGCGGGCGTCCAGATAGTAGTCGCGGTTGGGCAGGCCCAGGCCCGACTGACCCGTCGAGACGACGTAACGGGTCGGCTGTTTGGCGTCGATGGTGATGCCGGTGCCGAAGAAGGAGCCGCCGAAACGGCCGACCGTCTGGCCCATATAGACAGCCATCTTCTCATGGCTGTCGGCGGCGCGGATGGCGGCCAGATACGGCTGCAACGGCTGGGCGTCCAGCTGATCGACGCGGGCCTGGTCGATGTAGGAGCGATAGGCGTCGGCGATCTTGGCCTCGTCCGAACCGGGCGCCAGGTCCGTGCGCGCGGCCAGGCCGGTGATCAGCCCCTTCATCCGGTTGTCCGACAGTTCGCGCAGCAGGGCGAAGGAACCGTAGCTGGTGCGGTCCGACGGAATGATCAGGGCGTCCACGGCCTTGCCGTTGGCGAAGCGGAAGAAGTCGTCGCCCGGCTTCACCGCCGTGTCGCGCCCGGCCATGTCGAAGCCCCAGGTCCCGTACTTGGGCGCCTCGGTTCCCTGCCAGCCGGCGGCGGTCTCCTCGCCCGAGAACAGAGAGACGATGGTGCAGGTCTCGTCCAGGCAGGCGTGGTCGTGATCGACGTCCTGGGCCAGGGCGGCGGAAGGCAGAAGAAGCGCGCCGACGGCGGCGCCGATGAGCAGTCTTTTCATCACAATATCCTAGCAGCCGCCCCTGACGGGCGGGTCGGGGCGGACCCTATCCCTGGCAGGGGTGGTGTCGCCTTAAAAAAAGTTCATGAAACGCACGCAGCGTCTCGTCACGGGCGCGCCGTCAGGGTTTGATGGCGGGACGGAGGGCGGATGCACGGACACGGCGGCGGCGATTACAAGGATCTGGTGGTCTTCCTGGCCGCGGCCGGGGTGATCGTGCCCCTGGTCAACCGGTTGAAGATCAGCCCCGTGCTGGGCTTCCTGGCCGCCGGCGTCGTCCTGGGGCCGGACGGCCTGGGCCGGTTCGCCGACCCCGCGCCCTGGCTGTCCTGGATCACCATCCGCGACCCCGCCCAGCTGGCCCAGTTGTCTGAACTGGGCGTCGCCTTCCTGTTGTTCATGATCGGGCTTGAGCTGTCGTGGGAACGGCTTCGCGCCATGCGGCGGCTGGTGTTCGGCCTGGGCATGATGCAGGTCGCGGCCTGCACGGTCGTGCTGTCGGGCGCCTTCATGCTGGCGGGCCAGTCGTTGGCCGGGGCGGCGGTGCTGGGCATGGGCCTGGCCCTGTCGTCCACCGCCGTGGTCATGCCGGTGCTGGCCGAACGGGGGCGGCTGAAGGGCGCGGTCGGCCGGTCGACCTTCGCCGTCCTTCTGGCGCAGGACCTTTCTGTCGCGCCGATCCTGATCACCGTCAGCGTCCTGGCCGCCGTGGCCCAGCAGGGCGGGACGCTGGACCCGCAGGTGCTGGGACGCTCGCTGCTGACCCTGGTTCCCGCCGCCATCGGCCTGGGCCTTCTGGTCCTTCTGGGGCGCGTGGTGCTGCGGCCGATGTTCCGGTCGGCAGCCCGGGCGCGCAAGGTCGATCAGGGCGGAGAATTGTTCGTGGCCGCCAGTCTTCTGGTGGTGGTCGGCGCAGGCCTGGCCGCCCAGGCCAGCGGCCTGTCCATGAGCATCGGCGCCCTGGTCGCCGGCGTCCTTCTGGCCGAGACCGAGTTCCGGCGCCAGGTCGAGGTGTCGATCGAACCCTTCAAGGGTCTGCTGCTGGGGGTCTTCTTCGTCGGCGTGGGCCTGGGGCTGGATCTGGACGCCGTCGCCGCCGACCCGGCCGGGATCATCGGCCTGGCCCTGGCGATCACGGCGGCCAAGGCGGTGGTCATCTTCGGCCTGGCGCGGCTGTGGGGGCTCGGCGCCCGCACGGCGATCGAGACGGCCCTGGTCCTGGCGCCGGCGGGAGAGTTCGCCTTCGTCGTCTTCGCCACGGGCATGGTGGAGGGGATCGCCTCGCCCCAGCTGACGACCACCGTCGCCCTGTCCGCCACCCTCAGCATCTTCTCCATCCCCCTGATGGCATTGCTGGGCCAGCGGATCGGGCGGCGCGCCGCGCCCCCGGCGAGCGCGGGGGCCGATGCGCCCGCCCCCGTCGAGACGGCCGACGGCGCGGTCATCATCGTCGGCTTCGGCCGGGTGGGCCGGCTGATCGGCGAAATGCTGAAGGCCCACGACCAGACCTTCATCGCCCTGGATTCCGACCCCGCCATCGTCGCCGCCGGCCGCCGCGACGGATTCGACGTCTTCTACGGCGATGCCGGTCGGCGCGAGATGCTGCAGCATTGCGGCGTGGCTTCCACCCGCGCCCTGGTCGTCACCATGGATACCCCCGCCAAGGTGGACGAGGTGGTGGCGACGGCGCGGTCCCTGCGCGACGATCTGATCCTGATCGCCCGCGCCCGCGACGACCAGCACGCCGTGCGCCTGTACAAGCTGGGCGTCACCGACGCCGTGCCGGAAACCACCGAGGCCAGCCTGCAGCTGGCCGAAAACACCCTGGTCGACCTGGGCGTGCCGATGGGGCTGGTCCTGGCCTCCATCCACGAACGCCGCGATCAATTCCGCCAGACCTTTCAGGCCGCCACGCCGCTGGATCGCCGCGACCGGCCGACCCGCGCCCTGCGATCGCGCCAGGTCTCGAATCGAGAAAGCTAAGCTTGGTCGATACAGGCGGGGGCGAGACTTCAACCTGCGCCGGACCCATTTTCGTCATGGTTCCGTGATGCAAGCTCCGTCTCTGTATTGCGCTTCCGTCTGGGGCAACCGTATCAGATCGACCGCCTTCCCCTCGGCCGACCCGTCCACCTGCAGGTCGATGCTGGAACGCTGACTTCCGAGAGTTGAAGTAAAGTAAAATATTGTTTTCATGACCGATTCCATTGCGATCTCCTCCCCCGAACCCCGCCTGAACCGTCGCCAGGCCGCCAAGATTCGCACGCGCCAGAAGGTTCTGGACGCCGCCCGTTCCCTGTTCGCCGAGCGGGGCTACGAGCCCGCGACCATCCGCGACATCGCCAAGGGCGCGGGCATGTCGACGGGCGCCGTCTTCGCCAACTTCCAGGACAAGGCCGAGCTGTTCGAGGCGGTGCTGACCGAGGACATGACGCGGCTGGCCGAAGTCGTCGAAGCCGGCGCGCCCGTCGGCCAACCGGTGCGCAACCGCCTGGTCGGCGCGCTCGGCGCCGGCTACCAGTCGTCGCTGGACCAGCTGCCGCTGTTCCGGGCCATCGTGGCTCGCTCGTGGTTCCAGCCCCTGGCCGCCGAGATGCGCGCGCGCGCCGCGACCAAGAACCTGCTTCTGGTCGTCGGCGGCCTGCTGCAGGACGCCGTCGCCAAGGGCGAGCTGCGCAAGGACGCGGACATCCGGCTGCTGGTCGAGCTCATCTGGGACGCCTATCTGTCGAACTATCGCCGCGCGGCCTACGACAACTGGGACGCCCAGGCCCTGTCCGATCACCTGGCCAAGCAGATCGACGTCATTCTGGCCGGCGCCCTGGCGGAATAAGGTCGCATCCGACTGACATCGAAAAGCCGGGTTCGCCACGCGGGTCCGGCTTTTTCTTTGGCCCGTCTTCCTCTTTGGCCTGTCCTCAGGTTCGACGCCGCAGGGTGACGTAGAAGGCGCCGTTCCCGCCGTGTCGCTGGTGCGCGACCGTATAGCCGGACACCACGGTGCGCAGCGCCGGGGCCTGCATCCAGTCGGCGAAGGCGGCGCGGATGACCCCGCCGCCCAGCCGGCCTTGCCCCGTGATGACCAGAACCGCCCGCATCCCGCGCGCCTGACAGCTGGTCAGGAAGCCGCGCAGCTGATCCTCGGCCTCGAACCGACCGAAGCCGTGCAGGTCGATGCGCGCCTCGATCGGGTCGCGTTCGCGCGCGATCCTCTGCTTGCGGCGCGGCTCCAGGTCCTCGGGCGCCTTGCGGGCGCGCGGCAGGCCGGGCAGGGTCTTGGCCGGGGCGGCCGGCGCGGGCGACAGGCGCTTGCTCGCCGGCCGCGCCATCGGCTTGGCGCCCGCCACGACCGAGGCCGCGGACGAATCGAGGGACAGCGCGGGCCCCTCGGTCGCGATCCGGGCGGCCTTGCGCAGGCGCGGCGGCGTGACCGAGCCGGCGACGCGCCCCCAGATGCGGCGGTCCTCGGGCGTCAGGCCGTTGTCGTCGCGTCCGGCGCCCTTTCGTTTCATGCGTCCGCGTCGTCCTCGATCAGGTCGCCGGGGCCGGGTTCGTGGACCAGCAGGTCGCCGGGCTGGCACTCCAGTTCGCGGCACAGGGCGTCCAGGGTCGAGAACCGCACCGCGCGCGCCTTGCCCGTCTTCAGGATCGACAGGTTCGCCACCGTCACCCCGACCCGGTCGGCGAGTTCGGTCAGCGACATGCGCCGTTCGACGAGAACGCGATCAAGCTGGACGCGGATGGCCATGCGGAAAACCCTACTGGAAACGGATCAGATCGTCAGTTCGGATTCGCGGCGCAGGCGCGCCCCCTCGCGGAACACCTCCGCCAGGACGAAGACGATCAGGACGGAGAAGATGGGGGTCAGCAGCTCGCCCAACCCTTGCGGATCCATGACCCCGGGCGCCAGGCGCGCGGCGACGAAGCCTTGGGCCAGCCAGACCCCGCCGGTCACGACGGCCAGGGTCAGGCCGATCTGGCGCAGGCGCCGGACATTGGCGGGATGGAACGGATCGCCCATGGTCAGGGTGCGGAAGATGCGACGCAGGCTGCGCAGGATCAGCATGAACCCGCCGAAATAGGCCGTCGCGGCGCCCAGGCCGAACAGCAGCAGCAGCCGCGTCAGGGGCAGCTGGCGTCCGCCCGACTGACCGCTGACGGTGATGTTGACGTTGTCCAGGGGAATGAAGATGGCGGCGATCAGCAACAGAAGCAGAAGCCCGGTGATCAGCCACAGAAGAACATAGGCGGCGTCCAGCGCCACCTTCAGCACGCTGGAGACGGAACCGGGGCCCAGCGCCCGCACAGGGGCGGCGACGGCGTCGATCCAGCGAGGCGCGCGCGCCGGCCTGCGCTTGAATGGATTTCGCGGCGTCGGCAGGCGCATGGCGGGTCGGCTCTCAGGCCGGGAGCGGGGGCGCGATGGCCACGCGGGGTCCGGCGAACCCGCGCGCGGCTCTATACATCGCGGTCTTGTTCAAGGTCGTCAAAGCTCTCGTGATCGATAAAGGCGCTGACCTGTTACGATTCAGAAGGCCTGGATCAGGATGGCGACCAGGGCGGTCGGCAGGGCGGCGATGAGGACCGTGTTGACAAAAGCGGCGCCGACCTTGTCCAGCCACATCGAGGTGTTCATCGTATGCATCGTGTTTCTCCGTCTGTTTGATTGGGCGATTATCGCCCGTTTGGTTTTTAGACCGCATGATCGTTTCCGTTTTCCCGGAAGTCCTGAACGGTGCGGCCCCGTTCCTGATGATCAATAGATAGACCGTGCGAAGCGTGAAATCACGTTACATATCGTTTAACGATATTAAACTTTGGCAATAGACTGTTTCAGGGATGTGATCGCCAATGAATCTGAAGCTTATCAGGGGGATGCGGATCGTCGCCGCCACCCACAATCCCGGAAAGGTCCCCGAGATCGCCGCCCTGCTTGGCCAAGATTACGAGATCCTAACCGCGGGTCAGCTGAACCTGCCCGAGCCGGAGGAAACCGAGACCACCTTCGCGGGCAACGCCATGCTGAAGGCGCGCCATGCCGCCCAGCTGTCGGGCGAGGTGGCCCTGGCCGACGATTCCGGCCTGTCGATCACGGCCCTGGACGGCGCGCCGGGCGTCTTCTCGGCACGCTGGGCCGGCCCGGCCAAGGATTTCGCCCTGGCCATCCGCAAGGTCGAGACGCGGCTGGAAGAGCGTGGCGATCCCGACCGGCGCGCCTGGTTCACCTCGGCCCTGGCCGTCGCCTGGCCCGACGGCCCGTGCGTCGTGGTCGAGGGCGTGGTCGAGGGCGAACTGACCTTCCCGCCACGCGGCGACCGGGGTTTCGGCTACGACCCCATCTTCATTCCCGACGGCGGAACCCAGACCTTCGGCGAGATGGAGCCGGCCGAAAAGGACGCGATCAGCCATCGCGCCCGCGCCTTCGCCAAGCTGCGGGCCGCCCTGATTGACTGATCCGCTGGACCCCGGGACGGACGTCGGCCTCTACGTCCATTGGCCCTATTGCGCCCGCATCTGCCCCTATTGCGATTTCAACGTCGTGCGCGATCGGGGTCGGACGGACGAGCAGGACCGGCTGGTCGAGGCGATCCTGGCCGATCTGGCGGCCCAGCGCGCCCTGACCGGGCCACGCCGCCTGGCGTCCGTCTTCTTCGGCGGCGGCACGCCGTCGCTGATGCGGCCGCAGGCGGCGGCCCGCATTCTGGACGCCGCGCGCGACCTTTTTCCCCCGGCGACGGACCTGATCGAGATCACGCTGGAGGCCAACCCCACCGACGCCGAGGCGGGCCGGTTCGCCGACCTGGCGCGCGCCGGCGTCAACCGTCTGTCGATGGGGGTGCAGGCCCTGGACGACGCGGCCCTGCGATTCCTGGGGCGCGATCACTCGGCGGCCGAAGCCCTGCGCGCCGTCGACCTGGCCCGCCGCGCCTTCGACCGCCTGTCCATCGACCTGATCTACGCGCGCCCGGACCAGACGCCGCGGGCCTGGAGCGCCGAACTGGAGGCGGCGCTGGCGATGGGGTTCGAACACGTCTCGCCCTACCAATTGACCATAGAATCTACGACCGCCTTCGGTCGCGCCCTGGCGCGGGGAAGCCTGGTCCCGCTCGACGAGGATCGCGCCGCCGCCCTCTATGAAACGACCCAGGCGGTGCTGAGCGGCGCCGGCTTCGACGCCTATGAAGTGTCCAACCATGCGCGAGGCGTCGCCGCCCGTTCGACCCACAATCTGCATGTCTGGCGCGGCGGCGACTATCTGGGCCTGGGTCCGGGGGCGCATGGCCGCCTGACCCTGGACGGCGTGCGCACGGCCACCGTCGCCCATCGCCGGATCGACGACTACATCGCAGGCGTCTCGGCGGGAACGCCCTGGGCCGAACAGGACCGCCTGTCGCCGGCCGACGCCGCCGAAGAGCGCCTGCTGCTGGGCCTGCGCACCGTCGAAGGCGCGCCGGCGGCCCTGCTGGCCGATCTCGGCCTGTCTCCGGAGACCGGGCGGGCGGCCGAACTGATCGTGGACGGCTTTCTTCGTGTCCAGGCCGGTCGTCTGATCGCCACCGCCAAGGGCCGCCCCGTTCTGGACGGCGTGTTGAAGGCCTTGCTGACCTGAACGATCAGCCCTTGCGCAGGCCCAGCATCCCCAGCCAGCCGCCGCTGGTCAGCAGGGCCACGTCCAGCAGGGCCAAGGGCAAAGGGGTCGAGACCGGGGCGGCGATGAAGCGCGACCGCC
Organism: Brevundimonas sp. Marseille-Q4549; assembly: GCF_976940555.1. Classification (NCBI taxonomy): domain Bacteria; kingdom Pseudomonadati; phylum Pseudomonadota; class Alphaproteobacteria; order Caulobacterales; family Caulobacteraceae; genus Brevundimonas; species Brevundimonas sp. Marseille-Q4549. Next base: position 440,175 of record NZ_CDRHXG010000001.1, read on the forward strand.
ATTCGGGGCCGAACTTGCCCTTGTAGCTGCGCAGGCCCTGGAAGCCGTATAGCGCCCCGCCCTCCTCGAACACCAGGGCGCCGACGCGGGCGAACACCGGCGCCAGGCGCCGATCCTCCAGCCCCGCCAGCGGCGCCATGCCCAGGTCGAATCGGGCGATCCCCTCGGCCTTGGCCCACTGGGCGCAGCGGATGAACAGATAGTCCATCACCCCGTGCGGCGCGTCGGGCCGGTGGCGCATCAGGTCCACCGCCGCCTCGTCCGGCGCGATCAGCAGATTGGCGAAGGCGACGATCCGCCCCTCCTCGCGCACCACCGCCAGGGGCGTCAGATCCAGATAATCGGGGTCGAACCGTCCCAGGGAGAACGCCTTTTCGGCCCCCTCGTGCATCGCCAGCCACGCATCCGACACGGCCCTCAGCTCGTCAATGATGGGGCCGACCGAGCCGGGCGGCAGCACCTCGAACGAAGCCCCTTCCCGCTCGGCCCTGTTCACGGCGGTGCGCAGGTTCTGCTTGCCCTTGCCCTCGGTCGAGAAGTTGTGCGCGTCGATGACGGCCGTTTCGCCCACCTTGCGAACCGCCAGGCCCATGGTCGCGAGGTCGCCCAGTATGTCCTCGCCGACCGAATAGAAGACCGCCGCCCCGCCATAGCTGTCGGCCATTTCCGCGAAGGCCCACAGCAGCGGCAGACGTTCGCTTCTCAATCCCGCCGGCTCGCCCATGGCGATCCAGCGTCGCCCGCGCACCCGATAGGCCAAAAAGCTGCGGCCCGACGGGCTGAACAGCAGGGCCTTGTCGCCCAGCATGGCCAGCCAGGCCTCTGGCGTGGCGCGGTCGGCCTGGGCCAGGGCGGCCTGGGCGCGCCGAATATCCTCCGCGCTAGCGGGACCGTGGCTGTGCGCGCCGGGCGACCCCAGCAGCGATCGCCCGGCCACGACCACCGTCAGTATGGCCAGCATCAGGCCGGCCCGCAGGAACCCCGAGGCCTGACGGTCGGTCAGAAACCGCCACCACAGTTCGTCAGTATAGGTCACGTCGCGATAGGCGAAGAAGCCCAGCCACAGCATGGCCCCCACCACGGCGATCAGCAGCAGCAGCCAGCTGGGCCGCAACGGCTCGCTCAGCCGGGAACGACGATTGAAGGCGCTGCGGCACGGCGCCAGCAGCGCGGCGACGATCATCAGGTCTCGCGCCTCCTCCCAGTCCAGCCCCTTGAGAACGGAGAAGACCGCGCCCAGGATCAGCACCGCCAGGGCCGCCCAATAGGCCCCGCGCCGTCGGCGCCACAGGCCCGCCGACAGCAGGATCAGCAGGAAGGCCGCGATGCTGGCGACGAAGTGGGACAGGTCGATCAAGACAGGCGACACCACACCCGTCAGCCGACGCAGGCGGTCGTCGAAATCGGGCGTCACCGCCGAGGTCAACATCAAGCCGCCGGCCAGGAAGGCCAGGATGGCGAAAACCTGAGGCGTCAGTTCATAGACCAGCCCGGCCAGGCGGCGGACCAGTCCAGGCATTTGCGCGGCGCGTCGGGACAAGCGGGACCTGCTGATTCGGCGGAACGCCGCACCATAGACCATGAATCGTCGCACTGGGGCGAGGCCGGGGTCATTTCGGGGCGCACGAAACAATCCGTAACACGGCGAGTTTGTATCCTGCGGGCGTCGGGCCCGCGTAACCGGGGATACATCCCATGACGATCAAGACCTTCTTTCTGGCCAGCGCCGCCGCGACCGTTCTGACCGCCGCGCCGGCCCTGGCGCAAGAGACTCAGCCGGCTCAGGCCCCGGCGACGGCCCCGGCCGCCCAGCCCAGCCTGTCGCTGACGCCGGGCTCCACGGTTCGCGGTCCTGACGGCGACCTCGGCAAGCTGGAAGGTGTGCGCACGAACGCCGAAGGCAAGCAGGAACTGACCGTGCGAGGCGCGGACGGTCAACTGCGTGGCGTGCCCCTGGCCGGCATCCGTCAGGACGGCGAGGCTGTGGCTGTGGCCTACACCAAGGCCGAATTCGACGCCGCGGCTCCGATCGCCGGCGCTCCGGCCGCGTCCGAACCGACCGATCCGGCCGCTCCCCCGGCTTCAGATCCGTCCATGACCACCCCGCCGACCAGCGCGCCGACCCCGCCGCTGCCGACGGAACCCACCACGGAGCCGACGACCGAGCCTGCCGAGCCGACGACGCCTCCCACCCAACCCAACTAATTCAGGGCTGGAATGAAAAGGGCGGCCGGGACATCCCGGCCGCCTTTGTCATGCGCGGTCTTCACCGCGTGATCCGACAACAAAAAGGGCGGCGCCGAAGCGCCGCCCTTTCCGATGTTCGAAGCGTCGGCCTCAGGCGCGGCGCTTGATCAGGCCCAGCAGGAACAGCAGCAGGCACGATCCCAGGAAGGCGACGATCAGGGTCACGAAGTTGAACCCGCCGACCGGCGTACCCAGAAGATTGTTGGCGATGAAGCCACCCAGAAGCGCGCCGACGACGCCGACGATCAGATTGGTCAGCAGGCCGTGATTGCGGCCCATGACCTTTTCAGCGAGCCAACCCGCGACGACGCCGATGACCAACCATCCGATAAGACCCAAACCCATGCTCGTATCCTCCATTCAAAAGCCAAGCTGCATCCTAAATGCGCGTCCGCCCTCGGGGTTGCGTGCGATCGCCCCATTCTCGTCACAGGCGATCCGGCACGGGGGTTGCGTCCTGAAACGCGAACCGTCCCACGCCGGGACAGCGGGATCAGGAGCCGACGCCATGGCCGCCGAAATCGATCTTCACCTGGGCAAACGCCTGCGTCGCCGGCGTCGCCTGCTGGGCCTGACGCAGCAGCAGGTCGCCGTCCGCATCGGCGTCCGTTTCCAGCAGATTCAGAAATACGAATGCGGCGCCAATCGCGTATCGGCGGCCCGCCTGTGGGAACTGGCCGAAGCGCTGGAGAGTCCCGTCTCCTATTTCTACGAAGGCCTGACGGAGGCGTTGGAACGGCGCGAGGGCGCCGGCGGAGAGGTCTTTTCCCGCAAGGAGACGCTGGACCTGATCCAGGCCTATTACCAACTGGGCGAACGACCACGCCGTCGCCTGCTGGACCTGGCCAAGTCCCTGCATTCGGACGAGGTCGCGGCCTGACCCCGCGACAGAGGGCGCCCAAGCCGGTCGAACCGCGCTAAGAGGCGCCATGACCGAATATGAAGCCTTCGCCGTCGAACTGGCGCGAGAAGCCGCGCGCGTGACCCTGCCCTTCTTCCGCTCGGACATCGGGCACGAGGACAAGGGCGGCGCCGCCGGCTTCGACCCCGTCACCGAGGCCGACAAACAGGCCGAAGCCGCCATCCGCCGCCTGATCGCGGAACGCTATCCCGATCACGGCGTCATCGGCGAGGAGTACGGCGCGGACCGGCCGGACGCCGAACAGGTCTGGGTGCTGGACCCCATCGACGGCACCCGCGCCTTCATCTCGGGCCTGCCGCTGTGGACCACGCTGATCGCCCTGCGCCAGGAAAACCGCCCCACGGTCGGCGTCATCGCCCAACCCTATCTGGACGAAATCTTCGTCGGCGGCCCGTCCGGCGCGCGCCTCTTGCGCGGCCGGGCCGAGACGCCGCTGGCCGTGCGGCCGTGCCGAACCCTGGCCGAGGCCGTCATCTCGACCACCGACCCCGACATCTTCGACGCCGCCGAAGGCGCCGCCTGGACGCAGTTGCGCGGCGCCGCCCGCCTGGCCCGCCTGGGCTGCGACGCCTACGCCTACGCCATGGTCGCGGCCGGGCGGATGGACCTGGTCGCCGAGACCAGCCTGAAGCCCTGGGACTGGTCGGCCCTGGTTCCCATTATCGAGGCCGCGGGCGGCCGGGTCGTAAACTGGCGCGGCGCGACGCCCGACGCCGACGGCCGGATCCTCGCCGTCGGCGACCCCCGCCTGATCGCCCAGGCCCTGCCGCTGCTGGAGCGGGCGGCGGTTTAGCGGGCGGCATGAGCGGACGGATCGAATGTCGGCGATGGGTGGGAAGCGAACGCTAGCGAACCTCCCATCGTGCAAAAGCGTAGTAGCTATCGCCAGCCGGGGGAAAACCATCATCGGTGGTCTGCGCAGTCGCTCTTTGCTGAACGCGTATCGCCCATGCGCCGAACGAAGAACCCGTCTCCGACTCATCGACAAGACTGCATGCCGTCGTCACGCCGCGTTCGCCTAGAGCGCACTTCAACAGCGCCCATCCCTTTCCTATCCCATCGATAGGCATCGTCGTTATTAGGTTTCGCGGCACTCTTATCCGGAGCTCGGCAGGGCACCAAAGCCGAGATCCTGTCGCTGGATCACGTTCGGATAGTTCACAAACAACAGGCTCAGGTCGCGCTGCGGCAGGCGGCGCCGCCTGACTAATAGCGAACAACATCGTGACGATGATCATCAGCCCTCCTAGGTTCAATCCACCAACGGTCCCAATGGATCATGAACGGATCCGATACAGGCTCACAGAGCAGCTACCGCCAAGCCGCGTATTTCCGCCAGGTCGACCTTTGAACCAAAGTCGAAATCCCTAGCCTCGCACCCATCGGCCTAGCACGCTTGCAGCCCGTGTTAAGCTCCGCGTCCGGTCTTTGACATTGCGACGCCTACCGGACCGATCGGACTCATCGGACTGTCTTTTTTCGAGTCCGATTTCGCCGTCAGGCCACCGACGGGGTCGCGGCGGTCACGTCCTCGGTGCGGGCTGACGGGTCGCGCGCGGCGTCCGACAGGGGCGCGACCATGTCCGCCATGGCGTCGAACTCGCGCAGGAATTCGGCGCGCATCTCGTCGGCCTCCATGATGACCTCGTGCTTGGCGCGCAGGACCTCGACATAGCGGCCTCGGGGCAGGCGCCGCGCGGCCCAGCGATTGGTCTGTTTCCACACCACGTCGTCGGCGTCGGCCTGGACGATGGCGACGGGGATTCGCACCTGTTTCAGCGCCTTGGGCTTCAGCGCCCGCTCCCCGGCGTCCAGCGCGAAGGCCAGCCAGCCGTAGGTCGGCCCGCCGATGCCCAGGTGCGGACAGGCGAACAGCTGCTGACGCCACGCCTCGTAGCGCGCCCGGTCCGAGGTCAGGGCGTCCTCCTCGAAATTGTGATCGAAGGGGTCGTCCGGATCACCCAGCACATAGTCGCCCGCCAGACCGTGACGAATGTTCCAGCGCACCGCCAGCTTGACCGACCACATCGACCGCTTGCCCGTCTTGATCCGCAGCATCGGGCTGGACAGGACCGCGCCCGCGAAACGGTCCTCGCCGGCCTCCAGGCTGAGCAGGTTCAGACAGGCGCCCATGGAATGGCCGACCATGATCCAGGGCTTCGGCGCCCGATCCTCGAAGGCGGTCAACAGCCGGCCGTAGTCGTCCAGGAACTCCTCCACCGCGCGGGCGTGGCCCTTCAGCCGATCCGGCAGCAGCCGCGCCGACAGCCCCTGCCCGCGCCAGTCGTGGGCCAGCACGCACCAGCCGCGCGCCAGGAAGTTGCCGATGACCTCGTAGTATTTCTCGATCGGTTCGGTGCGGCCGGGGCTCAGGACCACCGTCCCCCTCGCCTGGCCCTGGGCCAGATGGGTCGGGGTCCAGAAGGCGGCGCGCAGGCGCATGCCGCCGGCCCCGCGGAACCAGTCGCCCCTGCCTCCCGGCGGGGGCGCGGCGCCGGGAACTCCCATCAGGGGGGCGTTGGCGGCGAAGGCTTGGGCGCGGTTCACTCGGGCTTCCTGAACTTCAAGGTCATGCGGTCGCTTTCGCCGATCGCCTCGAACTTGGCGCGGTCGAAGGCGGGATCGGCGGGCTGGTCCTTCGGCGCGGTCAGGCGCGTGGGCGGCAGGGTGTCGACGCCGAAGGGGTGTTTCTTGGTGTCTTTCGGGTTGGCGTTGATCTCGGAGGATTCGACGAAGACGAAGCCCGCCTCCTGGGCCAGCTGCCGCACGAACGCCTCCTGGACATAGCCGTTCGCGGCGACCGGGTCCTGGTCCTCTTCCGGCGCCAGGCGATGCTGTTCCACGCCCAGGACGCCGCCGGGCCGCAGGGCCGAAAAGGCGTCCGAAAAGGCCTTTTCGGCGATCCCCGCCGCCATCCAGCCATGCAGGGTGCGCATGAACAGGCACAGGTCCGCCGTGCCCGCCGGGGCGACAGGCCCGGAGGTCGCGCCGAAGGTCGTGAATCGCGGCTCTCCGTACAGCTTCTTGTCGCTGCTGAAGCGGGTCTTGAAGGCCGTGTTCAACGTGACCTGGGCAGGGTCGGCGGTCGGCCCCTCCGGGAACAGGGCCGCCACATAGGTCCCGCCGCCGCGCGCCAGATAGGGGGCCAGAATCTCGCTGTACCAGCCGCCGCCGGGCCAGAACTCCACCACCGTCATGCGCGGCTGAAGACCGAAGAACCGCAGCGTCTCCATCGGGTGGCGATGGGCGTCGCGGGCCCGATCCTGCGGCGTGCGCCATGGGCCGGCGACCGCCCATTCCAGCGACCCTTCCGGCGGCCCCGCGGGCGCGGCGGGCGCCGGCGCGGCCGGGGTCTTGTCGTCCTTGCGCCCGCAGGCGGCGACGCCGGTCAGGACAAGGGTGGTCGCCCCGGCCAGAAGGAACCGGCGCGACGGACCGCCGCAGACCGCAGGATGATCAACCATCGAAAACTCCCGCAGGACGCCGACCCCCGCGCCAGCAAACCTTGGTCAGACGGGATTAGTCAGGTTCGCCGTCCCGGTCAAAACGCGATCGTCTATTCCGGTTTCCGCAGGCGCAGCGTCATTCGGTCGCTTTCGCCGATCGCGTCGAAGGCGGCGCGTTCCTCGGCGGTCAGGCGACGCGCCGCGGGATCGTTCGATTGCGCCGACTTGCGCACCGGCGGCAGGGTCCAGACGCCGAACGGATGGTCGTGATCGTCCTTCGGGTTGGCGTTCAGCTCGCTGCGGGCCTCCAGCACGAAGCCGGCGTTCTGGGCTTCGCGGATGACGTAGCTTTCGGGGACGTAGCCCGTCGACGCGACATCGGCCACGTTCAGGCCCTCGGCGCTGCGGTGCTGTTCGATGGCCAAAACCCCGCCCGGTTTCAGCGCCCGGAAGAAGGCCTGCAGATAGGGCTGGGTCCGGCCGTCGCGCGACCAGTTGTGGAAGGCGCGCGCCACCAGGATGAAGTCCGCCGTCCCGTCGGCCGCGCCCATCGACTCCAGCGGCTTGTCGACCGCCACATAGCGGCCGCCGGTCGCGGCGGCGTAGGGCTCCAGGATGTGGCGCCACCAGCTGGCGCCGCCCGGCTCGATCTCCACCACCGTCATGCCGGGCGTCAGACCCCAGAAGGTCAGGGATTCATAAGGGTGACGGGCGGCGTCGCGGGCGCGGTCGGCGGCCGGTCGGCTCTGCGCCGCCACCGCCGCCTGAAGCGCCGTGTCCTCGGTCAGGGTCGGCATGGCGCTGGACAGGGCCGAACGCGGCGGCGTCCAGGCGCCTTCGGTCTGGGCCGCCGGCGGAGCGGACGACTGAGCCAGGGCCGGAACAGCCGTCGCGACGAAGGCGGCGGTCGTGGCGAGGACGGCGAGGCCGGAAAAGACTGAACGCATGAGCGATGTCCTGAAAAGCGATCGCGCCGTCTTACGGCGCGGGGCGGCCGACGCATAGCGCGATCCCGCCGTTCCGGCGATTCGCCGCAGGCCAGTTTCGCGACCCCCTTGACGCCTGACGCGGCCATCCCATCTGACCTTGCGAGAGCGCCGATACCGGGCTCTCCGGACTGACGGCGCCGATAGTGGGCCGCCCGTCTGAAACCCGACCGTCCGGGCTGAATCGCCGGGCGGCTCAACCTTGCTGATCCTCAGGAGGATGTGCTGATGCGTACCTATGACCTCTCCCCGCTGTATCGTTCCGCCGTCGGATTCGACCGTCTGGCCAACCTGCTGGAAAACGCCGCGCGTTCGAGCCAGGACAGCGGCTACCCCCCCTACAATATCGAGACCCTGGGCGAGAACGCCTATCGCATCGAGATCGCCGTCGCGGGCTTCACCCCTGACGAGCTGAACATCGAGGTGAAGGAAAACCTGCTGACCGTGACGGGCCGCAAGAGCGCCAACGACGATGTCGTCCCGCAGAAGACCTATCTGCACCGCGGCCTGGCGGAACGCGATTTCGAGCGCCGCTTCCAGCTGGCCGACTATGTCGTCGTCACCGACGCCAACCTGGTCAACGGCCTGCTGACGATCACATTGAAGCGCGAACTGCCCGAGGCGCTGAAGCCCCGCCGCGTCGAAATCGGCGTCGGCCAGCCGCTGATCGAGGGCGAGATGGAAACGACGGCCAAGGCGGCCTGATCCGTCGCACTTCGAGACTGAGGGAAAGGGCGGCGTTCGCGCCGCCCTTTTTCTATGCGGTGAAGCGGGCGAAGGCCGCAACCACCTGGGCGTAGGCGTCGCGCTTGAACGGCACGATCAGGTCGCACGCCTCCGACAGATCGCCCCAGCGCCAGGCGTCGAACTCCACCTCGTCCTCGGCCTGGAGGTCGATCTCGTCGTCCTGGCCGGTGAAGCGGAAGGCGAACCACATCTGCTTCTGCCCCTTGAAGCCGCGCCAGGCCTTGGCGTTGTTCATCGCCTCGGGCGGGAAGTCGTACAGGATCCAGTCTTCGGTCCGGCCCAGAAGTTCGACGGAGGTGACGCCCGTCTCCTCGCGCAGCTCGCGAACGGCGGCGTCCAGCAGGTCCTCGCCCTTGTCCACGCCGCCCTGGGGGAACTGCCAATTATAGGGGCCGGGCGTCGCATGACGGCGACCGTACCAGACCTGGCCCGCGCGGTTGAACAACACCACGCCGACATTGGGGCGGTAGGCGGAGTGGTCGGCCGTCACCGACCGGGCCGCATCGTCATGGCGGAGGCGGGCGCCAGTTGCAGGCCGCGCTGCTCCAGCCCGGCGCTCCAGCGGGCGGCGGCCTCCACCGTCACCGGATAGGAGAAGCCTGTTCCCAGGGCCGAGCCGCGCAGCTTGGCCTGGGCCTCCAGGCCGTTCAGGGCCGAGACGATGGCGGCCGGCGATTGCGTCTGGTCGATGATCCGGTCGGCGCTGGCCCGCGCCCAGGCGCCGGGGCGACGCTGGAACGAGCCGTCGTCCAAGAAGGATATCCCACGTTGACGCAGGATCGTCAGGAAGGCGCCCATGCCGGCGTCCGAGGCGGCGAAACGGTCGCCCAGATAGTTGGTCACGCCGAAATAGCCAGTGGCGCGGCCCAGCAGCCATTCCATCTTGGCCTGGACGTCGTCCGGACCGCCGTCGGCCAGCAGGGTGTAGGGACCGGGGTCGTTGTTGGGATAACCGGTCGGCTCCATCGGCATTTCCAGCATGACCTCGTGACCCTGGGCCCGCGCCTGGTCGATCCAGGACTGGAGGTTCTCGGCATAGGGCACGAAGCTCAGCGTCACTTCCGGCGGCAGACGCTCGATGGCCGCCCGGGTCGTCACCGCGTTCAGGCCCAGGCCGCCGACGATCAGGGCCACGCGCGGCTTGCCGTTGGGGCGGAACGGCCGGGCGTAGGCCTGGGCCGGCACCCGGCCGTCAGGCGCGATCATGGGCAGGGGGCCGTTGGGACCGGGCTGGGACAGGCCGGCGATGGGCGCGCGAGCCAGGGGCGAGGCCGCATGGACGGGCGCCGAATAGGCCGCGCCGCCGCCGGCGACGCTGGCGCCGTCCGGCAGGGTGATCACCGCCTCGCCGCCCATGGCGGCCGGGTCGCCGCCGCCGCCGGTCAGATTCTGATACAGGCCCATGGCGCCGCTGGAGAAGGCGTCGAAGCCGGAGGGCGCGGGGGCGGGCGCGGCCTGCTCGCGCTCCAGGGCGACGCGGGCCGAGGGCGAACCGGCGCGGGGGTCGCCCAGCACCGTCAGGAACAGGGCGCTGGTGGTCAAAAGGAACAGGCCGGCCAGGCCCGCGATCACCGGCGGCTTCTTCAGCGCGGCGACGACGGGCTTCATCCCCATCCGGCTGCGCGGACGGGGCGCGAGACCGGCGGTGGCGGCGAGGGCGGATTGGCGTTTGGCGAACATGGTTGAGAGCCGGGACCGAAGACGGAATCCTTCCATCCGATCTTCGCCCCGACGCGGTTAATAAACCCTAACGGCGGGTTCACCATGATTTCCGACCTGCCGCCCGACTTGGCCCCTCGGACACGTTTCGTGCGTTGACGGGACGGTTTGCACGACTTCACATGCGCCCCTCCCCGCCGAACGCTCAGGACGCCACAATGAACAACCCCGCCGCCGACGACGCCTTGCGCGACGAAGTCCGCCTCTTGGGCGGCCTGTTGGGGGAGGTCATCCGCGCCGAGGGCGGCCAGGCCCTGTTCGACCAGGTCGAAGCGGTGCGGCAGGCCTCCATCGCCTATCACCGCGACCCGGCGTCCCATCCGGCCAAACGACTGGAACGGCTGCTGACCGCCCTGCCGGTCGATCAGGCGGCCGGACTGGCGCACGGCTTCGCCCTGTTCTCGCTTCTGGCCAATATCGCCGAGGACCGGGCCGGCCGTCGTCGCGCCCGCGACCAGGCCGAGGCGGGCGCCCGGCCCGACACGCCCGAGGGCGCGCTGAAGCGTCTGGCCGACCAGGGCGTGGATCGCGAGGCGGTTCGCGCCCTCCTGGACGAGGCCCTCATCTCGCCGGTCCTTACCGCCCACCCGTCCGAGGTTCGGCGCAAGAGCGTGATCGACCGGATCGCCGCCATATCCGACCTGCTGGACGCCTGCGACCGCGCCGGCGACGCCTGCGATCCGGCGATGCTGAACGAGCCGCTGCGCCGCCAGATCGTCATCCTGTGGGCGACCCGCCTGGTGCGTAGTCAGGGTCTGGTCGTGCAGGACGAGATCGACACCGTCGTCTCCTTCCTGGACCGCATCTTCCTGCATGTGGCGCCGCGCCAGCTGGCGGCGTGGCGGCGTCTGCTGGAAGCGCCGGACCTTCAGCCCTTCATGCGCGTCGGCACATGGGTGGGCGGGGACCGCGACGGCAACCCCAATGTCGACGCCGCCGTCCTGACCGCCGCCTTCCGCACCCAGGCGCGGGCCGTTCTGAGCTTCTATCTGGACGAGACGCACGCCCTGGGCGCCGAGCTCAGCCTGGCCGCCGACCTGGCCCAGGTCTCGCCGGAACTGACCGCCCTGGCCGATGCGGCCCACGATCCGTCGCCCCATCGGGCGGACGAGCCCTATCGCCGCGCCCTGACCGGGATTTACGCCCGCCTGGCGGCGACGCATGAGACGTTGGGCGGCGCGCCGCCGCCGCGTCGCCCGGCGGTTCAGGCCGAACCCTATCCGGGGCCCGACGCCTTCGAGGCCGATCTGCGCGTGTTGCACGACAGTCTGGTGGCCCACAACGGCGCCGTCTTCGCCGACGACCGGCTGAACGACCTGATCACGGCGGTCGAGGTGTTCGGCTTCCATATGGCCACGCTGGACCTGCGCCAGAACTCCGACGTTCACGAACGGGTGGTCGCAGACCTGCTGAAGGTCGCCGACGTCTGTCCGGACTACGCCGCCCTGGACGAGGAGGGACGGCTGGCGCTGTTGGCGGCCGAACTGGCCTCGCCGCGCCTGCTGTTCAGCGCCTATGCCGACTATGCGCCCGAGACGCTGAAGGAACGCACCATTCTGCAGGCGGCGGCCCAGGCCCTGGCCGCCTTCGGCCCCCAGGCCATCCGCACCCATATCGTGTCCAAGACCGATGCGGCCTCGGACCTTTTGGAAGTCTATCTGCTGCTGAAGGAGGTCGGCCTCTTCCGACCGGAAAACCCCGCCGCCTGCCCGGTCCAGGCCGTGCCTCTGTTCGAGACCATCGAAGACCTGCGCGCCGCCCGCCCGACCCTGGAACGCCTGCTGCGGGAACCCTCGGCCCTGGCCGTGGCCCAGGCGCGCGGGGTGCAGGAGGTGATGATCGGCTATTCCGATTCCAACAAGGACGGCTCCTACCTGACTTCGGGCTGGGAGCTGCACGAGGCGTCGCGCGCCCTGGTCGAGGTGACGCGCGCGCACGGTCTGAGGCTGCAGCTGTTCCACGGCCGCGGCGGCACGGTCGGGCGCGGCGGCGGCTCGGCCTTCGCCGGCGTCCTGGCCCAGCCGGACGGCACGGTGCAGGGCCGTATCCGCACCACCGAACAGGGCGAGGTCATCGCCAACAAATACGGCGAGCCCGAGATCGCGCTGAGGAATCTGGACGCCCTGACCTGCGGGGCGGTCCTGGCGTCCCTTGGAACCGGACGCGACCAAAGCTTCACGGCCGAACACGGGCGGATGCTGTCGAACCTGTCGGCCCGGTCCATGGCCGCCTATCGCAAGCTGGTTTATGAGACCGAAGGCTTCGTCGACTACTATCGGGCCGCCACCCCCATCGCCGAGATCGCCGACCTGAAGATCGGGTCGCGCCCGTCGTCGCGCACCGCCTCGCCCCGCATCGAGGACCTGCGCGCCATTCCCTGGGTGTTCAGCTGGTCGCAGAGCCGGGTGATGCTGCCCGGCTGGTTCGGCTTCGGCTCGGCCGTTCAGGGCTGCGACATGGACGAACTGAAGGCGATGGCCGAGGCCTGGCCCTTCTTCAAGACCCTAGTGCAGAACATGGAGATGGTCATGGCCAAGGCCGACATGACCATCGCCCGGCGCTATGCGACCCTGGTCCCCGACGCCTCGCTGGCGGCGCGCATATACGGAGAGATCAAGGCCGAGTGGGACCGCACCCACGCCGCCGTTCTGGCGGTGACGGGGCACGACAAGCTGCTGGGCGGCCAGCCCGAGCTGGACCGGCTGATCCGCCTGCGGATGCCCTATGTCGAGCCGCTGAACCACGTCCAGATCGAACTGATCCGACGCCGCCGCGCCGGCGACGACGATCCCCGCGTCCGCGAAGGCATCCTTCTGGCGATCAACGGCGTCGCGGCTGGCTTGAGGAACAGCGGCTAAGGCCTAAAGCCACTTCGTCTTCTTGAAGGTCACGAACAGTCCGGTGCAGATGGCCAGCATCAGGACCAGGGCGCCGTAATAGCCGTAGCGCCAGTGAAGCTCGGGCATGAAGTCGAAGTTCATGCCGTAGATTCCGGCGATGGCGGTCGGCACGGCCAGCAGAGCCGCCCAGGAGGCCAGCTTGCGCGTGATCCCGCCCTGGCGCTGCTGTTCCAGCAGATTGGCGACTTCGAACACCGAGGACAGGATGTCGTTCAGTCCGCCCAGCCGGGCGCCCACCCGCTGAACGTGGTCGCTGACGTCGCGGAAATAGGGCCGGACATCGGCGTCGATACAGGGCAGGTCCAGCGACTGCAGGCGGCGCGTCGCCTCCTCCATCGGCCCCAGGATGCGCCGAAATTTCAGCAGTTCGCGGCGCACGGTGAACAGGCGGCGGATCTCGGCGCGCGTCAGGAAGGCGTCCAGCGTCTTCTGCTCCATCTCCAGGACGCTGTCCTCGACCTCGTCGACGATGGGCGAATAGGCGTCGACGATGAAATCCAGAATGCCGTGCAAAACGAAATCCGGTCCCCTCTTCAACTCCCCCGGCGAAGCCTCCAGCTGGGCCCGCAAGGCGTTATGGGCGCGCGCGGAGCCGTGGCGGATGCTGATGACATGGTCTTCGCCGACGAAGATGTGGGTCTCGCCATAGGCGATGCGTTCGTCGATCCGGGCCGCCGTGCGGGCGACGACGAACAGTTCGCGGCCATAGACCTCGACCTTGGGCATCTGGTGCGCCACTAGCGCGTCCTCGACCGCCAGCGGATGCAGGTGGAAGCGGCGGACCAGGATGTCGAACTCCTCGTCCGTCGGATCCACCAGGCCGATCCAGACGAACTGACCCGGCTCCAGCCTCAGCCCCTCCTCGCTGAGCGGCGCCGCGCGGACCCGATGGCCGTCTCGATAGACATAGGATGCGACGACCGGCATGGCGTCCTCCGAACCGAATTCCGCTGCGTTTAGAGCGCGAAAGCCCGGCGGCGTCACGCCCTCGAACCGAAAATCGCCGCCGGATGTATCCGGCGGCGATCTCTGGTCTCGATGCAGGTCTCAGTTGACCGGGAAGCCCCGGACCTTCAGCAGGGCCGCCACGTCCGGGTCGCGGCCGCGGAAGGCGCGATAGGCCTCGGCGCGGTCGGTGGTGTTGCCCGGCGCCAGCATGATCGACTTGAAGCGGCCGGCGATGTCCGGATTGAAGACGTCGCCCGACTCCTCGAAATAGGCCCAGGTGTCGGCGTCCATCGTCTCGGACCACAGATAGGAATAGTAGCCCGCCGAATAGGCGTCCGAGGTGAACAGGTGATTGAACTGCGGCAGGCGGTGCCGCATCACGATCTCCTTGGGCATGCCGATACGGGCCAGGCTTTCCTTCTCGAAGGCGTCGATGTCGGTCGGCGGCACGGCCTGGGTGTGCAGGTCCATGTCCACGATGGCCGAGGACAGATAGCTGACGGTCGCATAGCCCTGATTGAAGGTGTTGGACGCCTCGATCTTGTCCACCAGGGCCTGCGGCATGGCCTGACCGGTCTGATAGTGCTTCAGATAGCCGTCCAGAATCGGCCGGCTCAGCACCCAGTGTTCGTGCACCTGCGACGGATATTCGACGAAGTCGCGCGGCGTCTCGCCATAGGACGGATAGGTCACGACCGACGACAGATAGTGCAGGGCGTGACCGAACTCGTGGAACAGGGTCTCGGCGTCATCCAGAGAGATCAGCACCGGCTGGCCCGGCTCAGGCTTGGTGAAGTTGTTGTTGTTCGACGCCAGGATGACCTTGGAGCCGTCCAGCTGCGAGAACGACCGATAGGTGGTCATCCAGGCGCCCGACCGCTTGCCCGGACGCGCGTAGTCGTCGGCGTAGTAGAGGCCGATCAGACGGCCGCCGCGGGTCTTGTCATAGACCTCGTAGGCTTCCACGTCCGGCTCGAACACCGGCACGGTTCCCTTGGGCAGTTTCTTGAACTGGAAGCCGTACAGACGCTCGGCCATGGCGAAGGAGCCCTGGCGCACCGCGTTCAGTTCGAAATAGGGCTTCAGCTCGTTCTGATCGAGGTCGTACTTGGCCTTACGGACCTTCTCGGCGAAGTAGAGGTAGTCCCAAGGCTCGATGTCGAACCCGGCGATCGCCTTCATGTCGGCGACCTCTTCGGCCACGCGCGCCTTGGCCGGGGCCCAGACGCGGTCCATCAGGCGCTGGGCGTTGGCCGGGGTCTTGGCCATGGTGTCCTGCATGCGCAGTTCGGCGTGGTTCTTGTAGCCCAGCAGCTTGGCGCGCTGATCGCGCAGGCGCACGATCTCGACGATGGTCGAGTTGGTGTCGTTGGCGTCGCCGTTGTCGCCGCGGTTGACGAACTTCTTCCAGACCTGCTCGCGCAGGGCCCGGTCGTCGGCGAAGGTCAGGAAGGGATCGACCGCCGAACGGGTGTTCAGGATGGCCCAGCCCTGAAGGTTGCGGCTGCGCGCAGCGGCGGCGGCGGCGGCCTTGTTCGACTCGGGCAGGCCGGCCAGCCCGGCCTCGTTCGGGATCAGGGTCCAGGCGTTCTCGTCGGCCACGACCTTCTGGCCGAAGCGGGTGAAGGCGTTGGACAGGGCGGTGTTGATCCGGCCCAGCTCGGCCTTGCCGGCCGCGTCCAGATTCGCGCCCGAGCGGATGAAGGCGTCGCGGCGGCGCTCGGCCAAACGCTTCTGTTGGGGCGTCAGACCCATGGCGTCGGCGTTGTCGGCGACCGTCTTGACCCGCTGGAACAGCTTATCGTTGAAGTTGATCTCGTCGAAGAAGGCCGAGGTCATCGGCGACAGCTCGGTGTCCAGGGCGTCGTATTCGGCCCCGCCGATGTTCGACGTCATGACGCTGTAGATATTGTAGGCGCGGTCCAGCGGCTGGCCCCACAACTCCATCGCCGCCAAGGTGTTGGCGAAGGTCGGGGGCTCTGGGTTGTTGGCCACGGCGGCGACGTCGGCGCGGGCCAGCTCCATGGCTTCCAGCATGGCTTCGCGCAGCTTCGCCGGCGTCACCTTGTCGAAGGGCGGAACACCGTCGTAGGGCCCGGTCCAGACCTGCAGCAACTCGGCGCGCGGCGCTTGGGCCGGCAGGACGGCGCGCGCGATCCGCGCCTCTTCGGCGACGCTGGCAGCACTCGTTCCCGGAGCGCCCGGCGCGCCCGGCTCTCCGGTCATGTTCGTGGCGCAGGCCGACAGGGCCATCAGGCTGCCGCCCGCGATGAGAAGCTGGCGTCTATGCATGGAATGCTCCGAAACAAGATCATGGTTGCGATATACTTAGGCGCACGGATCGCCCCCGTCACCTGACGCGGGGATAAACTTGTCGCCAATCCGGTTGGATACGTCGTCGCACTGTTCTAAAGCGCCCCCATGGCTATTGGCGTTTTCGACTCCGGCGTGGGCGGCCTGACCGTCCACCGCGAACTGACCCGGCGGTTCCCGACGCGGGACTTCGTCTATCTGGCCGACCAGGCCCACGCCCCCTACGGCGGGCGCGGCGGCGAGGACATCGTCCAGCTGACCCAGGCGGGGTGCGAACGCCTGTTCGAGGCCGGCGCCTCGGTCGTCGTCCTGGCCTGCAACACCGCCTCGGCCATCGCCCTGCGACGGCTGCAGCAGACCTGGCTGCCCGCCCTGCGCGAACGCCTGGGTCGGCCGGTCAACATCCTGGGCATCATCGTGCCGACCATCGAGGCGGCGACCGGCGTGCCCTGGAGCTTCGAGGCCCAGCGCCCGCTGGAGGGCGAGAAGGTCGAATCCATCGCCATCACCGGCGTCTTCTGCACCGCCGCCACGGCGATCAGCCGCGTCTACGAGATCGAGATCGACAAGCGACGCGAGGACATCGCCGTCTTCTCCGAACCCTGTCCCGGCCTGGCCGGTCTGATCGAGCTGGGCGCCCCGGCCGAGGAGCTGAAGGTGGTGATCGGCGACCACGTCGATGCGCTCCGTCGTCGCATCGGCCGCCACCCGGACAAGGCCATCCTGGGCTGCACCCACTATGAGATCGTCGCCGACCTGTTCGCCCAGGCCCTTCCGGCGGGGACCGTCCTGATCGAACAACCGACGGCCGTAGCGGATGCGTTGGAACGCTATTTCGCGCAGCACCCCGAATACGATTTGGGCGACAGCGGCCGGCGCGACTTTCTGACCACCGGCCAGGCCGGACCGCAGTCGGAGCTGGTGTCCCAGTTCTGGGGCGCGCCGGTGACGTTCGAAAAGGCCTAGCGTCAGCAGTCCGGACAGTCGGGCAGGGCCTCGGTCTCCAGCTGCAGCGTGGTGTGGCCGATGAAGAAGCGCGTCCGCACCAGAACCTGCGCCTCCTTCAGCAGGGCCGTAGGGTCCGCCCGCTCGTGCACCAGATGGGCCGTCAGGGCCGTCTCGGTGGTCGACAATCCCCAGACGTGGAGGTCGTGCACCGCCGTGACGCCGGGCAGTTCCCGCAGCGCCGCCTCCAGCCGGATCACGTCCACCTGGGCCGGAACGCCGTCCACGGCCAGATTGACGGAATCCTTGAACAGCCCCCAGGTCGACCACAGGATCACCGCGACGATCAGCAGACTGACGATCGGATCGACCATCGACCAACCGGTCGCCATCATCAGGCCGCCGGCCAGAACGACGCCCAGCGACACGCCCGCGTCGGCCATCATGTGCAGATAGGCGCCCCGCGCGTTCAGGTCGTGCTGGGACCGGATGAACAGCAGGGCCGTCGCCAGGTTCAGCACGAAGCCCACGCCCGCCACCGCCATGATGGTCATCGAATGGACCGGCGCAGGCTCGGCGAAACGGCGAACCGCCTCGAAGGCGATGGCCCCGCAGGCGAAGATCAGCAGCAGGGCGTTGCCCAGAGCCGCAAGGACCGTGGCCTTGCCCAGTCCGTAGGTGCGACGGCCGCCCGCGATCCCGTGTCCGCCCATCCGGGCCAGCAAGGCTGCGCCGCCGGCCATGGCCAGCCCCAGAACGTCCGTCAGATTATGGCCCGCGTCCGCCAGAAGGGCGGTCGAATTGACGGCGAAACCGGCGGCGAATTCGCAGACCACGAAGGCCAGGTTGATGGCCAGGGCGACGGCGTAGCGCCAATCTCCCGTATCGACGGGTCCATGGTCGTGGCCTGCATGACCATGACCTCTGTGGTCGTGGTCATGGTCGGAGGCGTGATCGTGATCCGCGTGGCTGTGTCCGTGGGCGCTCATGGCCCCGCCTATACGCCGTTTCGGGAAAAGGCCAAGTCGCTATAAGATAACGCATTGAATGTTATCATATAATGCAAAGCCCTAGTGCTGATGGGTCGCCACGATCAAGCCCAGGACGATCAGGGCCGCCCCCAGAACCGCGCCCTCGTAACGGGCCCAGCGCTCCAGCCGCAGGATGGAGGCGCCCGCGCTGGCCAGGGCGGTGAAGACGGTCATGCCCGCCACCGTGCCCAGGGCGAACATCAGGGTCAGCAAAGCCAGGGCTCCCAACCCCTGTGGCGCAGTAGACAGATAGATGGGCAGCAGCACCTCGCCCGGCGACACGGCCATCATGGCGACCAGCCCCCAAACGGCGGCCTTGTCCGACACCGCCGCCGGCGGCGGCGCAGCGTCGGCCGGAGCGGCGCGACGCAGCATGGCGCGCGTCAGATAGAAGGCGCCGAACAGAAACAGCAGCACCGCCGCCAGATGCGGCAGCAGACCTTCGATCCAGCGATCCAGCGCCAGGCCCGCCGCCACGATCAGGGCGCCGACAGCCGCCGTCGCGATGATGTGGGCCAGGCCGGCCGTCGCCACGACCGCCAAGATACGAGACGGCCGCCAGCCCTGCGCCCGCCCGACCAGGGTGAAGGGCAGCCAGTGGGTCGGCAGGGCCGCATGCAGGAAGGCGGCGACGAAACCGCCGCCCAGCAGGGACAGCATGACGGACGGGTCAGGACCGGGAGACATGCCGCGCCCTATATCCCGTTACTTTATAACAATCGAGCCCAAATCTTCACAGCCAGTCGGCGAACGGTTCGCGGTCCAGCATCTCCTCGTAGGTCGGGCGCGGCCGGACGACAGCCCAGTTCTCGCCGTCGACCAGAACCTCCGGAACCAGCGGCCGGCTGTTGTATTCGCTGGCCATGACCGCCCCATAGGCGCCGGCGCCGGTGAAGACCACCAGATCCTCCGCCTCCAGCGGCGGCAGGGCGCGGTCGCGCGCGAAGGTGTCGCCCGTCTCGCACACCGGGCCGACCACGTCGTAGGGCAGCGCCCCGCCCGGACGCGGCGTGACCGGCAGGATGTCGTGATAGGCCTCGTACAGCGCGGGCCGCATCAGGTCGTTCATCGCCGCATCCAGCACCAGGAAACGCCGCCCGTCCGAGCGTTCGTTGACCTGGATCACCTGGCTCAGCAGAACCCCGGCGTTGGCGGCCAGCAGCCGGCCCGGCTCGAACGCCGCCTCGACCTCCAGACCGGCCAGGACGCGCGCGGCCATGGCGACATAGTCGGCCGGGGAAGGCGGCTCGCTGCCGCCGGAATAGGGCACGCCCAATCCCCCGCCCAGGTCCAGCCGCGTGACCGCATGGCCCTGCCCCCGCAGATCGCGGGTCATGTCGGCCAGCACCCGGAAGGCGGCTTCCAGCGGCGCCAGGTCGGTGATCTGGCTGCCGATATGGCAGGCCAGGCCCACGGGCGTGACGTGCGGCGACTGCGACGCCTGGGCGTAGAGGTCCATCGCCTCGGCCACTGGAACGCCGAACTTGTCGCCCTTGCCGCCGGTCGTGATCTTGGCGTGGCCCCCGGCGCCCACGTTCGGATTGACGCGAATGGCAATGGCGGGCGCCGCCCCCATCATGGCCGCGACCGCGATCAGACGCTCCAGCTCCGCGCCGGATTCGACATTGATCTGGCGCACGCCGACCCCGATGGCGAAGGTCAGCTCCATGTCCGTCTTGCCGACGCCCGAGAAGATGATCCGGTCGGCGGGCACCCCCGCCGCCAGGGCCCGCCTGATCTCGCCTTCGGACACGGTGTCCGCGCCGCAGCCCAGCCTGGCCAGGGTCGCCAGCACCGACAGGTTGGAGTTGGCCTTGACCGCAAAGGCGATCAACGCCTCGCCCAACGCCTCGCGGTGGGCGTCGGCCGCCGCGCGCAACAGGCCGTAGTGCCGCTTCAGCGTCGCGGTCGAATAGACATAGACGGGCGTGCCCGCCTCGTCGGCGATCAACTCCAGCGGCACGCCCTCGGCATGCAGCGTCCCGTCCTTGAGGTCGAAATGGTGCAAGGTCTAGCGCGGTTCGTTCTGGGCGGCGCCGGCGCCGATCGGATTGGAGGGGCCGCCGTCGATCGGCACGCTGCTGGACGGCCGGTTGAGGGTGGCGGGTTCGGGCAGGCCGGGGGCGCGGCTGCTGCGCGGCGCGCGCTCGGTCTCGCGCACCGGCGATTCCAGGTCGGCCATGCGGCCGCACCCGGCCAGCGCCGTCGTCAGGGTCAGGGCGAGCGCGCCCGCTAGGATGACGGTCTTCTTCACAGGCGTTGTCTCCAGTCGGCGATGCGCGCGCGGACCTGTTCCGGCGCGGTTCCGCCATAGCTCTGGCGGCTTTCGCAAGACGCCCTGGCGGTCAGCACCTTGTAAACCGCTTCGGTCACGCCCGGCTCCAATTTCTGCATCTCGTCCAGCGGCAGTTGCGCCAGGTCCACGCCCAGTTCCTCCGCCCGTTTCACCGCCGCGCCCGTGACATGGTGCGCCTTCCTGAACGGCAGGTTCAGTTCGCGCACCAGCCAGTCGGCCAGGTCCGTCGCGGTGGAGAAGCCGGCGCCCGCCGCAGCCGCCATCCGTTCCGTGTTCGGGATCAGGGCGGCGACCATGGCCGTCATGGCCGTCAACGCCAGGTCCAGGGCGTCGAAGGCCTCGAACACCGGCGGCTTGTCCTCCTGCATGTCCTTGGAATAGGCCAGCGGAAGACCCTTCATCACCGTCGACAGGGCGACCAGAGACCCCATGATCCGTCCCGTCTTGGCCCGCACCAGTTCGGCCGCGTCCGGGTTGCGTTTCTGCGGCATGATGGAGCTGCCGGTGGTCAGGTCGTCGGGCAGGGTAGCGAAGCCGAACATCGGCGTCATCCAGACCACGATCTCCTCGGCCAGACGCGACAGGTGGCCCGCCGTGATCGAGGCGGCGGCCAGGCTTTCCAGCGCGAAGTCGCGATCCGACACCGCGTCCAGACTATTGGCCATCGGCCGGTCGAAGCCCAGTTCCGCCGCCGTCATGTGGCGGTCGATGGGAAAGGGCGAACCCGCCAGGGCGGCGGCGCCCAGGGGGCTTTCGTTCATGCGCGCGCGGGCGTCGGCGAACCGGCCCGCATCCCGCCCGAACATCTCGACATAGGCCATCAGGTGATGGCCCAGGGTCACGGGCTGGGCGGTCTGCAGATGGGTGAAGCCCGGCATCAGGTCGCCCGCATGCTGTTCGGCCCGGACCAGCAGGGCGGCCTGCAACCCCTTGAGCTGGGCCACCGACCGGTCGCAGGCGTCGCGGACCCACAGGCGGAAGTCCAGCGCCACCTGATCGTTGCGGCTGCGCGCGGTGTGCAGGCGGCCGGACGGCTCGCCGATCAGTTCGTTCAGGCGCGCCTCCACATTCATGTGGATGTCCTCGAACTGGTCGCGGAAGGGGAAGGTCCCGCCGAGGATCTCGGCCTCGACCGCGTCCAGCCCCTTCAGAATGGCGTCCGCGTCGGCCTGCTGGATCACGCCCTGCTTGGCCAGCATGCGGCAATGGGCGCGCGATCCGGCCAGATCCTGACGCCACAGACGCTGGTCCACGCCGATGGAGACGTTGATCGCCTGCATGATGTCGGCCGGCCGCGACGAAAAGCGTCCGCCCCACATGTCTTGACCCGCGGGCCGGACCGGCGCAGTCGAACCGCCGTGTTCGGCGTCGGTGGAGGGCGTATCTGTCATGAGCGGCTCGAGAAAGGCGATCTGGGCGGTCGTCGGCGCGATCGTGCTGGTCAGCACCATCGCCGGCGCCGGCGGAATGGCGATCTCGCTATACGCCAATCATAGGCAGGCGGCGCAACCCCCCAAGACGCCCGCAGCCGCCAAGACCGGCGACGCAACCGGCCCCAGCGACCTTGCGCGGTACGCAACCGGGTCGATGGCGAAGCTGCAGACGCCAGCAGAACTTCGCCCTGCGCCCAACTACGTCTTCCGCGACCGGACGGGCACGGCCGTGCGGTTTCAGGCCTTTCAAGGCCGGGTGACGGTGGTCAATCTGTGGGCCATGTGGTGCGCGCCCTGCCGCGCCGAGATGCCGACCTTGGCGGCCCTGGCCCGATCCTACGAGGCTGATCCCGATCTGATCGTCCTGCCGATCAACGTCGATGCGACGCCGGACGGCGTGGCCCAGGCCAAGGCCTTTATCGACGCCCACGCCCCCCTGCCCTTCTACAACGACATCCGTTTCCAGCTGCCGTTCGAGTTTCCGGGCAAGGGAATGATGCCCCAGACCATCCTGCTGGATCGCCAGGGCCGCATCCGCGCCAGCCTGGCCGGCGATGCGGATTGGAACAGCGCGGAAGCGAGGGCGCTGATCGACGCCCTGCTGGCCGAGAGCGCGCCCGCCGCCTGACCGCCTGGTTTCCAGCCTCGGTTTTCGGCTTCAGTTCGCGGGAACGCGACGATCCGTGGCCGGATCGACGGCGCCGGGCCGCCCCTCGGCCGCCGCCTTGGCCTGCTTTTCCTCCAGCTTGTCGGCGACCTTGCCCGCGCCGCTCTCGACCGCCTGGGCGGTCTTCATGGCGCCGGCTTCCAGCACCTCTCCCGCCTGACTGGCGGCGGCCTGGGCGTGATCGCCCGCCACCTCGGCCTTCTGTTCGGCCTCGGCCGTCTCGTGGCGGGTGCAGGCGCCGACCGCCAACGTCAGGGCGGCGACGGCGACAAGGCTGGTCGGCAAGGTCAGGGTGCGCTTCGTCATGGCGTTTCTCCGGTCAAGGTCCGCTTCGACGCCAGAACGCCGAACAAAGGCGACGGTTGCGGTCATGCCGACGAGACGGCCTCGTATTTCCACCAACTGTCCCGCCGCGACAGAGCCGCCTATCCCTCGATTGCGCGAACCCCGACGGTTCGTCGCAGACGATCCTGTCCCTCGCCGGTCGGGATCGTCAGAGGCGGCCTGGCCTTTCCCTACACAGTCGGCCGGGCCGCTTCCCCCTCCACCATGACAGATGCGGGCCCTGACCGAAGGGGTCGACACGCGGCGATTGCTTTCGGGGAGAAGGGGTGGTGGTTGGAGGCGGGATCGAACCGCCGACCTGTGGGTTATGAATCCACCGCTCTAACCATCTGAGCTACCCAACCATGGGCCCTGCGCGCCGACCGAGGTCGCGCGGAAGAGGCGTGCCTATATCGCCGCCGGACGCAGGGTTCAAGTCATGTCGCGCGACATCGTGCCACGATGCGTTGCTGTGAAGGTCGCGCGAGGAACAGGAGCCGACATCCGCCGTTGCCGTCGGAACCCGCCGCCGACCGGAGCCCCGCCATGCGTCTTTCCGCCCTCGCTGCTTCCAGCGCCCTTTTGGTCCTCGCCGCCGCCTGCGGCGCCCAGGGCGAGCCTCGGACCCCGGCGGGCGCGCCGCTGGAGACCCGCCCCGCCAACAATCCGGCCCAACAGCCGGCTTTCGAGGGGCAGACACGAGCGCCGGCCGTCCCCACCGAACGGGCTCTGACCCACACGGTCGTGGCGTCCGGCCTGGTTCATCCCTGGGGGCTGGCCCTGTTGCCTGACGGGAACTGGCTGGTGACGGAAAGGCCCGGCCGCCTGCGGATCGTCACGTCAGAAGGTCGGGTCGGCGCGCCCATCGCCGGGCTCCCGACCGTGGATGCTCGCGGCCAGGGCGGTCTGCTGGATGTCGTAGTCGGACCCGACTTCGCCCGCGACCGAACGATCTACTGGAGCTACGCCGAACCTCGGGAAGGCGGCAACGCCACCTCGGTCGCGCGGGGGCGTCTGTCGGACGACGGATCGCGGGTGAACGATGTCCAGGTCATCTTCCGCGC
This sequence comes from Brevundimonas sp. Marseille-Q4549, assembly GCF_976940555.1. Classification (NCBI taxonomy): domain Bacteria; kingdom Pseudomonadati; phylum Pseudomonadota; class Alphaproteobacteria; order Caulobacterales; family Caulobacteraceae; genus Brevundimonas; species Brevundimonas sp. Marseille-Q4549. Next base: position 464,163 of record NZ_CDRHXG010000001.1, read on the forward strand.
CCTGCCCGTCTATGACGGCGACAAGCATTTCGGCTCGTCCCTGGCCTTCGCGCCGGACGGCAAGCTGTTCGTCACCCTGGGCGAACGCTCCGACAAGCCGATGCGGCCGCAGGCCCAGGACCTGGGCTCGCACATGGGCAAGACCATCCGCATCAACGCCGACGGCACGGTCCCGCAGGACAATCCCTTCGTCGGCCGCGCCGGCGCCCTGCCGGAAATCTGGAGCCTGGGCCACCGCAACGTCCAGGGAATCGCGATCCAGCCCGGAACCGGCGCCGTCTGGACCATCGAACACGGCACGCGCGGCGGCGACGAATTGAACCTGGAAAAGCCCGGCGCCAACTACGGCTGGCCCGACGCGGCCTATGGAATCGAATACGCCGGCGGGGCGATCAATGCAGGCGCGACCCAAAAGCCCGGCACGGTGCAGCCCGTCTATTATTGGGACCCGGTGATCGCCCCGGGCGGCGCCGCCTTCTATCAGGGCGCCCTCTTCCCCGAATGGAACGGGAACCTGCTGGTCGCCGCCCTGAAGGAGAAACATATCGCCCGCCTGGTGCTGCAGAACGACCGCGTCGTGGGCGAAGAGCGCCTGCTCACCGACCTCGGCGAGCGGATTCGCGACGTGGCGGTCGGCCCGGACGGCGCGATCTGGGCCATCACGGACGAGCAGAACGGCAAACTGGTCAGGCTGACCCCGGCGCCCTAGGATCGGCGAGACAGGCGGGGGCCAGTCTTGATCTCCCGAAAGGAGCGAATGACCATGCGCAGTCTCATTCTCGTCGCCGTCGCCCTGCCGCTGCTGGGCGCCTGCGCCTCGTCCACCGGCGGCGTCAGCAGTTACCGGAAAGACCTCGATCGGCTGGAAGCGTCCTGCAAGGCGCGCCAGGGCATTCTGACGCCCACCGGACTGCAGACCGGACGGCCCGAGACCGAATACGCCTGCACCATCATAGGCGGCGCGACACGCATTCCCCAGAACTGACGCCCAAGGGGTTCTTCCTCCTCTTCGGAGCTCTCCAACGCCGTCGCCTGGCGTGCGATCACGCGCCTTATTACTTGACGTTGACGTAAACGTAGGGTTCTTGGCGTCCACGCTTGGAACCGCCCTGCTCCTCACGTCGCGGACTGCCGCACGGTGAAACCAGGGCCCAAAGATGGAGACGCACTTCCATGGCTGACGCCTATATTTACGACGCCGTCCGCACGCCGCGCGGCAAGGGCAAGAAGGACGGCTCGCTGCACGAGATCACCGGCCTCAGCCTGGCGACCCAGGTTCTGGAGGCCCTGCGCGACCGCAACGACCTGGACACCTCCAAGGTGGACGACGTCATCCTGGGCTGCGTCACGCCCGTGGGCGAACTGGGCGCCGACATCGCCCGCACGGCGGTCCTGTCGGCCGGCTGGTCGCAGGATACGGCGGGCGTTCAGATCAACCGCTTCTGCGCCTCGGGCCTGGAGGCGGTGAACATGGCGACGGCCAAGGTGAAGTCCGGCGAGGCCGATTTCGCCGTCGGCGGCGGCGTCGAAGTCATGAGCCGCGTGCCGATGGGTTCGGACATGGGCGCCTGGCCGACGGACCCCTCCTCGGCCTTCCCGACCTATTTCGTGCCGCAGGGCGTCTCGGCCGACATGATCGCCACCAAATACGGCTTCAGCCGCGACGACGTGGACGCCTATTCGGTCGAAAGCCACAAGCGCGCGGCCAGGGCCTGGGCCGAGGGCCGGTTCAAGAACTCGGTCCTGGCCGTCAAGGACCAGCTGGGCCTGACGATTCTCGACCACGACGAGACCATTCGTCCGAACACGGACATGCAGACCCTCGGCGGGCTGAACCCGTCCTTCGCCATGATGGGCGAAATGGCGTTCGACGGCGTGATCAACCAGCGCTACCCCGAGGTCGAGCGCGTCAACCACGTCCACACCCCTGGCAATTCGTCGGGCATCGTCGATGGTTCGGCCGGCGTTCTGATCGGCTCGCTGGAAGCCGGTCAGGCCCTGGGCCTGAAGCCGCGCGCCAAGATCCTGGGCGGCGCCTCGATCGGCTCAGAGCCGTCGATCATGCTGACCGGCCCGGAGTATGTGACCCGCAAACTGCTGAAGAAGCTGGGCATGACGCCCGACGACATCGATGTGTGGGAGCTGAACGAGGCCTTCGCCGCCGTCGTCCTGCGCTATATGCAGGCCCTGAACATCGACCACGCCAAGATGAACGTGAACGGCGGCGGCATTTCGATGGGCCACCCCCTGGGCGCCACCGGCGCCATGATCACGGGCATCGCCCTGGACGAGCTGGAACGCTCGAACAAGTCGACCGCCCTGATCACCCTGTGCATCGGCGGCGGCATGGGCACCGCCACCGTCATCGAACGCGTCTGATCTAGGAGCGAATGAACATGGAAAACTTCAAGATCGACGTCGACGCCGACGGAATCGCCCTGATCACCTTCGACGTTCCGGGCCGTTCGATGAACACCCTGACGTCCTCGGTGATGAAGGAAATCCCCGAACTGGTCGAACGCATCAAGACCGATGACGCCATCAAGGGCGCCGTCATCACCTCGGGCAAGGCCTCGGGCTTCTGCGCCGGCGCGGATCTGGGCGACATGGCCGGCGGCGTGCTGTCGGGCGGCGGCGACCTGCAAAAGGCGTTCGACGCCGGGTGGAAGCTGAACGGCGCCTTCCGTGCGCTGGAGACCTGCGGCAAGCCGATCGCGGCGGCGATCAACGGCCTGGCTTTGGGCGGCGGGTTGGAGTTCACCCTTGCCGCCCACTACCGCGTGGTCGAGAACGACAACAAGATTCAGCTGGGCCTGCCCGAGATCAAGGTCGGCCTCTTCCCCGGCGGCGGCGGCACCCAGCGCCTGACGCGCCTGGTGGGCGTGCAGAACGCCATGATGGCCATGAGCGAAGGCAAGTCCTTCCGCCCGAACGACGCCAAGGGCGCCGGCATCGTCCATGAGGTGGTCGAAAAAGGCCAGTCTGTCGAGGCCGCCAAGGCCTGGATCAAGGGCAAGGTCGAGTCGGGGGGCAAGGCCGTCCAGCCCTGGGACGAGAAGTCGTTCAAACTGCCCGGCGGCGGCCCCTATCACCCGGCCGGCATCCAGAACTTCATGGTCGGCAACGCCATGCTGCGCAAACAGTCCTACGGCAACTATCCGGCCGTGGTGAACCTGATGAAGGCCGTTTACGAGGGAACCCAGGTTCCGATGGACGCGGCCCTGCGCATCGAGACGCGCTACTTCATCAAGACCCTGATGACGCCGCAGGCCCAGGCCATGATCCGCTCGCTGTTCCTGTCCAAGCAGGAACTGGACAAGGGCGCCGTTCGCCCGGCTGGCGTGCCCAAGTCCGATCCGAAGAAGGTCACGGTCATCGGCGCCGGCATGATGGGCGCGGGCATCGCCTATGTGCAGGCGCTTGCCGGCATCGAGACCATCCTGATCGACCAGACCCAGGAAGCCGCCGACAAGGGCAAGGCCCATGTCGAGGAACTGCTGAAGAAGCGCCTGTCGCGCGGTCAGCTGACGCAGGAGAAGTATGACGCCCTGCTCGGCTCCGTCACCGCCACCACCGACTATGATCTGATCAAGGGTTCTGACCTGGTCATCGAAGCCGTGTTCGAAAACCGCGAGATCAAGGCCGATGTGACCAAGCGCGCCGAGGCCCAGCTGGCCGAGGGCGCCGTGTTCGGCTCCAACACCTCGACCCTGCCGATCACCGGCCTGGCCGAGGCCAGCGTCCGTCCCGAGGACTTCATCGGCATCCACTTCTTCTCGCCCGTCGACAAGATGATGCTGGTCGAGATCATCCTGGGCGAGAAGACGAGTCAGGCCGCCATCGCCAAGGCGCTGGACTATGTGCTGAAGATCAAGAAGACGCCGATCGTCGTCAACGACTCCAGGGGCTTCTACACCTCGCGCTGCTTCTCCACCTTCCTGATGGAGGGTATGGCGATGCTGGAGGAGGGTTACGGCCCTGCCCTGATCGACAATGTCGGACGCATGACCGGCATGCCGCGCGGCCCGCTGGAGATGCACGACGACGTCGCCCTGGACCTATCCTACAAGATCGCCAAACAGACGGCGCTCGATCTGGGCGACAAATACGTCCCGTCGGAAGGCGCCGACATCGTCGCCAAGATGGTCGAGGGCGGACGCTTCGGCCGCAAGAACGGCAAGGGCTTCTACGACTACGACACCAAGCCCAAGACGATCTGGAAGGGTCTGTCCGAACTGGCCCCGACCACCAAGGGCATCGACCAGCCGGAAGAGCCGACCGCCTTCGCCCAGATCGACGAGCTGAAGACGCGCCTGCTGTATCGCCAGGCCGTCGAAGTGGCCCGCTGCTGGGAAGAGGGCGTCATCGACGACCCGCGTGAGGCCGATCTGGGCGCGATCCTGGGCTGGGGCTTCGCACCCTGGACCGGCGGCCCGATCAGCTTCATCGACGGCATCGGCCTGGCCAAGTTCGTCGAGACCGCCGACCGTCTGGCCGCGACCTATGGCGACCGCTTCAAGGTCCCGCAGCTGCTACGCGACATGGCCGCCAAGGGCGAAACCTTCTACGGCAAGTTCTCCCCGCAGAAGGCCGCGGCCTGATCGGCAGCGGACATCGTGAGACAACGGAACGGGCGGCCTTCGGGTCGCCCGTTTTCGTTTGTCCCCTTCCTTCCGCTCATCCCGGCTAAAGCCGGGACCAGTGTTTTGGGCCATACGGCACCCCCCGCTAGCCCCCCTTGGTCCAGCGCACGGCCAAGCGACAGAACTGGGTCCCGGCTTTCGCCGGGATGAGCGGAGAGGTGAGCATTCGGCCGCACGCAGTGCGAACGCGCGATAGGCTAAACGCAAAGAAAAGACCCGCCCGACACGAGGTCGAGCGGGTCGCTCCGCCGCCCTTCGCGGGGTCGGTGGCGGGTCGCTAGGGGCGACGGAGTAGCGGTGAAAGGGCCGGGCCCCGGCCGAGCGAGCCTGAAACAGTCCGCCTCGGCCGCTCGGCCCCCTGTCCTGGCCTCAGCCTTCCAGATCCTGGCCTTCGTCGGGCTCGGGCGCGCCCAGCATATCGTCGGCGATCTTGGTGGTGGACTGGCGCACGGCCTTTTCGATGGAGGCGGCGATGTCGGGGTTCTGTTTCAGGAACTCGCGCACATTCTCTCGGCCCTGGCCGATGCGGGTGGAGTCATAGCTGAACCAGCTGCCCGACTTCTCGATCACCCCGGCCTTGACGCCCAGGTCGATGACCTCGCCCAGTTTGGAGATGCCCTCGCCGTACATGATGTCGAAGATGACCTCGCGGAACGGCGGGGCGACCTTGTTCTTGACCACCTTGACCCGGGTGGTGTTGCCGACCACCTCGTCGCGGTTCTTGATCGCGCCGGTGCGGCGGATGTCCAGACGCACCGAGGCGTAGAATTTCAGCGCATTGCCGCCCGTCGTCGTCTCGGGGCTGCCATACATCACCCCGATCTTGTGGCGGATCTGGTTGATGAACAGGACGATGCATTTCGACTTGGAGATGGAGGCTGTCAGCTTGCGCAGCGCCTGGCTCATCAGGCGCGCCTGAAGACCCGGCAGGCTATCGCCCATCTCGCCCTCGATCTCGGCGCGCGGCGTAAGCGCGGCGACGGAGTCGACCACAACGATGTCCACGGCGCCCGACCGGACCAGGGTGTCCACGATCTCAAGCGCCTGTTCGCCGGCGTCCGGCTGAGACACCAGCAGATCGTCCAGATTGACGCCCAGCTTCTGGGCGTAGACCGGGTCCAGCGCATGTTCGGCGTCGACGAAGGCGGCGACCCCGCCCTTCTTCTGCACTTCGGCGACCGTATGCAGGGCCAGGGTGGTCTTGCCGGAGGATTCCGGGCCGAACACCTCGATCACCCGCCCGACCGGCAGGCCGCCGATGCCCAGCGCCATGTCCAGACCCAGCGAACCGGTCGAGACGCTCTCGATCTCGTTCACCACCCCGGCCTTGCCGAGCTTCATCACCGAGCCCTTGCCGAAGGCGCGATCGATCTGCGCGATCGCCGCCTCAAGAGCGCGTTGCTTGTCGCCGTCTTCCTTGCCCACCAGTTTCAAAGCCGCCTGTGCCATTGCCTTCGTCTCCCTTGCCATGATTCCCGTCAAAAGCCTGGGAGAGACCCGCCATGGACCCGCCCCCGTTTCGTGAGCGGCACTATGTGCACGGTTTGTTCCGGTTCACAAGATGTTCTCTTTGTCGCCCGGCGCATTCCGCCTAGCCTACGTCCGTTTCCGACGTGATCTTAGAGCGGCAGACGGAGGCTGAAGGCGAAGCCTGCGGTTTCGTAGGTCATGATCACCGTCCCATTCAAAGAACGATTGAGCGTGGCCTCGATGAGGTCCCCGCCGAAACCTCGTCGCGTCGGCGTGGCCACCGGCGGCCCTCCGCTTTCGACCCAATCCAGCATCAGGTTGGCGTCCCGCACCGACCAATCCACCCGGACGCAGCCGGCGGGGGTCGACAGGGCGCCGTATTTGGCGGCGTTGACGGCCAGTTCATGAAAGACCATCCCCAGGCCCAGGGCCTGGCGCGGATCGAGATCGACCGCCGGCCCGGCCAATCGCACCTGTTCGTCAGCGTAAGGCGCCAGTTCCTGCCCCAACAGGGCGCCCAGGTCGACGCGCTCCCACTTTCCGGCCGTCAGCAGGTTCTGGGTGTTGGACAGGGCCAGAAGCCGCGCCTCGAACAGGGCGGTGAAGGTCTTCACGTCCGGCGTGCGGCGCGCAGTCTGGCGCGCGATCGACTGGACGGTGGCCAGGGTGTTCTTCACCCGGTGGTTCAGTTCGTTGATCAGCAGCCGCTGCTGACGCTCGCTGTCGGCCAAGGCGGCGAAGGCCTCGCGCCGGTCGGTGACGTCGGTGATGACGCCCGACATCCGCAACGGCCGGCCGGAGCGGCTGCGGATCAACCGTCCCCTCAGATGGATCCAGCGCCCTGTGGCGGGCAGCCGCCATTCCTGATCATAGTCCGCCTCTCCGGCCAGGGCGCGAGCCAGCGCCGCCCTGTGCGCCGGCAGATCCTCCGGCGACAGCCGGTCGCCGATTTCGCTGGATCCCGCCCGGGCGTCTTCCGGGATGGACAGGATTTCGCGCGCGCGCGCCGACATGACCGGCGGCCGCAGCGGCACCGCCGCCTCCCAGAAACCGACCCCGCCGGCGTCGACCGCCGCCAGCACATCGGTTCTCCGGTCGAAAACCGAGGCGCCCAGCGCCACGAACAGGACGGCGACCGACCCGGCCGTGACGGCGACGGCCAGGACCAGCCGCGAGGTGTCGCTCTCGTGCGCGGCGTGGACGACCGGCGTAAGGATCAAGGCGGCCATTCCGGTGTAGTGCATGGCGACGATGGCCAGGCCCAGCAGGACCGCGGCGACCGCGCGCCAGGTCAGGTTCCGCTCCCGCCGCGCGGCGACCAGGGCGGCGTAGGAGGCGGCGACGGCGATCGCCACGGACAGAACGACCAGCGCCGGGCGATAGGCCAGCGTCGCCGCCGTATGTATGGCCGCCATGCCGACATAGTGCATGGCGGCGATGGCCCCGCCCATCAGCAGCGCCGCCATCGAAAGCCGCATGGGTCGCGTATTGGGTCCGGCCGCCGTCAGGAAGGCGCCCCCCGTTCCGAACGCCGCCAGCAGGAAGGACAACAGCGTCAGGCCGCCGTCATAGGCGACGCCGCCGTCCGGCCTGAAACCCAGCATGGCGATGAAATGCATGGACCAGATGCCCAGCCCCAGCGACACGGCCGCCGCCCCCAGCCAGCGCAGCCGCGCCGACCCCAGATGGCTGCACGCCCGGTTGAACAGGTCCAGCGCCGTCCACGCCCCCAGGACAGCGACGATCAGCGCCAGAACGGCGAACAGGCTCAGGGGATCGTGATGCACGGCGACACGCCTCCACACGCCGTTGAAAGTTCCTGACTAGGTCGAAACCCACGGAAATTCATCTGAAAATCAACCGGGCCCTTCCACTCCGGGCGGCGGCGCGGGTTCGGCCCAGCGCGCCGCCAGCGACACGCCGCAGGCCAGGACCATACACGCTGCGCCGACCACGGCCAGGACCCGGCAGGCGCGCCCGCCGACCGGACCCAGGGGCCGCGCCTGAACCACGATCAAGAGGGCGATCACGCCCAGCGCGCCCGGCAGGTCCATCCCCACGCCCAGGAAAACGAAATGCCCCAGGCCCAGCATCCATCCGCCCGCGACGATGGTCGCCACGACGGCGGGAATCAGGGCCCGACGGCGCTGCAGCCGGGCGCCGATCAACGCCGCCGTCGCGGCCGCCAGCGCCGCCGCCAGACCGCTCCAGATGAAGACGAAGGCCGCTTCCGGCGCGACCGCCTGGGCGACGGCGCCGATGATCAGCACCAGGACGATCAGCCCCAGCCAACCGCCCCATGTCGGCTCGTCCTGGCCGCCGGGCCAGAAGGTCAGCAAGACGGCGACGGCGGTCGCGCCGATCAGGATCACGTTCAGCCCGCCCAGCGCCGACGCCGTCACGGTCGCGCCGATCAGGATCGCCGCCAGTGTCCGCCGCCCGACCCTTGCGCGTCCGGCCAACAGCGCAAATGCAGCGGCCATGACGGCCAGGCTAACGCCCGCCTCCATCCACGGCAGCCGCCGAAGCAGGGTGTAGTAGGCGTCGGGCGTGTCGATCCGCCTGCCCACAGGCCCGGCCAGGATCCGCACCGCCTGGGCGACGACCAGCGCAGAGGCGACCAGCCACAGGCCGCCCGCCGCCCCCCGACCGACCTCGCGCCAACCCAGACCGGCCGCATGCCGCGCGCCCCAGGCCGCGAACGCCGTCAAGGCCGCCGCCGTCGCCAGCAGAACCCAGCCGAATCCGAGCGAATGCCGCAGGAAGATCAGCCCGAACACGTCGGCGTGGACCGCATTCGCGGTCGCGCGCGGCAGGGTCGGCGCGCGCAGGAAACCGTCGGCGGCCTCCAGCGCCTGCGAACCGATATGCTGGACGCTGCCCTGATCCAGCGCATCGGGCGTCGAACGGGGCGAATGATACTGATCCGGCCGGCCGAGGAAGGCCAGGTTGACGCCTGCCAGACCCCTGTCCGCCGCCACGGTGAAGTCGGTGCCGTTCGGCATCAACCTGTAGACGAAGACCGCCAGGGCGTTGCCGGTCGCCCCGCCCGTCACGGAACCGGTCGCACGCGCGAACAGGTCGATCGTCTGGGCGTTGCCGGGGCCAGTCTCGAACATCATGGCCCGACCGCCGCCGCCCCGCGCTTCCAGATTGACGACGGCGCCGATCCGGCTGCGCAGCCGATGTTCGCTGAAGAAGGCGCGGGCGCCGTCCAGGTTCAGCTCTTCCCCGTCGGTCAGCAACACCACCAGATCGCGGTCGGCCGGACCTCGCGCCTGGATCGCCCGCACCGCCTCCAGAACGCCCGCCACCCCCGCCGCGTCGTCGGCCGCGCCCGGCGAGCCCGGCACGCTGTCGTAATGGGCCATCAGCAGAACCGCCGGCAGGTCCGGACGCCGTCCCGGCGACACCCCGACCAGATTGACGACCGACAGGCCCTCGGCGCTGTCGCCCCGCGCCTCGATGCGACGAACGGCGGCGGGCGACAGGACGCCGGTCTGACGCTCGGGTCTCAGCCCCAGGGCCGCCATGCGCTGGAACAGATAGGCCTGAACCACCTCATGTTCGGCCGATCCGACCGGATGCGGTGCGCGGGCCATGCGCCGCACGTCGATCATGGCGCGCTGGGCGGAGAAAGCGGTGGCGGCGGCGTCCGCGCTGACGGGCGGCGGCGTCTGGGTCGTGACAACCGCCAGAGCGAAGGCCGCCGCCAGCGACGCCAACAAAAGAAACAGTCGCATTCCCGCCTCCCCGATCCCGAACCGACACTTGGCCCGGCGCATCGATCTTGCGCAAGGGCGTCGCGGTTCAGCCGACGGCGCGGTTGCCGCTGACCCGATTGCCGGTCGCCCCGTCCCCGTCGTCCAGGCTGGAGCCGAAGGGCCAGCCCGCATCGTCGCCACAGTAGAGCCGACGGCCTTCGCGCGATCCCACCACGACCAGGCGCGGCCTCAGCCAGCCGGCTCGGTAAAACAGATTGTCCGTGATCTGATTGTAGGAAGGCGTCTGGTGCCGGATGACCCCGTCCTCGCCGCAGTTGCGATAGAGGAATATGCCGCCGCGACCGTTCAGCACGAAGCGATTGTTCTCGATCCGGTTCGCGCCCGAGCCATCGACCGCGATCTGCTCGCGTCCCGTGCGGATGTCGAAATCGTTGTCCCTGACCACCGCCCCCGCGCTCTCGGCGTCCAGATAGAGGGCGACCGAGGTCGAACGGCCGCGAAAGCGGGACCGGACGACGGTCGTTCGCGTCACGCCCGGTCCGACATAGAGGGGAATGGTTCCCACGCCCTCGAAGCGGATGCGGTCAAGGGTCGTGGCCAGCGGCGCCGCCGACTGGGCCGCCGTCGTATGATCGGCCGTGCGCGAGGACGCCAGAAGGTCGCGCATCGAGCCGCCCGCGCCCATGCCCCAGATGCGGATGTTGCCGACCACGACACAGTCGCTGACCACCACCCCGACCGGCCGGCTCCAGCCCGCTCCGTCGCGTCGGGACCAGATCGCCACCGTGGGTCGGGTCGTCGTGGCCTCTCCGGGCGCAACGATCCGGCCGCCGCCGCAGTCCAGGCCCGCGCCCGAGGCCTCCGCGCCCTCGAGGAGGACAGGGCGCCGCACCTCTGTTCCGTTCAGGACGGCGCGGCAGGTCAGACGAAACGGCTGATCCGAAGGCGTCGCCAGCTGCCGCACGACCTCGGCCGAACAGGGCGGGGCGACGGGCAGGTCCGGCGATTGGACCAGCATCTCAGGGCAGGGGCGCGGCCAGCGCGGCCCGTTCCGCCGCGCAGCCGGGGTTGGTCAGGCCGGTGGCGCGCGCCTGCGCCAACTCGGCCCGCGCCGCCGGAAGATCGGCCTGAAACGCCGGCAGGGTCGCGATTTCCGCCGCCACCGCACGGCCCAGATCGGCGCCCGCCTGCACGTCGCTGGGATAATGCATGGCGCAGATCACGCGGCTGTCGCCGATGGCCGCGCCGATCCGGCGCACCGCCGCCGCCCGCTCCGGCTCCAGGAGGGCGAAGGTCTCGGCGTAGGCGGCGCCCACGGCGGCCGTGCCCGAAGGGTAGGAGCGGCTCTGCCGTCCTGCGGCGTCCAGGCGCTGACAGGCGCGCCGATCCGGATCGTCCCCGACCGGCCGGGCTCGGGCCGCCTCGGCCTTGACCCGTTCGGCCACGGACTGGGCGTCGTGGAAGACCCGCGCCATCAGCCGATCCAGGGCGGGCGTTTCGGCCGATCCCAGGCGCACGCCCAGGACGCAGTCGAAATGTTGCAGGCCCAGCGGCGGCCGCACCTCGGCATGGGACGTGGCCAGAAGCCAGCGATCAGTGTCTTCGAGCGCGATCATGCGCGCCGAGGTCGCCTTGTCGGCCAGATCGATCGGCGATCCGGGCGCGGGCGGCGGCGGCGCATCCGAGACCAGTCGCGCCAGCACCCCCTCGGCCAGATAGCCCTGCGTCGTGGGCACGGCCCAGGCCGGAGGCTGGCCCGCCGCGCAGCCGGTCAGCATCAGTCCCGCCATCGCCGTCGCGGCCATCGCGGCCACGGCGACCCAGGGCGGATTCACTGGGCCCCTGTCCAGGTCAGTTGAACGGAGGTCTGGGCGTCGTCGTCCGGCGCCGCGACCACCTGAAGCGTCACATCGTTGGCAGCGCCGCCAGCAGCACCATAGGCGCGCGCATCGCCCTGGTTCATGCCGGTGACGGAACGCAGGCCGGCGCCCTCCGCCTGGGCGCGATAGAAGGCCACGACTTCGTCGGGGGAAGCGGCGGTGCGGAAGGTGACGATGCCGCCGTCCGACTTGCCGCCCGGCAGGGTGGGCTGACCGTCCAATTTCGCGCCCGGATACAGCACGGCGAAGGCAGGCGCCCCGGCTACGACCGGCGTTGCCGCCGGCGCCGACGCGGGGGCCTTTGCGACCGGCGGCTGATCGGCGGGGGCCGGCAGAACCGCTTCGGGCGTAGGCTTGGCCTCGGGCGTCTTGGGCGCCTTGGACCCGTCGCAGCCGGACAGCGCCGTCGAAACCAGACAAAGCGAAACAACAGCGGCCGAAACCGCCAGACGGCGTATCATCGCGAGATCGTCCCTTGGACCCATGGTCGAAGCGCCACCGTGGCGCATGGATGCGGCGCCAGCAAGGCGCCGGCCTCAGTCTTGTCGGTCGGCGTCTCGACGGGCCGCCGCCTCGCTGCCCTCCTGGGCCAGGCGTTCATTGATCTTGCGCGAGTCGGGATCGTCGTCCGAGCCTGAGGCCGAGCCTCCCTCCAGCGAGCCTGCGCGGGTGTCCGAGCCCGAATCGGACCCGTCCAGCGCCTCGATCAGGGCGTCCGCCTTATGGCCCAGATCGGGTTTCTCGCCCATGTCGGCCGCCTCGCGGGCGTCTTCGCATTCCGGATCGGGATCGGTCATGGCGCTCTCCTGTTCAGCCTAGCAAAAGGCGCGGGGGCTGTTGCGGTTCCCCTTGAACCCGCGCGGCCGAACCCGATCTAGGGGTCATGATCCCTTTTTCCGTTCTCGACCTGTCGCCCATCGTCGAGGGCGGCGACGCCCGCCGCGCCCTCGACGAGACCCTGGCCTTCGCCCAGGCCGCCGACCGTCTGGGCTATGAGCGGTTCTGGCTGGCCGAGCATCACAACATGCCCGGCATCGCCAGCGCCGCGACCGCCCTCGTCATCGGCCATGTGGCGGCGGGGACCGAACGGATCCGTGTCGGGTCGGGCGGCGTCATGCTGCCCAACCATGCGCCTCTGGTCGTCGCCGAACAGTTCGGCACGCTGGAGACCCTGTTCCCCGGCCGGATCGACCTTGGCCTGGGTCGCGCGCCCGGCACGGACGGCGCGACCGCCCGCGCCCTGCGCCGCTATTTCGAAGGCGCCGACCAGTTTCCGCGCGACGTGGTCGAACTGATCCAGTGGTTCGAACCGGCGTCCGAACACCAGCCTGTCCGCGCCGTCCCCGGCGCCGGCCTGCGCGTGCCGATCTGGCTTCTGGGCTCCAGCCTGTTCAGCGCGCAACTGGCCGGTCAGCTGGGCCTGCCCTACGCCTTCGCCAGCCATTTCGCGCCGGAACTGCTGCTGGAGGCCCTGGCGCTCTATCGCCGCGAATTCACGCCTTCCGATCGCCTGGCCAAACCCTACGCCATGGCCGCGATCAACGTCTTCGCCGCCGATACGGACGCGGAGGGGGTGCGCCTGTCCACCTCCATGCAGCAGAGCTTCGCCCGCCTTTCCACCGGCAAGCCCGGCAAACTGCCCCCGCCGGTGGACGACATCACCACCGTCCTGACGCCTCAGCAGATCGAGGGCGCGCGCGGTCGCCTGCTCTATTCCGCCATCGGCGGGCCGGAGACGGTGCAGAAACAGATCGCCGACTTCATCGCCCTGACCGGCGTGGACGAACTGATGATCACCGGCATGATGTTCGACAACGCAGCCCGCATCCGCAGCCTGGAAATCGTCGCCAAGGCGCGCGACGCCCTTGCGGAGTGACGCTCTACTGCTCGGCTCCCGAGCGCCATAGGCTTTGGATCAGCGGCTCCACCAGATAGGTCAGCATCGTCCGTTTCCGAGTCAGGATAACAACCTGTACGGGCATGCCAGCACGAATCGTTCGCGCCGCGCCCCCCAGCTTCTGTAGTTCGGAGGGCGGCACGACGATCTCTGCACGATAGTGGCTGCGCCCGGTTTTCTCGTCGTTAAAGCTGTCGGCCGATATGCGAGTTACCCGGCCATGGACGATCGGTGGATTGCGTTCCCGCAAGCCAGGGAACTTTACCTCTGTGTCGAGGCCGACGCGGAGATTGTCGATATCGGCGGGATCGATCTGGGCGACGACGACCTGCGAGGCTTCGTCCGGCACCACCTCCATCAGCATCTGCCCTGGCTGGATCACGCCACCCGGCGTGAATACCGTCAGGCCGACCACCTGACCCGTGGCGGGGCTGCGGATTTCGGCCCGCGCCAACTGATCCCGTAGTTCGACCAGACGCGGCTGCAGATCGTTCAGTTGCACTTCCACCTGACGTAATTGTTCGGCGACATCTTCGTTCAGCTTGGTGGACACGCCCAGGGTCTGCAGCCGGGTCTCGCCGATCTGCTCGCGCGTCCGCGCCACCTGCGCCCGCAAGGACCCCTGCTCGCCTTCCAGGGCGGCGGCCGTCCGCTCCAGCGCCCGAACGCGGGTGAGCGGCGCATAGCCTCGCTCCGCCAGAGACCTCAGACCCTCCAGTTCTTCCGCGATCAACCGTTGCTGAATGCTGTTCGCCTCGATCTGGCGTTCGTAACCCCGCATCTGATCGCGCAGTTGCCCCACCCTCTGGTCGAGCACGCCGGTTTCGGTCGACCGCCCGGCGCCCCTCGCCGTGAACTGGATGCGCTGCAACCGCATCGCTTCGTCGGCCAGAACCTTGTCTTCGCCTGACAGATTGGCGAACTCGACAGGCGTAGGCAGCGCCGACAGGCCGTCACGCTCCGCAACCAGACGCGACCTTTGCGCCAGAAGGGCGAAAACCTGACCAGCGACGCCGCGTTCGGCCGCCGTCAGCTCTCCGGCGTTCAACCTGACCAGTATCTGTCCGCGACGCACCCGATCGCCTTCCGCGACCATCAGCGCGCTCACCACGCCACCATCACGGTGCTGAACGGCCTGGCGATTGCCCGAAATCGCCACCTGCCCCTGGGCGAACGCTCCCGCATCCAGCGGTGCGAACGCCGCCCATCCCAGGAACCCGACAAAGAACAGCCCGATGACCGCAACGCCTAGCGTCAGCTCCGGCCGCGGCGAATCGACCTCGCGCTTCGCGCCGCCGTTCAGAACGCCGATCGACAGCAGTTTCACCTTCAAGCCTCCTTACGCACAGGAGGCGTCGAGGGCCGGATGCGCGACAGCACCTCCTCGCGCGGACCCTCCATCTGCATCAGGCCGTCCCGCATCAACAACAGGCGATCCACACGCGCCAGAACGCCCGCGCGATGCGCCACAATGACCACGGCAGCGCCTCTGGCCGCCGCCTTGAGAACGGCGACCATCAGGGCCGCTTCGCCTTCCTGATCCAGGTTGGAGTTCGGCTCGTCCAGAACCAGTAAGGCCGGATCGCCGTACAGGGCGCGAGCCAGCGCAATCCTTTGCGCCTGGCCGGCGGACACGCCGGCCCCGAACGGTCCCAGCACGGTATCGTAGCCGTTCGGCAGACGCAGGATCATATCGTGTGCGCCCGCGGCCATCGCAGCCTCGACGGCGCCGCGATCGACCGCTTCCTTCTCCACTCCGGTCGCCGCAACGAAACGAGAGATGTTGTCTCGGACCGATCCCGCGAACAAGCTCGGGCTCTGCGGCAGGTAGCCTATAAACTGTGCAAGATCATCGCCGTCGCGCGCGTCATATTCCGCGCCGTCGAGACGAACGACGCCGCCGGTCGGCTTTAGGGAGCCGGCGACGACGCGCGCCAGCGTGGTCTTTCCAGAGCCACTGGGGCCGATGATCCCAAGCGTCTGCCCCGGGTCCAGAGCGAAAGCGACATTCTGAATGACGGGTTTGTCGAGGTCAGGCAGCCTGACCGTCGCGCCGTCCACTCGCAACCGGCCGGCCGGGGGCGGCAAACCGGTGCGGGGGCGATCCTCGCCAGCGGTTTGGGCGAACAGTTCGACCAGATGGTTCCAACTCGTCCGCGCCTGGACCAACCCCGGCCAGGCGCCCACCAGAAGCTCCACCGGAGCGACGGCGCGACTTAGGAGGACCGAAGAAGCGATGATCGAGCCTGGAGAAATCTGGCCTTTCACCACCAGGAACGCAGCAAGACCGAGCGCCGCAGACTGCAGCGCCAGCCGCACGAACTTGATCGCGCCCGAATAGCGCCCGCCCTGCAATTGCGCGTCGGCCTGAAGGGCGACTGCGCCGCGACGCTGTTCGATCTGGTTCGCGATACTGGCCTTTCTCATGCCCAGCGCCCGCACCACTTCCGCCTGGGCTGCAATGCTTTCCTGCGCGGCGTAGGCCGCGACGTTCGACTGAATGGCCTTGGAAAGGCGGGAACGGCTGTCGCGTTCGTTGAGCCACGCCAAGGCGAACAACACCAACCCGCCGACCAATGTCAGGATGCCGATCGCCGGATGCAGAAGAAAGCAACAGCCGAGATAGAGCGGAGTCCAAGGCGCGTCGAAGAGGGCCAACGCGCCGGCGCCGGACACCGCCGACCTGACATTGTCGAATTCTCTCAGGGCCTGAGTGTTCGGCGATTTGGTCTGCAGGTTCACCACGCGAGACAGAATTCGCGCCGAAAGCATCCGGTCCAACCGCAGTCCCGCGCGCAGCAACAGCCGCGATCGAAGCCAGTCGAGGACGGAGAGACAGGCGAGCGCGAAGACGGCCACGGCTGTCATCAGCACCAGGGTGGTCAATCCGCCCGTCGGCACGACGCGGTCATAGACCTGCATCATGTAGAGGGTCGGCGTCAGATACAGCAGGTTGATCAGGGCGCTGAACACGGCGGCGCCCAGAAAGTGGGTGCGACAGGCGCGGAACGCCTCCGCCAACGGCCCCGTGCCGGGGCGATCTGGAAGAAGAGACTTCAACACGACTGGTTCGGCTTTGAGCCCCGCAGGCGCCCCTGCAGGCGGCATGGGCGGTTTTGAGTGGTCTAGCTGTATATCGATGAGCCAGAAATTGTATAATGACGGCGGAGTCGAGGATGTCCAATTGCTTCGGCGAAACGCGCGTTGGCGGATGCTGAAATATGACGATGAGACCTGTGTCTAGACATTGCCTGGCTGTCATCGTCATGATCTCGGCTGTGTTCGCCACAAGCGCCTGCGGCGCCAAGGAGGTTGCAATGCCCGTCACCGCCTCACTGTCGGTGGAAGATGTCTTCGGCTACTGGCAGGTCAGCGGTTCCGGAGCGCCGACCTCGTGTCGTCTGACCCTCGACCCCATACTCCAGGCTGACCGCCTTCCCGCGTCTGTCACCCGTTGCGCGCCTTCCATCGTCGCCTCGGCCACGTCTTGGCGCATCACACCGAACGGGTTCGACCTCCTGACCAAGGGGAACGAGGTTCTCATCCGTTTCCACCGAATCGATGTCGATCGGTTCGAAGGAAAGGACGCCTCGGAGCAGACCTACCGCCTGGATCGCGCCCCGATGGCCTGATCCGCCAGAAACTCGATCAGCAGGGCGTTCACCGTCTCCGACCGCTCTTGCTGTATCCAGTGGCCCGCGCCCGGCACGACGACCGAACGCGTCAGATTGGGAACCCAGTCCTTCAATCCCGCCTCATGGCCGCCGGCGTAGTGGCGCACGGGGTCGTCCTCGCCCACCACGAACAGGGCGGGCGATGTGATCCGCTGGTTCTGAAGGAAGGCCGTCAGGGCCCAGTTCCGATCCAGCGCCCGATACCAGTTCAGCGGCGCCTCGAAGCCTCCCTGCGCGAAGGCCTGCACATATTCGGCGAAATGCGCCGCGTTCATCCAGGGCGGCAAGGTCGCGGCGGCGTCGATGGCGTCCAGCAGATCGACGCCTTCGGGCATGAAGCCGGTGGCGCGTTTCTCGGCCGGCGTGGCGCCGTCATAGGCCCAGAACAGTTTTCGCAGGGTCGCGGCCGGGTCGGCGTCCAGCGCCCGGTGCGCGCCCGGATCTTGAAACCGATTGATGTAGAGGTCGCCCAGGCCCGCCCGCTTCGAGATCGCCGCCATGGCGGCGGTGGGCGGCCCCTTGATACGGCGCGGTTGGAACGGCACCGACAGGCCGGCCACCGCCTTGAAGACATCCGGCCGCAGCAGGGCGCAATGCCAGGCGACCGGAGCCCCCCAGTCGTGGCCCACGACCACGCACGTCTCGGCCCCCAGCGCCCGGACCAGATCGACCATGTCGCCGACCAGGTTCAGGATGGAATAGGCCTCCACCCCCCGGGGCTTGTCCGTGCCGCCATAGCCGCGCATATCCGGCGCCGCCACGTGATAGCCGGCCCGCGACAGGGCCTCGACCTGGGCGCGCCAGCTGATCCCCAGTTCGGGAAAGCCGTGGATCAGCAGGGCCAGAGGCCCCTCGCCCGCTTCCAGCACCTGTTGGTTCAGGCCGTCGGTCTTGATAAGGCGCGACTGCATCTTCCCTCCGCGACGCGCATTTGGACAAAGCCATGACCCGCCTCGTCACCTTCGCCGACGGTACGACCGTTCCCGCCCTGGGCCAAGGGACCTGGGAGCTGGGCGACGACCCCGCTTGGCGCGACGAACAGCAGCAGGCCCTGGCGCGCGGCATCGACCTGGGCATGAGCCTGATCGACACGGCCGAACTGTATGGCGACGGCCGCTCCGAGCGCCTGGTGGGCGAGGTCATCGCCGGGCGCCGCGACGAGGTCTTCATCGTCTCCAAGGTCAAGCCCGAGAACGCCTCGGAAATGAAGATGATGCTGTCGTGCGAGAAGTCGCTGGAGCGGCTGGGCGTCGAGCGGCTGGACCTCTATCTGCTGCACTGGGAAGGCCGCGTGCCGCTGGAGGAGACGGTCGCCGCCTTCCAGGAACTGGTGGACGAGGGGATGATCGCCCGCTGGGGCGTGTCCAATCTGGATCTGCGCGCCATGGAAGCCCTGATGCAGATCGAGGGCGGCGAAGACTGCGCCGCCAACCAGTTGCTCTATAATCTCGGTTCGCGCGGGGTGGAGTTCGACCTGCTGCCGTGGATGCAGGCGCGCGACATGCCGATGATGGCCTATTCCCCGCTGGGGCGCGGGGGGCTTCTGGAGCACCCGCTGATCCTGGACATCGCCAACCGCCACGGCGCGGAACCCGCCCAGGTCGCCCTGGCTGCGGTGCTGCGCCACGATGGCGTCATCGCCATCCCCAAGGCCAGTTCGGTCGAACACGTCCAGGCCAACGCCGACGCCCTGGAGGTCCAGTTCGACCTGGAGGATCTGGAACGGCTGGACCGCGCCTTCCCGCCCCCGACGCAGGAAACCCCGCTGGACATCATCTAGCCCCCGCGATCTTCTCCAGAAGACGCGCGCGTTCGGCTGGATCATACGGAACCGCCGGGCCGCGTCCCCAGACCGGGTCCGGCCACAGGCCGTCGTCGCGGCGACGGCCCACCACATGGACGTGTAGCTGCGACGTCACATTGCCTATGGCGCCGACGTTCAGCTTTTCGACCGGCCCCAGGCGCCGGACCAGATCGCCCGCCCGCACCGTCTCCTCCATCAGCGTCGCCCGCTGTTCGGCGCTCAGATCCGCAAGTTCCACGGCTCCTTCGACGCGTGGAATCAGGATCAGCCACGGAAACCGCGCATCGTCCTGAAGCCGCACATGGCACAGGGGCCATTCGGCGGCGGCGACCGATCCGGCCTCGAAGGCGGGGTCAGGACGAAACTGGGACATTCGAACTCCTGGCGCGCGTCTGGACGGACGGCGCCCAGCCTTGCAGCGCGGCGAATGCGGGTCTAGACCGCCGCCACGATTTATCCTTTTCGCACACGCACACAGACGGAGACATCCATGGCTCGCGCGAAGATCGCCCTTATCGGCGCCGGCATGATCGGCGGAACCCTGGCCCACGTGGCCGCGCGCGAAGCCCTGGGCGACGTGATCCTGTTCGACATCGCCGAGGGCACGCCCCAAGGCAAGGCCTTGGACATCGCCGAGGCCTCGGCCGTCTTCGGCCAGGACGTGGCCCTGAAGGGCGCCAACGACTATGCCGACATCGCGGGCGCCGACGTCTGCATCGTCACCGCCGGCGTGCCGCGCAAGCCTGGCATGAGCCGCGACGACCTGATCGGCATCAATCTGAAGGTCATGAAGGCCGTCGGCGAAGGCATCAAGGCCCACGCCCCCAACGCCTTCGTCATCTGCATCACCAACCCGCTCGACGCCATGGTCTGGGCCCTGCAGAAGTTCTCGGGCCTGCCCAAGGAGAAGGTCGTCGGCATGGCCGGCGTGCTGGACTCGGCCCGCTTCGCCTACTTCCTGGCTGAAAAGACCGGCGTGTCGGTTCAGGACATCCACGCCTGGACCCTGGGCGGTCACGGCGACGACATGGTGCCGATGGTGCGTCACTCGACCGTCGGCGGCCTGCCCCTGCCGGACGCCGTCAAGGCCGGCTTCCTGTCGCAGGACGATCTGGACGCCATCGTGGACCGCACCCGCAAGGGCGGCGGCGAGATCGTGGCCCTGCTGAAGACCGGCTCGGCCTTCTACGCCCCGGCCGAATCCGCCATCGCCATGGCCAAGTCCTACCTGCTGGACCAGAAGCGCGTCCTGCCCTGTGCCGTCTGGCTGTCGGGCGAATACGGCCTGTCGGACCTCTACGTCGGCGTCCCCGCCCTGATTGGCGCGAACGGCGTCGAAAAGGTTGTCGAGTTCACCACCAACGACGAGGAAAAGGCGATGTTCGAAAAGTCCGTCGCCTCGGTCCAGGGCCTGCTGCAAGCCTGCAAGGACATCGATTCCTCGCTGGCTTAATGCCAGCGAAGGGCGCTATCGCGCGGCTCGCGGAGCCGCGCTGCTTGAGCGCTTTGATCTATACGGAAGGGCCGTGGAGCAATCTGCGGCCCTTTTCCTTGCGGCGCGCCCCACGCGGTCAGGCCGGCGGCGAATAGCCCATCGCCGCCGCGAACCGGGGCAGCAGTTGCAGCCAGACCGCCAGGGGGTCGGCCAGCTGGGCGACGCCCGCGCCGGGCGTCAGGATCAGGTCGTACTGCACCGTGGCGGTCGGCGTTTCTCCGGCGGTGTGAAAGGCCTTCAGATAGCGGTTCTCGCGGTTCCAGGCGTTCACCTTGTCCGGCGTCGCACCCGCCTCCGCCACGACGGCGCTGAACTGCACCTCGCCGCAGGCGTCCGCCTCGCAGCCATAGAAGAACACCGCCCAGGTCAGGCCCGCATTGGTCACGATAAAGAAGGTCAGGCCGTTCTCGCTCTGCACCGGCCCGACCCGGCCGCCCAGACCGGTGATCCAGGTCCCGACCTCGGCCGGCGTCAGACCGCGACCGGCCGGCGCCGGCGCCGTCTGGGCCGCCGTCTGGGCAAAGGCCGTCCCCGCCGTCGGCGGCGACAGGGTCAGAACAACAGCGGCGGCAAGGGCGAGGCGGCGCATGGAAACTCTCCGAAGGTCTGCCCCACCCTAGCGGTCACTCGCGGACGTGCGCCAGCCAGTCCTTGCTCTGCATCTCGTTGAAGCGCGACACGGTGCGTTCGAACTCGAACGCCCCCACCCCTTCGGTATAGAGGGCCTCCGGCTTGGCCGCCGCCAGCACGATCAGCTTGGTCCTGGCCTCGTACAGGGCATCCACCAGCGTCACCAGCCGCCGCGCCTCCTGGTGGTTGGCCGCACTCAGGATCGGCACGTCCTCCAGGAACAGGGTGTGGAACCGCTGGGCGATGGCCAGATAGTCCTGCGGCCCCAGCGGCCGGGCGCACAGCTCGTCGAACGTCGCGCGGGCCATGGACCCGACCGTGCGTTCGATCACCACGTCGCGGCCCAGCACGGTCAGGTGCGCGGGTTCTTCCGGCTCTCCCCCCTTCAGTTCGCGCCACAGGTTCTCGAACGCCGCCCGGTCGTCGGGCGTGTGCCACACCTGGGCCGAGGTCATCCGGTCCAGCCGCCAGTCGCGCGCGCCCGCCGTCTCCACCACCTCGCAGCGGTCGCGGATGATGTCGATGAAGGGCAGGAAAAGCTGCCGGTTGATGCCGTTCTTGTACAGGTCCTCCGGCGCCCGGTTCGAGGTGATGGCCAGCACCACCCGATCCTCGAACAGGGCCTCGAACAGCCGCCCCAGGATCATGGCGTCGGCGATATCCGTCACCTGAAGCTCGTCGAAACACAAGAGCCGCGCTTCCGAGGCGATCAGCCTGGCGATGGGCGGAATGGGGTCATCGCCCTTGTGCGTGCCGAACACGGCCTTCCTGGTCTTCGCGTCCCCCTCGCGCCACTGTTTCACCAGGTCGTGGATGCGGGCCATGAAGGCGTGGAAATGGGCGCGCATCTTCCGCGGTTCGGGCGTCGCCGAATAGAACAGGTCCATCAGCATCGACTTGCCGCGTCCCGGCGGGCCGTAGAGATAGACGCCCCGCACCTCCGGCGCGCGCCCGAACAGTCCCTTTTTCGCCAGGTCGGTCTCCAGCCGCTCCAAGGCGGCGATCACCTGCTGCTGGGCCGGATCGGGCGTCAGCACCCCCTCTTCCACGCGGATGTCGTAGGCGTTGCGGATACGGGAGGTCATGGGAGCGTTGCTTAACGCTCCCTCCAGCGAAAAGCGATTGCTTCACAGCCCTGAACGCCTATTTGCAGGGCCATCACTACAATGCGCTCAAGCAGCGAGGCCCCGTGGGCCGAGCGGTAGCGCGTCCGAAGGACAAGAAAAAATGGGTTATCGCGTCGCTGTCGTCGGGGCCACGGGCAATGTGGGCCGCGAGATGCTGAACATCCTGGAGGAGGTGAACTTCCCCGTCGACGAACTGCACGCCATCGCCTCGCGCAAGTCCAAGGGGGTGGAGGTGTCATTCGGCGACAGGACCGTCAAATGCCAGGACATCGAACAGTTCGACTTCTCCAAGGTCGACATCGTCCTGATGTCGGCGGGCGGCGCCGTGTCCCGGGAATGGTCCGAAAAGATCGGCAAGGCCGGCCCCATCGTCATCGACAACTCCTCGGCCTGGCGCATGGACCCGGACGTGCCGCTGATCGTGCCCGAGGTGAACCCCGACGCCGTCAAGGACGCCAGGAAGAAGAACATCATCGCCAACCCCAACTGCTCGACCATCCAGCTGGTCACGGCGCTGAAGCCGTTGCACGACGCGGCCAAGATCAAGCGGGTGGTGGTCTCGACCTATCAGTCGGTGTCCGGCGCCGGCAAGGAAGGCATGGACGAACTGTGGAACCAGACCAAGGCCATCTACGGGCTGGGCGACGCCACGCCGAAGAAATTCCCCAAACAGATCGCTTTCAACGTCATCCCCTTCATCGGCGCCTTCAACGACGACGGCTCCACCGACGAGGAGACCAAGATGTGGAAAGAGACGCACAAGATGCTCGATCCGAACATCAAGCTGACCGTCACCTGCGTGCGCGTGCCGGTCTTCGTCGGTCACTCCGAAGCCGTGAACATCGAGTTCGACCGTCCGATCGAGCCCGACGAGGCCCGCGCCGTCCTGCGCGACGCGCCGGGCGTGCTGGTGGTCGATAAGCAGGAGCACGACGGCTATATCACCCCGGTCGACGCCGCCGGCGAGTTCGCGGTCTATGTCAGCCGCATCCGCAAGGACCCGACCGTCCAGCACGGCCTGAACCTGTGGGTCGTGTCGGACAATCTGCGCAAGGGCGCGGCCCTGAACGCCGTCCAGATCGCCCAGCTGCTGGACGAGACGGGCGTGATCAAGTCCTCGTCCGGCTATCGTTCTATCACCGTCTGATCCCCATAGACCGCCGGGCGCTCCTCCGTCCGGCGGACCAAGGAACTCACCGATGTCCTCGTCGCCTTCGGCCGACGGTCGGGCGGTCGCCACCGCCATCGCCTGCTACACCCTGTGGGGCGTCCTGCCCCTGCTGTTCATGGCCATGGCGGCGCACGGGTTCGCCGCGCCCGAGATCCTGGCGCACCGCGCCGTCTGGTCTCTGTTCGTCGCCATCCCCGTGGTTCTGTTGGCGGGTCAGTGGAACGAGTTCAAACATGTCCTGGCCTCGCCGCGCGTCTTCGGCTGGCTGATCCTTTCGGCCCTGCTGATCGGCGCCAACTGGAGCATCTACGTCTACGCCACCACCCACCATGCGACCCTGGAAGCCAGCCTGGGCTATTACATCAATCCGTTGCTGAACATGGCGGCGGGGGCGGTGCTGTTCCGTGAAAAGATCGACCGCTGGAGCGCCGTCGCCATCGGTCTGGCCGCTGTCGGCGTGGTCATCCAGACCCTCGCCCTGGGCCATGTGCCGATCATCGGCCTGCTCCTGGCCCTGACCTTCTGTTCCTATGCGGTCATCCGCAAACGCGTGCCCGCCTCGGCCCAGACGGGGCTGCTGGTCGAATGTCTGGTGCTGCTGCCCATCGGCGGCGTCTTCCTGATCTGGTTGGCCATGCATGGACAGGCGGTCGGCTTCTCCTCGCCCTCTGGCCTGGCCTGGGCCCTGTTCAACGGCCCGGCGACGGTCATTCCCCTGGCCCTGTTCGCCTGGTCGACGCGGCGCCTGCCGCTGTCGACGGTCGGCTTCCTGCAGTTTCTGGCGCCGACGCTTCAGTTCGCCTGCGGCCTGTGGGCGGGCGAGCATCTGACGCCGCTGCGGGTGCTGTCTTTCGTCTTCATCTGGGCCGGGGCCGCCGTCTTCGCCATCGCCGCCTTCAAACGCAGCCGCGCCGCCCGCGCGGCGGTTCGTATGGCCGAGACGGTCTAGAGCGCCGCGTACAACGCCTCCAGCAGGCGCCGGGGGCGCGGATCGCCGATCAGGTGGGGCGACTGGCGCGTCATCACATAGGCGGCCGACAGGCGGCGCGGCGGATCGGCCATGGCCATCGACCCGCCCCAGCCGTAATGGCCCCACGCCTCGTCCGGCCCGAACACGCCCAGGCCGTCGTTCCGCATCAGGCCCGCCGCCCAGCTGATCGTATAGGGCAGCACCTTGTCCGGCCCATGGATGCGTTCGCGTGTCAGCTGCTCCAGCGTGCTCGTCGAAAGCACCGACCGGCCGTCAAGCGCGCCGCCGTTCGCCACCACGCCCAATATCCGCGCCAGCCCCAGGGCCGTGCCGTGCAGATTGGCCGAGGGGATTTCCATCTTGCGCCACTCGGCCGAACCCCGCCCGCCGGGCGCCGAGCCGCGATCCAGGAAGGCGGCCTGTTTGATCGGATCGATGGTTCCCAGGCTGGGCGCCGCGGTCGGCTTCCGCATCTGGGCGACGCGCCCGTGTTCGCTTTCCGGCAGGCCGATCCACAGGTCCAGATCGTCGAAGTCCTGACGCAGCGCCTGCCCCATGGTCCGCCCTGTCGCCCGGCGATAGACCTCGTTGGCCAGATAGCCGACCGTGACGGGATGATAGCCGGACGCCGTTCCCGGCGCCCACATCGGCGCCTGGGCCGCCAACCGCGCCAGCACCGCCTGGGGATCGAACCACAGGGCCGGATCGACCGCTTCCGAAAAGCCCGGCAGACCCGCCTGATGGCTCATCAGCTGGGCGACGGTCACGGCCTGCTTGCCAGCCGCCCCGAACTCGGGCCACAGGTCCGCGACCGGCTGGTCGTAGTCGACCTGCCCCGCCTCGACCGCCGTCGCCATCAGGATGGCCATCACCGCCTTGCCGGTCGAGAACACCGGCGTCAGGGCCATGTCGGTGAACGGGGTCGTACGCGCCGTGTCGGCGTATCCGGCCCAGAGATCGACCACCGCCTCCCCCTCGACCAGCACGCTGAACCGCGCCGCCTGTTCGTCCAGCCCCTCGGGCGCCTCGGTGAAATTGGCGGCGAACGCTTCGCGCACGGCCTCGAAGCCGGGGGCGCAGACGCCGTGAATGTCTATGGAATCGGTCATGAGCCGGTCCTAGCGTTCAAGAAGCAACAGCGCCATCGCGCAACTTTCATGATGAGCCATCAAATTGACTGCCTCCTCGGACAATGATACAAGCTCGATTATAGTTCTTGTTTTGTTCCCCTTGACCCTCCGAGTCCCGAAGATTCAACTCTGATTCGGAGCTACATGCCTTGCGAAGCCATCAGCCACAGTTTGATCGAGAGAAGTTCAAGGACGCCATATGGCTCCTTGCGTCCTATTGCGACGCCGACGAACTAGGCAACGTTAAGTTGCACAAGATGCTTTATTTTGCGGATATGCTGGCTTATCTGCAAGAAGGTAGGCCGATCACGGGCGTTGAGTACCTCAAGCAGAAATTTGGCCCTACCGCTCGTCATTTAACGATAGCGACTAGAGAGCTCGAAGCGGATGGCCGAATTTGTGTCTCCGAAACAGCGCATTACGGCTACCCTAAGAAGAGTTACATAGCTCGACGACCATATATGCGCACCCGCTTAAGCGAGGCTGAGGAGCGCCTGCTCCGAGATGTGGCTGATTTTGTGAAGGGCAAGTCAGCTAAAGAAATTAGCGATCTCAGCCATAATGCCGCTTGGGAAGCTGCGAGAATGGGCGAAGTAATCCCGTATTTCACGGCATTGAAGCTCGTGCCAGACGAGGCTACGGAATCAGATCGCGATTGGGCGATTGATTCGGCGCGTCAGCATGCGGTTGCGAGCCCCTGGTGAGAAACCTCCTTATTCGATAACTCACTCGGAATTATTCGAGGCGAGCTACTTCGCACTGGAGCGTAGCTATCCAGCGATCACTGATGCCTATGACCTTCTGGAATGGTCATTGGAACGCACACCTTGGGAAGAGAGTGAACCATCCCCCGCGTTCGCGGAGCGACATCTGAGATTGACGCTTACACCGAAGATGGCCCGGTTTCCGGGCCTAAGGGTACTCATTGAGATCAATGACGAAAAGCGGAGCATCCATTTCTGGACGCTCGCTGTCCGTTAAGCATTAATCTGCAGTTCCACTGCCTGCTCGGCCAGGATGGTCAGGCCTTCGCCGTTGACGTCGGCGAAGCCGCCGTGGACATCGTACTGGGTCTTGGCCCCGCCGTTATAGACCGTGACCACGCCTTCGCGCAGGGCGGTCATGAAGGGCGCATGGTCCGGCAACACGCCGAAGTCGCCCTCGACGCCCGGCGCGTCCACCTGGTCCACGAGGCCCGAAAAGACCTCGCGTTCCGGCGAGACGAGGGAGAAGTTCAGCTTGCCGGCCATGATCAGGCTTCCGCCGCCATCTTCTCGGCCTTGGCCACGGCCTCCTCGATCGAACCGACCATGTAGAAGGCGGCTTCCGGCAGGTGGTCGTATTCACCGGCGACGATGCCCTTGAAGCTGCGGATCGTGTCGGCCAGCTCGACGAACTTGCCGGGCGAGTTGGTGAACTGTTCGGCCACGAAGAAGGGCTGGGACAGGAAGCGCTGGATCTTGCGGGCGCGCGAGACAATCAGCTTGTCCTCTTCCGACAGCTCGTCCATGCCCAGGATGGCGATGATGTCCTTCAGGCCCTTGTACTGCTGCAGGACTTCCTGAACCGAACGGGCGACGTTGTAGTGTTCTTCGCCGATGATCAGCGGGTCCATGATCCGCGAGGTCGAGTCCAGCGGATCGACGGCGGGGAAGATGGCCTGGGCGGCGATGTCGCGGCTCAGAACGGTCGTCGCGTCCAGGTGGGCGAAGGAGGCGGCGGGCGCCGGGTCGGTCAGGTCGTCGGCGGGCACGTAGATGGCCTGGACCGAGGTGATCGAACCCTTCTTGGTCGAGGTGATGCGCTCCTGCAGGTTGCCCATCTCGGTGGCCAGCGTCGGCTGATAGCCCACCGCCGAGGGGATGCGGCCCAGAAGCGCCGACACTTCCGAACCGGCCTGGGTGAAGCGGAAGATGTTGTCGACGAACAGCAGCACGTCCTTGCCTTCCTCGTCACGGAAATATTCCGCGATCGACAGGCCGGTCAGGGCGACGCGAGCGCGGGCGCCGGGCGGTTCGTTCATCTGGCCATAGACCAGGGCGCACTTGGAGCCTTCGGTCGAGCCGTCGTTCTTGGACGGGTCCACGTTCACGTTGGACTCGATCATCTCGTGATACAGGTCGTTGCCTTCGCGGGTGCGTTCGCCCACGCCGGCCAGAACCGAATAACCGCCGTAAGCCTTGGCGATGTTGTTGATCAGCTCCTGCATGGTCACGGTCTTGCCCACGCCGGCGCCGCCGAACAGGCCGATCTTGCCGCCCTTGGTGTAGGGGCACATCAGGTCGATGACCTTGATGCCCGTGACCAGGATTTCCGACGAGGTCGACTGTTCCTCGAAGCTGGGCGCATCCTTGTGGATCGGGCGGTATTCGGTCGTCTTGATCGGACCGGCTTCGTCGATCGGCTGGCCGACCACGTTCATGATCCGGCCCAGGGTGCCGGGGCCGACCGGGGCCTGGATCGAGGAACCCGTGTCCGTCACGGCCTGGCCGCGCGTCAGGCCCTCGGTCGTGTCCATGGCGATGGTGCGGACCATGTTCTCACCCAGGTGCTGGGCGACTTCCAGAACCAGGGTGAAGGGCTCGCCCGTCTTCTGGTCGACGTTCTGGGTGTGCAGGGCGTTCAGGATCGCCGGCAGGTGTCCGTCGAACTCCACGTCCACGACGGCGCCGATGACCTGGGCGATGCGGCCCGTGGCGGCGGCGTTGACGGGCGCCGCGGCAGGAGCGGCCTTCTTGGCGGCCGGCTTCTTGGCGGCGGGCTTTTTGGGGGCGACGGTGTCGGTCATGGCTGGGGTCCGTGTCGGAATGTCTGGGCGTTCGGGATCAGAGGGCTTCGGCGCCGGCGATGATCTCGATCAGTTCGGTGGTGATCTGGGCCTGGCGCTTGCGGTTGAACTGCAGCGTCAGGGCGTTGATGAGGTCGCCGGCGTTGCGCGTGGCGTTGTCCATTGCCGCCATCTGCGAGCCGAAGAAGCCCGCCTGGTTCTCGTACAGCGCCGCCAGGATCTGGGTGGTCAGGTTGCGCGGCAACAGGGTTTCGAGGATTTCCTCTTCCGAGGGCTCGTACTCATAGACCGCGCCGTTCAGGTCGATCGGCTGCGCATCGCCCTCGACCACGGCGGGGATCAGCTGTTTGGCGGTCGGGACCTGAGCGATCACCGACTTGAACTGGCTGTAGAACAGGGTGACGACATCCGCCTGACCGTCCTCGAACGCCGTGGCGATCATCTCGGCGATCGGCTGGGCCGAAGGCAGGCCGATCGTCTTGTGCTCGGACAGTTCGAAGGTGCGGACCAGCTTGTCGCCGTACAGACGCGCCAGCTGATCGCGCGACTTCTTGCCGACGGCGACGATCTTCACGTCCTTGCCGTTGGCGATCAGGCTGTTGATCCGCTCGCGCGCGGCGCGGATGACGTTGGTCGAGAAGCCGCCCGCCAGACCCTTGTCCGCCGTCGCCACCACGACCAGGTGGCGCTGGTCGGCGCCCGTGCCGGCCAGAAGGCGCGGCGCGTCGGCGCCGGAGACGCCGGCGGCCAGGTTGGCGATGACCGAGGCCATCTTCTGCGCATAGGGCCGGGCGCTTTCGGCCTGGTCCTGGGCTCGTTTCAGCTTGGCCGCGGCGACCATCTGCATGGCTTTCGTGATCTTCTGCGTGGCTTTCACGCTTCCGATCCGATTGCGCATTTCCTTGAGGCTGGCCATCCGGCTTTACTCTCTCAGCTGTCCGGAGGGGCTCAGGCGAAGGTCTTCACGAAGGCGGCCAGAATGTCCTTCAGCTCGGCTTCCAGCTCGGGCGTCAGGTCCTTCTTGGCGCGGATGCCTTCCAGCAGGCCGGCGTGGTTGGCATGGATGCGCGCCAGCAGTTCCTTCTCGAACCGGCCGACGTCCGCCGTGGCGATGCCGTCGATATAGCCGCGCGTGCCAGCGTAGACCGAGACGACCTGCTCTTCCATCGCCAGCGGCGAATACTGGGGCTGCTTCAGCAGCTCGGTCAGGCGTTCGCCGCGTGCCAGCAGCTTCTGGGTCGAGGCGTCCAGGTCCGAGCCGAACTTGGCGAAGGCGGCCATCTCGCGATACTGGGCCAGCTCGCCCTTGATGGTGCCGGCGACCTTCTTCATCGCCTTGGTCTGGGCCGAGGAGCCGACGCGAGACACCGAGATGCCGACGTTCACGGCCGGACGGATGCCCTGATAGAACAGGTCCGATTCCAGGAAGATCTGGCCGTCGGTGATCGAGATCACATTGGTCGGAATATAGGCCGACACGTCGTTGGCCTGGGTTTCGATGATCGGCAGGGCGGTCATGGAGCCCGAACCATAGTCCTCGTTCAGCTTGGCCGAACGTTCCAGGAGGCGGCTGTGCAGGTAGAAGACATCGCCCGGATAGGCTTCGCGGCCGGGCGGACGGCGCAGCAGCAGCGACATCTGGCGATAGGCTACAGCCTGTTTGGACAGGTCGTCATAGACGATCAGGGCGTGCATGCCGTTGTCGCGGAAGAACTCGCCCATGGCGGTGCCGGCGAACGGGGCCAGGAACTGCAGCGGGGCGGGCTCCGAAGCCGTGGCGGCGACGACGATGGTGTATTCCAGCGCGCCGGACTCCTCGAGCGTCTTGACGATCTGGGCCACGGTCGAACGCTTCTGACCGATGGCGACGTAGATGCAGTAGAGCTTGGCGCTCTCGTCGTCGGTCTTGTTGACGTTCTTCTGGTTCAGGATGGTGTCGATGGCGACGGCGGTCTTGCCGACCTGACGGTCGCCGATGATCAGCTCGCGCTGGCCGCGGCCGACGGGGATCAGGGTGTCGATGGCCTTCAGGCCGGTCTGCATCGGCTCGTGAACCGACTTGCGGGGGATGATGCCCGGCGCCTTGACGTCGACGCGGCGGCGCTCGGTGAACTGGATCGGGCCCTTGCCGTCGATCGGCTCGCCCAGCGGGTTGACGACGCGGCCCAACAGGCCCTTGCCCACCGGCACGTCCACGATCTCGCCCAGGCGGCGCACGTCGTCGCCCTCGGCGATGGCGGCGTCGGCGCCGAAGATCACGGCGCCCACGTTGTCGCGTTCCAGGTTCAGGGCCATGCCCTTCACGCCGGCCTTGGTGAACTCGACCATTTCGCCGGCCTGGACATTGTCCAGACCGTGGATGCGGGCGATGCCGTCGCCGACCGACAGCACGCTGCCGACGTCGGAAACGTCGGCTTCGACGCCGAAGTTGGCGATCTGCGACTTGAGGATGGCCGAGATTTCAGCGGCGCGGATGTCCATGGGATCTCTCTGTCTAGGTCTTCTTCGGGGCGAGCCGTTCGGACCCGCTGCAGTCTTTGGGGCTCAGAACGCTCAGGCGCGCTTGAGGGCGAATTTCATCTGGTCGAGCTTGGTCTTCAGCGAGGCGTCGAACAGCTTCGACCCCACCTTGACCTTCAGGCCGCCCAGGATCGACGGATCGACCCGCGCGGTCAGCTCCGGCGCCTTGCCCAGGCTCTTGTTCAGGGCGGTCTTGATCGCGGCCAGCTGTTTGGCGTCCAGCGGCTGGGCCGAGACGACCTCGGCGGCGACGATGCCCGCGTGTTTGGCGTAGCGCGCCTCGAAGCCCGCGATCACGGCGGGCAGGTCCTTGGCGCGGCCGTTCTGGGCCAGAAGGCCCAGGAAGTTGGCGGTGGTCTTCTCGAACTTGGCCTTCGTGGCGACGGCGACCAGGCCCTTGCCCTGATCGTCGGCCGAAATCAGCGGCGAGCGGGCCAGACGGCGCAGGTCGGCGCTCTCGGTCCAGGCGGCCTTCAGCGAGACGATGTCGGCGCGGACGGCGTCCAGGCGGCCGGTTTCCAGCGCCAGGTCGAACAGCGCCTGTGCGTAGCGATCGCCGACTTCCGTCGTTCTGAAATCATCAGCCACTGATTAGGGTCCGAGGTCGTTGTGTCAGGGTCGCGACCGACTGCGAAGGCTCACAACGGTCAAAAGCTTGAAATGCCTAGGGAAAGCACGACAGAGGCCGTATCCTTGAATACGCCCCCTTCAAGCCGGGCGCCTGATAGCACGGGGTTTCGCCAGTCGCAACATTGCGTGAAGCGTCCGTGAACGGCGAACCTGCGCGATAACGCCGCGCATCGCGCCAGAGACAGGGGGTGCGACCATGACGCCGCACCCGGCCGCTTGATCGGAACCGTCGGCGGCCCTAGCGCTTTCGGCTCAAGCCTCAGCCCCCACTGGACCCTCCATGCTCGACAGCATACTTCCGCTTCTCTCCGATCCGGCCGCCTGGGCCGCCTTGGTGACGCTCATCGTGATGGAGGTGGTGCTGGGGATCGACAACCTGATCTTCATCTCCATCCTGTCGAACAAACTGCCCGAGCATCAGCGGTCCAAGGTGCGGCGCATCGGCATCGGCCTGGCCCTGGTCATGCGTCTGGCCCTGCTGTCGATCATCGCCTGGCTGGTGGGCCTGGTTCAGCCGGTCTTCACCGTCATGGGCAACGAATTCTCGTGGAAGGACCTGATCCTGATCGCAGGCGGCCTGTTCCTCGTCTGGAAGGCGACCAAGGAAATCCACCACACGGTCGATCCCACGCCGACCCACGACGTCATGGACAAGAAGGATGTGGTCATCGCCAACGCCGGCGCCGCCATCGTCCAGATCATCCTTCTGGACATCGTCTTCTCGATCGATTCGATCCTGACGGCCGTGGGCATGACCGAGCATCTGCCGATCATGGTCGTCGCCGTCCTGGTCGCCGTGACCGTGATGCTGCTGGCCGCCGATCCCCTGGCGAACTTCATCAACAAAAACCCCAGCGTGGTCATGCTGGCGCTCGGCTTCCTCCTGATGATCGGCATGGTCTTGATCGCCGACGGTTTCGGCTATCATGTGCCCAAGGGCTACATCTATGCGGCCATGGCCTTCTCGGCCGGGGTGGAGGCGTTGAACATGCTGGGTCGCCGGTCCGCGTCCAAGAAGGAAAAGGCCGAGCTGGCCCGCATCGAGGCGAACGCCGCCGAGGCCCGGGCCCAGAAGGCCGAGGCCGAAGCCGCCGCCGAGCGGGGCTGAGCGCCATGATCCGCCCGTCGTCCTGCATCGCCGGCCTCGTCGCGGGCCTGCTGCTGGCGGCGGGCGGTCTGTTCGGCCCGGCCGCCGCCGAGGTTCCGGTCCAGCCCTATGAGGTCGTACGCACCTATCCGCACGACCGCACGGCCTTCACCGAGGGCCTCTTCTTCCACGACGGCGCCCTCTACGAAAGCACGGGCCTTTATCCGTCCTTCATCCGCAAGATCGATCTGGAGACCGGCCGCGTGGCGCGCCAGCGCGACCTGCCGACCATCTATTTCGGCGAGGGCATGACCACGCTGAACGGCAAGCTCTACAGCCTGACCTGGCGCAACCACATCGGCTTCATCTGGAAGCTGGACGATTTCTCGCCGCTGGGCGGCTTCTCCTATCCGGGCGAGGGCTGGGCCCTGACCACCGACGGCCGCCGCCTGATCATGAGCGACGGCACCGACCAACTGCGTTTCCTCGACCCTGAGACTTTAGCCGAGACCGGCCGCGTCTCCGTCACCGCCGACGGCCGGCCGCTGGAGCAGATCAACGAGCTGGAATGGATCGACGGCGAGGTCTTCGCCAACATCTGGCAGGACAGCCGCATCGCCCGCATCGATCCCGAAACCGGCGTGGTCAAGGCCTTCATCGACCTCGCCCCCCTGATCCCCCGGGACGCCGGCCTCGACCCCAACGACGACGTCGCCAACGGCATCGCCTGGGACGCCGCCGGCAAACGCCTGTTCGTCACCGGCAAACGCTGGCCCCAGCTGTTCGAGATCAGGCTGAAATAACTCACCGCCACGTCATTCCGGGGCGTCCGCAGGACGAACCCGGAATGACGACAGGGTGGCGGATGTCCGCTCAACCCCGCAGGTCGAACCGATCCAGCTCCATTACCTTGGTCCAGGCCGCCACGAAATCCGCGACGAACTTTCCTTCGGCGTCCGCTCCGGCATAGACCTCGGCCAGCGCGCGCAGCACGGCGTTGGAGCCGAACACCAGATCGACCCGCGTGCCGGTCCATTTCGCCTCGCCCGTGCGCCGGTCGCGGCCTTCGAACACATCCTTGGCGTCCGAGGTCGCGGTCCATTTCACCTCCATGTCCAGCAGATTGACGAAGACGTCGTTGGACAGCACGCCCGGCCGTTCGGTCAGCACGCCGTGCGTCGCGCCGCCCGCATTGATGTTGATGGCGCGCAGGCCGCCGATCAGCACCGTCATCTCCGGCGCCGTCAGGGTCAGGCGTTGGGCCTGGTCGATCAGCAGGGCCTCGGCCGGCACGCTGAAGCGCGCCTTCTGATAGTTCCGGAACCCGTCGGCGACCGGCTCCAGATAACCGAAGGATTCGATGTCCGTCTGCGCCTGGCTGGCGTCCGTCCGGCCGGGGTTGAACGGCACGTCGACCGCGTGTCCGGCCGCCCTGGCCGCCTGTTCGACGCCCAGGTTTCCGGCCAGAACGATCAGGTCGGCCAGGGACACGGCCTTGCCGCCCGTCTGGTCCTGGTTGAAGGCGAAACGCACCCGCTCCAGCGTCTTCAGCACGCGGTCCAACCGTTCGGGCTCGTTGACGGCCCAGTCCTTCTGCGGGGCCAGGCGGATGCGCGCGCCGTTCGCCCCGCCGCGCTTGTCCCCGCCCCGGAAGGTCGAGGCCGAGGCCCAGGCGGTGGCGACCAGTTCGGCCGGGCTCAGGTCCGTCTCGGCGATCCGCACCTTCAGATCGGCCGCGTCCGCCGCATCGATCAGCGGATGATCCACGGCCGGGACCGGGTCTTGCCAGATCAGCACCTCGCGCGGGATTTCAGGCCCCAGATAGCGCGAGCGTGGTCCCAGGTCGCGGTGCGTCAGCTTGAACCAGGCCCGCGCGAAGGCGTCGGCGAAGGCCTGGGGGTTGTTCAGAAAGCGGCGCGAAATCTTCTCGTATTCCGGGTCGAACCGCAGCGACAGGTCGGTCGTCAGCATGGTCGGCCGCTTCTTCCTGGACGGATCGTGGGCGTCGGGGATGATGTCGCCCGCATCCTTGGCCACCCACTGGTGCGCGCCGGCCGGGGATTTCTCCAGCTCCCATTCGAAGCCGAACAGGTTCTCGAAGAAGAAGTTGCTCCACTGGGCCGGGGTCTGGGTCCAGGTGACTTCCAGCCCGCTGGTGATGGCGTCGCCCGCCTTGCCCGAACCGAAGCTGGAGGCCCAGCCCAAACCTTGCGCTTCAAGGCCTTCCGCCTCCGGCTCGGGGCCGACATTGTCGGCCGGCCCGGCGCCGTGGGTCTTGCCGAAGGTATGGCCGCCCGCGATCAGGGCCACGGTCTCCTCGTCGTTCATGGCCATCCGCTTGAAGGTGTCGCGGATGTCGCGCGCGGCGGCGATCGGGTCGGGATTGCCGTCCGGCCCTTCGGGATTGACGTAGATCAGCCCCATCTGCACCGCCGCCAGAGGGTTCTCCAGATTGCGCGAATGTTCGTCGCCATCGGCCCTGTCGTCAGTGACCAACACCGCCTCGTCGCCCGGCTTCACCACCCCGGCCGATCCATGGGCGTAACGGTCGTCGCCCCCCAGCCAGGTCGTTTCGCGCCCCCAATAGACGTCCTGATCCGGCTCCCAGACATCCTCGCGCCCGCCCGCGAAGCCGAAGGTGCGGAAGCCCATCGTCTCCAGCGCCACGTTTCCGGTCAGGATCAGCAGGTCGGCCCAGGAAATGGCCTGGCCGTATTTCTGCTTGATCGGCCACAGCAGGCGGCGCGACTTGTCGATATTGACGTTGTCGGGCCAGGAGTTCAGCGGCGCGAACCGCTGCTGGCCCCGGCCGCCGCCGCCCCGCCCGTCGCCGACGCGATAAGTGCCGGCGCTGTGCCAGGCCATGCGGACGAACTGCGGCCCGTAGTGACCGAAGTCAGCCGGCCACCAGTCCTGGGAATCGGTCATCAGAGCCCGCAGGTCCGCCTTCAGCGCCTCGTAATCCAGCGTCTTGAACGCCTCGGCGTAGCTGAAGCCCTGACCCAGCGGGTCGGAGCGGTTCGAATGCTGGTTCAGCAGATCGGTGCGCAGCTGGCCCGGCCACCAGTCGCGGTTCTGCGTTCCGCCGCCCGCGACCGGCTCGCTCTTGCGGCCGGAGAAGGGGCATTTGGCTTCGGTGGTCATGGTCGTCTCTCCCGGATGGGCGGGCGGCGCGGCGTCGCGCGGCCTTGCCCCTGATGGTCACAGGGACATTTGGCGTCAGACCACCCGATAGATCAAATCGATTGTCTTTGATTTCATCATAGATCGAACCTATGTGTCGCCCATGCTTCCCACCCTGCGACAGCTTCAGTATCTCAAGCTCCTGGCCGAACACGGCAGCTTCTCGCGCGCCGCAGAGGCCGCCCACGTCAGCCAGCCCGCCCTCAGCGCCGGGGTGCAGGAGCTGGAGCGCATCCTGGGCGCCCCGGTCGTGGAACGCACGCGCGGCGCTGTCATCATGACCGCTGTGGGCGCCGAGGCCGTGCGCCGGGCCGAGGACGTGCTGGCCCGGACCGAGGATCTGGTCGAGGCCGCCAAGAACGCCGGCCGCCTGCTGTCCGGTCGGTTCCGGCTGGGCGTCATCCCCACCGTCGCCCCCTTCCTGCTGCCCGCCAAACTGCCGTCGGTGAAGGCCGCCTATCCGAATCTGAAGCTGTTCATCCGCGAGGACCTGACGCCCCGGCTGACCGCGGCGCTGAAGGCCGGTCAGATCGACGCCGCCGTCATCGCCCTGCCCTATGAGGCGCAAGGGATCGAACACGCCCGCATCGGCGACGACGAAATCATGGCCGCCGCGCCCCACGACCACGCCCTGGCCGCCCCCGGCCCCATCCGGCCCGGCTCGCTGAAGGCGCAGGATCTGATCCTGCTGGAAGACGGCCATTGCCTGCGCGACCATGCGCTGGCGGCCCTGGACATCGAGGCGCCGCGCGGCGACGACGTCTTCGCCGCCACCAGCCTGCACACCCTGGTCCAGATGGTCGGCTCGGGCCTGGGCGTCAGCTTCCTGCCCAAGATGGCGGTCCAGGCGGGCCTCGCCGACAATCCCTCCGTCGCCATCCGCGCCTTCGAGAACCAGGCCGACGGCGCCCCGCCCCATCGCGAAATCGTCGTCGCCTGGCGATCCGGCTCCAGCCGCGCCGCCGAGGCCCGACTTCTGGCCGAGGCGCTGACGCTGGACTGACCGCAAAGCCCGCCGCGCCCGCCGTCCGGGCCTGCACAACGCGACGAAAGGCTGAAAGACAAAAGGGCCGGCGGATCGCTCCGCCGGCCCTCTTTTCGTGTCTCGGCGAACCGCGGACCTATTCGGCGGCGATCGGCGCTTCGGTTTCCGGGCCCCGCGCCAGATTGCGCAGCACATAGGGCATGACGCCGCCGGCGCGCAGATAGTCCAGCTCGGTCTGGTTATCGATGCGGCAACGGACCGGGAAGCGGGCCATCTTGCCGTCGGACGGACGGAACAGCTCGACCCACAGGTCCTGACGCGGCTTCAGCTTGCCGATGTTGGCGTCCGACAGGCCGCGGATCGTGACGATCTCCTCGCCCGTCAGGCCAAGCTTCAGCCAGCCGTCCTGCTTGAACTGCAGCGGCACCACGCCCATACCGACCAGGTTCGAACGGTGGATGCGCTCGAAGCTTTCGGCGATGACGGCGCGCACGCCCAACAGGTTGGTGCCCTTGGCCGCCCAGTCGCGCGACGAGCCGGTGCCGTATTCCTTGCCGGCGAAGACGACCAGCGGACGGCCTTCCGACTGATACCGCATGGCCGCGTCATAGATCGACATGGTGTCGCCCGACGGGAAGTGCTTGGTCACGCCGCCTTCGATCTCGGGCGTGATCTTGTTCTTGATGCGGATGTTGGCGAAGGTGCCGCGCATCATGACTTCGTGGTTGCCGCGACGGGCGCCGTAGCTGTTGAACTCGGCCGGCTCGACGCCGTGGTTGGTCAGATAGACGCCTGCGGGCGAGGTCTTCTTGATCGAACCGGCCGGCGAGATGTGGTCGGTGGTGATCGAGTCGCCGAAGATGGCCAGGACGCGCGCCTCCACGATGTCCTCCACCGGCGCCGGCTCCATCGACAGGCCCTCGAAATAGGGCGGGTTGGCGACATAGGTCGACTTGTCGTCCCACTGATAGGTCTGACCGCCGGCGACCTTGATGGCCTGCCAGTGCTTGTCGCCCTTGAACACGTCCTTGTAGCGTTTGGCGAACATGGCCGGCGTGACCGACTTCTTCTGGATGTCGGCGATCTCCTGGCTGGTGGGCCAGATGTCCTTCAGGAAGACGTCGTTGCCCTTCTTGTCCTGGCCGATCGGATCCTTGGTGATGTCGATCCGCATCGAACCGGCGATGGCGTAGGCCACGACCAGCGGCGGCGAGGCAAGATAGTTGGCCTGGACGTCGGGGTTCACCCGGCCTTCGAAGTTGCGGTTGCCCGACAGGACGCTGGTCGCGACCAGGGCGTTGTCGTTGATCGCCTTGGAGATCGCCGGATCCAGCGGACCCGAGTTGCCGATGCAGGTGGTGCAGCCATAGCCGACCAGGTTGAAGCCCAGGGCGTCCAGATCCTTCTGCAGGCCGGCGTCGGTCAGATAGTCGGTGACGACCTGCGAACCGGGGGCCAGCGAGGTCTTGACCCACGGCTTGGCCTTCAGACCCAGGGCGTTGGCCTTGCGCGCCACCAGACCGGCGGCGATCAGCACCGACGGGTTGGAGGTGTTGGTGCAGGAGGTGATGGCCGCGATCACCACGTCGCCGTCGCCGACCGAGAACTTCTCACCCTCGACATCGGCGCGCGGGGCGTCGGACGGACGGCCGAAGGTCTCGACCAGGGCGGTTTCGAAAGCCGGGGCGGCGGAGGTCAGTTCGACGCGGTCCTGCGGACGCTTCGGACCCGCCAGCGACGGCACGACGGTCGAGATGTCCAGTTCCAGCACGTCGGTGAAGACCGGGTCTTCGCTCGTCTCGTCGATCCACAGGCCCTGGGCCTTGGCGTAGGCCTCGACCAGGGCGACGCGCGCCTTGTCGCGGCCCGTGGCGGTCAGATAGCCGATGGTGGCGGCCGAGACGGGGAAGAAGCCGCAGGTGGCGCCGTATTCCGGGGCCATGTTGGCGATGGTCGCCTGGTCTTCGATGGTCATGTTCGGCAGGGCGTCGCCGAAGAACTCGACGAACTTGCCGACCACGCCCTTCTTGCGCAGCATCTGGGTGACGGTCAGGACCAGGTCGGTGGCGGTGGCGCCTTCCGGCAGACGGCCGGTCAGCTTGAAGCCGATGACCTCGGGGATCAGCATGGGGATCGGCTGGCCCAGCATGGCGGCCTCGGCCTCGATGCCGCCGACGCCCCAGCCCAGGACGGCCAGGCCGTTGATCATGGTGGTGTGGCTGTCGGTGCCGACGACGGTGTCGGGATAGGCGACGGTCTTCTTGCCCTCTTCCAGCGTCCAGACGGTCTGGGCCAGGTTCTCCAGGTTGACCTGGTGGCAGATGCCGGTGCCGGGGGGCACGACGCGGAAGTTGTTGAAGGCCGACGAACCCCAGCGCAGGAAGTTGTAGCGCTCGATGTTGCGCTCATATTCGCGTTCCACGTTCTGGCCGAAGGCTTTCGGCGTGCCGAAGTTGTCGACCATGACCGAGTGGTCGATGACCAGATCGACCGGCACCAGCGGGTTGATCTTGGCGGCGTCGGCGCCCAGGGCCGACATGGCGTCGCGCATGGCGGCCAGATCGACCACGGCGGGCACGCCGGTGAAGTCCTGCATCAGGACGCGGGCCGGACGGAAGGCGATCTCGTGCTCGACCGAGCCCTTGTTCTCGATCCAGGCGGCGACGGCCTTCAGGTCGTCCTCGGTGACGGAGACGCCGTCTTCGTTGCGCAGCAGGTTCTCCAGCAGCACCTTCATCGAGCGCGGCAGGCGGGAAATCCCGGCAAGCCCGGCTTCCTCGGCGGCGGGAAGGCTGTAATAGGCGTATTTCTTACGCCCGACGGAAAGGTCCTGGCGGGTATTGAGGCTGTCGATCGACGGCATGGAGAGTTTTCCTCTGGTCAGCGCCGCCCGAAAATCCGGTTGCGCCTTCGCGCGACAGACGCAGCGGCTCACAGGGCCCCTGCGCGCGCGGCGAAAGCCTGCTGCGGCGACCGTGCCTATAGCTCCGCCGAACCGCACCGTCCATGTGTCCACACCCCCGACAGGGACATTGAGAAGGGTTCGCAGATTTGCGCTGATGAATCTCCCTCCCCGTTCCGGGGAGGGTGGTCGCGCAGCGACCGGGTGGGGGCGGCCCGACAGGGACGCACGACCTAGAGCAAAGCAGATCGGTGATGTGGCGCGGCGCCCTCCCCACCCGGCTTCGCCTTACGGCTCAGCCACCCTCCCCGGCGCGGGGAGGGCGAATTACGCATGATCCACACCCTCGCCCTTTCCGGCCTGAGCGTCTCGCGTGGCGAGCGCCGGCTGTTCCACGGCCTGGATCTGACGCTGAAGGCGGGAGAATTGCTGACCCTGACAGGCGCCAACGGGGCGGGCAAGACCAGTCTGCTGCGCGCCATCGCCGGTCTGTTGCGGCCGGACGCGGGGACGGTCGTCTTTCAGGACGGCGACGGCAATCCGTTGGACGACCGGGTGGCGCGCGGGCGCGAGACCCACTTCCTGGGCCATCAGGACGGGTTGAAGACCGGGCGAACGGCGCGCGAGGAATTGGGCTTTCAGTGCGACTGGCTTGGCCACACGCCGCACGGGTTCGACCAGGCGGTCGAGACCTTCGGCCTGACGCCGCTTCTGGACCTGGAGGTGCGCCGCCTGTCGGCGGGCCAGCGCCGTCGCCTGGCCATGGGGCGGCTGGTCGGCTCGCCGCGCGCCCTTTGGCTGCTGGACGAACCGATGGCCCCGCTGGACGCCCGCTGGCGGGACGCCTTCGCCGACCAGATGCGCCGCCATCTGGACGCCGACGGCCTGATCGTCGCCGCCGTCCACGACCCCCTGCCCCTGACCTCGCGCACCCTGGACCTGGGAGGCCGGGCATGAGCGGCCCGCGACGTCCGCCCGGCCTGCGCGGCGCGACCCGCGTCCTGTTGGAGCGCGAACTGGACCTGGCCTGGAACGGCGGCGGAGGTCCGCTCCTGGCCTGCGGCTTCTTCGCCTGTCTGACGGCGGTGCTGCCCTTGGCGGTCGGCGGCGATCCACGCACCCTCGGTCCGGTCGCTGGCGGGATCGCCTGGCTGGCCCTGGCCCTGGCCTCGCTGCTGTCGCTGGAGCGGTTGTTCGAGCGGGACCTGGACGACGGGGCGCTGGATATTCTGGCCCTGGGCCATCTGCCGCTGGAATCGGTCGTCCTGATCAAGGCCCTGGCGCAATGGATCGCCGTCGGCCTGCCGCTGGCCCTGACCGCGCCGGTCGCAGCCCTGGCCCTGGGCCTGCCGCCTGCGCTGGCGCCCCTGACCGCCGTTTCGGCCCTG
The DNA here is from genome assembly GCF_976940555.1 of Brevundimonas sp. Marseille-Q4549. NCBI lineage: Bacteria > Pseudomonadati > Pseudomonadota > Alphaproteobacteria > Caulobacterales > Caulobacteraceae > Brevundimonas > Brevundimonas sp. Marseille-Q4549. The sequence goes on from NZ_CDRHXG010000001.1 coordinate 505,262, forward strand.
ATCGGCGCCGCCGGCTTCGCCCTGACCGGGACGCTGGGCGCGGCCCTGGCGCTGGGCGCGCGACGCGGCGGCCTGCTGATCGCCGTGGTGGTCCTGCCGCTGTTCATCCCGCCGGTCGTGTTCGGCGCGGGCGCCCTGGAGCGGGCCGCCTCGGGCCAGCCCGCCGCCCCGGCCCTGGCCTTCCTTTGCGCCTATGTCCTGTTCGCCGCCGTGGTCACGCCTCTGGCGGGCGCCGCCGCCGTTCGCAACGCGCAAGGGTGAGCTTGCCCGCCGCCCCTTCGCCGCGTAAGCGCTGAACCGATGTTCGGCCTGTCCAATCCGCAGCGCTTCATGGCCTTCACCGGCCCGTTGACGCCCGTGCTGTGGGGGCTCGCCGCCGTGCTGCTGGGCGTCGGCGCCTGGCTCAGCTTCACCGTTCCGGCCGATTACCAACAGGGCGACACGGTGCGGATCATGTTCGTCCATGTCCCCGCCGCCACCTGGGGACTGGGCGCCTATGCGGCGCTGGGCGTCTCCAGCTTCTTCGCCCTCGTCTTCCGCCACGCCTTGGCCGACGCCGCCGCCCGCGCCGCCGCCTTGCCGGGCGCGGCCTTCACGGCCCTGGCCCTGATCACCGGCTCGCTGTGGGGCCAGCCGATGTGGGGGACCTGGTGGGTGTGGGACGCGCGCCTGACCAGCGTCTTGGTGCTGTTCCTCTTCTATCTCGGCTATATGGCGCTGAGGGCCTCCATCGACGACGAGCAGAAGGCCGGGCGCGCCGCCGCCGTCCTGGGTCTGGTCGGGCTGATCAATCTGCCGATCGTGAAATTCTCGGTCGACTGGTGGAACACCCTGCATCAGCCCGCCAGCTTCCTGACCCCCGGATCGTCCGGGCTGGACCCCGTCTATCTACCGCCCTTCCTGACCATGCTGGCGGCCTATGGGGTGCTGTTCCTGGCCCTGTGGCTGACGGCGATCCGCACCGAAATCCGCCGCCGCCGCGTCATGACCCTGCGCGCCCGTCTGGCTCAGGAGGCCTGAAGCCATGCTCGACCTCGACATGACCCCCTACGCCGCCTTCGTCTGGCCCGCCTGGGGGATCAGCGCCCTGGTCCTGACGGCCCTGACCGTCCGCGCCTTCGCCGCCGCCCGCAAATGGAAGCGCGAACTGGCCAGACTTGAGACGGCCGATAGGGAGGCAGACGGCGCTCAAGTAGCGCGAAGCGCGGTAGCGCCAAAAGAAAACGGGCTTCGCCCGTGAGCCGCTGGCTGGCGCTCCTGCCCCTCGCCGTGCTGGCGGCGCTGGCGGCCCTGTTCGTCGGCTGGTCGCTGAAGCGCGATCCGGCCTTCAAGCCCGACGCCCTGGTCGGCCAGACCATCCCCGAGACCGTCCTGCCCCTGCTGTCGGGCGATCAGGCGGGACCGGGCAATCTGGACCTCAAGACCGCCGGGGTCGGTCGGCCCATGCTGGTCAACGTCTTCGCCTCCTGGTGCGCGCCGTGCCGGGTCGAACACCCCAAACTGCTAGCGCTGAAGGCGCGCGGCGTCGCCGTCGTCGGCGTCGCCTACAAGGACGAGCCGGTCGCGACCCGCGCCTTCCTGGACGAGATGGGCGATCCCTATTCCATGGTGCTGGTGGACCGCGAGGGCCGGGCGGGCCTGGACCTGGGCATTTCCGGCGTGCCCGAAACCTTCGCCGTCGATGCGATGGGCCGCATCACCGCCAAACAGTCCGGCCCGCTGCTGGACGACGCCGACATCGACCGGCTGGTCGCCTCCATGCAGGCCCCCGCCCGTCCGGCGCCGACCGCCCGCTGAGGCGGCGTTAACCCTTTTTCGAGGGATTGCGTTAACCATGTCGGCATGAGCGCGATTCGCCCCGGCCTGCCGTTGAACACGCCCGCCCAGGGCCTCGATCTGCCCAGCGCGCGCAACGCCCAGGCGGCCTTCTTCCGCGCCGCCCTGAACCAGACCGCCGCTCCTCAGTCCGCCCCGGCCCCGGCCCCGGCGCCAGCCGCCGCCGTCATGTCCGCCATTCGCACCGCCACGCCCGGCCGGCCGGTCCAGGCGCCCGCCGCCCCGCCCGCGCGCGAGGAGCCGAGAATCCTTCGTCCCGGCTCCTACCTCGACATCCGCGTCTGATCAGTTCCAGCCCCGACTGGCGATATACTGCTGCAACATCTCGATCCGCGTCGCATCCGACGGATGGGTCGAGGCGAACTGCGGCGTCTGGGTCTGACGCTGCGCCGCCATCAGCCGCCACAGGGCCACGGCCTGCGACGGCCTGAACCAGGCCGCCTGCATATAGTCGACGCCCAGCCGATCGGCCTCCAACTCGTCCCGCCGCGAATAGGGCAGCAACAGACCGTACTGCGCCGCCAGCCCGCCATAGGCGTTCACCGCGTCGCCATAACGCCCGGCCGCGCCCCCGACCGCCGCCAGGCCGATGCTGGTCGCCGTCTGGCTGGACGCCCGTTCGGCGGCGTGATTGGCGACGACATGGCCGATCTCATGGCCGATCACGCTGGCCAGCTGATCGTCGTTCTGAACCAGGGCCAACAGGCTGGTCGTCACCCCGATCTGACCCGACGGCAAAACGAAGGCGTTGGGGCTGTTGTTGGTGAAGACGGCGTATTCCCAGGGCCGACCGCCCAGGCCGGCCGCCTGCACCAGCTTGTCGCCGACGCTGCGGATGCGCTGCACCTGGGCGCCGGTGGTGATGACGCCCGGCTTGGCGATCGCCTCGCGCCAGGCGGCGGTCGATTGCTGCGACAGGGCGGCGTTGTCGACGATCAGGAACTGGCTGCGGCCCAAGGCTTCGTTGTAGGCGCAGGCCGACAGAACCGCCGCAGAGACGCCCAGCGCCAGGACGATGCGGGCCGAAGCAAGACGGGAAAGACGGATCACGAAAAGACCTCCTGAAGCGATGACGCGCAGCCAAGCAAATCTCGCAGCGGCGGTCGAGTTTCATCGCCCGGAACGACAAACGGCCCGCCGTTCCCGGCGGGCCGTTTTGTGGTCTCGACATGGAGCGGGCGAGGCGATTCGAACGCCCGACCCCAACCTTGGCAATGTTGAGGATCAGCATTTCCGGGCTTTTCAGGACGTTCCGAAAATCAGCTTTGTACGTTGTTTTGCATAGAGTTTCTTGTTTATCCGGTTGCGGAGCGTTTCGGCCGTTTTCACTTGAGTTGGTAGCGGAGTGGTAGCGGTGGCTCGGAAATGAGCGTATATTTCTATCGCCATGACGAAGCAAAAACTCACCAAGCGCGTGGTTGAGAGCGTGCCCGTTCCAGAGACCGGCGAGGGTCGGATCTGGGACAGCGAGATCGCAGGCTTCTGCCTCCGAATCTATCCTGGGACGGAAACCCGACAGGGCCATGCCGCCAAGTCTGTCCGAAGGATGTTCGCCATCAAGTATCGGGTCCGCGGGATCCAGCGCTGGCTGACGCTCGGCGAGCATGGGGATGGGCCGGACAAGCTCACGGCGGATCGGGCTCGCAAGGAGGCGGCGGCGGTGGTGGTCGATGCGCGGCGCGGCATCGATCCCGGCGAAGCCCGCAGGCGCATCGAGGGTCTCACCGTCAAAGGCCTGGTCGAGCTGTATCTGGACAAGGGACCGGACGACAAACCGACCAAACGGGATTCGTCATGGGCCATGGACCGGACGAACCTCGAGCGCCATGTCGTGCCCCTGCTTGGCAAGATGGCGCTTGATACGGTCACCCGCGACCACATCACCGGGATGATCCGATCGATCACGGCCGGGAAGACCGCCAAGGATGTGAAGACCAAACTTCGTGGTCGATCCATCGTTAAGGGCGGAGCAGGCATCGCTGACCGCACCTATTCCACCCTGCGGGCGACCTTCAACTGGGCGATCGACAAGGGCCATTTCGCCGGCCCTAACCCGTGCGCCAAGGTCGAACGAAAGCTCCGACCGGCGGTCGAACGCTTCCTGTCAGAGGCCCAGGCCCAGGACCTGATCGCCGCTCTCGACGCCCTGGAGGCGGATGCGACGATCTCCGAACGGCAGGGCGCGGTCTATCGGCTTCTGCTTCTGACGGGCGCGCGGCGCAACGAAATCGCAGGCCTGCGCTGGACGGAGGTCGATTTCGACCGGCGCCGGCTCGTGCTGCCGCCGAGCCGCACCAAGGCCGGCGGTCGCACTGGGGATCGTCGGATCTCGCTCAACGACATGGCCTTCGGAATCCTGCAGCGCCTCTACAAGACCCGCGGTCGAAGCCAGTTCGTCTTCCCGGCCACCAAGGGCGACAACGGATACGCGACCTCCGAGTCCAAGATCTGGCGCGATAAGGTGCTCCCCAAAGCCAAGCTGGAAGGCGTCCGCATCCACGACCTGCGCCACAGTTTCGCAAGCTTCGCCCTGGCCGACGGCGCCAGTCTCCCGATGATCGGCAAGGCGCTGGGACACGCCAACAGTCGCGCCACTGAACGGTATGCCCATCTAAGCGATGATCCGGTTCGGGCCCTTGCGGAGCGGATTGGTGAGCGATTCAGTCCCAAAATCTGAAGTCGGGGGCGACCACCTAACTGCGGTATCGGTCCGACAGTGTAGCTGAGCCAGTTTGATCGAGGGTGCTTTTTGGACACCCAGGGTGTTCCAACACGCCAAACACCAAACCAACTCGTCCTTGGCAGTTATCATGCGGGCTGAGGCAGATCGCCGACCTACACGCTCAGCTTGGGAACAGGTCTCGAACCGGGACATAACCTTGACCCGTTTCGGACGCCCGGCGGCTCTTGGCGTTGATCACGTCCTTGAGCGAAAGCTTCCTGTCGAGAAGGTCATGAATGTCCAGGCCGTCCATCAAGACGACTCGCCTGGTCTGGAAACGCTGAAGCGCCTCGACGGAAAACCCGCCGTAGCTGATGAAAAGGCCCCGCGTCCATATGGGCCGGTCCTCCAACCGGCCCTGAAAGCCTTGCAGGGTGATCAGGTCGACGGGGTGGTTCTGCCATTTGGCTTCGAGCAGCACGGTGGCGTCACCAAGTTGAAAGCTACCGTCGATCTGTTCACCGATGATCTTGAACGCCTTGCGCGCATCGAGCCGCCAGGCGTCGAACATGCCTTTCAGGAATTTTTCGAAAGCGAAGCCACGGGGATGGGGGGCCAGAGTCATTATCTCGCGGAGGCTCGTCATCAGTGCGGCATGATCAACGGCATCCTCTGCCTCCGATGCCGGGTGTGTCGGCACTGGGGACAGGGTCAACGGCTTACCGCCAAGCCGCACGATCAAGGCCGACAGGTCCGTCCCAAAATCGATCAACGGATCAGCCTCACCGCTGATCCGCAACGTCATCTGCCGATAGCCCCACAGCGACACCAGTATCTTCCGTATGCCTGCCGGCTGCGCCTTTTCCAGGAAGGCTCTCAGGCGCTTGCCCTTCGATGTCCCATAGATCGCATAGGCGTCGTCGTAGATGTCGATCCCGACTTCCGAGCGGAAGAACGCGGCGTATGTGGCGTTGGTGAAGTCGAGTACGTGCCCGCCGGACTCGAACAGTTCGAGCGCCATCTTCATCTCGAGGCCTGTCAGAATCGTCATGCGAAGTACCTGGGATGAGACGGCAGGTTGAGTTGGTTTTTGTAATTCATGCAAAGACCGCCGTACGAGAGTCATATCCGATTGGCGCAAAATACTAAATAACGCACAGCACGAAAAACTATGGTACGAACGGCACGATAAACTATCATAGGTACGTCACGATAAACTCGCTCACGTACTGGGCGGGACGAGATCCAAGCGGCTGAAAAGAGTCCTGTATGACGCCGAACGAAAAGCTGGCTGCGGCCCTAGAAACCCTGAGAACGCTCCAGGAGCGCGGTCAGGTCGCCATACCGTCCGCCGACCTGACGCGATCGACACGGGAGGTACTGCTCAAGAACCGGTTTCTGCAACCCGTCATCAAGGGCTGGTACGTCGCGAGCCACCCCGGCGAACGTCCGGGCGACACCACGAGCTGGTACGCCGCCTTCTGGGGTTTCTACCGGGACTATCTTGAGGGCCGCTTCGGTTCGGACTGGATCCTCAGCCCGGAGCAGTCCCTCAGGCTCCAGGCCGGCGATACCGTGGCTCCCGCCCAACTCCTGGTGCGATCGCCTGCTGCGAACAATCAACCCACAGCCTTCCTGCACGGGACGTCCCTGTTCGAGACCAGGGCCGCTCTCCCCGACGCCGCCGACATGCTCGAATGGCAAGGTCTCCGGCTCTACCGACCCGCGGCCGCCCTGATCCTCGCTCAAGCCGTCTTCTTCGAGCAGAACCCTCTTGAAGCACGCACCGTTCTTTCCACTCTGGGCGACGCCTCCGAACTTCTGGCCCGACTTCTGGCGGGAGGCCACAGCGTCGTCGCCGGCCGCCTCGCCGGGGCCTTTCGCAACATCGGTCGAGATCGTGAGGCGCAGGACATTCTGGAGACGATGCGAACCGCCGGCTATGAGGTCCGCGAGACGGATCCTTTCCGGGAGCGCGCCCGCATCCCCTATCAACGGGACCGATCGCCCTATGTGCATCGTATCCGCACGATGTGGGCGCAGATGCGCGAAGCCGTCATCGGACGGTTCCCGCAACCGGCCTCGCGGGTCAATGACGTCGACGCCTATCTCGCCGAGGTCGACGGACTCTATGTGACGGACGCCTATCACTCGCTTTCGATCGAGGGCTACACCGTCAGCCCGGAACTTATCGAACGGGTACGCTCGGGTCAGTGGACGCCCCAGGCCGATCCGGACGACCGCCGGATGGAGGATGCCCTGGCGGCCCGAGGGTATTGGCAAGCGTTCCAAGCGGTCCGCGAAAGCGTGCGCGAGGTCATTGGCGGCGCCAACCCCGGGGCTGTCGCGGACAGGGACCATCAACGCTGGTACCGGGAAATGTTCGCCCCGAAGATCGTCGCGGGATTATTGCGGCCCGAGAATCTGGCCGGTTATCGAAACGGACCCGTCTATCTCAAGGGCTCTCGACACGTCCCCCTGAACGCGGACGCGGTGCGTGACGCCATGCCGGCATTCTTCACCCTGTTGACGGATGAGCCGGACCCGGCGGTGCGCATCGTCCTGGGCCATTTCATCTATGTCTACATCCACCCGTATTTCGACGGTAATGGCCGGACCGGTCGCTTCCTGATGAACGTGATGATGGCGGCTGGGGGCTACCCCTGGACAGTCATTCCCAAACAATCGAGGGCTGACTACATGGCCGCTCTGGAAGCCGCGAGCACCTTTGGCGACATCGGCCCGTTCACGGACTTCCTGGCCGCTCACCTGGGCCACGCGGCGATTACCGCCGCCTAGTCCCGACGACGAGCCGGAGAGGAGCGCGTCAGGGCGGACTGATCGCCCTGCATGACCATTTCCCGATCTGGAGCCGGCCCGGCTCGCCGCCCGGCGCGCAGGATGGAAGGCTTGGCGCCCGGATCGACGACGGCGGACAGTCGCAGGTCGTCGATGGCCATATAGGCACCGGGATTGAAGGTACCGAAGGTGAGTTCTTCCGCCGCCAGGGTGTTCATCAATCCGGCGATGAAGAAAGCGAACTCTCGGATGTGGATCGGCGTGGAAAAGGGACCCCGTTAGCGGTGTGATCGGCGTCGAATAAGGACCCCTCATTCCTGAGGTCTAACGGTGGCGGCTTGGCGGATGTCAGGCGGCGAGTTCGGGATGTTGGTGTTGGAGACGGTGTTGAGGATCCGGCGCGAGTTTGCGTCCGGCAAGGCGATCAAAGCGATCGCGCGTGACCTTCGATTGTCGCGCAAGGTGGTTCGCAAGGCGATCCGGGAGCCGGATGCGGAGTTCGCCTATCGGCGGGCGGTGCAGCCGTTGCCAAGGCTGGGGCCGTTCCAGGCCAGGCTCGATGAACTGCTGGAAGAGGACGAGGCGCGGCCGCGGCGCGAGAAGCTGCGGATGACGCGGGTCCATGACCTACTGGTGCGCGAGGGGTTCGACGGGTCGTATGACGCGGTCCGGCGCTACGCGGCGGGGTGGCGGCTGAAGCGACGCCGGGGCGTGGCGGATGCACCGTCGTTCATCCCGCTGATGTTCAGGCCGGGCGAAGCCTACCAGTTCGACTGGAGCCACGAGGACGTGGAGATCGCGGGCAAGCCGATGCGGGTGAAGGTGGCGCACATGCGACTGTGCGCGTCACGCGCGATCTATGTTCGGGCCTACCCGCGCGAGACCCAGGAGATGCTGTTCGACGCGCATGCGCGGGCGTTCGCCTTCTTCGGCGGGGTGCCGACGCGCGGGATCTACGACAACATGAAGACGGCGGTGACGACTGTGTTCACGGGCAAGGACCGGCTGTTCAACCGGCGCTTCCTGGTCATGGCGAGCCACTACATGGTGGAGCCGACGGCTTGCTCGCCGGCGGCGGGCTGGGAGAAGGGCCAGGTCGAGCACCAGGTCCAGACGGCGCGGGGACGGTTCTTCCAGCCGCGCCTGCGCTTCACCAGCCTGGAGGAGTTGAACGGCTGGCTGGAGGCCGAATGCCGTCGCTGGGGCGAGCTGCGCCAGCATCCCGAGCAGAAGGAGCTGACGGTCGCCCAGGCCCTGGCCGCCGAGCGCCCGGCGCTGCAGCCCATGCTGGGCCCGTTCGACGGCTTCCACGAGAGCGAGCACGCGGTGACCGGGACCTGCCTGATCAGCTTCGACCGCAACCGCTACTCGGTGATGGCTAGAGCGGGACGCCGTACGGTGCAGGTCCGCGCCTATGCCGACCGGATCGTCGTGCGTTGCGAGGGTGAGGTCGTCGCCGACCATCGCCGGTTCTTCGGTCGAGACCGCACCCTGTATGACCCATGGCATTACCTGCCGGTGCTGGCGACCAAGCCCGGCGCCCTGCGCAATGGCGCGCCGTTCCAGGACTGGGAGCTACCGCCCGCCCTGGCGCGCCTGAGGCGCAAGCTGGGTGCGGGTGACGAAGCCGATCGCCGGTTCGTGCGGGTTCTGGCGGCTGTGCTGGAAGACGGCCTGGAGCCGGTCGAGGCCGCCGCGCGCGAGGCGCTCGCTGCCGGGACCGTGAGCGACGACGTCATCCTCAACATCCTGGCGCGCCGACGCGAACCGCCCCGGCCGCTGAGCATCGTCACGTCGGATGACCTTGCCCTGCGGCATCCGCCTCAGGCGGACTGCGACCGCTACGACAGTCTGCGAGGCCTGCATGCAGCGGCATGAGATGATGGCGGCCCTGACCGGCCTGGGCCTCAAGGGCATGGCCGGCGCCTTCGACGAGGCGGTCACCACCGGCCTGCAGCGCAAGCGCACGACCATGGAGATCCTCGCCGACCTGCTCCGCGCCGAGACGACCCACCGGCATGCGGCTTCCATCCGGTACCGGATGGCGGCAGCCAAGCTGCCGGCCGTGAAGGACCTGGACGCCTTCGTGTTCGACGACACGCCGATCAACGAGGGGCTGGTGCGCTCGCTGCACAGCGGCGCCTTCCTGGCGAACCGGCGCAACATCGTGCTGGTCGGCGGGACAGGCACGGGCAAGACCCACCTGGCCACCGCCATCATCACCAACGTCGTGCGCGCCGGGGCGCGTGGCCGCTACTTCAACACCGTCGACCTGGTGAACCGCCTCGAGGAGGAGACCCGCCTGGGCAAGGCCGGTGCGCTGGCTGCTCACCTCTGCCGCCTCGACGTCGTGGTCCTCGACGAGCTCGGCTACCTGCCGTTCGCACGCTCCGGCGGCCAGTTGCTGTTCCACCTGATCAGCAAGCTCTACGAACGGACCTCGGTGATCGTCACGACCAACCTCGCCTTCGGCGAATGGCCGACCGTGTTCGGCGATCCCAAGATGACGACGGCCCTGCTCGACCGCATCACCCACCACTGCGACATCGTCGAGACCGGCAACGACAGCTGGCGCTTCAAGCACCGCAGCTGACCCCACCAAAAGAACGCCAAGCGAGGGTTGAGCCTCCGGTCGGGCTACGCCCTCCCTACGCCCCAACCCTCGCAAGCGGTGCGCTCGTGACGTCCATCACGAACCCCAAAAGGGGGTCCCTATTGCACGCCGATAGGGGGTCCCTTTTAGACGCCGATTGACAGACCATGCTCGTGATCATGGTCGAAGAACTCGACGTCGAAGTCATGAGTGTGATTGTCGTGGCCCAGAACCAGCCGCGCCGTGAAGGCGTGGGGTTCGGGAATGACGTCAGCCGACTCGAGATAACCATCGCGAGCCTCGAAGCCGAATATCTGAACAGAGCCATCAGCCCGGGTGGTCGCGACGGTGACGTCGTCGCCCCTCGGAACCGGCCCTTTTTCTGGCGCGAACCGGAACCGTGGGGGCACGCCGTCCTCGAAGATACTCAGGCTGACGACGCCATGGCCGGTGTCGATCCAGCGCGTCTCGTCATGGTCATGGTCATGGTCGTGGTCATGCTCGCTGTGGACGGCGTTCTGCTCGCGCCATGTGGCGAAGAGCATCCATGCGGCGACACCGAGGATGATCACGGCCGAGGCCAGTTGGAACCAGCCCTCCGAGGCTTCGATGTCGAAGAACTGGCCGAAGTAGAGCCCGGTCAGGGCGATGGCCCAGACGATAGCCGTATGGGACAGAGTCGCCGACAAACCCAGCAAGATCGCCTGCCAGACCGTACCGCGCACCGCAACGATGAAGGCCGCCATCATCGTCTTGGAGTGGCCGGGCTCCAGCCCGTGCAAGGCTCCCAGCAACAGGGCCGAGGGAATGAACAGCCAGGCGTGGGCCGAGCCCTGCGACAGCAGGTCTGCAAACGGGGTCATCGGCGTCTCACAGGTATTTGGTGATGTCTTTGAACTCGGCCATGGCCTGGCGGGCCTCGGCCGGGTCGCCCTCCGCCGCATGGGCGAGGCAATGGTCGATGTGGTCGTGGATCAGGGTCTTCTTGGCCGCCGCCACGGCCTTCTCGATCGCGTGAAGCTGCTGGGCGAGATCCAGACACGTTCGGCCGCCCTCGATCATGGCGATGGTCTTGCGAAGATGCCCCTCGGCGCGCTTCAGCCGATTGACGATCTCAGGGTGGGATTCGTGGACGACGTGAGCCATGACACCATGCTATCCCCCTGGAGGGGATATGACCAGCCTCGCCTGAATGACTCCCGCACTGGATACGCCTCGATGTTCTCGCCACTCGGTCACGCCGGTTACCGGCATCTGTTCATCGCCCAAGTCGCCGCCCTGCTCGGCACCGGCATGGCGACGGTGGCTCTGGGTTTGCTGGCCCATGATCTGGCCGGGGCCAATGCCGGCGAGGTGCTCGGCATGGCCCTCGCCATCAAGATGATCGCCTATATCGGCGTCGCGCCGTTCGCGAGCGCGCTGGCGGCCCGGCTGCCCCGCAAGGCGCTGCTGGTCTCGCTGGACGTCGTCCGCGCCTGCGTCGCGGGAGCCCTGCCGTTCGTGGGCGAGGCCTGGCAGGTCTACGCCCTGATGACGGTGCTCTATGTCGCATCCGCCGCCTTCACCCCAGCGTTCCAGGCGATGATCCCGGACCTGCTCCCGGACGAGGCCGAATACACCAAGGCCCTGTCGCTCTCGCGCCTCGCGGCCGACCTGGAGAGCGTGGCCAGCCCGATGCTCGCGGCCGTCCTGCTGGCATTCATGAGTTACAACAACCTGTTCGCCGGCACCGCCCTGGGGTTCGTGATCTCGGCCCTGTTCGTCGTCAGCGCCGCCCTGCCGGTCCTGACCCAGGCGGTCCAGAAGCCCTTCCTGCAGAGGCTTACCGGCGGTGTTCGCCTGTTCGCCCTGACGCCCCGTCTGCGCGGTCTGATCGCCATCAGCCTCGCCGAGGCCGCCGGCGGGACCATGGTCTTCGTCAACACCGTGGTTCTGGTGCAGTCGCGCTTCGCCATGTCCGGTCAGGCCGCCGCCTGGGCCCTGGCGGCGTTCGGCGCCGGCTCGATGGTGGCGGCGGTCGCCCTGCCTCGCCTGCTGGACCGGATCGCCGACCGCACTGCCATGCTGTGGGGCGCGGCCCTCATGACCATCGTTCTGCTCGCAGGATCGGTGCTGGCGACCAGCTATGTCGCCCTGCTGGTTCTTTGGGCCGTCATGGGCGTGGGCTACTCCCTCACCTTGACGCCGGCGGGACGTGCCCTGCGCCGGTCATCGAACGCCCAAGACCGTCCGGCCTTGTTCGCAGCGCAGTTCGCCCTGTCCCACGCCGCCTGGCTGATCGCTTATCCGGTGGCGGGGTTGGTCAGCGCCGCGGCGGACCCCAGCGCGGCCTTCCTGGTTCTGGCGGCCCTGTGCGCCACGGGCACGGTCCTCGGCTTTCTGGTCTGGCCCGCCAATGACCCGGCCGACCTGCCGCATCGTCACGACGCCATGCCCAGCGACGATCCACACCTCAACGTCCAATCCGGCGAGGCCGCTCATAGCCACCCCTTCGTCATCGACGAGCGTCATCCACGCTGGCCGAAGACGAAGGATTGAGGCTGGGTCCCAGGCAACACTCCGGGTGACCTGATCAATCGACGAAATCGACGCTCTCGTAGTCGCCGGATGTCTGGAGCGTGATCGTCACCGTCTCTCCGCTGCGATTGCGCCAGAACCAGCCGTGATGCCCCCCGAAGGCGGCGGTGATCACACCCGACTCTCAAACCCCTGGGTCGCGGTGCAGTGGCGAAAACGAGACGCCATCGAGGTCCATTTACCGCCTGTGTTCGCCAAGCGGGACATCGCCTTTAAGGGCGTCGGCGCCAAACGGGTCTCGCCCGCGCTCAACCAGATCGAGCTGAACGACGGAGCCGTCGTCGACTACGACTATCTGGTCATCGCCACGGGTCCCGAACTGGCCTTCGACGAGATCGCGGGCCTGGGACCGCATGGCGGCTTTACCCAGTCGGTCTGTCATGTGGATCACGCCGAGGCGGCGGGGACGGCCTTCGACGCCTTCGTCCTGAACCCGGGTCCGATCGTCGTCGGCGCCGTGCAGGGCGCCTCCTGCTTCGGCCCGGCCTACGAGTTCGCGATGATCCTCGACACGGAGCTCAGACGCCGCAAGATCCGCGACCGGGTGCCGATGACCTTCGTCACGTCCGAACCCTACGTCGGCCACCTCGGCCTTGACGGCGTCGGCGACACCAAGGGTCTGCTCGAAAGCGAGATGCGCAATCGCCACATCAAATGGGTCACCAATGCCAGGGTCACGTCCGTTGAGGCTGGTCTGATGCATGTCGAGGAGATCGCCGACGATGGCGCGGTCAAACAGACCCATGACCTGCCGTTTGCCTATTCGATGATGCTGCCGGCGTTCCGCGGCGTCGCCGCTGTAAGGGGGGTCGAAGGCCTGACCAATCCGCGCGGCTTCATCGTCATCGACAAGCACCAGCGCAATCCGACCTATCCGAACGTCTTCGGCCTCGGAGTGTGCGTGGCCATAGCGCCGACCGGCAAGACCCCGGTGCCGGTCGGGGTCCCGAAGACCGGCTTCATGATCGAGAGCATGGTCACCGCCATCGCCCACAACATGACCGAGATCCTCGATGGCAAACCCCCGACGCACGAGGCCACCTGGAACGCCTTCTGCCTCGCCGACTTCGGCGACGGCGGCGTGGCCTTCGTCGCCCAGCCCCAGATTCCGCCCCGCAACGTCAACTGGTCGGCGAGCGGAAAATGGGTCCACCTCGCCAAGGTCGGGTTCGAAAAATACTTCTTGGGCAAGATCAGGCGCGGCGAGACCGAGCCCTTCTACGAGAAGCTGGCCCTGGAGATGATGGGCCTGCGCAAGATCAAGGCCTGACCCATGGGCCAGTTCGTCTGCCCGGTCTGTCGCGCGGTCAATCGCGCGCCAGACGGCAAGGACCCGCTGGCGGCCAAATGCGGTCGCTGCGGCGAGCGGCTGTTCACAGGACGTCCGGTCGATGTCGACACCAGGGCGCTGGGCGTCCATCGCGCGTCCACCAAGGGCGCGGCGGTGCTGGTCGATGTCTGGGCGCCGTGGTGCGGCCCCTGCCGCGCCATGGCTCCCAACTTCGCAGCCGCAGCGAGCCTCCTGGAGCCGGACGTCCGGCTGCTGAAACTCAACTCCGAGGCCGAGCCGCAGGCTGCGGCAGCCCTCGGCATCTCAGGCATTCCGGCGCTGCTGCTCTTTCGCGACACGAAGATTATCGCCCGGAGCGCCGGGCTGCTGAGCACCCCAAAGATCGTCGCCTGGACACGCCAGGCGCTTGGCCCAGCGCGCGAGGCCTGACCGGAGACCGACCATGACCTTAGACCGTGCCGTATTCGCCTTCCTTGGCTGTGTTATCCTGGCAAGTGTCGCCTTGGCGCATTTCGTGAATCCCTGGTGGATCGCGCTGACGATCTTCGCCGGCCTGAATGCGCTCCAGGCTGCTTTCACCGGCTTCTGTCCCGCGGCGATGCTGTTCAAAAGGTTCGGCGTCAGGACCGGAGCAGCCTTCCGCTAAGTTCGGTCTTAAGCGCTTACAAAGACCCTGTGTAACCACCCTTCAAGGACAGGGGCTATCCGTTCGATGTGCCGAACGTCGCCTTTAATCACCAATAAAACGACAGCTCATTGCGGAAACATGGAGGAGTGGATCCGCTACCAAAGCGAACGCGCTATGGTCGGTTGTCCGCCACGGCTTCGGTCTCGGTGAGCATTTCTGACCTAAGGGTCTTCGAGATGTACGGCAGGACCGGCCGACCACAAGGCGTCAGACGTTCACGACCGTGGGATGGGCGGGCCGACGCTGGCGTCCAGACCAAAGACTGCAGAAACCGGGAATACGTCATACAGCCACAGGTCTACCCACGCCTGTGCCCCCCTCGTCCGCTCGTGACGAAGGGAGCAGCGCAATACAGTCTAGCGGGCCTGACGGAGGCGTTCAGCTGCGGCGCGATAGCGTTCGTAGTGATCACCTTCGTCGGAGGCGATCTGCCGGAACATCGCTGCAGCGCGCGTATCGCCCGCTGCCTGGGCCTGATCTGCGAACCCGACATACATGGTGACGTTCTCGTACTGCTCCCCGGCCATCGCATCCACCAGATTGGCCTCGTTGGTCCCGTCCAGCTTCAGGGCGTCGGCTTCGCGCGCAAAATGCTCGTTGGCCTCGACGTTGGCGGAGCTTTCGAACAGTTGGGCCAGTTCGGCATTGCCGCTCTCGCGGGCGACCTCAGCGTAGCGAAGATACTTGAGGTTGGCGAAGGCCTCGCCATGCATGGCGGCTTCCAGATTGGCCCGCGTCTGCGGGTTCAGGTCCTGAGCGGATGCCGCTCCGGCCGAAAGGGCGACGGCGACGGCGGTGGTCAGAAAGATCTTGAGGGTCATGGGAAGGCTCCGGTGTCTGGGATGCGCCCGATGCGCCGGTGCTGTCTCGCCCCGAAGGCTGACCGGAGCCTGACGAAATGAAATCACCCGGCCGCTCACGTTCGGACTGAATGTCGCCCCAGCCGTCAGGTCGCCGTCAGCTTCGGACGTCAGGTTGGCGTCACCGGGTGATGTCGTCCGGCGACAAGTCCAGCTTTCTCGAGGCTCCCCATGAAGACGTTCCTGATTCCTTCGGGCATCGCCCTGACCCTCGCCGCTACCGTAGGCATGGCCATGACCGGCTTTGCGACCTCGGTCTCGGCCGGCCCGGTTTGCACCACCGCGCCCCGCGCCCAATGGCTGACCGAGGCCCAGATGCGGGCTCGTGTGGCCCAACTCGGCTACACCAACATCCGCGTCTTTCAGGTCAGCGGCAGCTGCTACGAGATCTATGCCCGCGCCGCCAATGGCCGTCGCGCCGAGGTCTATTTCAACCCAGTGACTGGCGCCGTGGTCCAGAACAACGAGGATTGAGCGCAGTGACCAAGGCAACCGTGGTTCTTGGGGATGGGTCACTCGCCCCATCCCCTGCGGAGACACCCAAGCGCACCAAGGTCTGGGATCCGGTCGTTCGACTGTTTCACTGGACCCTTGTCACAGGGATCGTCGCCAACCTGACTGTGTTTCGTGAGCTGAAGGCGGTGCACCGATACGTCGGCTATGTGATCGTCGCGGCGATCGCGATCCGGCTGGTCTGGGGTTTTGTCGGTCCGCAGCATGCGCGGTTCTCCGACTTCATTGCCGGCCCCCGTCGCCTCGCCGGCTACCTGACGGCCATGATCCAGCGGCGTGAGCCGCGCTACATCGGTCACAATCCTGCAGGCGGCCTGATGATGATCGCTCTGATCCTCCTGTCGCTCTCCTGCGGCGTCACCGGCTGGATGATGGGACTCGATGCCTTCTGGGGAGCACCCTGGCTTGAGGCCACTCACGAGACCGCCGCCAACACCATCATGGCGCTTGCGATCCTGCATGTCGTCGCAGCCCTCGTGGAAAGCTGGCGTCACCGCGAAAATCTGGTCATGTCGATGGTGACCGGCTGGAAACGCGCCGCCAGCGGAACGGATGTCGATCATGCGTCTCCTCCTCGTTGAAGACACGGTCCGGCTGGGCGAGCTCCTGAGCGAAGGGCTCGCCCGCGACGGCTTCGTCGTGGACTGGCGTCAGGACATCGAGGGCGCGGCGGAGGCGGTCGCCAGCGCGACCTACGATCTGATCCTCCTCGACCTCGGACTGCCGGATGGCGACGGGCTCGACTGGGTCAGGACCCTGCGGCGCGCGACCGACCTGACGCCCATTCTGGTGCTGACCGCGCGCGGGGGGCTCGACGATCGGGTTACGGGGCTGGACGCCGGCGCGGACGACTATCTGGTCAAGCCATTCGAGGCTTCGGAGCTGTCGGCGCGGTGTCGCGCGATCCTGCGGCGGCCCGGTCAGCGGATGACGCCGGTGCTTCACGTCGGCGCGCTCGCCTTTAACGTCGCGTCGCGCCAGGCCGCGCACGGTGACCTGCCGATCGAACTCTCCCGCCGTGAAGGCGACCTTCTGGAGACGCTGATGCGTCGGGCGGGTTCGGTCGTGACCCGGGGGTCGTTGGAGGAATCGCTCTATGCATTCAACGAGCCGGTCACGCCCAATGCCGTCGAGGTGGCGGTCTCCAGACTGCGCCGCAAGCTCGACGATGCGGGGTGCACAGGAATGCTGCACACCGTCCGTGGGCTGGGCTATCTGATGCGGGACGCCGTCGCTTGACCCGCACCCCCTCTATCTTCCAGCGCCTGATGCTCGGGTTTGCGCTGATGAGCGTCATCGGCGGCTTCATTCTGCTTCTGTTTGTCGGCGTCGAGTACGGCCTGTCGTCTCGCGCGAGGCGGGCCGAGATCCAGTTCGCGGGGATCGCGAACGAGGTCGCCGACCATGTCGTGGTGCCCCTGCTCGTCTTGATCGTGCCCATGACCCTGGCTGCGCTTTGGGTGATCCGGTCATCCCTGCGGCCGCTGAGCCTTGCCGGCGCGCGGATTGAGGCCGCCCAGGCCGCCGACAAGGGTTTCCGGGTCGATGTGCATGACTTTCCGGCCGAGGCGACGGGCTTCGCCGACGCCGTCAACGGTATGCTCTCGCGTCTCGATGAAGCCGCGACCCGTCAGGAAGCCTTTGCCGCCGACGTCGCCCATGAACTGCGAACGCCGCTGGCCGTGCTCGCGCTCGAGCTGGATCGGCTCGAATCGCCCGAGGGCCAGCGGTTGAAACGGGATGTTTCGGCGATGTCGCGACTGGTCGATCAGCTTCTGGTGCTGGCGCAGCTGGACGCGCAGGCGGCGGCTCCTGTGTCGGCAACTTCGGTTGATCTGGCCGAAATCGCTACGGAAATCGTCTCGCAGTATGCCCCTCTCGCCGTCGCGGACGACAAGTCGGTGGCGTTGGAACTCAATGATGACGTCTTAGTCAAAGGTCGCCGAGAGGCCATCGGCGCCGCGCTTAGAAATCTGGTCGAGAACGGGCTGCGGGTGACGCCGTCCAGCGGAACGGTGACGGTTACGGCCGGCCCGGGCGCGCGGCTTTCGGTGAGCGACGGCGGGGGCGGACTGACGCCGGAGCGCCTTGCTGACCTCAGCCAACGTTATCGCCGTGGAGATCACGCCAGCACAAGCGGCGCGGGTCTGGGATTGGCTATCGTCTCGCGCATCATGGCGGCGCATGGTGGATGGATCGAGACCCGGCCGGATCGGTCCGAACTAATCCTCGTCTTTGCCCATTCCACCGAGACCCAATCATGAGCCGTCTTGAGCGCCATCCCGAACGCCATCTGGTCTCCCGGATCGGCTGGCTTCGAGCCGCTGTTCTGGGGGCCAACGATGGGCTGGTGTCGACCGCCAGTCTGATCGTTGGCGTCGCCGCCGCCCAGACCAGCAAGACCGGGATCCTCGTCGCGGGCGTTGCCGGCCTGGTCGCCGGCGCCATGTCCATGGCGGCGGGCGAATATGTTTCGGTCAGCTCGCAGGCCGATACGGAGGCGGCCGATTTGGCACGCGAACGCGCCGAGCTCGATGCTGACCCCGATGCCGAGACCCGCGAACTGGCCGCGATCTATCGCAGCCGGGGCGTCGATGCGCATGTGTCGTTGGAAGTCGCGCGCCAGCTGATGGTCCATGATGCGCTGGGGGCGCACGCGCGGGACGAACTGGGGTTATCGGAACATACGGCGGCGCGCCCGATCCAAGCCGCCCTGACTTCGGCGGCAACCTTCTCGGTGGGAGCGGTCCTGCCGCTGGCGATGGTGGTCGTGGCCCCCGGATCGCTGCTCGTCGCCCTGGTGTCGGGCTCAGCCCTCGTCGGGCTGGCTCTGCTGGGCGGTATCGGCGCCAGGGTCGGCGGCGCCGGTATCGCCAAGGCTATCGTGCGCGTCACCTTCTGGGGGGCATTCGCCATGGGTTTGACCGCCGGCATCGGCCACCTGTTCGGGACCGTCATCTAGCCCGGCTGTGCTCAAGCCGGTTCAGTCTTCGTCCGCTTCCCCGGCTTCGCCGCCGTCACCGCCGTCACCGCCTTCGCCGGCTTCGCCATGCGCGCCCGGTGTGAAGGCCTGCTGGTCGATGCGGGTCGCGGCATAGGCGGACCCCGCCACGACGAGAACGGCGAGGGGAACGGCCAAGCGCGCCGGCGGGGTGGCATCCAAGGCACTAGGAAAGTGAGTGGTTTTCTTGCTGCCGGTGATCATGGCGCCGATCAGGTTGTCCCGGGTCAAGAACGACATGGCCACCACCGCGACGACGTGCAGGGCGATCATAGCCAGAAGGATGTAGGCGATGGCCTCATGCCCGCCCTCGCCGCCCGTGATGCCGGTGAAGGTGGTCGCGGCGACGAGGGCCAGAAGCACAATCACAGCGATCCCGCCCAGCGGGTTGTGGCCCAGCGATGCATGAACCCGCCCCGCGAACAGTCCTCTCACATGGCCCGCCATCCGCGACGGACGGATCAGGTTTGCGAAGCGTGCGTGTTCCCCGCCCACAAAGCCCCAGAGGAGCCGGAAGGCGATCAGGATCGCCGCCACCCAGCTCGCTGACCCGTGCCAGGGTGACAGGGCGCTGCCCTCCTCTGAGGACAGAAAGGCGAGCGCGATCGCGGCCACGAGGAGCCAGTGGAACAGGCGGACGCCCCAGTCCCAGGTCTTGATGATCCTGATCGCCTTCGGAGCCGTGCTGGTCATAGAAACCTCCGTTTAATGGACGCTGGTTGGAAAACCTGACGTCAGCCTGACCGCGGCGCGGTCCGTCGTTCAGGCAGATCAAGGACTGGACGGATCAGCCGGCCACGACGGGCCCCGCTTCCCGCAGAGGGCCGGGCGTGGCTTGCGCCCGCTGAACGATCCACCGCCAGGGGCCGGCCCAGCCTCCGCTGACGAGTGCAACGGCAATGGCCAAGAGGAGAGCGTCGCCAGACGGCGTGGCAAAGCGGAACAGATCCTCGACGAACGGCACGGACACGCAGCCCCCCAGAACGATCACCGCGCTGGCGCAAATCAGCCAGAAGATCCGGCGGTGTGGATCGAACAGAGACACGCCCGAGGTGGCCGAGTCCGTCAAAGCCAGCACCATGTTCGCGATCGCAAGGGCGATGAAGGCGGCGGCGCGAGCCTCCGTTTCCGGCGCCTGAGCGAGCATCCAGACATAGAAGCCGAGCACCCCGGACAGGATGACCACCCCCTGCAGGGCCCCGAACGCGATCTGGCGCGGACCAAACAGCGACGCTGTATCGGAACGGGGCGGCTTCGTCATCGCGTCGCCTTCGCTGGGCTCCGCCTCGAAGACCAGGGAGCAGACCGGACTGATGATCAGCTGAAGAAAGACGACATGGGCCGGGAAAAGCAGGGGCGGCGCGCCCATCAGGATCGGGATCAGAGCAAGACCGGCCAACGGCACATGAACGGCGACGATGAACGTCAGCGCCTTACGAAGATTGGCGAAGATCCGGCGGCCCAGGCGGACCCCGCCGACGATGGCGCCGAAACTGTCGTCCATCAGCACGATGTCGGCCGCCTCGCGCGCGACGTCCGTCCCCCGCTTTCCCATGGCGATCCCGATATCGGCCGCCTGGAGCGCAGGCGCGTCGTTGACCCCGTCTCCCGTCATGGCGACGATCTCGCCATTCGCCTTGAAGGCCTGGACCAGCGCCAGCTTCTGCTGAGGCTGGATGCGGGCGAAGACCCGGACCGTGCGGATGCGTTCCGAAAGTTCGGCGGACAAAGCCGCGATCTCGTCTCCCGTCATCACGCCAGGGTCCACATCGACGCCGGCCTGTCGCGCGATCTCGAGCGCGGTAGCGGGGTAGTCGCCCGTGATCATCGCCACACTGATTCCGGCGCGACGCGCCTCCTGCAAGGCTCCCGGCACATCCTCTCGCACCGGATCGAGAAAGCCGATCAGTCCGCTGAAGATGAAGGGGGCCTGATCCGGATCGGTGAATCCAGCATCGACCTGACGGACCGTTGCAACAGCCAGGACGCGGAGCCCTCTGGCCGCCATCGCATCCAGAGCCTCTCTTGCCGGCGCCAGGGTCTTCTCCGACGCCTTGCACAGGCTGAAGATCGCCTCGGGCGCCCCCTTCGCCGCGGCGGCCGATTTGCCGTCAGCAAGCCGCCATGTCTGGATCACAGCCATCCGCTTAGCTTCGAGCGGCCAGGCCCGGGTCACGGTCCCGCCGCCCGTCGATGGCGACCGCTCGCGAATGGCGCGGTCCATCGGGTCGGTCGGTTGCAACGCGCTTGCCAATGCAGCGGCATCTAGGACCAGACCGGCATCAGGCGGCAAAGGCCCCGCCGAAGCGTCGACACTCTTTCCTTCGACCCAGACCTCGGCCACCGACATCCGGTTCTCGGTCAGGGTGCCGGTCTTGTCGACGCACAGAAGGGTGGCGGATCCCAGGGTCTCGATCACCGCGCCGCGCCGCACCAGAACCTGATGGCGCGCCAGACGCCAGGCGCCCAGCGCGATGAACACGGCAAGGACGGTCGGAAACTCCTCGGGAATGAGCGAGATGGCGACGGTGATGCCTGCGAGAAGTGCTTCGATCCAGTCGCCCCGCATCAGCCCGTAGGCCAGGACGACCGTGGCGCTGAGCACAACCGCCAGAAAGCCGAACAGGGCGACCAGGCGTCCAGTCGACCTCTCCAGTCGCGTCCGGTCAGGCGCAATGGCGGCAGCGAGGTTCCGATCTGACCCAATCTCGTCCGCGGCCCGGTCTCCAGCACTTCGACCACGCCCTGGCCGGACACGACGAGCGTGCCGGAAAACACGGCGTCGCCGGCGCCGTCCGGATCCGAGATCGCCTGGCGCACGGTCTTGATGACCGGGGCGGACTCTCCCGACAGGGTCGACTCATCCACGCTCAGCACGTCGCCATCGACCAGGCGACCGTCGACGGGCAGGCGTTGGCCCTCGCTCACCAGCAGGATGTCGCCCTGAACCAGCCGGTCGATGGCGAGCGTGCACGCGACACCGGATCTCATGACCCTGGCGGTCGGTTCGGACAGGTCGCGCAGCGCCTTCATAGCGCTTTCGCTCCGCGCTTGCTGCACTACGACCAGACTGATCGTCCCGACCGCGGCAAGGGTCAGAAAGAGACCCTCGGCGAGGCTGCCCAGAAACAGATACAGCCCGGCCGCAACGACCAGCAGCAGGAACATCGGTTCTTGCAGGGTCGAAAGCAGAATCCTGCCCAGGCTGCGGGCGCGCACAGGAGAAGGGATGTTCGGACCTGCGGACAGGAGCCGTCGGTCGGCCTCATCCTGATCGAGGCCGGGCCATGTCACGTCCACATCATCAAACCCGTCGCAGCCCCGATCGAGCCACACGCACCTTAGGTCGGGTGCGCGACGACACCTTGATTCAGGTCAAGGTCTGGGTGACGACGACCAGAGGCTGGCGAAGGTCCCGGGGCGCTGACGGAGAAGAGGCAACCGGGGCAGCAGCCCCCGAACCGTTGACGTCTTGTCCAAGACAGACGTCAGCCAACATCGAGGCGCAGTCGTCCGCAGTCTGTGCTGCAGAGTTGGTCCGGGTGGGAGATCGCCGGACAGTCTGAGCGGCGTTGAGGCTCGCTCGAGAGCCACGCGGCGCATTCGGCGGAGGGACCACTGAAGACCAGGGCCTCCCCTCGCCAGACCGTCACGCGGACGGCGCTTTGGTGGTCGGCCAGCAGCCTCAGGCCCTCAGCCGCCGCCAGGACATCGTCGCCCTGTTCGATCCAGTAGACGCTCGGCGCAACGCCGGACGACTTGAATGGAAACACGGTGTAGGTGCTCATGCCGGACTCTCGCGGTGAACAGCCAGGCTTGGAGGCCGCCCGTTTGTGGTTGCCGGTACCGGTGTCATTGGCTCAGGGCAGCGTGATGACGGCATTCACCCAGCCCTTCGACTGCAGCCAGGCCACGAAGGCGAAAATCGGTACGGCCAGAAGAAAGACCGAACCGTCCTTCAGGGTCATCACGAACCGGTCTGGTCGGATCTGAAGCGTCTCAAGGTCTCGCCAGGCCGAGAGCCGCGGCCAGAACCGGGGCGTGCGACGCCGATACTCACTGTAGGCTTCGCCGAAGCGGGCCTGAAGCCAGGCCTCCTCACGCTTCACCGTGGCGAAGAAGACACCTACAGCCACAAGCACGAACAGCCCCGCCAGAACCAGACTGCCGGTCTGAAGACCCATACCGAGCGCCGCGATGAAGCTGAACAGATAGAGAGGGTTGCGGGTTACGGAATAAGGGCCGCGATCCACTATCTCGGCGGCCTTGCGGCCTCCGATATAGAGCGAGCACCAGGCCCGTCCAACGATGGCGATCCCGATCATCACGAGGCCGGCGGCCCGAAAGCCCGCATGCACCGCATCTGACCAGAGCCTTTCCCCCGTGAAGACCGCCAGGATGACAACCGCCAGGATGCCGACCGCAAGTACGCCCTTGCGGATCAGTTGAAGGGTGTGAAGCGATTGCGCGTCCGGCATAGGCCTGCCGTCCAGATGAGGATCGTCGCGCGCCTGAAGGCGGAAGCCCTTTAGTCGATGGCGCGCATCGTCGATCATTGGCCTATAGCATGGCCATACTCGTCAAATATGTCCGCCCGCTTGGTCCGGCAATGTGTGGGGTTCGGCCTTCAGAACCGATCGGCTGTGTGCATACGACATTGCGTGAAGCGCAAGACAACCGATGTGAACGTGCTGGGTGGCGCGGTTCTGAAAAGCGCATTGAGCGCTGCCACTTCAAGTGTGCTCACGATTTTGTTCACCACCCACCGTTCGCGGACACGGCGGCTCGCTTTTTCAGCAGAGTCCAGCGGATTTCATGGAAGTTCACCCGATAGTAGCAAGCCAGCGCTAGACGCCCGAAAAGTTTTTGGTAGCGGGGTGGTAGCGGCGGGAAAAAAGGAGGGGGGCGATCCCGAAGGACCGCCCCTGCCTAACCTCTTGATTGCCTTAGCAATCTCGACTGGAGCGGGCGAAGAGATTCGAACTCTCGACCCCAACCTTGGCAAGGTTGTGCTCTACCCCTGAGCTACGCCCGCAATCCGTAAGGCGCTACGTGCGCGCCCCGTCGAGGAGGGGGCGTATAGCGGAGGGTTGATCGGTCCTGCAAGAGTGAATTTTGCAAAAAGCGACCAAGCCCTGCCCACGCCCCCTGCGCCTCAGCGCGGCGCCAGTCGGATGGCGCCGTCCAGGCGGATGCATTCGCCGTTGATATAGACGTTGCGCGCCAGCTCCAGCACCAGCGACGCATAGTCGGCGGGCGTGCCCAGGCGGCTGGGGAAGGGGATGGCGGCGGCCAGGGCGTCCTGAATCTTCTGATCCATCCCGGCCATCATCGGCGTCCACATGATGCCGGGCAGGATGGTGTTGCAGCGCACCCCTTCCTGAGCCAGATCGCGCGCGATGGGCAGGGTCATGGCGTACACCCCGCCCTTGGACGCCGAATACGCCGCCTGGCCGATCTGGCCGTCCTGCGCCGCCACCGAGGCGGTGTTGACGATCAGGCCGCGCTCGCCGTCCGCCATGGGCTCCAGCGTCACCATGCCCGCCGCCGACTGCGACAGGACGCGGAAGGTGCCGAACAGATTGACCCGCACCGTGCGCTCGAACTGGGCCATGTCGTGGGCCTTGATCTCGCCGGTGTCCTTCTTGCGCGAGACGGTCTTCATGCCGGTGGCGATGCCGGCGCAGTTGACGGTCAGCCGCTCCTGGCCGTGTGCCGCCCGGGCCTTTTCGAAGGCTGAGGCGACCGAGGCGTCGTCGGTCACGTCGACCTGGCAGAAGACGCCGCCGATCTCGGCCGCAATGGCCTCGCCCTTTTCGGCGTTCAGGTCGAACAGGGCGACCTTGGCGCCGGTGGCGGCGATGGCGCGGGCCGTGCCCTCGCCCAGGCCCGAGGCGCCGCCCGTGACCACCGCGGCGATGCTGCTGTCGAGTTTCATCCTGATCGTTCCTATATTGTGTTGAACCTGAGTTTCGTTTGAGGATTTAGCGGCCATGACCGCCAAAGCCAAACCCGCCGATCCGTCCGACGCCCTGGACCCGAAAAAGGCGCTGGTCCCCTCGGTCGTGAAGATCAACGAGATGCGCGTGACCAAGGGTTTCTGGCCCAAGATCCAGCGCACGGCCGCACGCATCCCCTTCGCGGACCAGGCCCTGGCCGCCTGGTACGCCGCGCGCGATCCGCAGACGCCGATGGCGGCCAAGGGCATGATCTTCGCGGGCCTGGCCTATTTCGTCATGCCGGTGGACGCCATTCCCGACATCTTCGCGGGCATCGGCTACACCGACGACGCCGCCGTCATCGCCGCCCTTCTGGCCACGCTGGGCGCCAACATCAAACGCCGCCACCGCGACCAGGCCGAAGAAGCGGTTCAGCGGCTGAAGGCGAAATAGCCTAGCTTACCGATTATTCAGTTGTCTCGAAGTCGGACGGGCTCCAGCCTCGGGACCATGTCCATTCTGAACCGCGTGGCGCCGCTCTGCGCCGTCCTCGTCCTCGGCTTGCCGATTTCGGCCGCCGCCCAGATGACCGGGCCGACGGCCGAAGACTATCGAAGCGACGCCCGGTCCATCGACGGGCTGATCGCGGAGAACTACGCCTATCTGGACCGCTTCCCGTCTGGCCAGGCGCCCATGACCGAGCGTCTGCGCGCCGAAGCCGATGCGGTTCACGACAGCGCCACCCTGCTGCGCTACGCCGAGCGGCGGCTGGCGCTGCTGGCGGACGCACATGTCATCACTGGCAGTTCGTTCTCCGACAGCTGGGCCATCGTCCCGAGCTACGCCGACCTGTGGATCGAACCCGAGGGCGGCCTCTATCGCATCACAGCCGTGCGCGACCGATCCCCGGCCCAGGCCGCCGGAGTAACGGTGGGCGACCGGCTGATCCGGATCGACGGCGTCCCGACGGCCGAGGCCGTCGCCGCCTATTGGCGCGATCTGGGCCTGGAGTCGGGCGGCGACGCCGGCTACGCCGTGCGCGTTCTGGCGGCCGGACGCCGCGACCGCCCGCGTCGCCTGACGCTCCAGCGCGGCGACGGTCCGCCGCGGGAGTTGGAGCTGTCGAACCTTTATGCGGCCCCGCGCCCCGGCGCCGGGCCGATCACGACCACGCGCGGACGGGACGGCCTGACGATCGCCTTCAACGATTCCCTGGGCGACGACCGCACCATCGCGGCCTTCGACGCCGCCATGACCCAGGCCCGCCGCAACGAGACGATCATCCTGGATCTGACCGACACCCCCAGCGGCGGCAACACGGTCGTCGCACGCGCGGTCATGGGCTGGTTCGTGAGCGAAGCCCGTCCCTATCAGGTGCACCGCCTGATGTCCGAGGAGCGCGAGACCGGCGTGCCGCGCCAGTGGATCGAAGAAGTGCTGCCGCGCGCCGGCCGCCATCATTCCGGCGCGGTTCGGGTCAAGGTCGGCCGCTGGACCGGCAGCATGGGCGAGGGCCTGGCCCTGGGTCTGGACGCCCAGGGCGCGCGGGTCACGGGCTGCCCGATGGCTGGCCTCTTGGGGGCCATTTACGACTTCCGCCTGGAGCACTCCGGCCTGACGATCAAGCTGCCCGCAGAGCGCCTGTCGTCGGTATCGGGCGTTCCGCGCGAGGACTTCCGCTGCCCGTCGGCCTGATCCTTCAGCTCTCGACCGTCACCACGATCTTGCCCAGGGCCTGACGGTCGCCCAGAGCCTTGATCGCCTCGCCGGCTTTTTCCAGCGGGAAGGTCTTCGACACGCGCGGCCTGATCTTGCCGTCGGCGTACATCTGCATCAGTTCGGCCATGTTGGCGACGTGGGCCCTGGGATCGCGCATCACCGCCGCGCCCCAGAAGACGCCGATCACCGACACCGACTTCAGCAACGTCAGGTTCAGCGGCAGGGACGGAATGCCCGCCGGGAAGCCGACCACCAGGTAGCGCCCGTTCCAGTCCATGGCCCGCAGCGCCGGATCGGCGTAGTCGCCGCCCACCGCGTCATAGACCACGTCGGCCCCGTCGCGACCCGTCGCCAGCTTGAACTCGCTCGACAATTCCTTCTGCGCGGCCTTGTCCATCGGGCCGGACGGATAGATCAGGCCGTTGTCGGCCCCCAGGTCCAGGGCGAACTGCACCTTGTCGTTGGTCGAGGCGGCGGCGACCACGCGTGCGCCCATCGCCTTGCCCAGTTCGACCGCTGCGGCGCCCACGCCCCCGGCCGCGCCCAGAACCAGCAGGGTCTCGCCGGCCTTCAGCTGCGCCCGGTCCTTCAGCGCGTAGTAGCTGGTGCCATAGGTCATCACCAGGGCCGCCGCCTCTTCGAAGCTCATGGCGTCGGGAATGGGGATGACCGTCTCGGCCCGCACCGCCAGCCGTTCGACCAGCCCGCCCCAGCCCGGCACGGCGATGACCCGGTCGCCCTTGCGCACGCCCTTGACGCCCTCGCCCACCGCCTCGACCACGCCCGCGACCTCGGCGCCCGGCGAGAAGGGCCGTTCGGGCCGGAACTGGTATTTGTCCTCTATGATCAATGTGTCGGGATAGTTGATCCCCACCGCCTTGACCTCAATGATCACCTCGCCCGGCTTGGGCGTCGGGTCGAGCACGTCTTCCACGACCAGGGTTTCAGGGCCGCCAGGGGCTTTCGAAAGAATAGCACGCATCAAGATTTCCTTTCTTGGCCTATCGCGCTTCGCGCTGCTTGAGGCCGTTTTCCCTGGACCGACATGGCGCGGCCTTCATCGCGACGCTAAAGAGCGCCACGCCCGTTTGAAAGAGGCGACCGAAATAAGGTTCAGGACAATCCCATGACCGCCCTCATCCTCCACGGCGGCGCCGGCGCCCGGCGCGAACGCAACTACGACGCCGAGGTCGTGCATATGCGCGAGGTGGTCGAGGCCATGAAGGTCCGGCTGGACGCGGGCGACAGCGCCCTGGATGTCGCTGTCGCCGCGGTCGTCATGCTGGAGGATTCGGGCCTCTATGTCGCCGGCAAGGGCGCCTCGCCCAATCTGGCCGGGGCCTATGAGCTGGACGCCAGCCTGATGGACGGCGCGAGCCGCCGCGCCGGTTCCGTCGCCGCGTTGCAGGGCTTTCGCAACCCCGTCGTCGCCGCACGCGCAGTGATGGAACGCACCCCGCACGTCATGCTGGTCGGCGAAGGCGCGGGTCTGTTCGCCCACGACCAGGGGCTGGAGCCCATCGCGGACGAGACCGCCTGGTACACCGGCGCCGGCCAGGGCGAGGACAACCATCCGCCCGGAACCCTCAGCCACGGCACCGTCGGCTGCTGCGTGCTGGACAGCCAGGGCCGCCTGGCCGCCGCCACCTCGACCGCAGGGGTGTTCGGCAAGATGCCGGGCCGGGTCGGCGACACCCCCATCCCCGCCGCCGGGACGTGGGCCGACGGCTCCGCAGCCGCCTCCTGCACCGGCCAGGGTGAATATTTCATCCGCGTCGCCGCCGCCGCCCAGGTCGCCTGGCGCGTCGCCGCCGGCCAGCCCCTGGCCCAGGCCGCCCAGGCCGTGATCGACGAGATCAGCGCCCTGGGCGGCGACGGCGGCCTGATCGCGCTCGACGCGGCCGGAAACCTCGCCGCCCCCTTCAACAGCCAGGGCATGAAGCACGCCTGGCTGACACCAGAAGGCGAGATCGGGGTCGAGGTTTTCCGCGACTGACTGAACCACCCCCACATTACATCTCCGTAAGGTGCGCCGGCGCGTATCGCTGATACGGTGCGGCGCCCTCGCCTCGGGCGCCGGAGATCCCTGATGAAATTCCGCCTCACCGCCACCGTCGCCGCCTCGGCGATCCTGCTGGGCCTCGCCGCGCCCGCCTTCGCCGCCCGCGCCTTCGATGTCGCCGCCGCGCCGGCCCCCGCCGTTCAAGCCGCCCAGGGCGTGACGGTCCCGCCGCTGGGCTTCACCCGGCGCGTGTTGCCGAACGGCCTGGAGGTCTATTCGGCGCGCGACGCCAACACCTCCAACGTCACGGTCCAGGTCTGGTACAAGGTGGGGTCCAAGGACGATCCGTCCGGCCGCTCCGGCTTCGCCCACCTGTTCGAACACCTGATGTTCAAGGCGACGCGCAACCTGCCGTCCGAGAGCTTCGACCGGCTGACCGAGGACGTGGGCGGCGGCAACAACGCCTTCACCGCCGACGACGTCACCGCCTATCACGAGACCATTCCCGCCAACCACCTGCAGCGTCTGCTGTTCGCCGAGGCCGACCGTATGGGCTCGCTGGTCGTGGACGAGCCGACCTTCATATCGGAACGGGACGTGGTGAAGGAGGAATACCGCCAGCGCATCCTGGCCAGCCCCTACGGCCGCCTGTTCGGCCTGTTCGTGCCCGAGACCATCTATCAGGACAGTCCCTATCGCCGTCCCGGCATCGGCTCGATCCAGGAACTGGAGGCCTCGTCGCTGGACGACGTGCGCCGCTTCCACGCCACCTACTATCGCCCCGACAACGCCTATCTGATCGTCGCCGGCAATTTCGACCAGGCCCAGTTGGACCAGTGGGTCGATCAGTATTTCGCGCCGCTGAAGAACCCGTCGACGCCCATCCCGGCCAATGCGGTGGTCGAGCCCGAACCGACGGGGCCCAAGTCCGTCACCTTCTATGCTCCGAACGTGCCCTTGCCGGCGGTGGTGGTCGCCTGGCCCACGGTCAAATACGCCGACGCCGACCGCGCCGCGCTGGAGGTTTTGGACGGCGTCCTGTCGACCGGCGAGAGCAGCCGTCTGTATCGCGCCCTGGTCTATGACAAGCAGATCGCCAACAGCATCGGCTCCAGCCCCGATTTCGCCCAGCAGGCCGGAAATCTGACGGCCTACGCCATCATGGCCGACGGTCACGACGCCGACGAGGGGATCGCGGCCCTGAACGAGGAGATCGCCCGGCTGCGCGATCAGCCGATCACCGCCGCCGAACTGGCCGAGGCCCAGAACGAACTGGTCGCCAGCGCCCTGCGCAGCCGCGAGACCGTGGAAGACCGCGCCCAGGCCCTGGGTTTCTCGCTGATCAACACCGGCGGGGCCGCGGCCGCCGACCAGGCGGTGGCCCAGATCCAGGCCGTCACCGTCGCCGACGTCCAGCGCGTGGCGCGCAAATATCTGACGCCTCAGCGCCAGTCGACGATCACCTATCTGGCCGCCGACGCCGCGCATCCGCCCTCGGTTCAGAAGATGAACGTCGACGCCCCGGTCAAGGTCGCCGATCTGGCCCCTGCCGGCGAACCCGTCGCCCTGCTGCCGGAAGGTCAGCGCGCCGCCCTGCCCCAGGCCGGCCCCGACGTGGCCCCGGCCACCCCGGTCGTCGCCGACTTCCGCCTGGACAACGGCCTGCGCGTCCTGGTCGCCCCGACCCGGGGCCTGCCCCTCGTCTCGGCCCGCCTGAACCTGAAGGCCGGGTCGGCGAACGATCCGCCGGGCAAGGCCGGCGTCGCCGCCCTGACCGCCGCCCTGCTGACCCAGGGCACGACCACCCGGTCCGCGCCCGAGATCGCCACCCAGATCGAACAGCTGGGCGCCGCCGTCGGCGCCGGCGCCGGGGTCGACTTCGCCAACGTCTACGCCAACGCGCCCGCCAACGCCTTCCCGCACACGGTCGCCCTGATGGCCGATCTGGTGAAGCATCCGGCCTTCGCCGCCGAGGAACTGGAACGCCAGCAGGCCCAGACGCTGGACGGCCTGCGCGTCGCCCTCAGCCAGCCGGGCGCCATCGCCGGCCAGACGGTCGGCCGCGTGATCTATGGCGACGCGCCCTACGGCTCGCCGGGTTCGGGCACGCTGCAGACGGTGCCGACGATCACCCCGGCCGACGTCGCCGCCTTCCATGCCGCCCGCTATCGCCCGTCGGACGCGACCCTGGTCTTCTCGGGCGACATCACGCCCGACGCCGCCCGCGCCCTGGCGCAGCGGACCTTCGGCGACTGGCGCGCGTCCGGCGCCGCCCCCGCCGCTGTGGCCGATCCGGCCGGCCAGGCCCAGGCGCCGCGCATCGTGGTCGTCAACCAGCCGGGCGCTGGCCAGGCCGCCGTCGTCGCCGCCATCCGCGGCGTGCCGCGCACCGACGCCGACTACTTCCCGCTCCTGGTCGGCAACACCTTGCTGGGCGGCGGCTTCTCGTCGCGCCTGAACCAGGAAATCCGCATCAAGCGCGGCCTGTCCTACGGCGCCGGTTCGTCGCTGGGCGCGCGCGCAGGCGCGGGCGTCTTCACCGCCTCGACCCAGACCAAGAACGAGACCGCCGACGAGGTCGCCGACCTGATCCTGGCCGAGATCGCCCGCCTGGGGTCCGAGCCCGCGACCCAGGCCGACCTGGCCCCGCGCCGCGCGGTTCTGATCGGCGGCTTCGGCGATTCGCTGGAGACGGTGGACGGCCTGGGATCGCTGGTCGCCAACCTGGCGCTCTACGACCTGCCGATGAGCGATCTCGCCGACTACGCCGGCCGGGTGCGCGCCGTCACGCCGGAACAGATCGAAACCGCCTTCGCCCGCCACCTGCCGGTCAACCAGGCCAGCCTGGTCATCGTCGGCGACGGCTCCCTGTTCCTGGACGACCTGCGCGCCAAACATCCGAACCTGGAGGTCATCCAGCTGGAGGACCTGAACCTCGGCTCCGGCGCGCTGAAATAGGGACGCCCGCGGCCTCTCCTTCCCCTCAGCCGGGAGAGAGAGGCCCGCGCGCTCGCCAGTCTCCTCTCGCCGAGGTCGAGCGACGAAGACCCGGTTTTTCAATGACCTGAATCCGCGTCGTCGCAATCGTCCCGGCACGGTGTGAAACGGGCGTATGATCGGCGCCGGTCTTTGACATCGGCGCATCGGTCATGAAGATCCCGGATTTCAGACGGGACGCCTTTCCCTGCGCCAATATCTCTTGCCTAGGATTCGGACTGTTCGGACTGTTCGGACTGTTCGGACTGTTCGGACTGTTCGGACTGTTCGGACTGTTCGGACTGTTTTTTCAGACCGCCCGACTTCCTTCAAGCCGAAAGGCAGACCACCTGGGCCACGCGCAGATCCCGCCTCAGGGCGTCGGAAGCCCGGCCGTAGGTTTCAACGGTCATCGGCTGGCCTTGCGCCGCCTCGTCGGGACCCTGTTCGCCACGAATGGCGGGACCGAAGGATTCCGGCGCCGTCGTGTAAATGCGTCCCCGGCGCGGCGCCTCGGCGATCGTGACCCCCAGCACCCGCCCCTGGCCGTCCAGCGCCGGGGCGCCGGACAGACCCGACAGGGCGCCGACCAGGCCGTCGGTGCGCCCGACCTCGGCCCAGGCCAGCACCGGCTCTTCGTGGGCGCCACGCCCGAACACCTTCAACGTCTCGCGCCCCAGCAGCCGGGTCGTCACCTCGCCCGGCGCGCCTTGCGGAAAGCCGGGGTGGAAGGCGCGCTGCCCCTTGCGAAGCGGCGCGTCGGCGGCCACCGGCAGGGCGGGCGGCCCGCCGTCGGTGATCAGCAGGGCGACATCCGCCCGCGACGCCAGCCGCACGTCCGCCGCCACCGCCCGCCCGCCGCCGATCACCAGGGCGGGCTTTCTGCAGCCTTCGACCACATGGCGCGCCGTGACCCAGCGTCCACGCCCGGCGATGGAGAAGGCCGTCCCCGACGACGGGCGAAAGGCGTCTGGCGCCTCCACGGTGGCGGCGGCGTCGAACGGGGTGATCGGGCCCAGAAGGGCGCCTTCGACGGCGTCGGGCGGCACGGCGGCGGCCGGCGGCGCGTCGGCGTGCTCGCGCCGGCTCAGAGACACGGCCAACAGCACGCCCGCCACCGCCGCATAGACGGCCCAGTCCGGCAGGCGGGGCAAACGCACGGCCCGCTCAGCCTGTGAGGGCGGCGGACAAGATCAGCGCCGTCGCCAGCTTGGCCCCCGCCAGCACCACCGCCGCCGAGACCTCGCCGTTCTGGATGCGCTGCGGCAGGCCGGTCAGGATCAGGTCCACGATCCGGAACACCAGAAGCTGCAGCGCCAGGGTCGCCACCCCCCAGATGGCGATGTCGCGCACCGTCGTCGACACCGACAGCGACACCGCCAGCGGAATGGCCAGGCCGACCAATACGGCGGCGAAGCCGATGGCGGCGGCCGGATTGCCCTCGCGGATCAGGCTGATCTCTTTCCAGGGCGTCATCAGCACATAGACCGCCGCCCCCGCCGCCAGCAGCAGCAGGGTCACGATCAGGTGCGTGACCATGACCGGAAAGCCCGAGGCGAAAGCCTGCATCTCGGCGCTCGACAGAACATTGGACAGGGACGGGTCCATGAGCCAACGCCTTGCCCGATTGTCGCCCCAATCCGCAAGCGCGCCACGGCCACACCTTGTGACGAAAGATTACAGGGGGTTGTCGTCAGCAGCGTTCTTGTGCGCCCGGGCGGGCAGGTCAAACCGGCTCACGCCGCCGCCTGCTCGGCCTTCCTGAGCGCGCTCGCCCGCACCTTCTCGCTCTCCGACTTCAGCTGTCCGCAGGCGGCGAGGATGTCGCGGCCGCGGGGGGTGCGGATGGGGCTGGCGTATCCGGCCTTGTTCAGGATGGCGGCGAACCGTTCGATCGTCTTCCAGTCCGAGCATTCGTAATCGACGCCCGGCCAGGGGTTGAACGGGATCAGATTGATCTTGGCCGGAATGCCCTCGATCAGTTTCAGCAGGGCGCGGGCCTCTTCCGGACTGTCGTTGACGCCCTTCAGCATGACGTATTCGAACGTCACCCGCCGCGCGTTCGACAGGCCGGGATAGGCGCGGATCGCGGCCATCAGCTGGTCCAGCGGATATTTCTTGTTCAGCGGCACCAGCACGTCGCGCAGCGGGTCGTTGGTGGCGTGCAGGCTGATGGCCAGCATGGCCGCCGTGCGGTCGCCCAGCGCCTGAAGCTGCGGCACGACGCCCGAGGTCGAGACCGTGATCCGGCGGCGCGACAGGGCGATGCCCTCATTGTCCGAGATGATGTCGATGGCGTCGGCGACATGGTCCAGATTGTAGAGCGGCTCGCCCATGCCCATGAAGACGATGTTGGACAGGCGGCGGTCTTCCTTGGGCGACGGCCATTCCTCCAGGTCGTCGCGCGCCACCTGGACCTGGGCCACGATCTCGGCGGCGGTCAGGTTGCGGACCAGCTTCTGCGTGCCGGTGTGGCAGAAGGTGCAGTTCAGGGTGCAGCCGACCTGGCTGGACACGCACAGGGCGCCGGCCCGGCCCACGTCGGGGATATAGACGGTCTCGATCTCGATGCCCGGCGCGGTGCGGATCAGCCATTTGCGGGTGCCGTCCTTGGACACCTGGCGCTCGACGATCTCGGGGCGGGCCAGGGTGAAATGCTCGGCCAGCTTGGCCTGCATCTCCTTGGCGACATTGCTCATGGCCGAGAACTCGGTGACGCCATAGTGATGGATCCAGCCCCAGATCTGGCTGGCGCGCATCTTCGCCTTTTCGGGCGGGCAGACGTCGGCGTCGATCAGGGCCTGACGCAGCCCCGCGCGCGTCAGGCCGCTGAGGTTGACGGGAGGCTTTTCAGCCGGCGCGGTCGAGACGCGCGAAAGGTCGAGCGTGATGCTCAAGGCGGCGATCCTGGATGAGGTTTAGCCGCCTGCTATAGCACAAACCCCGGCAATTGCATGACCGGGCCGTTTCAGCCCTCTGTCAGAGGCCGACGTCCCAGACCCCCGCGTCGCGCATCCGGCTCTCGCGGGCCTCCTCGGCGCGGCCGCCCATCTCCTTGGCCATGCCGCGGATCGCGGTCGAGACGGTGGCCCTGTGCACGCCCGGGACGACGGCATGGGCGAAGGCGGCGCAGGCCAGGCCCATCAGCTTGAACCCGAACGCCGAGGAGGCGGCCATATGCTGCAGATAGGTCTCGTTCACCTCGCGCGGGTGATCGCGAAACAGCCGGTCGAAGGCCGAGGAGCGGGCGCGCGCGCTGTCCATCGTCGTCTGGCTCATGCGAGGGGCTCCGAAACAGAATGACCTGACCCCATGGTCTCGCGCGGGCGGCCTTTTCGCAAGGACCAATCCCCGAAATCACCCCATCGTCAGACGCCCGTTCCCGCGCTAGGCTCGCGGTTCGATCAAGGAACCGCCCATGCCAATCCGCCTCAAGGCCGTGTCGTCCCTCGCCGTCGCCTTCGCCGTCTTCGGCGCGACGGCGGCCCCGCAAGCGGCCCTGGCCCTGGCCCCCGCCGCCACTCGCAGCGGTCCGCTCGCCAACGCCCTGCCCTATGACGCGCGGCGCGGCGTGTTCAGCTTCGCCCCCGATCTGGAAGGCTCCTTGCCGGCGGTGGTCCAGGTCACGACCCTGGGCCAGTCGCGCGGCCCCAGTTCCGACGCCGCCGACCCCAAGCCCTACGCCTCGGGCTCGGGCGTCATCGTCGATGCGGCGCAGGGCATACTGATCACCAACAATCACGTGGTCGAGGGCGGGCGCAAGTTCACCATCGACCTGACCGACGGCCGCCTGTTCAACGCCACCCTGATCGGCGCGGACAAGGCCACCGACATCGCCGTGCTGAAGATCACGCCGGACGGGCGTCCCCTGAACCTGAAACAGGTGCAGACGGTGGATTCGGACACCCTGCGCACCGGCGACCTGGCCTTCGCCGTCGGCTATCCGCTGGGTCTGGACCAGACCCTGACCATGGGCGTCGTCTCGGGCCTGAACCGTTCGGGCCTGGGCGATGCGGTCGAGGACTACATCCAGACAGACGCGGCCGTGAACTCGGGCAACTCCGGCGGGCCGCTGCTGGACAGCCGGGGCCGGCTGATCGGCATCAACACCTCCATCCTGTCGGGCGGCATGGGCGGCGGCAACGACGGCATCGCCTTCGCGGTGCCGACCCGCATCATGCTCTATGTCGCCGACCAGATCCGCAAATACGGCGAGGTCAAGCGCGGCGAGACCGGCGCCGTCTTCGGTTCGCTCAGCGCCAAGCGGGCGCGCGAACTGGGCCTGGGCATCGTGCGCGGCGCCGTGGTCGCGGACGTGGCGCCCGGCTCTCCGGCCGAGCGGGCCGGCCTGCGCCTCGACGACGTCATCACCCGCATCCAGGGCCGTCCCGTGGCCAACGCCGGCGCCATCAACGCCACGGTCGGCATCGCCGCCCCCGGTTCGACCCTGGACCTGATCTATCTGCGCGACGGGCGCGAGCGGACGACCGCCCTGGCGGTGGAGACGCCCCAGACCCAACCGATCATCCTCGGGGCCTCGGCCGCCGTCGCCTATGGCGCGACCCTGCGCGACCAGGACGGCGCGGTGCAGTTGACGGCCGTAGAGGCAGGATCGCCCGCGGCCCAGGCGGGACTGACGGCCGGCGACCTGATCACCGCCGTGGACGGCCGGACGACGACGGACGCCGCCGCCGTGGTCGCGGCCCTGCGGGCGGGGACCGGCGCGGTCGATCTGACGGTGATGCGCAATGGCGAGCCCCAGAAGCTGACGCTGCAGCCGCCCTCGGCGTTCTAGCCGACCTCCAGACAGCGAAACGCCCGCCTTGCCTTGGAGGGGGAGGGGAACGGCAGGGCGGGCGCTCGCTTGGAGGAAGCATCGGCCGCCGGAGCCCTTTTACTGGAAACATCCAGGGGGGCTGGGGGGGCTGTTCAGGTTCCGGACGCTTCCGAACTCCGACGAGCCGATGATCCCTGTTTCACCGCCCAAGCGGGCGGGCGAAGGACGGAATCGAGGCCATTTGGTGTTCCGGACGCTTTTTCGCAGGCCCTGGCGCCGGCGACGCCGTCGCCTAAGTTGAAGCCATGAGCACGACCCCGCACGACGCGGCGCCGCAAGCCGGCCCCGTCTTCTTCGACCGACGCGAACTGGACGCCGTGCTTCGCGTCTATGGCCGCATGGTCGCCCAAGGCGAATGGCGCGATTACGCCGTGGTCGGGCACAGGGACTTCGCCGAATTCGCCGTCTTCCGCCGGTCGGGCGACGCCCCGGCCTATCGTATCGAAAAGCGCCCGGCGCTGCAAAACCGTCAGGGCCAGTGGGCCGTCATCGGCGAAGGCGGCCAGATCCTGCGTCGCGGTCGCGACCTGGCCCAGGTGCTTCGGGTGTTCGACGGGCGAAGGTTTCAGGTGGTGGATTAGGTCAGCGACGCGCGGACGGCGTCACTTCGCGGATGCGTGCGCCTTGCACTTCCCAAATCTTGTCGCCCGCCATCGCATAGATGGGCAGCCGGTTAAGCAGGGACAGGTAGACGTGAACCTCCAACGGCTGAGGTGCGACGACGATGTTTGTCACCAGGCCCACCGTCTGCCCGCCCCGCTGCGCCTGACTACGGTCCATGTCGAGACAGCCGCCGGACAGCTGCTCGCGCTTTTCGACCGTTTGGCCGTCCGCGCTGATATGGAATCGATAGTGTCCGCCCATCGGCACGACGTTCGCCTGGGTGGTGGACGCCAGCAGCCACACCAGCCATCCCGATCCTTCGGGATCCTTGAGCATCACCGCGTTGTATCGCGCCGCGCAACGCAGCGGGCCGATGGCCTGGGCGGCGGTGTTGCGCGCCGCGAACTGCGCGATTTCATCCACCGACAGTGCAGGTTCCGCGACGTCGATGACAGGGCCGGCCTTGAGCTGGGAATCGATCACCACGTCCTTGAAGGCTTGCGGCGCCGAGATTTCGCCGGACAGGAAGCGGACGCGCTGGCCGTCCCCCTCGGGGATGACGATCCAACCGATCAGACCCTGCGGCGGCTGGCTGCCCGAGGCCGCCAGAAGGGCGTCGGTGGCGCGGGCCGCGGCCACATCCTGACGCCATATCGCCGTCCCTAGACGCCCTGTTTCAGAAATCGAGAAGGCCTGGACCTGAGCGGGGCGTTCCTGCGCCACGGCCGATGCGGTCCACAGAAACGATACGGCGAACAGCCATGCGAATGTGCGACGGATCATTCCGCAAACTCCCCTCAAGACATTTGGCGAGAGTGGCACACAACCCTCGCGCCGCATAACCCTCACCCAAAAGAAAGGGCCCCTGAAGGGACCCTTTCCGCGTCTGTCTTTAGGACCGTGCTTAGTTCCGGTTGCCGCCCATGAAGGCCAGCAGGAATTGGAACAGGTTCACGAATTTGATGAACAGGCTCAGCGCGCCGAAGCCGGTGGCCACGCCCATGGCGTTCTGGTCGCCGCCCAAGGCGTAGTAGGTCATCTTCAGACGCTGGGTGTCATAGGCGATCAGGCCTGAGAAGATCAGCACGCCCAGGCCGGAGATGATCAGGTAAAAGACCCCAGACTGCATGAACATGTTGACGATCGAGGCGATGATCAGGCCGATCACCCCCATGATCAGGAAGGTGCCCATGCCCGTCAGGTCCTTCTTGGTGGTGTAACCCACCAGGCTGAGCCCGCCGAAGGCTGCCGCCGTCACCAGGAAGGTGGTGGCCAGCGAACCGCCTGTATAGCGCAGGAACAGCACGCCCAGACCCGCGCCGATGGTGGCGACCACGGCCCAGTAGAGCAGGTTCACGCCCTTGGCCGTCGGGTTCTTCATGAAGAACATAGAGCCGAACAGCAGGACCAGCGGCGAGAACTGGACGATCATGCCCAGCACGGTCAGGCCGACGCGGCCGTCCGCCGTCTGGGCGAACAGCAGTTGCTGCACCGCAAGCACATTGCCGGTGACGTAGGCCAGGGCGCCGGCGACCACCAGACCCAGGGCCAGCTTGTTGTAGACGCCCAGCATGAAGGCGCGCAGGCCGGCGTCGACCGACATGTCGGCCGTCTGCGGCAGCGGACGGGCGTAGCCGTTGTTGAAATCGCTCATGGCGACGAACTTTCTCCCATTGGCCGGAGAGGCGTCTCCGGTCATCGGCCTCGAATATCGTGAGCCGGGGCCGTCTCTGCAAGGAAAA
This sequence comes from Brevundimonas sp. Marseille-Q4549, assembly GCF_976940555.1. Taxonomy (NCBI): domain Bacteria; kingdom Pseudomonadati; phylum Pseudomonadota; class Alphaproteobacteria; order Caulobacterales; family Caulobacteraceae; genus Brevundimonas; species Brevundimonas sp. Marseille-Q4549. The sequence goes on from NZ_CDRHXG010000001.1 coordinate 543,900, forward strand.
CCGGGCTTGGAGCGACCCGTTCCCACCGCTACCTTCCGTCGCATGGTTCGCCTGTTCGCCGCCCTGACCCTGCCTTTCGACGTCGCCGAGACCCTGAAACGGCGTCAATCCGGCCTGCCGGGCGCGCGCTGGCGGCCGCTGGAGGCGCTGCACGTCACCCTGGCCTTCTATGGCGAGATGGACGAGCGGCGCGCCGACGACCTGGCGTCCGAGTTGTCGCGCGTCGCCGGCGAACCGTTCGAGATCGCGCTGAAGGGGGTGGGCGCCTTCGGCGACAACCACCGCAGCCACACCCTCTGGGCCGGGGTCGAAACCCCGAACGACCGCCTGTCGGTCCTGGCCGGCCGCTGCAGGGCGGCGGGCCAGCGCGCGGGTGTTGCGATGGAGGCGCGCGATTATCGGCCCCACGTCACCCTGGCCTATCTGAAGCCCCAGACGAACCCGGACCGCATCGGCGCCTGGATGGCGGGGCACAATCTGCTGCATTCCCCGCCGATCCGTATCGACCGCTTCGGCCTCTATTCCAGCGTCCTGACCGACGACGGCAGCCAGTATGCGCTGGAGCGGGAGTATCTGCTGTGACCGCCGCCTCCGACGCCTACGCCGTCTCGCCTCACCTCGTCCTGGGTCCGACGCTTCTGACCGAACGTCTGATACTGCGTCCGCCGGCGGTCGAGGACTTCCCCCGCTGGGCCGATTTCATGGCCGAGCCGGAGACGACGCGCTTCATCGGCGGGGTCCAGGCCCCGGCCCAGACCTGGCGGCTGATCTGCACCGTCGCCGGCATGTGGGCCCTGACCGGGGAAGGCATGTTCTCGATCCTGGAAAGGTCCACCGGCCTTTGGGTCGGACGGATCGGCCCGCTGCATCCCTACGGCTGGCCCGGCCGCGAGGTCGGCTGGAGCCTGCATCGCGATGCGACGGGCAAGGGCTATGCGGTCGAGGCGGCGGCGGCGGCGATGAACTACGCCTTCGACGTCCTGGGTTGGGACGACGTCATCCACTGCATCGATCCCGACAATCTGGCCTCGGCCGCCGTGGCGCGCCGGTTGGGCTCGGTCAACCGCGGACCGGGTCTGCTGCCCGAACCTTTACAGGACCACGCCGTCGATCTGTGGGGCCAGACCCGCGCCGACTGGGCCAAAAACCGCACGCGTTTGAACGCGCCCTAGCAGGCTTCAGGCGAAAACCGGTCCGCTCCACAGGCCGGGCGGCCAAGGCGGCGCTTGCGGGCGGAACGGAGCCGGAACATAAGCTGTTCCCATGTCCGCCGCCATCGCTCTGGAACTGGTCTTCAGCCGCCCCGAAACCACCCTGTCGGTCACGCGCGGGGCGGCGCGGCTGATGCTGGATATGGGTTATGCGCCGTTGTTGGAAGTCTGCTTGCCCAACGGCCGCCGCGCCGATGTCATGGCCCTGGGGCCCAAGGGCGACATCGTCATCTGCGAGGTGAAATCGGGACTGGACGACTATCGCGTCGATCGCAAATGGCCCGAATACGCCCCCTTCTGCGACGCCTTCTACTTCGCCGTGGCGCCTGAATTTCCGCAAGGAATCCTGCCGGAAGAACCGGGCCTGATCGTCGCCGACGCTTTCGGCGGGGCGATGGTGCGCGACGCCCCTGTCACGCCGCTGGCCCCGGCGCGGCGCAAGGCCCTGACCCTGGCCTTCGCCCGGCTGGGGGCGCTGCGCACGATGCGCGACTGATCCGTCAGAGGCGACGGAAGACGGCCGGTGCGAAACCCTCGGCGACCAGACGCGTCTCGACCTCGGCCAGGGTTTCGATCACCACCCCCTTGCCGCCGGTCGCGTGGATGATGCGCGCATCGTCGATCATCAAGGCCGAATGACCGGTCCAGTCGAGATCGCCGCGCGGCGCCAGCCAGACGACGATGTCTCCGCGCTTCAAGACGCCGTCCGTCACCGCCCGACCCAGTTGGGCCTGAGCGTCCGACCGGCGCGGCCCCGCCCGACCGCAAGCCAGGAGCGCCTGTTGCACCAGGCCCGAACAGTCGGTGGAGATGGAAGATCGCGCGCCCAGTTCGTGCGGCCGGCCCAGCAGCCGCTCAGCCACCGCGACCAGGTCCGTCTCGAAAGCGCCGACGGGGCTAAGATCGGCCGCCTCCACGCCTTCGACGTCGTCGACGACCAGGGCGTTCAAAGGCAGGGCCGCGTCGACGGCCGAAACCCGACGGGTCGCCAGCGGCGCGCCGGGCGACAGGCTGTCCAGCACGACCCAGCCCACCACGCCGTCGCGGCGCGCCCGGCCCCAGGCGCGGCCGTCGGCCCGGTCCAGAACATCGAAAACCTCCCCATGCAGCAGCTGATCGATGCGCTGGTCGGCGTTGGACAGGATGTCGGCGACGGCGACGCGGCAATGCATCGCCTCGGTCCTGCGATAGGCCGACGCACGCACCAGCCCTTCCAGCGCCTGTTCCGCCAGGTCCGGTCTGGCGAGCCGCTCGCCGGGCGCAAGAAGGTCGAGGACGTCGCTCAAACGTGGACTCGCGTTACTGAACCCCCAGCCTTAGCCAAGGAAGGCGAACCGCCCGTTAACGCCGCCCCTTTTCCCGAAGAAAATCAGCCGAACGCCGTTCTTGACGCTTGTCGTTCATGGCGGATCACCCATGTCCTCCGCAGGGCCCGGCGGTCCGAAAATGAGGATCCTGCCTGTGCTGTTGATTTCGGTCTTGCTCATTGGTTTCGGCCTGACCGCTTGCGACCAGGGGCCCGTGGGCCGGTTTCTGCGCCGTCGACTGGTCGAGACGCCTGCTCGCCTGTTGTCGAACCTGTCGCGCGGTCAGCTCCTGGGACTGACCCTGGTTCTGCTTCTGGGCGGGGCCGCCGCGTTTCTTTTCGAGGCCGAGGGTCTCAGACTCTTTTCCATGACGGCGCCGGAGCTGACGACCTGGGTCATGGTGTTCGACGTGACCGTCGTCTTCGACATGGCCGTATTGACCCTGACGCTGCAGGCCGTCGCACGCGGACGCGACCTGAACCGCATCCTGCGCCGCGTGTTTCAGACGGTCGCGGCATACACTTCCGCAGTCGGACGACGACGGCGAACGCGTCGACGCCGTAAGCCCCGCGCGCCCCGCCCTGACGCCGACGACGCCGGACCGGGCCTCGTCTTCGCCTGAGCTCAACCGGCGTAGCGCCCTTTCAGCATGGCGTAGCAGGCGCGCAGGGCTTGCGCCTCGCCGCCCTCGGGGAAACCGGGGCGGGCGCGCGGGTTCCAGGCGAAGATGTCCATATGGGCCCAGACGCCCGTGGTCGGCGCGAACTTTTGCAGGAACAGGGCCGCCGTCACCGATCCGGCCTGGGCCCAGGCCGAGGAGTCGTTCTTGATGTCGGCGATCTCGGTGTCGAGCGCGGCGCGATAGCCGGGCCACAACGGCATCCGCCACAAGGGATCGCGCACCGCCGCGGCGGCCGCCAGCAGATCGGCGGCCAGAGCCTCGTCGTCGGTATAAAGCGGCGGCAGATCCGGCCCCAGGGCGATCCGCGCCGCCCCGGTCAGGGTGGCGAAGTCCAGCGTCAGGTCGGGTTCATGCTCGCCCGCCCGCGTCAGGGCGTCGGCCAGGATCAGCCGGCCCTCGGCGTCCGTATTGCCGATCTCTATCGTCAGACCCTTGCGGCTGTTCAGGATGTCGCCGGGCCGGAAGGCGTCGCCCGACACCGCGTTCTCCACCGCCGCCACGACGACGACCAGCCGCACGGGCAGGTCCGCCTGCATCACCAGCCGAGCCAGCGCCAGGGCGTGGGCCGAACCGCCCATGTCCTTCTTCATGTTGCGCATCCCGGCGGCGGGCTTCAGGTCCAGCCCGCCGGTGTCGAACACCACCCCCTTGCCGACCAGGGCGACCAGCGGCAGGTCGGTGCGGTCCAGCTTCCAGCCGATCTCGATCAGGCGTGGCGCCCGGTGCGGAGCGGCGGCGCGGCCGACCGCGTGGACCGCGGGATAGTTCTCGTCCAGCAAGGCGTCGCCGGTCGTGACCGTGATCGCGGCGCCCGCGCTCTCGGCGATCTCGCGGGCGATGGTCTCGATCTGCAGCGGCCCCATGTCGGCCGCCGGCGTGTCCACCATTTCGCGCGCCAGGGCGCAGGCCGCGACGATGCGCGACGCCTCGGCCCCATCCATTCCGGCGGGCGCGACCAGCCGCACGGGCGCCGTCTCGGGCCGGGCCTTGTAACGGTCGAAGACATAGGTCCCTAAAAGGAAGGCCAGGGCCGCCTGGCCGGCCGCCTCCTCGTCGAGGTCCAGCCGGTAGAGGCCGCCCGGAAGTCGCGTCGACAGCCCCCGCACGCTCATGGGATCGAAGGCCGCCCCCGCGCCGACCAGCACCTGATCGACCCCGCCTTCGGCGTCCGGCACGACCAGAACCTGACCGGCCTTGCCCTCGAACCCGTTCAGCGCCGCCCACCGACCGGCCGCGCCCTCCAGCGCCTGGCCCGACGCCGCGACGCGGATGGGGACCGCCGTCTCCCCCGTATCGGCGGCGACCAGCAGCGGATGAAGCAAGGACATGACGGACCTCGAAACGCGGTTAACGATCGGTTGACGCGAACAGGCGATTCTAGGGGCGACCGAGGACCGTCTGGACCTGAACCATGTCGCCCATGCCCGCCCTTCTCGCAACCACCGCCCTGATGTTCCTGTCCGCCGGTCCGTCCCTGGCGGCCGGACCGGAGTCGGCGCAGACCACGACGGCCCCGGCGGTCCGTACGCCCGCCTCGGCCCAGACCCGCGCCGCCTATGATCGGATGGACGCCCTGTCGCGCTCGGTCTTCTGGGCCAACGAACAGGAGATCGACCCCGCCGACCCCGTCGCCGGGGTCAGGCTGGCCCAGGCGCTGCGCGAACTGGGCCGCTACGACCAGGCGGCCGAGGCGGCCCAGGCCACCCTGACCGTCCAGCCCGCCAATCTGGAGGCCATGCTGGAACTGGGGCGCGCCCATATCGCGCGGGGTCAGGCCTTCTACGGCGTCGCCCCGCTGGAGCAAGCCCGGGCGTTGGCGCCGCGTGACTGGCGTCCCTGGTCGCTGCTGGGCGTCGCCTATGAACAGGTCAACCGCTTCGACGACGCCCGCGCCGCATGGAACCAGGCCCTGATCCTGTCGCCCGACAATCCCGACGTCCTGACCAACGCCGCCATGGCCGCCATGACCCACGGCGATGCGCCGGGCGCCGAGGCCCTGCTGCGCCGCGCCGCCGCCCAGCCGACCGCCTCCGGCCAGGTGCGCCAGAACCTGGCCATGGCGCTGGGCCTGCAAGGCAAGATGAGCGAGGCGGAACAGATCCTGCGCCGCGAGTTGCCCCCGCAACTGGCCGAACAGAACCTGGCCTGGCTGCGCGCGCGCGGCGGAATCGGCGCCGCCTCGACCGACACGGCCCGCACCTGGAATTCGCTGGGCGGCTGAGCTGTCCACCTTCCCCTGGCTCGCCCGCCGTTCTCGCAATGCGCTGCGGGAACAGGGCGCGACGCCTGTCCCGAAGGGCCACGATCCTCGACGCTTTTCATCGGGTCTGTTAGTCGCTCCTGAATGGTAGGGACAATCTCTTGAAATCACTTCTCCGATTTCTGCGCGCGCCTCTGGGTCCGATTCGGAAATATCAGCGCCTTCGGTCCGATACTCGCACACGTATCCGGCGCATCGAGACGATGGTCGAGCAGATGTCGGTTCAGCTTCAGGAAACGAATGTCGTGCTCCGCGACCTGGCCGTGCCGAGAGACGAGCTTTGGCGGGGCAAGCCGGACATGGTCGATGGAAGCCCGGCGAGCCGGGTTTTCGACCGTTCCGCTGTTTGCCGGCAGAACGATTTCGACCAACCCTATTTCGCCTATTGGACCAGAAGACTTGCGGAACCCCTGCGCTATCACCGTAAGGTGTGGGAGTTCGTCTTCATCGTTCAATCGCTTTGGGAGCGTGGAGCGATTAGGCCTGGCGCGCGGGGGCTCGGCTTTGGCGTGGGACAGGAACCGCTCAGCGCGCTTTTCGCCTCCGAAGGCTGCCTGATCGTCGCGACGGACATGACGCGCCAGCAGGCGATCGAATCGGGTTGGGCCGCCACCAATCAACACGCCGACGATCTCGCCGCGCTGCGTCGTCCCTTTTGCGCCGACGATGTCTTCGACGCGAACGTCAGTTTCGAACACTGCGACATGAACGCCGTGTCCGACCATCTCGTCGATTTCGACTTCTGCTGGTCGGCGTGCGCCCTGGAGCATCTGGGCTCCATCGCCGATGGCCTGTCGTTCGTCGAACGCTCGCTCGACTGTGTGAAACCAGGGGGACTGGTGGTGCATACCACCGAATACAATTTCAGTTCGAACGACCGCACCGTCGATCACGCGGACACGGTCCTGTTTCGCGAACGGGACCTCAGGGCGTTGGCGGCTCGCCTGGAGGCGCAGGGCCACTGGGTGGCGCCCCTGGATCTCGATCCGGGCGACCGCCCGGTCGATCGTTATGTAGACATGGCACCCTACAGGGATCAGCCGCACCTGAAAGTCGCCTTACGGGGGTTCGGAGCCACTTCGGTCGGGCTCATCATCCGCCGGTCCGACGTTTCCTGCCGACCGATTCACGAAACGGAGCTCGCGTGAACATTCGTCATATCCGTCAGAGGCTGGGCAGGCTTGTTCGTAGGGGGAAGCCTGCCAGTCCTGCGGCGGATGTCCGGCGCGCGCGGCGAGGGGGAAAGGGAGACTATTTCTACCTCGGGCCCGACCTGGCGCTCAAGCGTCTGTGCAACGGTCTGCTTCTGTATGTGGACCCGCAGGACGAACAGATCAGCGCCAACATCATCGCAGACGGGTTCTGGGAAACCTGGGTTCATGCCGTGGTGCAGGGCATTGTTCGGCCTGGAGACCGTATCCTCGAGATCGGAGGCAACGTCGGCTATTATACGATCGCAATGGCCGCGCTGGCCGGCTCGAAGGGTTCCGTCACGGTTCTGGAAGGCAATCCGCGCCTCGCGGGTCTGATCGAAAAATCTGTGCGGCTGAACGGCTTCGACCACCGCGTCCAAGTCGTCGCCAAGGCCGCGCTCGACGCGCCAGGCGAGATCGACTTCGTCACATCGCGCATCTTCTCCGGCGGCGGCTTCGTTTCGCAGTGGGACCTTCGCCCCTATGAGGACACGGTCGTCCTCAAGGTTCCGGCCGTACGGCTCGACGACATCGTCACCGAACCCGTCGATCTCATAAGAATCGATGCTGAAGGCTCGGAGCCTCTCATCCTTAAGGGCGCGGAAAGGCTGCTAAGGGAAAACGCCGATATCACGATCATAATGGAATGGAGCCCGATCCAGATCGCCGCACGCACCCCGCTCGAAACCTTCCTAAACTGGCTGACGAGCTTTGGCTTCAAGGCTTGGCGCATCACTCACGACGGCCGGATCGAGCCGATCGAGATGGATGTCTTGTCCGAAACAGCCGCCTGTGACTTGGTTCTGTCCCGAAAGGCGTCGATTCTGCCTAAGCGATACGTTGCTTAGGCGTTGGATCCGAGACATCCTTCCGACCTTGGAGCCAAACCGCCTCAAGCGGTTTCACATCGCGGCTCCCCGCCCTATCTTTCGCCCATGATCGACGATCTCTACAGCGCGCGCATCCTGACGCTTGCGGCGAATCTGCCGCACGCGGGCCGCCTGGCCGCGCCGGACGGGACCGGCGAACGGGTCGCCAAGCTGTGCGGCTCGCGCGCCACGGTCGATGTCGTGCTGGACGACCAGGGCTGCATCGCCGACTTCGCCCAGGACGTGAAGGCCTGCGCCCTGGGCCAGGCGGCCGCCGGCGTGCTGGGCCAGCACGTCGTCGGCGCCGACGCCGCCGAGATCGAACGAGCCCGCGACGCCATGCTCGCCATGCTGAAATCCGACGGCGACGGTCCGGACGGACGGTTCGAGGATTTGCGCCTGCTGAAACAGGTCGCCGCCTATCCCGCCCGCCACGCCTCGACCCTGGTCTCGCTGGAGGCGACGCTGGAGGCCGTCAACGCAGCGCTTGTGGCGCGAACTCGTCTCGCCGGCGCGGCCTGAAGGGCTCCGACCGGTTGATCCCCCTGCGGCAACAGGGGATAAGCGCGGCGAACCTATCCAGCCCCCGGCGAAGGGACCGATGTCTCTCTACGAACGCGGCGTCCGCGCGGCCCACCGAGGCTACAAGCTGACGCTGTCTCCCCTGATCGGCCAGCAGTGCCGGTTTCTGCCGACCTGTTCGGACTATGGGCGCGACGCCCTGATCCAGCACGGTCCGCTCAAGGGGGGATGGCTCACCGCGCGGCGTCTCTGTAAATGCCACCCCTTCGGAGAGTCGGGTTACGACCCCGTCCCGCCTGCAAAGACGAAACCATGATCGAACTGAAATTTCCCGACGGCGCCGTGCGTCAGTATCCGGACGGGTCCACCGGCCGCGACGTCGCCGCCGCCATCTCCCCCTCCCTGGCCAAGAAGGCGGCCCTGGTGGTCTGGAACGGCCAGCAACGCGACCTGGACCGCGTCATCGACGGCGACGGCGACTTCCGCCTGTTGATGCGCGACGACCCCGAGGCGCTGGAAACCATCCGTCACGACGCCGCCCACGTCCTGGCCCAGGCGGTGCAGGAGCTGTATCCGGACGTCCAGGTGACGATCGGTCCGGCCATCGAAGACGGCTTCTATTACGACTTCGCCCGCGCCGAGCCCTTCTCCACCGACGACTTCCCCAAGATCGAGAAGAAGATGGCCGAGATCGTGGATCGCGGCGCTCCTCTTGAACGCCAGGTCTGGAACCGCGACGAGGCGATCGCCCATTTCGAAAGGATCGGCGAGACCTACAAGGCCGAACTGATCCGCGACCTGCCCGACACTGAAACGATCACCGTCTACAAACAGGGCGAATGGGCCGATCTGTGTCGGGGGCCGCACTTCCCGACCACCAAATTCGTCGGCAAGGCCTTCAAGCTGACCAAGCTGGCCGGCGCCTATTGGCGCGGCGACAGCAACCGCGCCCAACTGCAGCGCATCTATGGCACGGCCTGGGCCAACCAGGCCGATCTCGACGCCTATCTGCAGCGGCTGGAAGAGGCCGAGAAGCGCGACCACCGCAAGCTGGGCCGCGCCATGGAGCTGTTCCATATGCAGGAGGAAGGCCGGGGCATGGTCTTCTGGCATCCCAAGGGCTGGGTCCTGTGGCGCGTGCTGGAGGCCTATATGCGCCGCCGCCTGGACGCCGCCGGCTACGTCGAGGTCAAGACGCCCCAGGTGTTGGACCGCAAATTCTGGGAACAGAGCGGCCACTGGGACAAATACCGGCCAAACATGTTCGTCTGCGAGACGGTCGAGGGCGAGGAACTGTCCCTCAAGCCCATGAACTGCCCGGGCCACGTCCAGATCTTCGATCAGGGCCAGCGGTCGTACCGCGAACTGCCGCTGCGCATGGCCGAGTTCGGCGCCTGCCACCGCTATGAGCCGTCGGGTTCGCTGCACGGCCTGATGCGGGTGCGCGGCTTCACCCAGGACGACGCCCACATCTTCTGCCGCGAGGACCAGATCGTCGAGGAGACGGCCGCCTTCATCAAACTGGCCCGCAGCGTCCACGCCGACCTGGGAATGGAGACCGCCTACATCAGCCTGGGCACCCGGCCAGAGAACCGCGCCGGCACGGACGAATTCTGGGACAAGGCCGAGACCCTGATGGCCGACGCGGCCCGCGCGGCGGGAACCGAGCCGGTTGTCACCCCCGGCGACGGCGCCTTCTACGCGCCCAAGCTGGATTTCATCGTCAAGGACGCCATCGGGCGCGAATGGACCTGCGGCACGATCCAGCTGGACTATGTCCTGCCGGAACGTCTGGGCGCGACCTACATCGGCGAGGACGGGCAGAAGCACCGGCCGGTCATGCTGCACCGGGCGATCCTGGGGTCGTTCGAACGGTTCATCGGCATCATGATCGAGAACTACGCTGGGGCCTTCCCGCTATGGCTGGCCCCGACACAGGTGGTGGTGGCCACCATCACCTCGGACGCCGACGGCTACGCCGAGGATGTCGCCGCACGGTTCCGCGCGGCGGGCCTGCGCGTCGAGACGGACCTGCGCAATGAGAAGATCAACTACAAGATCCGCGAACACTCGGTCGCCAAGGTTCCCGCCATCGCCGTCGTCGGCCGCAAGGAAGCCGAAGAAGGCAAGGTCGCCATCCGCCGCCTGGGCTCACAGGCCCAGACCGTCGTCACCGTCGAGGAGGCTATCGCCATCCTGACCGACGAAGCGACGCCGCCGGACCTGAAGCGTCTTCAGGCCTGACACCCGGCCCTGGAACTGAAAGCCCGCCTCGGACGACACCGGGGCGGGCTTTTTGCTGTCAGAGCTTCAGCGAAAATCAGTCGCGCAGCAGCTCGTTGACGCCGGTCTTGGCCCGTGTCTGCGCGTCCACACGCTTGACGATGACGGCGCAATACAGCGACGGGCCGCCGTTGGGGCCAGGCAGAGAACCCGGCACGACCACCGAATAGGCCGGCACCTCGCCCCGGAACACTTCGCCTGTCGCCCGGTCCACGATCTTGGTCGAGGCCGACAGATAGACGCCCATGGCCAGGACCGCCCCCTCGCGCACGATCACGCCCTCGGCGACCTCGGCGCGGGCGCCGATGAAACAACCGTCCTCGATGATGGTCGGATTGGCCTGGAGCGGCTCCAGCACGCCGCCGATGCCCGCACCGCCAGACAGATGGACGTTCTTGCCGATCTGGGCGCAGGAGCCGACCGTGGCCCAGGCGTCGACCATCGAACCCTCGTCGACGAAGGCCCCAATGTTCACGAACGACGGCATCAGCACAACGTTCTTGGCGATGTGCGCCCCGCGCCGCACGATGGCGCCGGGCACGGACCGAAAACCGGCCGCCTGATAATCGCCCGCGCTCCAGTCGCCGAACTTGTTGGGCACCTTGTCCCAGAAGGGACCGAGCGCCGCCGGGTGATCGGCCGACAGCGGGATGGTGGAAGCGTGACCCGCGCGCATGATCTGGTTGTCGTTCAGGCGGAAGGACAGCAGCACAGCCTTTTTCAGCCACTGATGGGTGATCCAATCCCCGTCCGCCCCGCGCGAGGCGACCCGCGCCTCACCGGAATCGAGCAAGGCCAGGGCTGTTTCGACCGCGTCGCGCACCTCGCCGCGCGTCGTGGCCGAGACGTTAGCCCGGTCTTCCCAGGCGGCTTCGATGACGGATTCCAGATGCGACAGGTCGGTCATGCGGCGTCCTTGAGATTCAAGTCGGAGAGGAAGTCGAGAAGGTCGGGGGCGACGATGTCGATATGGTCGCCCAGCGGCTTGCCGTGGCCGTCGCCGATCAGGATGGTGGTCATGCCCAGCGCCTTGGCCGGCTCAAGATTTTTGGGCGTGTCCTCGAAGAAGGCGGCGCGGTGGGGCGCGATGTCGAACCGCTCCAGCATCCGCCGAAAGGTCGCCGGGTTCGGTTTGGGCGTCAGGTCGCCGTCCTCGATGGCGAAGACGCCGGCGAAACAGTCCGAAATCCCGATCCGATCCAGCACCCGATACGCATAGTCGCGCGCGCCGTTGGTGAAGACGAAACACCGACCCGGCAGGGCCTTCAACCGTTCGGCCAGACGTGGATTCGGCTCCACCGAATCCAGCGGCACGTCATGCACTTCCTTCAGGAAACGGTCGGTGTCGACGGCGTAGTTGGCCATCAAGCCCGCCAGGGTCGTGCCGTGTTCGTCCAGAAACTGGCGCTGCATCACCGCCGCCTCGCCGGGCGCAAGGCCCACCGCCTCGACCACGAAGGCGTTGATCCGCGCCTGGACCAGCCGCATCAGCCCCTGCTCGCGCGGGTACAGGGTGTCGTCCATGTCGAACACCCAGGCGTTTACGTGCGACAGGTCGATCAAGACGCCTTCACCAGGGTGCCGGCGCCGAACTCGGTGAACAGCTCGACCAGCATGGCGTGCGGCCGCCGGCCGTCCAGGATGACCACGGCCTCGACGCCTGCGCGCACCGCCGCCATCGCCGTCTCCAGCTTGGGGATCATGCCGCCGGTGGCGACTCCGGTGTCGATCAGGTTCTGCGCCTCGTCCAGCGTCATCTGGCGGATGATCTCGCCGTCCGCGCCCTTGACCCCGGCGACGTCGGTCAGCAGCAGCATCCGCTTGGCGTTCAGCGATCCGGCGATGGCGCCCGCCACGGTGTCGGCGTTGACGTTGTAGGTCTGGCCGTCCTCGGCCACGCCGATCGGGGCGATGACCGGCACCCAGTCCTCGGTCTCCGACGCGATCAGTCCGGCGATCAGCTTGGGATCGACCTTGGTCGGTTCGCCGACGAAGCCCAGATCGACCTCGTGTTCGATCATGCTGTCGGGATCGCGCTTGGTCCGGCGCGTCTTTTCGACCGTCAGCAGGCCCGCGTCCTTGCCCGACAGGCCGACGCCGCGCACGTCGGCCTCCTTGCCGGCCATGGTGATCCAGTGGGCGATTTCCTTGTTCACCGCGCCCGACAGCACCATTTCGGCGACCTCCATCGTCGCCGGATCGGTCACGCGCAACCCATCGACAAACGCCGACTTCACGCCCGCCTTGTCCAACATGGCGCTGATCTGCGGCCCGCCGCCGTGCACCACGACCGGGTTGACCCCCATCAGCTTCAGCAGCACCACATCGGCCGCAAACTGCTTGGCCACGGCGCTCTCGCCCATGGCGTGGCCGCCGTATTTGATGACCACGGTCTTACGGTCATAGACCTGGATATACGGCAGGGCCTCGGCGAGCGTCTTCGCCGTCTCCCAACTGCGTTCCTCGGACTGGCGCTCTGTTTCGTTCATCGTGCGCGGGAAATAGCGGGGGACGGGGGTGGTGTCACGTGGGGAGATCGCCGACTGTGGCCAACCGGCGTTGACGGCGCCGATGGCAGCATCATCATGACGCCAGTCAGCCGTCAGGACCTATCATGGACAACAAACGCATAGAGATACTCGAGCGCTATATTGTCGCCACCAAACACTCGGCCCTGAACATATATTATCGCACGTTAGGAAATCGACCAATCCGTTGCATCATATGCAATAGCGTCCATCAGAGCCAGGATCTGAAAACGTCGATCAGCGTCTGCCGGTTCGGCGGCGGCGAACTTATCCGTTATTATTGCAGGATTTGTGGAGCGTTGTTCGGTCCGGAAAAAATGCTCGCCATGGACGAATTCGAGTTATCGTCCGAATACGAAATTCTTTACGCTTCCTACAAAGAGGGCGATACAGCCGAAGACACAGCGCGCACGTTTCACGCGCTCGAGCCAAAACCGGGCGACGTCTATCTGGACTGGGGATGCGGATGGTGGTCGTCATCCCTTCTCGCGCTCAGGGCTGATGGATGGAACGTCTGGGGATACGAGCCGACGCCCGGCCCGGGCTCTGAGTTCGTTATCAGCGACCTCGGCCAAGTCGCGCCCGGTCTGGCAGGCATATATTCGAACAACACAATCGAACACTTCACAGATCCCGTCGCCGAGTTCAGGAAGATGAGGGCCCTGCTGAAAACAGGCGCACGGATGGCGCATTCCTCTCCCTGTTACGAGGAGCGTTATCTGGACACACGTTTTCACACCATCTTCTATCTGGACAAAAGCATTGACGCCGTCGCCCAAGCGTCAGGATTTCGGACGGTTCTTCGCAAGCAGGACGGCGAATACATCAATACCGTTTTCCAGGCGGCCTAAAGTCGCGAAAAGCAGTGTAGGCTTGCCAAGATGGCCATGCGCGCTAGGGTGTCGCAGCCACAGCCGCAGGGACCTCGACCATGCCTAACATGCTCAATAGCCGAGCCTTCAACACAGCGTTCAGCGGCGATGCGTTCGACAATCCCTCGGGCGAGGGTTTTGCGTCCACCGGAGGCTCGTCGATTTCCAGCGTCTATGTTTGCGGCTGCTGCGGACTTCTTATTTCAGACGGCGTCAATGACGGCCATCAGGCCGCGATCACCAATATCGAGAGTCGAGGCGGCCTTTATCCGAACGGCAAAATGTCGCTCACCAACACGGACGCAGGCGTTCAGATCACCCGCGGCAATGCATCCTGGGTGACGGTTGGACAGCCTCTGGGCACCGCGGCGACCGTCAGCTTCGCCTTCCGGGCGACAGCGCCGACGTCCATGCCCACCGACACGGCGGGATTCACACAATTCACCGCCGTGCAGATCGCCGCCACGCTTCTAGCACTGAGGGCGTGGTCGGATGTGGCGAACATCACCTTCCAGCGCGTCGACGAGGGGTCTGGCTACTCGAACAACGCCTCGATCCTGTTTGGCAACTACGCCACCGGGCAGAACGGCGCGGCCGCCTTCGCCTATGGCCCCGGCAATACGGCGGCCAATTCCGTCTCCGGCGACGTATGGGTCAACTCCTCCCTGAGCTACAATATCTCACCGGTAAATCTGGGCTATGGACAACAAGTCCTCACGCACGAAATCGGCCACGCCCTAGGCCTGAAACATCCAGGAGATTACAACGCCAGCGAGGGCGTGACGATCACCTATCAAAACAGCGCCTCGTATTTCGAAGATTCTCGTCAATACAGCTTGATGAGCTACTTCTCAGAAACAAACACCGGCGCTTCTTTCTTGGGGTCGTACGCCTCTGCACCACTACTTGACGACATCTCGGCGATTCAGCGCCTCTACGGCGCCAACATGACGACCCGGACCGGCGACACGATCTACGGCTACAACTCCAACACGGGCCTGGCCTGGTATGCGCCCGACATGATGGGCAGGATGATCTTCGCCGTCTGGGACGCCGGCGGAACCGACACCCTGGATTTTTCGGGCTTCTCCGGCTCGCAGACGATCGACCTGCGGCAAGGACATTTCTCAAGCGTCGTTGGCCTAGTCGGCAATGTCTCGATCGCCGTCGGCGCGGTTATCGAGAACGCGATCGGAGGAACTGGCGACGATACGATTTTCGGCAATGCCGCCGACAACCTGATCACCGGCAACGGAGGAAACGACCAGATCGACGGAGGCCTCGGAACAGACACGGTCGTCTTCTCGGGGCAGCGTAGCGATTACCAAATATCGTGGGACGGTCAGGTGGGAACCGTCTCGGTCAATGGCGGTGCGGTTACAACCGTTCGAAACGTCGAGTTCCTCCGCTTCGCCGATCAGACGGTTACGCTTGAGCCTAGTGGACCCCTGACTGTCGTGGGGGACATCACGGACAACCTGATCAATGGAACGACGTTCGGCGACAGCCTGGGCGGCGCCGGCGGCGCGGACATCCTGAACGGCTTCGGCGGCAACGATTACCTCAACGGCGGCTCCGGCAACGACACGCTGGATGGCGGAGACGGCGACGACACCCTGGTCGGCGGTTCCGGGGACGACGTCATGATCGGCGGCGCCGGATGGGACGTCGCCGACTACACGGAAACGACGCTTGGCCTGAACGCCGATCTGGCCACCGGCGTCGTCCGGAGCGGATTCGATACCGACACTCTTTCCGGCGTCGAGCAAATCAACGGGACACGGGCGAACGATGTCATTCGCGGCGACGCGGGGGCGAACATCATTCGCGGCGGCGGCGGCGCGGACAGGCTTTACGGCGGCGACGGCGACGACCAGCTGTTCGCCGGGGAAGGCGGCAACGGGGAAGCGCCGGACATCTACAAGACACGTAGCGTCGCCAACGCTTCCATCGGCACAGCGATCAGCATCGACGACGGCTTCGACACGCTGCGGAGAGAAGGCATCGCCGATGTCGTCATGCCCCACGCCACGGTCCTGGCCCAAACGCATGGCGGAATTGAATATTATGCTGTGACAGTTGGCGCTGGCGGCGTTCTGCTCGTCGATATCGACGATGCATCATTCGATTCGACAGTTCGCATATTCGATTCCAATGGCGTCGAAATCGCCCAGAACGACGACACGCCGTCGTCCAACGCGGAGGGCGCGTCACAGAATTCCTATCTGAGCATTCAGGTTCAGACGGCCGGAATCTATTATATTCAGGTCGGCCAGTTCGCCAGCACGCTGCCAAATGGCGGCTTTACGACCTCTGGCGCTCCGGTCGGCAACCGATACACCATGCATGTTTCGGTCAGCACCCATACGGTTGCGAGCACCGCCTTCACCGGGAGCCTTCTGGACGGCGGCGCGGGCAACGACATCCTCAACGGCAGTATAGCGAATGACACGCTTCTCGGCGGGGATGGAGACGACCGCCTGTACGGGGGCGGCGGCGACGACATTTTGGACGGCGGTGCGGGTCTGGACACGGCCGTCTATATCGGCGCTCGATCCGCCTACACGATTTCGACGGTGAACGGCGTCACGACCGTTCGTGGACCGGACGGTGAAGATCGGCTGACGAATGTGGAACGTCTGCAGTTCGACGATGCGATCGTTTCGATCGACGAAGGGGTCAGGGTGTCGGGTACGGCGGCCGATGACGCGCTGAACGGCACAGCAGGGAACGACATTCTCTCAGGCCTGGACGGAAACGACACGTTGAACGGTCTGGGGGGAGACGACATCCTGTTTGGCGGTGCGGGCCGCGATCACCTGAACGGCGGAGCCGGAATCGATACGGCCTGGTATGAAAACACTGGCGGTGGCGTGCTGATCGTGGATCTTCTCAATCCGTCGGAAAACACTGGAGAAGCCGCAGGCGACACCTATGACTCGATCGAACGCGTCGTGGGATCGACAGGCGACGATATAATTCGCGGGACCTTGTCCACTGACTACTTCGTCGGACGTGAAGGCAACGACATCTTCCTCGGCCGCGGCGGAGGCGATTGGTACGACGGCGGCGCGGGCATCGACACCGTCTGGTACGATGAGCAGGCCATCGTCGATCTCGTTTTGTCGTTCACGAACGGCGGCGCTGCGGCCGGCGACCACTACACTTCGATCGAGCGCGTCGTGGGATCGAATTTCGACGACATCATGCGGGGCACCGGCGGTACTGACTATTTCG
Source organism: Brevundimonas sp. Marseille-Q4549 (assembly GCF_976940555.1). NCBI lineage: Bacteria > Pseudomonadati > Pseudomonadota > Alphaproteobacteria > Caulobacterales > Caulobacteraceae > Brevundimonas > Brevundimonas sp. Marseille-Q4549. The sequence continues at coordinate 560,864 of NZ_CDRHXG010000001.1, forward strand.
TTGGCCGAGGCGGCAACGACATCTTCCAGGGCCGAGGCGGCGGCGACTGGTTCGACGGCGGCGATGGCGTCGATACGGTCTGGTACGACACGGAAGTAACCGTCGATCTGATGGACTCCAGCAGCAACACCGGCGCGGCCGCAGGTGATCGCTACCAATCCATCGAACGGATCGTGGGGTCGGAAATTGGCAACGACATTCTCAGAGGCACAGCTGGAACGGATTATTTTGTCGGCAGGGCGGGCCACGACATCTTCCTCGGCCGCGGCGGCGGCGACTGGTACGACGGCGGCGAAGGCATAGACACCGTCTGGTATGATACGGCGGCAGTCGTGGATCTGGCCGGCTTGACCGAAAACGGCGGCGCGGCGATGGGGGATCACTACCTCTCCATCGAACGGGTAGTGGGATCGAATGAGGCGGACATCATCCGCGGCACCGACAACGCGGATTATATGGTAGGCCGCGACGGCGACGACATCTTCCTCGGCCGCGGCGGCGGCGACACCTTCGACGGCGGCGACGGCATCGATACGGTCTGGTACGACGTTGGCGTTGCCGGTGGGACCTTGCTGATCGACCTCATTAACTCGGGTCGCAACACGGGAGAGGCCGCAGGGGACACCTACACCTCGATAGAACGGGTCGTGTCGTCCAACAGCGCCGATTACGTGCTGGGGACGCAGAATCGCGATTACATTCTGGCGCGCGACGGCGACGACACGATCGAAGGCCGCGGCGGCGATGACGTCATCGACGCTGGCGCCGGCGCCGATCGCATCGCAGGCGGGCTGGGCGCGGACATCTTGACGGGCGGGGAAGGGCGTGACGCCTTCGTCTATTTCGCCGCAGCCGAAGGGGGGGACCTGATAACCGACTTCCATTCGGGCGAGGATGTGCTCGAGTTCCGTGGCTTCGGCCTGACGGGTGACAATTGGTTCGTCAACGGAGTCACGGCGACCGGAAGCGGCCCGCAAATCCTGTGGGATGCCGCAACGGGCCGAGTCATGTGGGATCCGGACGGCGCGGGAGCCGCAGGAGCCGCGCTCATCGCCACCTTGCAGGCAGGCGCGACGCTGAAATCGTCCGATATCGTGCGCGTCGATTCCACGTCTTCGGCAAAGGCCGAGGCCTTCGAACATATTCAAACGTTGCCGGGGCCTTCGGACTTCTTCGACACAAGCCCCCAGATCCATCCGCTTCCGGAAGAGAAAGTGTCCGACCTATTTTCCCTCGATAGCGATTTGATCCACATCTCCCAACGCGATCTCTGGTTCTCGGTCGCCGATCACAACTGGATGATATAAAGCCCGTCTCCCTTCGCATGTTTCATGTTGCGGAAACGGAGAGGCTGCATGGCTCGGGCTTGCATAGACGGCTGGAATCTTTCACTCGCGAAGGGTTCCGGCATCGCCACATATGCGCGAAATTTGGCGACAGCCCTGTCCCAGAATGGTGTGGAAATCGAAATTCTTCACGGCCCCGCCGGCCCGCAGACATCGAATCCGCTGCTGAAGGAAATCAGCCTTAGTGACGCACGTAAGACCGCGCGCAAGGCGGGCCTGACCCGCGCCGCCTCCACAATCCTGTCTCGTTTCGGACGCGCCGCGCGGTCCGTGGAAGAAAGCGGACTCATCGTCGGCAGGGACGACATGCCACCGGCCCAGAGACATTGGGCGGCCTGTGACATCTTCTCGACCGCGAACCGGGCGCACACGCTTTATGGAACCTTCACGCCGCTGACCTTTGAAACGTCGTCCGACGGACGACGCGGGCCACATGCCATGCATTGGACCACGCCACTTCCGATCTATGCCCGTCGCTCCGCGAACATCTACACCGTACATGATATCATCCCTCTGAAGCTTCCCCATTCAACGCTTGATCACAAACAGCGTTATTACGAACTGATGAAATCGATCGTGCAACGCGCTGACCTCTTGCTTTCCGTTTCTGACACCACGCGCACTGATCTGATCCAGCTTCTCGGCGCGGATGAAAATCGGGTCATCACGACTTATCAGGCGATAGCGACGCCTGAACGGCAGAGCTCGGACGACGACGTCGCCAATGATTTGCAAACGCTTCATGGCCTAGGCTTCAAGGATTATTTCCTTTTCTTCGGCGCCGTAGAGCCCAAAAAGAATGTATCAAGATTGATCCAAGCCTATTTGCAGAGTCGGGTCTCCACGCCACTGGTGATCGTCGCCGGTCGAGATTGGCTGGCCCAGGAAGATCTCGCTCTTCTCGCGCATGCGTCTGCGAGCGACAGCGGAGTCAGGCGTTTCGACTATCTTCCAGCGCCGCTTTTGAAGAATCTTATCCAGGGTGCCAAGGCGACGCTGTTTCCCTCTCTCTATGAGGGGTTCGGATTGCCCATTCTCGAGTCTATGACGGCCGGAACGGCGGTTATGACATCCAACGTATCGGCGACGGCGGAAATCGCGGGCGATGCGGCACTCATCGTCGACCCCCGCAGTCTGGACGATATGCGGACCGCCATTATCGCATTGGACACGGACGATGATTTGCGAAAATCGTTGGAGACCGCCGGTCGCTTACGCGCCGGCACCTTCTCGATCGATGCCTATAAACAACGCCTAAAGGGTGCCTATGGCGCGCTTGGACTCTGAATGACACTCGAAAAACAGCCTGCTTTCCAAGCATCCATCGGTATCCTTGTAACACCAGGCGAAAATAGTGACCAATGGCTGGAGAAAGCACACGCCTTTCGAGCGCGGCACGCCGAAAGCGCCGTTCATGTGAGCATGTCCGTGGACGAGGCCCTAACGCTCCAGGCCAATGAATGGCTGATCGTCCTCTCGACTCCATCATCGTTATCGGCCGAGTTCAGCGTTAATCAGGCGCGAGATCTTTCGCGGTTGTTCTCTCATGCGCTGGAGACAGGCGGCAGGTGCGGATTTGCGGGCTCGTGTTCCGGTGACGAGGCCATGAGCGCCGTCGTGGAGACTTTCACACGAGAGGTCGTCGAACCTGCGCTGGGAGCGGGAACCTGGCCCCAGGAACTTCTGCTGTTTGGCCGTCAAGGCGGCTCGACTGATATTTCCTTCGCCATGATGCATGTCAATGAGAGTCGCCTGGTCGCCGGCGCTCCGCCATTGACGTTCGACATGACGGGCCGTCCTGATGTCCTGATCTGGGGACCTCACATGACTTTGCCGTCGGGAGAGTGGCGCTTGAGTGTGGGATTCGAGATAGACAAAACCGCCTCGACTCAAATCCTGAGGTTCGAGTGGGGGAGCCTCGAAGCATACGAACGCCATGATATCGCGTTGGACAGAGCGGGGCTCTACGACATCATCCTGGATACCCATTGGGAAAGAGAAGCCGTCGCCGAATTCCGGATTTCGGCAGCCCACGCAGTGTTCGCCGGCACGCTTCGCATATTGTCGGTGGCGATCGGACGCGCGTCCGGTTAGCCGGGCGTCAAACCGCCCTCAGCCAAGTATAGACGTCAATCGCCTCTGCCACATCATCGAAGAGCTTTGCTTGCCCGTTTTCGATGATGAGCGCGCGAGAGCAGACGTTCGCGACCGAGGCCATGTCGTGTGACGCCATGACGAACGCTCGGTCCGCGCGGCGCGTGAAAAGTTCATCCGCGCATTTGGCTGCGAAACGCGCGTCCCCCACAGCCATCAGTTCGTCAATCAAGTAGCAGTCAAAATCGATCGCCAGGGACAAACCGAAGGCGAGTCGAGCCCGCATGCCTGACGAATAGTGCTTCACAGGCTGCTTGAGCGCCAATCCTAGTTCCGCGAAATTCTCCACGCGATCCAGAACCGTGTCGTAGTCGCCATTATAGATGCGCGCGAGGAAGCGGATATTGTCGAGGCCGCTGAGGCTGCCTTGAAATCCTCCGCCGAAGCCGATCGGCCACGACGGCCGAACGCACCAGTCCACCTTCCCTTCGGACATCGGCAAAACGCCGCCGAGTATCTTGATCAGGGTCGATTTGCCCTGCCCATTGCGCCCCAAGACGGCGAGCCGTTCGCCCCTCTGAAGATGCAGATTCAAATCCCGAAATATCCATCGTCCGCTTCCGGACCGATTCTCGACGAAAACCTTGCCGAGCGACTGCACATCGAGCGCGACGGATTGCGAGCGCGTCACAGAGCTTTGGATGCCGATCGCCGTCATCCTTGACTATGTTCTCTGAGGCCCGCGACGACGAGATAGGCTGTGGCGTATAGGACTAGGAGGCTCAGGAAAACTGTCAAAATGGCAAGGAGTCGCTTCGGCTGGCTGGCGTCGGTCGGAAGGTTGGGGCGCACGACGCGTTCCAGATACAGACGTTGGCTGCGCGCATCCGACTCCGAACGATCCAGTAAGGCTCGCGCCGACGCCAGGGCCTTGTCGGCGTACTCGCGGTCCAGCGCAAGGGCTTCATAGGTTTCAAGCTTGGGCGCCAAGGAATCGGCGGTGCCGGCCATCTTGCTCTGTTCGGCAGCAATCTGCCGTTCGAATGCTGCGATACGACTGTCCAGCGCCGTTAATTGAGGGCTCTGCGGTGCTTCGGAGGCCAATTGGGATCGCTCGGCGCGCAAATTCGCCACGGTCCCGCGAAGATTGCCAATCAGCTGCAGATTTTCGACAGCCGCCTTGGACGGGTCCAAAAGCCCCTCCCTGTTTCTGAAAGTCGTCAAACGTACCTGTGCCGCTGTCAACCGCGCCTCGGCGTCAGCGACGTTACGTCGCGCATCCGCCACGGCACCCTGATCCGCTCTGGTGTTGAGCTGGTTGACGAGGCGTTCGCCGCCATCCAGCAAAGCATCCGCCAGCGTTTGCGCATCTTGGGGCCTGAACGCCCTGACCCGTAGTGTGCTGAGGCCGGTAGAGGAGTCGTATCCTACCGTCACAAACCGCCGAAACCCATCGTGCAGGCCATCGGGCGATTCACTTTCCCAAGGCCGAGGATAACGCGACAGGGCGTCCACGCCCGGCCGGCCGAGCATGGCTCGTACATCCAGCTTTCCGCGCAGATCGTCCAGTGCATTGCGTGATCGGATATATTCGTGGACGGCGTAGGCGTCCGTTTGATTGGAGGACAGGCCGACCCCCTGAAGCGCCACGCCCAGGCTGGACGGCTGCTCCTGGGTCTTGGATCTGACGACGAAACGTGCCTCCGACGTATATTGCGGAGAGGCCACAAGCAGGTAGTAGATCGCCACTAGGATCGTCGGCGCGATTACGACGAGAAGAAAGGACAGGGGCGTCCTCCCCAGCGTTCTTCGCCAGCGCGGCGTGGTGTCCGACGAAGCAGCGAAGTCGCCGGGGCCGTGATATTTCAGGATTGGCTTGTTCATTTCGATTTCCAGAAACGGTCGCGCCGCCTCATTCCATTTCCAGATAGTGCTTGGCTCGTGCCAACAGCACCAGTCCCGCGAAGTTCAATCCGACCGTCCATGCAAGGGCGTATCCGACGTCATAATAGGTCGGCGTGAATTCCCCGAACATGCCGGCGCGCACCATTTCCACTGCATGGGGAATAGGAACCTTCAACAGAACATCCCGATAATGCTGCGGCAGCCAGGCCATCATCGTAAACACGCCGGATAGCGGGATCATGGCGTACTGCAGAACAGGCGAAACACGCTCGAACAACTCGTAACGCAGAGAAAGTCCAGCGAACACGAAACTGATTCCGCACGCCATGAAAGCCAGCAGGAACCAGCCGGAATAGAGCAGAAGCAGGTCGTGAGGAAGGCTTACCTGTCTGATCGCCAACATCGCCAGATAGACGATGAAGAAGGCCATGGTGTTTCCGGCGATCTCCAATCCGCATCGCGACAGATAAAGGTGCATGACTCGCACCGGTCGATGGTAGAGGAGCCCACCGTTGGCTTGAAGCGCATTCATGTTCGCGCCGATCAGATGTCTTAACAGAAGAAGACACATGTAGCCGGTCATGATGAACGGTGCGATCCTGACGCCATGCTCATACGCCGGCTTTATCAACGACCACATGATGATGACGCCGAAGCAAAACAGCAACGGTTCGCCGATCAACCAAAGCAGGCCTAAGCCTTGCCTGCCATAACGCGTGATCGTCTCGCGCATCATCAGCGCGCCTATAATTCTGACGTGTGACGACCATGAATTGTCAGTGGCGATCACTGTTGATCTCGAAGTTCGTGCAATGCATCAGGGTTTTGGGGCCAATAGCGCAGGGACCGCAGATAATGGCCACGCGCCAAATCCAGATCGCCCGCCAGCTTCGCCACGTGTCCGAGGTGAAGCTGGGCGTCACTGTTCAAGGGCTCCTGATCCGCAGCCTTGCGGTACATCTGCACCGCCGCGTCAAGTCTTCCTTGCTCTTTCAAGGTGTGGCCGATCTGGATCATAAGACGAGCGTTCCAAGGTTGTGTCAGCAGCAGACTGCGATAGCGCCGCTCTGCCGTCTTCCATTGCCTGCTGGAAAACGCCGCCTGCGCCAACTTCAGCCGCTTTCCAAATAGCCAGCGAGTCAATTTGCCGTCGATTTTCCGGGGGCTCGTATTCGCGACGGCCTCGGGAACGGCAAAGCCCAGATCGCCCAGCCCGTCCTTGGCCGGGCCGAAATCGGGATTCATCTTCAACGCTGCGCTGAAGACCTCGGCGGCCAACTCTCGATTTCCGCGATTTTTGAGGACGTGCGCGAGATGCAAACAGGTGTCGAGGTCCGCCGGCGCCAAGGCGAGCGACCTGAAATACGCCGCCTCGGCCGAGGCGAGGTCGCCGTTTTCCTTCAACGCGTGTCCGTACTGCTTCCAGGCGGACGCCTTTCGCGGTCGCGCCGCCACATAGGCCGCATAGGCCTCGCGCGCGCGAGGCCAATCCCGGCATGCCTTCGCGGCGCGCGCGTCGGCCAGAAGCTGTCGATGGTCCACGCCGACGAGAGGCGGTTCGTCGGACGACGCTTCGACGCGTGCTGGCTCGGATGAATTTTCAGAGGTGTGCGAAACTGACGCCGCCGCGACGGGACGGACGTCGGCCGCCCCCCCACGCACCATCCGTCTATGTCGGCTCGCCGCCGATTGGAGTTCGATTTCCAAGGCATCCCGCTCTGCGCCCAAGGCCTGGATTCGCGCGAGATCGTCCAGACGCCGGCGTTGCAGCGCTTCCGTTCGTCCCTGTTCTCTCTGCAAGGCGTCCCGCACTCGGTGCAAGTCGATCAGTTCGCCGGCCAGAGCTTCAAAGCGAAGGTTTTCTTCGACTCTCCGAGCGTCCGCGGCCGCGGCGGCCCGCGCCAGGCTTTCCAGAACGTCGGTCGTGGCCGAACCAACCTGCTCTTGCCGCTTCTCCAGCGCCGCGATTTCCCGTCCCAACTCCTGCATGTCCCGCGAGCCTTGGGACATCAAGCGCATAAGAGCGTCCCGATGACTGTCGACACCGCTGACCAGGGCCGCGCTGATCGCGCCGAGACGGTCGATCATCGCCTTCTGACGTTTGACGGCTTCGGTCGATCCCGTCTCCAGGGCCTTCAGGCGCTCGTCCTGACGCGTCAGAATTTCACGATGGTCGTCGACGCCGCCGGCAAGCGCCGAGCCGAGCGTATCTAGCCGGTCGAGTATCGCTTTCTGACGTTCGCCGATGTCGGTCGCAATGGTCTCCAAGGCGTTCAATCGACCATCCAGCACGCCTAGCTTGTCATTCAGGTTGCCGATAGCGACCGAAGACGCGGCTTGCGACCTAGGAACGGAACGCTTCGCGTCAACGGGACTCGCGCCTGCGGCTGAGTGTGTATCGGCCATATAATCCTGCCCAACTGGACGATTCAATTACGCGCCCCCTCCCGCCTTGAAAAGCGTCGCCTTAACCCAGCGCCGGGCCGTTCGAGAAGGATGTTCGCGGTCTCCATCTGCATCAGGCGTTCGACGCTGCAAGGCGACAGCGCGCCAGTTTGTTCGTCGATCAACGAGAAGTCGGACAGTCCCAGGGCGGCGAAATCATCGAACCATTGCGTCGGCGTCACGCCGGTCCTCGCCAGATGGGAAGACGCGAATTCGGCGATCACCAGAATATCCGGAGAATCCTTGCAAAGCCGCACCATCCCCTTGGCGACCTCGTTCTCCCAACCCTCGGCGTCGATCTTGACCAAGGACACGGCCTGGCCGGGAGGGACGATGTCATCCAGAGGCGCGACATCGACTTCGAGCGAACCCAATGACGACCCTTCCAGAACGGCCAGACTTCCAAGCATGCTGTTGAAGCCGAAGAAATAGGTCGCACGCCCGGCTTTCGCCCCCCCCGCGGCGAGATGAAGATCGAAACGATCGCCGAAACCATTCGACAACAGCGTGCGCCGGGCGGCCTCCGCCGATCGCGGGTTCGGCTCGACGAGGATCACCCGACCCTCCCGGCCCACATGCCTTGCCAGTTCGACGCTGATGAGGCCGATATGAGCTCCGACATCGACGACTACGTCGCCGGCTTTCACGGCACGCTTCAGCAAGGCCTGAACGCCCGGTTCATGGCCGCTAACGCCGTCCGCCAAATGCAGAACGGTGCGGAATTCTTCCGCCCCCGCCACGATCCATCCGTCCTTAGACCGTATCCCCACGAAATCATCGTCCAGCGAAACGATCTGGCGCTGGAGACCTGCTTCGATCATCTCCTGCAGGTTGGCGATTCGGGCTTCGATCAACGAGAGCCGTTCCTCCAGATGGGCGGCCTCCCCGCTCACCGAGCGACCTTCCCAGCCACCGCCGCCGCGGAATAGGCCGCCGCGACCTCGCTCCAGCCATAGTCGGCTATCCGTTCCAGGCAGGCCTTCTGAACGGCCAGAGCCGCATCTCGGTCTTCCAGCGTCGAGAGGGTCAGATCCCGCAATTTTCGGCTGTCGTTCGGATCGAAGGTGAAGGCGGCCAGTTGCGGCTCGTCCGCGACCAGTTCACGCAGATGCGGGCCATCGGCCATCAAACAGGGGGTACTGACGCTTACAGCCTCATAGAAGGGGAACGGACCCAGTCCACCTTCGAAGATGGACGGATGAACGGCAAGCGCCGCGCAATGATAAAAGGCGGCGTGCACTTCCCTCGGCAGATCGGTCATGGACACGACGTCGCCGACCATCAGGTCATGTTCCAACTGGTTTGGCAGGGGCGTCCAAGTGGCGCCGAAATGCAGCGGAGCGGTCATGAACAACTTGAGATTGCGCCTCTCGTCGCGGACGAGCATTCGCACCGCTTCCGCTGCCAGCCGAATGTTCTTCGTCACGCGATCCTGCGTCGACACCGCGACATAGTCGATCTCCTCGAAAGGAAAGTCAGCCAATTGGGTCCAGCCTCGCTCGTGCGCATGGGAACGCAGAAGCTCGGCGGCGGCGCTTCGACTTGCCGCCGTCCAACCTTGGCGTGCATAGGGTGCCAGGTGCGACAGATTGGGCGGCGCATGCGGCACCACGTGAATCTTTTCCCTCGCAACCCCGAACAGACGCCCCGCCTGCTCGTTCGCGACATGGTTCGAAAAGGTCACGACGCAATCCGAACCGTCAAGCAGCGTCTGGACCTGTTGGCGCCACCGCAAATGATAGCCGTTGGGGCCCCACGCCCCCGCGTCGGGAACAGGAAACGCTACCGGTATGCCATCGGGGAAGATGGTGGCCACCGGCGCGTCCAGCAGCAGTGCATGGCGGAAGTACGGGAAAAGCACGATCCACCCTTCCACCTTCACATGCGCATTGGCGAATCTGGCCTGACCTTCGAAGTCGTCCGCGGCGAGCCCCAGTTCGGGCGAAGGGGAGTGCAGAACATAATCCACCCCTTCGACGGCCTGCAGAGACGCCAGGTCGTTCCTGGCCTCCGCTCGGACGCCCTCGGGCATCACGATGTGGAACGTATAGGTCTTCCCCTTGGCCACGCCCTCGATCATGAAACCGAGAAGCCGGGTCATGCCCTCGTTGGCCCAACGCGCGCCGACGGGCCATTCCGTCCACACGCCGACAGGAATGCGGGCCCTGTCTTCAGCGGATTTGGAACGCGCGTTCATGACGACGCCGCGTCGTCGAAGCCGGCGGCGGCCTCGGCATAGGCTTGAGCGACGGCGGCCCAGCCCCTTTTGCGGCGACGCTCATAGGCCGGACGCTGAAGCGCCACGGCGGCCTCGGGATCTTCCAGTACGTCCAGGACAAGCTTTCGCATGGTGGGAATGTCGTAGGGATCGAAGGTCAGCGGCTCGAGCTCCGGAGCCGTTTCCATCAGTTCACGCACATGCGGTCCCACCCCCATAATGCAAGGCGTGCCGACGCTGACCGCTTCGTAGAACGTCAAGGTGCCTACGATGCCCTCGTAGAAGGTCGGGTGAATCGTCAAGGTTGCGCAGTGGAAAAGCGCGGCGTGAACGTCGCGCGGCACGTCCGGCATCGAGACGATGTCATGCTGCATCTGGTGATCCGCCACCAGGCCGGGAAACAACGTCCAGCCGGCGCCATGATGCAGGGGCGCCGTGGTGAACAATTTCAAATTCCGCCGCTCGTCCCGAACCAGCCGTCGCACGACCTCGGCCGCACGACCGACGTTCTTCGTCACCCGATCCTGGGTCGCGACCATGACGAAGGGCGTTTCCTCGAATGGGAAGGCCCGCAGATAATCCAGCCCCTTCGTCGCAGCGTAATCGCGGAGGATATTGGCCGCCAAACGCCGGGTTTCAGGCGTTTTTCGGCGATCCTTTATGAAGGGAAGAATCGGCGCCAGGTCCGGCGGCGCGTGCGGCACCACACGAATCAAGCTTTCGTCGAGCCCCAGCAGCTTGACCCCATGACGGCGCGCGACATGCTTGGAATGGGCGATCACCGCCTGGCCGTCGGACAGGGTGTTGCGCGCGATAGTCTTCCACCGCACCCATTCGCCTTGCGGACCCCAATAGTGGTTGTAATCCCAGCCTATTGGAAAATCGTAGGGAATGGCGTCCGGCAACAGCACCGCCTTGCGACGATCCAACAGACGCGATCCAGTGAAATGTGGGAAGGTGTTGATCCAACCGGCGACATCGATGTGGGCGTTGGCGTAGGCCGCCATCGAAGCAGCGAGGGAGGACTTGTCTGAAATCGGTCCGTGCTCGCGCGCCCATTCCGCCTCGAAAGCCTCGCTGGGTTCATCGACGATCCAGTCGACACCCTCCTTCGCCAGCAGCGTGCGCAGGTCCTCGCGCACGGTCTCGGCCATCCCGCGCGGCACCAGGACCCGGAAGATGTAATCGCCGGTTTCGGCTCCACCCTCGATCAGGAAACCGACAATCCGAGAAATACCCTCGTTGGCCCACCGTGCGCCCGGAGGCAGTTCGCTCCAGACGCCGATCGCGGTCCGATTTCCCTCAAGCACCAGGAGCCCTCCAAAGACGCTCCACGATCGAGGACCAGTCCTCCGCATCAGCGCGCCGGGGCTGCGCGGCCTCAGACGTCCGGGCGGTTTCGGACAAGGCCGCCTTCAAGGCGTCGGCGACCAGACCGGCTTCCGACCGATCATAGAAATAAGCCTTCACCCCAAGCTCGCGCGCCAGGCTCTCGGCCTGAGGATAGCGCAGACCGATGAAGGGCGTCTTCGCCTGAGCCGCACGAAGAAGCCCTTCCCCCTCCGCATCGGCCAAGGCGCTCGACCAGACCAGCTTGGCGCGCGACAATGCGCGAACGAGCCCCCGCTCGTCGGAGACCGTCTCGCAAGAGATGGATTTCGCCGCCCTTCGCGCCCAGGGAGGCGTCGCGGCCAGAGTGACCTGTCCATCGTCAGGCGCGAAGCCATAGGCTTGCTCGCCACATACCGTGATCTTGGCCTCCACGCCCTCCGACCGCAGAATGCGGATCGCTTCCAACCCAACGGCGGGGTCGTGTCCGGCGTAAGGTTCAGCCAACCATAGCAGGTCGATGGACTGGCAGTCCTCGCGGGCGGAAATGGTCGATCCCGGCCGAAGTTGCGGAGCCAGGACGATCCGGTCGCGCCGAACGCCCGCATATCCGGAAATATCGTCGCACGTCGAAATCTGAGAGGCGAACACGCAATCGGCCTGGCGCCAAAGCCTGAATGCATGATCCTGGCGTCGCCAGAAGATGTGATCGAGACCGGACGCGAACGCCGCCGGCACATAACGCTGCGCCAGGTCGCGGACATAATAAGCGACAGGCTTCAGCGGCGCCACGGCGCCCTGCGCCGCGTCGGCGCATACGATCCAGGCGTCGCAGTCCATGAAGTTCCATCCCCAGTCGCGGGGAAGGGCGACATCGGGAATGTCGTCCAGACTGGCCTTCAGATCGGGGAACATCCTTTGGGCCATAGCAGGCTCGACCCGCTCCCATCCGAGATGTCGCACGACAACGCCGCTATCCTCCGTAAGAAGCTCGGCTTCCTTCTTCCGCCACTCCGCTTCGGATTCACGCGGCAACCCTATTGCGACCGTGATCTCGCCGCCGTTTGGCGCGCCCGTCTGGCGGAGAGCGGCCGCGAGTTCCTTCGCGCGCCAAAGCCAACCCAGATCTGGGCGCTCGGAGAGAAGTATCGCGATTTTCAAGGGGTGGAACCTCGTATGATGAGAACCTCGAGATACGGCTCACTCTCCCCCAAAGCAACGCCAAATCCGCCTTTGTCGCCGCTGCACTTGGCTTGGGTCTCTTCAACGTCTAGTAAGTCCGCGCTTTCATGGAGGAGCTTGCGTGCCAAGAGCATTCATCACGGGAATTACGGGCCAGGATGGAGCCTATCTCGCCGAATTCCTCCTCGAAAAGGGTTATCAGGTCTGGGGTCTGGCACGCCGCTCCAGCTCAGGGGGATTACACCTAGACCGCTTGGAATGGTTAGGCGTCCTGGACCGCATAACGCTGGTCGAGGGCGACTTGACTGATTTGTCGAGTCTCATGCGCATCATCGCCGAAGTGGACCCTGACGAAGTCTACAACCTGGCGGCGCAGTCATTCGTCGCCACGTCCTGGCAACAGCCGCATCTCACCGCGAACGTGACGGGTGTCGGCGTCCTGAACGTCCTGGAAGCCTTGCGTCTTCTCAAAAGCGAGGCCCGATTCTATCAGGCGTCGTCCTCTGAAATGTTCGGTCTGATCCAGCACGAGAAGCAAAGCGAGGCCACCCCCTTCTACCCGCGCTCGCCCTACGCCGTCGCCAAGCTATACGGGCACTGGATCACGGTGAACTACCGTGAAAGCTTCGGCATGCACGCAAGCTCGGGTATTCTCTTCAATCACGAATCCCCCCTTCGCGGGCAGGAGTTCGTCACGCGCAAAGTCACCGACGGCGTGGCGCGCATCAAGTTGGGGCTGGCCAAGGAGCTTCGCCTAGGCAACATCGAGGCCAAGCGGGACTGGGGCCACGCCCGCGACTATGTCCGGGCGATGTGGATGATGTTGCAACAGGACGCTGCGGACGACTACGTCGTGGCGACGGGGCAGACCTGGACCGTTCAGCATATGGTGGACATCGCCTTCAAACATGCGGGTCTTTCGGTTGAGGATCATCTGGTCATCGATCCGGCTCTGTTCCGTCCGGCTGAAGTCGACGTGCTGCTGGGCGATCCCACGAAAGCCGAACGCCAACTGGGTTGGAAGCCTACGATCACGCTCGAGGAGATGATCTGCGAGATGGTGGACGCAGACGTCGCGCGACTGACTCAAAAGCGTCGTTAGGAGCCCGCGATTCCCCGTTTGGTGGTTATCGGGGCGGGTGGACACGCCAAGGTCGTCGTCGAACTGGCGCGGTCTTGCGGCTTCGAAGTCGTCGGCTGCCTCGACGCCGACGATACGCCACGTCTCGTCGTCGGCGCGCCGGTGATCGGCAAGGACGACATGGCGGCGGCGCTTCTCGCCGAAGGCGTGGGATTTGCGGCCCTGGGCCTCGGATCCAACCGGACACGGGAACGAATCGGCCTTCGGTTCGAAGAACTGGGATTCGAACTGCCTGCCTTGATCAGTCCCCGCGCGACGGTGTCTCCTTCGGCCGTGGTCGAACGCGGCGCCATCGTCATGCCGGGCGCGGTCCTGAACGCCGATTGCAGGATCGGGGCGTTCAGCATCATCAACACCTGCGCATCGGTCGATCATGATTGCCGGTTAGGCGTCGCGGCGCATGTCGCACCCGGCGGCCGGCTGGCCGGATCGGTCGTGGTGGGCGATCGTGCCATGCTCGGCGTCGGCTCGGCGGTGGCGCCTGGCGTATCTATCGGCGACGATGCGACGCTCGGCGCGGGCGCGACCGCCATCTACGACATTCAATCGAACGCCATCGCGGTCGGCACGCCCGCCCGCCCAAGATAGACAGGATAAAGCCATGGACCGCATCGCCGTCGCCGTTCCGCGCCTCTCGGGCAAGGAAAAGGCCTACGTCAACGAGGCGCTGGATAGCACTTGGATCTCGTCGCGCGGCCCCTTCATCGAACGCTTCGAGGCGCAGGTCGCCGCCATGGCCGGCGTCAAGCACGCCATCGCCTGCAACAACGGCACCACCTCCCTGCACTTGGCTATGGTCGGGCTGGGCCTCGGGGCGGGCGACGAGGTCATCATGCCGTCGTTGACCTATATCGCCACAGCCAATTGCGTTCGCTACTGCAACGCCAGCCCGGTGTTCGTCGACAACGATCCCCGCACCTTCAACATTGATCCGGAGCGCATCGAACAGGCCATCACTCCACGGACCAAGGGGATTGTGGTCGTTCATCTGTATGGTCAGTCCGCCGACATGGCGCCGATCATGGCAATCGCCGCCCGTTATGGACTCTGGGTGATTGAGGACGCGGCCGAAGCGCACGGCGCACGATATCGCGGCGCGCCCGTGGGGGGCATCGGGCACTGCGGTAGTTTTAGCTTTTTCGGCAACAAAATCATTACGACCGGCGAAGGCGGAGCCGTAACAACGAACGACGATGAGTTGGCGGCCCGTATGCGGCTGTTGCGCAGCCAAGGCATGAGCGCCGAACGGCGTTACTGGCATCCGGTCGTTGGCTTCAACTATCGAATGACGAACCTTACGGCAGCCATCGGCGTGGCCCAGATGGAACGGCTTGACGAGGCCCTGGCCCGGCGCGTCGAGATCGCCGCCACCTATGATCAAGCTCTCGCTGGGCTGGTCGATATGATCGACTTGCCCTTCACCGCGATCGACTGCGAGCATTCATTTTGGATGTACACCATCATGCTGAAACCACACGTCGGAACGTCCCGCGACGAGGTGATGGCGCGAATGGACGCGGATGGCGTGGAGACACGCCCCGTCTTCTATCCGGTCAACGACATGCCGCCCTACTATGACGCTTCGGTCGACGCCCCGAACGCGCGCCTTTGCGCAGCCCAGGGCATCAATCTACCGACTCACGAGTCATTGTCGGCGGACGATATCACGCGCGTAGGTGAAACGCTGAGACGCGCACTGAATTCGTAAGGAGCTACAGATTCAACAGCGCCGGATCCCCGCCCTGGGCCGCGATATTGATGCTGATCGCCTTCTCGGCGGCATAGCGGATCAGGCTGTTGGGGCCGCCCGCCTTGGGGCCGGTGCCGGACAGGCCTTCGCCTCCGAAGGGTTGGACGCCGACGACGGCGCCGGTGATGGAGCGGTTGACGTAGACGTTGCCGGCGGGGACCAGGGAGACGACCTCGTCGGCGAAGGCTTCGATGCGGCTGTGGACGCCCAGGGTCAGACCATAGCCGCGGGCGGCGAGTTTACCGGCGACCGTCTTCAGATCGGACGGGGCGTAGCGGTAGATGTGCAGGATGGGGCCGAAGACCTCGCGTTCCAGGAAATCGGGCGTGGGGATTTCGGCGATGGTGGGGGCGAACAGGTCGCCCTTTTCCGCGCCCATCGGCAGGGCGGCGCGGGCGATGATTGTCGCTTCCTTTGACAGGCGCTCGACGTGGGCTTCCAGGGCGCGGCGGGATTCCGGGTCGATGACGGGGCCGATGTCGGTCCTGGGGTCGGCGGGGTCGGCGACGGTCTGGACGGCAAGCGCGCCCTTCAGGCCCTCGATCAGGGCGTCGGCCGAATCCTTGGGCACATAGAGGACGCGCAGGGCCGAGCAGCGTTGCCCGGCCGAGCCGAAGGCCGACTGGATCACGTCGTCGATCACCTGTTCCTTCAAGGCCGTGGTGTCGATGAACATGCCGTTCAGGCCGCCGGTTTCGGCGATGAAGGGGATGATGGCGCCGGGCCGGGCGGCGATGGATCGGTTGATGGCGGCGGCCGTGTCCGTGCCGCCGGTGAAGGCGACGCCGTCGACGCCCGGATGCGTGACCAGGGCCGCGCCGACCGTCTCGCCGCGTCCAGGGACCAGGGCCAGCAGATCGGGGTTCAGGCCGGCCTTGTGATACAGGCGCACGGCCTCGGCGGCGATCAGGGGCGTCTGTTCGGCGGGCTTGGCCAGGACGGCGTTGCCGACGGCGAGGGCAGCGGCGATCTGGCCGGTGAAGATGGCCAGCGGGAAGTTCCACGGACTGATGCAGGCGAAGACGCCGCGTCCGTGCAGGATCAGCTGGTTGGTCTCGCCCGTCGGCCCCTTCAGGGTTTCCGGCGCCGAGAAGTCGCGTTCGGCCAAGAGGGCGTAGTAGCGGCAGAAGTCGGCGGCCTCGCGCACCTCGGCGACGCCGTCGTTCAGGGTCTTGCCCGCCTCGCGGCTGAGCAGGGCGACCAAGCGGTCCATGTCCGCCTCCAGCGCATCGGCCATGGCGCGCAGGGTCACGGCGCGTTTGGCGCCGCCCTGACGGTCCCAGGCGACCTGGGCGTTGGCGGCGGCTTCGACGGCGGCGTCGATGTCGGCCGTCTCGGCCTCGGACACATGGCCCAGCACCTGCGAGCGGTCGAACGGATTGGTCACGTCCTGAGGATTGATCCCGGCGCGAAGCTTGCCGCCGACGAGGGGGCCTGAGGTCAGCTTCTCGCGGTCCACCAGCTGCAGCGCCCGGGCGTGGGCTTCACGGTCTGCGGCCTGGCTGTAGTCGCGGCCGAGGGAGTTCTGACGATCGCCGTACATGTCTTTCGGAACCGGAATCTTGGGGTGACGGTCGGGGGCCTGCTCGACCAGGGAGATGGGATCGGCCGCGACGGCCGAGGCGGGCACGCGCTCGTCCAGCAGGGCATGGACGAAGGAGGAGTTGGCGCCGTTTTCCAGCAGGCGCCGCACCAGATAGGGCAGCAGTTCTTCGTGCCCGCCGACGGGCGCATAGGCGCGCACGATCACCGTTTCGTCGGACCATGTGTCGATGGCGGCGTCGTACAGAGCCTCGCCCATGCCGTGCAGGCGCTGATGCTCGACCGCGACGCCGCGATCGCGCGCCATGCGGCGCACGGCGGCCAAGGTGTGGGCGTTATGGCTGGCGAACTGGCTGTAGATCGCGGGCGCCGCCTCGATCATGGCGCGCGCGCAGACCAGATAGTTCAGATCGGTCGCCGCCTTGGTCGTGAAGACCGGATAGTCAGTGCGGCCGAAGACCTGGGCGCGCTTGATCTCGGTGTCCCAATAGGCGCCCTTGACCAGACGCACCATCAGACGACGCCCCGAGCGGCGGGCCAGGTCGGCGACCCGCTGAATCGTCTCCAGCCCCCGCTTCTGATAGGCCTGAACCGCCAGACCCAGCCCGGTCCAGCCGCCCAGCGACGGCTCGTGCGCCAGCCGGTCCAGCAGCTTCAGCGACAGGGCCAGACGGTCGGCCTCCTCGGCGTCCATCGTGAAGTTGATGTCGTATTTCGCCGCGATCCGAGCCAAGCGCAGAATGCGGGGATAGAGGGTGTCCCACACCCCGCCCTCGTGCGTCGCCTCATAGCGGGGCGACAGGGCTGACAGTTTCACCGACACGCCGTGGCCGTGTTCCGGCCCCTGGCCCTTCGACGTCTTGCCCACCGCTTCGATGGCGTCGGCGTAGATGGTCTCGTAGCGATCCGCGTCGGCCAGGGTCCGGGCGCCCTCGCCCAGCATGTCGAAGCTGCACAACCAGCCTTCCTTGTTCGACCGCTTCAACGCCGCCTGGATAGTGCGGCCGACGACGAACTGCTCGCCCATGATCTTGACGGCGGTGGCCACGGCCTGACGGATCACCGGCTCGCCGATCCGGCCCGCGATCCGCTTCAGGAAGCCGGACAGGTCGGTTTTGGCCTCTTCATCGACGTCCACCAGCTTGCCGGTCAGCATCAGGCCCCAGGTCGAGGCGTTGACGAACAAACTGTCGGACTGGCCCAGATGGCTGGCCCAGTCGGCGGAACCGATCTTTTCGGCGATCAGGCGGTCGCGCGTCTCCTCGTCCGGCACGCGCAGCAGAGCCTCGGCCAGACACATCAGGGCCAGACCCTCGCGGGTGCCCAGCGAAAACTGCTGCAGGAAGCTTTCGACCACCCCCTGTTTCTTCTGGCTGCGGCGGGCGTGTTCGACCAGGGCCGTGGCCTCGGCGACCACGGCGAGGCGTTCGTCCGCGCTCAAGGGAATGCGGGCCAGGTTGGCGGCGACGGACGCGCGCTCGTCGCGGAACTTGTCGTGGTCCAGATCGTCCCAGGCGGCCAGGCTCGAAGGCGTGAAGGCTGAAGCGGTCATGGCGGACAAATCCTGTGGATTCATCCCCTATATGTCGGAGTTCATCGAAGGTGCTTCGTATGATATATGATCAAGCCGAAGATCATTCGTATTCCAGGCCTATTTTCCGATGATCGAAATCGACGCCGTCGATCGCCGCATCCTGCGGGTTCTCCAGACCGACGCCCGCATCTCCAACGCCGAACTGGCCCGGCGCTGCAACCTGTCGCCCGCCGCCTGTTTCGAGCGGGTCAAACGGCTGCGCGAAAAGAAGGTCATCACCGGTTATGCCGCCATGATCGACCCGGCCCAGGTCGGGCGCGACCTGTTGATCTTCGTCGAGGTGCTGCTGGACCGCACCACCGGCGACGTCTTCGAGGGCTTCGCCGAGGCCGTCCGCACCCAGCCCGAGGTTCTGGAGTGCCACATGGTCGCCGGCGGCTTCGACTATCTGATCAAGGCCCGCGTCGCCGACATGGACGCCTATCGCGCCTTTCTGGGCGATGTTCTGGTGCGGATGCCGGGCGTGCGGGAAACCCGCACCTACGCCGTTCTCGAAGAGGTGAAGTCCACGACGGTGCTGCCGCTCTGAGATTGCGGCAGTCTCGAACCACAACCGACGGTCGCCGTAGGTGACGACAACGACAGGCTCGGCTAGTACTGACCATCCCTCAGACAAACGTAACGTGCCCATGCCCCCCATCTATCCAGTCATCATGTGCGGCGGCTCCGGCACGCGACTCTGGCCCGCGTCTCGTCCCTCGCTTCCCAAGCAGTTCATCCCTCTGGCCGGCAACCGCTCCCTGTTTCAGGAGACTGTGGCCCGCGTCTCGGCTCTGGCGGAAGGCGGCGGATCCTTGGTCGTCGTCGGCGGCGTGCGGCACAAGCGCGCGATTCTCGATCAGCTAGACGAAATCGGCGCATCGGCTGTTATTCTTCTGGAGCCTGAAGGTCGAGACTCCTCCGCCGCCATGGCCGCAGCAGCGCTCTGGACCACCCGCCAGACGCCCGACGCGGTTACACTGTTCGTCGCATCAGACCATCATATTCCTGATGACCAGGCCTTCAGGACAGCGGTCAAGGAAGCGGCTGTCGCAGCGGCCGAAGGGCGCATCGTGACGCTTGGCGTCGTGCCGACCGCACCCTCGTCGGCTTATGGATATATTGCGCCCTCTGGCGACGGCTTGTCGCCAGTCGCCGCCTTTGTGGAAAAGCCGGACGCAACGACCGCACAGCGGTACATAAATGAAGGCTATCTCTGGAACAGCGGCAATTTCATCGTTCGCGCAGATGTCCTGGCGACGGAAGTGGCGGAACACGCGTCCGCCGTGGCCGAAGCTGTGAAGGCAGGCCTGGACGAGGCCAAGACCGAAGGCCCTTGCCTCACCCTGGGCGCGAGCTTCTTGTCCGCGCCCAAGATCTCGATCGACTATGCGGTCATGGAGAAGACCACGCACGCCTCGGTCCTGCCGGTCCGTTTCGCCTGGTCCGACCTGGGCGCTTGGGATGCCGTCCATGCCTCGGGTGAAGGCGGCGTGGGCCTGCACGTCCTCGAAGACTCCGAAGGTTGCCTGATCCGCGCCTGCGACGGGGTTATGGTCGCAGCGATCGGCCTGCAGGACGTCGGCATCGTGGTGGAGCGTGACGCCGTACTCGTCACCGCTCTGAAAAAGAGCCAGGATGTTAAGAAGGTAGTTGAGCGTCTGCGGACCCTATCGCCACAGCATCTGGACTTCTCCGCGCCTCCGCCGGCTGAATCGCTGCAGGATGGGGCGGTCCGCTTCACCACCTGGATGCGGCAATCGGCCCTGCCGACCTGGGCGACGCTGGGCCAGGGCGCCGATGGCGGCTTCGAGGAATTGTTGACCCTGGATGGTCGCCATATCCGATCGTCGCGCCGCGCCCGGGTCCAGGCGCGCCAGTTGCAGGTTTATGCGGACGCCGGACGACAAGGCTGGGCCGGACCTTGGCGCGCCGTCATCGACAAGGGGCTAGAACGGCTGCGCGCCGCCTATCTTCGGCCGGATGGGCAGATGAGGACTCTGCTCGACGCCGACGGCCGCCCTCAGGATGAAACGGCCATGGTCTATGATCAGGCCTTTTTCCTCTTCGCCCTGGCCAGCGTGGCGCGCGCAACGGCGCGGATGGACCTCGAAGATGAAGCCGCAGGCGTGCTGAACCACCTGCTCCAGCGCGCGGACGCCGCCGGCGGGCTCAGAGAGTCCGGCGATCATCCCTATCAATCCAACGCCCACATGCATCTGCTTGAAGCCGCACTGGCTTGGGAAGAGGCTGGCGGCGCCCCGCGCTGGACCGAAACCGCGGATCGGATCGTACGGCTGGCGCAAACGCGCTTCATCGACGCAGACACCGGTGCACTGCGCGAGTTCTTCGACGCCGGCTGGGCGCCCGCTCCGGGAGAAGCTGGCCGACTGGTCGAACCAGGACACCAATTCGAATGGGCCTGGTTGATGGCGCGCTACGGCCGAAGCCGTAACGACCAAGGCGCCCTCGACAGCGCCCGGAGGCTGTACGCGGCGGGCTTGAAGGGTGTGGACCGCAAACGCGGCGTCGCAATGGACGCCCTGACCATCACCGGCGGCATACAGAGCGCACGGGCCCGACTGTGGCCCCAGACCGAATGGCTCAAGGCGGCGTGCATTCTGGCGACGATGAGCGAAGATGGTCAACGGGACCAGTGCCTGGATCAAGCGTCCCAAGCTTCCCACGCATTGTGGCGTTATCTGACGCCTCAAGGCCTGTGGCGGGACAAGATGCTGGAGACCGGCGAGTTCATCGACGAACCAGCGCCTGCGAGTTCGCTCTATCACATCATGGCCGCTTACGTTCAGGTACGAGACACGCTGAACTTCCTATACGGGCGCGACGATCGATCCCTGCAACTGGCGTGACGCAGCGTCGAGCAAGGACCGTCTCGCCATCGTCATTCGAACCGGCTAGAAGTTTCGCCCTTACTCAACGGCTCAGGGTCCGCCCGCCTCAATGCGCATCGTTCTGGCCACCGACGCCTGGGAACCTCAGGTCAACGGCGTCGTCCGCACCCTGACCCGCACGGTTGCGGAATGCCGGGCCATGGGGCACGAGGTCGAGGTCATCGAACCCAGCCTGTTCAAGACCATCCCCTGCCCCACCTATCCGGAAATCCGGCTGGCCCTGGGCGCCGAGGAGGAGATCCGCGAGATGCTGCGCGCCTTCGAGCCTGAGGCCGTGCATATCGCCACCGAAGGCCCCATCGGCATCGCCACGCGCCGCATCTGCGTCGAATGGAAATTGCCTTTCACCACCAGCTACCACACCAAATTCCCCGAGTACGTCTCGGCACGGTTCCCGATCCCGGTCCAGGTCGGCTACGCCTATATGAAATGGTTCCACAAGCCGTCGGGCCGGCTGATGGTGGCGACACCCACCCTGCGCGACGAACTGGTCGAGCACGGATTCAAGAACGTCTCGCCATGGTCGCGCGGCGTCGATACCGCAGTGTTCAACCCGGACCTGAAGCCGATCTACGATGAACTGGGCGGCAAGGACTGGCCCAGGCCCTTCTTCCTGAACGTCGGCCGGGTGGCGGTCGAGAAGAATATCGAATCCTTCCTCCAACTGGACCTGCCCGGCACCAAGATCGTCGTCGGCGACGGTCCGGCGCGCGCGGAGCTTCAGGAGAAATATCCCGAGGCCAAGTTCCTGGGCGCCAAGTTCGGCGACGACCTGGCCCGCTGCTTCCGCGACGCCGATGTGTTCGTCTTCCCCAGCTGGACCGACACCTTCGGCCTGGTGATCCTGGAGGCCATGGCCACGGGTACGCCGGTCGCCGCCTATCCGGCCCACGGCCCGATCGACATCATCCCCGGCTCGGGCGCCGGGGCCATCGACAAGGACTTGCGGACCGCCTGCCTGGCCTGCCTCGATCTGGATCGGAAGGCGGTGCGCGCCTATGCTGAGAAGTTCAGCTGGCGCGCCTCGGCCGAGCAGTTCGTCGAGAACCTGCAGCCCTATCCCGAACCGGAGAGGGGCCGCTTCTGGCGTCGCCTGCGCCGGATCGCCCGCATCCGCAAGCGCGCCGCGGCCTGAAACCGCGTCCCGGAATTCTCGCTGCACATTGGCGCAAGACCACTTCCCGAAGGACATCCAATGCTGAAACCTCGCCAGGATCTGACCCCGAACACGGCCGCCTATGAAACCCAGGCGCTGGTCAAACCGACGGGGTTCCGCGAGTACGATGCGCGCTGGATTCTGGAGAAAGAAATCAATCTCCTCGGCATTCAGGCGCTGGGCCTCGGTCTGGCGACCTATGTGCACGAAATCGGCGTCCGGCCGCGCATCGTCGTCGGTCATGATTTTCGCGGCTATAGCCTCAGCGTCAAACAGGCCCTGATCATCGGCCTGCTGGAAGGGGGGATGGAGGTTCTGGACATCGGTCTGGCCCTGTCGCCCATGGCCTATTTCGGCCAGTTCGAACTGGACGCCCCCTGCGTCGCCATGGTCACCGCCAGCCATAACGAGAACGGCTGGACCGGGGTGAAGATGGGGGCGAACAAGCCCCTGACCTTCGGCCCCGACGAAATGGACCGCCTGAAGGAGATCGTGCTGGGCGGTCAGGGCGTGGCCCGCGACGGCGGCAGGCTGGTGCGCATCGACGACTTCCGCGAGATCTATATCGCCGATGTGGCGGCCAAGGTTCAGGTGAAACGTCCGCTGAAGGTGGTGTGCGCCTGCGGCAACGGCACGGCCGGCGCCTTCGCGCCCGAAGCTCTGCGCCGCATGGGCGTCGAGGTGATCGAGATGGACACCGACCTCGACTACAATTTCCCCAAATACAACCCGAACCCCGAAGACCACGCCATGCTGGTGCAGATGGCCCAGCGGGTGAAGGAGACGGGCGCCGACCTGGCCCTGGGCTTCGACGGCGACGGCGACCGCTGCGGCGTGGTGGACGACACGGGCGAGGAGATCTTCGCCGACAAGATCGGCCTGATGCTGGCCCGCGACCTGTCCAGGGTCCACCCCGGCTCGACCTTCGTCGTCGATGTGAAGTCGACGGGCCTGTACAAGACCGACGAGGTGCTGAAGGCCAACGGCGCCGAGGTTGTCTATTGGAAGACGGGCCATTCCTACATCAAGCGCAAGACCGCCGAACTGGGCGCCCGGGCCGGGTTCGAGAAGTCGGGCCACTTCTTCATGGCCGGCGATCTGGGCCATGGCTACGACGACGGCCTGGTCGCGGCGGGCGCCGTTCTGGCCATGCTGGACCGCAATCCGGGCAAGAAGCTCTCGGAACTGAAGTCCGCCCTGCCAGACGCCTGGACCAGCCTGACCATGTCGCCGCATTGCGATGACGAACTGAAGTACGGCGTGCTGGACCGGATCGTGAAGGAATACTCCGATCTGGCCGCAGCCGGGGGCGAAATCCTGGGCCGCAAGATCATCGAGGCCATCACCGTCAACGGCGTGCGCGTGCATCTGGACGACGGCTCATGGGTTCTGGTCCGCGCCTCGTCCAACAAGCCTGAACTGGTCGTGGTGGTCGAAAGCATGCGCAGCGAAGACGACATGCGCGACCTGTTCCGCAAGGAGATCAAGCCGCGCCTGGCCGCCTATCCCGAAATCGGCGCCTTCAATCAGGAAATCTGAGACTTAAGGTCCATTCGACTGAACCAATCCGCATCCAGACCGCTTCTTTCCCGCAGACGGTCGGAGGATGGATTGCCTCGCTACTTTTTCCATACCCAGAACGGGGACGTCGTCCGGGACGATCAGGGCGAGGAGTTGCACGGGGTCGAGGCGGCGCGCGAGGAGGCGGTTGCGGTCCTTGGCGAAATTCTGCGTTATCGGGGCGCGGCCTTCTGGGCGACGCGCCGATTCAGCGTCGTCGTGACCGACGACGCGGGACGAACGGTGGTCAGCATCACCGCCGCCGCGTCCGACAGCCCGCCCGAGGACTGGAGCGTGTCGGAGACGCCGCGATGACCGAGACCCGCGCAACCCCCCGCGTACAGACTCTGGTGGACAAGCTGAGCCTGCGGGACCGGCTGTCGGACGAGGAGGTCGCCGCCCTGGATAAGGCGCTGGAACCGCCGCGCTCCGTCCCCGCCGGAGCAGACATCGTACGCGAGCACACCCGGCCCTCGGCCAGCACGCTTCTGATCTCGGGCTTCTCGGCCCGCTATTCCACATTGGAAGACGGTTCGCGCCAGATCACGGAGATCAATGTATCGGGGGATTTCATCGATCTGCACAGCCTGCTGATGAAGCAGATGGATCACGGGGTCGTGGCCCTGACGGACTGCGTGACAGCCAATGCCCCGCACATCCGCCTGATCGACATCACCGAGCGCCATCCGCACCTGGGGCGTCTGTTGTGGCTGGACACCATCATCGACGCCGCCATCCACCGACAATGGCTGGTGGCCATGGGTCGGCGCAGCGGCCTGGGCCATCTGGCCCATCTGGTATGTGAACTCTACCTGCGCCTGCAGGCGGTGGGACAGACGGGCGATCTGAGTTTCGACCTGCCCCTGACCCAGAACGTTCTGGGCGATGCCCTGGGCTTGTCCGCCGTCCATGTCAGCCGGCTGATCTCCGAACTGCGGGCCGAGGGCGTGGTCCAGTGGTCGGGCGGCCGGATCGACATCCTGGACTGGCGCCGCCTGGCCGAGATCGCCGAGTTCGACCCCACCTATCTGCGCCTGCAGAGCGAGCCGGTCTGACCGCTTAACCCATGTTATCGCGCACGGTGGCGCTTCGCGATCTAGACGGCGGATGCCGACGTCCCATCTGGTCCCCTCGCTTCTGTCCATCCTGGCCGTCCAGGGTCTGGACGAGGGCGACGCCCGCCCCGCCCTGCCCGGCGCCCATACGCTGGCCGAAGCCGAGGGCGAGCCGCTGATCACCTTCATCCTGGGCGGCGTGGCGGCCCGCCTGGGGCGCCATCCCACCCTGTCGCAGGGGTTGGCGGGGCCGGAGGAACTGATCAATTTCGACGCCGTGTTGCGCCGGGGGCCGGCCGAGACCGCCATATGGTTGACGCCGGGCCGGTTTCTGACCGTGTCGGCCCAGCGTCTGGTCGACAGGATCGACGGCGCGACTCTGATCGACGCCGCCCTGGCCGACCTTCGACGCAGGAACGCGGCCCTGGAAGCCGAACTAAGGCGTCACGCGGGTCTGAAAGTCGAGCAGCGTCTGGCCGCCCTGATCCTGAACGTGCACGACCTGGGCGGCGGCGACGTCCTGGCCCTGCGTCAGAGCGATTTAGCCGATCTGATGCAGGTGCGCCGGGCCAGCATCTCGGGCGCCTGCGCCGCCCTCGACGACATGGGCGCCATCCGCCTGCGCCGCGGCGCCCTGGAAATCGTCGATCCCGACATCCTGCGCGGAATGAGCGATCCGCCCGTCACTCCACCGTGACGGACTTAGCCAGGTTGCGGGGCTGGTCGACGTCGGTGCCCTTCTGGACAGCGGTGTAATAGGCCAGCAGTTGCACCGGCACGGCATAGACCAGGGGCGCGATCAGGGGGTGGCAGTCCGGGGCGTCGATGCGGCTGATGCCGGCGCCGTGCGGGTCGGGGGCGTTGACCGGCGCGATCATGATGACCGGCCCGCCCCGCGCGGCGACCTCTTGCAGGTTCGACGCCGTTTTCTCGAACACGTCGTCCAGCGGCGCCAGAGCGATGGTCGGCGTCGCCTCGTCGATCAGGGCGATCGGACCGTGCTTCAGCTCGCCGGCGGCATAGCCCTCGGCGTGGATATAGCTGATCTCCTTCAGCTTCAGCGCCCCCTCCATGGCCAGAGGGAACATGGCGCCGCGTCCCAGGAACAGGACGTCGTCGGCCTTTGACAGGTCCTGAACCACGGCGCGGATGCTGTCGCCCATGGTCAGGGCCTCGGCGATCAGGCGCGGGCTTTCGAACAGCGCCTTGACCAGTTCGGCCTCTTGGGCGGCGTCGATCCGGCCGCGCGCCACGCCGGCCGCCACGGCCAGGGCCAGGAGGGCGGCGACCTGGGCGGTGAAGGCCTTAGTCGAGGCGACGCCGATCTCGGGTCCCGCATGGGTCGGCCACAGCACATCGGCCTCTCGCGCCATGGAGGAGGAATGGACATTGACCACGGCGGCTGTCTGCAAGCCTTGCGCCTTGCACCAGGTCAGGCTGGCCAGGGTGTCGGCCGTTTCGCCGGACTGGCTGACGGCGACCGCCAGGGTGCGCGGCGACACGGCGGGCGAGCGATACCGGAACTCCGACGCGATCTCCACGTCGCAGGGCAAGCCCGCCAGCTTCTCGAAAGCATAGCGGCCGATCTGACCGGCGTAGAAGGCGGTGCCGCAAGCGACGATCTGAATGCGGTCGATGGCGGCGAAATCGATCGCGTTCGTCTTCGCCGTTCCCGTCACCAGATCGAGATATTCGGACAGGGTGTGCTGGACGCTGTCGGGCTGTTCATGGATTTCCTTTTCCATGAAGTGGCGATACTCGCCCTTCTCGACCAGGGCCGAGGAGGCCGCGACCTGGACGACTGCACGGTCCGCCGGCTTGCCCGTCACGTCGAACATCTGCAAGCCGGCCTTGGTCACGGCGACATAGTCGCCCTCTTCCAGATAGGAAATTTTCTGGGTGAAGGGGCCGACCGCCAGGGCGTCCGAGCCCAGATACATCTCGTCCTCGCCCCAGCCGACGACCAGAGGGCTGCCGCGCCGCGCGCCCAGGATCAGGTCGGCCTCGCCGTCGATCAGCACCGCCAGGGCGTAGGCGCCGGTCAACCGATCCAGGGTCGCCTTGAACGCCTCCAGCGGTTTCCTGCCCGTCTTCAGCTCGGCGTCCAGAAGGTGGGCGATGACCTCGGTGTCGGTCTGGCTTTCGAAGACATGGCCCTCGGCGGCCAGCTCGGCCTTCAGCTCGGCGAAATTCTCGATGATGCCGTTGTGCACCAGCGTCACGCGGCCGGCCTTGTGCGGATGGGCGTTGGCGGTCGTCGGCGCGCCATGGGTGGCCCAGCGCGTATGGCCGATGCCTACGACGCCGTTCAGCGGATCCTCGGCCAGAACGGCTTCCAGGTTGCGAATCTTGCCTTTGGCGCGTCGGCGCTCGACCTTGCCGTCGACCATCACGGCCACGCCTGCGGAATCATAGCCGCGGTACTCCAGCCGCTTCAGGCTGTCGATCAGCCGGGGAACGACGGGTCCGTTGCCGGTGACGCCGATGATGCCGCACATGCCGCAAGCTCCGAAAGAAAACAGGGCCGCTTTTGCACTGGCGGCGAACTGGGACTAAGCCACGCAATCAAGCCCCACCGGCCGTCTATGCAATCTTAAGGCGGACCGCATCAAAAATGGGGTTTCGGAACGTTACCCGAAACGAAGGACCGATCCTTGGGCGACAGAAAATATTTCGGCACCGACGGCATCCGCGGGCGCGCCAACAGCTATCCGATGACGGCCGAGGTGGCCCTGCGGGTCGGCCTGGCCGCCGGCCGCCTGTTCAACACGGGCGACGACCGCCGCCATCTGGTGGTGATCGGCAAGGACACCCGCCTGTCCGGCTATATGATCGAACCGGCCCTGGTCGCCGGCTTCGCCTCGGTGGGCATGGACGTGCGCACCTTCGGCCCGGTGCCGACGCCGGGCGTGGCCATGCTGACCCGTTCCATGCGCGCCGATCTGGGGGTCATGATCTCGGCCTCGCACAACGACTACGCCGACAACGGGATCAAGCTGTTCGGCCCGGACGGCTACAAGCTGTCGGACGAGATCGAGCTGAAGATCGAGGCCATGATGGACGACGGCCTGGGGCAGGGGCTGGCGGCGTCCAACCGCCTGGGCCGGGTCAAGCGCATCGACGACGCCCAGGCCCGCTATATCGAGATCGCCAAACAGGCCTTCCCCAAGCGGCTGACGCTGCAGGGCCTGCGCATCGCCGTCGATTGCGCCAACGGCGCCGGCTACAAGGTCGCCCCCACCACCCTCTATGAACTGGGGGCCGAGGTCTTCCCCGTGGGTGTCGAGCCGAACGGGACCAACATCAACGCCGACTGCGGCTCGACCCATCCCGAGACCCTGGCCGAGGCGGTCAAACGCTATCGCGCCGACATCGGCATCGCTCTGGACGGCGACGCCGACCGCCTGATCGTCTGCGACGAAAAGGGTCAGGTGGTGGACGGCGACCAGATCATGGCCCTGGTCGGGCTGGACTGGGCGCGGCGCGGCCTGCTGACCGGCGGCGGGATCGTCGCCACCGTCATGTCCAATCTGGGGCTGGAGCGCCGCCTGAAGGCCGAGGGCCTGACGCTGGAGCGGACCAAGGTCGGCGACCGCTACGTCATGGAGCGGATGCGCGAGGGCGGCTTCAACATCGGCGGCGAACAGTCCGGTCACATCATCCTGCACGACCACGCCACCACGGGCGACGGTCTGATGGCGGCGCTTCAGGTTCTGGCCGTCCTGGTCGAATCCGGCCAGCCGATGAGCGTCCTGGCCCGCCAGTTCGACCCCGTGCCGCAACGGCTGGAAAACGTCCGCTTCACCGCCGAAAAGCCGCTGGAGACCGACAAGGTCAAGGCCGCCATCGCCGAGGCCGAGGCCGCCCTGAACGGTCAAGGCCGGCTGCTGGTCCGTCCTTCAGGCACCGAAAAGCTGATCCGCGTCATGGCCGAAGGCGACGACGAGGCCCTGGTCAAACGCGTTGTGGCCGAGGTGGCCGGCGCCGTGCGCACGGCGGGCTGAAGTCCGAGCTCGATCGCAGTCCGTCGCAGTCTGGACTGGTCCATTCAGCGCGCCGTTTTCGCTTCAACCGGCGACACGGACAGCGATCATACCCTCGTCGGCAGTCTCGCCCGCCGTTGCGTCGGCGGCCAAGGCCGCCGCCATGAGCGCCTCGCCTTCGTCGGTCTGTCCGATCTCCTTAAGCATCCGGCCGAGACCGTATTTCGCCTTCTGATTGGACGGATCGAGATCCGCCGCCGTGCGATAGGCCGTGACGGCTTCGGTCTTGCGATTGAGGAACCGAAGCAAAGACCCGCGCCGCATGTGGAGCTCGACATCGTCGCTCTTCTGCTGGATCGCCTTGTCGCACATGTCCAAGGCGACGTCCCGACTGATCCGCAGAAGTCGGTCCGACACGCAGGCTTGTGCAACGTCGTCGAGATCGATGGTGGTCAGCGCCGTAAAGCGCGCCCTGTCTTCGCCAGCGCCGCGCGTGTCGCCGAGCCTGTCGCGGACAGCCGCCCGATCGATCAACAGAGCCGGGAAGTCGGTCTCGACCGACAGGGCGTTGGTGAGCACAGTCTCCGCCTTGGCCGGATCCGACGCCTTCAAGCCCGAGGCTAGAGACTGCGTCATGGCGATGAATATCCCCACCTGCGCTTCGGCATGTCCGAGCGATTGCGCCAAGACCTTCGCCTGGTCATAGGCCGCTTGCGTCCGCCCCATGCGCATGAGCTGCACCACCAGCGCCATCTGGGCTGTTTGGTCTTGCGGCTGAAGCGCGGCGACCCGTTCCAGGTCGGCGAGCGCACGGGCCGACTGACCCATGCGCTCATAGGCGGCAGCCCGACGATAAAGAGCGTGAATGTCCTCCGGCCAGGATCGCAGCGCCCCCGTGAACGCCAGCACAGCCTCCAGATCGTCGTTCTCGATTTCCGCCAACCGGCCCTTGGCGTGAAGAAGGATCACCTCATTGGGATTGACGGCCTCCGCTGCGGCGATATCGGCGCGCGCCTTTTCAAGCGTGTTCAGGGCCAGATAGGCCAGGGCGCGGTTGGCGAGCGCATTGGCGTTGGGCGCCGGAAAGCCAGCGATCGCAGCGTCAAACTGGGCGATAGCCGCCAGATGATCGCCCTGATCGTTGAGCGCGTAACCGCGACGAAGCGCGGCCTCCGGATCGCCTTCGGGCGGGGTCTCCAGGGTTTGACGGTCCGTGGCCGTCATCACATAGCCCGGCCTCACCCGCATGGTGGCCTTCAGGTCCTTGAACCGGTCCATGTTCGACTGTTCGGCCCTGACCTCCGTCGCCGTCGCATAGGGTCGAAGGGTGATGGACCCCCGATCGGTCACCAGCCGGTTTCCGTTCCGCTGAACGGTGCGGAAATAGCGGGTGGCGCCCGCCTCGACCTCGTAGGGCTCTACCGAGAACTCGATGTCGTCCCGGCCTTCGGGGAGGATGACGACGGTGCGGAAGGAGCTGAAGCCGGGGAAGTCTTTCGCGTAATCCGCGTCCTTGAATCGCTCATCGGCGTTCAGGTCGAAACCCTGCCATGTGACGTGAGCCAAGGGGATGTTGATCGGCCCGCCGCTCCAGTCGAAGACCATGCGCGCCGTCGCGCTGGCGACGAACTCATGTGTATCCTCGCGGTATTCCCATTGGCTTCTTACGTCGGAGACCTCGCCGCTGCTCTTCAGCAGCGTCTTCCATCGCTCATCGTAGAGCCGCGTCAGTTCGGTCGTCGGCGCCTGCGCCGCGACGGCCTGCATTTCGGTGGCGCTGTCACCCCGATCGATATCGGTGATCGTGACCCGTGCGGGGCTGTAAACGCCCTCCGACAGGTCGATCTCGACCGTCATGGCGCCCATGGGACGCGAGGGAAGGCTGAGCGGAACGCGCTCCAGACGCGCGCGCTCGGTGATGGGCAGGATGTATTCGTGAACCAACGGCGCATCCGGCGTCAGGCTTCGATCCCCGATCCGGGACCCGTCCATCAGATAGGTCTGCTGACCGATCCGCGCCTTGACGATCACATGATCGAACACGCTGACCATTGGCAGATATTGGTCGAGCGGCAGATTGTTTGAGGAGACCAGCACTGGAACCGCGTCGATGTCGAGCGCTCGCAGCAGCGCCACCAAAAGAACGGTCTTGCCCTTGCAGTCGCCCTGACGGCTGGTCCAGACGTCCTGAGCCGAGGTCGGCAGCCAGCCCCCTTCGCCAAGCGTCAAGGCCATGTAGCGCACCTCGTCCTGAACCAGCCTCAGGGCCGCCAGGGCGCGTGCTTCGGGAGTGGGGTTCTCGGACTTGATACGTTCCAGGCTTGCGGCGAGATCTGGCGCGTCCGGCAGGCGCTCTGCCTGATCGAAGGCCGGGCGCACATGGTCGGCGATGGCGCCCCATTGCGGTATGCTGCTGACCTGCCAGCCGTAGTCCGGAAGCGATCGAGGTGCGATGTTGATCGGGTACGCGTCTCCGTTCGTATCCGTCATGCGATAGGTCAGGACCTTGAAATCGTCCTTCTGGAGGATCGGCGGAAGCTCGGCATGGCGACCGACGCGGGTTTGCACCGCCATGGAGGACGGCCAGCTCAGAGTCGTTACGCCAAGGTCGACCGGCAATGCAGAGCGCGAATAGCCGATCGCTTCCAGGGGATTGCCGAAGACGTCAAACTGGGTGCGCAGCGAATAGGCGAAGTCGATCGTGTCGCCCACGCGGATGTCCGGGTTGATCAGGAGGCCGGTCAGAATTCCTGTGATCTGCTGCGACTTCTCCAGACCCGCCTCCCGGCGAAGGATGGTGAAGTCGGTCTTCTCCAGAATGTCGGTGGTTTCGCCCGCGCGGACAATGCGGGCGTGATGGACAGTGGGCGTTTGGAAGGCCGGATTCCACTCCAGGCTCAGCCGCGACGCCTGTTGCAGCCCCAGGGGCGACAGCACCTTGAGTCGCATGTGGACATAGGTTTCCGTATGGTCCCCAAAGGCCCTCGCATGGCTTTCGACGACTTCGTACCGAAGGGGCTGCGTTTGACTGTCGGGCCTGTTGGAGCGGTGCGGCGCGACCTCGGGAAGCCAATCCGGCGCGGGGCCGCGCTGAATCGTTTCGCCGGCGATCGCCGATGTGCCGACCAGCAAGGCCCAGACGACCAGCACCAACCCTCTTTTCAAGGCTATCCCTCCCCGACGGAATCCGCTGTTATCTGCGTAGCAGATCGCCGACGCGAAAGCATAGAGACGCGGTCAAGGCTTCAGGATTTGCAGGCGGCGGGCGGGTTTCCGTCGCGGGCCCACAGTTTGCAGGATCGGTCGATCTCGCCCTTTATCAGATCGCACGGATTGGCGGCGTTGCAGGGCGGATGGGTGGCGGGGCTGACCTGGACGCAGCGTTCGACCAGGCGGGCGGCGGCGCTGGCGCCGATGGCGTCACGGCAGGCGACCTCGCTGACCGGCACGCGAACCGGCGCCATGTCCGGGCCTTCCGGAAGGGTGGCCTGCGGCTCCTCGGCCGGCGTTTCGGCAGGCTTGGCCTTTTCGGGCGCGGGCGTCGCGGAAGGAGGCGCCGGGGCCGGCGTCTCCTCAGGCGGCAGGGGCACGGCGTCGATCACGTCGGACGGCGCGGCGCCTGGGCCAGAGGCGCCCGGATCGGCCGGGCCGGACCTTTGACAGCCCGCCGCCAACAGGACGCAAGCGGCCAAAGGAAGCCACACGGCCGGGATCGAGGAGATGCGACGCACGGGCTGGCCTCCGGTCAGGATCGAGGCGGCGACCATGCCCGCCCCGAGGCGCAGACGAAACCCCCTATCGCTTCACCGCCGCCAGGGCCGCCTTCTGCAGGGCGAACAACTCGCCGCAACCGACCTCGGCCAGGGCGAACAGCCGGTCGAACTCGGCCCGGGTGAAGCCCCGCTTCTCGCCCGTCGCCTGGATCTCGACGATCTGGCCCGCGCCGGTCAGGACGAAGTTGGAATCCGCCTCGGCCTGCGAATCCTCCTCGTAATCCAGGTCCAGCACCGGAACGCCGTCGCAGACGCCGCACGAGACCGCCGCCACCTGGTCCAGGATGGGGTCGGCCTTCAGCACCCCTTCGTCGCGCAGATAGGTCAGGGCCGAGGCCATGGCGACCCAGGCGCCCGTGATGGCGGCGGTGCGGGTGCCGCCGTCGGCCTGGATCACGTCGCAGTCCAGCACCACCTGACGTTCGCCCAGCGCCTTCAGGTCCACCACGGCGCGCAGGGACCGGCCGATCAGCCGCTGGATCTCCTGGGTGCGGCCCGTCTGTTTGCCGACGGCGGCCTCGCGCCGGCCGCGGGTATGGGTCGCACGCGGCAGCATGCCGTATTCGGCCGTGACCCAGCCCTGGCCCTTGCCGCGCATCCAGCCGGGAATGCTCTCCTCGACCGAGGCCGTCACCAGGACCTTGGTGTTCCCGAAGCCGATCAGGCACGAGCCCTCGGCGTAGCGGTTGACCCCCGTCTCGATGGTCACGAGGCGCATCTGGTCGTCGGTGCGTTGCGAATGGCGCATGAGCATGATCCCTTGGCGGCCGGACCCGAAGTGTAGAGGGCCTTGGAAGCGGCAGCGCCGCTGCTTATCCTGAAAGCGTGAGCCTGTATGCCCCCAAACCGCCGCCGTTCGACGGCCTGTCGCCCCTGACCGGGTTGGCGGGGTTGGACGCGCGCGCCCGCGACATCTTCCGCCGCATCGTCGAAAGCTATCTGGAGACCGGCGAGCCGGTCGGGTCGCGCACCCTGTCGCTGGGCGGGGTGGCCCTGTCGCCCGCCTCCATCCGCAACACCATGCAGGATTTGACCCTGGCCGGCCTTCTGGTCGCGCCCCATACCTCGGCCGGGCGCATTCCGACCCATGCGGGCCTTCGCCTGTTCGTCGACGGCCTGCTGGAGATCGGCGATCTGACCCAGGAGGAGCGACGCGAGATCGATGGGCGCCTAGCGGGGCGCGGTCGCAATTTCGAGGCGGCGCTGGACGAGGCGTCCAACCTGCTGTCCGGCCTGGCCGGCGGCGCGGGCGTCGTCTCCAGCCCCGTACGCGACGCCGGTGTCAAACATGTGGAGTTCGTGGCCCTGGGCGGGGATCAGGCCCTGGCCGTCCTGGTCGCCGACGACGGCACGGTCGAGAATCGGATCATGAGCCTGTCGGCGGGCGTCACCCCTTCGACCCTGCAGGAGGCGTCCAACTTCCTGAACGTCCGGCTGCGGGGCCGCCCCCTGGCCGAGGCGCGGCGCGAAATGGCCCAGGAGCTGGAGGTCGCCCGGCGCGAACTGGATCAGACCGCCGCCCGCCTGGTCGAGGATGGATTGGCCGCCTGGTCCGGCGGCGTCGAACGCGAACGCGCCTTGATCGTGCGGGGCCGCGCCAATCTGCTGCAGGACGGCGAGGGCCTGGCCGACCTGGAGCGGGTGCGCGTCCTGTTCGACGATCTGGAGCAGAAGGAGCAGTTGATCGGCCTCCTCGACGGGGTCGATTCCGCCCAGGGCGTGCGTATCTTCATCGGCGCCGAAACACGGTTGTTTTCACTTTCGGGTTCCGCCGTGATCGCGGCGCCCTATATGAGCGGCCGACAGCGGGTTCTGGGCGCCATCGGCGTGATAGGACCCGCAAGACTGAACTACGCCCGTGTCATTCCGTTGGTGGACTATACCGCCCGGGTGCTGGGCCGAATGCTGGACGGGAAAGAAACGTGAGCGACAGACCCCTGAACGACACTTCCGAAACCCCGGCCGCCGATGCGGCCGAGACCGACGCCGAACACGGGCTGAACGCCCATCCGGCCGACGGTCTGGCGCCGCTGGACGCCGTAATCGCCGAGCGCGACGAGTGGAAGGACCGCGCCCTGCGCGTCGCCGCCGAGATGGAGAATCTCAAGCGCCGCGCCGAAACGCAGCAGAACGACGCGCGCGCCTTCGCCATCCAGCGGTTCGCCAAGGACCTGTTGGGTGTGGCCGACAATCTCGAACGCGCCCTGATGGCCGCGCCTAAGGACGCCGAGGGCGCCACCGCCGGCCTGGTGACGGGTCTGGAAATGACGCAAAAGGCCCTGCTCCAGGCGTTCGACACCAATGGTCTGAAGCTGGTGAAGCCCGAAGCGGGCGAGGCCTTCAACCCCCACCTGCATCAGGCCATGATGGAGCAACCCTCCGACACCGTGCCGGGCGGGGCGGTGATCCAGACCATGCAGTCCGGCTTCGAACTGTTCGGTCGCACCATTCGCCCCGCCATGGTGGTGGTCGCCGCCAAGGGATCGGGCGCCAAGGCCGCCAACCCCTACGACGCCCATCCTGCCTCCGACGGCCAGACCTTCGACGGCAAGGCCTGAATCAGGCCTTCAGAGTCCGGTCAAAGATCGCCAGCATTCGCCGCCATCCGTCTTGGGCGTCGGGCTCGACGTAGCTGGCGCGATAGTCGGCGTGGAAGCCGTGCGGGGCGTCGGGATAGACGACGATCTCGCTGTGGGTCTGGCCCGCGCGGGTCAGGGCCTGGCGCATCCGCTCGACGCTGGCCACGGGGATGCCCTGGTCCTGGCCGCCGTAGAGGCCCAGAACCGGCGCCTTCAGGTCGTCGGCCAGATCGACCGGCCAGGGCTGGCCCGAGGCGATCTGCACCGGCGTGGCGTCGGGCGCGGGCGCCAGGCGGCCGTACCAGGCCACGCCCGCGCCCAAGACTGCGAAGCGGGCGGCCGCCTGCCACACCACCTTGCCGCCCCAACAGAAGCCGGTGATCCCGACCTTGTCGTCCCTCGCCCACAGTTGCTGGCTGGTCCAGTCCAGGGTCGCGGCGATGTCGCCCATCACCTGTTCGTAGTCGGCGGCGCCGACGATCTGCATGATCCGGCCCATGTCCGACAGGGGCGCGGGGTCCTCCACCCGCACGAAGAAGGCGGGCGCCACGGCGGCGTAGCCGGCCTTGGCCAGGCGGCGGCAGACGTCCTTGATATAATCATGGACGCCGAAGATTTCGGACACCACGATCACGACCGGGAAGGGGCCGTCGCCGGCGGGGCGGGCCACATAGGCCGGCAGGTCGAAACCGTCGGGCGCGGGATAGCGGACCTCGGCCGTGACCAGGCCCGCCGAATCCGTGGTGATCGGCTTGGCCTCCTTCGCCAGGGCCGCGACGGCGTAGCCCGAGAACAGCAGGCCGCCCAAGGCGCCGACCGCCCTGCGGCTGAGCTTCAGATCGTCGGCGGTCTGGCCTTCGGGACGGATCAGAATGGTCATGGGCGGACGCTCCAACACGGGAAAGCGGTCAGAGCATCACGGCCATGTTCCAACGTCCAGTAACGTTAAGGCGCGTCGCAAGCGGAAAGAGCGGCGCTCAAGCAGCGGGCGACCGCGTCGGGAGCGTTAGCGCCTCTCTTTCCAGAATTAATGCCGGAAGACCCGCACGCCGGTGAAGGCCATGGCGATCCCCTTCTCGTCGGCGGCGGCGATGACCTCGTCGTCCCGAATGGAGCCGCCGGGCTGGATCACCGCCGTGGCCCCGGCCGCGACCGCTTCCAGCAGGCCGTCGGCGAAGGGGAAGAAGGCTTCGGACGCGCAGGCCGAACCTTCCGCCAGCGAATGGGCCAGACCCTTGGCGTCCCCCGCCTCCTTGGCGCGGATGGCGGCGATGCGGGCGCTGTCGCGTCGGTTCATCTGGCCGGCGCCGATGCCGGCCGTCTGGCCGTCCTTGGCGTAAACGATGGCGTTGGACTTGACGTGTTTGGCCACGGTGAAGGCGAACAGCATGTCCTGAATCTCGGTCGGCGTCGGCTGGCGACGGGTCACGATCTTCAGGTCCGACGGCTTGATCAACGACCGATCACGGGATTGGACCAGAAAGCCCCCGGCGACCGAGCGGAACACCTCGCCCGGACCGTGCGGGTCAGGCAGGCCGTCGGTGATCAACAGGCGCAGGTTCTTCTTGGCGGCGAAGACGGCCTTGGCCTCATCGTCGGCGCCGGGCGCGATGACGACCTCGGTGAAGATGCCGGTGATGGCGCGGGCGTCGTCGCCGTTCAGCGGGCGGTTGACCGCGATCACCCCGCCGAAGGCCGAGACGGCGTCGCATTCCAAGGCGCGGGCGTAGGCTTCGGACAGGTCCTTGCCCACGGCCACGCCGCAAGGATTGGCGTGTTTGACGATGACGCAGGCCGGAGCCTCGAACTCGGCGACCAGTTCATAGGCGGCGTCGGCGTCGGCGATGTTGTTGTAGCCCAGCTCCTTGCCCTGGACCTGGGTGGCGTAGGCGACGCCCGGGCGGCGTTCGCCGGTGCGGTAGAAGGCGCCCGTCTGATGCGGGTTCTCGCCATAGCGCAGGGTCTGGGCCAGGGTTCCGGCGATAGACTTGCGGGCCGGGGCGGCGTCCTCCAGCTGGGCGGCGAACCAGGTCGAGACGGCGGCGTCATAGGCGGCGGTGCGGGCGAAGGCGCGGGCGGCCAGACGCTTTCTCAGCGCCAGGTCCGTGGCGCCGTCGGCCTTCAACGCCTCGACGATCAGGCCGATGCTCTCGCCGTCCACGGCGACGGCGACATGGCCGTGGTTCTTGGACCCCGAGCGGATCATGGCCGGGCCGCCGATGTCGATGTTCTCGATGGCCGCCTCGAACCCGCCGCCCTGCTCCACCGTCTTCTCGAACGGATAGAGGTCGATCCAGACGATATCGATGGGGCCGATGCCGTGTTGATCCATGGCCTCGGCATGGGTCGGGGCGTTGCGCACGCCCAGCAGGCCGCCGTGCACCACCGGATGCAGGGTCTTGACCCGGCCGTCCATCATCTCGGGAAAGCCGGTCAGGTCCGCCACGTCCTTGACCGGCAGGCCCAGCGTTTCGATGGCCGCCTTGGTGCCGCCGGTCGAGACCAGTTCGACGCCCAGATCGTGCAGGGCGCGCGCCGCCTCTTCCAGCCCTGCCTTGTCGGAAAGGGAGATCAGGGCGCGCTGCGGCTTCACCTGATCGGGGGCGGGCGGAAAGTCGGGAGCGGCGGGCATGGGGGGGGGGGGCCCGCAGGGCCTGTCTCTTTCAGCCGCCTCGCCGCTGGCGCCGGCCGGGCTGAGCTTCCAGCGGACCTTGGTCTCGGCGTCGGTGCGGGCCGAGCCGCGCACCACGATCTGAAGACTGCGCCGCGTCAGGCCGGCGTCGATATGGACGCTGGGCTCCACCGCCAGATCGGGGCCGTCGGTGCGGAACCACCAGCCCCGCCCCGAGCCGCCGCGCAGCAGGATGGATCGCTTGTCACGCGCCAGGGACGCCTGCACGCCCGGCTCCAGCTGGAAACGGATGGCGTAGGGAGAAGCGATCGGACGCACGACCTCCCGACGGCCGGGCGTGGGGAACAGCCGTTCCTCGGCCCGCAGTTCGTCCAGTCGCTGATCCAGATAGAGGCGGCGCTGATGGGTCAGGCCGAAGGCTTCGGTCCAGCCGTCGTGCTCCATCTCCAGCCAGACGGCCCCGTCGCCGGCGCGCTGATCGTGGGTCACATGGATGGGCGGTCCGACCAGACGCGGACCCAGAAGCTCGCCCTTCCAGCCGCCCAGCGGCTCGTTCAATGATCGTTCGCCCAGGGTCAGGGTCGAATGGGCGGGCGTAAGCCGCAGAGCCTGGCGGTCGGTCGCCGCCGGCGTCCAGCCCGATCCGGTGAACAGCCGGTCCTTGCCGCACAGCACCTCCAGCGCCAGCGGCTGGGCGCAGGCGGTCGCCCCCCAGGCGCCATGGGCCGGGCCGGCGATATCGGCCACCACCGTCAGCAAGGCCCCGGCGACGCGGGACAGACCGGCTACGACGCCCGTCGGCGCGGCGTCTTCGACGGCCTCGTCATGGGCGCGGGCGGCGGCGACGCGGGCGGCGCTGGACGGCCCTCCGCCCTGGAAACTGGCCAGACGGCCGTCCGGCAGGGTCAGCAGGCGAAGACCCCGCGTCAGCCGGGCGATGGCCTCCGACACCGGATCGGGTGTCGGTTCCGAAAGCTGCGACAGGGCGTCGTCCAGGGTCAGCAGATCCAGCAGCCGCTCCAGCCCCGCTTGCGGACTGCGCGAGGCGTGGCCGCCGTCGGGCAGGACGGTGGTCTTCAGGGCGGCCGGCAGGGCGGCCAGGGCGCGCCGACGCAGGCCCTGACCCGGAGATCCGGCCAGGACGCAGCCGCCGATGGCCGCGGCGGTCAGCCGCTCGGCCTTGGTGGCCAGGCCGCCGGGCGGGCGCAGCAGTTGCCGGGTCTGGCGCGCCAGACTGTCGGCCAGCTTCAGCCGCTCGGCCTCGGTCGCCACCGCGCCCATGCGCCGCGCCGCGCAGGCCAGGTTGATCACCCGGCGGGGCAGGATGTCCGGTCCCCAGGCGAAGGGCGACCAGCGCGCGAAGGCGTCCACCCAGCCCAGGGTCAGGCGCAGGGCCTCGCGCGCGCCGCGATCCCCCTGGGCCATCAGGGCCGGCAGCCAGTTGAAGGCGTGCAGTTCGACCGCGAAGGGCCGCGTCGGGCTGGGGCGGTTCCACGGATCGGCCGGGGGTTCCACCTCCATCGATGCGCCGGCCAGAATGAACCGACCGACCAGAAACCCCTTGCCCGGCGCCGGATCGTGGGGCCGGAAATCGCGCGGCGTCGAGGCGAAGGCCGTGACCTTGCCTCCGCCCAGGGTCAATCCGTAGCCCGGCAGGCCGTAAAGCTCGATCCACAGCTGCCGCGTCGCCAGCCGGCCCAGGATGGCGGGCCACAGGCCGGGGCCGACCGCCGCTTCGCCTGAACGCACGGGCGTGCGGACCGGGGCGCCGGGCAGGCCCGGAATCTGACCCGGCGCGATATCGGGCGCGGCGTCCGACCCGCGCGGCGCAAAGGGACCGATCGGGCTCACGCGGCGCCCGGACCGGCCTTCAGGGCCGCGATATTGGCGGCGTAGTCGCCCTTGAACACGAAGGAGCCGGCGACCAGGGCGTCCGCCCCCGCCGCGACGCAGGCCGCCGAATTGGCCGAGGTCACGCCGCCGTCCACCTGCAGATGGGCCGCCGATCCGGCACGATCCAGGATGGCTCGGGCGGCGGTGATCTTGCGCAGGGAGGCGTCGATGAACTTCTGCCCGCCGAAGCCGGGATTGACCGACATGATCAGCACCAGATCGACCAGATCGACCACCTCTTCCAGCACCGACAGAGGCGTGCCG
Organism: Brevundimonas sp. Marseille-Q4549; assembly: GCF_976940555.1. Lineage (NCBI taxonomy): Bacteria > Pseudomonadati > Pseudomonadota > Alphaproteobacteria > Caulobacterales > Caulobacteraceae > Brevundimonas > Brevundimonas sp. Marseille-Q4549. Next base: position 601,196 of record NZ_CDRHXG010000001.1, read on the forward strand.
GGATTGAACACCAGACCCGCCTTGGCGCCCAATTGTCGGATACGGCCCAGGGTGCGATGCACGTGCGGCCCGCTTTCGGGATGGACGCTCAGGATGTCGGCGCCGGCGTCGCGGAAGGCCTCCAGCCACGGATCGACCGGCGCGACCATCAGATGAACGTCGAACGGCAGGGCCGTGTGCGGCCGGATCGCCTTCACGACATCCGGGCCGATGGTGATGTTCGGCACGAAATGGCCGTCCATCACATCGACATGGATCCAGTCGGCGCCCGCCGCGTCCAGCGCACGCACCTCTTCGCCCAGCCGCGCGAAGTCGCTGGCGAGGATGGACGGGCAGATCAGGGGAGAGACGGCCATGGCCTTGGGGATAGGACGGCTTGCGGGCGGGAGCAAGGCGCGCCCGTTCAGGAAACCCGTTCCAGCCGTGCGGCGAAGAAGCCGTCCAGACCACCGTGTTCGGCCCACATCGAGGGAAGGATGCGCAGCCAGCCTTCGGGCGTCAGGGCCTCGGGCGGCGCGCCGACGGCGGCCGGGTCGGCGGGAACGGTGCGAAAGGCCGGGTTCCGGCGCAGGAAGGCGATGATCTGGGTCTCGCCCTCCTCGCGCTCCAGCGAGCAGGTGCAATAGACCAGACGCCCGCCCGGCCCGACCCGTTCGGCGGCGGCGTCCAGCAGGCGGTGCTGCACATCGGCCAGCTTGGCCACATCGGCGGGCCGGGTGGCGCGCAGGACTTCCGGGTTGCGGCGGAAGGTGCCGGTGGCGGTGCAGGGCGCGTCCAGCAGCACGGCGTCGAAGGTGCGGGGGTCGTCCCAGTCCTCGGCCGGGACGGCGACGACCTCGGCAGCCAGGCCCGTGCGCTCCAGATTCTGGGTCAGACGCTTCAGACGCGGGGCCGAGCGGTCCAGCGCGACCACCTGGCCACCGGCGGCGGCCAGTTGCAGGGTCTTGCCGCCCGGCGCGGCGCACATGTCCAGAACCGTCTCGCCGGACTTCACGCCCAGCAGGCGGCCCGGCACGGCGGCGGCGGCGTCCTGCACCCACCAGTCGCCGGCCTCGAAGGTCGGCCAGGCCGCCACGTCGCCGCGACGCCCGGTCCGCACCGTGCCGCCCGCCAGCACCTCGCCGTCCACGGCTTCGGCGATCGCGGCGGGATCGACGCCGGGCTTGAGGCTGAGGTCTGTCGCCGGCTCCTCGCGGGCCGCCAACGCCAGTCCGACGAGAGTCGCTTCGCCATAGGCCGCCTTCCAGCGGGCGGCGATCCAGTCCGGCAGATTCGATTCCGCGGTCGTCAGCCCCGGTCCGTCGCGGCCGACGCCGCGCAGCACGGCGTTGACCAGGTTCTTGTAGGGCCGGGTCTTGGGATCACGCTCGGCCAGCTTCACCGCCGTCGAGACGGCGGCGAAGGCGGGGGTCTCCAGCACCAGGGTCTGGGCCAGGGCGATGCGCATCAGGGTGCGCACCGCCTCGGGCGGCGACTTCTGCAGGCGGCGGTCCAGAATCTGGTCGATCTCGCCCAGACGGCGCAGGGCGGCCATGGCCACGGCGCGGGCGAAGGCGCGGTCCACCGGCGCCAGGGCGCGGGCGGGCGGCTGGGACAGGGCCTCGTCCAGGCCGTTGCGCTTCTCCAGCGCGGCGTTGAGCAGGATGCCGGCGACCACGCGGGCCTCGACCCCGATGTCGTCCTGAACGGGCGGGGCCTCGGTCGAGGCCGGGCGCGGCCGACCCTTGGTCGCCATCCGGCGGCCCCGCGCCTCGGAACTCTGGCCGGGCCTCATACGGCCACCTGCGCGCCCAGCTCGACCACGCGGCCGGGCGGGATGTGGAAGAAGTCGGTGGGATTGGCGGCGTTGCGCATCAGGAAGATGAACAGCTTGTCCTGCCACAGCGGCATGCCCTGGCGCGCCGATGGGATCAGCGAACGCCGACCCAGGAAGAAGCTGGTCGACATGATGTCGAACTTCAGCCCCTGCTTGCGGCACAGGCCCAGGGCGCGCGGCACGTTCGGCGTCTCCATGAAGCCGTAGGTGACGGTCAGCCTTTTGAAGTCGTCGTTGATCGGCTCCATCTTCACCCGGTCGGCGTCCTTGACGCGCGGCCGTTCCGAGGTGCGCACCGTCAGGATGACGTTCTTCTCGTGCAGCACCTTGTTGTGCTTGAGATTGTGCATCAGGGCGACCGGCGCCACGTCCGGGTCCGACGTCAGGAAGATGGCCGTGCCCGGCGCACGGTGCGGCGGGCGGGCGTGCAGCATCTCGATCAGGTCGTTCAGCGGCAGGCTGTCCTTGCGCGTCTTGCTGGTCAGGATCTGGGTGCCGCGCACCCAGGTCCACATGATGACCACCAGGATGGCGCCCAGCACCAGCGGCATCCACGCCCCGTCAGGAATCTTGAGCAGATTGGACGTCAGGAAGACGCTGTCGATGAAGGCGAAGGGAATAAGCGTGCCGGCAACCGCCCACATGGGCCATTTCCAGCCCTTGCGGATCACCGAATAGGCCATCAGCGTATTGACCAGCATGGTCCCCGTCACCGCCACACCGTAAGCGGCGGTCAGATTGTGCGAACTGCGGAACACCACCAGCAGGGTCAGGACCCCGATCATCAGGAAGCTGTTGACCGCCGGAACATAGATCTGACCGGCCTGGGTCTCTGAGGTGTTGCGGATGTCGATGCGCGGCAGAAGGCCCAGTTGCACCGCCTGTTGCGTCACCGAGAAGGCGCCGGTGATCACGGCCTGCGAAGCCACCACGGTCGCCACGGTCGCCAGGATCAGCATGGGCCAGTAGGCGAAGCCCGGCACCATGTTCCAGAACGGATTGCTGGCCGCGGTGGGGTTCTCCAGAATGAAGGCGCCCTGCCCCAGATAGTTCAAAGTCAGGCACGGCAGGGCGAAATACAGCCAGCCCGCGCGGATCGGCGCCTTTCCGAAATGGCCCATGTCGGCATAAAGCGCCTCGGCCCCCGTCACCGCCAGGAAGACGCTGCCCAGGATGACGAAGCCCAGAAAACCGTCGTGCAGCAGCAGGCTGACGCCGTACCAGGGCGACAGGGCGCGCAGGATCGACGGATCGTCGCCGATGTGCAGAAGGCCCAGCGCGCCAAGGCTCAGGAACCAGATGGCCATGATCGGCCCGAAATATTTGGCCAGACTGGCCGTGCCGCGCGACTGGGCCATGAACAGGGCGACCAGAACGCCGGCGGCGATCGGCACGATGAAGGGGTCCAGCTTGCCCGACAGGCCCGGCGCGTCCTGAAGCCCCTCGACCGCCGACAGCACCGAAATGGCAGGCGTGATGACGCCGTCGCCATAGAACAGGGCCGCCCCGCAGACGCCCAGAATGAAGATCCACGCGCTGCGCCGCCCGACCGCGAACTGGGCCAGGGCCATCAGCGACAGGGTGCCGCCCTCGCCCTTGTTGTCGGCGCGCATCAGGAAGAAGACGTATTTGAACGTCACCACGACCATCAGCGCCCAAAAGGCCAGGGAGACCACGCCGACGACGGCCAGGTCGCCGCCCACGCCGCGCTGGGCGTGACCGATCGCCTCTCGCAGGGCGTAGAGCGGGCTGGTGCCGATGTCGCCGAAGACCACGCCGATGGCGCCCAGGGTCAGCGCCCACAAGCCGTGGCCCTTGGGGCCGTGAGCGTGGGGATCGCCGGGGGCGTGGGACCGGGGTCCCGCAACAGGGGTGGCGGCGTCCGGCGTATGCGACGCGGGCGAGGGAGCGCTCGCGTCGTGGGGAGTATCCCCGGCCATGCGTATCCTCCGGGTCGCCGGCGGCCTCGCCGGTCCCTTCAAAGCGGCGAGCCTTTAGGCGCATTCCGCGTCCGCTTCAATCGTGTCGCGCGGGATTCGGTTTCGCCGTTCGGCGGGCGGATTTGTGATTCGGCGTTCGAGGCCCTATTTTCCCCTCAGGAACAGAACCATGTCAGACAGCCAGCGCTTCCCCGTCGCCGCCCACGCCCTGGCCTATATGGCCCATAGGGGCGCCTTCGGCCCTGCGCAGGCGATGCCCAGCGGCGTCCTGGCCTCGTCCATCCCGACCAACCCTGTCGTCGTGCGCCGCGTGACCGCTCTGCTCGCCAAGGCCGGGCTGATCGCCACCCGGCCGGGCGCCACCGGCGGCTCCTGGCTGCTGCACCGGCCCGAGGAGATCGGCCTGGACGCGGTGCTGAAGGCGGTGAACGGCTGCGCCCACATCGGCTCCCCGCCCGCCGGCGCCAAGGGCTGTCCGATCAGCGAACACATTCCGCGCCAGGTGGCCAAGGCCCTGACCGCCGCCGACGAGGCTGCGACCGAGGCCCTGTCCAAAATCACCATCGCCGACCTGCTGGCCGAAAACCCCGCCTCGCTGGCGGCCTTCACCGTCCACCCGTCCTGCCCCGTCGCGGCCTGAACCTCGCATGCGCCGAACGGTCCTGATCACCGGCGCCTCGGCCGGCATCGGCGCGGCCCTGGCGCGGGTCTATGCGTCCAGAGGCTGGGATCTGATCCTGACGGCGCGTCGCCAAGGCCCGCTACAGGCCCTGGCCGACGAACTGACCACCGCCCACGGCGTCGCCGCGACCGTGATCCCCGAGGATCTGGGCGACCCGGCCGCGCCCGAACGGCTGGTGGCCGCCATCGCCGCGCGCGGCCTGACCGTCGATGGTTTGGTCAACAATGCGGGCTTCAGCCGCGTCACCGGCTTTCTGGACACGGACCTGGACGCCCACCGAGCCATGATCCAGGTCATGTTGACCGCGCCGATCGAGCTGTCGCGCCTTTTGCTGCCCGGCATGATCCAGCGCGGGTTCGGCCGGGTGCTGAACGTGGCCTCGCTGGCCGGCCAGATGCCCGCGACCGGCGGCGACACCCTGTACGGACCGATCAAGAGCTTCCTGATCAAGGCGTCGCAGGGCCTGCATCTGGAGACGCTGGGAACCGGCGTCCACGTCACGGTCCTTAACCCCGGCTACACCCTGACGGAGTTTCACGACGTCAACGGATCGCGCGATCAGGTCTCCAGCGCCTATCCGCCGTGGATGTGGATGGACGCCGCCCGCGTCGCCCGCATCGGCGTCGACGCCAGCGAGGCGAACCGCCCCAGCGTCACACCCGGCGTCATGAACAATGTCATGGCCGGCCTGGCGCGCTTCCTCCCCGACGGCCTGGCCCTGCGGATGGTGGCCAACCACGCCAGGCGGCTGGAGCGGCTGTAAGACCGCTCCCCAGCGTCAGATGTGGATGGCGTGACCCAGCGCCCGCAGCGACGCCTCGTGGAAGGCCTCGCCCAGGGTCGGATGGACGTGGATGGTCCCGGCCACATCCTCCAGCACCGCCCCCATCTCCAGCATCTGGGCGAAACTGTTGGACAGTTCCGACACATGCTGGCCCACCGCCTGTAGGCCCAGGATGCGGTGATCGGCCCTGGAGGCGATGACCCGCACGAAGCCGCCATCCTCGCCCGCCTCGATGGCCAGCGCCCGGCCGATGGCGGCGAAGGGGAAGACCGACTGGATCACGTCGTCGCGGCCCTCCACATCGTTCGGACCCAGGCCCGCCGAGACGATCTCCGGTTCGGTGAAACAGACGGCGGCGATGGTGACGGGATCAAATACCCGGTCATGGCCGGCGATGATTTCCGCGACCACCTCGCCCTGGGCCGAGCCCTTGTGCGCCAGCATGGGTTCGCCGGTCAGGTCGCCGACCGCCCAAACGTTCTTCATCGAGGTGGCGCAGCGCTGGTCGATCTTCACGAACGGCCCGGCCATGGCCACGCCCATGTTCTCCAGCCCCCAGCCCTGGGTGCGCGGCCTGCGGCCCACCGTGACCAGAACCTTGTCGGCGTCCAGTTGCAGCGGTTCGCCGTCTTTGGTCGTGATCGACAGCTTCCCGTCGCCGAAGCCCCCGGCGCGTGCGCCCAGATGCAGCTCGACGCCATGCTTCTCCAACCACTTCGCCACCGGATCGGTCAGAGCCTTGTCGTAGAGCGGCAGGATGCGCTCGGCCATTTCGACGATGGCCACCTCGGCGCCCAGTTTGCGATAGGCGATGCCCAGCTCCAGCCCGATATAGCCGCCGCCGACCACGACCAGCTTCTTGGGAACCTCCGACAGACTCAGCGCCTCGGTCGAGGAGATGACGTCCCCGCCGAACGGCAGGAAGGGCAGTTCGACCGGCTCGGACCCCGTCGCCAGGATGACGTGTTCGGCGGTGATGCGGATGTCGCCGTCGTCCGTCTTCACCACGCAGGTCTTGGCGTCTGCGAACTCGGCCCAGCCCTTGATGACCTTGACCCTGGCCTTCTTCAGCAGGGCTGCGACCCCGCCGTTCAGCTTCTTAACGATGCCGTCCTTCCATTCGACCGTCTGTTTCAGGTCGATGGCGGGCGCCGCCGCCGTGATGCCCAGCGTCCCGCCGCCGGCCGCCCTGGCCACCGTCTCGAACTTGCCCGCCGCATGGATGATGGCCTTTGACGGAATGCAGCCGACGTTCAGGCACGTCCCGCCGAGACCGTCGCCGCCGTCCACCAGCACGGTGTCCAGCCCAAGTTGGCCGCAGCGGATGCCCGCGACATAGCCGCCGGTGCCCGCGCCAATGATCAGGACTTTGGTTTTCAGGGTCTGGGTCATGCTCAGCTCATCCACAGCGTCGCCGGGTTCTCCAGCAGCCCCTTGATCCGCTGGACGAAGACCGCCGCGTCATGGCCGTCGACGATGCGGTGGTCGAAGCTGGAGGACAGGTTCATCATCTTGCGGACGACCATCTGGCCGTCCCTGACCACCACCCGTTCGGCGATCTTGTTGGGGCCGACGATGGCGACCTCGGGGTGGTTGATGATCGGGGTGTGGACCACCCCGCCCAGCGTGCCAAGCGAGGTGATGGTGATGGTCGAACCCGACAGTTCCTCCCGCTTGGCCGAACCGTCCTTGGCCGCGCCCGACACCCGCGCGATCTCCTGCGCCGTATCGTAGGGGTCGCGCGCCTCGGCATGACGGACCACCGGCACCATCAGGCCGTTCGGGGTCTGGGCGGCGATGCCCAGATGGACCGGAGCGTGCTGGGTCAGGACGCCGGCCTCGTCGTCATAGGTGGCGTTGATCTGGGGCTGGTCGCGCAGGGCGACCACGATGGCGCGGGCGATGAAGGGCAGGACGTTCAGCTTGGGCTGATCCTTGGACTTCGTCGCGTTCAGGTGGGCGCGCAGCTCCTCCACCGCCGTCATGTCGATTTCCTCGACATAGGTGATGTGCGGGATGCGGCGCACGCTCTCGGCCATCTTCTCGGCGATCTTGCGACGCAGGCCGATGATGCGGACCTCGGTCGTCCCTTCCGCCCTGGCGTAGGTCGATCCGCCGCCGGTCGGGGCGGAGGCGGGTTGAGAACCGCCCCGCGCGATGAAGCCGTCCAGGTCTTCGTGGGTGATGCGTCCGGCGGGGCCGGAGCCGGGCACGAAGGTCAGGTCCACGCCCAGGTCGCGCGCGCGGTTGCGCACGGCGGGCGAGGCCAGCGGACGTTCGCCGGCGGCGCGTCCGGTCAGGGCCGGAACGGGATTGGACGGGGGCGGCGTCGATGTCTTCGAAATCGCACTCGCCGTATTCGAAATCACAGCGGAATTCGTCGTCGAATTCTCCGCGGGTTTCGGGGTCGAAACGGGCGTCGAGACATTGCCCCGCCCCTCGACATCGAAGGCCACCAGCGGGCCGCCGACGGGCACGGCCTTGCCCGCCTCGCCATACAGGGCGACGACCGTTCCGGCGACCGGCGAGGTGATTTCGACGGTGGCCTTGTCGGTCATGACGTCGGCCAGGATCTGGTCCTCCTCGACCGCATCCCCGACCTTGACGTGCCAGCCGACCAGCTCGGCCTCGGCCGTGCCCTCGCCCACGTCGGGCAGTTTGAAGACGTAGTTGCCGGACGTCGGCGCTTCGACAGGGGCGGCAGGCGGGCTCTCGACCTTCGGCGCATCGGCGACCACAGGCGCAGGGTCCGGCTTGGCGACGGCGGCAGGCGCCGGGGCGTCATCCGCATTGCCCGCGCCCTCGACCTCGAACTCCACCAGGGGGCCGCGCACGGGGACCATGGCGCCGGGTTCGCCGTGCAGGGCCGTGACTGTGCCGGACACCGGGGCGGTGATCTCGACCGTGGCCTTGTCGGTCATGACGTCGGCGACGATCTGGTCCTCGGCGACCACATCGCCGACCTTGACGTGCCAGGCGACCAGTTCGGCCTCGGCGGTGCCTTCGCCCACGTCGGGCAGTTTGAAGACGAAACGACCCATCTCAGCGACCTCCCGTCATGACGCTCTTCAAGGCGTCTGCGACCCGTTGCGGTCCGGGGAAATATTCCCATTCGAAAGCATGGGGATAGGGGGTATCCCAGCCCGTCACGCGCGCGACGGGCGCCTCCAGGTGATAGAAACAGCGCTCCTGCACCAGGGCCGACAGCTCGCCGCCGAAGCCCGAGGTCTTGGGCGCCTCATGCACGATGACGCAGCGGCCGGTCTTCTTGACCGAGGCCTCGATGGTCTCGATGTCCAGCGGAACCAGGGTGCGCAGGTCGATGACCTCGGCGTCCACGCCCGCGTGTTCGGCGCCCGCCAACGCGACCCAGACCATGGTGCCATAGGCCAGGATGGTGACGTCGTTCCCCTCGCGCATGACGCGCGCCTTGCCGATGGGTTCGACGTATTTGGCCGTCGGGACCTGGGCCAGATCCTGCGTCTTCCACGGCGAGACCGGCTTTTCGTGCCAGCCGTCGAACGGGCCGTTGTAGAGGCGTTTCGGCTCGAAGAAGACGACAGGATCGTCGTCCTCGATGGCGGCGGTCAACAGGCCCTTGGCGTCATAGGGGTTGGACGGAATGACGACCTTCAGGCCCGCGATATGGGTGAACAGGCTTTCCGGCGACTGGCTGTGGGTCTGGCCGCCGAAGATGCCGCCGCCATAGGGGCTGCGGATCGTGATGGGCGCGGTGAACTGACCGCCCGAGCGATAGCGCATCTTGGCCGCCTCGGAGACGATCTGGTCATAGGCCGGATAGATGTAGTCGGCGAACTGGATCTCCACGACCGGGCGCAGGCCATAGGCGCCCATGCCGATGGCGGCGGCGACGATGCCGCATTCGCTGATCGGGGCGTCGAAGCTGCGGGTCAGGCCGTGCTTCTGCTGCAGCTTGTCGGTGACGCGGAAGACGCCGCCGAAATAGCCCGCGTCCTCGCCGAACGACAGGACGTTGGGGTCCTCGGCCATCTTGACGTCGATGGCCGAGTTCAGGGCCTGGATCATGTTCATCGGCACGATACCGGCGCCGGACGCCTGGGAGGCGGGCGCGGCGTTCTGATCGACCATGTCGGGCTCGACGCCGTCGTTGCGGTCGGCCTCGGTGAAGGTGGTTTGCTCAGCCATGATCAGACCCCCACTTCGCGGCGCTGTTCGACCAGCCGCCAGTCCTCGGTCGCATAGACCTCTTCGAACATCGTCTTCACGCTGGGGCGCGATTGACCGAGCGTGCCAATGGCCTCGGCTTCCTTGCCGGCGGCGCGAACCTGTTCGACGGCCTCCTTCAGCGCGGCCGCGTGACGCTCGTCGTCCCACTCGCCGATCACGGTCAGGTGCTGGCGCAGACGCTCCAGCGGATCGCCCAGCGGCCATTTCTCGTGCTCGTCGCCGGGGCGATAGCGGCTGGGGTCGTCGGAGGTCGAGTGCGGGGCGCCGCGATAGGTGAACAGCTCGATCACCGTCGCGCCCTGGTTCGACCGCGCGCGTTCCTCGGCCCACTGGGTCGCGGCCCAGACCGCCAGGAAGTCGTTGCCGTCCACCCGCAGGGCCGGCAGGCCATAGCCGATGGCCTTGGAGGCGAAGGTGGTCTCAAGCCCGCCCGCGATGCCCATGAAGGACGAGATGGCCCACTGATTGTTGACCACGTTCAGGATCACCGGGGCGCGATAGACGCTGGCGAAGGTCAGGGCGTTGTGGAAGTCGCCTTCGGCCGTGGCGCCGTCGCCGATCCAGCTGACGGCGATCTTGTCGTCGCCCTTGTAGGCGCTGGCCATGGCCCAACCGACCGCCTGCGGCACCTGGGTGCCCAGATTGCCCGAGATGGTGAAGAAGCCATAGTCCTTGGCCGAATACATGATCGGCAACTGGCGGCCTTTGATCGGGTCGGCCGCGTTCGAATAGATCTGGTTCATCATATCGACCAGCGGATAGCCGCGCGCGATCAGCAGCCCCTGCTGGCGATAGGTGGGAAAGCCCATGTCCTCGCGGCTGAGCAGCATCCCCTGCGCGACCGCGATGGCTTCTTCGCCGGTGCATTTCATATAGAAGCTGGTCTTGCCCTGGCGGTGGGCGCGGTGCATCCGGTCGTCGAAGGCGCGCGTCAGGATCATGGCCTTCAGGCCGCGACGCAGGGTCTCGGGGTCCAGACGCGGGTTCCACGGACCGACCGCCTGGCCCTCGTCGTCCAATACGCGAATCAGGCGGAAGGCCAGGTCACGCATCTCATAGGGCGTGGACCCGACTTCGGGGCGTTCGACGGCCCCGGCGGCGTCCAGCTTCAGATGGCTGAAGTCCGGCGCATCCCCCGGCCGCCCGGAGGGTTCGGGTACATGCAAGGACAACGGCTGGCTGTTCTTTTTCATGTTTTTATCGTTCATGCGGGCGTCCCTGTTCCTTTCGGAGTCCGTCCGTGCTTCCTCTGACCGTGTGATAACACGGCGCTCCAGCAGGCGCTCGCTCAATTTGACCTTGCATATTCCCGATTTCGGGTATTTTATTTCGCCATAACCATAATCGGAGAAACGCATTGGCGGACGAACTCGATCCCATCGACGCCCGGATCCTGGATATCCTTCAACAAGACGCCGGATTGTCGGTCGCGGAAGTCGCGGATCGGGTCGGGCTGTCGGCCTCGCCCTGCTGGCGCCGGATCAAGCGGCTGGAGGATTCCGGCCTGATCACCAAGCGCGTCACCCTGCTGAACGCGCAACTCCTGGGCCTGGATTTCGAGGTCTACGCCATCGTCAAACTGACCCTGCCGTCGTCCGAGAATCTCGAGATTTTCGACAAGGCCGTGGCCGGATGGTCCGAGGTCGTCCAGTGCGCCACCATCACGGGGCGCGAGGACTATGTGCTGCGCATCATCACCTCCGACATGCATGCCTTCGACCGCTTCCTGCGCGAGAAGCTGCTGGCCCTGGGCCTGGTGTCCGACTGCGAGAGCCATATCGTCACCCGCGGCGTGAAGAATGTGACCGCCCTGCCCCTTGGCATCGTCACGCCTCACGTCGGATAACGTCGCTCAGGCGGGCCGTTCCGCCAGAGGACCACGACCATGATCGAACTGGTGATCGACGCGCGCCGCAAGGACCTTGGCGGGTTCGAGGTCGGGCGCGTCCTGCCCTTCCACGCGCGGCGGATGGTGGGGCCGTTCATCTTCCTGGACCAGATGGGACCGGCCGAGTTCGCGCCCGGCGCCACGGCCGTCGATGTGCGGCCCCACCCGCACATCGGCCTGTCGACCCTGACCTATCTGTTCGAGGGCGAGATCATGCACCATGACAACCTCGGCTATAATCAGGCGATCCGTCCGGGCGAGGTGAACTGGATGACCGCCGGGCGCGGCATCGTCCATTCCGAACGCACCGATCCCCTCAAGAAGAGCCAGGGCGGGCCGATGCACGGCATGCAGGCCTGGGTCGCCCTGCCGACCGAGGCCGAGGAGGTCGAGCCGTCCTTCCATCACCTGGGCGAGGACGCCCAGCCGACATATGAGAACGGCGGCCTGTTCGCCCGACTGGTGGCGGGCGAAGCCTACGGCGCCAAGGCGGCGGCCCCGGTCTCCTCGCCCCTGTTCTATGTCCATTGGGAGCTGCAGCCAGGCGTGCGCACCGCCCCGCCCGCCGCGCGCGAGATGAGCGAGCGCGCCCTGTTCGTCGCCAAGGGCTCCATCGAGGTCGGCGACCGCACCTTCCACGAAGGCCAGATGATCGTGCTGGAGCCCGGCGCCGAGCCGACCGTCAAGGCCCTGACCCAGGCCACCGTCATGGTGCTGGGCGGGGAGCCGGTGGGCGAGCGGCTGATCTGGTGGAACTTCGTCTCCTCCAGCCAGGCGCGGCTGGACCAGGCCAAGGCCGACTGGAAGGCCGGCCGCATGGCCCTGCCCAGCGAGGACGACCTGGAGTTCATCCCCCTGCCGGAAGAGCCCGCCGCCGCCCAGGCCGCGCCCGCGCCGGTGGAGCCCAAGCCGACCGATCCGGTCTGAGACTTTGTGCGAAATGAGGACGAGGGCAAAATGTCCAAAGCCATTTCAGCTTGAAGCCTCAGGCTCCCAAGGAGCCTACACGCTGCGTTTTGAACCGATTGATGATTGGGAAGGCTTCTTTGTCGTCGAAGGGCTTTCGACCTCTATGCGATGGTCCGTTCTGTCCGTCGAACGAAGCGAAACAGGTGAGTTGATCCTGTCTGGAACGACTGATGGCAGTCTAGTGGTTTGGGATGACGAGTATTGGTGCGAAGCCGTCATAGGGCCCGAACGCGCTTGCCTGACCTTTTGGATAGACCGCATCCTGATCCGCACCGATGAGGCATCGGGTATAGGCATGATCGCTACAACCGGCTAACGCCTGCGCCATGAATTTCGATTTCGACGCCCAGATCACCGCCGCCCTGTTCGACGCGTCCGGCGCGATCTTCGCCCTGGGCGACGGCTCGGTCCGATTCGAGGACCGCACGCGGGTCCAGGCGCACGACGGCGCCGTCCTGTGCGCCTGCGTCCACCCCTCGGGCCAGGGCGTCGTCACCGGCGGCGACGACGGCAAGGTCGTCTGGAGCCGGCGCGACGAGGGTCCGGTCGTTCTGGCGACGGCCAGGAACCAGTGGATCGACGCCATCGACGCGGCGTCGGCCACGGGCCTGATCGCCTTTTCCTGGGGCCGCACCCTGTCGGTGATCGACGCCGCCGACGTCGGCTTCCGCCGCGATTTCCAGCATGAGCGCACCGTCTCCGGCGTCGCCTTCGATCCCAAGGGCCGGCGCATCGCCGCCTCCACCTATGGCGGGGCGGCCCTGTGGTACGCCCGGATCGAAAAGCAGCAGCCGACCAGGCTGGCCTGGGCCGGGTCGCACACCGGCGTCGCCTTTTCGCCCGACGGCGCCTTCGTCGTCACCACCATGCAGGACAACCAGCTGCACGGCTGGCGGCTGAAGGACGCCAAGAACCTGCGCATGGGCGGCTATCCGTCCAAGGTGCGCTCCCTGGCCTTCCTGGCGAACGGCCAGATCCTGGCCACCTCGGGGGCGCAAGGGGCGGTGCTGTGGCCCTTCGTCGGATCGAACGGTCCCATGGGACGCGAGGCGACCGAGATCGGCTATGACGACACCACCCTGGTCAACCTCGTCGCCGCCCGGCCCGACCAACCGCTGGTGGCGGCGGGCCTGGGTGACGGCCGGGTCTGGATCGCCCACCCGGCGGGCCAGGGGTTGAACTTCGTCAAGTCCGACAAGGGCGCGGCCATCGTCGCCCTGGCCCTCAACCCCGAGGCCGACAAGGTCGCCTGGGCCGACGAGGACGGCGGCGCCGGCGTCACGGTCCTCTAGCCCATGGCGCGTTCGGGCAAGTCGCGCTGGCGCCGGGTCTGGCTGGCCCTGCTGTTGCTTATCGTGGGCGTGCCCATCGGCGGGGTTCTGCTGTTCGCCATCGTGCCGCCGACGCCGACCATCCTGATGGTGCAGCAGGCCGTGCGCGGCGAGGGGCTGGATTACCGCTGGCGCGGCCTGAACGCCATCTCGCCCCATCTGGTGGACGCCGCCATCGCCGCCGAGGACGCGCGCTTCTGCGCCCATCGCGGCTTCGACATGACGGCCATTGAGAAGGCGCTGGACCATAACGCCGACGGCGGCCGCCTGCGCGGCGGCTCCACCATCAGCCAGCAGACGGCCAAGAACGTCTTTCTTTGGCCCTCGCGCGACTGGGTCCGGAAAGGGCTGGAGGCCGGCTACACCGTCCTGATCGAGACGGTCTGGGGCAAGCGCCGGATCATGGAGGTCTATCTGAACGTGGTGGAATGGGCGCCCGGCGTCTATGGCGCCCAGGCCGCTTCGCAGCATTGGTTCGGCAAGGACGCCCGGTCCCTGACCCGGGCCGAGGCGGCGCGCCTGGCCGCCATCCTGCCCTCCCCGCGCCGGTATCAGGCCGCCGATCCCGGCCCCTATGTCCGGCGCCGCGCCGGCCGCATCCAGGCGGCCATGGGAACGGTGCGCGACCAGGGACTGGACGCCTGCGTCCTGGGTCGGAACGCTTGACGACGGACGGCGGCTGACCTCTCCTGCGCCGGCTGTTCAGGAGATCCATGATGAAGCGTCAGTTGATGGCCGCCGCTGCGGTCTGCGTCCTCGCCTTCACCGCCGGCTGCGCCAGCACCAGCGCCCCTGCCGACCAGAAGGCCGAAGCCTCCAGGCCCGCCGCGTCCGCCGCCGAGGCCGACTATCCGATCACCGCCCAGGGCGCGACCGCCTTCGTCGCCGACGCCGAGGCGAAGTTAGCCCAGGTCAGCGAATACGTCGCCCGTATCCAATGGGCGCGCGCCACCAACATCACCTTCGACACCATGTGGCTGGAATCGCGCGCCAACGCCGAGGCGACCGAGCTTCAGGTCAAGTTCGCCAACCAGGCCGCCCGGTTCAACGACGTCCAGGTCGACCCGGTGGTGCGGCGCAAGCTGGACCTTCTGCGCCTGGGCCTGGTCCTGCCCGCGCCCAACCGGCCCGGCGCCGCCGAGGAACTGTCGCAGATCACCACCCGACTGGACTCGACCTATTCGACCGGCAAGTTCGATTTCAAGGGTCGCCAGATCACGCTGGACGAGGCCTCGCTGATCCTGGCCGACAGCCGCGATCCGAACGAGACCAAGGCCCTGTACGAGGGCTGGCGCACCATTTCGCCGGTCATGCGCGACGACTACGCCCGCATGGTCGAGATCGCCAACGAGGGCTCGCGCGAACTGGGTTTCGCCGACACCGGCGCCCTGTGGCGCTCGGGCTACGACATGCCGGCCGACGCCTTCGCCGCCGAGACCGACCGTCTGTGGGAACAGGTCCGGCCCTTCTACGAGAACCTCCACTGCTACGTCAGGGCGCGGCTGAACGCCAAATACGGCGACGCGGTCCAGCCCGACCACGGTCCGATCCGCGCCGATCTGCTGGGCAATATGTGGTCGCAGCAGTGGGGCAATATCTACGACGTGGTCGCCCCGACCGGCGGCGCCGGCTCCAGCTATGACCTGACGGAGTTGCTCAAGGCCGCCGACTACGACCCCGTGAAGATGGTCAGGACCGGCGAGGGTTTCTACGTCTCGCTGGGTCTCGATCCCCTGCCCCAGACCTTCTGGGAACGCAGCCAGATCGTCCGCCCGCGCGACCGCGAGGTGGTCTGCCACGCCTCGGCCTGGGACCTGGACAATCTCGACGACATCCGCATCAAGATGTGCACCAACGTCAATGGCGACGACTTTTACACCGTCCACCACGAACTGGGTCACAACTACTATCAGCGGGCCTACAAGAACCAGCCGATGCTGTTCCGCAACGGGGCCAACGACGGCTTCCACGAGGCCATCGGCGACTTCGTCGGCCTGTCGGCCCTGACGCCCACCTATCTGAACCAGATCGGCCTGTTGAAGACCACGCCGGGCGCCGAGGAGGACATTCCCTTCCTGCTGAAGATGGCGCTGGACAAGATCGCCTTCCTGCCCTTCGGCCTGATGGTGGACCGCTGGCGCTGGGACGTCTTCTCGGGCGCGACCACGCCGGACCAGTACAACGCCGCCTGGACCGCCGACATGCTGAAGTACCAGGGTCTGATCCCGCCCGGCCCGCGCCCGGCCGGAGCCTTCGACCCCGGCGCCAAATACCATGTGCCGGGCAACACCCCCTACACCCGCTACTTCTTGGCCCATATCTACCAGTTCCAGTTCCAGCGCGCGGCCTGCCGCCAGGCCGGCTGGACCGGGCCGCTGCACCGCTGCTCGGTCTATGGCAACAAGGAAGTCGGCGCCCGCTTCAACGCCATGCTGCAGATGGGTCAGTCCCGCCCCTGGCCCGAGGCGATGCAGGCCTTCACCGGCGAAACGACCAACGACGCCTCGGCGGTGGCGGACTATTTCGCCCCGCTGAACGCCTGGCTGACCGTGCAGAACCGCGGCCATCGGTGCGGCTGGTCCGCCGCTTGACCGGGCGTTCGACCGCCTAACGCGGATTAACCGCGACGCTTGAGGCTTCCCTTAACCGTGTGACGGCAGACTGTCGTCACGCGGGCGGTCTTCGCCTGTTCGAGGATGACCATGGCGACGGCGCAACGACTGATCGGTTCGACCTTCCGGCGGCTGTGCGGGCTTGCAGCCCGCCTGGGCTCGGACCGGCGCGGCAATGTGGTGATGATGTTCGCCTTCGCCATGCCGCTGCTGCTCATGCTCACCTTCGGCGGGATCGACATCAACCGCATCACCACGGTCAAGGCGCGAATGCAGGATGCACTGGACGCCGCCGCCCTGGCCGCCGCGCGTTCGACCTACACCGAGCCCGCCGATCTGAAGCGGGTGGCCCTGGTGGCGTTGAACGCCAACCTGCGCAACTCCGATGTCGAACCGCTTCAGGATTCTGACTTCACCATCGCCCTGACCGACGATCAGATCGTCGTCGCCGACCTCAAGGTTCGCGTGAAAACCCTGGTCGCCAACATCGTCCTGCCGCCCTATGGCAAGCTTCTGGACGACACCGTCCCGCTGAGCGCCCATTCCGAGGTCAACCGCTCGTCCAAGGACATCGAAGTGGCCCTGGTCCTGGACATCACCGGGTCGATGACCACCGCCAAGCTCAAGTCCCTGAAAGACGCCGCCAAGGAACTGGTCGACATCGTCGTTCAGGACCAGCAGTCGCCCTACTATTCGAAAATGTCGATCGTGCCATACTCGATGGGCGTGAACCTGGGGTCCGCCTATGCGACGACGGCTCGAGGGACGCCGACCGCTGCAACGTCCATCACCAACATCACCTGGTACACCGGCTCGGTGCAGACCGTGACGGCGGCGACCAAGGCCACGCCGACCGCCATCACCACCTCCGCCAACCACGGCTTCGCCGTCGGCGACAAGGTGGCTTTCTGGAACGTCAGCGGCATGACCGGCCTGAACGGCGTGGTCTATACGGTCGGTTCCGTGCCGTCGTCCAAGACGTTCACGCTGAAGAACGCGGCCAACAACACGAATATCGACAGTCGGAACTGGAGCTCGCTCAACACATCCAGTTCAACCCCCTATGTCGCCAAATGCGCGCGGACCGACTGCAAGCCCACGGTTACGTCGGCCAATCACGGCCTTCTTGCGTCCGGCGGAACCGTCTATCTCAGCGGGATCGGCGGAATGACGAACCTGAACAGCAAGGGCTTTCAGACCACCAATCTGACGTCCAACACCTTCCTGCTGGAAACGGTCGGATCACAGACCTACACCGGCGGCGGAAGCGCCTATTGCGGCCACTACGGGTGCCAGTGGCGCGTATTCGTCAGCGCGGCCGGAAGCCTTCAATGGCTGGCGAACAGCACTTGCGTCAGCGAACGCACCGGCGCCGAGGCCTACAGCGACGCCAGTCCTACGGTCGCGAAAGTCAGTTTCAGCTATCCTGCGTCGAACAACGGTTGCCCCGCCAGCACGATCCTGCCCTTGTCCAGCAGCAAGACGGACCTGAAATCGTTGATCAGCAGCCTTTCGGCAGGCGGGTCCACCGCCGGACAGATCGGCGCGGCCTGGGGCTGGTATTCCGTCTCTCCGAACTTCGCCGCCATGTGGGGTTCTTCGGCGCCGGCCGCCTACAACACCAGAAAGACGTTGAAGGCGGTCATCCTGATGACGGACGGTGAGTTCAACACGCCCTACAGCAGCGGCGTGATCGCCAAAGACGCCGGAAGCGGGTCCGGAAACGATAGCGACCACATCAACCAGAACGCCACAAACGGCGACTCCTTCACCCAAAGCGAGCGGTTGTGCGCGGCGATGAAGGCTCAGGGCGTCATTGTCTATACGGTCGGTTTCCAGGTGGCGTCGGAAGGCAACGCCGCCGACCTGATGAAAACCTGCGCCACATCGCCGGCCTACGCCTATCTGCCCACCTCAACATCGGATCTCAGCGAGGCCTTCCAGGCCATCGGCCGCGACATCACCCGGCTGCGGATTTCCCGCTGACGCTCAGAGCAGCCGGATCTCGCGCAGCCGTTCCGTCAGATAGTCCTCGGCCAGAATGGTCTTGCCGACGTATCGGTCCGGATTGTCCGGCGTGATCGTGCTGGGCAGGGTCTCGATCGGGAAGTCCGGATTGAAGTGCAGGAAGAAGGGCGTCGAATAGCGGGCGAAGCCGCGACGCTCGGGCGCCGGATTGACCACGCGATGGGTCGTCGACGGCAGGACGTGGTTGGTCAGCCGCTGCAGCATGTCGCCGATATTGACCACCAGTGCGCCCGGCGGCGGGGCGATGTCCAGCCATTGGCCGTCCCGATCCAGCAGCTGCAGCCCGGCTTCTTCGGCCCCGAGCAGCAGGGTGATCACATTGATGTCCTCGTGCGCCCCGGCCCGCACACCCGGCGCGTCGGCCGGCACCGGCGGATAGTGCAGCATGCGCAGCACGCTGTTGCCCAGCTGGACCTTGTCCTCGAAAAAGTCGTCGCCCAGCTTCAGATAACGGGCGATCGCGCGCAACACCCGCGCGCCCAGCCGGTCCAGATCCTCGAACATGCCGTACAGATGCTCGCGGAACCCTTCGACCTCGGTCGGCCAGACGTTGTCGCGCATATATTGGCGATAGGGATGGCCGTCCGGCAGTTCCCGGCCGACGTGCCAGAATTCCTTCAGGTCCACGGTCGCGGCGCCCTTGGCCGCCTCGACGCCGAAGGGCGTCAGGCCGCGCGCGCCGCCCGTGCCGGGCTGATGGTACTGACGCTTGACGTCTTCGGGCAGGGCGAAGAAGGCCTTGGCGTCGTCGAGGGCCGCGGCGATGCGCGTCTCGTCCAGGCCGTGATCGGCGACGACGGCGAAACCGTAGCGCGCGAAGGAGGCCCCCAGGGCGTCGCTGAAGGCCTGGAAGTCGGTGTCGTACAGGCTCATCGACACGGGGACGATGGCGCGGCCTGCGGGGGTTTCTGTCTGGGTCGCGCTCACGGCGTCGTCCTCGTTCTGATCGGGTGCGGCGGTTCCCATACGCCCTTTCCCCGTCGATGTCAGGTCACGGCCTTGTTCAGCAACGGTACAGCTTGGAACCTAGACAGTAGGGCCGCGTTTCTGCGCCAGACCGATAAACCGAGAAGGATCTCCTCATGCGCGCCAAGATTATTGTCGCCGGCGTCTCCATCGCCGCCCTGCTGGGCGCCGCCGCCTGCACCACCACCGACCCCTATCGCTCCGCGCCTCAGCGCAACAACACCGGCACGGGCGCCATCGCCGGCGCGGTCGGCGGCGCCCTGCTGGGCTATCTGACCAATACTTCCAACGGCGAACAGGGTCGCAAGAACGCCTTGATCGGCGCGGGTATCGGCGCCCTGGGCGGCGCCGCCGTCGGCCGCTACATGGATAACCAGCAGCGGGCGCTGGAATCCCAACTGTCGGGCAGCGGCGTCGGCGTGGCGCGCCAGGGCGACAATCTGGTCCTGCGCATGCCTTCGGATGTCACCTTCGCCACCAACCAGTCCTCCATCGACGCCCGCTTCATGCCGGTTCTGGACGATGTGGCCCAGGTGCTGCAGCAGTATGACCAGTCCACCATCGACGTGCTGGGCTATACGGATTCAAGCGGCGGCGACGCCATCAACCAGCCGCTGTCCGAACGTCGGGCCAGCAGCGTGGCCTCCGAGCTGGTGCGTCGCGGCGTCATCGCCCAACGCATCTATGTGGCCGGCATGAGCTCGCAGAACCCGGTGGCCTCCAACGCCACGCCGGAAGGCCGCGCCATGAACCGGCGGGTCGAAATCCTGATCCGGCCGTTCCGCGGCTGATCGGATCCGATCTTGTAAATCCACAGGAAGGGCGACGCGCTGCGTCGCCCTTTTTTCTTGCACTAAGCGTCAGTCGAGCTTTCCGCATGGGCGCGCGTCAGGGCCCCAGGGACGCGCCAGAACGTGTTGGGCCCGACGCACACCGTTCCGTGACTTGCATCCGCAAATCGGTCGTGGTTGTGCCGAAACAGAGACAGAGAGCAGCGGCAGGACGAACGGGCCATGACGCCGGAACACCGTGAATTCACCGACGGTTTGAAGCTGGCAGGCGTCGCCATCGTCTGCGCTACCCTGACCGCCGTGGTGGTGATCGGCGCCGGCGAGGCGCTTCTGCGTCGAAACACCGCCTCGGTCGGGGTTGACGCCTCGTCCGCTTCGCCGCCTCACGACGGCTGACCCAGACCATTTTCACCCATGGAAAAACCGCCGCCTCCGGATCGGAAGCGGCGGTTGATCTTGCGACGAGCTTCGTCCGACCTTTGCGATTTCCGGCCCGGAGTTTTGCTCCGGGCCGGGTTTCGCTTAGTCTTAGAAGTTGATGTCGATGGTCGCGCGACGGTTGAGCGGTTCGCGCACGCCGTCGGCGGTGGGCTTGGCCAGGTTGGTCTCGCCCTTGCCGTCCAGGGCGATCACGCCGCCGTTGACGCCTTGAGCCACCAGGGCGTCCGCGACGGTGCGCGAACGACGGTTGGACAGACCCAGGTTATAGGCGGCCGAACCCGAGGTGTCGGTGTAGCCGACGACCAGAACGCGGGTCGGAGCGCCCGACTTGGCGTAGTTGGCGGCCTGCGTCACCACCGAACGGGCTTCAGCCGTCAGGTCCGAGCGATCCCAGTCGAAGTAGACCACGAACTGACGCGCGGTAAACTTCTGCACCACCGGCGGGGGCGGCGGGGGCGGCGGCGGGGGCGGGGGCGGAGGCGGCGGGGGCGGAGGCGGCGGCGGCGGCGCGTCTTCGGCGCCGAAGCTGTAGCGCAGACCCAGGGTCACGGTGTGCGACTGGTCGTAATCGCCGTCCCAGGTGCCGAAGTTGGTGGCGCCCGGACCCGTGCCGACCGTGGTCGAATCCCACGAGGCGTCGCCCGTCAGATAGCGGTAGGTCAGGTCGATGTTGGCGCGGTCCCCGATGGCCCAGGCCAGACCGGCGATCGCCTGGGCGGCGAACTTGGTCGAGCTGTCGTCGGCGGTGAAGGTCGCACCGCGGTTGGCGCGCAGGTTGCCAACCGTGTCGGTCTTGACGTGGTTCACGCCGGCGCCCAGGCCGACGAACGGACGGATGCCCCAGGCTTCATAGCCGAAGTCGTAGATGACATTGGCCATCAGCGTCATCGACTCGATGTCGCCTTCCGGCGAATAGCAAGGGCCGGTGGTAGGCGTCAGGTTGCACAGGCCCTGCGTGCCGGAAACGGCGCGCACGGGCCGATGTCGCCCGAGCGGTAGCCGCCTTCCAGTTCGACGCGCCAGTTCGGGTTGAAGCGATAGCCCAGGCGCGCAAAGGCGGCCCAGCCGTTGTTCACTTCATAGTTCCAGTTCGCGCCCGTCGTCGACGACTCGGCGTTGATCTTGTCGATCCACTGATAGTTTAAGTCAATCGCGCCGTACCAGCCGTTCGGTTCCGCCGACGCCGCGCCAGCCGACAGGGCCAAGGCGGCCGCTGCGCTGGAGGCCAGCACGATAGTCTTCATACGCATGGGGGTTAGCCCTCCGCCTGTTGATGTGGGGCGGATTCCACCGCCTAGATCGGGTCTTATCAGCGTTGCCTATGAAGGTCGAGGCGGAAACGTGGCGCTCTTCGGCGCTGCAACCTACACCGTGACCTTGATGATACAGGTGAATTTGCCGCACGACCCAATTCCAACTCGCCGAAGACGCAATCGGAACGGTCGTTGGAACGACAACCGATAGTTAGACGGCGATCATCTGCATGCCCAGCCATTCTGCGATGAGGGCCGGTTTGTCGCCGCCTTCGATCTCGACAGTCAGTTCGTGTTTGAGCAGCCAGCGGCCCTGGCCCTTGTCGTCAGCGGCCAGCAGCCTGAACCGGCCGCGGATGCGCGAACCGGCGGGCACCGGCGCCAGGAAGCGCAGCTTGTCGAAACCGTAGTTGACGCCCATCACCACGCCGTCCAGCGGCCGGACGGCGTCGTAGCTCATGGCCGAAGCCAGGCTGAGGGTCAGAAAGCCGTGGGCGATCGTGCCGCCGAAGGGCGTGGCCCTGGCGGCCTCGGGGTCCACATGTATGAACTGATGGTCCTCGGTGCAGTCGGCGAAGGCGTCGATCCGGGCCTGGCTCACTTCGATCCATCGGGAGACGCCGACCTCCTGGCCGATCAATCCCTGTAGCGCGTCGACCGCCGTCATCCCGTCCTCCCGGTTCTGTTAGAAGCGAGCTTGTCCGAGAGACGGCAGGATGAAAAGCCCTATCCCTCGAAACGCCCTTCGATGATTTCGGCATAGAGGGCGGGATCGACATTGCCGCCGGACAGGACGATCCCCGTCACTCGATCGCGCGCCTTCGCCTTGCCTGAAAGCAGGGCCGCCAGGGACACGGCTCCGCCCGGCTCGATCACCAGCTTCAGATGTCGGAAGGCGAAGCGCATGGCCTCGGCCGCCTCGGCGTCCGACACGGTCAGGGCTCCGGCCAGACGCCGGTTGATCGGCCAGGTCAGTTCGCCGGGCATGGGCGCCATCAGGGCGTCGCAGATCGAGGGCGGGCCTTGCGGATGGCCGACCCGTTCTCCGGCCGCCAGGGACCGCGCCGTATCGTCGAACGCCTCGGGCTCCACCACAAACACCTGGGTGTCGGGCGACCGTTCGGCCAGAACCAGATTGATCCCGGCGAGCAGCCCCCCGCCCGAGGCGCCGCACAACAGCTGATCAAACGGCGCATCGGCCTGGTCCAGCATCTCCAGCGCCGCCGTCCCCTGCCCCTCGATGACGAAGGGATCGTCGAACGGCGGCACCAGGATCGCCCCGCGCTCGGCGGCGATGGCCGCGCCGATGGCCTCGCGGCTCTCGATCCATCGGTCGTAGGTCCGCACCTCTCCGCCGAAGCCGATCACCCCTTCCACCTTCACCCGAGGCGAGTCCGACGGCATGACGATGATCGCCGGCGTCCCCGCCAGGGCGGCGGCGGCGGCCACCCCTTGCGCATGATTGCCGGAGGAGAAGGCGACCACGCCGCGCCGCCGCTCCTCGGCGTTCAGGCGGCTGATCCGGTTGTAGGCCCCGCGAAACTTGAACGCCCCGGCGCGCTGCAGGGTCTCGGCCTTCATCAGCACCCGACCACCCACGACGGCGTTCAGGGCGGGACTTTCCAACAATGGCGTACGCACGGCGACGCCTTCGATCTGGCGGGCGGCGTCCAGGACGCCTTCGTAGCTGGGCAGGCGGTTCGTCATATGCTCCCCTTAGCCTGAACCGCACACGACGCCCAAGACGTCGATCACCGACCGGGAGCGCAAACGCATGAGCCTGATCCTCGCCATCGACCAGGGCACGACCTCGACCCGCGCCATCGCCTTCGAGACACGCGACCAGGGTTTGACCCCGGTGGCGGTCAGCCAGATCGAGTTGAGCCAGCACTTTCCCCGCTCGGGCTGGGTCGAACATGACGCCGCCGAAATCTGGGCCGCCACCCTCCAGACCTGCCGCGAGGTGGTGCGCAAGGCCGGCGGGGTCGCCCGCTTCGCCGCCGTCGGCCTGACCAACCAGCGCGAGACCGCCATTCTATGGGACGCGGCGACGGGCGCGCCCCTGCACCGCGCCATCGTCTGGCAGGATCGACGCACGGCCGACCTGACCACCCGGCTGATCGCCGAGGGGCATGAGCCGGCGGTCCAGGCGGCGACCGGCCTGATCCTCGACCCCTACTTCTCCGCGACGAAGTTCGCCTGGCTGCTGGACGCCGTGCCCGGGGCGAGGGAACGGGCGGCGAAAGGCGAGGTTCGGCTGGGCACGATCGACAGCTGGCTGATCTGGAAGCTGACGGGGGGCGAAAGTCATGTCACCGACGCCTCCAACGCCTCGCGCACCGCCCTGATGGACCTTGAGACCGTCGAGTGGCGCGACGACCTGTGCGCACTGTTCGACGTGCCGCGCGCCGCCCTGCCCGAGATCCGACCCTGCGCGGGGATGATGGGCCAGACCGATCCCGCCCTGTTCGGCCGCGCCCTGCCCATCGCCGGATCGGCCGGCGACCAGCAGGCGGCGCTGGTCGGTCACGGGGCCCTGAACCCGGGCGACGCCAAGATCACCTATGGAACCGGCGCCTTTCTGGTGGCCAATGTCGGGGCCGCCCCCGTCGCCTCGACCCGGCGCCTGTTGGGCACCCTGGCCTATCAGGCCGAGGGGCGGACGGCCTATGCGCTGGAGGGGTCGATCTTCTCGGCCGGTTCGGCCATCCAATGGCTGCGCGACGGCGCCGGGATGATCTCGGAATCCCGCCAGTCCGAAGCGATGGCGCAAGGGTTGCCGGACAACGGCGGCGTCTATCTGGTGCCCGGCTTCACCGGTCTGGGCGCGCCGTGGTGGGAGCCCGAGGCGCGCGGAACAGTCGTCGGCCTGACCCGCGATTCCGGTCCGGCCCATTTCGTCCGCGCGGCGCTGGAGGCCCTGGCCTATCAGACGCGGGATCTTCTGGACGCCCTGGCCGCCGACGGCGCCCCGCCCCTGAAGACCCTGAAGGTGGACGGCGGCGTGACCGCCAACAGCTTCGCCATGCAGTTCGTCGCCGACATCTGCGAGGTGGAGGTGGAGCGTCCGGCCTTCCAGGAAATGACGGCCCTGGGCGCGGCGCGCCTGGCGGCCCTGGGCGTCGGCCTGCTGGACGATCTTAAGGCCCGCCCGGCCGAGGCGCCGGCCTCCTGGAAACCCCGCATGGCGGCGGCGGAGCGGGAACGGTTGCTTTCCGGCTGGCGTCGGGCGGTGAAGGCCGCCATCATCGCCGCGCCGGACCGGGCGCAAGAGCCGGACGGCTGAAGGAAACGACGGAACCGCCCATGACCGACGCAAAGCTGGACGCCCCGATAGACGCTCAAGAGGCCTTTTCCGGCACGCGCGAAGTCGATCCGCGCTACCGCCTGGACGAGGCCGCGCTGGATCGCTGGATGAAGGCCCACGTCGAGGGCTACGCCGGGCCGTTGACCATCAGCCAGTTCAAGGGCGGCCAGTCCAATCCGACCTACGCCCTGACTACGCCGGGCGCATCCTATGTGCTGCGCCGGAAGCCGCCGGGCGTCCTGCTGCCCAGCGCCCATGCCGTGGATCGCGAATTCAAGGTCGTCTCGGCCCTCTACGCCCAGGGTTTTCCGGTCGCCCGGCCCTATGCTCTGTGTACGGACGAATACGTTATCGGCTCTATCTTCTATGTGATGGATCGGGTCGAGGGCCGTATCTTCTGGGATCTGAAACTGCCCGGCCTGACGCCGGCCGAACGCCGCGCGATCTATGAGGTCCAGACGGATACCCTGGCCCGGCTGCACGCCTTCAATCCCGCCGCTGTCGGCCTGGCCGACTATGGAAAGGCCGGAAACTATTTCGCGCGCCAGGTCGGGCGCTGGACCAAACAGTATCGCGCCTCGGAGACCGAGCCCGTCGCCGCCATGGACCGGCTGATCGCCTTCCTGCCCGACAGTCTGCCGCCCGAGGGGCCCAGCCGCATCGTCCACGGCGACTTCCGCCTGGACAATATGATCCTGGCGCCGGACGCGCCCCAGGTGCGCGCGGTTCTGGACTGGGAGCTGTCGACCCTGGGCGATCCGATGGCGGACTTTTCCTATCTGCTGATCGCCTGGGCCATTCCGGCCAGCCTGCGCAACGGACTGGCCGGCGCGGATCTGGAGGCGCTGGGCATCCCCTCCGTCGAGGAGACGGTGGACCGCTACGCCGCCGCAACCGGCATGCGGCCCGCCAATCTGGACTGGCTCTACGCCTATAATCTGTTCCGTCTGGCCGCCATCTGCCAGGGGATCGCCGGTCGGGTCCGCGACGGCACCGCCGCCAGCGCCCACGCCAGGAGCATGGCCGCCCAGGTCGGCCCCCTCAGCGACGCCGCCTGGGGCTTTGCGAAAAAGGCCGGAGCCTGATCTTCGGCGATTTGGGCGTCCGAACTCCGCCAGACCGAGCCCTTCGCGGCCTCTAGGCCGAAGACCACGTTTTCAACGGAGGTCTTCATGTTCACCCTGATCGACAAGGTCGCCATCGTCACCGGCGCCAGTTCCGGCATCGGCGCCGCGGCCGCCCGCCTGTTCGCCCAGGCCGGAGCGGCCGTCGTCGTCTCGGCGCGGCGGCAGGATCGGCTGGAGGCCTTGGTCGAAACGATCCGCGGCGAGGGCGGCCAAGCCGTGGCGGTCGCCGGCGACGTCTGCGATCCCGACCTGGCGGACCGGCTGGTCGCCACGGCGACCCAGGCTTTCGGCGGTCTAGACATCGCCCTGAACAACGCCGGGGCGGTCGGCGTCAATGCGCCGGTGTCGGACCTGACGCTGGATCAGTGGCGCGAAACCGTGGACGTCAACCTGACGGGGGCGTTCCTGGGCGCGCGGGCGCAGATTCCGGCCCTGCTGAAGCGAGGCGGCGGGTCGCTGATCTTCACCTCGACCTTCGTCGGCCATCACATCGGCCTGCCGGGCATGGGCGCCTATGCCGCCGCCAAGGCCGGGCTGATCGGCCTGTCGCGCGTGATCGCGGCCGAACACGGGTCGCAGGGGTTGCGCAGCAACTGTCTTTTGCCGGGCGGAGTCGACACCGAAACGGGTCGAACCTTCGCCAGCACGCCCGAGATCGTCGCCTTCGTCCAGAACATGCACGCCTTGAAACGGTTGGCGACGCCCGAGGAGATCGCCCAGGCCGCCCTGTTCCTGGCGTCGGACGCTTCCCGCTTCATGACGGGGGCGGCGATGTGCGTGGACGGCGGCGTGACCATCGCGAAGACCTGACGGTCGTCTATTTCCGAACGGCGGCGCCCAGGATGCGGCGGTCGCCCTTGGCCTGGATCAGGATCACGACCCCCTGACCCTCGGCGGAGGCGGGCAGGTCGAACAGGGCCGGGCGGCCGCGCCAGTCGCCGAGACGGACCACGTCGCGCACCACATTGACGTGCCGCACGGCCTGGCCCCGGTTTTCGCCGGCGCGCACCTGCACCACCTGCGGACCCGGCGTATAGGTGACGGCCAGAACCTCGGCGCCGCCGACAGGCAGGCGGCCGGAGCCGACGCCGACGCGGTCGCCCGTCTCGCGGAACTCGATCTGCGGGGGCCAGACGTGGCGATCGGCCTCCTCGCCGATGGCGGCCTCGAGCTCGGCGCCGCGCGCGCCCGAGACCTGGCGGCGGCCGTCGATCACCACTTCGGGGGTCGAGACCCCGCGCAGCCGCAGGGCCGAACGATAGGCGCGCTGGCGCTCGGCGAACTTCGGACGCGCGAAGGTGTCGTTCCACCCCAGATAGTCCCAGTAGTCGACGCCATAGGTCAGGGCCACAACGCCCGGCTCGGCCGCCGCGCGCTCGACCACCGCATTGGCCTCGACACAGGCGGCGCAGCCCTGGGCGGTGAACAGCTCCACTACCACTGGCGCGGCCGGCGCGGACTGGGCCACGCGGCGCGGGGCGTGGGACGCCCGCCCGTTCGTCGGCTGGGCCGTGACGGCCGCCGAGGCGAAGGCGCACGCCGTCACCGCCGCCGCCAGCATCCAAGCCTTGCGTTTCATGCTCTCGTTCTTAGCGTCCGCGCCGGACGGCGTCGGTCATAAGTCCGTGAACCGACGACCGCCCGCCTCAGTCCATCAGCTGTTGCGACAGATAGACATAGTGCCGCGCCCAGCGCCGGGCGTTGGCCACCGGATCGGCGTCGTTGGAGTGACCGCCCGCCGTGTCCTCGTAATAGAGGTGGTCATGCCCCTGGTCGCCCAGGCGCGCGGCGAACTTGCGCGCATGGCCGGGGTGGACGCGGTCGTCGCGGGTGTTGGTGGTGATATAGACGCGCGGATAGCGAACATCGGGCCGAAGCTGCTGATAGGCCGAATAGCGCGCGATGAAGGCCGCATCCTCGGGCAGGCGCGGGTCGCCGTATTCGCCGATCCAGCTGGCGCCGGCGGGCAGGTCCGGATAGCGCAGCATGTCGATCAGCGGGCTTTCGATCACCGCCGCATTGAACAGCTCTGGATGCTGGGTGATCGACACCGAGGTCAGGACCCCGCCGTTCGACCGGCCATAGATGCCCAGGCGGCGCGGGCTGGTGACGCCGCGCTGCTCCAGATCGCGGGCCACGGCGGCGAAGTCGTCGAAGGCGCGCTGGCGGTTCTCTTTCAATGCGGCCTGGTGCCAGTCGGGCCCGAACTCGCCGCCGCCGCGGATGTTGGCCTGGACGAAGACCCCGCCTCGCTCCAGCCACAGCTTGCCCATCTCGGGCTTGTAGGCCGGGTTCAGGCTGATCTGGAACCCGCCATAGCCCAGCATGATGGTCGGGTTCGACCCGTCCAGCTTCATGTCGCGCGGATGGGTGATGAAATAGGGAATCTTGGTCCCGTCGGCCGAGATCGCCTCATACTGTTCCGTCACGTCGCGCGAGGCGTCGAACTTGGCCGGGGCCGACTTCAGCGTCGTCAGGGTCGCGGCGTTGGCGTCGGCCAGGCTGAGCGTCGGTGGGACCAGGAAGCCCTGGGTCGAGACGAACACCTCGCCGCGCGACTTGGATGAGTCGCCCAAGCTGACAGCGAGGTTGTCGGGCATGGCTATATCCGTGCGCGGCCAGCCCCACTCGCCTCGATCCCGAAATACGGCGGCGCGCCCCCGAACACTGTCTGTATACGATACGACGACCCGATCAGTGAGCACACGCACCTCGGCCACCGCCTGACGCGCCTCGGGTCGGAAGATCATGTCGGAAGCATTGGTGATGACGATATCGCCAGACACGGTCGGCGGATGCAGCACATCAAGGCCGACGGCAAGCAGGTCGCCCGCTTTACGATCGACGCCTCGACGCGACCACGCTTCTTCGGCCGTAAACACCAGTTTGCCGTTCAGCACGCCATGAACGGACACGCGAGCAGGAATTTCCAGGCGCAATGGTCGGCCGTCGATCAACTGCCACGTCTCGGACCGGAAGGTGTCCAGCGGGCGGGTGATGATGACGGCGCTCACCTTGCCGTCCCTGTCGCGATAGACGGCGGGGCTGACGCCATAGCCGCCGTCCGACTGTTCGCCACGATAGACCTCGGTGGCCTGGGCCAGGGTCTGGCCGCGCTTCAGCGTCTTGACGATGAAGGGATAGCCCGACTCCGTCATCGTTCCCGCGCCGAAGTCGGTGGCGACCAGAAGCGTGTCGCGGTCCAGCCATTCGATCCGGTGCTTGCCCTCGGGCAGGTTGAATCCGCCGTCAACGAAGCGTTTCGTGGTCAGGTCGAACTCGCGCACGACCACCGCGTCCTTGCCGCCGTCGGACAGCATGATCAGGCAGCGGGTCTCGTCCGGCGCCAGGCAGTCGGCGCCCTTGAACACCCAGTCCTTGCCCTCGGCTTTCGACAGGGCGTCGATGTCCAGCAGCGTCTCCCACCGGGGCGTCGCGGTGCGGTAGGAGTCCAGCGTCGTGCGGCGCCAGACGCCCTTGGGATTATTGGCGTCCTGCCAGAAGTTGCCGATCCCGTCGCCCAGGAAACTGGGCATGGGAATGCGGTCGGTGGCGGTCAGTATGGCCTGGGCCTCGGACCTGAAGGTCTCGTAGCGCGGGTCGCCGGTCAGGGCGGCCAGCGACTTCCGGTTCTCCTCGGCGACGAAGGCCATGGCCTCGGCCCCGTCCACCTGCTCCAGCGCCAGATGATCGTCGGCGGCCGCGACGCCCGCCGGGCTCAGGTCGCGAGGCAGATAAGGCGGCGCGCCCCTTTCGGCGGTTTGCGACAACGGGGCTTCGGTCGCGGCGGGCGCCGTGGCGCAGGCGCCCATCAGAAGGGCCGGAAGGGCGGCGGACAGGATCAGGTGACGCATATGACTTAAACTCTCCGCTCAGATTACTGCTGCGCCGGCGTGTCCATCAGGCGGCGCGACAGATAGGTGTATTCCAGAGCCAGACGGCGGGCCGTCTCCTGAAGGTTCGCCCCCGCCGCGTGGCCGCCGTCTGTGTTCTCATAGAACAGGACCGGATAGCCCAGCGCTTCCAGACGCGCCGCCGCCTTGCGGGCATGGCCCGGATGGACCCGGTCGTCCTTGGTCGAGGTGTGGATGAAGACCTCCGGATAGGGCTGGCCCGCCCGCAGGTTCTGATAGGGGGAATACTGCTCGATCCAGGCGCGCTGTTCCGGAATGTCGGGATCGCCGTATTCGCCGATCCAGCTGGCGCCGGCCAACAGCTTGTTGAAGCGCAGCATGTCGAACAGGGGCACCTGGATGACGGCGGCGTTGATCAGGTCCGGGCGCTGGGTCAGCATCGCCCCCATGAACAGCCCGCCCTGCGAGCCGCCCATGATGCCGAGTTTCGGCTGGCTGGTGATGTTGCGGGCGATCAGGTCCAGGGCCACGGCCTGGAAGTCCTCGTGCGCGCGCTGGCGGTTCTGCTGCAGGGCCGCCTCGTGCCAGCGGGGGCCGAACTCGCCGCCGCCGCGCGTATTGGCCACCACATAGACGCCGCCCCGCTCCAGCCACAGCTTGCCGACCGTGGCTGAATAGCCGGGCAGAAGCGAGCTTTCGAACCCGCCGTAACCGTACAGCAGGGTCGGGTTGGAGCCGTTCAGCGGCATGTCCGCCTTATGCACCACGAAATAGGGGATCATCGTCCCGTCGGCCGACCGCGCCTGGAATTGGTCGACCGTCATGCCCGTCGCGTCGAACTTGGCCGGCATGGACTTGACCTGATCGACCGCGCCGGTCGCCGCATCCGCCAGCCACAGGCTGGACGGGTTCAGATAGCCTGTGACGCTGACGAAGACCTTGTCGTCCCTTTCCGACGCCGAGCCGACGCCGACCGAGACGTTCTGGGGCAGGTCCAGCGTCTTGTACGCCCACTCGCCGTCAGAGGGCGTATAAACCCGAACCGATCCGCGCACATTGTCGTACAGGGCCACGACCAGACGGTTGCGGGTGACGTTGACGCCCTCGATGGCCTGACGCTCGGTCGGACGCAGCACCAGCTGGGCGGGAGTCTTGGAATCGGCCAGCCAGGCCTCCAGCGGCCAGGCGATCAGGTCCCCGGTCTTGAAGTCCTGACCCGAGGGCGCGGTCCAGTCCTGCTTCAACGAAACCAGAAGCCGCCCGTCGACCAGGCCGCTGATGTCGGACTTGGGCGGCAGTTGCAGCTGGGTCAGGGCGCCGTCGTCGGTCACGCGCCAGGTCTCGGACGAATAGAAGTCCACCGAGCGGTTGATCAGGACCGCCTTCACCACCCCGTCGGCGTCGCGCAGCGTATAGCCGGACACGGCGACGTCGGTCGGCTGGCCGGTGAACAGGGTCTCGGCCTGGTCCAGGCTCTGGCCGCGCTTCATCCGCTTGACCACCATCGGATAGCCCGAGTTGGTCAGGGTGCCGGGGCCGAAATCGCGCGAGACCAACAGGGTGTCCTTGTCGATCCAGGACGCGCCGCCCTTGGATTCGGGCAGGACGATCCCGCCCTCGACGAACCTGCGCTCGACGCTGTCGAACTCACGCAGGGTCACGGCGTCCTTGCCGCCGTTCGACAGGCTGATCAGGCAGTAGCGTTCTTCGGGCTGCAGGCAGGTCGAGCCCTTGTAGACCCAGTTGGCGCCCTCGGCCGTCGCCAGGGCGTCGACGTCCAGAATGGTCTCCCACTGCGGCGTCGCGGTGCGATAGCTGTCCAAGGTGGTGCGACGCCAGACGCCCCGCACATGCTGGGCGTCCTGCCAGAAGTTGTCGATGTGGCCGTCGTGGGTGAAGCCGGGCGATGGGATTCGGTCGCGCGACTGGACGATGTCCAGCGCCTCCTGATGCAGGGTGGCATAGCGCGGATCGCCCTGAAGAATCCCCAGGGTGCGGGCGTTCTGGGCGTGGACCCATTCCATCGCCCGCGCGCCGTCCACCTCTTCCAGCCACAGATAGGGATCGGTCTCGGCGCTGGTGGCGAAGCCGCCGGCCGGAACGGCGGGGGCGGCGGCGGAAGTCGTCTGGGCCATGGCGCTCGGTGTCAGGCTGGTGGAGGCGAGAAGGACCGCGAGGGCGGCGACGGACGTGCGGATCATGAAAGGCCCCGGTCGGATGAAGTCGGCGCACCTTAACGACGCGGCCCCGCGCGGCAAGCGAGGCGCCCGTTACCTTACGGCTTTGTCATGATCGGCCCTATAGACCCTCGTCCGGAATGCAGAGCAGATTGCCGCAGGCCTTGCAGTGCACCGCGTCCGGATCGTGCTTGCTCAGGCCGCAGCGATCGCAGGGGAAGCTGATCTTTGACGGCCGGATCAGGGCCTGGGCCAGCCGCAGGAACAGGGTGATGCCGGTCAACATGATGGCGATCGACAACAACTTGCCCCAGGCGCCGGGCAGGGTCACGTCGCCGAACCCCGTCGTCGTCAGGGTCGCCACGGTGAAATACAGCGCGTCCACATAGCCGCCGACGCCCGGCGTGCCCCGGAAGGTCGCATAGACGAAGCCGGTGGCCACGAAGACGAAGGTCACGAGATTGGCTAGCGCCCGCACGACCCCTTCGACCCGCGTGTCGTCGAACTTGTGGCCCACCGTCCGCCAGAAGAAGTCCGAATTCAGCAGGGTCCAGAGCCTGAGCATCCGCAGGAAGCCCAGGTTGAACAGCCATGCGGGAAACAGCAGGGTCGCCAGGACGAACAGATCGACCCAGACGATGGGACGTTTCAGCCAGTCCCTGATGTCGGCATAGGCATAGGCCCGCGCCGCCAAGTCTGCCGCCAGGACCACGGCGATCAGATAGTCGATGACATAGAAGGCCCATCCCATGTTGCGCAGGATCGGCGCGGCCAGGAAGAAGGCGATGATCACGATGTCCACGCCGATCACGGCCAGACGAAACCGGACCGCCGGTGGTTGGGAGCCGTGATAGAGGTAGCGCAGCCGTGCGCGCAGGCGCAGGCCGTCCTCGCCCGAAACCCTGCGTGGATCGTCCATCCTGTCCTTGGTCACGCGCCCCCTTCGTCCGGCGTTCCGGAACTCTACCGCCTGCAATCAACAGCCTGACGCCCTGCCTGTCCAACGGTTCCGCAGGCCGAAGCGCGAGGGTGACGATTTCCCCCGGCCCGATCCGCGCCTATATGGCGAGCCATGAGCCAGACCGCCGCCCCCCGGCCCTTCGTCAAGATGAACGGCGCCGGCAACGACTTCGTCGTCGTCGATGCGCTGGAGCGCCCGTTCCGCCCGACCGAGGATCAGGTCCGGGCGCTGGGCGACCGCGCGACCGGCGAAGGATTCGACCAGTTGATCGCCATCGAGCCGTCCGAAACGGCCGACGCCTTCATGCGGGTGTGGAACGCCGACGGCTCGATGGTCCAGACCTGCGGCAACGCTCTGCGCTGCGTCGGATGGCTGCTGATGGAGGCGACCGGGTCGGATCGCGTGGTCATCGACACGGCGGCGGGACCGACGACCGCCAGCCGCGCCGGGGACCGCCGTGTCACGGTGGATATGGGCCGCCCCCGCCTGGACTGGACCCAGGTGCCCCTGTCCGAAGACATGGACACGCGCGGGATCGAACTGCAGGTCGGCCCCATCGACGCGCCAGTGCTGCACACGCCGGGCGCCGTTTCCATGGGCAATCCGCACGTCGTCTTCTTCACCGACCGACAGGACGACGGGTTCGTGTCCGGCTCGGGATCCTTGGTCGAACATCATCCGCTGTTCCCCGAAGGCGTGAACGTGGGCTTCGCCGACGTGCAGGCGCGCGACCGCATCCGACTGCGCGTCTGGGAACGGGGCGCCGGCCTGACCAAGGCCTGCGGCACCGGCGCCTGCGCCGCCCTGGTCGCCGCCGTCCGACGTGGATTGACCGACCGCAAGGCGGCCGTGATCGTGGATGGGGGCGAAATGGTCATCGACTGGGACGCCGACACCGACCATGTCCTTATGACCGGCCCCGTCGAGATCGAACGCACCGGCCTGCTGCCGTTCTGAAGCCCGGCGACGGCGTCAGGCGAAAAGCCGCACGATCCAGTGCGGCGCGATCACCTTTTCCGCACGACGCGAACCACCCCGCGGTCTTTTCCGCCCTTCTCGCGCCCATCTCGCGCCAAGACGGCTGCGCGGTTGTCCCGCGCCGCCCAGCGCACTAGGAACGAGGGGACAGTCCTAGACGACGCGCCGGAAACGCCTGCTCCCATGCCCGACCAAACCGAAAAACAGACCTTCTCCGACCAGGAAGCGCTGGATTTCCACCGCCTTCCGACCCCGGGCAAGATTTCCATGAGCCCGACCAAGCCCATGGCGACCCAGCGCGATCTGTCGCTGGCCTATTCCCCGGGGGTCGCGGTGCCGGTGCTGGCCATCGCCAAGGACGTGGACGCCGCCTACGACTATACCGCCAAGGGCAATATGGTCGCCGTCATCTCCAACGGCACGGCCATCCTGGGGCTGGGCAACCTGGGCCACATGGCCTCCAAGCCGGTGATGGAGGGCAAGTCCGTCCTGTTCAAACGCTTCGCCGACGTCGACAGCTTCGACGTGGAGGTGAAGACCACCGACCCGCAGGAGTTCATCAC
Source organism: Brevundimonas sp. Marseille-Q4549 (assembly GCF_976940555.1). Taxonomy (NCBI): domain Bacteria; kingdom Pseudomonadati; phylum Pseudomonadota; class Alphaproteobacteria; order Caulobacterales; family Caulobacteraceae; genus Brevundimonas; species Brevundimonas sp. Marseille-Q4549. The sequence continues at coordinate 635,873 of NZ_CDRHXG010000001.1, forward strand.
CGTCGTCAAGAACATCGGCGACACCTGGGGCGGCGTCAATCTGGAGGACATCAAGTCCCCCGAATGTTTCGTCATCGAAAGCGAGCTGCAGGACCTGCTGGACATCCCCGTCTTCCATGACGACCAGCACGGCACGGCCATCATCTCGACCGCCGGCCTGATCAACGCCGTCCACATCGCCGGCAAGAAGCTGGACGAGGTCAAGGTGGTGCTGGCCGGCGCCGGCGCCGCGGGCCTGTCCTCCATCGCCTTGATGAAGGCGGCGGGCGTCAAGGCCGAGAACACCGTGATCTGCGACCGTGACGGCGTGGTCTACAAGGGCCGCGAACACGGCATGGACCAGTGGAAGGCCGCCCACGCCACCGACACCCCCCTGCGCACCCTGGCCGAGGCCATGGTCGGCGCCGACGTGGTGCTGGGCCTGTCGGCCAAGGGCGCCATCACCAAGGAGATGGTCGCCTCCATGGCGCCCAATCCGATCATCTTCGCCATGGCCAACCCCGATCCCGAGATCACGCCCGAGGACGTGCAGTCGGTGCGTTCGGACGCCATCATCGCCACCGGCCGCTCGGACTATGTGAACCAGGTCAACAACGTCCTGGCCTTCCCCTATCTGTTCCGGGGCGCGCTGGACGTGCGCGCGCGTCGGGTGAACCACGAGATGAAGGTCGCCTGCGCCCAGGCGCTGGCCGCCCTGGCCCGCGAGGACGTGCCGGACGAGGTCGCCGCCGCCTATCGCGGCCGCAAGCTCAAGTTCGGCCCCGACTACATCATTCCGACCCCGTTCGACCCGCGCCTGATCTGGTACATCCCGCCCTTCATCGCCCAGGCGGCGATGGACACCGGCGTGGCCCGGGTCCAGATCGAGGACATGGACGCCTATCGCGACGCCCTGCGGTCGCGCGTCGATCCGTCCGCTGCCCTGATGCAGAAGATCAACTCGGCCGTGCGCGGCGGACCGGACAAGCGCATCGTCTTCGCCGAGGGCGAGGAGACCGCCGTCATCCGCGCCGCCTGGGGCTTCAAACAGGCGGGCCTGGGCACGCCGATCCTGGTCGGCCGCGAGGATCTGATCCGTCAGAACGCCGCCGAGGCGGGCCTGAACTTCGACGATCTGGACATTGAGATCACCAACGCCCGCGTCTCCGGCCATAATGTCGAAGACACCGAATGGCTGTATCAGAAGCTTCAGCGCCGGGGTTATCTGCGCCGCGACGTCCAGCGGATGATCAATCAGGACCGCAACTATTACGCCGCCACCCTGGTCGCCAAGGGCCGGGCCGACGGCATGGTCGCGGGCGTGACCCGCAACTTCAACATGGCCCTGAAAGAGGTGCAGCGCGTCCTGGACGTCGACGACACCCTGATCGGCCTGTCGATCCTGCTGGCCAAGGGCCGCACCCTGTTCGTCGCCGACACCTCGATCCACGAACTGCCGGACGCCGAACAGCTGGCCGAGATCGCGGTCAAGGCGGCCGATACAGTGCGCAAGCTGGGCCGCAATCCGCGCGTGGCCTTCCTGTCCTACTCCACCTTCGGCAATCCGCCCGGCGACCGGGGCGAGAAGGTGCGCGAGGCCATCCGCATCCTGGACAAGATGGGCGTCGACTTCGAATACGAGGGCGAGATGCCGCCCGAGATCGCCCTCGATCCCAAGGGACACCCGGCCTATCCGTTCAATCGCCTGTCCAAGCCGGCCAACACCCTGGTCATGCCCGCCATCCATTCGGCGGCCATCTCGACCAAGCTGGTTCAGGCCCTGGGCGGGGCGACCCTGATCGGTCCGCTGCTGGTCGGTCTGGAAAAGCCGGTGCAGATCGTCTCCCTGGGGGCCTCGGTCTCGGAGATCATCACCGCCGCCACCTTCGCCGCCTACGACGCCGGCCCCGCCTTCCAGGGTACGGGCCTGACGTCGGCGCCGCGCCCGCCCGCGGCGGTCGTCGACCGCTGATTCCGGCTTGGACCCCGCAGCTCAGCCCCTGACGGCGCCCCCGCCCCGGCGGGTGGAGCCCGGCCTCTATCTGGTCGCCACCCCGATCGGCAATCTGAGGGACATCACCCTCAGGGCGCTGGACGTTCTGGCCGCCGCCGATCTGGTTCTGGCCGAGGACACCCGCGTCACGGCCAAGCTGTTGTCCGCCTACGGCCTGAAGGCGCGGCTGGAGCGGTGCGACGACCACGCCTCCGCCCGCGCCGCCGATCTGGCCGTGGAACGCCTGCGCGAAGGGCAGGTGGTGGCCCTGGTGTCGGACGCCGGCACGCCGCTGGTCAGCGATCCGGGCTTCGTCGTGGCCCGCGCCGTCATCGTCGAGGGCCTGCCGGTTCACCCGATCCCCGGCGCCTCCAGCCTGCTGGCGGCCCTGTGCATCGCCGGCCTGCCCGCCGACCGCGTCCTGTTCGCCGGCTTCCTGCCGCCCAAGACGGCCGGGCGACGCGCCGCTCTGGAAGACCTGAAAGGCCCGCGACAGACCCTGGTCTTCTTCGAAAGCGGCCCGCGCCTGAAGGACAGCCTGACCGACATGGCCGCCGTTCTGGGCCCCCGCCCCGCCGCCGTCGCGCGTGAACTGACCAAACTCTACGAGGAATGCGTGCGCGGCCCGCTGGACGCCCTGGCGGTCGATCCGCGCCTGGACAGCCCCAAGGGCGAGATCGTCGTGGTGATCGGCCCCGGCGCGGTCGAACAGGCCACCGAGGCCGAGGCGGACGCCGCCCTGGCAGAGGCCCTGACCCGACTGCCGACCGGGGAGGCCGCCGCCGAGGTGGCCAAGGCCCTGGGTCTGAACCGCAAGACCCTCTATCGGCGCGCCCTCGACCTCCAGGGCCGATGAAACCGCCTCGACTGCCCCGTCCGACCTTGGCGCCGCGCCCGAAGGCGGCCTGGCGTCGGACGAAGGGCGGGACGGCCTTTCGCAGCGGCCACGCCGCCGAATGGGTCGCCGCCGTCCTCCTGATGGCAAAGGGCTACCGGATCCTGGGTTTTCGCCTGAAGGACCGCGCCGGCGAGATCGACCTCCTGGCCCGACGCGGTCGCGTCCTGGCGGTGGTGGAGGTCAAGCGCCGCGCCACGCTGGAGGCCGCCCGCCTGGCGCTGAAGCCCGCCCAGTACGACCGATTGATCGCCGCCGGCCAGGCGATCCGCCGCAAACGCCCCGCCCTGCAATCGCTGGACTTGAGAATTGATATGGTGGCGCTGGCTCCGGGTCGGTTTCCGCGTCATCTTCGCGGCGTCGAACGCGGCGACTGAAGGAAATCCATGACGCGGGATGAGGCCGAGGCCGTCCTGACGGCCGCTGGAGAGGCGGGCGATACGGGCTTTCCCCTGCTGGAGGCGGCGATCGCCTGCGCCGTTCACGACCGCCCGTTTCGCGATCCCGAACCCGTCCGCACCCTGGCGCGCAGCGCGTGTCTGCGCCTTCGGGAACGGATCGGCGGCGAAGGCCCCGACGACGCCCTGTCCGAGACCATGGCCGCCGATTTGCGGCTGAACGGCGACCTCTTGACCCACGACTTGGCGGCCAACACCGACGTGATCGACGTCGCCGAGCGGCGGCGCGGCCTGTCGGCGACCCTGGCGGTCTTCTATCTCCACGCGGCGGCGGCGGTCGGGCTGACGGCCGCGGGCGTCGACTTCCCCGGTCATTTCCTGGTTCGGGTCGAGACGGCCGAGGGACCGGTCGCCCTGGACCCTTTCAGCCACGGCCGGCTTGTCCTGCCCAGCGAACTGACGCGCCGGGCCCTGCGCGCCGGCCTGACGCCCCAGGTGGCGGATCGGCTGGACGTTCTGATGGCGCCAGTCAGCGACCGTCAGGCCCTGATCCGGCTTCAGAACGTGCTGTTCAGCCGCGCCCTGGCCCGCCACGACTATGAGGCCGCCGAACGCTCGGCCCTGCGCCGCGCCCTCCTGGACCCGGCGGACCACCGTCCCTGGCTGGATGTCGCCGCGGCCCGCGAGAAGCAGGGCGCCCTCGCCGGCGCCCTGGTCGCCCTGTCGCACGCGCGCAGCCTGGAGGGCGCCGAGGCCGTCTGGCGCACCGCCAGCTTCGACCGCGTGCGGATGCGCCTGAACTGACGGCTAGACCGGCTCGCCCCTTAGCAGCCGGGGCAGGTCGCCGGTGGCGCCGCCGGCCTCGTGCATGAAGGCGCGGCGCAGCGGGCCAATGCGGTTCACCGCCGCCATGCCCAGGTCGCGCGCCAGGCGCACCGGCGCGATGTCGTTGGAGAACAGGCGCACGAAGGCGTCGAAGCCCGCCGCCAGGGCCGCATTGTCGAACCGACGCCAGCGCGCATACCGCTCCAGCACCGTTTCGGCGCCCAGATCCTCGCCCAGACGGACGGCCTCGGCCAGGACCTCGGCCAGGGCGGCCGCATCCTTCAGACCCATGTTCAGCCCCTGGCCCGCCACCGGATGCACCCCGTGGGCGGCGTCGCCGATCAGGGCGATGCGCGGGGCGACCAGCCGTTCGGCCAGGCTGAGCGACAGGGGATAGACGAAGCGCGGCCCCTCGACCGTCGCCCCGTCCAGGAATTCGCCGAAGCGTCGCATCAGATGGGCGTGGAAGGCCTCGTCGGACGCGGTTCGCAGCGCCTCGCCCCGCCGCGTCGTCTCGGTCCAGACCAGGCTGGCGCGCCGGTCGGTCAGGGGCAGGATGGCGAAGGGACCGCTGGGCAGGAAATATTCGTGGGCGACATTGCCGTGGTCGCGGCCCAGCCGCACCGTCGCCACCACCCCGCTCTGGCCATAGGTCCAGCCGACCGTGTCGATGCCGGCCGACTGTCGCACGGCCGATCCTCGCCCCTCGGCGCCGACGACCAGAGGCGCGATCAGGGTCGATCCGTCGGCCAGGGTCACGGTCGCCTTTCCCGCATCGGTCCGCACCCCCGCAGCCGCAGCCGGCGCCCGCACCGCGATCCCCGCCCGCGTCACCGCCTCGGCCAGGGCGGCGCGGATGCGGCGGTTCTCGACCATGTAGCCCAGGGGCTCGCCGCCCGTGCGGCCGCCGATCTCCTCGGCGTCGAACCGAAGGAAGGCGGGCGAGGCCGCACGGCTGGCCGCGCCGGGCCGGCGTCCGTCCGTCACCAGAATATGGTCCATCCGGCAGGCGTGGGGCCGCAGCGCCTCGCCCAGGCCCAGGGCGTCCAGCATGCGGAAGGTCGAAAAGGCGATGGCGGTCGACCGCCCGTCGAAGGTCGGCGCCAGTTGGGCGTCGAACGGCTGGGGGTCGACCATCACCACCCTCAGCCCGCCTTGCGCCGCCGCCAGGGCGAAGGCGGCCCCGGCCAAGCCTGCGCCGGCGATGACGATGTCGTAGGGTTCGGTCTCGGCCATGACAGGCTTGTCGCGCCGCCCGGCCGAAAGGTCCAGAGGCGTCCAAGGCCAAGCTGGTAAATGAGCTCTTAACCCTGTGGGTGCGACAAGGGCGGCCGAACCTCAGCCGCCCGGAAGGTCCCGCCCTTCATGTCCACCGCCCTCGCCGTCGGCCGCCAGGCCTGGATCAGCGCCCGCATCCTGTGGGACGCGCCCTTCGTCGTGCGGTTCCGGGGCGTGCTTCAGGCCCTCCTGGCGGTTCTGCTGCTGGTCGCCCTGGTGTCGTGGAATCCGCTGGACGCCAGCCTGAACGCCGCCTCCAGCGTGGCGCCGACCAACTGGCTGGGTGCGAACGGCGCCCTGTTCGCCGACCTGTTCATGCAGTCGCTGGGTCTGGCCGCCTGGCCGGCCGCCCTGCTGGTGGGCGCCTTCGGCCTGGCCCGCGCGGTCGGCGACGCGCTTCAGCCCCGCCTGAAGCCCACGCCGGTCAAGGCCCTGGCGGCGACGGGGGGAACCCTGCTGCTGTCCGGCGCCCTGGCGGCCCTGGCCGCGCCCGCCGCCTGGCCACTGGCCGCCGGCCTGGGCGGCCTGTGGGGCGAAGCCCTGACCGGGTTGACGGCCAAGGGGATCAGCGCCCTGCACGTTCCCGGCGGACGGATCATCGCAGGTCTTGTGTTCCTGGGCGGGGGGCTGTGGCTGACGGCCTACGCCATCGGCATCCGCGCCTCGGACTTTCTGGACGCCCTGCACTGGGGCCGATCGCTGCGCGCCCCCGCCGCGCCGCGCCAGACCCCGCGCGCCGCGACCACGAAGACGCCGGCCAAGAAGACCCGGGCCGAACCGCGCGTGGCCGCGCCCGACGCGCCGCTGGACGTGGCTGCGCCCTTCGTGCCGCCGGAAACGGCCGCGACCGCTTACGACGACCTGCCCCCGTGGGAGGATGCCGAGGCCGTTCCGCCCCCGCCTTCCGCCTCGGCCGCCGCCCGTTCGGTCGAGCCGCGCGTGGCCGCGGTCAAGGCGCCCAAGGTCAGGAAGGACGACCTGGACCAGCAGGCCTTCGACTTCACCCGGCCTGAGGGTGATTTCGACCTGCCGCCGCTGGGCATATTGAGCAAGCCCGGCCAGCGCACCGCCTCGGTCGACGAGGATTCGCTGAAGCAGAACGCCAAGATGCTGGAGGGCGTCTTGCAGGAGTTCGGCGTGCGCGGCGTGATCGACCAGATCCGCCCCGGCCCCGTCGTCACCCTGTACGAACTGGTCCCGGCGCCGGGGGTCAAGCACGGCCGCGTGGTCGCCCTGGCCGACGACATCGCCCGGTCGATGTCCGCCCGCGCCTGCCGCATCAGCGTGGTTCAGGGCAGGAACGCCATCGGCATCGAACTGCCCAACGCCAAGCGCGAGACCGTCTATCTGCGCGACCTTCTGGCCAGCGCCGAATACGACAAGAAGGGCCATCTGCTGCCCCTGGCGCTGGGCGAGACCATCGGCGGCGAACCCTATGTCGCCGATCTGGCGCGGATGCCGCACCTGCTGATCGCGGGCACCACCGGCTCGGGCAAGTCGGTGGGGGTCAACGCCATGATCCTGTCGATCCTGTATCGCCACAGCCCGGCCGAATGCCGCTTCATCATGATCGACCCCAAGATGCTGGAGTTGTCGGTCTATGACGGCATTCCGCATCTGCTGGCGCCCGTCGTCACCGATCCGAAGAAGGCCGTCGTCGCCCTGAAATGGACGGTGCGCGAGATGGAGGATCGCTATCGCCGCATGTCCAAGCTGGGGGTGCGCAACATCGCCAGCTACAACGAGCGCGCCCGCGAGGCCCAGGCCAAGGGGGAGCATTTCGAACGCACGGTCCAGACCGGCTTCGACGACCAGGGCCGCCCGGTTTACGAAAGCGAGAAGATCCGGCCCGAGCCTCTGCCCTTCCTGGTCGTGGTCATGGACGAGATGGCCGACCTGATGCTGGTCGCGGGCAAGGATGTGGAAGGCGCCGTCCAGCGTCTGGCCCAGATGGCGCGCGCGGCGGGCATTCACCTGATCATGGCCACGCAACGCCCGTCGGTGGACGTCATCACCGGCACCATCAAGGCCAACTTCCCGACGCGCATCAGCTTCCAGGTCACGTCCAAGATCGACAGCCGCACCATCCTGGGCGAGCAGGGCGGCGAACAGCTGCTGGGTCAGGGCGACATGCTCTATATGGCGGGCGGCGGCCGCATCACCCGCCTGCACGGCCCGTTCGTGGACGACAAGGAAGTCGAGGACGTCTGCAAATACCTGAAGGCGCAGGCCGAGCCCGACTATCTGGACCTTATCACCGACGAGCCGGACGGCGACGGCGACGGGGGCTATGACGAGGGCGGCGGGAGCGGATCGGGAGACGACCTGTATGATCGCGCCGTCGCCGTGGTCACGCGCGACCGCAAGGCCTCGACCTCCTATGTCCAGCGCCGGCTCCAGATCGGCTACAACCGCGCCGCCTCCCTGATCGAGCGGATGGAGCAGGAAGGCGTGGTCAGCCCCGCCAACCACGCCGGCAAGCGCGACGTCCTGGCCGGCCCGCCGCCGATGGTGTGATCCGAGGCCGACATGCCTCAGGCGTCGAGGGCGGCGGTCGTGTAGTGGGAATGGAGCGCCCAGCCGAGAGAGGCGTACAGGGCTCGCCCTTCCACCGTGGCGACCAGCACGCCCTGGTTCGCGCCCGCTTCCCTTTCAAGCGTGCGCATCACGCGACGGCCCAGCCCCCGTCGCCTGTGGCCGGGATCGACGGCTATCCGATCATAGACGGCGATCACACCGTCCACGACCACCACGCGCCCTCTCGCGGTCTCGATGTTTCCGGCGAACAGCCGACAATGAAGCACAGGTCCCCGCCGTTCCAGCCCGACCGTGTAGCCGGTTGCTTCCGCAGGGCCGACCGCCATCGGGCCGGAGAGGGTCATCATGAAGCCTGGCGGTCGCACCGACCAACCCGGGGGCAACAGCGCCCGCGTCGTCATCGCGTCGGCGCAGACCTTGAGCAGGACGTCGGACCGATCGATACGCGCCGCTCGCCTCGCCACCGCGTCATCCGCATCGGCATGGACGTAGCGACGCAGCTGATCCGGTTCGCCGACCTCGATTCTCCACCCTCCCTTGTCCCATACGGGCGGCGGCACGCCGCGCGTATGGGCCCAACCACGGGCCCAAAGGGCAAGAAGCTCTGGATTTGCGCTCATGGGCGCGCACCATGACGCATCCGGACGACACCACGCAACGGACGACCGACGAAGGCGTTTGCCTCTCCGTCATCTCTCGCAAGCTTCAGCATTTCGATGAACAGGGCTTCATCGCAGCGCCGGAATATGGTCAGGCTCGCGTCATTCTGACGCCAGAGCCGGACGCGAGGGTGCGGCATCGACAACCATCCCGAACGGGAGATTTGAATACCATGACCCACCGCGCCGTTACCCAGGCCGTCGCCCGGGCCGACACCGACATCCAGCGCCGCCGGCTGCTGCTGGGCGCAGGCCTTTTGGCCGGCCTCGCCTCGGTCGGAGGCCTGGCCGGCCCGGCTCACGCCCAGGCCAATCTGTCGGCCGCCGACCGCGCCCTGGTCCAGCAGGCCCAGACCTATCTTCAGGGCCTGACCGCCGCGCAGGGCGCCTTTGTCGAGACGGGTCCGAACAATGTCACGCGCCAGGGCAGTTTCTCCCTGCTGCGCCCGGGCAAGATGCGGTTCGAATACACCAATCCGGCCGGCCTTCTGGTCGTGTCGGACGGCTACAACGTCAAACGTTACGACCCTCGCCTGAATAGCTTCCAGCAGGTGCCGCTGAGCCGCACGCCCCTGTCGGTCTTCCTGGCGCGCAACGTGCGACTGGATCAGGGCGTGCGCATCGACAGCGTCAACCGCATGGCCGGCGGCGCCTTCTCGATCACCGCGCGCGACAGCCGCCGCCCCAACGACGGTCAGGTGGTCCTGACCTTCGCCGGATCGCCGCTGCGCCTGACGGAATGGACCATCACCGACGCTCAGGGCGCGCGCACCCGCACCCAGCTGACCTCGCTGCAACCGGCGTCGAACCTGTCGGCCCGTCTGTTCCAGCTCACGGACCCGACGCGTCGCCCCGGCCGCAACTGATCGGATTTTGACGTTCGGGCGTTGCTGTTCAGGCACGTCCAAGCGCGAATTGTGACAGTTTGACCTTTTCGCTCGGTCGTGACATTAGAACCACAGGAACGGCGGCGGTCGTTCCAACGCCAGGATGTCATCCCCCCTTCCCGGCGGCGAGAGAGATGCCTTTTACAAGCCCGGCCCCCTGCGGCCGGGCTTTTTTTCGCGCGTGGGCCTGCTATGGCGGGCCATGACCCTTCGCCTCGCCACCTGGAACATCAACTCCGTCCGCCTGCGCATCGACCAGGTCGCCCGGTTCGTCGCCGAACGCGCGCCCGACGTCCTGATGCTGCAGGAGATCAAATGCACTACGGACCAGTTCCCGCGCGCCGCCTTCGAGGAGATGGGCCTGCCGCATCTGCGGGTGGCGGGTCAGAAGGGCTGGCACGGCGTGGCTATCGCCAGCCGTCTGCCGCTTGAGGACAGCGACACCTTCCAGGTCTGCAAGCTGGGCCACGCGCGCTGTGTCTCGGCCCGCGTCGCCGGGATTGATGTCCAGAACTTCTACATCCCCGCCGGCGGCGACGTGCCCGACAGAATCCTGAATCCGAAGTTCGATCACAAACTGGACTTCTACGAACAGCTGACGGCCATCGTGGCCCGCCAGGACAAGGCCCGGCCGCTGGTGATGGCCGGCGACTTCAACATCGCGCCGGGCGAAGGCGATGTGTGGAACCACCGCTATATGTCCAAGATCGTCAGCCATACGCCGATCGAGGTCGAGACCCTGAACCGGCTTCAGGCCACGGGCGGTTTCGCCGACGTGCTGCGCGACCGTTTCCCCGAACCGCAGAAGCTGGCCAGCTGGTGGAGCTATCGCGCCGCCGACTTCCGCAAGTCCAACCGCGGCCTGCGCCTGGACCACATCTGGACCTCGCCCGGCCTGACGCCAGCGGTGGTCAGGGACACGGCCCGCATCCACGACGACGTGCGCGAATGGGACCGCCCGTCCGACCACGCCCCTGTGACGGTGGATCTGGACGTCTGATCCGTCAGAACGGGAAGAAGATCGGAATGGCGATCATGGCCGCGACCCAGGTAATCAGGTTCAGCGGCAGCCCCACCCGCACGAAGTCCATGTAGCTGTAGCCCGCCATGTTGAAGACCAGCACATTGGTCTGATAACCGAACGGCGTGGCGAAGGCGGCCGAGGCGGCCATCATCACGGCCACCAGAAAGGGCCTGGGATCGACGCCCAGACTTTCAGCCAGAGCGACCGCGATGGGGGTGATCAGAACCGCCACCGTGGCGTTGGACAACAGTTCGGTCGCGAACAGCGTCACCCCATACAGCACGATCAGGGCGGACAAGGGCCCCAGCGGGCGGATCACGTCGATCAACCGTTCCGCCCCGGCCGAGGCCAGACCCGTCACCTCGATGGCCGTGCCGATCACCACCATGCCCGCGATCAACAGCAGGATTTCGGGCCGCAGGCCGGCATAGGCCTCCTCCGGCGTAATGACCCGCAGCAGGATCAGGGCGACCGCCCCCGCAAAGGCCGCCGCCGCGATCGGCGCCCAATTCAGGGCCGCCGCCACGATCACCAAGACGAAGACGCCCAGCGAGATCAGGGCGGGCTTCAGCCGGAAGGATCGATCCGCCGCGCCATACAGCTCTACATCCCCCAGATGCGCGTCGCCCGATCCGTCGGACTGGTTTCTCGCCTCGCCCAGACGCGGCAGGTTGAACGGCAACAACCGCCGACGTCGCGACGTCGCGGTCAGTTCCGCCAGCCGACGCGCCTCTTCCAGTTCGGCGAGCCGCGCGGCCTCGGCCTCGTCCTTGGCCACCGCCTTGCCCAGTTGCCGCGCGCCCACAAAATAGAGCCACAACCCGCCGGTCACGGCGATGGACAGACCGACCGGCGTGATCTCGAACATGCCGAACACCGGCTGGCCGGCGTTTCGCGCCATGTCGTTGACCAGCAGATTGGTGGACGTGCCGATCAGGGTCAGCAAACCGCCCATCACCGTCACATGGCTGAGCGGCATCAGGAACCGTTTGGGCGACAGGCGCAGCGACTGTGCCACGTCGCGGATCACCGGCGCCGCCAGCACCACCACCGGCGTATTGTTCAGAAAGCCCCCGACCGAACCGCACAGGCCGATCACCACCCAGATTCCCGCCGCCCCGACCCGCGAGGCCAGTTGGGTCGCCTGGCGGATCAGCAATCCCAGCAGACCCGACAGCTCGATGGCGTAGGCGATGACGAACAGGCCGGCCAGGGCGATCACCGCCGGGCTGGCGAAGGCGCCCTGAACCTCCACCGGCCGCACAACGCCCAGCAGCAACAGGACGGCGGCCCCGGTCAGGGCGACCACATCGGCGCGCACCTTGCCGTGAATCAGGACGCCGACGACGCCGATAAGCACCGCCAGGGCGGCGATCTGGTCGAATGTCATGAGCCCGTGCAGACCGTCCCCCGTCGCTTTCGTCAACCTTTTTCGTCGGATCGCCCCATCACAGCGGATCGTGTGATAGACTGGTTCCATGCTCGAACCGATCGTGATGTCTCGTCCGTCGGTCGTCGCGCTCGCGGCGTCCACCCTGCTGCTTGTCGGCTGTCAGCGTCAGGAGGCGACGCCTGCGGCCCAACCCGCCCCGACCGAGCCTTCCACGCCCGCCGTCGCCGTAGGCCCCGCCCCCGTTCTGGACCGCGCCGCCCTGTTGCAGGCGATGGATGTCGCGGCCTCGGCCTATGCGGCCGGAAAGGACCCGGGCGGCGCGACCCTGGCCGGGCGGCGTTTCGTGGTGCGCCAGGCCTTCGGCTGCGCCGAGACGACAGGGACCCCGCGCGACGGCGTCGCCGCCTGGGCCTGGGGCGAACGGCGTCAGACCGTGAAGCTGAACCTCGCGCCGGCGGACTGGAGCGATTCGCCGCTGCTGGCGGGCCGGGCCGACGGCTGGGAGGCGGCGGAAGGGTTCTGGCTGCCCCGCCCCTGGCTGCGGCAGGATGGCTGTCCCGGCGCCCTGCCCGATCCGAACGCCGCCGATAATGGCGAAACCGTCTCGCCGCAGACGGTCGGGCTGGCCGCCGTCTTCGAAGAGGGCGGATCACGCCTGGGCCGCCGCAACGGCCGGGCCTATGAATTCGTGGTGCGCGCCGCCGGAGACCAGCCGGCGACCCCGCTGGTCGGCGGCTATCGTCTGGTGCTGGAGGGGCGGATGATCGCTTTCGCCGACGGCCGGGCCATCAAATGCCGCGCCGACGGCCCTGAACAACGCCCGACCTGCATCGGCGCGGTTCAACTGGATCGCGTCGCTTTCGAGGACGCCGCCGGTCAGATGCTCAGCGAATGGCGGCCGAACTGACGCCTTACGGCTGAAGCCGGTATCCGCCCGCGTCGGTCAGCAGCAGGCGCGCCTGGCCGGGCTCGGGCTCGATCTTCTGGCGCAGGCGATAGATGTGGGTTTCCAGGGTGTGGGTCGTGACCCCGGCGTTATAGCCCCACACCTCCGTCAGCAGCTCCTCGCGCGACACCGGCTTGGCCCCGGCGCGATAGAGGTATTTCAGGATGTTGGTTTCCTTTTCCGTCAGCCGGACCTTCTTGCCCTTGGCGTCGGTCAGGACCTTGGCGGCGGGCCGGAACTCGTACGGGCCGATGGTGAAGACGGCGTCTTCCGACTGTTCGTGGCTGCGAAGATGGGCCCGGATGCGCGCCAACAGCACCTGGAAGCGGAAGGGCTTGGTGACATAGTCGTTGGCCCCGGCGTCCAGCCCCAGGATGGCGTCGGCGTCGGCTGACTGGGCCGTCAGCATGATGACCGGCGTGGACACCCCATCCTTGCGCAACAGACGACAGGCCTCGCGGCCGTCCATGTCCGGCAGATCGACATCCAGCAGGATCAGGTCGGCGCGCACTTCTCGGCCCATCCGAACCCCGTCGGTCGCGGTCGAGGCCTGCAGGGTGCGGAACTCCTCGTGCAGGTTCAACTGCTCGGCCAGGGCCTCGCGCAGGTCGTCGTCGTCGTCGATGATCAGGATGGTCTTGGGCGTGGGCATGGTTCAGACAATGGCGAGGCTTGGCCCCCGCGCCAAGGCTTGAGGGCGAATAATCACGTCGGGTTACGGCCTAGAGGCGGTTTAGGGCCGATTTCGTTCCCCGAACAGCGCCGTTCCGACCCGCACATGGGTCGCGCCGCAGCGGATCGCGGTCTCGTAATCGCCGCTCATCCCCATCGAAAGGACCGACAGGCCGTGGCGTTCGGCCAGATCGCGCAACAGGACGAAATGGGGCGTCGGATCCTGGTCCGCCGGCGGAATGCACATCAGCCCTTCGACCGTCAGGTCGTAGGCGTCGCGTGCGGCGCGAATCAGGGCGTCGGCCTGATCAGGCAGGACGCCGGCCTTCTGCCGCTCCGCGCCGGTGTTGACCTGGACCAGCAGGCGCGGCGAACGGCCGCGTTTCATCGCGGCCTCGGCCAGGGCGCGGGCCAGCCGTTCGCGGTCCAGGGTCTCGATCACATCGAACAGATCGACCGCCTCGACCGCCTTGTTGGTCTGCAACGGACCGATCAGCCGCAGCTCCAACTCTTCCAGCAATTCTGGCCGGCGCGGAATCCACCGGCCTTGCGCCTCCTGCACCCGGTTTTCGCCGAACACCCGCTGACCCGTCGCCAGGATGGCGTCGATGGCCTCGGGCGTTTGCGTCTTGGACACCGCCGTCAGCACCACCGAGGCCGGATCGCGCCCCGCGGCGCGGCAGGCGGCGGCGATTCGGGCCCGCACCTCGGCCACCCGTTCGGCGATGGACGGCGGGACGGAAGCGGGAGAAGAAGGGGTCATGAACCTGTCGGCCGGTTACAGCGCTGAGGCGCGCGCGCTCTGGGACGTGGCGACCGCTCTAAACCGCGCCGCCGCCGCTGTCAGCCCACGCCCGGCCGCCTTGCCGCCCCTGCTGTTCTTCACCGACCCGGTGCGCACCCCACGGCCCTGGGAGACGGCGAAGCGCCTGCCGGCCGGAGCGGCGGTCGTGTTTCGCGCCTTCGGCGCCCCCGATGCGGTGGAAACGGGCCGACGCCTGCGCGACACGACCCGGTCTGCCGGGGTGAAACTGCTGATCGGGCTGGATTCCGACTTGGCCCGGTCGGTCCAGGCTGACGGCCTGCATCTGCCCGAACGGGCCGCGACGCGCGCGCCTGCGATCCGCACGGCCTGGCCGGACGCCCTGCTGACGGCGGCCTGGCATGGGGCGGAGACGCCGCCGGTCCAGGGGCTGGACGCCCTGGTGTTGTCGCCTGTGTTTCCGGCGGGCGGCGCCTCGGCCGACAAGCCTGCGTTGGGGATACAGGGTTTCACGGCGCTGGCCCGGTGCGCCGCCCTGCCTGTCTACGCCCTGGGCGGCGTCGACGCGAAGACAGCGGACAGGTTGACGGGCTCCGGCGCCTGCGGCCTGGCCGGGGTGGGGGCGATTCGATCGGCCTTCGCCGAAGCCGTCGTCAGAACTTGAAGATGGTTTCCAGACGCACGCGCGGCTGGGCGCGGCCGTTGGTTTCCGGGGCTCGGGCCGGGTCCGCCTCGGGCGCGGCGACCGCCGCGGCGGCGCCGACGCGCAGACGGTCGTTCAGCCGATAATAGGCCCCGGCCTCCACGTCGCCCCATTCGGTCTCGCGGCCGACGGGCTGGTTCAGATTGAAGTCCAGGCCCCAGCGGCCGTGCTGGTCCAGGCGCAGGCCCCGGCGCTGCGGCGCGGGCGCGCTGCGCTGGGCCGCCTGGGCTTCGGACAGGGAGACGGTCGGCGCCCGGCTTTGCGCCAACGCGGGCGCGCCGGCGGTCAAAACCCCCGTCGCCATCACCATCGCCAAGACACCGCCGAAACGCATTCCATATCCCTTGAACTCCGCCTCTGCGGGCGGACTTCGAAACACCATCCCTGTCATATGGGTATGGAGGCGCGATTAGACACCGGGCGCCGACGCGGTCAACGTGACCGGGACCATAGAGTCGCATCCAGGCGAATTGTTGCAGTGCGATGT
The DNA here is from genome assembly GCF_976940555.1 of Brevundimonas sp. Marseille-Q4549. Taxonomy (NCBI): domain Bacteria; kingdom Pseudomonadati; phylum Pseudomonadota; class Alphaproteobacteria; order Caulobacterales; family Caulobacteraceae; genus Brevundimonas; species Brevundimonas sp. Marseille-Q4549. The sequence goes on from NZ_CDRHXG010000001.1 coordinate 651,313, forward strand.
GGCGCGAGCGTCACGGGAAATGTTCGAAAACGGGCGTCCGTACGACCGCCGGTCGTCCGACATCGGGCGATGGCGCCGACTTCGCCTTGTCATCGCCCCTTTTCGCCGTGTTATAGAGCGCAGCAACGGCCTTTGACGAAGCGCGAAGCCGTCCGCGCGTGTGGGCGAGGGCCCTCACGTCCCTGAGTTTACGGAGACTTCCTTGATGAGCCTCAACAAGGCCCTGGTTCGCGGCGTCGCGGTCGCCCTGGTCTCGGGCGTCGCCCTGAGCGCGGCGGGCTGTTCCAGCCTCCCCTTCGTCGGCGGCAAGAAGACGGCCCCCAAGACGAACGTGCAACAAGGCATCGGCGTCAACGGCTATCTGTGGCGCGCCTCGCTGGACACCCTCAGCTTCATGCCCCTGCTGACGGCCGACCCGTGGGGCGGCGTCATCAACTATGACTGGTACATCAATCCCCAGGCCCCGAACGAGCGCTTCAAGGCGACCGTCTTCATCCTGGACACGCGCCTGCGCGCCGACGCCCTGAACGTCACCGTGACCAAGGAGGTCAAGGGCGCCGACGGCCAGTGGACCGCCGCCCCGGTCGCCGCCCAGACCGAGACGGACCTGGAAAACGCCATCCTGACCAAGGCGCGCCAGCTGAACCTGTCCAACGCGGGCTGATCGCCGGCGTTAGATTCTTCGTAGGCGCTATCGCCCTTCAGGCTACTTGAGCGCCGACTGGTTTAGTTTCGTCGGACCTGGTGGGAACGCCGAAACGCATTACTTCTTGGGCGCTGTCGTCCTTCGGGCTAGTGGAGCCGGGAGGGCGTCAGCGCCCTTTTGACTTTCAGGACGACCGTGGCCCGTTACGACCCCAAGACCGCCGAACCCCGCCAGCAGGCCCGCTGGGCCGAGGCTTCCGCCTTCGTCACGAAGGACACCGGCCGGCCGAAATACTATGTGCTGGAGATGTTCCCCTATCCGTCGGGCAACATCCACATGGGCCACGCCCGCAACTATGTGATGGGCGACGTGGTGGCGCGGTCCAAGCGCGCGCAGGGCTTCGACGTCCTGCACCCCATGGGCTGGGACGCTTTCGGCATGCCGGCCGAGAACGCGGCCATGGAGCGCGGCATCCACCCCAAGGGCTGGACCTACGACAATATCGCCAACATGCGCGAACAGTTGAAACTGCTGGGCCTGTCGCTGGACTGGTCGCGCGAATTCGCCACCTGCGACCCGGACTATTACGGCAAGCAACAGGCCTGGTTCCTGGAGCTGTATCGGCGCGGCCTGGTCTACAGGAAGGACGGGATCGTCAACTGGGATCCGGTCGACAACACCGTCCTGGCCAATGAACAGGTCATCGACGGGCGTGGTTGGCGTTCGGGCGCACCCGTCGAGAAGCGCAAGCTGAACCAGTGGTTCCTGCGCATCACCGACTACGCCGACGATCTGATCGACGGCCTGAAGACCCTGGACCGCTGGCCCGAGAAGGTCCGGCTGATGCAGGAGAACTGGATCGGCAAGAGCCAGGGCGCCACCCTGTGGTGGAAGGTGGTCGAGGCGCCGGCCTTCCTGCCCGACAGCCCGGCCGGCGAGACCAACCACGCCCGCGATCCGATCGAGGTCTACACCACCCGTCCCGACACCCTGTTCGGGGCCAGCTTCCTGGCCCTGGCGCCCGACCACCCCCTGACGAAGGCCATCGCCGAACATCGCCCGGACGTGGCCGAGTTCGTCAAGGCCTGCGCCCAGACGGGCACCAGCGAAGCCGAGATCGAGAAGGCCGAAAAGCTGGGCGTCGATCTGGGCGTCCGGGTGCAGCACCCGTTCGACCCGGCGCGCACCGTGCCGGTCTGGGCCGCCAATTTCGTCCTGTCGACCTATGGCTCCGGCGCCATCTTCGGCTGCCCGGCGCATGATCAGCGCGACCTGGATTTCGCCCGCAAATACGACCTGCCCGTCACCCCGGTGGTCATTCCCTACATCGGAGAAACGGCCAGCATCCTGCACATCGAGGGTGAAGCCTACACCGGCCCAGGCCGCATCGAGAATTCCGGTTTTCTCGACGGATTGGACACGGGCGAAGCCAGGGCCGCAGCGATCGCCCAGCTCGAGAAGTCCGGCCAGGGCCGCGCCGAGACCATCTATCGCCTGCGCGACTGGGGCGTTTCGCGCCAGCGTTACTGGGGCTGCCCCATCCCCATCATCCACTGCCCGACCTGCGGTCCGGTGGAGGTTCCGGCGGACCAGTTGCCGGTCGTCCTGCCCGACGACGTGACCTTCGACACGCCCGGCAATCCGCTGGACCGCCATCCGACGTGGAAACACGTCAAATGTCCGACCTGCGGCGAAGACGCGACGCGCGAGACCGACACCCTAGACACCTTCGTGGACTCCAGCTGGTATTTCGCCCGCTTCACCGACCCCAAGGCCGAGGCGCCGATCGACAAGGCCGCCGCTGACCACTGGCTGCCGGTGGATCAGTATATCGGCGGGGTCGAACATGCGGTGCTGCACCTGCTGTACGCCCGTTTCATCACCCGCGCCCTGACCGACGCCGGCCTGATGAGCGTCAAGGAACCCTTCGCCGGCCTGTTCACGCAAGGGATGGTGGTCCATGAGACCTATCGCCGCCCCGACGGCGCCTGGGTCGAACCCACCGACGTCGAACTGACCAACGTCGACGGCGTGCGTTCGGCCCGCCAGCTGTCCACCGGCGAGACCCTGATCATCGGCGACATCGAAAAGATGTCCAAGTCCAAGAAGAACGTCGTGGCGCCGGCGGAAATCCTGACCACCCACGGCGTGGACGCCGGCCGGCTGTTCGTGCTGTCCGACAGCCCGCCCGAGCGCGACATCCAGTGGACCCCCGGCGGGATCGAGGGCGCCAGCCGCTTCGTCCAGCGGGTCTGGGCCCTGTTCGACGGCTTCGACCCCGCCGCCCCCGGCGACGCCAAGGCCGACGCCGCACTGATCCGCGAGACGCACAAGGCGATCAAGGCCGTGTCCGAAGGGGTGGAAGGTTTCCGTTTCAACTCGGCCATCGCCAAACTCTACGCCTTCGTCGCCGTCATCCGCGACGCGGCCCAGGCGGGCGGCGAGGCCAGGCGGCAGGCCCTGTCGGCCCTGGCCCGTCTGATCGCCCCCTTCACCCCGCACCTGGCCGAGGAAGGCTGGACGCGGCTGGGCGAAGAGGGGATGGTTCTGGACGCGCCGTGGCCCGTGTGGGACGCTGCGCTGGCGGCCGACGACGACGTGGTCCTGCCCATCCAGATCAACGGCAAGCGCCGGGCGGAAATCCGCGTGGCGCGCGGTTCCGAACCGGCCGAGGTCGAGGCGCTGGTCCTGGCCGACGACACCGTCAAGGCGCGGCTGGAGGGTCTGAGCGTGAAGAAGATCGTCGTGGTCAAGGACCGCATCGTCAATCTGGTGGCCGGCTGATGCGGGGCGCGGCGATCCTGTCGGCCCTGGCGGTCGTGGGCGCGGCCGCCGGGCTTTCGGCCTGCGGCTTCACGCCCCTGTACGCCGATCCGGCGGTCGGGTCGCCGCTGCGCCGGATCGCCGTGGTCGGCCAGGACGACCGGCTGGGCTATCGCCTGCGAGAACAGCTGGAAGACGCCCTGGCCTGGGACCGGTCGGCGACGCCGCTCTATCGGCTGGAGACCCAGGTGCGTCAGAGCCGCCGACCCCTGGGCCGCCGTATCGACGACACCGCCACCCGCTACGAACTGACGGTCAAGGCGGACTGGACCCTGACGCCCGCGACGGGCGGAACCCCTGTCAGCGGCAGCGAGACCGTCACCACCACCTACGCCGCCGCCGACCAGCCCTACGCCGCCATCGCCGCCCAGCAGGACGGCGAGGAACGCGCGGCCGCCGAACTGGCGCGTCTGATCCGTCTGGACGTGATGCAGGCCTTGGCGGCGCGGTGAGCCGACCGCGATGATCCTGGCCAAACGTCCCGAGATCGATCGCTTCCTGAAGGCGCCCGACCCGGCCGTCCGTGCGGCGGTCATCCACGGCAAGGACCGGTCCGGGGTCGCCGAACGGGCCGAGATCCTGTGCCGCACCGTCACGCCGGACCTGAACGACCCGTTCAATGTCACCGTCCTGACCGACAGCGACATCGACAGCGACGAGACCCGGCTGGAAGAGGCCCTGACCGCCCTGTCCCTGATGGGCGGGCGGCGTCTGGTGCGGGTGCGCCTGTCGGCCGCGAAACCTGGCGTGGACAAGGCCGTGGCCGCCGCCGTCAAGATCCACGCCGCCGGCGGCTACAATCCCGACGCCATGCTGGTGGTCGAGGCCGACCAGCTGGGCCGCGAATCCGCCCTTCGCAAGACGGCTGAAAAGGAAAACGGCGCGGTCGGCATCGTCTGCTACGAGGACGAGACGGGCGACGTGGCCCGCATGACACGCGAAGCCCTGGCCGCCGACAAGGTCGGTCTGACCGCCGACGCCCTGGATCGGTTCGTCGCGCGCCTGCCGCGCGAACGCGGCCTGATGCGTCAGGAGATCGAGCGGCTGGTCCTGTTCATCGGCCCCGGCTCGGGCCGCACCCTGGACGTGGACGAGCTGGAGCTGCATCTGGGGGTCGAGCCCGACGCCTCCCTGTCCGACGCAGCGCTCCAGGCCTTCGGCGCCCGGCCTGGTCCGGCCCAGTCCGGTCTCAGACGCGCCTTCGCCGAGGGCGAGTCCTCGGTCCTGGCCGTGCGTTCGGCCGCGCTTCACCTTGGAAAGCTACGTCGTATCAATATCTTGCAGGCCAACGGCGCCCACGCCAAGGAGGCGGCCAAGGCCGCCGGCGTCTTCTGGAAACAGGAGGCGGAAATGCTGCGTCAGGCCCGCGCCTGGCGGCTGGAGGCCCTGGACGAGGTGATGGACAGCATCAACACCGCCGATGTCGCCACCAAGACGACCGGTCTGCCCGATCAGCTGATCGCCGAACGCCTGCTGCTGGAGATCGCGGGCCGCGCCCGTCGGCTGGGGCTCTAGACGCTCGTCAGCCGCGCTTGGACGCCCGGCGGAAGGCCGGCTTGGCCAAGGCCACGTTGCGCGCCGCGACCGCCTTCTCCTCGGCCTTGGCGCCCGGTTGGCCGTTGAAGCCGTGGCCTGTCTTGGCCTTCTTGGCCGCCAGGGCGGCCTTCAGCTTGTCGGCGGCGGTCGGGGTGTTCGGTTCGGTCATGCCTAGACCCTTAGCACGTTCCGCGCCTCAACCCCGCATCAAACGCCGGCACAGGTCGTCCAGCTGTTCCAAAGTGCCATAGCGGATGGTCAGCTCGCCCTTGCCGTTCCTGTCGGTCAGCTGGACGTTCAGGCCCAGGGCGTCGGCCAGATCCTGCTGCAGCGCGACGACGTCGGCGGAACCCTCCGCCCCGCCCTTGGGTCCGCCTGCCCGCGCCTTGGCGGGCTTGGGCCCATCGACGGCGCGCCGCGCCAAGGCCTCGGTCTCGCGCACGCTCAGCCCGTCGACGAAGGCGATGTCGGCCAGCTGGGCCGGGTCGGGCGTGTTGATCAGGGCGCGCGCATGGCCCGCCGTCAGCTTGCCCTCGCGCACATAGAACAGCACCCGTTCAGGCAGTTGCAGCAGGCGCAGGGTGTTGGCCACATGGCTGCGGCTCTTGCCGACCACGCCCGCCACCGCATCTTGGGTCCGACCGAACCGCTCCATCAGCACGCGATAGGCTTCGGCCTCTTCCAGCGGATTCAGGTCGGCGCGTTGGACGTTTTCGACGATGGCGACCTCGAACACCTCCACGTCGTCCATCTCGTGGACCACGATGGGCACCTCGGTCAGGCGCGCCGCCTGGGAGGCGCGCCAGCGCCGTTCACCGGCGATGATCTGCCAGACCCCGTCCTCGCCCGGCTGGGTCCGCACCAGGATCGGCTGCAGCACCCCCTTGTCGCGGATCGAGGCCGTCAGCTCCTCCAGGTCCTCCTGGCGGAAGGTCTTGCGCGGCTGGTCGGGATTGGGCTTCAGGCTTTCGATCGGCACACGGCGCACACCCGCCGGAGCGGGCGCGTCCGATGCGACCGGCGCCTCGGCGTTCTCGCCCATCAAAGCCGACAGGCCGCGGCCCAAACCTCTGTGTCGTTCAGCCAAGATACTGTTTCCGTTTCATTCGTTGTTCAGGTGCCAGGGTCAGGCGGCCAGCTTCATCCGCTCGCGCTCGCGCTTCACCACTTCCTTGGCCAGGCGCAGATAGGCCTGACTGCCCGCGCATTTCAGGTCGTAGATCAGGGCGGGCTTGCCGAAGGACGGCGCCTCGGCCACCCTCACGTTACGGGGAATGACGCTGTCATAGACCTTGTCGCCGAAATGGGCGCGGACATCGTTCGCCACCTGACCCGACAGGGCGCTGCGGCGGTCGTACATGGTCAGGATCAGACCTTGAATCTCCAGCGCCGGGTTCAGGCTGTGCTTGACCATATCGATGGTCCGCATCAGCTGGCTCAGGCCTTCCAGGGCGAAGAACTCGCACTGCAGCGGCACCAGCACCGCATCGGCCGCCGCCATGGCGTTCAGCGTCAGGAGGTTCAGCGACGGCGGACAGTCGATCAGCACATAGTCATACGCGGTAGGGCCGTCGTCATGGGCCCGCAGGGCGTCACGCAGGCGATAGGACCGTCGATCCGCCTGACTCAGCTCGATCTCCACCCCCGACATGTCGGCGTCGGCCGGCACGATCCAGAGGCCCGGCACCGTGGTCTGCACCGCCGCATCGTCGATGGAGCGTTGATCCACCACCACGTCATAGATGGTGACGCGTCGTGTTTCACGTGGAACACCCAGGCCCGTGGATGCATTGCCTTGGGGGTCCATGTCCACGATCAGAACCTTCTCGCCGATGGCGGCCAGGGCGGTGCCCAGGTTGATGGCGGTCGTGGTCTTGCCCACTCCGCCCTTCTGATTGGACACGGCAAGCACGCGAGCGGGCTTTTTAGCGCGTTGTGCGGACACGGCGAAGGCTCCGGATGGATACGATGCGGCCGCGCGGGTCGCTTTGCGACGGGGCCAGTTCAGCATCGAAATGCCAGGATTTCCGGGCTTCGATCAACTCGGATTCGGCCTTCTCCCCCTTCAGAAACAGACCTTGTGCACCCCTTTCAAAATAGGGCTGTGCATAACCCAGCAGCCGCTCCATCGGCGCCACAGCCCGCGCGGTGACGATGTCGCATGTCACGCTCTGCGCCTCGGCGCGGCCGTTCAGAACGGTGGCCGGAAGATCGAGCGCATCGACGATCTCCTGCAGGAAACGGCACCGTTTGCCCAAGCTGTCGATCAGCCAGACGTGCGCGCCCGGCCGCCCCTTCAGCAGGATGGTCAGTACCACGCCCGGAAACCCCGCCCCCGCTCCCAGGTCAGCCCAGGTCAGCGCGCCTGGCGCAAAGTTCAGCAGCTGGGCGCTGTCCCAGGCGTGACGGTTCCAGAAGTCGGGCAGGCTGTCGGGCCCGACCAGGTTCATCACCGCATTCGCTTCCGTCAGCCGCTCCCGGAATGCCTGCAGATCGGCCAACTGCTGGTCGTCGGCGCCCGTCTTCACCTGGAAGGCGGCCTTCTCGGTCTCCAGCATCAGGCGGCCGCCACAGCGCGCGGGGTCCGTTTCACATGGGCCAGAAGCGCGGTCAGGGCGCCCGGCGTCATGCCCTCGATCCGGCCGGCCTGGCCCAGGGTGCGAGGCTGGACGCGGATGAGCTTCTCCCGGACCTCGTTCGACAGGCCCCCGATCACGGCGTAGTCGAGGTCGACCGGCAGCAGAAGCCCCTCCTCCGTCCGCAACGCCTCGGCCTCCACGGCCTGACGATCCAGATAGTTGGCGTAGCCGGCGTGGATCTCGATCTGCTCTCGGATGTCGGCGGCCCAGTCGGCGATGGCCGGATGGGCGCTCAGGAACCGATCCAGAGCTACGCCTGGGAAGGCCAGAAGCTCGCGCATCGAGCGGCGGCGTCCGTCGGCGTTGACCGCGATTCCCAGGGCGTTGGCTTCGTTGGGCGTGAACAGGGTTTCACGTGAAACACGGTTGGCCTCCGCCAGCCGCTCAGCCTTGGTCTCGAACCGCGCCTGCCGCTCCGGCCCCACGATCCCGAGTTCGATCCCCAGCGGCGTCAGGCGCTGATCGGCGTTGTCGGCCCTCAGCGTCAGTCGATATTCGGCGCGACTGGTGAACATGCGGTAGGGCTCGGTCACGCCGCGCGTCACCAGATCGTCGATCATCACGCCGATATAGGCCTGGTCCCGACCCAGGACGACCGCATCCTGGCCCGCCGCCGCGCGCGCCGCATTCAGTCCGGCCATCAGGCCCTGGGCCGCCGCCTCCTCATAGCCAGTGGTGCCGTTGATCTGACCGGCCAGATAGAGGCCGGGCCGTTTCTTGACCTCCAGCGCCGGGCTCAGCTCGCGCGGATCGACATAGTCGTATTCGATGGCGTAGCCGTAGCGGAACACCTCCACGGCCTCCAGGCCGGGGATGGTCCGCAGAAAGGCCAGCTGCGTCGCCTCCCCCACCGAGGTCGAGATGCCATTCGGATAGACGGTCGGATCGTCCAACCCCTCCGGCTCCAGGAAGATCTGGTGGCTGGTCTTGTCGGCGAACCGCACCACCTTGTCCTCGATCGAGGGGCAGTAGCGCGGACCCCGACCCGACAACCGGCCGCCATAGACGGCGCTCTCGCCCAGGTTCTCGGCGATGATCCGGTGGGTCTCCTCGGTCGTATGGGTCACGCCGCAGGCGATCTGGGGGACGGTGATCTGGTCGGTCAGGAAGGAGAAGGCGGACGGCGTCTGGTCCGCCTGCTGCATCTCCAGCCGATCCCAGGCGATGGTTCGGCCATCCAGGCGCGCGGGCGTGCCGGTCTTCAGTCTTCCCATGGCCAGTTCGGCCGCGTGCAGATCGGCCGCCAGGCCGGTGGACGGCGCCTCGCCGTGGCGGCCGGCCGGAATGCGCTCGTCCCCCCGATGGATGACGCCGTTTAGAAAGGTGCCGGTCGTCAGGACGACCGCCCCGGCGCGGATCGTCTCCCCCGCCCCGGTCGTGACCCCGACCACCCGGTCGCCGGTCAGCACCAGACCCTCGGCCGTGCCAGCCATCAGGGTCAGGTTCGGTGTCCGCGCCAGTTCGGCCTGCATGGCCTCACGGTACAGGCGGCGGTCGATCTGGCTGCGCGGGCCGCGGACGGCCGCGCCCTTGGAGCGGTTCAGCAGGCGGAATTGAATGCCGGATACGTCGGCTAACCGCCCCATGACTCCGTCCAGGGCGTCGATCTCGCGCACCAGATGTCCCTTCCCCAGCCCGCCGATGGCCGGGTTGCAGCTCATCTCGCCGATGGTTTCCAGCTTCTGGGTCAGCAGGACCGTGCGAGCGCCGGCGCGCGCCGAGGCGGCGGCGGCCTCGCAACCGGCATGGCCGCCGCCGATGACCACGACGTCGAACGAAAGATCTTTGAAGGAAGACATCTCCGCCCCTTAGTCCAGATCGGGTCGTTTCGCCAGCTTGGGCGGCGAAACGCCGGTCTCACTTTGGTGTTTCACGTGAAACGGCGACCCTACTTGCCGATGCAGAAGGTCGAAAAGACCTGGCCGAGAATATCCTCGACGCCGATCGCGCCTGTGACGCGCGACAGCGCTTCGGCCGCGCGGCGCAGGTCTTCGCCCGCCATTTCCGGGGCGAGGTCCAGCGCTGACCGCGCCGCCTGCACAGCCCTCAGAGCTTCGGTCAGGCGCAGGCGGTGACGCTCGCGCGTGACGGCGGGAAAGTCCGCGCCCGATAGATCGCGCGCCAGTCTGGCCGCGATCCAGTCATGCAGCGGCGCCAGACCCTCGCCCGTGCGACTGCTGACCGACAGGCTTTCGAAGCCGCCGTCGACCGCGACTGCGCCCAGATCCGCCTTGTTGCACACCACCAGGTCGCCGGGCCGGGCGTAATCGGCGGCGACGCCGTCGGGATCGCCCGGGGCCCGAACCCACAGGCGCAGGTCGGCCTGCTCCGCGCGAAGCCTGGCGCGGCGCACCCCCTCGGCCTCCACCGGGTCGTCGCTGTCGCGGAGACCCGCCGTATCCGACAAGGTCACGGCATAGCCGCCTATGGTCAGGGCGGCGTCCAGCACGTCGCGCGTCGTGCCGGCGATGGGGGTGACGATGGCCGCCTCGCGCGCCACCAGGGCGTTGAACAGAGACGACTTGCCGGCGTTGGTCTCTCCGATCAGGACGATGCGATAGCCGTCGCGGACCCGTTCGCCCCGGCGGCCCGTCTCGACCGCTTGGGCCAGCTCCTCGGCTAGCTGGTCCAGCACCGGCCCGGCGGTGCGGGCCAGATTGTCCGGCACCTCCTCGTCGGGAAAATCGATCTCGGCCTCGACCAGGGCCAAGGCATGCAACAGGTCGCGACGGAAGCCGGCGTAGGTTTCGCTGAGGCGGCCGTCCAGTTGCCCCAGGGCCTGTCGGGCCTGGGCGGTGGTTTCGGCGTCGATCAGGTCGGCCACCGCCTCGGCCTGGGCCAGATCCATCCGTCCGTTCTGGAAGGCGCGGCGTGTGAACTCCCCGGGTTCGGCGGGCCGGACGCCCAGGGCGATCAAGGCGCGGCTGGCCGCCTCCACCACCGCCCGCCCGCCATGCAGATGAAGCTCGGCGGCGTCTTCGCCCGTATAGCTGTTGGGCGCGATGAACCGCAGGACCAGGGCCTGATCGATGACCGCGCCATCATGGGTCAGATCGCGCACGGCCGCCAGACGCGGCTTCAATCGCGTGGCGCCCAGGGCCGCCAGAGTCGGCTCCACGGCAGGACCGGACAGACGGATGACCGCGATGGCGCCCCGACCGGGCGGGGTGGCGAGGGCGAAGATGGTGTCGGTCATGATGGGCGACCCGCCTCCCCGCAAAACCGGCGAGGACCGGCGAGGTTCACTTGACGGCGGCTTCCATCAGACGTCGGAACTGATCCTGGGCCTGAAGGCCGAAGCTGGTCCAGGTCTTCATCAACTCCTCGGGCTGCATCGCCGCGACATTGGCCTGCATTCGCTTCTGTATCTCGGCCACCATCGCCTCGTTCAGCGGGGCGACGTCGGGCAGGCCCAGAAAGGCGCGGGCCTCGGCCGGGGTGCAATCGACTTCGACATTGATCTTCATCGGCCTCAGCTCCGTTTCACGTGAAACAGAACGCCCGGCGGCGAATGCCGTCTCAGGTGTTCATCGACTGGAAGAAATCCGCGTTGTTCTTCGACTGGCGCAGTTTGTCGAGCAGGAACTCGATCGCGTCCTGCGGACCCATGGGGTTCAGAATGCGGCGCAGGACATAGGTCTTGGCCAGCTGATCCTTGGGCGTGATCAGGTCCTCCTTGCGGGTGCCGGACTTCAGCACGTCGATGGCGGGGAAGATGCGCTTGTCGGCGACCTTGCGATCCAGCACGATTTCCGAGTTGCCGGTGCCCTTGAACTCTTCGAAGATCACCTCGTCCATGCGGCTGCCGGTGTCGATCAGGGCCGTGGCGATGATGGTCAGCGAGCCGCCCTGCTCCACATTGCGCGCGGCGCCGAAGAAGCGCTTGGGCCGCTGCAGGGCGTTGGCGTCGACGCCGCCGGTCAGCACCTTGCCCGACGACGGGACAGTGGCGTTATAGGCGCGGCCCAGGCGGGTGATGGAGTCCAGCAGGATCACCACATCCTTCTTGTGCTCGACCAGACGCTTGGCCTTTTCGATCACCATTTCGGCAACGGCGACGTGGCGGGTGGCGGGCTCGTCGAAGGTCGAGGCCACGACCTCGCCCTTCACCGTGCGCTGCATGTCGGTGACTTCTTCGGGGCGTTCGTCGATCAGGAGGACAATCAGGAAGACCTCAGGGTGGTTCTTCTCGATCGACTTGGCGATGTTCTGCAGCATCACCGTCTTGCCGACGCGCGGCGGCGCGACGATCAGACAACGCTGACCCTTGCCCAGAGGCGCGACGATGTCGATGACCCGGCCCGAACGATCCTTCAGGGTGGGGTCCTGGATTTCCATGTGCAGCCGCTCTTCGGGATAGAGGGGCGTCAGGTTGTCGAACAGGACCTTGGTCTTGACCAGTTCCGGGTCTTCCAGATTGATCGTGTCGACCTTCAGCAGAGCGAAGTAGCGCTCGCCCTCGCGCGGGCCGCGCACGGCGCCGTGGACCGTATCGCCCGAGCGCAGGCCGAAACGGCGGATCTGCGAGGGCGAGACATAGATATCGTCCGGACCCGGAAGATAGTTGGCGTCCGGGCTGCGCAGGAAGCCGAAGCCGTCGGGCAAGATTTCCAGTACGCCGTCGGCGATGATCTCGACTTCCTCGTCCGACAGGGCCTTCAGGATGGCGAACAGCAGATCCTGTTTACGCAGGTTCGAGGCGTTCTCGACCTCCAGCTGTTCGGCGAAGGCGACCAGGTCGGCCGGCGTCTTCTCGTTCAGTTCAGCCAGGGTGATGCGGCCGTTGGCGACGATGGGTTCGCCGTCCTCCTCGTCCTCGGCCGTGGTGTCCACGCCGGAATCGGCGCCGGCGGCCTCGCCCGGCGCGTGGATGGAGCCGTGATGTTCGGCGGGTTCGAAGGCTTCGACCTCGGGGGAATCGGGGTCAGTGTCGCGGACGTCGGTCATGATGCAGGCTCGCGGGCGCGCACCGGGACGGTGCGGCGTCGGGTCTCGGGATGTCTGGCCCAGGGGCCGGAAGGGAGGGCGCGACGGGCTCCCGCCGGTCAAGGCCTGCGGGCGTCGCGAAGAGAGAGGGACCGCCAGCCGGGCCGGACGGTTCACCGCCAGCGAAACCACAGGCGGCCGGACAGGTCAAGCGGCGCCGGAACGGACCCGGCGGAGGACGATCAACGGAAGGTCCATTCCGTCGTCACCGACAGCACCATGACGATGGCCAGAAGGAACGGAATCTCATTGGTCATGCGCCAGAACTTGCCGGAGTATTTCGACCTGCCGGCGGCGATCTTCCGGCGCTGACCCGCCAGAAAGCCGTGCCAGCCGCTGAGCAGGAAGACGCCGATCAATTTGGTGATCATCCACGGCTCGGCCAGGAAGCCCCAGCCGCGCGCGGCGACGTCCAGATGGATCAGCCACAGGCCGAAGACGAAGGTCAGGACCATCGCCGGATTGATGATGATGCGCAGCAGACGCGTCTGCCATGTGCGCAGCAGGCCCTGCATCTCGCTGCGCAGCGGTTCGGGCTTGGCGTTCTGCTCGGCGTCGTAGGCGAACAGGCGCGGCAGGAACAGCATGCCCGCCATCCAGGCGATGACGGCCAGAATGTGCAGGCCCCGCGCGAGATCGTAGGTGTTCATGTCGCGTGTTTTCCATTGCGGCGAGGACAGGCCTTCCAGTCGGCCTTGCAACCAGGTCCGAAGGGCGCGACGCCGGTGCGGCCCAGGGCGGCGACGGCGGCGTCGGCCAGGGTCTCGATGAAGGGCGTCTGGACCCCGGCGGTGGGGACCCGAAAATAGGGACTGGCCCCTTTTTCCAGGGCCAGTTCGGCATAGTCGACATCCAGTTCGACCAGGGTCTCGATATGTTCGGAGACGAAGGCGATGGGAACGACCACCACGCCCTTGCCGTCGACCCCGGCCTGTTCCACGGCCTCGGGCGTCGCGGGACCCAGCCATTTCATCGGGCCGACGCGGCTCTGATAGCAGATGGCGTGGTCGATGGGACCGCGACGCGCCTGGACGGCGGCGACCACGGCGGCGACGGTCGTCTCCACCTGCTCCTGGTACGGATCGCCCTTGGCCGTCACCAGACGCTCCGGAATGCCGTGGGCGGAGAAGAGGACGCGCACCGGCCGGTCGCCCGCCTGGTCCAGCCGGTCGCAGACGGCGTCGGCCTGAACCTCGATCCAGCCGGGCGCGGTGGGCCAGCAGCAGACGGTGCGGCTGACGCCAGAGCCCGCATAGACGGCGTTCCACAGCTTCAGCGACGATTGGGTCGTGGTGGTCGAATACTGCGGATAGAGCGGCAGCAGCACCACCTCGTCCGGGCCGAAGACGGCGACATCGGCGGCCGTCTCCTCGGTCAGCGGGCGCCAATAGCGCATGGCGATGAAGACCCGCACCTCGTCGTCCGTCAGCCGGGCGTTCAACCGCGCCTCCAGCGCCTCGGCCTGGCGCCGCGTCTCGGGCAACAGGGGCGAACCGCCGCCCATCCGGCGATAGTTGGCCTGAGCCGAAGCCTCGCGCCGGCGGGATATCAGACGCGCCAACGGCGTGCGGGCGAAATCAGGCAGGCCGATGATGGCCGGATCGTTGAACAGGTTGAACAGGAACGGCTTGACCGAGGCCTGATCGTCCGGTCCGCCCAGATTGAACAGGACCACGGCGATCCGACGACCCTTCAGCCCCCGTCCGTAACCCGCTTCGACCGGCGCCTCCGACCCGGCGCCGCTCATTGAGCGCCGATCCGTTTCAGCACCCGCTCGACGTGGTCGATGGGCACGTCGGGCAGGATGCCGTGACCAAGGTTGAAGACCCAGGGCCCCTGGCCCCAGGCCTCCATCAGCTGATCGACGCGGCGATCCAGAAGTTCGCCCCCGGCGCGCAGAAGCAAGGGGTCCAGCGCGCCCTGGATCGGCTTGATCTGCTGAACCCGTTTGCCGACCGCCAGCGGGCAGGCCGTGTCGAGCGCGACGGCGTCGACCTCGACGTCCTCGGCATACCGTTCCGCCAGCGCCGCAGAGCCGCGTGGAAAGCCGATCAGGGGCACATCGACACCCAGCTCCCGCGTGCGCCGCACCAGCGCCTGGTGTGGCTTCAGGACCAACCGTTCGAACAGGTCGTCGGGTAGACCCTCGGCCCAGCTCTCGAAGATCTTCAACACCTGGGCGCCGGCGTCGGCCTGCATCTTCAGATAACGGGCCGTGGCCTCGACCAGAACCTCCAGCGTCTCGTCCACCCGTTTGGGGTCGGCATAGGCGTAGGTGCGGGCCTGGGCGCGCTCGCCCTTGCCGATGGTGCGGTGTTCGCCGTCCAGCATATAGGTGGCGACCGTCCAGGGGGCGCCGGCGAAGCCGATCAGGGTCCGCTCGGGCTCCAGGGCCGCGCGGACCAGGGACAGGGTCTCGCCGACCGCCGACAGATGGTCTCCCGCCGCGGGGGCCAGCTCGGCCATGCGCCCCGGAATCGGCATTTCGCCCAGACGCGGTCCCTCGCCCGTCTCGAACCAGACATCCTGACCCAGGGCGCGCGGGATCAGAAGGATGTCGGCGAAGACGATGGCGGCGTCGAAACCGAACCGGCGCATGGGTTGCAGCGTCGCCTCGGCGGCCATCTCGGGATTCAGGCAGAAGGCGATGAAATCCGGCGCCTCGGCGCGGAGACGACGATACTCCGGCAGGTAACGACCCGCCTGACGCATGAACCAGACGGGCGGCCGATCCAGGGTCTCCCCGGCCAAGGCCCGGATCATCCGGGGGACCGGATGGGCCGTTGAGGTCTGGATCGCGTCAAGATCGGTCATGCCGGACGATTAAGGTCACAGCCCCCCGCTCTCAATCCCTAATCAAAATAAGAATTAAAAGATTCGTAGAGGCAGGTAGGGCCGTGGAAAGCCGGGGAAGACTCAAGGCTCGCCCCCGGAACAAAAGCGGATATCCCCGGCGACCGGATCGTTAACGGGGATGGTCAGGCGGGCTGGTCCGTCGGTGGATAATCCTTAACGAAGCCTTAATGTGTCGGGCTTTGCGCGGCACGGGGCTGTGAACGCGGTTAAGCGGCGTTAACCTCTCGTTAGGATTTTCCACAGCCGAGGCGAAACCGGCTGTCCGCCTTGGGATGAACGGGGCGTTCGCAGCGCGCGTCGCCCACCGTCATCCCCGCTCGCCCCCCGCCGGATCAGCCGCTATGGAGAACGGCGCCCCGGCATCGCCGGATCGCCCCCACCCTTTCCACAGGGACCGGACCCGTCCGGACTGTTCGAATGAGCCCTGCCCGACCGCTTCGCCTGGCGACCTATTTCCATGTGCACCTGGTGTCCGATTCCACCGGCGAGACGTTGAACGCCATGGCCAAGGCGGTGACCGCCCGGTTCGACGGCGTCATTCCGATCGAGCACATCTACGCCCTGGTCCGGTCGTCGAAACAGATGGAGCGGGTGCTGGAAGAGGTGGCCTCGGCGCCTGGCGTGGTGCTGCACACCCTGGTCGACCGCGACCTGCGCGAACAGTTGGAAGAGGGGTGTCGTCGGCTGGACATGCCGCAGATCGGGGCGCTGGACCCGCTGGTCGGGGCCATGTCGCGTTATCTGGGGGCGGCTCTGTCGTCGCGCGTCGGGGCCCAGCACGCCCTGGACCACGACTATTTCAACCGGATCGCGGCCCTGGACTTCGCCATGGCCTATGATGACGGCCAGGGCACGCTGGAGCAGTTGGAAGGCGCCGACGTCGTTCTGTGCGGGGTCAGCCGCACCTCCAAGACCCCCACCTGCATCTATCTGGCGCACCGGGGCATCCGGGCCGCCAATGTGCCCCTGGTGCCGGGACAGGAGGACGGAGAGCGCCTGACCCAGCTGAAGAATCCGCTGGTCATCGGCCTGACGGTCTCGCCCGACCGGCTGATCCAGATCCGCCGCAACCGGATCGACAATCTGAATGCCAGCCAGGCGTCGAACTACACCGATCAGGACGCCGTGCGCGAAGAGACGATCAAGGCGCGGCGGGCGTTCGAGCGGCGCGGCTGGCCGACCATCGACGTGACCCGCCGTTCGGTGGAGGAAACGGCGGCGGCCATCACCAATCTGCTCAGCGAGCACAGAAACCAGAAGATTGGGACGACCTGGTGAGCGATACGCACGAAACCCTGATCCTGGCGTCAAAGAGCGCCGCGCGCCGCGCCATGCTGGAAAACGCAGGCGTGCCGTTTGAGGTGCGCGTGGCGGGCGTGGACGAAGACGCGGTCAAGGCCGCCTCGCGCGACCTGGATGCGGCCGCCCTGGCCGTGCGCCTGGCGGAGGCCAAGGCCCTGGCGGTGTCGCGCGAAGACGAGGCGGCCTGGGTTCTGGGCTCGGACCAGACCCTGTCCTTCGACGGCGGCCTGGTGTCCAAGGCGCCGACCTTGGAGGCGGCGCGCGACCGTCTGAAGGCCATGCGCGGCCGGACGCACCATCTGCATTCCGGCGCCGCCCTGGCGATCAAGGGTCAGGTGGTCTGGTCCGGCGTCGATACGGTGCGGATGCGGATGCGCGACTTCTCCGACGCTTTTCTGGACGCCTATCTGGACGCGGAGGGCCCGGCCTTGCTGGCCTGTGTCGGGTCCTATCGGCTGGAAGGCCTGGGTTCGCAGCTGTTCGAGGCGGTGGAGGGCGATTATTTCACCGTCCTGGGCCTGCCGCTGTGGCCCGTGCTGGCGGAACTGCGTCGCGCCGGAGTGCTGGCGGCATGAGCGCGCACAGAATCACGGGCGCGGCCCAGGTCGCGGGCATCGCCGGCCGGCCGGTCGCCCATTCGTTGAGCCCGATCATCCATAACGCCTGGCTGGCGGCGGGCGGGATCGACGGCGCCTACGTTCCCTTCGCGCCGGCGGACGCGGCAGGATTCGAGGCCCTGGTTGCGGCGGGACGGGCGGGGTTGATCCAGGGGCTGAACGTCACCGCCCCGTTCAAGGAACAGGCCTTCGCCCTGGCCGACGAGGCCACCCCGGCGGCGCGTCTGACGGCCTCGGCCAACATCCTGACCTTTCAGGACGGCAGGGTTCAGGCCGACAGTTCCGACGGGATCGGCCTGATGCGCGGTCTGAAGGACCGGGCGCCGGACCTGAAGATCAAGGGTCGCGCCGTGGTCATGCTGGGCGCCGGCGGGGCGGCGCGGGCCGGGGCGGGCGCTCTGGTCGAAGCCGGCGCCGAGGTGCGGATCGTCAACCGTTCGCTTGACCGGGCCGAGGCCCTGGCCGCCGATCTGGGGCCGTCGGTGCGGGTTATGGCGGCGGACGGGGCGTTCGAGGGCGCGGCCCTGGTGATCAACGCGCTGAGCGTCCAGCCAAATGTGGATTTCGACCGGATCGCGCCGGACACGGTCGTGATGGACATGACCTACAAGCCGCTGTGGACGCCTTTCCTGACAGCGGCGCGGGCGCGGGGTCTGAAAACCGTGGACGGCCTGTCGATGCTGATCGGCCAGGCGGCGCCGTCGTTCGAGGCCCTGTTCCGTCGCCCGCCGCCGCCGCTGGACCTGCGGACCCTGTTGCTGGCGCATCTGGGCGAGGCGAGGACGTGATCGTCCTGGGACTGACCGGCTCCATCGGCATGGGCAAGTCCACGACGACGGCCATGTTCGCCGATCTGGGCGCGGTGATCTGGAACGCCGACGACGCCGTGCATCGGCTTTACGCCCCCGGCGGGGCGGCGGTCGAACCGGTGGGCCGGGCCTTTCCGGGCGTGGTCGCAGACGGGGCGGTGGACCGCAAAAGGTTGGCCGAGGCGCTGGGCCGTGACGACGACGCCTTTCGTCGACTGGAGACCATCGTCCATCCGCTGGTCGCCGAGGGGCGGCTGGCCGATCTGGCGGCGGCGCGGCGGGCCGGGGTGCGCCTGGCGGTGCTGGACATCCCCCTGCTGTTCGAAACGGGCGGCGACAGGGCGGTGGACGCCATCGTGGTTGTCACGGCCGATGCAGCGGTTCAGGCCGAGCGGGTCCTGGCCCGCCCCGGCATGACGCGCGAACGGTTCGAGGCCATCCTGGCGCGCCAGCTGCCCGACGCCGAAAAGCGCGCGCGGGCCGACTTCGTCGTCGACGCCGGCCGGGGGCTTGAGGCGGCCCGCACCCAGGTCGAGACCATCGTGGCGACGGTGCTGGACCCGGATTGGTCGCCGCCTCGCCGAAGACGGCGATCCGTCCCCGATTGAATGGGGGCGGGGCCCTTTTCCACGGCCGCGAACATCGCCATTAAGAGGCCATGGCGCGCGAGATCGTTCTGGATACAGAAACCACCGGCTTCGACCCCCGGACGGGCGACCGGCTGATCGAGGTCGGCTGCATCGAACTGTTGGACCTGCTGCCCACCGGACGGACCTTCCACCGGTTCGTGAATCCGGAACGCTCCATCCCCGCCGACGCCATCAAGGTGCACGGCATCACCGACGACAAGGTGAAGGACGCGCCGAAATTCCACGAGATCGTCGACGATCTGATGGAATTCGTCGGCGACGCCCAGATGATCGCCCACAACGCCGCCTTCGACCGCAACTTCATCGATTTCGAGCTGAACCGCTGCGGCAGGCCGATCACGGGCGAGCCGCGCTGGATCGACACGCTGAAACTGGCCCAGACGCGGTTTCCGGGCATGCCCAACTCGCTGGACGCCCTGTGCAAACGTTACAAGGTGTCGCTGGTCGAGCGGACCCTGCACGGCGCCCTGATCGACGCCCGGCTGCTGGCCGAGGTCTATCTGGAGCTGCGGGGCGGCAAGGAGCGTGTGCTGGACCTGTCGTCGGGCGTGGGCGGGCGCGGTCCCGGCGGCCTGATCGAGATCGCGGCCTATGGCGCCCGCCCGCGTCCGCTGGCGCCCCGTTCGACCGAGGCGGAACACGCCGCCCACGTCGCCTTCCTGGCCTCGGTGCTGAAGGACCAGTCGCTGTGGCAGGCGCACGGGGTGACGTTCCTGGAGACGTCCGCGACCGAACCCGCGTGAAAAAGGCGGCCCCGCGAAGGGCCGCCTCGTTTCGTCGGATTTATGAACCGCCGGATCAGGCCTGGCCGGTCTCGACCGGCTGCTGGGCGATCTGCTGCTGACGGGCGATGTAGATGGCCGCGAAGTCGATCGGGTCCAGCTGGAACGGGGGATAGAAGCCGCCGTCCGCCGTCGCGCCCGAGATGATCTCGCGGGCGAAGGGGAAGAGGTAGCGGGGGCATTCGATCAGCAGCATCGGCTCGATGTCCTGCTCCTGGACATTGGCCAGCTGGAACAGGCCGCCATAGACCAGTTCGACGTGGAACACCGGCTGGTTCTCGTGCGTGGCCTTGATCGACAGCTTCAGGTCCAGTTCGAACAGGCCGTCGGGACGCCCCTGGGCGGCCATTTCCACGCCCAGGTCGATGGCGGGCTTGCCGTCGATGCGCAGGGATTCCGGCGCGCGCGGATTCTCGAACGAGAAATCCCGGACATATTGGGCCAGGATGCG
This sequence comes from Brevundimonas sp. Marseille-Q4549, assembly GCF_976940555.1. Lineage (NCBI taxonomy): Bacteria > Pseudomonadati > Pseudomonadota > Alphaproteobacteria > Caulobacterales > Caulobacteraceae > Brevundimonas > Brevundimonas sp. Marseille-Q4549. The sequence goes on from NZ_CDRHXG010000001.1 coordinate 671,410, forward strand.
GAAGCCGGGGCCGGCGGGTTGGCCCTGTTGCGATGGGTCGCCGTTCGGGGTTTCGGCGGGCGGTGCAGCGTCGGTCATGAAAGGCAGTCTTCGGATCAGGGGCCGGTCCGGCCGGGAATGAGGGGCCGCGACTACCATGCCGGGACGCTTCGCCGCAACGTCGGTCGCTTTCAGGGGGCGCGCCGCGCCTTGCTTCGCCCTATATGAGCCCCTAATCCTCCAGGGACGCGCCCGCGCGCGCCCGTCGCCGCTACAGGAATGTCGTCTTGAATATGCCGGTCCAGTTCCAGATCGTCGTCTTCGCCGTGATCGCGGCCTTCGTCTTGTTCCAGCTTTACAATGTGCTGGGCAAGAAGGTGGGGCGTCAGCCGCAGGAAGACGCCAAGACTCCCATGCCCGCCCCGACCGCGGCGGAATCCGCCAAGGTCCAGCCGGCCGTGGACGCCGCGACCCAGGCCGCCGTCGCCGGCCTGAAGGCGCGCGACCCCGCCTTCGATCCCGCCCGTTTCGTCGAGGGCGCGCGTCAGGCCTATGAGATCATCGTGCGCGGCTACGCCGCCGGCGACCGCGCCGCGCTGAAGCCGTTGCTGACCCCGGCCGTCATGGCCTCGTTCGAAGCCGGCATCGCGGCGCGCGAGGCGCGTGGCGAGACCGAGACGGCCGAGTTTCTGTTCCCGCCCCGCGCCGACCTGGAAGCGGCGACGGCCGAGGGCGACAAGGCGGTGGCAAAGATCCGCTTCCTGGCCGAATTGCGCAGCCAGATCGCCAAGACGTCGGGCGAGGGCGAACCCGTGATCGAAGAGCGCCGCACGGCCGAACACTGGACCTTCGAACGCGCCCTGGGCGCGGCGGACCCGAACTGGGTCCTGGCGCGCGTCGAACCGGCCAACGCCTGATGTCCGCCCGGGCCGGGGGCGCGCAGCGGCCAGGGCGGGCCGCAGCCCCGATAGCCTCGACCCTGACGGTCCTGACTCTGACGGCCCTGACCTTGTCCGCCTGTTCGACCGGGCCGATGACCCCGACGGCCCCGTCCGCAACCGGACAGACCGGCGGGCCGGTTCCCAATACGCCGCCGCCCTCGCCCCTGCCGGAATCGGGGCCGATCCGACCGGGGGATGCGGTCAGTCCGGCGGTCCTGCCCGGCTGGAACGACGAGGATCATCTGGCGGCCTTCCGCGCCTATGTGGACGGATGCGGCGTGGCGCGAGAGGCGGTCGCCCGCGCGGTCTGCGGCCGAGCCAAGGCCCTGGCGGCGACCACGACCGTCACCCCGTCCGACGCCCGCGCCTTCTTCGAAGCCAGTTTCAGCGCCGAGCCGGTGGCGACGGCCGATGGTCGACCGGGTCTGTTGACCGCCTATTTCGCACCCGAGTATCCCGCTCGACGCAGGCCCGACGCCGAATTCTCGGCGCCCGTCCTGCCCAGGCCCGCCGACCCGCGCAGCGCCGGCGACCGGGCGGCCATCGAGGCGCGCGCCCGGCCCGATCAGGCCTTGGCCTGGATGCGGGCCGAGGACCTGTTTTTCATGCAGATCCAGGGCTCGGGCTATCTGACGTTCGAGGATGGAACGCGTGGCCGGGCCGCCTACGCCGCCGACAACGGCAAGACCTTCGTCGGCATCGCCCGACCTATGGCGCGCCAGGGCCTGCTGCCGGAGAACGGCACCTCGGGCGATGCGATCCGGGGCTGGCTGGCGTCGCACAGGGGCCCCGAGGCCCAGGCGGTGATGGCGTTGAACCCTCGCTACATCTTCTTCCGGCTGGACCCGGACGACAACGGCCATCCGCCCGGGGCGGCGGGCCTGCCCCTGACCGAGCGGCGCGCCGTGGCGGTCGATCCGTCGCGTTGTCGCTATGGCGAACTGGTCTGGCTGGAAGCGGACGGCGGCGACCTGCGCGGGGCGACGGCCAGCTATCGCGGTCTGGCCATGGCGCTGGACACCGGTTCGGCCATTCGCGGGCCGGTGCGGGCCGATCTCTATATGGGACGCGGCGACCGGGCCGGCGCCGAGGCGGGCACGGTGCGCCATCCCCTGCGCATGTGGAAACTGGTTCCCAAGGGCTAAGGCCTAGGCCAAGTCCTCGATCTCGTCCTCGGTCAGTTCGCCCGGCACGATGGTGACGGGCAGCTTGCGTCCGCCGACCTGGGCGCCCTGTTTGATGATGGCCGAGACCAGCGGGCCGGGTCCGCGCGAGCCGGCGCTGGCGGCCAGGACCAGAATCTTGATGTCGGGATCGGCCGAGACGACCTTCTTGATCGCGCCCTGGACGTCGCCCTGCTCGATCAGGAAGACGGGAGGGGCGCCGGCGCGTTCCAGCACCTCTTCGCCCAGGCGGTTCAACAGGGTTTCCGCCTCCTCGCGCTGCTGACGTTCGATCTCCTCGCGGGCGCCGGACCAGTGGGCGTCGCTGTTGGAGGGCAGGACGCGCAGCAGGACGACATGGCCGCCGGTCGATCGGGCGCGCCGACAGGCGAAGCGCAGCGCGGCCTCGAACTCGGGACTGTCGTCGACGACGACCAAGAATTTTCTGGGCATGACGGCCTCCCCTGCCCGCCTATGAGACGATGAAAAGGCCGCGCGACGCCGGCTTCGTCAAGCGGTCCCGTCGCCTTGTCCGACTGCGCGGCCAGACAAGGCGACGGAAGCGGCTGATCAGAGGGCCGCCGTCGCCAGGTCGCGGATGGTGGCGTTGGCGATGGTCAGCTTGGCGAAGGTCCAGCCCGAGCCGGACTGTTCGATCTCGTCCACCGAGGCGCGGACGCCCTCCACCACCGCCTGTTTGGAGCCGATCCAGGCGTCGACGGCGGCTTCAGCCGCGTCCTCGCTGACGCCGACGGACGGATCCGACGCCTTGGCCACGGCCCGGGTCAGGGTCGCCTGCTCGTTCATCAGATCCTCGATCAGACGGCGCACGGCCAGGCGGTCGAAATGATCCGCCGAGGGGATGGAGCCGGCGGCGGCGCGCAGGCGGTCGAAGTCGAAGGCGGCCCCGACCTGGTGATAGAGGCGCGCCATGGCCGCGACCGGCCAGCCCGCTTCCTGGGCCAGGTCGCCGATGTCCGCGACGGCGACCAGGGGCCGCATGATGGAGATGGAGCGCGCCAGATCCTCGGGCGCGCCCATGTCGGCGAAGCGGCGCACGCGATCCTCCAGCCGGCTCTGCTCGAAGCGCGACAGCACGTCCGGTCCCTCGGTCTGCAGGGCGTCGGCGACGGGGCGATACTGGTCGATAAGGGCCTGGACCGTCATGCCCTGTTTGGCGCGACGGGCCAGCCAGAAGGTCTGGCGACGCAGGACGACGGCGATTTCCTGATAGAGGGCGATCTGGGCCTCGGCCGAGATCTTCAGGTCCAGGGCCGAGACGGCGTCCCAGGCCTCGTCCAGACGGAAGGCCCTCCGGGCGGCCTCGAAGGCGATGATCAGGGCGGTGGTGTCGCATTCCGCCGAGCCGCGCAGGCGGTCGGGGAAGGTCGGGCCGCACATATTGACCACCTCGTTCGACAGGACGGTGGCGATGATCTCGCGCCGCAGCCGGTGGCTCTTCATCTCCGGCTCGAACCGGGCCAGGGCGTCGGGGAAATAGCCCGTCAGGATGTGCTCGAAGAAGGGGTCTTCCGGCGCCGCAGAAGCGACGATGTCGTCCGACAGCTCCAGCTTGCCATAGGCCATCAGCACGGCCAATTCAGGCCGGGCCAGCGGGAGGCCGGCCGCCATCATCTCCTTGATGCGCAGGCTGCTGGGCAGGCCCTCGACCTTGCGGTCCAGCTTGCCCCGCGCCGACAGGGTCTGCATGAACCGCTCCTGAGCGTCCAGGGCGCCGACGCCCTCGGCCTGCTGCAGGCTCAGGGCCAGGGTCTGATCGTAGTTGTGGGCCAGGACCTTGTGGCCGACCTCGTCGGTCATGGAGGCCAGAAGCGGCGCCCGCTCCTCCATCGGCAGGACGCCGTTGGTTATGGCCGAACCCACCAGGATCTTGATGTTGACCTCGTGGTCGGAGGTGTCCACCCCGGCGGAGTTGTCGATGGCGTCGGTGTTGATGCGTCCGCCGTTCTGGGCGAACGCGATGCGGCCCGCCTGGGTGAAGCCCAGATTGGCGCCCTCGCCCACCACCTTGACCCGCAGTTCGTCGCCGTTGATGCGCAGGGCGTCGGTGCCCTTGTCGCCGACCTGGGCGTCCGTCTCGGCCGGTGACTTCACATAGGTGCCGATGCCGCCGAGATAGAGCAGTTCGACCGGCGCCTTCAGGATGGCGCGGATCAGGCTGACCGGGTCCAGTTCGTCCTCGGCGATGTCCAGCACGGCCTTGATCTGCGGCGTCAACTGGATCGACTTGGCCGCACGCGAGAAGACGCCGCCGCCGTCCGAGATCAGGCTCCTGTCATAGTCCTGCCAGGACGAGCGCTGCAGGTCGAACAGGCGTTTGCGCTCGACCCAGCTGGTTTCGTGGTCCGGGTTCGGGTCGATGAAGATGTCGCGGTGGTCGAAGGCGGCGACCAGACGCGTGGCCTTGGACAACAGGGCGCCGTTGCCGAAGACGTCGCCGGACATGTCGCCGACCCCGACCATGGTGAAGGGCTGGGTCTGGATGTCCTTGCCGATCTCGCGGAAGTGGCGCTTGACCGCCTCCCAGGCGCCGCGCGCGGTGATGCCCATCCCCTTGTGATCGTAGCCGACCGAGCCGCCGGAGGCGAAGGCGTCGCCCAGCCAGAAGCCGTAGGAGGCCGAGACGCCGTTGGCGATGTCCGAGAAGGTCGCCGTGCCCTTGTCGGCGGCGACGACCAGATAGGGATCGTCCCCTTCCCAGGCCACGACATGGGCCGGGCGCACCACCGAACCGTCGGCGGCGATGTTGTCGGTGATGTCCAGAAGGCCGGACAGGAAGGTGCGATAGGCGCGGATCGCCTCGGCCTGCACCGCCTCGCGGTCCGTCGTGCGGGGCAGTTGCTTGGGATAGAAGCCGCCCTTGGAACCGACCGGCACGATGACGGCGTTCTTGACCTGCTGGGCCTTCACCAGACCCAGGACCTCGGTGCGGAAGTCGTCGCGGCGGTCGGACCAGCGCAGGCCCCCGCGCGCCACGGGGCCGAAGCGCAGGTGCACGCCCTCGACATGCGGCGCCCAGACGAAGATTTCGCGGTAGGGTTTGGGCAGGGGCAGGTCTTCCAGCTCGCGCGAGGCGATCTTGATCGAGATGTGCGGCTTGGGCTGGCCGTCCGCATCGAGCTGGAAATAGTTGGTGCGCTTGATCGCCCCGATCAGGGCCGCGATCCGGCGCAGCGCCCGGTCGTGATCCAGGCTCTTCACGTCCTGAAGCAGGGCCACGATCTTGGCGTCCAGCTCGGCGACCTGGACCTGACGGGCCTCGACAGCGCCGCCGGTCTCGTCAAACTTGGCCTTGAACAGCGACAACAGGGCGCGCGACACGTCGGGATATTCGCGCAGAGCCTCTTCCTGCACCGCCTGGGACGGATCGAGGCCGGTCTGCTGGCGATAACGGGCCAGGGTGCGGATCAGGGCGGCCTCGCGCCATTCCACGCCCAGTTCGATGACCAGGCGGTTGAAGCCGTCGCTTTCGGTCAAGCCGTTCCAGACGGCGGCGAAGGCGCGCTCGAACGGCGCCTTGACGTCGGCGAAGACCAGGTCGCCGCCGCGCGGATCCTCCATCAGGAACTCGTGGACGTGAATCTCGTCCCCACCCGCCGGACGGATCGGATAGCCGTATTCCTCCAGCGTTTTCAGTCCCATGTCGGCCATGATCGGCAGGACGTCCGACAGGGGGACGGCCGGGCCGCGCCGATACATCTTGAAGCGGAACTGCAGCGGGCTGTCGTCGTCGCGGCGGAAGGCGCGCACGGCCACCGGCTCGCCCGATCCGACGCGGCCGTCGGCGTTCAGCCGGTCCATCTCGCGCAGGTCGATGGCGGCCTCGTCCGCGTCATAGCGGTCGCGATAGGCGGCGCCGAAGGCCCGGGCCCAGCGGGCGCTGAGCGGCCCCACCTCGACATCGTCGATATCGGCGCGACGCAGGGCGGATTCGAACCGGTCGACCCAGCCGCGACCGGCCTCGGCCACGTCATGTTCCAGCTGGACGGGATCGGGGGTCGGATGGTTCCCCGGCTCCACGCCGATGATGTAGTGGACGCGGACCAGCGGGGCGTCGGACAGTTGCGGATACCAGGCCGAGATGCGGCCGCCCCACGCGCGGGCCACGATCTGGCCGATGCGTTCGCGCACCGCCGCGTCGAACCGTTCGCGCGGGATGAAGCACAGGACCGAAACGAAGCGGTCGAACGGGTCCTGACGCGAGAACAGGCGAATGCGCGGCCGGTCGTAAAGGTGAAGAATGCCCAGGGCGATGGACAACAGTTCGTCCTCGCTGATCTGGAACAGCTCGTCGCGGGGATAGTTCTCCAGGATGTTCTTCAGCCGCTTTTCGTTGTGGCTGCCGGGGGCCTTGTCGGCGCGGGCCAGGGCGTTGGCGACCTTGCGCCGGATCAGCGGAACCTCGTTGGCCGCCTTGTCGTAGGCTTCGGAGGTGAACAGGCCGACGAAGCGGGTCTCGCCCGTCGCCTTGCCGTCGGCGCCGTAGCGTTTGACCCCGACGTAATCCATGTAGGCGCGGCGATGGACGCGCGAGCGGGAATTGGCCTTGGCCACCGTCACCGGCTCGGACAGGTCCAGCTGGCGGCGCATCTGCCGGGTCAGGACGGCCGGTTCGGACGCGCGGCGCAGGATCGTGCGCTCCGGATCGGCCAGGATTCCCAGGCCCGCGACGGACTGGCTGAGGGCGGCCTCGGCCTCATAATCGCCGTCGGCGGCGCGGGGATAGTCGTAGTCGCGCGCGCCCAGGAAGACGAAATGATCGCTCTTCAGCCACTTCAGGAAGGCGATGTTCTCGGCCAGGACGGCGGGATCGACCGGCGGCGGCGTTTCTTCCAGACGTTTGACGGCCTGGCGCATCAGGCCGGTCATGGCGTCGTGATCGGCGACGGCGGCGTGAACGTCGGCCAGGGTCTGGGCCAGCCCCTCGCCCAGGACGTCGCGGCGCTCCTGGGGCACGGGGTCGATCACCAGCATGATGACCGACAGGCGGCGACCGTTCATCTCGACCAGAGGGTGGAACAGGGCGCGGACCGAAACGCCGGCTTCGGCCAGCACGCCCATGACGCTGTCGACCAGGAAGGGGGCGTCCGCCTGGACGATGCGGATCAGGTCGTAGTCCAGCGCCTGGCCGTTCGCACCCGTCAGGGCGCCCACGGTGATCAGGGGCGCGGCGCCGGCCGGATAGGCCTTGGCGGCGTCCCACGAGGCGGCCAGCAGGGCGGCCAGATCCTCGCCGCCCAGTTCGGGCGTCTCGTCGGCGGCGTAGTCCTCGTGCGCCTGAGCCAGGAAGGCCTGTTCCGCCGCGCCCGGACCCGTGCCCACGATCTTGGCGAAGGCCGCCTCCAACGCGGCCTTGGTGATCGGCTGAACCGGAACGGGGCTCGGATCGAGGGCGGTCATGGACAAGCAGTCTCGGGCGACGCGGCAGGGCCGCAAGGGATGCGGCGCGACGCAGCGCCACATCTGCTGACTAGGCCAGGTCCGGTCGCTCGGGAAGCCCTTGCGGATCGATCATTGTCATGAACATCGATCACCTTGGAATTATTGTGCGGCGCCACAAAGAGAAAAGCCGCCGGACTGGGGGTCCGGCGGCCTGCGCGGACCGACGTTGGGGAGGGGAGGGGCGTCGGCCTCGCTGTCGTCACGGGTTGGAGGGGAGAAACCCGTGCCGTCCGACCCAAGATGGGAAGGAGGCGTCGCGGTTCAAGGCCCCCGTCTTCGCCTTTGTGCAGGACAAGACGCCGCAGGCGCACAGGCGCCGAAACCAGGCTGGAAATGACCGCCGCTTCGGGGGACAAGAGGGGCGGCGCGCGCGTCGATCCGCGTGGGGCCATGAAGCCGGAGAGCCCTGGGTTGCGTCGCTTTTTCTTCTGGTCCGTGTTGTCGGCCCTGATCGGCGTGGTCCTGGCGGGGGCCGGTTTCGGCGCCTATTGGGCGCTGCATGTCCGGTTCCAGCCCGTGACCCTGGACCGGGAGGCCGACGAAACCGTTCAGGGCCTTCTGGACGAGGCGTCCTGGGTGTCGGACGGGGCCGGAGAGCGGCCGGTCTATGTCGTCGGCTGGCGCGACAGCGCGGCGGTGGAGACCTTCATGCGCGAGGAAGCCCCGCGTCTGCGCGCCGCCGGCGTCGAGACCCGGTTGATCCTGTTCGCCCGCCCGGATCAGGACGGGGCGCCCCGCTCTACGGCGACCGAACGGGCCACGATCGCCGAACTGTGGTTGAGCCGTGACTGGACCCTGTATCGCCGCTGGGCCGAGACGCCGTCGCGCAGCTGGACGGCGGCGGGTTTGCCGGGCGCCGACCACGATCTGTCCCGCGCCGCCATGGTCGAGGCGGGGCGGCGGTTCGACGCGGACCTGACCGGCCAGCTGCGGGCGGCCGGGGTCTTGATCCGCTATCCGCTGATCCTGTGGCGGGACCGAAACGGGAGGCTGACGGCCTGCGGCTGCTCCGACAGCGGGTCGTGGAAAAGGATCGAAGACGATCTGGGATCGGCCCAGGCGCCCAAGCCTGACGTCCGTCCTGCGCCCAAGGCCGAGGACCCGGCCGCCGCCGCCGCTCCCGGACGCCCGTCCCTGGCCTATCCGGAACTGCCGCCGCCCGCCAGGCCGGCCCCTGCGACCGGTGCGCCGGCGCCTGTGTCGTCTCCCTCGCCGGCCGTGCAGCCTCGAACACCGACGGCAGAGCCTCCCCGCAGCCGCCCGCCGGCGGGCCGAACGCCGCGCCCGGCGCCCCTGCCCCGACGCGAGGAGGACACGACCTTCTTCTGAGGCGCGATCAGAGGGTGCGGCAGGCGGCGATCAGGCGATCCACGTCTTCCTGATCCTGATAGAGGCCGAAGCCGAAGCGGATCACGTCGTCGCGTACGTCGGAGACGACGTCCGCCGCCAACAGCCTGGCGCGCCAGGCCGGCGCCTCGGGGTGGCGCAGGGCCAGGAAGCGGGCGCGGGGACCCTCGCCCTCCACGGGATTGAGGATTTCGGCCTGGGACAGGGCCCCGGCCTGGCCGTCCGTCACCGCCGCCTGAAACCGGGTCGCCAGGCGGCGCGCATGCTCGGCCGTATCGGCGGTTGTCAGGCCCTGATCCTGCAGCATCCGGCGCACGGCGTTGAATCGGTACAGCGCCGAACAGTCGAAGGTCGCGCCCCAGAAGCGGCCGCCGTCCCGGCGATACCGGACCCCGCCGGGCGGGCCCTCCAGATCGCCGAATTCGGCGAACCAGCCGGTGACGGCCGGACGCGGACCGAACCCTTCCGGCGCATGCAGGAAACAGGCGCCCTCGCCCGCCATGGCGTATTTATAGCCCCCGGCGACGTAGAAGACCCGATCCGCCACCGCCGACAGATCGGTCGGCACGGCCATGAAGCCGTGATAGCCGTCCAGCGTGATCCACGGCCCCTCGGGGCGCGCCAGGGCGGCGAGGGCCTCGATCCTGTCGAACAGGCCGCCGGTGCGGAAGAAGACCTGACTGACCAGGATCCAGTCGTGCCCGCCCGCCTGCGCCGCCTGGATGAACCGGTCGGGAAAGGTGTCGAACGGGGCCAAAGGCACGCGGGTGACGACCGCCAGACCCTCCTCTTCCCAGCGTTGGGCCTGGCGGCGGAAGGAATGGAATTCTCCGTCCGTGGCCAGGATGCGCACGGGCCGCCGCTCGAACGCCGAGAAGATCCGCAACAGGAAGTCGTGGGTGTTGGAGGAAAAGACCAGGCCGTCGGTCGTCGGCAAACCCAGTTCGGCCGCCACATGGGCCTGAGCCTCGGGGATCACTTCGCCGAAGACCAGGTCCCACTTCTGGTCGGCATGGGCGTTGGCGTCCAACCAGGCCTGCTGCTGGGCCTCGAAACTGACGTCGGGCCACAGATGATGGCTGTGCGCCGCGAAATGCAGCCGACCGGGCGCCGCCGCCAGAGCGCGGGAGAAGAGGGATTTGTGGCTCATCCCTCCCCTTTAGGCCATCTCACCTGGCGCTCAAGCCGCGCGTGACGCGCCTCAGATGAGCGCGCCGTGGCAGTGTTTGAACTTGCGGCCCGAACCGCAGGGGCAGGGGGCGTTGCGGCCGGTCATCTCCCAGCCGGGCGGCAGGGCCTCGATGGGCAGCTTGGAACGGTCGTCGCCGATCAGCGTGCCTTCCGGGTTCTGAGCGGACGGATCGTCCATTTCGTTCTCGCCGGTGCCGGGGTTCAGGTGGATTTCCTGGAACTCGGGCATTTCGGGCGGCGGCTGGAAGCGGAACTCCACCGTCATCAGCCAGCGGGTGACGTTGTGGCGCAGGTCGTGCAGCAGGCCCTCGAACAGGTTGAAGGCCTCGGTCTTGTACTCCTGCAGCGGATCGCGCTGGCCGTAGCCGCGCAGGCCGATGACGCCGCGCAGATGGTCCAGGTGAACCAGGTGTTCGCGCCACTGCATGTCGATCATCTGCAGCAGAAACTGCTTTTCCAGACCGCGCGTCTGTTCGGCGCCGATCATCTCCAGCCGTTCGGCGGCGCGGGCGTCGGCGGCTTCCAGCAGCCGCTCCTCGATCTCCTCGTTCGACACGCCTTCCTCAGCGGCCCAGTCGTGCAGCGGCAGCTCCAGACCCAGGGTCGAGCGGACCTTTTCGTCCAGGCCGTCGATGTCCCACTGCTCGGCATAGGCCTTGGGCGGCATGTAGCGTTCGACCAGGTCGGAGACCACGTCGCGGCGGAAGTCGCCGACCAGTTCGGACAGATCCTCGGAGTCCATGAACTCCTGGCGCTGCTCGAACACGGCCTTGCGCTGGTCGTTCACGACGTCGTCGTACTTCAGCAGGTTCTTGCGGATGTCGTAGTTGCGGGTCTCGACCCGCTTCTGGGCGGTCTCGATGGCGCGGTTCAGCCAGGGATGGGTGATGGCCTCGCCTTCCGCTACGCCGAAGGTCTTCATGATCGAGTCCAGGCGGTCGCCGGCGAAGATGCGCAGCAGATCGTCCTCGCAGGACAGGTAGAATTTCGACACGCCGGGGTCGCCCTGACGGCCGGTGCGGCCGCGCAGCTGATTGTCGATGCGGCGGCTTTCGTGGCGTTCGGTGCCCAGGACGAACAGGCCGCCGGCGGCCAGGGCCTGTTCCTTCAGGACGGCGATCTCGGCCTTGAACTCGGCCTCCTTGGCCGCTTCCATTTCCGGCGTCACCTCGACGGCCAGGTTGCGCTGGTCCAGCAGCCACTTCTGCATCTTCATCTCGAGGTTGCCCCCGAGCTGGATGTCCGTGCCGCGGCCGGCCATGTTGGTGGCGATGGTCACGGCGCCCGGCAGGCCGGCGTCGGCGACGATATAGGCTTCCTGTTCGTGCTGGCGGGCGTTCAGAACGCTGTGCGGAATGCCGCGCAGCTTGGTCTCGTAGGTGATGTCATAGGCGGCGTCGCCGATCTTTTCCGCCTCCTTGGCCTTGCCGGCGTATTCGGGCTTCAGCTTGCGGGAGACCTCGACCCTGTACTCGTAACGGTTCAGCAGGTCCGACAGCTGTTCCGAACGTTCGATGGAAACGGTGCCGACCAGGATCGGCTGACCGGCGAGGTGGCACTCGGCGATCTGGCGCGCGATGGCCTGGTTCTTCTCGGCGTGGGTGCGATAGACCTCGTCGTCGTAGTCCTTGCGCTGGATCGGCCGATTGGTCGGCACTTCCAGGACGTCCATCTTGTAGATGTCGCCGAATTCCTGGGCCTCTGTCGCGGCCGTGCCGGTCATGCCCGACAGCTTTTCATACAGGCGGAAGTAGTTCTGGATCGTGACCGAGGCCAGGGTCTGGTTCTCGGGCTGGATCTTGACGTCCTCCTTGGCCTCGATGGCCTGGTGCAGACCTTCGGACAGGCGGCGGCCCGTCATCATGCGGCCGGTGAATTCGTCGATCAGGACGATCTCGCCGCCCTTGATGATATAGTCCTTGTCACGCTGGTACAGGGTGTTGGCGCGCAGGGCCTGGTTGGAGTGGTGGACCAGGGTGATGTTGGCCGCGTCGTACAGGCCGGTGGTGTCCTCGGCGAAGTGGCCGCCCTTCTCCAGCGCCTCTTCCAGCCGTTCCGAGCCCAATTCGGTCAGCAGGACCTGCTTCTGCTTTTCGTCCAGCTCGAAGGTGTCGGGGTCCTTGATCAGCTCTTTGATCAGGGCGTCCAGCACCTTGTAGAGGTCCGAACGGTCTTCGGTCGGACCCGAGATGATCAGAGGGGTGCGGGCCTCGTCGATCAGGATGGAGTCGACTTCGTCGACGATGGCGAAGTTGTGCGGGCGCTGCACCATCTCGCGCCGGTCATAGACCAGGTTGTCGCGCAGATAGTCGAAGCCGAATTCGTTGTTGGTGCCGTAGGTGACGTCGGCGGCGTAGGCGGCCTGGCGCTGCCCCTGGGACAGGCCGTTGACGATGACCCCGACGTCCAGGCCCAGGAAGCGATAGACCCGGCCCATGGTCTCGGCGTCGCGCCGGGCGAGGTAGTCGTTGACGGTGATGACGTGGACGCCCTTGCCCGCCAGAGCGTTCAGATAGACGGGGGCCACGGCGACCAGGGTCTTGCCCTCGCCGGTCCGCATCTCGGCGATGCCGCCCTGGTGAAGGATCATGCCGCCGGCCAGCTGGACGTCGTACTGGCGCTGGCCCAGCACCCGCTTGGACGCCTCGCGCACCACGGCGAAGGCTTCGGGCAGAATCTTGTCCAGCGTCTCGCCGGCGGCCAGACGGTCGCGGAACGTGTCCGTCATCATGCGCAGTTCGTCGTCGGACAGGGCCGCGAACTTGGGCTCCAGCGCATTGATGCGCTGGGCCTGATCCTGGAAGGCCTTGACCTTGCGATCGTTGGAAGAGCCGAAAAGTTTCTTGGCGAAGCCGAGCATGGCAGATCCGGTAAGGGTCGAGCGTCGTTTCGAACGGCTCAGAAATCCCGAGATGGGGCGGCGAGACTGGACGCCGCGAGAGAGGCTTGAACGGCGCCGGCCCCACAGACGCCGCAACGGGCGCGCGCGAAGGGCCGCGCAGACGATCAAAACCCCTCGACTTGGGCGCAGGCGGGACTTAAGCACCGGCCTAACCCCTGTCAACGCGAGGGGCTTTCGGCCGCCTTCGACGGAGCGCCCCCTTGATCCCAATCCGGCGACCCTTCGGCGTTCTGACGGCGGCCCTGATGGTCGCCAGCCTGGCCGTATCGGCCTGTTCGCGCGGCGGCGGCGACCACGCGCCAGAGGCCGGCGACAAGGCGGTGGCCCGTGTGCAGGACGCGACCATCTGGGCCTCGGACGTGCGGCGCGAGGCGGTGGCTCAAGGATTGATCGGCGAAAACGAACCGCTGGACACGACTTCCGAGCTGTTCCGCCGGGTGCTGGACGAGGTCATCGACCAGAAGCTTCTCGCGCGCGAGGCCGAGCGGCGCCGGCTGGACGCTTCGCCCCTGGCCCAGCGCCGGCTGGAGGCCACGCGCGAACGCATCCTCGGCGACATGCTGGTCGAGAACGTCGTCGACGGCGCGGTGTCCGACCAGGCGGTGCAGACGCTTTATAACGAACAGCTTCGTCTGGCGAAGACGTCCGAGGAAATCCGCGTCCGCCTGATCCTGACCCGCACCAAGGCCGAGGCGGACGCCGTTCTGGGCATCCTGCGTCAGGGCGCCGCCTTCGAGGCGGTGGCCAGCGAACGCTCCATCGACGAGGCGACCCGCTTTTCCGGCGGCGACCTGGGCTATTCCACCCTGGACGTCATGCCGCAAAGCTACGCCGCCGCGCTGCGCGACAGGCCGGCGGGGTCCGTCGTCGGCCCGTTCCAGACCGAGGGCGGCTGGGCCGTTCTGCGGGTCGAGGATCGGCGAAAGGAAACCCCGCCCACTTTGGAACAGGCGCGTCCGCAGATCGTCCGCTACCTGACCTATGACGGGGTGCGCCGCCTGTTGGAGCAGTTGCGCGGCAAGTCCAAGGTGGACGTCCTTCTGCCCGCATCGCCCGCCGCTTCCGTCCCGCCGACGCCCGCGTCGCCGTCTTCCGCCCCCGTACCGGCCGCCTGACATGAACAAGACTCCTTCCACCACCGGCCAGAAGATCGAACAGGCGCTGGAAAAGGCGCTGGATCCGTTGGCGACGGCGCTGAAGCGCGCGACCCGCCCGTCGGGGACCGAGGCCGCCGCGCCGACGCCGCCGGCCGGCAAGCCGGGCCTGGCCATCTCGCCCCTGGCCGTGCCGTTTCCGACCATTCCGCCCATCGGCGGGGTGGAGATGGCGACGGCGCGGGCGGGCTTCTACAAGCATGAACGCGACGATCTGGTGGTGTTCCGCTTCGCGCGCGGAACCAGCTGCGCCGGGGTCTTCACCCGTCACAAGATCGGCTCGGCCCCCGTGGACTGGTGCAAGAAACAGCTGGCCGCCGGCGACGGCAAGGACGTGCGCGCCCTGGTGATCAACGCCGGCTGCGCCAACGCCTTCACCGGCAAGGCCGGGGCGGACGCCGCCCGGCGCACGGCGACCGAGGTCGCCAAACGCTTCGGCTGTCGCCAGCGCGACGTCATGCTGGCCTCGACCGGTGTGATCGGGGTGGTGCTGGACGAAAAGAAGATCCTGGCCAAGCTGCCCGAGATCGAACACGGGCTGGCCGCCGACGCCTGGGCCAAAGCCGGTCGCGGCATCATGACCACCGACACCTTCCCCAAGGGCGCCTACGCCGAGGCCGAGATCGAGGGCTACAAGGTCCGCATCGCCGGTATCGCCAAGGGCTCGGGCATGATCGCGCCGGACATGGCGACCATGCTGGCCTTCATCGTCACCGACGCCGACATCCATCCCAGCGTGTTGCGCGCCCTTCTGGGCCTGCATGTGCGCACCACCTTCAACTCGGTGACGGTGGACGGCGACACCTCCACCAACGACACCTGCCTGCTGTTCGCCACCGGCGCCTCGGGCGCGCCGCGCATCGGCCGGGTCGGCGACCGGCGGCTGAAGAGCTTCTCGGCCGCCCTGGACAAGGTGATGCTGGACCTGGCGCACCAGCTGGTGCGCGACGGCGAGGGCGCGACCAAGTTCGTCAAGGTGACGGTGGACGGCGCGGCTTCGCCCGCGTCGGCCCGCAAGCTGGCCAAGTCCATCGCCGACAGTCCCCTGGTAAAGACCGCCATCGCCGGTCAGGACGCCAACTGGGGCCGCGTCGTCATGGCCGTGGGCAAGACCGAGGAGTCGGTCGATCGCGACCGCCTGGCCATCCGTTTTGGCCCGCACCAGGCCGCCCTCGACGGCGCCCCGGCCCCGACCTACGACGAGGCCAAGATGACAGCCTATATGAAGAATCCGGAGATCGACATCACCGTCGATGTGGGTTCGGGCCGCGCTTCGGCCACCGTCTGGACCTGCGACCTGACCAAGGGCTACATCGAGATCAACGGCGACTATCGCTCGTGACCGACGCGCCTCTGCCCACCGTTCTGGTCGTCGCCGTCGCCCTGATCGACGTGGACGGTCGCGTGCTGATCGCCAAACGACCGCAGGGCAAGACGCTGGCTGGTCTGTGGGAGTTTCCGGGCGGCAAGGTCGAGCCGGGCGAACGGCCCGAACAGGCCCTGATCCGCGAGCTGAAGGAAGAACTGGACATCGACGTCAAGGAAAGCTGCCTGGCGCCCTTCGTCTTCGCCAGCCACGCTTACGATTCCTTTCACCTCTTGATGCCACTGTATCTGTGTCGACGTTGGGACGGCGTGGTCGCCGCGCGCGAGCATGACGCCCTGGCCTGGGTGAAGCCGAACAAATTGTCGGACTATCCCATGCCGCCCGCCGACGAACCGCTGGTCGCCTGGCTACGCGACCTCTTGTGACCACCGCCGACCAGGGAGGCCGGCCATGCGACGCTTCATCGGCCGGTTCCTGCGCGACGACGACGGCGCCACGGCCATCGAATACGGCCTGATCTGCGCCCTGATCTTCCTGGCCATCGTCGGTTCGATCAGCGCCCTCGGCAATACGAACACCGGCGGTTTCGCCCGGACGGTCGAGAAGCTGAGCACCGCCATTCAGGCGGCGATCGGCGGCTAGTCGGCCTCTTCGCCGGTTCGTTCCTTCACGCCCAGGGCGTCGGCCAGACGCATCTTGGCCGATCCGCGCGGCAGGGGCTTCTGCTGGCTTTCGTGCGGCTTCCAGCCGGCGACATGGATGATCTCGAACGTCGCGGGAATGCGGCCGTCGGCGTCGCCGTGCCGCTGGGCGTAGAGATCGGCCGCTCGCGCCACCATGGACCGGGTCAAGGGCCGGATCGGGCCGTTCAGCACATTGGTCTCTCCCATGGCGCGCAGGTCGCGGACCAGGGCGAACAGGTCCGGATAGCGGACGGTGAAGCGATCCACGTCCGAGACGGGCAGGGCGAAGCCGGCGCGTTGCAGCAGGGCCGCCCCGTCATGGCCGTCGGCGAAGGGAGAGACTCGCGCCTGGGCGCCCCCGCGTTCGGCCAGTTCGGCCTCGGTCAGGACGCCGCGCAGCTCCTTCAGCGTGCCCGCGCCGAACAGGGCGCCGATGAACAGACCGTCGGGCTTCAGGGCCTGGCGGATCTGGGACAGGGCGCCGGGCAGGTCGTTGGCCCAGTGCAGCGACAGCAGCGACACGATCAGATCGGCGCTGTCCGCCGCAAGCGGCAGGGGCGCGGCGCCCGGCGCGGCGCGCTGATCCACGCTCAGAGGTGTTGCGACAGGTCCGACCCGTCCGGCCGCGTCGCTGGCGCGCACCGCCGCCTCAAACACGCCAGGGTGGGCGGAAGAATCGACCGTGACGGGAAAATCGCGCAGGATGGCTTCCAGGCTTTCGGCCGCGTTCTGGGCGGCGCGGGCGTGCAGGAAGTCGGCCTGATCGAACCTTGGGGCCGACCGGGTCAGACGCGCGGCGCGGCGGGCGGCGTCGAAGATCAGCGGCGGGCCGTCGGCCTGAGGCGGTGACTGGAGCGGGGAGGGGGCCATGGCAGGGCAGAATGGGGTCTGGCGGCGCGCCTGGGAAGGGGCGGGACGGGGTTTGCGCGAGGGGCCCGGCTTATGGATGCGGGGAATGGCCGACCTGATCCTGCCGCCCATGGCCCACGACAGCCGCGAGGCGACGGCCGCTGCCGGCCTGACGCCAGACGCCTGGAGCCGCATCCGGTTTCTGGAGGCGCCGGTGTGCGACGGCTGCGGCGCGGCCTTCGAGATGGACGGGGGCGACTTCGCCGACAGCCGCTGCGCCGCCTGTCTGGCTCGGCCCTACGCCTTCGAACGGGCGCGGGCGGCCTGTGTCTATGACGAAGATTCGCGCGGTCTGATCCTGCGGTTCAAACATGGCGACCAGCAGCAGTTCGCGCCCCTGTTCGCCCGCTGGATCGGCCGCGCCGCCGCCGATCTGATCGCCGAGGCGGACGTGGTCGCGCCCGTGCCTCTGCACCGGTTTCGCCTGTTGTCGCGCCGGTTCAACCAGGCGGCCGAGATCGCCCGACCTCTGGCCCGCGCATCGGCCCTCGACTATGCGCCCGACGCCCTGGTCCGGATCAGCCATACCGCCAGCCAGGGCGGGCGAAGCCGGCGTGGACGGCGGCTGAACGTCAAGGCCGCCTTCGCCGTGACCGAGGCGGGGCGGCGCCGCATCAAGGGACGGCGGGTGCTGCTGATCGACGACGTCCTCACCACAGGGGCGACGGCAGAGGCCTGCGCGCGCGCCCTGACGGCCGCCGGGGCGCGCGCCGTCGACCTGGCGGTGGTGGCGAGGGTGCGAAACGCGCGCGAGATCGTTATGTAGGCTCCAACCCCAATCTGGAGACCTGCTTTGGCCGACGTCGTCATCTACACCAAGCCCGGCTGCCCCTACTGCTTCAGCGCCATGAGCCTGCTGAAGAAGAAGGGCGTCGACTATGTCGAGATCGTCGCGTCCAACGATCCCGAGAAGAAGGCCGAGATGGTCGAACGTTCCGGCGGACGCATGACCTTTCCGCAGATCTTCATCGACGGCCGCCATGTCGGCGGGTCGGACGATCTCCACGCCCTGGACAGCGAGGGCAAGCTCGACCCCCTGCTGGCCGCCTGACGCGCCTTGGGCGAGACGCTGGACATCGCCCTGATCCAGACCCGCACGCCGGCGACGGCGGCGGGCGGGTTGGCCCATGTCTCGCCGCTGATCCGGGAGGCGGCGGCCGGCGGAGCGAAACTCATCCTGACGCCCGAAGGGACCAATCTGCTGGAACAGCGTCGCGCCCTGCGCGAGGCCGTTCTGGCGGACGAGGAAAATGACGTCGCCGTCCTGGGCTTGCGGGCCCTGGCGTCCGAACTGGGCGTCTGGCTGCTGATCGGTTCGGCCCTGGTGCGGTCCGATCAGCCCGGCGACGGCCGGGCGGCCAACCGGTCGCTGCTGATCGATCCGACCGGCGCCGTCGTCGCCCGTTATGACAAGCTGCACGTCTTCGACGTCGATCTGCCGAACGGCGAGACCTATCGCGAAAGCGCCACGGTCCGGCCCGGCGATCGGGCGGCGATGGCCCAGGCGCCCTGGGGCGGCCTGGGTCTGACCGTCTGCTACGACATCCGTTTTCCGCATCTGTATCGTCAGCTGGCCAAGGCGGGGGCGGCTATGATCGCGGTTCCCGCCGCCTTCACCGTCCCGACCGGAGAGGCGCACTGGGAGACCCTTCTGCGCGCCCGGGCCATAGAGACGGGCGCCTTCATCCTGGCCCCGGCGCAGGGCGGGACGCATGAGGACGGCCGCCGGACCTGGGGGCGTTCGACCGTCGTCGGGCCGTGGGGGGAGATCGTCGCCAAGGCGGATCACGACGAGCCCTGCGTCGTGCCGGCGACCCTGGATCTGACGGCCGTGACGCGCGCGCGCGCCGCCGTCCCCGCCCTGACCCACGACCGCGACTTCAGCCCCGTCTTGGACCCCTCATGATCCGTTACGCCCTGAAATGCGATCAGGCCCATGGTTTCGAGGCCTGGTTCGGCTCCTCCGCCGACTATGACGACCAGGCGGCGCGCGGCCTGGTCGAATGCCCGTTCTGCGGCTCGCACGCGGTGGACAAGGCCGTAATGGCGCCGGCGGTCGGCGGCGCGCGCAAGGCCGACCCGGCGCCTGACGTGGCGGCCCGCATGCAGACCATGATGATGGAGGCGGCCCGCGAGGTGCGCGCCCATGTCGAGGCCAATTTCGACTATGTCGGCGACGCTTTCGCCCGCGAGGCCCGCGACATCCACGAAGGCCGGTCCGAAAAGCGCGAAATCTACGGCGAGGCGACGCCGGCTGAGGTTCGCAAGCTGAAGGACGACGGGGTCCCCGTCGCTCCCCTGCCGTCTGCCCCGCCCGATCCCGGAAAGGTTCATTGATGGCTCTGACCTGGCGGCTGATGCGGCCTGACGACATCGATGCGGTGGTCGATGTGGCGCGGCTGTCGTTTCCCGATCATTTCGAGGACCGCGCCTGTTTCGAGAACCGGCTGGCCCTCTATCCGCGCGGCTGTTTCGTGCTGACCGAGGCGGAGGGGCCGGTGCGCGGCTATCTGATCGCCTATCCCTGGAAGGCCGACAGCGCGCCGCCGCTGAACACGGTGATCGAAGGGCTGCCGGGCGAACCGGCGCTGATCTATCTGCACGACCTGGCCCTGCACCCCGAGGCGCGGGGCGGCGGCGTGACCGGCGCCATAGTGGAGCGTCTGGCCGAACAGGCGGCCGGGGACGGCTGGCCCGCCGTGGCCCTGGTGGCGGTCAATGACGCCGCCGACTTCTGGCGGCGTCACGGATTTCAGGACCGGGCCTCGGACGCCCTGGCCGAGAAGTTGGCCAGCTATGGACCCGACGCCCGCTATATGGTGCGCCCGCTCTGAGGTGTGACGTCAGGGCCGGTTCAACGCCGTCCGGCCGCCGGCCCGAACGAAGTCGACACGATGGGCGCGTGGAATGGCGTTGACCGCGCGCCGCCGCATCTCCTGCTCGCAGACGCGCGGATCCCCGATGGAATCCGGCGTCAGAAACGCCCCGTTCACGGCGCACCAGTCGCGGCTGGCGACGCGAATCCGCTGGGCCAGGATCAGGGCCTCGTCCCGCCGCGCCAGGTTCAGGCCCTGGGCCTGAACAGACATGTCCGGCGCCGGTCCGGCCAGCAGGGTTGTGGCCAAGGTCAATCCGGCGATCAGGCTCATCGTCGTCTCCATTGCATTCGCCGGGTCGGCGTCTTGCGAACAGGAGGCGACCTGCGGGGCCTGCGGATGCGGCGTTGCGGATGAAATATCGGTAAGGCGCGCCGGCGTGGGCGCCGGGGCCGGACGGGGCGCGAAAACGCCTGCTCTGGCGTTTCGGCGCTCTTGCCTGTAAGAGGCGCGCGAAACTCTCTCCCCCCAATGCCTGCATCCCTTGCAGCGGCGCGGATTTTCCGTGACCGAACACAGTCCGCCCGAGCCCGACATGAACCTGCGTAACGTCGCCATCATCGCCCATGTTGACCACGGCAAAACGACCCTGGTCGACCAGCTTCTCGCCCAGTCCGGCGTGTTCCGAGCCAATGAGGCGACGACCGAGCGCGCCATGGACTCCAACGACCAGGAGAAGGAACGCGGCATCACCATCCTGGCCAAGTGCACCTCGGTGCTGTGGAACGGCAAGGCGGGCGAGACGCGCATCAACATCATCGACACCCCCGGGCACGCCGACTTCGGCGGCGAGGTCGAGCGCATCCTGGGCATGGTGGACGGTTGCGTCATCCTGGTCGACGCCGAAGAGGGCGTCATGCCCCAGACCAAGTTCGTGCTGACCAAGGCGCTGAAGATGGGCCTGCGCCCGATCCTGTGCATCAACAAGGTCGACCGCGCCCACGCCGACCCGGACCGCGTCCACAACGAGACCTTCGACCTGTTCGCCGCCATCGGCGCGACGGACGAGCAGCTGGACTTCCCGCACATCTACGCCTCGGGCCGCAACGGCTGGGCGACGCTGGACCTGAACCAGCCCAACGACAACCTGGCCCCGCTGTTCGACCTGATCGTCGACCACGTGCCGCCGCCCGCCGTCCAGGCCAACCGGGACAAGCCGTTCCGCATGCTGGACGTGCTGATCGAAAGCGATCCGTTCCTGGGCCGCCTGCTGACCGGCCGGATCGAGAGCGGCAAGGCCGTTCCCGGCATGGCGATCCACGCCCTGGACCGCGAAGGCAAGGAAATCGAACGCGGCCGCATCACCAAGGTGCTGGCCTTCCGTGGCCTGAAGCGCCAGCCGCTGGACGAGGGTTCGGAAGCGGGCGACATCGTCGCCATCGCCGGCATGTCCAAGGCGACCGTGGCCGACACCCTGTGCGCCATGGAAGTCACCGAGCCGCTGGACGCCCAGCCGATCGATCCGCCGACCATCTCCATGACCGTCTCGGTCAACGACAGTCCCCTGGCCGGCCGCGAGGGCGACAAGGTCCAGTCGCGCGTCATCCGCGACCGCCTGCTGAAGGAGGCCGAGGCCAACGTCGCCATCCGCGTCACCACGACCGAAGGCGGCGACGCCTATGAGGTCGCTGGCCGTGGCGAACTGCAGTTGGGCGTTCTGATCGAGAACATGCGCCGCGAAGGCTTCGAGGTCTCGATCTCGCGTCCGCGCGTGGTGTTCAAGGAAGGCGAGAACGGCGAGAAGCTGGAGCCGATCGAAGACGTCATGATCGACGTGGACGACGAGTTCACCGGCGTGGTCATCGAAAAGCTGTCGGCCCGCAAGGCCGAGCTGGCCGACATGGGTCCGTCCGGCGCCGGCAAGACCCGCATCAGCCTGAAGGCGCCGTCGCGCGCCCTGATCGGCTATCAGGGCGAGTTCCTGACCGACACGCGCGGTTCGGGCGTTCTGAACCGCGTGTTCAGCCACTATGAGCCGCACAAGGGCGCCATCGCCGGCCGTCTGAAGGGCGTTCTGATCTCGAACTCCGACGGTGAAACCGCCGCCTTCGCCCTGTGGAACCTGGAAGACCGCGGCGTCATGTTCGTCGGCGCCGGCGAAAAGACCTATCAGGGCATGATCATCGGCGAGAACGCGCGCTGGGACGACCTGGACGTCAACCCGATCAAGGGCAAGCAACTGACCAACGTCCGCGCCGCCGGCAAGGACGAGGCCGTGCGTCTGACCCCGCCGCGCCAGATGTCGCTGGAACAGGCCATCGCCTATATCGACGACGACGAACTGGTCGAGGTCACGCCCAAGTCGATCCGCCTGCGCAAGCAGGTGCTGAACCCCTCGTTCCGCAAGAAGCGCGTTCGCCCGGAATAATCGCTGACTGACGCGGCGAGGGTTTGAGGCCTATATCGGCGCATGACCCCCGCTCCGCCCAGCCTCGACGACCGACTAGACGAGGCCGCCGCCGCGCAGGATCCGCGCGCGGCGGTCTCTTTCGTTCTGCGCGAGGCCTATGACGCCGCCCGCACCCGCGCCGAGCGCAAGCTGGACGCCGGTTCGAAGGGGCGCGAGGTCGCCCGTCTTTACGCCGCGGCCGCCGACGACATGCTGAAGGCCCTGTGGCGGGTGGCGACCGAGACCCTGTTTCCCGTCTCGCCGGTCGAGAGCGAACGTCTGTCGCTGGTGGCGGTGGGGGGCTATGGGCGGGGCGTCCTGGCGCCCTTCTCGGATCTGGACCTGCTGTTCCTGCGCCCGGCCAAGGCGACGCCACGCGGGGAGAGCGTGATCGAATTCGTCCTCTATGTGCTGTGGGATCTGGGGGTGAAGGTCGGGCCGTCGGTGCGCTCGGTCGAAGAATGCCTCAGCCTGTCGCGCACAGACATGACGGTGCGGACCACCCTGCTCGAAGCGCGGCCGTTGGCGGGCGATCAGCGCCTGGCCGAGCTGATGATCGGTCGGTTTCGCGAGATGGTGTCCAGGTCCGACCCGCGCCCCTTCATCGCCGCCAAGCTGGAAGAACGGGCTGTGCGGCACGAGAAGGCCGGCTCGACGCGCTACAAGGTCGAACCCAACGTCAAGGACGGCAAGGGCGGCCTTCGCGACCTGAACACCCTGTACTGGATCGCCCGGTCCCTGGCCCCGGAAAGCCGGCTGGGCGCGACGGTGATGGACGAGCTGTTCACCCCGCGTGAACGGCGCACGTCTGACGAGGCGTTCGACTTCCTGTGGCGGGTTCGCATCCACCTGCACCTGATCGCAGGGCGCGCCGAGGAGAAGCTGACCTTCGACATGCAGCCCGAGGTGGCCCGGCGCATGGGCTGGCGCGGGCGCGGCGACGAACCGGCGGTAGAGCGGTTCATGCGGCGCTATTTTCTGGTCGCGCGCGATGTCGGCGCCTTGACGCGCGCCATGTCGGCCAAGCTGGAGGCGCGCCACCAGAAGACGGCCCTGGGTCTGTCGCGCCTGATCACGCCCTTCCGTCCGGCCCGGCGCAAGCTGGAGGTCGAGGGCTTCTGGATCGACCAGGGCCGCCTGTCGGTCGAGGGCGCCGAGGTCTTCGCCGCCAATCCGACCAAACTGTTGAAGCTGTTCGTCTGCGCCGACCGGCACGATCTGGACCTGCACCCGGACGCCTTTTCGGCGGTGACGCGGTCCCTGTCGCTGGTGACGCCCCGGCTGAGGCGCGACCCCGAGGCCAGCAAGGCCTTCCTCAGCATCCTGGCGCATGGCCAGCGGCCCTACCGCGTTCTGACCCTGATGAACGAGACGGGTCTTCTGGGTCGGTTCCTGCCGGAATGGGGCCGGATCGTCGGTCAGACCCAGTTCAACATGTACCACGCCTATACGGTGGACGAGCATACGCTCCAGGCCATCGGGGTCATCAACGACATCGCCCGCGGCAAGCTGCGGGACGACCACCCGATGGCGTCCGAGATCGTGCATCTGATCTCGGACATGGAGGCCCTGATGCTGGCCATGCTGCTGCACGACGTCGGCAAGGGCGGCGAGCGGGGACAGCTGGAGGACGGCGCCATCGCCGCGCGCCGCGCGTGCGAACGGCTGGGCGTCGATCCGCGCCGGATCGAACTGGTCGTCTGGCTGGTTCGCAACCATCTGGCGCTGAGCGATCACGCCCAGAAGCGCGACCTGTCCGACCCGGCCACCATCCGCGCCTTCGCCGAACTGGTCGGCGATCCCGAGCGCCTGCGGATGCTGCTGGTGTTGACCGTCGCCGACATCCGCGCCGTGGGCCCGGGCGTCTGGAACGGCTGGAAGGGGCAGCTGATGCGCACCCTCTATAACCAGGTCGCCGCCCTGTTCCGGGGCGAGGACATGGCGCGCGCCGATCCCCTGGCCGAGGAGGCGGAACTGGTGGCGCGGGCGCGGATCGAGGGGGCGGCGGCCCGGGCGCGGGCGACGCCGGCGGTGGAGGGCCTGCCGGTCCAGACCACCGAAATCTCCATCGCCGCCGCCGACCGTCCCGGCCTGTTCGCCGACCTGGCCCAGACCATGGCCGCCCTGGGGGCGGACGTGACCGACGCCCGCGTCGCCACCAGCGATCAGGGCGTCGTCCTGGACGTCTTTCGCGTTCAGGACGGGGCGGGACTGCCCTACGGCCAGGCCGAACCCCGTCGCCTCAAGGCCATGGTCGAGGCGCTGGAGCGCGCCGCGCGGGGGGAGGGCCGTATCGGCAAGGCGCCCGAACCCGCCGGCAATGCGCGAAAGGCCGCCTTCGAGGTCCGCCCCGTCGTCATGGTCGATCATCACGCCAGCGAGACCGCCACGGTGGTCGAGGTGTCGGGCGCCGACCGCCCCGGCCTTCTGGCGGCCCTGTCGCGCGTCTTCAACGACGAGGGGCTGAGCATCCGTTCGGCCCATGTCGCCAGCTTCGGCGAGCGGGCGGTGGACAGCTTCTATGTCGTTGACCGCAAGGGACGCAAGGTCGCCTCGGAACAGCGGATCGAGGAGCTGAGGCGCGCGCTGGAGGCGGTGCTGGACAGCCGCGCGCCCGCGCCCGCCGGCCGCAAGGTGGCCTCTGCCCGCGCCAGCGCGCGCGACGTGTCCGAACTGGGCCGCCGGGCGCGCAAGCCTGTATCGCGGGGACCGGAAGCGCGCTAAGCCTCGCACCCCTCCTTCGACCTCGCCGAACGTCCGCATGAGCCTCGCCCGCAACACCCTGGTTCAATCGAGCCTGACCCTGGGCAGTCGTATTCTCGGCTTCGCGCGCGACATGGCCCTGGCCGCCCGGTTCGGCCAGGGGCCGATGATGGACGCCTTCACCACGGCGCTGATGCTGCCCAACATGTTCCGGCGCCTGTTCGCCGAGGGCGCCTTCGCCCAGGCCTTCGTGCCGGTCTATGGCGGGGTCAAGGCGCGCGAGGGCGATGAAGCCGCCGCCGTGACGGCCTCGGAGGCGCTCAGCTTCATGCTGGCGGTGGTCGCCGGCTTCTGCGTCCTGTTGCAGGTCGTCATGCCCTGGATCATGCCCTGGCTGCTGTCGGCCTATCGCGGCCAGCCGGAAGTGCTGCGCGCGGCGGTGATCGCGACCCAGCTGGCCATGCCCTATCTGGCCTGCATGACGGCCGCATCCCTGTTGTCGGGGATATTGAACACCGGGGGGCGGTTCGCCCTGTCGGCCGGCGTGCCGGTCTTTCTGAACCTGTGCACCCTGGCGGCGCTGGTTCCGCCCATGCTGTTGCCGATTCCGCAGGAGACGGTGCTGATGATGGTGACGGCCGCCGTCACCGTGTCCGGCGTCATCCAGGCCGCGCTTCTGTGGTGGGGCGTGCGACGCCTGGGCGTGCGGCTGAAGCTGGGCCTGCCGCGCATCACGCCCAACGTCAAAAGGACGCTGAGCCTGGCCGTGCCCGGCGCCCTGGCCGGCGGCGCCTTGCAGATCAACTCCCTGGTGTCGCAGTTCCTGACCGGTTCGGACGAGGGCGCGCGCTCGGTCCTCTATAACGCGGACCGTCTGTATCAACTGCCGCTGGGCCTGGTGGGGGTCGCCATCGGCCTGGCCCTTGTTCCGCGCCTGACCAGGGCCTTCGTCGCCGGCGATCACGAAGGCGGCCAGCGGACGCTGGACGACGGCATCAATCTGGCCATGGCCTTCACCCTGCCGGCGGCCGTCGCCCTGTTCGTCATTCCGTTCTTCGTCATCGACGCCACGGTGACGCGCGGGGCCTTCACCTCGGCCGACGCCAGCCGCACCGCCGATGTGCTGCGCCAGTTCGCCTGGGGCGTGCCGGCCTTCGTCCTGGCCAAGGTGCTGACGCCGCCCTTCTTCGCCCGCCAGGACACCCGCCGGCCGATGATCTTCGCCGTCGCCAGCGTGGTCGTGACCGTGGTTCTGGGTTCGGCCCTGTTCTTCTGGTTCCGCAGCCGGGGCTGGGACGGCGTTCTGGGTCTGGCGGTCGCCACCAGCACCGCCGCCTGGGTCAATGTCGGCCTCCTGGGCGGGGTGTTGGTCCGCGAGAACAGCTGGCGGCCGTCGCCCGCCTTCTTGTCGCGCATCGGCCGCGTCGTCGCCGCCAGCCTGGTCATGGCCGCCCTGTTGTTCGCCGCCAGCGTCGAATACGCCCTGTTGAGCCGGGTGTTCCTGGCCAAGGAGATCGCGATCCTGGTGGTCTGCGGCGTCGGCGCGGCGCTTTACGGGTTCTGCCTGCTGCTGTTCCGCGCGGTCACGCTGGGCGAGCTGAAGGCGACGCTCCGCCGCGAGCCGGGCGGCGGCGGCGTCTCCGGTCTGGACTGACGGGCGACGAACCGATAAGCGCGAGACCATGATCAATTCGGGCCCTGTTCTTGATCGGCGATGGCGCGGCTGACCGCCGATCGCTTCGCCACGCCTGCCCCTGTATTTTCGAGACCCGACCTCATGACTGATCAGACCCCGGCTCCCGCCGCCCCGGCCTATGACGGCCCGCGCCGCATCCTTTCCGGCATCCAGGCCTCCGGCGCCCTGCATCTGGGCAATTATCTCGGCGCGCTGAAGCGTTTCGTCGAGCTTCAGGATCAGGGCGCGCCCCTGTTCGTCTTCGTCGCCGACATGCACGCCATCACCGTGTGGCAGGACCCGGCCAAGCTGACCGCCCAGACGCGCGAGATCGCCGCCGCCTATCTGGCCTCGGGCCTGGACCCGGCCAAGGCCGCCATCTTCCCCCAGTCGGCCGTGCGCGCCCATGCCGACCTGGCCTGGATCTTCAACTGCGTCGCCCGCCTCGGCTGGTTGGACCGGATGACCCAGTTCAAGGAGAAGTCGGGCAAGCACAAGGAACGCGCCTCGGTCGGCCTCTACACCTATCCGGTGCTGCAGGCGGCGGACATTCTGCTGTACAAGGCCACCGAGGTTCCGGTCGGCGAGGACCAGAAACAGCATCTGGAGCTGACCCGCGACATCGCCGCCAAGTTCAACAACGACTTCGGCGTGCCCGGCTATTTCCCGCTGCCTGAGCCGATCATCCAGGGGCCGGCGACGCGGGTCATGTCCCTGCGCGACGGGATGGCCAAGATGTCCAAGTCGGATCCGTCGGACAACAGCCGCATCAACCTGACCGACGACGCCGACGCGATCGCGGCCAAGATCAGGAGGGCCAAGACCGACCCCGCGCCCCTGCCCGAGACTCTGGAGGGACTGGACGACCGGCCCGAGGCCAAGAACCTGGTCGCCATCTACGCCGCCCTGGCCGGGCTGACGCGCGAACAGGTGATCGAACAGTTCGGCGGCCAGGGCTTCGGCGCCTTCAAGCCGGCCCTGGCCGATCTGGCGGTCTCCAGCCTGGCGCCCGTCACGGCCGAGATGCGCCGCCTGATGGACGATCCGGCCGAGATCGATCGGGTGTTGAAAGACGGGGCCGAGCGGGCCGCCGCCGTCGCCGATCCCGTGGTGGACGCGGTCAAGAAGATCGTCGGCTTCTGGAGGGCGTAATGGGCGTCTATGAAGCCAGGGTCGTCTGGAACCGGGGCGATCAGCCCTTCCTGGACAAGCGCTACAGCCGCGCCCATTCCTGGAGCTTCGACGGCGGGGCGGTGGTTCCGGCTTCGTCAGCGCCGTCCAGCGTGCCGCTGCCGATGTCCGATCCCGCAGGCGTCGATCCGGAAGAGGCGATGGTCGCCTCTCTTTCCAGCTGTCATATGCTGTGGTTCCTGGCTTTCGCCGCCAACGCCGGCCTGGTGGTCGACACCTATGTCGACGAGGCGTCGGGCAAGATGGGCAAGGACGATAGCGGCAAGCGCTATCTGGCCCAAGTGACGCTGCGCCCCTTCACCAGCTTCACCGGCCGCGAGCCCGATCAAGCCGAGATCGACGCCCTGCACCACCAGGCCCACGATCATTGCGAAATGGCCCATTCGGTCCGCGCGACCATCGCCATTGAGGCTACTGTCGGCTGAACGCCTTTCAGGGTTCGCGTCCTAGTGCGCCTCGTCCCAGTTGGCGGCGGCGCGGGCGTCGACGACGAGCGGAACGGACAAGGCGACGGCGGGCTCGGCGGCGTTTTCCATCACACGCTTGATGACGGCGATGGCGTGGTCGGCCTCGGCTTCCGGCGCCTCGAACACCAGTTCGTCGTGCACCTGAAGCAGCATGCGCGTGCTCAGGCCGGCGTCGGTCAGGGCGGCGGGCATGCGGATCATGGCGCGGCGGATGATGTCGGCCGCGGCGCCCTGGATCGGGGCGTTGATGGCGGCGCGCTCGCCGAACTGGCGCTCGGCGCCGGACTTGGAATGAATGGCCGGGATGTGGATTCGGCGGCCGAAGACGGTCGAGACGAAGCCGGTCTGACGCACCTCGGCCTTGGTCTTGTCCATATAGGCGCGGATGCCGGGGAAGCGTTCGAAATAGGTCTTGATATAGGCCCCCGCCTCACCCTGATCGATGCCCAGCTGGTTGGCCAGGCCGAAGGCCGAAATGCCGTAGACGATGCCGAAGTTGATCGCCTTGGCCCGGCGGCGCGTCTCGGACGGCATGCCCTCGACGGGCACGCCGAACATCTCCGACGCCGTCGCCGCGTGAATATCCAGTCCCGCCTTGAAGGCGCGCTTCAGCTCGGGGATGTCGCCGATATGGGCCAGCAGGCGCAGCTCGATCTGGCTGTAGTCGGCGCTGATCAGGACATGGCCCGGCGAGGCGATGAAGGCCTGGCGGATTTCGCGTCCGGTCTCGGTGCGGATGGGGATGTTCTGCAGGTTGGGGTCGCTGGACGCCAGACGGCCTGTGGTGGCGGCGGCCAGTTGATAGCTGGTGTGGACGCGGTCGGTCTTGGGATCGGCGGCGGCGATCAGGGCGTCCGTATAGGTGCCCTTCAGCTTCGACAGCTGGCGCCAGTCCAGGATCGCGCGCGGCAGATCGTGGGTGAGCGCCAGCTCCTCCAGCACGCTGGCGTCGGTGCCCCACTGGCCCGAGGCGGTCTTCTTGCCGCCCGGCAGGTTCAGTTCGCCGAACAGGATCTCGCCGATCTGACGCGGCGAACCGATGTTGAAGGGCCGTCCGGCGATTTCATGGGCCTGGGCCTCCAGCTCGGCCATGCGCAGGCCGAACTCGCTGGACAGCCGCTTCAGCCGGTCGGGATCGATGCGGACCCCGTTCAGCTCCATGTCCGCCAGCACCGCCGGCATGCCGCGCTCCAGCGTCTCATAGACGGTGGACAGGCCCTCACGCGCCAGACGGGGTTTCAGGATGCGCCAGAGCCGCAGGGTCACATCCGCATCCTCGGCGGCATATTCCGAGGCGGGTTTCAGCGCGACGTGCTTGAAGGATTTCTGGCTCTTGCCCGTACCCGCCACGCTCTTGAACGGGATCGGCTCGTGGCCCAGGTGCAGGCGCGCCAGCTCGTCCATGCCGTGCCCGTGCAGTCCCCCCTCCAGCACATAGGAGATCAGCATCGTGTCGTCATAGGGCGCGACGCGGATGCCCCGGCGCGCCATGACGGCGAGGTCGTATTTGGCGTTCTGAAGCACCTTCAGAACCGATGGGTCTTCCAGCAGCGTCTTCAGCTTGGCCAGGGTCGTGGGTTTGTCCAGCTGATGGATCGGCTCGGGCGCCTCTCCCGCTTCGCCAAACAGACCGCCCTCGCCAGCCTGCGGCTCGTGCTCGTGCGTCAGGGGGATGTAGCAGGCCTCGTTCGGCCCCACTGCCAGCGACACGCCGCACAGGCCCGCATGGGTCGCCGACAGCGTATCAGTCTCGGTGTCGAAGCCGACGACGCCGACCTCGGTCGCGCGCGCGATCCAGCGATCCAGCGCCTCTTCGGTCTGAACGCATTCGTAGGCCGCGTGATCGAACGTCTGGACCTCGGCCGGGCCTTCGACGACCTGGCCGTAGCGCGGCGTAGCGACCGGGGCGCTCAGGTTCGGCGCGCGTTTGGGCGCAAAGGCCGAGACGTCGCTGGGCCCGGCCTTGCCATCGCCGACGCGGCGCTGCAGCGAGCGGAACTCCATCGTCTCCAGAAAGGCCGACAGGATCGCGGGATCGGGATCGCGCACGGCGAAATCGTCGATCGCCTCGGGCGCCGGCGCATCGCAGGTCAGGCGCACCAGTTCGCGCGACAGGCGGATCTGATCGGCGAAATCGATCAGGGTCTGGCGCCGCTTGGGCTGTTTTATCTCACCGGCGTTAGCCAGCAGGGTGTCCAGATCGCCGTATTCGTCCAGCAGCTGGGCCGCCGTCTTGGGTCCGATGCCGGGGGCGCCCGGCACATTGTCGACGCTGTCGCCGATCAGGGCCTGAAGATCGACCATCTTCTCGGGCCCCACGCCGAACTTCTCGAACACCTCGGGCTCGGCCAGACGCCGGTCCTTCATCGGGTCCCACATGACCACGCCGCCGCCGATCAGCTGCATCAGGTCCTTGTCGGACGACACGATCACCGCCTCGCCGCCCGCCTCGCGCGCCTTGCAGGCGTAGGTGGCGATCAGGTCGTCGGCCTCGTAGCCGGGCAGTTCGACGCAATGGACGCCGAACGCCGCCGTCGCCTCGCGCACCAGCGGAAACTGCGGGATCAGGTCTTCGGGCGGCGGCGGACGGTGGGCCTTGTATTGATCATACAGGGTGTTGCGGAACGTCTTTTCCGAATGGTCGAAGATGGCGACCAGATGGGTCGGACCATCCGCGCCCTTCATGTCCTTCAACAGCTTCCACAACATGTTGCAGTAGCCCTGGACGGCGCCCACCGGCAGGCCGTCCGACTTGCGCGTCAGGGGCGGCAGGGCGTGATAGGCGCGGAAGATATAGGCCGAGGCGTCGATCATCCACAGACGCAGCGCCGGCCCGTCCTGGGTCAACGGGCGGTCCTGGGTGTCGGCGGCGTCGGGGGCGGAGGCGTCGGTCATGGGCGGAACATAGGCGGCCGAAGCCGCCGCGTCAGCCGTCAGAATTCGGTCCAGCTGGAACCGGGGTTACGGCGGCCCGGTTGGGCCTGCTGCTGGCCCCAGGTCACGATCATGAACAGCTTGTGGCTGCGGATGCGATACTGGCCGATCATCGGCAGAACCGCGCCCAGGGGCGCACCGGTCTTCGCTTCGTAGAGAAACCCGGAGAATTCGGCGACGCCGGCGCGGTCCCGGTTGCTGTAGACCGACAGCTCCGGCAGCGAAACGACGTTCAGGTTC
Organism: Brevundimonas sp. Marseille-Q4549; assembly: GCF_976940555.1. Lineage (NCBI taxonomy): Bacteria > Pseudomonadati > Pseudomonadota > Alphaproteobacteria > Caulobacterales > Caulobacteraceae > Brevundimonas > Brevundimonas sp. Marseille-Q4549. The sequence goes on from NZ_CDRHXG010000001.1 coordinate 702,944, forward strand.
TCATTGATTGGAATCCGCATTTCCGGAATGCCGACCACGCGACGCATCTGCTCCAGCGCCAGGGCGCCGGTGCGGAGTTCGAACACGGCGTCGGCGTCTTCCCTGTTGCGGGTCAGTCGATAGCCGGCGTCGGACAGGGCCGCGCGGATCGCGCTGATGGCGTAGCGGGAGTTTTCGGCTTGGAAATAGGTCTCGTCGACGAAGATGGCCGAGGCTGTCGGCAGGGGCAGAGACAGACCCTCGACCGCCTTGTCGGCGGCCCGCGCCAGCAACAGCTGCTCGGTCGCGGTGCGGCCGATGTTCGATTCGGTCGTCGAGGCGCAGGCCGACGCCAGGATGACCGTCGTCCCCAGCGCGGCGGCCATGCGCGCCTGCGCGGCCCCAAATCGAACCATCACCAGCTTCCCGTATTGGGCATGGAGGCCCAGGGTTCGGCCGGCGCCAGGGCGTGGCCTTTCTGAAGCAGTTCGACGGAGACGCCGTCCGGCGACCGGACAAAGGCCATATAGCCGTCGCGCGGCGGGCGGTTGATCGTGACGCCCCCGTCCATCAGTCGGCGGCAGGCGGCGTAGATGTCGTCGACCTCGTAGGCCAGATGGCCGAAGTTGCGACCGCCGGAATAGTCTTCCGGCTCCCAGTTGAAGGTCAGCTCCACCTCTGGGGCGCGCTCGGCCTGCGACTGATCCAGGTTCTTCGGCGCCGCCAGGAAGACCAGGGTGAACCGTCCGGCCTCGTTCTCGGTGCGACGCACCTCCTGAAGACCAAGAAGGTCGCAGTAGAAATGCAGCGAGGCCTCAAGGTCCTTCACCCGGACCATGGTGTGCAGATAGCGCAAGGGTTCGTCTCCGTCCGAACGGCGTGTGCGCGGTCTATACGCCGCCGACCACGCCCAGGCGACTGAACTGGCGTTACGGCCCTAGGGGGCCCCGTTCTAGTGGGCTTCAGGCGCGCGGGCCGCTGGGCTCAGATATTCGTTCTCGTCGTGCGGGTGGGCCGACAGCACGAAACGCCGATCGCAATAGGGGCACTCGATGAAGTCCTCGCCGCCCATATCCAGATAGACCAGTGGATGGCCCAGGGCTCCGCCGCCGCCGTCGCAGGCCACGCGCTTGGTGGAGACGACGATCTCTTCCGGCGGAAGGATCAGGGCTTCGGGATGACGGGGAGGCATGGTCCGGTCCGGGGCTGGAGGGCTTGCGCGTTCCTAGGCGGACCGGACCCGCGCGTCAAACCTCGGCGGAGGCGGCGGGGCGTCGGCCCAGCAGACGGTTCAGCATCGCCTTGCGCTTCTTGAACAGGGTCAGACCCAGGCAGGCGGCGCCGACCCACAGGCCGCATTCGCCGATCAGGGCCAGGACGGCGAAGGCCAGGGCCGCCGTGGTCATGGCGATCTGGTCGGTCTTTCCGGCCAGCAGCGCCAGTCCGGCGCCGGCGTAGCCCAGGGCGCAAACCCCCATGGCGACAAAACCGATCAGGCGGGTCTTGGTCAGGCGGCGGGCTTGGGTCATGGCGGTCTCCATCAAGCAGGTTTGACGTTATGACAAGCATGCTAGACACAACCAACCATCTAGTCAAGCATCATTGACACCAAGACAAGGGTGCTTACCCAACGCCTCGTCGCCGACGGCTTGGCGAACCCGCCCATGCGCCCTACCTATGCCGCCCGACCTTCCTTGAGCGCTCCTGCCCATGTCCCAGACCGCCGCCCTGCCTGAAAACGCCATCGAGGTGCGGGGGCTGAAGAAGACCTACGCCGGGTCCAAGAAGGCGCCGCCCAAGACGGCCCTGCGCGGCGTCGACCTGGTCATCCCGCGCGGCTCGGTCTTCGGTCTGCTGGGGCCGAACGGCGCCGGCAAGTCGACCTTGATCAACATCCTGGCCGGGGTGGTCAAGAAGACGGAAGGCACGGTGAAGATCTGGGGTCGCGACATCGACAAGGAGCCGCGCGACGCCGCAGCGGCCTTGGGCGTGGTGCCGCAGGAGATCGTCGCCGACGTCTTCTTCACCCCGCGCGAATCGCTGGAGGTGCAGGCCGGCTTCTATGGCGTGCCCAAGGACGAGCGCCGATCCGACGAGCTGCTGGCGGCGCTGGGCCTGTCGGACAAGGCCAACGCCTATGTCCGCGCTCTGTCCGGCGGTATGAAGCGCCGCCTAATGGTGGCCAAGGCCCTGGTCCACAATCCGCCCATCCTGATCCTGGACGAGCCGACCGCAGGAGTGGATGTCGAACTGCGCCGCCAGCTGTGGGCCTATGTCCGCCGCATCAACGAAGAGGGCGTGACCATCGTCCTGACCACCCACTACCTGGAAGAGGCGCAGGAGCTCTGCGACACCATCGCCATCGTCAACCGGGGCGAGGTGGTGGCCTGCGAGCCGACGCCGCAACTGCTGCGCCGTCTGGACAGCCGAAACGTCGTCGTGACCCCGGAAACGCCTCAGGCGACACCGCCGGTGCTGGCCGGCTTCGAGGTCACGCCCCGTCCAGGCGGCGCCTTCGCCGTCGCCTACAAGAAGGGCCAGTCGTCGGTGGAGCAGGTGATCAACGCCGTGCGCGCGGCCGGCGTCACCATCGCCGACATCACCACCGAAGATCCGGACCTGGAAGACGTCTTCCTGGCCCTGACCTATGGCGACGCCTCTCAGGACGATCCGACCAAATACTGATCCGGTCAGTCGATATCGGCCAGGAATTCGAAGATCGCGGCGCGCGCCTCGGCCTCGTCCAGCATTGGGGCGTGGCCGACGCCCGGAACCTCGACATAGGCCATGGCGGGGGCCGCCTTTTTCATACGCTCGGCGATGTCGGCGCTCAGCAGGTCCGAGGTCGCGCCCCGCACCAGAAGCGTCGGCTTTTTTTTCGCCAGCCGTCGGAACATGGGCCACAGGTCGGGGACCAGGGCCTTGGCGCCCGCCGCCCGGATCGGCACGGCGATGTCGGGATCGTAATCCAGGCCGATTTCGCCGTCCGCTTGCTGGCGGAAAATGCGTCGGGCGAAGGCGTCCCAGTCCGCGTCCGCATAGTGAGGGAAGGCGACGGCGTTGATCCGCCTGGCGTAGTCCGCCGCGTCGGTCCATGAGCCGATCTCGACCGGCTGGCCGCTGTAGGCGGCGATGCGGGCCAGGCCCTCGGGCGCCACCTCCGGGCCGATGTCGTTCAGGATCGCCGCGACCACGGCCCTGGGCCGCATCGTCGTCAGGGCCATGGTGATCAGCCCGCCCATGGAGGTGCCGACGAAGACCGCGCGGTCGATGGCGGCCTGATCCATCAGGGCCAGGATGTCGCGGGCGTAGACGTCGGGCGTATAGGTCATGGGATCGGGCGCGCGGTCCGACAGACCCCGGCCGCGCACGTCCACCGCCAGCACACGCCGACCGCTCTGCGCCAGCAGGGGCGCGATGGCTTCGAAATCGGCGCTGTTGCGGGTCAGGCCGTGGATGGCGACGACCGGCGGGCGGGCCGGTCCCGCCGCTGGCGCATAGTCGCGGGCATGGAGGCTGAGTCCCTCGGGCGAGGTCCAGCGGCGATCGACGAAGGCGGACGTTTGGGCGGTCACGGGCGGTTTCCTCTGTCTTTTGGGCTTTTGGTCCAGAGTAATTCATCGCCTGCGGAATTGCGATGTCCGCAGTCAGCCCTGGCCGAGGACCGCGTCGCGCACGAAGGCGTCCAGATCGCCCCCTTCGAACAGATGACCCGCCACGCCCGCGCGGACGCCGGCCTGAAGGTCGCTGTCCTTGTCGCCGATGATGAAGGACCGGGCCGGGTCCAGCCCGTGATCGGCGATGGCCCGCAGCAACATGCCGGGATTGGGCTTGCGGTCCGGATGGTCGGGATGGCGATAGCGGGCCTCGACCGCTTTCTCGTGGAAGGGGCAGGCGTAGACGGCGTCGATCACGGCCCCGTCCTGGGCCAGCCGGGCGACCAGTTCGGCGTTGAAGGCGTGCATCCGCTCTTCGCTGAAAAGGCCGCGCGCCACCCCCGACTGGTTGGTGACGATGACGGTCCGATAGCCGGCGTCCTTCATCCGCCGCACGGCCGCCGCGGCGCCGGGGATCAGCTTCAGATCCTCGGGTCGATGCGGATAGCCGCTGTCCTCGATCAGGACGCCGTCGCGGTCCAGGAAGGCGGCGGGTCGGCCGGTCATGCGTCGCTCCCCAGCAGTTCGGAAAAGGCGGTGGTCAGGTGATAGAGGCTGGAGGCGGGCGCCGCCCGGTCCGCCGAGCGGCCGTCGGCCTGGTAGCTGTCGATCCACAGGCCGGGGATTTCGGTCGCCAGATGCGTCTCGAAAGTTCGGGCGATCAGGTCCGGCGTTTCGGAATCTTTGAAGGCCAGGCCCGTCCGGATCGCCTCGGTCTGGGCCCACAGGCGGCGGCCCGCGTCCAGGGGCGACCCGTCCGGCGCCATCTCGCGGATCAAGAAGCCGTCGCGCCGGCCGTGCGTCATGGCGCGGCGGTGCAGGTCGGTCGCCGCCGATCCGTCGCACAGGCCCAGCCTGGTCGCCTGGGTCAGAAGCCAGGCCCATTCCTCCAGGTGGCCCGGCTCGATCACCTGGCCCGCCGCCGGATCGGGCGTCCAGTCGGCGGTGAAATACTCCCGCACCGCGCCATCGACGATCAGCCGTTCGTGGGCCAGGTCCAGGACGGATCGGGCCGCCGTCTCGAACGCGGGATCAGGCGCCGTCGTTTGCCAGGCCAGCAAGGCCTCCAGCATATGCATGTGCGGGTTCTGGCGTCGCGGCAGGCGAGGCGGCAGGGCCTCCTGCCAGCCGCCATGGGGCGCGGCCATCCGCGCCTGGATCGCGGCCAGCGTCTCCAGCGCCAGGTCCCGGGCGCGGGCGTCGCCCAGTCCCCGGTGCGCCGCCGCCAGGGCGAACAGGACGAAGGCCAGGTCATAGAGGTCCGGCGTGGCGTCCAGCACGGCGCCGGCGTCGTCCGTGGACGTGATCCACAGGCCGTCGTCGCGGCGATAGTCGGCGATCAGCCGGTCCAGGCCCCGTTCCGCCACCGCGCGGCCGGGCGTCCAGCCCAGGATCGTCGCTTCGCAGAAAACATAGACCTGACGCGCCTGGACGCGGGTGCGCCGGGGGCGGCCCGTGACCGGTCGGCCGTCGAAATCCAGCTGTTCATGGAAACGCCCGTCGTCGCCCATGCCGCGCGCCGCCCACAGCGGCAAGGCCTGGTCGAACAGCCAGGTCCGGACCCGGGTCTTGGCGGCGGAAAGCGTCGTCATGGCTTCGGCTTAAGGCGCTGGGCGGCGGGCGCCAAGGGCCAGTTCCAGGGACCAGGCTCCAAGCGGGCGCCGTTGCAAAGGGCAACGCGAAGTGAGGGCGCCGGATTTGGCCCTCGCGTCCGATCTTGCTAGGAGGGCCTCATGTTCCGGGCCCGGCCGCGCCGCCGCCCGACCCTGCCCGCCCCAGTTCCGGAGAGCGCGACCCATGATCCCCTTCATCGACCTTCAGGCCCAGCGGCTGCGTCTCGGCGGCAAGATCGAGGCCGCCGTCCAGGAGGCCGTCGTCGGCGGCGCCTGGGTCATGGGTCCGCAGGTCCGTCAGTTCGAGGCCGACCTCGCCGCCTTCGGCCAGGCCAAACACGCCCTGGGCTGCGCCAACGGCACCGACGCCCTGGCCCTGCCGCTGATGGCCTGGGGCGTGGGACGCGGCGACGCAGTCTTCGTGCCCAGCTTCACCTTCGCCGCCACCGCCGAGGTCGTGCCTTGGTTCGACGCCGAGCCGGTGTTCGTGGACGTGGACCCTGACACCTACAATATGGACCCCGCCGCGCTGGACCGCGCCATCGAAGGGATCAAGGCCGAGGGTCGTTTGACGCCCCGCGTGGTCATCGCTGTCGACCTGTTCGGCCAGCCCGCCGATTATCCGGCGATCAAGGCCATTTGCGACAAGCATGGGCTGAAGCTGATCTCGGATTCGGCGCAAGGCTTCGGCTGCACCATCGACGGCGCCCACCCGCTGAAATGGGCCGACGTCACCACCACCAGCTTCTTTCCGGCCAAGCCGCTGGGCTGCTACGGCGACGGCGGGGCGGTGCTGACCAATGACGACGAACTGGCCCAGCTGATGGATTCCATCCGCGTCCACGGCAAGGCCGTCGCGGTGGACCTGAAGGACCGCACCTTCGACCACGACCCCAAATATCTGAACATGCGCATCGGCCTGAACAGCCGTCTGGACACGATCCAGGCCGCTGTCCTGATCGAGAAGCTGAAGGTCTTCGCTCAGGAGATCGAATGGCGAAACGCCGCCGCCGCCCGTTACAACGACGGATTGCGTCCCCATGTCGCCAAGGTGCCGGACGTGCCGGCCGGAAACATCTCCAACTGGGCGCAATATACGATCGAACACCCGAACCGGGATGGTCTGGCCGCGCACCTGAAGGCCAACGACGTTCCCACGGCGGTCTATTATCCGATCCCGCTGCACCTGCAGCCCGCCTATGAACACTATCCGCGCGGCGCGGGCGGCCTGCCCGTGACCGAGCGGCTGAAGGACGTGGTCGTCAGCCTGCCGATGCATTCCGATCTGGACGCCGCGACCCAGGATCGCATCGTCGCCGCCGTCGCCAGCTTCAAGGGTTAAGCCATGCCGACCACCGCCCCCCTCAAGATCGGCGTCGCCGGCGCAGGCGTCATGGGCCGCAACCATGCGCGCGTCGCCTCTGAAATGCGCGAGTTCGAGCTGACGACCATCTTCGATCCCGACGCCGTGACGGCCGAAGGCGTGGCCGCCGCCTATGGCGCGCAGGCCGTCACGACGGCCCAGGCCTTCGTCGACGCCGGTCTGGACGCCGCCGTCGTGGCCACGCCCAACCGGTTCCATGCCGAGGTCGGGGTGGCCCTGCTGGAGAAGGGCGTCCACGTTCTGGTGGAAAAACCCATCGCCGCCACGGTCGCCGACGCCCAGCGCATGATCGACGCGGCCCGCGCCAACGACCGCGTCCTGATGGTCGGCCAGGTCGAGCGGTTCAACCCGGCGGTCGAGACGGTCAAGCGCGCGGTCGCTGACGACGACATCATCTCCATCCAGATCACCCGCGTCGGCCCCTTCCCGCCCCGCATGGGCGAGGTCGGGGTGGTCATCGACCTGGCCGTGCATGACATCGACATCATCCGCCACCTGACCGGATCGGAAATCACCGAGGTCCAGCCTCAGTTGGCCCGCACCCGCGCCGACCGCGAGGACACGGCCCTGCTGCAGTTCCGCCTGGACAACGGGGTGATCGCCCACATCACCACCAACTGGGTCACGCCCTACAAGACCCGCACCCTTCAGGTCGCCACCAAGACCAAATTCATCGTCGCCGACCTGATCACCCGCCAGGTGACGGAATATTTCGGCCAGCAGCCGGACGGCTCCTATTCCACGCGGATGCTGAACAGCTGGCCGGCCGAGCCGCTGAAGAAGGAGCTGGAAGCCTTCGCCCGCGCCATCGTAACGGGCGAGACCCCGGCGGTCACGGGCGAGGACGGCCTGCGCAACCTTGAGGTCGCCCTGCGCTGCCTGGGCGAGGGCTGAGCCGCTTTGTCGCCGCAAAGGCCGGGAAAGGAAGACTGATGCGCCGCCTTCTTCTCTCCGCCGTCGTCGTCTCGGGCTTGATGTCGGCCGTGGCCGCCGCGCCCGCCCGGGCCGACACGCGCTACTACGCCTATAACGCTTCGGACCGGATCACCCAGGCCCTGACCAAGGGGGTGACGCTGCAGGTGCGGCGCGGCCTGTTCGGGGCGGTGACGGTGGAGCGGCTGTTCTCGACCACCCAGCGGGGCACGGCGGGCTTCGTGCGCGGCGGGCCGGGCGAGGCGCTTCGCGTCCTGCCGCAAGGCGCCGAGGAGCGTGATCTCTACGCCATCGACCCGGAGGGCGACGGCCGCGGCCTGTCGCGCGCCCTGTGTCCCGGCGCCGACGAGGTCTGGCTAGCGATGGGTCGGGTGCGCGCCCCGCGCCCCCTGACGATGCAGGCGCTCGGCCGCTGGAGCGACGGGACCTTCCGCCATTGCGTCACCCTGCAATACGACTGGCGCGGAGAGTGGCAGACCGCCCCGGCCGGACCCGCCCCCCGCGCCGACTGACGACGGATTCGACCCTCGGCGCACGGCGTTCTAGATTGGACGCATGAGCGTGTCCGAAACCGCCTATGACGCCCCGCCGCCGACCTGGATTCTGGCCGCCATCGGCCTGTGCGCCTTCGTCTGCGTCCTGATCGGGGCGGTGGTGGTGGAGCCGGCCCTGCATCGCCTGAGTTTCGCCGGCGTCCTGCCGCGTGGCCTGCCGTCTCAGCCGCCCGACCGGGTCGAGGTCGGCGACCCTGTCTTGGCCGGCGCCTATCGCACGGCCGACGGAGCCGTGACCTTGGCGTTCGACGGGGCGACGGTGACGCGGCCGGGCGCGGGAGGTCTGGAGACCGCGCCGCATCGCCTGGTTTCCGCCGACCAGGCCGCCAGCGCGGCCCGCACCTTCGCCGAGGTTCTGCAGACGCCGCCCGCCGCCCAGATCGAGGTCCGCCGCGTCGTCGCCGACCGGGAGTCGCGCCTGTGCGCCGGTCATGCCGTGGGCTGGCTGGCCCTGGCCGTTCATCGCCAGGGCGTGATCGTCATGCCGGTTCGCCAGGGACCACCGCCGGGAAGCCTGGCGACCGACGACAGGCTGTGCGCCGTCGTCGCCCTGAACCGCTGAAGGGCCGATCCGATGAGACGGGGTCTGATCCTGGCGGTCGTTCTGGGCGTTACAGCCGCGCTTCTGACCTGGACGACGCCGGGTCGTTCCACGCCTTCGGATCCGGGGGCGGAGCGGATCGCCGCCTATCTGTTGGACAATGGCTTCCATACCGATCTGGTCGTTCCGCGCGCGGCCCTGATGCGGCGCGGCGGTCCCCTGGCCCAGGCGGTCGCCGAACTGGCGCCGGGCGACTGGATCGTGATCGGCTGGGGCGATGCGAAATTCTACGTCGATCAAAGCCCGATGGGCAGCCGCCTGCCTGACGGCGCACGGGCCTTTTTCCGGCCGGGCAATCCATCCGTCCTGATGCTGGATCCGGAGGTGGAGGACCCTCGGACGCGCTACGCCGCCGACGGCCGCGCGGCGTTGATCCTGACGCGGGCCGCCTTCGACCGGATGGCGGACCGGATCGAGGGATCGCTGGACCTGTCGGGCGGCGGGCCCCGCATCGCGGCGGTGCGGCCGGGCGACGACGCGCGCTTCTTCGCCAGCCGCGAGACCTTCTCCATCCTGCATCTGTGCAATCATTGGAGCGCCCAGGTTCTGAACGCCGCCGGCCTGCCGATCCGGCCGGTCCGGTCGATCGTCTCGGCCGAGGTGCTGCGGACGGCGCGTGAGCAGACCCCGGCGGAACTGGACACGGCGGCGCGAGGCGACTAGACCGCCCGGCTTCCGCCAGTCCGCCGGGTCCGATCCCCGGTCGCGCCGATGATCGGCCGTGTGCGATGAACCAAGGAGCGGCCCATGTCCCGCAAACAACACACCCGCAACGCCTCCGGTCCCGGCCACTCTGGAACGGGGCCCAGCCAGCGCCAGCTGCGCGCCGGGGAACTGATCCGTCACGCCCTGGTGGACGTGTTCCGCGAGGAGGACATCCACGACGACGCCCTGCGCGGCGTCTCGGTCACTGTCACCGAGGTGCGGCTGTCGCCCGATCTGAAGCACGCCACCTGTTTCGTGGAGCCCCTGGGCGCCGGGGTCGAGGCGGCCGAGACCACGGGTCACGAGAGCGAGATCATCAAGGCCCTGAACGCCCATGCCAAATTCCTGCGCGGACGCCTGGGCTCCAAGCTGGACATGAAGTTCACGCCCGATCTGCGCTTCCGTCACGACGAAAGCTTCGACGCCGCCAGCCATATGGACCGCCTGTTCGACGATCCCCGCGTCCGCGCCGACCTGGAACGCCGCGACGACGATGGCGAATGAAGCCCGCTTCAGAGCTGGAGGCCGAACTGTCCGACGAGCCAGTCGTAGTAGGCAGGCATGACCGCCCGAAGACGTTCTCTCGTGCTCGGCGGTCGTGCGGCCTTACCCCACAGGACGACAGAGGCCGTCATGGCGAAGAACTCCCCGACGTTGGACATCATATAGGACTGAGCTGGAAAGGCGCTGGACGCCTTGGCCTGCGCATAGAAGGCCAGGACTTCTGGATTGCGGCGTCTGCCGGGCATCATCTGGAAATGCCAACCGTGCAGAAGTTCGTGCAGCAGCAGCGGATTATCGGCGGGCGTGGCGATATCCTTCAGCGCCAGTCGTCCGTTACGGAACTCGCCCGGTCCCCGGATCGACGGATCGACGATCAAAGGCACGGTGCGAAACCAAGCCATGACGTCGGGCTTGATCTTCAGGCTGTTCACCAGATCGATCTGGGCGCACAGCGAACGCAGCGTGGCGTCTCTCGTGGCTTGAGGCGCGAGGTTCAAATCGATGGCGAAGCCGCCGTAAGACTGGTCTGCCGCCTGGAAGGCTGGGGTCATCAGGACGAGCGGGGCGGACAGGGTCGCGCGGCGGCTGAGCGTTTTCATAATCACTCAACGGAGCATTGCTGATGGGCCGTCGCAAGAAGGGCGATATTGTCGACGGCTGGGTCTGTCTGGACAAGCCGTTCGAGATGGGATCGACCGAGGCGGTCAGCCGCATCCGTCGCCTGTTCAACGCCCAGAAGGCTGGTCACGCCGGGACGCTGGACCCGCTGGCGAGCGGCATCCTGCCCATCGCCCTGGGCGAAGCGACCAAGACAGTGCCGATGATGATGGAGGCGCAGAAGGTCTATCGCTTCGCCATCAACTGGGGCGTCTCGACCGACAGCGTGGACCGCGAGGGCGAGATCATCAGCCGATCCGACGTGCGGCCCGGCGTGGAGCAGGTGAAGGCGGCCCTGCCCGCCTTCGTCGGCGAGATCGACCAGACGCCGCCGCGTTTCTCGGCCATCAAGGTGGACGGCGCCCGCGCCTATGACCTGGCGCGCGACGGGGTGGCGTTCGAACTGCCGTCGCGGCGCGTAACCGTCCATTCGGCCGAGGTCTCGGACGCGCCCGACGCCGACCACGTCGAAATCGTCATCCGCACCGGCAAGGGCGTCTATGTGCGGTCGCTGGCGCGCGACCTGGCGGCGGTGCTGGGCGCCGAGGGCCATGTCAGCGCCCTCAGGCGCGAGCGCGTCGGCCCGTTCAGCACGGAAAACGCCGTCACTCTGGATTCTCTGGAGGAAATGGTGCATAGGGGCGCCGCCTCGGAAGGCTTGCTTGCCGTCGCGACCGCTCTGGACGACATCCCGGAACTGGCCGTGAATGAACAGGACGCCTTCTCGCTTCGGCAGGGACGCCCGATCGTTCTGCTCCCCCGTCAGGTGGAAACCCTCAAGGATCGTCTTTCAGGCGGTTCGCGCACGGTTTCAGCCTTTCAGGGCCAGACCCTCGTCGCGCTCTGTCAGTTGCGGGCCGGCCGGTTAGAACCCGACCGCGTTTTCAATCTTTCCTGATCGCCTGATCAGGAGACTCCAACCCGGCCTCAAGCAGCACGACGCGCGGTAGGCCACCAAGGGAGACTTTCGATGTCGGTTACTGCTGAACGCAAGCACGAGATCATCGCCGATAACGCCCGCTCCGCCGGCGATACCGGCTCGGCCGAGGTCCAGGTCGCGATCCTGTCGGAACGCATCGCCAACCTCACCGAACACTTCAAGACCCACAAGAAGGACAACCACTCGCGCCGCGGCCTGCTCAAGATGGTGTCGCAGCGTCGTCGCCTTCTGGACCACCTCAACAAGACCGACAGCGCCCGCTACCAGGCGCTGATCGCCAAGCTGGGCCTGCGCCGCTAAGGCGCCGGACGGATGTAGAGATCATTTCGAGGCGCGGGCGGTCACGTCCGCGCCTCGTTGTGTACCTAGACGTCCCCTCACACGACCTGGGCGCCGCAGGACAACGGCGCAGACGCGAGGGCCATGCCGGTCCTCATCGGGTCTTCCGCGATGGCGCGGCGGCCCATGGATCGAAGGACTGAACGCCGACGCATCCGCCCAATGATGGGACCCCGCGCGGAATACGCCGCCCGGGCTACGAAAGACGAGATATGTTCGATATCAAACGCAAGACGATCGAGTGGGCCGGACGCCCGCTGACCCTGGAGACGGGCCGTATCGCCCGTCAGGCCGACGGCGCCGTGCTGGCGACCTACGGCGAGACCGTGGTTCTGGCCACCGTCGTCTATGGCCGCGCGCCAAAGCCCGGCCTGGATTTCTTCCCCCTGACGGTCAACTATCAGGAAAAGACCTTCGCGGCCGGCAAGATCCCCGGCGGCTACTTCAAGCGTGAAGGCCGTCCGACCGAGAAGGAAACCCTGGTTTCCCGCCTGATCGACCGTCCGATCCGCCCGCTGTTCGTCAAGGGCTTCAAGAACGAGACCCAGGTCGTCGTCACCGTGCTGCAGCACGACCTCGAAAACGATCCCGACGTCCTGGGCATGGTCGCCGCCTCGGCCGCCCTGACCATCTCGGGCGTGCCCTTCATGGGTCCGATCGGCGCCGCGCGCGTCGGCGTGATCGACGGCGAGCTGGTGCTGAACCCGACCATCGACCAGATGCCGTCCTCGGACCTGGACCTGGTGGTCGCCGGTACGCAAGACGCCCTGATGATGGTCGAATCCGAGGCCAAGGAGCTGTCGGAAGACCTGATGCTGAAGGCCCTGATGTTCGCCCACGCCGGCATGCAGCCGGTGATCGACGCGATCATCGACCTGGCCGAACACGCCGCCAAGGAACCCTTCGACTTCCAGGCCGAAGACAATTCGGACGTCGTCGCCGCGATCAAGTCGCTGGTCGGCGAGGACATCAAGGCCGCCTACACCCACCCCGGCAAATACGAGCGCCGCTCGGGCGTCGATGCGGCCAAGAAGACCGCAGCCGCCGCCCTGGTGAAGACCGACGAGAACCCCGACGGCGTCGACGCCTCGAAATTCTCGGCCGCCTTCAAGGAGTGCGAAGCCGAGGTCCTGCGTCGCGACATCATCGAAAACGGCCACCGCGTCGACGGCCGTGCCCTGGACAAGGTCCGCGCCATCGTGTCGGAAGTCGGCGTCCTGCCGCGCACCCACGGTTCGGCCCTGTTCACGCGCGGCGAAACCCAGGCTCTGGTGGTCGCCACCCTGGGCACCGGCGAGGACGAGCAGTACATCGACAGCCTGACCGGCACCTACAAGGAAAGCTTCCTGCTGCACTACAACTTCCCCCCCTATTCGGTGGGTGAAGCGGGCCGCATGGGGTCGCCCGGCCGCCGCGAGATCGGTCACGGCAAGTTGGCCTGGCGCGCCATCCGTCCGATGCTGCCGTCGCGCGAAGACTTCCCCTACACCATCCGCCTGGTGTCGGAGATCACCGAGTCGAACGGCTCGTCCTCGATGGCCACGGTCTGCGGTTCGTCGCTGGCCCTGATGGACGCCGGCGTGCCGTTGGCCCGTCCTGTCTCGGGCATCGCCATGGGTCTGATCCTGGAACCGTCGGGCGAGTTCGCCATCCTGTCGGACATCCTGGGCGACGAAGACCACCTGGGCGACATGGACTTCAAGGTCGCGGGCACCCGCGAAGGCATCACCTCGCTGCAGATGGACATCAAGGTCCCCGGCATCACCGAGGAGATCATGAAACAGGCCATCGCCCAGGCTTCGGCCGGCCGCCTGCACATCCTGGACGAGATGGACAAGGCCATTGACGGCGCCCGCACCGAGCTGGGCGAGTTCGCGCCCAAGATCGAATCCGTCAAGATCGCGGTCGACAAGATCCGCGAAGTGATCGGTTCGGGCGGCAAGGTCATCCGCGAGATCGTGGAAAAGACCGGCGCCAAGATCGACATCGGCGACGACGGCACCATCAAGATCGCCGCCAACGACCAGGAAAAGATCGACGCCGCCAAGGCCTGGATTCAGTCCATCGCCTCGGAACCGGAAGTCGGCACGATCTACACCGGCAAGGTCGTGAAGGTCGTCGACTTCGGCGCCTTCGTGAACTTCTTCGGCGCCAAGGACGGCCTGGTCCACGTGTCCCAGATCGCTCTGGAACGCGTCGCCAACCCGGCCGACGTCCTGTCGGAGGGCCAGGAGGTCAAGGTCAAGTTCCTGGGCTTCGACGATCGCGGCAAGACCAAGCTGTCGATGAAGGTCGTCGATCAGGAAACTGGCGAGGACATCACCGACAAGATCAACGCCGAACGCGCCGAACGCGGCGAGGCCCCGCTGTCGGAAGACACCGGCGGTCGTCCGAAGCGCGAGGGCGGCGATCGCGGCGGCGACCGCGGCCGTCGTCGTCGCGACTAGGCGACGGCGTCACCCCTGACGAAAGAGGCCCGGCGGAGCGATCCGCCGGGCTTTTTCGCGCCGCCCGCTCCGGGCGCGCCGGCCTGTCGCGGATTTCACTTGCGGGCGTGACGCGGCGGGTCTCCATTGCGGCGTCATTTCGTGGGGAGAAGTCCATGCTCGATCGTCGCCGCCTGCTTCAGTCCGCCGCCCTGGGCGCGGGTCTCGCCGCCGTGGGCGGGTCCGCCTTGGCCCGCGTCCAGACCGCCGCCCCCGTCGAGGGCGGGCCGGTGGATGCGACATTCCGCGGCTTCATGGACCGGGCGTTCGAGGAGACGCTGGACCGCGCGCCCGAGGTCGTGACCATGTTCGGCCTGGACAAGGGCGCGCGCGCCGCCGCCAAGTCCCAGCTGACTGCCCCGACCCGACAGGAGGAGGACGACCAGCGCGCCTTCGTTCGCCGCCAGGCGGCCGAACTGGCGCGGATCGACCGCGCTGCCCTGACGCCGCGCAACGTCAACTATTACGACAGCCTGAAGTCCAATCTGGACGGCGTGATCGCCACCTACGCCATCCCCTACGGCCAGGGCGGCTGGCCCAATCCCTATCGCGTCAGCCAGCAGGGCGGCGCCTATCAGTCGACGCCCGACTTCCTGGCCAATCAGCACACCATAGAGACGGCCGCCGACGCGGACGCCTATGTGGCCCGCGTCAACGCCTTCGCCGACGTCCTGACCGCAGAGACCGACCGGTTGAAGGAGGAGTACGCCCTGGGCGTCGTCCCGCCCGACTTCATCCTGGCCAAGGCGGTGCGTCAGCAGGACGGTTTCCTGGCGACGCCTGTCGCGACCTCGCCCCTGACCCAGTCGGTGCGCGACCGGGCGCGCGAAAAGGGGCTGAGCGGCGACTGGGACGCCCAGGTCGAACGCCTTCTGACCGAACGCGTCTATCCGGCCCTGGCCGCCCAGAACGCCGTGTTGAAGGCCGCCCAGCCGGGCGCGACCCATGAAGCGTCTGTGCTCCGCCTGCCTCAGGGCGAGCAGTACTACGCCAACAGTCTGAACTACATCACCACCACCCGGCTGACGGCCGAGGAGATCCACCGCACCGGCCTGGCCCAGATGGCCGAACTGACCGCGCGCGCCGACGAACTGCTGAAGGCGCAGGGGATGACGCAGGGTTCGGTCGCCGACCGCATCAAGGCCCTGGGCGACGACCGCAAATACATTTATCCCAACACCGACGCTGGCAAGGCCGAGCTGATCGCCAAGCTGAACGCACAGATGGCCGACATGCAGGCCCGGCTGCCTAGCGCCTTCGGCCGCCTGCCCAAGGCCAAGGTCGAGATCAAGCGCGTGCCGCCCGAGATCGAGGCCGGGGCGCCGATGGGCTATTACAACTCGGCCAGCCTGGATGGGACGCGGCCCGGCATCTACTGGATCAATCTGAAGGACACGGCGGAATGGCCGTCCTGGTCCCTGCCGACCCTGACCTATCACGAGGCGACGCCGGGCCACCATCTGCAGATCAGTCTGCAGCAGGAAAGCCCCTCGGCGCCCCTGCTGATGAACCTTCTGGGCTTCTCCAGCTATGTCGAAGGCTGGGGGCTCTACGCCGAACAGCTGGCCGACGAACTGGGCGCCTATGAGAACGATCCGGTGGGACAGATCGGCTATATCCAGTCGCTGATGTTCCGCGCCGCGCGCCTGGTGGTCGATACCGGCATCCATTCCAAGGGCTGGAGCCGCGAACAGGGCATCCGCTACATGATGGACGCCTATGGCGACCAGGAAGGGGCGGCGACGTCGGAGGTGGAACGCTATTGCGGCTGGCCGGGCCAGGCCTGCGCCTACAAGGTCGGGCACAACGAATGGGTCCGGCTGCGCGAACAGGCCAAGACGACCCTGGGGCCGAAATTCGACATCAAGGGCTTCCACGACACGGCCCTGGCCGCCGGCGGCGTGCCGTTGTCGGTGCTGGAGCGGATCGTGCAGGACTGGACGTCCACCCAGGCGTGAGACCTGGTCCGAGCTTTGGTCAGTTCGTTCGGGCGCGCCAAGTCGTGGGCCAGTAGTCGAGATCGACCCCGGCGCATTCGCCCATGGTCTGCTCCTTCGTCAGGACGAACTGACGGCCGGTCCAGCCCCAAGTCTGTAGTGTCCCACAGTCACCGAGTCCTCGCCCCTTGGGGAAGGCCGTCAGAAGGCGGGTCTTGGGATCGTAGGCGCCATTTATGGTGGTGTTGTCGGGCGTCGTGGGGTCCGCGCCTGGGCCGCCGGTTCCGACCAGGGCGACGGGTCGCGCGTCGCGGCCGCCCGGTCCGGTCAAGAACCAGGCCTGGGTAATGTTGTAGGCGCCTGCGCCGCAGGGAATGGCCCACAGCTCAGTATTGGCGTCCAGTCGCGCCGAAGCGACGGTGTCCGTAACGTCCGGCGTCACGGATTCCTTCATGCAGTTGGCGACGTCGCTGCGATTCAGAAGCGCGTCTGGAACGGTCTGGCCCGTGTCGCCGAAGCCGGCCTGACTGACCGCTGAGGACAGGGTCACGGTCGGCAGGGGCGGGGCCGTCGGCACTGTGGAGGATGGTTTGGCGCCGCGCCGGATCAGTGCGGTCGAGGTGTCAAGACGGCCTTGCTTGTCGTCGATCCAAAGCAGGGAGGCCGCCGCCCCGTTCAGCGACACGGCCTGGTTCGCGCCGCCTCGAAGGGTCAGGCTCTTGCCCTGGGCCAAGGCGTCGATAAGCGCGCGAGCGTCGCCTCCGGCGATCACGCCGATCGGCGCCTCCTTGGTTCCGTCAGGGCTCATGCTGGCCGGGAAGACGCGACCGTCGACATCCAGCGACAGCCGCCGCGCAGGGGGACCGTCACTGTCAGGCCAAAATCCGAAGGATATCTGCGGCTGGGCGTCCGGGCCGGGCGCCAGGGCGATGCGGATCCAGCCCGCGCCAAAGTCGGGCGCAAAGCCGAAGGCCCAGCAGTTCCCGTCGTTCCCGCAGCTGGCCTGCCAGTCCCTGAAGGTACGGGTCTCGCTGCGAATCTGCAGGACCGGCGCTGTGGCGGCGGGTGTGCTCGACGCCGCCGGGGAACCGGGCGCAGCCGTCGGGGCCTTGTCCGTTCGGTCGCCGCAACCGGCCAGAAGCGCCAGGGCGCCCAGGCCGAAGGTCAGGCATTGTAGGCCGTGAGGGCCGCGAGAAGAGATCATGCCTTCCTCAGTTCCGAAGGTTTATGGGCGGCGCGTGCGCCGGTCTTGGCGCTTTCGACGATATACTCCGGATTGTCCTTGGAGGCCGCCGCCTTGTGGCCCTTGATCCGAGTTTCGGATGTGACCTTTTTGATCACCTTTGCGGTGGTCGTGCCCTGGCTGTGGTCCCACTTGACCTTGTCTCCGGCCTTGAAGGTCGTGTCGGACATGGGCGTTGCTCCGTGATCATCGCGCTGAAGTTTCAGCGTTCCGCCGCCGCATCGGTTCCGCCTGGCGGACGGCGGGCTTTGCGTGGGCGCGCGGCCTCGCTATACCGCCGCCACGACATTCCTTCCCCATAGTCAGAGGCGGACCCACGCATGGCCAAGATCAAGGTCGAAAACCCCATCGTCGACATCGACGGCGACGAAATGACCCGCATCATCTGGCAGATGATCAAGGACAAGCTGGTCTTTCCGTTCCTGGACCTTGATCTGGACTACTACGACCTGGGCATGGAGAACCGCGACGCCACCGACGACCAGGTGACGATCGACGCCGCTCACGCCATCCAGAAGCACGGCGTCGGCGTGAAGTGCGCCACCATCACCCCCGACGAGGCGCGGGTGAAGGAATTCGGCCTGAAGAAGATGTGGAAGTCGCCGAACGGCACCATCCGCAACATCCTGGGCGGCGTGGTCTTCCGCGAACCGATCATCTGCTCGAACGTGCCGCGCCTGGTGCCCGGCTGGACCCAGCCCATCGTGGTCGGACGTCACGCGTTCGGCGACCAGTACAAGGCCACCGACTTCCTGGTCCCCGGCCCCGGCAAGCTGACGATCAAATTCGTCGGCGACGACGGTCAGGAGATCGAACACGAGGTGTTCCAATTCCCCGGTTCGGGCGTGGCCATGGGCATGTACAATCTGGACGCCTCGATCCGCGAGTTCGCCCACGCCAGCTTCGCCTACGGCCTGGCCCGCAACTATCCGGTCTATCTGTCGACCAAGAACACCATCCTGAAAGCCTATGACGGTCGCTTCAAGGACCTGTTCCAGGAGGTGTTCGACGAACACTACGCCGAGGAATTCAAGGCGCGCGGTCTGACCTATGAGCACCGGCTGATCGACGACATGGTCGCGGCCGCGATCAAATGGTCGGGCGGCTTCGTCTGGGCGTGCAAGAACTACGACGGCGACGTGCAGTCGGACGTGGTGGCCCAAGGCTTCGGCTCCCTGGGCCTGATGACCTCGGTGCTGATGACGCCCGACGGCAAGGTGCTTGAGACCGAGGCTGCCCACGGCACCGTGACCCGCCACTATCGCCAGCATCAGAAGGGCGAGGCCACCTCGACCAATTCGATCGCCTCGATCTTCGCCTGGACGCGCGGCTTCAAGCACCGCGGCAAGCTGGACGACAACCAGGCCCTGGTGGCGTTCGCCGACACCCTGGAGAAGGTCGTCGTCGATACGGTCGAGGCCGGCTACATGACCAAGGACCTGGCGCTGCTGGTCGGCGATCAGCAAGGCTGGCTGACCACCGAAGGCTTCCTGGACAAGGTCGCCGAGAACCTGAAGGCCGCCCTGCCGGACGTGGGCTAAGCCTCGCAGCCGCCCCGCCGCACAAGCCTTGCCGACAGGACGCCCAAACGTCCTCAAGCAGTGCGAAGCGCGGTAGGACAAAGAAGAATGGCCCCGCCGGATCGCTCCGGCGGGGCTTTTCGTTGTGCCGGGGTGAAAGCCGTGCATGATCGCGGTCATGAGGGAGTTCGGGTGAGGCGCCTGTTCGCAAATCTGCTGTTGGCGGCGGTCGTTCTTGCGATCGTGTCCTTCTTCGCCGCGCCGGGGGTGGCCTTCTTCGCCATCCGTTCGGCGGCCGAGGCCAGCGACGTCCAGGGGCTGTCGCGGCTGATCGACTTCTCGGCCGTGCGTCAGTCGCTGCGGCCGCAGCTGGCCGGTCGGCCCGAGGCGATGGCGCCCGCGCCGTCCTTTCTGGAAGACCCGATCGGCGCCTTCCGCCACCAGTTGCAGCAGAACCCGATCATCCGGCCGCCGGACGTGGACGCCTACCTGACGCCCGCCGCCCTCTCGGCCCTGACAAGGGGCGAGGGACGCTACGCCAGCCAGTGGACGACCACGGCCGCCACCGACGCCCGTGTGGACAAGCCCTGGCCTCGGCTCGTCTTCTGGGGCGTGAACCGGGCGCGTTTCGCGGTTCGGGATCGGGGCGGATCGCGCACCGTCTTCACCTTCGAGCGTCGCGGACCCTTCGCCTGGACCCTGGTTCAGATCGGCCTGCCCGACGGCACCGCCCCCTCTGCTCCAAACTCGCCTGCCTCGACCCCTCGCCCCGCTCCGCGAAAGGACACGCCATGAACCGCTCCTCGACCAGAAAGCGCCTCTGGGGGGCGGTGATCGTGGTGGCGGGCGCCGTGTTGATCGCCCTGTTCGTTTCGCCCTTCTTGGCGGCCCAGGGGCTGATCCGGGCGGCGCGGGCGGGCGACGCGGCCCAGTTGGAGCGGCGCGTGGACTTTCCCGCCTTTCGCGCCAGTCTGCGCGAGGAGTTGAACGCCCGCGCCACGATGGAAATCCGCCAGCGGGCCAAGGGCGACGCCGGCCTGACGGCGCTGGGCATGCTGCTGGCGCCGTCCCTGGTGGATGGGGCGGTCGATAATCTGGTCACACCCCAGGCGGTCGCCGCCATGGTGCGGTCCGCAGAAAAGCCCGAGCCGGAACGGCCCGCGCCGTCCCCGGATACGCCCGCCGCGCCCAAGGACCGTTTGCATCAGTCCTGGGCCTATCGCGGGCCGAACACCTTCGCCGTCACCCTGACGCGCGAGGATCGGCCCGACGACGCCCTGGTCCTGCTGATGAGCCGGCGCGGGCCGTTCTCTTGGAAGCTGTCGGGCGTGGACCTGACGCCCGATCCGATGGCCTGATCGCCCGGCGAAATCGCACGGTCCGCTCTTCGGCGCCGCTGGGTCTCAGCCCGCCAGGGCCGCCCGCACCGCCGCCAGACCGTCATCGGCCTTCGACCCGTCCGGGGCGCCGCCCTGGGCGAAGTCGGGTTTGCCGCCCGCGCCCTGGCCGCCCATGGCGATGACCGCCGCCCGCGCCAGATCGGCGGCGTTGACGCGGCCGGTCAGGTCCGAGGTGACGGCGACGGTCACGGCGGCCTTGCCGTCCGTCACGCCGATAAGGGCGACGACGCCGGTTCCAACCTGTTTACGGAAGTCCTCGGCCACGCCGCGCAGGCCCTTGCCGTCCACCCCGTCCAGAACGCGGGCGATCAGCTTGACGCCGTTGATCTCCTCGGGCGCGGACGAAGCGCCCGAACCGCCGCCCAGCGCCAGTTGCTTCTTCAGCTCGGCGACCTGTTTCTCCAGCGTCCTGACCGAGCCTTGCAGGGTTTCGACGCGGGCCGGGACGTCCAACGGCTGGATCTTGAAGTCGCGGGCCAGGTTGCGGGCGACCCTGGCCTGACCTTCCAGATACAGGCGGGCCGCCTCGCCGGTCAGGGCCTCGATGCGGCGGACGCCGGCGGCGACGCCGGTTTCCTGAACCACCTTGAACAGGCCGATGTCGCCTGTGCGGGCGACGTGGGTGCCGCCGCACAGTTCGACCGAATAGGGGGCGTTATCGCTGACTAGCGAGCGGCCCAGCGTCAGGACGCGGACCTCGTCGCCGTATTTCTCGCCGAACAGGGCGATGGCGCCGGCCTCGATGGCGTCGGCGGGGGCCATCAGTTTTGTCTCCGCCGGGACGTTCTGGCGGATCACGGCGTTGACCTCGGCCTCGATGGCCGCCAGCTCGTCCTCGGTGACGGGGGCCGAATGGCTGAAGTCGAAGCGGGCGCGCTCTGCGTCCACCAGCTGACCCTTTTGGGCGACCTGCGGACCCAGCACATTCTTCAATGCGGTGTGCAGCAGGTGGGCGGCGGAGTGGTTGGCGCGGGTCGTCGTGCGCTTTTCGGCGTCGACCGACTGGGCGACGCGGGCGCCCATCTCCAGCTTGCCGGCCGTGATCTGGACCGACAGGACGTGCAGGTCGCCGGCGTGTTTCTTGACGTCCAGCACCTCGGCCTCGCCGCCCGGCCATTCCAGCCTGCCCTGATCGCCGGTCTGGCCGCCGCTTTCGGCGTAGAAGGGGGTGGTGTCGAACAGGACCTCGACGATCTCGCCGGCCTCGGCCGCCTCGACGGGCGCGCCGCCGTTCATGATGGCCAGGACCTCGCCCGAACCCTCGATATTGTCATAGCCGGTGAAGACAGTCGGTCCCATCCGGTCGCGCACGGCCAGCCATTCGCCGGCGTTGGCCGACTGGCCCGAGCCCTTCCAGTTCTCGCGCGAACGTTGGCGCTGTTCGGCCATGGCGGCCTCGAAGCCGTCGACATTGACCGAAAAGCCGCGGCGACGGGCCTCGTCCTGCGTCAGGTCCAGCGGGAAGCCATAGGTGTCGGACAGGGTGAAGGCGGTCTGGCCGTCCAGCATGTCGCCGGGCTTGAAGCCCTGAACCGCCGTGTCGAACAGGGTCATGCCCCGGCCCAGGGTGGTGCGGAAGCGGATCTCCTCCTGCTTCAGCGTGTCCTCGATGAAGGGCTGGGCGCGGGCCAGTTCGGGATAGGCGTCGCCCATCTGCGCCACCAGCGTCGGGACCAGACGGTGCATCAGGGGATCGGTCGCGCCCAGCAGGTGGGCGTGGCGCATGGCGCGGCGCATGATCCGGCGCAGGACATAGCCCCGGCCTTCGTTCGAGGGGGTGACGCCGTCGGCGATCAGGAAGGACGACGAGCGCAGGTGGTCGGCGATGACCCGGTGACTGGCGGCGCGCTCGCCCTCCGACCTGGTCGAGGTGGCGTCTTCGGAGGCGGCGATCAGGGTCTTGAACAGATCGGTCTCGAACACCGAATGGACGCCTTGCAACACGGTGGTGATCCGCTCCAGACCCATGCCGGTGTCCACGCTGGGCTTGGGAAGGCTGCGAACGATCTGATCGTTCTCCTTCTCGAACTGCATGAAGACGTTGTTCCAGATCTCGACGAACCGGTCGCCGTCTTCATCGGGCGAACCGGGAGGGCCGCCGGCGATCTTGTCGCCGTGATCCCAGAAGATTTCGGTGCAGGGGCCGCAGGGGCCGCTATCGCCCATGGCCCAGAAGTTGTCCGAGCCGGCGATGCGGATGATCTTGTCGTCGGAAAAACCCGTGACCTTCTTCCAGATCGCGGCGGCCTCGTCGTCGTCGATATAGACCGTGACCAACAGACGCTTGGGGTCCAGGCCGAAGCCGTCCGTGACCAGGTTCCACGCCTGGTCGATGGCGTGTTCCTTGAAATAGTCGCCGAAGGAGAAGTTCCCCAGCATTTCGAAGAAGGTCAGGTGGCGGGCGGTATAGCCGACGTTGTCCAGGTCGTTGTGCTTGCCTCCCGCGCGCACGCATTTCTGCGAGCTGGTCGCGCGCGGATAGGGCGGCTTGGCCGCACCGGTGAAATAGTCCTTGAACGGCACCATGCCGGCGTTGACGAACAGCAGGGACGGGTCGTTCTGCGGCACCAGCGGAGCCGAATGCACCTTCTCGTGACCGTCGGCCGCGAAGAAGTCGAGGTAGGTGGCGCGGATCTCGTTCAGGCTGGGCATTCGGCGTGTCTTCGGCTGGGGCGGTCGCTAGGAACCGGCGTCATATAGGGTTTTGGCGGCGAACGCATCCCCGCCGCCGGGCCGGTCCTAGACGCGCGGCGGCGGGCCGAACTTGCCGGCCTGATAGTCCTGGATCGCCTGGATGATCTCTTCGCGGGTGGTCATGACGAAGGGGCCGTGGCTGAAGACCGGCTCGCCGATGGGGCGGGCGTGGCCCAGCAGGACGACGGCGTCCGATGCGGCCGTGATCTCGACCGCGTCGCCGTCGCCCAGGGCGGCCAGGTTCCATTGCGGCACGGGGGTTCCGGCGACGGAGACATCGCCCTTCACGACATAGAGAAAGACGTTGCGGCCGGGCGCTACCGGCGTCTGGAACTGCGCGTCGGCGGGCAGGCGGACGACGGCCAGATGGATGTCGATCAGGGACTGGATCGGCGCCTTCACGCCCAGCCAGTCGCCCGAGACCGGCTCGACCGTGACGCCGGCCTCGGTGGTGAAGGTCGGAATGTCGGCCTTCTGCAGGCCGACGTAGTTCGGCTGGGTCATCTTGAGCCGGGACGGCAGGTTGACCCAGAGCTGGAGGATTTCCATCGGCCCGCCGTCGCGCTTGAACGACGCGGGCGACAGTTCGGCGTGAATCAGGCCCGAGCCGGCGGTCATCCACTGGACGCCGCCCGCCGCGATGATGCTCTCGCCGCCGCCGGAATCGTTATGGGCCAGTTCGCCGTCCAGGATGAAGGTGACGGTCTCGAACCCCCGATGCGGGTGCGGGCCGAACGGCAGGCCGGCGTTGCCCGGCGCATAGGTCTGGGGCCCGTGGTGGTTCAGAAACAGGAAGGGATCGACCTGGTCCAGGCCGGGGCCGGGCACGGGCCGGCGCGTGATCAGATCGCCGATGTCGTCGCGATAGGCGGGGTGCAGACGGAGAACGGGGCGGTGGGTCAGGTCTGGCATCCGCTACATATAGGGTGGCGGTTTTGCGATGGCGAGCGGGCGAAACCGGGCGCCGAGCCGACGATGTTTTCCCCCGTCCGTTGACACCGGCCCCTCGGGGTCACAAAAGCCTTCGCAACCGCACACGGCGATTGAATTCATTCGTCTTTGAGAACGATTCGCATGACTCAGCCCAACCCGACCCGGCGGGGCGCGCCGGTCGATCCGACCGGTCGCTACGTCATCCAGCCCAACGGCCATGTCACGCCGATGTCGCCCTTCATGGAAGTGTGGCGCTGGCACGTCACCATGACCGCCTCCATCCTGTTCCGCGCCACCATCATCGCCGCCAGCGTCGGCGCCGTGATCATGGTCGGCTGGCTGGGCGCCCTGGCGTTCGGACCCGAACACTACGCCTGCTTCCTGTCGCTGGCGGGCTCGCCCCTGGGGCTGCTGGTCGGGTTCGGCCTGACGGTGGTGGTCCTGTCCTTCGTGCTGAACGGGGGGCGCCACCTGATCAACGACACCGGTCACGGCCTGACGCTGAAGTCGGCGACGCTGATGGCCAATATCGCGGTCTGGGCGCCGGTTCCGCTGGCCGTCCTGTTCTGGGTCGTGCTGTTCGCTTCGGGGAGGGTCGCGCTGTGAGCAGCCCGGTCAAGTTCAAGAACCACGTCAAGGTCTCCGAGCGCCACGGCGCGTCGGAGTGGCTCAGCGAGCGGGTCCTGCTGCTGGCCCTGATGCCGCTGGGCCTGTGGGTCCTGTCGACGATCCACACCCTGGCCGGCGCCGATTACGGCGCGGTTGCCGCCTGGTTCGCCAATACGCTGAACGCCGTCCTGGCGGGCCTGACGCTGGTGGTCTTCTGCGGTTTCGCCAGCCTGGCCTGGAAGGTCATCCTGGAGGACTATGTGCCCCAGGCGGGCGCGCGGCGGGCCCTGGTGCTGCTGGTCAATCTGATCTGCCTGGTGCTGGCGGCGACCGGCGTCTTCTTCATCACGCGGATGGCGCTGGGATCCGCGCCGCTGCCCGCCGGCTTCGGAGCCTGATCGTCCAATGGCTGCTTACGAACTCATCGATCACGAATACGACGTCGTCGTCGTCGGCGCGGGCGGCTCGGGCCTGCGCGCCGCGCTGGGCGCCGCCCAGCAGGGGCTGAAGGTCGCCTGCGTCACCAAGGTCTTCCCGACCCGCTCCCACACCGTGGCGGCGCAAGGGGGCATCTCCGCCTCGCTCGGCAACATGGGCGAGGACAGCTGGCAATGGCACATGTACGACACCGTCAAGGGGTCGGACTGGTTGGGCGACCAGGACGCCATCGAATATCTGGTCCGCAACGCCCCCAAGGCGGTCTATGAGCTGGAACACTGGGGCGTGCCCTTCAGCCGCACCGACGAAGGCAAGATCTATCAGCGCGCCTTCGGCGGCATGACCCGCAACTTCGGCGAAGGCCCGGTGCAGCGCACCTGCGCCGCCGCCGACCGCACCGGCCACGCCATCCTGCACACCCTGTACGGCCAGTCGGTCCGTCGCGAGGTGAAGTTCTTCATCGAATATTTCGCGCTGGACCTGATCATGCAGGACGGCGCCTGCACCGGCGTCACCGCGCTGCAACTCGACAACGGCCAGCTTCACCAGTTCCGCGCCAAGATGGTGGTGCTGGCGACCGGCGGATACGGCCGCGCCTATTTCAGCGCCACCTCGGCCCACACCTGCACCGGCGACGGCAATGCGATGGTGCTGCGCGCCGGCCTGCCGTTGCAGGACATGGAGTTCGTTCAGTTCCACCCGACCGGCATTTATGGCGCAGGCTGCCTGATCACCGAGGGCGCACGCGGCGAGGGCGGTTATCTGACCAATTCGGAAGGCGAGCGCTTCATGGAACGCTATGCGCCGACCGTGAAGGACCTGGCCCCGCGCGACATGGTTTCGCGCTCCATGACCATCGAAATCCGTGAAGGCCGCGGCGTGGGTCCGAACAAGGACCACATCTTCCTGCACCTGGATCACCTGGATCCGAAGATCCTGCACCAGCGCCTGCCGGGCATTTCCGAAAGCGCCAAGATCTTCGCCGGCGTGGACGTGACCAAGGAGCCGATCCCGGTCCTGCCGACCGTCCACTACAATATGGGCGGCATCCCCACGAACTATCACGGCGAGGTGCTGACGCTGCGCGACGGCAACCCCGACAGCGTGGTGCCCGGCCTGATGGCCGTGGGCGAGGCGGCCTGCGTCTCGGTGCACGGCGCCAACCGCCTGGGCTCCAACTCCCTGACCGACCTAGTTGTGTTCGGCCGCGCCGTCGGCCTGCGCTGCGGCGAGGTGGTGGACAAGGCGTCCGCCGTGCCGAGCGCCCCCAAGGCCCAGATCGACGCCCACATGGCCCGGCTGGACCGCTTCCGCTACGCCGACGGCTCGACCCCGACCGCCGAGCTGCGCCTGTCGATGCAGCGCGCCATGCAGGCCGATGCGGCGGTGTTCCGCACCGGCAAGACGCTGGAAGAAGGCGTTCAGAAGCTGCGCGCCATCGACGCCGCGGGCGCCGACATCAAGACGACCGATCGCGGCCTGATCTGGAACACCGACCTGGTCGAGACGCTGGAATACGACAACCTGATCGCCCAGGCGACGGTGACGATCGAAGGCGCCCTGAACCGCACGGAATCGCGCGGCGCCCACGCCCGCGAAGACTATCCCGAGCGCGACGACGTCCACTGGATGAAGCACACCCTGGCGTGGAAGCGTCCGGGCGAAGGCGTCCAGATCGACTATCGTCCGGTGCACAACTACACCATGACTGACGACGTCTCGTACATCGAGCCCAAGGCGCGGGTTTACTGATCCGCCATGGCCCTGCCCCCTTCAGACGTCCAGCCTGATCCCGCTTCGCCCTTCGAGGTCAGCGCGGCGACGGCTGCGCGCCTGGCGGCGGCCCGGGCGACGCCCCGGCGTTCGCTGGGGCTGAAGCTGCTGCTGGTCTGCGCCCTGGCGCTGCTGATGAGCATTCCGGCGCTGTTCGTCTTCGGCCTGTTGATGGATCGCAGCCACCGGGCGGAACGGGTCGCGACCGAGGTCGGCGACCTGATGGGCGGCCAGCAGACCTTCCTGGGGCCGGTGATCGCCGTGCCGTACAGCCGGATGGCCAGTGGCCCGTCGAATGCGCCGGGCGGGCCGGTCGTTCAGCCGAACGTCCCGCGCCTGGAGACCGGCGTCTGGTACGTCTTCCCGACCCAGGGAAAGATCGACGTCGATACCGATTCCGAGGTGCGCAAACGCTCGCTGTTCCGCGTCGCCGTCTATCAGGCCCAGGTCGTCTATTCCGGCCAGTTCGACCTGGCGCGCGCGGGGTCCGAGGCGCCCAGCGGCGCCGTACTGGACTGGAGCCGGGCCGAGATCGTGGTCGGGGCGTCCGATGCGCGGGGCGCACGCTCCGACATCGTCCTGAAGATCGGTGATCGCACCGTCGCCCTGACCCCGTCCACCCTTGATGCGTCCGTCAGCCTGGTCGGCGATCCCAATGTCGATCAGCGCGCCGGCCCGCGTTCGGTGCTGAAGCTGTTCGGGGCGCCGTTGAACCTGACCGACCGTTCGGGCGTCCTGCCGGTGTCGGGCCGGGCGACCTTCTCGGGCGCCCAACGGGTGTCGGTCCTGCCGTTCGCGGGAACCACCGAGGCGGGGATCAAGGGCGACTGGCCGCATCCGTCCTATAACGGCGGCTTCCTGCCGACCAAGCGCGAGGCCAGCGCCGGGCGGTTCGATGCGAACTGGAGCGTGCCGTTCGTCGCGCGGGGCATTCCGGCCGAAGGCGACGCCAGCGCCCTGGCCCGACTGGGCGCCGCGGACCTGGCGGTCAGCTTCGTGGAGCCGGCCAATCCCTATCAGTCGGTCAGCCGGTCGCTGAAATATGCGCCGATGTTCATCGGTCTGGTCTTCCTGGCCTTCTTCCTGTTCGAGACGACCACGGGCCGCCGCGTCCACCCGGCGCAATACATCCTGATCGGCCTGGCCCAGGTCATCTTCTACATGCTGCTGTTGTCCATCGCCGAACACACCGGGTTCGACATCGGTTTCGCCCTGGCGGCGACGGCCACCGTCGCCCTGATCTCGGCCTACGCCGGATGGACCTTCGACAGCCGGCGGCAGGGCGTCCGCGCCCTGGTCGCCTTCACCTTCCTCTACGGCCTCATCTATGTGCTGATGCGGCTGGAGGACTACGCCCTGCTGGTCGGCGCCCTGGCCAGCTTCGCCGCGATCTTCGCGGTCATGTATTTCACTCGCAAGCTTGATTGGTACGGCATCACCGGTGCCGCGACCAAGGACATATCCTGATGGTGCAGCTCACTCTCCCCCGGGGTTCCAAGCCCAGCAAGGGCAAGGTCCACAAGGCGCCGGCCGGCGCCAAGAACGTCAAGACCTACAAGGTCTATCGCTACGATCCCGAGGTGGACGCCGATCCGCGCTGGGACGTCTATGAGGTGTCGTCCGACGATCACGGGCCGATGCTGCTGGACGCCCTGATCCACATCAAGAACGAGATCGATCCGACCCTGTCGTTCCGCCGGTCGTGCCGCGAAGGGATCTGCGGCTCCTGCTCGATGAACATCGACGGGCGCAACACCCTGGCCTGCACCAAGGGCTGGGACGAGTGCCAGTCGTCCGACATCACCATTTCGCCCCTGCCGCACCAGCCGGTGGTCAAGGACCTGGTGACGGACCTGAGCCTGTTCTACGCTCAGTACGACTCGATCCAGCCCTACCTCCAGTCGGACGAGCCGGACCCCGAGAAAGAACGTCTGCAGACCCCGGCTGAACGCGAGAAGCTGGACGGCCTGTACGAGTGCATCCTGTGCGCCTGCTGCTCGACCTCCTGCCCCAGCTACTGGTGGAACCAGGAAGAATACCTCGGCCCGGCGGCGCTGCTGCAATCCTATCGCTGGATTTCCGACAGCCGCGACGACGCCACGCAAAAGCGTCTGGACGACCTGGAAGACCCGTTCAAACTGTATCGCTGCCACACGATCATGAACTGCGCCCAGGTCTGCCCCAAGGGTCTGAACCCGGCCAAGGCCATCGCCGAGACCAAGAAGCTGATGGTCTCGCCCGAGCGCAGGAAGCAGGCGGCCTGAGGATTCGGCGGTGGAGGCTTGCCTCCGCCGCGCCCTCGTCTAAGAGCGGGCCATGGCCAAGATAACCTACATCGAACATGACGGAACCGAACACGTCGTGGACGTGAAGCCGGGCCTTTCCGTCATGGAAGGCGCGATCCGCAACAATGTGCCGGGCATCGACGCCGACTGCGGCGGGGCCTGCGCCTGCGCCACCTGCCACGTCTATGTCGACGAAGCCTGGCGCGAGGCGACGGGCAAGCCCAGCGCCATGGAGGAGTCCATGCTCGACTTCGCCGAGGAGGTCGAGCCGAACAGCCGCCTGTCGTGCCAGATCCGCGTGTCGGACGCGCTGGACGGGCTGGTCGTGCGCCTGCCGGAAAATCAGCACTGAGATGGTCGGTGTCGATCCTGCGCTGATCGACTGGATCGGCCGCTGGATCGAAACGGCCGATCCGGCCGCGCCGCCGCCGATCCTGGGGATCGCGGGATCGCAGGGCAGCGGAAAATCGACACTGGCCCGCGCCGTCGCCCAAAGGTTCGGCGGGGCGGCGCTGTCTCTGGACGACGTCTATCTGACCCAGGCCGAGCGGGCGGCGCTGGCCGAAAGGGTGCATCCGCTGTTCGCCGTGCGCGGGCCGCCGGGCACGCACGACCTGGCCCTGCTGAACCGCCTGCTGGACCGGTTGCGCGCCGCGGGTTCCGACGAGGAGATTCGCCTGCCGCGTTTCGACAAGCTGGCCGACGAGCGGGCGCCGGAGACGGATTGGGCCGTGGTGCGGGGACGTCCGCGCCTGATCGTGCTGGAGGGCTGGTGTCTGGGCGCGACGGCGCAACGACCCGAGGCGTTGACGGCGCCTGTCAACGCGCTGGAACGTGAGAAGGACTCCAATGGGGTCTGGCGACGGGCGGTCGATGCCGCCCTGGGTGACGGCTATGCCAGCTTGGCCGCGCGGCTGGACGCCCTGGTGTTTCTGAAGGCGCCGGGGTTCGAAGTGGTGCTGGACTGGCGTTGCGAACAGGAGGCGGAATTGCTGGGCGTCGCGGCCGTGTCGCCCCAGCGTCGCGCGGCCCTGGCCGGCTTCATCGGTCACTACGAGCGGATCACGCGGCATATGCTGGCGGGCGGGGTTCGTCCGGACCTGACCGTCGAACTGGACGCGCGACGTCGGATCGTTGCGTTGCGCCCGGGCGTTGAGACCGCATGAGCCTGTTCAGATTCAACGCCGTCTCCGGCGAAGATCGGCGTGGAACGCACCGTCGGCCGATGAACGCGCGCGGCGTCGTCTGCGCGCCG
Source organism: Brevundimonas sp. Marseille-Q4549 (assembly GCF_976940555.1). Lineage (NCBI taxonomy): Bacteria > Pseudomonadati > Pseudomonadota > Alphaproteobacteria > Caulobacterales > Caulobacteraceae > Brevundimonas > Brevundimonas sp. Marseille-Q4549. The sequence continues at coordinate 733,382 of NZ_CDRHXG010000001.1, forward strand.
GGGATGGAGACGGCCTGCGTCATCGTGGATCTGTCGGACGGCGGGATGCGGGTGCGGCTGGACCGCGGCGCCGCCCTGCCGCGCGAGGTGGTGGTGGTCGATGTGGCCGAGGCCGTGGCCTATCCGGCGACGGTCGTCTGGCAGAAGGGTCACGAGGCGGGATTGCAGCAGACCGGGGGCAAATCCCTGCGCGGTCTGGCCCCGGCGCGTCTGATCGAGGCGCGGGCCGCCTGGCTGAGGGCCGGCGGCCGCTAGGCGTCCGACGGCATGGAACCGGCGTTGATGGCGATGCGTCCGATCAGACCCTTGACGATCAGGTCCAGGGCCGAGCCCTCGCGATAGTCGGCGGCGGCGACGAAATTCACCCGGTCCTCCGAGATCAGGGAATAGACCTTCTTCTGATCCTTTTCGTTCGAGCGCGGGTCGTAGACGGCGATGGAGAAGCCGCCCTTGGTGTGCATCATCTTCATGGTCGGCACGTCGGTGTCGCCGTCGCCGATGAAGATCATCCGTTCGAACGGCACGGCGCGTTCGTCGTCGGGGATGAAGTGGTTGATGCGTTCGTGCTCCCAGTGGTTCTTCACGCCCTTGTTGATGCGGAACAGATACTGGGTCTTGGTGGTGTAATTGACGCCGACCGCCGGCCAGGCCGCCTCTCCCTTGTCGTCATAGACGTAGTGGGAGGCGAAGACGTGGGTCAGGGCGGGGCGGATCGGCGTGCCGTCGATCATCTCCTCCAGGCCGGCGGAGACGATGTAGTGTTCGATCTCCAGGCCGTAACGGGCGCCGAAATCGTTCATCCGGTCGAACCAGCTCAAGTCCTTCAGTCCCTCGAACAGGGCCACGGCCTCGCCATGTTGGCGCAGGGTGTCGCGCGTGACGGGCGATCCGTTCTGGCGCGCGTGGTGCAGCATCAGCTGCATGTACATCAGGATGCCGTCGCCGTCGGCGTCCTTGGTCAGGCGTTCGGCCTCGGTCCAGAAGGCGCCGATGTCCATCCCCATCGAGGGGATGAAGCTGACCTCCTGCATGTTGCCGCGCGCCAGGGTGCCGTCGAAATCGTAGATCAGGGCGGTCTTCAGCGGCGGGGTCTTGTTGGCGGCCATGGGCGGAATCCTGGGGTCTGGAACCCGCCCTCTATATCAGCCGGCGGCGTCCGTCGATTGGCGGCGGCGGCCGAAGGTGGGCGCCGCCGCCTTCTGCTCGGCCCAGTAGGCGGCGCCGGTCGTGGGCTTGAACATGGTGCGGGGCGTGCCGTCGCGCGCCACGACCGCGAAGGTGTTGGTCGAGGCCTGATAGATCAGGGTGTCGCCGTTGGGACGCTTGACCGTTTCGACGTCGCGCGGCGGCTTGGCGGTGAAGGCCTCCACCTTGGCCAGATAGTCGTCCGGCGTGCGGGCGTCGAAGGCGGCGCCGTTGCGCTCGAACAGGCGGGCGACCTTGGCGTCCGTCGTCTCGCGCCGGTTGGCGGTCAGGACGGGCTTGGGTGCGGCCGCGCCTCTGTTTTCGGCGCCGGCCGCCTCGGGCGTCGAGGCCAGGGCCATCGGCGCGTCGGCCGACGCCCGCTCCCGCGTCTCCACCGCCGACGGCCGGTCGCAACCCGCCAGCGTCAGCAGGATCAGCGCCGCCGCCGTCCCGGCTGATCCCAAACTCGTCGATCGCAGTCCCATTCGTCCCTCCCGACACCCGTGTGACGAGAGGAAACCACAACTTGATTGTTCCTGCAATGTTCTTGTCATCCGTCTCGACGCCATCGCGCAGGACCGCTAGACCGGGCACATGGACAGCCGATCCCTTTCGAACCGCAAGGTGCTGCTGATCGTCGGTGGCGGCATCGCCGCCTACAAGGCGTTGGAACTGGTGCGGCTGATCGCCAGGGCGGGGGGCGAGACGCGCGTCATTCTGACCGAGGCGGGGGCCGAATTCGTCACCCCCCTGTCGTTGGCGGCGCTGAGCGGCCATCCGGTGCGGGCGGGCCTGTTTCATCCTGACGACGAAACCAGCATGGGCCATATCGAGCTGTCGCGCTGGGCCGACCTGGTGGTCGTGGCGCCGGCGACGGCCGGTTTGATCGCCAAGGCGGCGAACGGCCTGGCCGACGACCTGGCCTCCACCACCCTGATCGCGACGGACAAGCGGGTGTTGCTGGCGCCGGCGATGAACGTGCGGATGTGGCAGCATCCGGCGGTCCAGGCCAATGTGGCGCGGCTGAAGGGCTTCGAGGGTTTCCACGGCGTCGCCGTGGTCGGACCCGACGTGGGCGAGATGGCCTGCGGCGAACATGGTCCCGGTCGGATGGCTGAACCGGCCGCCATACTGGAGGCGATCGAAGGTCTGCTGGCCGGCGCCGCCGGACGGCCGCTGACGGGGCGCCGCGCCGTGATCACGGCGGGACCGACCTTCGAACCCATCGACCCGGTGCGCGGCCTGACCAATCGCTCCAGCGGCAAACAGGGCTATGCCATCGCCGCCGCCCTGGCCGAACTGGGAGCCGAGGTGACGCTGGTGTCCGGGCCGACGGGACTGAACGCGCCGGCCGGCGTGATCCGCATCGATGTGGAGAGCGCGCTGGAGATGCAGGCCGCGACGCGCGCAGCCTTGCCCGCCGACATCGCCGTCCTGTCCGCCGCCGTGGCCGACTGGCGCGTGGACACGGTCGCGGGGGGCAAGATCAAGAAGGGCCCGGGCGGGCCGCCGACCCTGGCCCTGATCGAAAACCCCGATATCCTGGCCGGGATCGCCGCCCCGGGACCGGATCGGCCGGCGCTGGTCGTTGGCTTCGCGGCAGAGACCTCGGATCTGGAGGCCAACGCGCGAGCCAAGCTGTCGCGCAAGGGCTGCGATTGGATCGTGGCCAACGACGTCTCGGACGAGGTGTTCGGCGCGGACGGCAACGCCGTGCTTCTGATTTCGTCTGAGGGAACCGAGGCCTGGCCGCGCCAGTCCAAGACCGCCGTGGCCCGCGCCCTGGCCGCCCGCATCGCCGACCATTTCAAGGACCCCGCATGACCCACGCCCCGCTCGCCGTGCAGATCCAGCGCCTGCCCCACGCCGAGGGACTGCCCCTGCCGGCCTATGAGACGGCGGGATCGGCGGGCATGGACCTGCGCGCCGCCGTGCCCGAGGACCAGCCCCTGACCCTGGCGCCGGGCCAGCGTGCCCTGGTGCCCACGGGGCTGAAGATCGCCGTGCCGCTGGGCTTCGAGGCCCAGGTGCGCGCCCGTTCGGGCCTGGCGCTGAAGCACGGAATCATCTGCCCCAACGCGCCGGGCACCATCGACAGCGACTATCGCGGCGAGTGCGGCGTGATCCTGGCCAATATCGGCGCCGAGCCCTTCATCATCCGTCGCGGCGAACGCATCGCCCAGCTGGTGATCGCCCGGCATGAGCGGGCGGACTGGATCGAGGTCGAAACGCTGGACGAGACCGCGCGCGGGACGGGCGGATTCGGATCAACGGGGCGGTAGGGACAGCTTGGCTGTTATTCTGGGATAGCGATCATGATCACTGCCGCCTTTCTGTTTTTGGCCACTCAAAACGTCGCGCTGCCCGAAACGCCCTTGGCGCCAGTTTGCGTCCCGGTGGAAAGAGGCGCGGGCGACGCCATCAAAACTTGGTGCATGGCGGAGGCGCCGCTTCGCATGGAGCGGCCGTACCCGCCAGAGACGGCTTTATCGCAGCAAATTCCGTCCGGTTGGGCCGAAGTGAGATGCGTCTTCAAAGACGCGCGAATGCTGGAAAATTGCCAGGTCGTTTCGGAGTCTCATCCGGTTGGTTTTGGCCGAGTGACATTGAGAGCGTTGAGAACGGCAGAAGTCGCAGTCGTTGAAGGGGAAGATTCTCCTCGCGCCGGCGACTTTTACGTCGTGATCTCGAAGTTTCGAATTCTCGGGCCAACAGCAGCCCCTCTGGCGACGCCTTCCAAATAAGACGAAGACTGCTAACGCCTAAGAGGTGGTCTGGTGCATTGCCCTAAACCAGCGGCGCGGTCGGCTGGATGAGGCCGGCCTTGCGGCGGACGTGTTCGCGCCAGGCGGTATATAGGCCGCTGGAGGCGATCAGGGCGGCGCCGGCCAGGGTGTTCAGGCTCGGCGGCGTGTGCAGCAGCCACCAGCCGAAGACCACCGCCCCGATGATCTGCAGATAGTCGAAGGGCGCCACCACGGCGACCGGCGCCTTCTGCAACGAAGCGGTCATGAAAAGCTGGGCCAGGCCGCCGACGACGCCCGAGGCGATCAGCAGGGCCAGGATCTGGGGCGACCGCCAATGGCCGACGAAGGGCAGCAGGATCGCGCCGACGATGGACGAGGCCACGAAGAACCAGAAGACGATGGCGGCGACGTGTTCGGTGTCGCGCAACTGGCGCAGGGTGATGGTGACGGCCGCCGTCAAAACCGCCGCCGCCAGGCCGAAGCCGATGCCGACCAGGGGCACGGCGTGATCGCCCGCACCTGGCCGCATGACGATAATGACCCCGACGAAGCCCAGGGCCACGGCGGCCCAGCGACGGGGCCCGATCGCCTCCTTCAGGATCAGAAAGGACAAGAGGGTGGCGAAGACCGGGGCGGTGAAACTGAGGGTCGTGGCGTCGGCCAGAGGCAACAGGGTCAGGGTCTGGAAGACGCACAGGATGGACAGAATGCCCAGGGCGCTGCGTCCGACATGGGCCCAGGGCCGGCGCGTGGTCAGGGCCTTCAGGCCGTCGGGGCGGCCCAGCACCCAGATCAGCACGACGGGCAGGCCGAAGAAGGCGCGGTAGAACAGCATTTCCGGCGCGCCGACGCCCTCCAGCGACGCTAGTTTCAGCACCGCCGCCATGATCGAGAAACAGCCCGCCGCGGCGATCCGCAGGGCGATGCCCTGACTGACCGTTCCCATCTCAGGGGCTTGCCCTTGCGCCTGGGCGTCCCGGGTCACGCCTGTCTGAAGCCCAGCACGTCCTGCATGTCGTAGAGGCCGGGGCGGCGCGTGCGGACCCAGGCGGCGGCGGCGACGGCGCCCTTGGCGAACAGGGAGCGGTCGATGGCCGAATGGCTGAGGGTGAGGACCTCGGCTTCCGAGGCGAACAGGACCGAATGTTCGCCGATGATTCCGCCTGCGCGGATGGAAGAGAAGCCGATCCTGCCGGGCTCGCGCTCGCCCTGGACGCCGTCGTAGGGCGGGCTGCGCAGGTCGGACAGTTCGCCGAACCGCCCCTCTGCAGCGGCCTCGCCCAGCATCAGGGCGGTGCCGGAAGGCGCGTCGACCTTGCGGCGATGATGGCTCTCGGTGATTTCGATGTCCCATTCCTGAGCATCCAGCCGCTGGGCCGCCTGCTGCACCAGCCCGATCAGGACGTTGACGCCCAGGGAGAAGTTGCCGCTCTTGACGATGGCCACGGTCTCGGACGCCTTAAGGATCTCGGCCTCCTGCTCAGGCGTCATGCCGGTCGAGCCGATGACCAGGGCGGGCGCGCCACGCACCGCCGCGGCCTGGGCCAGGGCCACCGATGCGTCCGGGGTGGAAAAGTCGATGATGACGTCGCACAGAGAGATGTCGGCCGTCTCGCCCCAGTCGAAACGGGCGGCGACCACCACGTCGTCGCGCGCATCCAGCACCTGGGACACCGCCCGACCCATTCGGCCGCGATAGCCGGATATGCCGGCGTGGAAGATGGCGCTCAAACCGCGTTCTCTTTCGACCCGTCCGCGTCCTGACTGCCCAGGATGTCGGCCCAGAAGCGCTTGGCCTTTCCGGCGAAGCTGGAGTTCCTGGGGTTTTGCGCCTCTCCGAACGACAGGGCAAGCTCCTGCAGCAGTTCCTTCTGGCGCGCGGTCAGGTCGGTGGGAGTCTCGACGAACAGCTCGACCACCAGATCGCCCCGGTTGCGGCCGTTCAGGTGGGGCATGCCCTTGCCCTTGATGCGCACGGTCTTGCCGGTCTGGGCGCCGGCCGGCACCTGGACAGCGGCCTTGCACCGGCCGTCGCAGGCGTCCGAGACCAGGCAGGGGGCGTCGATCTCTCCGCCCAGGGCCGCCACCGTCATCGGCACCGGTACGGTGACGAGCAGGTCCAGGTTGTCCCGCTCGAACAGGTCGTGGGGCGCGACCGACAGGAAGACATAGAGATCGCCGCGCGGGCCGCCGCGTTGCCCGGCGTCGCCTTCGCCCGACAGGCGGATGCGCGAGCCGTCGTCCACGCCGGCCGGTATCTTCAGGTTCAGGGTGCGGTTTTTGCGCACCTGGCCATGGCCGTGGCAGGTGGTGCAGGGGTCCGCGATCATCTGGCCCGCGCCGTGGCAGCGAGGGCAGGTGCGTTCCACCTGGAAGAAGCCGTTGGCCTGGCGCACGCGACCGGCGCCGTTGCAGGTGGTGCAGGTGACGGGCTTCGTGCCCGGCTTGGCGCCCGTCCCTTCGCAGGTCTCACAGGTCAGGGTCGAGGGGACCGCGATCTCGACCTCGGCGCCCTTGTAGGCCTGCTCCAGCGTGATCTCCAGGTCGTAGCGCAGGTCCGAGCCGCGACGCGGCCCCCCCTGCTGGCCCCGGCCCTGGCGGCCGCCGAAGGCGTCGCCGAACGCATCGCCGAAGACCTGGGAGAAGATGTCGTTGATGTCCGAAAAGCCCTGGCCGCCCTGGCCGAACGGGTTGCCGCCGCCGCCGTTCACGCCGGCGTGGCCGTAGCGGTCGTAGGCCGCGCGCTTCTGGTCGTCGGACAGGACGCTGTAGGCTTCGGAGATTTCCTTGAACGCCACGACGGACTCTTCGGAGCCGCCGTTGCGATCCGGGTGGTGGATCATCGCCAGCTTGCGATAGGCCGCTTTCAGGCCGGGGGCGTCGATGGTGCGCTCGACGCCCAGAACCTCGTAATAATCACGCGCCATAGGGCGTTCGTCCTCATACTTCCCCTGACGTTCCGCCGCGTCTCTTTGTGAACGCTGGTCGAAAACGCTGTCCCGGCTGACATGGGGGCCGGGACGGATGATGCAAGCGTCAAGAAAAGGCCCCGCCTATCGCGAGACAAGCGGGGCCCTTCGTATCAGCCGCCTGAACCGATCAGGCGTTCTTCTTGTCGTCGTCGTCCGAGACTTCCTCGAACTCCGCATCGACCACGCCGTCGTCAGCCGGCTGGCCTTCGGCGGCCGCGTCGCCCGAGCCCTGCTGGGCGGCGTACATGGCCTCGCCCAGCTTCATCGACGCCTGGACCAGGGTGTTGGTCTTGGCGCGGATGTCCTCGGCGTCGGTTCCCTCGCGGGCGGTCTTCAGATCGGCCAGGCCGGTCTCGATGGCGGCCTTCTCGTCCGCGCCGACCTTGTCGCCGTGGTCGGCCAGGGCCTTCTCGGTCGAGTGGATCAGGCTGTCGGCGGCGTTCTGGGCCTCGACCAGATCCTTCTTGGCCTTGTCGGAGGCGGCGTTGGCCTCGGCTTCCTTGACCATCTTGTCGATGTCGGCGTCCGAAAGGCCGCCGTTCGCCTGGATGCGGATCGACTGTTCCTTGTTGGTCGCCTTGTCTTTGGCCGAGACGTTGACGATGCCGTTGGCGTCGATGTCGAAGGCGACCTCGATCTGCGGCATGCCGCGCGGGGCCGGCGGGATGCCCATCAGGTCGAACTGACCCAGCATCTTGTTGTCGGCCGCCATCGGACGTTCGCCCTGGAAGACCCGGATCGTCACGGCCGACTGGTTATCGTCGGCGGTCGAGAAGGTCTGGCTCTTCTTGGTCGGGATGGTCGTGTTGCGTTCGATCAGGGGCGTGAAGACGCCGCCCAGGGTCTCGATGCCCAGGGTCAGGGGCGTCACGTCCAGCAGCAGCACGTCCTTGACGTCGCCTTGCAGAACCCCGGCCTGAACGGCGGCGCCCAAGGCCACGACCTCGTCAGGGTTCACGCCCTTGTGCGGCTCCTTGCCGAAGAACTTCTTCACCGCTTCCTGAACGGCTGGCATGCGGGTCATGCCGCCGACCAGCACCACCTCGTCGATGTCCGAAGCCTTCAGGCCGGCGTCGGCCAGGGCCTTCTTGCACGGCTCGATGGTGCGCTGGATCAGGTCGTCCACCAGGGATTCCAGCTTGGCGCGCGTCAGCTTGATGTTCAGGTGCAGCGGACCCGAGGCGTTCATGGTGATGAACGGCAGATTGACCTCGTACTGGGTGGTCGAGGACAGCTCCTTCTTGGCCTTTTCGGCCTCTTCCTTCAGGCGCTGCAGGGCCAGCTTGTCCTGGCGCAGGTCGACGCCCTGCTCCTTCTTGAACTCGTCGGCCAGGTAGTCGACCAGACGCAGGTCGAAGTCCTCGCCGCCCAGGAAGGTGTCGCCGTTGGTCGACTTCACCTCGAAGACGCCGTCGCCGATCTCCAGGATCGAGACGTCGAAGGTGCCGCCGCCCAGGTCGTAGACGGCGATCTTCTGGCCGTCGTTCTTTTCCAGCCCATAGGCCAGGGCGGCTGCGGTCGGCTCGTTGATGATGCGCAGGACTTCCAGTCCGGCGATCTTGCCGGCGTCCTTGGTGGCCTGGCGCTGGCTGTCGTTGAAATAGGCCGGGACGGTGATGACGGCCTGCGTCACCTTCTCGCCCAGATAGCCTTCGGCCGCTTCCTTCATCTTCTGCAGGATGAAGGCCGAGATCTGTTGCGGGGAATAGTCCTTGCCGAAGGCGCGCACCCAGGCGTCGCCGTTCGGGCCCTTGACGATGTCATAGGGCACCATGCCCTTGTCCTTCGCCACGACGGGGTCGTCGAAGTTACGGCCGATCAGACGCTTGATGGCGAAGAAGGTATTGGCCGGATTGGTCACGGCCTGGCGTTTTGCCGGCTGGCCGACCAGGGTTTCGCCGCCGTCCTGGATGGCGACGACCGAGGGTGTGGTGCGGTTGCCTTCCGCGTTTTCGATGACCTTGGGGTTCTTGCCGTCCATGACGGCGACGCACGAGTTGGTGGTGCCGAGGTCGATGCCGATGATCTTGGCCATGCGCGTTCTGTTCTCTTTCCGTATCGGCGGGCGATGCGGCGGCCTTCGATGAAGCGCCGCGCGTGACCGCCCCCAGTGGGTTGGCGTTGAAGTTGATCGGATAGCCCCAGTTTTCGCGGGGTTTCTCCGAAGCTGGCCCCGATATGGGAAAGACCCCCCGGCTCGCAAGGGCGATCTGCGATTCCCGGTGCGATTCAGGCTTCGAGATTTTTCGGGTGCCGCCTGCGCGGAATTGACGCATAACGTTGTTCGTCGCAGGGGAGCGGAGAAGAGAGGGACCCATGTTCAAGGTGTTTTTGAAGAGCGCTGCGTGCGCTGTCGTCCTGGTCGGCGCCGTGGCGGCCGCCCCGGCCCCGGCCGTATCCGTGGCGTCGAGCGCCAATCTGGTCGCGGGCCAGTCGCGCGACGGCTATGACCGCCATGTCATGATCAAGAACCGCACGGGCTGGACCATGCTGCGGTTCTACGCCTCGGATTCGCGCACCGACGACTGGGAGGAGGATATCCTGGGCGACCGTGTGCTGGAAAACGGGCGCGATCTGCGGATCAACATCGATGACGGCTCCGGCGCCTGCATCTATGACTTCAAGGCCCAGTTCACCAACGGCCAGGAGTTGACCCGTTTCCGCATCAACGTCTGCGAAGTCAGCGAATACACCTACACCCGCTGAGGTCGGAACCGCTCTGCCGGGCTTTCGGCTGTGGCCGGGGGCCCTGGACGCCCAGGCCCAGGCCGAACTGACGGCTGACGTTTTCGCGCGTCTGGAAGCAGCGCCCCTCTATCGGCCGATGACGCCGGGCGGACGGCCCCTGTCGGTTCGGATGAGCAATTTCGGGCCGTTGGGCTGGGTCTCCGACCCGCGTGGCTATCGCTATCAGGCGATCCATCCGGAAACGGGGCAGGGCTGGCCCGATATTCCGGCCGTCCTGCTGGACCTGTGGGCCGCGACGGTCGGCGGGCCGACGCCGGACGCCTGTCTGGTCAATCTGTACCGGGACGGCGCGCGGATGGGCCTGCATCAGGACCGGGACGAGGCGGACCTGTCCGCACCGGTCCTGTCGGTGTCCCTGGGCGATACGGCGGTGTTCCGCATCGGGCCGGCCGAGGGCGGACCCACCACGACCCTGAGATTGCAGAGCGGCGACCTCTGCGCCCTGACCGGTCCGGCGCGTCTGGCGCGGCACGGGATCGACCGGGTGCTGGAAGGGTCGTCGCGCCTGATCCCCGGCGGCGGGCGTCTGAACCTGACGCTGCGCCGGGCCGGCGTCAGTCCAGACTGATCTTTTCACCGCCCGCTGTGTCCAGACGCCAATAGCCGGCCGCCTTCATCGCCTTGGGCGAGAAGCCGAGGTCGAGCGCGCGCGCCCGCAGCGCCTTGGCCGCGGTCGCCTCGGCGGCGATCCAGACATAGGCGTCGGTCGGATCGACCCCGGCCAGGGCGGTTTCGGCCGCCTTCAGCAGGGCCTGACTCTCGCCACGCGGGGCGCCGTCCCGCATGGCCCAGGTCACGGTCGCCCGGGCCGGACTGTCCAGGGCGATCCGGTCGGCGAAGGTTCCCACCTCGATCACCGCATGGGCGCGGGCCTGGGGCGGCAGTTCCTCCAGCCGTCGAGCGATGGCAGGCAGGGCCGTCTCGTCGCCGATCAGCACATGGTCGGCGTAGTCGGTGGGAACGACGAAGGAGCCGCGCGGCCCGCCCACACCCAGGGTCGCGCCGGGCCGTGCAGCCATGGCCCATTCCGTGGCCGGGCCGCCGTGGCCCGTCACGAAGTCCAGCGTCAGCCGGTTGGTCGCTGGGTCGAAAGCGCGGGGCGTATAGTCGCGCATCGCCGGGCGTGGTTCGGGAAAGATCGGCCCGTCCGGCCCCAGGGTCGGCAGGACCGCGGCCTCGCCCTCGGCGGCCGGGAAGATTTTCACATGGTCGTCGAAGCCCAGGGAGACGAAACCGTCCAGTTCCGGCCCTTCCAGCACCACGCGCCGCAGCGACGGCGTCAGGTCCTGGACGGCGGCGACGGTCAAGGTGCGGAACCGCAGGTCGTGCCGCACCCGCTGGATGTCGCGCGCGCTCATGCCTTTTCCACCGTGTCGGCGGCGGCGGCGATAGCGGCGGCGATGGCCTCCACCTGGGCCTCGGTCAGGGCGGTCTCGCCGGTCAGTCGGGCGTGAACGGCGTGGCGCAGACGGCCGATGGCGTCATGGATAGCGGCGGGGCGCAGGGCGCGGGCCGCGAACTTGTCCATGGTGGCCTCGGCTCCGCGCAGCACCTCGGCGTTCTCGTCCAGCAGGGCGCGACCGGCTTCGGTGATGGAATACAGCTTCTTGCCGCCCTGGGCCTCGGATTCCAGGGCGCCCATCTCCTCCAGCAGGGTCAGGCTGGGATAGATGACGCCGGGGCTGGGCGAATAGGCGCCGCCGAGTTTCGTCTCGACCGCCTTGATCAGCTCATAGCCGTGGCTGGGCTTGTCCGCGATCAGCGACAGCAGCACCCAGCGCAGCGTCCCGTGGTCGAACAGACGGCCGCCGCCGCGCCGGCCATGACCCCGTCCCTCGTGGCGTGTGCCCCAGCCGGGGCCGAAGCCGCCGCCCCGCATGCCCCGGCCGAAACCGAACCCTCCGAAGCCGCGCCGTCCATGGCTTTCGTCGCAGCCGTGGCCGCGACCGTGAACATATTTGTCGGACCGCATTGTCCATTCCTTTTCGATATATCTAATCATGCCGGTTCAGATATATCGAAACATTGAAATGCGCAAGGGGTCGATCTTTGGGGGCTGGCGTTCGCGCCCGCCTTGCGGCCTAAGAAGGGCATGGACGATCTGAAACGCCGCTGGGAGCGGCTGGCGCCCCATGTGACCGTCGTCGGTCCGGACGACGACAGGCCCCGCCCGGCGGTGCTGATGTTTCACGGCTGCGGCGGACTGCGCGAACATCTGCCGCGCTACGCCGAGGCGGCCAGGGCGGCGGGATGGCGCGCCTTCGTCGTCGATTCCTACGGGCCGCGCGGCTGGGGTCGGGCCTTCACCCTGACGACGGTCTGCACCGGGCTTGTGCTACGCGGGCGCGAGCGGGCGGGCGACGTCCTGGCGGCGATCCAGGCGGTGTCGGCGCGCCCCGACGTGGACGAGACGCGGCTGGCCCTGGCCGGCTGGAGCCACGGCGGCTGGTCGATCATGGAGCTGATGAGCGGCGAACGGAGCCCCGGCGCCATGGGCGTCGCCGATCCCCAGACCGCCGACCTGTCAGGGATCAAGGCGGTGTGGCTGATGTATCCCTACATCGGCCCGTTCGCCTTCAACCGGATGAAGCCGTGGCGGTTGTGTCCGCGCGTCCTGGCCGTGACCTGCAAGCGCGACCACCTGACCACGGTGCGCAACGCCGAACAGGTGAACGCCATGATCCGCGACTGCGGGGCCGAGGTGGAAAGCTGGATCGCGGTCGGCACTCACGCCTTCGACGAGGGAACGAACAACGGGCCGATGCGACACGACCCGGCCCTGACCGAGGAAGCGTTGCGCCGCTTTCAGGCCTTCCTGACCGATGTCTCTCCGCCGTTCTGAGCCCTGTCCTGGGGGCCCGGCAAGTCAGGCGGCCAGGGCGCCGGGGATGGCGTCGGGAAATTCGCCCCGACCCAAAAGGCCCGTCTCGAAGTCCATGAAGATGTCCATCAGTTCCTCGACGTTCGCGGGGGGCGCGCCGGGGGCGAAACGGAAGCGCCAGTAGCTGACGATGTGTTGGACCGCGCCCAGCTGGTCGCCCAGCTTGGCGAACATGGCCGGCGCATCCAGCAGGAAGTCGCGGAAGGCCGTGGGCTGACCCTCGCGCGTCAGCTTGGAGTAGGCGTCGTCATAGACGCGCAGGGTGCGGCTGACCTCGTCGCAGGTCTTGATGATCCGGGCGCGCAGGACGTCGCGGCTGCGGGACAGGAATTCGCGCGCGGCGTCGTCGGTCTTGCCGATAGGCTTGATGGTGCGCACGGCCTCGGCGACGGCGGCTACGTCGCCCAGCAGGGCCGACAGGGTCCATTTGTAATAGAGGAAGCCCTTCCAGCAGAAGACGCCCTCTTGATACTGCTCGGGCGCCAGGCGCAGGGTCAGGCGCAGGGCGTCCAGCTGGTCGCCGGGCGTATTGGACAGGATCTTCGCCGCCATGCGCGAGGCCGAATCGGAGGCCACGGCGATGGTGTCTCCGCCCAGGCTCAGCGTGACCAGGGGTTCGATCTCGGACCGAACGAAGGCCAGCATCCGCTGCAGGTCGCTGTCGCTGATCGAGAAGTAGCAGGGCGACGGATCCAGCCCGCCGCGTCGCAGCTGCTCGCGCAGCAGGAAGGGATCCAGCGACGGCAGCTTGTCGATCAGGCGCAGGGTTTCCAGGTCCGGATGGGACGACGGCACGCCGAACGCCTCCATCATCATTCGCTCGAAGCCGATCTGGTTGACGAAGAGGTAGCGGCCGCCGGTCTTCAGATCGTCCTCGTCGATGGGGATGATCACCTTGGTGGCGACCTGGCGGCGGCCGGTGAACAGGTCCGTCTCGTTGCGGCGCAGCCGGTGCTTGATGAACAGGGCGCGGTTCAGCGCCGTGGTGCGGAAGATGGGGCGCGCGGCCCAGTCGGCATTGCGCACGGCGCCGTCGGCGCGGCTGTCGCCGTTTTCCTCCCACACCCGCAGCAGGTTCAGGACCCGGGCGGTGGAGGCCGACCCCTTGAGGTGTTCGAGACTGCGGACGGCGCGATCAGACATGCGGCGCAATCTGCCACGGCAATGATGACCAATGGCTTAGCTTTGCGGGAAAAGAACGGGGATCGACGGAACGATCCCCGTTCGTCGGGCGCAAGGGCCCCGGATCAGAAGGCGGCGCTCACGGAGACCCAGAGACGGCGCGGCTCCTGATTGTTGGCGTATTCCGGCGCATAGGCGACCGGCGTCCCATAGGGCAGCAGGCTGACGAAATCCTTGTCGAACAGATTGTAGACCGCGGCATGGATGGTCAGGTGGTCGTCCACCCGATAGGCGCCGCCCAGATGGAACAGGCTGTAGGCGCCATAGTCGCCCAGCGCGTCCTGGGCCGCGCCCGCGCCGCGATAGCGTTCCGACCGATATTCGCCGCGCAGCCACAGATTCATCCGGTCCGTGGCCCGCCAGCGCAGTTGGCCATTGACCATGTGGCGCGGCGTGTCGGTCAGCGGCGCCCCGGCCGCCGCGCCGGACTTCTGCTCGCTGTCGGTGAAGGTGTAGTTGCCCTGGATCGTCCAGGCCTCGGCGAAGCGATAACGGGCCGTGGCCTCGATCCCCTGCGTCACCGCCTCGTCGATGTTCACCGACTGACCGAAGCTGGCGACGGTGGAGATATAGGGGGTGTAGAAGCCCACGTCGTAGCAGCCCGAGGTGTTGTAGCCGCCGGCCGAATACTGGGCGGCGGTCAGGCCGAACAGGCAGTTGGCGATGGGCACGCCGGTGGCGATCTTGTCGTCGAACTGGTTGTGGAACAGGGTCAGGCCGGCCCGCAGGCGGTCGTGGTCGTCATAGAGAACCGCGAACTCGGTCGAGGTCGAGGTCTCGGGCTTCAGGCCGGGACTGCCCAAGAGGGGCAGGCGGCCCTGGGCGCCGAAGCCGTTGATGCCCGAAGCCAGCTGTTCCAGCCGGGGGGTCTTGAAGCCCTGACTGACCCCGCCCTTGACGGTCCAGACCTCGGACGGGTTCCAGACCAGATAGGCGCGGGGGCTGAAATGGGCGCCGAAGGTCGAATGATCGTCGTGGCGAGCGCCGACCGTCAGGGCCAGGGCGTCGGTGAACCGCCATTCGTCCTCGGCGAAGACGGCCCATTGGGTGTGGCGGAAGGCGCCGGACACCACGCCGTCGGTCATCTCGGCCTCCCAGTGCTGGCCGCCGATGGTGAAGGTGTGCGCCCCCCACTGCGAGAACAGCTTGCTGTCGAGGATGCGGTTCTCGCTCTCAAGGGTGCGGGGGCCGCCCGCGCCGGCTACGCCATTGGGGATGATGCGGCCCTTCGTTTCCGTCCGGCCCACCGAATAGTTGGATTCCAGCACGCCGAAGGGCAGGCGCCAGTTGTGGGCGACGGCGAACTGGTCGCGGTTGAATTCCAGGAATTTGTCGTAGCCGCCGGCGGTGGTCGCCGTGCCCATCTGGCCCTTGGAGTTATCGTACCACTGACGCGCCAAATCGGCGTCGATCCACAGGTCGTGGTCGGGGTGCAGGTCGAAGGCCAGGCGGGCGCCGGCGGACCAGATCCGGTTGGCGGTGGCGCTGCGGCCGAAGCCGGTCACGGGCGCCTCGGCGCCGGAAACGTCCTGGAAGGTCAGGCGCGACTGTTCGCGCTCCGAGCGGGAGGCGCGCAGCGACAAGCCGACGCGGTCCTTGATCAGGGGGCCGGCCAGATAGAGGTCGCCGCCCCGGATCGGGCCGAATTCGTCGTCGCCCTGGACGGTGTAATGGGCGGTCGCCGCGCTGACCCAGCGATCGCCGATCTTGCGGGTGATGATGTTGACCACCCCGCCCATGGCGTCCGAACCATAGAGGGTGGAGACGGGGCCGCGCACCACCTCGACCCGTTCGATGGCCGATACGGGGGGCAGGAAGCTGGTCGCGGTCTCGCCGAAGCCGTTGGGCGTGACGCTGCCGGCCGTGTTCTGGCGGCGGCCGTCGATCAGGATCAGGGTGTAGTCCGAACCCATGCCCCGGATGTTGATGGTCTGGCCGCCCGACTTGCCGACGGCCGCGCCGGTGTCGACGCCTTCGACCGTGTTCAGGATCTCGGCGATGGAGACCGCGCGCGTCTCTTCGATCTCGGCCCGGGGCAGGACGCTGATCGAGGCCGGGGCCTGGTTGATCCGTTGCTCGAATCCGGCCGCCGTGACGACCACCTCGCCCAGTTCCGCCACGGGCGCCGCTGGTCCCCGTGACTGGTCGTCGGCGGCCGGATTCGCCTGGGCGGCGACGCCGGCGGTGGTCAGCATGAGAACGAAGGCGGCGCCGGACAGCAGCCGGGCGCGGGTCGAGACGGTCATAAGCAGAAAGGCCCCTTATTTGCGAGCGCCTCTCAACATCATTCGCAAGCTTGACCAAGGGGGGTGCGCCCATCGGTCGCAAGGAAGTCGGCATGGCTGCGCCGCTGGTCAGGACGGCGGGGCGGGCCTAGAAGGACGACATGCAGTTGATCGACATCCTGATCGCCCTCGCCATCCTGGCCGTGACCGTCACCCTGGGGCTGGGGCTCTATTCGCTGTTCCGAGGCGGCGACTATGCGCGGACCCATTCCAACCGGTTGATGCGGCTGCGCGTCGCCCTGCAGGCCGTGGCGGTGCTGTTGCTGGTCGGCGGCATGGTGTGGAAGGCGACCAGCGGAGGGTGAGGCCATGGTGACGCTGAACAAGATCTACACCCGCACCGGCGACGAGGGCCGCACACGGCTGGCGTCGGGCGCGCCCGTGTCCAAGACGGACCGCCGGGTCGAAGCCTATGGCGCGGTGGACGAGTTGAACGCCGTCATCGGCGTGGCCCGGCTGAACAGCGGTCAGAACGACCGGATCGACGCCATGCTGGGTCGTATCCAGAACGAGCTGTTCGACCTGGGCGCCGACCTGGCCACCCCGCTGGACCCGCCCCCCGCCTGGGAGGCGCTGCGCATCCTGGACAGCCAGGTCGAACGGCTGGAGCGCGAGATCGACTGGATGAACGAGAGCCTGAAGCCGCTGGACAGCTTCATCCTGCCGGGCGGTTCGCCCCTATCGGCCCATCTTCACGTCGCCCGCACCGTCTGTCGCCGCGCCGAGCGCGAGGCGGTGCGGTTGATGGAAAGCGGGGTCGAGGTGAACCCGGCGGCGGTGAAATATCTGAATCGCCTGTCCGACCATCTGTTCGTCGCCGGCCGCCGCGCCAACGCCAACGGGGCCGACGACGTCAAATGGAAGCCCGGCGCGACGCGCTGATCTTTCCCATCAGGTCGCCGGGCGGGCGGCGGCCAGGGCGGCCTTCTGGCGTTCGACCTCGGCGGCGCGGGCGCGGTCCTGGGCGGCCAGTTCGCTTTCGATGCGCACCAGTTCGCGGTTCTTCTCTTCGGAGGCCTGGGCGCGCGAGACGCCGATGGGCCGGCCGGTGATCTGGGCGATGGAGATGGGCTGGGCGCAGATGCGATTGTCCATGTCGTACCATTTGCCGGCCGCCTCGCAGCGTTTGCCGGGCGCGACCCAGTAATCCTGCAAGGCGAAAATGCCGATGACCGCCAGGCCGAAGACGCCCGCGAACAGCATCGCCAGGCGGGGAAAGGTCAGAAAACGCTTCATGTCTCGGTCCGCTAGGGCGGGTCCGGCCTTGAAACCTGACGCCGCGTTACATTGACAGGCCTTCGCGACCGCTCCATGTCCTCTGCCCACACATTCAGGCGATTTCACGGATAGACCCATGAAGGTACTCGTCCCCGTCAAACGGGTGATCGACTATAACGTCAAGGCCCGCGTCAAGGCGGATCAGTCGGGCGTCGATCTGGCCAACGTCAAAATGAGCATGAACCCCTTCGACGAGATCGCGGTCGAAGAGGCGGTTCGTCTCAAGGAAGGCAAGGAGCATCATGCCGCCGGAACCGCGACCGAGATCGTGGTCGTCTCCATCGGCGTGACCCAGGCCCAGGAAACCATCCGCACGGCCCTGGCCATGGGCGCGGATCGCGGCCTGCTGATCCAGTCGGATACGGATCTTGAGCCGCTGGCGGTCGCCAAGCTGCTGAAGGCGGTGGTCGACGAGGAGAAGCCCGATCTGGTCCTGATGGGCAAACAGTCCATCGACGGCGACAACAATGCCGTGGGCCAGATGTTGGCCGCCCTCTTGGACTGGCCCCAGGCCACCTTCGCCGGCAAGCTGGTCATCGACGGCGGCAAGGCCACGGTGACGCGCGAAGTCGACGGCGGCCTTCAAACGATTGCGGCCGACCTGCCCGCCGTGGTGACGGTGGACCTGCGGCTGAATACGCCGCGCTATGCGTCGCTGCCCAACATCATGAAGGCCAAGAAGAAGGAGATCGCCGTCAAGGCGGTCGCCGACTACGGCGTCGACGTCGCTGATCGTCTGAAGGTCGTGAAGGTCACTGAACCGCCCAAGCGTTCCGCCGGGGTCAAGGTCGCCGACGCCGCCGAACTGGTTTCCAAGCTCAAGTCCGCGGGAGCGCTGTAATATGGCTGTCCTCGTCATCGCCGATCACGACGGTTCGACCGTTCGCGACACCACCAACAAGACCGTGACCGCCGCTCTGGGCCTGTCGTCCGACGTGGACGTTCTGGTCGTCGGGCAGGGGGCGCAGGCCGCCGCCGACAGCGCCGCCAAGATCGCGGGCGTCCGCAAGGTGCTGCTGGCCGAAAGCGCCGGTCTGGGCCACGGCCTGGCCGAGGCGGTCGAGGCGACCGTCGTGCCGCTGGCCGCTGAGTATGATGCGATCCTGACCCCGGCCTCGACCGACGGCAAGAATTTCGCGCCGCGCATCGCCGCCAAGCTGGACGTGGCCCCGATCTCCGACATCGTCGAGGTCGTGTCCCCCGACACCTTCGTGCGGCCCATCTATGCGGGCAATGCGCTGGAGACGGTGCAGTCGTCCGACGCCAAGAAGGTCATCACCGTGCGTCCGACGGCCTTCAACGCCGCCGCCGAAGGCGGTTCGGCCTCGGTCGAATCCGTCGCCGGCGCCGATGCGCCCAAGACCGCCTTCGTCTCGGAGGAAATGGTCAAGTCGGACCGTCCCGAACTGGGCGCCGCAAAGATCATCGTTTCGGGCGGCCGGGCCCTGGGTTCGGCGGAAGAGTTCCATGCCGTCATGGAGCCCCTGGCCGACAAGCTGGGCGCCGCCATCGGCGCCTCGCGCGCGGCGGTCGATGCGGGCTATGCGCCCAACGACTATCAGGTCGGTCAGACCGGCAAGGTGGTCGCGCCTCAGCTCTATGTCGCCATCGGCATCTCGGGCGCCATCCAGCACCTGGCGGGGATGAAGGACTCCAAGACCATCGTCGCTATCAACAAGGACCCCGACGCTCCGATCTTCCAGGTCGCGGATTACGGCCTGGTCGCCGACTACAAGACCGCCGTGCCCGAACTGATGGCCGCCCTGGGCTGAGGCCCGGTCCGCCAAGTCGATAGGGAGGGGCGCGACGTCGGACGTCGCGCCCTTCTTCGTCTGTGAAACCGCCCATGGCCCAACTGCAGATCAAGCTTCAGCCCGGCGCCGCCGCCGACCGGATCGACGGCTGGGACGCCGATCCCGACGGTCGACGCGTGCTGAAGGTCCGCGTGCGCGCCCGTCCGGTGGACGGAGAGGCCAACGTCGCCCTGATCAAACTCCTGGCCAAGGCCCTGGGCGTGCCGAAGTCGTCGCTGGCCCTGGCGCGCGGGGGTCAGTCGCGCCTGAAGATGATCACCGTCGAGGGATTGGACGAGGCCACCCTGGCCGAGCGCCTGAACGGGATCGCACGGCCGGAGTGAACGTTGTCTACGGCGAAGTCTGCAGAGAGGCATTAGTCCCGGCCCCGCGCGGGACGCCGCTCTTGTTGCCGTCAGCAAGGGCAGAAGCCCGGCATGGCGGCGGTGCGACTATAGATTTCACCTATGTTCCCAACAGGGGCCAAGCGTTTCAGATGCTTGATGCGCCCAGTCGGCCACATTCCCGCTCTGGGCTTGCAAGCGGTAATCGACGAAACCGTCGCCAGACATTCCCGTCGCCCAAATGGTGACAGCCGCTCCATTAACGAGGCGCCTTGGGGCTGGATAAACGAAATGGCGCGGGCCGGTTCGATTGAGGTCGGGCATCACAAGACCGCCTAGCGGGAAGTGGTTCAGGCTGGATGCGACATCCTCCAACACGGGGCATGATGAACCGGAAGTCCAGCGCACCTGCTCAGGCCCCGCAGACGTCATGAGGCTCCGTCTAGCCACCCATTCCGATACGCCGCTTTCTGCGCGACGTGTGTATATTTCGGTCGCCCAAATTCCATTTTCTTCAATGGCGAATCCCGCACGGAAGTCCAATCCCGCCGGAGCGTTAGCCCGGCTGGCTGCAACGCCCAGATCGCTTGCGGCCAGTATAAGGACGCTGAATGTTATGAGCCACATTGCTGACCATTCGGATTGATTTGGGCCCCAATGTAATTCCCTCGAAGGGCGGCTTCAATATACTTTTGTTTATAGACATCCATATGTATCGAAGGTGTTTGGTCCTCGCTAACCAAACTATCGGCTCCGAAATAGATTTTGGCGCCTTGGCCGAGCACCTGAACGGGATCGCAGGCGCGGCCTAAGCGTTGTCCCAGGCGAAGGCCGCAAAGGGATCGCCCATGACCGAAGTCCTCCACGCCCGAAGCGGCGTCGTGCTCGAACACCGCGACGACGACTACCGCCTGACCAGTCTGCGCCTGGAGAACCCGCGCGATTTCGACGATCTCGCCACGGCCGAACAGGCGTTCGAGGCCGAGGTCCGCCTCTCCGAGAACGACCCCGAGATCGTGTCCCGCCTGGGTGGCGCCTGACGTAGACCACGCCAGGAGAAATGGCGCACCCGACAGGATTCCTCGTGCCGACCTGCTGGTAGGCCGAGCTATCGGCTGCTGATTGGGCGTCGTCAGCCATGATGATACTCCGCGAATCGGATGGATGAGCCGCGAAGCAGAGTCCTCGGATGGGCTGGGGTCAACGTCTCGAACGGTGCCGCACGACCGTCTCTGACGTCAGGCGGAGTCTTTCCTGCCAATCTTCCACCGCTATGGTCAGCAGGTCGCGGCAGGTCGCGTTGAGGGGGAGAAGTTTAGCCATGTGGAAGCTGGATCATGTCGTCCCGGCGTCTGACGTTGATTTGGAGGAACGGCGCCTTGGCGAAGTTCTGGCGAGCGCGGGCTACGATGTTGGGAAGTTGACGTTGAGCGGTTTGGCCCAGCAGGTGCTGGCCGAGCGGGCGAAGGCCACGGTGATGGCCATCGGGATCGAACCGTCGAACTGGCCACATTTTCCGCTGGGCAATGGCGGCGTCGAAGTGCGCTTCCAGTTCAGCCGCGAGGCGGATCAGGTGAACGCGAAGATGGCCTTGGCTTAAAAGCCGTTGAATTTAACGCTACGTCGGCTTGTTTTCGCGTATCATTGGTGGCCGGATCACATGGAGGCCACCATGACGCTTGAGACTTTCCGCCAAAGCCTTCTGTCGTTCTCTATCGCAGAGTGGGCCATTGTCGCCGTCGTCGTCATTTCCTTTGTTGCCGTCACAACGACGGTCGGCTTCGTAATGGGGCCGATTGTGGGCTACTCCGTCGTCATGCTCTCTCGACGGGCCAAGCGTCGGGGAACAGCCTTTGAGGCGGAGAAATCGGCCTCTACGACCAAATAGCTCATCCGGCGAAGCACTCCTGACGGTCTTCTTGAACCGTCTTCAGCGTGCGCGAGATGGCCGTCACCGTGGTCGTGGAGGCACGATGTAGGCGGGCGGTGGCCCGGATGCCCTGACCGGCTTCCAACGACCTCCTGATCGCTTCTACGCGGTCCTGCGTGTGGATCGGCGTGGAAAAGGGACCCCGTTAGCGGTGTGATCGGCGTCGAATAAGGACCCCTCATTCCTGAGGTCTAACGGTGGCGGCTTGGCGGATGTCAGGCGGCGAGTTCGGGATGTTGGTGTTGGAGACGGTGTTGAGGATCCGGCGCGAGTTTGCGTCCGGCAAGGCGATCAAAGCGATCGCGCGTGACCTTCGATTGTCGCGCAAGGTGGTTCGCAAGGCGATCCGGGAGCCGGATGCGGAGTTCGCCTATCGGCGGGCGGTGCAGCCGTTGCCAAGGCTGGGGCCGTTCCAGGCCAGGCTCGATGAACTGCTGGAAGAGGACGAGGCGCGGCCGCGGCGCGAGAAGCTGCGGATGACGCGGGTCCATGACCTACTGGTGCGCGAGGGGTTCGACGGGTCGTATGACGCGGTCCGGCGCTACGCGGCGGGGTGGCGGCTGAAGCGACGCCGGGGCGTGGCGGATGCACCGTCGTTCATCCCGCTGATGTTCAGGCCGGGCGAAGCCTACCAGTTCGACTGGAGCCACGAGGACGTGGAGATCGCGGGCAAGCCGATGCGGGTGAAGGTGGCGCACATGCGACTGTGCGCGTCACGCGCGATCTATGTTCGGGCCTACCCGCGCGAGACCCAGGAGATGCTGTTCGACGCGCATGCGCGGGCGTTCGCCTTCTTCGGCGGGGTGCCGACGCGCGGGATCTACGACAACATGAAGACGGCGGTGACGACTGTGTTCACGGGCAAGGACCGGCTGTTCAACCGGCGCTTCCTGGTCATGGCGAGCCACTACATGGTGGAGCCGACGGCTTGCTCGCCGGCGGCGGGCTGGGAGAAGGGCCAGGTCGAGCACCAGGTCCAGACGGCGCGGGGACGGTTCTTCCAGCCGCGCCTGCGCTTCACCAGCCTGGAGGAGTTGAACGGCTGGCTGGAGGCCGAATGCCGTCGCTGGGGCGAGCTGCGCCAGCATCCCGAGCAGAAGGAGCTGACGGTCGCCCAGGCCCTGGCCGCCGAGCGCCCGGCGCTGCAGCCCATGCTGGGCCCGTTCGACGGCTTCCACGAGAGCGAGCACGCGGTGACCGGGACCTGCCTGATCAGCTTCGACCGCAACCGCTACTCGGTGATGGCTAGAGCGGGACGCCGTACGGTGCAGGTCCGCGCCTATGCCGACCGGATCGTCGTGCGTTGCGAGGGTGAGGTCGTCGCCGACCATCGCCGGTTCTTCGGTCGAGACCGCACCCTGTATGACCCATGGCATTACCTGCCGGTGCTGGCGACCAAGCCCGGCGCCCTGCGCAATGGCGCGCCGTTCCAGGACTGGGAGCTACCGCCCGCCCTGGCGCGCCTGAGGCGCAAGCTGGGTGCGGGTGACGAAGCCGATCGCCGGTTCGTGCGGGTTCTGGCGGCTGTGCTGGAAGACGGCCTGGAGCCGGTCGAGGCCGCCGCGCGCGAGGCGCTCGCTGCCGGGACCGTGAGCGACGACGTCATCCTCAACATCCTGGCGCGCCGACGCGAACCGCCCCGGCCGCTGAGCATCGTCACGTCGGATGACCTTGCCCTGCGGCATCCGCCTCAGGCGGACTGCGACCGCTACGACAGTCTGCGAGGCCTGCATGCAGCGGCATGAGATGATGGCGGCCCTGACCGGCCTGGGCCTCAAGGGCATGGCCGGCGCCTTCGACGAGGCGGTCACCACCGGCCTGCAGCGCAAGCGCACGACCATGGAGATCCTCGCCGACCT
This sequence comes from Brevundimonas sp. Marseille-Q4549, assembly GCF_976940555.1. Classification (NCBI taxonomy): domain Bacteria; kingdom Pseudomonadati; phylum Pseudomonadota; class Alphaproteobacteria; order Caulobacterales; family Caulobacteraceae; genus Brevundimonas; species Brevundimonas sp. Marseille-Q4549. The sequence continues at coordinate 756,586 of NZ_CDRHXG010000001.1, forward strand.
GCTCCGCGCCGAGACGACCCACCGGCATGCGGCTTCCATCCGGTACCGGATGGCGGCAGCCAAGCTGCCGGCCGTGAAGGACCTGGACGCCTTCGTGTTCGACGACACGCCGATCAACGAGGGGCTGGTGCGCTCGCTGCACAGCGGCGCCTTCCTGGCGAACCGGCGCAACATCGTGCTGGTCGGCGGGACAGGCACGGGCAAGACCCACCTGGCCACCGCCATCATCACCAACGTCGTGCGCGCCGGGGCGCGTGGCCGCTACTTCAACACCGTCGACCTGGTGAACCGCCTCGAGGAGGAGACCCGCCTGGGCAAGGCCGGTGCGCTGGCTGCTCACCTCTGCCGCCTCGACGTCGTGGTCCTCGACGAGCTCGGCTACCTGCCGTTCGCACGCTCCGGCGGCCAGTTGCTGTTCCACCTGATCAGCAAGCTCTACGAACGGACCTCGGTGATCGTCACGACCAACCTCGCCTTCGGCGAATGGCCGACCGTGTTCGGCGATCCCAAGATGACGACGGCCCTGCTCGACCGCATCACCCACCACTGCGACATCGTCGAGACCGGCAACGACAGCTGGCGCTTCAAGCACCGCAGCTGACCCCACCAAAAGAACGCCAAGCGAGGGTTGAGCCTCCGGTCGGGCTACGCCCTCCCTACGCCCCAACCCTCGCAAGCGGTGCGCTCGTGACGTCCATCACGAACCCCAAAAGGGGGTCCCTATTGCACGCCGATAGGGGGTCCCTTTTAGACGCCGATTGACAATCCGGGCCACCGCCCGCCTACATCGTGCCTCCACGACCACGGTGACGGCCATCTCGCGCACGCTGAAGACGGTTCAAGAAGACCGTCAGGAGTGCTTCGCCGGATGAGCTATTTGGTCGTAGAGGCCGATTTCTCCGCCTCAAAGGCTGTTCCCCGACGCTTGGCCCGTCGAGAGAGCATGACGACGGAGTAGCCCACAATCGGCCCCATTACGAAGCCGACCGTCGTTGTGACGGCAACAAAGGAAATGACGACGACGGCGACAATGGCCCACTCTGCGATAGAGAACGACAGAAGGCTTTGGCGGAAAGTCTCAAGCGTCATGGTGGCCTCCATGTGATCCGGCCACCAATGATACGCGAAAACAAGCCGACGTAGCGTTAAATTCAACGGCTTTTAAGCCAAGGCCATCTTCGCGTTCACCTGATCCGCCTCGCGGCTGAACTGGAAGCGCACTTCGACGCCGCCATTGCCCAGCGGAAAATGTGGCCAGTTCGACGGTTCGATCCCGATGGCCATCACCGTGGCCTTCGCCCGCTCGGCCAGCACCTGCTGGGCCAAACCGCTCAACGTCAACTTCCCAACATCGTAGCCCGCGCTCGCCAGAACTTCGCCAAGGCGCCGTTCCTCCAAATCAACGTCAGACGCCGGGACGACATGATCCAGCTTCCACATGGCTAAACTTCTCCCCCTCAACGCGACCTGCCGCGACCTGCTGACCATAGCGGTGGAAGATTGGCAGGAAAGACTCCGCCTGACGTCAGAGACGGTCGTGCGGCACCGTTCGAGACGTTGACCCCAGCCCATCCGAGGACTCTGCTTCGCGGCTCATCCATCCGATTCGCGGAGTATCATCATGGCTGACGACGCCCAATCAGCAGCCGATAGCTCGGCCTACCAGCAGGTCGGCACGAGGAATCCTGTCGGGTGCGCCACTTCCTCAAAACCTATTGAAAACGCTACAGGTTTACCGTCTGCGGGACCGTTTTGCGGCGATGTCTACACAACCTGTCTACACAATTCGACCGACGATCATGGCCTAACGCCCTCTAATCATTGGGTTAATCGTCAAAGCAGCGTCTACACAAAGCGTCTACACATTGTTCGAACGCATTTGGTCGAGAAACGCGGTCAGATTCACTATCGGCGACGTGTTCCCGAGTCTTTGCGCGGGGTCGTCGGCAAGAAGGAAATCTGGAGATCGTTGGGGACGGACAGCCCCACGGTCGCCAAGCGTCGCGCTTGAGAGATAGATTATTAGTCTCGGTCTTTAGCGACCCTCGCTACGAACCGAGAGCCTGTCCAGATGGCCACTTCTTGGGTCACGGGACAATCGCGCAGCGCACCCGTGGCTCGTGCGATGGCGGCTTCGTCAGATGGCAGTGTTGCCGGGCTGAAATGACGCCCATTCGCCGACGAGGGCAGCGTGTAGAACGTGTATCCGTCCATCCTGAACCCAAGCATCTCCCTCAAGAAGCAGCCCGGCAGAGATAAAGGGTTGAGGGGGGTCAAGCCTAATCCACTGGCCGGGCTGGGCCGGTCTCGCACGACGACCGAGCCTCGCTATTAAACTCACATTTCACATCAATAGGCGAGGACCAAAAACCGTGGTTCTCGGAGGTAGGTCAGGGTGTCGGCGGCGTTGCGCGAGCTACTCCGTTGTGGTGCCGTCGAAATGCTCTTCGCTGGCCTCAGCTTCCCCTTTAGTGGAGCGCACGATTCCGTCCTTGTGATCGGGGGGGCCGTAGACAGTGTAGAGTTTCAGCTTTTTGTCGCCGGTATTGATTACGTTGTGGCGGGCACCCGCTGGCACGACAATCGCGTCATCCGCTTTGATCTTCGTCCGCTGGTTATCGATCCACACTTCTCCCTCGCCCTTTTCGATGCGGAAGAACTGGTCGTGGTCGTCGTGAACTTCTTCGCCGATTTCCTCGCCGGGTCGCAAAGCCATCAGCACCAGTTGAAGGTGCTTGCCTGTGTAGAGCACCCTGCGGAAATCCTTGTTCTCGACCGTCAACCGGTCAATGTCATCGACAAAACCCCTCATCACGCTCTCCTCTATTGCGTTATGGTGACGCTACCATATTCGATGGTGGAAACCATTGATATGCATCAATCGAAACATCATCGTTACCAGACAGGCGGCGGTGTGCTTCATTGTTCATAAAGGTGCGATAAATCGAGGCCCGTATATCGAACACGGTCGATAGCCTCCTTCAGCGTGGCGATGCGATAGCCGCTCCCATAGGCATCGGAAACCGACGCGGCCCCGCTCGCCGTCGTCCACCCGCCGAGCGCGAGTGCGATGTCTCGGTCGATGCGCGCCTCCCGTAGGGCGTCGCGAAAGCCGTGGCGGAAGCTGTGAAAGCAGGTCTTCGGTGAGTCTGCCCCGGCTCTGGCCACGAAGCGACGGAACCACGCGGAGAAGGTCGTGGATCGGTAGCCGGTGGCCCCCATCCCCACTTCGCCGAACAGTTTGCTTTCACCAGCGCGCTTACGCTGACGAGCGAAGTCCAAGAAGCCAAGGTCGATCAGCATGACGTGGATAGGAACGACCCGCTCGCTCGATGCGGTTTTCAGCCGTTTGTCGGTAGTGACTTCCTCCGACCGCTCGGTGATGACGAAGCAATCCACGTTCTCGATCCGCCGGATGTCGGCCGCATCCAGTTGGCAAGCCTCGTTCAAACGAAGTCCGCCGAACATCGACAGCAGCGGAATCCAGAATCGGGCGTGACGAGGACGCTCCGGGCCGGGCGTGGCATAGCCGTGCCCGTCGTCACGACAGCCGGTGTAGAGTGGTGCCGAGAAGATCGTCTGTAGCTGGTTTGTCGAGAACGGATGCCGTTTGTCGCGACGGGCGGTGGGATCGGGCACGCGCAGTCCTTGGGCAGGATTACGGTCAAGCATTTCCTCCTTCACGGCCCAGTTCAGCACGCCGCCCAGCTTGTTCAGGTAGGTGTTTATGTTCGCGGCGTTAATCAGATCGGTGCGCTGCTCGGCCTTCGCCCTTTCCGCAATCTCGATAGGACCGAGCGTTGGGAACAGCTTCGAGGCGTTGCGAGGCTGCCAACGCAGCACCTCGATCATCTCGCGGCACTGGGTCCGCGTGATGCTGCGGATTGGCGTGTCCTTCCCGAGGATCGCCATCACGATCCGCTTCGTCGTCTGGTAAGCCATCCGGGTGGTGGGCGACCAATCCCGCGTCGGATCGTTCATGTAAGCGTCGTAGAGATCAATGAAGGTGATGCTCGGAAGCGGTTCCGCTTCCGTTACGGGTTCAACAATTGGTGCCCGTTCGGAAAGCCCATTCAGCACGATCTGATCGACGATATGGCCGACCCTCGACCTTGCCACCTCGAACTCATGTTCGACCTCTGCCGCAACTCGTAAAGCGCGACGCTTGGCGACCGTGGGGCTGTCCGTCCCCAACGATCTCCAGATTTCCTTCTTGCCGACGACCCCGCGCAAAGACTCGGGAACACGTCGCCGATAGTGAATCTGACCGCGTTTCTCGACCAAATGCGTTCGAACAATGTGTAGACGCTTTGTGTAGACGCTGCTTTGACGATTAACCCAATGATTAGAGGGCGTTAGGCCATGATCGTCGGTCGAATTGTGTAGACAGGTTGTGTAGACATCGCCGCAAAACGGTCCCGCAGACGGTAAACCTGTAGCGTTTTCAATAGGTTTTGAGGAAGTGGCGCACCCGACAGGATTCGAACCTGTGACCTCTGCCTTCGGAGGGCAGCACTCTATCCAGCTGAGCTACGGGTGCGCGGGGCGGATCGCTCCGCCGGGAAGACGCGCTTACAGCAAGGCGCGGACGGTCTCAATCCCGAATGCGCCGATTGAGGTGTTCGGGGCCTATTGGGCCGTCATGCCGCCGTCGATCTTGAACTCGGACCCGGTGACGAATTTGGATTCGTCCGACGCCAGATAGAGGACACAATAGGCGACGTCGTCCGGCTCTCCGATCCGTTTCAGGGGGATGCCGCGCGCCAGGCGTTCGGCGGCCTTGTCCGGGTCGCCCCCGGCCATGGCGATGAAGGGGTCCAGGATCGGAGTCTTGATGAAGACCGGATGGACCGAGTTGCAGCGCACGTTCCAGTCGGCCTTGGCCGCCTCCAGCGCCAGGGTCTTGGTGTACATCCAGACGCCGGCCTTGGTGGCGTTATAGGCGCCCATGCCGGGGGCGGCGGCCAGGCCGGCGATGGAGGAGATGTTGACGATCGAAGCCGGTGCGGCGGCGCGCAGATGCGGCAGGGCGTGTTTGGCGCCCAGCATGACGGATCGCAGATTGATCTCGTACTGACGCTGCCAGTTCTCGACCGTGTCCTGTTCGACGAAGGCCAGGGGACCGCCGACGCCGGCGTTGTTGACCAGGACCGACAGACCGCCCAGGTCGGCCGCGGCGGCGTCGATCACGCGGGTCCAGTCGTCCTCGCTGGCGACGTCGTGGGCGTAGGCGAAGGCCGCGCCGGGGCTCTGGAGATTGACGCGCCAGGCCAGGTCCGCCACGCGGTCGCCGTCGATGTCGGTCAGGGCCAGGGTCGCGCCCTCGCGCGCCATCATGAAGGCCATGGCTTCGCCCAGGCCGCCGGCGGCGCCGGTGATCAGGACCTTTTTACCGGCGACGCGGCCGGGACGGGGTTCGACGCTCATGCGCGGGCTCCGGTTTCAGCGGCGGCCCGGTCGATGAAACGGGCCAGGGCGACATCCTTGTCGGTCACGCCGTCGGCGTCGTGGGTGGTCAGCAGCACCTCCACCCGATCATAGACGTTCGACCATTCGGGGTGATGGTCCATCTTGTCCGCCGTCAGGGCGACGCGGGTCATGAAGCCGAAGGCGGCGTTGAAATCGGCGAAGCGCAGGGTGCGGGTCAGGGCCGGTCGGGCGTCGTCGGCCACACGCCAGTCCGGCAGGGATTTCAAGGCTTCCGCAGGGTCAAGGCGGGCGTCGGTCATGGGCGTTCCTCTTTTGCGACAGGGCTAAGGCGCCCGGACGACGACGGCAAGCGGCGGAACGGGGCCTCAAGCTTGGCGTTGAGAAAGCGTCGCCGTTGGAGCCGAGAGCGCCGGATGAGAAACAATCTTTGGATCGCCGACCTGGACGCCGAGGATCGGGCGCGGATCGAACCCCATCTGCAATCCCGCGAGATGGCGCGCGGACAGGTGCTGTTCGACGCGGGGGAGCCGGTGGATCAGGTCTGGTTTCCGCTGAAGGGCGTGGTCTCCCTGATGACCCTGCTGCCCGACGACAAGGCGGTGGAGACCGCCGCCATCGGGCGAGAGGGCCTGGTCGGGGTGACGTGCGGACCCATGAACGCGCGCGCCGTCAGCCGGGCGGTCAGCCAGCGTGAAGGCCTGGCCGCCTGTTGCGACGCCGAGGTGTTCGGCGCGGCGCTGGAGGCCAGCGAGAGCCTGCGCCTGGCCCTGTCGCGCTATACCGAAGGATTGATGGCCCAGGTGCAGCAGGCGGCCGCCTGCAACGCCCAGCACACCCTGGATGAACGGCTGGCGCGTTGGCTTCTGGTCCTGCACGACCGGGCCGAGGAGGATCGTCTGGACCTGACCCAGGCCGACATCGCCGGCATGCTGGGCGTGCGGCGCGCCACAGTGTCCGAGGTCGGGGCCGTGCTGGAGAACCGGGGCCTGATCGAGCGCGGTCGCGGCTGGGTGCGCGTCGCTGACCGCGACGGGCTGGAGGCGGCGTCATGCGGCTGCTACGGCCTGATGCGCGAGGTGGCCAGGGAACTGCATCTTCCGCGTCCCCAGGCGGCGTGACGCGGCCGTCGCGACGCGCTAGACCGTCGCCATGACCTACGCCTCCCCGCACGGCCCGCATTCGCAGGGCGACCGCTCTTCCTTCGGCTTTCGCGACGTGGACGCGCGCGAAAAGGTGAAGATGGTGCGCGGGGTGTTCGATTCCGTCGCCTCCAACTATGACGTGATGAACGACCTGATGAGCGTGGGCGTCCACCGCATCTGGAAGGATATCGCCGCCGCCAAGCTGAACCCCCGCCCCGGCGAGACCATTCTGGACGTGGCGGGCGGCACCGGCGACATGGCGCGGCGCTATTCGAAGATGGCCCGCGCGGCGCAGCAGCGGCGCGGGGGCGAGGACGCCTCGGTCATCGTGCTGGACTACAACGCCGAAATGATCCTGGCGGGCGTCCACAAGGGCGGCGAGCCGGAGATGAGCTGGACGGTCGGCGACGCCATGAACCTGCCGCTGCCGGACGCCTCGGTCGACGCCTATTCGATCAGTTTCGGCATCAGGAACGTGGCCCATATCGACAAGGCCCTGGCCGAGGCGCGGCGCGTGCTGAAGCCCGGCGGCCGGTTCCTGTGCCTGGAGTTCTCTCGGCCCACGACCACGCCGATCCGCAAGGTCTATGACGCCTGGTCCTTCCACGCCATTCCGCGCATCGGCGGCTGGGTCGCCAAGGATCGCGACAGCTATCAGTATCTGGTCGAGAGCATCCGACGTTTCCCCGATCAAACGGCGTTCAAGCGGATGATCGAACAGGCGGGCTTCAGCCGCGTGTCCGTGACCAATCTGTCGGGCGGGATCGCCGCCATCCACCACGGGTGGGCGATCTGACCAGCCGGATCTATCGCACGGCCCCGCCGCCGCCCGCGCCCGTGGCGGTGCAGCACCCGGTCGCCGCCTTCCTGCGGCTGATGGGATGGCTGTGGGTGTTGGCGCGCCATGACGCCCTGATCCCGCGCGAGGTCACGCCCCTGCTGCCGGCCTGGACCCGGCCCTTCGCGCGGTTCGTGCAACTGCTTTCTGGAAAGGCGGGCCGTCAGGGCCGCCCCGGCCAGCGACTGGGCAAGGCGTTCGAGCATCTGGGGCCGGTGGCGATCAAGCTGGGTCAGGTGCTGGCCACGCGCGCCGACATCTTCGGCCTGGAGTTCGCCCGCGACCTGGGGCGGTTGAAGGACGCCCTGCCGCCCTTCCCCGAAGATGTGGCGCGGCGCGAGATCGAACGGTCGCTGGGGCGGCCGGTCGACAGCCTGTTCATCGGCCTGGGACCGGCGGTCGCCGCCGCCTCTCTGGCTCAGGCGCACCGGGCGACCCTGGCCGACGGCCGGGCGGTGGCGGTCAAGGTGCTGCGGCCGGGCGTGGAGCGCCGGGTCGCCGACGGACTGGATTCGATGCGGCTGGGCGCGGCCCTGGTCTGGCGTTTCGTGCCGGCGGCGCGACGGCTGGAGCCGCAGGCCTTCGTCGAGACCATCGCCCGCTCTCTGGACCTAGAGCTGGACATGCGGCTGGAAGCGGCCGCCGCCAGCGAAATGGCCGAGGTCATGGCCAAGGACGGCTACATGTCCGCTCCGCCGGTGGTCTGGGACGGGGTGGGCAAGCGGGTGTTGACGCTGGAATGGGCTCCGGGCGTGCCCATGACCGACCCGGCCTTGCGCGATCTGCCGGGCCTGGACGTGGACCTCCTGGCCGACAATGTGGTGCGCGCCTTTCTGGTGCAGGCGCTGGATCACGGGGCCTTCCACGCCGACCTGCACGAGGGCAATCTGTTCGCCAGCGCCCCGGCCCATCTGACAGCCATCGACTTCGGCATCGTCGGGCGGCTGGGTCCGGCCGAGCGGCGCTATCTGGCCGAGATCCTGTGGGGCTTCATCAGCCGCGACTACGACCGCATCGCCCGCGTCCATTTCGAGGCCGGATATGTGCCGCCGCACCATTCGGTCGAGACCTTCGCCCAGGCCCTGCGCGCGGTGGGCGAGCCGGTGATCGGCCGCGCCGCCAGCCAGGTCTCGATGGGCCGTCTGCTGGGTCAGTTGTTCGAGATCACCGCCCTGTTCGACATGCGGCTGAGGCCCGAACTGATCCTGTTGCAGAAGACCATGGTGTCGGTCGAGGGGGTGGCGCGCCGCCTCAATCCCGATCACGACCTGTGGGCCGCCGCCAAGCCCGTGGTCGAGCGCTGGATCCGCCGCGAGCTGGGGCCTCAGGCCCAGGCCCGCGACGCCCTGAACGAGCTGATCTCCGCCGCCCGCGCCATCTCGCGTCTGGTCCAGGACCCGCCGCAGCCGACGACGGTGGTCATGGAAAAGTCGGGAACTCCGGCTTGGCTGGCGGTTTCCGTCACCGTCGCGACGATCGCGGCCCTGGCGGCCCTGGGCTTTTCGCTGTGGCCCTATCTGCATTGACCGGAGCCTTCATCATGAAGACGACCCTGAAGACCGTTGCCCTTGCGACTGCGCCTCTGGCCGCCGCCCTCCTGCTGACGCCCCGCCTCGCCCTGGCCCAGTCCGGCGCGGCCGCCGGCGCCGTGCCCAACAGCTTCGACGCGCCGGCCCAGACTCGGGGCCAAGCTCAGGGTCAGACCCAGACCGTGCGTCCCGGCTCGGCCGCCTCCGACGCCCAGGCGCCCGACGTCGCGCGCTCTCAGGAAGCCTTGCGCGGCGTCATCGCGGCGGCGCAGGGGGCCGGTTTCGACTATTCCGTCTTCACCCCCGACCTGGCGTCCAAGATCCGCCAGCAGGCCGCCCAGGTCACGCCGCTGATCAAGAGCTTCGGCGCCCTGAAATCCGTCGACTACCAGCGCCAGGAGGGCGAGGCCCAGCTGTTCAAGGTGACGTTCGACAATCAGGTCACGGAGTGGATGATCGGCTTCGACGCCGACGACAAGATCGCCGCCCTTCTGTTCCGCCCCGCTCAGGACTGACGGCGCGGCCTTCCGGCTTTTTGGTCATTCCCATTCGTCCTGTCGGAAGCCCCTGAATGACGACGCGGGCGTCCTAAGGTCGAATGTCGATGAACCCTAGTCGATCCTGGGCTTGCCCCGGCCGGACTTGATGGCGGACCGGCTGGTCTTGGCCTGCAGACGCCGTTCCTTGGAGGCGCGGGTCGGACGCGTCGGGACGCGGAAGACCGGCTTGATCGAGGCGGCGTCCACCATCTCCTGAAGCCGGGCCATGGCGTCGGCGCGGTTGCGATCCTGGGTGCGGTGGCGCACGGCGTTGATCAGGATCACCCCGTCCAGCGTCAGGCGGCTGCCCGCCAGCTTCATCAGCCGCGCCTTGACCGGTTCGGTCAGGGAGGGTGAGTTCCTGACGTCGAACCGCATCTGCACGGCGGTGGAGACCTTGTTGACGTTCTGCCCGCCGGGTCCGCCGGCGCGGTAGAAGCGGAATTCCAGCTCCTCCTCGGGTATGGTCGTCATGGAACGGCCTTGCGCGCCTTGACCACGGCCTGATCCAGCGCCTGCAGAAAGCGCGAGCGGTCGGCGGCCGAAAAGGGCGGCGGCCCAGCGGTCGCCACGCCGATGGAGCGCAGGTGCTCGCCCACCATCCGCCCCGCCAGGGCGGATCCGATCGAATCCGGGGTGAAGGGCTGACCATTCGATTTCAGCGCCTGGGCGCCGGCTTTCAGGCAGCGGTCGGCCAGGGGGATGTCGGCGGTGATCACCACATCGCCTGGTCCGGCCCGCTCGGCGATCCAGTCGTCGGCGACGTCTGGCCCGGCGTCCACCACCACCTGTTCGATCAGGGCTTCGCGCGGAACCTGCATCCAGCCGTTGGAGACGACATAGGTCTTAAGCCCATAACGGCGCGCCACGCGATAGACCTCCTCCTTCACCGGGCAGGCGTCGGCGTCGATGTAGAGGGCGGTGGCCATGACGCCGGACCTAGCGCGTCCCGTCGAAAAAGAAAAAGCCCGGAAAAGCCGACAGGCCTAGAAATCGACCGCCAGGCCCTTCTTTTCCCAGTCGCCATAGCGCGTCGGTTCGGGCCCGCGGGGGCCGCCGTGTTCGGGCTGGGCCTCCGGCGTCGGTTCGGCCGCGCGCCGTGCGGCGGCCTCCAGGAGGGCGCGGCGCGCCGTCTCGGACAGCGGGCGTTCCGGCGTGGCGTGGGGCACGTCGGTGTTGAAGGCCGGGCCGTGCGCGCCTTGCGCCTCGGTCGGCTGGGGCGCGGGGGTGGGCTGTTCGGTCACAGGGCGGCTCCCTTGAGCGCGGGATCGGGCCGCCTCAAATAGGCGATCGAACGCGCGACGCCAACGTAGCGAAGGATCGGACCGGCGCGCGCGAAACGGAAGAGACGATGAACCATCTGAAGACCTTCGTGCTGCTGGCCGTCATGACCGCCCTGTTCATGGGGCTGGGTTATCTGATCGGTCGCGGGCCTGGCATGGCGATCGCCCTGCTGTTCGCGGGCGGGATGAATCTGTTCAGCTACTGGAACGCCGACAAGATCGTGCTGAAGATGTATCGCGCCCAGCCGGTCGACGAACAGCATCCCAACGCCGTGGTCAGGAACTATGTCGCCGACGTGCGCCAGATGGCGCGGGACGCCGGCCTGCCCCAGCCCCAGGTCGCCATCATTCCCAACGACCAGCCCAACGCCTTCGCCACCGGCCGCAATCCCCGGAACGCCGCCGTCTGCGCCACGACGGGCCTTCTGGACATGCTGACGCGCGAAGAGGTGCGCGGGGTGATGGCGCACGAACTGGCCCATGTGAAGAACCGCGACACACTGACCATGACGGTGACGGCGACCATTGCGGGCGCCATCGCCGCCCTGGCCAACTTCGCCCTGTTCTTCGGCGGCGGCGACGACCGCGAGCGCCAGGAAAGCGGTTTGGGCGGACTGATCGGAACCCTGGCCCTGATGCTGCTGGCGCCCATGGCCGCGGGCCTGGTGCAGATGGCGATCAGCCGGGGTCGCGAATACGAGGCCGACCGCGTCGGCGCCGAGATCGCCGGCGACCCCCAGGCCCTGGCCAGCGCCCTGCAGAAGATCGAGGCCTACGCCAAGCGCATCCACAATCCGACGGCGGAGCGCAATCCCGCCTCGGGCCAGCTGTTCATCATCAACCCCCTGGCCGGGCGCGGCGCGGACAATCTGTTCTCGACCCATCCGGCGACCGGCAACCGGGTCCGCGCCCTGATGGAATTGGGCGCGCGGATGGGGCTGCGGCCCCGACCGGTGGTGGAGGCCGCGCCTGTCGCGCCTGCGGCGGCCCCGTCTTCAGTTGCGGCTCCAACCGCGACCACGACCACGGGCGTGCCCATCACCGCGCCGCCGCGCGGACCGTGGGGCTGATCCGGGTTCTTGTTCCTCCTCGTGGTTTGCACTCGATGGCCGGATCGCTTCAGATAGGGACCTGCTTCGTCGTGGGGGTTTCATGTCGCGTCTGCTCGCCTTCGTCTGCGCCTCGGCGCTGCTCGCCACGCCGGTCGCCGCCCAGTCGGTGGACCGCGTCGCCGTCAACGGCATCATCGATCAGGGGCTGAACCACAGCCAGGTGATGCAGACCGCCGCCTATCTGACCGACCGGATCGGCGGGCGGATGACCAACTCGCCCCAGATGCGCGAGGCCGAGCGCTGGGCGCAGCAGCAGTTCCGCGACTACGGCCTGTCCGACGTGCGCGCCGAGGGTTTCGAGTTCGGCCGGGGCTGGTCCATCGTCCGCTCCAGCGCCCGCATGACCGCGCCGCGCCCGCTGGATCTGCGCGCCATTCCCGTGGCCTGGACGCCCGGCACCAATGGAACGATCAGCGCGGGGGTGATCGTCGCCCCCCTGTCCAAGGTGGAGGATTTCGACAAATGGCGCGGCAAGCTGGCGGGCAAGATCGTCATGATCTCCCAGCCGGGCACGGGGTCGGAGCCGACCGAGCCGGCCTTCCGCCGCTGGACCAGCGCCGAGCTGGCCGAGCGCAACACCTATAACCAGCCGCAATATTCGCCCGCCGCCATCCGCAAGTCGCTGGAGACCGCCGATTTCGCCTCGAAGATGGACGCCTTCCTGGTCGAACAGGGCGCCCTGGCCTGGGTGCGGATTTCCCAGAGGGACGGCGGCCTTCTGCACGGCACGGGCTATACCTATCAGGTGGGCGCCACGCCGAAACTGGCGGGGATGGAGCTGGCGGCCGAGGATTATCGCCGTCTGGCGCGTCTGGCCCTGACCGACGCCCCGCCGACGCTGGAGCTGAACAGCGAGGTCCGGTTCCACGACGAGGACGTCAACGCCTACAACATCCTGGCCGACATTCCCGGCACGGCGCGCGGGACCGAATACGTCATGGCCGGCGCCCATCTGGACAGCTGGGTGGCGTCCGACGGCGCGGTGGACAATGCGGCCGGCAGTGCGGTCGTTCTGGAGGCGGCGCGCATCCTGAAGGCGCTGAACGTGCGGCCCAAACGCACCATCCGCTTCGCCCTGTGGAACGGCGAGGAGCAGGGCATCCTCGGCTCTCTCGCCTATGTGGACCGACATCTGGCGACGCGCGCGCCGTCGAACGATCCAGCGCTGGCGGGCCTGTCGAACAATCGCACCTGGCGCAGCCGCTGGCCCGTCGAGCCGCGCGCCGGCTATCGCGATCTGGTCGCCTATTTCAATCTGGACAACGGCTCGGGCAAGATTCGCGGCATCAACGCCGAGGGCAATGTCGCCGCCGCCCCGATCTTCCAGGACTGGCTGGCGCCCTTCGCCAGCATGGGTGCGACCAGCGTGTCGCTGCGCAACTCGGGCGGCACCGACCACGTCTATATGCAGACGGTGGGCGTGCCGGGGTATCAGTTCATCCAGGACCCGCTCGACTATTCCAGCCGCCTGCACCACACCAGCATCGACAGCTACGACCACCTGAAGGCCGAAGACCTGCGTCAGGCGGCCGTCATCCTGGCCAGTTTCCTGCTGAACGCCGCCAACCGCGACGAACCCCTGCCGCGGATGCCGTTGCCGACGCAGCCGACGCCCAGCGACCCGTTCGAATATCCGGCGGATTGAGGCACGGTCGGCATGAACGTCATTCCGGGTTCCTCGCTTCGCTCGGCCCCGGAATGACGGTTTAAGCGTTCGCGCGCTCGACGCACATGGCGACGCCCATGCCGCCGCCGATGCAAAGGGTGGCCAGACCCTTCTTGGCGCCCGACCGTTTCATCTCGAACAGCAGGGTCGTCAGGATGCGCGCGCCCGAGGCGCCGATGGGGTGGCCGATGGCGATGGCGCCGCCGTTGACGTTGACCTTGGCCGGGTCGAGGCCCAGTTCCTTGACCACGCAAAGGCTCTGGGCGGCGAAGGCCTCGTTGGACTCGACCAGATCGAGGTCGGCGACGGTCCAGCCCGCCTTCTCCAGCGCCTTCTTCGACGCCGGGATCGGCCCCGTGCCCATGATCGACGGATCGACCCCGGCGGTGGCGTAGCTGGCGATACGGGCCAGCGGCTCCAGACCGCGCGCCCTGGCTTCGTCCGCGCTCATCAGCACCAGGGCGGCGGCGCCGTCGTTCAGGCCGGACGCATTGGCGGCGGTGACGCTGCCGTCCTTGGCGAAGGCGGGACGCAGCTTCTGCATCGCCTCGAGGGTCGCGCCGTGACGGATATATTCGTCCTGATCGACGGTCACGTCGCCCTTCTTGCCAGGGATGACGACGGGAACGATCTCATCGGCGAACCGCCCTGCCTTCTGGGCGGTCTCGGCCTTGTGCTGGCTGGCGACGGCGAATTCGTCCTGAGCCTCGCGGCTGATCGACCATTTGTCGGCGATGTTCTCGGCCGTCTGGCCCATGTGATAGCCGTTGAAGGCGTCCCACAGACCGTCCTTGATCATGGTGTCGACGAAGGCCACGTCGCCCATCTTGTGTCCGGTCCGCAGCTGTTGGGCGTGCGGCGCCTGGCTCATGCTTTCCTGGCCGCCGGCGACGACGATCTTCGCGTCGCCCAGGGCGATCTGCTGGGCGGCGATGGCGACGGCGCGCAGGCCCGAGCCGCAGATCTGGTTCAGGCTCCAGGCGGCGGCTTCTTTCCTCACACCCGCGCCGACGGCGGCCTGACGCGCCGGTCCCTGGCCGGCGGCGGCCTGAAGCACATGGCCCAGGATCACCTCGTCCACCTCGTCGCCCGCAACGCCGGCGCGCTCCAGCGCGGCCTTGATGGCGATCTCGCCCAGCTTGGCGGCGGGCAAGGACGACAGGGCGCCCAGGAAGGACCCGACCGGCGTGCGGGCGGCGGAGACGATGACGACCTCGGTCATGGGATTTCACTCTCTGCGGAATAAAAGTCGTGGCCGTTCTGCCGCATTGCGCGGGTTTCGTCACCCCGAGGCGCGTGGTCGCATGGCGATTCAGCCAATTGTCACCCTCTGGGCGCATTGTCGCGGGAACGATGGCGGCGATCCGGGATTGGAAAGGCCATGCTGCGCACCTTGAACCGTCTTGTCGCCCACGTCTGCACGCCGGACGAACTGGACATGATCGACCATTATCAGACGCGGGCCGAACGACTGGCCGATCTGTGGGTCCATGTGGTGGGGCTGATGCTGGCGGCGGTGGGCGGCGTCGTACTGGCGGGCCTGGCCGGCGTCTATACGGGCATTGGCGGGGTGATGGCGACGGCCATCTACGCCCTGTGCCTGGTGGGGATGCTGACGGCTTCGACGATCTACAACTGGACCACCCCGTGCGCCGCGCGGCCGGTGCTGCGTCGGCTGGACGAGGCGGCGATCTTCCTGATGATCGCCGGAAGCTACACCCCCTTCACGACCCAGCGGTTCGAAGGGGTCTGGGCGATCGGCTTCACCACCCTGATCTGGGCCCTGGCCTTCGCCGGCGCAGGGGTCAAGCTGTTCGCCCCGCGCATTTCGGACAGGTTCTGGAGCGCGGTCTATGTCGTCTTCGGCTGGCTGGCGGTCGCGGCCTTGAAGCCCATGGTCGAGACGGTGCACCCGGTCGCCCTGGCCCTTCTGGTCATAGGCGGCCTGATCTACACCGCCGGGGTCTTCGTCTTCATCAGCCCCAAGGTGCGCTTCCGTCGCGCCATCTGGCACGGCTTCGTCGTCACCGGCGCGACGGTCCACTGGACGGCGGTTCTGGTGGGCGTGGTGCTGGCGCCGGCGATGGCGCACGGTTGAGCGTCGCCCCTGCGCGGTCGCGCCCTCTGGCGCTTCGCGTCGCAACGGACGATAGTGACGCGTTGCAACATCGCGAGAACAAGCGTGGCTGACGAAAAGACCAAGGGCGGAAAAGGCGGCGACACCGATGTGATCGTCATCAAGAAGTATGCGAACCGCAGGCTCTACAACACCCGAACCAGCGCTTATGTGACGCTGGAGGACCTGGCCGCCATGGTGCGCGAGGGGGTCGAGTTCGTGGTCTATGACGCCAAGACCAACGACGACCTGACCCGCCAGATCCTGACCCAGATCATCTTCGAGGAGGAAAGCCGGGGCGAGGCCCTGCTGCCGGTCCAGTTCCTGCGCCAGTTGATCGGCTTCTACGGCGGATCGATGCAGGGGGTTCTGCCCTCCTATCTGGAGATGTCCCTGGCTAATTTCAGTCGCCAGCAGGAGCAGTTCGCCAGCCAGATGAGCCGCGCCTTCGGGACCGGTTCGGGCGCGACCCTGATGGAAGAGGCCGCCCGCGCCAACATGGCCATGTTCGAACGCGCCCTGCAGATGTTCCCTGGCTTCGGCTACGCCCGCGCCGAACCGGCCGCGGACACGGCGACCCCGCCCAGGGACAAGACCGACGATCCCGCGCCTGCGGCCGAGGCCCCCGACGCCCTGGCCGAAATGCGTCGCCAGATGGACGAGATGCGCCGTCAGATCGACCGGCTGGCGGGCGGCAAGTCCGAATGACCGACGGCGTCCGTCCGGTCGGCGGACCCGAACGGGTCGAACGCCGCGAGAGCGAGCGCCGCCGCCGCGACCGCCGCGCCGCCGCCCGCGCCCTGGTTCCGGTTTCCGAGGTCCAGGCCGAGGACGCCGCCGCGCCCGACCCGGCAAGACCTGCCGTCCACACGGCGCCGGAACCCGTCGCCGCCGCCTTCGTCGCCCAGCAGATCGGTCAGGGCGGCCACAAGCGGGGTTTGCGCGGCGGCGCGCCCGTGCTGGACGCGGCCCGCGCCGCCTATCTGGGAACGGAATATTCCGGCGCGGCCGAGCGTCGTCCGCCCGCCGGAAAATCGACCAAGACCGAAATCTGATCGCGCGGCACGGGGCTTGCTGGGACGGGGCGACGCCGCTTCTTTCCGGACCCGCCCATGCCTGCCGCCTTCAGCCTCGCCGCCAAGGTCTTCGACGTCGCCGTCGTGGCCCTGATCTTCAGCGTTTTTTCCTAAGGCCTATCGGCCTTCGGCCAGCATGGCCGGGCCCGCGCTTCGCGAGACCCGAGGCCGTGAAGCGTGACCAGCGCTTCGGAGAGACGTGACAAACGGTCTTAGTTGCCGAAGTCGAAGTCCTTGCGGGACGCGATGATGGTCACGATGAAACCGGCCAGCACGTCCAGCAGGATCATCACCACGATCAGGAAGAAGGTCGAGGTGGCGAAGCCGCGCAGCAGCAGGAATTCGATCAGCACGGCGATGAACAGCACCATCGACAGGGCGTGGTTTACGATGGCGACGCGCTGGCTGGACGTGGACTTGATCAGTTCGAAGAACAGCAGGATCAGCCCGACGAACAGGATCAGGTCGCCCCAGCTGACGCCCCATTGCGCGCCCGAGGTCATGGTGACGGAAAACAGCGGATCGTTCAGCAGGGCGTCCGCCTGGGTCGCCCCCTCGGTCAGCACCAGTATGTTGTAGAGCACAACCGGAATAATCAGCAGGGGGATCGCGATCAGCATGGGTCCGGTCTTCTTCGCGCGGCGCGTCCGGGGCCGTCGCGTCGGGGTGACGATAGCGCGCTTCGCCGCCGCCCGCCACGGTCAAGCCTCGGGCGGGGGCTCACCCCTTGGGAAAGCCGCCCGCGCGGCTCAGCGCCGAGGGGGCGGGCCGGCCCATCGCCGCGCCGATCCAGCGCGCCGTGGCGATCAGGGCCTCCAGATCGTAGCCGGTCTCGAACCCGGCCCGCGACAGCATATAGACCAGGTCCTCCGTGGCGATATTGCCCGTGGCGCCGGGCGCGAAGGGACAGCCGCCGATGCCGCCGACCGAGGCGTCCAGCACGTCGACGCCCGCCTCCACCCCGGCGTAGGCGTTGGCCAGGCCGGTGTTGCGCGTGTCGTGAAAATGCAGACGCAGGGTCGCGTCCGGCGCGGCCTTTCTGGCGGCCTCCACCTTCCTTGTCACCGCCCAGGGGTCGCCGGCGCCGATGGTGTCGGCCAGGCCGATTTCGGCTACGCCCATTTCGCCTATGGCCCCGACCATGTCCGCAACCTGCGCGACCGAAACCTCACCCTCGAACGGACAGCCCCACACGCAGGAGATTGTCGCCGACAGCGAAGGCGCGCCTTCGGACGCTTCGGCGTTGTGCCGCCGGGCCACGATCTCGCCCAGCATGGCCAACTGGTCCTTCACCGCCAGGCCCTGGTTCTTCAGGCCGAAACCGTCGGTGGCGGCGACCGACACATTGACCTCGTCCACCCCGGTGGTCAGCGCCCGGTCATAGCCCTTGCCGTTCAAGACCAGGCCGATGCGACTGCGTCCCGCCTGATGCGGCAGGGCGGCCATGACCGCTTCAGCGCCGGCCATCTGGGGCACATATTTCGGATGGACGAAGGAGACGGCCTCGATGCGTCTGGCGCCGGCCGTCTCCAGCCGTCGCACCAGGTCGGCGCGCATGGCCGGTTCCAGAACGGCCTTCTCGTTTTGCAGGCCGTCGCGCGGTCCGACCTCGACGATCTGGATGAAGCGGCTCATCGGTCGGCGCCCGCACCGGCGCCCGCCGCCGCGCCTGAAACGGGTCGGGGCGGCGGGGCGTAGACCGTCAGGCTGACGTCGTCGCCTTCCGAATAGTTGTGGCCCCGCACCGTGCCGACCGCCCGGCCCGACACGCCCAGCCGGGCCGAGGCGGCGCGGAAGGCGTCGGCGTCGCGCGCTTCCACGATGGCGGGCCGTCCTTCGGCCAGGGCCTCGGCCGCCCCTTGCGCGTCGGTCAGGTCGGTGTCGCGCCCGGTCAGGAAGACGAAGCTGGGCTCATGGAAGCCGGTGATGGCCACCGGTCCCGGCGTGCGGCCCTGGCGGGGATGCAGGTCGGCGGCCTCCAGCGTCTTTTCCAGCTGGGGCGCTATGGCCAGGGGACGCAGCTGGCGAATGGTCCCCGCCAGGGCCGCATGGGCGGTGATCCCGAAAACGAGCGAGGCCAGCAGCGCCGTGATCGACGCCCGGTTCAGCAGCAGGAAGGCCCCCACCAGGGCCGCCGCCGCCGCCGTCCCGATGGTCAGGGCCGCCCAGGTCTGGGCCGTGGAGGTGCCATAGACGGTCAGCCCATAGACGGTGACGCCGATGATCAGCACGGCCGCCAGAACCGCCAGGATCGCGCCGACGATCCGCGACGCGGTCCCGATCGGGCGGGCCAGGGCGGCCGCCGCCAGCAGGGCCAGGGCGCCGAAGGTCGGCAGGGTGTAATGCCACAGCTTGGTCGGGGCCAGTTCGAACATCAGCCATCCGGGAACCAACCAGCAGACCAGGAACCGGATCGCCGGCTCGGCCCGCCGGCTCCAGCCCGTCGATACGGCGGCCGGCAACAGCAGGGTGGACGGGAAGAACAGCAGCGGCGCCAGCAACAGATACATGCCGGGGAAACCCGAATGGCTCTCGTGCGCGCCGGCGATCTTGGGCGCCAGGTCGCCGCCTATGGCCTCGCGCCAGAAGCCGCCGTCGGTGGCGATGGTGATGGCGATGGCCCACGGCCCGACCATCAGGGCGACCAGCGGCAGGCCCCAGCCCCAGCCCAGCCGGCCCAGCCATTTGACGTCGCGGTCCCAGATCGACAGGGCCATGATCGCCAGGCCCACGACCAGAAGGCCGATCGGTCCCTTGATCAGGATCGACAGGCCCAAACCCAGCCAGAACAGCAGCTTGTGCGGTCGGATGGGCCGTTCGCCCGCCTGGGTCGCCATATAGATGCGCGCCAGGGCCGCCATGGCCAGGGTCGTGGCCCCGCACAGGACGGCGTCGGTCTTGGCGATGCCCGCCTCGGTCGACAGCAGGAAGGTGGTGCCTAGTATGGCCCCACCCAGAAAGCCGACGCGATTGCCGAACAGGGCCGTTCCCGCCCAGGCGGCGGCCCAGGCCGCCAGCGCGGCCCCCAGCAGGGACGGCAGGCGATAGGGGGCGATGTCCCGATCCTCGACGTCGGAGGTCAGGGCCACGGCCGCCGCCTGCAGCCAATAGATGCCGACCGGCTTCTTCCAGCGCGGCTCGTCCTGGAAGCGGATGTCGACGAAGTCGTGGCTTTCCAGCATCTGGGCCGTGGCCTGGGCGAAACGGCTCTCGTCGCGGTCCAGCGGCGGCAGCAGCATCAGGCTGGGCAGGCCCGCGACCAGGGTCAGGAGGGCCGCCAGGACCGGGCCGCGCCAACCGGCGATGAGGTGATCCAGGTTCGGAAGGGTCATGCGGCAGTCGTATCACGCCATCCGGCCCCGCCGGAAGCGGTCCTGATCGCGCGCGCGTCGCCGTTTCGCCGCGCCGGACGATGCGCTACAGAGCCGCGATGACCGACGCCGCCGTCTCCCCGCCCGAAACCGCCGCCCCGGACATCTCCGTCGTGGTGCCGGTGCACAATGAATCGGGGGCCGCCGTGCCCCTGGCGCGCGAAATCGCCGCCGCCTTCGCCGGCCGCTCCTATGAGATGATCTTCGTCGACGACGCCTCCAAGGACACGACCCTGGCCGAACTGAAGGCCGCCATGGCCGACCTGCCGCGCCTGCGCGTCCTGGCCCATGCCGCCAATGCGGGCCAGAGCCGGGCCGTGCGCACCGGCGTCCTGGCCGCGCGCGCGCCCGTCGTCGTCACCCTGGACGGGGACGGCCAGAATCCGCCTGCCGACGCGCCGCGCCTGGCGGACGCCCTGATCGCCGCTCCCGCCGACGTGGCCCTGGTCGGCGGCCGTCGCGCCAAGCGCCAGGATTCCAACGCCAAGCGCCAGGCTTCGCTCTGGGCCAACCGCATCCGCCGTCGCTTGCTGGGCGACGACGCCGACGACACGGGCTGCGGGCTGAAGGCCTTCCGCCGCGACATCTTCCTGCGCCTTCCCTATTTCGATCACGTCCACCGCTATCTGCCGGCCCTGATGATCCGCGAAGGGTTCAAGAACCAGTATCTGGACGTGGATCACCGCCACCGCGAGACGGGCCAGTCGAAATACACCAACTGGGGCCGCCTGCGCGCCTCGGTTTCGGACCTCCTGGGCGTCATGTGGTTGAAGACCCGCGCGCGCCAGCCCGGCGCGATCTCGGAGTTCTGATCGCGCCCGTCCCGTCGGCGGGAAGGCGGCGGCCAAAAGAAAAGGGCGGGGCCTTTCGGTCCCGCCCTTCTGCGTTTCAGCGTCGGATGGCTTGGACTTAGAAGTCCATGCCGCCCATTCCGCCCATGCCGCCCATGTCGGGGGCGCCGCCGGCCGAAGCCTTCTTCGGCGCATCGGCGACAGCGGCTTCCGTGGTGATCAGGATGCCGGCCACCGAAGCGGCGTCTTGCAGGGCGGTGCGGACCACCTTGGCGGGGTCGATGACGCCCATCTTGACCAGGTCGCCGTACTCTTCGGTCTGGGCGTTGAAGCCGAACGAGGCTTCACCGTTCTCCAGCACCTTGCCGACGACGATCGAACCTTCGACGCCTGCGTTTTCCGAGATCTGACGGATCGGAGCCTGCAGGGCGCGACGGATGATGTTGACGCCGGCGTTCTGGTCGGCGTTGTCGCCCTTGACGTCGGCCAGGATCTTCGACGCCTTCAGCAGCGCGATGCCGCCGCCGGGAACGATGCCTTCGTCAGCCGCGGCGCGCGTGGCGTTCAGGGCGTCGTCGACGCGGTCCTTCTTTTCCTTCACTTCGACTTCGGTCGAACCGCCGACGCGCAGAACCGCGACGCCGCCGGCCAGCTTGGCCAGACGTTCCTGCAGCTTTTCCTTGTCGTAGTCGGAGGTGGTGTCTTCGATCTGGCGCTTGATCTGGGCCACGCGGGCTTCGATCTCGTCCTTGCCGCCGACGCCTTCCACGATGGTGGTGTCGTCCTTGGTGATCGAGACCTTCTTGGCCTTGCCGAGCATGTCGAGCGTGACGCTCTCCAGCTTGATGCCCAGGTCTTCCGAGATGACCTGGCCGCCCGTCAGGATGGCGATGTCTTCCAGCATGGCCTTGCGGCGGTCGCCGAAGCCCGGAGCCTTGACGGCGGCGACGCGCAGGCCGCCGCGCAGCTTGTTGACCACCAGGGTCGCCAGGGCTTCGCCTTCGATGTCCTCGGCGATGATCAGCAGCGGACGGCCCGACTGCACCACGGCTTCCAGGATCGGCAGCATGGCTTGCAGGCTGGTCAGCTTCTTCTCGAACAGCAGGATCAGCGGCTCTTCGAGGACGGCCTCCATCTTGTCGGCGTTGGTGATGAAGTAAGGGCTCAGGTAGCCGCGGTCGAACTGCATGCCTTCGACGACGTCGACGGTGGTGTCGGCGGTCTTGGCCTCTTCAACCGTGATGACGCCTTCGTTGCCGACCTTGGCCATGGCCTGGGCGATCAGCTCGCCGATTTCGCTGTCGCCGTTGGCCGAGATGGTGCCGACCTGGGCGATTTCGGAGTTGTTGGAGACCGGCTTGGAGTTGGACTTGATCTCTTCCAGCACCAGGCCGACGGCCTTGTCGATGCCGCGCTTCAGATCCATCGGGTTCATGCCGGCGGCGACGGCCTTCAGGCCCTCCTGCACGATGGCCTGAGCCAGGACGGTGGCGGTGGTGGTGCCGTCGCCCGCCTTGTCGTTCGTCTTCGAAGCGACTTCGCGGATCATCTGGGCGCCCATGTTCTCGAAGGCGTCTTCCAGCTCGATTTCCTTGGCGACCGACACGCCGTCCTTGGTCGAGCGCGGGGCGCCGAAGGACTTCTGGATCACGACGTTGCGGCCCTTGGGACCCAGCGTCACCTTGACGGCGTCAGCCAGGACGTTGACGCCCTTCAGCATCTTGTCGCGGGCGTCGGTGTTGAACTTTACGATTTTAGCGGCCATGCGGGCTGCTCCTGTCTAGAGGATTTGACTGAGGAAACGGGACGTCGGCGCTTAGGACAGCACGCCCAGGACGTCGGATTCCTTCATGATGATCAGGTCTTCGCCGTCGATCTTCACTTCCGTGCCCGACCACTTGCCGAACAGGATGCGGTCGCCGGTCTTCAGTTCCAGGGCGTTGACCACGCCCTTGTCGTCACGGGCGCCGGGGCCGACGGCGACGACTTCGCCTTCCTGGGGCTTTTCCTTGGCGGTGTCGGGGATGATGATCCCGCCCTTGGTCTTGGATTCTTCTTCCACGCGCTTGACCAGCACGCGGTCGCCGAGCGGACGAAACGCCATCGGACTTCTCCCTCTTAACCCCGAAGCGGGGCGTTCTGAATACGGTGAGCGGCGCTCTCGCGATCGCTGTTTTGGCAGACGACCGGCAAGAGTGCTAACGCGTTCGGCAAGTAGGAGGGCCGAACCGGGGCGTCAAGGCGATCCCGACGAACAAAAATCGCATCCGCGCGGCTGGGCGCGATGAACCGCCGATGAACGGCGGCCTCCCGACGCGTTCAGGCGGCGCCCCCTAGAACGGTCTCCAACGTCATCGGGAAACCCGGCCGCCGGCCGGTTCGCCCCCGGAAAGAGGAGACAGCGTATGAAGACCTTCAGCAAAATCGCCGCGACCGCCTTCGTGCCGCTCATGGCCGCCACCGTGATGGCCGCCAGCCCGGCCGACGCCCAGAGCCGCTATCGCGACCATGATCGCGGCCGTGACGATTCGGCCCGCAACGCCCTGATCGGCGCCGCCGTGGGCGGCCTGGCCGGCGCCCTCTACGGCAACGGCGACGGCAACTACATCGCCGGCGGCGCCTTGGCTGGCGCGGCCTTGGGCGCGGTCGCCTCCAATCGCGGATCGGGCTGCGAATACTATCGCGGTGGTCAGTGCTACCGTAACCAGGGCCACTGGGAACGCGAGCACGGCATCAACAGCCGCGACTACGGCTATGACTACCGCTATGGCGGCCGCCAGGATTATCGTGACTACCGCGATTATCGCCGCGACCAGCGTTACGATCGCCGCAACTATGATCGCGACTACCGCTACGACCGCCGCTGGTAGGCGATCCAATCCCGTCAACCGAAAGGCCCGGTCCTCCGACCGGGCCTTTTGTCATGACGGACGGGTCTCTCGGGTACTGCCGACCAGGCCGAGGTGAGTGACCTCGAACGCCTCAGACGATTTCAGCCCATAGCCCAGCATCCGGTCGAGCCCGATATAGGCTAGCCGCTGCCAGCGCCCCGCAATCACGCTCATCGCATCAGCCGTGTCATCAGGGCGGCGGTGGATGGGTCCAGATCGGCGGACGGGCCGCCGTCCTGAACATCCTTCAGGATCGCCTTGGCCAGCACCTTGCCCAGTTCCACGCCCCACTGGTCGAAACTGTTGATATCCCAGATCACGCCCTCGACGAAGGTCTTGTGCTCATAAAGGGCGATCAGGGCGCCCAGGGTCCGGGGCGTCAGCCGTTCCATCACGATGGCGGTCGACGGGCGGTTTCCGGTGAAGGTGCGGTGGGTCGACAGACGTTTCGCCTCCTCGGTCGAAAGGCCCTGGGCCAGACCTTCGGTTTCGGCCGCCTCGGCGGACTTGCCCAGCATCAGGGCCTGGGCCTGGGCCAGGGCGTTGGACCAGAGGGGCGCCTCGGGCGCGTCCTCATGCGTTCGGGCCACGATCACGAACTCGGCCGGAACCACCTGCGGCCCCTGGTGGATCTGCTGGAAGAAGGCGTGCTGGCCGTTGGTCCCCGGTTCGCCGAAAACGACCGGGCAGGTCTGGCGCGTCACAGGCGACCCGTCGCGATGCACCCGCTTGCCGTTGGATTCCATCTCCAGCTGCTGCAGGAAGGACGGCAGGCGGCGAAGCGCATGGGCGTAGGGCGCCACCGTCCGCGCCCGCCGGTCCAGGCCGTCCACGTTGAACACCTGGGCCAGGGCCATCAGCACCGGCGCGTTCCTCTCCAGCGGCGCCGCGACGAAATGGTCGTCCATCGCCGCCGCCCCGGCCAGCATCTGTTCGAACGCCTCCCACCCCAGGGCGATGGCGCACGACAGGCTGACCGCCGACCAAAGGGAGTAGCGCCCGCCGACCCAGTCCCGGAACGCGAACGTCCGGCCGCAGCCGAAGGCCCGCGCCTTGTCCGGCGCCGCCGTCACCCCGATGAAGTGTCTGGCCAGTCCATCGGCGGGCAGGGCGGCGGCCAGCCAGGCCTTGGCCGCCTCGGCGTTGGCCAGGGTTTCCTGCGTCGTGAAGGTCTTGGACACCACCACCACCAGGGTGGTTTCGGGATCCAGGCCGGTCAGGGCCTCGGCCATGTCGCGCGGGTCGATATTGGCGACGAAGCGCAGGTCGATGGCCGGATCGAGCGGCCGCAGGGCGTCCCACACCAGGCGCGGCCCCAGGTCGGACCCCCCGATGCCGACATGGACGATGGCCTGGAACCGCTTGCCCGTGGCTCCCGTCTCGGCGCCCGACCGCACGGCGTCCGCATAGGTCTTCATCTCGGTGCGGACGGCGTCCACCTCGGCCGAGACCGGCTCTCCCAAGGCCTTGAAGTCGGCGCCGGGCGCCGCGCGCAGGGCCGGGTGCAGCACGGCCCGCCCCTCGGTCAGATTGACCGCCTCGCCCGCGAACAGGGCGTCGCGGCGGCCCTCCACCTCGCAGGCGCGGGCCAGGTCCAGGCAGGCGTCAAACGCCGCGCGGGTCCAGCTCTGTTTCGACAGGTCGACATAAAGACCCGCCGCCTCGACCGACATCCGGTCCAGCCGGGCGGGATCGGCCGCGAACTGGTCCACGATCCGGCTCTCGGCGGCCTCGGCGGCGGTCAGGTCGAAGCGCGTCCAGGCGGCGTCGCGGGTCATCGGCGGTCCTCGTCAAACAGGGTAAACACTCGTTTACGGTCGGGGCGTATGCAGGTTCAACGTCCCAGCGGACGCTGAAACAGGAAGTCACCTCATGTCCTGCGGCCTTGCTCTCACGATCGCCCTGTCGATGTCCAATCCCGCCGTCGCCCTGGCGGCCGAACAGCCTGCGGCGGTTCCCGGCGCGCCCGTCTCCGTGGCCGGGGAGCCGCTGTTCGCCGACATCATCGCCCGCTCGACGCGGCTGAAGACCATGGTCGACGGCTGGGCCGCCGCCAAGGCCGCGGACGACGCAGCCTTCTTCACCAGTCAGGCCTTCACCGGCTTCAAGGCCCAGGCCGACGAACTGGCGGCCCTGGACATGCAGGGGCATCTGATCCTGAAGGAACGCGGCACCGACGGCGATCTGAAATGCATCCTGCGCGGCATTTCCGAGGACATGCCCAAAAAGGTCGCGGCGGTTCAGGCGGCGGCCAATCCGGCCGAGCGCGCCACCGCCCTGTCGGAACTGTCCTATCTGCTGAACGACAATGTCGAGGTCATCACCGCCCCGCCGAAGCCGGAAGTCTGACGGCTCAGCCGCCCTTCAGCGCCTCGATCACCACTCCTTCGGTCAGAAGCTGGGGCAGGATTTCCGGCTCGGCCCGGCCGGGACGATAGACCAGATACAGCGGCACGCCTGAACGCCCGTGCGCCTGAAGTTCTCGGGTGATGGCGTCGTCGCGGCGGGTCCAGTCCCCCACCAGATAGACGGCGTTCGCCGCCCGGATCGCTTCGGCCACGCGGGGCGACGACAGGGCCGCCCGCTCGTTGATCTTGCAGGTCACGCACCAGTCTGCGGTCAGATTGACCAGAACGGGTCGGCCGGCGGCCGTCGCCTGGGCCACGGCCTGGGCCGACCAGGGCTGGGAGGCCAGGGCGGTCGCCGCTTCGGCGGTTTCGATGACCGCCGGTCGCTCTCGCGCCGCCATGGCCGCCGCCCCGGCCAGCATCAGGGTCAGCAACAGCGCCAGGGTCGCGGTCACGACGCCGGCGACCGCCTGCCGACCTTCGGCCCGGCGGGCCTGCACGCGGCCATAGGTCCAGCCGGCGAAGGCCAGCAGCAGACCGGCGGCCAGAAGGCCGGCCAGGGCCTGCCCCCCGCCCTGCTGGCTGAACACCCAGGTCAGCCACAGGGCGGCGCCGTACATGGGAAAGGCAAGGACGCCCTTCAGCGTCTCCATCCAGGCGCCGGGGCGCGGCAGGCGCGCCAGAAGCCCAGGCGACAGGCTGATCGCCACATAGGGCGCCGCCAGGCCCAGCCCCAGGGCCAGAAAGACCGCCAGAGCCAGGGGCCAGGGCAAAACCAGGGCCGCCCCCAGGGCCGCCGCCATGAAGGGGGCGGTGCAGGGCGCCGCCACCACCACCGCCAGAACCCCGGTGAAGAAGGCGCCGGTCGCGCCGGGCAGGCGGGCCAGAGGACCCGACCCCGCGCCCTGCAGACCGGCGCCGACATGGAAGACGCCGGACAGGTTCAGCCCGACGCCCAGCAGGATCAGGGCCAGGGTCGCGGTCACGCCCGGCGACTGCAGCTGAAAGCCCCAGCCGACGGCCTGACCGGCGGCCCGCAACGCCAACAGGATTCCCGCCAGCGCCAGGAAACTGACCAGCACCCCGACCAGGAAGGCCAGGCCGTCGCGGCGCGCGCGGGCCGGATCGTGGGCGGCGGCCGACAGGGCGGCGGCCTTCATCGCCAGCACGGGAAAGACGCAAGGCATCAGGTTCAGCACCAGCCCGCCCAGCAGGGCCAGGCCCAGGACGTGCAGCAAGCCCAGGCCGGCGGGCGCCGAAGCCGGCGCCTTGGTCGCTTCGCCTTCGGGCGGGGGCGCAAGCGGGCCCTTGCCCGTCGCCCCGTCCAGCGGCGGCCCCGGCTCGGCCGTGATCTCCCAGGCGCCCTTGTCGGTGGCCAGAACGCCCGACAGGGCGCCGTCCCCCGTCTCCCGCCCCGGCGCCAGCCTCAGGGTCAGGCCCTCGGGGCCAAGCTGACCCGACTGGCCCGCCGCATGGTCGATGCGACCGGGCTCGAACGGGAAGACATAGGCCGCGCCGACCGTTCCGCTCGCCAACGGCCCGCCCGTCGCGGTCAGGATCAAACCTTGTCCGTCACGCGTGACATGGGCCGTGATCCCGGCTGGCCGCGGCGCGGTCTCGACCGTCTTGCGGATCGCTTCGCCCCAGGGCCGCGACAAGGGCGCGGTTCCCTCGCGCACCGGCAGGGCCAGGGACAGGGTCAGGGGTTCGGGCACGCACATCCGGTCGCTGCACACCAGGAACAGCGCCTGGGCCGTCAGGGTCAGGATTTCGCCCGGTCGGGCCGTCGCAGGAACCTGGATCGGCACGGGCAGGAAGACCTTGCCCGAATAGCCGTAATTCATCAGGCCCAGCAGTCTCTGGCGCGTGGGCAGGGGCCACAGGATGGGATCGGCCTTCACCCCGGCCGGCAGGGTCCAGTCCAGGGTGGTCGCCCCGCCGGAATCACCCGGATTGCGCCAATAGGTATGCCAGCCCGGCTGAATATCCTGGCGCACCGCGACGACCACGGTGGAACCGGGCGTCGCCCACTGGGTCATGGGGACCAGTTCCGCTGCGATCCGTTCGGTTCTCTGGGCTCCGAAAGCCGGCTCGACCGCCGCCGAGGCGTGAACGGTCGGCGCCAGGACGGCCAGGATCAGGGCGGCGAGAAGGGCGAAGGGACGCAAGGCGGGCATTCCGAAAGGCGCGAGAAGCCTGCGGACCTTAGGCGCTTGCATCCCCTTTCGCCATCACGAGCGGCTGCGCGCGATCAGCGCGGGGCGACCTCTACGATCACCTCGGTGCGCCGCCGCAGCAATTCGTCCTGGCCCGAGGGCGTGACCGCGCCGGCGTCGCCGGCCGCCGCCACCTCGAACACCGGGGCCGGCATGCCGGCGCGGGTCAGGGCCTGGGCCACCGCGCGGGCGCGCTGCTGCGACAGGGTCATGTTGGCCTCTGACGCGCCCGTGGCGTCCGCCAGCCCCAACACCCGCACCTTGGCGACCCAGCACTGGCGCGCCTTTTCCGCGGCCGTGTTCAGCAACAGCTGCGCCGCATCCGTCAATCGCGCCTGGTTCTCCACGAAATAGACGTCGAACCGGCCCGACTGGCACCCGCTCTCGCCGACCACCAGGGACGACCGTTTCGGCGTCTGTGCGCACCCGACCGCCGCCAGGCCGATCGCCACCCCAACCACGCCCGCTTTGAAAACCTTCATGACCCCCTCCTTGAAACAGCCCCTCGGACACGAAAGGGGCGGCCCATCCTTCGACGCGCCGCCCCCGGAACTCAAGCCCGGTCACGCCTCCGCGACCGGAAACCCGCGTCGATCAATAGCGACGCTGGCCGTTCTCCCAGTAGCACTCGTCTTGGCGATTGTCGTAGCAGTAGTAGTACCGGCCCTGGCTGTCGCGGTAGCGCTGCTGGTTGTTGCGGTCCTGGTTCGAGCCGCGGATCGCGCCCGCCGCGCCGCCGACTGCCGCGCCGATCAGGGCGCCCGTGGCCGCATTGCCGCCGCCGACATTGTTGCCGACGATGGCCCCGGCGACGGCGCCCAGGCCGGCGCCGATGGCGCCTTGACGAACCGACTGGTTCGGGCCGCTGTTGTAGCCGTAGGGATCGCTGGCGCAGGCCGACGCCAGCAGACCGGCGCCCGCAATTGCGATGATCGCTTTGTTCATGATGAAATCCTCTTTGTCCCTGGGGTCGTCCCGAGTTTCAAACGTCACGATAGGGTTCAGGTTCCGCCGAAGGCGGGGATCGAACAGGCCGTTCGTCCCGAACCGTATCGCCTTGACCACTGTGCGAACCATTGCGGCCGAAATACAGCCACGCTTCCGGAACGGGCGACGAGACGAGACGTTCCGTCGCCCATGAACGAGCTTGCGCACCCCCCGTCCCATAGTCCGCCTTCCCCGTCGGCAGATGCGTCCGACACGCCCGCGCATGTCCTGACGCCGCATGTGGCGCTGAAGCGGGTGGTCATGCTGGTCAATCCGCTGTCGGGCAGCGTCGGCCCGCGCGCGGCGGACGAGGCGCGGACCTTGCTGGAGGCCTATGAGCTGGAGGCCAAGGTGATCGTCCTGTCCGGCGATTTCGACGCCCATATCGCCGAAGCCTTCGCCGACAAGCCGGACGCCATCCTGGTGCTGGCGGGCGACGGCACGGCCCGGGCGGTGGCTGCGCGCGCCCGTTCGGACGGGCCGATGATCGCGCCCCTTCCGGGCGGCACAATGAACATGTTGCCCAAGGCGCTTTACGGCACGGCGGACTGGAAGCTGGCGCTGAAGCGGGCGCTGGAGGAAGGCGCGCCCCAGCCGGTCTCGGGCGGCGAGGTTCAGGGCGAATATTTCTATTGCGCCGCCATCCTGGGTTCGCCTGCCCTGTGGGCGCCGGCGCGCGAGGCGGTGCGGACCGGCAAGCTGAAACTGGCCTGGCAATATGGCCGCCGGGCTTTCAAGCGGGCCTTTTCCGGCCGGCTGCGCTTCACCCTGGACGGGGGCGAGAAGCGTCGCACCGAAGCCCTGGTCCTGATCAGCCCGATGATCTCCAAGGCCATGGAGGAGCCGGTGGGGCTGGAAGCCGCCGCCATGGACCCCTCGGACACCACCCAGGCCTTCCGCCTGGCGGCCACCGCCCTGTTCAGCGACTGGCGTCAAGATCCGGCCGTCTCCACCCGGCCGGCGCGTCTGATCGAGGTGCGGGCCCGCTCGCGCATTCCCGCCGTGATCGACGGCGAGCCCCTGCAGCTGAAGCCCGAGGCGGTGATCCGTTTCGTGCCCAAGGCCTTCAAGGCCCTGGCGCCCCTGCCGCCCTCGGCCGAGGACAGCGTCTGATGGGGCGGCTGCTTCAGTTCTCAGACGTCCATTTCGGCTGCGAGCACAAGCGCGCCTGCGCCGCCGCCCTAGACTACGCCCACGCCACGCCCAACGACCTGATTCTGATCACTGGCGACATCACCCAACAGGGCTTTCCCGACGAATTCAAGGCCGCCGCCGCCTGGATGCGCGCCATGCCCGAGCCGCGCTTCGTCATCGTGGGCAATCACGACGTGCCCTATTGGGACGCCGTCGCCCGCGTCTTTCATCCGTGGCGAGCGTTCGAGACGGCGACCGGTTTTCCGGCCCACGACGGTCAGTTCCGCGGCGACGCCCTGATGGTGCGCGGCGTCGTCACAGCGCGCGGCTGGCAGGCGCGGCCCAACTGGTCCAAGGGCGTCATCGACCTGGATCAGACGCGTCGCGCGGCCGAGGCGTTGCGCCAGGCGCCGATCGGGGCGCTGCGCATTCTGGCCTGTCACCACCCGCTGATCGAAATGGTCGGCACGCCCATGACCGGCGACGTCAAACGTGGCGACGAGGCCGCCCTGATCTTCGCCGAGGCGGGGGTCGATCTGATCATGACGGGCCACGTCCATGTGCCCTTCGCCATGCCCATTCCGTTGGCGGATCATTGCTCCTACGCCGTCGGCTGCGGAACCCTGTCGCACCGCGAGCGCGGCTCCCCGCCCGGCTTCAACCAGATCGACTGGGACGCCAGGACCATCACCGTCACGGCCCTGGCCTGGGACGGCGAACGCTACAACTCCCATCAGGTCTGGCGTCTGCCGCGCCGGCAGGACACGCGAAAGGCCGCCACGGCCCCCAGTCCGGACAGGCCCGGCGAACTGGAGAAGGCCGTGGTCGCCCCCGACTCCTGAGGACGGCGGCTTAGCGGAACGGCGGCTCGTCGAAGGCCCGCAGCTTGCGCGAATGCAGGCGCGATCCTTCGTTCCGCATCAGGTCGACCGCCTGGATGCCGATCTGCAGGTGTTCGGAGATCGAGCCTTCGTAGAAGCGGTTGGCCTGGCCCGGCAGTTTGATCTCGCCGTGCAGCGGCTTGTCCGACACGCACAGCAGCGTCCCGTAGGGCACGCGGAAGCGATACCCTTGCGCTGCGATGGTGGCGCTTTCCATGTCGATGGCGACGGCGCGGCTCTGGTTGAAGCGCAGAGCCGACTTGGAATAGCGCAGCTCCCAGTTCCGGTCGTCGGTGGTGACGACGGTGCCGGTGCGCAGGCGCAGCTTGACCTCGTCGCCCGGCATGCCGCTGACCGACTTGGTGGCGTCGTACAGGGCGCGCTGAACCTCGGCGATCGAGGGGATGGGGATGTCCGGCGGCAGCACCGCGTCCAGGACGTGATCGTCGCGCAGATAGGCGTGGGCCAGCACATAGTCGCCGATGGTCTGGCTGGCGCGCAGACCCCCGCAGTGTCCGATCATCAGCCAGACGTGCGGGCGGGTGACGGCCAGGTGATCCGTGATCGTCTTGGCGTTGGACGGGCCGACGCCGATGTTGACCAGGGTCACGCCCTTATGGCCCGGCGCGGTCAGATGATAGGCCGGCATCTGGTGCTTCTTCCAGGCCGTATCGCTGATCGCCGTCTCGGGATTGGGCGTGTCGCGGGTGATCACGACGCCGCCGGCGCAGGACAGGGTCTCGTAAGGGCTGTCCGGCGTCTGAAGCTGTTCGATGGCCCAGCGCACGAACTCGTCGACGTAACGATTGTAGTTGGTAAACAGCACATAGGACTGGACGTCGTCTACCGGCGTGCCGGTGTAGTGCTTAAGCCGCGCCAGCGAGAAATCCGTCCTCAGGCCATCGAACAGCGATAGCGGCAGATCCTCTGCGGGATCGAACAGGCCGTCGGCGATCTCGTCACCTATATTGGCCAGGTCGGTGGTCGGGAACCATCGGGCCAGGGCGGCCGTCATCGACCGATCCAACGCGACCTCCAGTCCGTCGGTCACATAGGGGAAGGGAATTTCCTGGCGCGAGACCTCGACTTCGAAGGTCGCGTCATACTCCCGCTCCAGCAGTTCCAACTGTTCGGTCAGATAGGGGCGGAACAGGTCCGGCCGGGTGACGGTGGTCGCATAGACCCCTTGCTTGGCCAGCCGGGCATAGGCGCGCGGCTCAAGGTCCTGGGGGCGATCCCCGTCCCAGCGGATGCGAAGTTCGGGATAGGCGAACACCCCTTCGGCGCGTTTCAGCGGATCGGGCCGCGCGCCGGTCTCGACGAAATCCCGCACGGCGTCGCGCAGGTTGGTCACGGATTGGGTGTAGAGGGTTTCGAGGCGGTCCAGCGCCGCCTGTGCTGTCATCTGTTTTGTCATGACTTCCTCTAGCGAAGCTTCTTGTCTTTGGCGAGGCGCCGTCCGGTCAATCTCGATTTCGCTGCATTGCAGCAATTTATGACAGGCGCACGGTTGCGGATCGGGGCGCGACGACGCATCTGGTCCCAATGTCCGTTTCCGCTGCGTCAGCCCCCGCCAAGAAAGAACCCGGCTTCGTCGAGTTCGTCTGTCTGATCGCCCTGATGATGGCCCTGAACGCCCTGGCCATCGACTCCATGCTGCCGGCCCTGCCCCACATCGGGGCGGATCTGGGCGTCGCCAACGAAAACGGCCGCCAGTGGGTCGTGACCGCCTATCTGCTGGGCTTCGGCGGGGCGCAGTTGATCTACGGACCTCTGGCCGACCGGTTCGGACGCAAGCCCGTCCTGATGTTCGGCGTCGGCGTCTATGTGCTGTTCAGCCTGCTGGCGACCCTGGCGCCGACCTTCGACACCCTGATCGCCGCGCGTGTCGGCCAGGGTCTGGGCAGCGCCTGCACCCGTGTTCTGGCCGTCTCCATCGTGCGCGACCGCTACGAGGGGCGGACCATGGCGCGGGTCATGTCGTTCAGCTTCCTGGTCTTCCTGGGCGTGCCCATCCTGGCCCCGTCGCTGGGCCAGCTGATCATGCTGGTCGGCCCCTGGCGCTGGATCTTCGCCGGACTGGGTCTGGTCGGCGTCGGCCTGATCGTCTGGGCGGGCCTTCGCCTGCCCGAGACGCTGAAGCCCGAGGATCGCCTGCCCATTCAGGTCAAGCGTCTGGCCTCGGCCTATCGGGTCGCGCTGACGGACCGCACCGCCGTCGGCTATACGCTGGCCATGACGGCGATCACCGGGGCGCTGTTCGGCTTCATCAACTCGTCCCAGCAAATCTTCGCCGACGTCTTCCACGCGGAGGCGGTGTTTCCGGCCGTCTTCGCCCTGATCGCGGGCGGTATCGCCGTGGCCTCCCTGGTCAATGCCCGGTTGGTGGTCAAGCTGGGGTCGCGCAAGATTTCCCACACCGCCCTGATCGGCTTCACCAGCATCGCCGCCGTTCACGCCGCCGTGGCGATCAGCGGCCATGAATCGATCTGGACCTTCGCCGTTCTGCAGACCCTGACCATGTTCTGCTTCGGCCTGATCGCGGGCAATTTCGGATCGATGGCGATGGAGACCATGGGCCATATCGCCGGCACCGCCGCCTCGATCCAGGGCTTCGTCTCGACCATCGTCGGCTCCCTCCTGGGCTTTGCGGTGGGCCAGCAGTTCAACGGCACGACCGTGCCCATGTCGCTGGGCTTCACCTGTTTCGGCCTGATCGCCCTGGGCTGCGTCCTGTTCGCCGAACGGGGGCGGCTGTTCCGCGCCCATCATGCGCCGGTTCGCGCCGAGGCTTGATCTTTTTCGCGTTTCCGCGCGTTCTCCGGCCAATCGCAAAGATCAGCTCGGGAATACCTCGATGA
Organism: Brevundimonas sp. Marseille-Q4549; assembly: GCF_976940555.1. Taxonomy (NCBI): domain Bacteria; kingdom Pseudomonadati; phylum Pseudomonadota; class Alphaproteobacteria; order Caulobacterales; family Caulobacteraceae; genus Brevundimonas; species Brevundimonas sp. Marseille-Q4549. Next base: position 790,797 of record NZ_CDRHXG010000001.1, read on the forward strand.
CGCGCAAAGCGCTCGGCCTCGTCTCCGCCCTCGCCCTCGCTTCGGCCATGGGCCTGTCCGCCTGCTCCACCCCCACCGGCGGCGCCTCGCTGGCCCCGCCCGCCGTCGGCCCGGCGCCGGGACCCGAAGCGGTGGACGTCCACACCCACGCCCGGCCCGAGATCGCCCGCGTGGTCGACGTGGCCCTGGACCTGACCGCGAACTTCCAGGCCAGGACCCTGTCGGGCACGGCGACGCTGGACATCCTGGCCGTTCCCGGCGCCAACGAGATCGTGCTGGATATCCGCGACCTGGACATTCAGGACGTGCGCGACGCCGCCGGCCAGCCGCTGCGCTATGTGGTGGGCGACAACGATCCGATCCTGGGCCAGCCGCTGACCGTCTATTTCCCGGCCTTCGCCCCCGATGAGCGGCGCAAGATCACTATCCGTTATTCGACCCGCCCCGACGCGGCGGCGCTGCAATGGTTGAACCCCAGCCAGACGGCGGGCGGTCAGAAGCCCTATCTGTTCAGTCAGGGCCAGGCGATCCTGACCCGCACCTGGGTCCCGACCCAGGACAGCCCCGGCATCCGCCAGACCTATTCGGCCCGCATCACCGCCCCCGAAGACCTGACGGTGGTCATGAGCGCCGATCATCTGACGCCGAACGGCGAGCGGGCCGGAAACGGGATGAAGACCTGGCGCTTCCGGATGGACAATCCGATCCCGCCCTATCTGATCGCCATCGGCGTGGGCGACATCGCCTTTGCGCCGTTCGACGGCCGTACCGGGGTCTGGACCGAGCCCAGCCGCCTGCGCGCCGCCCAGTGGGAGCTGGAGCCCACCGCCCAGATGGTGACGGCGGCCGAGCGGCTGTACGGCCCCTATCGCTGGGGCCGCTACGACCTTCTGGTCCTGCCACCGTCCTTCCCTTTCGGCGGGATGGAGAACCCCAAACTGACCTTCGCCACCCCGACCATCATCGCCGGCGACCGGTCGCTGGTGTCGCTGGTCGCGCACGAGCTGGCGCACTCCTGGTCGGGCAATCTGGTGACGAACGCCACCTGGAACGACTTCTGGCTCAACGAGGGTTTCACCGTCTATTTCGAGAACCGGATCATGGAGTCGGTCTATGGCCATGACCGCGCCATGCAGGAGCAGGTGCTGGGCTGGGACAGCCTTCAGGACACGCTGAAATCCCTGCCGGCGGCGGACATCCGCCTGCATCTGGACCTGAAGGGCCGCGATCCCGACGACGGCATGAACGACATCGCCTATGAGAAGGGCGCCCTGTTCCTGCGGACCATCGAACGCACCGTCGGGAGGGATCGGTTCGACGCCTGGCTGCGCGGCTATTTCGATCGCAACGCCTACCGCCCCATGACCACGGCCATGTTCCTGCAAGACATCCGCGACAATCTGATCAAGGGCGACGCGGCGCTGGAAAGCCAGTTGCAGATGGACGCCTGGGTCTATCAGCCGGGCCTGCCGTCCAACGCCGTGGCGCCGGTGTCCCACGCCTTCGAGCCGGTGGACGCGGCCGCCGTCGCCTTCTTCAAGGACAAGGGACCGGCCTCGGCCATTCCGTGGTCGGACTGGAACACCCAGCAGCGCCAGCGTTTCCTGGGCTGGCGTCCCGACGGCCTGCGGACGGGGGCCGACTGGCTGACCGACGCCCAGCTGGCCGATCTGGAACGCACCCTGAATCTGGCGAACGAAGGCAACAGCGAACTGACCTTCGCCTGGCTGCAGATCGCCCTGGCCCACCGCTATCAGCCGTCGGTCGCCACGGCCGAAAATTTCCTGACCAGCCAAGGCCGTCGCAAATTCGTTCTGCCGCTGTTCCAGACCCTGTGGAACGAGGGCGACTGGGGCCGGTCCAACGCGCGCCGCATCTACGCCGAGGCTCGGCCGCTGTATCACCCCGTCACCGCCGGTTCGGTCGATGAACTGGTCGGCCGTCCCTGACGCAGCGCGCACAGGCGTGAGCATGCCGATGGATCGCGTTGCGGTGCGGCGCCCCATCGGCTATCCCGCCCTCACTGCATGGACTGGAGTTTCTGATGGCTGATCTGGCCCCCGGCGTCGTGACCGTTATCGGTGGATCGGGCTTTATCGGATCGCAGGCGGTGCGCGCCCTGGCGCGTCGCGGCTGGCGCATCCGCGTCGCCGTTCGCAATCCGGTTCTGGCCATCGAGGTCCAGACCGCCGGCGACCCCGGCCAGATCCAGTTCACCCGCTGCGACGTGACCGATCCCGACGATGTCGCCGCCGCCCTGCGCGGCGCCGATGCGGTGGTCAATCTGGTCGGCGTGCTGCACGACGGACGCGGCAAGCGCGGCTTCGACACGGTTCACGTCCAGGCCGCACAGATCGTGGCCGAGGCGGCCCGCGCCGCCGGCGTCAAGCGTCTGGTGCAGATGTCGGCCATCGGCGCCGATCCGATGTCCAAATCCGCCTACGGCCGTTCCAAGGCCAAGGCCGAGGACGCCGTGCGCGCCGTCTATCCCGACGCCGTCATCCTGCGGCCGTCGCTGGTGTTCGGGGCCGACGACGGCTTTTTGAACCGGTTCGCCGCCCTGGCCGCGATGTCGCCTGTCCTGCCCCTGATCGGCGGCGGCGAAACCCGGTTCCAGCCTGTCTATGTCGGCGATGTCGCCGAGGCGATCGCCCGGGCCGTGACCCACGCCGACGCCGCCGGCCGCACCTATGAGCTGGGCGGCCCGCGCGTCTACAGCTTCCGCGAAATCCTGGAGCTGGTGAACCACGAGACGGGCCGCAATCGCCTTCTGGCGCCTCTGCCCTTCTTCGTCGCCAAGCCTCTGGGCGGCCTGTTGGAACTGACGGGAATCGTGGGCGTGACCCCGCCCCTGACGCGCGATCAGGTCTTCATGCTGGAGCATGACAACGTCGTCGCCGACGGCGCCGCCACCCTGGCGGACCTGGGCGTCCAGCATCCGAACGGCATGGAGGTGATCGCCGCCTCCTATCTGTGGAAATACCGCGTCGGCGGACAGTTCGCCGAATCTCCCGCGCTTTGAGCCTTCAGGCTTCGCAGGTCGAACGCCCGACGCTGGACGACGCCCGTGCCCTGTTGTCGCGGGTCTGGGGGCATGCCGATTTTCGCGGGCTTCAGGGCCAGGTGGTGGAGACGATCCTGGACGGCGGCGACGTTCTGGCGGTCCTGCCGACCGGCGGCGGCAAGAGCGTCTGCTATCAGATTCCCGCCATCCTCCGTCCCGGCCTGGGTCTGGTCGTCTCGCCGCTGATCGCCCTGATGACCGACCAGGTCGAGGCGTTGAAACAGCAGGGCGTGGCCGCCGCCCGGCTGGATTCCGGCGTGTCCCTGGACGAGCGATCGGCCATCTGGCGCGCGGCGCGCTCGGGCGAGTTGGATCTGCTTTACGTCTCGCCCGAAGGTCTGGCGGCGGGGGCCATGATGGATCGTCTGGCCGAACTGCCCCTCAGCCTGATCGCCATCGACGAGGCCCACTGCGTGTCCCAGTGGGGCCACGACTTCCGCCCCGACTATCGCAATCTGGGCCTGCTGGCCGAGCGGTTTCCCGATACGCCCCGCATCGCGGTGACGGCGACCGCCGACGCCCGTACCCGCGACGACATCCTGCGCTCGCTCCGGCTTGAGGAGGCGCGGGTCTTCGTCGACAGCTTCGCCCGTCCGAACCTGCAACTGTCGGCCGCGCGCAAGGAGAACGCCTCGCGCGCCAGGACCGACGCGCGGGTCATCGAACTGGTGTGCGAGCGGCGGGGCAAGTCGGGCGTGGTCTATTGCGGCAGCCGCGACGGCTGCGACCGCGTGGCCCAGGCCCTGCGCGAGGCCGGAACCAACGCCATCGCCTATCACGCCGGCATGGACACGAAAGAGCGCGACCGGCGGCTGGAACGCTTTCTGGCCGAGGAGGGCGCCGTTATGGTCGCCACCATCGCCTTCGGCATGGGGGTCGACAAGGCCGACGTGCGCTTCGTCATCCACGCCGATCCCCCCGGCAGTCTTGAGGCCTATTGGCAGGAGATCGGCCGCGCAGGCCGCGACGGCGAGCCGGCCGAGGGGATCACCCTGTACGGCCCGTCGGACATCGCCTGGTCTTTGCGCCGTCTGGACGGCCGCCCGATGGCCGAGGAGGTCAAACAGGTCCAGGTCCGCAAGACCCGCCAACTGTTCGCCATGCTGGACGGCGCCGTTTGTCGGCCCCAGGCGGTGCGTCGCTATTTCGGCGAGCAGGACGCAGGCCCTTGCGGCGTCTGCGACATCTGCGGGGATCCGCCCCAACTTTATGACGCCACCGTGCCCGCCCAGAAGGCTCTGGCGGCGGTGCAGCGGCTGGGCGGCCGCTTCGGCCGAGGCCGCGTGGTCGATCACCTGACCGGCCGCACCAAGGACGTCCAGCCGTGGGAACAGGCGCTGTCGACCTGGGGCGTCGGCGCGGACATCTCGCCGAACGGCTGGCGCGACATCGTCGACCACCTGCTGTTCGAGGGGCTGCTGGCCGAAGATCCCAACGACGGCAAGCCGCTGGTCGGCCTGGGCGATCCCGAGGCCGTGCGCGCGGTCTACAAGGCCGAACGCCGCATCGAGGTCCGCCGCGCTCCGCCCAGCGCCGCCGCCTCGACCCGCCGCCGCGACCGTTCGGGCGAGGGTCGCAACGCCGCCCTGGAAACGATGGACGCCGACGTCCGCGCCCGGTTCGAGGCCTTGCGCGCCTGGCGCCGCGACCGGGCGTCGGAACAACATGTCCCGCCCTATGTCATCTTTCAGGACAAGACCCTGCTGGAGATCGCCCACGCCGAACCGGGCGACCTGATCGCCCTAGGCGCCGTTTCCGGCGTCGGCCAGTCCAAGCTGGACCGTTACGGCAAGGGCGTGCTGGAGACGCTGGCCGCTGTCGGGTGATGACGCCCATGACGAGGCGCAATTGGCGAGGTTCCGGCACCCTGCTACGCTTGGCTCAAGACGATCAAGGTGACTGAGTATGAAACGATTTCTGGCCGCGGGCTCGGCCTGTCTGGCGATGGCGAGCGCGGCCCAGGCGCGAGTTCAGGAGCAAGGCCTGCCCCAGGCTGAGACGGCGGAAGCACCCAAGCCGATGGACCAGCCTCGCGACTGGTCGGCGACCTTGATTCAGGACGCGACAGGCCTGCACGATATCATCGTGGACAGCCATCCGGGGGCGTACGATCCCCTCAATCCCGCCTTCCGACCTCGGCTGGACCAAGGACTGGCCGTCGCGCTCGAACGCGCGAAGAGGACGACCGACGCAGGCGGTTGGTGGTGGGCGCTGCGGGCCTATGTCGCCAGCTTCGAGGACGGCCACGTCGGTATTAACGTCACTCAGCCGGGTCACAGTTTCCCCACGCGCTGGCCCGGTTTCCTGACCGTCTATCGCGGCGCCGATCAGGTGGTGGCCGACCGTGACGCGACCGATCCCTCGACCCCGCCGCTGGACGCCCGGCTGATCGACTGCGACGGCGTGGCCGCCGAAACCCTGGCCGAACAGCGCATCGGCCAATTCCGCGGCCGCTGGTTCCTGGAAGCCCAGCATGTCCTCTTCGGAGACTGGCTGTTCCTCAGCGCCCAGAACCCATGGATCGACGAAATGCGCCAGTGCCGGTTCGAGGCCGATGGCGCGACCAAGTCCTACACCCTGAACTGGCGGGCCACGCCCGATGATCTGGGCGCGCGCCGCGCCCGGCTGATCCAGAGCGCCTCGATCGACTTCGGACTCAAACCTCTCGACGACGGTGGTTTCTGGATTTCTACGCCGTCGTTCAACGGCGATCCTTCCAGCGAAGCGTACGCCAAGCTGACCACCCTGATCGCCGACATGCAGGCGAGACAGCCGGCTTTGCGCGCGGCCTCCTATGTGGTGCTTGACCTGCGCCGAAACGGCGGCGGCTCCTCGCACTGGAGCGAACTGATGGCGCAAATCCTGTGGGGCGACGACTGGATGGCCGCTCACTCGGACCAGACGGTTCAGGCGGTCGAATGGCGCGCATCGGACGACAACCTGGCCCAGATGTCGAGCTTCCTCGACCAGCTTCGCGCCGCAAACGGCCAGCCCCAGATGATCACTTGGGCCGAAAGGGTCGTGACCGGCATGAAGGCGGCGAAGGCTGCGGGCCAGGTCTATTGGCGCGACGCAAACGACGACAGCGCCGCCTCGTCCGCTGCCCCCCCATCTGTGCCACAACTGATGTCGGGCCGGGTCTACGTTCTCACCGATTCCAGTTGCGGCTCGGCCTGCCTCGACGCCGTGGATCTGTGGAAGACCGCAGGCGCCGTCCAGGTCGGGCGCGAGACCTCGGCCGACACCGTCTATATGGATATCCGCAATCCGGTCCTGCCCAGCGGCCTGGCCCAGATCGCCGTGCCGATGAAGGTCTATCGCGGCCGCGCGCGGGGCAATAACGAACCGCAGCGCCCCGACCGCCTGTTCGAAGGTGACATGGCCGACGATGCTGCCTTGCACGCCTGGATAGCGGACCTCGCCGTGCACTAGGGTCTGTTCGAAACCGCTCTGCCTCAGGTCACGTCAAAAACCGTTCCACCACGTTCAGGAAACGGGCGGGCTGGTCGGTCATGACCTGGTGTTCGGCGCCTTCGATCCGCTCGAACCGGGGCGGATCGGGCAGGGCGGCGAAGCCGTAGCGATACAGGCCCTCCAGCCGGTTGCGGGGATTGTCGGGATCGGGCGTCCAGCCATAGACGACGGTGACAGGCGCGCGGATGCGTCCCAGACGCGGACGCAGATCGACGGTCAGAGCCTCGTACAACCCTTGCGCCAGCACACGTCGGTCGCCGCCCTGCAGGTTCAGGCCGCCGAACACCATGTCCCCGGCCAGGCCCAGGTCGCCGCCCATCCCGGCCACCTGCGTCTTCAACGCCTGGTCGCCGAACAGCATCAGGGCCTGATAGCCCAGGCGCGCCAGGGGTTCGATCTCGGCGGGTGTGACGCGAGAATCGACCAGGGCCGGAAAGAAGGGGGCGGAATCCACCACCATGACCCGTCCGACACGGTCGCCCAGGTCGGAGGCGACGCGCAGGGCGATCTGGCCGCCCAGCGAATGGCCGACCAGAGCCGGGCGCACCAGCCCCTGATCGCGGATGTAGCGTTCGATCTCGGCCGCCGCGGGGGCCGACAGGGCGCCCTGGGCGTTGGCTTGGGGATCGGTGCGGCCGAATCCGCGCAGTGTCACGACATGGACCCGGTAACGTCCGGCCAGCCGGTCCGCCGTGGGGCGCCAGGCGTCGCCGGTCGAGCCCAGACCCGGAATGAAGATCACGTCCGGCCCGCGCCCATAGGCGTCCACCAGGATGCGGTTTGACTGGAAGGCCGGCTTGACGGCGGTGAAGGGCAGGGCCGGCGGCGTCTGGGCGCAGGCGGGCAGCGCGCCCCCCAGGGCCAGGGCGGCGGACAGGACAAGGGCGGGCGGAAATCGGCTCATCATCCGCCCCTAACGCCGGATCGCGGCGATCGGTTGACGCCCTTGCGGCCGCGACCCGGAGTCAGCGCCCCTTGAAGTCGGGTTTGCGCTTCTCGACGAAGGCGGCCATGCCCTCCTTCTGGTCCTCGAAGGCGAACAGGGAGTGGAACAGGCGGCGTTCGAACTGGACGCCTTGCGTCAAGGTCGTCTCCAGGGCGGCGTTGACCATCTCCTTGTTGGCCATGACCGCCAGCGGGCTTTGCGCGGCGATCCGGGCGGCGATCTTGCGGGTCTCGTCCAAAAGGGTCTCGTGGGGGAAGACGCGCGAGGCCAGACCGGCGCGTTCAGCCTCGGCCGCATCCATCATCCGGGCGGTCAGGACCATGTCCATGGCCTTGGACTTGCCGACCAGACGGGTCAGGCGCTGCGAGCCGCCGATGCCGGGCGCGACCCCCAGATTGATCTCGGGCTGGCCGAACTTCGCCTTCTCCGACGCCACGATGAAGTCGCACAGCATGGCCAGTTCGCAACCGCCGCCTAGGGCGAAGCCGTTGACGGCGGCGATGATCGGCTTTCTGAATCGGGTGATGCGGTCGTGGCCGAGGGCGAAATAGTTGCCCGTGTACATCTGGGCATAGGTCTGGTCCGCCATCTCCTTGATGTCGGCGCCGGCTGCGAAGGCCTTTTCGCCCGCGCCGGTCAGGATCAGACAGCGCACGCTGTCGTCATGTTCGACGCTGTCGAGAAAGTCCGCGAGGTCCTTGAACAGGGCCGCGTTCAGGGCATTCAACGCCTCGGGCCGGTTCAGGGTGACGACGGCGTAACCGTCGGCGTGGCGTTCGATCAGCAGGTTGGCGTAGGCGTCGGCCATGGTCGGTCTCCTTTGGCGACGGTCATACAGGGGCGCGGTCGGGCGATCCAGCGCGCGGTCTAGCGACGCGGCATCAGGGCCAGGGTCAGGGCGGCGCGCGCCAGTTCGACAACCACGACCATGACCAGCAACAGATTGGCGGCGATCACCTGGCCGCGCGCGCCCGAAAGGTCCAGCGTCCAGCCGAAGACCGAGGACAGGGCCAGGACCAGGGCCGAGATCAGGACCAGGCCGACCAGCAGCATCAGGGCGACGTGACCCGCCTTCAGCGCCGCCTGCAGCGTCGGCCCGTCGTCCAGCGCCCGCTCGCGACGGCGGAACAGACGCGCGATCAGGCCGGTGGCGGCGGCCTCGGCGACGGCGGCGACGACCAGGGCGGCGACGAACCACCAGATCAGGTCGCCGAGGTCGCCGGTGCGCACGCCCTGGACGAAGTGGACGAAATAGGCGCCCCAGACCAGGACGCCGACGATCAGACTGATCCACAGATGGATCTTGCGCATCGCTCAGCCCTCCAACCCGACCATGGTGGCCAGCTTCTGCACCGTGTTCCAGTTGCGGCCGGTGCCGACGCCGATCAGGCGCGGCTGGGCCTTCTCCGCCATCTTGGACCGGCCCAGGCCGTCGGGGTGCCAGAAGAACAGCTCGCCGCCGACAGGTTCGACCCGCTCGTCGCCAGCCGCAAAGTCGCGCAGCGCCTCGACCGCGCCGGCCTTGATCCCCGCCTTCATCACCATGACCAGCAGTTTCGAGCCGTCGATCCCGGCCTCATCCATAAATGGATTGGCGGCCATCAGGGCCGCCCATTGCGAAGGCGTGCGCACGATCACGTCGATGGGGCGGCCGAAATGGGCGGCGATCCCCTGCTCCAGCCTTGCTTCGACATCGGCCGGTTCGGCGTCGCTCTCGACCACCAGATTGCCGCTGGCCAGAAGGGTGCGCGGATTGGCGAAACCGGCCTCGACGGCGATGGCCTTCAGCTCGCTCATGGGAACCTTGACCCCGCCGACGTTTACGCCGCGCAACAGGCAGATGCGGTCACTCATGGCGTCATTCTTTCTGGCAGGAGGGGCAGTAGAAGGTGGAACGACCACCCTGGACGATGCGGGCGACGACGCCGGTGCATGTCTCACCACGACACGGCTCGCCCTCGCGGCCATAGACGTCGAACCGGTGCTGGAAATAGCCCTGGCCGCCCTCGGCGTTGGCGAAGTCGCGCAAGGTGGAGCCGCCCGCCGCGATGGCGTCGTTCAGGACGTTTCGGACCTCGGTCGCCAGACGCTCCAGCCGCGCCTTCGACACCGATCCGGCCGCGACCAGGGGGGAGATGCGGGCGCGGTACAGGGCCTCGCAGACATAGATATTGCCCAGGCCGGCGACGATCCGCTGGTCAAGCAAGGACACCTTGATGTTCTGTTTCTTGCCCGCGAAGGCCTCGACCAGGTGGGCGCCGGAAAAGCCGTTGCCCAGGGGCTCCGGCCCCAGACCCGCGAACCAGGGATGGGCCTCGATCAGGTCGGTCGCGATCAACCCCATGAAGCCGAACCGGCGGGCGTCGGCGTAGCCGATGCGGGTCGCGGCGCCGTCGCGGATGGCGCAGCCGCTGAAATGTTCGTGCTTGCCCGCGATGGGCGCCGCCTCCTCGAACTCGCCCAGCAGCGCCCCGTCCAGGGTGAAGCGGCCGGTCATGCCCAGATGGATGATCCAGGTCTCGCCGGTGGACAGGGGCATCAGCAGATATTTGGCCCGCCGGTCGATCCGCAGCACGGTCGCGCCGTCCAGCCGTTCGACGAACCGCTCGGGAAAGGGAAAACGCAGGTCGGGCCGGTTGATCCGAACGCGCGACAGACGCGCGCCCTCCAGCACCGGCGTCAGGCCGCGTCGGACGGTTTCGACCTCGGGAAGTTCGGGCATGGCTGTGGTTCGACCTTAACGCCGCATCCCTCTGGAGGCGTCGCGCGCCGGGCCGAACTCGGCGCCGGGGTTCCAGTCGGGCCATTGCTCGCTGTCGGCCAGTTCGCGGCCCACGGCGTAGATCAGGGCGACGTCTGCGGCTGCGGCGTCCATCCGCCAGGTCTCGTCCCATTCGTCCGTAGGCTGATGGTAGCGGTTCTGGACATAGTCGCGGCTGGCCGCGCTGGCGCCGGTGAAGCCCGCCGCCGGGAACAGGGCCGGCACCCCCTTCAGCGCCAGAGGGAAGTGGTCCGAGCGGTAGAAGGCCCCCGCCTGGGGCGCTGGATCGGCGATCAGCACCCGGCCGGTCGCGGCGGCGTGACGGGCCAGAATGTCGTCCAGCTGGTTCTTGCCCTTGCCGATGACGACGACGTTGGGATCGACCTCGGTTCCCGGCAGCAGGCTGTCGACATTGATGTCGGCCACCGTCGTCTCCAGCGGCCAGACCGGATTGGCGGCGTAGTAGGTGGAGCCCAGCAGGCCCGCCTCCTCGCCCGACCAGGCGGCGAAAACGACCGATCGCCTGGGACGCGGCCCCTCGGCGAAGGCGTGGGCCAGTTCCAGCAGGGCGGCGACACCCGTCGCATTGTCCACGGCGGCGTTGTAGATCTTGTCGCCCTGGGCGTTGGGCGTGCCGACGCCGTAACCATCCCAGTGGGCGCCGTACATCACCGTTTCGTCCGGATGTTCCGAACCCGGAATGCGGGCCAGGACGTTCTTGGTCTCCACCCGGTCGGCGACCTGACCGAAATCGACGCTGAGGGTCAGGCCCGGCAGCACCACGGGGCGGAAGTCGGCGCGGCGGGCGCTTTCCTTCAGGGCGGCGAAGTCCAGGCCGGCGGCAGTGAACAGCTGTTCGGCCTTGGCCCGTTGAATCCAGCCCTGGAAGGGCGCGCGTTCGGCGTCCGGGTCGGCGCGCACGATGTCGAACTTGGGCGCGGCCGACGAATTCTGGAGTGTGGACCAGGGATAGCCGGCCCCCGCCGTCTCATGCACCACCAGAACGCCGGCCGCCCCGCGACGACCCGCCTCCAGGAATTTGTAGGTCCAGCGGCCGTAGAAGGTCATGGCCTGGCCGTCGAACATCCCCGCGACGGGATCGCCCGCCGCCGCTTCGAAATCCGGGTCGTTGACCAGGACGACGATCACCTTGCCGCGCACGTCCACGTCCTTGAAGTCGTCCCACTGACGCTCGGGCGCGGTCGCCCCATAGCCGACGAAGACGACGGGCGCGTCCGTCACGGTGATATGGCTGACCGGCCGGTCGCTGGAGACCAGGACGTCCGGCCCGCGCACCAGGTCGATCGCCCGCCCCCCGACATGGCCCCCGCCATGGCCCGCGACATGGGCGACGATGGTCGCCGGGCCGTCCTGGCGCGTACGCGACAGATGGGCGACCTGGACGAACGACCCGTCCGGCCCGCCGCCCTCGGCGCCGGCGGCGCGGAACTGTTCGACCAGCCAGGCCACCGTCTTCTCCTCGCCCGCCGAGGCGGGGGCGCGGCCTTCGAACTCGTCCGAAGCCAGCACCCGCACCGCCTGGTTCATCCGTTCGGCGTCGATGGTCGGCGCATCGCCGGCCCAGGCGGGCGAGGACAGGACCAGCGACAGGCCGGACAAGGCGATCAGGGAAGGGCGCATCAGGAACTCCGGGACGATGGAGGGACAGCCTGCCCCGCTCGGCTCCGGCTGTCGAGCCAGTCCAGAACGCCACGCGCCGCCGCGGCCCCCGAGGCGAAACTGGCCTGAAGCAGATAGCCGCCGGTCGGCGCCTCCCAGTCCAGCATTTCGCCGGCGAGGAAGACTCCGGGGGCGGTCTTCAGCATCAGTCGTTCGTCCAGGGCGTCCAGCCGCACGCCGCCGGCCGAGGAGATGGCCCGCTCCAGCCCCTGCATGCCGGTCAATGTCAGGGGCAGGGCCTTGATCCGTTCGGCCAAAGACTGTGCCGTCTCTGGCGGCGGCCCGGCTTCGCGCAGCAGGGCGACGGCGGTCGCGTCCAGTCCGGCTGTCTTGCGCAGATGGTTGGAGACGCTGGCCTTGCCGCGCGGCCGGGCCAGCCATTCGGCCAGGCGCGCCGGGGTCAGGTCGGGCTTCAGGTCCAGGATCAGCTCGGCGCGGCCTTCCCGCTCCAGCGTCCGGCGCAGGTCGGCCGACAGGGCGTAGACCGCCCCGCCCTCGATCCCATAGGCGGCGATCATGGCCTCGCCCCGCACGGTGCGTCCGGCGTGGGTCAGGGCGATTCCCTTCACCGGTCGTCCGGCGAAACGCTCTCGGAACAGGGGCGACCAGGCCACGTCGAAGCCGGCGTTGGCGGCCCGGAAGGGCGACAGCGTCGCGCCCAGGGCCTCGACCTCTCCGCTCCAGGCGCCGTCCGAACCCAGACGCGGCCAGCTGGCTCCGCCCAGGGCCAGGACGACGGCGTCCGGTCGCTCCATCCGCTCGCCGTCGGGCGTGTCGAACATCCAGGCGCCGTCGCGTCGCCCGATCCAGCGCGAGCGGGTGCGCACCCCGACCCCCAATCCCTCCAGCCGCGCCAGCCAGGTGCGCAACAGCGGCGAAGCCTTCATCGCCCGGGGAAACACCCGCCCGCTGGACCCCACGAAGGTCGGCTGACCCAGCCCCTCCACCCAGGCGATCAGATCGCCGGGGGTGAAGGTCGCGATCCAGTCCGTCGCCGTCGCCTGGGCCGCGCCATAGCGGGGCAGGAACCGGTCCAGCGGCTCGGAATGGGTCAGGTTCAGCCCGCCGCGTCCGGCCATCAGCAGCTTGCGCGCCACGGACGGCATCCGCTCGTGCACGACGACGCGCAGGCCCGCGTTCGCCAACCGCTCGGCCGCCATCAGCCCGGCGGGACCGGCGCCGATGACATGGACGGAGGAGGTTTCGCTCATATCCCCGCTTTGCCCGCTCGCGGTCGCGCTGGCTATAGCGGGCGGCGTCGCTATGTTCCCTGTCATGAGCGTCGCCTTCACCCGAGAGGAAGATCTGGAAGCCACCGCCGCCGACCTGGCGGACCGGCCGATCTCGCCCCACCCCAACCTGGTCACGCCCCAGGGTCTGGCCCTGATCGAGGCCGAACTGGCCTCGGCGCGGGCGGCCTACGCCGCCGCCCAGGTGAAGGGCTCCATCGACAGCGACCGCACAGCCATGGCCCGCGCCACGCGCGACCTGCGCTACTGGTCCGCCCGCCGCGCCTCGGCCCAACTGGTCGAACCTGGGGCCTGCGACGGCCGGGTGCGCTTCGGCGGAAGCGTCGGCGTCGAACGCGAGGACGGCCGCGTCCAGACCTGGCGCATCGTCGGCGAGGACGAGGCGAATCCGGCGCAGGGATCCGTCAGCCACGTCTCCCCCCTGGCCCGGGCCGTGCTGGGCAGACAGATCGGAGACGAGGTCCGGATCGCCGGCCAGACCGCGGAGATCGTCGCGGTCGACTAGGCTTCAGGCGTCGTTGTCGGCCCCGTCGTCCAGCATCTCGCGCATGATCTGCACGACCGCCTTCTGCTTGCGCAACGGCAGACGCGGGGCGAGCTTGCTGATCTCCAGGCTGTGTTTGGTCATGGGGAAGTCATGCTCGAAGACGGGCGCGGTCTCTTCGGCCAGGCCGGGTCGCCGTGACGAATAACCGTCGAAGAAGAAGGCGATCTCCTCTCGCATGAACTCGGCGATCTCGAACAGTTTGGAGGCCGAGACGCGATTGGTCCCCTTCTCGTACTTCTGCACCTGTTGGAAACTGACGCCGACCGCCTGGGCCAGGGCGGTCTGACTGAGACCCAGGCCCAGGCGCTTTTCCTGAACGCGGCGACCGACGTGGCGATCGACCGGATGGATGTCCTCTTCCCCGCTGCGCGCCATGGCGTTCCCCTCAGCTCAAATCACGGACGACTCCAGGCGAACCTTAGATCGCAGGATCGACGGCCACAAGGATAGGGCGCAGGCTGCCAGAAGAGCGATCAAAAAGGGCCAGTCGCCGAATCGGCCATAGGGGGTCACGTCGGTCGGGCGCGGCAGGGGGGCGTCGATCACCCCCATGACGCCGGGCTCCAGCTTCTCGCCGTCCACGATCCGGCCCCAGGAGTCGATCATGGCCGAGATGCCGGTCGGCGTGGCCCGCGCGATGGGCAGGCCGGTCTCGATGGCGCGATAGCTGGCCAGATTCAGATGCTGGCGCGGTCCGGATGTGGCGCCGAACCAGGCGTCGTTGGAGGCGTTGACGATCCAGTCCGGACGTCCCGCCGCGCCGGGCGTGAAGCCGGGATAGAGGCTTTCGTAGCAGATCAGCACCTGGGCGGGCGGCGCGCCGGGCACGGCGATGGGGCTGGGCGTCGGCCCGGCCGAGAAGTCGCTGGGCATATGCACCAGGCTGCGCAGGCCGATGGCGGTCATCAGCGACCCCAGGGGCAGATATTCTCCGAACGGGACCAGCCGATGCTTGTCATAGACGGCCGCGACGCGCAGGCCCGCCGTCCCCTCGCTGCGCAGGGCGAACAGGCTGTTGTAGTAGCGCGCACCTTCGGGCGCCGTCAGGTCCGGCTCGCCGCGCGCCAGGCCGATCATCAAGGTCTGGCCGGGCCGGACGGCGGCCGCCAGGGCCTGGGCGTCGGCCGAGGCGAAGACGTCGTTGGCCGAGGCGGGAAGGGCGCCCTCGGGCCAGACGACGACGTTCGGGACGCGCCCGCCTGGTTCGACCGGCGCCTGGGCCGTCAGGGCCAGATAGCGATCGACGATGGAGCGATAGGCCTCGGGCGACCATTTCGTCTCCTGTTTCACATCGGCCTGGACCAGGCGCACGACGGTGTCGGTGAAGGTCAGATGCGCCTGGGCCAGGCGCGCGGCGCCGAACAGGCCGACGGCCAGCAGCGCGCCGAGCCCCAGCCCCGCCGAGATCAGCCGCCCACGCCGCACCCCGGGCCCGATCAGGGGCGCCAGCGCCGCCGTCGCGCCGACCGTGACCAGGCTCAGCCCATAGACGCCGACGACGGCGGCGAACTGCGACATGCCGCCGCCGGCGCGCCAGGTCGCCCCGGCCGGGTTCCACGGAAAGCCGGTCAGCACATGGCCTCTCAGCCATTCGAAGGCGCAGAACAGGGCGGCGAACAGCAGGACCCGCACCGCCCCAATGGGAGCGAAGCGGCGATACAGGGCGCAGGCCCCGCCCCAGAACAGGCCCAGCCCCGCCGGCAGCAGGCTGGCGGCGAAGGGCGCCATCCACGCCTGTTCGGGATTGACGAAGAAGGCCTCGGCCACCCACCAGCAGCCGACGAAGAAATAGGCGAAACCCGCCAGCCACCCCATCCAGAAGGCGCCGCGCGGCCGGTCGGACCGCTCCGACAGGATCATCAGCAGCGGATACCCCAGAAGGCCGATCAGCACCCCGAAAGGCGGGTGGGCGAAGGCCGCGCCTGCCCCGGCCAGCAGGGCCAGGACGATGCGGATCGCCCGCCACGTCCAGGCGCGACGCCGCTCGGGCAGGGCGCGGATCGGGGTCGCGAAACGGTCAAGCAGGGTGTCTGGAAACATCGGTCAGTCCTGCTCGGATGCGTAGGGGTCGGCGACGCCGATCCCGGCCAGAATCTCGCGCTCCTCAGCCTCCATCTCCTCGGCCTCGGCGTCGTCCTCGTGATCGCGGCCCAGCAGGTGCAGCACGCCGTGCACGACCAGATGGCTGAGATGGTCGGCCAGACTCTTGCCCTGGGCCGCCGCCTCATCGGCGCAGACGCCGTAGGCCAGGACGATGTCGCCCAGATGCGGCTCGGCGGTTTCGGGCGCCGGAAAGGACAGGACGTTGGTCGACCGGTCCTTGTCGCGGAACCGGGCGTTCAGATCGCGCACTGCCCCGTCGTCGGTCAAAAGGACGACGACATCGCCCGCGACGGTTCCCAGCGCCGCCGTCGCCGCGCGTCGCACGACCGTTTCGGCCTCGGGCAGGGCGGCGGTCCAGGCGTCCGCCTCGATCTCGACTTCGATCGTTCCCGGGATCATGCCGGGTCTTCGAGGTCCGGCGTGGGACGCCCGCGCGCGGCGTCGGCGTCATAGGCGCGCACGATCCGCTCGACCATGACGTGACGCACCACGTCGGCGGCGCCGAACTTCAGCACGCCGACGCCCTCCACCCCCTCCAGAATCCGCAGGGCGTGGGCCAGGCCGGAATCGCGCGGGTTCAACAGGTCGACCTGGGACGGATCGCCCGTCACCACCATCCGCGCGCCTTCGCCCAGGCGCGTCAGAACCATCTTCATCTGAAGACGGCTGGTGTTCTGGGCCTCGTCCACGATGACGAAGGCGTGGCTGAGGGTGCGGCCGCGCATGAAGGCGATGGGGGCGGCTTCGATCTCACCCTTGTCGCGCCGACGCTGCACGTCCTCGGGCCCCAGGATGTCGTTAAGCGCCTCCCAGATGGGCGCCAGATAAGGATCGACCTTCTCGTTCAGGTCGCCCGGCAGGAAGCCCAGCTTCTCGCCCGCCTCGACCGCCGGGCGGGTGATGACCAGCCGGTCCACCTGCCCGCGCCGCAGCAGGCTGGCGCCATAGGCCGCCGCCAGAAAGGTCTTGCCCGTGCCCGCCGGGCCGACGCCGAAGGTCAGTTCGCACCGCCCCAGCATGTCCAGATAGGCCGCCTGGGCCTTGGTCTTGGGCACGATGGCGCCGCGCTTGCCGCCAGGCAGGGACACGCCCGCCGCCGCCATGCCGGGCGTGCCCTTGCCGCCGCGCGCCAGGCCCAGGGCCGCGCGCACGTCGGCCTCCGTCACCTCGGCGCCCAGGGCCGCGCGCTTGGCCAGGTCCTCGACCACCCGGCGGGCGTCGGACCGGTCGCGCGTGCCGCCGTTGATCGATACCCCGCCGCCCGGCGCCTCGATCAGCACCTTGAAGGCGTCCTCGATCAGGGCGACGTGTCGGCTGTTGGGGCCGACGACGGCCTGCAGTTCGGCATGGTTCAGGGGAACGAAATCGGACTCGCGCGCCACTAGGCCGCCTTTTCTTCTTGGGCTAACGCCGCGCCCGCGGGGCTCGGCTGCTTGAGCCCGGGGTTTTGGGCCGCCGCCTCGCCCGCGGGGCGCGATTGATCGAGCCCGTCGGGGATCAGTTCGCCGGTCAGGCTGTTCTGTTGCCCGCTGACGATACGGACCGGAACGATCCGGCCGATCAGATGATCCGCATCATCGACATGGACCGACTGCAGATAGGGCGACCGGCCGATGGCCTGGCGACCGTGACGGCCTGTCTTCTCGAACAGGACGTTCAGGGTTCGGCCCGCCTGGGCGGCGTTGAAGGCGACCTGCTGTTCCAACAGCAGGGCCTGCAGGCGATGCAGCCGCTCTTTCGACACCTCGGACGGCACCTGCGCGCCCATGCCGGCGGCAGGCGTGCCGGGGCGGGGCGAGTACATGAAGGAGAAGGCGCTGGCGTAGTTGACCCGCCGCACCAGATCCAGCGTGTCCTCGAACTCCCGATCCGTCTCGCCGGGGAAGCCGACGATGAAGTCGCCCGACAGCGCCATGTCCGGCCGCGCGGCGCGGATGCGGTCGATCAGGTCGAAATACTTCTGGCGACCGTGCTTCCGGTTCATCAGCCGCAGGATGCGGTCCGAGCCCGACTGAACCGGCAGGTGCAGATAGGGCATCAGGGCGTCCAGATCGCCATGGGCGGCGATCAGGTCGTCGGACATGTCGTTGGGGTGGCTGGTCGTATAGCGGATGCGGTCCAGGCCGGGGATTTCGGCCAGGGCATAGGCCAGTTCGGCCAGGGTCGCCTTCTTTCCATCCGACCGTTCGCCGTCATAGGCGTTGACGTTCTGGCCCAGCAGGGTGACTTCGCGCACGCCGCGATCGGCCAAGGCGCGGGCCTCCTCCAGCACCGCCGCCAGGGGCCGCGACCATTCGGCGCCGCGGGTATAGGGCACCACGCAGAAGGTGCAGAACTTGTCGCAGCCCTCCTGCACCGTCAGGAAGGCGGTCGGGCCAGTGGTTCCGCGCGCGACCGGCAGGGCGTCGAACTTGTCGTCGGGGGCGAAGTCGGCGCCGATCCGCTCCCCCCGCGCCCGCGCCGTGCGGGTCAGCAGTTCGGGCAGCTGGTGATAGGCCTGGGGGCCCACGACGATGTCGACCGCCGGCTGGCGGCGCATGATCTCTTCGCCCTCGGCCTGGGCGACGCAGCCGGCGACGGCGATGGTCATCGTCGCGCCGGACGTCTCCGCCTTGGCCTCTTTCAGTTCTCTCAGCTTGCCCAGTTCGGAATAGACCTTCTCGGCGGCCTTCTCGCGGATGTGACAGGTGTTCAGGATGACGAAATCGGCCTGGGCCGCATCGTCGGTCGTCGCATAACCCAGCGGACGCAGGACGTCGGCCATGCGCTCGGAGTCATAGACGTTCATCTGGCAGCCGTAAGTCTTGATGAACAGGCGCTTCTCGGGCGCGCGTCCAGCCTCGGCGGTCTCAAGGGTCTCGGTCATGAGGGGCTTTTTAGTGCGCTATTGCGCTTCGCGCTACTTGAGCGCGGTCCCGGCGACCGAAAGCCTTGCAGACGCACGGCCTGGGTCAGGCGGCGGTCTCGGGATCGACGCGGGCGGCGTGGCGGGTGAAGATCAGGCCCTCGCGCTTGGACGGTTCGGCGCCTTCGATCGGCACGCCGTAAAGCTCCAGCTTGTGGCCGATCAGCTGGAAGCCCAGGCGTTCGGCGATCTCCGACTTCAACCGCTCGATCTCGGCGTCGAAGAATTCGATCACCTCGCCCGACTTGGTGTCGATCAGGTGGTCGTGATGGTCGTCGCCCGCCTCTTCATAGCGGCTGCGGCCATCGCCGAAGTCGTGCTTCTCGACCACGCCCGCCTCTTCGAACAGGCGCACGGTGCGATAGACGGTGGCGATGGAGATGTGCGGGTCGATGGCCGAGGCGCGGCGATACAGCTCCTCGACATCGGGGTGGTCTTCGGCGTTCGACAACACGCGGGCGATCACCCGACGCTGTTCGGTCATACGCATGCCGCGGTCGGCGCAGAGTTTCTCGATCCGGTCCATGCGCCTAGAATAGGGGTTCGGATCGCATCAGGGAAGCGGGACCGTGGCGGGATTCGCCGCAAGGTCCAGTCCCAGCACCAGGGCGTCCGTCCGACCGCCGTCCGGCGCGGCGTAATAGGCCTTTCGCCGGCCGAGGGAGTGAAAGCCGGCCCGCGCGTACAGGGCGCGGGCGGCGGCGTTGTTCTCGGCCACCTCCAGGAACAGGCGACGGGCGCCGCCCCGCGCGGCCTGGATCGCCCCCTGGCCGACCAGACGCCCGCCCAGCCCGGCGCGCCGGGCGGCGGGCCGCACCGCCAGGGTCAGGATTTCCGCCTCGTCCAGCACCAGGCGGATCAGGATGAAACCGTCCGTCTCGACCACGGCGAAGACGCCCGGTTGGGCCAGAAGGTCGGCGAAGGCCGCCGCGTCCCAGGGCGCGGCGAAGGCCTGAGCGTGCAGGGCGGCCAGGACCGAGGGGTCGGGCGGCGTCATGCGACGGGCTGGCGCGGCTGGCCCGGCAGGCGGCTGGGCGGCGTGGCGTCGGGGGCGCGCAGATAGAGGGGCCGGGGCGGGCAGGCGGCCGGGTCGGCGGCGAGCGTCAGCCGCGCCAGGGCCTCGGGCGACGGCGCCGCTCTCGGATCGACCGCGCCCGCCGCCAGGTCGGGAAAGGCCTCGCACAGAACAGACGCGCCGCCGCCGACCAGACGCACAGGCTGGCCGGTCGCTTTCGACAGGGCGGCGATGCGGGCGGCGGCGACGTCCAGCGTCAGGGCTTCATCCGGCCCCAGGGGCGAACCCTCCTCGAACAGCCGTGCATAGACCTGGCCGCGCCGGGCGTCGATCAGGGCCGCGACCGGGCCGTCTCCGTCGTCCAGAGAGGCCGCCAGCGCCGCCAGGGTCGAAATCCCGACCACCGGCCGGTCCAGCGCGGCGCCCAATCCTTGCGCGAAGGCCAGGCCGACCCGAAGCCCCGTGAATGACCCCGGCCCGACGGTGACGCCGATCCGGTCCAGGGCCTCGAAGCCGCCGTCCGCCTCGGCCGCCACGTCGCGGACCAGCCCGCCCAGCCGTTCCTGGTGGCCCTTGGTCATGGGCTCGAACCGCACCGCCAAGGGCCGGTCGTCCTGGAACACGGCCGCCGTGCAGGCGCCCAGCGCCGTATCGATCACGAGAAGTCTCATGCCGGCCTTCTAGCGCTCGAGGACCGTCGGCGAAACCGTCCGGTCCGGGCGGCGGCGGTCAGGCGTTTGGGGTCAGGCGGCGGCCAGAGCGCTGACCAGCCGGGTCAAGGCGTGGCGCACGGCGTGATCCTCGATTCGGGAAAAGCCCAGCGCCAGGTTGCGTCCCTCCGGCGTCGCGGCCAGGGCGCGCATGATCGAGACCTCCCCGGTCTCCTCCGCCTCGGCGCCCGCTGGAAAGAAGGCCGCGATGGGCAGGCCGAGGGCTGCGGCCAGACTGTGCAGGCGCGCGGCCGAGATTCGGTTGCGCCCGCCCTCGTATTTCTGGACCTGCTGGCAGCTGACGCCGATTCGTTCGGCCAAGGCCGTCTGCGACAGGCCTAGCGCCGCCCGGCGCGCCGCAATGCGTTCGCCGACCGCCACGTCGATCGCATCGACGGATCGGGGCGTCCTGGGCGGCGGGGCGGGATCGGTGTCCATGCCCCAGTCCTTTCACAACCTGACCGCGCATGCAACCATTTCGTTTCATTCTTCGCGACGCGCCACAACGGCCGAAATCCGCCGGATGCGGTCGCGGGGCAGGGTCTCAAGGCGATCCAGCGCCCCGGCCCCACGCAGGCGAACCGTCGCGCCTTCGTCGCCGTCGAACAATCGAACCAGGATCGCCCCGTCCGTCATCTCGACCACGCATCCCTGGCCCATGCGGGGAAGCTGGCCCGGCCGATAATCCACCGTCACCCCCGCCCCCGCCCAAGGTGACAGGCCGTCGTCGGTCAGGCGAAGACTGCGGATTTTCAGGACAGGCGGACCGTCGAAGCCGCGCCCCTTGCTCTCCAGCCCCTGCGGCGTCCGCTCGGCCAGCGGCGGGACGATGCGGGCGGCCGTCAGGGCCAGCACCTCGGGCGTAGAGTCCAGGGCGGCGGTCAGACGGCGCTGCACGTCGGGGCGGAACAGGCCGGGGCGACGACCGGATTCATAAAGGCCCCAACCCTGGCTGGTCATGTCCAGCCGGGCGCCCGCCTCGGCCTGGGACAGGCCGCGCTCCCGGCGCAGAACGGCCAGGGCCTCCCCGAGGCGAATAACTTCTGGGTCAGGGACGAAGCGAGCCATCAACTTAAGATGGCGCCCCGCCGCGCGTCTGGCGAGGTGGAAACCGCCCCGGCGGTCAGATCGTCTGTTCGACCCGCGTCACCTCGGGGACATAGTGGCGCATCATCTGCTCCACCCCCGCCTTCAGCGTCGCCGACGACGACGGGCAGCCGGAACAGGCGCCGCGCATACGCAGCGACAGCACGCCGGTCTCCTCGTCGAAGGAATCGAACAGGATGTCGCCCCCGTCCTGGGCCACGGCGGGTCGGATGCGGCTGTCCAGCAGGGCCTTGATCTCGGCGACGATCTCACTGTCGTCCTCGGCGTGGGCCGCCTCGCCGTCGCCGCCGCGCGTCAGCGGCTGACCCGAAACGAAATGATCCATGATCACGCCCAGCACCGCCGGCTTCATCGCCGACCAGTCGGGACCCAGCTCATGACGCGTGACCGAGACGTAGTCGGCGCCGAAGAAGACGCCGTCGACGCCTTCCAGCTCGAACAGGGCCTCGGCCAGCGGAGAGGCGGTCGCCTCGTCGATGGTGCGGTACTCCAGCGCCGCGTTCGGCGAGACCTCGCGGCCCGGCAGAAACTTCAGCGCATTGGGGTTCGGCGTGGCTTCGGTCTGGATGAACATGGGCGGGAGATGCGCCGTCCCCCGCCCTGTTGCAAGGGGTCGGCGCAGGAAGCCTCAGCGTCGCTTCAACCCGCCCAGCACGCCGCGCAGCAGTTCGCGGGTCAGGGTCGAACCGGCCGTGCGCAGCACCGACTTGGTCAGGGACTCGATCGGCGTCTCGCGGGTCGAGCGGCGCGGCGCGGCAGGGGCGCGGGCGACGCGCGCCTGTTCCCTGGCTTGTTCCTTCGCCTGGGCGGCGGCCGCCTTGGCGTCCAGCTTCGCCTGGGCCTCGGCGGCCTTGGCGGCGTCTGCCTGGGCTTTGGCCTGGGCGGCGGCCTGATCGCTGGCGGCATGGCGCGCGGCCAGGATCTCCTCGGCGGATTCGCGGTTCACGGCCTGGTCGTAGACGCCGCGCACGGGGCTGGCGGCCATGACGGCGGCGCGCTCGGCGTCGGTCGCTGGGCCCAGGCGCGAATCGGGCGGCCTGATCCTGGTGCGGGCGACGACGGTCGGCGCGCCCTTTTCGTCCAGCAGCGAGACCAGGGCCTCGCCCACGCCCAGGGCCTGGATCGCCTCGGCCGTGTCGAAGGCCGGGTTGACTCGGAAGCTCTGCGAGGCGGCGCGCAGCCCCTTCTGGTCCGAAGGCGTATAGGCGCGAAGCGCGTGCTGCACCCGGTTGCCCAGCTGGGCCAGGACGGTGTCGGGAATGTCGGCCGGGTTCTGGGTCACGAAATAGACGCCGACCCCCTTGGACCGGATCAGGCGCACGACCTGTTCGACTTTCTCCAACAGGGCCTTGGGCGCGTCGTTGAACAGCAGGTGCGCCTCGTCGAAGAAGAAGACCAGGCGCGGCTTGTCGGGATCGCCCACCTCCGGAAGCTGCTCGAACAACTCCGACAAAAGCCACAGCAGGAAGGCCGCATACAGGCGCGGGCTGTTCATCAGGCGGGTGGAATCCAGCACATTGACCTGACCCCGGCCGTCCAGGCCGACACGGATCATGTCTTCCAGCCGCAGCGCCGGTTCGCCGAAGAAGGCGGCGCCGCCCTCCTGTTCCAGCTGCAGCAGGGCGCGCTGGATGGAGGCGATGGAGGCGGGGGCCACATTGCCGACCTCGCGTCCGATCCGGTCGGCGTTCTCGCCCACATAGACCAGGAGGCTGCGCAGATCGCCCAGGTCCAGCAGCAGCAGGCCCTCCTT
This sequence comes from Brevundimonas sp. Marseille-Q4549, assembly GCF_976940555.1. Lineage (NCBI taxonomy): Bacteria > Pseudomonadati > Pseudomonadota > Alphaproteobacteria > Caulobacterales > Caulobacteraceae > Brevundimonas > Brevundimonas sp. Marseille-Q4549. The sequence goes on from NZ_CDRHXG010000001.1 coordinate 814,112, forward strand.
GTCGGCGACGTGGAAGACCACGGTCAGAACGCCTTCCTGCACCTCGTTCAGGTTCAGCATCCGCGCCATCAGGACCGGCCCGATCTCGGACACCGTGGTGCGGATCGGGTGGCCCTTCTGACCGTACAGGTCCCAGAACACCGTCGGCGCGGCGCGCGGGGTCAGGGTCAGGCCCATGCTCTCGGCCCGCGCCGTCAGCTTCTCGTTCGGCGTTCCCGGCTGGCAGATGCCCGACAGGTCGCCCTTCACGTCCGAACAGAAGACCGGCACCCCGGCGTCCGAGAAACCCTGGGCCATGATCTGCAGGGTGACGGTCTTGCCCGTGCCCGTCGCGCCGGCGACGACGCCGTGGCGATTGGCCCGGTTGAACAGAAGGGTCTCCGGCGCGTTGGCGTCGGACTGGCCGATGAACAGGCCGGTGGGGGTGTCGGACATGCCGGTCTCCGCAAGCGTTGCGCCAAGCTCTAGAGCATGATCGCCGCGCCCGGAACAGCGATTGACGCGCTCGATGCTCAAGCCGATGACAGGATCATGAAAAGCGCCATCGTCACCCCGCCCGAAACCGCGTCGCGCAACGCCCTGGCCGTGATCGCGACCGTGGCGGCGGGCGCCGCCGTCTATTGGCTGCGGGACATACTGACTCCCCTGGCCATGGCGATCTTCCTTCTGATCATGATCGACGGGGTCAAGCGCACCATCGAGGCGCGCACGCCCCTGCCGCGCCGCTGGGCCGGGGTCGGGGCCCTGGCCCTTGTGGTCCTGGCCTTCTTCGCCTCAATCGGCATCATCGTGAACGGAGCGGCCGGATTCTTCGGCGAGGCGTCGGGCGTGTCCCAGAACATCGGCCCGCGCATCGACCAGATCATCCGCGACGTCTACGGCCTGTTCCACCTGGTCAATCCGCCCACGGCCCAGGACCTGATCAACAGCATCGACATCCGGGGTTATCTGGCCTCGACCGCCATGCAGGTGCAGGGCATCGCCTCCAGCGCCTTCTTCGTCCTGGTCTATCTGGGTTTTCTCCTGGCCTCGCAGATGGGCTTCCAGCGCAAAATCGTCGCCATGTTCCCCGGCAAGACCCACCGGGACGAGGCGGTCGCAGTGTTCCAGCGGGTGCGCGGCGGGGTCGAGGGCTATCTGTGGGTCCAGGCCGTGACCGGGATCATGATCTGCGCCGCCGCCTGGCTGCTGATGCGGGCGGTCGGGCTTCAGAACGCCGAGTTCTGGACCTTCGTCATCTTCATCGTCGGCTTCATTCCGGTGCTGGGCGGGGCGGTCGCGGGCCTGGCCCCGCCGCTGTTCGCCCTGGTGCAGTTCTCCAGCTACTGGCCCGCGGTGATTCTGCTGGTGGGCCTGCAGATCATCCTGTTCGTGGTCGGCAACTTCATCCAGCCGCGCATGCAGGGCGACAATCAGAACATCGACCCGGTGGTGGTTCTGCTGGCTCTGGCCTTCTGGGGCAAGCTGTGGGGCGTGGTCGGCATGTTCCTGTCCACGCCGCTGGCGGTCATGGCCATGGCCGTCCTGGCCGAGTTCCAGGGCTCGCGCTGGATGGCGGTGCTGCTGTCGGGCGACGGCGAGCCCTATGCCGACAAGGGCCCGCGCAAAGGCGGGAAGACGCCGCCGAAACCACGCCGAAAGCCCGCGACCAAGGGCGATGCCGAAGCCGCGGGCTAGAGCCGGTCAGGGCTGCCAGCCGCTGATCTGATCGGCCGCGCCTTCCCCGGCCAGGGCGCCGCGCGTCTTCTTCACCTCGGCCCAGGCGGCGCGCAGCAGGGCCGGCACCCCCTCGCCCGACACGCCCGAGACCAGCATGGGCCGGCGACCGGCGACGGCTTCCAGCTCGGCGGCCTTTTCCTCGCGCATCTCGGGCGTCAGGGCGTCGATCTTGTTCAGGGCCAGGATCTCGGTCTTGTCGGCCAGGCCCGCGCCATAGGCCTCCAGTTCGCCGCGGATGATCAGATAGGCGGCGGCGACGTCGTCCTGGGTGCCGTCCACCAGGTGGATCAGGCTGGCCGACCGCTCGACATGGCCCAGAAAGCGCGTGCCGAGCCCTGCGCCGTCGCTGGCGCCCTCGATCAGGCCGGGGATGTCGGCGATGACGAACCGCTCGGTCGGCGACAGGTCCACCATCCCCAGATTCGGCGTCAGGGTGGTGAAGGGATAGTCGGCGATCTTGGGCCGCGCGGCGCTGGCCGCGGCCAAGAAGGTGGACTTGCCCGCATTGGGCAGGCCCGCCAGGCCGATGTCGGCGATCAGCTTCAGCCGCAGCCAGATCCAGCGTTCCTGGCCTTCCTGGCCCGGATTGGCGTGGGTCGGCGCCTGGTTGACCGGCCCCTTGAAGCGGGTGTTGCCCCAGCCGCCGTTGCCGCCCTTCAGCAGCAGTTCGGTCTTGCCGGGCGCATCCATGTCCAGGAGGACCGTCTCCTTGTCCTCGTCCAGCACCTGGGTGCCGACCGGCACCTTCAGGACGACGTCCTCGCCCTTGCCGCCGTGCATCTGACGGCCCTGGCCGTGGTGGCCGGTCTGGGCCTTGAAATGCTGCTGGTAGCGATAGTCGATGAGGGTGTTCAGCCCCTCGACCGCCTCGATCCAGACGTCGCCGCCGCGCCCGCCGTCGCCGCCGTCCGGCCCGCCGTTGGGAATGAATTTCTCGCGCCGGAACGACACGGAGCCCGCGCCGCCGTTGCCCGAGCGAATAAAGATTTTGGCCTGATCGAGGAACTTCATCGCGGGCTTATGCCAAAAGACGACGGCGATTTACAGGCGCGACCGCCGCTTCATCGCGTCTGGAAGTTGAGCGTAACCTCACGCGGTCCGGCCTGGTCGACCTGCGCCCGGCCCATGCGCGCCCCGCGAAGGGCTTCTCGACCAAAGCCCAGTCCCGGCGGCGTCTCGGAAACGACCAGGCAATTGGTCGCTCGTCCCTGCGTGTTGAACTCGCACCGAAGCACGACGACACCAGAAGCGCCTGCCTCCAAGGCTCTGGGCGGCGTCTCGATCCGGGGCGGGTCGATCCAGATCACGGGCGGCGGGGCAGGCGCGGCCTGAATCGCGGCGGCGGCGAAGAGAGCGACAAACATGGCCGAAATCTAGCATTGCTCCATCGCGACGCAATCCTGACGACAGCGTCGGCGTCCGCATCGGACGCCCTCGTCGCACGGTGTCCCCGTCAGGCCGCTCGGGCGGTCTGGGCCGTAGCGGCTCTTTCGGCGGCGGCGTCCAGCACCTCCGTCACCGCCGCATAGAGACGGGCCTGGGTGACGGGCTTGGCCAGATGGCCGTCCATGCCGGCGGCCAGGCACCGGGCGGCGTCCTCGGGCATGGCCTCGGCCGTGACCGCCAGGATCGGCAGGTCGCACACGGGCGCGTCCAGGGCGCGGATCGCGCGGGTGGCGGCCAGGCCGTCCATCACCGGCATGCGCACGTCCATCAGCACCAGGTCGAAGGCGCCCGCCGCCACGGCGTCCAGGGCTTCCTGGCCGTCGCGCGCCTCGGTCGTCTCGCAGTCGGCCGCCTGCAGCATGATGCGCAGGAGGTCGCGATTGGCCGGATGGTCGTCGACGATCAGCACCCTAATCCGGCCATCGTCGCGCGGGGCGTCGGCCTCGCGCGCGGCGGCGGCGACGACTTCGGCGGGAAGGATCAGGGTGAAGGTCGTGCCGGTCCATTGGACGCTCTCGACCCCGATCGTCCCGCCCAGGCGGTCGATGTGGGTCTTGGCCAGGGCCAGGCCCACGCCTGCGCCCTCATGCGCGCGGCTGGTGCTGGCGTCGGCCTGGGCGAACAGGCTGAACACGCCCGACAGCACGGCGTCGCCCATGCCGCATCCGGTGTCCCTGACGGCGATGCGCAGCCGCTCGTCGACCCGATCCACGGCGATGTCCACGCCGCCACGGCTGGTGAATTTGACGGCGTTGCCGGACAGATGGTGCAGGGTCTGGCGAAGGCGTCGTGCATCGGTCAGCACGGTCCCTTCGGCTTCCGGCGCGATCGAGACGGTGAAATCCAGGCCGCGAACGGCCGCCCATTCGCGGGCGGGGGCGACCGCTTCGTCGATCAGGGCGCGCACGTCGATGGGTCTCAGCATCACCTCGCCGCCGCCGCGCGACACCTCCAGCAGGTCCTCGACCAGACGCAGCATGGCCTCGCCGCACAGGCGCAGGGCTTCGACCTGACGGCGGCCTTCCTCGTCCAGGCAGGGACGTTGCGCCAGCAGATCGGCATAGCCGGTCACGCCGGTCAGGGGCGTGCGCATTTCATGGCTCATCAGGGCCAGGAAGCGGGATTTGGCGACGTCGGCCGCCTCGGCCCGCTGCAGGGCGGCCAGGGCGGCGGCGGTGCGCGCGCGCAACTGGGCCACCAGTCTGCGCCGTTCCGACGACAGGGTGGTGATCGGCAAGGCGGTGGCCACGACCATCAGCAGGAACAGATGAAAGACGTTCATCTGGCGCATGATCAGCGGAATGGAGGACAGGGCGGGGTTCTGCGCCACATGGGTCTGCGTCACCGGGCCGTGTCCCGTTACGGTCGCCGCGCCCCCGATCACCGCGATGGCGATGACCGCCAAGGCCGTCCAGGGCGGCGACAGCCGGAAGGCCAGCAGGATCAAGGGCGGGAAGACCACGAACAGGATCGGCGCCACGGTCTGGCCAAAGCCCCACACGGTCGCGATCACGACCAATCCCATCAAGGCGACGACCTCGGCGGCGGGCGCCACGGCGTCCTGGGAGAAGCGATGACTGCGCGCCAGAAGCAGCAGGGACGGCGTGAAGATCATCATCGCCAGCAGCTCCATGTCGAACAGGTGGTGCAGGCGGAAGCTCAGCACCTCCGGCGACAGCCGTCCGGTGGCCAGGGCGATGACGCCGGCCAGGGCGGTGCTCAGGGCCACGGCGGGGACGGCCGCGCCGAGTGCGAATCGGAACAGGCGGGCGGGTCGCCGCATGTCCAGCGCGGCGCCGCACAGACGCCGCGCCAGAAGGGCGGCGGCCAGCACCTGAACCAGGTTCAGCACGGCGTTGACAAGGGTGAAGACGTCCGGTTGGCCGCGGAACACGTTGCCGATCAGATTGACCGAAAAACAGCAGACCAGAACCGCCAGGGCCGGTCGTCGGTGAAGCTGCAATACGGCGGCCAGCAGGACGGCGTTGGCCGGCCACATGACCATGACGTGCAGCGTGCTCAGGCTCCACTGGCCCAGAAGCTGACAGGCCGCGAACAGCAGGACATAGGCCCATGCGGGCGGGCCCGCCGCCTGACCGGCGTCATGGCGGAAGAACCGCCACCGTCCGCGCCCCAAGGTCTTCGTTCTGAACCCCATGAGACCGACCTTGGGCGTTCAGGTCTTAAAAATCCGCACCTGTAATTTCTACGTACAATTGCGGATGGGCGATCCGGTGCGGCTCCCAGCCCGAGGTTCGCGGTTCTCGGGCCAAGGGCGGGTGACGGACCCTCTTAGCTTCCGATATAGTCCGGGGTTCGCGTTTCCGGCCATTCCGGCCGACGCCCGGAGTCTTCCCATGCGTCCTCTGTCCTTCGTCGCGGCCGCCGCCGTTCTGGCCCTAGCGGCCCCCGCCTTCGCCCAGGCCGTCGCGACGCCGCAGCCGGCCCCGGCCGCCCAGGCGCCGGCCGCGGACGACGCCGCCAAGAGCTCCGAGGAAGCGGCGTTCGAGGCCAGGGCCGAAGCCTTCGGCGAGAAGATTCAGGCCATGGCCGCAGAGATGCAGGCCGCCGCCGCCCAGTCGGACAAGGCCAAGGCCAAGACGGACCTCGATGCGGTCCAGGCCCGCTATCAGGGCGAGGTCGACGCCTTCGCCGACGATGTCCAGACGTTCGCGGCGACCCAGGCCGCGGCGGCCGACGAGATCGCCGAGGCGGTACAGCAGATCAAGGCCATCCCGGCCATGGTCCGCGCCCAGATCGAAGGCGCGGTCGCCGCGTCGGCCGGTCCGGCCACGCCCCGGTAAGGCCGCGCCTTACCGCGATTTCACTTGAGGCCGGGGCGCCTTGGGTCGAGTTTACGCGGGTCGTCAACGGGGCCTCTTCCCATGATCCGCCTGCTCAGCCTGACCGCCGCCCTGGCCCTTTTGCCCCTGTCTTCGGCCCTGGCCCAGGATGGACCCGCGCCTGCCGCCGATGCGGCGGAGGCCCGGCTGGACGCCGCCGCATCGGCGTTCGAGGCGCGCATGGAAGAGTTCGGCAAACGCGCCGAAGCCATTTCAGAAGACGCCGGCCTCAGCGAGGCGGAACGCGGTCGCCGCGTCGCCGCCCTGTGGGCCGAGTATCAGCCGGACGTGACCGCCTTCACCGCCCAAGCGACCCAGCACGCGGGCGAGGTCGCCGCCCAGGCGCTGCAGGACATCGACGTCGAGGCCCTGGTCCAGGACGCCCTGAACGACCCCGAGGTCAAACAGGCCATGGCCGACGGCATGGCGCACGGCGTCGCCGCCGGCGAAGGCGTCGTTCGCAACAGCGCCTGGACCAATCCCGACAAGGATCAGATCGAAACCTACGGCCTGATCGCTCAATACGCCCTGGACCAGGCCGCCGACGCCGTCGAGGACAGCATCGAGGCGCCGGAACGACCGGAAGCGCCCGAGGCCCCGCCGCCGCCGCCCGCACCACGCCGCCCCTGAGGCTTGATCGGCGCTTGATCGACGCTTGACCGGGGGGCGAGGCGGGGCGACACCGCGCCGCATGGCCGCCCTTCCCGTCGATCCGCACCTCTATTCGACCTTCCTGGGGGTGATGGCCGTCATGGCCGTGACGCCCGGCCCGGCCAATCTGTTCGCTGTCGCCACGGGGATGGAGAAGGGGCGCGCCTCGGCCCTGTTCGGGGTGCTGGGCATGAACGTCGCCACCCTGGTCTGGTTCGGTGCGGCGGCCCTGGGTCTGGCCGCCCTGGTCAAGGCCTTCCCCGCCGCCTTCAAGGTCGTCGCCGTCCTGGGCGCCGTCTATGTCGCCTGGCTGGGCGTCAAGGCGCTGCGCGGGGCCTTCACCACGGCCGGTCAGCCCGATCGCCTCGTCGTCAGAAGAGGCCGCAGCGCCTTCGTCGACGGCTTCGCCGTGCAGATCGCCAACCCCAAGGCCATCCTGTTCTTCACCGCCGTCCTGCCGCCGTTCGTGGATGTCAGCCGGCCGGTCGCGCCGCAGATGGCCCTATTCGCCGTCGCCGTCATCGGCATGGATATGATGTCGATGAGCGCCTACGCCCTGTCCGGTGCGGCCCTGTCGCGGCGGATGCAGCAGCCCCGTTTTAGAAAGGCGTTCGGCGTCTTCGTCGGCATGCTTCTGATGACGGCGGCGCTGCTGATCGTCGCAAGGCTCTAGACGCCGCCCCGCTTCGTCCTAAATTGCAGGCTGAACGCCGCCGTTCATGCTCCGTTCAGCCGTCAGCGCGCCCGAATGGGCGATCAAGGAGTTTGATGTCATGAAAGCCCTCCCCTTAAAGACCTTGGCGATGACGGTGGCGGCGGGGCTGGCGCTCGCCGCCTGCGCCACCGCGACGCCGTACCAACCCGCCGGGCTGAACGGCCAGCGCGGCGGTTATGCCGAACAGCGGCTGGAGAACAACCGTTTCCGCGTCAGCTTCTCGGGCAATTCCGTCACATCGCGCGAACAGGTCGAGATGGGCCTGCTGCTGCGCTCGGCGGAGCTGACGGCCGAAAGCGGCTATGACTGGTTCGCCACCGTCAACCGCGCCACGGACCGCGACACCCGCTACGTCGCCACGCCCGATCCGTTCTACTCGCGCTACAGCAGCTTCTATGGCCCCTACTGGGGTCCGTCGTGGCGCTACTATCGCGGCGGCTTCTGGAGCCCGTGGGACCGTTGGGGCTGGGGCGCCAACGACTTCGACGTCCGCCAGGTCGATCGCTTCGAAGCCAACGCCGAGATCGTCATGGGCCGGGGCGCCAAGCCCGCCAACGACCCCAACGCCTTCGACGCGCGTGAAGTGATCCAGAACCTGGGCCCGCAGGTCACGCGCCCCACGTCGTAACCGACGGCTTTCGCCGCCGTCAGCTCAAGCCCTCTCCCGCCGGGAGAGGGCTTTTGTCTATCCCACGCGCGGCGATTTCAGCCGGCGCTTGTTGGAATGGGTGGCGGGGGCCGCGCCCAGATCTTCGGGCAGTTCGCCCTTGAAATAGAAACGCTGCCAGGCCTCCTTGGCCGCGTCGGGGTCGCCGCCGGCCAGGCGCTGGTTGAAGTCGGTCCGCGCGCGGTTCCAGGCTTCGAACTGGCCCTTCATGGTCGGATTGGAGTCCAGCGTCCGGATCACCGGCTGGAACTGCTCGACCTTCTTGTGCTCGATCAGATTGATGAAGCAGAAGGGCTCGCCCTTTTCGAAGGTGATCCGCCCCGGCCGGGTGAAGATCCAGTTCATCGTGAACGGGAAGGGCAGCCAGTCGGTCTCGATCAGGCCGACGAGGGGCTGAATCCCGTCCTTCACATGGTTGGGCGACCCCGAACACATCATCCCCCAGCCGGGCGGCGTGCGGAACAGATATTGCGGGTGCATCGTCAGCACCCCGCGCGAGAAGTGCGAGGTGACGAAATGGTCCAGGTCGTGCTGGGGCCGGTCCGGCGTGATGACGATGTCTTCCTGACGCGGGCCGCCGTTCCACTCGGCCGAGAAGCCGAACGGGCACAGGATTTCCCACCCCGTGGTGTTGGCCATGTTCAGCGGCAGGCAGCGATAGGGGTGGCGGCTGATGAAGGCGTCCATCCAGTTGCGCGACTGGCGACCGGGCACCAGGTCCGGCGGCCGGGCCGTCATCGGATAGCATTCCAGTTCCAGCGGGCGCGTGTTGACGGTATCGACCATGGACCTGTCCTAACGCCCCAAATCCGACGGCTCAACCATGACTGACGCACCCGCTTACGACCGCGAGACCTTGACCGTCTGGCTGGAGGCGAACGGCGTGGATCACGTGACCCACGATCACCCGGCCGTCTTTCGCGTCGAGGAAGGGCTGGACCTCAAGGCTGATCTGCCCGGGGCCCACACCAAGAACCTGTTTCTGAAGGATCACAGGGGCCGGCTGTGGCTGATCTCGGCGCGTCAGGACACGATGATCGACCTGAAGCGCGCCGCCGCCGTCATGGGCTCAGGCCGCCTATCGTTCGGCGCCGAAGCCCTGATGTGGGAAACGCTGGGCGTCCGCCCCGGCTCGGTGACGGCGCTGGGCCTGATCAACGATACCGACCGCCGTGTGACCTTCGTGCTGGACCGCCGCCTGTGGGACGCCGCTGTCGTCAACTTCCACCCCCTGACCAATACGGCGACGACGGCGCTGGACCAGGCGGCGTTTCGGCGGGTTCTAGCGTTGCTGGGGCGCGAGCCGGTGGTGGTGGATTTCGGGGCGTTCTCGGTTTCGGACGACAACGCTAGCCCGTCTCAGGATTAGGTTCGACGGGACAATCGCCCGGCCGCGCCGACAATGATCGCTTTGTGAAACTGAAAAATCAGCCAGCACACGAACGCCGAGAGCGGCGTCACGAACAGGTCGCTGATCTGACGCGGCGGACTGGTGACCAACACTAGCGCGATCCAGACCAGCCAGAACAGTCTAAAGCACCATACCATCACCTTGATCGTAAGCCGTGTCTTGGGACCGAGTTGCGCCGGCGCATGACGCTCCGGTGCAACTGGCGGTGAAGGCGTCGGAGAAATGATTCTGTGCTCTGCCTCCCTCAAAGCCTTGGCGAGCTTTTTCATTCTCTCTTCGCTTGAAAGCGATTCCTGATCCATGAGCCAAGACTAGCCGGAGCTTGCTCTGCTTTCCATACCTGCGCTCGCGACGGCCGCTTGACGATCAGCGCATTCCCCCGTTTAGAACGAACAACCGGACGCTGTGGGTTCGGAATTCGGGACTGATCGGCCACTTCGGACTCAAATTTTCGGCTGTCCGAAAATCCGCCGCGACCGCATCGCCGCTTGATGCCGAGGCATCCCGACGCCATCTGAGCCGTTGAACACGACAGCCGCCTTACGGACGCCGCCATGACCTTCGCCGACCCGACGCTCAACACACCCGACGATCTGATCAAGGAAGGCACGGACGCCTCCTTCATGACCGATGTGATCGAGGCCTCGAAACACCAGCCGGTCATCGTCGACTTCTGGGCGACCTGGTGCGGGCCGTGCCGGACCCTGGGCCCGGCGCTGGAGAAGGCCGTGCGCGCCGCCAAGGGGGTGGTGAAGATGGTCAAGATCGATGTGGACGCCAACCCGGCCTATGCGGGCCAGCTGCGGGTGCAGTCGATCCCCACCGTCTACGCCTTCGTCAACGGCCAGCCGGTCGACGGCTTCCAGGGTGCCATCCCCGACAGCCAGATCAAGGCCTTCATCGACAAGCTGACCGGCGGTCAGGGGGGCTCGACCGAGACGGCGCAGCTTCTGGAGCTGGGCGAGGAATCGCTGGGCCTGAACGACTTCGGCGGCGCCGCTCAGGCCTTCGCCCACGTCCTGTCGATCGAGCCCGAAAACGAAAAGGCCATCGCCGGCATGGCGCGGGTCTATCTGGCGGGCGGCGACCCCGAACAGGCGGCCCAGACCATCGCCATGGCGCCCCAGGATTCCAAGGAGCCGATGGTCCAGAGCGTGCGCGCCCAGCTGGCCCTCGCGTCCAAGGCGCCCTCTGGCGATTTGGCCGGCGCCTCGGCCGAACTGGAGGCAAAGGTCGCCGCCGATCCGAACGACCATCAGGCCCGTTTCGACTTAGCCGAAGCCCAGAGCGCGGCCGGCGACTTCAAGGGTGCGGTCGACAATCTGCTGGCCATCATCCAGGCCGACCGCGAGTGGAACGATCAGGCGGCCCGCAAGCAGCTGCTGGTCATCTTCGAGGCGGCGGGCCTGAGTTCCGACGTGTCCAAGGACGGACGCCGGCGCCTGTCGTCGATCCTGTTCTCGTAGGAAGCGCGAAGGTCGATAGGCCGGAAGGAGCCCGATGCCGCAAGCCTATGTGAAAGCCTCGGATCTTCCGCAGGTGATCCCGGTCTTTCCGCTGTCGGGGGTCATCCTGCTGGCGCGCGGCCAGCTGCCTCTGAACGTGTTCGAGCCGCGCTATCTGAACATGGTGGACGACGCCATGGCGGGCGACCGGCTGATCGGCCTGGTCCAGCCGATGGGGGGAACGCGCGCCCTGCCGGGCCTGTCGCCGGTCGGCTGCGCTGGGCGCATCACCAGTTTCGCCGAGACGTCCGACGGCCGCTATCTGATCACCCTGACGGGGATTTCGCGCTTTCGCATCGCCGCCGAACTGCCGTCCAAGTCGCCCTATCGCCAGGTGCGCGCCGCGTTCGAGGATTACGCTGCGGACCTGACCTCTCCGGCCGAGGAGCCCGACTTCGACCGCGACGGCTTCCTGGACGCCCTGCGCGGCTATCTGGCCCATCGGTCGATGGATATCGACTGGGACACGGCCGAGAGCGCACCGATGGAGGCGCTGGTCAACAGCCTGTCCATGGCCCTGCCGTTCGAGCCGGCCGAGAAACAGGCGCTTCTGGAGGCGCACGGCCTGATGGACCGCGCCCAGGCCCTGACGGCCCTGCTGCGCATCGACGCCGCCGACGCCGGCGACGGCGACGCTCCGTCCATGCAGTAGCGCGATGCGCCGCCGCCCCCTACAACGGCCCCAAGTAGCGCCAGCGCGATAGGCCAACAAAAATGAGCGACGCCTTCAACACCCCCGTCTCCGTCGACCCCCGCCTGCTGGAGGTGCTGGTCTGTCCCGTCACGCGCGGCAAGCTGACGTATGACCGCGAGGCGGGCGAACTGGTCTCGGCCGGCGCCAAGCTGGCCTATCCGATCCGCGAAGGCGTGCCGATCATGCTGGTGGAGGAAGCGCGTCAACTGGACTGACCGCCGCCGCCGCCCCCAATCTCCACCGGCCCACGGCGCAGCGCGCCCACCGGGCCTCAAGCAGCGCGACGCGCGATAGGCCCAAACAAAAATGACCCTCAGAGTCGCCATCCAGATGGACCCGATCGAGGCGGTGAACATCGTCTCGGACACCACCTTCCTGATGGCCGAGACGGCCCAGGCGCGCGGACACCGGCTGTGGGTCTATGATTTCCGCACCCTGGCGCTGGAGGAAAGCCGCCTGTATTGCCGCGCCCGGCCCGTGACGCTGCGGCGCGTGGTCGGCGACCATGTGACCTTCGGCGAGGAGGTGCGGCTGGACCTGGGCCGCGACGTGGACGTGATCCTGATGCGCCAGGACCCGCCGTTCGACATGGCCTATGTCACCGCCACCTATCTGCTGGAGACCGTCCATCCGCACACCCTGGTGGTCAATGACCCGGCCGAAGTGCGTTCGGCGCCCGAAAAGCTGTTGGTCACGCGCTTTCCCGACCTGACGCCGCCGACGCTGATCACTTCCGATCCCGTCCAGCTGAACGATTTCCACCGTCGTCACGGCGAGGTGGTGCTGAAACCCCTGCACGGCGCCGCCGGTTCGGGCGTGGTGCGGCTGAAGGCGGACGACCCGAACCTGGACGCCCTGATCGAGATTCACGCCGCCGGGTCCCGCGATCCCTTGGTGATCCAGAAATTCCTGCCCGCCGTGTCCAGGGGCGACAAGCGCATCCTGCTGGTCGATGGCGAACCCGTGGGCGCCATCAACCGCATTCCGGCCAAGGATCAGGTCCGTTCCAACCTGCGCGTCGGCGGCACGGCTGCGCCGGTCGAGCTGACCCCGCGCGATCTGGAAATCTGCGCCGCCATCGGTCCGACGTTGAAGGCGCGCGGCCTGATCTTCGTCGGCATCGACGTGATCGGCGACTGGATGACCGAGATCAACGTCACCTCGCCCACCGGCGCCCAGCAGCTGAAACAGTTCACCGGCATCGACGCCACGGCCGTGATGTGGGACGTGATGGAAAGGAAGCGTTCCGCTCAGGTTGCGTGAACACGACTTGAATTAGATTTCGGTTCGTGTTTTGTTCCTTCGCTACGGCGGAGGGAACATATGGTCGCGCGGGTCGTCACGGTCGCCTTCGATGGGGTGGACGCCCGGCGCGTCGACGTGGAGGTCCAACTGGTCGGCAGCGACGGCCCGACCGTGTTCAACATCGTCGGCCTGCCGGACAAGGCGGTGGCCGAAAGCAAGGAACGGGTGCGCGGTGCCTTCGCCGGCATCGGCCTGGCCCTGCCGGCCAAACGGATCATCGCCAATCTGGCGCCCGCCGACCTGCCCAAGGAGGGCAGCCATTTCGACCTGCCCATCGCCTTGGCCCTGATGGCGGCCATGGGGGTGATCGCGCCCGACGCCCTGGACGGCTGGGCCGCCATCGGCGAACTGGGTCTGGACGGACAGATCGCGCGGGTGGGCGGCGCCCTGCCCGCCGCCGTCGCCGCCGACGCCATGGGCCTGGGCCTGATCTGCCCCGAGGCGACCGGGCCGGAGGCCGCCTGGGCGGGCGGCGCGCGCATCCTGGCTCCGCGGTCGCTGATCGGCCTGGTCAACCATTTCAAGGGAACGCAGGTGCTGCGCGCGCCCGAGCCGGGCCCCCTGGCCGACGGCGGCGCCGTGCCCGACCTGCGCGACGTCAAGGGGCAGGAGGGCGCCAAGCGGGCGCTGGAGATCGCGGCGGCCGGGGGTCACAACCTGCTTTTCATCGGGCCGCCAGGCTCGGGCAAGTCGATGATGGCGCAGCGCCTGCCGGGCCTGTTGCCGCCCCTGACGTCGCAGGAGCTGTTGGAGACCTCCATGGTCTGGTCGATCGCCGGCCTGATCGAGCGCGGCGCCCTGACGCGCGACCGGCCGTTCCGCAGCCCGCACCATTCAGCTTCCATGGCGGCCCTGACCGGCGGGGGGCTGCGCGCCAAGCCGGGCGAGGCGTCCCTGGCCCACAATGGCGTGCTGTTCCTGGACGAACTGCCCGAATATTCGGCCCAGGCGCTGGATTCCCTGCACGCGCCGCTGGAAACCGGAGAGATCGTGGTGGCCCGCGCCAACGCCCATGTCCGCTATCCGGCGCGGTTCCAGCTGGTGGCGGCCATGAACCCGTGCCGTTGCGGCCTGGGCGGGGCCGGACGCGGGGCCTGCGGCAAGGCGCCCCGCTGCCAGCGCGACTATCAGAATCGGGTGTCGGGGCCGATGTTCGACCGCATCGACCTGACGGTGGAGACGCCGCCCGTCACCGCCGCCGACATGACCCTGCCGCCGCCGGCCGAGGGCACGGCCGAGGCCAGGGCGCGCGTCGCCCAGGCCCGCGCCCTGCAGGAGGATCGGGCGCGAGAGGCGGGGCTGGAAGCGTCACAAGGTCTGAATGCCCGTATCGGCGGCGCGGCCCTGGACCGGTTCGCCACGCCGGACGAGGCCGGGCGGATGCTGCTGATGCGCGCCGGAGAGGCCGGGGGTCTGACGGCGCGCGGCTGGACCCGCACCTTGCGTCTGGCGCGCACCATCGCCGATCTGGACGGCGCGACCGGCGTGCTGCGCCGTCATGTGGCGGAGGCCCTGATCTATCGCCGCACCACCGTCGGCGCCCAGGCCGAGTTCGACCGCCGCGCCGCCGCGCGCGGCGGCGCCTTCGGCCTGGGCGAGGCCGGGCCGCCGCAGACCCCCTTCCTCCACACCTGATTCCCGTTTCGATCCGGCGGACAGGACCAATCCTTAACCCCCGCCGTCCTAGACTGCACCCAAGACGGAGGCAGGCGGCATGGCGCGACGCGCGGCGAAACGGATCGAAGAGCAGACGGCGTCGCAGGAAACGGTCCCGACGGCCGACCCCGCTCAGCAGTTCCTGCGTCTGATGAGCCACGAGATGCGCACGCCCCTGAACGGCGTCATCGGCATGATCAACCTGTTGCAGCGCACACGGCTGGACGGCGCCCAGCGCGCCTATGCCGAAAACGCGCGTCAGTCGGCCGAACATCTGCTGGGCCTGGTCAACGACCTGCTGGACTACGCCAGGCTGGAAGCTGACGCGCTGGAGTTCGATCTGGCGCCTGTCGATCTGGAGGGTCTGGCGCGGGGCGTCGCCGAACTGCTCAGTCCCCGCGCCCACGACAAGGGGCTGGAGATCGTCTGGTCGGTAGCCCCGGACACGCCCCATATCCTGGCAGATGAGGGCAGGCTGCGGCAGGTCCTGTTCAACCTGGCTGGAAACGCGGTGAAGTTCACCGAGGCCGGTGGTGTCCGCATCGCCATCGAACGCGCCGAAGCAGAGGGCGACGCCGATCCCGACCGGCCCCGCCTGGCCTTCCTCGTCGACGACACCGGCCCCGGCGTCCCGCCTGAGGCCCGCAATCGGATATTCGAGGAGTTCGGCCACGCCGATTCCTCCGACGCCGCCCGCCACGACGGCGCCGGCCTGGGGCTGGCGGTGGTGCGCAAACTGGCCGCCGCCATGGGCGGGATCGTCAAGGTCGAAGACCTGCCGGCCGGCCACCGGGGACGGAATTCGGGCAAGGGTGTGCGCTTCCGCTTCGAAGCCGCCTTTCAGGCCGTCGCCGACCCCAAGGATGCGAACGCCAGGGACGCGACCCGCGACGCTCTGCGGGGACGAAGCGTCGCCGTCCAAGCAACCGATCCCTTCGTCCTGTCGGCCGCGACCGCCCAGATCGCGGCGTCCGGCGGACGGGTCGCGCGCGTCGCGCCGGTCGTCCTGGTCGATCATGCAACGGCGCCCGGCGACGCCCAGGCCGAGCTGTTGGCCGCCGCGCCCGAGACGGGCCGCGCCATCGTCCTGTTGAAACCGTCCGAGCGCGACCTGATCCCGCGCTATCGCGCCGCCGGTTTCCACGGCTATCTGATCAAGCCGTTGCGCCGCGCCTCTCTGGTCGAACGCGTGCTTGCCGCCGCGGGATCCGCCGGGACTGTCGCCGAAGCGGGAGGCCAGCCGCCCCGTGCGCTAGCATCCGCCCCGCCCGAGGACGACCGCGTCGCACCCATCCAATTCGCAGGGGCGCGTGTGCTGCTGGTCGAGGATAATCCGGTCGGCGCCCTCCTGGCGCGCACCCTGCTGCGCCGCGAAGGCTGCGTCGTCGAAACCGCCGCCACCGGCGCCGAGGCCGTGGAGGCGTTGCAGCGCGCGCGCTACGATCTGGTCTTCATGGACATGCGGATGCCCGGCATGGACGGCCCGGCCGCCGCCCGCGCGATCCGCGCCGGGGGCGACGCCACCCCCATCGTCGCCCTGACCGCAAACGCCTTCGCCGAGGACCGCCGCGCCTGTCTGGAAGCCGGCATGAACGACCATCTGACCAAGCCGCTGGACGCCGCCTCGCTGCGCGCCGCCCTGACCCGCTGGACGAAGGGCGACATCCGCGCCAAGGTCGGCTGAGATTCAGGCGTCCGCGTTCCGGCCGCCGCCGGAGCGTTTCATGACCGACAAAGCCTCGTCCTCCGCCGCCGTCCCTGCGGGAGGCAAGTCCGCGAGCCGCTTCGGAGGTCTGGCCGTCTATGGCGAGCGTCGCGTCTTCATCATGCTGCTGCTGGGCTTTTCGGCGGGCCTGCCCAATCTTCTGATCTTTGACACGCTTTCGGCCTGGCTGCGCGAGAGCGGCCTGTCTCTGGCGATGATCGGCTTCTTCGCCCTGGCGACCCTGTCCTATTCGCTGAAGTTCGTCTGGGCGCCGCTGATCGATCGGACCCACATTCCCCTACTGACCAAATATCTGGGCCACCGCCGATCATGGATGCTGGTCACCCAGGCCGTCGTCATCTTCGGCCTGTGGTCGATCTCAGGCCTCAACCCCGCGACCGCCTTGCCGCAGGTTGCAATGTTCGCTGTTCTGGTCGGTTTCTTCGGCGCCACACAGGACATCGTCATCGACGCCTGGCGTATCGAGGCGGCGGACGACACGCGCCACGGCGCCATGGCCGCCAGCTATCAGTTGGGCTATCGCGTCGCCCAGATCGTCGCCGGCGCCGTGCCCCTGGTTCTGGCCGACCTTTATAACTGGAACCTGTCCTATGCAGTGATGGCCGCGCTGATGGGCTTCGGCGTCGCCGGAGTGCTGTTCGCGCCACGCGAGAAGGCGCATGTGATCCGGCCCATTCCGGTCACGGGCATTCCGTCGCGGCCCCGTCTCGAAGTGCTGGAATGGATCGCCCGGCTGGTGGTCATAATCGCCGCCGCGATGGTGGTGGGCTCGGGTTTGACGGCGCAGGCCGATCCGCTGAACGGCCTGCTGGGCCTGTTCGGTCTGAGCGCAGAGGGTAAGGCCGCGATCACGCAGGCCTGGGCGGCGAAACCGGGCGGGGTCTATCTGCAGGTGCTGGCGGTGTTCGGCGGCTTGGCGCTGATGGTGCTGGCCTGCTGGCCCATTCCCGGCGTGAAGACACGACCCGGCGCCTATCTGGCGGGCTCTTTCGGCGCGCCGCTGGCCGATTTCTATAAGCGGTTCGCGGGCGTCGCGACCCTGATCCTGGCCCTGATCTGCGTCTATCGCCTGGCCGACTTCGTGCTGAACATCATGAATCCCTTCTACCTGGACCTCGGTTTCTCCAAGACCGAGCTGGCCGAGGTGCGAAAGGTGTTTGGCGTGGTGATGACCTCGCTGGGCATCTTCGTCGGCGGGTGGTCGGTGGCCCGGCTAGGCCTGATCCGCACCATGGTCATCGGCGCCTTCATGAGCCCGGTGTCCAACCTGGTCTTCGCCTGGCTGGCGACCCAGGGGCCCAATCTGTCGGCCCTGACCGTGGCTATCGGGGTGGACAACGTCGCCACCGGCTACGCCGGCACGGCCCTGATCGCCTATATGTCCAGCCTGACGTCGATCGGCTTCACTGCGACGCAGTACGCCCTGTTCAGTTCGCTCTATGCCTTGCCCGGCAAGCTGATCGCCTCCCAGTCGGGCCGTATCGTCGAGGCGGCAGCCCGGGCCGCCGAGGGCGGGGGGCCGTTCGCGGGCCTGAGAGGCCTGTTCGCGCGCCTGCCGGAGGGGTCGCTGGCGACCGGCGCAGCGACCAGCGGCGTCAGCCCGGCCGCCCTGGGCGCGGGCTATGTCGTCTTCTTCCTCTACTCGGTCGTCATCGGGCTGTTCGCCATTGTCCTGGCCTTCGTGGTGGCCGGCAAACAGACCGCGCTGGAAGCACGCCGAAAGGCGGAGGAGGACGTCGACCCGGCCATCGCGGCGACCGAGGGCCAGCCCTCCTGAAGCCTCAGCGTTTCAGAAAGCCGCCGATCATGTCGCCCAGGCCGCCGGGCAGCTTGCCCAGCAGGTCGTCGGCGCCGTTCAGCTGTCCGCCGGGCGTCAGGCGGTCGATGGCTTCGGGCAGCAGGCCCGCCAGGGTCTCTCCCGCCTGCTGGGGCGTGACGCCCATCTTGGCGGCGATGTCGGCCAAGGGGCCGTGACCGATCACGGCGGTGATCTGCTCGGCCGAAATATTGGCGTTGGCGCCGGTCCCAATCCAGGAGCCGACCACGTCGGCCAGGCCCGCCTGGTTGAACTTCTCCACCAGACCGCCGACGCCGCCCTGGCCTCGCAGAAGGTCGCCGACGCCGCCGGCCGCATCGCCGCCCAGGCCGTTCAGCACATTGTCCAGCATGCCCATGATCCATCTCCTTCGGATTGCGGGATCAGGCTAGCACCGTCCTGCGACGGAAACGAGAAGGCGCGTCACCCCCTCGTTCCCCCGAGCCCGCTTCAGCGTTTGGCGTCGTTGGCGCCCTGGGTCACGGCCGAACCGGCCGCCGACACGTCGCGGCCGACGCCGGCGATGGTGTTGCAGGCCGAGACCGCCAGGGCGGCGGCGACGAGCGAGAAGGCGATGATCTTGCGCATGATGAACCTCCTTATGGTCAAGCTTTGTCCGAACGCCCAAGCTTGACCTTGGTTGCAGGGACGGTGTGGCACGAAGCGTCTTCGACCTTCTGGACCCGCGTTCGACGACCGCCTCGCCTCGCGGGCGGCGGGGCTTTGGTGTATGAGCCGCCGCCATGCCCTTCACCGCGACCGTCCTGACCATGTTCCCAGAGGCCTTTCCGGGCTCGCTCGGTGTGTCGCTGATCGGCACGGCCTGGCGCGAGAAGGGGCTGTGGAGCCTGGAAACGGTTGACATCCGCGCCTTTTCCACAGATACGCGCGGCTTCCTGGACGACACCCCTGCGGGTGGCGGGCCGGGAGCTGTGCTTAAGGCGGACGTGGTGGCTCGGGCGGTCGATAGCCTGCCGGGACCAAGACGGCCGCTTTTGTACATGAGCGCCAGGGGCAGGCCCCTGACCCAGGCGCGCGTCAGGGAATGGGCGAAGGTCGACGGGATCGTCGTGCTGTGCGGCCGTTTCGAGGGGGTGGACCAGCGGGTGCTCGACGCACGCGGGTTCGAGGAGGTCTCGGTCGGAGACGCGGTTCTCGCCGGTGGCGAGGCGGCGGCGATGGTCGTGATCGAGGCGTGCGTAAGACTGATCCCCGGCGTGCTCGGTTCAGGCGACAGCCTGTCGTCCGAGAGCTTCGAGGACGGGCTTCTGGAACACCCGCAGTACACGCGACCGCGGACGTTCGAGGGACTGGAGATACCCGAGGTGCTGCTGTCGGGCGACCACAAGAAGGTCGACCAATGGCGTCAGGCGCAACGGGAGCAAACGACGCGGGAGCGGCGGCCGGACCTCTGGCAGGCGCATCTCGCCAACTCACAGGTAAAGAGCGCAAAGCTCGAGGAGAAATGACATGAACATCGTTCAACAGCTGGAAGCTGAAGAAAAAGCCCGCGTTCTGGGCGAGCGCAAGATCCCGGAATTCCAACCCGGCGACACCCTGCGCGTCAACGTGAAGATCAAGGAAGGCGAGCGCGAGCGCGTTCAGGCCTTCGAAGGCGTCTGCATCGCCCGCGACGGCGGCGGCGTGAACGAGACCTTCACCGTCCGCAAGATCTCGTTCGGCGAAGGCGTCGAGCGCAAATTCCCCATTCTGTCGCCGAACGTCGAGTCCATCGAAGTGAAGCGCCGCGGCGTCGTGCGTCGCGCCAAGCTCTATTATCTGCGTGATCGTCGCGGCAAGTCGGCGCGTATCGCCGAGCGCCAGACGGTCCGCCCGGCCAAGGGCGCCGTGGTTCCGGAAACCGGCTCGGCCGACAAGGGCGGCGACGAAGCCTAAGGCTTCGGGCTCCTGCCGAAACGACCAAGGCCCCGGCGGTGACGCGGGGGCCTTTTTCATGCCTGAGGTGCGATCAGTGCGGGAAGAGGGGATTGGCCTCGGTGCGCTGGCCTTCCAGACTGTGTTTCAGGGCCTCCATCTGATCGTGCTCGGCCTTTACGGCGGCATGGGCCCGACGGATGGTCTCGCGGGTGGTGGCCGAGATGCCGCCGTCCTCCAGGGCCTTGTCGTATTTGGCGGTGATGAAGCTCTCGCCCGCGTTGATCGACCCTACGACGGAGTCGTCGTTGCGCAGCAGGGCGTGTTTCACGTCAAGAAAGGCGCGGTGCGCCTTCGCCAGGATGGAGCCGTCGGATTCCGGGTCGCCGCCCAGACCCCGCACGGCGGCCGACAGGTCATCGGCGATCTGCTGACGCTCGGCGGCGCGACGCTGGAACAGGGTGCGATAGTGGGCGTCGTCCGTCTGTTCGGCGGCCTCGCGATATCCGTCGGCGCTGTCCAGCGTCGTTTCGATTAGGCCGTTCAAAACCTTGATGTCGTGGGCGTTGGGATTGCTCATCTCGTCCATTCCTTCCGCAATTGCGGTCGATGGCGAAATGGGCGGGCGGCGGCTTTGGTTGCCGCCCTGCGACATCAAAGTTTGGTGCGCAGGGACCACAGTTCGGGAAAGCAGCGCTTGGTCAGGGTCGAGGCCAGATAGGCCGCCCCCTCGGTGCCGCCGGTGCCGCGTCGGCGGCCGATGATCCGTTCGACCGTCACGACATGCTTGTGCCGCCAGGTCAGAAGCGCGTCGTCCAGATCGACCAGCTTCTCCGCCAGCTGATACAGGGCCCACCAGCGTTCCGTGTCGCGATAGACCTCCAGCCAGGCGGCCTCCACGGCTTCGGACGGTTCATAGGGCTGGGTCACGTCGCGATCCAGCACGGCGACCGGCACGGGCAGGCCGGCGATCGCCAGCTGGGCCAGGGCGTCGTCGTACAGGCTGGGCGCGGCGATGGCGGCCTCAAGCGCGGCATGGGCGGCCGGGCGTTCGACATGGAACTTCAGGAAGCTGGCGTCCTTCAGGCCCAGCATGGCCTCGAACCGCCGGAACTGGTCGCTCTGGAAGCCGGACGACGATCCCAGCACGCCTCGGAACCGCAGATAGTCCGCCGGCGTCATGGTCGACAGGATGTCCCAGCTCTGGGTCATCACCGCCTGGATGCGGCTGACCCGCGCCAGGCTCTTGTAGGCGGGCACCAGATCGCCGCCGCGGACCAGGGTCTGGGCCAGCGCCACCTCGTGCAGCATCTGTTTGAGCCACAGTTCCTTGGTCTGGTGGATGATGACGAACAGCATCTCGTCATGCTGGTCCGACAGCGGATGTTGCGCCGAAAGCAGGTCGTCCAACGCCAGATAGCCGGCGTAGGTCATGTCGCTGGATTGGGTCATACGCCGCCTATCGCGCGCGAACCCCCGCGGCGCAAGCCGGCGGGGGCGAGACGTGTGGTCTTAGTGCTGGCCTTGGCCGGTCGCGTTGGCGGCGATCTGGCGGCCGGCGTCGAAGGCGTCGCGGGCGCCTTTGTAGATGAAGCCGTACGTCGGATAGACCGTGGTGCCCAGGCCGTTGATCGGATTGTACCAGACCTTGACCTGCGACCAGTCGTTGGCGGGCGAGACGTCGACGACGGTGACGTTCTCCTCGACCTTGCCGCGGCTGCCGCCCCAGTTGGCGTGGGTCACGCGCACGACGCGGTCGGTCAGGATGTCGGAAACGACGGCGACATGGCCCCGGCTCATGCGGCCCTCGGGGCGGAACACCAGGACGGAGCCGGTTTCAGGCGCCTTGCCGGTGCGGAAGTTGGCGGTGGCCTGGCGCCACCAGGTCCAGGCGTCGCCGAAGATATTAATGCCCGAGAACATGCGGGCGAAGGTCACGCATTGCCAATACGGCTCGTCAGCCTTTGCGGAAGCGGGCGTGACGCCCAATGCAAAAAAACCGAGGGTCGCCGCAACCGCGGCGGCTTTCAGCCGTTTCGACATGCTTAGGGTTTCCCGACCTGCCTAAGGAACCTCCTTTAGGCCACGGGTTCACGCCCTGTAGCAAGTTGTTTCGGCATATCGCCGTGCTTCATATTCGTGTCTGAAACCTTGCGCTTATGGGCGCCGAGCGTGCGCAAAGCCTTGCGCGCCGGGTGTTCGATCAGGTGATAGGACACGGCCGCCACGACGGGCAGCAGGGCCAGGATGGCCAACCACACGAAAATTTGAAGCTGCTTGTCCGGCGCGTCCGTCAGCTTGGCGGCCAGGCCGACGGCCAGCAGCTTCCACGGCACGCAGACCATATAGACGGAGTAGCTGATCTCACCCAGGTAGACCGCCGGGCGCGAAGCCAGCCAACCGGCGCGCTGGTTCGGCAGCGAGGCCAGCGACAGGATCAGGGCGCCGGCCAGCAGCACGGTGATCCCGTCCCACAAACCCAAGGCGGCGCTGAGCACCATCAGGCCGAAACTGATCGCCGAACAGGTCCAGGGCGCCTTCAGCGGGGCCTTGCGATAGACGAGGTAGAGGGCGCACCCCAGGGCGAAGCAGGGCACGATCCTGAGCGCGCCCCAGCGGATGGTGGCCTCGGTCAGGGGAAAGCCCGCCGTCTGCTCGAATACGAAATAAAGCACCGCCAGAAAGGCCGCCGCGCCGATCACGGCCGCGACGGGCTTTTCGCGCAGACGCCAGAAGACGAAGGCGAACAGGGGAAAGCACAGATAGGCGAACCACTCCGCCGAGATCGACCACGACGGATGGTTCCAGCCCGCCACCGGCGCCAGGCCCCAGGCGTGGACCATCATAAGATTGGCCGGCAACGAGGCCCAGGACAGGACATTGGCGTCCACGCTCATCCCCGCGATCAGGGCCGCCGCCGCCAGGAGACCCACCCCGATCAGGGTGGCGACATGCAAGGGATAGACCCGCGCCACCCGCGCCCACAGGAAGCTGCGATACGAGAAACGCTTCTCGCCCGCCGACTGCAGATAGACGTGGCTGAGAATGAAGCCCGACAGGACGAAGAACAGTTCGACGCCCAGATACCCTTTGGACACCAGGCCGGACTGGCCCGCGCCGGCCAGGTTTTCCCAGAAGGTGTAGACGGCGACCCAGATGGCCGCGCCGAAACGCAGGGCCGTGATGGGCTTCAGATCGGCGGGGGTCTGGACGGGGGTCATGGTGTCACCTTGGCACGTCAGCCTTGTCGAACCGTGAAGGCCCGCAAACGCCGTGCCCGGGGGGCTTTCAGGCCCGTTCAGCCGACCCAGGCGCCGTGGAAACCCGCCGGCAGGGCCACCTCGGCCTGCCAGGTCGCCACAGGCCCGTCCGATATGCGCGCCACGTCGAAGACGTGCAGTTCGGTGCGGCCATCCTTCAGATTGACAGAGGGGCCGACCAGCCAGGCCTGATCCTCGGCCGCAGCGCCGGGCTTGGGCACGAAGACGGCCTCTTCAACCACCTGATGGACGCCGAATTCGAAGGCGTTCGACCGGCCCTTGTCCCAGTCGTGCACGGCCAGGCCGGTCGGCAGGGGGCGACCGCGCGTCTCGCCCCAGGTATGTGCGGTCAGGCGGCGCTTCAGGCCCGCGCGGCGCGGGTCGGCCTTGGGGAATTCGCCGACCACCTCGCTGGAGACCATCTCGGTGCGGCCGTCGGGATGCAGGGTCACAAGGGCCAGTCTGGCTGGATCGCCCGGCACGACCCCGCGCCCGTCGACCAGCACCTTGGCGCCGTCCACCGCGAAGCGCGGATCGCTGCTGGCGGCCACGTCGAAACGGATCGTTCCGTCCCGCTCGGCCCAGGCGTCGCCCAGATGGAAGTGGAAGAAGGCCGGCAGACCGTAGAGCCGGCGTTGCGACAGGTCGGCCTTGTCCAGCACCAGGACCTGCGTGCCCATCTCGGGCCGCCAGTGCAGGGCCGAGACGACCGGCATGGCGTGGCCTTCGAACACCCAGGGCTGCAGCACCAGGATCAGATGCCGGTCTGTGGCGGTGAAGTCGTGCATATAGCTGGCGCGCGGCAGCGGCACGACCTGGGCGTCGTTCAGGCTGCGGTCGGGGTTCAGCCGCCAGATCACGGCCTGGCCGCCGGCCGTGCCCACGTTCCAGATCGTACCGTCGGGGGCGTAGCGCGGATGGGCCTGAAACGGCATCCCCTTCAGATCGTCGCGCAGGGTGACGAAGCCTTTCGTCGACAGGTCCGACGCCTCCATCGCCAGGGGCGAACCGGCCTCCCACAGGGCCCAGATCTTGTCGCCGGCCGCCATGACGGCGGTGTTGGCGGCGTTGGCGTCGTCGTTCGACCCGATGCGGGCGCGCGCGTCGCCTCTGGTGCCGAAGCCGGGCGTGACCACGGCGTCCAGTTCGGTTTCGGTGCGACGTTTGGGCGTGTCGGCGAACCGGGCCTCCAGCGTCGCCTGACCGTCCCGGATACGGAAGGCGCGCATCATGCCGTCGCCGTCGAACCAGTGGGTGGCCGAGCCGCCCGGTCGCCGGAACTTGGCCGGACCGTTGCGATAGAGGGCGCCTTCGAGCCCCCGGGGCGCCCGGCCATGGATCAGGCGCATGGCCTGACGCGGGGTGTCGCCCTCGACGTCGCGGGTGGCCAGGGCCCAGTCCGCGCTGGCGGCGGCGTCCAGGGCGGCGGCGGCGCGCACCATTTCGGGCGTGGCCACGGCGGCGGACAGGGCGGCGGCGCCCATCAGGAAGGAACGGCGGGAAGGGGTCATGGTCGGGCTCCGACGGCGCACTACTTACTTCAGGTCGATGGTCTGAGCGGTGGCGCCGGCGGCGGCGAACTTGGCGCGATCCCAGGACGCCGGCCCCATATTGCCCACCGCATTGTTGGAGAAGGCATAGGGTTCGGTCGGCATGCCGAAGGGATTGGTGTTCATCTTGCCGTCGCCATTCAGGTCGTGGAAGGCGCGTACCGCATAGTCGCCGTCGGGCAGGCCGTCGAAGGTGACGTGGGTCTCGCCCGCCGCCGCATCCAGAAGGGCGACCTTGGCCGGCTGGCCCCGACCGCCATAGGCGGCGGCGCTGTCGAAAACGGCGACCATGATCTTGCCCTGAGACGCGGCGGTGGGGAAGGACAGGGTCAGGTCGGCGGCCAAGACGGGCGAAGCGAAGGCGGCGGCGACAGCCAGGGCGGCGACAGGGGCGAAAACGGAGGACAGGGTCTTCATGGCGATGGGTCCGGTTCTGAATGAGGACCGCCGACCGGCCCTCGATGACCCGACCGTGCCGCCGACCCCGCCGGATCGCCAGCGCCTCTGCGGAAACGGACGCCTCGCCTTCGCCAACGACCGCGCCCGTCCGTTGGCGAAGCGCGAACGACCACCGGCGCGGACACGGGTTCAACCGTTGCTTAGCCCACGAAAAAGGCCCGGAACTTGAGTTCCGGGCCTGTCTCCTTCATCGCGCCTCGCGCAGACCCTTAGTCCAGGGTGCGCTTGATCTCTTCGACCGTGAAGCACTCGATGTAGTCGCCTTCCTTGATGTCCTGGAAGCCCTGGAACTGCATGCCGCACTCCTGGCCCGAGGGCACCTCGTTGACCTCGTCCTTGAAGCGTTTGAGCGTGTTGAGCACGCCCAGTTCCAGCACCACAACGTCGTCGCGGATGATGCGGACGCGGGCGCCCTTGCGCACGACGCCTTCGGTGACGCGGCAACCGGCGATCTTGCCGATCTTGGAGATGTCGAACACCTGCAGCACCTGGGCGTTGCCCAGGAAGGTTTCCCGCTGCAGCGGCGCCAGCATGCCCGACAGCACGCCCTTCATGTCGTCCAGAAGGTCGTAGATGATCGAATAGTAGCGGATCTCCACGCCTTCGCGTTCGGCCAGGTCGCGCGCCTGTTTCGACGCACGGACATTGAATCCCAGGATCGGCGCCCCGGCCGACTTGGCCAGGTTGACGTCGCTCTCGGTGATGCCGCCGGCGCCGGAATAGACGATGCGGGCGCGGACTTCGTCGTTGCCCATCTTCTCCAGCGAGGCCGCGATGGCTTCGCCCGAACCCTGGACGTCGGACTTGATGACGACCGGCAGCTCGCTGATCTTCTTGGAGCCCAGCTTGGCCATCATGTCGACCAGCGAGACCGAGCCGCCCGACACCTGGGCCTTCTCGCGCTTCACCCGCTGACGGTATTCGGTCAGCTCGCGGGCGCGGGCCTCGGTTTCCACCACGGCGAAGACGTCGCCGGGCGACGGCGCCTCGTCCAGACCCAGGATCTCGACCGGAACCGACGGACCGGCTTCGGTCAGCTGCTCGTTGCGCTCGTTCAGCAGGGCGCGAACCTTGCCCCACGAGCCGCCGGCCACGACGATGTCGCCGCGCTTCAGCGTACCGCGCTTGACCAGGACGGTGCCGACCGGGCCGCGACCCTTGTCCAGCTTGGCCTCGATGACCACGCCCTCGGCCGAGCGATCGGCGTTGGCGCGCAGGTCCATGACCTCGGCCTGGACCAGGATGGCTTCCAACAGGCCGTCCAGGTTCATCCGTTCCTTGGCCGACACCTCGATGATCTGGGTGTCGCCGCCCAGGCTTTCGGCGATGACCTCGTACTGCAGCAGTTCGTTGACGACCTTCTGCGAGGTGGCGCCCGGCTTGTCCATCTTGTTGACGGCGACGATCAGCGGGGCCTCGGCGGCCTTGGCGTGCTGGATGGCCTCGATGGTCTGCGGCATGACGCCGTCGTCGGCGGCGACGACCAGAACCACGATGTCGGTCACATTGGCGCCGCGCGCCCGCATGGCCGAGAAGGCGGCGTGGCCCGGCGTGTCCAGGAAGGTGACCTTCTGGCCGTCTTCCAGACGCACCTGATAGGCGCCGATGTGCTGGGTGATGCCGCCGGCTTCGCCGCCCGCGACGTCGGTGGTGCGCAGGGCGTCCAGAAGCGAGGTCTTGCCGTGGTCGACGTGGCCCATGATGGCCACGACCGGGGCGCGCGTCTCGGTGGCGCCCTCGTCGTCGGCCTCGGCGATGAAGCCGGTTTCAACGTCGGATTCCGACACGCGCTTGACCGCCATGCCGAATTCCTCGGCCACCAGTTCGGCGGTGTCGGAATCGATCACATCGTTGATCTTCATCATCATGCCCTGACGCATCAGGAATTTGATGATGTCGACACCGCGCACGGCCATCCGGTTGGACAGCTCCTGTACGGTGATGACGTCGGGGATGACCACTTCGCGCGGACGGTTCGGCGCGTCGGTCGATCCGCCCTTGCGCTTTTCCTTCTCGCGTTCGCGGGCGCGGCGGACCGAGGCCAGCGAGCGCATCCGCTCGGCGGCGTCGCCGTCGCCGACCACCGACTGGATGGTCATGCGGCCTTCGCGGCGCTTGGGCTCGCCGCGCGTGCGGCTGACCGCCTTGCCGGCGTCGGAGAAACGCTTGTCGCGATCGTCGTCGCGGCCGACCGGACGGCCGAAGCCGGCGCCGGGCGCGCGGCTGGGACGGGCGACCTCGGCCTGGGCCGGGGGGGCGTTCGGGGTCGGACGACCGCCGGGACCGGTGCGCGGGCCGGTGCGGGCTGCGCCCGGCGCCGGACGCGGGTTCAGGGCCGAGTAGCGGACGGGTTCGGCCGGCTTGGCGCCTTGCGGACGCTGGCCGGGACGCGCGCCTTGCGGACGGTCGCCCTGCGGACGCTCGCTCGATTGCGGACGGTCCGAATAGGCGCGCTCGCCGCCGCCCATCGCCTGCTCGCGGGCCGAGCGGCCGCCGAAGGCGGGACGTTCGGCCGGGGCGCGTTGCGGATTGCCGGGCTTGGGCGCGCGTTGACCGAAGTTGACGGCGGGACGCGTCGGGGCGGCCGGACGTGCGGGAGCGGGCGTCGGCGCGGCCGGGGTCGGCGCGACCGGTGCCGCAGCGACGGGCGCGGCCGGCTTGGGCGCGGGTTTGGCCGGGGCGGGCGCGGCGGCGGCCAGTTTGGCGGCCTCGGCGCGGGCGGCCTCGGCTGCGGCCTTGGCGGCGGCGGCCTCGTCGCGGGCGGCCTGGGCGGCCCGTTCGGTGGCGGCGGCGCGTTCACGCTCGGCGGCTTCGCGCGCGG
Source organism: Brevundimonas sp. Marseille-Q4549 (assembly GCF_976940555.1). Taxonomy (NCBI): domain Bacteria; kingdom Pseudomonadati; phylum Pseudomonadota; class Alphaproteobacteria; order Caulobacterales; family Caulobacteraceae; genus Brevundimonas; species Brevundimonas sp. Marseille-Q4549. The sequence goes on from NZ_CDRHXG010000001.1 coordinate 842,231, forward strand.
CCTTTTCGGCGGCGGCGGCGCGTTCGCGCTCGGCGTTGGCCTGGGTCGCCAGGGCGATGGCGCGGCGACGGGCCTCCTGTTCCTCGGGCGAAAGGGCGCCGCCGGCGGGCTGGGCCGAACGCGGCGCCTGCGGACGCGGCGCCTGGGGCGCGGCGGCCTGCGGACGCGCGACATCGAAGCCCTGCGGGCGCTGAGGCCCGCCGGCGCCGACGCGGCGCTTGGTCTCGACCACCACCGTCTTGGAACGGCCGTGGCTGAAGCTCTGCTTCACGGTGCCGGTCGAAACCGATCCCGCGGCGCGCGGCTTCAGGCTCAGCGGCGCGCGTGGTCCCGTCTGGGACGGCGTTCCGCCGGTGTTCGAACCCTGGCCTTGGTTGGTCTTGTCGTTTTCGTCGCTCATCCGGTCGCTTTACTTGGGGCGGAAAAGCCCGCCGTCGTCTCGATACCCATAAACGGCCGTGAGCCCGTCTCCGTGCCAGGAGACAGGCCCGCGCCCGCCAAAATCCTCAGTTCGCTCCTGTGGGGAGCGTTCCCGCCGTTCCGTCCGCTTCACCGGAAATGTCCCAGTGAGGGGGGCGAAGCGGCCGAAATCCAGCCAGTCGTTCGACCTCCAAGGTCCAGCGATCAGCGCGTCCGCCCGCAAGCAGGACGGCGTGTATCGCATTTTCCAGCCCAAGGGCCAAACTCAAATCGTCCGCCGCAAAGGCGCCGCAGACCTTGGCGGTCTGATGGCGAGCCAATGCGAGGATTTTGCCACGGCCGTCAGAGGCTCCGTCAGAGGCCTCGATCACCCAGGCGGCCTTGCCGGACCGCAGGGCCGCAGCGGATTTTTCGAAGCCAGAAATAAGCACGCCTTCGCGCCGGGCAAGACCCAGCTGGTCCAGACAACGCCGGACCAGCAGCCGCTCCACCGTGTCGGCCAGGTCGGCGGGGGCGATCAGCCGCGTCTTGGCGGCCCGGGTGAAGCCGTTTTTCTTGACCGCGGCCTCCACCGAGGCGCGGCTGGCCTCGACCCACAGACCGCGGCCGGGCAGCTTGCGCCCCAGGTCGGGGACCACCTGGCCGTCGGGCCCGGCGACGAAACGGATCAGACGAGATTCGTCCATGACCTGGTGGCTGACCAGGTCGCGGCGTTCCCTATCGATCGTTGCGTCGCGCAAGCTCATGAACGGCCAGGGTCTCCATCACGCGTTCGACGGTTCGGAGTCCTCGGCGAGGACCTCCGCATCGTCTTCGGCCGCATCTTCAGCGGGCGCGTCGCCGAACACCTGGTCCGGATCGTATTCGCCCTCGGCGTAGTCTTCCTCGTATTCCGGCTCGGGCTGCGGCAGTTCCGAAGCGTCGATCCATCCGGCGGCCACGCGCGCTTGCAGGATCAGCAGCTCGGCGTCTTCCTGGGCCAGGTTGAAGCTTTCCAGAACGCCCGGGACCTTCACCCGTTCGCCGTTCCGGACTTCGTAGCCGCCGCGAATCTCGTCGGTGGCCAGGTCGGCCAAGTCCTCGACCGTCTTCACGCCGCCTTCGCCCAGGGCGACGGCCATGGCCAGGGTCACGCCCGGCACGTCCAGAACCGCGTCCTCGACGCCGAGTTCGACGCGCTTGGCGTCCAGTTCGGCGGCCTGTTTGTCCAGGAACTCGCGGGCGCGGGTCTGCAGCTCTTCGGCCGTCTCCTCGTCGAAGCCCTCGATCTCGGAGACTTCATAGGCGTCGACATAGGCCAGGTCTTCCACCGTGGCGAAGCCTTCCGTCACCAGCAGTTGGGCGATGACCTCGTCCACGTCCAGGGCTTCCTGGAACAGGGCGGTCCGCTCGGTGAATTCGCGCTGGCGACGCTCGGAGTCCTGCGCCTCGGTGATGATGTCGATCTGCCAGCCGGTCAGCTGGCTGGCCAGGCGCACGTTCTGGCCGCGACGGCCGATGGCCAGCGACAGCTGCTCGTCCGGCACGACCACTTCGACGCGGCCGGCTTCTTCGTCCAGCACGACCTTGGAGACTTCGGCCGGCGCCAGGGCGTTGACGATGAAGGTCGGCTCGTCCGGGTTCCACTGGATGATGTCGATCTTCTCGCCCTGCAGTTCGGCGACGACCGCCTGAACGCGCGAGCCGCGCATGCCGACGCAGGCGCCGACGGGGTCGATGGAGCTGTCGTTGGACAGGACGGCCATCTTGGCGCGCGAGCCGGCGTCGCGGGCGGCGGCGCGGATCTCGATCACGCCGTCATAGACTTCGGGCACTTCCTGGGCGAACAGCTTGGCCATGAAGCCCGGATGGGCGCGCGACAGCATGACCTGCGGGCCCTTGGCCTCGGGCCGGACGTCGTAGATGTAGGTGCGGATGCGGTCGCCGATGTTGAACACTTCGCGCGGGATGGACTGGTCGCGGCGCATGACGCCCTCGCCCCGGCCAAGGTCGACGATGGTGTTGCCGTATTCGACGCGCTTGACCGTGCCGTTGACGATCTCGCCGACGCGATCCTTGAACTCTTCGTACTGGTTGGCGCGCTCGGCCTCGCGGACCTTTCCGGTCACGACCTGACGGGCCATCTGGGTCTGGACGCGGCCGAATTCGAACGGCGGCAGGTTCTCGACGTATTCCTTGCCGACCTCGGCCTCGGGGTCGCGCTTCAGGGCGTCCTTCAGGCGCACCATGGCGCTGTCGTTGAACTCTTCCAGCTCGTCTTCCGGCATCCAGTCGTCCTCGACGATGGTGACGTGACGGGTCAGGGCCAGTTCGCCGGTCTTGTGGTCGATCTTGGCGCGGATGTCGTGGTGGGCGCCGTAACGCGACTTGGCGCCCTTCTGGATCGCCTCCTCGATGGCCTCGATCACGATCTCGCGGTCGATGTTCTTCTCGCGGGCGACCGCATCGGCGATCTGCAGCAGTTCGAGGCGGTTGGCGGAAATACCGGTGACGGCCATCAGGCGTTGTCCTCAGAAGGGGTCTTGGTGTCGGTTGTCGCTTGGTCCGGCGCACCCTCGGGCAGGCCGTCGTCTTCGGGTTCGCCGCGCGCGGCGCGAATGGCGGCGCCCCGTTTCATCAGGGCGTCGGTCAGAACCAGCTTGGCGTCGGCCAGCCAGTCGAAGGGGATCAGGGCGGTGTCGTCCTCGCCGTCCAGGTCGATCAGGACATTGCCGTCCTCATAGCCGGCCAGCACGCCCTTGAACCGCTTGCGGCCCTCGATCATCCGGTCGGTCTCCAGCCGCGCCTCCTCGCCCTCGAACAGGTCGAAGTCGATGGGGCGTGTCAGAGGGCGGTCGATGCCGGGCGACGAGACCTCCAGCAGATATTCGCCGGCGACAGGGTCGGCGGCGTCGAACACCTCGGACACCGCACGGCTCAGCTTGGCGCATTGTTCGACCGAGATGTCGTGATCGGACGGGCGCTCGGCCATGATCTGCAGGCGCTGGCGCTTGGAGCCCGACATCAGGCGCACGCGCACGACCTCCAGGCCGAGGCTTTCGGCGATGGGGTCGATCAGCTCCAGCAGCTGGCGGTCCTGGGCGGTCTTTGCGCGCACGCGACGAATATCCAAAACAAAAGCGGCGGTCCGTCCGGGCCGCCGCTTGGAACGACGCCGTTGGACGCCGGTCTAACGATGTGAGGGGGCATATAGGCGCTTCACGTCCGCTTGTCAGCCCTCTTATGTTCAGACCCGTCTGAACTCCAGAAAGACCGGCGTCGTGTCGCCCAGCTTCTTTTCCTCATAGCGGGTGACGACGTGGTCGGCGGGCGGGACGAACCAGTCCTGATCAGACGGGCCGATCCGCTCCAGCCCCGGCGTGCGCTCCAGACGTTCCAGCGCCCATTCGGCGTAGTCCAGCCAGTCGGTGACGAAGCGCAGCGTCCCGCCCGGTTTCAGGATGCGGGCGAAGGCCTGGGCCGTCTCGTCCTGCAACAGGCGGCGCTTGTTGTGGCGCGCCTTGTGCCAGGGGTCGGGAAACAGGATCAGCACCCGGTCGACCGAGGCGTCCGGCAGGGCGTCCACCACGTCGCGCGCATCGTCGGCGTGGATTCGGACGTTCTTCAGATCGCCTTCCTCGACGTGGCGCAGGGCCGAGGCCACCCCGTTCAGGAAGGGCTCGCAGCCGATGACCAGGGCGTCGGGCCGCGTCGCCGCCTGGGCCGCCATATGTTCGCCGCCGCCGAAGCCGATCTCCAGCCAGACCTCGGTCGCGCCCGGCATCATCGCCCTGGGATCCAGCGGCCCGGCCTTGGGGTCCGGCACGGCGATTGCGGGCAGCAGCGTCTCCATCAGGGCCGCCTGACGCGGCTTGATCGGACGGGCCTTGATGCGGCCGAAGGACCGCAGGGGGCGGTCCAGATGGGGATTGTCGTCCTCGGGGGGCAGGTCGGCGGTCATGCGCCTGCCGTTAGCCGTCGCCGCTCCCGGCGTCTAGGACCGCGCCGCCCGGCGCCCCGCCGAAACCTTTTGACGCCCCAGACCGAAACACCCTTCTATGCGCGCCGGAGGGGCGCCATCGGGCGGCGTCGCATGGGATAGAGGGGTTCCGATGACCGGACATCATCTGCGGGGCGTCGGCCTCGCGGCGCTGGCAAGCGCGGCCCTGGGGCTGTCGGCCTGCGCCACCACGGGCCAGGCCAAGCCGGAAACGGCCCAGGCGCGCCCGGCGCGCGACGCCAGCCTGGCGGCCGGGCTGGACCCGTCCAAGACCCTGGACCCCTATCCCTCGACCTATCAGCCCCTGCCGCGCGAAAACTTCGCCGTGGTCGGCGCCACCGTCCTGACCGGCACGGACCGCAAGATCGACAACGGCGTAGTGGTGGTGACGGACGGCCGCATCGCCGCCGTCGGCGACGCCTCCACCCCCGTCCCTGCGGGCTACAAGGTCGTGGACGCGCGCGGGCGCTATGTAACGCCGGGCGTCATCGACGTGCACAGCCACCTGGGCGTCTATCCCTCGCCTGGTGTGCAGGGGATGAGCGACGGCAACGAGGCGACCAATCCGAACACCGCCCAGGTCTGGGCCGAACATTCGCTGTGGCCTCAGGATCCCGGCTTCAACACCGCGCGCGCGGGCGGCGTGACCACGCTTCACATCCTGCCCGGCTCGGCCAATCTGTTCGGCGGGCGCGGCGTGACCATCCGCAACGTGCCCTCGATCACCAGCCAGGGGATGAAGTTCCCCGGCGCCCCCTACACGCTGAAGATGGCCTGCGGCGAGAACCCGTCGCGCGTCTATGGGAGCCGCAACCAGAGCCCCGCGACCGGCATGGGCAATATGGCCGGCTATCGCGCCGCCTTCATCGCCGCGCGCGAATACAAGGCCAAGTGGGACAAGTGGCAGGAGAATCATGAGGGAACGCCGCCCACCCGCAACCTGCAGAACGAGACCCTGGCGGGCGTTCTGGACGGCTCCATCCTGATCCAGAACCATTGCTACCGCGCCGACGAAATGGCGCTGATGATGGATATGGCCAAGGAGTTCGGCTACCGCATCACCACCTTCCACCACGCGACCGAGGCCTACAAGATCGCGCCGCGCTTAGCCGCCGAGGGCGTCTGCGCGGCCATGTGGACCGGCTGGTGGGGCTTCAAGATGGAGGCACTGGACGCCATAGAGGAGAACGCCGCCCTGGTGGATGCGCCGCAGGGGTCGTGCGCGGTCATCCACTCCGACGACGCCGAACTGACCCAGCGTCTGAACCAGGAGGCCGCCGCCGCCCTGTCGGCCGGTCGGCGCGCCGGGCTGAACATTTCGGAAGAACACGCCATCGGCTGGTTCACCTCCAACGCCGCCAAGGCCATCGGCATCGCCGACCAGACCGGGTCGCTGACGCCGGGCCTGCGCGCCGACGTGGTGATCTGGAGCGCCGATCCCTTCTCCATCTACGCCCGCGCCGATCAGGTCTTCATCGACGGCGCCCTGGCCTTCGACCGCGCCGACCCGGCCTATCAGCCGACCAGCGACTTCGAACTGGGCCAGCCCGGCTATGGGCTGAGCGCCGCCAACGTCACGGAAGGAGCCCGCTGATGCGCTTGTCCCATATTCTCGCGGGCGCTGTCGCGGCCCTGTCTCTCGCCCCTGCCGCCTTCGCCCAATCCGGGCCTCAAGCAGCGCGAAGCGCGGCAGGCCCCGACGAAGTCGTCGCCATCGTCGGCGGCCGCGTCCTGACCGGAACCTCCGTCATCGAAAACGGCGTGGTCGTCATGCGGGACGGCAAGATCGTCTCGGTCGGCGCCGGAGCCGCCCCGGCCGGCGCGCGCGTCATCGATGCGGCGGGCAAGACGGTGGCGCCCGGCTTCGTCGCCGTCGATTCCGGCCTGGGCGGAACCGAGGTCGGTTCGGTCCGCGGCACCAACGAACTGCGCAACCGCTCGAACACCCTCAGCGCGGCCTTCGACGTCTCCTACGGCCTGGACCCCTGGTCCTTCACCTTGCCGGTTGCGCGCCTGGGCGGCATCACCCGCGCCGTGGTCGTGCCCCAGCATCCCGGCTCGTCCGGCGGCCATGTGCATGAAGAGGACACCGCCGGCGCCGGCGACGGCGGCTTCCAGACGCCCGGCCTGTTCGCCGGCCAGGCAGCCATTATTCAACTGGCCCAGGGGCCCGACATCCTGGTCAAGCCGCGCGTGGCCATGGTCGCCCCGTTCGGCGAGGCCGGGGCCGACATCGCCGGCGGCGCGCGCGGCGCCCAGTTCGTCCTGTTCAAGGAGACGATGGCCGAGGTCCGCCTCTACGCCCGCAACAAGGCCGCCTACGAACGCGCGGGCCTGCGCAGCCTCAGCCTTTCGCGCGCGGACCTGGAGGCCCTGATCCCGGTGGCCAACGGAACCCAGCCGCTGATCGTCACCGTCCACCGCGCCTCGGACATCCGTCAGGTGCTGCGGCTGGCGCGCGAGGAGGGGATCAAGGTCATCCTGGACGGCGCCGAGGAAGGCTGGCTGGTCGCCGGCGACATCGCCGCGGCGGGCGCCCCGGTCCTTTTGAACCCCATCTCCAACCTGCCCTCGGACTTCGAGATGCGGGCGGCGCGGGCCGAGAATGCGGCGGCCCTGAACGCCGCCGGGGTGCTGATCGCCATCAAGGGCAACGAAGGCTCTACCCACCGGGCGCGCGAGGCCCGCTACAACGCCGGCAACGCCGTGTCGCACGGCCTGCCCTATGGCGCGGCCATTGCGGCCCTGACGGCCAACCCGGCCAGGATCTTCGGCATGGAGGGCCGTTTCGGCCAGATCGCGCCCGGCGCCGCCGCCGACGTGGTCGTCTGGTCGGGCGATCCCCTGGAGCCGCTCAGCCAGCCCTCCGCCGTCTTCATCGACGGGGTCGAACAGCCCCTGACCAGCCGCCCCCTGCTGTTGCGCGACCGCTATCGCCAGCAGACGCCGATGCCGCCGGCCTATCGCAACCCTTAACGAAAGCTTAGCGACAGGCGCCGGACTTGCGTGGTGCGGGACAACTCAGAGGAGTCTGTCCCGTGACGAAACAGTTGATGATCTCGGCCGCAGCGGCGGTCCTTCTATTTTCCGCCGCGCCGGCCCTGGCCGGCGGCCCCGGACATGGCGGAGGGGGCGGCGGCTGCGGAAGTTGCGGCGGCGGCGGCCACCCGGGCGGCGGCCATTCCGGAGGCGGCTTTCAAGGCGGCGGGAACTACAACCGCAACGTCAACGTCAATGTGAACAACGCCTACGCCAATAGTTCGGCGCAAAGCTCGGCCTACGCCCGCGGCTATTCCGCCATCAACGCGCGCGGCTATTCGGGTTCGTCCAGCTTCTCGCGCGGCTATGTCGGCGGCGGCACGGTCTATTCCGGCGGCGGCTATTCGGAAGGCTATTCCGAGGGCGGATACTGGGGCGGGCCGGTGATGTCCGCGCCGGTCAACTTCGTCGGTCCGGCGCCGGTCAGCGCCCCCGTCGGCTATCCGGTCTATGGCTTCGGCCGCGACTATATCGGCTGGCGTCCCTATCAGGGCGGCGGCTGCAACTGCCGTCCGGCCCCGCGCCCGGCGCCCCAGCCCCGTTACGAGCAGCGCTACGAACAACGCTATATCGAGCAGCGTCCGGCCTATGTTCAGGCTCCGCCGGTCAATATCGCGCCCCAGCGCATCTATGTCGCGCCGTCGCAGGTGAACATCGCCCCGCCGCAGATCGAGATGGGACCGCCCGCCTATATCGAACAGCCGCCCATCTATGTGCAGGCTCCGCCGGTCAACATCGGCCCGCAGCGGGTCCAGGTCGCGCCGGGTCAGGTCAACATGGCCCCGCCCCAGGTGGACGTCGCCCCGCCGGTCTATGTCGATCAGGCGCCCCTCTATGTGCAGTCGCCGGACGTGAACATTGGTCCCCAGCGGGTCCAGGTTGGTCCGGGACGCGTCAACATGGCCCCGGCTCAGGTGGACGTCGGCGGGCCGGTCTATGTCGATCAGGCTCCGGTCTATGCGCAGGCGCCGGACGTGAACGTCGGTCCTCAACGCGTGCAGGTGGCCCCCGGACGCGTCAATATGGCGCCGGCCCAGGTGGATGTCGGCGGTCCGGTCTATGTGGATCAGGCCCCGGTCTATGTGCAGTCCGCCCCAGTCAACATCGCCCCGGCCCAGGTCCACGTCGCCCCGCCGCAGGTGAACACGGCCCCGGCCTATGCGCCCAGCGGCTACTACGGCGACCTGCCGCCCGAGGGTGAAATCGCGCCGCCCCCGCCCCCGCCCCCGCCTCCGCCGCCGCCGCCCGCGCGTCCGCGCCACGGCTACGCCCAGGAACCGGGCGAACGCGGCTGATCAGGCCCTAGATCAGGGCGATCGTCTCGGCGATCGCCAGGGCCGCCTGTCGCGGATCGGCCGCCGCCGTGATCGGGCGGCCGATCACCAGATGGGTCGCCCCGGCGCGCAAGGCGGCCTCTGGCGTGGCCGCCCGGGCCTGGTCGTCCAGGGCCGCGCCCTCGGGCCGCACGCCCGGCGTGACGATCAGGAAGTCGTTTCGGCCCGCCTCGACGGCCAGGGCCTTGACGCGCGCCGCCTCGTGCGGACTGGCGACCACCCCGTCGATCCCGGCGTCCAGCGCCTGACGCACGCGACGCTCGACCAGATCGGCGGGCGACAGGCTGTGGTCGTCGGCGATCAGGTCCTCGGCCGTCAGACTGGTCAGGACCGTCACCCCCAGCACCTTCAGGCCAGAGCCGGCCACGCCGCGCGCCGCCGCCGCCATCACCTGGGGCCGGGCGTGGACCGTGAGCAGATCGCAGCCCGCTGCGGCCAGATTGGCGGCGGCCTTTTCGACCGTCGCGCCGATGTCGTGCAGCTTCCAGTCCAGAAAGACCTTGCGGCCGTCCGCCTTCAGATCGCGCGCCAGGTCCATGCCGCCCGCGGCGAACAGCTGAAGCCCGATCTTGTAGAAGCCGACCGCGTCCTGCACCCGTTCGACCAGGGCCGCCGCCTCGGCCGTCGTCGGCACGTCCAGGGCGCAGATGATCCGTTCGTCGGGCGCGCGGTTCGGGGCCAGGTCGGAAGCGGTTTCGGTCTGGGTCATCGACGGACTCGCGCTGAGCGGCTATGCCGGACACGCGGGCGCGTCGGCAGGGCGGCGTGACGGATTGAGGGCGAGGGCAGGCGATGAACGCAGTCGATTTGGGTGTCAACCTGTTCGTGACCCTGTTCGCCCTGTTGGACCCCATCGGCAATCTGCCGATCTTCGCCGCCGCCACGGCGGGCGCGACCCTGCGTCAGCGGATTTCCGTCTCGGCCCTGATCTGCGCCTTCGCCACCCTGTTCCTGGCCTTTTTCCTGTTCACGGGCCTGGGCCTGCTGCAGTTCTTCGGCATCTCCCTGGCGGCCTTCCGCATCGCCGGGGGCATTCTGCTGCTGTTCCTGGGGCTGGACATGGCGCGCGGCGACTTCCTGGCCATGTTCGCCGACAAGGACGCGCTCAGCGACGCCAAGGACGTGCGCGGCTATGCGCGTAGGCGTTTCCAGCGTCTGGTCGTGCCCTTCGCCATTCCGCTGATGATCGGACCGGGCGCCATTTCGGCCGTCATCATCCAGGCGGGCGAGGCGGCCAAGCTGGGCTATGCCGGCACGGTCGGCTCCCTGGTCGCCATCGCGGCGGCCTGCGCCGTGTCCTTCGTCTGTTTCGCCCTGACCGGCTCGCTCAGCCGCCTGCTGGGCGACGTGGGCATGGCCATCGTGGTCAAGGTGCTGGGCCTGATCCTGTGCGCCCTGGCGATCCAGTTCATCCTGCTGGGCCTGGGCGAGGCCATTCCCGGCATGATCTCGGGCGCGGTGACGACGCCCTATCCTTCGGACCGCTAGAGGCCCTAGTCCTGGTCCTCGATGGCGTGGATGTCGTCGTCGGACAGGCCGAAGTGGTGGCCGATCTCGTGGATCAGGACATGGGCGATCAGTTCGGCTAAGCCCACGTCGCCGCGTTCGCACCATTCGTCCAGGATCGGGCGGCGATAGAGGAAGATGCGCGACGGCTCGGGCGCCGGCCCCAGGCCCTCGCGCCGGCCGATGTCGACCCCGTGATACAGGCCCGTCAGCTCGAACGGATCCTCGATCTCCAGGTCCTTCAGCGTCTGTTCGTCGGCGAAGTCGTCGATGCGGAACACCACCTCGCCCGCCGCCTGGCGAAACTCGGCCGGCAGGGCGTCGAAGGCGTCGCGCGCCAGACGGGCGAAGTCGTCCAGGGACGGGGCCATGAGGTCGGGGGCGGCGTCGGTCATGCCCCGCCTATCGCCGCCCGCGCGCGCCGACGCAACGGGACGCGACGCCGCGCCTCCCGTCGCGCGAGGAGATCGCCGCTTTTTCGCGCGGTTGGAGTATGGTGAACGCCGAATCGGTTCGCGCGAAGCTTCAGGATGGGAATGGCCGAGGCCGACATCGCCTATGTCGCCACTGCAGGGGCAGCCGGGCTGGCGCTGGCCGTCAGCGCCTGGGCCCTGCGCCTGCGCGCCCAGCTGAACGCCACGGTTCAGGCCGCGCAGGGCCAACGCGCCGAGGCCGTGTTCGCCCTCGGCCGTTACGACGGTCTGCTGCGGGCCTTCGACGACGTCAACCTGGCCCTGACGCCGGACGGCGCGGCGGCCGGCCCGCCCGTCGGCCCGCCCGAGCTGATCGCCCGCTTGGCCGGGGCGGAGACGCAGGCGGGCGAGGCCGTCCTGACCCGTCTGCGCCAGACCCACGCCGACCAGCTGGACGCCCTGGTGCGCGAAGGCCAGGTCTTCGACGGCCTGATCGCCCTGGACGAGGTCGAGCCCTGGCGGATCGAGGGGCGGGTCGCGGGCGGCGCGGCCTGGCTGCGCCTGTCGCCGGCCTCCAGCGTGACCCTGACCGGCATCGACGCGGCCGAGAGCGGTCTGGCCCTGCTGGGCGACGCCTCGCCCGTGCCGACCTGGGTGGTGGACGGCGCCGGCCGCCTGGCCTGGGCCAACCGCGCCTGGCTGGCCCAGGTCAGCGCCGACAGTCTGGAAGAGGCGATCGAGAAGGGTCTGTCGTTCGATCGCGGCGCCGACGCCGTGGTCGCCGAGGCCGGCCGGCTGGGCGTGCGCCAGGAAGGGTTCCGCTGGACCACCGGCGGGGGGCATCGCCGCGCCTGGCGCATCGTCGCCGAACCGGCGGGCGGCGGGGCCGTCACCGCCTTCGCCCTGGAGGCGACCGAGGCGGAAGAGACGCGCGACACCCTGCGCCGCCACGTCGAGGCCCACGACGAGACCCTGAACCACCTGGCCGACGCCGTGGCCATCTTCGGCCCGGCCAAGCGGCTGGCCTTTCACAACACCGCCTTCCAGACCCTGTTCGACCTGGACCCGGCCTGGCTGGACGAGCGGCCGACCCACGCCGAACTGCTGGACCGGCTGCGCCAGCGCCGCCGCCTGCCCGAGGTGGTCGACTACGCCGGCTGGAAGGCGCGCGAACTGGACTTCTACGGCGCCGCCCAGGCCGCGCCCGACGACAGCTGGTCCCTGCCTGACGGCCGCACCCTGCGTGTGGTGCGCCAGCCTCACCCCCTGGGCGGCATTCTGCTGATCTTCTCGGACATCACCGGCGAACTGCAGCTGCGCAGCCGCTACAACGCCCAGATCCAGGTCCAGACCGCGACGCTGGACAAGCTGAACGACGCCGTCGCCGTGTTCGGCTCCGACGGGCGGCTGCGGCTGCACAACGAGGCGTTCGAGACCTTCTGGAACCTGTCGGGCGATCGGATCGCGGCGGCCGCCGACTTCGACGCCCTGGCGGAACTGTGCAAGGCGGTCCTGCCCGACCCGGCCCTGTGGTTGGGGTTGAAGGCGCGGGTGGCCGACCCCGATCCTGAAAGCCGCGTCGCCATCTCGGGCGAGGGGCGCACCAACGACGGTCGCGTGGCCGCCTGGCAGACCCGGCCCCTGCCGGACGGCGCCACCCTGGTCGCCTTCTCGGACGTGACCGCCCGGCGCGGGCTGGAACAGGCCCTGGTCCAGCGCGAACAGGCCCTGGCCGAAAGCCAGGCCCTGAAGCGCGAATTCGTCGGCAGCGTCTCCTATGAACTGCGCACGCCGCTGACGACCATCGTCGGCTATTCCGAACTGCTGGAGACCCTGGGCGATCTGCCCGAACGCAGCCGCCAGCACGCCGGCGCCATCCGCATCGCCGCCAGCCAGCTGGCCCGCTCCATCGACGACGTGCTTGACATGGCCCAGATCGACGCCGGCGAGATGGAGCTGTCGCTGGGCGACGTGCGCGTCTGCGACCTCCTGGCCCAGGCCGCCGAGAAGGTGCGCCCCAAGGTGGAGGGACGCGGCGCGACCCTGACCGTGACCTGCCCAACCGACCTGAAGCCCATCCGCGCCGACCACCACCGCATCGGCCAGGCGCTGGATCATCTGCTGGAGAACGCCGCCCGCGCCGTCTCCGAAGGCGGCGCCGTGTCCCTGTCCGCCGAAGGCGCGCCGAGCGAGGTGCGTCTTAGCGTCTCTGACACCGGCAGGGGCATCCCCTATCACCTGCAGCCCCACGTCTTCGACCGCTTCGTCCGGCGCGAACGGGGCGGCCCCGGCGTCGCCCTGGCCCTGGTCAAGGCCCTGGTCGAACTGCACGGCGGTTGGGCCGAGGTGGAGAGCGAGCCGGGCAAGGGGGCGATCTTCATCCTGCATCTGCCGATCAGCGCCGCGCCCGTCGCCGCCGCGCCGGAACTGCAACTGGAACAGACCCCCGGCCGCGCCTGACGGGTTCGACCTGGAAGGTCAGGTCTGGGCGGGTCAGGAAAGCTTCACCCCGGTCTGGATGTTCAGCGACGCCTGCCGCACCAACTGCGCCTTCGCCCGCGCGCGGGCGCCCCGTCGCCGTGCCTGTGACGACCACCTGCGCCGTCGCCCTGTCGATGAACCGTCTGGCCTTCGGCGGCCATTTCCTGTCCGACATCCTTCTGTCCTGGGAGCTGACGGCCATGGTCATGCTGGCGCCGCACCGCATGACCTTCGTCGTGCGCCCTGTTGCCGCCTGCGACATAATGCGCTTACGGTCCCGCCAAACGTGGGAACCCTTCGATGACAGACGCCGCCGCCGCCCCGAAAGGTCGGCTTGAACTGACGCTCCGCGCCCTGGTGCTGGGCTGCCTGCTGGCGGTGATCTTCACCGCCGCCAACACCTATCTGGGCCTGCTGGTCGGCCTGACCTTCGCCTCGGCCATTCCGGCGGCGGTGATCTCCATGGCCGTGCTGCGGGCCTTCAAGACCTCGACCATCTGGGAGAACATGACCGTCCAGACCGTGGCCTCGGTCGGCGGGGCCATGAGTTCGATCATCTTCGTACTGCCGGGCCTGGTGATGATCGGCTGGTGGCTTCAGTTCCCCTTCTGGCAGTCGGTCGCCATCTGCATCCTGGGCGGCGTGCTGGGCGTGACCTTCTCGATCCCGCTGCGCCGGGCGCTGGTCGTCAACGGCGGCCTGCCCTACCCCGAAGGCGTCGCCGCCGCCGAGGTGCTGAAGGTCGGCTCGCGCGGGGCCGAACAGACCGAGAGCGCGGTGCGCGAGAACAAGTCCGGCCTGTGGGTCGTGGTCGCGGGCGCCGTGGTCTCGGCGGGCTATGCGCTGCTGGTGGCGGGCCGGGTGTTCGCGGGCGAAGCGGCCAAGTTCTTCAAGCTGCCCGCCGCCCTGGGCGGGGGCGCGACCGGCATGGGCTTCGGCATGCAGTTCGCCCTGTTGGGCGCCGGCCACCTGATCGGCCTGACGGTCGGTCTGGCGCAGCTGTTCGGCCTGGTGCTGGCCTGGGCCGTCGCCGTACCGATCCTGACCAGCCCGGACACCATCGCCTGGCTGACGGCGCACGGCATCCCGTCCATCGCCTCCACCCTGCCCGCCGGCGTCGGCGCCGAGGAACTGGCCTCCAAGGTCTGGGCGCGCGAGGTCCGCTTCATGGGCGCGGGCGTCATCGGCGTCGCCGCCATCTGGACCCTGATCAAACTGGCCGGCCCCCTGATCGGCGGCCTGACCTCGGCGCTCGCCGCCAACGCCAAACGCGCCCACGGAGAGGTGCTTGAGCGCACGGAACAGGACCTGCCGATCAAGCTTGTCGGCGGCGTTTCGGTCGCCTGCCTGGTCGGCATCGCCGGCCTCCTGGCCTGGTTCGCCCAGAGCGCCCCGGCCCTGGCGTCTTCCACCCCGCTGCTGGTGATCGGCGGCCTGGTCTATGTGGTGCTGATTGGTTTCGCCGTGGCGGCCATCTGCGGCTATATGGCCGGTCTGATCGGTTCGTCGAACAGCCCCGTGTCGGGCGTCGGCATCCTGGCCATCGTCATCGCCTCGCTGCTGATGCTGGGCGTCATGGCCATCGCGGGCGTACCGGCCGATCCGTCGATCATCGCCTTCGCCCTGATCGTGACGGCGGTGGTCTTCGCCGTCGCCGTCATCGCCAATGACAACCTTCAGGACCTGAAGACCGGCCAGCTGGTCGAGGCCACGCCGTGGCGTCAGCAGGTGGCGCTGATCGTCGGCGTCGGCGCCGGCGCCCTGGTGATCCCCTTCATCCTGAACCTGCTGAACCAGGCCTTCGGCTTCGAAGGCGGCCCGCCCGCCATCGTGGAAGGCGCCAAGACCCTGGCGGCGCCCCAGGCGACCCTGATCTCGGCCCTGGCGCGCGGCGTCATAGGCGGCGACCTGCGGTGGGACCTGATCGGCCTGGGCGCGGCGATCGGCGTGGTCATCATCGTGTTGGACGTGGTGGTGTCCAAGGCCTCGAACGGAAAGATCAAGCTTCCGCCGCTGGCCGTCGGCATCGGCTTCTATCTGCCGGCCGCCGTCACCACCATGCTGGTGATCGGCGCGGTCTGCGGCTGGATCTACGACAAGGCGGTGTCGTCCACCCGTTACGCCGACGTGGCGCGGCGGATGGGCGTGCTGCTGGCCTCGGGCCTGATCGTGGGCGAGAGTCTGTTCGGCGTCTTCACCGCCGGCGTCATCGTGGCGACCAAGGACGACGCCCCCTTCGCCATGCTGCCCGCCGGTTCCGCCTGGCCGGCCATGCTGGCGGGCGTCGTCGGCTTCGCGGTCGCCGTGTTCGGCCTTTACGCCTGGACGCGCAGCCGGGCGCAGAAGGTCTAGGGGCGATCCAGGCCCCAAAAGGGAAGGCCGCCCTTCGGGGCGGCCTTTTTCGTTTCAGACGTCTCGCGTCGCGACCATCATGTAGTTGATCCCCGCATCGTCCGACTGGCTCCAGCGGTCGTTCAGCGGGTCGTAGTTCAGGCCGTAGGGCCCCTCGACCGTCACCGGCTCGGCGGACAGCATGGCGCGGATTTCGTCGGGCTTCAGGAACTGGCGCCAGTCGTGGGTGCCGGCCGGGACCCAGCGCAGAATGTATTCCGCCGCCACCTTGCCCAGGGCCAGGGACTTCAGCGTGCGGTTCAATGTGGCGACCATCATGACGCCGCCGGGCCGGACCAGGCGCGAACAGGCGCGCACGAAGCTTTCGGGATCGGCGACGTGTTCGATCACCTCCATCGTCAGGACGACGTCGAAGGGGCCGGCGCCCTCGGCCTCGATCTGTTCGACCGTGGCGGCGCGATAGGCGATGTCCAGCCCGACCATGTCCGCATGGGCGCGGGCGGTGCCGATGTTCTCGCTGGAGGCGTCGATGGCTGAAACCTGAAACCCCATCCGCCGCATCGGCTCGGCGATCAGCCCCCCGCCGCAGCCCACGTCCAACAGGGTCAGCCCATCGAACGGACGGATCGCATCGGGATCGCGGCCCAGCCGGGCGCACAGCTGTTCGCGGATCAGTTTCAGCCGCGCCGGATTGAACCGGTGCAGCGGCGCGAACGGCCCCTTCGCATCCCACCACTCCGCCGCCTGGGCCGAGAAACGGGCGACGTCGGCGGGGTCGATCGATGCGCCGAACGCACCTTCGGGCGAATTTTGCGAAAAACCCTGCCCCTGTTGGGGTAGGCGAGACGGAGCGGCGCCGTTAGAAGCGGTCATGACGCGAGGGATGAACCTTTGCGGCCTTTCACGCAAGCAGGGGGCGAAACGCCACGATGACGCGGCCCGATACGACACGACTGGTGATGAAGTTCGGCGGCACCTCCATGGGCGACCTCGAACGTATCCGTCGTGCGGCGCGCATCGTCGCCGCCGAGGCCGCGACCGGCAAGAAGGTCGCCGTCGTCGTCTCGGCCATGGCGGGCAAGACCAACGAACTGGTCGCCTGGACCGACGGGGCCGGCCCGGCCGGCGCGGGGCTGCCGCTGTCGGACGACGAATATGACGTGGTGGTCGCCTCGGGCGAGCAGGTCACGTCCGGCCTTCTGGCCATGACCCTGAGGAACATGGGGCTGGACGCCCGCTCGTGGATGGGCTGGCAGGTGCCGATCGTCACCGACGACGCCCATGCCCGCGCCCGCATCGTCGACATTCCGGGCGACAAGCTGGGCGCCGCCGTCGACGGCGGTCAGATCGCGGTCGTCCCCGGCTTCCAGGGCGTCACCCCCGACGGCAAGATCACCACCCTGGGCCGGGGCGGTTCGGACACCTCTGCGGTGGCGGTGGCGGCAGCCCTGGGCTGCCCTTGCGACATCTATACCGACGTGGACGGCGTCTATACGACCGACCCGCGCATCGAGAGCCGCGCCAGGCGTCTGAACAAGGTCTCCTACGAGGAGATGCTGGAAATGGCCTCCCTGGGCGCCAAGGTGTTGCAGACCCGCTCGGTCGAGCTCGCCATGGCCAAACAGGTGCCGGTGCGCGTGCTGTCCAGCTTTATCGAACCCGACGCTAACGGCGTCATGCCCGACAAGGGCGGAACCCTGATCTGCGACGAGGAGGAGATCGTGGAAAAACGCATTGTGTCCGGTGTGACCATGAGCCGCGACGAGGCCCGTATCACCCTTTTGGGCCTTTCGGACCGGGTCGACGCCCCCGCCGACGTCTTCACCCGCCTGGCCGAGGCCAGCGTGAACGTCGACATGATCGTCCAGAGCCAGTCGCGCACCCCGGGGGCGGTCAATCTGACCTTCACCACCGGCCGCCGCGACGCCGTGCGCGCCGCCGAGCTGATGACCGCCGCCAAGGCCCAGCTGGGCTTTGAGGAAATCCGCGTCGACGAGGACGTGGCCAAGGTCTCGGTCGTGGGCGTGGGCATGCGAAGCCATGCCGGCGTGGCCCAGACCATGTTCAAGGCCCTGGCCGACAAGGGGGTCAAGTTCCAGGCCATCTCGACCTCGGAAATCAAGATCAGCGTCCTGATCGACGCCGCCTACGCCGAACTGGCCGTTCGCGCCCTGCATTCGGCCTATGGGCTTGAAACGGTATAGGTGATCTGAAGAAAGCGCCTACATCAGACGAAAGGGCGCGGGAGACACGATGCCGGCAGGCGGCGCGATGACCAGGGGACCTCGAATCCTCCTGCGCCAGATCCGCGAGGCTCTGGGCGGGGCGGGTGCGGGCGCCACGCCGGCGCAGGACCGGCTGAACATGGTCGTCCGCATCATCGCCCGCTCGATGGTCGCCGAGGTCTGCTCCATCTATCTGCGCCGCGCCTCGGGCGAGCTGGAGCTGTTCGCCACCGAGGGTCTGAATCCCGAAGCCGTCCACAACACCCGCCTGCGTCCCGGCGAGGGTCTGGTGGGCGAGGTGGCCCGCCTGGCCCAGCCGATCAGCCTGTCGGACGCGCCGTCGCATCCGGCCTTCTCCTACCGACCAGAGACGGGCGAAGACCCCTATCACGCCTTCCTGGGCGCCCCCTTGCTGCGCGGCGGGCGGGCCATCGGCGTCCTGGTCGTCCAGAACCGCACCGAACGGCGCTACGACGAGGACGAGGTCGAGGACATCCAGACCATCGCCATGGTCCTGGCCGAGACGGTGGCCTCCGGCGAACTGCTGGACCAGGACGAGCTGCGCGACGTCGAAGTGGCGCCCCACCGCCCGGAACGGCTGAAGGGCCAGAAATTCGCCGATGGCCTGGCCTTCGGTCATGTGGTCCTGCACGAGGCCCCGCTGGCGCCCGAAAGGCTGCTCAGCGACGATCCGGGCATGGAGGAGGCGCGGCTGAAGCTGGCCCTGGCCACGCTGAAGACCGGCCTGGACGCCATGCTGGACAAGGGCCAGGGCCTGGCCGGCCCCTCGTTCGAGGTGCTTGAGACCTATCGGATGTTCGCCGACGACCGGGGCTGGAACCGGTCGCTGGAAGAGGCGGTGCGGAACGGCCTGACGGCCGAGGCGGCCGTGGACCGGGTCAGGAACGAACATCGCGCCCGCTTCGCCCAGGCGCGCGACCCCTATATCCGCGAGCGGCTGCACGATTTCGAGGATCTGGCCAACCGGCTGCTGCGCGTGCTGGCGGGCGACAAGCCGGGCGAGCGCGAACTGCCCGACGACGCCATTCTGGTGGCCCGAAACCTGGGCCCCGCCGACCTCCTGGAATATCCGCGCGACAAGCTGAAGGGCCTGTTGCTGGAGGAAGGCTCGGCCGCCAGCCACGCCGCCATCGTGGCCCGCGCGCTACAGATTCCCTGCGTCGGCCGCCTGATGGGGCTGCGCGACCGGCTGTCGGAAGGCGACATGGTCATCGCCGACGGCGAGACCGGCGAGGCCTATTTGCGGCCCCGCCCCGACATGCTGGAGGCGACCCAGTCCCGCATGGACGTGCGCCAGCAGCGTCAGGCCGAGTTCGCCCAGCTGCGCGACACGCCCGCCGTCACCCTGGACGGCCAGCGGATCATGGTCCTGACCAACGCCGGTCTGGCGGTCGATCTGGAGAATATGGCCGAGACGGGCGCCGAGGGCATCGGCCTGTTCCGCACCGAATTCCAGTTCATGGTCTCGGACGAACTGCCCCGGCTGGACGCCCAGACGGCGCTCTACAAGCTGGTTCTGGACGCGGCGGGCGACAAACCCGTCACCTTCCGCACCCTGGACATCGGCGGCGACAAGGTCCTGCCGTATCTTGAGGCGGAGCGGGAAGAGAATCCCGCCCTGGGTCGTCGCGCCATCCGCCTGGGTCTGGACCGGCCGTCCCTGTTGCGGATGCAGTTGCGCGCCCTGCTGGCGGCGGGGGCCGGGCGCGAACTGCGCGTCATGTTCCCGATGATCGCCACGGTGGACGAGTTCCGGGCCGCGCGCGAACTGGTCGATGTCGAATGCGCCTGGGCGCGCCGCCGGGGCCGGGCGCTGCCCGCCCTGCTGCGGGTGGGCGCCATGATCGAATGTCCGTCCCTGCTGTGGCACCTGGACGCGCTTCTGCCCCTGACGGATTTCGTCTCCATCGGCACCAACGACCTGTTCCAGTACATGTATGCAGCGGACCGGACCAATCCGCTGGTGTCGGACCGCTACGATCCCCTGTCGCCGCCGACCCTGCGCGCGCTGCAGACGATCCAGAAGGCCTGCGCCGACACCGGCACGCCCGTCTCCATCTGCGGCGAGCTGGCGGGTCGCCCGCTGGAAGCCTTCGCCCTGATCGCCCTGGGCTTCACCCGCCTGTCGGCGCCGGCGGGCGGCGTGGGGCCGGTCAAGCGCATGATCCTGTCGGCTGACCTGGGCGCGGCGCGGCGCGGCCTGGCCAATCTGCTGAACCTGTCGACCGGATCGGTCCGCAACGAGATACAGGCCCTGGCTCGAAAGCTGAACGTCGCGGCGTGAGCGACGCTTTTTCAAGGGCTTGCGCTTCCAGATATGCTTTCTGCGCGCCCTGGTCGACCGCCGCGCCATACTGCCCGCCGCATGGAGGAGGGGCGGCGATTTCGGACAGATCGGACGGATCGGACTGTTCGGACTCTGTTTTTCGCCTGTCCGACCGTCCATCGTCGCCGGGCCTCAGGCGTCGGTTGAAGCGGGGCGAGCCATCCTCTACTAGGGCGCAATGGATCGGCCGCCCTGGCGTGTCCGGATCAATGCCAGCAGGCATAGGGAACCAGGCGTCATGACGCTGTCAGCGGGATCGGGTCCCGACCAGTCGCAGGCTTCTTCGGACGGACAGGACATGGGTCATGTCCTCGACGCGGCCGCGACCCTGGGCGAGGGCCTGCGCACGGCGCGCGACCGTTCGGGCAAGTCCCTGGCCGAACTGGCCGCCGAGACCAAGGTCCACCGCCGCTTCCTGACCGCCCTGGAGCAGAATGACTGGTCGTCCCTGCCGTCGCGCGTCTTCGCCATCGGCTATGTCCGCGCCTACGCCGCCGCCCTGGGCCTGGACGAGCAGTCGGCGGTGGAGCGGTTCAAGCGCGAAAGTCCCGACACCACCACGCCGCTGAAGCCGCCCGTCGGCATCGCCTTCGAGGACATGAAGCGCCAGTCGCCGCGCATCGTCGCCGGGATCGCCGTCGTGGTTCTGGCCGTGATCGGCTGGAACGTGTTTCAGCGTATCAGCCTGCTGCGCGCCCCTCGCGCCTCCGACATCGCCGCCGTGCCCGACGCCTGGCGCGCCCGCGCCGACGGCGCGCCGATCGCCCTGGGCGCGCCCAGGGCCGCCCCGCCCGACCAGACGACCCCAGCCCTCTATGTCACCCCGGGCCTGGAGGCTCAGCTGGCCGGGGTCGATCCCGCCGATCCCGAGGCCATGGCCGCCTTGGCCGCCGCCAAGGACCAGGCGCCGGTGCAGAAGGCGTTCAATCCGCGCGGCGCCGTCTATGGGGCGCCGGCCAACGCCTCCCAGGTGGTGATCCAGGCCCGCAAGCCCGGCGCGCTCGTGGTCCGTATCGGCGACGGTCAGGCGCTGTTCGCCCGTCAGATGGCCGCCGGAGAGGCGTGGCGCGCGCCCCTGGCGGCTGCGGCGACCATCGACGTCTCCGACCCGGCCGCCTTCGACGTGTATCTGAACGGCGAATACGGCGGGCCCCTGCCGGCCGTTCTGACGCCGCTGGCGCAGTTGAACGCCCGCGCGGGCCAGGCGACCCGTCAGTTGGCCGAGGCCCAGGCGCGCGCCCAGGCCCAGGCTCAAGCGCAGGCCCAGGCCGCCGCCCGCGTCCCGGCGGCCGCGCCGTCGCCTGCGCCGCCCTCGGCTGCGACGCCGCCTCCCGTCGCGCCCGTTTCCGCGCCCAACTGATCGGTCCGCCGTGGTCCCGCCGTCATCCTCGGCCTATATGAGCACCCGATGAGCGACCATACCCACGTCCGCCCCTGGCGCCATATCGAGCGCCGCAAGAGCCGCCAGATCCGCGTCGGCTCCGTTCTGGTGGGCGGCGACGCCCCGATCAGCGTCCAGTCGATGACCAATACGCCGACGTCCGACGCCGCCGCGACGATCGACCAGATCCGCCAGCTGGAAGAGGCGGGGGCCGACATCGTCCGCGTCTCCTGCCCGGACGAGGACTCGACCGCCGCTTTCAGGACCATCGCGCGCGAGGCCAAGGTCCCCTTGGTCGCCGACATCCATTTCCATTACAGGCGCGGCATAGAGGCGGCCCAGGCGGGCGCCGCCTGCCTGCGCATCAATCCCGGCAACATCGGCAGCGCGGACCGGGTGCGCGAAGTCATCCAGGCGGCCAAGGACAACGGCTGTTCGATGCGGATCGGCGTCAACGCCGGCTCGCTGGAAAAGGAACTGCTGGAAAAATACGGCGAGCCCTGCCCCGACGCCATGGTCGAAAGCGCCCTGAATCACGCCCGCATCCTGCAGGACCACGACTTCCACGAGTTCAAGATTTCGGTGAAGGCGTCCGACCCCTTCCTGACCGTCGCCGCCTATCAGCAGCTGGCCGAGGCTATCGACTGCCCCCTGCACCTGGGCGTGACCGAGGCGGGACCCTTGCGCACCGGCACGATCAAGTCGGCCATCGGCCTGGGGTCGATGCTGTGGGCCGGTATCGGCGACACCATCCGCGTGTCCCTGGCCGCCGATCCGGTCGAGGAGATCAAGGTCGGCTTCGACATCCTGAAATCGCTGGGCCTGCGTCACCGGGGCGTCAACATCATCGCCTGCCCGTCCTGCGCGCGCCAGGGGTTCAACGTCATCGAGACCGTGGCCCTGCTGGAAGAGAAGCTGGCCCATATCTCCACGCCGATGAGCCTGTCTGTGATCGGCTGCGTGGTGAACGGACCCGGCGAGGCCCTCTACACCGACATCGGCTTCACCGGCGGCGGCAAGGGGGCGGGCATGATCTATCTGAACGGCAAGATCGCCCACAAACAGGCCAACGACGGCATGATCGACCACATCGTCGACCTGGTCGAACAGAAGGCCGCCGAACTGACCGCCGCCCGCGCCGCCCCGGTCCAGGCGGCGGAATAGCCCTGCGACAAGCCGCCGCACCGTGGCGGTCGTCCTGGCGGTCAAGCGTCACCGATCCGTGATTGACGCGCGTACCGCCGCTATGCAACCTACGCTTTAGACCCGTCGGGGAGGCGGGTCGTTCTGATATGGGGCTTCCATGATTTCCAAGACTGTCGTGCGCTTCGGCGTGCGTGCGCTCGCGCTCGTCGGCGTGGCGCTTTCCGTGCCGGCTTGCGCCACGATGACGCGCGGCACCACCCAGCAATTCACCGTCGAGAGCACCCCGCCCGGCGCGCACGTCACCACCTCGAACGGCTTCGAGTGCGTCTCGACCCCCTGCACCTTCCGCATGTCGCGCAAGGACGGGTTCAACGTGACCGTGTCCAAGGACGGCTACGTCTCCCAGACCGTGGAAGTGACCAGCAGCATGTCCGGCGCGGGCGGCGCGGCCCTGGCCGGCAACGTCCTGGTCGGCGGCCTGATCGGCGGGGCGGTGGACGCCACCTCAGGGGCCCTCAACGATCTGAAGCCCAATCCGCTGACGGTGACGCTGCGCACCCCGGCCGAGGAAGCGGCGGCGGCGCGGACGCCGGCGCCGGTCGCGCCCGCCCCGGCGGGGACGCGCTGAGGATGCGCCGTCTCGCCGTCGGCGCGGCCGTCGTCGCCCTGATGGGCCTGGCCGCCTGCGCCAGCCCGTCCAACCCGGCCCTGATGACCCTGCCCGCCACGCCGGGCCTGACCGCCTCATCGGGCGACCTGGGCTATCACGCCGTCACCACCGTGACCGTCTCGGGCGGGCAAGGCACCAATCCGCTTTGGACCTCCCAGGTCTCCAACGCCGACTTCAAGACCGCGCTGGAGAACTCGCTCGCCGCCGCCGGCTATATGGGAACGGAGGGTCAGCCGATGACGGTTTCGGCGTCCCTGATCGACCTGAAACAGCCGTTGGCGGGCTTCGACCTGTCGGTGATCAGCCAGGTCCGCTATACGGTCACGCGCGCCGAGCGGGTCCTGTTCGACGAGACGGTGGCCGCCACGGGCACGGCTTCCATGGGCCAGTCCCTGCTGGCGACCGAGCGACTGCGCATGGCCAACGAAGCCTCGATCCGCGAGAACATCAAGACCTTCCTGACGCGCTTCCGCGCCCGCGCGCGGTAAGCTGACCGGATGCCGAACCAGGGCGGCGTCGGGTCTTCGGGTCCGGCGCCGCTGGCTTGTCAGATCAGCTTGAACAGTCGCAGCGCCTGGTAGCCGGCCGACAGCAGGACGACGGCCCCGACGCCATAGGTCAAGGCCCGGCGCGGTGCGATGCGGGCGATGATCCCGGCGAAGGGCGCGGCGACCAGGCCGCCCAGCACCAGGCCCGCCACCGCCGTGGCGTGGGTGGCGATGCCCTCCGCCTCCTGCCAGTGGCCCGTCAGCAGGGCGACCAGGAAGGTGGCCGACACCGCCGAGGTGACGAAGAACTCGGCCGTATTGGTGGTGCCGATCGACACGCGCGGGTCCTGGCCCGACCCCACCAGGGTGGTGGTGACGGTCGGCCCCCAGCCGCCGCCGCCGATGGCGTCGAAGAAGCCGCCGGCCAGGCCCAGCGGCCCGGCGAAGCGGCGGGGAAACAGCCGCTCGCGCGTCTGTCGCGTCGCGCGCCAGATGATGACCAGGCCCATGATCGCCAGATAGGCGGTGATCCAGGGTCGGATGGCGTCGCCGTCGATGCTGGTCAGCAGGAAGGCGCCCGCGCCCCCGCCGACAACGCCGCCCAGGGCCAGGGGGGCGAACAGCTTCCAGTTCACGTTCTTGTTGACCGTGTGCGACCCGGCCGAGGCGGCGGTGGTGAAGACTTCCGCGGCGTGGACGCTGGCGGACGCCGTCGCCGGCGGCACCCCGAACGACAACAGGACGGTGGAGGAGATGACCCCATAGGCCATGCCCAGGGCGCCATCGACCATCTGGGCCAGGAAACCCACCACCAGAAACAGCAGGAAGTCTTCCATCCGGTCAGGCCTTGGCGGCCAGGCGATCCACGACCTCCAGTATCTGGGCGCCGTTGTAGGGCTTCAGCAAAAGCGCCTCGGCCAGATCGGCATGGCGCGCCGCCGCCGCCACGTCGCCGGAGGTGAAGATGACCCGCACGGCCCAGCGGTCGCGCAGGGTGCGGGCCAGATCCACCCCCGTCATCCGATCCGACAGATTGATGTCCAGCAGGGCCGCGTCGATGTCGTGCAGGGCCGCCGCCGCCTCGGCCGCCGCGGCGCTGTGAAACGGTCCGATGACGTTGTGGCCCGCCTCGCCGAGCAGTTCGGTCAGGGAGGCGGCCGCGTCCGGGTCGTCCTCCACCACCAGCAGGGTCAGGGCCTGGCCTTCGGGGCTCGTCGCCCGTTCGCCCGCAACCGGCGCCTGACGCACCAGGACGGCCCGCAGGTCGCGCCAGACCTCCCGCGCCGGCCGCTGGATGTCCAGGTCGTAGACGGCGGCCAGGGCGTTCAACTCCTGCAGGTCGCGCGGCGACAGGGTCTGGCTCGCCTGGGCCAGGCGATCGTCATACAGGCGGCACAGCCGCTCGACGCTGTCGGCGACGGCGATCTGATCGGGGCCTGTGTCGGAACCGACGGACGAATGGGGGCGATCGAACATGGATGTCCTCCTGGGCGGTGGCTGGGCGTCAGCTAAACGGTCCAGGGGCGATCCGTCACCGCGCCTGACGCCATCGTGACCAAAAGTTGACCATCGGCTCGACGGCGCGCCCGCAATCGACAGGCGCATCTGCGCCGGGTAAGGACGCCCCTCACTCCATCTCCCTCAGGATGTCTTCCTCTTGCGACTGCCCCAGGCCCGTCTCGATCAGGTGCTCGACCGTTTCCATGAGGTCGAAGCCCGCATGGGCGCGGCGACCGACGGGGCCGAGATCGTGCGTCTGTCCAAGGAGCACGCCGAACTGAAGCCCGTCGCCGACGCCGTTCAGGGCCTGGCGCGCGTCCGCGCCGAGATGGCGGATCTGGAGGCGATGACGGCCGATCCCGAAATGGCGGCCATGGCCGAGGACGAGCTTCGCGCCCTGACCGACCGCCTGCCCGAGCTGGAACGGCAGGTGGCCTTGCTGCTGGCGCCGCGCGATGCGGACGAGAACGCCTCTGCCGTTCTGGAAGTGCGCGCCGGCACCGGCGGGGACGAGGCGGCCCTGTTCGCCGGCGACCTGTTTCGGATGTATTCGCGCTATGCCGCGACGCGCGGCTGGCGGGTCGAGATCGACAGCGTGTCCGAAGGCGACGCCGGCGGCTTCAAGGAGATCGTCGCCACCGTGACCGGCGACGGCGTCTTCGGCCGGCTGAAGTTCGAAAGCGGGGTGCATCGGGTCCAGCGCGTGCCGACCACCGAGGCGGGCGGACGCATCCACACCTCGGCGGCCACCGTCGCCGTCCTCCCCGAGGTCGAGGACGTCGAGATCGAGATCCGCGACCAGGACATCCGCATCGACACCTTCCGGAGTTCGGGCGCCGGCGGCCAGCACGTCAACAAGACCGATTCGGCTGTGCGGATCACCCACCTGCCCACGGGCATCGTCGTCACCTCGTCTGAGAAGTCGCAGCACGTGAACCGCGACAAGGCGATGAAGAATCTGCGGGTGCGGCTGTACGACATGCAGCGTCAGGCCAAGGATCTGGCCCGCGCCGACTCGCGCAAGTCGCAGGTGGGATCGGGCGACCGTTCCGAACGCATCCGCACCTACAACTTCCCGCAGGGGCGGGTGACGGACCACAGGATCGGCCTGACCCTGCACAGCCTGCCGCAGATACTGGAAGGCGAGATCGATCCTCTGCTGAACGCCCTGATCGCCGAGGATCAGGCCGCGCGCCTCGCCGATCTGGAAGCCGAGTTCGGCTGAGGCGTCAGTCCAGCACGCCGGTCAGCGGCAGCAGCAGGACCAGGGCCGTCGCGGCGGTGTAGCCGGCGAAGGCGTGAACCGCCCGGCGGCGTCCGGCGGCTGGTGGATCGTCCAGGTTCGAACGATTGGCCCACAGCAGATAGGCCGCCTGTATCGCCCAGCCCGCCGAAAACGCGATGACCGCCCAGGCGCTGAGCGCCGCCAGCGCCAGGCCCGAGGCCAGGACCATAAGACCGCCCAGCGCGATCACGCCATCCGCCAGCTGGTCGTTGAAGGAGGTGGAGACCAGGTGCGACAGGGCCTGCTGGAGGCGCCAGTTAAGCCAGGCTTGATACAGGAGCATCAGTCCGCCCAAGACGTAAAACACCCCGATCGCGCGCGCTGCCCACTCCATGGCGAGAATATGGCCATGAAATCGGGCGGTGCGAAATGCGATAAATCAAACTTGGCTGATGATCGTACCCTGACCGACGCCGGAAAGACACAACCGTTGGTTTTTCAGTCCGCTCGCGCGGCCTCCCAGGCCAGGACGCGCTGGACGGCGGGACGCCGGGCCATACGCTGGAAATGATCCGCGACCTTGGGGAACCGGGCGATGTCCACGCCGTCGCCGGCCAACCAGCCCGAGAAGACGAACAGATAGGGATCGGCGACCGAATAGGCGTCGCCCATCACCCATTCGCCATCCAGCCCTGCCTCGATCAGGTCGAAGCCCGCGCTCATGTTCTCGCTGACCTTGGCGGCCATGCTGGCCTGGGCGGCGGGGTCGTCGCTCCAGCGGGCGGCGCGTCGGCCGTGAGCGTGGGCGACATGGATGGTGGTGGCCAGATAGAGGTTGAAGGCCTGCATCCGGGCGAAGTCGAATGGATCGGTCGGCGCCAGCCTGGCTTCGGGCGCCAGGGCGGCGACATAGGCCAGGATGGCCGGTCCCTCGGTCAGGACGCCGCGATCTGTGACCAGGGCGGGCACGCGCCCCTTGGGATTGATCGCCAGGAACTCGGGCTGGCGCTGATCGCCGCGAGCGAAGTCGACGTAGCGGGCCTGATAGTCCAGCCCCGCCTCCTCCAGCGCGATATGGCTGGCGCGGCTGCAGGAGCGGGGCGCGGTGTGCAGCGTCAGCATCGGCGGACCCTCTTTGCGAGAACGAAAAAGGGGCGGCCTGATCGGCCGCCCCTTCGTTATTTACAGGTCCAACAGGGCCCGCTGCGGGTCTTCCAGCAGTTCCTTGACGCGGACCAGGAATGTGACCGCCTCCTTGCCGTCCACGATGCGGTGGTCGTAGCTGAGGGCCAGATACATCATCGGGCGAATCTTGACCTCGCCGTTGATGGCCATCGGGCGCTGGACGATGTTGTGCATGCCCAGGATGCCCGACTGCGGCGCATTCAGGATCGGCGTCGACATCAGCGAGCCATAGGTGCCGCCGTTAGTGATGGTGAAGGTGCCGCCCTGCATCTGATCCATGGTCAGCGAGCCGTCACGGGCGGCCTTGCCCAGGGCGGCGATGCCCTTCTCGATCCCGGCCAGGGTCAGGGTGTCGGCGTCGCGCAGGACCGGAACCACCAGACCCTTGTCGGTGCCGACGGCGACGCCGATGTCGTAATGGTTCTTGTAGATGATGTCCGTGCCGTCGATCTCGGCGTTGACGGCCGGGATTTCGTGCAGGGCCGCGACCACCGCCTTGGTGAAGAAGGACATGAAGCCCAGCTTCACCCCGTGGCGCTTCTCGAAGGCGTCCTTGTACTGGGCGCGCAGGGCCATGATGTTGGTCATGTCCACCTCGTTGAAGGTGGTCAGCTGGGCGGCCGTGTTCTGCGATTCCTTCAGGCGGCGGGCGATGGTCTGACGCAGGCGCGTCATCTTCACCCGCTCCTCGCGTGGGGCCAGGGCGCGCGGCGCGGCAGGCGCAGCAGCGGCGACAGGGGCCGGAGCCGAGGCCTGGCCGATGGCGGCGATGGCGTCGCCCTTGGTGATGTTGCCCTTGGGGCCCGTGGCGGCGATGGCCTTGGGGTCCAGGTTGTTTTCGGCGACCACGCGCTGGACGGCCGGCGACAGGGCGTCGTTCCTGGCGCCCGAAACCTGGCCAGAAACCTGAGCAGAGCCGGTGTTGGCCGGCGCCGCAGCGGCCGGAGCCGGAGCAGCGGCGGGGGCCGCGCCGGCCCCAGATCCCGAAACCGAACCGATCTTCTGGCCCGGGGTGACGGTCGCGCCTTCGTCGGCGGCGATGGTCAGGACGCCGTCGGCGGGGGCCGAAACCTCGACCGCGACCTTGTCGGTCTCGATCTCGACCAGCAGTTCGTCCTTCTTGACCGCATCGCCCGATTTCTTGAGCCACTTGCCAATGGAGCCTTCGGCGACGCTTTCGCCCATCACCGGCACGGTGATGTCGATGGCGCTCGCAGCAGCGGCCGGGGCGGCCTTGGCTTCGCCCTTCGGCGCGGCGGCCTTAGGGGCGGCGGGAGCGGCGGCGGCCGCGCCCTCGCTCACCACGCCCAGAACGGTTCCCGGCACGACGGTGTCGCCCTCGGCGGCCTTGATGTCGGCCAGGACGCCGTTGGCGGGCGCCACGACTTCCAGCGAGACCTTGTCGGTTTCAAGCTCGACGAGCAGTTCGTCCTTCTTGACCGCGTCGCCGACCTTCTTGGTCCATTTGGCGATGGTGGCTTCGGTGACGGATTCACCGAGGGCGGGGGTCAGGATGTCGGCCATGTCGGGTCCAGCTGTCTCTTATTTCAGGCGTCTAGGTGTATCAGGCGAAGGCTTCGTTGGTGAAGCTTTCGAGTTCCTTCAGGTGACGGCTCATCAGGCCGGCGGCGGTCGAGGCCGAACCGGGGCGGCCGACGTAGCGGGCGCGCTTGGCCTTGACGTCCAGCTTGTCCAGCGTGATCTCCAACCACGGATCGACGAAGGTCCAGCCGCCCATGTT
Source organism: Brevundimonas sp. Marseille-Q4549 (assembly GCF_976940555.1). Classification (NCBI taxonomy): domain Bacteria; kingdom Pseudomonadati; phylum Pseudomonadota; class Alphaproteobacteria; order Caulobacterales; family Caulobacteraceae; genus Brevundimonas; species Brevundimonas sp. Marseille-Q4549. The sequence goes on from NZ_CDRHXG010000001.1 coordinate 871,663, forward strand.
GCGCGGCTCTTCCTGGCACCAGACCAGTTCGGCGTTGGGGAAACGCGCCAACTCCTTGCGGAGCGACTGCATCGGCCACGGATAGAACTGTTCCAGACGCAGGATGTAGACGTCGTCCACCGCCTGACCGTCCTTGGCCTTCTTCTCGCGCACGTCCAGCAGGTCGTAATAGACCTTGCCCGAGCACAGGATGACGCGACGAATGTCCTTGTCCGCCTTGATCTTGATCCCGGCCACGTCGGGACGGGTCTGGGCGTCGTCGTGCAGGACGCGGTGGAAGGACGAACCCTCCGCCAGGTCCGCCAGGCTGGACACCGCCTTCTTGTGACGCAGCAGCGACTTGGGCGTCATCAGAATCAGCGGCTTCCTGAACGACCGGTGCATCTGGCGGCGCAGGATGTGGAAGTAGTTGGCCGGGGTGGTGCAGTTGGCGACCTGCATATTGTCCTCGGCGCAGGCCTGCAGGAACCGCTCCAGACGGGCCGAGGAGTGTTCCGGTCCCTGGCCCTCATAGCCGTGCGGCAGCAGCATGGTCAGGCCGCTCATCCGCAGCCACTTGCGTTCGCCGGAACTGATGAACTGGTCGATCACCACCTGGGCGCCGTTCACGAAGTCGCCGAATTGGGCTTCCCACATGACCAGCGTATTGGGGTCGGCCAGGGAGTAGCCGTATTCGAAGCCCAGCACCGCCTCTTCGGACAGGGCCGAATCGATCACCTCGAAATTGGCCTGGCCTTCGCGCAGGTTGTTCAGCGGGACGTACCGCTCTTCGGTGGTCTGGTCGATGACGCCCGAATGACGCTGGGAGAAGGTGCCGCGCACCGAATCCTGGCCGGACAGGCGAACGGGGAAGTTCTCGTCCAGCAGGGAGGCGAAGGCCAGGCTCTCGGCGGTGGCCCAATCCAGGCCCTGGCCGCTGTCGATGGCCTCGCGGCGGCCGTCGATGACCCGCTTCAACGTCTTGTGCATGTCGACGTTGTTCGGAATGGTCGTCAGGCGATGGCCCAGGTCCTTCAGCTTGGACAGGGGAACGGCGGTGTCGCCGCGCGCCTCTTCCTTGGGCGCCTGCAGGCCCTTCCACTGGCCGTCCAGCCAGTCGGCCTTGTCGGCCTTCCAGGACTTGCCGGCCTCGAACTGTTCGTCGAGGAAGGTCTCGAACCGGGTCAGTTCGGCGTCGATCTCGGCCTGGGTGATCACGCCCTCGGCGATCAGGCGCTGCGAATACAGTTCGCGGGTCGAAGCCTGGGCGCGAATCTTCGAATACATCAGCGGCTGGGTGAAGGTGGGGTCGTCGCCTTCGTTGTGGCCGAAGCGGCGGTAGCAGAACATGTCCACCACCACGTCCTTGTGGAACTTCTGCCGGTATTCGGTGGCCACCTTGGCGGCGAAGACGACCGCCTCGGGATCGTCGCCGTTGACATGGAAGATCGGCGCCTGGACCATCAACGCCACATCCGACGGATAGGGCGAGGAGCGCGAGTTGCGCGGGCTGGTGGTGAAGCCGATCTGGTTGTTGATGACGAAATGCAGGGTGCCGCCGGTGCGATAGCCCTTCAGCCCCATCAGGGCGAAACATTCGGCCACCACGCCCTGACCCGCGAAGGCGGCGTCGCCGTGGATCAGCAGCGGCACGACCTTGGAGCGGTCCAGCGCCCATTGGCCCTCGGGCACGCCCGCGTTGGCCTCGCGGATGTCGAACGCCTGTTTGGCGCGCGCCTTGCCCAGCACGACCGGGTTGACGATCTCGAGGTGCGACGGATTGGCGGTCAGCGACAGGTGGACGTGGTTGCCGTCGAATTCGCGGTTGGACGAGGCGCCCATGTGGTATTTGACGTCGCCCGAACCCTCGATGTCGCTAGGCACGGCCGAGCCGCCCTGGAACTCGTGGAAGATGACCTTGTAGGGCTTGCCCATCACGGCGGCGAGCACGTTCAGGCGGCCGCGGTGGGCCATGCCCAGAACGACTTCATCGACACCCAGATTGCCGCCGCGCTTGATGACCTGTTCCAAGGCCGGGACCATGGCCTCGCCGCCGTCCAGGCCGAACCGCTTGGTGCCGGGGAAACGCTTGTGCAGGAAGCGTTCGAAGCCTTCGGCCTCGATCAGCTTGTTCAGGATGGCGATCTTGCCTTCCTTGGTGAAGGCGTTGGCCTCGAACTTGTCCGGTCCCTCGAACCGTTCCTGAAGCCAGGACTTCTCCTCCGGCTCGGCGATATGCATGTACTGGATGCCGATATTGCCGCAGTAGGTGCGCTTCAGGATCGCCAGCACCTCGCGGATCGTGCCCGTCTGCAGGCCCAGCACGCCGTCGAGGTAGATCGGCCGGTCCAGATCGGCGCCGGAGAAGCCATAGAATTCCGGCGTAAGTTCAGGGTTCTCGACCGGCTGTTCAATGCCCAGCGGGTCCAGGTTGGCCTGAAGGTGGCCGCGCACGCGATAGGCGCGGATCAGCATCAGGGCGCGGATGGAATCGTGTGCGGCGGCGCGAATGGCCTCGGGCGAGGCGTCGGCGGCTGGCGCGGCCTTGGCGGGTGCGGGCGCGCCGGGCTTCTTGGGGTCGGGCTTGGGAGCAGGCCAGCGGCCGTCGAAAACGCCGGTCTCCTCGGTGGGATCGGTCGCCACGCCGCGGCCCCAGCCGCCGGCCTCGGCCGCTGCGGTCACGCTGGCGGCGTTGTCGCGCAACTGGTCGAAGAAGGCCTTCCATTCCGGAGAGACCGAAGCGGGATCGCGCGCCCACTTCTCCTGGAGCTCCTCCACATAGGCCGCATTGGACCCGTACAGGAAGGAGGTCTCGGCAAAGACCTGGTTCAGCCGACCGGCATCGTCCGCCATGGTTCTCTCGTCTCGTCTCTGGAGCCCAGCCGGACACATCTCCGTGAAGGGCGCGCCCGTCATATAGGCCCGCTTTCCTAATGGGTCATGGCCGAAAGGGGGCATTTGGGTAAGAATTTGGTCGCAGGGGCCAGAAAAAACGCCCCCGGCCGAAGCCGAGGGCGCTGATCCCCGCCGGAGGCGGCATTTTCAATGCGTGGAAGCCGCGCGAAAGAACCGCTTCCCCTCTCGTAGGAGAGGGAGCCGGCCCGGCCTTCTCAGCCCTTCAGCACTTCCACCAGGGTCGTGCCGAGGCGCGCGGGCGATGGCGAGACCTTGATGCCGGCCGATTCCATGGCCGCGATCTTGGATTCCGCATCGCCCTTGCCGCCCGAGACGACGGCGCCGGCGTGGCCCATGGTGCGGCCCTTGGGCGCGGTGCGGCCCGCGATGAAGCCGGCCATCGGCTTCTTGCGGCCCTTCTTGGCTTCGTCGATCAGGAACTGGGCGGCGTCCTCTTCGGCCGAGCCGCCGATTTCGCCGATCATGATGATGGATTCCGTGGCGTCGTCGGCCAGGAACATCTCCAGCACGTCGATGAATTCGGTGCCCTTGACGGGGTCGCCGCCGATGCCGACGGCCGTCGTCTGGCCCAGGCCCTCGTTCGAGGTCTGGAACACGGCCTCATAGGTCAGGGTGCCCGAACGCGACACGATGCCGACGTTGCCCTTCTTGAAGATGTTGCCCGGCATGATGCCGATCTTACACTCTTCCGGGGTCAGGACGCCTGGGCAGTTCGGGCCCAGCAGGCGCGAGTTGGAGCGATCCAGGCGCGCCTTGACGCGCACCATGTCCAACACCGGAATACCTTCGGTGATGCAGGTGATGAAGGGGATTTCGGCCTCGATGGCCTCGATGATGGCGTCGGCCGCGCCTGCCGGCGGGACGTAGATCACCGTGGCGTCGGCGCCGGTGGCTTCCTTGCCTTCGGCGACCGAGGCGAAGATCGGCAGGGTTTCGCCGTGCGAGCCGGTCCAGGTCTGGCCGCCCTTGGCCGGGTGCACGCCGCCGACCATCTTGGTGTTGTAGTAGGCCAGGGCCTGTTCGGTGTGGAAGCCGCCGGTCTTGCCGGTCAGGCCCTGCACCAGGATCTTGGTGTCTTTGTTGACGAGGATGGACATGTGTCTGTGCTCTGAATTCTGTGTGTCTGCTGGGCGATAGCGGCGCTTACGCGACCGCCGCGACGATCTTCTGGGCGGCGTCGTCCAGATCGTCGGCCGCCTGGATGGTCAGGCCCGACTCGTTCAGGATTTTCTTGCCCAGTTCGGCGTTGGTGCCTTCCAGACGCACCACCAGCGGCACCTTCAGGCCCACTTCCTTGACGGCCGCGACCACGCCTTCGGCGATGACGTCGCACTTCATGATGCCGCCGAAGATGTTGACCAGGATGCCTTCGACCTTGGGGTCGGCGGTGATGATCTTGAAGGCTGCCGCCACCTTGTCCTTGCCGGCGCCGCCGCCGACGTCGCAGAAGTTGGCGGGCTCCTTGCCGTACAGCTTGATGATGTCCATGGTCGCCATGGCCAGGCCGGCGCCGTTGACCATGCAGCCGATGTTGCCGTCCAGGGCGACATAGGCCAGGTCCCACTTGGAGGCCTCGATCTCCTTGGCGTCTTCTTCCGTCTCGTCGCGCAGGGCCTTGATGTCCTCGTGGCGGAACAGGGCGTTGCCGTCGAAGCTGACCTTGGCGTCCAGCACGCGCAGGCGGCCGTTCTTCATGACGATCAGCGGGTTGATCTCCAGGAGGTCCATGTCCTTCTCGACGAAGGCCTTGTACAGGATAGGGAACAGGGACTTGGCGTCCTCGGCGGCGTCGCCGGTCAGTTCCAGGGCCTTGGAGATGGCGGACACGTCGGCGTCGGTCACGCCGGCTTCCGGGTCGATGGCGATGGTGTGGATCTTCTCGGGCGTGTCGTGGGCGACGGCCTCGATGTCCATGCCGCCCTCGGTCGAGACGACGAAGGCCACGCGGCCGACCGAGCGGTCGACCAGCAGCGAGCAGTACAGTTCACGATCGATGTCGGCGCCGTCTTCGATGTAGAGGCGGTTGACCTGCTTGCCGGCCTCGCCCGTCTGGGCGGTGACCAGGGTGTTGCCCAGCATTTCCTTGGCGTGGGCGACGGCTTCCTCGATCGAGAAGGCCAGGCGCACGCCGCCCTTGGCGTCGGCCGGCAGTTCCTTGAACTTGCCCTTGCCGCGTCCGCCGGCGTGGATCTGCGACTTCACGACGTAGAGCGGGCCAGGCAGCCGCTTGGCGGCGGCTTCAGCCTGGTCGGCCGAGGTGATGGCGACGCCGTCCGCGACCGGGGCCCCGTAGGCCTTGAGGACCTGCTTGGCCTGATATTCGTGAATGTTCATGAGGGACCGCCGCGATCTGCTGGGAAAGTTGCGGGGCTTATAGGCCCCGTCCCTTCGCAGGTGCAACCGTCCACAGGCTGCGTTTTAGTCCACCCAGTCCCGCTTGAGCGTGCGCGAGGCTCCCACGAGCAGGATCGCCGCCAGCACATAGAAGCCCATGCCGGTGTAGATGGCCCAGCGCAGGCTCTCGTCGCCGAAGCGCGGCGCCAGAAGGTCGCTCATCCAGCCGAAGTAGTAGAAGCCCACCGCGATCCCGAGCAGATTGTTGATCAGCAGGAACAGGGCCGAGGCCGTCGAACGCATGGCCGCCGGAACCAGATGCTGCACCGCCGCCGTGATCGGACCCAGCCAGGCCAGGTTCAGACCCGTGGGCAGTAGGAAGATGAAGAAGGCCAGGGTCAGCTGCTGAACGTGGCTGCCGCCGCCCGGCAGAACCAGACCGATGAGCCACGGCGAGTTCATCGCCAGGATGAAGCAGGGCGCCGAGATCAGAAAGGCGATGGCGGGCGTCAGCGGATAGGCGCCCTTGCCCTTCTTGGACAGTTTGTCGGCGATCGTGCCGCCCAGCCAGATGCCCAGCAGGCCGCCGATCAGGGCGATGCCGGCGTAATAGACGCTGGTCTGTTTCAGGGTCAGGTCGAAGCTGCGCATGAAGAACAGCGGCAACCAGCCGGCGACGCCATAGCCGCACACCGACGACGAGGCCGCGCCCAGGGCCAGCAGCCAGAAGCTGGGCTTTTTGACCACCACCGAGGCCGTGCGCCGCGCGATCATCAGCGACACTCCGATCACCACCGCCAGCAGCCCGCCGAAGCCCAGCACCAGCGGATTGCCCAGCGACGTCCCCATCAGCCAACTGACGCCGGCCAGAACCAGCAGCCCGGCGCCCAGACCCAGCATGATCTGGGCGGCGATCCGGCCGGCGCGATCCGCGCCTGCGGGAGCGGGGGCGGGGGCCAAGGTCGGCGCGGCCTCTACGGCCTGGGTCTTGACCACATCCATTCCGCCGCGCCGGGGATCGCGCACCGTCAGGCGCAGCAGCGGCGCGACCAGCAGGCCCAACAGGCCGACCACGATGAAGGCCGTACGCCAGCCATAGGTCGCGGCCAGCAGGCCGCCGACCAGGGTGCCCGCCGCCATGCCCAGCGGAATGCCGAAGGCGAAGGCCGCCATGGCCCGCGCCCGCTGATGCGGCGGGAAATAGTCGGCGATCAGCGAATAGGCCGGGGCCACCCCGCCCGCCTCGCCGACGCCGACGCCCATCCGGCACAGGAACAACTGCCCGAACGATCCCGCCATGCCGCACAGGGCGGTGAAGCCCGACCAGATGGCGAGCGCCCCGGTCATGATCCAGACCCGGCTGAACCGATCCGCCATCCAGGCCAGGGGAATGGCCAGGGTTGAATAGACCGAGGCGAAGGCGATGCCGCCCAACAGGCCGAACTGGCTGTCGGACATGCCGAACTCGGCCTTCAGCGGCGCAGCCAGGATGCCGATGATCTGCCGATCCAGGAAGTTCAGCATATAGATCAGGATCAGCACCGCCAGCACATAGAAGCGGTAGCCGGGTCGGTCGGGCGTCCGGGACGGGGCGTCGGTCGTCACGTCGGAGGTCATCGGCGTTTCCCTTGGGCGGCCTTTCGGCGCGTCATGTTTGGAGCGAGCCTAGCCGCAAGCCGCAGGGCCTGCCAAGCCGGGTCCGAAAGCACGAAGGGCGGCGGCCCGGAGACCGCCGCCCCTCGCATCAGGCGTCTTTTGTCGCGATCAGAAGCGGTAGGTCAGGCGCGCCGAATAGGTGGTCGGCGGGCCGTAGAAGGCGCTGATCGAGTTGTTATAGGTCGCGCCGGGGAAGCTGTAGCCGCCGACCTTGTAGCGGACGTCGGTCAGGTTGCGGCCGAACAGACCCACTTCCCACCGCTTGCTGGGCGCAGTCCAGACGACCGCAGCGTCGGCCAGGACATAGCCCTTCTGATCCAGGATGGGATCGGGCGCGTCGAACAGATGGTAGTCCGAACGGTAGGACAGCGACGGGGTGACGCGGATCTCGCCGCCCAGGATGTCGCCGCGCCAGGTCATGCCGTAGTAGGCCGACCATTCCGGGGAATTCTGCGGCTTGCGCTGATCCGAGATGTCGACCGGCGAACCCGTCACCAGGGTGACGAACTTGTCGAACTCGTTCTTCAGATAGCCCAGCGAGAAGTTGGCCGAGATGTCGTTGGTCAGATAGGCCGACCCTTCCAGCTCGAAGCCGTAGATGGTCGAGGCGCCGGCGTTGTCGACGACCGAGGCGATGCCGACGGCGGGCGGCGTGGCCACCTGCTGGGTCGTGATCTGCTGGTCCTTGTAGTCAGAATAGAAGATCGCCGAGGCGAAGTTCATGCGACGGTCGAAGGCCGATCCCTTCAGGCCCAGCTCATAGGTGGTGACCGTCTCGGGCTGATAGCCGTTGACCGTCTGGGGCACCAGGGCGGCGTCGCCGCGCATGTCCCAGCCGCCCGACTTGAAGCCCTGGCTGATCGAGGCGTAGCCGGTGACGGCCTCGCTGAAGTCGTAGGATACGCTGACGCGCGGCGTGAACTTCTCGAAGGTCTTGGACGCGGCATAGTTGGTGCGCGTGGCGAAGATCGGCCGATTGACCCCGCCGGTATAGGGCGTCGGCGTGGCGCCCAGATAGAACAGGCGCAGGACCGATCCGTCCTTGTCGTCGCGGGTGTAGCGGCCGCCCAGCGACAGGTGCAGGCGGTCGGTCAGGTCGTAGCTGAAGTCGCCGAAGATCGAGAAGGACTTGGTGTCCACCGAACCGGCGGCGGCGATAGCCAGACCCAGATTGCCCGCGATGGTGTCGAAGGCGCCCGAGGACTTGCCGTCCAGATAGAAGACGCCCGCCACGCCGGACCAGCGTTCGCCGGTCAGCAGGGCCTGGAACTCCTGGGTGAACTGGCGGTCGTTATAGATGGCCGGCACGTCCAGGGTCGGGTTGGGCGTCTGGTCGAAGTCGATGACCGTGTGCGTGTCCCCGGTGCGATAGGCGCTGATCGATTTCAGGGTCAGCATGTCGTTGACGCGGTATTCGCCGGTCAGGGCGACGCCCTCCGTCACCACCTTCTGCTCGCCGGTGATGCCGGCGTAGGTGTCGTACTTGCCGGCCGGCGGCGTCCACAGGCCGTCCGAGGAGGTGACTTCGCGGTGGCCGTGACGGGGGCTGGAGTCGTCTTCCACCCGATCCCAGGCCAGGCGGAAGAACAGGTTGTCGTTCGGCGTCCATTCCGCGCTGGCGCGATAGGCGGTGACGTCCTTGTCGTACTGGTCCTGGCCGGTGTTCAGGTTCTTGCCGTAGCCGTCGTGGTTGTAGGTCGCCACGGCCGCGCCGATCGCGAAGGTGTCGCCCACGGGGATCGAGCCCGACAGCAGGAAGTTCTGCTCGTTGTAGCTGCCCAGTTCGGCGCGGGCGGTCAGGCTGGGATCACGACCCAGACGCTTGGTGACGTATTTGATCGCGCCGCCGATGGTGTTGCGGCCGTAGAGGGTGCCTTGCGGGCCGCGCAGCACTTCGATGCGCTGGATGTCGAAGATGTCCAGCACGGCGCCCTGCGGACGCGCCACATAGACGTCGTCGACATACAGGCCCACGCCCGGCTCGAAGCCCCACAGCGGGTCCTGCTGGCCCACGCCGCGGATAAAGCTGATCAGGGTGGAGTTGGAGCCCCGCGCGACCTGCACCGTGGCGTTCGGCGTCTGTTGCTGCAGGGCGGTGATGTTGACCGCGCCCGTCTGTTCCAGGCGTTCGGCGCTCAGGGCCGAAACCGCGACCGGCACGTCCTTCAGCTGTTCGTCGCGGCGGCGGGCGGTGACGACGATGTCGTCGACGGTCGCCGTGTCCTGGTTGGCGTTGGCCGCCTGAGCCGCAGCCTCCGTGTCCTGGGCGGCCGAAGCCCCCGCCATAACGCCCCACGCCGCGCCGGCCAGCAGCGCGTACTTCACATGACGATTCATGATCGTGACCCCTTTGTCGTTTTCCAGCCCGTTGACGCTTTTATTCAGCGTTCAATGATTTTCACGATGAGTGGACTGGATTGGCCCCGCTGTCAAACCTTGACCTTTCCGTGACGTCATGCGGACGCCGCAGCGTGTCGCGCTTGCATCAGCGGCGAACGCTTTCCACGGCGTGGATCAGGCTCTAGCGTCGGGTCATGACCAAGTCCGAGACCGTCCCGTCCCGTCCCGTCGCCGCCGCTCGCCGCAAGGCCGACAGCGCCGCCCCCGCCAGACGCGGCCGTCCGTCAAAGGCGCGCGCCGGCGCCGCCGTCGAGACGCGCGACCTGATCCTGGATGCGGCCGAGGACCTGTTCTCCAAACACGGCTTCTACGGCGTCACCATCCGCGAAGTGGCGCGCGAGGCGGGGGTCGATACGGCCCTGGTCCACTATTATTTCGGGGCCAAGCGCGACCTGTTCGACGCCGTCTTTCTGCGTCGCGCCCAGGTGTGGAACGACGAGCGGGTGGCCGCCATTGACCGCTACGCCGAGGCGGCGGGCGAGGCCATGACGCTGGAGGGCCTGCTGGAGGCCTTCCTGCGTCCGCCTTTCGACTGGTCGCTGAAAGGCGGACCGGGCTGGAAACACTACGCCGCCCTGGTGGCCCAGACCAACGCCAATCCCAGTTTCGGCGGCGAGACCATGGCCCGCTATTTCGACCCGGCCATTCACCGGCTGATCGCCCTGATCGCGCGCGTCTTGCCCGAGGCCAGCCAGGTCGATCTCTATTGGGCCTATCACAATCTGTCGGGCGCCCTGACCCTGACCCTGGGCGAGACGGGGCGTCTGGACCGGTTGTCCAACGGTCTGGCCCGATCCGGCGATCTGCAGACGGCCGGCGACTATATGGTCCGTTTCGCCGCCGCCGGCTTCCGCGCCGTCGCCGGAATGGACGGCCGGCAAGGCGACCAGGACTAGGCCCAGGACTAGGCGAAGAAAACCGCCCACAGCAGTCGTCCGGGCAGGAAGGTAAGCAGGCCCGCCACGACCAGCCCGCCGACGAACATGCCCGTCATGGCCCGACGATGCGCCTCTACGCGATGGCGGCGCGCCGCATGGACCGCCATCGGCAGGCCGACCAGCGTCCAACCGCTGAGGGCGTGGATCAGCGACAGGCCGCCCGGATTGATCTGGTGAATGAAGAAGGAGCTGATCGCCGTCGTCGCCATGGCCAGCACCCAGGTCCAACCCAGAATGCGGTGCCGACGGGTTCCCTTCACGCCCGTCAGCAGAATGACGCCGATCGCCAGGGCGACCAGGGCGGCCGCCAGATGGAGCTGGATCACGGCGGGCGCATCCTGGAGACGCGTCCAATCCGGAGCGTGCAAGGCGAACCCCTCCCGCGTCAGACCGACGCCGTGCCGGGCCATATAGAAGGCGAGCGGCGCGCCGAGCAGAAACAGCGCTAGGGCTGAGGGGGCGAGGTGGCGAAGGCGGGTGAAGTGGGTCATGGGCGTCTCCTTGCCCTGTGGTCCTTGGCTGGCGCGCCGTTCGGCGCCAGAGGCCCTTCGTCAACGACCGCGTCGGCTTCGTGAACGCACGCGCTGCTTTCGCCCGGCAGGAAAACATGATTTCACGGCGACTGATCCTTGTCGTCGAAAGCCCACATGCTCACCCACCCCGCCGAACGTCGCCGTTTTCTCAGAGGTCTGGTCGTGGCGGTGTCGGGCGGCGTCTTCCTGGCGATCACCGGCGCTTTCGGCAGCGTCGGCGCGCCTCTGCCGCAACGGCTGGTCTACTGGGTTCTGGTCATGGTGATCGGCGGTTTGTGGGGGCATGTCTGCGGCATGGCGGTCGGCCGCTTCGTCGATGCGGACGAGCGACCCTGGCTGGCCGTCGCCGCGTTGACGGCGGTGATCACAGGTCCGCTCAGCATCGTGGTCTGGGCCGCCACGGGCCTGTTTTTCGCCCATCGCCTCTATTCGGTGGCGAGCTTGCCGCAGTTGTTCGTTCCCGTGCTGATCGTGACGGCCGCGATCACGACGGTGAACGTCTTTCTCGGGCGGGCCGAACCGGTCCAGACCCACGCCGATCCGGTCCATCCTGGGCCCGCCCGGTTCCTGCAACGCCTGCCCGCCCGGCTGAGGGGGGCGACGCTCCACGCCGTTCAGGCCGAGGACCACTATCTGCGCCTGCACACCGACAGGGGATCGGACCTGATCCTGATGCGCCTGTCCGACGCGGTCGAGGAGCTGGAGGGTCTGGAGGGGGCTCAGACGCACCGCAGCTGGTGGGTGGCGCGCGAGGCGGTGCGCGGCGTCGAACGCGGCGACGGCCGCGCCGTCCTGACGCTGGAGGGCGGCCTGCGCGCGCCCGTCAGCCGCCGTTACGCCCGCGCCCTGCGCGAAGCCGACTGGTGGTGAGGGGACGGCGCGCGGGGGAGCTCAGGGCGCCGGCTGCACCATGATCGCCGATTTGGAGGCGGCGCAGCCCGTCAGGGTGTCGTCGCCGATCTCGACCCGCGCCGTTAACGGGTACACCCGGTCGCTCATGCCGTCCGAACATTCCGTGGCGATCAACATGACGTTCAGTGCCTGTTGCAGATTGGTCGAGGTGGCGTAGGTCGCCACCGTCCCTTGGATGGTCGCGCCGTGGTTGGGCGCGCGCTGCTCGGGCTGGTCGACGCGCGTATAGATCAGGGCGTCGGGGGTGATCTCCACGCTCCAGAACGGCTCGGTCCCCAGCGCGCGCACGGGCTGACCCAGATCGACCCCGCCCAGGACGGCGGCGGCCTGGGGCTCGGCGGCGGTCTTGGGCTTGACCTCCTTGCGGTCATAGCAGCCGGCCAGGGCGACGCCGGCGATCAGGACGGGCAGGATCAGACGCATCGGCGGTCTCTCTTACTTCTGGGGGAGGCGGCTATCCGGAACCCGCCGCAAGTGTGGGCGCGTCAGGCCGTGGTCAAGGGCCGGGCTGTGTTATGCCGGGGCTGGGTTATGCTGGCCCCATGACGATTCGCCCCACCGCCTATGAATTCTTCGCCGGCGGCGGCCTGGCGGGGCTGGGGCTTTCGGCGGGCGCCGCCGGGATCGACACCGTTTTCGCTAACGACATGGATCCGGCCAAGGCGCGCGCCTTCGTCGCCAACCATCCGCAGATTCCCTTTCGCCAGGGCGATGTCTGGTCCCTGACGCTGGAGGATCTGCCGGGGCGACCCGATCTGGCCTGGGCGTCGTCTCCTTGTCAGGACGTCAGCCTGGCCGGGGCGCGAGGGGGGTTGGAGGCCGGGCGTTCCGGCGCCTTCTGGGGCTTCTGGCGACTGATGCAGGGCTTGGAGGGTCAAGGGCGGGCGCCGCGCGTCGTCGTGCTGGAAAACGTCATCGGCCTTTTGACCTCGGGCCAGGGGCGTGACTTCGCCGCCGTCTGCGCCGCCATGGTCCAGGCCGGTTATCGTGTAGGGGCGCTCGAGATGGACGCCGCCTTCTGGCTGCCCCAGTCGCGTCCGCGCCTGTTCGTGGTGGCGATCAAGGGCGAAGGGCCAGAGGCGTCCGGTCCGACCGCGCCCTTCCATTCGTCGCGTCTGGTCGCCGCCCAGGCTCGCCTGCCCCAGACGGTGCGCGACGCCTGGGCCTGGTGGTCGCTGCCGGGCCCGCCCAAGCGCAACCTGGATCTCGCCGCCGTTCTGGAGCCTGACGAGGCGGCGGAATGGCTGGATGATCCCCAGGCGATCCTGGCCTTGGCCGCCCCCGCCCACCGGGCCCGGATCGACCAGGCCCTGGCCTCGGGGCGGCGTCAGGTGGGGGCCGCCTATCGCCGGGTGCGGGTCGAGAACGGCGTCAAGGTTCAGCGGCTGGAGGTGCGGTTCGACGGCCTGGCCGGCTGCCTGCGCACCCCGGCCGGCGGCTCTTCGCGCCAATATGTCGTGGTCTGCGACCACGGCCTGGCGCGGGTGCGTCGTCTGACCGGACGCGAGGCGGCGCGTCTGATGGGGCTGCCGGACGACTATCGCCTGCCGGCCAGCGAGAGCGCTGCGCTGAAGCTGATGGGCGATGCGGTCGCCGTGCCGGTGGTGCGCGCCTTGACCGAGGGGCTGTTGTCGCCCGTCCTCAGCCCGCGTCGCGCCGCCGCCTGAATTCCAGGTTCAGCCCGGCGAGAGGCGGAATGCGCACTCGCCGGGCCTTTGACGGTTCAGCGTTGGACCCACTGGCCCTGGGCGTTGCGATACCACTGGCCCGAAGAGATGCGGGGCAGCAGCTGGCTTTCGAACATCCGGGCGCCGGCCACGTCTGCCGTGGTGCCGGCGTCGGCGGCGCTGCGGGCGTAGGCGGCGCGGCGGCCGGCGTTGGTCGCGTCCACGGCGGCGCGCAGGGCGGAGTCCGAGGTGCTGTTGCGGAAGCCCAGATAGCCGTCGGCCTGTTCGCCCACGGTCCCGGCGGCCTTGGCCTGGTCGATCAGGGCCTTTTGGGCGCTGGTCTGAGCTACGGCGGCCCCGGCGACGCCCAGGGCGGCGATGGCGGCGCCGACGACGAAGAGTTTGCGTAAGGTCATGTCAGCCTGTCCTTTCAAAAGAAGCGAGGCGATCAGAAAAGGTTCGGGTTCTGCTGGAGCAGTTGCTGCAGCTCCTGATCCAGCTTGACGCGCACGTCTGCGTCCAATTTGGCGTAGATCTGGATCGGCGCAACCTCCAGCCGGATCGTGGGGGCGCACGCGGCGACCGCCGCGACGGCGGCGCCCAGGCCGAGGCCGGCCAGCTGACGCTTGTTGATCATGGTTCAGGCTCCGGTTCGGCCAAGGTTGAGAGGTCTAATAGCACGGCGCGGCGTGAACGGTCGCTGAATGGCGCCGCTCATGGTTCGTTTTTCCCATCGGTCGGCGTGGCTGTCGGCACGGGGGTCGGCGCCGCGCTCTGATCCGCCTGCTGACCCTGCCGGGCGCGATTGACCGCCATCAGGTCCGAGATCAGCTGGTTGGCGTTCAGCGTCGTGTCCAGGGTCAGGTCGATCTGGGTGCCGGACGGCAGGGGCAGGCTGCGATTCAGGAACTGGCGGCTGATCAGTTCGGCCAGGGTCAGACGCAGCTCCTGCCGCTGCGGCGGCGCGTGGCGGCCGCGAATGTGGAACAGGACCGCGATCCGTCCGCCGTCCAGGCTGTTCACATCGGCGCTCAACTGATCGAACGACAGGTTCTCCATCGCCTGGAAGGCCAGGTCCTCGACCACGCCGGGGGGCGCCTCGGCCGCGCCGCCCCCGGCGTTCACATCGGTCAGCACCTCGCGCTGGATCGACAGACGGCCGGGCTGAACCGCCGCCAGGCTGCCTGCGACGATCCTCAGGCCTGTCGCGGGGTTCATGGTGAAGGGCAGGCGGCCCGACACGACGGCGTCCAGCAGCACCTTGTCGTCGAAGCCCATGTCCTTGACCAGGTCGCCCAACTGCACCCGGTCCAGCACGATCACCCCGCCGTAGGGCTGGGTCGCGTCCAGCGGCACCAGCAGGGGTTCGACCGAAATCACCCCGCCACCCGCCGTCAGCTGGGCGCCGTTGATGCGGAAACCGCCGGCCTCGATGCCGAAGGTCAGGTCCAGGGCGGTGGCCTTGGCGCCGACTTCCAGGCTGTCGACCGTCAGATTCTGGTTCGGCGCGGTGATCAGGGGCGTCAGACTGGTCAGTTCGATGTCGCCCTTCAGCCCCTTCACCGGCCCGGCGGGGCTGACGAAGTCCAGGCCGGGCACCGCCAGTCGGCCGCTGGACGTGGGCTCGGCGTCCTTGGTCCAGTCGAAGCGGCCGGCGAAGCGGACCTCGCCCACGGCGGGCGACTTGACGAAATCGTCCGCCAGGGGGCTCAGCATCCAGGGCTGCAAACCATGTTCGGCGAAGGTCACGCCCGGCACGTCGATCTCCACTCCGCCCGCGCCGGTGCGGCCGTCATGGGTCAGGGTCATGCGGCCCAGGGTCGCGCCCGCCGCCGGACCCGTGCCGCCCAGATCGAAGGCGCCGTTCCAGGCCTCGCGCGCCAGGGTCGCCTGGCCCTTGGCGGTCAGGGGCTCGAACCGCTTCGGATCCAGGGCGTCCACGATGCGGGCGTCCGCCACCGTCGCCGTCAGGCCGATGCCCGCCGGCGCGCCGCTCACCGTCACCTGGCCCTCGGCCTGGGCGAAGCGCGCGCCCAGGAAGGGCGCCTGGGCCGACACTTCCTTGAAACCGCCCACGACACGCCAGACGCCGTCCTTGGACGACAGCAGGGGCGTGGTCTCGGGACACAGCTTGCCGGCGATCTGGTGGATGTCGTTCTCGTCCAGCTCCAGCCGCTCGACCGTCAGGTCGGCGCAGTCCTGGGCGACATAGGTCAGCCGCCCGTCGCTCAGGGCCAGGACCCCGCGCGTCCGGGCGTCGATGCCGCGCGCCAGGTCGAAATCCAGTTTGGCGCGGCCGTTCAGCCGGGCCTCGAACCCGCCGTCGGTCAGTCGCCACTCCGGCACGACCACGTCCAGTTCGGGCAGGCCCTGGCCGCGCGTCGCGGTCAGTTTCAGGCCGCCGCCGCCCAGCCGTCCGGGCTCGGCCAGATAGACCCCGTCGCCCGACTGGGCAACCGTCAGGACGCCGCCGTTCGCGGGCCGCAACACGACGGGGCGTGGCAGGCTGACGCTGACGCCGCCGGTGCCCGTCGCAAACCGGAACGACGGGGCCTCGAGGGAAAAGGCGCCCAGCGCCCGCTTCATGGCCGTCAATTCCGCAGCCTCGTCCTTGCCGGGCGGGCCGAACAGCGGCCAGGCGCCGTCGCGGGCCGACAGGCCGCCTTCGACCGAAATACGGGTCGCGCCGTCCTGAACCACGTCCAGGTCCACGGTTCCGTCCCCGCGCCTTAGCGTCAGATCGCCGAAGCCGAACCGGTCGAAAGCGACCGCCGCCGTACCGCTGGCCTCGAAGGCGGCGTTGCGTCCGCCCATTGAAAGACCGCCCGATCGCAGGGACAGGCCCTCGATCCGCGTCTCGCCGGCCCGGCCCGCGCCCGCCGTCAGGCGCACGGGCGTATCCAGGCTCCAGCGCAGGGTCTCGTCGCGCGCGACGGTCAGACGGCCGCCGTCGGCTGTCGCCGTCACGTTTGCGGCGTTCAGGGCGGGGCCATCGATGCGGGCGGCCTTCAGGGCCAGACCGGTCGCGCCGACGATGCGGAAGGTCTCGATCCAGCCGGCCGTGGTTCCGTCGAAGCGCGCGGTCAGGTCGGCGCCCTTGGCCTGGGTCGCGCCGGACCCCACAACCGCTCCGGTCAGATGCAGGTCCAATACCGCCCGCCCGTCGCCGCGCCGCGTCTTCAGATCGGGATAGGGCAGGTCGCCCGTCAGGTTCAGCCGCGTCTCGCGCCCGTTCAGGGTCGGGGAGTCGAAAACCTGGGCCTCGGCCTGAAGCGTCACCGCCACCCGATCGCCCACGGTCTTCAGATCGACGGCGGCGCCCAGTTTTTGGGCTGCGATGTCGCCGCTCTTCAGATCGGCGGCGGGCATCTGCGCGGTCAGTCGCATCAGCTTGCCGTCCTCCAGTCGGGCGTCGCCCAGCACCTGAACCGGCCCGTACTCCGTCTCCAGCCGCGCCCGGCCACCCTCGACGATCACCAGCGGCGCCCGCGAGTCCGGCCGTGGAGGCTTGCCGGTGAATTCCTTCAGCAGCGGGTCCAGCGAGCCCAGCGAAAACTTGCCCCCCTTCCAGCTGGTGCGCACCACGGGCCGGACCAGGCGGATGCGGCTGGGCGTGACCCCCAGGCCCGCGCGCGACCAAGGCAGGCCGACGGCGTAGTCGACCTCGACCCTTTCGACCGTCACATCGGGATTGCGGGGGTCGCCGATGCGGATGCGGCCGACGAAGCCGTCCAACTCCACACGTTCGACCTCGACATCGGCCGGAACGCCGCGTTCGTCCAGCCAGCCGATCAGAACGCTGCGCGCCGCCGCCCTGCGGTTGAGGTAAAGGGCCGCGATCAGAAAGGCGACAACCAGCATCACGACAAGCAGGCCAAGGCCCGCCGCCCGAATGAAACGGGGCGCGCGCGATCGGGCGGGAACGGTTTTTCTAGCCGGGGCTTCGGTCAAGCGCAGGGGTCGCGTCGATGAGAAAAAAGTCGCCGGATCAGCATCGCACCCCCAGGCGTGAGCACAAGATTAAAGCGCGGCGATTGAAATGACCGGCCGGCGGGCTTGTTCCAGTGAAGCTGGGCGATATGAGGGCGGGGCGCGAGTCGTTCGCCTCAGTGATCGTCGCGATTACTGAATGCGGATTCTCGCCGACGGCACGGGCGATTCACGCTTGTTAACCGTTTGTAACCGTCCGTCTTCCCAAAATGGGGCAAGCAGTTTATAGGCCATGCCTTCGCGCCGCGCTGGCTCGCGCGATCCATGGCTAAATATGCTCTGGCGCCCTTGGCGTCGCAGAACGATTGGGACCTATGGCTCAGTTCGATCCTCGCCGCCAACCGATGCGCCTGGCCCCTCACTGTCTGACGGCCGTGGCGGCGATCTCGGTGGCCTTGATCGCTGGCAGAGCCTATCAACCCGCTCAGGCCGAAGAAGTTCCCGCCCTGTCGTCCGACCAAATGGCGGCCATGGAGGCCAAGGCCTTCGCTGCGGCCAACGCCCCCGCCGGCCTGACGGCGCCGGAAGCCGTCCATGTCCAGATTCGGCCCGGCGAAACCTTCGAACAGGCCGTGATGCGCACCGGCGTCACGCGCGAGGAGGCCAGCGCCGTGGCCGCCACGGTTGCGAACGCCTTCGACCTGGGCGATCTGCGCGCGGGCCTGAAGTTCGAGACCGCCATCGCCAAGCCGCGCGACGGCCGGGGGGACGCGCGCCTGATCGGCCTGACCATGCGCACCGGCCCGGCCTCACAACTGACCGTGTCGCGCAGCTTCGACGGCGCCCTGCGCCTGCGCTCTCTGGAAGAGAAGGTGACGCACGAGACGGTGGTTCTGAAGGGCGACGTCGAACGCTCTCTGTCGTCCAGCGCCCGCGAAATGGGGGCGACCGCCTCCATCGTCCGCGCCGCCAGCCGCCTGTTCGCGACCAAGTTCGACATGCAGCGCGACATTCGCGCTAGCGACGAATTCACCATGGTCTTCGACCGAGAGACCACAGAGGGCGGCCGCACCGTCAGCGTAGGCGACCTGATGTACGCCGAACTGCGCGGCGTGACCTTCTATCGCTTCAAGCCGGCCGGGGCGAAGGAAGCTCAGTTCTTCGACGCCAACGGCAAGAATCTGCGCTCGGCCATGATGCGAACCCCGCTTCAGACCTTCCGCCGTGTGTCCTCGGGCTTCGGCGTTCGCACCCATCCGATCTCGGGCTATCGCAAGATGCACCAGGGCATCGACTTCGCCGCCACCACGGGCACGCCGGTCGTGGCGCCCGCCGACGGCGTGGTGGTCGAGGCGCGTCGCTGGGGTGGTTACGGCAACTGGCTGCGCATCCGTCACAACAACGGGCTGGAAAGCGGCTACGGCCACCTGTCTCGCTATGGCTCGGGCATCCGCGCCGGCCAGCGGGTCAGCCAGGGCCAGATCGTCGCCTATGTCGGCTCCACCGGCGCCTCCACCGGCCCCCACCTGCACTATGAGCTGTGGCGGAGCGGTCAACGGATCAATCCGGCGGGGGTCCGCACCCAGGAAGGCACCGAACTGGCCGGCGCCGATCTGGCCGCCTTCCGCGCTGAAAAGGCCCGCATCGACCGTATCATCGCCTCGGGCGGCCAGAAGCGCCCGGCTGTTCAGCAGGCGTCGGCGGATGGTCTGCGGCCCGCCCAGGGCTGAATTCTTTCGCAAGTCCCTGGAACGGGTTCAGCCGACCAGCCGTGGCGGCGTCCGACCGTCCGCCGGACATGAGAGGCCGTGCACCGTCACGTCGGCTTCGCCGAATTTGAGACCCAGAAGGTCCAGCACCGGATTCAGAACCGCATCCAGAACCGGCCCCAGCGGCGTCAGCAACTGACCCAGGGCGCGGGTCAGGCCGCCCAGATCCAGTCCCGCCACGGTGACGTCCAGCCTTTGCAGCAGGCTGACCACCAGGCCGCTGGCGAAGGCGCGGGACGACACGCTCTTCGTGTGCTGCGCCGCGATGTCGGCCGCGTTGAATCTGACTGGCCGAAAGCCGACGTCGCCCGCCTCGATGTCCGCCTTGCCTGTTAGCGTGACCACGCCCAGCACAGACAGCAGGGTCGCCGGTCGCGGCGTCAGCGTCTTCTTGAAGTCACCCAGTTTGCGCTCGTCGATCTCGCCTATGAAGGCGCGAGCGACGCCGGGTCGGACGCCGATCTCGACCGACTGTCCCGGCCGGCAGGCCAGGCGCTGCAGCCGCGCTTCGGACGACGCCAGTTCGACCAGGACCGGCAGCTGAACCTGGGTCAGTCCGGCCAGCGACTGGGCCGTGCGCGCCTGCAGATACAGCCGCGCCTGGGCCGTGCGGACGACAGGTTCGCCGTTCGCCGTCACCGAGAGCCAGGGCGAACGATTGGGGCGCTCGCCGATCGCCAGACTGGCTTTCAGGTCCGCCAGACCGGCCGGAACGTCCAGGTTCAGCGTGATCTGCCGCTCGCCGCCCGCCGTTTCGAGCACGGCCGTCGCCAGGTCCAGGGCGGAGACTGCGGCGTCCAGCCCGTCGCGCACCCCGTCCGGCGCCTGTGCGTCGACGCCGATCAGGTCGCCCAGCCGCAGGGTCAGCCCCGTCGCCGCCCCCGTCAGCTTGCCCAGCGCCCCGCCGTCGCGCCCGCCCGCGACCTGCTCCAGCACCTTCAGTGCCCGCCCGGCGTCCAGCCGCGTGTCCAGCAGCCGGTCATAGTCGCCGGCCTGGACGCCCAGATCGGTCGCCAAGGCGTCGGTGAAGCTCAGAAGATTGACGTCGAGATCGGCCAGCCGCCGATAGTCCATCAGCTTCAGCGACACCTGGCTGCCCGTCAGCCCGCTCAGCAACTGATTGGCCAGGCCGCCGTCCAGCGAGGCCAGACGCGAGCCCAGGCTGAACATGGCCTTGGGCGTTTCGGGCATGGCGGCCGTCGCGCGGCGCGTGACCAGAACCCGGTCGCGGCCCAGCAACAGTCGGCTGAAGAACAGGGGGGCGGGACTGGTCGCCACGACGCGCACGGCGTTCGGCGTCGCGCCTCCGGCGACGAAGCGCTGATCCCGCGCCAGCGCGCGGTCGGGCGTATAGACCCCCAGGGTCGCCGTCACCTCGGCGGGCGCGTCGGGCGCGATATTGGCCTGGACCGTCTCCTTGGCCCTGTCGGCGGCGTGGCCCAGGTCGCGCGCCGCCGACAGGGCCGCCAGGTCGGCCGCGCCCTGAAGCTTGCGCGTGTGCAGGGTCAGGACGCCCAGATCGATCGTCACCGCCGTCGCCACGCACAAAAGTCCGCCCGCCACCGCTGCGGTGATGGCGACCGTCCCGCGACGGTCGCCGCGCCAGCGTCGCAGCAGCTGGCGCATCATTCCTCTCCCACCCGCACCACCGCGGACCGCTCGATGACGGCGGGCGGTCGCGGGATCATGCCGCCCAGCAGCATGAGGGGATGGCGGCTGGCGTCATAGGTCACGACGATGCGCAACCGCCCGCCGTCCTCTGCGATCCGCACGGTGGTCAGCGAGGGATTGAGCGGCAGGCCCTTGACGGCGTCGGCCACCTCGGTGCGGGCCAGGCTTTCCCGTTCGGCCGAATCCAGACCGCCGACGGCGGCGCGGGCGCCTTCCGACGCCAGGGCCTGAACCGACTGGGCCATCAGGAACCAGCCGCCGTAGACGACGATCCCGATCAACAGAAACACCAGAATCGGGCCTACCAGAGCGAACTCGACGGCCGCAGCGCCTTCGCGCGCTGTCTTGGCGCGGCGGTATGGTCGAGAGAAGGGACGGCGCAACATGATGCAACCCCGCGAACTGCTCGTATAGGTTGTATATCTGCCGCGGTTAAGAGTTCGTTTGGCCGTTGCGCTTCTGCGGCTCTCACCGCCGGCCGCGTTCTGGACAAGTGCATCTGCTGACGCTGAGCGTCGAAATCCGGGTGCGCGTCCGCTTGACGAAGGGCTGATGAACGGCGTTCTCTTTGTCGCAGAAAGGGGCCGCGACCGTATGACCAAAGCGCGAAAAGGCGACCTCGCGCCAGAGCTGGAGCCTGCGTTGCGGGTTGGCGACACCGTCGGCGTTCTGGCCAGTGACGCGCTCCTCGCCGCTGCTCGCTTTCTTGATACAGTCGAGAGCGACGATGCTTCGGCCGCCGAGACCCTGGCGGGCAACGCCCGGATGTGCCGCACCCTGGCCGAAGCCGTCGCTCGGGCGCCCTTGGGCAGTTGTCGTCGCATCGTGGGACCCGACGACCTGGGCGGTCGGTTCTTCACCCTGACCGAACAGACCTGGTCGAACGCCGAGGTCGCCGTCTTCCTTCTGGCCGATACGGCCCGGATCATGGAGATGCTTCCTGCGATCGACGGCGCCCTGAAGAACCGGTTGTTGCGGGACGCTCAAGGCCTTCGTCGGGTCGAGGCGCTGATCCGCCTAGCGCCCAATGCGACGTTGGGACCAAGGCTGGACGCCCTGACGCCGCTTCTGCGCACGCTGGAACGACCCCGCGAAGGGGAACGTCCTTTTCCGCCCATGCTGATCGACGGCACCACGAGCGATCCGGAATTCTGGGAAACCGCCCAGGATGTCTATCGCATCATTGTCGGCCGCGAGCTGGACGACCTGCCCGCCCAGGCCCAGGCGGTCTGGTCCGGCAAGCTGGCGGTGGCCTGGCACAGGTTGCGGGACCGGGCGCGACCGCTGAGCCAGGCTCAGGTCCAGCAGATCGATGACGCGGCCCGACATCCTTCGGGTCCCTGGAGCCGGCCGCCCCTGATCCCCGGCGACTGGACCGAACTGGAGCCGGAGGCGGCGGCCTCGGTGCTGCGGCTGATCGCGACCCGCTTCCACCTGGGTCCGTCGTCGACGCCCCTGCCTTTGGCCGCCTTCTGCGATCGCGTCCGGACCTGTCCGGCGCGCTGCTACGGCGACGCCGTTCTGGTCGAGGTTCAAGGTCGCCTGGTCGGAGGGACGTCGGGGATCGCGACCTTCCTGATCACCGAGGACGACATCCACGGCGCGGACGGCGCCTCTGCCTGGATCCACGATCTGAACGAGACGCGCGGCGTCCGTCTGACCGACGAGGAGGCGCGGCTGGAATACGTCCGTCTGTTCATGAACCTGGTCCGCAATGACGACGAGCGGTTCCAGTTGGCGGAGTCGTTTCAGGTTATGGCCGACCGCGCCGAAGACGCCGAGACCCTGCAGGCCCTCTGCATCGACCACACGGCCCCTCCCGCTCCGGCCGGTTTCGACGAGGAGGGCCGCTGGCGGTTCGTGGCGACCATCGCCTACGGCGGAGCGCTGTTCGTCGCCGTCCTGGCCCTCAGGCCGGACGGCCTGCTGGAGATGACCGACGACGAAATGCTGGTCGAGGACGTGCGGTTGCGCCGCGAACGCATGGACGGCCTGTTCGTGGTGCTGGAGCCGAAGGGAGAAGTTGAATGACGCTGATACCGATAGAGAACAGCCTGGCGCTTCCCGACTGTATCGAAGAGGACGGCCTGATCGTCGGCTGGTCGCTGGAACGCGAGCCTCGGCGTCGGCCCATCGGCTTCAAATTCGGCGCCGCCGCCGATCCGGCGTCGGCGGTGATCGATCCCATCCTGATGGAGCGCGAGGGGCATCTGATGACCATCGCTCCGACCGGGGCGGGCAAGGGCACGGGTTGCATCGTCCCCGCCCTGCTGCGGTTCGAAGGGCCCGTCATCATCATCGACCCCAAGGGCGAGAACGCCCTGATGACCGTTCGGCGGCGAAGGGAACTGGGTCAGGAGGTGGCGGTGATCGATCCCATGGGGGTGACGGGTCTGCCCGCCGCCACCCTCAATCCGCTCGACATCCTGGATCCGGACAGTCCCACCTTCGTCGACGACGCGATGGCGGTAGTCTCGGCCCTGGCCAATCCCGACGTCGACACCGAGGTCAGCGACGGCGGCTATTGGCGCGAACGCGGCGCGACCTTCGTGCTGGGCGTCCTGTTGCATGTGATGAGCGACCTTCCCCCGGATCGTCGCCACCTGGAAACGGTACGCACCTTGGTCAACCAGGCGGTCGGCGAAATCGGCGTCTATGGGGCGGTGGCCGAGCAGCGCGGACAGACGGACGCCCTGGCTGGGACCGTGCTGGCGATGCTGGAAGCCTCGAGCAACACCGAGGCGCGGGATATCGGGCGAATGCTGCGGATCGGCGCCGTCTCGACCCTGGGCGGCATCCTGTCCTTTCGCAAAGCCTGGTCGATGTCGTGCGGTCGGGCATGATCGGACCGGCGCTGAGAACACCAGCTTCGACCTGGGGGCGGTGCAGCGCGGCGATCCGCTCTCGATCTATCTCGTGCTCCCGCCGCACATGCTGGAAAGCCACGGCCGGCTGCTCAGGCTGTGGGTTCATACCCTGATGACCCTGATCTCCGGGCGCAGCGGCCGACCCAGGAAGTCCACCCTGTTCATTCTGGACGAGGCGGCCCAACTCGGCGCCTTCGACGATCTGCGCCGCGCCGTGACCTTGATGCGCGGCTACGGTTTGCAGACCTGGAGTTTCTGGCAGGATCCCAGCCAGTTGCGGAATCTCTATCCGCGCGACTGGCAAACCATGGTCAACAACTGCCGCGCGGTGCAGTGCTTCGGCGCCAACACCATGCTGGCGGCCGAATCCATGTCAAAGCTGGTCGGATTCGGTTCGCCCGAACAGTTGCTGGATCTGGACGACGACGAAATCCTGCTTCAGCTGTCGGGCGACATGCCGGTGATCGCCCGCCTGCCCAACTATCGCGCCGATCCGATCTTCGCCGGCCTGTTCGACGCCAATCCCTTCCACGACCCCGGCCGGCCCGTGCAGCGGCCAAAGCCGGTCAGGCGTGTGTTCGAACGCCCGTCGCCCGTCGCCCAGACCGACACCCCGGCCGACGTCCTGAAGCGCCTGCGACCTCGGGACAGCCGATAGCGACGTCCACAGCGGACGCTCGGCTATTCAAATCATGACGTGGGAAAGTGGCGCGCCGCTGTGGATGATGCTGAGAACTATTCCGTCGTCGTAGGCTGGGCAGCTTAAGCGCGAAACGCGCCAGCAGCGGGAATTACCGCCTTGTCGAAGAGCAGACATCAGAGGCGTCACCGGCCGAAGATCGAACCCCTGTTGGCGCGTCTGTTCTGCCGTGGCACCCTGCTAGACTATGAAACCTATCCTGACCGGCGTTGCTGTTGCCACAATCCTCATCATCATTTGGCTGTGCGCCGTCTTTCGACCGAATGGCGATGTCGGGGCGTTTATTCAGCACCCGGCAACAGCCGCGTGGATCCAGGCCGTTGGATCGATTGCTGCCATCCTCGCGGCCGTCTGGATTGATCGCGGCAGCGCACGTCGGGCAGCTGAGCAGGAGGCTGGCCGTCAAGCGGCGGCCGTTGGTGATTGGACGCGGCTCTCAATCGATACACTGGAGGTTCTGCGGGAGACGCATCAGTTTGTCGATAACGGCACCGCCGGGCAAGCCGAGTGGTTGGAGTTGGACCGGCTCGTCACCAATCAGAAGGCGATCGCCGACATGTATCTTCGCGACCGCCCGCCGTCTGCTGCGACCGGATGGCTCCTGGTTTCGCTGTCCACGTATCTCAACAGCGTGGCATTGGCGTTCAACGAACTCTTCAGCAAACAGGGCGACCCTGACGTTCAACGATCGCTAATCGAGAACAGCTGGAAGGCGGGCGAAGCGGTATGGGTCGATTTCCGGGCGGGAAAACTGGATGTGGGCAAGCTCTGACGCGAACTTCCCGAACGATCTAGACCGCAGTCTTATAAATCATGGAGCGTCCGGCAGATTGGCCACGCCGTCCGCAATCGACCGCGCGAATCCGCGCAGGTTGGCGACGCGGCGCGTAAAGGTGGCTCGATCCATGACAATCGGCTCGCCGAGCGCCGGAAGCTTCTGCGATGGAGTGGAAGCTGAGGCCAGTCGGTTAATCGCCTTCTGATTATAGACGGGAATGCCGTGAGCGCAGAGATTACGCACTGTCACAGCCTCTACCACGCCGCGACGGCCGCCTTTGAGGCTCGACCAATTCCGATCACCCACTTTGAGAAGCGCCGCGCCCCAGACTTCAACCGGCGCGCCAGTGATCCAATGCTCGGCTGCTGAGTCAATTGGCGCAACGGCATCCAGTCCGACGAACGCCGTGCGTGGCGCTCCCTTTAGGATGCAGGCTGTCTCGACCAACTCGCGCCCAAGATCTTCTACCAGCGCGACGTAGGATGGGAACAATACGCGATAGAGCTGCTGATCATCATTCAGCACTGCCGTGAAATCAGCGAGGTCGCATTTGAACGCGGACCCGCTGGGGTCTGTCATCACCAGCGGCGCCGTTGATGTGATTGGGAAGCTGTTCACGTACGTTCGATATGAGGCGAGCGCCATTTCAGATGCAAAGCGGAACCGCGTGAGGTCCCGCCATCGGTCCCACATTTCGTAGCGCACCCAAGCCATCACCCTATCCTCAACGCGAAATCATAAAAAAATCACGGTACGCGACATTCCCAGAGCGAGAATCCAACGCTGTTAACGGCACCCGCCAAACGCTGCTGTGAGTTAGATCCTTAATATTCGGCACTGATTATCCTACCGCTGGTGATGGGCAGAACAGGCTCCTGAGATGGACAACGTCAGAGTGAATCCTAGATCAGGGCCTAGGAAGGCAGATCTAGATAATTCGGCCCTAGCATTGCTAGCTTTTCTAGAACGTAATCGAACGGAGAAGTTCTTCGAATACCCTTTCGAACACTCCTATCCTTATAATTGCTGCGAGAGCGTGTGTCTGATCCTGACCTTTCTCCTAGAAGAGAAATACCCGCTCGATAACGTCACAATCATCAAGGGTACGCGGCGAGACGTCTACGAACACCACTTTTGGGTCATGGTCGGCGATCTGACCTATGACCTCACTGCGCAACAGTTTCCTGGGCATGAACCAATCATAGGCGTGCTGGCACACGAGCTATTTCTCGATGAATTTCCCGAATGGGAAATCGAGACAGAGCGAGATTTCGTTGACCGTGCCCGAGTGATTTCGGGCTATCACGCGGGTATCATACCGTTTTAAGCGGTTGTTGGCCCGTCTTCGGTGGCGACGCGCAGGCCGACCGGCGGGCGTGTCGAAAACTGGGGGTCTAATTTCCTTCGGAGCGCCGGTATGGATCGACACGAGGTCAGTGGTTTCCGTCAGTGCGGGAAGCAGGGCCTACAGGGACGTGGCTTTGCGCGGCGAGCACCTTTCCGTGGTGGCGCAGAAACGGGACGGTCGCCAACGGCGCTTCGTCTATCTGGGGCGTACCACTTTCACCCGCCCAGTTTTGTCTTCCTGGGAAGTGCAGCCCTTCGGAATGGCGACAACCCGTCCATCCGACCCTTGGCGTGACGTGCCCCCCGTCGGAACGGCGGTGACGCGGCCATCGCTGCCCTGCCGGGAAGTATAGCCTTTCGGGATGGCTACCACGCGGCCGTCTGCGCCTTGGCGGGATGTGCCGCCGGAAGGGATGGCTACCACGCGCCCGTCGCTGCCCTCGCGCGATGTGCAGCCCTTGCGGATGGCGACGACATGTCCGTCCGCGTCCTCCCGGCTGGTCGCGCCTGGTGGGATGGTAATGGTCTTTCCGTCTCTTCCGGTCCTCGACATCCGCCTCTCCAATAGGTTCCAGACGCCATGTTGCGCCCAGATTGTGAACGATGTAAACAGTTTGCGTGAACGGCGGTAACAGGAGTGGCGGTTGGCCTTTGCCGAAGATGATCTGATCGGGATCAACGAGATTGCCGATATCGTGCGTAACGCCAACTTTATGGGCAGCGCTGGCCACGTCAGCTGGACGTCCAATGCCATTGGACACTCTCAACAGTAGCGATCGGGCGACAGAGCTATTCAACAAAGCGCCGTCGCCCGATCGCGGCTCCGCAACGACACCTCTCGATATTCCCTGCGTTGGTGGGGCATCGAAATGTTCACCTTGAATCAGGGTAGCTTGCGCAAATTCGTGCTGGCCTACACTTACGTGCACCCATGGACAGCCGAAGGGGCGGGCGCGCGCATGGAACAATCCCATGCTCCCCTGTGTTTCGGGCTCACGTTGGATCGGCTCGATCGAAAGGGGAAGAACGCCTCCATGCGCACGCCCATCCTGATGACCGCGATTGGTTTCGCGGCGCTGGCTCTCTCCGCCTGTGAACAGGCGACCCGCCCCGGCGAAGAAGATCCGATGCTGATCGAAACCAGCCCAAGCTCTACTGTAGCCGCAGCCGATGGCGACGAAAGCGCCAGCTGGGAATCTCTCGATGGATTTGTGGGCAAACACCCGCTCGAGAGCGGTCTTTTGGACAGGAGCGCGATTTCGGGCGAGCTGCGCGCGCTGCTAGGCGACGAGTTCGCCACGCTCCGAGCAAACCTTGAAACGTCGTCGGCGCTTCAACGGGAGGGCTCGACGCTGTTCACATCCGGCAACAAGGCCCACGAAGGGGGATTGAACGCCGCCTACCTGTTGATCGATCAGTCCGCCAAGGCGATTGAAGTCGGCTACTGGGAGAATGGCAGGCTGTCCGTTAGCAAGACTCCAGGCCCTGACATTGCCAAGCCGAGGGACATTCAGACGATCATTGCAAACAACAGCATGGGCGGATGACGGTGAGGAGCGGCGACGGCCTCGTGGCCGGGCCGCTCGCTTAGATCCCGCTTCCCGGCTTGGCCGAAGATTCGCGAACCAGAAACTGGGGCGGCGCCAGCGCGCCATAGTCCAGACGCTGAGGTCTGATCCGTTTGTGGCAGTTGGCAGGGGCGCAAAAGGTTGCTCCGGCCGCCAGAGTCACAATGCTGGAATTGGCCGGAGAGAGATAACAGCGCCAGTCCGGCGGTCCGTGGACCGCCGGACCGCATCTCGGGCGCAATTGTGCGGCACGATGGCGCAGCTTAACTGCGCGCCGGACCCTCGTTTCGTGGTGGAGCCGACGGCGGCGGGATCGGCAAAGGCCGCAACGAAGCCACGTCGGAGGGCGGCTTGCACCGACACTACTCGTCGAGGATCGGGACCCCTGACACGGCGAATTCGGCCATGTCCGCGACGACAGCGGCATGGCCCGGACCAGCCGGCTCAAGGACATTCCGGCCTCAAAGGTCCGATGCGATATGAGCTGTTCCCCGATTGCACTCGACCGGGCCGCATTGGTCGCGGTTCGCTCGGCGCGGCCGGCGGGGTGTGCGCGGGCGAACGTCGGCCAGAAGTTGCGCCAGCACGGCGGCGTCGATGTTGCCGCCGGAAACCACAGCGCATTTGCGCTTGCCGGCCACGCGCCGACCGGCGGCCAGCGCCAGCGCCCCCGCGCCTTCGGCGATCACATGTTCCTCCAGCGCCAGCCTGACCAGTGTCTCCCGCAGCTCCGCCTCACCCACGATGACGACATCGTCAAGCAGGTTGCGCAGTATGCGCTGGGTCAGGCGGCCCGGCTCGCTGACCCTGACTCCGTCGGCGAGCGTGCTTGCGGCGTCGCGCAGGATGTGGTCGCCGCGCAACGCGCGCGCCATCGCATCCACGCCCTCGACCTGTGCGCCAACAATGCGGACGCCCTGAGCCTTGAGCGCCAGCGCGACGCCGGCGGCGAGGCCGCCGCCGCCGATCGGGACCAGCACGACGTCCGGCGCCAAGGCTCCGAGTTCCAAGCCTACGGTGCCCTGACCGGCGATCACATCGGGATCGTCGAACGCAGAGAGCAGACGGTATTCGTGCTTTGCCGCAAGTTCGGCGGCGAAGGCTCGGGCCTCCTCGTAGCTGTCGCCGTGCAGGCGAACCGCCGCGCCCCAGTGGGCGACACCGGCGATCTTGGTCTGCGGCGCGGTGCGCGGCATCACCGTGATGACCGGTGTGCGCAGCCGATGGCCGGCCCACGCCAGTCCCTGCGCGTGATTGCCGGCGGAGGCGGCGATCACCGGCCGCGCATCGCCCCGCTCGCGCGCGGCGAGCAGGGCGTTCATCGCGCCGCGCACCTTGTAGGAGCCGGTGCGCTGGAGGTTCTCCAGCTTGAGCCAGCAGCCGAAGCGTTGGGCGTAGTGAAGCGGCGTCGCCGCCAAGTATGGCCGCAGCCGCGCCTGAGCCGCCAGCACGTCGGCGGCACTGACCTCGGCGTCCGCAACGCTGGCGTCAAACATGGGTGAGCCATGCGCCGTGGCGTCCGTCCTCGCCGCACACCACGCGCTGGTACAGACGCGCGATCTCGCGTCCGGTGTGGGTGTCGCCATAGGCGCGCTGATTGATGCCGGCGACCGGCGTGACTTCCGCGGCGGTGCCGACGATGAACACCTCGTCCGCCGCCAGCAACTCGTCGAGCGTCACCGCGCGAGACTCGGCGCCGGTCAATTCGATCACGGTGGCGCGCGTGATGCCGGGCAGGGCGTCGCGATGGTTCACGGCAGTGATCCGGTCGTCTTGAACCATGAACACATTGGCGCCGGTGCACTCGACCACATAGCCCTCGTCGTCGATGAACAGCGCTTCGTCGAAACCGTTCTGGCGCGACTCGCGCTTGGCCAAGATCGAGTTGACGTATGCGCCGCAGAGTTTCAGCGGCGGTAGAGAACTGGCCGGGTTGCGACGCCAGCTCGACACGCCCAGACGCACCGCGTCCTGGCCCAGGTGCACGTTGGTGGGAAAGGTCGCCACCATCAGGTGTTGGACGTTCGCGCCGACGTCCAGCCCGATCGAGCCGGTGCCGCACCAGGCCAGCGGCCGGACATAGGCGTCGCGCTGCCCGTTCCGGCGCAGGACCGCCAGCGTTGCTTCAGTGGCGCGTGCGACGTCGAAAGCGATCCCGAGCAGCTCGGCGCCCTGGCGCATGCGCTCCAGATGCTCCGGCAGGCGGAACACGGCGGCGCCCCCGTCGGCAGTGGCGTAGCTGCGGATGCCTTCGAACACGCCGCTGCCGTAATGCATGGCGTGGGTGGTCAGGGGGACGCGGGGGGAATCAGCGTCGACGAAGGCGCCGTCGAACCAGATTTGCGATGGGTTGCTCGCTGGCGGCGTCGCCGGCTCGGTCTGTTCAGAGGCACGGGGAGTTTCGGTCAGCACGGCGAGACCTCCACGGCAAGGCAGTCGTACAGCTTGGCCAGTTGCACCCGCAGGGCCTCGGCAGGGCGGTCGCCCTCCACCGCCAGGTGCAGACGCCAGCGTTCGCCGCCAGCGTTGGTCGCGCCGTTGACGCTGAGCGGGCGGAAGCCCCGGCGCTCGGCGACGCCCAGCACGCGGATCAGAGCGCCCTCGGCGTGGCGCAGGGTGAGGTCAAGTCGATAGCGTGGCATGGGTGTCCTCGTGGTCATGGGGGCGGGGGTCGAGCAGCATCTGCGCGTTGTTGTGATTGGGCGGGACGAGCGGCCAGACGTTCGCCGTGGTGTCGATCGCGACGTGCAGCAGGGCGGGGCCGGGGCTTTGCAGCAACTGCCGAAGAACGTCGTCGGCCGCGCTCATCTCGTCGAGGCGGAAGGCCGTCACGCCGAAGGCGGCGGCGAGGGCGACGAAGTCCGGATTGTCCGACAGGTCGGTCTCCGAGTATCGCTCGTCGAAGAACAGCTCCTGCCACTGCCGCACCAAGCCGAGGCGCTGGTTGTCGAGCAGGACGATCTTCACCGGCAGCTGGTAGCGGCCGAGGGTAGCCAGTTCCTGCACGTTCATCAGAAACGAGCCGTCGCCGCTGACGCAGATCACCTGCGCCTCCGGGTAGGCCAGCTGTGCGCCCAAAGCGGCGGGTAGGCCGAAACCCATGGCGCCGAGGCCGCCGCTGGTGAGGTGCTTGCGCGGATCGCTGAAGCGCCAGTGCTGCGCCACCCACATCTGGTGCTGGCCCACGTCGCAGCTGACGATCGCCTCCGGCGCCAGTTCCGACAGGCGGCGGAGTAGTGCCGGGGCGTACACATTCTCGCCCGGTGCGTCATAGCGCGCGGCGAAGCGTCGTCGCCGCGCCAGACAGGTCGTTCGCCACGCCTCGCAGGCCGGCCTCGCCGAGGCCAGCGCTTGGAGGCTGGGACGCAGGTCGCCGCGCACGCCGACATCGGCGGTGCGCAGCTTGCCGATCTCTGCAGCATCGAAGTCGAGGTGGATGACCCGCGCGTCTGGCGCGAACTCACTGAGCTTGCCGGTGACGCGGTCGTCGAACCGCGCGCCTACCACGACCAGCAGGTCGGCCTCCTGCACCGCCAGGTTGGCGGAGCGACCCCCGTGCATGCCGAGCATGCCGAGATCGAGCGGATGCTGGGCCGGCAGCGCCCCCAGGCCGCGCAAGGTCAGCACCGTCGGCGCCTGGACGGCGTCCACGAACGCGCGGAAGTCCGCCACCGCGTCGCCCAGCGAGATGCCGCCGCCGCCATAGACGACCGGGCGGCGCGCCTGCGACAGTAGGCTCAAGGCGGCGACAAGGTCCTCCGGACGTGGCGTTTCGGGGGTGTCCACCGGGGCTGCGATATGCGGCGCCAGGTGCGACGCGTCGGCTGTCTGCACGTTCTTCGGCAGATCGATCAGCACTGGCCCAGGCCGGCCCGAGCGCGCCAGACGGAACCCCTCGCGCACGGCCTCTGGCAGAGCGTCGATGCTGCGGACAAGGAAGCTGTGCTTAACGACCGGCAGGGTCATGCCGAACACATCGACTTCCTGGAACGCGTCGGTGCCCATCAGCGTGGTGGCGACCTGGCCGGTGATGACCACCATTGGCACGGAGTCCAGCATCGCGTCGGCGATCCCCGTGACCAGGTTGGTGGCGCCCGGACCGGAGGTCGCCACGCACACGCCCACCTTGCCGCTGGCGCGGGCGTAGCCGTTGGCGGCGAAGGCCGCACCCTGCTCGTGGCGGACCAGGACATGTCTCAGGTCCGCGCCATACAGGGCGTCGTAGAAGGGCATGATCGCGCCGCCCGGATACCCGAATAGGGTATCGACGCCCTCGGCGGCCAAGGCGCGTACAAGCCATTGGACGCCGTTCATGTCGCGGCCTGCGCGGGATGCTCAGCGCCCTGTGGCGAAGTCGTCAGCCAAGCCATCGACGCGCGCAGCTTCCTGCCGGTGGCCTCAATGGGGTGGTCGAGGTCGGCCTGCTTGAGCGCTCGGTAGTTGGCATTGCCGGCCTGATACTCGGCGATCCACTCCCGCGCGAAGGTGCCGTCCTGGATTTCGGCCAGCACCTTCTTCATCTGAGCGCGGACGCTATCATCGATCACGTAGGCGCCGCGTGTAAGCGAGCCGTACTGCGCGGTCTCGCTGATGAACTCGTGCATGCGCGTGACCCCGCCCTCGTAGAACAGATCGACGATCAGCTTCAGTTCGTGCAGGCACTCGTAGTAGGCGACCTCGGGCTGGTAACCAGCCTCGACCAAGGTTTCCCAGCCGACCTGCACCAGTTTCGTCGCCCCGCCGCACAGCACCGCCTGCTCGCCGAACAAGTCCGTTTCGGTTTCCTCCCGGAAGGTGGTGCGGATGGCGTTCTGGCGCGCGCCGCCGATGCCGGTGCAATAGGTCAACGCCAGTTGCTCGGCCCTGCCGCTGCAATCCTGGTGCGTGGCGTAGACAGCGGGGACGCCGCGCCCGGCCTCATATTCGCGGCGCACCAGCACGCCCGGTCCCTTCGGCGCCACCAGCACGACATCGAGATCCGCGCGCGGGGTGATCTGGCCGTAGTGGACGTTGAAGCCGTGGGCGAACAGCAGGCATGCGCTCTTCGCCAGATTGGGTTCGATCACGTCGCGGTAGAGTTGCGGCTGCACCATGTCGGGCGTGAGCAAGGCGACCAGATCGGCGCCGGCGACGGCTTCGGCCGGAGCTTTCACGGTGAAGCCATCGGCGGTGGCCTTGAGCTCGGTCGGCCCCCCCGGACGTAGGCCGACGGTCACGTCGAAGCCGGAATCGCGCAGGTTGAGGGCTTGGGCGCGGCCTTGGCTACCGTAACCGACGATGGCGACGAGAGGGCGAGAAGGGGTGGTCATGTTGGTGATCTCCGGGCGTTGATGGGCGAAGGAAAATGACTGGGCGGGGCCGCTGCCTCAGATGGCGGAAAGCACCGGGATTGAAGCGGCTGGTAGGGTCTCGTCCTGAAGTGGTCCGGGGGCGGTTACCGCGCCGCGCGAAGCCGAACTCACGCTGCGCGCGTACTTGGCCAGCACGCCTGTGGTGACGCGCGGAGCGATGCGGGCGGGTTCGCGCGCGGCCAGATCGGCCGCGACATCGATGCGGCGCGCGGTGACGTCGATGCGCACGCGGTCGCCGTCGCGCAACCGGGCAATCGGCCCGCCGTGCATGGCCTCCGGTGACACGTGACCGACCATGAAGCCGTGGGTCGCGCCACTGAAACGGCCGTCGGTGATCAGCGCGACTTCGTCGCCGAGGCCCTGACCGACGAGCGCGGCGGTGACGGCGAGCATCTCGCGCATGCCGGGTCCGCCGGCCGGACCTTCGAAGCGGATCACGACGACGTCGCCGGCGGCGATGCACCGGGTCTGCACGGCCTCGAAGGCGGCTTCTTCGGAATCGAATACCCGCGCCGGACCTTCGAAGAGCGTCCGCCCGTGCCCCGCCAGCTTGACGATGCAGCCGTCAGGCGCGAGGTCGCCATACAGGATTGAATAGCCACCAGACGGCTTGATCGGGTCGGTGACCGGCCGGACTATGTCTTGGGCCGGCATCGACCAGCCGTCGGCGCTGGCCTCCGAGAGGGACGCGCAGGCCGCATCGAGCTCGGTGAAGAATGAGCGCCCGGTAACCGTTGCGACGTCTTCGAGCAGCCCGGCGACGCGCAGTTCATGCGCCACCAAGGCCGTGCCGCCAGACGCGAACAGCTCGGCCGCCGTATATCGGCCAGCGGGTTTCAGGTCGGCGATGACCGGCGTACTCGCCGCCGACTCGAACTCTTCCAGTCCGAATTCGACGCCGGCCTCGTGGGCAATGGCCAGCAGGTGCAGCGCCGCGTTAGTGGAGCCGGCGGTTGCGGAAACCGCGCGGGCAGCGTTCCGCAGCGCCGCGGGCGTAAGCAGCTCGCGCGGCGTCGGCCCGCCGTCACGCAGCAGCCGCATCACCAGCTCACCGCAGGCGTGCGCCGCCCCCGCTTTGTCGGGGTGCACGGCCGGGATGTCGTTGAGCTGCAACGGAGACAGGCCGAGGAAGGTCAGGACCATCGCCATGGTGTTGGCCGTGAACTGACCGCCGCAGGCGCCGGCGCCAGGGCAGGCGTGCATTTCCACATGACGCAGTTCGGCGTCGTCGATGCGGCCCGCTGCATGCGCGCCCACCGCCTCGAACACGTCCTGCACCGTGACCGACTTTGTCCCGCCGTCGCGGGTGCGGCACTGACCCGGCAGGATGGTGCCGCCGTAGAGGATCACGGTCGGAACATCGAGACGCGCGGCCGCCATGGCCGCGGCGGGGATGGTCTTGTCGCAGCCGACCAGCAGCACCATCGCGTCGAGGCAATGACCGCTGACGGCGAGCTCGATCGAGTCGGCGATGGTCTCACGCGAGGCCAGCGAGGCCCGCATGCCGTCGCTGCCCATGGCGATGCCGTCGGTGACGGCGATCGTGTTGAACTCGACCGGCGTGCCGCCGCCGGCCTGCACCCCGGCGCGCGCATGCTGGGCGAGGTCGCGCAGCGTGATGTTGCAGGGCGACACGTCGCTCCACGTGTGCACCACAGCGACCAGCGGTCTGGCGATGGCGGCGTCGTCCAGCCCCGTGGCGCGCAGCATGGCGCGTGCGGGCGCACGGGCGGGACCGGATTTGATGGCGTTGCTTCTCACGGATTGGATGTCCTTTTGGATGGAATCCAGGCCGCCAAAACGAAAAACCCCGCGCCCTTGTCGGGCGCGGGGTTCAGGTTCTTGCTTCCTGGGTGTTGTGTAGTGGTCTGTTACCTACACGTGCCCGAACCCCGCGCTGTGATGCACGGTAATAATCTGAGCAGCGGCGGCGAGCGCGAGACCGCGCACGACCGTCACGCGCGAAAGCGCGTTGATGAGGGTCTGCGACTGGCTGTTGCGCGGCGACATGATGCGGCCGAAGACCACGAACGATGCGGCCTTGTCAACCCCGGCCCGCGGGAAACGGCCAAGCGCCGCGAGAACGTCAGCAATCGACAACCCGATGCGGTGATCACCCGCGTCGATCGCCCAAGCGATGCGTAGCCCCATCATCATGATCAGAAGCGAGGGCGTGCGAGACGCCAGAATGCCGGCGCATGGCGATAGAGAACGGCCAGCCCGCCCGTTAAAATTGAGATCACCAGCGCCATAGCCGCGCCCCATCGCACGTCATCTTCCGGACCCGTCGAAACGAGCGCCGCCGCCAGCGACAGCACCGAAAGCGCCGAGAACGTGATGATCGCTGGCCAGTTGGGTGTCCGTTGCTGGGCGACGCCGGGCTCGACCTCCGCGAGCGGTATATCACCGACGCGCGCCAAGGCGTCTGCCACCGGATCTTCACGCGAGACCGGCGCGGGGTCTGGTTGGGCCGGAAACGGGACGATGCGGGCCTCCAGGTCCGTCATCGTCGCCCCCGCGACTTCATTGTTTTGAAAGTCAGCGCCAGACGCTCGATTGCCCCGTCTTCGTCTTCGGGCGGCCCTTCGAAAACGGCGCGTGTCAGTTCACAGAGTTGTTCGGGCCGGGGCGCCAGTCCAGCCGTTCGCGCTTCTCGATCGACCGCCACGAGCAGGCGGCTGAACCGGGTCCAGTCGAGCCCGGCGCCATACTGACGAGGTCGGTCCCCTGGGCCGTGCAGCATCCAGTGAGGATCGATGCCGAACTCCTGGTGAAGAGCGTCGAGCAGCCAGATTGGGGGATCAGATTCGCCGCGCTCCCACCCCAGATAGGTGCGGCGGGCGAAGCCGAGCCGGGCTGCGAAGGCGGACTGATTGAGACCACTGTGCTGCCGCACGGCGATCAACCGTCGGGCGATGCCTAGGCCAGGATCATTGACGGTTGCGGTGTTGGTATTTCGCACACTATGGTCTCTGCGCCGCACAAGATGGAGCTGGAGCGATGATAGACGACAAAAGGCATGCACGGATCAAGTCCGCTCTCAGTCTCAAACGCATCAGCCTGTCGGACATCGCCCGGTCGCTGGCCGTGACGCCCTCCACGGTGTCCATCGTATCGCGCGGATTCAGACGCTCGCGACGGGTCGAGCAAGCTATCGCGGACGCCTTGGGACAGCGGCCGGAAGAAATCTGGCCCGACCGCTACCGCAGCGGCTCGGCCGATCGCCGTGAGGAGGCAGCCATGCCCGCCCCCTGACCAATCTCACGCAATCCACGCCTGAAAGTGAAAAGGCCCGCGCTCGGCAAAAGCGCGGACCCTTTCGGAAGAATGGTTCGTCGTTGCGACAGCGACCCCACCAATCTCCCCGAAAGCGTCATCGCCGTCAAGGAACTCCGTCGCATCAGCGCGACGACGACCGCTGACCCGCGCCTTCCTTTCAGGCTCCCATCATCGAAACTGAACAACGGGAGCTTCCATGTTCGACCCGCGAGGCCTGCTTCGCCTCATCCTCACCACGGCCCACGGAAACCGGCAGATCGGTCGCATGATCGGCTGTTCCTACACAACCGTCGCCCGCTATCGTTCACTTGCCCTGGAGCTGTCTCTGACCAGCGAGGGCCTTTGTGCGCTCGCGGACAGTGATCTGACGGGCTTCTTCAATCCGGGCCGATCGGCGCCAAGGGCCACTGGACAGCTACAGCCGAACTGGGCGGCCGTGGCCGTGAAGGTCAAGGCCGGCCATCATCTCAAGGATCTGCACGACGCCTACATCGAGACGGCGGGCTATCAGCCGACGATGTCCTATCGCGACTACTGCCGCAAATTCCGCGACTACGACGTGGCCGCCCATCCAATCATGCGACAGCGTCATCGGCCGGGCGAAACCATGATGGTCGATTTCGCCGGCTTTCGGCCGCGCGGGCGCGACGACGACCCGGCCAGCCTGGTCCCGTTCGAACTGTTCGTCGCGGTGCTTCCGGCCTCGGATTACACCTTTGCCTGCGTCACCCGTTCCCAACGCGTGGCCGACTGGATCTGGGCGAACGACCAAGCGCTTTGTTTCTTCGGCGGCATCCCCCAGGTGATCATCTCCGACAATCTCAAGGCCGCAGTGATATCTCACAGGCGCGGACAGGCGGCGGTGATCAATCCGACGTTCCAGGCCTTCTGCGATCATCACGGAACGCTCGCCCGCCCCGCCCGGGCCTACAGTCCCACCCACAAGGCGAAGGTGGAGATCGGCGTGAAGCTGATTCAGCGCCTGCTCCGGCTGGCGCTCGCGGATCGACCAGCGATGTCTCTCGGTGAGATGAACGTCTTGCTGGCCGGACTGCTCGCCCGCCTGAACGCAAAGGCGCTGCGGCGCGCGCCCGGAGAGTCCCGCAGCACCCTGTTCGAGCAACTGGATCGCCCGGCGTTGCGGCCTCTCCAGGCGGAGCCGTTCGCCTTCTTTGAAGTCCGGCGTCAGCTGCTGCTGGGGCCGGACTACCACATCATGCATGACCAGCGCCGGTACTCGGCGCCGCACACGCTGATCGGACGGCGGGTCGATGTGCGCGGGAATGCCGCCACGGTCGAAGTCTGGCACGACGGGAAACCGGTCGGCGTCCATCCGCGCGTCGGGGTCGTCGGCGGGGTCTCCACCGACCCGGCCCATATGCCGCCTAACCACTTGGCGCGGCGCGCGGGGGAGGACGAAGATCTTGTCCTATGGTCACGCCTCCATGGTCCCGGCGTTCAGGCCGTGGTCCAGGGAGAGGCTGAGCGTCCGTTCTTCGGCGCGGCCAAGACCTCCGTCTATCGTTCATTTCGCGACCTGGCGCGGCGTGTCGGTCCCGTAAGGCTGGAAGCGGCCTGCGCTCGCGCCGTGCGGAGCGGCGAACCCCGACTGGCGCATGTGCGCAACATCCTGGATCGGAACCTGGAGTTCACCGACCCGGCTGACTTCGTCACGCCCAACGCCGCCGCCGCCACGAACGAGAACGTGCGCGGTTCCGATTATTTCACCGGAGTCTGATTCATGAACACCACCCACATCATCGACAAACTCCGCGACCTCGGCCTCAACGGCATGGTTGGAGCGATCGAGCATCACTACGCCGCTCCGGCCTTCGCCGATCTTCCGTTCCACGACCGGCTGATGCATTTGTTGCAGGCCGAAGCTGCCCATCGTGATGATCGTCGCCTGAAGCGGATCCTGAAAGCCGCGCGGTTGAAGATTCCCGCGGCGGCCGAGGACATCGATTACCGCTCCGCCCGCAACCTGGACCGGGCCCAGATGGCCGAGCTTCTGACCTGTACCTGGGTGCGACAGGCTGAGAACTTGATTCTCACGGGGGCCACGGGGACAGGCAAGACCCATTTGGCGTGCGCCTTTGGCGGTCATGCCGCCCGCGTCGGCCTGACGGTCCGGTACTATCGAACCCATCAGTTGCTGGAAGACATGGCGATCGCTCATCAGGACGGCAGCCTCGCGCGGTTGCGGATGGCGCTCGCCCGCTTCGATGTGTTGATCCTGGACGACTTCGGCCTGACGCCGCTGACCGAGCTGGGCAAACACGACCTGCTGGACATCGTGGACGCCCGAACCCGCTCGGCGTCGATCCTGTTGGCTGGCCAACTCCCGTTCAAGGAATGGCACGCCTACATCGACAATCCGATGGTCGCCGACGCCATTCTCGACCGGATGGTCAACACCAGTCACCGGATACAGTTGGCCGGCGAGTCGATGAGACGGCTCAGCCCGTCCCCGGCTGGGTGATTCCTGAAGCCTGCGGCGCCCAGTCGGCGTCGCGGGCCGTCCGGCCCCGGAGTCGGCCACTGACCAGCGCGCCCGGCACCGGGTGCCCAGCTTTGCGGCCCCCTCTAATATCGCGGGCGTATCGCGCCAGGCGGTTGCGAACTGGCGGGTTCGCTTCTCCGATTTTCCCAAGCCGCTCACAGAACTCAAGGCTGGCCCCGTCTTTCGTACGCGGCAGATCAAAATTTGGCTCAGGAAAAGGAAAGTGCCGATGGCTCGTGTTGTCTCGCTGATTAATCTGAAGGGCGGCGTCGCCAA
The DNA here is from genome assembly GCF_976940555.1 of Brevundimonas sp. Marseille-Q4549. Classification (NCBI taxonomy): domain Bacteria; kingdom Pseudomonadati; phylum Pseudomonadota; class Alphaproteobacteria; order Caulobacterales; family Caulobacteraceae; genus Brevundimonas; species Brevundimonas sp. Marseille-Q4549. The sequence continues at coordinate 911,037 of NZ_CDRHXG010000001.1, forward strand.
GACGACGACGACCGTGGCGCTTGCCGAGACGCTCGCGTCGCGTTTCGGTAAGCGCATTCTAGTGATCGACCTCGATCCGCAGACCAACGCCACCACGATGCTGATTGGCGAGAAGAAGTGGAAGGCGATCAACGAGAAGGGTTGGACGCTCGCAACGCTGTTCAAGGACGCGCTAGATCCCAACCATAAGGCATTCGACCTGAAGAAGACGCTTCAGAAGGGCGTGTCCGACGTGCAGGGTGCCGAGAAAGTCGATCTTCTGCCGTCGAGCCTCGACCTCATCGACGTGCAAGACAAGCTGGCCAGTGCGCCTACCGGTCAGTTCTATTCGGTCACGCCGATCGACCTGCTCCGCCTCGCGGTCAAATCGATCCTTGATGACTATGATCTGGTTCTCGTGGATTGCCCGCCGAACCTCGGCATTATCACGCTGAACGGCCTACGCATTTCGGAGGGCTATATCATTCCCACCGTGCCGGACGTCCTGTCGACCTACGGCATCCCGCAGATCGTGAAGCGGGTCGGGAATTTCTCGAAGGAGGTCGGCGAGGACATCGAGCCGCTCGGCATCGTGATCACGAAGTATCAGGAATCATCGACTATCCACGTCAACGTCTCGCGCGATCTGCGCCGCGAGAACGATCCGCCAGTATTTAACACGGTGATCCGTCAGGCTAACCAGATTGCGGCGGCGGCAGAGTTGCAGACGAGCCGGCGCACGCTCAAGCAGAAGTACGGATATGGCGATCTGGCTACCCGCTACATCGATCTGGCGCAGGAGTTGCTCGAAAAGCTGGAGATCGACGCATGACCCTGAAACGCACTCTCACGGCGCTGGTCACCATCATCGTCGATGAAGCGGGCCGCAATGCCGAGTTCCGCGATCGGATCGAGGCCGCGCTCAGTCTGGCCAAACCCGCGCCGAAGCCGAAACCCGCAGTGAAGTCGGCGATGAAGGTGTCGCCGAAGCCTGACGGGGACACAAAGCGCAAGGGCGGGCGGCGGACCCCAGCTGTTCTTGATCCTGTTGATCTGGCGAAAAATGGTGAGGCAAACCTGCGACGAGGGCTTTCCGGGCTTGATCTAGAGCAGCTTCTTGATGTCGTCGCCCAATACGGCATGGACCCCGGCAAGCTAGTGATGAAATGGAAGGATCGAGAGAGGGTGATTGATCGCATCGTCGAACTGGCTTTGGGCCGCGCGACGAAAGGGGATGCCTTCCGTGCTCAATAGCCCGACCCCAGTTATCTCTCATGCAGGCTGCGGGCTTCAAGATGCGGCGCCCGGAGGTTTGCACCTTGATTTCGTCGATATTACAATGGGTGATGAGCTAAATACATAACCATCTGAGACAGCGTTCGGCAGAGGAACTGCCCTACGCTGCAATGATACTAATCAACACCCGATCAGCCACCACATCGATTTCAGCCAGGAGACCTTGACGCTCCTGCGACGTAACAGCTGCATGGGCTTTTTTCGTTAATCTGACCAGCGACTGATGGTCGACATTGTCACGATCATAAGTGGGGATGCTCAGGTGTTTGAAGATATTGCTTACCTGAATCTGGATCGTGTGGCTCTCGACATACTCTTGAATCAGCGACGAATTTAACGTCCCCGCCACGAAGTAGGCTTCGTCTTCGTCGTCGAAGTCGGCGAAGTAGACCTTGTGGTCGGGCACAAAGGGTCGCCGCCCGACCAAAGGAACCTCGGCATCTGTCACCACGGCGGCCTCAAAAGTGTTCGATAGTTCAGCCCATACGACCTTGTAGGGGGCGAATGTGTAGGCACCGGCATTGTAGACGACGTGCGAGGGCGCACTGCTCTGGCGCTGCTTATACGTGGAGCGACGGCCGAGAAGCGTCTGGAAGTGCTGAAAATATCGTTTCGTCTGCGGAAGTTGGTTCAAAACTCGATCAGCTTCCACGTAGTCAGCCTTATTGATGCCGGTGTTCGGCACCAGCACGTATAGCTGCTCGTTGATGTGGACGTGGCAGGCCGAGAAGTCGGCGGCACCTTTGAGAAGCGGATAGAGCAAGGTGGGCTCGATCCAGAACGTGCGGGCGGGGCCGATGTCGGTTTTACCCGCCTCGGGTCTAGTCTCCACTTGGACCAGTCCCGTTTGTGCGTTCTCGGCGAGCACTCGAACCATGTAGACGCCGTTCAGGTCGGTCGTGATGCCCTTCCTTCCGGCAATCCAGTCGCTCTTGCCTTGGATGTTCGCCATGTCCTGAAAGCGTCCCGGCGGCAGGATCGCCCAAGGTGAGTTGCTGCCGTCAACCGGCGTGGCTTCCCAAGACTTTTGGGTGACGCGGGCGAGCACCGCCGCCTTAGTCTCGGCCTCGGGGATGCTCCCGCTGGTGCCTGGCTTCTTTTCCCAGACCGCATAGGGGACTGGATATGCCGTCAGGGTGTCGGAGCTCACTTTCCGCATCCGTACAATCGCTGTTTTGTTCGCGACTTTAGAGAACGGCTTTAGAAGCTTCAGATCATCGACCCGTTCGGGGATGAGGTTTGAATCTTGGTCGATGCGGAAGCTTCGGAAGCCTTGCGATGACGGCGACTGAAAGTGCGTTTGGGTGATCACGAAGACCAGTGCACCGCCGTTCTTCAACCATTTGTCGGCGACTGTGTAAGTGATCATTCCCGAAATATCGAGTTCGTTGCCGCCGTGATACGGGGTCTCCGAGAAGATCGTATAGCGCTCGCAGGTCGGCTTGATCCGCTCTCGATACTCTTCCGGCAGGTTGGACCATCTCACCCACGGAGGGTTGCCGACTACGGCATCAAACTCGCCAGCGACAGCGGACCAGAAGAAGTTTCGGACCACCCTGAACCAGATGCCGTTCCAGGCTTGCCGGTGAAGTTCCAGAATCTGGTCGTATGTCGATGTGAGGGCGTCTCGCCACTCGACAGCTTCCTCCGATTTGAGGAGCCCCATGGTCACAAGCTGCTGTTCGACCGTGGTGTAGGGGTCTTCCTGCTGAACGGCCGCGTGCATGACGACGAACGCCGCATCGAGGCGAACACGGTCGAAAGCGAGGGCGGCCGGTAGACGGATGTTGAGATTAGCCTGCGCGCTGCCGATGCCGTATTCCACATAGTCCTCGTCCTTTCCGGGCTGCTGCGCGGGCGAGTAGACCGCGTCAGCCAAGAGGACGGGCAGTTCGACTTCAATCCCGACGCTCGCCACAAGGTCCGCCACGGCGATCAGGAAATTCACCCGAGCCGCTTGAACAGCCAGCGGATTGAGGTCAAAGCCCCAGACCTGATTGAGTAACCCGGCTAGGGTTTCGGCTGGGGACCGACCGGCGGCTTCCGCCAACCGGCGTTTGCGTCGGATTGCTTCCAGGAGGAAAGAACCGGACCCACACGTCGGATCAAGAACCCGCGCGGTGCTCCAGTCGGCAATCTCGGCTCGATCACAAGCCACATCCACGAGCCAGTCAGGGGTGTAGAACTCCCCAAGCGCCTTACGCAGCGTTTCGGGGACGAGCGCTTGGTAGAATGTTTTGAGGACGTCGCGGGAACGCGCGGCCGTCAGGTCGTCCATCCTGTAGAGCGCCAGTTGCGTCAGGAGAGGACGGATCGCAGCGCACAGGTCGGCTCGCTCTTTCTCTGGAATGCTGCCGTCAACGTACCAGGAGAAGACGGCTTCCTCGACGAAGCCTTTGATGCGGGCAGCTTCAAAGAAGGCGCCGCGTTCAACCTCGACGTCCAGGGCGTGGAGAAGTCCTGCGTCGTCGTAGCTAAGGAGGTGTTCGCAGAAGTCCGGAAACGCCGTCAGTCGATACTGAGCCACGATCTCTGCGGCCAGAAGCTTCATGACGAACGCGTTGTAAGAGTGGATCACAAACAGCGACGCTGACACCACATCCGCAAGGGGCAGTTTAGGTGAGAACGGGATGTGCTTCCTGATCTCCGCCGCCTGTGCTTTCGACAGGTCCGCGACCTGGCCGAAAAGCGTGCGCCACTCGACGAACAACAGCTTGATCTTGTTATTGCCCGGCGCGGTCAGTTGACGCTCCAAGATCGCGACCAGCGCGGCCATCGCCGTCCGTCCGATCTCGCCCTTGTGGCCGAAATCCTCGACGAGATTGTCTGACGTGACGGCGCGCCGTTTGGAGTCTGCGCAGGCCTGCGCCACTAGGTCGACCGACGCTTCGTTGAACGGCAGGAGATTGCGGTGGGTGATCTCGCCAGCCTTCATGAAGGCAAAGCAGATGTGCATCCCGTCGATGGCTATCCCGATATAGTCTTCTTCGGGAAGGCCCTCGTCCTTGGCACGACGTCGAATGTATTTGTCGAGCCGGTCGAAGACCGCTTCCCTGAAGGCGGCGCTGGTCGTGCTGCCCTTGAACAAACCTCGGTCTTTGAACTCGATGATGACCTGGTTGTAGGAGGCGTCGTTGCGCCCGCGTTCCGCGTGGAAGGTGATGCCCAGGCTGTTCTCAATGTGCTTGAGCCAGCCTTTCCTCACTTCCTCTTCATTCGCCCAGTTCGGATTATCCTTGGCGAGTTTTACGTGAAGGTCGCTCAAGACAGCACCCGGCTAAGCGTTGCGCCGGGAATAGCCGGAGGCTCTCCACGGTCGATACAAAGTGCCCCCGGCAACAAGATTGCCCGATATGGAAGCTGGATATCTGCCGCAGTTAACATTGCCTCAGCCCTGAGAGAAGCAAAACGGCCTTTCTGGCTCTCAAAAAGCGATTCACGATAAACCCGATTTCGGCAATCCCGTAACGATTCCCGAACCCGGATCTGACGCCCATTAGACTGGACAATGAAAAGTCGGATTTCGTGATCGGCGAGCACAAGAGTTGTCATGATCGGATCATGACCGTAACCGAACGCCCGGTCCGCCTGAGGTGTCTGAAGGCAAAAAGATCGCACCAGCAGTTTCCAGCGCTGACTGCAGGCGTTCAAGTGTCCCCGTATGCATGCCACCGCGACCCGTTTCAAACCGATGGATCGTTGAGTCAGCGACACCTGAACGTTCAGCGAGCACTTTAACGCTTATGCCTAGGCCAGCGCGAGCCATACGAATTTGAGCGGGGTTGATCATTTTTAGAGAAAATCTCCGACTAGTTGCGGAATTCCGTTGACTTAGTCGGCGAATTCCGCTGAACTCTAACTGAAATACTCCGAAACTCCACCGTTCAGCATGTTCTGAGCGACCGGGCGGCTGCGCGGGAGGTCACGCATGCCTAAGGATCAGAGGCTACTGTCTAGGCAGCGGAAGTGGAGGCGATGCCCTCCGGCGCGCCGCTTGGCCATTGCCTTCGCCCATAACGCCCGAGGCTTCCACGCGATGGCATGGACAGGCGATGACCGCGTCGGCGCCCAGTCGGCCTATCACTCCGCCATCGCCATTGAGTTGGGCCTCAAAGCCTATCTCCTGCATCGCGGCTTCTCTGACGATTGGACCCGTGTCTGGCTTCGTCACGACCTTAGCAAGTCGCTCCGCTGCGTCCGGATGCTGGGATTCAAGGATGTCCCTGACGGCATTGCCGAACTCGCTACCGCGCTCGGCCCGCTTTATGTTTCTGGCGCCCTGCGCTCCGGCATGAAGCCCGACCTCCCGCTTCCGCCCGAAGTCGCCGACCAAGTGATCTGTGATTTTCTGAGCGCCGTGGAGGCCGCGATAGGAATCGACAGTGGGACAGATCAATGACCCTGCCGCCCTCATCCTCCGAAGAAGACCGCAAGCGCCAAGTTCTTGTTCGGGCGATCCACCGACTGCCCCGGCGCTGTCGAGACGTCTTTGTCCTCCATCGCTTCGCGGGATTGCCTTTGAAGCAGATCGCCGAGCACTTGGGCATCGAGAAGAGGGTGGTCGAAACGCGTCTGGCGGAGGCGCTGGTTCGGCTGAGCCGCGCCGTCGAGGGAGCAAGTGGATTGGAGCCGCTAAAACGCAAATGAGGGTCTAGGGCAGGATAGGCTTTGCGCCGGCATTGTCTGACAAGCGGAGCCGTATTGACCCTCATTTTTGGGGTGGAGAGCAGCGCCGCCCGCCCGCTTCAACCCCGCTTCGCGCCCTGCGGGCTGCGGCAAGCGCCGCAGGCGTTGACCCGGTCTGCCGCCGCCGCTGAGGGCTGGGCGTGATCGATGGATCGATCCGCTTTGCGATGAAGCGGCGGCCGAGGATTTCCGAGGGAAAGGTTACGGGTATGCGCGCAGTTTCAGAGCGATCAGCTTGGCGGCTATGTACGTCCAGCCGTCATCAGAGCCGGAGGCGCGTCGGCGCCGGACTCCGCAAGCCCGGCGAGTTGGCGTACAATCGGCCGTCTGCGTCACCGACACCTGGCCTGATGATCTCCCGATCACCCCGGCTGAACTTCAGGCGGTGGAGGCGTGGCTTGGCGAGGTGCTCGACGAGGTTCTGGGTCCGCGCCTCTGAGAGGAGCAGGACATGAGCAGCAACGTAGTGACCAGCGGCGTTCAGACCCGCGCCGCCCTCTATCTCCGCGTCTCTACCGGGCGGCAGGCCGTTAACGATCTGTCGATCCCTGACCAGCGCCGCCAGCTTGAGGCCTACTGCGAGGTCAAGGGCTGGGAAGCGACGGCTGAGTATGTCGAGCCGGGCAACACCGCTACGGACGACCGGCGCCCTTCCTTTCAGTCCATGATCGAGGCGGCGCTGACGAAGCCGCCCGCCTTCGACATGATCGTGGTGCACAGCTTCTCACGCTTCTTCCGCGATCAGTTCCAGTTTGAGTTCTACGTTCGGAAGCTGGCGAAGAACGGGGTGCGTCTCGTCTCCATCACCCAGGAGCTGGGTGACGATCCGATGAGCGTGATGATGCGCCAGATCATGACCCTCTTCGACGAGTACCAATCTCGCGAGAACGCCAAGCACACCCTCCGAGCCATGAAGGAGAACGCCCGCCAGGGCTTTTGGAACGGCGCCCGACCGCCCATCGGCTACCGCATCGTCGCCGCCGAGCAGCGCGGGGCCAAGATCAAGAAGACCTTGGAGATCGACCCGCTCCAAGCCGAGACAGTCCGCACCATCTACCGCTGGGCGCTGACCGGCGACGGAGCGCAGGGGCCGATGGGTTTGAAGACCATCGCCACACGCCTGAACGATCAGAACGTCCGCACTCGCGACGGCGGGCGTTGGGGCATCAGCGCCGTCCATCAGATCCTGACCCGCACGACCTACATGGGCGAGCACCGGTTCAACACTCGCGACCACAAGACCAAGGCGCCGAAGCCTGAGTCGGAACACGCCATCATGGCTGTGCCCGCCATCGTCTCGAAGGCGGACCACGAGGCTGTCAGAACGCGCCTCACCTCCCGAAATCCGAAGTGGACGCCGCCGCGAGTCTCCACCGGCCCGAACCTGCTGACGGGTATCTGCTTCTGCGGCGCATGCGGCGGCGCCATGACGCTGAGAACCGGCAAGGGCAGCGCGGGCGGCCAGTACCGCTACTACGCCTGTTCGACCAAGGCCCGCATGGGCGAGGCAGGCTGCAAGGGCCTCGCCGTCCCGATGCACAAACTCGATGACGCCATCATCGACCACCTCGAATCTCGCTTGCTCGATCCGCATCGTCTAGCGGCGCTGATGGAACAGCTTTTAGATCGGCGGGAGGAATGGGCCGACCAGCGGCGCAGCCACATAGCGGAGATGCGCAAGCGCGCCACCGAGGCCGACGCCAAGCTCAATCGGCTCTACGAGGCTATCGAGAACGGTCTGCTGTCGCCGGACGACGCCTCGCTGAAGGATCGCGTCGCTGAACTCTCCAGCGTCCGCGATCAGGCCAGAGCAGATGCTGAGCGGATCAGCGCGTCCGTGGATCGGCTGGCGCCCACGATCACAACGGACGCTCTAAACCGATTTGCCAGCGCCGCGCGGCGCAAGCTGCGGGATCGCACCAGCGGCTATCGGCGGGATCACCTCCGAGCTCTGACCCAGCGGGTGGAGGTCATCAGCAAGACAGAGGCGCGCATCATCGGCTCACGAACCGAGCTTCTGCGGGCCTTAGCGTCTAGCGATGGTGGAAGTTACGCCGCCGCTGGCGGAGTTCTCGGTTTTAAACCGAAGTGGCGCACCCGAAGAGATTCGAACTCCTGACCCCCAGATTCGTAGTCTGGTGCTCTATCCAGCTGAGCTACGGGTGCGCATGCCTTGCGGCGAGGGCGGGTCTTTAACCGCTGGATCGGGCGGACGCAAGCGGGCGATTGCAGTTTATCCGCATTGAACGGTTGGCTCGGCGGTCATGACGGCTTAGGTCCGAGGACGACGTCTTTCCCACCGTCCGGATTCTTTCATGACCGCCCTTCGTCGCTGCCTCGCCGCCTTGCTTGCGCCCGTCGTCCTGGCGGGTTGCCAGACCGGAGCTCAGACCGGGCCCGTGACCGGGCCGACGGTTCCGCAGGCTTCCGTCCTGGCTGATGCGCCGCATCCGACGGGGACCAGGGCGCACGGGCCGTTCGTGGCCGCCGCCAATCCGCTGGCGGTCGAGGCGGGGATGCGAGTGTTGCGGCGCGGGGGATCGGCCGTCGACGCCGCCGTGGCGATCCAGGCGGTGCTGGGCCTGGTGGAGCCGCAATCGTCCGGTCTGGGCGGCGGCGCCTTCCTGATGGCCTATGACGCAGGGACCGGGGCGATCACGGCCTATGACGGACGCGAGACGGCGCCCGCCTCGGCGACCCCCGAACTCTTCTATGAGGATGGCAAGCCTCTGGGCTTCGTCGATGCGATCCTGTCCGGCCGGTCGACGGGCGCGCCGGGCGCGGTGGCCATGCTGGCGATGGCGCAGAAGGATCACGGCAAACTGCCCTGGCGTGACCTGTTCGGCGACGCCGAGCGTCTGGCGCGCGACGGTTTCGTGGTCAGCCCGCGTCTGGCGGGAATGATCAACGGCAATGCGCCCCAAGCCAAGACGCCGGCGGCGACCGCCTATTTCACCCGCCCGGATGGACGGCGCTATCAGGCGGGCGACCTGCTGAAAAACCCCGCCTACGCCGATACCGTGGCGCGTCTGGCCAAGGACGGCCCGGGCGTCTTCTATGGCGGGGCGATCGGACGCGACATCGCCGCCGCCGTGGCGGAAGGCCCGCGCCCCGGCGGCCTCACCGAGGCGGACATCGCCGCCTATCGTCCGCTGCGACGCGACGCGATCTGCCGTCCGTATCGAATCTATGTCGTCTGCGTGCCGCCGCCGCCGTCCAGCGGCCTGTCGCTGCTGCAGTTTCTGGGCATGGCGGAACAGACCCCGGACCTAACCAAGGGCGCCGACAGTCCCGAGGCCTGGGTGGCCTTCGGGCGGTTGCAGCGGCTGATGTACGCCGACCGCGACCGCTACGTCGGCGACGCCGACTTCGTGGGCGTGCCGATCGCGGGCCTGCTGGACCCGGACTATATGGCGTCTCGCGCTGCCCTGGCGCCTAATCTGAACGGACCGGCGTCGCCGGGCCGGCCGACGGGCTCGCCTCCGCGGGGCGAGGACCGCACCGCCGAGCCGGGCGGCACCACCCATTTCGTCGTCGTGGATGCGGAGGGCGACGCCGTCAGCATGACCACGACGGTCGAGAGCCTGTTCGGCAGCGGGCGGATGGCGGACGGCTTCTTCCTGAACAACCAGCTGACCGACTTCTCCTTCACGCCGACCGAGAACGGCCATCCGGCCGCCAATGCGGTGGCGGCTGGAAAGCGACCGAGGTCGAGCATGACGCCGGTGCTGATCCTTGATCGGCAGGGAAATCTGGTCGGTGCGGTCGGCTCGCCGGGAGGCTCCAGCATCCTGGCCTATGTGGCCAAGGCCTTGATCGGCGTGATCGACTGGAACCTGTCGATGGCCGAGGCCGTCGCCTTGCCCAATCTGGTGGTGCGGGGGTCTATGGTCGGCGCCGACACCGAGCAGATGGCGCCGGACATCCGCGACGCCCTGGGGCGGGCGGGCATGACGCTGCGACCCAATGCGACTGAGACCTCGGGCCTTCATGGCGCCATCTGGCGCGATGGGCGATGGGACGGCGGGGCGGATCCGCGACGCGAAGGGGTGGCGGTGTCGGAAGCCCGCTAGGGTCGGATCAGCGGCGCGGTTTGATCGACAGCTGGAAGGCGATCAGCCCTTCGCTGACGTCGGTGTCCAGGCCGTTCGCGCCGCGCAGACCCTTGCCGGCGTCGATCTCGCGATAGACGACGCCCACCGAGGTCTGAACGTCGCCCCGGCGATAGGCCACGCCGATGGAGGCGTCGCCCAGAAAGGCGCCGCGGTCCTGGGTGTAGCCCGAGCGGGCGTAGTCGCCGTCACGCGTGCGGGCGAAGTTGTAGCCGACGGCCCGCCCCGATCCGGCGGCGTAGACATACCAGCGTGGACGCTGGCCGAATCGTTCGTCGCCATCGGGCGCCAACCGGTCCAGGCCCTCGCCGATCTTCAGCGTCACGCCCGCCTCGGCGGAACGTCCCTCGCTGCCGACGCCGACGCCGGCGTGGGGCGTCAGGCTGACCTCCAGGCCCGAGGGCGTATGGCCATGCGCGCCTCGGAAGCCCCGCACATAGCGCAGATCGTAAGCTTCGGGCGACAGTTCGGCGCGCTCGCCCAGACTGACGGGCAGGGGCGAGCCGTCGGCGCGACGCAGGCGGCCGGCGGTCTCCAGCGTCACCCGGTCGGTGAAGTCGGCGCGGTCGATCCAGACGTCGTGGCGGGTGGTGGCGACGAGGCCCGCGCTATTGTCAGCGGGACGCAAAGCCGACGGGATGTCGATTTCACCCCCGAAACGCGCCTGGGGGTCGATGTGGACGCCGGGTTGCAGGGCCGGCCGGGCCGGGCTGTCGTCAAAGGCGTTGGGAACCCGGATCTGGGCGGTCGCGGCGGTCGCGCCGGCCATCGCCAGCACGCCTCCCATTCCGATGATCCAGGCCGTCGAACGCATTCGGTCTCCCCACCGTCCGCTGGCCCTTACCCTGCACCACCCGGCGCAGGAGTCCAACAGACATTATCGACACGGTTTCGTCACTTTTGAACGACGGCGACCGGGTCGGGGTTCCCGATGCGAAAAGGGCTCCGCGTTGCGGAGCCCTTTGTACGGTCTGATCGGCGTCGGCCTTACTGGCAGGCCAGGCACTCGTCGTAGTCGGTCTTGGGCATGGAGAAGAGGTCGGGCTGGTTCGGATCGATCTCGGCCTCGGCCTTGTCCTCGGCGCCGGCGAAAGCCGCGCGCTGAACCGACTTGGAGCGCAGATAGTACAGCGACTTCACGCCGCGCTCCCACGCCGACCAGTGCAGCATGTGCAGGTCCCACTTGTTGACGTCGCCGGGGATGAACAGGTTCAGCGACTGGGCCTGGCAGATTTCCGGCGCGCGGTCGGCGGCCAGTTCGACCACCCAGCGCTGGTCCAGTTCGAAGGCGGTCTTGAACACGCCCTTTTCGTCCTCGGTCAGGGCGTCCAGGTGCTGGACCGAGCCCTCATGCTCCAGGATGGAGCTCCACACCGCCTCGGTGTTGATGCCCTTGTCGTCGAGCAGGCGCTCCAGATAGGGGTTCTTGACCGCGAACGAGCCCGACAGGGTCTTGTGGGTGTAGATGTTGGCCGGGATCGGCTCGATGCCCGCAGACGTGCCGCCGCAGATGATCGAGATGGAGGCGGTGGGGGCGATGGCCAGCTTGTGGCTGAACCGCTCCATCACGCCGCGCTCCTCGGCGTCCAGGCAGGGGCCCTTCTCTTCGGCCAGCAGGCGGCTGGCCTTGTCGGCCTCGCGGCGCAGGTGTTTGAACAGGCGCATGTTCCACGACTTGGCCATGGCGCTTTCGAAGGCCACGCCCTGACCCTGCAGGAAGGAATGGAAGCCCATCAGGCCCAGACCCACCGAACGCTCGCGCTTGGCCGAATAGACGGCGGCGGCCATGGCGGGCGGGGCGCGGCGGATGAAATCCTCCAGAACATTGTCCAGGAACCGCATCAGGTCCTCGACGAAGCGCGGCTCCTCGCGCCATTCCAGGAAGGTCTCGGCGTTGACCGACGACAGGCAGCAGACGGCGGTCCGGTCCACGCCCAGGTGGTCGCGGCCGGTGTGCAGCATGATCTCGGCGCACAGGTTCGACTGTTTGACCTTCAGGCCCAGGTCGCGCTGGTGCGGCGCCATCTGGCGGTTCACCGTGTCCGAGAAGATCAGATAGGGCTCGCCGGTCTGCATGCGGATGTCGAGCAGCTTGGTCCACAGCGAACGGGCGTCGACAGTCTTCATGACCGCGCCGTCCTTGGGCGACTTCAGGTCGAAGGTTCCGCCGACCTTGACGGCCTCCATGAACTCGTCGGTGACGTTGATGCCGTGGTGCAGGTTCAGGGACTTGCGATTGAAGTCGCCCGACGGTTTGCGGATCTCCAGGAACTCCTCGATTTCCGGGTGGTGGATGTCCAGATAGACGGCGGCCGAACCGCGACGCAGCGACCCCTGCGAAATCGCCAGGGTCAGACTGTCCATCACGCGGATGAAGGGGATGATGCCCGAGGTCTTGCCCGCGCCCTTGACCTTTTCGCCGATGGAGCGGACGCCGCCCCAGTAGGTGCCGATGCCGCCGCCGTTCGAGGCCAGGGCCACATTCTCGTTCCAGACGTTCTGGATGCCGTCCAGGCTGTCGCCCACCGCATTCAGGAAGCAGGAGATCGGCAGGCCGCGGTCGGCGCCGCCGTTCGACAGGACCGGGGTGGCGGGCATGAACCACAGGCGGCTCATATAGTCATACAGGCGCTGGGCGTGGTCGGCGTCGTCCGAGAAGGCGGTCGATACCCGGGCGAACATGTCCTGATAGCTTTCGCCCGGAAGCAGATAGCGGTCTTCCAGCGTCTTCTTGCCGAAATCGGTCAGCAGATCGTCGCGCGACCGGTCCACCTGGACCGATTTCACCACGGTCAGATGCGGCCGTTCAGGCATCGGCGTCGCCGCAACACCTTGGAATTCGGTCGTCTTCAACGCCTCGCCGCCAGCCATGATCATCCGCGTCCTGAACAGAAACAGCCTAGAGCCACCTGCGCTTCGACCACATCATCTAGTGGCGTTCACGCTCCCCGAGCCCACATATAGGGCGCATATGCCTAATGACCCGTCAACGGGTTGACGTCGGCCTTTGTGGGCGAATCGGTCGGACAACTGTTCTCACGCTGTTGAAAAGCCTGAGCTCAAGCCTGCGACATGCCGATGACGGCCCTGCGTCAAAACATCACGAACGCGTGATCGGAACGCGCCGCCAGCTTCGCCGTTCCAGTCCCCTATGACCCCTGCGCTCGATCGTCCCTTTCTGACACGTCTCGTGGCGAAGGCCCGGACAGAACTGGCCGTCTTGAGCGCCCTGTTCGTCGCGGCGACCGGGGTGCTGGTCTTCGTCGAGGTCGCCGACGACATGACCGAGGCCGACGGCCAGGCCTTCGACCATCATGTCCTGGCCCTGATGCGGCCCTACGCCGACGATCCCGGCCGACCGTGGGGGCCGTGGTGGCTGAAGGAGGCGGCGGCCGACATCACCGCGCTGGGCGGCATATCGGTGCTGGGCCTGTTCGCCCTGATCGTGATCGTCTTTCTGGTGGCGCAGCGCAAATGGCTGTCGGCGGTCCTGCTGCCGCTGGGGTTGGCGGGCGGGGTCGCGCTCAGCGAAGGGCTGAAGGCGGTGTTCGAACGCGAACGACCGCCCGTCGCCGTCCAGGCGGTGGAGACGATCAACGCCAGCTTCCCGTCCGGCCATGCGCTTCTGTCCACTGTCTTCTATCTGACCGTCGCCGTCATGCTGACCCGCGCCTTTCCACAGAAGCGGCTGAAAGCTCTGGTGCTGGGCGTCGGCGTCCTTCTGGCCCTGCTGGTGGGGGTGACGCGCATCTATCTGGGCGCGCACTGGGCCTCGGACGTCATCGCCGGCTGGGCCGTGGGCGCCGCCTGGGCCATGGTGTTGTGGCTGGCCGCCTACGCCGTCGAGCGGTTCCAGAAGCGGCGTCATGCATCGTTGCAGGATCATGAGGCGCGGGAACGAACGCAGGCCGCGACGAAAGTCTAGCGGCGCGCGCCGCTTTCGAGAGAGGATAGTGATTCTGGACGCCCCCGGGATCGCGAGAGGGGCGTAGGACGGAGAGACCCCATGACCGCCGCCCGCCTCTACGCCGAACGGCTGAAGACCCCCGACCAGGCCGCCGCCCTGATCGCCTCGGGCGCCAAGGTCGTCATGGGGCTGGGGGCGTCCCAGCCGCCGGCCCTGCTGAAGGCCCTGGCCGACCGGGCCGAGCGGGGAGAGGTCGAGGACGTCAACCTCTACTATCTGCTCAGCACCGCCATCGCCGGCCAGACGGTGTTGCGCGACGAACTGATGGGGCGCATCCGGCCGTGGAGCCTGTTCCATACGGCCATCGAACGCGGGCTGGAGCAGAGGGCGCGCGACGCCGGCCGGCCCAATCCGGTCCAGTTCATCCCCACGGGCTTTCAGCAGTCGCCGCGCCTGCTGTGCCACGAGGTCCGGGTGGATACGCTGATCTGCACCGTGTCGCCGATGGACGAGGACGGCTTCTTCTCCTTCGGCACGAACACCGACTACGCCAAACCGGTGTCCGAGACGGCGCGCACGGTGATCGTCGAGGTCAATCCGCATATGCCGCGCGTGTTCGGCGACTGCACCGTTCATGTGTCACGGGTCGCCGCCATCGTCGAACACGCCGCCCCGCTTCTGGTCGTGCCCAAGGCACAGCCCCAGGCGGCGGACCTGATCATCGGCCGGACCATCGCCGATCTGGTCGAGGACGGCTCGACCCTGCAGATGGGCATCGGCGCCCTGCCCAACGCTGTCTGCGACGCGCTGAAGGACCACCGCCATCTGGGCGTCCATACCGAGATGCTGACGCCCGGCCTGGTGGAGCTGATGCAGGCGGGGGCGGCCGATCATTCCCGAAAGACCCTGCACCCCGGCGTCGGCGTCTTCGCATTTTCGATGGGGGACCGGAACACCTACGACTTCCTGAACGGCAATCGCGGCCTGGAGGCCCATCCGGTCTCCTATGTGAACGATCCGGCGGTGATCGCCCGCAATGCGAAGATGATCTCGGTCAACGCCACGCTTCAGATCGATCTGACCGGGGCCTGTTGTTCGGAGTATCTGAACGGACGACAGTTCACGGCCTCGGGCGGCCAGCTGGACTTCGTGCGCGGGGCCTATGGCTCGGAGGGCGGAAAGTCGATCATCGCCTGCCATTCCACGGCGGCGAAGGGGACGGCCTCGCGCATCGTGGCGCGGCTGGACGGGCCGGTGACGACGCCGCGAAACGACACCCACATCATCGTCACCGAACACGGCTGGACTGACCTGAAGGGCAAGTCGACCAGCGAACGGGCGCGCGCCCTGATCGCCCTGGCCGCGCCCGAGTTCCGCGACGGCCTGACGCGAGAGGCGCGCGAACAGGGCCTGATCTGAAGCCGACCCGAAGGGTTCCGTCTCGTGCGGCCTAAGGCTAAGCTTTTGGCCATGCCTCCACCGCTTCTGTCGATAGACCGCGTCAGCGTCGCGCGCGGCGACCGCGCCTTGTTGAACGGCGTCACCCTGACCCTGCCCGAGGGGCGCCACACCGCCATCCTGGGCCGCAACGGGTCGGGCAAGTCCACCCTGGTCCAGCTGATCACCCGCCAGATCTATCCGACCGTCGGCGCAGGCGGCGACGGCCGCCTGGGCGAGGTCCGCATTCTGGGCCGCGCCCACTGGGACGTGTTCGAGCTGCGCAGCCTGCTGGGCGTGGTGTCGCCCGCTGTCCAGTCCGACTTCACCAGCGACGAGGGATTGGAGGTGTTCGACGCGGTCGTGTCCGGCTTCTTCGCCGCACGCGGCGCGTGGAACCACGTCGTGACCGAGGCGATGCGCTACGCCAGCCGCAAGGCGCTGGGGCGGATGGGCGTCGCACATCTGATCGGGCGCAAGATGGCCACCCTGTCGACCGGCGAGGCGCGTCGGGTGCTGATCGCCCGCGCCCTGGTTCACCAGCCCCGCGCCCTGCTGCTGGACGAACCCTGCGGCGGACTGGACCCGGCGACGCGGCGGCAATTTCTGGAGGCGCTGCGCGACGTGGCGCGGTCGGGCGTGACCCTGGTGCTGATCACCCACCACATCGAGGAAATCCTGCCCGAGATCGACCATCTGGTCCTGCTGCGCGAGGGTCGGGTGCTGGCGGACGGGGCCAAGGACGCCCTGCTGACCCGCCCGGTCCTCAGCGACCTGTTCGGCCTGCCCGTCACGGTCGACCGACGCGGCGACTGGTTCTGGGCGCATCTGGACTGAAGTCGACTTGCCGCAGGATGGGGAAAGGGAGAAGCTGGCCGCCTGATGCTGCGTCCCCTGCTCTTGATCCTCGCTCTGATCGCCGCGGCCGTCGGCGCCCCAGCCAGCGCCAGTGCAGCCCAGTGGGTCTATGCGACGGAAGGCCAGTGCGGCGGGCGGCCGATGACCACGGTGCGGATGGCGCCGGGCTATTGTCTGGGGCTGGTGTGGCAGGGGACGGCAAACGACGGCCCCCGGATGCCGCGGGGTCTTTTGGCGCTGTCCGGCGGCGATTGGCTGGTCACTGACTTGGGCGGCTGGCAGGCGGGGCGGGGTTCGGTGTGGCGGCTGTCGTTCGCGCCGGACGGCTCGGCGCGCTGGCGCAGGCTGGCCCAGGGCCTGTCCATGCCCCACACCGTGGCGCGCGGTCCGGACGGGCGGGTCTATGTGTCCGAGATGAACCGCATCCTGACGCTGGACCCAGACGCGGCCGATCCGGCGGCGACTGTGCGGACGGTGATCGGCGGCCTGCCCGACAACCGGCTGCACGACAATCGCCACCCGCTGTCCAGCTTCGTCTTCGACGGCGACGGGGCGCTGCTGGTCAATGTCGGGGCGCCCAGCGACCGCTGCGTGGACGACCGGGGCCGGCCGCGCACGACGGCCTCTGGCGCCTGCATCGACAGCGCCGGGACGGCCCAGGTGCGGCGTCACGCCTATCTGGGCGACGGCCGCTGGGCCGAAGACAGCACGGTCTTCGCCTCGGGCCTTAGGAACTCCATCGCCCTGGTTCGGCATCCGTCGGGCACGATCCTGCAGGGCGAGAATTCGGTCGATCTGACCACGCCCGACCATCCCTATGACGAGATCAACGTCCTGCGCCGGGGCGGCGATTACGGCTGGCCCTATTGCGTCGATCTGGCCACGCCCCTGCCGGGCTGGAGCGCGGCCCAGGCGCGGTGCGGCCAGCGCGTCCGGCCCGTGGCGCTTCTGCCGCCGCACGCCGCGCCGCTGGACCTGATCTATTACGAGGGGACGATGTTCCCCGAACTTCGCGGCCGGCTGCTGATGAGCTGGCACGGCTATCGCCGCACGGGCGGGCGGATCGTGGCGGCCGAGACGGACGACCAGGGACGGCCCCTGACCGACATCGGCGGGCGTTACGCCCTGTATCCGCGCGGCTCGGCGCCCTATCCGACTGGCGCGCCCAGCGTACGCGGCAAGGTGCTGACGCCCGGCTGGGATACCGTTGCGGGCCGCCAGCCGCGCGGATCGCCGGTGGTGATGGCCGTCGCCGCCGACGGCGCGATCTGGGTCACGGACGACCGCAGCCGGGCGATCCTGAGGATCGCCCGGCCAACGGATTAGCCCTCGCGCGCCTCGCGCTTGGCCAGGACGCGCAGACGCAGCGCGTTCAGCTTGATGAAGCCGGCGGCGTCCTTGTGGTCGTAGGCCTGGACGCCCTCCTCGAAGGTGACGAGGTCCTGGTCGTACAGGCTGTTGGGGCTTTCGCGGCCGATGACCGAGACATTGCCCTTGTACAGCTTGACCTTGACCGTGCCGGAGACCTTTTCCTGGCTCAGGTCGATGGCGGCCTGAAGCATCTCGCGCTCGGGCGAGAACCAGAAGCCGTTGTAGATCAACTCGGCGTATTTCGGCATCAACTGGTCCTTCAGGTGCATGGAGCCGCCGTCCAGGGTGATGCTTTCGATGCCGCGGTGGGCCGCGATCAGGATAGTTCCGCCGGGCGTCTCATAGACGCCGCGCGACTTCATGCCGACGAAGCGGTTCTCGACCAGGTCCAGACGGCCGATCCCGTTGTCGTGGCCATACTGGTTCAGGGCGGTCAGCAGGGTCGCCGGGCTCATGGCCTCGCCGTTGATCGAGACGGGATCGCCCTTTTCGAAGCCGATCTCGATGACCGTCGCCACGTCCGGCGCGTCCTCGGGGCTGATGGTGCGCTGGTGGACGAACTCGGGGGCCTCGACCGCCGGGTCTTCCAGCACCTTGCCCTCGGACGAGGAGTGCAGAAGGTTGGCGTCGACGCTGAACGGCGCCTCGCCGCGCTTGTCCTTGGAAATCGGGATCTGGTTCTTTTCGGCGAAGTCCAGCAGGGCCTCGCGGCTGCGGAACTCCCACTCGCGCCAGGGGGCGATGACGCGGATGTCGGGCTCCAGCGCATAGTAGCCCAGTTCGAACCGGACCTGATCGTTGCCCTTGCCGGTCGCGCCGTGACAGACGGCGTCGGCCCCGACCTGACGCGCGATCTCGATCTGGCGCTTGGAGATCAGCGGACGGGCGATGGAGGTGCCCAGCAGATAGTCGCCCTCGTACTGAGCGTTGGCGCGGAACATGGGGAAGACGAAGTCGCGCACGAACTCTTCGCGCAGGTCGTCGATGAAGATGTTCTCGGGCTTGATGCCCAGCTTCAGCGCCTTCTCGCGCGCCGGGCCAAGCTCCTCGCCCTGGCCCAGGTCGGCGGTGAAGGTCACGACCTCGGCGTTATATTCGGTCTGGAGCCACTTCAGGATGATCGAGGTGTCCAGGCCGCCGGAATAGGCGAGGACGACTTTCTTGACGGGCTTGTCGGCGGGGGCGGACATGGCGGCTCTTTCAGCAAGGCGGTGGCGGCGGACGGGAAGTTGACGCGCGCATAAGACCGGGGGTCCGGTGATGCAACCTTTTCCGCCCCCTTTTCCGACAACGGGACACACCAAGATTAAGCTTTTGTCATGGTCAATCCGCCGCGTTGTCACACGGGCGACCCCGGTTATGGTTCGGGCATCTGGAATCCAAGGATGTCTGCTTTCATGCGCCGCACCGGGTCTCTCGTCGCCGCCGCCGCCCTTCTGGCGGTTTCCACCCCTGTCTGGGCCTCGGCTCCCGCCGCCCGGAACGCCCCGGCCGCCGCGCCGGCCGTCCAGGCCGCGCCCGTGTCCGAACTGGTCCGCGAAGTGGATATTCCCTACACCCGGTTCACTCTGGACAACGGCCTGACTGTGCTGGTCCACGAAGACCACAAGGCGCCGGTCGTCGCCGTTTCGGTCTGGTACAATGTCGGGTCCAAGGATGAACCGGCCGGCAAGACCGGTTTCGCCCACCTGTTCGAACACCTGATGTTCGGCGGTTCGGAAAACGCCCCCGGCAGCTATTTCACCCCGATGCGCAACATGGGCGCGACGGACATGAACGGCACCACCTGGTTCGACCGCACCAACTATTTCGAGACCGTGCCGACCCAGGCGCTGGAACAGGCCCTGTTCCTAGAAAGCGACCGCATGGGCTATATGCTGGGCGCCATCACCCAGGAGACGCTGGATCTGCAGCGGGGCGTGGTCCAGAACGAGAAGCGCCAGGGCGACAACCAGCCCTACGGCCTGAACCAGTACAAGCAGCTGGAGGCCCTGTTCCCCGAAGGGCATCCCTATCGCCACTCGACCATCGGTTCGATGGCCGATCTAGACGCCGCCTCGATGGAGACGGTGCGCGACTGGTTCCGCTCCAACTACGGCCCGAACAACGCCGTGCTGGTGCTGGCCGGCGACATCACTCCGGCCCAGGCGCGGCAGCTGACAGAGAAGTATTTCGGTCCGATCCCGCGCGGCCCGGTCAACAACCCGGCACAGGCGCCCGTCCCGACCCTGGCCGCGCCGGTCAACGAAACCATACGCGACCGCGTCGCCAACGCCCAGGTCGAGATCAGCTGGGCGGTGCCCGGCATGCTGGACCCGGATTCGGTGCCGCTGAGCGTCGGCGCCTCGGTGCTGGGCGGCCTGGCGTCCTCGCGCCTGGACAATGAACTGGTGCGGGGCGAGCAGACGGCTGTGTCGGTCAGCGCCGGCAACGGCGCCTACCACCGGATCGGCATCTTCGAGATCACGCTAAACATCAAGCCGGGACAGGATCCTGCCGCCGTCGAGGCGCGCGCGCGCGAAATCCTGAACGGCTTGATCGCCGACGGCCCGACGGCCGATGAGGTCGAGCGGGTCAAGACGCAATACGTCTCGCGCCGCATCCAGGGGCTGGAACAGGTCGGCGGCTTCGGCGGCAAGGCCGTGGCTCTGGCCGAGGGTCAACTGTATGCGGGTGATCCCGAGTTCTACAAGAAGCAGCTGGCCGCCTATGCCGCCGTCACCCCGGCCCAGGTCCAGGCGGCCATGCAGAAGTGGCTGACCCGTCCGGCCTATACGCTGACGACCCTGGTCGGGGATCGCGAAGCCTATCAGGAAGCGGCGACCAATCCGGCCGGCGCCAACCACACCCCCGCGCCCCCCATCGAGCGGGTTGCGCGGATGGCCAAGCCCGAGATCGGCCAGGTCGCCAACGTCGACTTCCCGGCCGTCGAGCGCGCGCGGCTGTCCAACGGCATGGAGGTCGTCTACGCCCAACGCGACGCCGTCCCCGTGACCAAGATCGCCGTGGACTTCG
The DNA here is from genome assembly GCF_976940555.1 of Brevundimonas sp. Marseille-Q4549. Taxonomy (NCBI): domain Bacteria; kingdom Pseudomonadati; phylum Pseudomonadota; class Alphaproteobacteria; order Caulobacterales; family Caulobacteraceae; genus Brevundimonas; species Brevundimonas sp. Marseille-Q4549. Next base: position 931,698 of record NZ_CDRHXG010000001.1, read on the forward strand.
ACGCCGGCCTGGCGGCGGACGACGTCGCCAAACTGGGGCTGCAGACCCTGATGCTGGACCTGATGGACGAGGGCACCCGCACGCGCAACGCCACCCAGCTGGCCGAGGCGCAGGAAGCCCTGGGGGCCACGATATCGACCGGCGCGACGATGGACCGGTCGGTGATCAGCCTGAACGCGGTCACGCCGAACCTGGCCCCGTCGGTCGGCCTGTTAGCCGAGGTGATCCGCACCCCGGCCTTCGCCCCGGCCGAACTGGAGCGCCTGCGCGCCGCGCGGCTGTCGCGGATCGCCGCCGAACGGACCCAGCCGGCCGCCCTGGCCAGTCGCGCCCTGCCGGAACTGCTGTACGGGGCAAACAGCCCCTATGGCCGTCCGTTCAGCGGCAACGGCGACGAGGCCAGCGTTCGGTCGATCACCGAAGCCGACATCCGCACCGACTACGCCAAGTGGATTCGCCCGGACAACGCCAAGATCTTCGTCGTCTCCGACAAGCCTCTGGCCGAAATCCTGCCGATCCTGAACGCCCAGCTGGGCCAGTGGGTCCCGCCCGCCTCGGCCAAGCCGGTCAAGGACTTCTCGGCCCCGATCCCGGCGGCGACGCCCAAGATCGTGCTGATCGACCGTCCGCAGTCGCCCCAGTCCTTCATCATGGGCGGCGAGGTGCTGGACGCCTCGGGTACGGACGACCTGTTGGTGTTGAACGCGGCGAACAACGTCCTGGGCAACGACTTCCTGTCACGCATCAACTCGGACCTGCGCGAGACCAAGGGCTGGTCCTACGGCGTCAACGCCTCCGTCTCCGGCTTCCAGCACCGCGTGCCCTATCTGGTGACGGCGCCGGTCCAGGCCGACCAGACGGGCCCGGCCATTGCGGCCCTGAACGCCCAGTTCAACGACTTCCTGAAGGGCGGCAAGGGCGTGACCCCGGCCGAGCTGGAGCGGACGGTCAACGGCAACACCCGCCGTCTGGCCGGCAGCTACGAAACCTCCGGCGCCGTGCTGGGGGCCTTGCGGACCAACGACATGCTGGGTCGTCCGGACGACTATCCGGAAACGGTCGCGGCGCGCACCAACGCCTTGACGGCGGACCAGCTGGACGCCGCCGCGCGCGCCGCCATCGACCCGGCCCGGTTCGTCTGGGTGGTCGTGGGCGACGCCGCCAAGGTCAAGCCGCAGCTGGACGCGCTAGGCATTCCGGTCGAGGTGCGGGCTGCGGCGACGCAGTAAGGACCGACAGGCGAAACGACGAAGGCCCGGAGAGCGATCTCCGGGCCTTTTCTTTGGCTTCTGGCGTCAGGTCCAATCGACATCCGGTGCGCCGACATCCTGATTCGTCATTCCGGGGCTGAGCAGAGCGAAGAACCCGAAAGCCAGTGATACGGCCACCCAGCCGGATGCATTCAACGCCAGACGCGCATGCCCCGGAATGACGATTAGAGGCTGAATGTCGCTTGGACCTACACGGCGGCGGGTCGCCCGTGACGGCGGTTTTCAGTCCAGCGTCGCGCCGGTCGTGCGCATGATCTCGGCGCGCAGTTCGGGCAGGCCCAGGCCCTTTTCGGACGAGGTCAGGGCGACCACAGGGAAGGCGGCGGGGCGTTTGGAGATGGCCTTCAGCGTGGCCTCCTGAACCTTCTCCCCCTCGCCCTTCTTCAGCTTGTCGGCCTTGGTCAGGACGATCTGATAGCTGACGGCGGCCATATCCAGGGCGTCCAGCGCCTCGGCGTCCACGCTCTTCAGCCCGTGGCGGCTGTCGATCAGCAGATAGACCCGCTTCAGCGTCACCCGCCCGCGTAGATAGTCGCGGCCCAGGTCCTGGAACTTCTTGACCGTGGTCTTGGACGCCTTGGCCCAGCCATAGCCGGGCAGGTCGACCAGACGCATACGGCCGTCCAGATCGAAGAAGTTGACCTCGCGCGTGCGGCCCGGCTCGTTGGAGGCGCGGGCCAGCTTGTGCATGCCCACAAGGCCGTTGATCAGGCTGGACTTGCCGACGTTGGAGCGGCCGGCGAAGGCGATTTCGGGCAGGTCGGGATCGGGCAGCTGCTCGATCTTGGCCGCGCCCATGACGAAGGTCGCGGGCCGCGCGAACAGGATGCGCGCGGCCTCGATGTCCTCGGGCGTGAACTCGGTCTCTTCGATCACGCCGGTGATTTCTTGAAGCGGGCGAAGAAAGCGTCGATCGGGTTCTCGGCCTTGTAGCGGTGCATGATGACGTACTGCTGCAGGATGGTCAGGATGTTCGACCAGGCCCAGTAGACCAAGAGGCCCGCCGCGAAGGGCGCCATGATGAAGGTGAAGACCAGCGGCATGAACTGGAAGATCTGACGCTGCATCGGGTCGGCCGCCGGCGGGTTCATCGCCGTCTGCAGCCACATGGTCAAGCCGTAGGCGATGGCCAGAAGGCCCAGGTGCAGCGGACCGCCCAGCAGGCCGCCGATCAGCGGCGCCGCCGCGGGATCCCAGGGGATCAGGCCGAACAGGTTCCAGATCGACGAGGGGTCGCGCGCCGACAGGTCGTGGATGAAGCCCAGGAACGGCTGGTGGCGCATCTCGATGGTGACGGTCAGCACCTTGTAGAGGGCGTAGAAGACCGGAATCTGCAGCAACAGAGGCAGACAGCCCGCCACGGGATTGATCTTCTCCCGCTGATACAGGGCCATGGTCTCCTGCTGCTGCTTCTGCGGGTCGTCTTTGAACTTCTTCTTGATCTCCTCCATCTTGGGCTGGAGGTTCCGCATCTTGGACATCGAGGCGTAGGCGTTGTTGGCCAGCGGGAACATGATCAGCTTGACGATGACGGTCAGGGCCAGAATGGCGACGCCGAAGCTGCCGACCAAGCCATAGACGTTCTCCAGCACCCAGAAGATCGGGCGCGTCAGGAACCAGAACATGCCCCAGTCGATCGCATAGACGAAGCGCGGCAGGTGCAGGGACTGCTCATAGGCCTTCAGCACCTCGGCGCGCTTGACCCCGGCGAACAGGCGCTGGGTCTCGGTCGCGGTTCCGCCCGGCTGAATGGTGCGGGTCGTGCCCAGGACATTGGCTTCCAGCTGCTGGGCGCCGCCGTTCTCACGCACGCGGAACTCGGTTTCGACCGCCTCGTTCTGCTGGGGCAGCAGGGCCGCCAGCCAGTATTTGTCGGTGATGCCCAGCCAGCCGCCGGTCGAGGCGTTCTCGATGCGGGGCTCCTTCAGCCAGTCCTTGTACTTCTTCTGCTCGGTCCGATAGTCGCCCGGCTTGCCGAAGGTGCCGATGGCGCCTTCGTGGACGATGTGGGAAGAGCCGGCGGCCTGGGGCACGCCCAGACGCTGGACGCTGCCGTAGGGGGCGATGGTGATGGCCTGGGTTCCCAGATTCTGCACCGTGTCCTGAACCGAGAAGACGTATCTGTCGTCGACCGACACCACGCGGGTGAAGCGCAGACCTTGCCCGTTGTCCCAGGTCAGGGTGATCGGCGTGGTCGGCGTCAGGGTCGAACCGTTGGTCAGGCGCCAGACGGTGTTGGGGCCGGGAACGCCGCCGGGGACGTTGGGGCCGGTCCAGCCGAACTGGGCGAAATAGGCGTTCTGCATGCCCTGCGGGCGGAACAGCTCCACCGGGTCAGGCTTGTCCTGGGCCTCGCGATAGTCGGTCAGGAACAGGTCGTCGATGCGGCCGCCCTGCAGCGACAGCGAGCCCTTCAGCGTGCCCGACTGGATCGGCACGCGCGCGGCGCCCGACAGGGCCTGGGCGCGGCTGGTCACGAAGGTCGACGCCTGGGGGCTCAGCGCCGTGCGCGCGGCGTTGTCGGCCGACTGCGACTGTTCGGCGTGGGCGCGCTGCTGCATGGCGCGGCGCTCGGCCTGCGGGCGCAGGACGGTGAAATAGTAGATACCCAGGATCAGGGCCGAGCACACGATGAAGATGATCGTGTTGCGCGAGTTCTCGTTTTTCATGGATTCTGGCGGTCCTGGCCGGAAGGGGCGCGGGCGGGCGAGGGCGTGTCGGCCTTCGGTCTCGCCAGCCTTGTAAGCGTCGATTTCACGTCGTCAAGCAAACGGTCCCAGGCGCGCTCGGTCGTGCCCATGCGGGCGATGAAGACATAGTCGCTGCCGGGGACGCCGTGGTCGGGCAAAAGGGCGCGGGCGGCCTGACGCAGGCGTCGCTTGGCGCGGTTGCGCTGGACGGCGCCGCCGATCTTCCTGGTGGCGGTGAAGCCCATGCCGACGTGCGGCGAACCGTCGCCCCGCTCCAGCCGCTGGATCACCACGCCGCCGCGGGCCTCGGAAACGCCTTTGGCGGCCGCCAGGAACTGGGGCCGCCGCAACAGACGTTTGATCTGTAAAGGGTCGCTCATGCGTCCTTGGTCCCGGACGCGAGAGCCGCTTACGCCGTCAGGCGCTTGCGGCCCTTGGCGCGACGGCGCGCAACGATCTTCTGGCCGTTCTTGGTGGCCATCCGGCTGCGGAAGCCGTGACGGCGCTTGCGCACGAGTCGCGACGGCTGATAGGTCCGCTTCACGGTCGGCTCCTGACGTTAAAAGGTTGGGCGACGGGGCAACAGGGCGTCCGCCGCAGGAAGGGCGGGCGTATAAGTCGCATGGTCGCGCGAGTCAACGCTCGGCCGGCATTTCGGGAACGAAGAGCGTATGGCGAAACGAACGGCGAAGGAATGGGCCTTGCGGCTGCTGCCGCTGGCGGCCGTCGCCGGCCTGGCCGTCGCCTTCTTCGCCCTGGGCTGGAATCGCTATCTGTCGATGGACATGCTGCGCGAGCACGGGCTGAACCTTCAGGCCTATGCGCGCGACCACTGGTGGATCGCCCTGGCGGGCTTCATCGGCGTCTACGCCCTGGCGACCGCCTCGACCATTCCGGGGCCGGTGTTCCTGACCCTGCTGGGCGGGATGATGTTCGGTCCCTATGTCGGCGCCCTGGCCCAGTCGACGGGGGCCACGATCGGTTCGGTCGTCATCTATTGCGTCTATCGCACCTCGATCGGGACGTGGCTGCGCGCCAAGTTCGCGGCGGACGCGGGCTTCATGGACCGGCTGGCCAAGGGCATCGACCGCAACGCCTTCACCACCCTGTTCACCCTCAGGGTGATCCCTAGCGTGCCCTTCGTTCTGGTCAACGCCACGGCGGGGATGATGGCGGTGCCGCTGAGGCCCTACATCGTCGCCACCTTCGTGGGTCTGCTGCCGTCCACCTTCATCTACACCTGGATCGGGTCCGAGCTGGGCGACCTTCTGAAGGCGGGCGTGCGGCCCGACCTGCCGATGCTGCTGAAGCAGTTCTTCTGGCCTCTGATGGGGGTGGTCTTCCTGTCGCTATTGCTGCCGCTGGGACTGAAGTTGGGTCAGATGGCGCGCGACCGGCGCGCCGGGGCCAGGGATGCTGGGGGGCGGGCGGCGTGAGCGCCCTGTTCGACCGGATCGCCGGGCGGCTGGGCCTGTCGCCCGAGGCGGCCGAGACCTGGCGCGAACGTCTGCGCCCGCGCGCGCCGGACGGGCTGTCGGCGCGGCTGCTGCTGCTGACGGTCGCCTTCACCCTGGCGGTCGAGGCGGTGATTCTGGCGCCCAATCTGGCGGCCTTCCACGAACGCTGGCTGCGCGACCGTCTGCAGGCCGCCGAACTGGCCTCGGTCGGGGTTGAGGCCCTGCCCTATAGCGCGGTGGAGGACGACACGGCGGCCGAGCTGATGCGGATCGGCGGGGTTCAGGCCGTGGCCCTGACCGAACAAGGGGTGCGCCGGCTGCTGCTTCAGGCCCCCAACCTGCCGCGCGCGCCCGAACTGATCGATCTGCGGCGCGAGAACACCTGGGCGCGGCTGACCGATCCGTGGCGCACCCTGTTCGGCCATCCGGACCGCTCGCTGCGGGTTCAGGCCAAGCCGCGCTACCGGTCGGGCGACTTCATCGAGATCGTCACCCCGGCTCAGCCGCTGAAGATCGAACTGCGGGCCTTTCTGCTGAACAGTCTTCTGGTGTCGCTGCTGGTGTCGGCGACGGCCGGGGCGCTGCTCTATGGCGGCCTGGCGCTTCTGGTGCTGCGTCCGCTGCGGCGCGTGACCCGGTCGATGGAGCGGTTCGCCGCCGACCCCGAGAGCGATCCCGAAGCGCCCTCCGACCGGCACGACGAGATCGGCCGGGTCGAGCGCGAACTGGCGCGGATGCAGGACGAGGTGCGCCAGTCCCTGCGCTCGCGCGCCCGCCTGGTGGCGCTGGGCGAGGCCGTGGCCAAGATCAACCACGACCTGCGCAATATGCTGACCTCGGCCCAGATGGCGTCCGAGCGGCTGGCGACCTCGGCCGACCCGCAGGTGGCCAAGGCTCTGCCGCGGCTGGAGCGGGCGCTGAGCCGGGCGGCCGCCCTGTCGCGCAATGTTCTGGAGTACGGCAAGAGCGAGGAGCCGGCGCCGCAGAAGACCCGCGTCGTCCTGACCAAGGCCCTGACCCTGGCGGCCGAGGACGCCGGGTTGGATCCCGAAGGAGTGCGCCTGATCAAGCAACTGCCGCCCCGGTTCGCGGTCGAGGCCGATCCGGATCAACTGTATCGCATCCTGGTCAATCTGATGCGGAACGCGCGACAGGCCATCGAGGCGGATCCAGGCCGTCCCCCCGAGCGGCGTGGCAAGGGGGCGATCACCGTCAGCGCCTTCGGTGACGACGGATTCTGCGTGATCCGCATCGCCGACGACGGGCCGGGTATTCCGTCGCGCCTGGCCGAACGGCTGTTCGAGCCCTTCGTCAGTTCCAAGAGTTCGGACGGAACGGGGCTGGGGTTGACCATTTCGCGCGAGCTGGCGGCCCTGCACGGCGGCGACCTGAGGCTGGTCGCCAGCGAGGGCGGCGCGACCTTCGAACTGCGCCTGCCGGATTGAGCCCTATTCCAGGCCGTCGTCCGAGACGACGAAGGGACGGTTCTCGGTCTTGGCCTGGGCGGCCAGCTCTTCCTGCACCAGATGCCAGCGCCGCAGCCGCTCATAGTCGATGGCATGCTCGGGCGAAGCGTCCAGCCAGTGGCGGAAATCCTCCATCTGCAGGCGCGCGTCCGGCGCTGTCGGATCGGGCAGGGCGGGCACGTTCGGCAGCTGGCGCGCGACCTCGGCCGGAATGGGATAGTCGCCGGACGCGGTGCTGAGGATCATGGGGTGTCTCGAATGTGCGCTAAGGTCGCCGGAACCATGCCGCGAAGCGAGACCGTGCGCCACCTTTTCATGTGCGGCGCGTTGTTGCGGATCGGCGCTTCAACGGCCAAGCTAGCCGGCCGCCGGATCGTCCGCCTCTTTGGAGAAGCCCCCATGATCGCCCTGCGTAACTCCGCCCCGATCGGGATGGTCCTGACCGCCGCTCTTCTGGCCGCGCCCCTTTCGGCCGCCGCTGCGGGTCAGGCCAAGAGCCCGGCCGCCGCGGACCCCTATCGTGATCAGCGCGCCCTGCCGGACCCGTCCGACCCGGCGTCGCGCGACGCCGTGCTGAAGGCGCGAGGAGAGGCCTATCACCGCGCGCCCGATTCCCAGCAGAGCGAGGCGGAGATGGCCGAGACCCGCAGGCTGAACGACCGGATCGCCGCGGCCAACGATGCGGCGGACAAGGCGGACGCGGCCGCCCAGTTGGACTATGACGCCGCCCTGGCCCGCTATCAGACCGAGGTGCGCCGCAACGAGGAACAGGCTCACGCCGCCGCCCAGGCGACCCGCGCCGCCCAGGAACAGTACGACCGCGATTACGCCGCCTGGCGCGAGCAGGTGCGCCTATGCGAATCGGGCGTCCGCAGCGCCTGCGCGGCCCCGACGCCTGGGCCGCGTTAAGCCCCGCCCTTCTTCTGGGCCGCGACCAGGGCGTCGTCGATCTCTCGCGCGCGAACCGCGGCCGGACGGGCGGCCAAACGCTCGGCGTAGGCCTGGAAGACGGGACGGGTCGGAAGGGTTCCGAACATCAGGCCCCAGGAGACCTGACTGCCCACATAGACGTCGGCGGCGGTGAAGCGGTCGCCCAACAACCAGGGGCCGCCCTGGGACACGGCGTAGTCCAGGGTCTCCACCGCCTGATCGAACGAGCCGTAGCCGACCATGGTGGATTTTTCGGGCGGCGGCAGCAGGCCTACGGACTTGGCCGTCACTGCCGCCTCGACAGGCCCTGCGGCGAAGAACATCCAGCGGTAATAGGCGCCGCGCAGCGGATCGTCCGTCGCGGGCGCCAGGTTCGCTTCGGGAAAGGCGTCGGCTAGATAGGCGCAGATGGCGGCGCATTCGGTGACGACCGCGCCCCGATGAGTGACGGTCGGCACCTTGCCCATCGGATTGATCGCCAGATAATCCGGCGACTTCATCGTCGTGGCGTAGTCCAGCACCACGGTGCGATAGGGCCGCCCCACCTCTTCCAGCATCCAGCGGACGATGCGTCCACGCGACATGGGATTGGTGTAGAAGACGATCTCGGCTTCGGTCATGGCAAGCTCTCCCTTTCGGCAGAGCCTACGCCTGAAAGGCGATGGGTGTCAGCCCGCGACCAGGCTCATGTCGCGGCGGGCCATCATGCGGTCGAACTCGGTCCAGACGCCGTCGGCGCCGTGCCAGGATCCTTGCGTCGCGGCCTTGGAGTATTCGGTGGCGCGAGCCTCGAAGAAGTTGGCGTGTTCGACGCCGGACAGCAGCGACTGCAGCCAGGGCAGGGGGTTTTCCTTCACCCCATAGACTTCCGGCAGCTTCAACTGACGCAGGCGCCAGTCGGCGATGAAGCGGATGTACTGCTTGATGTCGTCCGGCGTCATGCCCTGGACCGAACCCATTTCGAAGGCCAGGTCGATGAACTTGTCCTCCATGTTCACCACCGTCTTGCAGCAGTCGACGATGTCGTCGGCCACCGAGGGCGTCACCGCGCCCGTCTCCTTGTTGAAGGCGTGGTACAGTTTGATGATGCCCTCGCAGTGCAGGCTCTCGTCGCGCACCGACCAGGACACGATCTGGCCCATGCCTTTCATCTTGTTCTGGCGCGGGAAGTTCATCAGCATGGCGAAGGAGGCGAACAGCTGAACCCCTTCGGAGAAGCCGCCGAACATGGCCAGGGTCCGGCAGATGTCGGCGTCGGTATCGACCCCGAACTGGCCCATATAGTCGTGCTTGTCCCGCATGGCCTCGTATTCCATGAAGGCGCCGAACTCGCTCTCGGGCATGCCGATGGTTTCCAGCAGCAGGGCGTAGGCCGCGATATGGATCGTCTCCATATTGGCGAAGGCGGCCAGCATCATCTTCACCTCGGTCGGTTTGAACACCCGACCGTAGCGTTCCATGTAGTTGTCCTGAACCTCGATGTCCGCCTGGGTGAAGAAGCGGAAGATCTGGGTCAGCAGGTTGCGCTCGCCGTCGTTCAGCGTCGAGGCCCAGTCCTTGACGTCCTCGCCCAGCGGCACCTCTTCGGGCATCCAGTGGACCTGCTGCTGCTTCTTCCACATGTCGAACGCCCACGGATAGCGGAAGGGCTTGTAGGCGACGGACGGGGTCAGAAGACCGGCGGCTTCGGGACGGATGATCGGGGTGATGGCGTTCATCGGGGCGAGACCTGAAACGAATCCGGAAGGAGGCGATCACCATGCGCAACGGCGGCGACGGCGCCAAGCCGGAAATCACCTATGTTGTGATCACTTTTTTCTATGGCGCTATATGTTGTGGTTCTGACGGAGGAAATTGGGGATGATGCAAGCTTGGCCTGGGGATGAGACGACAGGCGGGCTGGCGTATGGCGTGTTGGGCACATTTGTTCTTGATGTGTTCCCTCAATAAGGCGAAGCTTCCGGCAGACAGGGAGAACGACATGCTGGGTTACGTCACGATCGGCGCGAACGACGCCGAGACCGCGCACCGCTTTTATGACGCCGTGTTGGGCACGCTGGGCTGGAAGGCGCACATGACCTTCGGCGAATGGCGCGGTTATTCGCTGGACGGAAAGGGCGAGGGGCAATCGGTGTGGGTATGCAAGCCGTTCGACGGCGCGCCCGCCACCGTCGGCAACGGCATGATGGTGGCCTTTACGGCGCGCGATCACGCTCAAGTCGACGCCTTTCACGCCGCCGCAATGGCGAACGGCGGCGCCGACGAGGGCGAGCCGGGACCGCGCCCGGACTATGGGCCGCATTGGTACGCGGCCTATCTGCGCGACCCTACGGGCAACAAGCTGGCCATCGTCTTCAATCAGCCCTGACCACAGTCAGGCCGACTTCAGCGCCAGGGTGACGGTCTTAACGTTCACATATTCGTCGATGCCGTGGATCGAGCCCTCGCGGCCGTAGCCGGACTGTTTGACCCCGCCGAAGGGGGCGACGGGGGTGGAGATCAGGCCGGTGTTGACGCCGCACATGCCGGCCTCGATGCGGCGGCTGAACCGCATGGCTCGATCCAGGTCGCGGGTGAACAGATAGGAGGCTAGGCCGAATTCGCTGGCGTCGGCCTTTTCCAGCGCCTCGGCCTCGGTGTCGAAGGGAAAGACCGGGACCATGGGGCCGAAGGTCTCCTCCTCGCGGAACAGGCGGTCGTCGCCGCCCAGGGTCACGGTCGGCTGGAAGAAGCGGCCGCCCAGCGCATGACGCGCGCCGCCCGTCAGGATGCGGCCGCCGTCCGCCTGGATCGCGGCGACGTGGCGTTCGACCTTATCGAGGGCCTTGTCGTCGATCAGCGGGCCGACCTTGACGCCGGGCTGGAACGCATCCCCCACCGGGAGGCGGGCGACCTGGGCCGCCAGTTTCTCGGCGAAGGCCTCGGCGACCGGACGCTCGACATAGACCCGGTTGGGACAGACGCAGGTCTGACCCGAGTTGCGGAACTTGCCCTTGATGGTCTCGGCGACCGCAAGGTCCAGATCGGCGTCGGCGAAGACGACCAGGGGCGCGGCGCCGCCCAGCTCCATCGACACACGCTTCAGGGTGGGGGCGCACTGTTCCGCCAGCTTGCGGCCCACGCCGGTCGAGCCGGTGAAGCTGAGCTTGCGGATGTCGGGGCTGTCGCACAGGGCCTTGCCTATGACGGCGGCCTCGCCGGTCACGATGGATAGGGCGCCGGCGGGTAGACCGGCCCGATAGGCCAACTCGGCAAGGGCGATGGCGGTGAACGGCGTCTGGCTGGCCGGCTTGACCACGGCGGTGCAGCCGGCGGCGAAGGCGGGGCCCAGCTTCCGCGTCAGCATGGCGGCGGGGAAGTTCCACGGCGTGATCAGGGCGCAGGGGCCGACCGCCTCCCGATAGGTCAGGATCAGATGGCCCAGGGGGCTGTCTTGGGTTTCGCCGATCAGGCGTTCGGCCTCGCCGGCGAACCATTTGATGAAGCCGTTGGCGTAGGCGATCTCGCCCTTGGCCTCTTCGAAGGGTTTGCCGTTCTCTAGGGCGCACAGGGCGCCCAGGGCCTCGGTGTTCTCGTCGATCAGCGCGGCCCAGGCCCGCAGGAAGGCCGCACGTTCATGCGGATCGCCGCGCGACCAGTCGGTGAAGGCGTCCACGGCGGCGGCGACGGCCCGCTTCGTCTCGGCGGCGCCCAGATCGGGCACATGGCCCAGCAGGGCCCCGTCTGCGGGATTGTCCACCGCCACCCCGGCGCCGTTCGCCGCGATCAGCTCCCCGGCGATCAGGGCGTGTTGGCGCAGGAGGGACAGGCCGGCGTCGCGGGCGGCAGGGGTCACGGCGATCTCCAGAAATCGGGTCGAAAAAGCAAAAAGGCCCCGCCGGGAGACGGGGCCTTGGGTATCGTCAGGGAGCGGCGGTCGCCGTCCCGTGAACGATCAGTGCTTGGCGTCGTTGGCGGCGCCGGTCACGGCCTGGCCGGCGGCCTGGGTGTCGCGGCCGACGCCGGCGATCGTGTTGCAGGCGGCGGTGGTCAGGGCGGCGGCGACAGCGGCCAGAACGAAGATCTTGCGCATGTGAACTCTCCAATTTGCCGACGCGACGCGCCGGTTCGGCCTTCTAACGCAAGCTCTGCGTTGCGGTTCCGGCCTTGTCGGCGGGATCGTTGGGGATCAGGGCCTCGGGCGTGACGAAGGTCATGCGGGCCGTCGTGCCGCCAGAGGGCGATTCGACCATTTCCGCCTCGCCGCGCAGCTGTTTGGCGAAGGCGCCCATCAGGGTGCGGCCCACCCCGGCTTCGGCGGCGTCCGATGCGCCGGGGCCGTCGTCCTCGACTTCCAGGGTGCTGGTGTCGCCATTGACCTTGAAGCGGACCTTCAGTTCGCCGCCTCGCCCGGCGAAGGCGTGCTTCTGGGCGTTGCTGACCGCCTCGACCAGCCACAGGGCCAGGGGCGCCAGCTTGTCGGGATCGACATAGAGGGAATCGGCCTGGACCGAACTGAGCACAAGATGCCCGCGACCGGCGTCGGCGGCGATCAGCTGTCCGACCAGTTCAGTCAGGAAGTCGCGGGCGTCGGCGTGGCGGATGTCGTCGCTCTGGTAGAGGGTGCGGTAGATCAGGGCCAGGGCCGAGATGCGCTGGCGCGTGTCGCCCAGAGCCGCCTTCGCCGCCGGATCGGTCACGCCGCGCTGCTGCATCGACAGCAGGGACGAAATGATCTGAAGATTGTTCTTCACCCGGTGATGGATCTCGCGCATCAGCGCGTCCTTCTCGGCCAGTGAGGCGTTCAGCTCCTGATCGCGGACGGTGATGGCCTCGGCCATTTCGTCCAGGGTGCGGGCCAGGGTGCGGATTTCGGACGGGGCGTTCATGGCCTGAAGCGGGCGCACCGAGAACCGTCCCTTGGCGTAGATGGCGGCGATCCGCTCCAGATAGTCCAGCCAGCGGATGAATATCCGCTCGGACAGCAGCATGACCGCTGCGAAGGCGGTCAGCCAGGCCCCCAGCGGCAGGAGAAGGGCTCCGATGGGATTCAGGCGCGCCCAGGACAGAAGGCCGGGCGCGGGCGCGGACAGCAGCACATAGATGTCGCCGCTGGCCAGGACCGCGCCGGCGTAGTCGCGCCGGTGCCCCCGGCTGTCCACCGCCTCGAACACCGCCGAGCCCTGATCCCGTGCGCGATCCACCCAGCCGGACACGTCGCGGCCGCCGGACAGGCGCATGGCGTCGGGATGGCTGGCGATCAGGATGCGGCCTTCGCTATCGGTCAGGGCGGCTTCCGACCCGGCGGGCAGGGCGGCGTCGGTGGTGTCGGGCTGCAGGGACGACAGGGGAATGACGGCCGCCATCGCGCCGTCGAACCGCCCCATCGGTCGCTCCGAGCGGATGGCGACGATCAGTGCCGAGGGATAACCCGCGCCCGCCGGCGCCCGCACCACGACCAGGCCCTCTCCGTCGCGCAGCCGGCGGAACCAGTCGGATCCGGTCGCCGGCGACAGGGCGGACGGCCGGCCGTCGGAGCGGCCGGAGGCGCAGACCGCCTCGCCTGTCGGGCTTAGGCGATAGAGCCCCTCATACCCTTCCAGTTGGTCGACCAGGGCGGCGAGGCGCGGCGCGCAATAGGGGCCCAGGGCGTCGGGACTGAGCGCGCGCAGAAGAACCTGCGCGCTGTCCAGCCTGGACTTGGCGTTGGTGGCGCTGCGTTCGGCCGCCAGCTGCAGGTCGACCTGCCGCTGCACCCGCTGTTCGCGGAAGTCGGCCTGGGTCTGGATCAGGCTGAGCACGAAGATCGGCAGCAGGGCGAGGGCCATGGCCATGCCCAGGCGGAAGCGGATGCCCTGAAACCGGGGCGTGTTCCATTTTCGGCCGAAACGGACGACCGGGACCGCGTCTTCGGATCGGCTCGCGTCCGCCACCGGTCGTCAGGACCGGGAACCGGCCAGCCTGTCGGCCTCACCCAGGATGGAGCGCATGGCCTCGCCGGCGGCCTGGCCGTCCCGGCTGTAGCCGCCCTTTTCCAAGGCCGCCTGAAGGGCGCGGCGCGCGCGGCTGACCCGGCTTTTCACCGTGCCGACGGCGCAGCCGCAGATTTCGGCCGCCTCCTCGTAGGCGAAGCCGCCCGCGCCGACCAGGATAAGGGCTTCGCGCTGTTCTTCCGGCAGCGTCTTCAGGGCCTGGCGCAGTTCGTCCAGGGCGACCGGCGCCTCGGGGTCGTCGACGGCGACCAGGGTGCGTTCGGCCGCCTCCTGGTCCAGCTGCGACTGGCGCCATGACCGACGTTTCTCGGAATAGAACTGGTTGCGCAGGATCATGAAGGTCCAGGCCTTCATGTTGGTGCCCATCTGATAGCTGGCGCGGGCGTCCCAGGCCTTCATCATGGCGTCCTGCGCCAGGTCGTCGGCGGCGGTCGGATCGCCGGTCAGGGTGCGCGCGAAGGCGCGCAGGTGCGGGATCAGCGCCACCAGCTCTGTCTTGAAGGCGTTGTCATCGGCCGACGGCGGTTTGGGCTCTGCGCCCAGGCGGGCGCTCATGCGTCACCGCCGGACGCCTTGGCGTCGGCGCGCTTCAGGATTTCCAGGAATTCGTCCGGCACCGGCTCATTGACCACCTCGTCGAACATGTGGCGCAGCTTCACACCGATCGCCTGCTGGCGGAGGCGGGCTTCCTCCAGCCCGGCTCCCTGCGTCTTGCCGGCGACGGGCCGCGAGGAGTCTGAGGAGTCAATCATTGAAGGAATACCGCCCACCGAACTTTTCGCAGATGATGTAGGGCCGATAACGTGCCCTTGCCGGGCGGGTTCCTCCCATTTTGGGATTTTATGCTCAAGCTTATTCCGTAGGGCGGAACCGTGATGCATTTGATACGTTTGCCGAAACTGTAGCGCCCCTCCGTATAGGGGCCGTATGTCGGGGACTATCGATAATGAGCCTTCTGGCCAGACTTGCGCCGCACCTGCCTTATGTCCGTCGTTATGCGCGCGCGCTAACCGGCGATCAGGCGACCGGAGACAATTACGTGCGCGTGGCGCTGGAGGCCTTGGCCGCCGGCGAGCAGCAGCTGTCGCCGGACATGACGCCTCGCGTGGCGCTGTACCATGTGTTCCACGCCATCTGGTCCTCGACCGGCGCCCAGCTGGAAGACGCCTCTGACGTCGAGGTGCGCGACGACGCCTCGCGTCGCCTGATGCGGATCGCGCCGCGCTCACGCCAGGCCTTCCTGCTGACGGCGCTGGAAGGGTTCACCCCGTCGGAAGCCGCCCAGATCCTGTCGGCCGACCCGCGCGAGATCGAACGTCTGATCGCCGACGCCCAGTCGGACATCGACGCCGAACTGGCCACCGACGTCCTGGTGATCGAGGACGAGGCCATCATCTCCGCCGACATCCAGAGCCTGGTGAAGGAACTGGGCCACCGCGTCACGGGCGCCGCCACCACCTATGACGAGGCGGTCGAGGCCGTGTCGCGTCACAAGCCGGGCCTGGTCCTGGCCGACATCCAGCTGGCCGACGGTTCGTCGGGCATCGACGCCGTGAAGGACATACTGAAGCGGATCGACGTGCCGGTGATCTTCATCACCGCCTTCCCCGAGCGCCTGCTGACCGGGGAACGGCCCGAGCCGACCTTCCTGATCACCAAGCCCTTCCAGCCGGAAACGGTGAAGGCGGCGATCAGTCAGGCCCTGTTCTTCCACCCGTCGCGCCAGAAGGAAGCCGCCTGAGGCGCGCCGTCGAAAACAGGATCGGACGCGGGAACCGGATCGAGCCGTCGCCGTTATCGGCATGCGGAGGCGGATACGCCCCCGACTTGATCGACGAAAGCCGATCGGCCGCCTTCCGCACCTCATTCTCGATGATGCCACTTCGAAGGCGGTCCGAAAGGACCGCCTTTTTCTTCACGGCCGTATCGACCGCGCGCCCGAGGTGCGGCAGGATCGTTCTCAAAGAAAACGCACGGAGACGACGCCATGACCAAGACGAACCGCCAGTGGGTGCTGCGCCAGCGGCCGAAAGGGCTGATCCAGCCCGGAGACCTCGAACTGGTCGAAAGCCCGATCCCGGACCTGAAGGAGTCCGAGGTGCTGGTCCGCACCCTCTATCTGTCGCTCGATCCCACCAACCGCACCTGGATGAACGACGCCGAGGGCTATCTGCCGCCGGTGGGGTTGGGCGAGGTCATGCGCGGCCTGACCCTGGGCGTGGTCGAGCAAAGCCGGTCCGACCGTTTCAAGGTCGGGGATATCGTGTCGCCTCTGTCGGGCGGCTGGGCGGATTACGCCGTGGTCCATGAACAGGGCGTGCGCCCTGTCCATCGTGCGCCGGGCCTGCCGCTGACCGCCAATATGTCGGTGCTGGGGATGACGGGCCTGACCGCCTATTTCGGCGTGACCGACGTGCTGAAGGCCAAGGAAGGGGAGACCCTGGTCATCTCGGCGGCCGCCGGGGCGGTCGGCTCCATCGCCGGTCAGATCGCCAAACAGCGCGGCTGTCGCGTCATCGGCATCGCCGGCGGACCCGAGAAATGCGCCTGGTTGACCGACGACCTCGGCTTCGACGCGGCCATCGACTACAAGAACGAGGATGTCGGCGTGGCGCTGGACCGGCTGGCGCCCGATGGGATCGACCTGAATTTCGAGAACGTCGGTGGCGACATCATGATCGCCGTGTTCAATCGCCTGAAGGTGCACGGGCGGATGGCGGTGTGCGGCCTGGTGTCGTCCTACAATGCGACCAAGGCGCCGCCCGCGCCGAACTTCGGCCGGATCATCACCCATCGTCTGAACGTCCAGGGCTTCCTGGTGCTGGACTACGCCGGCCGCGCCCGCGAGATGGTCGCCGAGATGGGGCCGTGGCTGGCCGAAGGAAAGGTGAAGTGGAAGGTCCACGTCGATGACGGCCTGGAAGGGGCGGTCTCTTCGCTGAACCGCTTGTTCACCGGCGATCATGACGGCAAGCTTCTGGTTCGCGTCTCCGAAGAACCGGCCTGA
Source organism: Brevundimonas sp. Marseille-Q4549 (assembly GCF_976940555.1). Classification (NCBI taxonomy): domain Bacteria; kingdom Pseudomonadati; phylum Pseudomonadota; class Alphaproteobacteria; order Caulobacterales; family Caulobacteraceae; genus Brevundimonas; species Brevundimonas sp. Marseille-Q4549. The sequence continues at coordinate 948,491 of NZ_CDRHXG010000001.1, forward strand.
GGATTTCCATGAGCGACCCGCTGCTGGTCCATTTCGAGGATCTGGAAACAGGGCAGGTCGTGCCGCTGGGCGCCTGCGCGGTCGATCAGGCCGCGCTGGACGCCTTCGTGGAGCGGTTCGCGCCGGGGTGGGACACCGCCTATGGCGCGCCCGACGCCATGATCTACGCCTTGTGGAGCCGCCTGGCCGTGGAAAAGGCCGGCGCCTGGGCCCAGACCAAGGTGCTGGCGGTCGACGGCCTGCGCTACATGCGCAATCCGCCGGCGGGCGAACTGCTGCGCGGCCGGATGACGGTTATGGGCAAGGACCCGGTCGGCGACGAGAAGGGCATCGTCATCGCCCAGCACGACCTGCTGGACGAAGGCGGGCGGCTGATTTTCTCCTGCCTGACCCGCGCCGTCTTCTCGCGCCGCTGAAAAGCGCGCCCCGATACGAAAAAAGGCCCCGTCGGCGGACCGGCGGGGCCTTTCTTGTCTGGACGCGAACCGGTCTTTAGTTGACCGACGCCGGAGCCTCAGCCTGGCGCTGGAAGGCCAGGGCGATCAGGCGGTCCCAGCCCAGCAGCGACACCAGGTGGGCGTAGATCTGACCCAGGGCGCCGTTGTCGCGCAGTTCGGCCAGCTTCTCGGCCGGCAGGGCCTTCAACCTGTCTTCCGACACGGCGTAATATTCGGCCAGCTTCTGCGGCTCGCCGGGCGTGCCGTCGGGGTTGCGCGGGGTGAAGGCGGCCTCGCGGATGTCCAGCAGGTCCAGGTCCTTCAGCAGCTGCACGAAGCTTTCGGTGCGCAGGCGCTCCTGCTCGAAGTTGTTGCAGAAATCCATCGCCATATTGGTGTAGTCGCTGGGCTGCCCATCGACGAACAGCGGGTTCTGGCCGCCCTCGGCCACGATCTCGGCGCCGCGGTCGATGCACAGGATCAGGCGCTGGTTCTGTTTGTCGTCGGCGAAGACGAACGGATAGCGGCGCACGTAGGCGGGAATATAGGCGTCGGCGCGGAAGTCTCCGGCGTCGGACACATACAGGTTTTCACCCTGGCGCAGGCCCATGACCACGACCGGCTGGCGGTTCTCGCCAGTGAAGATGATCGGATAGGACAGGGCGGCGGCGGCGAATTCCGTGACCGTCAAGGGCACGATGTTCGTCTGACTCACGAAGGCGTAGGGCTTGTCGGTCGGATTGACGCCCAGCGCGCCGTGCAGCGCGGGGTCCAGCGGCTCGGGGTTCGAATAGAAGAGAACGGCGCCTTCGAGCGGCGAATTGTTCGTGTCGGTCATGAAAGCCAGACGCTTTAGGAGTGGAAAGAGGCGCGCCTTCTAGCCCATGGCCGCCCGAGCGGCAAACGGCGCGGCGGAGACTGGCCCCGCCACGCCGTCGAAGGGCCGCCTCAGAAGGCGTAGGTCACGCCCACGCGCAGATTGCGACCCGGCAGGGGCGCGATGTCCTTCAGGAAGGAGGCGTGCTCGCGCGCTTCCTGGTCCGTCAGGTTGTGACCCTCGGCGAAGAGGGTGATGTTGCGGTCCGCGAAGGGACGGACGGCGCCGCGCAGATTGACCATCGTATAGCCTTTGGTCGGCAGTTCGCCCTCCGTGACCCGGTCCTGCTCGCCGACGCGGCGGACTTCGCCGGCCAGATCCCACAGGGTGGAGGTCCAGGCCAGGCGGGCGGTCGCCGACCAGGGCGGAATGCGGGCGGCCGGCCCCAGGTCGGTGTCGGCCCGGACATAATCGGCCGCGCCTTCCAGCGACAACTTGCTCTCGCCCGCCTGCCACAGGGCGTAAGACGCTTCGGCTTCGAAGCCGTAGAAGTCAGCGCCGGTCTGGACGAACCGATAGACCGGGAAGGTCTCGCCTTCGTCGGTCAGAAAATCGGCGCCCGTGCGACGCTCGTCGATGAAGCCGTCGTACCAGGCGCGATAGAGATGCAGGTCGGTGGTCAGCGGCCCGCGGTCGTAATGGACCGTGCCCTCCAGGGTCGTGACCTTTTCGCTGTCCAGATTGCGGTCGCCGGTCTCATAGGCGGCGGTGGCGATATGGACGCCGTCGGCGAACAGTTCGACCTCGCTAGGCGCGCGTTCGGTGCGCGACAGGCTGAGGCCCAGGAACAGGCCGGCCTGCGGGCGCAGGAAGGCGGCGGCCGACGCCGACCAGTTGTCGAATTTGCGCTCGACCTGGGCGGTTTCGCCCAGCGGCACGGCGCTGAGGGTGCGGCGGTCGAAGCGCAGGCCGCCCTCGAAGCCGTAGCGGTCATGGTCGTAACGCTGGACGGTATAGAGGCCCTGTTCGTCGATCTTGGTGGTCGGGACGAAGGCTTCCTCGCCGATGGCCTCGAAGTTGCGCTCCAGGGCCTGGACGCCGACGGCGCCGTTCCATCCGTCACGGGCGCGCTGGACCAGTTCGCCACGCGTCTCCCAACCGTCCGAGTTGAAGATGGTGCCAGGCTGGCCGGGACCCTCGAACTCTGTGTGGGTGTAGTCGGCATGGCCGTAGGAGGCGCGCACCTTGGCGAAGGGGCCGGCGTCGAAGCGGTATTCGCCTCGGGCGTCCCAGCGTTCCTGCTCCAGGTTGATGAAGACCTCGGGTTCGGCGACCGTGCCGTACTCGCTTTCGGTCTTCTTGTAGGAGACGCCGACGAATCCCTTGTCGCCGATGTAGGAGCCGCCCAGGCCCCAGGCGTTCAGCTTGGACCAGCTGTTGGGCTGTTTGTCGGCGTCCTCGCGCGCCACGCCCTCCGCATCGGCCAGGGCCTGGGATATGGGCGAGGAGGGGATGCGGTAGTCGTCGGTCTGGCGCGTCACGCCACTGATGTTGAAGGCGAAATTGCCCGCTCCGACGGTGGCGTGGCCCGAGGCGCCGCGGCCGTTGTCCACTGTGGAATATTGCGTCGAGACGCGGCCTTCCAACCCGCCTTCCGGCAGTTTCTCGGGAATGCGGTCGTCGATGATGTTGACGACGCCGCCGATGGCCGAACCGCCGTAGACCAGGGTCGCGGGGCCGCGCACGATCTCGATGCGGTGCGCCTCGCCCGGATCGGTGGCGACGGCGTGGTCGGGCGAGACTGAACTGGCGTCGATCTGACCCAGGCCGTTGGTCAGAACCTGGACGCGCGGGCCGGATAGGCCGCGAATGACCGGACGGCTGGCCCCGGGCGCGAAGTCGGTCGAGCGCACGCCCGGCAGGCCGTTGACCAGATCGCCCAGCGAGACGGCGGGGGCCTGGGCCAGGTCCTGGTCGTTCAGGACGTCGGTGGCGATGGTGGTCGCGCGCTGGGTCACGCCATAGGGGGTGGCGGTGACGATCACGTCGTCGACCTGGGCGGGAGCGGAATTGGCGGAAACCGTCTGGGCGTGGGCGGCGGCCCCCAGGACGGTCCAGGCGCAGGCGGACAGGAGGAGGGGGCGCGAAATGCGGATGGGACGCATGGGGGCGTAGCCTTTTGGGGAAGAGAACGATTCTGTTATGAGATAACGTCACATGACGTCAAGCCGTGTTCTGTTGCGGCCGAGCCGTCCAGACATTAGCTGTGGCGTCATGAGCACCGTCTGCGATCACGATCACGCCCGTTCCGGCCTGCACGGGTCTGCGCTGTCGCAGGCGCTGGACGCCGCCGAGACGCGCCTGTCGCAGGCCGGGGAGCGGATGACCGCGCCGCGCCGGCGGGTGCTGTCGCTGCTTCTGGAGACCGGAGAACCGGTCAAGGCCTATGACCTGATCGCCCGGTTCGGGGCCGACGGCCAGGCCGCCAAGCCGCCCACCGTCTATCGCGCCCTGGAGTTTCTGGAGCGTCAGGGCATGGCGCACCGCATCGCCTCCATCAGCGCCTATGTCGCCTGCGCTGGCCACGCGGACGGGCCGCACGGCGCGGCGGGCCATGCGGCGGCTTTTCTGATCTGCGACTGTTGCGGCGCGACGCGCGAGGTGCACGGCCCTGATCGAGGGGCCATCGACGCCGCCGCCGCCGTCGCCGGCTACGAGATCGCGCGCACCACGATCGAGGCGCACGGCCGCTGCCAGGCCTGTCGAGCGGCCGCCTGATCATGGACGCGGCCCTGTTGACGCCGCCGCGCCGCCTCAGCGTCCCCATCGACAATCGGTGGGGCGCGGGCGAGATGGCGGTTTTGGACTTCGGCGATCCGGCGCGGCCGGTCGATCTGATCTTCTCGCACGCCAACGGTTTCAACGCCGCCACCTACCGCAGCCTGCTGTCGCCCCTGGCGTCTTCGCTGCGCATCTGGGCGCCGGACCTGCGTGGACACGGCCGGTCGACCCTGCCCACCTTCGCGCGGCCCAAGACCAGCTGGCGCGATCATCGCGACGATCTTCTGGCCCTGATGGAGACGCTGGACGGACCGCCGGTGGTCCTGGCCGGCCATTCGATGGGGGGAACCGCTTCGCTGCTGGCCGCCGCCGAACGACCGGACCGGGTCTCCAGCCTGGTGCTGTTCGATCCCGTCATCTGGAAGCGCGCGGCGGTCCTCGCCTTCAACCTGCCCTTCGCCCACCGTCTGATGGGCGGCATTCCCATCGCCCGCGCGACCCTGCGGCGTCGCAGCCTGTTCGACAGCCGCGACCAGGCCATGGCCGCCTATCGAGGTCGGGGCGCCTTCAAGGGTTGGCCGGACGGGGTGTTGGCCGACTATCTGTCCGAAGGGCTGGTCGAAACGCCCGACGGTCTGACGCTGAGCGCGGCTCCGGCGTGGGAGGCCGCCAACTACGCCGCCCAGGCGCACGATCCGTGGCGGGCCCTGCGCCGCTACGGCGGGCCGGTGCGTATCCTGAAGGCCGAGCACGGCGCTCTGACCCATCTGCCGCGCCATCCGCGGGGTCTGCCGAATGTCTCGGTCGAGACGGTCGCGGGCGGCGGCCACCTGTTTCCCATGACCCACGCCGAGGTGGCCCGCGACGCCCTGTTCGAGGCGGCAGTCTGAGCGCCTTTTCCGTTCCGGGACGATAAACCGGGGACAGGGTCCGCGCCCCATGATACGGCCCTGCTGAGCATAACCGCCGAGACGTCTCCTTGTCCTTTTTCCATGCCGGTCCCGCGCCGCGAAGCGCCGGTCCCCGTTCGGGGGCGTTGCGCGACGGGCTGATCCTGACGCCGGGGATGAAGGTCGGTCTGTTCGGCGGCTCCTTCAATCCGGCCCACGAAGGCCATACTCATGTGGCCGAGACGGCGATGCGGCGCCTGGGCCTGGACCGGGTGGTCTGGCTGGTCTCTCCGCAGAATCCGCTGAAGGACGCCCGTCACAGCGCGCCCCTGGCTCAGCGCATGGCCTCTGCCCGGCTTCAGGCGCACGGACCGTCCATGGTCGTTTCCGACTTCGAGACGCGGGCCGGGGTGGTGTGGACGGTCGATACGTTGCGCCTTCTGGTCGCGCGCCATCCGGGCGTGCGGTTCGTCTGGCTGATGGGGTCGGACAATCTGGCCGACTTCCACCGCTGGCGCGGCTGGACCGACATCATGCGGCTGATGCCGGTGGCGGTGATCGCCCGGCCCGGCTCGCTGCTGGACAGCCGCACGGCGCCGGCGGCCGCGCGGTTCGCCGGCTTCCGAATTCCAGCCGAGCAGGCGGGGCTGTTGCCCAGCCTGTCGGCGCCCGCCTGGACCTATCTGACGGCGCCGCTGAATCCCCTGTCCTCGACCAACATCCGAACCGCCAAGCCGTCTCGCGCGGGGTCGTGATCGGGCCGGCGGTTCACGTTCCGCCCCATCCGTGCTAAGGGTCCGCTTTAGTCAACGCTCCCGGAGCCCTCCGCTGACCCCCTCGCCCGCGTACGATACGCAAGACGCCGCCGTTTCGAACACGGAGCACGAGATGGACGCCATCGAACCTCTGCATTCCGAAGACGGCCCTGATTTCGACGACGCCGGCTCGGCGTTCGGCGATTCCGCGCCGCGCCCCATCGGCTCGACCCCTCTGGAAGAAGCCGTGCTGAGCCGCCTCGACGAGGACAAGGCCCAGGACATCGTCCTCATCGACCTGAAGGGCAAGAGCGCCATGGCCGACGCCATGATCGTCGCTTCCGGCCGGTCGCACCGCCACGTCGGCGCCATCGCCGACCACCTGCTGCGCACCCTGAAGGAGCACGGCCTGGGCAAGGCCCGGGTCGAGGGGCTGCCGCACTGCGACTGGGTTCTGATCGACGCGGGCGATGTGATCATCCACCTGTTCCGCCCCGAAGTGCGCACCTTCTACAATATCGAAAAGATCTGGGCGGTGGATTCCGCCCACCGCACCGCGCGCGACTGATCCCCTGAGGCGGCCCTTATGAAGCTGGGCGTCGTCGCCATCGGCCGGCCCGGTCGCGGGCCGGAAGCGGCCCTGGCCGACGACTACGCCCGGCGGGCCACCCTGGCCGGGCGCGCCCTGGGCCTGGGGCCGCTGGAGCTGATCGACCTGGAGCCGAGAAAGCCGGGCAAGGCGCCGGAGGCGGAACTGATTCTGGCCGCCGCCGAGGGCGCGCATCTGATCGCCTGCGACGAACGCGGAAAGGCCTATTCCTCGCGCGCCTTCGCCGACCATATCGCCCGCCTGCGCGACCAGGGCGAGCGGCGCCTGGTCTTCGCCATCGGCGGGGCGGACGGGCTTGACGCCAGCGTGCGTCAGGCGGCGTCCTCGACCCTGGCCTTCGGGCCGCAGACCTGGCCCCACGCCCTGGCGCGGGCCATGCTGGTCGAACAGCTGTATCGGGCCGTGACCATTCTGGCCGGATCGCCCTATCATCGCGATTGAGATGCGTCGCGCGGTTCCCCTTTCCCTCGCCCTGCTGATGGGCTTCGTCTGCGCCGCGCCGGCCGTGGGGCGTCAGGCGCCCGAGGGCGAATTGCCGCGCCTGCAGGCAGAATACCGCGACGAGGCCGTGCGCGCGCGTCGCCTGCGCGCCGACGCCGAGGCCGCCAGAACCGAACTGGCCCAGCTGGAGCGCCGCCTGACCGGCCTGCGGGTCGATCAAACGCGAGACGATCGCCAGATCGAGGAGCAGCGCGCCCGGCTGCGCCAGCTCAGCGAGCGCGAGGCCGAACTGGTGACGGGGCTGGCCCGTGAGCGCGGCGCCCAGGCCCGACTGCTCAGCGCCCTGCAGATGATGAGCCGCCGCCCGCCCCCGCCCCTGCTGGTGCCGGCGGACAAGGCCATCGACACGGTGCGCGCCTCCATCATCCTGAAGGCCATGACGCCCGAGCTGGAGGCGCGGGCCAAGGCCCTGGACGAGCGTCAGGCCGAGATCATGCGCATCCGGCGGCTGGCGGTGCTGTCGTCCGAACGGCTGCTGACGACCGAGAGCGCCCAGGGCGACCGGCGCGCCCAGATCGAGGACCTGACGGCGCGCAAGACCGCCCTGACCGCCGTTCTGAACGCCGAGGCTCGCGCCTCCGAACGCGCGGCGGCGGCGCTGGAGAAGCGTATCCGCGACCTGGGCGGCGCCGTGCCCAAGGCCGACGAGACGGAGGTCCCGCCGGCGCGCCTGCCCGCCGGACGCAGCCGCCTCAGTCCGCCGGTCGCGGGCGCCCCCAGCCAGACCTGGGGCGAGGGGACGCCCGGCTGGCGCTGGCGTGCGGATCGGACGACGGTGCGCGCGCCTGCCGACGCCAAGGTGGCCTACGCCGGCCCTCTGACCGGCTGGGGCGAGGTGGTGATCCTGGATCTCGGGCCCGGCTGGCGCGCCGTGATCGCGGGTCTGGAGAGCGTGGACGTGGCGTCGGACGCGCGGGTCTCGGACGGTCAGCCCCTGGGTCGCAGCGGACCGGGCGGCGACGTCTATTTCGAATTGCGGCGCGAGGAACGGCCGATCGACCCCGGCCCCTGGCTGCGCTGAGCCTGGGAAAAGACCTTCCGCACGGCCTGATCCGCAATCGCGCCTTGCTTTCCGCCCTGACGCTGATTTTATCGGTTTGACGCCGCGTCGCCACGATTCCGTCGTGTCTTCGGGGCCTTGCATTTAGAACGGGCGCCATGATCGGCCCGACCGAAAGAGACCGAATGCGTAAACTGCTTCTCGTCGGCTGCGCCGCGCTCGTGCTGGGCGGCTCGGCCGCCGCCGTGTCCAGCCAGACGCCGCGCAACGAAACCTTCCGCATGCTGGAACTGTTCGGCGACGTCGTCGGCATCGTCGAGAAGGTCTATGTCGTCCCGGTCGACAACAAGAAGCTGATCGAGGCCGCCCTGGCCGGCATGATGACGGCGCTGGACCCCCACTCCAACTATCTGCCGCCGTCCAACTACGACGAACTGCGCGAACGCACGGAAGGCCAGTATTCGGGGGTCGGCCTGACCATCAGCGCCGACGGCGGCATGGTGAAGGTCATCTCGCCCATGGACGACAGCCCGGCCGCCAAGGCCGGCGTCCAGGCGGGCGACGTCATCTCGGCCATCGAGGGACAGAACGCGGCGGGCCTGACCGTCAGCCAGGTCTCCGAAAAGCTGCGCGGCCCGGTCGGCACCAGCGTGAAGGTGACCTTCCTGCGCGACGGCTCCGACCCGCTGGAAGTCACCTTGACGCGCGAGGTCATCAAGGTGCAGTCGGTGACGGGCCGGGTCGAGGGCGACTTCGGCTATCTGCGCGTCTCGACCTTCAACGAGAACACCGGCCGCGAGCTGAACGAGGCCATCGCCAAGATCAAGACCGAGAAGCCGGGCGTGAAGGGCTATGTCCTGGACCTGCGCAACAATGGCGGCGGCCTGCTGAACGCCGCCATCGACGTGTCCGACGCCTTCCTGGAGCGCGGCGAGATCGTCAGCCAGCGGGGCCGGAAGCCTGAGCAAATCCAGCGCTATTCGGCCAAGCCGGGCGACATCACCGGCGGCCTGCCGCTGGTCGTTCTGGTCAACTACGGCTCGGCCTCGGCGTCGGAAATCGTCGCCGGCGCCCTGAAGGATCATCAGCGCGCGACCATCGTGGGCCTGACCAGCTTCGGCAAGGGGTCGGTCCAGACCGTGATCCCGCTGCGTCAGGGGCAGGACGGCGCCCTGTCGATCACGACGGCGCGCTACTACACCCCGTCGGGCGCCTCCATCCAGAAGATCGGCATCGAGCCGGATCTGGAGGTGGCCCGCAACGAGGCCGAGGCGCGCATCGTCTCGCGCTCCAGCTTCATCTATTCGGAAGCCGCCTACGCCACGGCGCTGGACGCCTCCATCGGGGCCGAACGCAAGGGACCGCACATCCCGCGCGAGGCGCCGGGCGAAGACTTCCCCAAGGACAAGGACTATCAGTTGGAACGCGCCCTGGACGTCCTGCGCGCGGGCGGCGACCTGTCCAAACTGTCGCCGGCCCCGGCCGGAATCGTGGTCACGGAGCCGGGCGCGGCCGCCAAGCCGACGGAAGCGCCGTCGACTGAAACGCCGGACAAGCCCTGAGGTCCGTCTTGGGCGCCGGAGGGCGCGTGCCGTTCCGGTTGCTTTCGGCTTCGTTTTCCGTCATAAGCCGCCGCTTCCGACGCAAGTGAACCTCGCGTCTCCACCGGGACGACAGCTTTTTTGTCGTGCTACCGCGCTCCGCGCTGCTTGAGCACAGCCCATTCGGGCTCAAGTAGGCCGCAAGGCCGATAGCCCGCAAAAGAGAACGAGCCCGGCGAGAACCCTCCGCCGACGTGATCGTCGCCGGGGGCCGTTGTCGTATGGAGCCGTTTCACCCGTCGATATGAGGTAGTGAATGTTCGAGGCTCTGAACGAGCGGCTGACAGGCGTCTTCGACCGGATCACCGGGCGCGGCGCCCTGTCCGAAAAGGATGTCGCCGAGGCGATGCGCGAAGTGCGCGTGGCCCTGCTCGAGGCCGACGTCGCCCTGCCGGTCGTCAAGGAATTCATCGCCTTCGCCACCGAGCGCGCGACCGGCGAAGAGGTCATCCGCTCGGTCAAGCCGGCCGATCAGGTGGTCAAGATCGTCTATGACGGCCTGACCGAGATGCTGGGCGGCGAAGAGCCGGTCCCCCTCAACACCAACGCCAATCCGCCCGCCGTCGTGCTGATGGCCGGCCTGCAGGGGTCGGGCAAGACCACGACCTCGGCCAAGCTGGCGCTGCGTCTGACCAAGTTCGATCGCAAGAAGGTCATGATGGCCTCGCTCGATACGCGCCGTCCGGCCGCGATGGAGCAGCTGGCCACCCTGGGCAAGCAGATCGAGGTCGCGACCCTGCCCATCGTGGCGGGCGAAAGCGCGGTCCAGATCACCAAACGCGCCCTGACCGCCGCCAAGCTTCAGGGCTTCGACGTCCTCATCCTGGACACCGCCGGCCGCATCACCCTGGACGAAGGGCTGATGAACGAGGTGGCCGAGGTCGCCGACATCGCCAAGCCCGTCGAGACCCTGCTGGTCGCCGACAGCCTGACGGGTCAGGACGCCGTCCGCACCGCCAAGGCCTTCCACGAGCGCCTGCCCCTGACCGGCCTGGTCCTGACCCGCGCCGACGGCGACGGTCGCGGCGGCGCCATGCTGTCGATGCGGGCCGTCACCGGCCTGCCGATCAAATATCTGGGCGCCGGCGAAAAGGTCGATGCGCTGGATGTGTTCGACGCCCGCCGCGTCGCCGGCCGCATCCTGGGGCAGGGCGATATCGTCGCCCTGGTCGAAAAGGCGAGCCAGGATCTGGACCAGGCCAAGGCCGAGAAGATGGCCCGCAAACTGGCCAAGGGTCAGTTCGATCTGGACGACCTGGCCGGCCAGCTTCAGCGGATGAAGCGGATGGGCGGTCTTCAGGGCATCATGGGCATGCTGCCCGGCGTGGCGAAGATGAAGAACCAGATGGCCGACAGCGGCATCGACGACCGCATGATCCTGCGTCAGGAAGCCATCATCTCGTCCATGACCAAGGCCGAGCGCAAGAAGCCGGACCTGCTGAACGCCAGCCGCAAGAAGCGGATCGCGGCGGGCGCGGGCGTCGATGTGCAGGACGTGAACCGGGTTCTGAAACAGCACCGCCAGATGGCCGACATGGTCAAGTCGATGGCGCGCGGCGGACCCAGGAAGATGCAGCAGATGGCCGCCATGCTGGGCGGTCTCGGCGGCGGTGGAATGGGCGGGCCGGACATGGCCCGTCTGAAGGCTCTGGGCGGCGGCAAGATGGCCGAGCCCAGCGCCGACGAGCTGAAGGCCGTGCAGGACCGCTTGGCGGGCCTGGGCGGACAACTTCCGAACCTGCCGGGGGGGCTTCCGGGCCTGCCGGGCTTCCCCAAGAAGAATTGATCTAGAAAGAGACTGAAAATGCTGAAGATTCGTCTGGCCCGCGGCGGCGCCAAGAAGCGCCCCTACTACCACATCGTCGTCGCCGACTCGCACGCTCCGCGCGACGGCAAGTTCATCGAGAAGGTCGGCAGCTACAACCCGATGCTGCCCAAGGACGGCGCCCAACCGCGCGTCGCCCTGAAGGTCGAGCGCATCGCCGAATGGCTGGGCAAGGGCGCCCAGCCGACCGACCGCGTCGCCCGCTTCCTGTCGCAGGACGAGACCCTGGGCCAGAAGGTCAAGTGGACCCAGTCCAACAACCCGAACAAGGGCGCTCCGGGCAAGAAGGCGCAAGAGCGCGCCGCCGAACGCGCCCAGCGCGAAGCCGACCGCCTGGAAGCCGAAGCCGCCGCCAAGGTCGAGGCCGCTGAAGCCGCCGCCCGCGCCAAGGAAGAGGCCGCCGCCGCCGCCGAAGCCGCCAAGAACGCCCCGGCTGCTGAAGAAGCCCAGGCCGAAGCCGCCGCTGAAGAGGCTCCGGCCGCTGAAGCCGCCGCCGAGGAAACCGCCGAGAACTAAGGCTTTCGGCAGCGTCGCGGTCCTTTGGGGACGTGACGAAATTCGGATTGGGAAAGCAGCGTCCTGACGGGCGCTGCTTTTCTTTTGGGGGCCAGGCATGGCAGGAAACAGCGCATGACCAAGGACAGCAGATTGATCCTCGTCGGCCAGGTCGGCGGCGGCTTCGGCGTGCGGGGCGAGGTGCGCGTGACCGCCTTCACCGCCGATCCCCTGGCGCTGACGCAATACGGCCCCTTGCTGCGCGCCGACGGCTCGGTGGGACTGACCCTGACCGCCGCGCGGCCCGACAAGAACGGGGTCGTCGGCCGCGCCAGGGAAATCGCCACCAAGGAGGAGGCCGACGCCCTGCGGGGCCTGAAGCTGTATGTCCCCCGCGACCGCTTTCCCGAGCCCGAGGAGGATGAGTTCTATCTGGCCGATCTGATCGGCCTGGAGGCGCGCGGGGTGGACGGCGGCGTTCTGGGACGGGTCAAGTCGGTCCAGAATTTCGGCGCCGACGACATGCTGGAGATCTCTCCCGTCGTCGACGGCCCAACCTGGTATCTGCCATTCACGCGCGAGGCGGCGCCCGAGCTCCACCTCGCCGACGGCTGGCTTCTGGCTGTGCCGCCGACCGAGGTGGGCGAGCGCGAGCCCGACTAGCTGTTGTCCTCGACCGGCGCGTCCGGCCCGTTCTTCTTGATCGAATCGATGGCTTTCTGGGCGGACGCCTTGGAGGCGTAGCCCTCGGTCGAGAACATGGTCTCGGAATTGTGTTTGAAACGGACGCGGAACTCTCCCGCCTTGTCCTTGTAGATTTCGAACTTGTGCGCCATCAAGCGTCTCCCTGTGTGCGACCGGCCAGCGGTCACGGCCAAGCTGGCGCCCCTGCGCGTGCGGTTCCAGACACAAGCGCGCGATCAAACAGAGCCTGTGGCGGTTGCCAAACGCAAGTCGCCTCCCGACATCAAGGCTTCGAAAACCGCAGAGGCCCGCCATGAACGACCTGTCCGACTTTCCGATCACCCGCCGCTGGCCGGCCCGGCATCCCGACCGGCTGCAACTCTATTCGCTGCCGACGCCCAACGGGGTCAAGGTGTCGATCATGCTGGAGGAGATCGCTCTGCCGTACGAGCCGCATCTGGTGGACATCACCAAGAACGAAACCTGGGGGGCCGAGTTTCTGTCGTTGAATCCGAACGGCAAGATCCCCGCCATCCTCGATCCCAATGGTCCCGACAGTCAGCCCCTGGCCTTGTTCGAGTCCGGCGCCATTCTGATCTATCTGGCCGAGAAGTCCGGCCGTTTCCTGTCGACCGATCCCGCTGTCCGCTATCAGACGATCCAGTGGCTGATGTTCCAGATGGGCGCGATCGGCCCGATGTTCGGCCAACTGGGCTTCTTCCACAAATTCGCCGGTCGTGACTTCGAGGACAAGCGTCCCCGCGACCGCTACGTCGCTGAAAGCCGCCGTCTGCTGGGCGTGCTGGAGGGGCGTCTGGCGGGCGAAGACGGCCACGCCCGCGACTGGATCATGGACGATTACTCCATCGCCGACATCGCCACTTTGGGGTGGGTCCGCAATCTCGTCGGCTTTTACGAGGCCGCAGAGATCGTGGGTTTCAAGGACTTTCCGCAGGTGGCGGCCTGGCTGGAGCGGGGCCTTGCCCGACCGGCGGTCCAGCGTGGCCTGGAGATTCCGGCCCGTCACTGAACCGTCGCAGCAGCTGAGCATTATCCAAGTTCAACTTCAAGGAACGCGACCCATGGGTATCTTCTCGTCCATCTGGAACAAGATCACTGGCCACAAGCCGCAAGCGCCGGCCCCGGCGCCCTCGGCCCAGGCCGCTCCAACCCCAGCGCCGACTCCGACGGCCGCGCCTGCGGCGTCTGTCGATGTCGAGGCGGTCCTGGTCGATCTAGCGGCGTCCAAGGGCGGCGGCGGCAACTGGCGCACCTCCATCGTCGATCTGCTGAAGCTGCTGGACCTGGATTCCAGCTTGGCGGCCCGCAAGGAGCTGGCCGAGGAGCTGAACGTCCACGCCGGTGAACACGGCTCGGCCGAACAGAACATCGCCCTGTCCAAGGCGGTCTGGCAGAAGCTGGCCGAAAACGGCGGTCAGGTTCCGGCCTCTTTGCGCGACTAGAATGCGACTGCTCGCTGGGTCAGGCCCTCGGTCTGATCCAGCGCATCGCCGCCAGAGCGGCGAACCCCACGACCAGACCCCAGAAGGCGGAGCCGATCCCGAACAGGGCGACGCCCGACCCCGTGGCGGCGAAGGTCAGGACGGCGGCTTCCCGTTCGTCCGGCCTGGCCAGCATGGCCCCCAGCGCCCCTGTCAGGGGCGCGATCAGCGCCAGCCCTGTTATGATGGCCAGAACCGCAGGCGGCATGGCGATGAACAGTCCCGCAAGAGGCGCCGCGAACAACGCCACAACGACATAGAATCCGCCGTAGATCACGCCCACGACCCACCGCCGGGCCGGATCGGGATGGGCGTCCGGGCCTGTGCACAGGGCGGCGGTAATCGCGGCCAGATTGACCCCGTGGGCGCCGAACGGGGCGGCGATCAGGCTGGTCAGGCCGGTGGCGAGGATCAGCCGGTTGGCGGGCGGCGCGTAGCCCGCCGCCCTCAGCACCACCAGCCCCGGCAGGTTCTGCGAGGCCAGCGTGACAAGAAACAGCGGCAGACCCAGGCTGACCGCGATCCTCCAGTCGAAGACGGGCATGACCGGCCCCAGCCCGCCGAACAGGCCTGTCCCCGGCGGCAGGCCGATCTGCCCCCTGAAGGCTAAAACGGCAAAGGCGGCGACCAGGACGGCAGGCAGGCTCCAGGCGGGCCACATCCGCCGCGTGACGATGAAGACGATTAGCAAGCCGACCGCCAGGCCCATCTCTTCCGGCGCCACCTTGAACAGTCTCAGGACAAAGGGCAGCAGCACGCCCGCCAGCATGGCCGAGGCGACCGAGGCGGGTATCTTCTGCGCCAGCCGCCCCAGCGCGGGCAGCAGTCCCGTCAGCACCATCAACAGGGCCGCGACGACGAAGGCGCCGACAGCGTTGGCCCACCCCAGGCCGAGCGTGGAGGCCGCCAGCAGCGCCGCCCCCGGCGTGGACCAGGCCAGGACGACCGGCATCCTGAACCGCCAGCTCAGCAGTATCCCCGGCAGACCGATCCCCAGGCACAGGGCCGTCACCATCGAAGTTATCTGGGCGGGGTTGGCCCCCAGCGCCTGTCCCGCCTGAACGACCAGGGCGACCGTGCCGCCGAAACCGACGACCGTGGCCACGGCGGCGGCGGAGGAGCTGGCGGGCGGGGGCAGGGGTGGCGTCTTCATGGCCCAAGGGATAGGCGGGGCGCTGCCCCCCCGAAAGCAAAAAGGGCCGCCGGATGGTCCGGCGGCCCCTTGTTGTGCATCGATCCGGCGGGATCAGCCCTCGATATCTTCCGGCAGGCCGACGGCGTGGAAGCCCGCATCGACGTGGACGACTTCGCCCGTGGTCGAACGGCCCAGGTCCGAACACAGCCACAGGGCGGCGCCCGCGACGCCTTCCATCGACGTCTCTTCCTTGATCAGCGAGAACTGGGCCGACTTGGAATGCAGCCCCCGTCCGCCTGAAATCCCCGCCAGCGACAGGGTCCGCATGGCGCCCGCCGAGATGGCGTTGACGCGGATGTTCTTCGGCCCCAGGTCGCGCGCGATGTAGCGGGTCGCGGCCTCCAGCGCGGCCTTGGCCACGCCCATGGTGTTGTAGTTCGGAATGACCCGCTCCGATCCCAGATAGGTCAGGGTGATCATCGAGCCGCCGTTGGGCATCAGCTTTGCCGAACGCTTGGCCACGTCCACGAAGCTGAAGGCCGAGATGTTCATGGCCAAGAGGAAGCTGTCGCGCGTGGTGTTGTCGACGAACGAGCCTTTCAACTCGTCCTTGTTGGCGAAGGCGACCGAGTGGACGACGAAGTCGATCGTGCCGAATTCCTTCTCCAGCTCCTCGAACGCCTTGTCCATCGAGGCGTCGTCGGTGACGTCGGCCTGGATCAGCAGTTTGGCGCCGACGCTTTCGGCCAGTGGGCGCACCCGGCGCTCCAGGCTTTCGCCCAGATAGGTGAAGGCCAGTTCAGCGCCCTGGGCGGCCAGTTGCGATGCAATGCCCCAGGCGATGGAGCTGGAGTTCGCGACCCCCATGATCAGGCCCTTCTTGCCCTTCATGAGGTCTCCGGTGGGCATGTCCCAGCCTTCGCTCGTCGCCATTGTGTGTCTCCTGATGATTTGCCGGAGGGTTAGCAGGGCCGGGCGGCAGGCTCAACGCCCCCACCCCTCCACAGCAAGGGAGGGGTGGGGGCGTGGGGCTTTACAGCAGGGCCGAAACCGCCGCCCGGGCAGCCTCGCCCAGGTCGGCGCGTTTCAGGGCCAGGGCGACGTTGGCGCGCAGCAGGCCGATCTTGTCGCCGCAGTCGTGGGTCACGCCGGCGTATTCGACGGCGGTGAAGGCCTGGGTGTCCATCAGCCGGGCCATGGCGTCGGTCAGCTGTATCTCGTTGCCGGCGCCCCGCTCCTGGGTCGCCAGAAGATCGAAGATTTCCGGCTGCAGGATATAGCGTCCCGCGATCGACAGATTGGACGGCGCCGTGCCGGGGGCGGGCTTTTCCACCATCCCCTTCATGGTGATGCGGTTGCCTTCGCGAGCGGCGGGATCGACGATGCCGTATTTGTGGGCCTGTTCGATGTCGACCGATTCCACCCCGATCAGATTGCCCCCCGTCTCGGCATAGACCTCGACCAGTTGCTTCAGCGCGCCCGGCTGGCCATCGACGATGACGTCGGGCAGGATGACGGCGAACGGCTCATGGCCGATGATGTCGCGCGCGCACCAGACGGCGTGGCCCAGACCCTTGGGTTGCATCTGGCGCGTGAAGCTCATCTCGCCGGGGCGCGCCAGTTCGGCGTTCATCGCCGCCAGGATCTCGGTCTTGCCCTTGGCCTCCAGCTGGGCTTCCAGCTCGATCTGGTGATCGAAATAGTCCTCGATCGCTTCCTTGGAGCGGCCGGTGACGAAGACGATATGCTCGATCCCCGCCTCGCGCGCCTCTTCGACGATGTAGGACAGGATCGGCCGGTCGACGACGTTCAGCAGTTCCTTCGGCGTCGTCTTGGTGCCTGGAAGAACGCGGGTGCCGAGGCCCGCGACGGGCAGAACGGCCTTGCGCAGACGCGCGGGCGTAGAGGTCATCACTGAATCCTGACAGCTGTTCCGCCCCTTCTAGGGCCTGATCCGCGTAAGTTGAAGCGCGGCCGGCGAAAGAAGGAGCGGACTGAACTGTCGGTTCCCGCCCTTATTTGGCGGGACGCTGCATCGGCGTCAGGGCCGAAGCGACGGCGCGCTGGGCGGCCAGCTGGTCTTCGGGCAGGGGAATCAGGCCGCGGTCGGCCAGATAGCCGCCCTTGCCGGCCGCGCCTTCCGACAGGAACTCCTGCACGAACTGCTGCAGGCCGGGGATGACGCCGATATGGGCCTTCTTCACATAGATGTAGAGGCTGCGCGACAGGGGGTATTCCCCGCTGGCGATGGTGTCGGCGGTGGGCGAGACGCCGTCGATGGTCTCGGCCTTCACCGTGTCCAGGTTCTGTTCCAGGAAGGAATAGCCGAACACGCCCAGCGATCCCGGCGTGCGGGTCAGGGTCTGGACGATGGCGTTGTCGTTCTCGCCCGAGTCGATCCAGGCGCCGTCCTCACGCAGGGTGTGGGCGATGGCCTCGAACCGTTCCTTGTCGCCCTCGATGGCCTTTACCCCCGGCACCAGCTTGGCGCCCGGCGTCATGCCCAGTTCCAGAAAAGCGTCGCGCGTGCCCGAGGTGGGCGGCGGGCCATAGACCTGGATGCGCTGGACCGGCAGGCCCTTGTTCACCTCGTTCCAGGTCTTGGCCGGGTTGGCGATGAAGGTCCCGTTGGGGCCGGGCACTTGCTTGGCCAGGCCTTCATAGAGGTCGTTCAGCTCGAAGTTGAAGCCGTTGCCGTTGCGGGCGGTGGCGATGACGATGCCGTCGAAACCGATCTTGATCTCGACGATGTCGGTGACACCGTTCTTGGCGCACAGGTCGAACTCGGACTGTTTCATCGGCCGCGAGGCGTTGGCGATGTCGGGCGTGGTCGGGCCGACGCCCTGGCAGAAGGCCTGGATGCCGCCCCCGGTCCCCAGGGACTCGACGCGCGGCGCGGCGCCGCCCGAGGTGCGGGCGAAGTTCTCGGCGACGCGGGTGGCGAAGGGGAAGACGGTCGACGATCCGGCGGCCCAGACGCCCGATCGGGCGTTGGAGGCGCTTCCGCCGCCGCCGTCTCCACAGGCCGCCAGGGCCAGGAGAACGGCCGTTGAGGCCGCCAGTTTCAATCCACGGGTCATCAAAGGCTCTCCCTGAGCGTCGATTTCGCGACGCTTAGAGCAGAGGATTATGACAATCGGCCCGACGGGTTTGTGACGGTTTTCCGTCGGTGTCCGGTCGCTTACAGCAGGCGGCGACGCATGATCTGCGACAGGGTGTCGATCAGGGTCACGGCGATCACCACGATGATCACGATGGCCGAGACGGCGCGGAAATCGAAGGCGTTCATGCTGTCGAACAGCACCTGGCCGATGCCGCCCGCGCCGATCAGGCCCAGGACGGTCGCGGACCGGCTGTTGGATTCGAAACGGTAGAGCGCGAAAGAGGTCCACAGGGGCGCGACCTGGGGCAGGACGCCCCAGACGATCTCGTGCAGCTTGCCGGCGCCGGTGGCGCGCACGCCCTCGACCGGACCCTTGTCGATGGATTCCACGGCTTCCGAGAACAGTTTGGCCAGGACGCCGGCCGTGTTCAGGGTGATGGCCAGGACGCCCGCCAGCGGTCCCAGGCCGACGGCGGTCACGAACAGCAGGCCGATCACCAGATCGGGGATCGAGCGCAGCAGATTCATGATCCAGCGCACGGGCGTCACCACCCATTGCGGGGCGATATTGCGGGCGGCGGCCAGCCCCAGGGGGATGCCCAGGATGACGGCCAGGAAGGTGCCCCACAGGGCGATCTGGATCGTCTCCCACATCTTGGCGACGAACATCTTCCAGTCGGAGAAGTCGGGCCGCATCAGGTCGTGGGCGAACAGGCGCGTGCTCTCGTTGCCGGCGAACAGGCGCGAGATGTTGCCCAGGTCCACGGCCTTGACGCTGTAGAGCAGGACGACGGCGACGCCGCCCCAGACCAGCAGGTCGGCGGCCCAGGCCAGGGCCGACTTGCGCGGCGCGGCGGGGATCGCCGTCGTCAGGGAAGACGCTGCGCTCAAGGCTGGACCTCGTGCTTGGCGCGCAGGCGTTGCAGTTCGCGTTCAGCGGCTTCGGCGCCGGCCTTGTCGCCCTTGGCGCGGGCCTCGCCCAGCTTCTGGTCGGCGATCATCTCGCGGATGGGGTCCAGATAGCTGTCGTCGGCGGCGGCGAAGCGCGAATATTCCAGCGCCGCCAGAATCTGGCGCTGACGGTCGGCCTCCGGGCCCTGGCCCTGGCCATAGCCCAGGAAGAAGCTGCGGATCTTTTCCTTCAGCGCCGGGTCCAGGTCCTCGCGCACCACGATGCCGCTTTCGGGGATGGGGGGCGAGGTCCAGATGTCCTCGATCTGGGCGGCCAGCTGCGGGTTCTCCTTGCGCATGAACAGGGTGTTCACGCTGTTGGAGGTGGCCACGTCGATCACGCCGGTCGCCACGCCGAAGGCGTTGGCCTGGTGGTTGGCCGAGCGCACGGTCTTGAAGCACTGCGACGGCGTGATGCCGCGAGGATTGAAGAAATAGGTCAGCGGCGCCAGCGTGCCCGAGGTCGACTGGGCGTCGCCGATGCCGAAATTGTACTGCTTGCCGCAGGCCACGACCTTGTCCAGCGTGATGCCCGAGCCCTTACGCACGATCAGGGTCGACTGGTAGCTGTCCAGACCCTCGCGGTTGACGGTGCGGGCGATGACCTCGGCCTTGGCGCGGTCGATGGCTTCCACCTCGGGCTTGGCCGAGAACCAGCCGACCTGGGTGTGGTTGCCGCGCATGGCCTCGACCAGAACCGTGTAGTTCGACCCGAAATAGGGCTTCACCGGCACGCCGATGGCCTTGGACATGTCGTCCAGCAGCGGCTGCCACAGCGGGCCGGCCGAGGCCTGGCCTTCCGCCGACAGGATGGAGAAGGTGATCTCGCTTGGCGCGCCGGTCGGCTTCTTTTCGCCGCCGCCACAGGCCGACAGCCCGGCGACCAGCACGGCGGCGCCGACGCCGGCCAGGGTCTTGGAGATGAAACGACGGGACAGGCTCATGCCTTGGTCTCCCAGAACGCGTCCTCGAATTCGGGACCGTAGATTGCGATCAGGCGCTGTTGATCCAGGCCCGTGGACGGACCGTCATAGACGATCTTGCCGCCCTGCAGGGCGATGACGCGCTCGCAGTAGCGGATGGCGTAGTCGACCTGGTGCAGGGTGACGATCACCCCCATGCCGTCGCGCTGGTTCAACTCGACCAGCAATTCCATGACCTTGCGGGCTGAGACGGGGTCCAGAGAGGCGACCGGCTCGTCGGCCAGAATGGCCTTGGCGCCTTGCACGATGGCGCGGGCGATGGCGCCGCGCTGCTGCTGGCCGCCCGACAGGGTGTTGGCGCGCTGGGCCGCATAGTCGCTGACGCCGACGCGGTGCAGGGCCGCCATGGCCTTGTCCTTGTCCGCCTGGGGCCATAGGCCCAAGAGGCCCTGCCAGGACGGCAGACGTCCCAGTGCGCCCAGCATGACGTTGGAGAACAGGCTCAGACGCCCAACCAGGTTGAACTGCTGGAAGATCATGCCCAGCTTGCCGCGCGCCTTGCGCACGGCGCCGGTGACGCGGCCGTCCTTCTGCACCGTCTCGCCGAAGACCTGGATGGTTCCCTTGCCGGGGTCGATCGACTGCAGGCCCGTGATCGAACGAAGCAGGGTGGACTTGCCGGATCCGGACGGTCCAATCAGGGCGACCATTTCGCCCGAGGCGATCTCGACCGAGACGCCGTTGAGCGCCTTTCGCGATCCGAAGGTCTTCGACACGTCACGCGCCAGGACTAGCCCGGGGGCGACGGCGGCTGCGGATGAACTCATGAACTCGCTGAGAAGCTGTGGCGAAGAGGCGCCGCATGACGCGACAGGCGCGTTTGGGCAAGTCTTAATCGCATGGACCGCGTCATTTCGCTAGAGCGCGAGATCGGGTGTGAGATCTGGGCGCGAAATCGCGCATCGACGCTCCCGCCTCAGGGCTTCGGCGTCCTCGACGGGTCCGCCACGAAAAAACCCCTTTACATGACAGGCCCAGACCCCCATATCGCCCCTTCCGGCGGACCCCGTAGGTCTAACCGTTACGCGCTGCTAACGCCGGTCTGGGTTAACAATTAGCAGGGGGTTACGTGAATTGCGCACGTACCAGCTTCCCCTGGACCTGGTCCGTGAGCGGCCTCCTGAACGTCCCGTCGCCCTCGTGCGGCCGCGTTCGGTTTCCGTAGCGGCGCGCTGGTTCCAGGATAATCTGAACGCCGACGTCTTCTATGCGGTGAAGGCGAACCCCTCGCGTTGGGTCATCGAGACCCTGATCGCGTCGGGCGTCCGCAGCTTCGACGTGGCCTCCATCGCCGAGATCGAACTGGTGCGTTCGGTCAGCGCCGACGTGCGTCTGGCCTTCATGCATCCGGTCAAGAGCCGGTCGGCCATCACCAAGGCCTATTTCGACCACGGCGTTCGCACCTTCTCGCTCGACTGCGTGGAAGAGCTGAACAAGATCCTCGACGCCACCGGCGGCGCGGACGACCTGAATCTGGTCGTGCGCATGGCTGTCTCGGCCGACGGCGCAGCCTATACCCTCTCGGGCAAGTTCGGCGTCTCGTCCGATCAGGCGCCGGCCCTGCTCCTGGCCACGCGCCAGGCGGTCAAGGACGGGCTGATGGGCGTTTCGTTCCACGTCGGTTCGCAATGCATGCGCCCGACCGCCTACCAGGCCGCCATGGCCCAGGTCGGTCGCTCTATCAGCCGTGCGGGCGTCATCGTGGACATCGTCGATGTCGGCGGCGGCTTCCCGTCGGTCTATCCCGGCATGGTCCCGCCGGACATGAGCGAATACGCCGACGCCATCCATCGCGGCTTCAACGAGATGCCGGTGTCGGAAACGACCGAACTGTGGTGCGAGCCCGGCCGGGCGCTGGTCGCCGAATCCTCGTCGATCCTGGCCCGCGTCGATCTGAGGAAGGGCGACGCCCTTTATCTGAACGACGGCTCCTACGGCTCGCTGTTCGACGCGACCCATTCGCGCTGGCCCTTCCCGACCAAGCTGGTGCGGGACGGCGAAGCCTCGGGCGATCTTAAGGCGTTCCAGTTCTATGGTCCGACCTGCGATTCCATCGACCATATGCCCGGCCCGTTCTGGCTGCCGGCCGATGTGCGCGAAGGCGACTTCATCGAGATCGGCATGCTGGGCGCCTATGGCGTGGCCATGTCGACCGGCTTCAACGGCTATGGCGAACACGACATCGCCGCGGTCGAGGACGCCCCGATGGCCTCGCTCTACGGCCTGGCCCCGCGCTCCATCCCCACCGTGCGCACCACGGCGGAAGAGAACGCCCGCAAGGTCGTCCGCCTGTCGCGCCCCAAGGGCAAGGCCGGCCAGCGCAAGAAGGCGCGGCGCTAAACCTATTCAATCTTTCGATGAATCAAGCCCGGTTCCGACAGGCGTCGAACCGGGCTTGGTCGTCTGCCGACCCGCTTCGGTCGGCGCCCCGCGAAGCTTGCGCCACAGGCCGGCGAACAGCCCGGCGATCTGCCCGCGCGCGTCCCACAGGATGTATCCGAGCATCGCCAGGAACAGCAGCAGGGCCAGGGTCATGACGATTTCGGTTCCCGCCAGGATGACGTTTCCGACGGCGACCGACGGCGTCAGGTGTCCGAACAGCGTGGCGACCGCCGTGGGATGCGGCGGCCCTCCCGCGTCCGGCCCCGCCGCCTTTTCGCCGATCCAGTAGAACATCTGACCGGCGCCGAAGAAGCCGGTCATGCCGAGGAGGATGTTCAGCCATAATCCGCGTCGGGCGGCGTCCTCGTCGACGGCCTTCTGGCGTCGGGCCGCTTCGTCCTCGCGATCTTTCCTGGCCTGCTCTTCGGTCCTGCGCTGTTCTTCCAGCTTGACCTGCTGGCGCCGTGAAAGGTCGCTGGCGTGGTCTTCCAGGCTCTTGATGGCCAGGGCGAGGGCTTCCTTCTTGCGGCTGATGCCGCGAAGCTCCTCCAGCGTCTTGAACACGTCGCGCTCGGTCTCGTAGCGGAACGGATTGGCGTAGCGAAACCGCTCGTACTGGCTGAACTCGGCGAGCTTGGTTGATGGCCATTTCCGCCCGGCTGAGATCGTCGTCCTCGTCGAGCGCCTCCTGCTGTTCGAGAAGGGCCATCGCGCGCGTGGCCGGCGGGGTCCTGCCGTAGATCAGGGCTTCGATCCGCTCGATCCGGGTCATGGTCTTCTGTTCGTGCGACCGGGCCAGGAATTCGTTGTGCAGGGCCAGGACGTGGATCAGGAAGGCGTAGGGGCAGGCGCCGATATAGTCGTTGCCCGTCTCCAGGCTGCGACTTTTGGGCACATAGGTGATCATGGCCCGATGGTTGGCGTAGCGGACGAAGAAGCGGTCGCTGGATTGGTCCGAACTGTCGGGATAGATCGGGTCGATGCTGTCCAGGATTTCCGACGTGTCCTGGTTCATGAAGTCTATGATGTTCTGGTTGAACCCCGCCAGGAACAGATAGTCCAGGCAGTCGGCCCGGTGCGCCTCGAAGGCGGGGATATGGTGCTTCACAGGCGCCGGAAGGGCGCGTTCGGCCAGCGGCCGAGAAGGGGCCCTGTCGTCGAATGCGTAGCGTTGAAAACACTCGCCGGCGCGCATTGCGGTCACGAGTTCGTCCAGAGGATCTCGCGCGGGTCGGTTGTCGGTCTCGTCTCCCTCTTCCAGACGACGGATCGGAGACCAGTGCGGATCTTGTTCGCTTCGGAGATAGTGCGTCGGCACGTCGGGAACAGCTCGAGCGAAGGCCCCTTCGTCCAGGGCGGCGTCGTACTCCGGCCGGGTGCAGACCCATGTCCAGTAGTCTTCGTCCAGGCGAACGGAGCGACTCCTGCGTCGGCTCGCCTCGTCCATCAGGGCGCTGATGCGCGTCTCGTAGGGTTCGTAGCAGTCCTGCCGGACCATGGCCTTGCGCGACACGGACTCCTTCCGGTCGGCGTCGAGAGGCATCAGCCGCTCGAAGAACCGTTCGTCGTGAAGCATGAACATGAAGCGGGATTTCGGCACCTTCAGTCCCGGCACTTCGATGAAGGGGACCAGTTCGACGAGAGCGTCGGTGTAGCCGCCCTTCTTGATCTTCAGCGTGAAGCGATCAGTTTCGTCCTTGGGAAGAAGGCGATCCGTCCGGACCAGGCGGTCGAACAGGACTTCGGCGTCGGCCTCGAACATCGTCCTGACGAAAGGCCAGAAGCGCTCCACCTTGCATTGGCGTCCCTTGCCGCCGGGCGGTCGGTATCGCACCTCGATGTTGTCGAGCGGATCTATGCCCAGGGGATCGGGATCGAAGACGTCGATATAGGGATCCGCCTTCCGGTTGATGTCCTCCAGGATATCGGCGTCGAGGCCGTACTCCTTGGGGGCCGCCAACTTCTGCAGCAGGGAGAGGAAGTAGTAGGTGGAGGGGGCGTACCCGGAGCAGGCGCCGCGCGCTTCGTCTTCGAACGCCCCGTAGAAGTGGCTGAAGCTCAGATGGTAGCTCAGCGCGCCGTTGTTGTGGGACAGCCAGAAGCGCCGCAGCTGGACCTCGCGCTCTCGATCCAGGCCCGGAGGGCTGGCTTCGAACCGGACGCCTTCCGTGGTCCAGGATATGGACTTGGGCATCTTGAAGACGAGATCGTCGTACCGGCGCGCCGCCGCTGCCGCCTCGTCCATGTCCGAGACGTCCTCGTCCGTGACCGCCAGGAGGAATTCCTGCACCTCGCCCTGGGTTTCGCGGTCGGCGATGTCGTTCATCAGGGCATCGATGGCGTTGGCCAGGGCCAGGGACGGCCGATGACTTCTCTGCATCCGGCGAAAGGTCTCGGGCCCGATCCGGGCCCCCGGCTTCAGCCCCAGGGCCGCGGCCGCCCGGTCCGCCTCGATATAGAGGGACAGCGTCCAGTAGATGGTGCCGGATTTCGCCGATTCGTAGGTGTCCGCCGCCCTTGCCGCCTGCGCCGTCATCCGCCTCGCGCCCCTCTCGCCAAATCCCGAAAACTTTCGAAACCCGTCGTTGGGCGTCCGCTCCTCAGCCAGTTCAGGGCGGGCGCCATGTCCAGCAGCGGCGCCGGCGCAACCCGGCCCGCCAGGGCCGCGATCTGGCGCGCCGCCGCTCCGCCGGGCGGTTCGGCCCGACCTTTCAGGACCGAGATGTTGAAGAAGCTCTCCAGATGGTCGTGCAGCAGGCCCGCATCCACCGCGTCGCCCGGATAGTCGATCGCGGCGTAGATCAGGCCGTCGTCGGCGTGCTGGCTCGCCGACAGGGCCGGCTGCACATAGGGAAAATCCACGACTCGCGCGCCGACTCGCGCCCAGATCGCCAGTCGATCCACCTGATCCAGGCCCGAATGGCGCGTATCCTCGGCGTATTCGTCCGACGTGAGACGCAAGGGATCGTTCTGTTCGATGAACAGCGCGGGCGAAGGGGCGTCGGGCGCCATGTCCAGGGCGGCCGGAGCCAGGCGCCGGACGGCGGAAAGCGCCTGTCGCAGCAGGCCGCGTCCGCGCGCGGCCGTCTCCACATAGATGTAGTTCAGGGCGACCGAAGCCGGTGGCGCGCCCGCACGCTTGATCGTCGTGGCCAGGAAGTTCGCCCCGCCCAGCAAGTCGCCGCCCTCGGTTTCCAGCACGGCGACCAGTTCGCACTGGGTGCGGTCGTGCGCGAGGCGATGGGTCCGGTTCAACGCCAGGCAGGTTTCGAACCCGGACAGGTCCTCGCGCTCGTCCGGCAGCACGAAGGCCCGGTCGTAGCCTTCGAAGAAGCGCTTCAGGACTGGAGAGGCGGGATCGCCGGAGGCCGTGACGCGCACGCCGTCCGTCAGGTTCAACTCATAGTCCTGTGCAGCGTTCTGTTTCACGGCGGCCTCATCCATGCCTCCACTTGGCATGGGGACGGAACCGTCGCAAGCCGGCGTTATGCCGCCGGAAACCCCCTCGGGCCCGGTCGGGAGCAGCCGGAAATCAGCTCTTCCAGCGCAGGGTCACGGGCGCGATCGGATTGACGAAGGGGCGGTCCTCGGCGCGGCTCTTCGCCCATTCGCGCTTCAGCTGCTGATACCATTTGGCCTGTTTGTCGGCGTCGTCGATCCAGATCAGGGCGGGGTCGTAGCGCAGGCCTTGGTTCTGCAGGTTCACCATGCCGCCGTCCTGTTTCAGGAAGGCGACGACGCCCATCCGCAGGAAGGGCTTGGCGATGTCGAACACCCAATGGTCTGACCAGAAGATCTGGGTGATCCGCGTCCTGGTCTCGGTGATCGGCGTCAGGCAGGTCAGGGCCAGCACCTGTTTCTCGCCGACCTGAATATGCTCCCAGCGGAAGCCCGGCAGACGGAAGGTGATCTCGGTCGCGGGCGCGCCGCCCAGGATCTTGTAAAGGCGGCTGTTCGACGACGGCGCGTGGCGCGCCATGGCCCAGCCGAACTCGGTGGGCACGAAGGCCTTGGCCTTTTCGTGCATCGAATGTTCGGACCGCCACCACCATTGCTGATGGACATAGGGGCCGTGGGCGGGGTCCATCAGGCCGACGACGGCGTGGTCGATGTGGCTGTCGAAATCCATCGCCTCGACCAGCTTGGCCTCGCCGCCGACCACGCCGGGGAAGATCGGCGGCTCATGGTCCGGTTCCGACGGATTGCGGGCGTCCGACGCCATCCAGACAAAGACCAGGCCCTGGCTTTCGCGCACCGGATAGGACCGCACGCGGATGCGGTTCGCCTCGAACGCCTGATCTTCGACCAGGGACGGAATGGCGGCGCAGACCCCGTCGGTGCGGAAGCGCCAGCCGTGATAGGGACATTCGACCGTCTCGCCCTCTCCGGGCTTCTCCACCAGCTTGCCGGCCGACAGGGGCGCGGCGCGGTGGGGACAGATGTCGCGCATCGCATAGACCTGGCCCGCGCGGGTGCGGCCGATCAGCACCGGCTCGCCCATGATCTCATGGCGTTTCAGGCTGCCGGGCGCGACGTCGCGACCCAAGGCGACGAAATACCAGGCGTCTGTCACGAACCCCTTGCCGAAGGCGGTCGGAGGGGCCTTGGCGGCAACGGGCGGCGGCGAGTTGGACTGGACGGATAAGGGCGCGTCAGGCTTCATGGCGCCTGTCTAGCAGAGTGGCGCGCCTTCTGTCGTTGCGCAACATATAGAGTTCTTTACAACGCAAAGTATAAGCGTCATAGGCGGGATATCCAAAGGGGAGTCACACCATGTCCATCACCAATCTTCTCGTGCGCGCCGCCGCCGCGGCCCTTATCTTCGCTGCGCCTGCCGCCGTCGCTCAGGACGGGCATGGAGCCCATAACGGCCAGGGTCATGCGCACGTCCGTCCGCACGCCGGCTTCCAGTCGGACCGCATCCGGGTGACGGTCGATGGCGACATGGACGGGCGCGACATCATCCTGATCCCCGGCCTCAGCTCCTCGCCCGAGATCTGGCAGGGGACGGTGGACCATCTGGCCGCCCAGGACGGCGTGGGCTGGCGCATCCACCGCATCCAGGTCGATGGCTTCGCCGGGGCGCCGCCCGCCGGCAACGCCCAGACCGGATCGGCGCCCACGCCTGTGGCCGCCCCCGTCGCCGAGGAGATCGCCCGCTATATCCAGGAGCAGGGTCTGACCAAGCCGGCCGTCGTCGGCCATTCGATGGGCGGGACCATCGGCCTGATGCTGGCGGCGCGCCATCCCGATCAGGTGGGGCGGCTGATGGTGGTGGACATGATCCCCTTCATGGGCGCGATGTTCGCAGCCCCCGGCGCGACGGCCGAGACGGTGGCGCCCGTCGCCGACCAGATCTGGGCCGCCCAGGCCAACAGCCCGCGCGACGCCTATGTCGCCCAGGCGACGGCCAGCATCACCGGCATGATCAACACCGAAGCCCGCCGCGAACTGGCGTTGCAGAACATGCGCGACAGCGATCAGAAGGTCTCGGCCGCCGCCTTCCGCGAACTGGTCGCCACTGACCTGCGTCCTGAACTGTCCCGGATCACCGCCCCGACCGAGGTGCTGTACGTGAAGTTCAACGATCCGCGCATGACGCCCCAGATCACCGACACCATCTATCAGGCCTCCTACGCCGGCCTGCCGGGCGCGACCCTGAAACGGATTGACGACAGCGCCCACTTCATCATGTTCGACCAGCCCCAGGCCTTTTACGGCGCGCTGGACGATTTCCTGGCGCGATGACCCATCCGTCCGCCGAACGGATCCTCGGCCTGTACGGCGATCGGGCCGACGACTGGATCGCCGACCGGGGCGCCGTCCTGCACCCCGGCGACGGCGGCGGCCTGGACGAGGCGACGTGGATCGGGCGGTTCAGCGACGGTCTGGCCCCGGCAGCCCATGTCCTGGATGTGGGGTGCGGATCGGGTTGGCCGATGGGGGCGACCCTTCTGGCGCGCGGCTTTCGGGTGCGGGGGGTGGATGCTTCGCCCGGCCTGATCGCCCACGCCGCAGCGACCCTGCCGCAAGGGGAGTGGAGCCTGGGCGACATGCGCCAGGGTCTGCCCGAGGGCGCGTTCGACGGCGTCCTGGCCTGGCACAGCCTGTTTCACCTCAGTCCCGACGACCAACAGGCGGTCCTGCCTGAACTGGCTGGCCGCGTCGCACCGGGCGGGCGTCTGATGTTCACCTCTGGCCATGCCCATGGGGAGAGGATCGGCGAGTGGCGGGTCCAGCCGCTGTATCACGCCAGTCTGGATCCGGCGGCCTATCGCGCCATCCTGTCGGCCGCTGGTCTGGACATCGTGTGCGACGGGGCAGAGACCGGCGTGTGGCTGGCGCGACGCGCCTTTCTTTCGGCGAAATAGCCGCTCACGTTCGCGTGAAGGCGGCGGGACCGTTTCGACGGCGCTTCAATCCGGATAGAGAGGATCGAAGCGACAACCCGCCTGTGCGCGGCATCTGAGGATAGACATGGCGGGTCCAGGTTACGGGGGCGGACAGCAGCAGGGCGACGCCAGGCCGCGTCGGCCGTGGTGGAAGCGGCTGTTCTACTGGAGCGCGGTGCTGGCGGTGTGGGGGCTGATCTTCCTGGTCGTCTTCTTCGCCGTCTTCGCCCGCGGCCTGCCCGACACCTCCAGCCTGTACAAGGTCGATCGCCAGCCCTCGATCACCTATCTGGACCGCAACGGCGCGCTGATCGCGACGCGCGGCACCCAGATGGCGCCGCCGGCCGATCTGGACAGCCTGCCTGACTATGTGCCGGCCGCTTTCATCGCCATCGAGGACCGGCGCTTCTACAACCACCCCGGCTTCGACCCCATCGGCATGACCCGGGCCATGGTGCGCAACCTGCGCGCCGGACGGGTGGTGCAGGGCGGATCGACCCTGACGCAGCAACTGGCCAAGAACCTGTTCCTGACGCCCGACCAGAACCTGCGTCGCAAGGTTCAGGAACTGATGCTGGCCGTGTGGCTGGAGATGAAATTCTCCAAGAAGGAGATCCTGGCCCTCTATCTGAACCGGGTCTATTTCGGCGCCGGCGCCTATGGGATCGAGGCGGCGTCCCAACGCTATTTCGACAAGCCGGCCAAGAACCTGACGGTCGGGGAGGCCGCCCTTCTGGCGGGGCTGCTGAAGGCGCCGTCGCGCTATTCGCCGGTGTCCGAGAGCGAGCGCGCCGCCGCCCGCGCCACCGTCGTCCTGAACGAGATGGAGGAGGCGGGCGTCATCACCGCCGCGCAACGCGAACAGGCCGTGACCCAGCCCATCATCGTCTCGCGCACCCTGGCCAGCCAGCACGCCCAGTATTTCATCGACTGGCTGGACAAGTCGATCCGCGGCCTGGTCGGCGAACCGACTGAGGATCTGGTGGTGGAGACCACCCTGGACCTGACGCTGCAGACGGACGCCGAACGCGCCGTGCGCCGCATCCTGGACCGCGACGGCGGCAAGGGCGTGCAGCAGGCGGCCCTGGTCGCCCTGGACGGCGACGGCCGGGTGCGGGCCATGATCGGCGGCGCCTCCTACGCCGACAGCCAGTTCAACCGCGCCGTGGATGCGCGGCGTCAGGCGGGTTCGGCCTGGAAACCCTTCGTCTATCTGACGGCGATGGAGGCCGGCTATACGCCGCAGAGCCCTGTGGTGGATCAGCCGATCACCATCGGCAACTGGTCGCCCAAGAACTATTCGGGCACCTTCAGCGGGCCGATGACCATCGCCCAGGCGGTGGCCCAGTCGACCAATACGGTGGCGGCACAGATCGCCGACCAGGTCGGCCGCGACAGCGTGGCCCGCACCGCCCGCCGGCTGGGCATCGAAAGCCGCATCGGACTGGAGCCGTCCATGGCCCTGGGCGCGGTCGAGGTGTCTCCGCTCGAGATGGCCACCGCCTATGACGCCTTCGCCAACGGCGGCGAGCGGGTTCAGGCCTATGGCATCAGCCGTATCCGTACGCCCCAGGGCCGGGTCATCTATCAGCGCCCGTCGGGCCAGGTCGGCCAGGCCATCAACAATCCGCCGCTCTACTATATGAACCAGATGCTTCGCGGCGTGGTGACATCCGGCACGGGCCGCAGCGTGGCCATTCCGGGCCGCGATCTGGCGGGCAAGTCGGGCACGACCTCGGATTACAAGGACGCCTGGTTCGTCGGCTACACCGGCGGCTTCGTCGCCGCCGTCTGGGTGGGCAAGGACGACAACACTCCCATGCGCGGCGTGACAGGTGGTTCGTCGCCCGCCGCCATCTGGCGCGGCTTCATGGCGGCGGCCCTGCCGCGCCTGAACGCGCCGGCCATCCCCAACGGCCCGCCCATGCCCGAGGGCTGGATCGCGCCCGATCCGGTCGGCGACCTGATCAGCGGCCTGAATGACGGCGGCATGCCGGCCGAACCGGTCGATCCCGAACAGGGCCAGCCCTATGTCGAGGAAAAGCCGCAGTATCCGCCCCAGAACGCGGCGCCGTCAGGAAATCCGAAACAGTCCGTCGTCCGCCCGACCTCGCCCCAGCCCGGCTATCCTCCGGAAGGCCGACCCGCGCCGGAGAAGAAGCCGGAAGCCCTGTTCTTCTGACCCTAGCGCCCCACGGCGTGAAGCGCGCCGCCGTGGTCTCGCAGCCATTTGCGCCAGGGGCGGTGATCCCCGATCAGCCGTTCGACCACGGCCCAATAGGCCGGGCTGTGGTCGGCGTGGACCAGATGGGCGACCTCATGGGCGGCCAGGTAATCGATGACTGGCGGCGGGGCCATGACGACGCGCCAGGAATAGCGGATGGTGCGGTTGTGCGGGCTGCACGATCCCCAGCGCGAGCGGGTGTCGGCGATCGACACCTTCACCGGCTTCTGGCCCAGGGTTCGCAGATGGAAGTCGGTGCGCTCGATCAGGGTCTGGCGCGCCTCGCGCTTCAGAAAATTCTCGATCCGGCGGGCGTAGGCTTCGCCCTCGCCGCCGGATCGGATGACGGCGCCGTCCTCGACCAGACGCGCG
Organism: Brevundimonas sp. Marseille-Q4549; assembly: GCF_976940555.1. Classification (NCBI taxonomy): domain Bacteria; kingdom Pseudomonadati; phylum Pseudomonadota; class Alphaproteobacteria; order Caulobacterales; family Caulobacteraceae; genus Brevundimonas; species Brevundimonas sp. Marseille-Q4549. Next base: position 979,931 of record NZ_CDRHXG010000001.1, read on the forward strand.
GCCCCGGCGCCGGGCGTCGCCTCCAGCCTCACCGGCCGGCCGCGCAGGGCGATGACCTGTCCGGGCTCAAGCGGACGCCCTTGCGGCCGGACCGCCAGACGTTCGGCGATCCAGACGCCCTTGGTCCGGGCGAAGGCGACGGCCTGGGCCAGGCCGCGTTCGGTCGGGGCGACGACCACCGCCTCTCCGGCGCGCGCGTCGATCCGCACCGATAGGCGTCGGGCGCGCGGATTGACCGACAGCCTCAGCGTCGGCCCGGATCCGGCCTTGTCGTCAAGCGGCAGCCGCTGACCGTTGCGGTACGCCAATGAGGGCCTCGTTCTGGGCGATGAAGTCGCGCACGCGCGGATATATCTCGTCACGGAAACGCCGGCCGTTGAAGACGCCGTAGTGGCCCACCTTCGGCTGGACGTAGAGAATGCGGCGGTCGTCGGGAATGGTCGAACACAGGCCATGCGCAGCCTGGGTCTGGCCGACGCCGGAGATGTCGTCCTTCTCGCCCTCCACCGTCATCAGGCCGATGTCGACGATCTTGGTCAGATCGACTCGTCGCCCGCGATGCTCCAGCAGGCCGCGCGGCAACAGGTGCTGCTGGAAGACGATGTCGATGGTCTGGAGATAGAATTCCTCGGTCAGGTCCAGCACCGACAGATATTCGTCGTAGAATTCCTCGTGCTTCTCCACCCCGTCGCCGTCGCCGGCGATCAGGCTGTTGAAATAGCTCCAGTGGGCGTCGCGGTGACGATCCTCGTTCATCGACATGAAGCTGTAGAGCTGAACGAAGCCCGGATAGACCCGTCGGCCGAACCCCGGATAGGGCAGGGGCACGGTGTGGATCATGTTCGACCTGAACCAGGTGAAGGGCTTTTCCTCGGCCAACTGATTGGTGACGGTCGGCGACAGGCGCGCATCGATGGGCGAGCCCATGAAGGTCATGGAGGCGGGGCGGTTCTCATCCTCGTCCTCGGCCATGACGGCGGCGGCGGCCAGGACGGGCGGGCCGGGCTGGCACACGCCGATGACGTGAGGACGTCCGCCCACCTCGGCCAACATCGTGCGGACGTGGTCGATGTAGTCGAAGAAGTCGAACCGTCCCTCCAGCATGGGAACCTGGCGGGCGTTGATCCAGTCGGTCACATAGACGTCGTGGTCCTGCAGGAAGGCTTCGACCGTGCCGCGCAGCAGGGTGGCGTAGTGGCCTGACAGGGGCGCGACGATCAGGACGGCGGGGCCGGCGGCCGGCTTTCCTGCGCGCTTCAGGTCGCCGATGTTGCGGGCGAAGCGGATCAGGCGGCACCAGGGGCTTTGCCAGATCACCTGTTCGGTGGTGCGCACCGGCTTGCCGTCGATGTCGACGGTCTCCAGACGCCAGGCCGGCTTGCCATAGCGCCGGGTGACGCTCTCGAACAGTTCGGCCGAGGCGTAGGCTGTGCGGCCGATGGCGGTGTCCGAGGCCGGGTTGAACGGCGAGGTCCAGAACTGGCGGGCCATCTGGGCGCCGATCCGGAACGGCAGGGCCGATTGATAGGCGAGTTCGTGAAAGGCGTAGAGCATGACGATCCGTGACGGCTGAACGCCGTTTGTGCAGGGCAACATAGAATGCGTCGCCCTGCAAAAGGATTATGGGGTTTGGCTCAGCCTCGCGCCATGGCGCCTTCGATGATCCTGGTCGACTTGTCGGGCCCCAGGCCATAGGCGACGGCCGTGCGGAACCGGCCGTCCGGCCCCATCAGATAGACGGTCAGGCTGTGGTTCATCGTATAGGTCTCGCCCTCGCCGACCTTCTGATAGAAGGCGCGATAGGCCTTGGCGGCCTGGGCCACCTGTTCCGGCGTCCCCGTCAGGCCGATGGTCCCCTTGGGAAAGCCGTCCGACGACAGATAGTCCTTCAACTGCCGGGGCGTGTCGCGCTGGGGGTCGATGCTGATGAAGACGATCTGCAGATCCTTGGCCTTGTCGCCCAGTTGCTGCTGCACGGCGGCCAGTTCGGCCAGGGTGGTCGGGCAGAATTCGGGGCAGTAGGTGAAGCCGAAGAAGACCAGGCTCCATTTGCCGTTCAGCAGGGTCTGATCGACCGTTCGGCCGTCCTGGTTCACCAGCGTGAAGTCGCCACCGACCAGGGGCTGGCCCGAGGCGGCGACCTGGCCGTCGGAGGCGGCGCGGTCGCGTCCGCCGACCACCACCACGGTGACGATGGCCAGGGCGGCGGCGATGGCGATGCAGGCGCCGGCGAAAAGCAGAATGGAACGGCGCGGCATGACGGCCTCTCACGAAACGGACTGCAGCGGTCTATAGAAGGGTCGTGACCTCGACAGAAGCCCGCATCGCGCCGCAGTCCGCGCCCCGTATCGCGCGCCCGTCCGATCCGCTGGACGGCTGGCGCGACACGCCGCGCCGGGGGCGGGGGTTCTCCCTGCGGACCCTGATCGTGCTGCGTTGGCTGACGATCCTGGGACAGAGCGCGGCGGTGCTGACCGCGTCGCTGGGCCTTCATTTTCCGCTGCCGCTGTGGCCGTGCCTGATCGTCATCGCCTTCAGCGCGGCGGTCAACGTGGGGGCCATGGCGCGGGTGCGCCGGCTGGAGGCCAGCCTGCCCGACGGGCGCCAGACCGCGATCCACCTGGCCTTCGACATCTTTCAGCTGGGCGTGCTCCTGGCCCTGACCGGGGGGCTGGAAAACCCCTTCTGCCTGTTGCTGGTGGCGCCGGTGACGATCGCGGCGGCGTCCCTGCCGGCGCGGCCGGCCCTGATCCTGGGGCTTCTGGCCCTGGTGGCGGTGGGGGTGCTTTTCTTCTGGTCCGCGCCCCTGCCGTGGCGCGCGCACGAGCATTTCCACCTGCCGCTGCTCTATCGGCTGGGCATGGCCATGGCCCTGGTGACGGGGGTGGTCTTCACCGCCGGCTACGCCTGGCGCGTGGCGGCCGACGCCGAAAAGCTGGAGCTGGCCCTGGCCACCACTCAGGACGTGCTGCAACGCGAGCAGAGGCTCGCGGCGTTGGGCGGTCTGGCGGCGGCGGCCGCGCACGAACTGGGCACGCCGCTGGCGACGATCCAGGTGGTGGCCAAGGAACTGCAGCGCGCCTCGGCCCCCGACAGCGACGCGGCCGAGGACGCGGCCCTGATCCTTCAGCAGGCCGAGCGGTGTCGGGGCATCCTGACCCAGCTGTCGCAGCAGCCCGAGGGTGACGACGCCCTCTATGCCGACGTGGCGCTGAAGGCCCTGCTGGAGGAGGTGGTGGAACCGCACCGGGGCTTCGACCTGGCGTTCGAGGTCCTGGTCAAGACGCCGCCGGGCCAGCCCGCCCCGCGCGTGCGCCGGATGCCCGAGGTGGTGCACGGCCTGTCCGCCCTGGTCGAGAACGCCGCCGACTTCGCCGCCTCCACGGTGCGGGTCCAGGCGGTGGTCGACGCCGGCTGGATCGAGATCGACATTCTGGACGACGGGCCGGGCTTCGCCGGCGACATCCTGCCCCGCCTGGGAGAGCCCTATGTGACCAGCCGGCCGCAGGGCAAGGCCCGTCAGGCCCTGGCGGCCCAGATCGCGGCGGCGGCCCGCCCGTCGCGGCGGCGCGCCCCGGTCGAGGCCCCGATCGCCCCCAGCCAGGGCGGCATGGGCCTGGGTTTCTTCATCGCCCGCACCTTGCTGGAACGGACGGGCGGATCGGTCAGCGTCGGGCAAGGACTTCCCCGGTCGGACGCCAAGGGGGCAGGCCGCGGCGCGCGCGTGGCGGTGCGCTGGGCCCGTCCCGCTTTGGAAGTGGCCCACTGAGCGGTTGGGTCGAAGCGTCGCAGGGGGAACCTTGACCTTGACCCGGACGCTACCGCTCCCGACTTGAACGGCAGGAGAGATCAATGTCAGACCTTGAAACCCGCATCGCCGCCCTGCCCGACAAGTCCCTGCTGCTGCTGGACGACGACCAGGCCCTGCGCACCCGCATGGGTCGCGCGCTGGAGGCCAGAGGCTTTCAGGTGACGACGGCCGAATCCGTCGCCGAAGCGACGCAGGTGCTGCGCGACAAGGCGCCGGCCTTTGCGGTTCTGGACATGCGGCTGGAGGACGGCAACGGTCTGAAGATCGTTGAGGCCGTGCGCGACCGTCGCGCCGACGCCCGCATCGTCATGCTGACCGGCTACGGCGCCATCGCCACGGCGGTCGCGGCGGTCAAGGCCGGGGCGGTGGATTACCTGTCCAAGCCCGCCGACGCCGACGACGTGGTCAAGGCCCTCCTGGCGACCGGCGACGCGCCCGAGCCGCCCGAAAACCCCATGAGCGCCGACCGTGTCCGCTGGGAGCATATCCAGCGCGTCTATGAGCTGTGCGACCACAATGTCTCGGAAACGGCGCGTCGCCTGGGCATGCACCGCCGCACCCTGCAACGCATCCTGGCCAAGCGCGCGCCGAGGTAGGGCGCGTCAGTCCTCGTCGTCGTCCTCGGACGCGTCGGGGATTTCGGGGGTGACGACGGTGGGGGCCAGGGTCTTGATCTCGCCCAGCTTGGCGCCGGGGAAGGCCAGAAGCACGGCCTTGACGAAGGGGTCGGCCTCGACCTGTTCGCGTTCGGCGGCGCGGGCCTTCTTCTGCTGTTCGATCAGGGTTTCGCCGCCGCCCTGGCCGTTGGCGGCGATCAGCCAGGTTCGGCCCGTCCATTCCTTCAGCCGGCCCGACAGACGCCGCGCCAGATCGACGGGCGCGCCCTCGACGCTTTCATAGACGATGGCGCCGGGCTTGAACGAGACGGGTTTGACGAACCGCTCCACGTCCATCTGCAGGCCGACCTCGCGCTTCTGACCGATCAGGGCCACGACCTGTTCGAAGGTCTGCGGATCGGGCAAGGCCGGGGCCATGACGGGACGGGCGGCCAGCTGGGCCGAGGCCCCGCCCCCGCCCATGCCAGCACCGCCGCCGCGTGGCCCGGCGCCGGCGCCCATCGGTTCGCCCGACTGCAGACGCTTCAGCGCCTCTTCCGGTCCCGGCAGGTCGGCGGCGTAGGCCAGGCGCACGATAGCCATCTCGACCGCATCGGCCGGATTGGGCGCGCGCCGCACCTCGTCCAGCGCCTTCAGCAGCATCTGCCAGGTCCGCGACAGGGTCGCCGCCGGAATGGCCGCGCCCAGGGCCGCCAGCTTCTGCGCCTGATCATTGGGCAGGCGCGTCGCGTTCGGCCCCAGCATCTTGGCGACCGATGCGGCGTGGCAATGCTCCAGCAGGTCGTTCGTCACCTGCACCGGATCGGCGCCGAAGCCGTAAAGGGTGCGGAAATTCTCCAACGCCTCGGGCGTGCGGCCAGCCATGATCGATTCGAACAGGGCGATGGTCTGGGTCCGGTCGGCCAGCCCCAGCATGTCGCGCACCGTATCGGTCTTCACCATCTCGCCGCGCTCGGCCTGGACCAGGGCCTGATCCAGCAGCGACAGGCCGTCGCGCACCGAGCCTTCGGCCGCGCGCGAGATCAGGGCCAGGGCGTCGCCCTCGATCTTCATGCCCTCGCGGTCGGCGACGCGCCCCAGATGCTCGACCAGGATTTCCGGCTCGACCCGGCGCAGGTCGAACCGCTGGCACCGGCTCAGGATCGTGACCGGCACCTTGCGGATTTCGGTGGTGGCGAAGATGAATTTGGCGTGGGGCGGCGGCTCCTCCAGCGTCTTCAGCAGGGCGTTGAACGCCTGCGTCGACAGCATGTGGACCTCGTCCAGCACATAGACCTTGTAGCGCGCCTCGACCGGCGCATAGCGGACGCTTTCCAGAATATCGCGGATGTCGTTGACGCCGGTGTGCGACGCCGCGTCCATCTCCATCACATCCATATGCTGGCCTGCCATGATGGCGGCGTCGTGCCGCCCGTGGGCGGTCAGGGCCAGCGACGGGCGGTCGATGGTGTCGGTCTCGTTGTTCAGGGCGCGGGCCAGAAGGCGGGCGGTCGTGGTCTTGCCGACGCCTCGCACCCCGGTCAGCATGAAGGCGTGGGCGATACGACCCGTCGCAAAGGCGTTGGTCAGGGTGCGCACCATCGCCTCCTGCCCGATCAGATCCTCGAAGGTGCGCGGACGGTATTTGCGCGCCAGCACCTGATAGGCGGCGCCGTCGTCGGCGGGGGCCTCAGTTTGGGCCGAAGCCGTTTTCGGGACGACAGGGAGGGCGACCGGCTCGGGCGCCGCAGCGGGCGCGCCGAACATGTCGTCGGTGTTCTCGTCGCGTTCGACGACCTCGTCCTCTTCCCAGGGCGGGCCGTCAAGATTCGGGTCGTTGTCCGTCATGCGAGAAGTCTTACAGCGCCAAAAGGACGGGGCGAAGCAGCCGCCTGTGAAAAAGATGCGTCCCAGCCTTGGCGGTTGCGGTGAACCTAAACGGGAAGGTTCCTCAGTCTTATACGCGCATAGCCTCGCATCGACAGATCGCGCATGATCGTTTCGACCTCGCGATAGCGAGCGGACTCATCAGCTCGAACATAGATCGGCTGCTCGACGTCAACGCCGAACGCATAAAGTGTTCGTCCTATCTCGGCCTTCGAAGCGAGAACCCGCCGCTCGCCGGACGAGGTGGAGACTTCCACAGTTCCATCGGCGTTCAAACCAATCTCCGCCGGATTTCGGTAGGAAAGGCCGAAACTGCACATCATCCCGGGAGGCATGCGGATTTCAGTCAGTTGATGGCGCGGCTCTGGGGGCGCCGACCCACAGGCGTACAAGGGCAACGCCGCAATGAGCCACAGCCACTTCATATACCGACAGTCTCACAATCGGCGACGCTCGACAACGCGCATCGGCGCGCGCTCAAGCAGCGAGCCGCCGCGCGGCGAGCGTTAGCGCCAAAAAGAAGGAGAAGTAGAGACCGCGACCCGAAGGGGAATTCGTTGTGGCTGCTGCCTTCCGGCCCTGACCAGATTGGCGAAGCCTTCGCCCGCGATCTCCGAGCGGGGATATGACGGGTGCGGCCGATGGAATCAAGAGCTACAAGGTCGCATGGCCTTTCAGAACACCTTCGCCGGCAATCCGCTCGACCGGGCGGGCGACCTTCGCAACGATCCCGACTGGATCGCGGAACAGGCCGCCAAGCCCTACGCCCAGGCCATGATCCTGTGGGAGGGGCGTCCCTTGATCGAGGAGGGGCCGGACGGTCCGCGCCTGGCCTGGGTGTCGATGGCCCATGCGCGCGACATGGTGCGCGACCGCGACCTGTTCCTGGGCCTTTGGAAGGACGAGCCGGTCTTCGCCATAGAGTTCGAGGGGTCCATCGACCCGACCGAGGGGCCGCTGAGGGGACTGGGCGCCTTTCATGAGATGCGCGCGGCGGCGGCTGTCCTGCCGGCGGCGGACGCGGCCATGGCGGGCGGGGCCAAGAGCCTGTTCGACTGGCGGCGCAAACACGGATCCTGCGCCAACTGCGGGACGCTGAGCCAGACGGCTTCGGGCGGTTGGAAGCGGGTCTGCCCGGCCTGCGGGACCGAGCATTTCCCGCGCGTCGACCCTGTCACCATTATGCTGCCAGTCTATGAGGGCGGGCCCGAGCCGATCTGCCTGCTGGGGCGTCAGGCGGCCTGGCCCGCCGGGCGGATGTCTGCCTTGGCCGGCTTTCTGGAACCCGGCGAATCGATCGAGGAGGCCTGCGCCCGTGAGGTGAAAGAAGAAGCCGGCCTGACCGTCGTCGCCACCGCCTATCACTCCAGCCAGCCCTGGCCGTTTCCGTCGCAGCTGATGATCGGCCTGATCGCAGAGGTTTCGGACGATCAGGCGCGCCCGGACCAGACCGAGCTGGAGGCCGTGGCCTGGCTGACCCGAGCCGAGGCGCGGGCGGTGATCGCAGGCGACCATCCGACCATCCAGGCCCCCCCGCCCTTCGCCATCGCCCACAATCTGATCAAGGCTTGGGCCGAGGAAGGCTGAAGCCCCTTCCCAAGCGGCGGATCAGCCGCCATCTAGCCGCCATGACCGACACCCTCTCCGCCACCGCCTCGACCACCGCTGCCTCTGGGAACGCCGGGGGCAAGATTCCCGTCACCGTGCTCACCGGCTATCTGGGCGCAGGCAAGACGACGCTGCTGAACCGGATCCTGACCGAGGACCACGGCAAGCGTTACGCCGTCATCGTCAACGAGTTCGGCGAGATCGGGATCGACAACGACCTGGTGGTCGGCGCCGACGAGGACGTGTTCGAAATGAACAACGGCTGCGTCTGCTGCACGGTGCGCGGCGACCTGATCCGCGTCGTTTCGGGCCTGATGAAGCGCCAACGCCCCGGCAAGCCCGCCTTCGACGCCATCATCGTGGAAACGACCGGCCTGGCCGATCCCGGTCCGGTGGCCCAGACCTTCTTCGTGGACGAGGACGTCAAGGCCAAGACCCAGCTGGACAGCGTGACCGCCCTGGTCGACGCCAAACACGTGATGGCCCGACTGGACGACTCGAAAGAGGCGCGCGAGCAGGTGGCCTTCGCCGACCGGATCATCCTGAACAAGGTCGATCTGGCGACGGCTGACGAACTGGACGCGGTCGAGGCGCGTCTGCGTGGTCTGAACCCTTTGGCCCCCATCGTGCGGGCGGAACGATCGAACGTGCCGCTGGATCAGGTGCTGGGCCTGGGCGCCTTCGATCTGGATCGCATTCTGGAGGTGAAGCCGGACTGGGTGAACCCGCCCCACGGCGCGGACGGCCACGTCCACGACGAACACTGCGGCCACGATCATCATGACCACGGGCACGAACACGGTCATGATCATCATCATCATGACCACGGCCACGGCGCGCGGGGTCATGCGCACCAGGACGACATCAAGGGGATTTCCCTGTCGCTGGATCGCCCGCTGGACGGGACGAAGTTCACCGCCTGGTTGGACCGTCTGCTGGGCGAGCAGGGCCAGAACATCCTGCGCGCCAAGGGCATCATCGACGTGAAGGGCGAGGACCGCCGCCTGGTCTTCCAGGCCGTGCACATGATCCTGGAGGGCGATCTGCAGCGCGAATGGGGCGCCGCCGAACGCCGCTGGAGCCGCGCTGTCTTCATCGGCCGCGATCTGGACGAGGCCGAACTACGCCGCGGCTTCGAGGCCTGCGCGGCCTGAAGACCTAGAGCTTCAGGCCGGCCTGGGCGGCCAGATCGACCAGCTTGACCATGGGGCGCGGGCCCCAGTGGGCGATGACCTCGCTGGCGGCCAGCGAGCCCAGCTTGCCGGCCTCTTCCAGCGTCAGACCGCGCGCCAGGCCCAGGAGGAAGCCGGCGGCGTACTGGTCGCCGGCGCCGGTGGTGTCGATCACCTTGTCGACCGGAAAGGCGGAGACCAGCACCCGTTCGGCGCCGCGCATCACGGCCGAGCCCTCGGCCCCGCGCGTGACGGCCGCGATCTCGACGATGGCGGCCAGCCTGGCGGCGGCGTCGTCGAAATCCTCGGTCTCGAACAGGGCGCCCAGTTCGGCCTCATTGGCCAGGACGATATCGGCCGACTGTTCGATGAAGCTCAGAAGTTCGGCGCGCCAGCGGGCGACGACGAAGGTGTCGGACAGGGTGATGGCGACCTTGCGGCCTGCCTTGTGGGCGGCGGCGGCGGCGCGCTCGAAGGCGGCGCGGGCCGGGGCGGGATCGAACAGATAGCCTTCCAGATAGACGATCTGGCTGGCCGCGATCAGGGCCTCGTCGATGTCGTCGGCGTAAAGCTGGTTCGCAGCGCCCAGGAAGGTCGCCATTGTCCGCGCGCCGTCCGGCAGGACGTTGATCAGGCAGCGGCCGGTGCCGAAGCCCTTGTCCGCCCCGCCGGTCAGGACCGGGGTGTCGAAATGCACGCCCGCCGCGCGGATGTCGTGGGTGAAGACCTGGCCCAGGGTGTCGTCGGCGACCTTGCCGATATAGGCCGCGCGACCGCCGAACGCGCCGACGCCCGCCACCGTGTTGCCGGCCGATCCGCCCGAGGCCTCCACCCCCGGCGCCATGGCGTCATACAAGGCGGCGCTGCGGTCTGCGTCGACCAACTGCATGGAGTTGGGCGCAAGGTCCTGCGCCGTCAGAAAGGCGGCGTCGCAGGGGCTAAGCACGTCGACAATGGCGTTGCCGACGGCGCAGACGTCGTATTGGGCGGTGTTCTGGGTCATGGGCGCGCCTTAGCGGTTGAAGGCGCGCGCGTCACTCGAAAACCTATAAGGAAGCCCTTATATGTATCGGCGCGGTGCGATAGGCAGGGCGTATGACCCGCATCGCCATCCTGACCCCCGACCCCGCCGACAAATCCTACATCGGTCGCTGGCCCGAAGTGCTGGCGCGTCTGAAGACGACGCTGGAGGGGACGGGGGCGACGGTCACGGCCACCGCCTGGACCGATCATGTCAAGGACGCGGCGGGTCTTGAGCCCTACGACCTGATCCTGCCGGTCATCGCCTGGGGCTATCACCGCGATCACGACTTCTGGCTGGCGGGATGCGAGATGTGGAGCCATGCGGGTCTGCCGCTCGCCAATCCGGCCGAGGTGCTGCGCTGGAACTCCGACAAGGCCTATCTGGCGCGGCTGGCGGATCAGGGGGTGCCGATCCCGCCGACGCGCTGGACCGACCGCGTGACGCAGGACCAGGTGGACGCCGCCTTCGCCGAGACGGGCGCGCCGGTCCTGATCGTCAAGCCGACGGTGTCGGCCGGAGCGTTCCGCACCCTGCGTCTGACGCCGGGCCAGCCGATGACGGACGCGCCGGAGGGGGCGGCGATGATCCAGCCCTATCTGAAATCCATCGAGACCGAGGGCGAGACCTCGCTGCTGTTCTTCGGCGGGCGGTTCAGCCATGCGGTCAACAAGCGGCCCGTGCCGGGCGACTTCCGCATCCAGATGCAGTTCGGCGGCCTGTACCGGACCGTGACGCCGGACGCCGAGGCGATGGCCCTGGCCGAACAGGTGCTGGCGGCGATCGCCGAGCCGCTGCTCTACGCCCGCATCGACATGGCGCGCGACGACGCGGGCGCCTGGGTGCTGATGGAGGCCGAACTGATCGAGCCGGACTTCTATCTGGACCATGATCCGGCCAACGGCGCGGGTTTCGCCGCCGCCGTGGCGGCGCGCCTGAAAGCCTAGGCCGTCTCGCCCAGGGCGATCAGCCCGGCCCGCGACGGACACAGGTCGGCGATCAGGCACGACAGGCATTTGGGCTTGCGCGCCGTGCAGGTGTAGCGGCCGTGCAGGATCAGCCAGTGGTGCGCCTTGGGCAGCCATTCCTCGGGCACGACCTCGAACAACTGCGCCTCCACCTTGTCGGGCGTACTGGCGTTGGCCAGGCCCAGCCGGTGCGACACGCGAAAGACGTGGGTGTCCACGGCTATGGCCGCCTCGATCCCCAGCTCGTTCAGCACCACCGAGGCGGTCTTTCGCCCCACGCCGGGCAGGGCCTGAAGATCGGCGCGGTTCAGCGGAACCTGGCCGCCATGCTCCTCCAGCACGATGCGGCTCAGGGCGATGACGTTGCGGGCCTTGCCGCGATACAGGCCGATGGAGGCGATGTAGGGGATCAGCCCCTCTTCCCCCAGGGCCAGCATCTTTTCGGGCGTGTCGGCGACCTGGAACAGCCGATCGGTGGCCTTGTTCACCGACACGTCCGTGGCCTGGGCCGACAGGGCGACGGCGACGACCAGGGTGAAGGGGTTGGAGAAGTTCAGCTCGGTCTTGGGATCGGGCATGACCCCGGCCAGACGTTCGAAGATCGCTTCAACCCGTTCCTCGTCCGGCGGCCAGCGCAACACCGGGATCGCCGCACCGGTCATGACGGCGGGCCGTTTGGCGGCGGGTTTGGCGCGCCTGACGGCGGGGGTCTTTGGCCGGGTCGGCTTCATGGCCCCGCTGTCGCCGTTGAGGCCGGGCGGGTCAAGGGCGCCGCAGCTGGGGTTTTTCTTTCGCGGCTCATTGATTTCTGGACGGTTGCGTCCATTTTAGCCCCGCTTCAAAACGCCGCACCCTCCCCGGAACGTCTCATGTCGCCTGAACTGAAGAAACGCCTGCCCCTGGTCGTCGCCGGCCTGGTGGGCCTGGTCCTGATCGTGGGCGGGGTGGTCTGGTGGCTTAACGGCCAGCGGTGGGAAAGCACCGACAACGCCTTCGTCCAGGCCGACACCACCCTGGTCAGCCCCCAGCTGTCGGGCCGCGTGGTCGAGGTGCTGGTCGGCGACAATCAGAGGGTCGAGGCCGGTCAGATCTTGGTCCGCCTGGACGATTCCGACCAGAAGGCGCAACTGGCCCAGGCCGAAGCGAACCTTCAGGCCGCCGTCGCCGCCGTGGGCCATGTCGACGCCCAGGCCGATCAGGAGCAGGCGACCATCGCCGCTCGCGCCGCCGCCGTCAGTCAGGCCCACGCCCAGGCCGGCCTGGCCCAGGCCGAGGTCGACCGCTATGGCAAGCTGGCCCAGCAGGGCTGGGTCTCGCAGCAACGCATCCAGACCGAGCGGGCCACCGCCGCCACCGCCGCCGCCAGCGTGCAGCAGGCCCAGGCGGCTCTGGTCGCCGAACAGCGCACGGCAGGCGTCCTCGGCTCGACCCGCCAGCAGAGCGTCGCCGCCGTCGAACAGGCCCGGGCCGTGGTCGATCAGGCCCGTATCGCGCTGGAGCGCACCGTGATCCGCGCGCCGGTCGCCGGCGTCGTCGGCGCCCGCAGCGTGCGCGCCGGTCAGTTCGTCACGCCCGGCGCGCAACTGCTGTCGATCGTGCCGCTCAGCCACACCTACATCGTCGCCAACTTCAAGGAGACGCAGCTGGCCAAGGTGCGCCTGGGTCAGACGGTGGAAATTTCGGCCGACGCCTTTCCCGGTCGCAAGATCGAGGGCCGGGTCGACAGCTTCTCGCCCGCCACGGGCGCCGAATTCGCCCTGATCCCGGTCGAAAACGCCACCGGCAACTTCACCAAGATCACCCAGCGGGTGCCCGTCCGCATCGTCCTCAGCGGCGCCGACCGCGGTCTGGTGCTGCGGCCTGGCCTGTCGGTGGACGTGAAGGTCGATCTGAAGAGCCAGGGCGGCCAGAGCTTCGCAGAGGCGGTCGGCACGGTCGCCCCCGCGTCGGCGAACAACGCGGGCACGACCCTGGACGCGACCCAAGGGGCGGCACGGCCGTGACCGCCGCCGCCCCGGCCGACGGCGCCGCCGTCGCGCCCTCCAGCGGGCCGGTCGCGGGCCGGCCCGAGATCAACTGGACCATGCTGCTGCTGGGCTTCGCCGGCATGGTGGTAGGCCAGTTCATGGCCATTCTGGACATCCAGATCGTCGCCGCCTCCCTGCCGCAGATCCAGGCCGGCGTCGGCGCCTCGGCCGACGAGATCAGCTGGATCCAGACCGCCTATCTGATCCCCGAGGTGGTGATGATCCCCCTGTCGGGGTTCCTGTCGCGGCTGTGGGGCACCCAGCGGCTGTTCCTGGCTTCGTGCGCCGGTTTCGTGCTGATGAGCATCGCCACCGGCCTGTCGTCGTCCATCGACACCATGATCCTGTTCCGCGCCATCCAGGGCTTCGTCGGCGGGGCCATGATCCCCACGGTCTTCGCCGTGGCCTTCACCGCCTTTCCTCCCGAGCGGCGGGTCACGGCCAGCGTGGTCATGGGGCTGATCGTCACCCTGGCCCCGACCGTCGGTCCGACCTTGGGCGGGCACCTGACCGAATGGCTGAGCTGGCGCTGGCTGTTCTTCATCAATGTGGGGCCGGGGCTGATCGTCCTGTTCCTGGTCGGCCGCTACGGCGCCTTCGACAAGGGCGATCCGTCCTTGGCCAAGGGCTTCGACTGGTGGGGCCTGGCCCTGATGGCGACCTTCCTGATGTCGATGCAGTTCGTGCTGGAGGAGGGCGCCAAGAACGACTGGTTCGAGGACAATCTGATCCTGATGCTGACGGTCGTCGCGGCCGTCGCCGGGCCGGTCTTCGTCTGGCGCTCCCTGACCTATCGCCAGCCGATCGTGGAGTTGCGGGCCTTCGGCAACCGCAACTTCCTGGTGGGGGTGATCATGACCTTCATCGTCGGTTTCGCCCTGTTCGGCGGCACCTTCCTGTTGCCGCTGTTCCTGGGTGGGGTGCTGCAATACTCGTCGTCTGAGGTCGGGACGACCATGGTCGTGTCGGGCCTTGCCATGTTCGCAACCGGCCCCTTCGCGGGGCGGCTGGTGCGCAAGCTGGACGCGCGGGTGCTGATGTTCGGCGGCTTCATGATGTGCGCCTGGGGCATGTGGGAGGCGCGTCTCGTGACCGACGACTGGGGCTTCTGGAACTTCGCTTCGGTCCAGGCCTTCCGGGGCGTGGGGGTCATGATGGCGATGATCGCTTCGCAGCAGGTCACGATGGCGACCCTGCCGCCGCAAATGGTCAAGAACGCCTCGGGCCTCGTGAACCTGTCGCGCAACGTCGGCGGCGCCTTCGGCCTGGCGATCCTGAACACCAGCCTGACGTCCAACACCGCCCTGCACATGGCCGAACTGACCAGCGCCATCGGCCAGGGCGACCAGGCGATGCGGGGCATGCTGGCCGGCATGGCCCAGCGGTTCTCGGGCTCGATCGATCCGGCCGCCTCGGCGCTGAAGGCGGTCTACGGCATGCTGCAGAAACAGGCGACGACCATGGCCTTCGGCGACGCTTTCGCCCTGTTGGCGGTCATGTGCGCGGGCGCGGCCTTCGTCACCCTTCTGGCCCAGCCCGTGCGAGCGCCGACGGGCGCGCCCCCGTCCGACGTCCACTGATGGCGCGCCGCCAGGGCCAGATCGACGAACGCAAGCGCGAGGCGGTGCTGGACGCCGCCGCGACCCTGTTCGCCGACAAGGGCATGGCGGTGTCGATGGAGGAGATCGCGCGCGTCGCCGGGGTGTCGAAACAGACCCTGTACAACCGCTTCGCCTCCAAGGCCGAGATCGCCAAGGCCCTGGCCAACCAGAGATCGGACGCCATCGTCGCGCCCCTGATGGGAAGCGGCGAACCGGCGCAGGTGCTGGAGGCCCTGGCCGTCAGCCTGCTGGAGCGGGTCTGCCGTCCCGACAAGGTGGGTTCGATGCGGGGCGTGGTCCTGATGTCGGCCGAGGCCCCAGACATCGCCCTGGCGGTCTATGAAGGCGGCCCGCTGCGCAGTCTGAAGCTGCTGTCGGCCTGGCTGGCCGAGCAGACGCGCGCCGGGCGGCTGGACGTGCCGGAACCCGAGGATGCGGCCGAGATGTTCAACGGCATGGTTCTGGGCCACGCCCATCTGCGCGCCGTGCTGAACGTTCCGCAACTGGAGGCCGCCCGTCGCGCCCGTCGCGCCCGCAACGCCGTGCGCCTGTTCATGGCCGCCTATGGCCCCAAGGTTTCTGTCGCTTCGAGGACGGCTTCCGACGCATAGTCGGACGTCGTCCCCGGAGTTCGCCGTGAGAGTTCGCCCATGTTGATCCACCTTTCCGCCTGGCCCGAGATCGAGGCGCGTCTGGCCTCGGGGACGCCGTTGTCCAGGACAGTGGTCGTGCCCATCGGCTCCAACGAGCAGCACGGCCCGACAGGGCTTCTGGGCACCGACTGGATGTGCCCCGAGATCATCGCCCATGAGGCGGAACGGACGGACGAGGCCCTGACGGTGGCGCCGACCTTCAACATCGGCATGGCCCAGCACCATCTGGCCTTCGCCGGCACCATCTCCCTGCGTCCCTCCACCTTCATGGGCGCCATCACCGACTGGGTGTCGTCGCTGAGCCGGCACGGGTTCGAGCGCATCTACTTCCTGAACGGCCACGGCGGGAACGTGGCCACCATCGAGGCGACCTTCTCTGAGATCTACGCCGAGTGGAGCTTCGTGGAGGAGGCGCCGCCGTTCGTGCTGAAGCTGCGGAACTGGTGGGACCTGCCGGGCGTGACCGGCCTGTGCAACAGCCTGTTCCCCACGGGCCACGGCATGCACGCCACGCCGTCGGAGATCGCCGTGACCCAGGCGGCCTATCCCGACCGGATCAAGAGCGCCGACTACAGCCCCCGGATCGCGCCGAACGGGCCGATCCGCGACGCCCTAGACTATCGCGCGCGCTTCCCCGACGGCCGCATCGGCTCGGACCCGGCCCAGGCCAGTCCCGAGAAGGGCCAGCGGATCATCGACGCCGCCGCGCCCGCCCTGCTGCGCGACGTGGCCGACTTCGCCGCCGAGGTCCGACCCTGACCCGCCGCCGCGACCCCGCCGTTGTCGGCGCCGAACTGCTGGCCGCCTCCGCCGAGGTGATCGCCGCGCGCACGACCCGGATGGCGTTGGACATGACCAACCCCAAGGGTCAGGACCTGGTCGAACTGTCCCTGATGGGGACAGAGAAGGCCGAGGCGGCGGCGGCCTCTGCGGCGGCGCTGGCGGCCAGCGCGGGGGCCATCGGCCAGCGTCTGGGTCAGGCGGCGCTGGATGAAGGGAGCAAGGCTCTGGACGCGGCCGAAGCCATGATGACGGCGGGCGACCCGGCGGCGGCGGCCGAGGCCCAGTTGCGCTACATGGTCGGCTGGTGGCGCAGGGCGGCGGGCCAGGCCCTGGCCCTCAACGCCGCCCTGATGAAGGCCCAGGCCGAGGCCGTGGCGCCCATTCACAAGACGGCGACGGCCAATGCGCGGCGGCTGCGAAAAGGACCCTGAGGTCAGCGCTCCGGGTCGGCGCCGACGACCTTCAGCTTGGGCCGCTTGACCTTGGCGGGGCGGTCGGCCTTGCGGGCCGCCTTTTCGACCTTCCTGGCCTCTTTCTCGGCCAGCTTCAGCGCCTTCTTCTCGGCCTTGGCCTGGGCCTTGGCGGCGTCGGGCGCGGCGTCGGCGGCGGCGGCAAGTTCGGCCAATTGGGCCAGGAAGACCTCGCGCTGGCCCTTGGGCAGCAGGGACAGGATGCGCTTGTCGGCGGCCTCGACCTGCGGGCGGGCGGCCTCCAGCCGGGCGGCGCCCTCGGGCGACAGGCGCACGGCCTTGGCGCGGGCGTCCAGGGTCGAGCGTTCCCGCTCCAGCAGGCCCTTGGCCGTCATCCGCGTGACCAGATCGGCCAGGGTCGAGCGGTCGATGCCGGTCATCCGCACCAGTTCGGTCTGAGTCAGGCCGGCCTTCAGCGAGGCGGCCTCCAGCACGGCGAACTGGCGCTGGGTCAGGCCGTCGGCGCCGCATTCCTCGGCGTAGATGTCCAGCGCCAGTTGAAGCGCCCGGTGCATCAGATGGCTGGGCGAGGCGCCCAGAGGGCCGACGCGCCGCGCCGTCTTGCCGGGCTTGGACCCGCCCTTGCCGTCCGACTTCACCATGACGCGCTCCCCCTCGGTTTCGTCCGAACGCGTATCATCGACGCTTTAAGATTTGACGGGGAATGCATGTCGGTTCTGCGACACTTGTCCTGGAGGCGAGCCGCTCAGAGGCCGGGGTCAGGCGAGACGGGGGCGGGCTCCTCGTCCTTGATCAGATGCTTCATGATGAAGAAGACCTGCCAGACGCCGAAGACGGCCGAGGCGATCCAAAGTCCTCCTCGGAAGGCGACCCAGGTGTCGTCCGACTGGGTGCGCCAGATCACTTCGTTCACGATGCAGACGGCCGCGAAATAGAGGCCGTAGCGCAGGGTCAGACCGCGCCAGCCCGCGTCGGTGATGCGGATCGCCTCGCCCAGCAGATATTTGAACGGATAGCGGTTCAGCGGCAGCGACCCCAGCAGCACGACCGCCAGCAGGCCGTTCTGGATCGACAGCTTGATCTTCAACAGGTTCGGGTCGTGGAACAGGATGGTCAGGACGCCGAAGATCAGGGCGAAACCGCCGGTCAGCAGCGGCAGGGGCGCCAGACGACGCTCCACCACATAGCCGACGATCAGCGCCATGGCAGAGGCGCCGACCAGCACCCAGGTCGCCTGGACCAGGGCTTCCTGTCCGTCCAGGCCGCGGGCGAAGCGGTTGACGGCATAGGCGGCCATGAAGGCGACCAGGGCGCCGAAATCGACGGCCTGGCGGATGTTGGAGGCCTTTCTCGGCGTCTCGGTCATGTCAGTCGTCCAATCCCACCAGGGAGCGCGAGAAGGCGCGGGCGTCGAAGGGTTGCAGGTCCTCCACCCCCTCGCCGACGCCGATCAGCATCAGGGGGGCGTCGGACGCCTGGGCCACGGGCACCAGCACCCCGCCGCGCGCCGTGCCGTCCAGCTTGGTCATGACCACGCCGGTGACGAAGGCGGTGCGGCCGAAGATCTGCTCCTGGGCCAGGGCGTTGCGGCCGACCGTGGCGTCCAGCACCAGCAGGGTGTCGTGCGGCGCCTCGGGATCGACCTTCTTCAGCACGCGGACGATCTTCAGCAGTTCGTCCATCAGGGCGGACTTGTTCTGAAGCCGGCCGGCCGTGTCGATCAGGACGACGTCGTAACCTTCGGCTTTGGCCTTCTGATAGGCGTCGAAGGCCAGGCCCGCCGCATCGGCGCCGTCGCGGCGGCTTTCGAAATCGGCGCCGGCCCGTTCGGCCCAGACCTTCAGCTGTTCGCGGGCGGCGGCGCGGAAGGTGTCGCCGGCGACGATCATCACCTTGGCGCCCTTGCCCGTCAGATCGGCGGCGATCTTGCCCAGGGTCGTGGTCTTGCCCGAGCCGTTCACCCCGACGAAAAGGACGACATAGGGTTTGGGGCCGGACAAGGGATCGAAGGTCGCCTGGCGTGGCGACAGTTCGGCGGCCACGGCCTCGGCCAGGGCCTCCTTGACCTCGCGTTCGGGCGCATCCTTGCCGAACTTCAGCCCGCGGAACCGCTCGACGATCCGGGCCGAGGCGGCGGGCCCCAGGTCGCTTTCCAGCAGATGCTCTTCCAGCTGCTCCAGCGACGCCTCGGACAGAGGCTCCTTGACGAAGGTGGCGACGACCTGATCGGTCATCTGCTTGGACGAGCGGGACAGGCCCTGCGACAGGCGCTGGAACCAGCCCTTTTTCGGCGTATCGGTCATGACAGGGCTTTAGCGGGGGCGAAGGCGGACGTCATCCGCATTCGCGTGGAGAAGGATCGGGGCGAACCACCCCGCCCCGACGCAAGGTTTCGGATCGGACTCGAAAAAAGGAGTCCGAACAGTCCGAATAGTCCGAATAGTCCGATTTGGCGCCTTTCGTCGCCGCCGGGTTCGTCAGGCGGCTCAGTCTAACCCAGACGGAAGGGGCGCCGCATCGATTGCGGGTGTGGCGCGCCAAGGGATTGAAAATACTGGCGCAAGGCGCGCGGATTTGGCGACGGGGCCGCAATGGGGCAGGCTAAGGCCGATGGAGAACGCGATGGGCGACAACTTCCCGCAAGGGACGGTACATCAGGCGAATGCAGACTTGGAGACGGCCGTGCGCGCCGATCCCACGTTGCTGGAGCTGTGGGCCGGGCTGACGCCGCTGGGCCGCAACGAATTCCTCTGTTGGGTCGACGACGCCAAGCAACAGGCGACCCGACAACGCCGGATCGACCGCCTGACCGAAGATTTGCGGCAAGGCAAGAAGCGCCCCTGTTGCTGGGCCGGCTGCATCCATCGCACGGACAAACGCCCGAGCCGGTGGCAGCAAGCGGTGCTGATCGATGGGAAGCGCAAGGGCCAAGCGTAGCCGGCTTGGGACCGCCTGCGAAGGAAAGGCGGGCTTTCGATCCGTCGTGTCGCGTCGCGCCGAACCCGACGCCCTGTCCCATTCCCGCCTTGGACCATTACCCGCTATAGAGGGGCGACCGGCGCGGGCCGGGTGATGCGGACGATCCGATGACCGAGAGCCATCCCTTCTTCTCGCCCAAGACGCACGGCTTCGTTCGCGTGGCGGCGGCCAGTCCGGTGGTTCATGTCGGCGATCCGAAGGCCAATGCGGCCGAGCATCTGGACCTGATCCGCCAGGCGGGCGAGCAGGGCGTGGACCTGATGGTGTTTCCGGAGCTGTCGCTGTCGGCCTATGCGATCGACGATCTGCATATGCAGGCGGCCCTGCTGGAGGCCGTGGAGCGGCAGATCGCGGTTCTGGCCGAGGCGACGGCGGACGCGGGCGTTATCGCCGTGGTCGGGGCGCCTCTGCGCAACGGCGACGCCCTGTTCAACTGCGCCGTGGTGCTGGGTGCGGGGCAGGTGCTGGGCGTCGTGCCCAAGACCTATCTGCCCAACTATCGGGAATATTACGAGAAACGCTGGTTCGCTCCGGCGACGGCGCGGACCGAGGACGTGATCCGGCTGAACGGCGAGACGGTGGATTTCGCGCCGGGCCTGATCTTCGAGGCGGCGAACCGGCCGGGCTTCGTCTTCGCGGTCGAGATCTGCGAGGACTATTGGGCGCCGCTGCCGCCCTCGACCCGCGCGGCTCTGGCGGGGGCGCGGATTCTCCTGAACCTGTCGGCGTCCAACATCGTCATCGGCAAGGCGGACGAGCGGGCGATGCTGAGCGCCAGCCAGTCGGCGCGGACGCTGTCGGCCTATGTCTTCGCCGCCTCGGGCTGGGGCGAGAGCACCACCGACCTGGCCTGGGACGGGCAGGCGACGATCCATGAACTGGGCGCGAAGCTGGCGGAAGGGGAGCGGTTCGCCCTGGAGAACCATCTGACCCTGGCCGACGTGGACGTGGACCGGATCGGGCTGGATCGTCTGCGCAACGGCACCTTCGCGGAGTGTGCGAGGAATGAGGGCGAGGCGGCGACGGTCGTGCCCTTCATGGCGCGCGAGGACCATGAGGCCAGCGAACTGATCCGACCATTGGACCGCTTCCCCTTCGTGCCCGACGACGCCGGGCGGCTGGATCAGGACTGCTACGAGGCGTTCAACATCCAGGTTCAGGGGCTGATGCGTCGGATGACGGCGACGGGGGCCGAGCGGCTGGTCATCGGCGTGTCCGGCGGGCTGGATTCCACTCAGGCCCTGCTGGTCGCCTGCCGCGCCTTCGACCGGCTGGACCTGCCGAGGACCAGCATCCTGGCCTATACGATGCCTGGGTTCGCGACCTCGGACGGGACGAAATCCAACGCCTGGGCGCTGATGAACACGCTGGGCGTCACCGGCGCCGAGATCGACATCCGCCCCGCCGCCGAACAGATGTTCAAGGACATCGGCCACCCCTACGCCGAGGGTCAGCCGGTTCACGACATCACCTTCGAGAATGTGCAGGCGGGGCTGCGAACCGACTATCTGTTCCGGCTGGCGAACCAGAACAAGGCGTTCGTCCTGGGGACCGGCGACCTGTCGGAACTGGCGCTGGGCTGGGCCACCTATGGCGTCGGCGACCACATGAGCCACTACAACGTCAACGGCGGGGTGGCGAAGACCCTGATCCGGCACCTGATCCGCTGGGTGGCGGCGGGCGACCTGATCGGCGCGGGCGCGCGCGAGACCCTGCACGCCATTCTGGACACCGAAATCTCGCCCGAACTGGTGCCTGCGAAAGACGGGGTGATCCAGTCGACGGAAGGGACCGTCGGCCCCTATGCGCTGAACGACTTCTTCCTGTTCTACCTCAGCCGGTTCGGCATGGCGCCGTCCAAGGTCGCCTTCCTGGCGCATCAGGCCTGGGGCGATGCGGGCGCAGGGCATTGGCCGGCGAATACGCCGGACGACGAGAAGGTCGAATACGATCTGGCGACGATCAAGGGCTGGCTGCGGAAGTTCCTGATCCGCTTCTTCCAGACGGCCCAGTTCAAACGCTCGGCCCTGCCGAACGGGCCCAAGGTGGTGACGGGCGGGTCGCTGTCGCCGCGCGGCGACTGGCGCGCCCCCTCGGACGGGAATGCGCGGGCGTGGCTGGACGAACTTGAAGCCAACGTGCCGGACGCCTGACGGCGAAATCCCGCACAGGGCGTATGGATATTCCCGAAAGCGGGCGCTAGAAGCTTGGCCATGACCGACGACGTGACCAAGGACTCCAACGGCAATCTCCTGGCCGACGGCGACAACGTGACCCTGATCAAGGACCTGAAGGTCAAGGGATCGGGCGGGGTGACGCTGAAGCGCGGAACCCTGGTCAAGAACATCCGCCTGACCAGCGACCCCGACGAGATCGAGGCCAATGTCGAGAAGGTGCGCGGCCTGGTGCTGCGGACCGAGTTCGTCAAGAAGGCCTGATCGGCTTCGGTCGGCCTCAGCCGGCGGCGATCCGGCGCGCGGCCTCCAGGTCCGCCGGATTGTCGACCGACAGCGGGGCCTCGTCGATGACGGCGGCCCAGATCTGCATCCCCATCTCCAGGGCGCGCAGCTGCTCCAGCTTCTCGCGGCGCTCCAGCGGCGACTGCGGCGCGGCGCAGAAGCGGTTCAGGGCGTCGCGGCGATAGCCGTAGACCCCGATGTGGCGCCAGATCGGCGCGTCGCCGTACAGGGTCGATCGGGTGAAATAGAGGGCGCGGCCCTGCCGCTCGGCGTCCCCTAACGCCAGAACCGCCTTGACCACGTCGGGATTGGTCCGGTCGGAGACGTCCGCCTCGACCGCGACCAGGGTGGCGATGTCGCAGGCGGGTTCGCCGTGCAGGACGGCGGCGCAGGCCGTGGCCAGGCCCGGACTGGCGAAGGGCATGTCGCCCTGGACGTTGATGACGGCGTCGAAATCGCCTTCCGGGTCGATGGCGTCCACGGCGGCGCGGATGCGGTCCGAGCCCGAGGGCAGGCCCGGATCGGTCAGGACGGCGCGGCCGCCGGCGGCTTCCACCGCCTCGACGATCTCTGGGTCGCCGGCCGCGACGACGACGGGAAGACCCGACAGTTCGGCCTGTCGATAGGCGCGCACGATCATGGGCTGGCCGCCGATGTCGGCCAACGGCTTGTTCGGCAGGCGCGTCGCCGCCATGCGAGCGGGTATCATTATCAAAGGATTCATCGACTTCCCTGACGCCGGTGGTGGCCCGTCGTGCGCGGGCGCGGTTGCGAAGGCCGCGCTACCGTGCCAGACACGCCGACGCAAGAAGATGTCCGGGGCGTGTTCACGCGGGGGCCCGGCGCGGCAGAGGGAGCAGACCAGGCGCATGAGCGGCGATCTGAAGTGGAACAAGATTTTCGGCGCGGCGCTGGGGACGGCCTTCGTCATCCTGGTGGTCCAGCAGGCGTCGGGCCTGATCTATCATTCCGAACCTCCCAAGAAGATGGGCTATTTCGTCGATGCGCCAGAAGAGGCGGCGGGCGGCGAGACGGCCGAGCTGCCGCCGGATTGGGGCACCGTCCTGCCGACCGCCGACCTGGCCGCCGGCGAAGCCGCTTTCGCGCGCTGCCAGGCCTGCCATGACGGCCATCAGGGGGGCGCCGACAAGATCGGTCCGAATCTGTGGGGCGTGGTCGGCGGCCCGGTCGAGCATCGGCCCGGCTTCGCCTATTCGGACGCCATGACCAAGCACAAGGCCGAGGTTCCGACCTGGACCTATGACGCCCTGAACAGCTTCATCACCGCGCCGGCGAAATACGTCCCCGGCACCAAGATGTCGTTCGCCGGCATCCGCGACGCCCAGACCCGTATCAATCTGATCGCCTGGCTGCGGACCCAGGGCTCTTCGGGCTATGCGATTCCCGCGCCCGATCCCGCGCGTCAGCCGGGGGCCGCGCCCGCCGCCGGCGAGGCCGCTCCGGCGGAAGGCGCTGCTGCGACCGAGGCGACGGGCGCGGCGCCCGCCGCCGCAGGCGCTGCCGCCCCGGCCACGACCCAGACGACGCCCGCCGCTCCGCCGGCGGCCGCCAGCCCTGCGCCCGCGAACCACTGATCGCGGCCGGACGGCGAAACGGACTGAAAAACGGACGGGGGCGGCCCGACGGGCCGCCCCTTTTTCGTGCCCGATCCGCCGCCGTCTCAGAGGATGCGGGCCGCCGTTTCGAACGGCAGGCGGGGCGAGCGCGGATAGAGATCCTGGTCCGAGCCATAGCCCAGGTTCAGGATATAGTTCGGCTCTACATTGCTGTCGGGAAAGAACTCGGCCTTCACCCCGGCCGCGTCGAAGCCGCACATGGGGCCGACATCCAGGCCCAGGGCGCGCGCCGCAATGGTCAGATAGCCGCCCTGAAGCGAGGCGTTGCGAAACGCCGTCTCGCGTCGGGCCGCCTCGTCGGCGAACCAGTCGCGCGCGCCGGGGGCGTGGGGGAACAGGGTCGGCAGATGATCGTGGAAATCCAGGTCCTGGCCCAGGATCAGGTTCACCGGCGCCTGCAGCGTCTTGGCGCGGTTGCCCTCGCTCATCAGCGGGGCCAGCCGGGCCTTGGCCTCGGGCGAGGTGACGAAGACGAAACGGGCGGGACCGGCGTTGACGGCGGTGGGGCCCAACCTGGTCAGGTCATAGAGTTTCCGCAGAAGTTCGGGTGCGACCGGGCGGTCGGTCCAGGCGTTGCGGGTGCGCGCCTCTGTGAACAGCTGCGCCAGGGCGGCGTCCGACAGGGGGGCGTCGCGGGCGGGGAGGGCGTCATAGGCCATGTCGGAAACTCCTGATCTGAACGGCAACAAGAACGGGAGCTAATTAAGGCCTGTTCCGCCGCGTTCAATGTCAGGAACGGCGACGCTGCGTTTCCGAACACGCGCCCTGTTGCGAGAGATGCCGAAAACCCCTGTCGTCGGCGCGGTCTTGCCCCTATCTAGGAGGCATGAAAGATCTGACCCAACTGATGCAGCAGGCCCAGGCGATGCAGCAGAAGCTGCAGGACGCCCAGGCCAGGATGGCCGAAACCACCGCCGAGGGCTCCTCGGGCGGCGGCCTGGTCTCGGTGGCTCTGAAGGGGCCGGGCGAGATCACGGCGATCCGAATCGACGACAGCCTGTTAACGCCCGGCGAGGGCGACATCCTGGCCGACCTGATCGTGGCGGCCCACGCCGACGCCAAGCGAAAGCTGGACGAACAGAACAACGCCCTGATGCGCGAAGCGGCCGGCCCGATGGCGGGGATGAACATCCCCGGAATGCCGAAACTGTTCTGATGGCCGCCTCCGCCGGGCCGGAGATCGAACGGCTGATCTCCCTTCTGGCCAAGCTGCCGGGACTGGGGCCGCGCTCGGCCCGCCGGGCGGCCCTGGCCCTGCTGAAGCGCCGCGAGCAGCTCCTGGTCCCGCTGGCGGCGTCCCTGGCCGAGACGGCCGAGAAGGTTGTGTCCTGTTCGGTGTGCGGCGCGCCCGACACCCGCGACCCGTGCGCCATCTGTTCGGACGGCGCGCGCGACAACGGCCTGATCTGCGTAGTGGAAGAGGCCGGCGCCCTGTGGGCCATGGAGCGGTCGGGCGCGTTTCGCGGCAAATATCACGTCCTGGGCGGCCTGCTGTCGGCCCTGGACGGCGTGGGGCCGGAGCATTTGCGGATCGCCGAACTGGTCGGTCGCGTGAGAGGCGGCGGGGTGCGCGAGGTGGTCCTGGCCCTGCCAGCCACGGTCGACGGCCAGACGACCGCCCACTATGTCGCCGAGCGGATCGCCGGGCCGGATGTGGAGATCACCAGCCTGGCGCGCGGCGTGCCGGTGGGCGGTGAACTGGACTGGCTGGACGACGGCACCATCGTCCAGGCGCTGAGAGCGCGCCGACCCGCCTGAGCGCTCAATTCGACGGCGCGGTCGGGCCGTCGTCCGCGAAGACTTGGGTTTCGGCCGCGGCGGCCTTGGGGCCGGTTTCGACATTCTTGGAATCGAAGACCCCGTTCGTCAGAAGCCAAAGGCCCAGCAACAGGATCGCGGCCGTCAGGGTCGATATGGCGAGGATCACGAGGATGCGCGGGTTCTTGCGGCCGCTGCGCACCAGTTCGGCGTCCACCGGGCGACCCTCGTGCACCGCATCGGCGGCCTTGTCGTGTCGGCGGGGTTGTTCCGGGGTCATGACGGCCTCTCGCGTGGTGAACGTGTGCAAAGGCCAACGTCGTCGAAAGGGCGCCGTTCCGCATCGGGCCGTGCGGCGCGACCGCGCGCTTCTAAACCGGCGCGACTCCCGCTAGGAACGGAGCATGAACATGATCGCGCCCCTTCTCGCCGTGCTGGCTCTCGCCCTTGGGGGCGGCTTTCTGTGGGCCTTCATGGGCTGGCAGCGGACGCGCGGTGAACTGGCGGCGGCCCAGGCGCGCATCGATCTGATCGAGGAAGGCCGCGCGACGATGAACGAATATCTGAAGGCCCAGGCCGCCCAGTCGGCCCAGGCCGTCGCCGACCAGATGGTCAACCGCGCGACCGAGACCTTTCGCGCCCAGGACCAGCTGGCGCGCGAGCGGATGGCCGCCCAGTTGAAGCCCGTCGCCGACACCCTGACCAAATTCCAGGAACATGTCGCCGCACTGGAGAAGACCCGGTCGGAAGAGACGGGCGGCTTGCGCGAACAGCTGGCGGCCCTGATGGCGGCGTCTTCCGCGACGCGCGACGAGGCGCGCAAGCTGACCGAGGCTCTGCGCGGCAACACCGGCCGGCGCGGCCGCTGGGGCGAGCAGACCTGCCGCAACGTGCTGGAGGCCGCCGGCATGGCCGGAAGGTTCGACTTCACCGAACAGACCTCCAGCGCCGACGACGAGGGACGCCAGAACCGGCCCGACTTCATCGTGCGTTTGCCCGGCGGCGGCATGTTTGTGATCGACGCCAAGGTGCCACTGGCCTTCGACGACGAGGACGGCGACGAGGAGGCGCGCGTCCGATCCGTCGGCCTGCGCACCGCCGCCAGCCTGAAGACCCATGTGCGCCAGTTGTCGTCAAAGGCCTATCAGGACCAGTTCCGGCCCAGCCCGGACTTCGTCGTCCTGTTCGTGCCGGGCGACAGCTTCCTGGCCACGGCGCTGGACCATGCGCCGGATCTGCTGTCCAACGCCATGGAATCGCGGGTGGTCATCGCCACGCCGTCGACTCTGTTCGCCCTGTGCAAGGCCGTGGCCTATGGCTGGCGGGCCGAGGAGCAGGCGGCCAACGCCGACAAGGTCGCGGCCCTGGGGCGCGAACTCTACAAGCGGCTGTCGGTCATGGGCGGCCACGCCGTCGCCGTTGGTCGGGCGCTGGACACGGCGGTGGGCAAATACAACCAGTTCGTCGGTTCGCTGGAAAGCCAGGTCATGGTCGCGGCGCGCCGTTTCGAAGACCTGCAGGTGGACCACGAAGGCAAGACCCTGCCCGAACTGGCGCCGGTCGAGACCGCGCCCCGCGCCGTCAGCCGGCCGGAACTGATCGCCCCCGTCGCCGAAAGCTGATCGTCGGGCTGGAAAGCCTGCTTGACAAACTGCGCGCGTATATGACAATGGTCCTTGTCAGTTAGACAAGGAATGTTGACCGATGCGGAAATGGACGCCGGTTCTACGGGCGGCGGCGATCACCTTCGGGGGCGTCTTGCTGTTCGGTTTCGTCAGCGGGGTTCTTGCGGGCTACGGCGGTCAGGCGGGCTGGTTCGACGGCCAGGCGGTCGAACAGATCGTCATCGCTGTCTTCGCGGCTGTCCTTATGGCGGGCGCGCTGTGGATCGGCGCGGAATGGATGCGTGTCATCGACGAGGCGGCGCGAGAGGCCCACAAGGCGGCCTGGTACTGGGGCGGCACGGCGGGCATGTGCGTCAGCGGCGTGGGCCTGGTCCTGGCGTCGGGCGGCCCTTGGAGAGAGGTGATCGCCGGCTGGATCGGCTCGGGCGCGGCGCCGGTCGACTATGTCTCGGCCGGGGCGGCCCTGATGATCGCGCCCATGCTGATCGGCTATATCCTGGTCTGGGTGTGGTGGTGGCTGGCGCGGATGAGGAGCTGAGCCATGAACAATCGTCTCAAGGTTCTGCGCGCCGAACGGGACTGGTCGCAGGCGCATCTGGCCGAACGGCTGGGCGTGTCGCGCCAGACGGTCAACGCCCTGGAAACCGGCCGTTACGACCCGTCGCTGCCGCTGGCGTTCAAGATCGCGCGCGTCTTCGAACAACCCATCGAATCCATCTTTTTCGAACAAGGAAGCCTGTCATGACGACTCTGACGTCCGCCGGCGGGACGCGCCGGCTTCGATCCTTGGCCCGCCTCGTCATCGTCGGTTTCGTCTTCGGCGTGGCGGGATACGGCGTCGGCTGGTTGCTGGCGCGCGCGTTTCCCGGCGGACCCTCGCTTTCCGACCTCGGGTTGGGCTGGGCCGACGGACTGGCCCTGCTGGTCGCCTTCGGCCTGATCTTCGGGTCGGCGGCGGCCCTTGTCACCAGCCTGAGCCCTGCGCGGCTGGGACGGATGTACAGGCTGGAGGGCGACGCCTCGCCGACCGAGATCGGACTGGCGCGGCGTCAGGCGCTGGTTTTCGGCTTTTCCGGCCTGCTGCTGACCTTGCCGCCTGTCTTCAGCGCGGCGGGCCTGTCGCCCCTGTTCGGGTTCGTCGTCATCGGCCTTCTGATGGCGCTGCATACGGTGCTGAACGTGCGGGTCTATCTGCAGGCCGACGAACTGGTGCGCCGCACGGTGCTGGAGGCGGGGGCCGTGACGTTCTTCCTGGGGCAGGGGGTGCTGTTCCTGTGGGCGGCGGCCGAGCGGCTGGGCTTCGCCCCGGCCCTGACGGCCTGGGACATCTACGCCGTGCTGATGGCCTTCTATCTGATCGCATCCGTGGTCGTCAGCGTGCGACGCGGGCTGACCTGATCCTTTTCGCAATCCCGATCCGAAAGAGCTTCGCATGACCCTTCCGTCCCATCTCAAGACCTCGGCGGCGATCGTCGCGCGCGGCGTCGTCGGCCTGGCCCTAAGCTTCGCCCTGATCGCCGGGGCCATGCCGGCCTCGGCGCGCCAGGCCGCGACGGCGCCGGTCCAGGCTCCCGCCGCCGTTCCCGCCATCCAGGGACAGGGGCCGGCCCTCTGGGTGGTCAAGGACGCGGATTCGACCCTGTATCTGTTCGGATCGGTCCATGTGCTGCGTCCGACGACCGGATGGGAGAGCCCCCGCGTCAAGGCCGCCTTCGACAGCGCCTCGGACGTCTGGTTCGAGATCAGCAATCCGGACGACCAGGCGGCGATCGTTCCGTTGATCCAGCAGTATGGCGTGTCGCCGACCTATCGCAACGCCACCACCCTGACGACGGGCGAACTGACCCTGTTCGCAAACGCCGCCCATGATCTGGGGCTGGACGCGGTGAAGATGGACAACTTCAGGCCGTGGTTCGCGGGGCTGATGCTGTCGGTCACGCCCCTGGTCAAGGCGGGCTACGATCCCAAGTCGGGCGTGGAGATCGTGCTGAAGGCGCGCGCCGAGGCGGCGGGAAAGCCGGTCCACGGCTTCGAGACGATCGACAAACAGATCGGCATTCTGGCCGACCTGCCCGACGACGTGCAACTGGCCTTCCTGCGCGAGACGCTGAAGGACTACGACGAGGCGACGGTCAAGCTGGACGAGATGGTGGCGGACTGGGCGCGCGGCGACGTGCCGGCCATCGAACGACTGATGGTCCAAGAGATGAAGACCGACTCTCCAGCCCTCTACAAGGCGCTGCTGGTCGACCGGAACACCGACTGGGCGAACCAGATCCAGACCCTGCTCCAGGGCTCGGGCACGGCCTTCATCGCCGTTGGCGCAGCTCACCTGGCGGGCCCCGACAGCGTCCAGGCCCAGTTGAAGGCGCGCGGCGTGGACGTCGAAGCGGTTCAATGACGCATCGTGCTTGAGCCGGGATCGGCGGACGGCTAAGGGTTCGGGCGAGGGCGTGTCCACGCCGCCCCCGACCGACGCGATGCGGGCATGATGTAGTGGTAGCCTGGCAGCTTCCCATGCTGCTCGTGCGGGTTCGATTCCCGCTGCCCGCTCCACTCGGTCGCCTTCTTCCGAAAATCGTCGGTTACAGGTGGATTGTTTCTCCTGACGATCCTTGATAGGCTTGGGCGTGGTAAATTCTTTCGCCTCGCTCCTGAGCCTTTCGCCCTGCGCGCCTTCTTGCGCGGGTCTGCGACTTATCGGCTGCCGCCGGGACTGACGGCTGCCCGGCGGCGGAACACGCTGTCGTAAACCCTTTCAAGATCGCAAGACGTTCAGGAGACGCACGGTGCTGCGCGACCCCTCCATCAAATATCGCCCCTTTCCGGTCGTGGACCTGCCGGATCGCCAGTGGCCCGGCCGGACCATCGACAAGGCCCCGCGCTGGCTGTCGACCGACATGCGCGACGGCAACCAGGCCCTGATCGACCCGATGAACGCCGAGAAGAAGCAGCGCTTCTTCGACCTCCTGGTGAAGATCGGGATCAAGGAGATCGAGATCGGCTTCCCGTCGGCCGGGGCGACCGAGTTCGACTTCATCAGCGGCCTGATCCGTTCGGGCGCCGTGCCGGACGATGTGACGGTGCAGGTGCTGACCCAGGCGCGGGCCGACCTGATCGCCCGCTCGTTCGAGAGCCTGGAGGGCGCGCGGACCGCCGTGGTCCATATGTACAACGCCGTGTCGCCGGCCTGGCGCCAGATCGTCTTCGGCATGGACCGCCACCAGGTGAAGGCCATCGCGGTCGAGGGCATGAGCCGGATGCGCGAGCAGGCGGAACGCCGCCCAGACACCGACTGGCGCTTCGAATACAGCCCCGAGACCTTCTCCACGGCCGAGCTGGACTTCAGCCTGGAGGTCTGCGAGGCGGTGATGGACGTGATCGAGCCCACGCCTGAAAAGCCGCTGATCATCAACCTGCCGGCCACGGTCGAGGCGGCGACGCCGAACGTCTATGCCGACCAGGTCGAATGGTTCTGCCGCCACATCTCGCGGCGCGACAGCGTGATCGTCTCGGTCCACCCGCACAACGACCGGGGCACGGGCGTGGCGGCGGCGGAGCTGTCGGTCATGGCCGGCGCGGATCGGGTCGAGGGTTGTCTGTTCGGCAATGGCGAGCGCACAGGCAATGTCGATCTGGTGACGCTGGCGCTGAATCTCTACACCCAGGGGGTCGATCCGGGGCTGGACTTCTCGGACATGGACGGGGTGATCCAGACGGTCGAACACTGCAACGCCCTGCCGGTCCATCCGCGCCATCCCTATGCCGGGGAACTGGTCTTCACCGCCTTCTCGGGCAGCCACCAGGACGCGATCAAGAAGGGCTTCGCCGCCCAGGCCCAGCGCAACGACCAGATCTGGAACGTGCCCTATCTGCCCATCGACCCGGCCGATCTGGGCCGGTCCTACGAGGCGGTGATCCGCGTCAACTCCCAGTCGGGCAAGGGCGGCTTCGCCTGGGTTCTGGAACAGGACAAGGGGCTGAAACTGCCCAAGCGGATGCAGGTCGATTTCAGCCAGCACGTCCAGGCCTATGCCGACGAGGTAGGGCGCGAACTGACCGCCGCCGACATCTGGGACGTGTTCCGCTCGGTCTATGCGCCGGACGGCGGCAAGGGCCCGTTCGCCCTGATCGACTATGAAGAGGGCCGCTCGGCGCCCGGCAGGGAGCGCCGCTTCACCGGCCGTATCCGCCTGAACGGCGAGGAACGCCGGATATCCGGGCGCGGCAACGGCTTCCTGTCCAGCGTGCTGGACGCCCTGCGCGAAGACTGCGGTCTGGCGCTGGACATCGCGGACTATCACGAACACGCCATCGGCCAGGGTGGCGACGCCCAGGCGGCGGCCTATGTCGAATGTCGGACGGCGGACGGTCGCGCCATCTTCGGCGTGGCGACGGACCCGGACGTGGCCACCGCCTCCCTGAAGGCCCTGCTGGGCGCCGCCAACCGCGCCGGCGCATCGGTCAAGGCTAAGACGCCGAGCCTGGCGGACGGCTAGATGGTTCCGACCTGCGGCTCGTCCTTCAGGCGGGCCGCATCTTCGCGGGCGTAACGCTGGGCGATGATGGTGCAGGCGAACAGCTGAATCTGGTGGAACAGCATGATCGGCAGGACGATCAGCGGCACGGAGGCGCTGGCGAACAGGATGCTGGCCATCGGAACCCCGGCGGCCAGCCCCTTCTTCGATCCGCAGAACAGGATGACGATCCGGTCGCCGCGGTCGAACTTAAGCGCGCGGCCCGCGAGCAGAGTCAGGCTGAGGACGATGCCCAGCAGCGCGATGTTCAACGCCAGAACCTTGGTCAGGTCGCTCAGCGAAACCTGCGACCAGACCCCCGCGACCATGCCCTCGCTGAAGGCGGCGTAGACGATCAACAGGATCGAACCCCGGTCGACCATGCTGGTCAGTTTGGCGTGTTTCGTCAGCCAGCCCACCAGCAGTGGACGGAACAGCTGGCCCACGGCGAAGGGGGCCAGAATCTGCAGGCCGATGTCCAGGATGGACTGCAGGCGGACGCCCCCGCCCGCCCCGCCGATCAGCCAGGCGACCAGCAGGGGGGTGATGATGACGCCCAGCAGGTTCGACAGGCTGGCGCTGGTCAGGGCGCCCGCCACATTGCCCCTGGCGATGGAGGTGAAGGCGATGGACGACTGCACCGTGGACGGCAGCAGGCACAGATAGAGCATCCCCGTCAGCAGATCGGGCTGCAGCGACCCGCGCATCAGAAAGACGATGACCAGACCCAGCAGGGGAAACAGCAGGAAGGTGCTGAGGAAGATCGCGCCCTGAAGCCGCCAGTGCATCAGGCCCGCGCCGATGGCGGCCGGCGACATCCGCGCGCCGTACAGGAAGAACAGCAGGGCGATGGCGACCTTGACCACCCTGTCCAGCACCACCGCGGCCTGACCTGCAGCGGGCAGCAGCGCCGCCAGAACCACCATGCCGATCAGGGCCAGAAGATAGCCGTCGATCGGCAGGCGGGACAGGAAGCGGGGCATGGCGAACTCGGGCTGCGGGGCGCGCAGTGGTGATAGGCCGCCCGGGCGCGGGGGTGAAGCCCGGGCCTTTGCTCAATCCTGCGTCAGGCCCCCGCGCGGTTCCTGACCAGATCGTCCACCACCGAAGGGTCGGCCAGGGTCGAAGTGTCGCCCAGCGATCCGATCTCGTTCTCGGCGATCTTGCGCAGGATGCGACGCATGATCTTGCCGGATCGGGTCTTGGGCAGGCCCGGCGCCCACTGGATCACGTCGGGGGCGGCGATGGGGCCGATCTCCTGGCGAACATGGGCGACCAGGGCCTTCCTCAGATCCTCGGTCGGTTCAACCCCGTTGTTCAGGGTGACATAGGCATAGATGCCCTGACCCTTGATGTCGTGGGGGAAGCCGACCACGGCCGCCTCGGCGACCACGTCGTGCAGCACCAGGGCGCTCTCGATCTCGGCGGTGCCCATCCGGTGGCCCGACACATTGATGACGTCGTCCACCCGGCCGGTGATCCAGTAGTAGCCGTCCTCGTCCCGGCGGCAGCCGTCGCCGGTGAAATACCGGCCCGGATAGGTCGAGAAATAGGTGTCGAAGAACCGCTGGTCGTCGCCATAGACCGTGCGCATCTGGCCCGGCCAGCTGTCGGTGATGCACAGATTGCCCGACACGGCGCCGGTCAGTTCCTGACCCTCTGCATCCACGATCTGCAGTTCGACGCCCGGCAGGGGCAGGGTCGCCGAGCCGGGCTTCAGGTCCGTGGCGCCGGGCAGGGGGGTGATCAGATGGCCGCCCGTCTCGGTCTGCCACCAGGTGTCCACGATGGGGCAGCGGCCGTCGCCGACCACCTCGTGATACCAGCGCCAGGCCTCCGGGTTGATCGGCTCGCCCACCGTGCCGAGTAGACGCAGCGAGGCGCGCGAGGCGGCTTTCACCGGTCCGTCGCCCTCGCGCATCAGGGCGCGCAGGGCCGTGGGGGCGGTGTAGAAAATCTCGACCTTGTGCTTGTCCACCACCTGCCAGAACCGGCCGGCGTCGGGATAGTTGGGCACCCCTTCGAACATCAGGGTCGTCGCCGCGTTCGCCAGCGGCCCATAGACCAGGTACGAATGGCCCGTGACCCAGCCCACGTCGGCGGTGCACCAGAAGACCTCGCCGGGGCGATAGTCGAAGACGATCTCGTGCGTCCAGGCGGCCCAGAACAGATAGCCGCCCGTGGTGTGCAGCACCCCCTTGGGCTTTCCGGTCGAGCCGGAGGTGTAGAGGATGAACAGCGGGTCCTCGGCGTTCATCGGCTCGGGCGGGCAGTCGGCGGCGGCCCTGGCCGCCTCCAGCCCATAGTCGAAGTCGCGCCCCTCGGTCATCGGCACGTCGCGGTCGGTGCGGCGCACGACCAGGACCGTGTCGACCTTCACCTTCTTCAGCGCCTCGTCGACATTGGCCTTCAGCGGAACATGCTTGCCGCCGCGCAGGCCCTCGTCGGCGGTGATGACCAGATTGGAGCCGCAGTCCTCGATCCGGCCGCTCAGGCTGTCGGGCGAAAAGCCGCCGAACACGACCGAATGGACGGCGCCGATCCGCGCGCAGGCCAGCATGGCGTAGGCGGCCTCGGGGATCATCGGCAGATACAGGGTGATCCGGTCGCCCTTCTTGGCCCCGTGCGCCTTCAGCACATTGGCCATGCGGCACACCTCGGCGTGCAGTTCGCCATACGTGATGCGGCGGCTGTCGGCGGGATCGTCGCCTTCCCAGATGATGGCCGTCTCGTCCTTGCGGTGCGGCAGGTGTCGGTCGATGCAGTTGGCCGAAACGTTCAGCACCCCGTCCTCGAACCAGCGGATGCGGAAGTCTTCCTTCCTGAAGGAGACGTCCTTGATCTTCGTCGGAGCCTTGATCCAGTCCAGCCGTTTGGCCTGTTCGGCCCAGAAGGCGTCGGGCGTCTCGCGCGCGGCGATACGGGCGGCCTCGTAGGCCTGACGGTCCATGTGCGCCCGGGCGGCGACATCGGCCGGGACAGGATAGAGTTCAGGTTCGGACACGCGAGGAAACTCCAGCATCGGATCATGGCGACGCTGGCGATCAAGGCAGCAAGACGGGGCCAGATCAAGCGGTTCCGACGCCGAAACCGATACTGGGATCAATCGGCGGTCAGGCGGGCCAGAACGACGGGGACGGTGCGCCCCAGCAGAATCAGATCGTCGCGGAACGACCAGCCGGCGGCGTAGGCGACATCGGCCTGGACCCGGCGGGCCATGCAGCCCAGCTGATGGATCTCGCCGTGCAGACCCGAGGCCTGGGCCAGGCCCGTCAGCCCCGGCAGGACGGCGAACCGCGCGCCGTAGTCGGGCAGCAGGGCGGCGTAGTGTCGATCGTGCGCCAGGGCGTGCGGGCGCGGCCCGACCAGGGACATGTCCCCCTTCAGAACATTGATCAGCTGGGGCAGCTCGTCCAGGCTGGCGGCGCGCAGGACGGCCCCGACGCGGGTGACGCGGCGGTCGTGGCGGAAGCTGTGGCGCACCGTGTCGCCGTCTTCCGTCACCGTCATGCTGCGGAACTTCAGTATGACGAAGACGCGGCCGTCCTTGCCGGTGCGGTGCTGGCGGAACAGGGCCGGGCCGGGCGTCTCCAGCACGATGGCCAGGGCGATCAGAACCAGGGCGGGCCACAGGGCCAGAAGCACCAGGCCCGAGACCGCGATGTCCAGCGCGCGCTTGCAGAACAGGGAGCCGGGGCCGCGCCGATAGCGGGGCGTCCAGTCCTGGGCGCTGGTGGGCGGGGTCGGGGCGGCCGGCGCCTTGAGGCCGACGGCGGACAAGCTGTCGAACATTCCTACCTCGGGCTCAACGCCGTCGAGAGGGTTAATGAAAGGTGAACGCCGGCGCTGCAAGCGAAAACGCCAAGCGCGCGGGACATCGCGGTCTAGCCGTCGATGGAGACGACGGGCTGGAGGGTCGGCGTGGTCGCCCGCCCGCCGCTGCGCCGCTTCAGCCAGGCGCGAATGCGGGTCTGCAACGGATTGTCGATGGCGAAGTGGAAGGCGAAGGCGAAACCGACCGCCGCCATCACGCCCAGGACCCACAGACCCCATTGGATCGGCGTCGACAGGGCCAGCTTGGCGCTGGCGGCGTTGACCACGCCGAACCAAGCGATGCGCACCACCTCGTTGGTGATGAACATGGAGAAGGAGACCATGGCCGCCGTCTCGACCAGTTTGGATGGGCGTTTCACCGGCACGGCGCCGGCGGCCAGGATGATGACGGAGATCAGGGTCAGGGCGATCAGCGCATGCTTGTCGTGCAGTTCCAGGGCGAAGAAGCCGACGGCGGCCAGGACGCCCGCCCAGCCAGCCAGGCGCGGCGCGATCCAGACCTTCTGGGCGAACCAGGCCAGGCACATGCCCAGGAAGAACAACGGCAGGGCGCGGATGAAGCCGTAGCCCATCGGCATCTGATAGACGGGATAGCCCAGAAGGCTCCAGCACAGCTGATTGGCCGCCAGATAGACGCCGACGCCTGCCGCCAGCGCCGCCCACGGCCCCAGCCGCATCAGGCCGCGAATGATCCAGGGAAAGCACAGATAGCAGCCGATCAGGGCCGAGATGGACCAGGTCGGGGCGTTCCAGCCCAGGCCGCCGTGCACGCCATAGGACTGGAGCAGCAGCAACTGGGCCGGCAGCTGGTCCCAGCGGAACCATTCCGGATTGCGAGGGGCGAAGCCGGCCGCCGTGCCGACCACGACCAGGACGACCAGCGACAGGCCCATGATCAGATGGGCGGGGGTGACGCGCAGGAACCGCTTCAGGAAGAAGTCGGTCGGGGACATCCGCCGCTGGTTCACCGCCGCCCCATAGACCCGCATCAGCACATAGCCGCTGTCGATCAGGAAGAAGTTGGTCAGAAGAAAACCGCCGCGCTCGAAGATCGGATTGACGAGCTGCGCCAGTGGGATCGGGCCGGCGGCCTGGAAATGATGCAGTATGATCAGGAAGGCCACGATGAAACGCAGGGCGTCCAGCCAGCCGCCGCGCGCGATGCGGACTGTCTCATTCCGGGTCGAAATCAGGGTCCAGGGCATGGGGAACGCCTCCTTGGACCCCTGGCCCGCAAGATGCGGGCCGCGCATCCTCAGCCCCGGACCAGACGCAGGAATTCCTCGCGCGTGCGGGGATCGTCGCGCACGACGCCGATCAGGTGGCTGGTCGACAGGCTGGCGCCGGGCGCATTGACGCCGCGCAGGGTCATGCAGGAATGCTCGGCCTCGATCACCACGCCGACGCCGTGGGGGCGAAGCACGGTCTGGATGGCCTCGGCGATCTCGGAGGTCATCTTCTCCTGGATCTGCAGACGCCGCGCGAAGCCGCGCACCACGCGCGCCAGCTTGGAGATGCCCACGACCCGGTCGGTCGGCAGATAGGCGACGTGCGCCTTGCCCACCACGGGCAGCATATGGTGTTCGCAGAAGCTGACGAAGCGGATGTCCTTCAGCACCACCAGCTGGTCGTAGCCGCCCGTCTCTTCGAAGGTCTTTTCCAGATAGGAGAGCGGATCGACCTCATAACCCTGGAACAGTTCGCGATAGCTCCTGGCCACCCGCGACGGCGTTTCCAGCAGCCCCTCGCGGTCGGGGTCGTCGCCGGCCCATTCGATCAGGGTGCGGACGGCGGCTTCGGCGTCGGCCTGGGAAATCTTGGGAGCATGAGGAGCGTCGGTCATGGCGGGCTACATAGCGGGGCCGACGGCGAAAGGGGAGGGGGCGCATGTTGGGTGACGAACGCCCCGACGGGTGCAGATCGCGCCAGCGGCCACCGCGGCTTGATGGATTTCAAGTTGTATGGAAGGTTATTTACACGGGTGTGGCCTCCTCCTACGGTGGTGAGGCGCCCGGATGGTCTGCCACGTTCGTTGTGTCGATGCGGGCGGACCTGGGGGAGAGGTGTCGACCGATAAGTGAATCCGGAACCGGGAGGCGGATGTGAAACGTGCGGTTCTGACGGTCGCTCTGACCTGCGCGGGATGCGTGGATGCGCCGTCTCCCGGCAAGACCAATCCGGAACCAGCCGCGGTGACGCGATTGTCGGGAGATGGGGCGGTCTTCTATACGCCACGCGATTGTGGAAAGGCCCAGGCCTATGTCCCGCCTGAAGCTGGCCGGAAATTCACCTATGCGCTGGCGAACGACAAGGGAGAAATCCAGCCGGGCGTCACGCGCGAGGAGGCGATCGGCGTCGTCCGAGGCGACGTGGTGGAATACGGCGAGCGTATCGTGACGCCGGACGGACAGGCGACGCCGCCGGAGGTTCGGCGAATCCGGGCGGGCGTGCTGCCCCTGTCGGGGCCGGCGATGTCGATCGCCTATACGGCGGACCGGCGGGACCCGACGACCTTGTCCGTCGGCGAAAAGGAAACCTATCCCATTCTCTATACGGCCTCGGGCCAGTTCGGAGAGCGCGCCCAGGATACGACGATCACCGTGACGTTCGTGAATTGCCGAACGATCGCAAACGGTTACGGCGTCATCTCCGGCGAACCCGTGCGCGTATACAGGCTTGTCTTGCCCGCTGTGCAGGCGCCGCCTGCGGCGGATGAATTGACGGCGACGGAGTTCGAATGGGCGGTGTCGGAGCGGACCGGATGGCGGTTAGTGGAGCGGTCGCCTGCCGCCGTCACTTTTGTGACGGACATGCAGTAGGAGCGATGCGCACCCTCTTGCTCAATATCTGCCTGGCGGCGGCGCTGGCGGGCTCCGTCGTCGCCTGCGCGAGGAAGGAAGAGGCGCCCACGAAGTCGGGCCTTGTCACCTTCGTCGCCACGGTCGGCGACATAAGGGATATCGTACCGGCGACGGGCGCCCTGATGTCCATGGCGGGGGCCGACGTCAGGGCGTCCCGCGCGGGGGTGATCACCGCCGTCCTGGTCACGGAAGGCCAGACGGTAAGGGCCGGCCAGGTGCTGGCCACCATGGAAGATCCCGGACGAGCGGCGGTCGAGGCGGAAGCGTCTGCGAACGCCAGATCGTTCTCGGCCTCTCTTGAGGAGGCGCAAATCGCGCTGCGGTCCGCCCGTCTCGACCTCGACCGTCGCCGAACCCTGCAACGCGGCGGCTTCGTCAGCGCGGCGGCCGTGGAAACGGCGGAGGTCGAAACCCAACGTGCGCAAGCCGCCGTGGATCGGGCGCGAAACCAGCACCAGGCGGCCCAGGCGCGTCTGATGTCCGTCGCGGCCCAGGCGCAGACGTCCGATGTCCGCGCGCCGCTGGACGGCAAGGTGACGCTGGTTCTCGCCAAGGTGGGCCAAAGGGTCGCGCCCGAGGACGAGCGGCCGCTCTTCAAGACCGAAGCCGCCGACACCGACATGTTGCTGGAGATCATGATCGCGGAGACCGACATCGCCCGTGTGGGACCCGACAGCCAGGTCATGTTCACCGTCGACGCCTTTCCCGACATCCGAAACCAGGCGACGTTGGAAAGCATCGGAACGGCGCCGATCCGCGAAGGCCGTTTCGTCTCCTATCGCGCCGTGGCGCGTTATGACAACCGAGCCGGGGTGTTGACGCCCGGCATGACGGCGTCGGTGGAACTGATCCAGGCCGATTCCCGCAACGTCCTGCGCGTGCCTGCGCAAGCCCTGTCCTATCGCCCGCCCGGCTATGTCGCGCCCCTTTCCGACGCGCAAAGAAAACAGCTCATGAAGGAATACAACAACAACGAGACCTACGTCCGGGCGGCCGCCAACGGCATGGAGTACGGCCGCCATATTAGGAACGGAACGCGGTTGGTCTTTCTGCTGAAGGATGGAAAGCTGGAACAGAGAGAGGTCCGCATCGGCGCGCAGGCGGGCGACTACGCCGAAATCCTGAGCGGCATCTCCAAGGGCGAGGTGATCGTCGTGAGAGGAGCCGATGAGCGGTCTCGATGAGGGCGCGATCGTCGAAGCCGTCGATATCTGTCGCGACTACCCCGCAAGGGACGGCGATGTGGTTCAGGCGTTGTCGAACTGTTCGCTGTCGGTCGAAGTCGGCGAATTCGTGACGGTGGTCGGCCCGTCGGGCTGTGGAAAGTCGACGCTTCTGAACATTCTCGGCTGCCTGGATCGCGCGTCCAGGGGGCGTTATCGGCTCGCGGGCCGGTCCATCGACGGTCTGTCGACAAGAGACTGGGAAAAGGTCAGGCGAAGGCAGGTCGGCTTTCTGTTCCAGGACGCAGGCCTGATCGACGGCCTCAGCGCCCTGGCGAACGTCACGCTCGCCCTTGAATATCGCGGCCGTCCGGCGGCCGAACGGAATCGGGTCGGCCGGCGATTGCTGGAAGAGATGGGGCTGGGCGGACGGACGAACCAGCCCGTCGAACGCCTGTCGGGCGGCGAACGGCAACGAGCGGCGCTTGCGCGGATATTGGCCATCTCGCCGCCGCTGCTCATTTGCGACGAGCCGACGGCCTCGTTGGACGAAGACAATTCGATCCGGGTCGTCGAAATCCTGAACGACCTGTGCGCGCGGGGCCATACTGTGGTCTGCGCAAGCCACGATCCGCTCGTGATCCAGGCCGCGAGCCGTGTCGTGACCATGGCGCGGGGCCGGATCGTCGGGTCCGACGCTTGAGCGCCTTCGGTCAAGCCTTATGGGGAGTGACGGCGCGTCCATGGCGATCGGTCGCGCTTGTGACCTCCTTGGCGGTCGCCGTGGCCTGCGTGACCTTTTCGGCGTCCGTACTGGGAGGTTTTTCCAAACAGATGGAGCGCCTCGCTTTCGGCGACTACGGTCGGGCGCTGGTGGTGCGCGCCAATCGGTTCGCGCCCTCGCGGCATGGTCCGCCAACGTTGAACGACCGGACCGTTCTGCTGGAGACGCTGGAAGGCGTCCAGAGCTCCGCGGCCTGGGTCGAAGGCGTCGCGTCGATTCGGTTCGCGCGCGAGACCCGGATCGTTCCCGTCTATGGCGTTCTGGGCGACTACCGGAAGGAAATCGATGCGCCCCTGGCGGGCGGTCGGTGGTTCACCGATCAGGAACTGCTGGGATTGCCGCGCGTGTGTCTGGTCGGCCCGACCCTGGCGGCAGAACTGGCGCGCGGCGACGAGACGCTCGATTCGCGGTTGACCGTCGGCGGCGTCCAATGCCGGATCGTCGGCGTGCTGGGAGAAGGTCGATCGCGGCCGGCTGCGCGGTTCGCCGATGCGGTCATCGCCCCTTTCGCCACCGCGAGACGGTATCTGGCGGATTCGCCGTCCGAAACGCCTCCTGCTCTGCGCGATGCGGACTGGTTGACGTTTTTCATGGAGCCCGACGTCCACATGGAGGACGCCCGGTACGAGGCCGACCGAATAATGCGCCAGTTGGCGGGCGTGCCCTTGTCGCGCGAGGCGCCGTTCCTGTTCGACGATCCGGCGGCCTTGGTGCGGGAACAAGATGTTCAACGGCGCCTTTTGACCCGGCTTCTCGTGACGATCACGTCCGCCGCCCTGATCGCCTGCGTCGTGGGATATGCGGGCGTGACCTTCTCCACGACCCTGGCTCGTCGGCGCGAAATAGCGTTGCGACTGGCGGTTGGCGGCGTGCGCCGCGATATCTGGAAGCAGTTTCTGGTGGAGCAGATTCTGTTGGGCACGACGGCCTCCGTGATCGGCTTGTGCGCCGGGCTCGCGGGCGCGGTCGTGGTGGGCGCCGTCTGGCATTGGCCCATATTCCTGAGCTGGACGGGCGCGGCGCTCAGCATCGGGGTGGGGCTTCTCGTCGGCGTCCTGGCGGGGATGGGAGCGGCCGACATGGCGGCGAAGACTTCACCCGCCCTGGCGGCCCGGGGGTGAGGGCCGACCTCTTAGCGTCCCGTTAACCATCCTGTCGGCATTTTCTGCCCAGTATCTGGCGGGAGCGTTAAGCCGATGAACGGCGCGGAAGTTCTGGATGTTGGCCGCGACGCCATCTGGCTGACGATCCAGCTGTGCCTGCCTGTGCTGCTGGTGGGCCTTGTGGTCGGCGTGGTCATCGGCCTGTTCCAGGCCCTGACGCAGATTCAGGAACAGACGCTGATCTATGCGCCCAAGATCATCGCCATTTTCATCAGCCTGATCGTCTTCCTGCCGTTGATGGGGGCGCTGCTGGGCGGCTTCATGCGCCAGATCGCCGCCCGTATCGCGGGGATGTAGGTGGAGGCTTACGCCACCGCCGATCAGGTCTGGGCCGGCGGGCTGATCTTCGCCCGGATCGGGGCGGTCCTGATGCTGATCCCCGGCATCGGCGAGGCCTATGTGCCGCCGCGCGTGCGGCTGTCGCTGGCGCTGCTGATCACCCTGGCCCTCTGGCCGGTGGTGCGGACCACCCTGCCGCCCCTGCCCGAGAGCCTGGCCTCCATGGTCGGCTGGATCATCCGCGAGGCGGTGGTCGGGCTGATGATCGGCCTGTTGCTGCGGATGTTCATGGCGGCCCTGACCACGGCGGGGGAAATCATCTCGCTGCAGACCACGCTCAGCTTTTCCCAGACGGCCAATCCGATGCAGGCCCAGCCGGGCACGACCATCGCCGCCTTCCTGACCCTGTTGGGCGTGACCCTGCTGTTCGCCACCGACACCCATCACCTGTTCATCGGCGGACTGGTCGGCTCCTACCAACTGATCGCGCCGGCCAAGCCGCTGATCATGGCGGACTTCGCCCAGATGGCGGTGCGGACCTTGGGCCAGAGCTTCCTTCTGGGGGTGCAGCTGGCGGCGCCGGTTCTGGTCTTCGCCCTGGTGTTCAACGTGGCCTCGGGCCTGGTGGCGCGGGTCATGCCGTCGTTTCAGGTCTATTTCGCCGCCGCGCCCCTGAGCGTCATCCTGGGTCTGTCGATCTTCGCCCTGAGCCTGGGCGCCCTGGGCACGGTCTTCATCGACCGCTACCGCCGCCTGGCCGAGTATTTCGTCTTCGGCGGTCCGTGGGGAGGCGCCGGTGGCTGAAGGCGCCGATCCCGAGTCGAAAACCGAAGAGGCGACCCCGCGAAAGCTTGAGGAGGCGCGAAAGAAGGGCGACGTCGCCAAATCGCCGGACGTCGCCCAGGTCCTGTCCCTGGCGGGGGCGGCGGCGGTCATACTGATGGCGGGCGGATGGTTCGCCTCGTCCATCGCCGAGCAGATGCTGCCCTTCATCGCCGAACCGCATCAGATGCTGGGTGTGCTGAACTCGGGCGCAGGCGCCCAGATCATGGTACGGGCGGTCTGGGCCGTGGCGCCCTTCCTGGGGGCGGTCATGCTGGCGACCATCCTGGGCGGGGCGGGGGGAAACCTGGCCCAGTCCGGCCTGATCTTCACGACCGAGAAGCTGAAGCCCAAATGGTCGTCGGTCAGTCCGATGCAGGGGTTCAAACGCATCTTCGGCCCCGACGGTCTGGTGCAGTTCCTGAAGACCTTCCTGAAACTGGTCGCCGTCTGCGTGGTTTGCTGGATGGTGCTGAAGCCCCATGCGCGCGAGTTCGGCAATCTGGCGGCCGTCAGTCCGATGGCCATCCTGCCCCTGGCGCGGGACATGGCCATGTCGCTGTTCGTGTCGGCCATCATCCTGCTGGGCGCGACGGCGGGGGCCGACTTCATCTGGCAGAAGATGCGCTTCGCCAAGCGGATGCGGATGACCAAGGAAGAGCTGAAGGAAGACTACAAACAGTCCGAGGGCGACCCCCACGTCAAGGCCAAGCTGAAACAGATCCGCATGCAGCGCAGCCGTCAGCGGATGATGGCCAATGTGCCCAAGGCCACCGTCATCGTCACCAACCCGA
Source organism: Brevundimonas sp. Marseille-Q4549 (assembly GCF_976940555.1). NCBI lineage: Bacteria > Pseudomonadati > Pseudomonadota > Alphaproteobacteria > Caulobacterales > Caulobacteraceae > Brevundimonas > Brevundimonas sp. Marseille-Q4549. The sequence goes on from NZ_CDRHXG010000001.1 coordinate 1,023,164, forward strand.
CCCACTATTCGGTGGCCCTGCGCTATGAGCCCGACCAGGGCGACGGGGCGCCGGTCTGCGTGGCCAAGGGGGTCGACGCCCTGGCGATGCGCATCCGGGAGGTGGCGACCGAGCACGGCGTGCCGATCGTCGAGAACGTGCCCCTGGCCCGCGCCCTCTACGCCACGGTCGAGGTGGACGAGGTCATTCCCCGCGAACATTTCGACGCCGCCGCCAAGATCATCGGCTTCGTCTTCCAGTCCCGACGGCGTCGGTAAGGCCTGGGCAGGATTTGAGCGTATGATCAGCCTACTGATTCGCGAGGCCGCATGACGTCCACCCGACGCCCGTCGTTCGATCTGTTGTCGGCCCTGATCGCGTTCGGCGTCGTGACCGTGGTCGCCGCCCTGGCCTATCCGGCCTTTCGCGCCAATCCGACCTCGGCGCCGGGAATGGTGCTGATCCTGACCCTGGCGCTGATCGCCCTGATCGCCCTGTTCGGTTTTCGCCGGGCGGGCCACGCCCAGCCGTCCAGCGACGCGGCTGTCGACCTGCTGGACGCCATGGCCGAGCCGGCGGCCCTGGTGTGGGATTCGGGCCAGGTCCTGGCCTTCAACGCCGCCTGGGCCGAGGCGAACGGCGCGACCACGGCCCTGCCGCGCGGCAAGTCGGCCCAGGCCCTCTACATGGCCTTCGCCCAGGCGCGGCAGGGCCATCCCGGTCACGCCATCGTCCAGATCGGATCGCGGGAGGTCGAGGTGGTGATCGGCCGCGCCGGCGAGGGCCGGTTCCTGATGCGCGCGGCGCCCGAGGCGGTGCTGCCCCTGCCGGTCCTGCCGGTCCAGTCGGCCGCCGCCTCCACCGGAGAGGCCCGCGCCATGGCCGCCGGCGCGCCCTTTGGTTCCGCCGTGATCGCGGGCGAAGACCTGTTCGCCGGTCGTGCGGAAGAGGCCAATCCGGCCCTGGCCGTCCTGACGGGCCCCGCCGCGGCGCGCGACGCCGCCTTCGGCCATCTGTTCGATCCGGCGGGCGTCGTCGAGGCGCGGGCCAAGTTGGCGGCGGGCTCGTCCGGGCCGATCGAACTGGTGGCGCGCGCCTTTCCCGACAAGGTGCTGCATCTCTATGTGGCGGCCGAGGGCGACAGGCGCCGCATCTGGCTGTTCGACGTCTCGTCCCAGAAATCGATGGAGCTTCAGCTTTCCCAAGCCCAGAAGATGCAGGCGGTGGGTCAGTTGGCCGGGGGCGTGGCCCACGACTTCAACAATCTGCTGACGGCCATCCAGCTTCAGCTGTCGGGCCTTCTGGAACGCCACCCGGTCGGCGACCCCTCCTACGAGGGGCTGAACGAGATCCGCCAGACGGCGATCCGGGCGGCGGACCTGGTGCGCAAGCTGCTGGCCTTCTCGCGCAAATCGACCGTGCGGCGCGAGCGGCTGGACCTGGGCGAACTGGTGGGCGAGTTCTCGATCCTGCTGAGACGGCTGTTGCGCGAGGACGTGCGGCTGGAAACCGACTACGGCCGCGACCTGCCGGTGGTCCTGGCGGACAAGAGCCAGTTGGAGACGGCGGTGATGAACCTGGCCGTCAACGCCCGCGACGCCATGCGCGGCGTGGTCGAACCGGGCGCCGGCGTCGTGACCATCACCACCCGCCGCCTGACCGCCGATGAGGCGCGCGGCCTGGGCTGGGCGAACGCTCCGACCGACGAGGTCGCCTTGATCGAGGTGTCGGACACCGGCCCCGGCGTGCCGCCCGAACTGCTGGACAAGATTTTCGAGCCCTTCTTCACCACCAAGGCGGTGAACGAGGGGACGGGCATGGGTCTGGCCACCGTCTATGGGATCGCCCAGCAGGCGGGCGGTCACGTCTCGGTCAGCAACATCGAAGGCGCGGGCGCCGCCTTCCGCATCTTTCTGCCGGCGGCCGGCGAGGCGGAACTGGCGGAGGTCCAGCCGGTCGAGGTCAAGGCCAAGACGCCGCGCGACCTGTCTGGCGCCGGCCGCATTCTGTTCGTCGAGGACGAGGACGCCGTGCGCGGCATCGCCGCCCGCCTGCTGCGCCAGCGCGGCTATGAGGTGATCGAGGCCGCCGACGGCGAGGAGGCGCTGCTTCTGGCCGAGGAGCACGCGGGCCAGATCGACATGCTGATTTCCGACGTCATCATGCCGGGACTGGACGGGCCGTCGCTGCTGAAGAAGGCCCGTCCCTATCTGGGCGACGCGCCGGTGATGTTCATCTCCGGCTATGCCGAGAGCGACTTTTCGGACCTGCTGCAGGACGAAACGGGCGTGTCCTTCCTGCCCAAGCCGCTGGACATCAAGACCCTGGCCGAACGGGTGAAGCAGGAATTGCACGCGGCGTGACGCGGCGACGCGGCGACGCGGCCCGGTCGTCAGGCGGCGCGGCGCAGGCTGGACGGGGCCTTCACATAGAGGCCGCGCCGACCGCTGACGGCCCGGAAGGCCACGGTGTCGCTTTCCAGCCGTTCGTCGGCGCCCAGGAACAGGCAGCCGTCATCGACAAGCCGGCGCTCCAATCCGTCCAGTACGCGGGCGCGGCGCGACGGCTCCATGTCGGACAATACATTGCGGCAGAAGATGATGTCGAAGCGGGCGTCGTCGGCCGGCTCGTCCAGCAGGTTCGCGCGGCCGAAGCGAACGGCGTCGGCCAATTCCGGCTTGACGATCCACTGGTCCTCCATCGGTTCGAACCAGCGCAGCATGGTCCGCGCCGTCAGGCCGCGTTGGATCTCGAAGCCGGTGTAGAGGCCCGAACGCGCCTTATCGACGGCGCGCTGGGACAGGTCTGTGGCGACCAGATGCAACTGGGTTCGGGTCTCCAGGCCACACATGGCCAGGGACCAGGCTTCCTGTCCGGTCGAGCAGCCCGCGGACCAGACCCTGACGATCCCATCGGGCCGCACCCGGCTCAAGGCAGGCAGCAGTTCGTTTTCGAAGACGTCGAACGGCGCGCGGTCGCGACGGAACCAGGTCTCGGCGTTCAGCAGGGCCTCGATCACGGCCCAGCCCAGGGATGCGACCGGATTGGCCCACAGATTGGCCAGGAGCGCCTCGACATTGGCGTAGCCTTCGCGCCGCGCGATCGGCCCCAGCCGGTGCTCGGCCAGGTGGATGCGATCCCGCGTCAGTCGATAACCGGCGCGGGTGGACATGATGGCCTGCAGCTTGTCGAAGTCTTCCGGCGTCATGCGGCGATCGCTCCGACCTCCACCAGCTTGGACTGCAGGATCTCGCCGTCGAACGGCTTCATCACATAGTCGTCGGCGCCGGCGGCCAGGGCCTCGGCGATGCGGTCGGGCCGCGTCTCGATGGTGCAGAACAGGACCTTGGGCCGCTTGCCGTCCGGCAGGGCGCGCAGGCGGCGCAGGAAGCTGATTCCGTCCATCACGGGCATGTTCCAGTCGATCAGCAGCACGTCCGGCATCACGCCGGTGCAATAGGCCAGGGCCTCGGCGCCGTCGGCGGCCTCGTCGACCTCATAGCCCAGACCCTCGACGATGCGACGGGCCACCTTGCGGATGATCCGGCTGTCGTCGACGATCAGGCAGGTTCTGAAATCCAACTTCGGCTCCCGAACGGCGCGGCCGCTTCGGCCCGGCGCAGGCTCCTTTACTATCCCAGACCCCAGTTAACGAGTCGTTGGGAAACGGCGTCAGGCGGGTAGGGTTGCGGTCAGGACGACCCGCCCCTCCTCGACCGTCAGGTCCAGGGTTCCGCCCGCCTGGGTCGCGGTCAGCCACAGCCAGTAGGGTTGAATCCACTGGCCTGCCAGGCCCCCGGTCAAGCGTTCGCCTTTCAGGCCGACGACGGCCTCGGGCTTAAGTCGGGCGCGGGCGCCGTCCGCCACGCCCTCGATGGTCAGCCGGCCGTTTTCGGCGCGCGCCTGGACTACGGCGTTTCCGCCCATGGGCAGGGCGCCGACCGTCAGATAGGCCAGATTCACCAGGGCGCGGGCCTGGGGCTTCGAGAATTCGCCGTCGGCGATGCGCCAGTCCAGCGCAGCGCGGCCGCCATCGGTCATGCCGGCCACCAGATCGTGCAGTTCACGCGCCGTGAAGCGTTCGCTGGCGGTCGCCGCGCCGAAGGCGACGCGGGCGAAATGGACCAGGGCGACCATCTTCCTGGCGCTCTGCTCGATCAGGGCCAGGGCGTCGTCGCGCATGTCCTGGGCGGTCGGATCGCGCATCAGGTCCAGGCCGGAAACGATGGCGCCCGAAGGGCTGATGAAGTCGTGGCACAGCTTGCCGGCGATGAAGGCGGCCAGATCGGGGCCGTCGACCGGCAGGTCGGACGCAGTCAAGCCGGAGGCTTGCGCATCGAGCGGGGCGGCGGGATCGGCGTCGGTCGGGATCATGATGGCTGGCGCGCTCGGGTCACAGTTCGTGTCTCAGGCGAGCGTGACGTGATTTGCCGGTTCATGGAACCGCCGCGATGGTCTATCGAGCGGCCGATGAAGACCCCCGACACCGACCGCCTTGCCCAGGATCTGAAGTCCGGCGCCCTGGCCCTGGCCATCGCCGACATCGCCGAAGAGGCCGCGCGCCTGATCCTGCCCTATTGGCGGGTCGACACGGCGGTGGAGACCAAGGCCGACGACAGCCCCGTGACGCAGGCCGACCGCGCCGCCGAGGCCCTGATCCTGAAGCGGTTGGAGACCCTCTATCCCGGCGTGCAGACGGTGGCGGAGGAGGCGGTCGCCGCCGACGGCGCTCCGACCGCCGTTCAGGACTGGTTCTGGCTGATCGATCCCCTGGACGGCACGCGCGGCTTCGTGCGCGGGGGCGAGGCCTTCACGGTCAATATCGCCCTGATGCACGCCGGCTATCCGGTGGCGGGCGTGGTGACGGCGCCCGCGACGGCGACGACCTGGCGCAGCGACCGTCCCGAAGGCGGCGCTTTCCGCCGGCAGTTCGGCGCTCTTCAGGCGGGCGAGGCCCACGCGGGCGAGGATTGGCGGCCGATCCGCGTGCGCGACCGGCCGGCCGAGGGGATGGCCCTCTTGAGCCACAGCGTCACGGACGAGGAGGCGGCGCGTCTGGCCGCCCGTCACGGCTGCGCCCATTGGCAGGGCACGGATTCCTCGCTGAAATTCTGTCTGATCGCCGAGGGGCGATTCGACGCCTATCCGCGCACCGGCCCGACCTCGGAATGGGACACGGCGGCAGGCCAGGCCGTTCTTGAGGCCGCCGGAGGCCGCGTGCTGGCCGATGACGGCCAGCGCATGGCCTACGGCAAGCCCGGCTTCCTGAACGGCGCCTTCGTGGCCATGGGCGGCTGAGACGCGGTCAGCCGCGCCCCATAAGGGCGGCGGCGCGTTCGGCAAGCACGGTCACGCCCATCTCGCGCGCCGTGCCGGCCGCCTCGGCCAGGATCAGGCCCAGGCTGCGCGGTTCCGGGCCGCCCAGGCGGCGGCGCGCCAGCATGATCTCGCCCATGACGAGCTGATCGGCGACCCAGTCCAGGGGCGCGGCCGTCGCCATGCGCGCGTGCAGACGTCGTTCCAGCGTGTCCAGACCGGCCCGATCGCCCAGGGTTTCGGCCAGGGCGACCTCGCGCGCGCCGCGCCGTTCGCGGGCCAGGGCCCCGACGATCAGCCCCTGGCCCTGGGTCAGGGTCTCGGCCTGGACCAGAACCATCATCGGCAGGGCGTCGTCGCCGGCGCGCAGGGTCTGGATCGCGGCCCAGTCCAGGGGACTGTGGTCGGGGGTGAACTGGTCGGCGGCGGCGTCGAACAGGATGCGACCCTGCACCTGGGCCTCGGCATGACCGGCGACGCTGGCCAGGGCCGCCAGCCCCGCGCCGCACAGGGCCAGGGCGCGCGCCCGCGTCAACGGGCGATGATCGGGGGACGTCGCCTCCACCAGTTCGCCCAGGTCGCGCCCGGCCTGGTCCAGCAGGCGTACGTCGCGTTGCAGCACCCCGGCCTCCAGCGCCAGCATGGCGGCGTCCATGCGCAGATCGACGTCCTCGGTCGCTCCGGCGTGGCGGGCGACGTCCATCAGGGCGGCGGCGTCCAACAGGGCCTCGGGCTCGCCGGACACGCGGGCCCGGCGAGCGCTGATCCGAGCGTGGACGGCCGACAGGGCGGCCGCCGGTCGGGTTTTTCGCGGCGGCGCGACGGCGTTCACCGTCTGAAGGGCGCGATCCAGATGGACCGGGTCGCCACACAGGTCGAATCGCAGCATCAGACCCTGCGCGCGCGAGACGGCCGCGACGGCGATCTGTTCGTCGCCCACGGCCGTGCGGACCAGGCTGTCGGCGCAACGGTCGGCGCGGGCCAGGCTGTCGGCGGCGCCGGTGCGGCGGGCGTGGTCGCGCCACAGGGCGGCGGCGCGGCATTCGGTCTGGAAAGGGCGAGGGCAGGACACGCGGCCGGCGTCGGTCGCCTCCCGACGCGCCTCGATCTTCAACAGGTCGACGCCGATCAGCTCGACCCAGCCCAGGTCTTCGCTCTCGCGCGCCTGGGCGAAGATTTTGCGAAGATCACGGCCGAATTCGAACATACGCTGGACCTCTGTCATCCCGCTTCGGGACGGCGGACGTCCCTTCGCATCACCATTGCAAACGCAGCGCCGCCGCGCGGGTTCGACTTGGCTTTATCGACAATGTCTTCGGGCGCGGCGGATCACCCCAGGTTCGGCGTTCGAAGCCGACACGCCTGAAGCGCGGAGCGCGCGGCGCGGGCGTCGGTGTTGAACTGGCGCACGGCGGCGATACGGGCGCGGGTCTGATCGGCCTCGGCGGCCTGGGGCGAGCGGCCAGAGGCGCCGCCGGCCTGCATGGCCGCCAGCGACCAATACAGGGCCGCGTCGTAGAGGGCGCGCCCTTGACGGCTCTCGCCGCCCTCCAGTTCGGACGCCGCCTGGGTCACGCCGGCGCAGCGCACCGCCTCCTCGTAGGAGGTCAGACCGACGCTGGGCGTGGCCTGAAACGCCAGAGCCAGGCTGGATAGGGCGAGCAGTGCGATCATCGTCTCTCCGGCGCGGTTGCGCCTCACCTCAGGCGGACCATGGCGCCGCCGCGTGGCGAAGGGAAGGCGATATGGCCAAGGTCAGCCGCGTTCCCTGGTCTTGGTGAAGGCGATCTTGGGGAAACGCTCGCCGACATAGCCGGTCTCCCAGCTGGATTTGGCCAGGAAGACGGGGGCCTGGTCGATGTCGCGCGCCATCTGCGGGCGGTATTTTCCTGAGAAATCCTCGACATCCGCCTCCGTCCCGCCGATCCATCGCGCCTCGGCGTAGGGGCTGGGTTCGAAGACGACGTCCAGACCGTATTCCTCGCCCAGTCGGTCGGCCATGACCTCGAACTGCAGCTGGCCCACGGCGCCGACGATGAAGTCCGATCCGATCTCGGGCCGGAACAGCTGGGTCACGCCTTCCTCGGCCAGACCCTCCAGCGCCTTCTTCAGGTGTTTGGCCTTCAGCGGGTCCTTGACCCGGACCCGTTGCAGGATTTCCGGCGCGAAGTTGGGCAGGCCCGCGAACCGCACCACGCCGCTTTCCGACAGGCTGTCGCCGACGCGCAGCACCCCGTGGTTCGGAATGCCGATCACGTCGCCCGCAAAGGCGTCGTCGGCCAGTTCCCGGTCCGAGGCGAAGAACATGATCGGGGCGTTGACCGACAGCGACTTGCCTGTGTTCTGCACCTTCAGCTTCATGCCGCGCTTGAAGGCGCCTGACGCCATGCGGAACATGGCGATCCGGTCGCGGTGGTTGGGGTCCATGTTCGCCTGGACCTTGAAGACGAAGCCGGTGACTTCGTTCGATCCCGGCTCGACCTCGGTTTCGACGGGGGCGGGGGCGTTGCGGGTCTCGGGCGGGAATTCCTTCCTGGCCTTCATGACCTTGGGCGCCGGGGCCCAGTCGCCGATGGCCTTCAGCAGTTCGTCGATGCCGAAGTGGCGAAGCGCCGATCCCCACAGCACCGGGGTCATATGGCCCTCCAGAAAGGCCTGCCGGTCGAACGCCGGATAGCCGCCCTCGACCAGTTCGACCGCCTCGGCCAGATCAGCCTGCTCGCCCGCCTCGAAATACTGAGCCGCCTGATCCAGCGGCAGGGCGGCGGGGTGTTCGGGGTCTTCGGCCGAACCGGCGGCCTTGCGGGTATAGGGCTGGAACCGGCCGGTCCCGACCTCGACCATGCCGCGCAGGCGATTGCCGCTCTCGGCCGGCCACCAGATCGGGGCAGGGTCCAACTGAAGGCGCGATGCGATGTCGTCCAGCAAGGCCATCGGGTCCTGCGCCTCGCGGTCCAGCTTGTTGATGAAGGTGATGATCGGAATGTCGCGCAGGCGGCAGACCTCGAACAGTTTCAGCGTCTGCGGCTCGATCCCCTTGGCGGCGTCCAGCACCATGATGGCGCAGTCGGCGGCTGTCAGGGTACGATAGGTGTCTTCCGAAAAGTCCTCGTGCCCCGGCGTGTCCAGCAGGTTGAACATCTTGCCGTCGTGCTCGAACGTCATGACCGAGGCGCTGACGGAAATCCCGCGCTCCTTCTCGATCTTCATCCAGTCCGACCGCGTGCGCCGGTTCTCGCCCCGCGCCCGCACCGCGCCCGCCGCCCGAATGGCCCCGCCGGCCAACAGGATGTGTTCGGTCAGGGTCGTCTTGCCCGCATCGGGGTGGGCGATGATGGCGAACGTCCGCCGGCGCGCGGCTTCTTCGGGCAGGGTCAATGAGGACATGGCGCGCGACTACCCCGCCCCGCGCCGAAAGTCACCCGGCAGAGGGTGCGGGATCGTCGGTTGCATCCTCGTTGGAGGGCTTTTCGACCATGGCCTGCTGGTATCGCGTGATCAGGCCGCGCGCCAAGACGGTCGCGCCACTGCTGTGCGGGTTGGACGCCAGGGGCTGAAGCAGGTTGATTGCGGCGTCATACTCGCCGCGTTTCGCGCGCGCCTGGGCGGTGAAGAGCCTCAGCGACGCCGACTGCGGGGCCAGGTCGAGCGCGGCGAGCAGCGTCTCGACATCGTTGTCCGACGGAAAGTCGGGAGACACCTGCCGCGTCTCCGCCAGCAGATAGAGGGTGCGATAGTCGTCCGGCTCAAGAGCGTAGGCCTTGGCCAGATAGCCTCTGGCCTCGCGCACCAGCGTCAACTGGTCCGAGGCGTTGTCCTTGGCGTCGTCCCAGACGGCTTCCCCCATGAGACGCAAGGCGACAGCATCCTCCGGCGCCTCATCCAGACGTGCCGAAAGCAGACGCCTTGCCGCCGCCCTGTCACCCAGGCGAAGTTCCGCACGGGCCAACAACAGAATGGCGAACGGGTCGTCGGGATAGGCGGCGGCCCTGCGGCGAATATCGGCCAACAAGGCGTCGTCCTTGCCGAAGGTCGACGACAGGCGCAGGCCTGACAGGAGGAGATCGCTTTCGGCAGGAGACAGAGAGGCGATCTGCACGTCCGGGCGCGGGAAGTTGTCGCTGGTCGCGACCTGGACACGGAAATTCTGGCGCAGATAATCCCGCTGCACACGTTCCAACCGACCGATCGGCATGCCGACCGCGGCTTCCATAGCCGCGACGGGCTCCTGACCCTGCCGGAGGTTGGCCATATAGGCATAGAACATCCTGAGCCGATCCGGGTCCGATATGAACCAGTGCGCCAGAAGCCAGGACTGGGCGTAGTAGGAGGTTACGGCGTTGGAGTCGGAGAATTCGAACGGCCGGCGCGTCAGCAGCAGATTCATCGGCATCCAGCTGGCGTAGTTCAGCCATTCGCCGCTGTTGCGGTTGACGCCGCCCACCACGACGCGCCGGGATGAGATTTCCGCGTTGGCGAAATACTCCGCATAGCCTTCGACGAACCAGGCCGGAAATCCTCCGGTAAGCGAACCCATCATGAAATGGTGGGCGTATTCGTGCAGTAGAGTGGACTGATCGCGCCGTTCGCGGATTGCCAGTGCGAAAATATCGTCGTCCGTCGCCTGGTAGAATCCGGCGACCCCGTCACGCAGTTCAGGCTCCACCTGTTTCAAGGCGGCCTGGTCGCGCACCAGATAGATGGCGATCCGGCGGGCGGGTTTTCCGGATGGGTCCATCCGGTGCGCCATTCGCATGGCGCTTTCGAACAGCTCCAATTGTAAAGCCGCGTCGCGCAACTGGCCCTGATCGCCATCGCTGTAAACGATGAAGCGCGGCGTTTCCGCCCGCTTCCACTCCGCCTTCGCCGCCGACGCGCCGAGGGCGATAACCATTCCCCAAACCAGCGTGGCGCTCGACGCAAGTCTCTTCACCTTGCATGCTCCCCATTCAACCCCGCGGCAGTCTTGCAGCCTGGAGTGGAGCAGGTCCAGTTCAAACGCCTGTGTCGATCGGTCGATAACCCCTCGCCAAGAGAGGTTATCGGAGTCATGCTCCGGTCGTCGAGAGGATCGGGCCGTTAGAGCCCGACGCCGGCCCAGGGCGGCTTGGACACCCAAGGCGACCTGGTCATAGGGAAGGGAAACGAACGATGGCTGTGATCCATCCTCAGGACCGTGTCGCCCACACACGCCGCGACGGGCGACCGTTGCATCCGGCCGTGGGCCTCATGATCGGTTTCGGCTTCATCATCGCTGTGGCGACGCTGGTTCACGTCGTCTTCAACGGGCTGATGTAGGCAGGCTGCACGCCGCCGGTCAGGCGGCCATGCGGTTCCAGACGGCGCGGTCGGCGGCGACCGCGTTGAGGCGACGTCCCTTGGCCTGAAGCTGGTCCATGACGGCGGCGGGCAGGGCGCAGAAGCGCGGCTCGACCAGGTCGGGATCGCAGGCGGCGGCGGGGGCGGCGAACAGGGCCGCGTTCACGTCCGGGCTGCGGTCGGCGATCAGCCAGGCCAGACGGCGCGCCCGCTCAGGATCGTTGCGGTGCATCAGCGGGTCTTCGGCGAACAGTTCGCAGCCCAGCGCCAGCACATAGTCGAAGTCCAGCCGATCGAACCGACGGGCGTCGGCGGGCGTGACCGGGCAGGCTTCGTCCAGATCGAACACGACGTCGTTCAGAAGAAACAGCATGGGCAATACGCTCGAACGGGCGGACGCGATGTCGTCCGTGGACCCACATTAGGCGCCGGCGCTTGCAGTCCCGTTCACGGACGCGGTTAAGCAATCCTCACCGACGACGGGCCTCACTTGCCCAGCAGCCCGACCATCAGATTGACCGTCAGGGCCAGGATCACGGTGTTGAAGGTGAAGGCCGTCAGGCTGTGGACGCTGGCCAGGCGGCGCAGCTTCCGGTCGGCGATCTGGATATCGGCCGTCTGGGACGCCACGCCGATAATCAGCGAGAAGTGCAGGAAGTCCCAGTAGTCCGGCTCGGTCTCGCCCGGAAAGATCAGACCGCCGTGATCCTGGTCGTCCACGTCGGCGCGATAGAAGGCGTGGGCGTAATGCAGGGCGAAGATCAGCTGGATGAAGGTCCAGGACAGGGCCACCGTCAGCAACGACAACAGCCCGCTGACGATCGGCGAGGCGCCGCCCCGCATCGCCTCGCCGATCACCACGACAATGCTGGCCGACGCCGCCAGCAGGCTGAGGGGCAGGATCAGGCGACCTGTCTGGTCGAGGGCGGCCGCGCGCCGCCGAATGGCGTCGGCTCCCTCGGCGCGCGCCATACGATAAAGGGTGGCCCCGACGAAGACCGCCGCGCCTACGTCCCAACCGATCGCCAACCGGTTCAGTTCGTCGCCGCCGATCGGCGCCAGCGCGGCGATCAGACCGGTCACGACCAGGGCGATGTACAGAGGGGCGTGAAGGGCCAGGGAGCGACGCAGGGACATGACGGCGATCATGACGTCTTCGCGCCCCGTCGCAAGTCTGGACGGCAAGCCTTGTTCACAAAGCGACACGGCTGACGCGACGTGACCCTTGCGGACCGACGCCGCCTTGGCTTAGCTGATCACGCATTGTTACAAGGGCTCGGTTCGGGCCCGGAAAGGCCGCCATGACGACCCATGAAGATCGCGCCGGGCTGAAGGTCGCGGGCGAACTGATCGCCCTGATCGAGCAGGAGGTGCTTGCGGGCCTGGGTCTGGACGCGGCGGGCTTTTGGTCGGGGACGGCGGCGCTGTTCGAACGGTTCGCGCCCCAGAACCGCGCCCTCCTGGCCACGCGCGACCGGCTGCAGGCCCAGATCGACGACTGGCATCGCGCCCGCAAGGGCCAGCCGTATGACGTCGCCGCCTCCACCGCCTTCCTGCGCCAGATCGGCTATCTGGCCGATGAGCCGGCGCCGTTCACGGTCGGCACGACCGGGGTGGACGAAGAGATCGCCCACATGGCCGGGCCGCAACTGGTGGTGCCGGTGCTGAACGCGCGCTTCCTGCTGAACGCCGCCAACGCCCGCTGGGGCAGTCTGTACGATGCGCTCTACGGGACCGATGCGCTGGGCGATCCGCCGACGGGCGCCGGCTATGACGCCGCGCGCGGCGCGCGGGTCGTGGCCAGGGCCAAGGCGTTTCTGGATCAGGCCGCGCCGCTGGCGGACGGATCGCACGCGGATGTGACCGGCTGGTCGGTGATCGACGGCGCCCTGTCGCCGGCCCTGAAGGACCCGTCCCGGTTCGTCGGCTTTTCGGGAGAGGCGGCGGCGCCCACGTCCATCCTGCTGAAGAACAACGGACTGCATATCGAACTGGTGATCGACCGGACCCATCCGGTCGGGCGGGGCGATCCGTCGGGCCTGGCGGACGTGGTGCTGGAATCGGCCCTGTCGACCATCGTCGATCTGGAGGATTCGGTCGCCGCCGTCGACGCCGCCGACAAGGTTGCGGCCTATCGCAACTGGCTGGGGCTGATGAAGGGCGATCTGTCGGCAAGCTTCCAGAAGGGCGGCAAGACCCTGACCCGCGCCCTGGAGCCGGATCGGACCTGGACCGGGCCGGACGGATCGGCGGTGACGTTGAAGGGGCGGTCGCTGCTGTTCGTGCGCAACGTCGGCCATCTGATGACCACGCCGGCCATCCTGTTGCCCGACGGGTCCGAGGCGCCGGAAGGGATCATGGACGCCGTCGTCACCAGCCTGATCGCGCTTTACGACATCAAGGGTCTCGGAGGGTTCGGCAACAGCGCCACGGGGTCGGTCTATATCGTCAAGCCCAAGATGCATGGCCCGGAGGAGGCCGCCTTCACCGATCGGCTGTTCGATGCGGTGGAGGATCTGCTGGGTCTGGCGCGCCACACGATCAAGGTCGGGGTGATGGACGAGGAGCGGCGCACCTCGGCCAATCTGGCGGCCTGCATAGAGGCGGTGAAGGACCGGATCGTCTTCATCAACACCGGCTTTCTGGACCGCACCGGCGACGAGATCCACACCGCCATGCAGGCCGGGCCGGTGGTGCGAAAGGCCGACATCAAGTCCAGCGCCTGGATCGCGGCCTATGAGGCGAGGAACGTCGCCATCGGCCTGGAATGCGGCCTGTCGGGCAAGGCCCAGATCGGCAAGGGGATGTGGGCGGCGCCCGACCGCATGGCCGACATGCTGGAGCAGAAGATCGGCCACCCGAAGACCGGCGCCAACACCGCCTGGACGCCCTCGCCCACGGCGGCGACCCTGCACGCGCTGCATTATCACGCCGTGGACGTCTTCGCGGTGCGCAAGACCGTCGCCGAACAGCCGACGCCGGGGCTGGAGGCCCTGCTGACGCCGCACCTGGCCAACGGGGCCAACTGGTCCGAGGACGAGGTGACGGCCGAGCTGGACAACAACGCCCAGGGATTGCTGGGCTATGTGGTGCGCTGGATCGATCAGGGCGTCGGCTGCTCGAAGGTGCCGGACATCCACGACATCGGCCTGATGGAGGACCGGGCCACCCTGCGGATCAGTTCGCAACACATGGCCAACTGGCTGCTGCACGGCGTCTGCACCGCCGATCAGGTCGAGGCGGCGCTGCTGCGCATGGCGGCCAAGGTGGACGCCCAGAACGCCGGCGATCCGCTGTATCGGCCCATGGCGCCCGATCCCGACGCCAGCCTGGCCTTCCAGTGCGCGCGCGCCCTGGTGTTCGACGGGGTGAACCAGCCCAACGGCTATACCGAGCCGCTGCTGCACGCCTGGCGGCAGAAGGCCAAGGCGGCCTATCCGGCCTGACGACCCGAGGGCGGGGCTGGCGTCGTCTCCGGCGTCTCCTCGTCGTCTTCGGTGGCCATGACGTCGTCGGCGGCGTCGTTGGCGGTGCGGACGCCGCTGTCAGGACCGACGGCGGCGGGCGGCGGCCCCTCGCCATAGCCCAACCGTTTCAGGGCCGCGTCGCCCTCCAGGCCAAAGGCGCTGCGCAGCCGCAGGTCGGTCTGGCTGACCGGCGCCTCTATGCCCGCCGCATCCAGGGCGTCGGCGATCAGCCAGGTATAGGCCGCGTGCATGGCGGCGGGGCGTTTCACCGCCTCGCGCGTCGGCCAGACCACCAGTTCGAACGCCAGCCCCCGATCGCCGAACGCCACCAGCCAGACCTGGCTTTTTCTCGCCTCTGTCTCGGGCAGGGTGAAGGGACTGGCCTGGGCCGCCTTCAGCACGGCGTCGCGCACCGACCCCCGGTCCGATCCATAGGCCACGGTGAAGGGGACGTGAATGCGGCGCGTATCGCCCTTCAGCGTCCAGTTGGTCACGGGCTGTTCGATGAAGCGCGAGTTGGGCACCAGGACATTGACGTTGTCGTTGGTGCGCACGCGGGTGGCGCGGGGACCGATCTCCATGATGGCGCCGCGGATGCCGATGTCCTCGATCTCGATATAGTCGCCGACCGACACCATCCGGTCGAAGATCAGGAACAGGCCCGAGACGAACTCCTTGACCACCCCTTGCAGGCCCAGGCCGACGCCGATGCCCAGGGCGCCGGCGAAGACCGCCAGGGACGACAGGTTCACCCCCGCCGCCGACAGGGCCGACATGACGCCGACGACGATGATGGCGTAACTGGCCAGCCGCTCCAGCAGATAGAGGGCCTGGCGGCTGCGTTCGGCCCGTTCACGCACCCGGCGCAGGGCGCGCGTCACCAGCCAGCTGGCGGCGAAGGCGATCAGAAGGATCACGGCCGCGCTGACCAGCCCGCCGAGGGTCAGCTTCATCCCCGCGACGCGCAGCACCTGAGACTGTTCCAGCGCCGCCAGGTTCAATTTGTCGATGGAAACGGACATGGCTCCCAAGCGTTCGGCCAACGGCCAAGGTTCCAGACGTCCAAGGTCCAGATGCAAAGAAACCCGGCTGCTTTCGCAACCGGGTTTCAGGAAACTGGTGGAGCTTAGCGGAGTCGAACCGCTGACCTCTTGCATGCCATGCAAGCGCTCTACCAACTGAGCTAAAGCCCCGGACCTTGCGGTCTGGATCGCCCGGTTCATCTTGCGATGGCCCCCGGCGAGGCGGCGGAAACTATGTCAGGCCTTTTCTGCGATCAAGCCCGTTTCGACATTTATTTTCACTCCGCTTCCAGGGGTGAAAATCGGAAGCCTTTTCAAGGCGAAAGGGCTACCCGGAAGGCTGAACCTACCGCGCCTCAAGCAGCGCGAAGCGCGATAGGCGCACCCCAAAAAGCATCAGTCGTCGTCGCGCGTCGGCTTGGCGATCTCGTCCTCCAGGGAGTCGTCGTCCTCGTCCTCGATGAAGGGGACGGAGTCGTCGTCATCGTCGGCCAGCAGATCGTCGTCGTCGCCGTCGGTCGAACCCATGCCGGATTCTTCCGAGGCGTCGGCCGGGGAATCGTCGTCGTCGTCCGGAGTCAGGATCGGCTCATGACCTTCCTCGTCGATCTCCGGGGCGCGGACGTCCTCTTCCTCGTCCTCTTCGCCGTCGGCCGACTTGTCCTTGACCTGGTCTTCCGTGTCCTCGTCGTCGGACGGATAGCCGGGACGGGCGCGACGGCTGCGCAGCTTCAGCGCCTCTTCGGGATCGAAGTCCGTGCCGCATTTGGGGCAGTGGGCGGGGCGGCGGTTCAGGTCGTAGAATTTCGCCTGGCAGTTCGGGCAGACCTGTTTGGCGCCCAGTTCGGGATTGGCCACGGTGGGATGCTTTCAACGGGTTGAATTCGGGGCGGTCCCTTGCCACCCCTTAGGGCCGCTGTCAAAAGCCATCTTCACGCGCCGCCCGCGCGCCTGTCCGTCCTCCAGCCTGAAGCGGGCCAAGATGACCTCTCAACTGACCGCCCACCGCTCCGCCCCGCTTGCCGGGACCGTGCGCGCGCCCGGCGACAAATCGATGTCGCACCGCTCGATGATCCTGGGCGGCATGGCGTCCGGCGTGACCACGGTGGAAGGATTGCTGGAGGGCGACGACGTCCTGGCCACCGCCCGCGCGGTCGAGGCGTTCGGCGCCAAGGTCGAGCGGACCGGCGAGGGCGAATGGCGCATCGTCGGCGCGGGCGGGTTCAAGACGCCCTTGTCCGTGATCGACTGCGGCAACGCCGGAACCGGGGTGCGCCTTCTGATGGGGGCGGCGGCGGGTTATCCGCTGACGGCGACCTTCGATGGGGACGCCAGCCTTCGCAAACGGCCGATGAAGCGGGTGACGGGGCCGTTGGCCGACATGGGCGCGCGCTTCGGCTGGCTGGCGGCCGAGGATCGGGTGCCGGTGGCCCTGACCGGCGGGGCGCTGAAGGGGATCGACTATGTGCAGACGGTGGCCTCGGCCCAGATCAAGTCGGCCATCCTGCTGGCGGGGCTGAACGCCGAGGGCGTGACGACCGTGACCGAGCCCGAAAAGAGCCGCGATCACACCGAGCGGATGCTGCGGGCCTTCGGCGCCGAAGTTCTGGTCGAGGATCGGGGCGAGGGCTGGACGATCACCCTGAAGGGGCGTCAGCCGCTGAAGGGCACCCATGTGGCGGTTCCGGGCGATCCGTCTTCGGCCGCCTTCCCGCTGGCGGCGGGCCTGATCACGCCGGGATCGGAGGTGACGGTCGAGGGGGTGATGCTGAACACGCTTCGCACCGGCCTGTTCGACACCTGGATCGAAATGGGCGCCGACCTAACCATCCATAACCGCCGCCAGGCCGGGGGCGAGGACGTCGGCGACATGACCGCCCGCCATTCCCAACTGAAGGGCGTGGTGGTGCCCGAGGATCGCGCCGCCTCGATGATCGACGAATATCCGATCCTGGCGGCGACGGCCGCCTTTGCCGAGGGCGTCACCGTCATGCGCGGCGTCGGCGAAATGCGGGTCAAGGAAAGCGACCGCATCGCCCTGATGGTCAACGGTCTGCGCGCCTGCGGCGTTCAGGTCGAGGAGGAGGCCGAAGGCTTCCTCGTCGCCGGCGGACCCGTGCGTGGCGGGGCCACGGTCGCGACCGCCCACGACCACCGCATCGCCATGAGTCATCTGGTCCTGGGTCTGGCGGCCGAACAGCCTGTGTCGGTGCTGGACCCCGAAATGATCGCCACCAGCTTCCCCGGCTTCGTCGCGATGATGAACGGGCTGGGCGGCCGGATCGCCTGATGCGGATGCGCGAGGCCCTGCGGCGCGGCCTTGCGGTTCTGGCGCTTCTGGTCTGCCTGGGCGGGGCCGCATGGACGGGCTGGATCGTCTGGTCGGGTCTGGCGAGCGGTGCGATCAAGGGCCGGCAGGGCGTGGTCCATCTGCGCGCCGATGGCGATGTCTTCTACTATTCGACTCTGATGTTGAACGCCGTCGCCTCGGTGATCTGGTTGGGACTGGCGGCCTTTGCCGTTCTGGTGCTGGTGCGGTGGAGGGACTGGACGTGAACGGACGGGGCAGGTTCGGCTGGATTGGGGCGCTCGTGGCCCTGGCGGTCGCGGGCCTGATCGGCTGGGGCTGCGTGATCGGCGCGCGCGAGGTGCTGCACGGTCTGGACATAGGGGTGCTGAACAACCGCAAGGGGCCGGACGTCGATCTAGCCCGACGCCCGATGATGTTCTGGAGCCTGATCGTCTTCTATGCGACGGCGATCCTGATCAGCGCGGGCATGGCGATCCTGCTGGCGGGAATCGCCCTGAGGCGGTTGTTCGGACGGGGCGGATGAGGACGGCTTAGGGGCGGCGGCTGGATCGGTGCGACAATCCTCGCTATCTGGTGCGCCCTCCCGCGCCTTCGGGACGACGATTCAACAGGCGCGACCTGCGCTGCGGAGACCTGCTTGACCCTGATCATCGCCGTCGACGGACCGGCCGCCTCTGGCAAGGGGACCATCGCCGCGCGTCTGGCCAAGGCCTACGGCCTGCCGCACCTGGACACGGGGCTGCTGTATCGGGCGGTGGGGCTGAAGGTGCTGCAGGACGGCGGCTCGCTGGACGACGAGGCGGCGGCGACCGCCGCCGCGCGCGGCCTGGACGCGTCGGGCCTTTCGGACGATCCGCGCCTGACCACGGGCGAGGCGGGCGAGGCGGCCAGCCGTGTCGCGGGCTTTCCCGGCGTGCGGGCTGCGCTTCTGGACCTGCAGCAGGCGTTCGCGGCCCAGGCGGGCGGGGCGGTGCTGGACGGGCGCGACATCGGCACTGTCATCGCCCCGGACGCCCCGGCCAAGCTGTTCGTGACCGCCACGCCCGAGGTGCGGGCCACCCGCCGCTGGAAGCAGCTGACGGCGCGCGGGATCGACATTTCCTTCGAGGCGATGCTGGCCGACATCCAGCGGCGCGACGAGCGCGACGCCGGGCGCGGCGCGGCCCCGATGGTCCAGGCCGAAGACGCGGTCTTGCTGGATACGACCGACATGGGTATAGAGGCCGCCTTCGATGCGGCCCGCCGTATCGTCGAGGCGGCGCGCGCGAAACAGGATCTCTGATCCTTCCCTCGCAAATCCAACGCACCCACCCTCGGCTTCCGCGGGCGTTCTGGTCGATCCGGCCTCGCATCTGACGACCGACTACCCTTCCTGACATCCACCGTGCGCGGGGCCATGCGGTCGCGCGCCCTAGCCCCTACAGGACGCTTCTCAGCTCCATGACTGACACCCTCAATCCTACCCGCGACGATTTCGCCGCCCTGCTCGACGAACAACTGTCGGGCCGCGACTTCGGCGAAGGCCAGGTCGTTCACGGCCGCGTCGTCGGCATCGAAAAAGACATCGTCATCATCGACGTCGGTCTGAAGACCGAAGGCCGCATCGCCATGCGCGAATTCGGCCAGGGCGAAGACGCCAAGCTGCCCAAGGTCGGCGACAACGTCGAGGTCTACCTGGAGCGCGTCGAGAACGCCCTGGGCGAAGCCGTCATCAGCCGCGACAAGGCCCGCCGCGAAGAAGCCTGGACCCGTCTGGAAGTCGTGTTTGCCGAAGGTCAGCCGGTCAACGGCGCGATCGTCGGCCGCGTCAAGGGCGGCTTCACCGTCGACCTGGGCGGCGCCTCGGCCTTCCTGCCCGGCAGCCAAGTCGACATCCGTCCGGTCCGCGACGTCGGCCCGCTGATGGGCAAGGAACAGCCCTTCGCCATCCTGAAGATGGACCGTCCGCGCGGCAACATCGTCGTCTCGCGTCGCGCCATCCTGGAAGAAGCCCGCGCCGAACAGCGCACCGAGCTGGTCGGCCAGCTGCAAGAAGGTGAAATCCGCGAAGGCGTGGTCAAGAACATCACCGACTACGGCGCCTTCGTCGACCTGGGCGGCATCGACGGCCTGCTGCACGTCACCGACATGTCGTGGAAGCGCGTCTCGCACCCGTCGCAGGTTCTGGCCGTCGGCGACACCGTCAAGGTCCAGATCGTCAAGATCAACCCGGACACCCAACGCATCTCGCTGGGCATGAAGCAGCTGCAGTCGGACCCGTGGGACGGCGTGGAAGCCAAGTATCCGGTCGGCGCCAAGTACACGGGCCGCATCACCAACATCACCGACTACGGCGCCTTCGTGGAGCTGGAAGCCGGGGTCGAGGGCCTGGTGCACGTCTCGGAAATGTCCTGGACCAAGAAGAACGTCCATCCGGGCAAGATCGTCTCCACCTCTCAGGAAGTGGACGTGGTCGTCCTGGACGTCGACGCCTCCAAGCGCCGCATCTCGCTGGGCCTGAAGCAGGCGCAGGACAATCCGTGGGACGCCTTCGTCGCCAACCACCCGATCGGTTCGACCGTCGAGGGCGAAGTCAAGAACGCCACCGAGTTCGGCCTGTTCATCGGCCTGGACAACGACATCGACGGCATGGTCCACCTGTCCGACCTGGACTGGTCGGTGTCGGGCGAGGAAGCCATCCAGCGCTACCGCAAGGGTGAGATGGTCAAGGCCAAGGTCCTGGACGTCGACGTCGAGAAGGAACGCGTCTCGCTGGGCATCAAGCAGCTGGGCGGCGATCCGATCGGCGAGGGCGACACCTATCGTCGCGGCCAGCAGATCACCGTCACCGTGACGGCGATCGAGTCGGGCGGCATCGAGGTCAAGTTCGGTGAAGACGACGCGCCGGTCACGGCCTTTGTCCGCAAGTCGGACCTGTCGCGCGACCGCAACGAACAACGTCCGGAACGCTTCGCCGTCGGCGACCGCGTCGACGCCATGATCACCGCCGTCGACAAGGCCTCGCGCCGCGTCTCGGTGTCGATCAAGGCCCTGGAAATGAAGGACGAGCAGGAAGCCATCGAACAGTTCGGATCGTCCGATTCGGGCGCCTCGCTGGGCGACATCCTGGGCGCCGCGCTGAAGAACGCCGGCTCCAAGGAGTAAGGCTTCGCCCGCAGGGGCAGGCTGTCGAAGGGCGGCGGGAGACATCCCGCCGCCCTTTTTCTTGCTTCATGGGCGACGAAATGCGCCGCATGGGGGCGTTGCGGTGTCGATGGGGGCTTTTTCATGCGCGCGCCGGGCGTTAGGGTGCCACCTTCCGACGGCGGCGGGCGATGCCCGGCCGGTCGGACGCTGGCAAGGGGGCCTGATGATCAAGTCCGAACTGATCGAGAAACTGGCGGCGGAGAACACGCATCTCACCCACGCCGAGGTCGAGCGGCTGGTGAACGTCATCCTCGGCAAGATGACCGGCGCCCTGGCCGAGGGCGGGCGGGTCGAACTGCGCGGTTTCGGCGCCTTTTCGGTGCGGTCGCGCCCGGCGCGCGCGGGCCGAAATCCCCGCACCGGCGAGACCGTCGAAGTTCCGGCCAAGGCCGTGCCCTTCTTCAAGAGCGGCAAGGAGCTGCGCGAGCGGCTGAACGCCTCGGGCGACGCCTGACGCGAAGCCGCACACACGATACGACACTGGAGAGAGCGTCATGGGTTTGCTGTCGGAATTCCGCGAGTTCGCCGTCAAGGGCAATGTCGTCGACCTGGCCGTCGGCGTGATTATCGGCGGGGCGTTCGGCAAGATCGTCACCAGCCTGGTGGATCAGGTCGTCATGCCGCCCATCGGCTGGCTGATCGGCGGAATCGACTTCGCCGATCTGAAGATCACCCTGCCGGTCAATCCGACCAATCCGAAGGGGGCGCCGGCGGTCATCGAATACGGCGCCTTCATCAATGTGCTGATCCAGTTCGTGATCGTGGCCTTCGTCATCTTCATGATGGTGAAGCTGATCAACAAGCTGCGCCGTCAGCAGGCGGCCGAGCCGGACGCCGCCCCCGCCGCCCCGACCGCAACCGAACAGTTGCTGATCGAGATCCGCGACGAACTGAAGGCCCGACCCTGAGGTCCCAAGCCCTCTAGGCCTTGGAAACCCGGCCGGCGGGCGTCGCCGCCCGAACCGTCCCGCGCCGGACGCGCGGCAAGGGGACGGGGCGTGAACAGACGCCGTAATCGCCGTCGAACGGCGTGGGGGCCCAGGCGGCCGCCAGCGCCGGATCGTCGACGATGGCGTGACAGTGGCCCCAGCCGCCCTCGCGTCGCGCCTGTTCGCCCAGGTCGCCCAGAGCCTGCAGCAGGGCCGGAGTCGCCATCTGCAGTCGCGCCTTGGCCGCGCCCAGGCCCCGCGCATTGTCGATCAGGCATCGGGCCAGCCGGGCGACGGCGTCGGGCGCGTCGTTCAGGGCGATCAGGTCCAGAATATCCAGGCAGGGCGGTTCGATCAGGCTGGTCTTGGTCATCAGGGCCTGGGCCACGCCGACGATCCGACCGTCCCGAACGCAGGCCAGCAGCACGGGCGGCGTCGTCAGGTCGGGATCGGCCAGCCGCCAGCGCAGAACCTCGGGGCTGCGGTCCGCCAGCAGGCGATCCTCCTGCGACAGGGCGCGCCAGAAGTCCGCGTAGGGCGATCCGTCCGACAGGTCGCGCAGCGGCGTGATGTCGGGGGGCAGGCGCAACGCCTCGGGCTGGAACAGGCGCCGGTTCATCAACCTTTCGCCCAGCCGAGCGGCCGTATCGGCCGAGGTCCGCCCCAGGAGGTGACGCAACGCCCGCCCCTGGGCGCAGGCCAACCGATCGACGATCCACGACAGTTTCAGATCATGGGTCGCGTCGGGCCAGGGCTTCAGACCGAACAGCTTGTACAGCGGCGCCGAGCGGGCGTTGGCGTTGAAGGTGTAGCGGGCGAACAGGCCCGGCTGGGCCAGGAAGGCGCGGATCAGGCCTCGGCTGGCGCCCTTGCGCTCGGGCGGCACGATGATGGAGAAGCCCGTGGCCCCGTGCAGCGCGCGCGCGCCCAGCCGGAACCGCTGCACGAAATTGCCCAGCATGGCCGCCGGCTCATCCCCGTCGTCGGTCACGACCCAGCCCATCGGCGCATCCAGATCCCGGCGCGCGGGATTGTCCTCCAGCCAGCGCCAGCCCGCCGGCGACCGCTCGGGCCAGCCCACCGCGCGATGAAGGCGGTTCAGCCCCTCATGGTCGGATCGGCGGATCGGTCGCAAGGACAAGGGGCGAAATCCCATAATGAACACGCGCCGGATTGGCGGCCTCCTTCATTGCAGGGGTTGCGCCAAGTGAAACATCCATAGGTTGTAAATTCATTGCGCGCGCCGCCGCGACCACCGGTCACGTCGCGTTAGCGCTTGTAAACCAACGGACCCGGTGGTCTTTTCACCCCTTCGCCACGGGGGCGGGGAGGCGCGCGTTCGCCTCCTCTCAATGCGACCGAGGACCGGAACGGTCCCGATGACAAAGGGTAGGCATGAATATCGTCATTCTTCTGGGGGTGGTCATCACCCTCGCCACGGGCGTTCCCGTGCTTCTTCAAATCCTGAAGAACCATCCGAAAGGGTTGATCATCCTGTTCTTCGCCGAGATGTGGGAGCGGTTCTCCTACTACGGCATGCGCGGGATTCTGATCTTCTTCCTGACGCAGCACTTCCTGTTCGACGACGCCCTGGCGGGGTCGACCTACGGCTCCTACACCTCGCTGGTCTATCTGCTGCCCCTGCTGGGCGGCATCATGGCCGACCGTTTCATCGGCACGCGCAAGGCCGTGGCCTTCGGCGCCCTTCTGCTGGTCGCCGGTCACGGCATGATGGCCTTCGAGGGACGTCCGGCGACGGAAACCCTGACCTATGCGGGCCAGACCTATCAGATCGACGCTGAAGGCCGCGGCGCGGCGCGTGAGGTGGCCATCGTCATCGACGGCCAGAAGTACAAGTTCGAACCGGCCGAGAACGGCCTGGCCATACAGGGCCTGCCGGCGACCTCGACCCTGCCGGCCGTCATCCCGACCGCCGACTACAAGATCGAGACGACCCGCGACATGGCGGGCGTGAACGTCTTCTATCTGGCGGTTTCGCTGATCATCATGGGGGTCGGCTTCCTGAAGCCGAACATCTCCACCATCGTCGGGCAGTTGTATCCGCAGGGCGATCCGCGACGCGATTCCGGCTTCACCCTCTACTATTACGGCATCAACCTGGGCGCCTTCTGGGCCGCCGTCCTGTGCGGTCTTCTGGGCCAGACGGTCGGCTGGTGGGCGGGCTTCGGCCTGGCCGGGGTCGGCATGGCCCTGGGCTGGGTCGTCTTCGTCCTGGGCAAGCCCCTGCTGCAAGGCAAGGGCGAGCCGCCGGCCGAGGCTGATCTGAAGAAGCCCGTCCTGGGTCCGATCAACCGCGAATGGTCGATCTATCTGGCCAGCATCCTGGGCGTCGGCGTGGTCTGGTTCATGGTTCAGCGCAACGCCCTGGTGGGCTGGGTGCTGGGCGCCGCCACCGTCGCCTCGCTGCTGTTCATCCTCTACGTCATCGTCAAGGTCTGCGAGAGCAAGGCCCAGCGCGAGCGGATGATGCTGGCCCTGGTGCTGATCTTCGGCTCGGTGGTCTTCTTCACCCTGTTCGAACAGGCCGGCACCTCGCTGAACCTGTTCGCCGACCGGAACGTGGACCTGTCCATCACCCCGCACGCCTTCAAGTTCCTGGGCATGACGGTCGGGACGCCGGCGCAGCTGGCGGCGGCGGGCATCACGCCCAGCGGCCTGTGGATCGACTCGACCATCACGGCCGCCCAGACCCAGTCGTTCAACGCCGGCTTCATCCTGATCTTCGCGCCGATCATGGCGGCGCTGTGGGCCTTCCTGGCCAAGCGCAATCTGGATCCCAATCCGACGATGAAGTTCGGTCTGGGCCTGTTGCAGGTGGGGCTGGGCTTCATGGTGGTGGTGTGGGGCGCCGGCATGGCCAACTCGGCCTTCCAGATGCCGCTGATCCTGTTGGGCCTGCTGTATCTGTTCCACACGACGGGCGAGCTGTTCCTGTCGCCGGTGGGCCTGTCGGAGATCACCAAACTGTCGATGGCCAAGGTGGTCAGCTTCATGATGGCCGTCTGGTTCCTGGCCAGCTCCATCGCCCAATATGTCGGCGGCTGGATCGCCGGCCTGGCCGGAACGGAAACCGTGGGCGGTCAGGTGTTGAACCCCGGCGCGGCGCTGCGCACCTCGCTCGAGGTGTTCGGCATGCTGGGGATGTGGGGCATGGGCATCGGCGTGGCCTTCATCGTGGTCAGCTTCTTCATCAAGGGCTGGTCGCATGGCGCCAACAGCGGCGGCGACCATCCCGGCCCCGATCTGACCGATCGAGGTCAGGAAGACGGCAACATCGCCGCGCCGCGGACCTCCACCGTCGGCTGATCCAGAAGACGGATCGATCAAAAGGAAAGGGCGGCGTCCACGCGGAAGCCGCCCTTTTCTTTTAGCGCCGAAGCCCCGGTCAGAAGGTCTTGCGCACCCGGATCGAGACGAAGGTGCGGGGATCGACTTCGCTGTCCTCGGTGAACAGGACGGCGCGGGTCTGGCGGTCGGCGAAGACGGTGCGGGTCTGGGTGAAGTCGTTCCAGACGTTCAGCTGGGCGCGCAGCGACAGGGTCGGGCTGGGCTTGTACTCCACGAAGGACTCGAAATAGTTCGCCCCTCTCCACTTCGACACCTGATCCGGCGAATAGTTGCCCTGGCCCAGGCGCGGCAGCCAGTTGACGCCCCACTGCAGCTTCCAGCTGGCGATGTCCTGCTCGAAGCCGACATTGGCCTGGGAGGCGCGAACGCCGGAGATCGGCCGCTCCAGCCCCGTCGTCGGATCGGTGACAGCGGTCTTATTCCAGTCGTTCTTGAAGGTGAAACGGGCGCCGGGCACGCCCAGTTTGGTCAGGGGCAGGGTGACGTTCAGCGACAGCTGATCCAGCGTGCCGTCGCCGATGTTGCCCACCGCCGACAGGCCGTCGGCCAGGGGGATGCGGTCGATGGCGTCGACGATCTGGTCGTGGCGATAGCCGATTGAGACGATGCCCTCGCCCCAGAAGCGACGTTCGTAGGCCACTTCCGAGATCCAGCGCTGCTCGGGCACCAGATTGACGTTGCCGCCATAGACGTTCTCGGAGTTCAGGTCGGCCGAGGCGGCGAAGTCCGAGAAGTCCAGTTGCCCGACCTCGCGCTCGAAGCGCAGACGCAGCTGGTTGTTCGGACGCGGCGTCCAGGTGGCCAGAAGGCGCGGCTTGGCGAAGAAGAAGCTCTTTTCCTGGTCGGCGTCGCCCGATTGACTGATGGTCGAGGTTTCCAGCCGGAGGCCGGCCTCCAGCGTCAGATTCGACCGCACCCGCCAGGTGCCCTTGGAGAAGGCCTCGCCGCGCGTCTCCTCGACCTTGACCGAGGCGCTGGGCAGGGGGATGGCGACGCCGCCTTCGCTATAGGCCTGATCCGTCTGGCGCATATTGTAGGCGATTTCGGCGCCGGTCTCGACCGTCAGCTTGGGCGACCATTCCTGGCGCACCATGGCGCGCAGGATGGTCTCTGAATTGTCGCCGGAATAGGCGAAACGCTGCTCGGGCGCGTCCGCGCCGTTGATCCGGACATTGTAGGTCGACAGGCCGTCCCAGCTGCCGAACTCGTGCATGAACCGCGTTTCCAGGTTGAAGCGCGGGCTGAGGGCGCGGGTCCAGGTGGCGCCGAACTCGCCGCCCTTGGAATCCTGATCGTCGAGGCTTTCGCGGAAGGTCGCCGCCGAGCGGCTAAGGTTCGAGCCGTGCCAGTCGTTGATCCCGTAACGGGCCGTCAGGTCGATCTTGCCGCCCGCCAGCGGTCCGGCATAGGCGCCACGGATCGAGTTACCGCCGCCATAGCCGTCCTGCTCGGTCAGTTCGTCGCGGATCACGACGCCGGCGGCGTTGCGGCGGATCGTGCGGCCGGGACCGTTGGAATCGCTCATGCTGATCCCGTCGGACAGGGTCACGCCCCAGCTGCGGTCGCCGTTGCGGGCGGTGAACTGATAGCTGCCGCCGTACAGGTCCTGGCCCGCGCCTTCGAACTGGGTGGTGTTCCAGGTCAGGATCGACTGGCGGCTGCTTTCCTTCTTCAGGATGACGTTCACGACGACCGAAAAGCCCTGCATGTCGATGCCGGCGGCCCCGCCCCGGATCAGCTCGATGCGTTCGACCTGACCGGCCGGCGTCCGGCTCAGCACGTTGGAGCCGGAGTCGTTCTTGGACGCCGGGCGGTTGTTGTTGATCAGCACATTGCCGACCGCGCCTTCGAAGCCCCGCGCGCCCGAGCCGTCGTCGACCGAGAAGCCCGGCACCCGGTTGACCATGTCCAGGGCGGTGTTGGGGCGCTGGGCGGTGAAGAAATCGGGCGTGAAGACCAGGACGCCGCGTTGGGCAGCGTCGGACAGCGGCGCTTGGCTGGTCGGGCCGGTCGGCACGGGCGCCTCGGCCACCTGCGGCGCCTCGCCGGCGAAGGCCACGCCGGCGGTCAGGAACAGGGCCGTGCCGGCCATCAGAAAAGTCTTGGTCATCGATTTCCCCTCGATTTGTCGAAGGGAGATGTGCCGGGGCGTAGCCCTGTTCTCCAGTTACAAGGCGGCAAGGTGGATTAAATCGACGACATCATTACAGGGATTTCATTACGTCGAATACAGTAAAGTGTATTACCGTCATGTAATGAGAAATCATCTACTGATCATTGCTGCGGTTTTCCTTGCGACGGCGACGCCTTTGGCGGCGCAGGAAGCGCCGGCCGAGACGGTGGAGGACATCGTCGTCACCGCGCGCCGGATCGAGGGGCCGATGTGGGAGGTGCGGCGCGGGGACAGCGTGCTGATCCTGGTCGGCGCCATCGACGGCCTGCCGCGCGATATGGAGTGGCGCACCGACGCCCTGGTTTCGGCGGTCGAGCGGGCGGATCGGGTGCTGTTCCCCGTGGAAGGACGGGCGTCGCTGGCGGACCTGGGGCGGGTGATCTGGCGGGTGCGGACCCTGACGCGCCTGCCGGACGACCGGACCAGCGCCGACTATCTGCCGCCGGCGCTGGAGGCGCGGCTGGAGCGGGTGACGGGCCAGGGCCCCAGCCGTCAGAGCTTCCTGATGCTGTCGTCGGACCTGATGGAGCAGGGCGGCTACGCCCGGCGGGCGCGGCCGGTGTCGGAGGTCGTCAGGAAGGCGGCGCGGGCGGGTCGCAAGCCGGCCGAACCTGTCGGCGTGTTCCGGGGCGACGAGATCATCGACCGCTTCCTGACCACCCCGCCCGAAGCCTATGACGGCTGTATGGTCGCGGCGGTGGCGGCGGCCGAGGCCGGACCGGAGGCGGGCGCGCAGCGGGCCGAGGACTGGCGGCGGCGACGGGTTCAGGCCGTCGTGGCCTCGCCGCTGGAGCAGGCGGTGAGCGCCTGTTCCTACTGGTCGGTGATGGGCCAGTCGGCGCGGCTGCGCGAAGTCTGGACCCAGGCCGTTGACCGGTCCCTGGCCGAGCCGGGCGTCACCCTGGCGATCGCGCCGCTGCGCCTGTTGGCCGAGGCGGACGGCCTGCTGGACCGGCTGGCGCGGGACGGGCTGGAGCCCCTGGGCCCCGACTGGCGCCCGCCCGCGCCCTAGGCATGTCTACCTAGCGGGCCGGCGCAGACTGGGCCGGCGGAACGGCGTCGCGGGCGGCCTGACCGATGTTGTCGGCGGCGTTGCCGACGCTTTCGGCCGCGCCGGCGACGGCGTTGGATTCGATCGCGTCGTTGCGGTTCATGTTCATCAGGAAATAGCCGATCACCACGATGGCCAGGAGGCCGATGATCAACGCGACAACGGCGCCCATGCCGCTGCCGCGCCGTTCGACCACGGTGGGACCAGAGTTTTCGGTGATGCGCTCGACGCGACCGTCAGGGTGTTCGACCGTGCGTTCTGTGGGCATGGGGTGTCTCCTCTCCAGTGTGGCGGGGAAACTCACGGTCGCGCGATCCGGTTCCGCACGCGGTCAGACGGCGGTGCCGCCGACCGTCAGGCCGCCGATCTTCAGGCTGGGCTGGCCGATGCCGACCGGCACGCCCTGACCCGCCTTGCCGCAGACGCCGACGCCGGGATCGAAAGCGAAGTCGTCGCCGATCATCTGAATCTTCGTCAGGGCCGTGGCCCCGTCGCCGATCAGGGTGGCGCCGCGCACGGGGGCGGTGATCACCCCGTCCTCGATCAGATAGGCCTCGTTGCACTGGAACACGAACTTGCCGTTGGTGATGTCCACCTGGCCGCCCGAGAAGTTGGCGGCGTAGAGGCCGCGCTTCGTATTGGCGATCATGTCGGCCTTGGAATCCTTGCCGCCTTCCATGAAGGTGTTGGTCATGCGCGGCAT
Source organism: Brevundimonas sp. Marseille-Q4549 (assembly GCF_976940555.1). Lineage (NCBI taxonomy): Bacteria > Pseudomonadati > Pseudomonadota > Alphaproteobacteria > Caulobacterales > Caulobacteraceae > Brevundimonas > Brevundimonas sp. Marseille-Q4549. Next base: position 1,051,989 of record NZ_CDRHXG010000001.1, read on the forward strand.
GGGCATATGGGCGAAGGACTGGCGCCGGCCGTTGCCGGTGGCCGCGACCCCCAGTTGACGCGCCGACAGTCGGTCGTGCATCAGCCCGACCATGATCCCGTCCTCGATCAGGACGGTGCGCGAGGTGGGGGTGCCCTCGTCATCGACGGACAGGGAACCGCGACGCCCGGCGATGGAGCCGTCGTCCACTACGGTCACGCCCGGTGCGGCGACGCGCTTGCCCATCATGCCGTTGAAGACGGACGAGCCCTTCCTGTGGAAGTCGCCCTCGAAGCCGTGGCCGATGGCCTCGTGCAGCAGGACGCCGGGCCAGCCGGCGCCTAGGACCACGTCCATCTCTCCGGCCGGGCAGTCGACGGCGTCGAGGTTGACCAGGGCCTGGCGCAGGGCCTCGTCCACCTGGGCCTGCCAGCGGTCGGGGGCGATCCATTCCTCGAAGCCCGCGCGGCCGCCTGCGCCGGACGAGGCGCTCTCGCGCTTGCCGTTCTGCTCGACCGTGACCGAGACGTTCAGCCGGACCAGCGGGCGGATGTCGCGCACGGCCCGGTCGTCGGCGCGCAGGATTTCGATGGCGCGGCGTTCCCCGATCAGAGAGGCGGACACCTGGACCACACGCGGATCGCGCGCCCGCGCCCAGGCGTCGATCTCGGCAAGAAGCGCGATCTTGTCCGAGAAGGCGGGCGCGGCCAGGGGATCGACCTCGCCATACAGTTTCTGGTTGGTGGCGCGGGGGCTGTCGGCGACGCGGGCCGCGTGGCCCTGTTTGGCCAGGGCGGCGCTGTCGGCGGCGCGCCGCAGGGCGGCGGCCGAGATTTCATTGGCGTGGGCGTAGCCGGCGGTCTCGCCCGCCACGACCCGCAGGCCGAAGCCTTCGTTGGCGTCATAGGCGGCGGATTTCAGCCGACCGTCGTCGAACACCAGGCTTTCGCTTTCGGACCGCTCCAGAAACAGTTCGCCGTCGTCGGCGCCGGTCAGGGCCGCCTTCAGGATGGACAGGGCTTCGTCCGGATCGACGCCGGCGGCGTCGAGGATGGGGGGAGGTGCGGCGTGAACGGTCATGGTCGCTAGGTAGGGTCTCCGGGGCCGTTCGTCACCTGCCGCGACGGATTCGGACAGGGCGTCGGACAGGGCGTCGGACGGGGCGGCGGAAAAAACAGAGTCCGAACAGTCCGACTTGTCCGAAATTCCGCTGGCGGCCGCCGGGGCGGGGCGTCGTCCGAAGGATGGCACGCCGCCCGACCCAGGCGACGGGAAACGGTTGGGGCTGCGGTAAGCGGTTGAAACGAAAGCGGCGACGGCGCCCGGTCGCGCGACATCCATCGGATCGGCCTGGCGGACGTCTTCCCCTCATGCCGCAGCGAAGAACCGCAATGAGGAGAAGGCGGGAACCTACCGCGCCAGCCGCCCCTTGGCCTTGGCGGCGGTGAGGACCACGTCGGGGTCGGGCTTTTCGATCTTGGCGTCGGTGTGGTCCAGGGTGCGCAGGACATAGCGCAGCAGGTTGATCCGCGCGATCTTCTTGTCGTCGGTGGCGATCACGGTCCAGGGGGCGAAGGGGCGGTCGGTCTCGTCCAGCATCCGGTCGCGGGCGTCGGAATAGGCGTCGAACCGGGCCTCGGCCTCGGCGTCCAGGGACGAAAGTTTGAACTTCTTCAGCGGATCGACGCGACGTTCCTTCAGCCGCTTGGCCTGTTCCTGGCGCGAGATGTCCAGCCAGATCTTGATCAGGACGATGCCGTCGTCGGTCAGCATCCGCTCGAACCGGGGGGCGTCGGTCATGAACTGGGCGTACTGTTCGGGCGTGCAATAGCCCATCACCGGCTCAACGCCCGCGCGATTGTACCAGGAGCGGTTGAAGATGACCGTCTCGCCCGCCGCCGGCAGGTGGGGGACGTAACGCTGGAAATACCACTGGCTGGTTTCGCGGTCGCTGGGCTTGGGCAGGGCGACCACCCGCGTCTGACGCGGGGACATGTATTCGGTCACACGCTTGATGGCGCCGTCCTTGCCGGCGGTGTCGCGGCCTTCCAGCACGATGACCACGCGCGAGCCGTGTTCGATGGTCCACGCCTGGGTCTGGACCAGGGCAAGCTGCAGATGTTCGAGCTCGGCGTCGTAGGCGTCGGATTTCTTTCCCATGGGGCGAGACTGGGCCAGGTTTGACGCGGGAGCAAGGGCGGAGCCGATGGACCGGCCGGACGTCGACCGGGCCGCAGCGGTCGGCGCGAAACGGGCGGGATCGGCAAGGCGGCCCCGATGCTGTGCGCCCTGTTTCCCAATGGGCTCCAGCCCCGAATACAAGGCTGCGCACAAGGGCCGTCCGCACCTGGACGCGGCCTCGGGCGGGGTCTGCCGTTAAGGGTGTTTGGGCCGGGCGCGATTCGCTTTGCTGTTGACCGACCGGAAAAGGCGGGTGACAACATCGCCGCAATCCGGATTTTGCGTGGGGTCCACACCCGCGTCTCGCTCCTTCACTGAACGAGCTGTCCAGATGGATTGTCGGATCACCTCGAGAGGGATCCGCCTGGAAAAGCGCGTTTACGGAGACGCAGACATGGCGACCGGTACGGTCAAGTGGTTCAACCCCACCAAGGGCTATGGTTTCATCCAGCCCGACAGCGGCGGTTCCGACGTGTTCGTGCACGTCACCGCCGTTCAGAAGGCCGGCCTTCAGGGGCTGGATGAGAACGCCAAGGTCGAATACGAGCTGGAAAACCAGCGCGGCAAGACCTCGGCGGTGGACCTCAAGCTCCTCTAAGTCGAGACAAGGGAAGCGGGCGTGGACGCGATCCACGCCCGTTTTCTTTTGCGCCGTCTCTCAGGCGTCTGGGCCCTGCGTTCATCGCGACGGAGGGTTTTCGGCGTTTCCAGCGGGCGGCGGTCAAGACCCGGCGCCGGGCAAAGAAAAAGGCCGGCGTCGCCGCCGGCCCTTTCCAGATCGTGCTTGCGTCGCCCGACTTAGGCGGCGGCCTGCTCGGCCAGCTTGGCGCGGACCTGGCGCTTGATGCGCTGGGCGGCGATCGACAGCTGCTCGTCGCGGGCCTTGACGATGAAGGCGTCCAGGCCGCCCTTGTAGTCCAGGGTGCGCAGGGCGGCGTTCGAAATCCGCAGGCTGAAGGTCTGGCCCAGGGCGTCCGAAGTGACCTTGACGGTCTTCAGCGACGGCAGGAAGCGGCGCTTGGTCTTGATGTTCGAGTGGCTCACGCTGTGGCCGACCATCGGGCCGATACCGGTGAGTTCGCAACGACGCGACATCGTCAGATCCTTAAGGTGCGGCGTCCGACCCGATACGGGGAGCGAACGCATGAAACGAGTGCGCGCGGGAGGGTGTCCCGCGCGAGAGGGGGCCGTATAAGGGATCAGCGGCGTGGGCGTCAAGCCGAGTCTTGGCCGATGCGACTCCGCCGAGTCTGGACGGCAGGGAACCGGCCCGTTCAGGCGTCATTCAAATGACGCGGCCTATGGGCCATATGATGAAGACCACAGATGAACAGAAGTCCGCCATGTCCCGTCCGACCCTGATCGATCGTCTGCCCCGTCGCAGCCTGCCCCGTCGCAGCCTGCCCCTTCGCAGTCTGGCCGTCCTGGCGCCTGTCGTCGCCGGCGGGGTGCTGCTGGCCGCCCCTGCCCTGGCGCCGGCCCAGACGGCGGCCCAGACCGAAGTCCTGCCCGGCTACTGGGAATACACCACCAGCGCGGTGGGCCAGCGCGACACCGAACAGAAGTGCGTGCGCCCCAGCGAGATCAACCGCTTCTTCGGCGGCCTGTCGACCAACAAATGGCGCTGCACCTATCCGACCCGCGTGGTCGGCGATGGAAACGCCCGCTTCGAAGGCACGTGTCAGGACCGCAAGGGCCGCCGCATCGCCGTGCGCCTGAGCGGGACCTACACCGACACCAGCTTCAGCTTCCGCGGCGGCGCCCAGCTGGTGCGCGGCACCCCCTATATCCCCGCCAGCATCACCGCGCGCCGCCTCGCCGCCCAGTGCCCGGCCAACGCCGAGTATTTCTGAGGCGGCGGCTCGCCCGAACGTTTGTCGTCCTGGCCGCCAGAGCGAGGATGACGGGGTGAAGGCGGAATCTGCACAGCAAAAAGGCCCCGGATCGCTCCGGGGCCTTTTCGTTTGTTCGACGTCGAAGCTTAGGCCGCTTCGGCGGTCGGGACCGGCTTCTTGGCGCTGAGCGACTTGGCCAGCAGCTCGACGGCGGCGTCCTTGTCGATCTTGTTGGCGGCGGCGACTTCGCGGGCCATGCGGTCCAGGGCCGATTCATAGAGCTGACGCTCGGAATAGGACTGTTCCGGCTGGGTGTCGGCGCGGTGCAGGTCGCGGACCACTTCGGCGATGGAGATCAGGTCGCCGGAGTTGATCTTGGCCTCGTATTCCTGGGCGCGTCGCGACCACATGGTGCGCTTGATGCGGGCGCGGCCCTTCAGGGTGGTCAGGGCCTTGGTCACGACGTCGTCGGCGGCCAGCGAACGCAGGCCGGCCGTCACGGCCTTCTTGGTCGGGACGCGCAGGGTCATCTTCTCGTGGTCGAAGGTCACGACATAGACCTCCAGCGACATCCCCGCGACTTCCTGGGTCTCGATCGCCGCCACCTTGCCGACGCCGTGCGCCGGATAGACGACCGCGTCGCCAACCTTGAACTCCAGACCAGTCTTGCTCGTCATATTCGTCCTTTCCCGGTCAGGGACGGGCGAAGCGAAGGCGCGTCGAACGCAAACAGGGTCTCGCCGGCGGAACGATCCGTCGGGCGAAGGCTGTCAGGCGTCAAATGCGGAAACGGATCACCAAACCTCTGGCCGCTCCCGTGAGGGCGGGAGTCTGTCGCAAACACGGGCGGCGCGAAGATTTCGCGGACCGCCCGATCCAATGAAACAGAACCTATCACAAATCTGCGGAATTTCAAAACGTCCACAAGGCGGACGTGGATTTGCGGCAAGGCCCGGCCGGGCCCGCGCCCGGACTTCAGGAGCCCTTGCCCGGTTTGGGGCTAAAGTATTTCTCGTACTTGCCGGTCTCGCGCTCGTACTGTTCGCGGTCGGCGGGAGGCGTGCCCTTGACGGTGATGTTGGGCCAGACCTTGGCGTATTCGGCGTTGACCTGAAGCCATTTGCCGTCCGGCTCGTCCTCGGTGTCGGGGACGATGGCGTCGACGGGGCATTCGGGCTCGCACACGCCGCAGTCGATGCATTCGTCGGGCGCGATGACCAGGAAGTTCTCGCCTTCGTAGAAGCAGTCGACCGGACACACCTCGACACAGTCCATGAACTTACATTTCACGCAGGCGTCGGTGACGATGTAGGTCATGAGGCGAAGGGCGGGCGTCGGTCTGTGGGCGAGAGGCCTGCGACATGGCGGCCGCGCAACCAACTGTCAACAGCGGGGCTTAAGGCGAGAGCGGTTCTCAAGGCCGGCGCGTCCGCCTTGACAACGGCAGGGCTTAATCGCAACTGTATCGATTGCATATTCATCCCACCGACAGGATTCCTCCATGCGCTCTCCCTTCGTGAAATACGCCGTTGTCGGCGCCCTGGCGCTCAGCCTCGCCGCCGGCGGCGCCGTGGTCGCCCAGGCCGCCCTGACCAAGATCCCCGCCGAAGTCACCGCCGGGAACTACGACCTGGAATCCAGCCACGGCAAGATCACCTGGTCGGTCAACCACTTCGGCCTGTCGACCTATACGGGCCAGTTCGTGAACGTGAAGGCCCAACTGAAGCTGGACCCGGCCAACCCGTCCGCCTCGACCCTGACCGCCACCATCCCGCTGACCGACGTGGCGCCGAACGACGACCGGTTGAAGGCCCACCTGCAGACCGCCGACTTCTTCGACACCGCCAATCACCCGACCGCCACCTTCGTCTCGCGCTCGGTGACGGTCGATCCGTCCGATCCGAACGAGGCCATGGTAGTCGGCGACCTGACCCTGAAGGGCGTGACCAAGCCCGTCACCATCGAGGTCGAGTTCAACGGCGCCGGCACCGTCATGGGCGCCTACAAGGCCGGCTTCGACGGCGAGGCGACCATCAAACGCTCGGACTTCGGCATCAACTACGCCCTGCCGGCCGTGTCCGACGAGGTGAAGCTGCACATCGAAGGCGAGTTCGTGATTCAGAAGTAGGCCTACCGCGCTTTGCGCTACATGAGGTCATTCCTGGCCTACCGCGCTTCGCGCGACATGAGGCCGTTTAGGCTGTAAGCGAATAAAGGGCGCGGGCCTCCTCGGCGGGTCCGCGCCTTTCGCCCAAGGCTTCCACGCGCAGGCTGACGACGCGTCCGTTCTGGGCGAAGGTCAGCAGGTCGCCGACGTGGACGCCGCGACTGGGCTTGTCCAGCCGCGTCTCGCGCCCGTGATGCGTCAGCCGCACCGCGCCGCGCTCGACCAGATCGGCGGCCAGCCCCCGCGTCTTCACGAACCGCGCGCGCCACAGCCAGATGTCGATGCGGCAGGCGTCCTCGCTCAAGCCTTGGCCTTCCGACGCGGGCGGCGGCGTCTGGGCCGCGCGGGCGGCGTCTCCGTCAGGGCCGCCAGCGCCGCGAACGGCGAATCCTTCACCGGCCTGGGCTGGACGCCGGGCTTGTCCGCCTGGCGGGCGCGTTCGGTCTTCAGGGCGGCGATGACCTGTTTCGCCTGAGCGGCGTTCCAGCCGAGTTCGGTCAGGGCTTCGTCCGACAATCGCCCGTGATTGGCGGCGCGCAGCTCGGCCATCTTTTCCAGCGTCTCCACCGGCGCCAGCCAGCGTCCCGCCAGCCGCAGGCCGTGGGCCGACAACAGGCGCGGCGAGGGCGTCTCGACCGGGGCGGGGATCAGGTCGGGCGTCGCCGGGATCAGAGGGGCGGCGACGAAGGCCTGTGCGAAATGGCGCGCGCGCGGCTTCTGCAGGCCCGGAAGCCAGATGGAATGGACGCCGACGCGGATGGCGAAGCTTCTCAGGGTGCGGCGCTCCACCTGGCTCAGGACCGCCAGATCGCGCTCGACCTCGCGCCGGTCGATCAGGCCCCCGGCCTCGATCAGGCGGAAGGCGACGCCGCGCGGCAGGCCCTTCAGGGCGCCGGTCTCGACCGCCTGGCGAAGACGGCGCAGGTCGCGCAGCGCCCGGCCCGCCTCGGACGCCAGCCAGGCCTCGATGCGGCGCTGGGCGCGCTCGCGGGCGGGTGTCGGACCCAGATCGCCCAACAGGCGGGCGGCGGGCGAAAACGGATCGGCTCCCTGCGGCGTCGCCGTGACCTGGGCCGTCAGCACGCCGCGCCACAGCACCGCGCCGTCGGGCGTGACGGAAAACGCCTCGTCCGGCTCTGACGCCAGACGGCCCAGGCGGCGGTTGATCTCGGGCGTCACGGCGCGCACCGCCGCCTGACGCAGGGTGCGGTCCTCCAGCGCCGAGGAGCCCTTCTCCATCTGGAAGCGCACCCCCTCCAGCTGGCCCACCACCTGACCCTCGACCGTCACCTCGCCGTCGTCGGCGACGCCTGCAAATGTGTCGTCGCGCACGTTCAGGGCGCGCATCAGGGCCGTGGTGCGCCGATCCACGAACCGCGCGGTCAGCCGTTCGTGCAGCACGTCGGACAGCCGATCCTCCAGCGCGCGGGTCCTGTCGCGCCACCCTTGCGCGTCGTGAACCCAGTCGGGCCGGTTGGCGATGTAGGACAGGGTGCGCACCGCCGACAGCCGCGCTGACAACTGGTCGATCTGGCCGTCGTCGCGGTCCACGAAGGCGAAGCGCGGCGCCATCCAGTCGTCGTTCAGCCGCCCGCGTTTGCCGGTCAGGGCGTGGAACACGTCCTTGGCCAAACGGGCGTGTTCGTCCAGCGTCGTCTTCTGGAAGTCCGGCAGCTGGCACGCCTCCCACAGCCGCATGATCGCCCCGCGCGATCGGCCGATGCGGGCGATCTCCTCGTCCTTGATCAGGCGGCGCAGCAGGGTCTCGTCCAGCGCCTCGGCCGTCAGGCTCAGGCCCGACCGGCCCGGCGTCACCGTCAGCGACCGCAACAGGTCGGGCAGGGTGTCGAAGTCCAGACGGGCGTTGCGCCATTCCGCCGCCTCGACCGGATCGAACCGATGCTCGACCACCTGCTCCACGAGGTCCGGGTCCAGGTCTTCGGCCTCGGCCGTGACGCCGAACGTCCCGTCGCGCAGGTGGCGGCCCGCCCGCCCGGCGATCTGGCCGATCTCATGGGCATGCAGCCAGCGGGTCCGGCGCCCGTCGAACTTCCGCAAGCCCGCAAAGGCCACATGGTCCACGTCCATGTTCAGCCCCATGCCGATGGCGTCGGTGGCGACCAGGAAATCGACCTCGCCCGACTGATAAAGGGCGACCTGGGCGTTGCGGGTGCGGGGCGACAGACTGCCCATCACCACGGCCGCCCCACCCCTCTGGCGCCGGATCAGTTCGGCGATGGCGTAGACCCGGTCGGTGGAGAAGGCGACGATGGCGCTGCGGCGGGGCAGGCGGGTCAGCTTCTTCGATCCGGCATAGGACAGGGTGGACAGCCGGTCGCGCGTCACGATCTCCACGTCCGGGACCAGGCGGCGGATCAGCGGCTCCATGGTCCCGGCGCCCAGGAACATGGTCTCGAACCGGCCGCGCGCGTGCAGCAGCCGCTGGGTGAAGACGTGGCCGCGCTCAGGGTCCGCGACCAGCTGAATTTCGTCGATGGCCAGGAATTCGACCGACCGCTCCAGGGGCATGGCCTCGACGGTGCAGACGAAATAGTGCGGGCGCGGCGGGACGATCTTCTCCTCGCCGGTGATCAGGGCGACGGCTGAGGCCCCACGCTGTCTGACGATCCGCTCATAGATTTCGCGCGCCAGCAGCCTGAGCGGCAGGCCGATCATGCCCGAGGCGTGACCCAGCATCCGCTCGACCGCCAGATGGGTCTTGCCGGTGTTTGTGGGGCCCAGGACCGCGGTGACGCGCGAGGGGGCCAGACCTGCGGACCGGTCGCTCATGATGGTGTCAAGGTGGCGACGATTTCCGGCGACGGCAAGCGCGGCGGCTACCGGCCGTGCGCACGAAGGCCCATGCGGACCAGCACCGACAGACTGCCGGCCTGCATCTTGGTCATGACCTTGGCGCGGAAAATCTCGACGGTGCGGGGGCTGATGTCGAGCGCCTGGGCGATCTCCTTGTTGGAGCGGCCCTCGATCAGGGCGTCGAACACCTGTCGTTCGCGCGGGGTCAGGGTCAGCAGGCGGGACTGCGTCTCTTCTTGCTGTGTCCGTTCCGCGGTCAGCACGTCCAGCGCGGCCATGCAGCCCCGAACCGACTCCAGGATGCGGTCGGGATCGAACGGCTTTTCGATGAAATCGGTCACGCCGGCCTTCATCGTCTGCACGGCCAGGGGCACGTCGGCATGGCCGGTGATGACGATGATCGGCCAGGCGTCGCCGCGCAGCGACCGCAATCGACGGATCAGCTCGGGTCCCTCCATGCCCGGCATCCGCACGTCGGTCACCACGCAGGCGTAGCGGTCGTCCGGCAGGGCGTTCAGGAAGTCGGCGGCGCCGACGAAGGCGCGGGCGCGCAAGCCCTCCCCTCGCAACAGCATCAAAAGCGAGTCCCGCATGGGCGCGTCGTCGTCGACGATGAACACCGAATAGGGGGTCAACATGAGGTCTCTGCCTCCGTGACGCGGGGCAGGCGGAAGGCGAAGACGGCGCCGCCCAGAGTGCTGCGGTCGATCTTGAGGGTCGCGCCGTGGCTCTCGACGATGGAGCGGGTGACGGACAGGCCCAGGCCCATGCCGCCGGTCTTGGACGTGGCCATCGGGCGGAAGATCTGGTCGATCCGGTCCTGCGATATGCCGGGGCCGTTGTCCTCGACCCGGAACTCGTAGGCTTCGGATCCTATGCGACGGCCGACGATCAGGACCAGCGGCTCGGCCCGACCGTTCACGGCGTCCACCGCATTGCGCACCAGATTGGAGACGGCCTGCTGAATCTGGATGCGGTCGGCCATGACGTGGTCATCCTCGCCGTCGATGTCGAACCGTATGGTCACGCCCGCGTCTCGGCCGATCATGGCGAAGACGGGCGCCATCTCCTCCACCAGGGACGACGCCCGCTCGGGCCGGATGGCGTGGTCGCCCGTCGAGATCCGCTCGCGCATGTGCCGGATGATGTCGCCGGCGCGCAGAATCTGGGTCTTGGCCAGATCCAGCGAGCGGGTGACGCTGTCGCCCATCGGCCCCGCCAGGGCGGCGTCGCGGCGGCCGGCGTGCAGATAGACGGCGGCGGCCGACAGCGGCTGGTTCAGTTCATGCGCCAGGGTCGCGGCCATTTCCCCCATCGCGTTCAGCCGCCAGACGCCGTGAGGCTGGTCTTTCGGACCCTGTTCGCGCGGGGACTGGACGAGATCGACGGCGTCGCGCGCGTCGCGCAGCGCCTCGACGGCTTCGGCGAAGCGGCGGCACAGTTCGGCGACGACGGCGGCGACGACGACGAAGACGACGGCTTGGACGATGGCGTCCGTCTGTTCGCTGCGGGTCAGGACAAGGTCGACGGCGACGCACAGCGCCACGGCGACCGCCGCCGCCCGGCGATCCGCCATGAGCGCCACGACCATGACGGCGGGAAGCAGCGGCAGATAGTGAAAATGGCCGATGTTCTGAAGCAGCGCCCGCAGCGTCGCCGCGACGCCGACCGAGACGCAGGCGATCAGGAGTCCGCTCCGCCAGCCTTTCGCCACCGAAAGCCACGGCCGCTGGGGATCGGCCGCGATCCTGCTCGCAACCTGATCCCGCGTCATGCGGAACAGCGCATCCGAAATTTTCCCGCTCCCGGCCGGCCGAATTCGGCGCGACGCCGTTTAGGATACTATTCCGTATAAATACGCAATCAATCGCCTGTTTTGAAGCGATTTTGCTTTTCCGACGGACCCTCGCCGTCAGAGCCGGGGCTCGGTCTAGGTAATCTTACTTATTCCCCGGTTCAGGAATAATATGAACCGCCAAGGCACCTTCGTCGCGATGCAGCAGCCCTGCGCTTCGCGATGCGAGGGAACCGTCCCCTCGCCATGACCGCGCGCGGCTGCTTTGTGACAGATTTTTGGGGTGTAAGCGCGTGAAGTTTCTTGAGAATATGCCGGTCGGCCGGAAGTTGTTCGTGGCCTTCGCCATGGTGCTGGCGGCGATCGCCGTCATGGGCGCGGTCGTGGTCAGCAGCCTGAGCGCGCTGAACGCCGCGGGCGAGGTCCGGGGACATGAGAACGAGATCAACCGCACCGCCGCAACGGCCGAATTCTATCTGGCTCGCCAGGAGAACGCCTATCGCGGCTATCTGCTGTCGCGGGACGGCTATTATCTGGATCGCGTGAACCAGCACCGCGCCAAATTCCTGGAGGCGATGGAGAAGCTGCGCGCCGATCTGCCGGCTGAGCGCGATGCGCCGGTCGAAAAGGCGCTTCAGGCCAACGCCGAATGGTACAAGCACGTGGTCGAAGCCGGGCAGGCGCTGATCGCCGAAGGCAAGGTCGCCGAGGCCGCGACCATGGTCGGCCGCCAGGGCGTCGCGGACAACTACATGGGCCCCAGCGAAGATGCGATCAACGAACTGCAGGAAACCAACCTGGCGGCGTTGACGGCGGCGCGCAACGGGCAGAGCAAAGCGGCGCACGACGCCATGATCGCCGTCGTCATCGGCATGATCGCCGCCATCGCCATCGCCCTGGGTTCGGGCTTCGTCGTGACGCGCGCCATCGTGCGGCCGATCTTCACCATGATCGGCTATATGCAGAAGCTGATGGCCGGCGACACCGCCATCCAGGTCGTCGGCGCGGACCGCAAGGACGAGTTCGGCAAGATGGGGCAGGCGATCGTCGCCTTCCGCGACGCCGCCGTCGAGAAGACGCGCCTGGAGGCCGAGGCCCTGTCGCAGCGTTCGCAGACGGAGCAGGAGCGCGCCGCCCGCGAAGCCGAAAAGGCCCGTGAGGCCGAGGCCGACCAGATCGCCATCGCCGCCCTGGGCCAGGGGCTGTCGGCCATGGCCAACGGCGACCTGACGCACCGCATCGAGGTCGAGTTCGCACCGAAGGCCGAGCAACTGAAATCCGACTTCAACGCCGCCATCGCCCAGCTTCAGCAGGCGGTCTCGGTGGTCGTGTCCAACGTCGCGGGCATCCGTTCGGGCGCCGGCGAGATTTCTCAGGCCGCCGACGACCTGTCGCGTCGCACCGAGCAGCAGGCGGCCTCGCTGGAGGAAACCGCCGCCGCCCTGGACGAGATCACCGCCACGGTGAACAAGACCGCCTCGGGCGCCCGCCAGGCCTCGGACGTGGTCCAGGCCGCGCGCGGCGACGCCGAACGCAGCGGCGTGGTCGTCGCCGACGCCGTGTCGGCCATGACCGCCATCGAACAGTCGTCCAACCAGATCAACCAGATCATCGGCGTGATCGACGAGATCGCCTTCCAGACCAATCTGCTGGCGCTGAACGCCGGGGTCGAGGCCGCGCGGGCGGGCGAGGCGGGACGCGGCTTCGCCGTCGTCGCTTCCGAAGTGCGGGCCCTGGCCCAGCGCTCGGCCGAGGCGGCCAAGGAGATCAAGACCCTGATCTCGGCCTCGGCCGGACAGGTCGGCGCGGGCGTCAAACTGGTCGGCGAGACCGGCGAGGCCCTGCAGCGTATCGTCGGCCGCGTCGCCGAGATCGACAGCCTGGTCTCGGAAATCGCCGCTTCGGCCCAGGAGCAGGCCGTCGGCCTGGCCCAGGTCAATACGGCGGTGAACCAGATGGACCAGGTCACGCAGCAGAACGCCGCCATGGTCGAACAATCCACCGCCGCCAGCCATTCGCTGGCGCAGGAGGCGCAGTCGCTTCAGTCCTCGGTGTCGCACTTCCAGGTGGGCGCTGTCGCGTCCCCGCCCGTGTCGCACGCCCGGCCGCAGGCCGCGGCTTCGGCGGCCGCGCCCAAGCCCGCAGGTCGCATCGTCCAGGCGCTGAAGACCCTCGGTCGCGGCGGCGCCGCCCTGAAGCCACAGACCACCGTCGTCGAAGACGGATGGGAGGAGTTCTGATGAGCGAGACCCTGCTTCTGCCCGCCCAACTGGACCTGAAGGCGGCCGAAACCCTGAAGGCGGACATCCTGGTCCGCAGGGGCAAGGACCTGACGCTGGACGGCTCCGCCGTCGAACGCCTGGGCGGGCTGGGCCTGCAGGTGCTGCTGGCCGCCCGCAAGACCTGGGCGGCGGACGGTCTCAACCTAAGGTTAGGCTTTGTCTCCGAAGCTCTGGCCGAGCAATGGGCGGCGTTCGGCGCGCCCGATTTCAACGCCGAGGGGGCGCTTGCATGACCAAGACCGTTCTGACCGTCGACGATTCCCGCACCATGCGCGACATGCTGCTGATGGCGCTGGAGGATGCGGGCTACACCGTGATCCAGGCCGTCGACGGCGTGGATGGGCTGGAGACCCTGGCCGCCAAGGGCGCGGACGTGGTCATCACCGACATCAACATGCCGCGCATGGACGGTTTCGGCTTCATCGAGGGCATGCGCGCGGATCCCAACCATCGCACCACGCCGGTGCTGGTGCTGACGACCGAGAGCGACGCCGAGAAGAAGGCCCGCGCCCGCGCCGCCGGCGCCACGGGCTGGATCGTCAAACCCTTCGACCCCGCCAAGCTGGTGGACGCCGTCCGCCGCGTGGCGGCTTAATCCAAGAGACCGATCAGGCTGGACGCATGGACGCCTTCGAAGCCATCAAGGCCACCTTCTTTCAGGAATGCGACGAACTGCTCGCGGACCTGGAACAGAAGTTGATGCTGCTGGAGCAGGGGCAGACCGACCTGGAGACGATCAACGCCGTCTTCCGCGCCGTCCATTCGGTCAAGGGCGGCGCCGGGGCGTTCGGTCTGGAGGACCTGGTGCGGTTCGCCCACGTCTTCGAGACCCTGATGGACGAACTGCGCGCGGGTCGTAAGCCGTGCGATCCGGTGACGATCAAGACCCTGCTGCGCGCGTCCGACGTGCTGGCCGACCATATCCAGGCCGCGCAGGGTCTGGCGCCCGCCGTGGACGAGGCCCGCTCGGCCGGTCTGGTCGCGGAACTGGAGATGCTGACCCACGGCGGCGAGGCGCCGGTCGTCGTCGAGGCGGAGGAAGACGACTTCGGCTTCACCCCCATGGCCTTCGACATGCCGCTGGAGCTTCCGGACATCTCCGCTGCTGCGGAACCCGCATCGGGCTGGCGCATCGTGTTCAGGCCGCACGGCCGCATGTACGCCAGCGCCAACGAGACCGGCCTGCTGCTGCGCGAACTGGCGCGGCTGGGGCCGACCACGGTCGCCCTGGACGAGGGCGAAGTCCCGATGCTGGAGACCCTGAACGTCGAGGACGGCTGCCTGACCTGGACGGTCGAGCTGAGCGCCGCCGTCGACGAGGCCGCGGTGCGCGAAGTGTTCGACTTCGTCGAGGCCGATTGCGACCTGACCCTCACGCCGCTGGACGCCGCCGGGTCGGCGCCGGTCTTCGAGGACGAGCCGCCGGCGATCCTGCCCGCGAGCGACGACCTGGACATCGCCGCCTTGCTGGCCAAGGCGACGGCCGTCGCCGAGCCGGCCCCCGCGCCCCAACCAATCACGCCCCAACCTGTCGCGCCCCAACCAGTCGCGCCCGAGCCGGCGCCTTTGGTCAGCGCGCCGCCCCAATCCGTCGCCCCCGCCCCCGCCGCCGCTCCGGCGCCCGTGACGATCCGCGTCGATCTGGATCGCGTCGACCGGCTGATCAACGTGGTCGGCGAACTGGTCATCCAACAGGCCATGCTGTCCCAGCGCGTGCTGGAAAGCGGCCTGGCCCGGTCGTCCGGCATCGCCCTGGGCATGGAGGACCTGGAGCTGCTGACGCGCGAGATTCAGGACAGCGTCATGGCCATCCGCGCCCAGCCGGTGAAGTCGGTGTTCCAGCGCATGCCGCGCCTGGTCCGCGAAGTCGCCGACATGGTCTCCAAACAGGTGCGTCTGGTCACAGCGGGCGAGGACACCGAGGTCGACAAGACCGTGGTCGAACGCCTGGCCGAGCCGATCACCCACATGCTGCGCAACGCCATCGACCACGGGCTGGAGACGCCCGAGGAGCGCCTCGCCGCAGGCAAGCCCGCCGAGGGCGTGGTGCGGCTGGCGGCCCTGCATCGCTCGGGCCGGATCGTCATCGAGATTTCCGACGACGGCAGGGGCATCAACCGCGAGCGGGTCCGCAAGATCGCCGTCGACAAGGGGTTGATCGCCGCCGACGCCGTCCTGACCGACGAACAGACCGACAATCTGATCTTCCTGCCCGGCTTCTCAACAGCCGCCGTCGTGTCCGACATCTCGGGCCGAGGCGTGGGCATGGACGTGGTCAAGCGTTCGATCCAGGCGCTTGGGGGCCGCATCTCCATCAGTTCCGTTCCCGGCAAGGGTTCGACCTTCACCCTCAGCCTGCCGCTGACGCTGGCGGTGCTGGACGGCATGGTCGTCACCGCCGCCGAACAGACGCTGATCACGCCCTTGCCCACCATCGTCGAGAGCCTGACGCCGCAGGCGGCCGACCTGCACCATGTCGGCGGCGTCGATCCCGTCATCCGGTTCCGCGACCGCTTCCTGCCGCTGATCGACGTGGCCCTGACCCTGGGTTTCCGCGACACGCCGATGACGCCGACGGACGGCGTCGCCGTGGTGGTCGAGACCGAAGGCGGTCAGCAGGCGGCCCTGTTGTTCGAGGCCATCCAGGGCCAGCGCCAGGTCGTCATCAAGAGCCTGGAGACCAACTATCAGCCGGTCGAGGGCGTCGCCGCCGCCACCATCCTGGGCGACGGCCGCGTGGCCCTGATCCTGGATGTCGATGTCCTCGTCACCGACATGCGCCGCAAATCCTTTCGACCCGACTTCAAGCTTGCGAGCTGACCCATGACCGAAGCCAACGATTCCCGCGAACTCATCGCCTTTCGCATCGGAAGCCAGGAATTCTGCGTCGACATCATGTCGGTGCGCGAAATCCGCGGCTGGACGCCGGCGACGCCGCTGCCGCGCTCGCCCGGCTATATGAAGGGCGTCATCAACCTGCGCGGCACGGTCCTGCCGATCATCGACCTGGGCGCCCGCTTCGGTCTCGAGACGTCCGAGCCGACGGCCCGCCACGTCATCATGGTCGCCCATATCGGCGGGCGGATGGTCGGTCTTCTGGTCGACGCCGTGTCCGACATCCTGCAGATGAGCGACGCCGCCGTGCAGCCGACGCCGGACGTGGCCAGCGACCGGGTCAAGACCTTCGTCAAGGGCATCTTCTCCATCGACGGCCGCATGATCAGCCTGATCGACCTGGAACACATCCTGCCGCAGGTCGAGGCCGAGGCCGCATGAATTCCGTCGCCGGCCGGGGCTCCATCGTCGAAGGCGAGTTCGTCTTCACCGCCGATGACTTTCGCCACATCGCCGAAATGCTGCACGCCCATGCGGGCATCGCCCTGAACGAGGGCAAGGCCGCGCTGGTCTATTCCCGCCTGGCAAAGCGCCTGCGGACGCTGGGGCTGTCCAGCTTTCGCGAATACTGCGCCCTGGTCGAGGGCGTGGACGGGGTGGACGAGCGCCAGAAGATGACGGCGGCCCTGACCACCAACGTCACCCGCTTCTACCGCGAGCCGCACCATTTCGACGATCTGCGCGACCGGGTCATGCCGCGGTTGGCCGAGCGGGCGCGCGCCGGCGGGCGGGTGCGCCTGTGGTCGGCCGCCTGCTCGAACGGGCAGGAACCCTATTCGATGGCGCTGACGGTCCTGTCGGTCCTGCCCGAGGCGGCGGACCTAGACGTGCGCATCCTGGCGACCGACATCGACCCCAACATGGTCGCCCAGGGCCACGACGGGACCTATTCCGAAGAGGCGCTGGAGCCCGCGCCGGTCACACTGTGGCGCAAATATTTCGACCGGGCGGACCGCGGCCAGTGGACGGCCGGCGCCCAGCTGAAGCGGCTGGTCGCCTTTCGCGAACTGAACCTGATCGGCGACTGGCCGATGAAGGGCCGATTCGACGTCATCTTCTGCCGCAACGTGGTCATCTATTTCGACGAGACGACGCAGGAACGGGTGTGGAAGCGGTTCACCCCGCTGATGACGCCGGGCGCGACCCTCTACATCGGCCATTCCGAGCGCGTGTCCGGCCCGGCCGCGGCCCAGCTGCAGACCGCCGGCCTGACCACCTATCGCCTGGGCGGCGCGGCATGACGGCGCCTGTTCGCGTCCTGGTCGTCGACGACAGCCTGACCATGCGCGGGCTGATCTCGGCCGCGCTGAAGTCGGATCCCGAGATCGAGGTGGTCGGCACGGCCGCCGATCCCATCGAGGCGCGTGCCGCCATCAAGGCGCTGAACCCCGACGTCGTCACACTGGACGTCGAAATGCCCAACATGAACGGGCTGGAGTTCCTGGAAAAGATCATGCGGCTGCGGCCCATGCCGGTGGTCATGGTCTCGACCCTGACGGCGGCGGGCACCGACGTGACCCTGGCGGCGCTGGAGATCGGGGCCGTGGACGCCGTGGCCAAGCCGGCCGTCGCCAGCGCCGAGGCCTTCCATGAACTGATCGCCAAGGTGAAGGCCGCCGCCCGGTCCCGGGTGCGCGCGCGCGGCGATGCGCCCGCCGGCGCCGCCGCGCCCAGCGCCTATCGCGCCGCGCCCGACCACATCCTGGCCATCGGCTCGTCCACCGGCGGGGTCGAGGCCCTGTTGACGGTGTTGGGCGGTTTTCCCGCCGACTGCCCGGCGACGGTCATCACCCAGCATATGCCGGCCGCCTTCACCGCCAGCTTCGCCGCGCGTCTGGACCGGGTCTGCGCGCCGACCGTCAGCGAGGCCGTCGAGGGGGCGCCACTGAAGCCCGGTCATATCTATCTGGCGCCCGGCGGCGTGGCCCATCTCGAGGTGTCGCCTGGCGTTCAGCCGCGCTGCCGCCTGGTCGCCAGCGATCCGGTCAACGGCCATCGCCCATCCGTGGATGTCCTGTTCGAATCCGTCGCCCGGCTGAAACGGCCGATGACCGGGGTCATCCTGACCGGCATGGGCAAGGACGGCGCGCGCGGTCTTCTGGCCATGCGCGAGGCCGGCGGCCATACGCTGGGTCAGGACGAAGCCAGCTGCGTGGTCTACGGCATGCCGAAGGCCGCCTTCGAACTGGGCGCCGTGGAACGGCAACTGCCGCTGCACCGCCTGTCCACCGCCATTCTTGACCTGTGCGCCGATCCGGCCGCACGGTCCGTCGCCTAACCGGGAGCCTTCATCATGCCCGCCGCCGCCTCTCTCCACTGCCTGGTCGTCGACGATCAGATGACGATGCGCTCGCTGGTCCGCACCAGCCTGCAGCAACTGGGGGTGAGGGAAATCCGCGAAGCCGCCGACGGCGAGATCGCCCTGCGCGAAATCGTCACCAAGCCCGCGCACCTGATCATCTCGGACTACAACATGCCCAATCTGGACGGGCTGGGGTTGCTGCGCGCCGTGCGCGCCCACCCGCCGATCTCCAAGACCGCCTTCATCATGCTGACCGGCCGGGCCGACCGCGAACTGGTGCAGCAGGCGGTCCAATTCGGGGTCAACAACTATCTGGTCAAGCCGTTCACCGTGGCCCAGCTGAAAGGCAAGCTGGAAGCCGTCTTCGGCGCCCTGACATGACCCATGCCGCCCTGAGGATCGGCGCGGAACGGCGCCTGCACGTCGGTCAGGGCGAACATCACGTTACGGCCGATCCCGATGTCGTGCTCTCGACCATTCTGGGTTCGTGCGTGGCCATGTGCCTGCGCGACCCGCTGGCGGGCGTCGGCGGCATGAACCACTTCCTGCTGCCGGACGGTGCGGGCGCGGGGACCGACGCCGGCCGCCGCTACGGCGCCTATGCGATGGAACTGCTGATCAACGACGTGCTCAAGGCCGGCGGGCGACGCGAACGGCTCGAGGCCAAGCTGTTCGGCGGCGGCCGCATGTTCGATTCCCTGCGCGACGTCGGCCGCGCCAACGCCGACTTCGCCGAACGTTTCCTGCGCGACGAGGGCATACCTGTCGTCGGCGGCAGCCTGAGGGGCGACGGCGGGCGGCGCGTCCACTATTGGCCGGTCTCGGGCCGGGCCCTGCAGCGGGGGGTCACGGACACCGTCGCGCCCCGTCCCGTTCCGATCGCGCCGCCGGTCGAGACCGGGGCGCTGGAACTGTTCTGATGAGCCTGCCGTCCGATCACGCCCGACTGCTGGAGGCCGTCGCGGACGAACTGGCGCAGGTGCGCCAGGAACTGGACGGCGTCGAAACCTTGGTCGGCGACCTGACACGCCATGCCCCGTCGCAGGATCGCCCCCGCATCCTGACCGAGGCGCAGAGCCTGGATGTGCTGATCCAGAGGGTCGAGGCCCTGTCCGGCGTCCTGCGCAGCCTGGGCGGCGGCGTCACACCTGCCCGCGCCGTCGCGGGCGTGACCCTGACCGATCTGGCCGCGCGTCTGAACCCTGTGGACGGCGAACCGCCGGCCCCCGCCGCCAATGCGGGCGATCTGCTGCTGTTCTGAGGGACGCGCCCACCAAGGCCATCGATGGATATTCTCGCCCTGGCGGCGGTTAACGCGCGTCGCGGGCGCGCGGAACAGGGGAGAAACGAATCAGGACCGAATCATCGACACCGCTCGATTCGCGATTTGTTCACTGCAACATATTGTATCTTAACGTGGATTAACCACAATCGGTCGTCGCCCAGCGCCGGCGGCGCCTTGTCGCGTCGGGCTTTTTGGCGAACTGACATCGAACGTCTTTCGCCCCGCCGCGTGAACCGCTACTGCACACAGCGTGGCCCCGTAGCTCAGCTGCATAGAGCAAGGCTTTCCTAAAGCCGAGGTCGCAGGTTGGAGTCCTGCCGGGGTCGCCATTTCCCGCCAAACAAAATCCGTTCGCGCTCGGACCTCGAACACACCGCAAGGGCGCGCCGCAAGGGTGCGCAGGGCGGACAGGGCGACGTCATGGACATTGACGTTCGCGTCGTGATCGGCCGGGTTCCCGTGCGGCGGGAGCCTTCGCGGCGGCGCGGCGTTGGGTTCAACGACTGGCGCAGGCGATGACCCGGGAGGGGCGGATGGCCGACAAGCTGGCGCCTTACCGCGCCAAACGCGACTTCAAGCGCACCGCCGAGCCGCGCGGGAAGCAGGGGCGCGCCAGGGGCGAGGGCGGGGCCTATCTGATCCAGCGGCACGATGCGACTCGCCTGCATTATGACTTCCGTATCGAGCACGACGGGGTGCTGAAATCCTGGGCCGTGACCAAGGCGCCGTCGCGCGACCCCGCCGTCAAAAGACTGGCGGTGGAGGTGGAGGATCACCCGCTGGCCTATGGGACGTTCGAGGGGACGATCCCGAAGGGCGACTATGGGGGCGGCACGGTGCAGCTGTGGGATCGCGGGACCTGGACGCCGCAGGAGCCGGACGTGGAGGCGGCGCTGAAGCGCGGCTCCCTGAAGATGATCCTGCACGGCGAGCGGCTGTCCGGAGGCTGGGCCCTGGTGCGGATGAAGTCGGACCGCGGCAAGCCGTCCCAGCGCAACAACTGGCTGCTGATCAAGGAAAAGGACGAGCATGCCGTCCCCGGCGAGGGCGACGCCAATATGGACATCGACGCCTCGGTGGCCACGGGCCGGACCCTGGCGGAGATCGCGAAGGGCGACGCCAGCTGGCCGACACGGCCCAAGGCCGGCGGCGCACGGGCCAGGACGAAACCCGAGCCGGCGCCTAGGCCGAAGGCGCGGCGGACGGCGGCCGGGCCCCACGCCTTCCTGCCGTTGCAACTGTGCAAGACGGTCGATCATCCGCCCGGCGGCGCGGGCTGGGTGCATGAGATCAAGTTCGACGGCTATCGCATCCAGATCGCCACGGGCGGGGGGCAGGCGCGGCTCTATACGCGCAAGGGCCTGGACTGGAGCGACCGGTTTCCCGAACTGGCGCGCGACGCCGCCGCCTGGCCCGAGGGCGTCTGGGACGGCGAGGTCTGCGCCCTGAACGCCGAAGACGCGCCCGATTTTTCCGCCCTGCAGACGGCCCTGTCGGAACAGAAGACCGGCGGCCTGGTCTTCTTCGCCTTCGACCTGCTGCGCGACGGGGACGAGGACCTGCGCGACCTGCCGCTGGCGCGCCGCAAGGCCCGGCTGGAGGCCCTGGTGGACCGGGTTCCGGCCAAGGCGCGCGGGCGTCTGCGCTATGTCGATCATTTCGGCGCCTCGGGCCAGGCGGTGCTGGAAAGCGCCTGTCGCATGGACCTGGAAGGGGTGATCTCCAAACAGCTGGACGCCCCCTATCGCGGCGGCCGGTCCGCGACCTGGGTGAAGTCGAAATGCCGGGGACGCGACGAGGTGGTGATCGGCGGCTGGTCGTCGGAGGCGGGACGGTTCCGGTCCCTGCTGGTCGGGACGATGAAGGGCGGCAGGCTGACCTATCTGGGCCGGGTCGGCACGGGCTATTCCGCCGCCCTGATGAAGACGCTGCGCCCGGCCTTGGACGCGGCGGCGGCCGACGCCTCGCCCTTTGTCGGCAAGACGGCGCCGTCGGGGCGCGGGGTCCACTGGATCAAGCCGATCCTGATCGCGGAGGTGGAGCACGGCGGTTACACGGAGGGAGGATCGTTGCGCCAGGCGGCGTTCAAGGGCCTGCGCGAGGACAAGACGGCCAAGGAGGTGACGGCCCGGCCCCAGATCCCGGCAAAGGTCGGGAAATCCGGCCGCACGGTGATCGCCGGAGTCACCCTGTCCAATCCGGACAAGGTGCTGTGGCCGGCCACCGAGCGCACGCCGGAGGTGACGAAGGCCGACCTGGCGCGCTTTTACGAGAGGGCGGCCGAGCGGCTTTTGCCCCATGTCGGCGACCGGCCGCTGTCCATCATCCGCGCGCCCGAAGGGATCACGGGTCAGACCTTCTTTCAACGCCATGCCGGTCCGGGCGCCGGCCCGCGCCTGAAGCGGTTCGAGGTCGGGGACCGCCAGCCCTATGTCGGGGTGACGGACGTCGGCGGCCTGGTCGCCCTGGCTCAGAGCGGCGGTCTGGAGCTGCACCCCTGGGGCTGCCGACCTGGCGATCCGGAGACGCCCGACCAGGTGACGTTCGACCTGGATCCCGACACGGCCGTCGATTTCGCCGCCGTGATCGCGGCGGCCAAGGCGGTGAAGGCCAGGCTGGAGGAGCTGGGTCTGACGCCCTTCGTCAAGACGACCGGCGGAAAGGGGCTGCATGTGGTGGCGCCGATCCGTTCCGACAGCCGCAGCCGGGTGGACTGGGACCAGTGCAAGGCCTTCGCCAAGGCCGTGGCCGAAGCGATGCGTCAGGACGCCCCCGACCGCTTCACCACCACCTTGGCCAAGAAGGCGCGAGGCGGAAAGATTTTCATCGACTATCTGCGGAACGGGCGAATGGCCACGGCGGTCGCGCCCTGGTCTCCACGCGCCCGGCCGGGCGCGCCCCTGGCCACGCCAATTGCGTGGAGCCAGGTGAAGACGGGTCTGGATCCTCAAGCCTTTACCCTGGCCGAGGCCGACGGGCTGCTGAAGAAGGCCGATCCTTGGGCGGATTTCCGCAAGGCGGAAGCCAGTCTGCGGCCGGCGTTGAAACGGTTGGGCCTCTAGGCGGCCTTGCCCCCGGCGGACTTCTTGCGGCCGGCCGACTTGGCGGGACTTTTCGAAGCGGTCTTCTTAGGGGCGGCCTTCTTCACGGCCGGACGGGCGGCGCCCTTCAGACTGTTCTTCAGCGCGGCCATCAGGTCGATGACATTGGTGTCGTCCGGTTCGGGCGCGGCGACCACGCCCTTGCCGCCCTTCTGCTTCGTCTTGATCATGGCTCGCAGGGCGTCGTCGTAGCGATCGACGAACTTCGACGGATCGAAGGGCGCCTCCTTCTGGGCGATGATCCGGCCGGCGATCTCGACCATGTCCTTGTCGGCCTTCACCGCCGGGATGTCGTCGAAATAGGCGTCGGCGTCGCGCACCTCGTCATGCGAACGCAGGGACCAGGCGACCAGCCCCCTGTCGCGCACTTCCAGCGCCAATTGCCGCTCGCGCCCGCGCAGGACCAGGCTGCCGATGGCCACCTTCCTGGCCGACTTCATCGCATCGCGGATGACGGCGAAGGCTTCGACGCCCACCCCTTCGTCGGGAACGACATAGAAGGGCGCGTCCCAATAGACCCGGTCGATGTCTGACACGTCCACGAACTGGTCGATGCCGATGGTGCGGGTGCTGTCCAACCGCACCTTGTCGAAGTCGGCGTCGCTGAACAGGACGTATTCGTCCTTGGACACCTCGTAGCCCTTGACCAGATCCGACCGCTCCACCGGACCGGCATCGGGGTCGGTGGGCACCATGCGGATGCGGTTGTTGGTGTCGGGATTGATCAGGTGAAAGCTGACGTGGGCGCTGGAACTGGTCGCCGGATAGAGGGCGACGGGGCACGTCACCAGAGACAGTTTCAGATGGCCTTGCCACAGGGGGCGGCCGGAGTTGCGTCCAGGCATGGCGGTCTCCGCGCGGTTCGATCTCCTTCAACGCGCCCGCCGCTCGATCCGTTGCCCTCTAGCGCAGCACGCTCCAATCCAGGGCGTGGACCCGGTCGCGTCCCAAGGCGGCGGCCAGGGGCGGGGCGGCGAACAGGTCGGCGATGGCGGGATCCAGCACGTTCAGCCCGCCGGTGAAGGCGCCGAAGGCCGGCAGGACGATGCGCGATCCGTCGGTGACGAAGCAAGGACGGCGCACGCCGCGCCCATAGGCGGCGACCTTGGCGGCGGGGTGCAGGTGGCCCGCGACCTCGCCGCGCCGGTCGTCGGTCGCGGTCAGCGGTTCGGGTTCGTGGGTCAGACGCAGCGATCCGAGGATCATGTCGCCGACGATCCGGCCGGGCAGGCGAGCGTCGCTTACGGCGTCGCGCGCCATGCTGCGGTTCAGGGCCTCGCGGTCGTGATTGCCCTCCAGCCACAGCCAGTCGCGCCCTGTCGCCAGCCGATCCAGCCGCGCGCGATCCTCGAGCGCCATGCGCGGCACGGCCCGGGTGTCATGGAAGCTGTCGCCCAGCAGGACGACCAGATCCGGCGCCAGTTCCTCGATCTCGGCCTCCAGCCGGTCCAGGGTCGCGCGGCTGTCATAGGGGGGCAGCATCTGGCCGCGCACGGCGAAGGCTGAGCCTTTTTCCAGATGCAGGTCCGCGACGATCAGGGCGCCGTGGGCCGGAACCCACATCGCTCCTGAACAGCGCAGCACACAGACCTCGCCCGCGATTCTTACGCTCAGCGAGCCGCAGGTCCGCCGGGCCGGCGCGAGGGTCAGGCGCAGGGCGGCGTTCACGCCTCGCCCTCCAGGACCTCGGCGATCAGGGCTTCCGCGCTCTCGTCCAGGATCATTTCGGCGGCGTCCCCGCTGACCCGCTCGCGTCCGATCTGGACCAGAACGGGCACGCAGAAGGGCGAGGCGCGGTTCAGAGGCTGATGGCGGATGCGCCCCTCGATCCGCGCCAGCATCTGGCCCAGCCGCGCGACGTCCAGAAGGCCCGAGGCCGCATCGGCGCGGGCGGTCTTCAGCAGCAGGTGGTCGGGTTGGTGGCGGCGCAGCACGTCGTAGATCAGGTCGGTGGAGAATGTCACCTGACGGCCGGTCTTCTCGGCGCCGGGCTGGCGGCGTTCGATCAAGCCCGAGATCAGGGCGCAATTGCGGAAGGACCGCTTCATCATGAAGCTTTCCTCCAGCCAGGCCTCCAGATCGTCGCCCAGCATGTCGGACTGGAACAGGGCGTCCAGATCGATGTCGTCCATCGGCTTGATGGACCAGATGGCCAGGGCATAGTCGGTGACGACGAACCCCAGCGGCCCGACGCCCAGCCGGTCCAGCCGCCGGGTCAGCAGCATGCAGAGCGTCGTGTGAGCCAGATTGCCCTCGAACGGATAGGCGACCAGGAAATGGCGGCTGCCGCGGGGAAAGGTCTCGACCAGCATGGATTCGGCGTCGGGAATGACCGAGCGGGTCTCTTGCAGTTCCATCCATTCCTGCACGTCGGGCGGCAGGACGCGCCAGTGGTCGCGGTCGTGGATCATGGTGCGGACACGGTCGGCCAGAGAAGTGGACAGGGGGAACTTCGACCCGCCCCAGGACGGAATCTTCGGATCGCTGTCGTTGGCGTGTGTGACCAGGGCGTCGGTCCCGGCGATGCCCTGAAAGGCCCAGACCTGACCGGCGAACAGGAAGGTGTCGCCGGGCGTCAGCTGTTCGAAATACCACTCCTCGGCCTCGCCCACCTTGCGGCCGCCGATCAGCTGGCGCGAGGCGCCGCCGCGACGGCTGGCGACGCGGACGTTCAGTGTGCCCGCCGAGACGATGGCGCCGACGTTCATTCGGTGGCGCTGGGCGATATGCTGGTTGCGGACCTTCCAACGGCCATTGGGCGTGCGCACGATGCGCGCGAACCGGTCGTAGGTGCGCAGCGCATAGCCGCCGGTGGCGACGAAATCGACCACCTCCTCGAACTGCTCCCAGGTCAGGGCGCGATAGGGGCCGCAGCCGGTGATCTCGGCATACAGGACCTGCATGTCGAACGGCTCGGAACAGGCGACGCCCATGACGTGCTGGGCCAGGGTGTCGAGCGTGCCGATGTGGATCGGCTCCCAGTCGAAGGCGTTGGCGGCGACGGCCTCGCGCGCCGCCTGGCACTCCAGCATCTCGAACCGGCTGGCGGGCACCAGAAGCGCGCGCGACGGCTCGTCCAGCCGGTGGTTGGCGCGGCCGATCCGCTGGACCAGGCGGCTCGATCCCTTCGGCGCCGCCATCTGGATCACCAGGTCCACGTCGCCCCAGTCGATGCCCAGGTCCAGCGTCGAGGTGCAGACCACGGCGCGCAGATCGCCCCGCGCCATCGCCGCCTCGATCTTTCGACGTTGCTCGGCCGCCAATGAACCGTGGTGCAGACCGATGGGAAGATTGTCGTCGTTGATCGCCCACAGCTGCTGGAACACGAACTCGGACTGCCAGCGGGTGTTGACGAAGATCAGGGCCAGGGTCGCACGCTGGATGGCGGCATAGACCTCGGGGATGGCGTGCTGGCCGGTATGGCCCGCCCACGGCACCTTCCCCTCCGAGATCAGCACGTCGATGACGGCAGGCGCGCCGGGGTCGCCCTTGACCAGGTCCACATCTGCGATGCGTGGCGACGGGCTCAGCCATCCCCGGATCAGGTCAGGGTCTTCGATGGTGGCGCTCAGCCCCACGCGCCGCATCCCCGGCGCAAACTGCTGCAGCCGCCCCAGGCCCAGCGACAGCAGGTCGCCGCGCTTGCCGCTCCAGATCGCGTGCACTTCGTCCAGCACGACGCATTTCAGATCGGCGAAATAGGCCCGCGCCCCTTCCCAGGCGCAGAACAGGGCCAACTGCTCCGGCGTGGTCAGCAGGATGTCGGGTGGAAAGTCCCGCTGCCTCTGGCGCTTGGACTGTTTGGTGTCGCCGGTGCGCGTCTCGACATGGATGTTCAGCCCGATCTCGCGGATCGGCGTCATCAGATTGCGCTCGACATCCGTGGTCAGCGCCTTCAGAGGCGACAGATAGAGGGTATGCACCCCCGACCCCGGCCCGCTCTGCGGCCTGGGCCCCCGTTCGGCCAGGTCGATCAGACTGGGCAGAAACCCCGCCAGCGTCTTGCCCCCGCCGGTCGGCGCGACCAGCAGGGCGTGCCGCCCCGCCGCGCCCGCCGCGACCATCTCCAGCTGATGCCGCCGAGGCGACCAGCCGCGCGCCGCGAACCAGTCGGCGAAGAGCGGGGGGAGGTCCTTCATTCACTCCACGGCGACAGCAATCGACAGCCGCTATGTTCGAAATGGCGAATGTTGCGGGTGACCAAGGTCAGGCCGTGGACGTGGGCGGTCGCGGCGATGAGTTCGTCCGTCATCTCCGAAATCCGGCCCAGCTTTCGCGCGGATTCCGCCAACGCCGCCCAACGCTCGGTGACCTCCAGATCGACCGGCAGGATGCGTTCTCCATACCTCAGCAAAAGGTCGGACAGCCAATAATCCAGATCGTCGCGTCGACGTCCCGGCTCCAGCCGCACGATGCCGCGTCGAAGCTCGCCCACGGTGATGACGCTGAGGTGCAGGTCCGAAAGCAACTGATCGGCCAGCCACGCGATCACGCCGGCGTCGGGACGCGCTCGCTTGGGTTCGCTGATGACGTTGATGTCGAGCAGGAACATCAGAAGGGGTCGATTTCCCTCGCAGGTCGTCGGTCGCGTTCCAGATCGACACCCTCAAGGGATGGGCCGTTCAGCAGCCAGTCCTTGAAGTCTCGCGACGCACGGGGGTCTTTCAGGCGTCTGAAATCCTCGGCTGAGATTACCACGGCGGCCGCCTCGCCGTGCAGCGAGATTTCCTGCGGTCCTTCGGTGCGAGATTTGCGGATGACCTCGGAGAAGTTGTCCTTGGCCTTGGCCACGCTCCAGTTCATCGCGACATCTCCGATCTGGCTATTGTTGATGGCCATACTCTTCGCAAGCGGCTTGGTCAATGAAATGTTCCCGTTCCGTTTCAGCCCCAAGGTCGCTATCTATCTGTCGTGTCCGACGAATCCGTCATCGCTGAAACCCGCCCGGCCGGCGCCGAGCCCTGGGCCGATCTGCCTCCCGCGCTGGCGACGCCGCCGGGGGCGGGGGCGGTATGCGACGGGGCGGGGGCCAGGAAGATCGGGCGGGGCGCGGCCGAGGGGGTGTTCTCGACCGGGGCGGTGCTGGTCGCACATGCGTCGCTGACGGCGCGGCGGCTGGGGCTGACGCCGCCTGGGCGGTCGTCCGATCTGATGGATGTGCTGGAGCTGTACGCCTTTGTGCGGCCCGCGCGGTTCTGCGCGCCGTCGCCGACGGGGCTGGCGCTGGCCCTGGGGCTGGTCGAGCCGAAGTCGGCCGAGGCGCAGGCGACGGCGCTGCGCGAGGCGGCCGGGCTGCTGCTGCGCGAACTGGCGCAGCCCGCCTATCCCGAGCGGGAGGCGGCCTATGGGCTGGCGTTGACGATGCAGCGGGCCGGGTGGGCGTGGGGGATCGTGTGGTCCGGGCGCTGGAGGCGGGCGGGGTGCGGGCGCGCCAGCATCGCGGATCGGGGATGGACGTCTGGTCGCGCCTGACGGAGTGGGAGGACGAGGCGCCGCGCGGCGAGGCGGGCTCGGCGCCGGTCGACAGCGAGAGCGCGCGCATCCGGCTGGAGAAACTGCTTCAGGCCTCGGGCCTGGACGAGACGCGACCCAGCCAGTCCGACTACGCCGCCGAAGCCGCCTTCGCTTTTTCGCCGAGGAATGAAGAGGGGCGGCCCCGCGTGCTGCTGGCCGAGGCGGGGACCGGCACGGGCAAGACCCTGGGCTATCTGGCGCCCGCCTCCCTGTGGGCCGAGCGGAATCAGGGGGCGGCCTGGATCTCGACCTACACCCGCGCCCTGCAGCGTCAGATCGACCGCGAGAGCCATTCGCTGTGGCCCGATCCGGCCGAGCGCAAGAAGAAGGCGGTGATCCGCAAGGGGCGCGAGAACTATCTGTGCGTCCTGAACCTTCAGGACATGGTGCAGGCGGCCCAGTTGGGGAACGGCGACCTGATCGGCCTGGCCCTGGTCGGGCGCTGGGCGCTGCATACGCGCGACGGCGACATGACGGGCGGGGACTTCCCCGGCTGGCTGCCCGGCCTGTTCGCGACGCCCGCGGCCCATGCGGCGGGGGCGGCCAATCTGGTGGATCGGCGGGGCGAATGCGTCCACGCCGCCTGTCCGCACTACCGCAGTTGTTTCGTCGAAAAGACCATCCGCGCCAGCCGCCGCGCCGATCTCGTCATCGCCAACCACGCCCTGGTCCTGACCCAGGCGGCGTTCGACGGCGCGCGCTCGGCGCGGGGGCAGAAACAGGACGGTGAGACGGCGGCGCTGAAGCGGATCGTCTTCGACGAGGGCCACCACCTGTTCGACGCCGCCGACAGCGCCTTTTCCGCCTGCCTCTCGGGTCAGGAGGCGGCGGAGCTGCGCCGCTGGATACGCGGGCCGGAGGGGCGGGGGCGTCGTGGGCGCGGGCTGGAGCAGAGGCTGGGCGACATGGTCAACGACAACGAGGCGGCGCTGAAATCGCTTCAGGACGCCATCCGCGCCTCGGCCGCCCTGCCGGGCGAAGGCGTGTCGGGTCGCGTCGCCCCGGCCTCGGGCGAGGTCAATCCCATCGGCCCGATCGAAGCCTTCCTGGCCGCCGCCCTGGACCAGCTGCGCGCCCGCACGGCGGAGACCAACACCTATGGCGGGCCTGAGTTCGGCATGGAGTGCGCGCTGAAACCCGTCACCGATCCGGTCGCCGAGACGGCGCGGGCGGCGGCCCAGGCGTTGGCCGCCATCGAGGCGCCGCTGCTGGCCCTGTCGCGGCATCTGGAGGACATTCTTGACGACGAGGCGGCCGAGCTGGACGGCTCGCAGCGGTCGCGGATCGAGGGGGCCTTGCGCGGTCTGGACCGGCGCGCGCGCATGACCCTGCCGGGCTGGCGATCCATGCTGGCGGCGCTGGAGGACGGCGGGGATCAGCCCGATCCCGATTTCGTCGACTGGCTGTCGGCCGAGACGGCGTTCGGCCGCATCCACGACGTGGCCCTGCGCCGCCACTGGATCGATCCGACCGTGCCGCTGGAGGCCGCCGTGATCGCGCCCTCGCACGGGGTGCTGGTCACGTCCGCCACCCTGTCCGATCCCTTGCAGGACGACCCGTTCGACCTGGCGCGGATGCGGACCGGATCGGCGCGCCTGATCGAGCCGCCGCGCACCCTGAAGGTCGAAAGCCCGTTCGACTATGCCGCAAACAGCCGGGTCATCGTCGTCAACGATCTGGTCAAGGACGACCCGCGCCAGACGGCGGCGGCGATGCGCGAACTGTTCCTGGCGGCGGGCGGCGGGGGGCTGGGCCTGTTCACCGCCATCCGTCGGCTGAAGGCGGTCTATGAGCGGCTGGGGCCGGACCTGGCCCGGTCGGGCGTGCCGCTGTACGCCCAGCACGTCGATCCGCTGGAGGTCGGGGCGCTGGTGGATATGTTCCGGGTGGAGGAGAACTCCTGCCTTCTGGGCACCGACGCCGTGCGCGACGGGGTGGACGTGCCGGGTCGGTCGCTGCGCGTCCTGGCCTTCGATCGCGTGCCGTGGCCGCGCCCGGACCTGCTGCACAAGGCGCGGCGCGAGCGGCTGGGGGGCAAGGGCTATGACGACGCTTTGGCTCGCGCCCGTATCGCCCAGGCGTTCGGGCGGCTGATCCGGCGCGGCGACGACAAGGGGGTGTTCCTGATGCTGGACGCCGCCACCCCCACCCGCCTGTTCGCCAGCCTGCCGCCGGGAACCGAGGTCCAGCGCATGGGTCTGGCCGATGCGGTGGAGCTGACCCGAAGCTTCCTCGATCCCGAGACGACCTGAGATGTCGAAGACCACGCCGGCGACCCTGGCCCTGACCAAGGGTGGGATCGCCTTCGCCCTGCATCCCTACGACTACGATCCTGATGCGCCGCGCACGGGGTTGCAGGCGGCCGAGGCCCTGGGCTGGGCGCCGGAACAGGTGTTCAAGACCCTGATGACCCTGGTGGACGGCGCGCCCGCCTGCGTCGTAGTTCCCTCCGATTGCGAGGTCAGCATGAAGAAACTAGCGGCCGTGTTCGACGGCAAGTCGGCCCAGATGATGAAGCCCGCCGACGCCGAACGCCTGACCGGCTTCAAGGTCGGCGGCGTCAGCCCGTTCGGCCAGCGCAAGGCCGTCAGGACCGCACTGGACGAGACCGCGATCCTGTTCGACCGCATCCTGATCAACGCCGGTCAGAGGGGCCTGCTGCTGGAGATCGCGCCCGAGGACGCCGTGAAGGCGACGAACGCCGTCCTGGCCGACGTGGCCGCCTAGAAGGCGCGCGCCGCTCGCGCTATAGGACAGCCGAACACCGGAGCCTTCATGATCGACGCCGCCGTCAAGCGCCACAGCCGCCGGGGACTCTATGCGCCGTTCATCCTGGTGCTGGTCGCCCTGGCCGTCTGGAGCGGCTGGTGGCTGTATCTGACGCGCCAGATCGACGGTCGGCTGGAGGCCCAGGCCCAGATGCTGCGGCAGGCGGGCTGGGAGGTGCGTTACGCCGGAAAGTCGATCACCGGTTGGCCCTTCCGCACCCGGCTGGGTCTGACGCAACTGGAGCTGAAGGCGCCGTCGGGCCACGCTCTGGACTTTCCCGTCCTGAACGCTGAGGCCAACGCCTATCAGCCGACCAAATGGGTGCTGGTCGCGCCCGAGGGCCTGATGCTGACCCGTGCGGGCAAGGGGCAGGTGGCGGTCAAGGGCGACGCCATCCGCATGAGCGCCAGCGGCATCGACCAGGCCTGGCCCGATCTGGCGCTGGAAATGGTCAATCCTGTCTTCACGACCCAGACCCAGGCCGAGCCCTTTCCCATCGCGCGGGCGGCGCGGGTGGAGTTCTACGTCCGGCCGCATGCGAAGGCGGCGCCTGCGCCCGCTGACGCCTCTGGCGACGCCATCGACGTGATGTTCCGCCTGGTCGACGGCCAGGGCCGCGCGGACGGGCCGGTGGAGGGGTTCGCCCAGGACGGCAAGCTGACGACCCAGTTGGAGGCCACGCTGGACAAGGCCGGCCTGCTGAAACGGGGCGGCGACGCCGCCGGGGTGCTCGCCGCCTGGGCCAGGGCGGGCGGCGCCTTTCGCAACGTGCGCGGCGATCTGCAGGCGGGCGAGAGCCGCGCCACCCTGTCCAGCCCCGTCCTGGGCGCGGATGGGAACGGTCGTCTGACCGGCGTCCTGACCCTGCAGGCGCAAAAGCCCCTGCCGGCGCTGGCGGGCCTGACCTCTGGTCGCCAGGGCGCGATCAATCGCATCGGCGCCGCCGGGGCGGTCGCCGCCGCCGGGGCCGCCCAGGCGGCGGGTCAGGCGACGGGGCAGGACCACACGCCCCTGACCCTGGTGTTTCGCGACGGCCGCACCTGGCTTGGACCCTTCCCTCTGGCTCCGGCGCCCAAGCTGTTCTGATGAGCCTGCTCGACGCGCCCGAACCGAACGACGCCCTGAACGCCCTGGATCGCGCCCTGGTCGAGGCCGTGCGGGCGCGGACGGCGGCTGGACCACGCGCGCGGCTTGACGATGCAGCCATCGCCCTGCGTTCGCTGCTGGCCGATGTCGGTCCGGCCGAGGCGGCGGCGGTCAAGGCCGTATGGGGCCGGGTGGATGCGGTGAACGGCCCCGCGATGGTCGCCTGCGGCGGCCTGGCCCAGGCGCTGGCGACGGATCGGTTCGGCCTAGGGGCGCGGCCTCTGTCGGCCGACGATGCCCTGAAGGCGGCCGAGGCGGGATCGCGCGCCCTGATCGACCTGACGCCGGACCGGCCGTGGTGGGGACGGCTGCTGGCGCGGCCCGACATCCGCATCGTCTGGGCCCTGCCCGACGACAGGCGCGGACGGCCGCAGGCCTATATGATCTCGCGCGAGGCGTCGGGTCCGACCGGCGAGGACCGCAGCTTCTGGGTCACGGACAGCGGCTGGTCAGAGACCAAGATCGTCGCGGCCCTCAGCGAACTGGGCCTGGTCGGAGAACCCCTGGCGGCGGCGGGCGGCTTGAAGCTGTTCATGCTGGCGGGCTATGTGCAGATCGACGACGGGCGGCTGAGGACTGCGCCCGGACGTCTGAACGGCGTCATCGGCGCCGCCCCCGTTTTCTGAGATCAAGGCTTCCCATGACCGACGCGACCGCGCCCAACGCCCCCGCGCAACAGGGCCCCACGCCCAAGCCCGGCATCCTGGACATCGCCCCCTATGTCGGCGGCAAGTCGTCCATCGCCGGCGTCGCCGAGCCGATGAAGCTGTCGTCCAACGAGAACATGCTGGGCGCCGGCGAGAAGGCGCGCGCGGCCTATGAGGCGGCGGTCCGCAACATCCACATCTATCCCGACGGCCGGGCCGGCAAGCTGCGCGCCGCCGTCGCCGAGGTGCATGGGCTGGAGCCCGAACGGCTGATCTTCGGCAATGGTTCGGACGAGGTGTTCGCCCTTCTGAACCAGACCTATCTGACGGCCGGCGACAATATCGTCAGCGGCCAGTACGGGTTCCTGGCCTACCGCATCAGCGCCAAGGCCTGCGAGGCCGAGGTCAAGCTGGCGCCCGAGCCGAACTTCAAGGCCGAGGTCGACGCCCTGCTGGCCCAGGTCGATGACCGGACCCGGATCGTCTATGTCTCCAATCCGTCGAACCCGACCGGCAGCTGGAATTCGGGCGAGGAAATCCGCCGCCTGCACGCCGCCCTTCCGGCCCATGTCCTTCTGGTGGTGGACGAGGCCTACGCCGAATATGTGACCGAGCCGGACTGGGAGACGGCCTTCCCCCTGGCGCGCGACGCGTCGAACGTCGTCGTCACCCGCACCTTCTCCAAGATCCACGGTCTGGGCGGTTTGCGCATCGGCTTCGGCTATGCGCCGGTCGCGGTCGCCGAGGCGGTGGACCGCATCCGTCTGCCGTTCAACGTCTCGGTTCCGGGGCTGGAGGCGGCGACGGCCGCCCTTTACGACACGGCCCACCAAGAGGCGTCGCGCGAACTGATCACGACGTGGAAGCCGCGCCTGACCCAGGCCCTGCGAGGCTTCGGCTTCGAGGTTCTGCCCAGCGCCGGCAACTTCGTGCTGGTGGTGTTCAAGGGGGCCGAGGAGGCCTCCGCCGCCAACGACTATCTGAACAGCAAGGGGATCATCGTGCGCCCCGTCGGCGGCTATGGCCTGCCCCAGGCCCTGCGCATCACCATCGGCACGGAAGACCAGAACCGCGCGGTGATCGACGCCCTGAGCGAGTTCGCGGCGGGCTGACCGGATGCGACTATAGCTTCTAAGGCGTGCAGATATAAATTCTCGGAGGCGTAACGTTGAGCGTTTGGGCCGGGCTTAAATCCAGTCCAGTATCTTCGCGCGCCTGCGCCAAATGATCCGTGTGCTCGGTTGTGAAATCGTAACCCGCAACAGATGAAGGCGATGGTGTGCGAGTAAAGGCGCCGACATAGGTGATTGATCCAACGGGAACCATCCATGCTTGGTCGTGGTGATCCCGATGAGACATGAATGGACTGATGACGTAGGCCCCTGCCGGTACATCGAATGCAAAATAG
Source organism: Brevundimonas sp. Marseille-Q4549 (assembly GCF_976940555.1). Classification (NCBI taxonomy): domain Bacteria; kingdom Pseudomonadati; phylum Pseudomonadota; class Alphaproteobacteria; order Caulobacterales; family Caulobacteraceae; genus Brevundimonas; species Brevundimonas sp. Marseille-Q4549. The sequence continues at coordinate 1,086,109 of NZ_CDRHXG010000001.1, forward strand.
GCGGGCGAGCCTGGCTTGCCTGCGATCTTCGCCTGAACGATGTCCCGGCGGCTGAAGCAGCCGCCCACGATGGTCTGGCGTGTCAGGTCATAACGATCCAGGGCCACTTCATATCGGCCGGCCGGCTGTTCAGGCGATGTGCTGACAGGAGCGGTGTCCTCAAGAACCTGAAGCGAGAACAAGACAATAGCCCGGTTGGGCCTTGGGGTCAGATCGGTCAGTGGAATCGGGCGCGCAGCTGTGCCGCAGGCGCCCGCCAAGAGCGGCAAGCTAAGGATCCACAAGCTTCCGATGATGCGCAGCGTGATCGACATGACGCCATGCTACGCTCGTAACGCCAGGCTTTGAAAGCCCGTGCGACCATGCGAACGGCGAGGCCCGCTTCCAGTCGGGGGTTCGCCTGCTATCAGTCCGCGCTGGAGAACCGCACCACGCCGATCAGGCCCGCGCGCCAGACGTGGTCGTCGCTGACCAGGGGGCTGTCCTTCACGTCGCCCAGCCGCTGTTCGTAGTTGACGAAGCCGCCGATGCCGAACCGTTTGCCGACCGGAACCGCCAGGAAGGCGACGGCGCCCGCGCCCGACAGGCCGCCCGACGCCTGATAGGGCTGGAAGCCGCTGCCCGGCGCCTGTTCGGCGGTGACGCCGTAATAGCGCTGGATGCGTTCGTCGCTGCCGCCGACGACATAGCCGGTGACGCGCAGCAGGCCGACGGGCGTGACACGCTGATGCCCGACCGAGGCGAAATACTGGGTTCCGGCATGGTCGCCCGAGACGTCGTGGGCGATGCGGCCGCCGACCACGATCCCGCCGAACCGCTTGTAGGCGTAAAGGGCCGCATCGGCGCCCAGGCCCGGTCGATCCAGGCTGGAGCCCTCGATGTCGCCGGCGGCGAAACGGGGGCGGATCTGAACGCCGGCGCGCAGGTCGTCGGTCTTGACCGCGTTCCAGCCCAGCCCGTCCAGGCCGTTGGCGTAGATCACGTCCTTGTAGTTGGCAGATCCCCAGGCGGTGTAGTTGACGTCGTCACCCGTATTGCCCGTGGCGCTGAAGCCGTGGGTGATCCCGCCGCCGACATCGACGCGCCAGGTCCTGGGCGTTTCGACCTGCTCATAGGGCTGGGACTGGGCCAGGGCCGAACCGGCGACGGCGGCGAAGGCGACGGACAGAAGAAGGGGACGAAGCACGGGCGTTTCCATTGACTGCGCCCGAACGGGGGAGGCTTCAGGCCGGGTCGGAATGCGCCAGCGCCGCCTTTGGCTCCAGCAGGGCCAACGAAGCCGTCTCGATGCGACTTTCCAGCAACGCCATCATGGCCCCGCGCTTCAACCCGGCGGGGATCGGCTCCAGGAAGTCGAACACCACCACGCCCGGGAGACGGCGGAAACCATGGGCCGGCCAGTGAACGCCGGAGTTGGTGGCGACGGGCCAGCAGGGGCCTTCCAGATCGCGATAGATGGCCGCGACGCCGGGCTTGTAGTCGCCGGGCGCGCCGGGATCGTTGCGGGTGCCCTCGGGGAAGATGACGATCTGGCGGCCTTTGCTCAGACGATCCCGGGCCTGGCGGGTCATGTCCTTCAACGCCTTGGCGTGACCGGCGCGGTCCACGGGGATCATCCCGGTCTTCCAGGCGAACCAGCCGAAGAAGGGCAGGGGCATCAGCTCCTTCTTCATCACGAAACAGGCGTCGGGCAGCAGAGCCAGCAGAGCCACCACGTCGAGCATGCCCTGATGTTTGGAGGCGACCAGGGCCGCGCCCGACGGCATGTTCCGAAGACCTCGCAACTCGACCCTGACGCCCGCGATCCAGCGCAGGCCGAAAAGGGCGGTCCTGGCCCACAGCTTGACCACGCCCATGGCGAACCGATGCGGCATCAAGAGCGCCGGCGACAGGCCGATGGCGAAGATCGGCATCGACAGATAGAGCCAGGCCGTGAACAGCAGGGAGCGCAGCGTCAACACTTAGGCAGGGGCCTTTTCGGTCGGAACGGAGGGCGGGGTCCGGGCCGGGGGTTCGCGCAGGATGCGGCGCATTCCCTCGCGCCCCAGGACGGCCAGATATTTCATGTATTCCAGCGTCATGCGCCGGGCCGTGACCGCCGCGCGCCACCAGCGGGCGTTGTCCAGCGACGGGGTGGAGACGGCGTAGGGGATCAGTTTCACGCCCGGCAACTGGCCGCGAATTTCCACCAGCGACCGGGGCATATGATAGTCGGAGGTGACGACGATCAGGCTGTGATAGTCCTTGTCGCGCGCCCAGGCGGCGATCTCCTGGGCGTTGCCGACGGTATCCTCAGCCTCGAAGCCCAGATCGACGCAGCAGTTGAACAGACGGCTGGAGCCCGGCACCAGTTCGCGCAGTTCGCGCCGCCGCACGTCGCGGTTCACGCCCGAGATCAGCACCCGCTCGCCCTTGCCCTGCTCCAGCAGGCGGATGGCGGCGTTTACGCGCTCGGCCGAGGGGCCGGTCAGGGCCACGATGGCGTCGGCGGGGGCGGGATCGTCGGCCGGCGTCAGCTCGCGCACCCGGTGGGCGAAGGCGAACAGGCCGACCAGCCAGATCAGGGCGACGATGGCGATGACGGTCAGCAGCCTCATGCCTCTCCCCTGCCTGAGGCCAATACGCGCATTGCGGCGAATCTGGCCGCGAGGAGCGCCACCGTAGCGGCCAGCAACGGGCATGGCGAGAGCAGCAGAAGGTCGCTCCACGCCACCGGCAGGGCCTGGGTCAGGCCGCCCGATCCGCCCAGGAACCGCAGGAAGGCCAGGATCAGGGCCGCCGCCCCGGCGCCGATGGCCCCGGCGCCGGCCGCCAGCAGGGCGAAGCGTCGCTGGAACAGCCAGGCGATGCGGCCGTCTGTGGCGCCGTTCAGGCTCAGGGTCTCGATCACCCCCCGCCCGGCCGCCAGACCGGCGCGGGTCGCATAGGCGATGGCGGCGGCGGCGGCGAAGGCCACGGCCAGAAAGCCCGCGCCGGCCAGGGCGGTGATCAGGGCGGCCGAACGCTCGACCTCGCCGCGCCACAGGCTGTGGTCGTCGACCGTGGCGTCCAGACCCGCCTCGGCCAGGGCGCGGCTCAGGGTCGCGGCGCCGGCGGGCGCATCGGGGTTCAGCCGCACGGCGACCAGATGGGGCAGGGGCAGGTCGGGCAGGACGGCGTCGCCCAGCCAGGGCCGCACCAGGTCCTCGGCCGCCTTGCGGTCCAGGGCGGCGGCCTCCTCGACCCCGTCGACCCCGGCCAGGGTCTCGGCGGCGCGGGCGGCGGCGGTGTCGCCGGTCTCGCCGACGCGGGGGCGGACCTGCACGGTCGCCTCGGCGCCCAGGCGGCGCGCCCAGCCGTGGGCGGCCCGGTCGGCGGCCGAGGCGGCGACGGCGGTCAGACAGGCCAGAAAACACAGGACGGCGATCACCGTCATCAGCCAGGGCTCGCCCGCCGCCGTCGGCGGCAACAGGCCCGGCCGCGCGCGGGGTCGAAAGTCGGACAGGCGGATCATGCGGCGGTCCGCCCCCCCGTCTCGGACAACCGGCCGCCGTTCAGCCGCAGCACCCGCGCGCCGGAGCGTTCGGCCAGAGCCTGGTCGTGGCTGGCGATCAGGACGGTGGCGCCCAGCCGGTTCAGCGACTGGAACAGCCGCAGCAGCTTGTCGGCCATGGCGGCGTCCACGCTGCCTGTCGGTTCGTCGGCGACGATCAGGCCGGGGCGGGTGATGACGGCGCGGGCGATGGCCAGGCGCTGCTTCTCGCCGCCCGACAGGGTGGGCGGCCGCGCCGACAGCCGGTCGCCCAGCCCGACCCATTTCAGCATCTCTTCGACGTCGGCGGCGTAGCGGGCGCGTTCCTGGCCCGCCAGGCGCAGCGGCAGAGCCACGTTCTCGAAGGCCGACAGATGGTCCAGCAGGCGGAAGTCCTGGAACACCACCCCCATGCGGCGGCGAAAGGCCGGGATGTCGCGCCGCTGAATGCGGGTGACGTCGGTTCCGAACAGGCGGATCGTCCCCTTGATCGGACGGTCCGCCAGGGTCAGCAGGCGCAGCAGGGAGGACTTGCCGGCTCCGGACGGTCCGGTAAGGAAGTGGAAAGAGCCGCGCGGCAAGATGAGGTTAACGTCTCGCAGCACGTCGGGCGCGCCCGCATAGCCGAAGGCCACGCCCGACAGGCGGACGGTCTCGGTCACGGCGGAGGAAACGGCGGCGCTTGCGGACGGGGACGGCATCGAGTTTGTTTCTGGAACGGGCGCGGCGTCGCGCCTTACGGGAGGGGGCGACAGCCTCGCAGTCAGCCATATGATACTGACCTGCCCCGCCTGCGCCACCAGCTATTTCATTCCCGACGACGCCATGGGGCCGAATGGCCGCAAGGTGCGGTGCCAGGCGTGTGGCGAAGTGTGGCGCGCCACCAGCGAGGAACCCCTGGAGTTGACCTTGGCGCCCGAGCCGCATGCGGTCGCGCCGGCCGAGCCTGCGACATCGCCCGCAGCGGTCGATCCGGAACCGGAAAGTCTGGCGGAGACCCCGGCGCCCGAGTTGCCCAAGGCCTTTCGCGCCCGGGCCGAGCAGCAGCGCCGCCTGCGCCGCGCCGCCGCCCACGGCATCGTCTGGGCGGGCCTGGCCGCCGTCTTCGTCGGCCTGATCGTCTCGGCCTTCCTGTTCCGGGTCGAGATCGTCAAACTGTTGCCGCGCGCGGCCTCGGCCTACGCCCTGGCGGGGATCGATGTGAACACCGTCGGGCTGGATTTCGAGGCCGTGTCGGCCAAGCCTGCGCCCAACCTGCCCGGCATGGTCGTGGTCTCGGGCGCCCTCAGGAACGTGCGCGACGCCGAAATCACCGCCCCGCCCGTGCGCGTGGCCCTGCTGGACGATCACGGGGCCGAGGTGGGGTTCAAGATCGTCCGCATCGACGCGGCCCCCGTCTTGCCCGGCAAGGTTCAGGGTTTCGCCGCTCTGATCCCCGATCCCAGCGGGCACGCGGCCGGAATCAACGTCGACTTCGCGCCCCCGACGCCAGCCCCCCACGCCAGCGTCGCCAAGCCTGACGATCATGCTGCGCCTGCGCCGGCCCGGACCGAGACCGCGCCGTCGAGGGTCGCTGCGCCTGCTCCGGCCGCCGCCGGCCTGCGGTCCGCCGTGTCGCCGGGCGTGGCCGCGACCGCCCCGATCGACGCCAAACCCGTCGCCTCGACGGACGCGGCGGTGGACAAGGGGCATGGGGCGAAGGTATCGGCCGGCCATCATGGCTGACACCCCGCTTACGCCCACGGTTCTCCTGGCCGAGGCCGACATCGCCCGCATCGTCGCCGACCTGGCCGAACGAATCGCGCCGGTCATAGACGACGACACCGTCGCCGCCGTCCTGCTGACCGGCGGCCTGTGGTTCGCCGCCGACCTGACGCGCGCCCTGGCCCGCGCGGGGCGCCACGTCCGCTTCGACGCCCTGTGGCTGGCGTCCTACGGCGACGAACAGTCCAGCCGGGGACGGATCGACGTCTATGCGCCGTTCCAGCGCCCCATCGCCGGTCGCCGCGTCCTCATATTGGACGACGTGTTCGACACCGGTCTTTCGCTGGCCGAGGCGGTGCGGATCGCGCGAGAGGCCGGGGCGGCCGAGGTGCTGACCTGCGTCTTCGCGCGCAAGCCCTGGCCCAAGCCCCGCGCGCCCGAACCCGACTTCGTCGGCTGGGAGGCCCCGAACCGCTTCCTGGTGGGCTATGGGCTGGATCATGCGGGCGGCCTGCGTGGCCTTCCCGACATCTGCGCGCTGGACTGAGCATAAAGCGGCCGGTTCGGCGTTGACTCTCGGGCGGCCTTCCGTATATGTCGCCGCTCTTCGCCCGCGGGGGTCCCTCCGGCGGGCGCATTCTTTTTTGCGTTTGCGCTGAGGCTTCAACATGTACGCGGTGATCAAGACCGGCGGCAAGCAGTACCGGGTCCAACCGGGCGACACCATCGTGGTCGAAAAGCTGGACGGCGATGCGGGCTCCGAGCTGAAGTTCGACAGCGTGCTGATGCTGGGCGGCGACAAGGGCGTCACCGTCGGCGCGCCGCTGATCGACGGCGCCTTCGTCGGCGCGACCCTGATCGAGACCCGCAAGGGCGAGAAGATCAAGGTCTTCAAGAAGATCCGTCGTCAGGGCTATCGCCGCACGAACGGCCACCGCCAGCTGGAATCGGTCCTGCGCATCACCGGCATCGAAGGCGCCGGCGAAACCGCCAAGTGGGACGGCAAGATCGAACTGACGACCAAGGCCGAAATCAACATGCGGGCCCGCAACCTGGCCACCCGCGGCGCGACCTCCTCGCTGGGTTCGACCGAGACGGTCGTGACCAAGGGCGAAGGCGCCGAGGTCAAGGCCGCCGTGGTCGAGAGCTCGGCTCCCGCCAAGAAGGCCCCGGCCAAGAAGAAGGCCGCGCCCAAGGCCGAAGCCGCCGGCGACGAAGCCTGAGACTTTTCACCGGCGCTTCATAGCGCCATATGATATTATGGACGCGCTCAAGCAGGCCGAACGGCCGGTAGCGCACCAAGAAGGAGCATTACGATGGCTCACAAGAAATCCGGCGGTTCGTCGCGCAACGGTCGCGACTCCGAGTCGAAGCGCCTCGGCGTGAAGAAGTTCGGCGGCGAGCGCGTGCTGGCCGGCAACATCATCGTGCGTCAGCGCGGCACCACCTTCCACCCGGGTGAGAACATCGGCATGGGCCGTGACCACACCCTCTTCGCCCTGACCGGCGGCGCAGTGAAATTCACGACCAAGCGTGGCGGCCGTTGTTACGTGTCGATCCTCGCGGCCAACGAAGACGCCCAAGTGGCGATGGCCGCCGAGTAACGCAGTCTGGATTTCACCGGATCGCGTTGCTCTCCAAAGCAGCCGATCCGGACCAGGGAATTATTCCGCGGGGAGTCTGGATCACCAGGCTCCCCGTTTGCGTTTCCCCGCCTCGAAGACCGCCCGAGCCCTCCAAGGAGGCGGTCCGACCAAGAGGCGAAGCCTATGTGCGTCATCGAAACCTCCCCTGTCGTCGAGACGCGGCGCCTGCTGCTGCGCGCGCCAGCGCCTCAGGACGCGCCGCGCATCGCGGCCCTGGCCAACGATCTGGACATCGCGCGCATGACCAAGCGGATGCCGCATCCGTTTCGCATGGCCGACGCCGACGCCTTCGTGCTGCAGGTCGCGGCTCAGGATCCGGCCCGGGCCAACACCTTCGTCATCGAGCACGAGGATCTGGGCCCGGTCGGCGTCATCGGCCTGTTCGAGGGCGAGGATCGCGTGCCGGAGACCGGCTACTGGATCGGGCGGCCCTACTGGGGGCGGGGCTTCGCCACCGAGGCCCTGGACGCCGCCGTCGTCTGGGCCAGCCGCAAGTGGAAGCGCCGGGCGCTGATCGCCGGCCATTTCGCCGACAACCCCGCCTCGGGCCGCGTGCTGGAAAAGGCCGGCTTTCTGTATACGGGCGAGACGCGCCGGGCCTGGAGCCAGGCGCGCCGAGCCCAGGCCGATACGCGGATGATGGTCTGGCTGGCCTGACGGCGGCCTCAGGGCAGGCCGGCGCCGAACACCGCGACGGCGCCGACCGCGCCGGCCGCCAGCATGGCCCCGGCTCCGGCGACAAAGGCCATGGCGGTGCGGGCGCGGCGACGGCGCATGCCGCCCGCCCGATATTTGCGGATGATGACGGACGGCCCGCGCGTGAAGGCTTCGGAACCGATGATGTTGTGCTGGGACAAGAACGCATTCCCCCGACTGTGATCTGAAAGGGATCAGTCCGGGGCGCAGACGGCCAGAAGATGGCGACCCGCGTTACCGGGGTCGCATCTTCGTGAGATGGGGGGTCAGAGCGTCAGGCTGACGGCGCGGCCGCCTCGCGTCTCCACCCGGCGCATCAGGACGACCGGGCCTTCGGCGCCGGGCGTCGTCACCGGCACGATCAGGAACCAGCCGCCGTCGGGCAGGCCGGTGAAGGCGAAGCGCCCGTTCTCGCAGCGTTCGGAGCGGACATAGGCGCTGTAGTTGGCGTTGGCGTCGGCCACGGTGCGGGCGCGCACCACGGCGGCCGGAACGGCGGCCCGGTCGGTGGAGCCGTACAGGGTGCGGAACCGCGCGCGCGTATAGGGGGTGTCGGGCGTCAGTCCGGCGGAGCCGACGCAGCCATAGGCCCTGCCGTCCTGGACATAGGTCACGCGCCCCTCGATGGCGGCCTGACCGCCGCGCTGGGACCAGGCGAACTCGTTCTCGTTGAAGACGGCGGCGGCGGGGAGCGGCGTGCGGGGCGAATAGGTGGTGGGGGCGCAGGCGGCAAGGGCGGCGATCAGGGCCGTGGAGGCCAGGCCGGCGGCGGCGATGGGGCGGATCGACATGGGCATTCCTCCTGTTGGCGGCGGCGGGGGCCGGATCGCGCTCGCCTTATCGCACGGTCGGCGGGGCCGACGCCATCGGCGTCGATGCGGCCTCTGGACCAGGGGGCGACAACGCGCGAAAGAGGCGAAAGAAAATTCGCCGGCCCGACCGGCGACAGACCGGGAACGCCCTCATGACCGTCAGTTTCGCCGACATTCAGGCCGCCCGCGCGCGAATCGCAGGTCAGGTCGACCACACCCCCGCGCGGTATTCCCGCCGGCTGTCGGAGCTGACGGGCGCGCAGGTGTGGGTGAAGTTCGACAATCTTCACTACACCGGCAGCTTCAAGGAACGCGGCGCCCTGAACCGTCTGCTGCTGCTGAGCGAGGACGAACGCCGGCGCGGCGTGGTGGCGGCCAGCGCCGGCAACCACGCCCAGGCCCTGGCCTATCACGGCGGGCGGCTGGGCGTGCCCGTGACCATCGTCATGCCCGAGGGCACACCCTTCGCCAAGATCAACGGCACCCGCCAGCATGGGGCGACGGTGGTGATCCACGGCCTGGACTTCACCGGGGCGACCGAGGAGGCCAAGCGGCTGGAGGCCGAGAAGGGCTATGTCTTCGTCTCGGCCTTCGACGACGAGGGGATCGTGGCGGGCCAGGGCGTCTGCGCCATCGAATTCCTGGAGGACGCGCCCGAGATCGAGGCCCTGATCGTGCCGATCGGCGGCGGCGGCCTGATCGCCGGCTGCGCCATCGCGGCCAAGGCGATGCGACCGGACATCAATGTCTATGGCGTGGAGGCGGCCCGCTATCCGTCCTTCACGGCCAAACGGGCGGGCCAGCCGCCGGTCTGCACCGGCCAGACCATCGCCGAGGGCATCGCCATCAAGGCGGTGGGCGACATCCCCTTCGGCCTGGCCGACCGGCTGATCGACGAGGTCTTCGTGGTGGACGAGGCCGATTTCGAACGCGGCGTCTCCTATATGGCGACGATGGAGAAGACGGTGTGCGAGGGCGCTGGGGCCGGGGGCCTGGCGGCCCTGCTGCGCTATCCCGAGCGGTTCAAGGGGATGAAGGTCGGCATCGAGCTGACCGGCGGCAATATCGACGCGCGGATGCTGGCCGTCGTGCTGAACCGCGAGATGGTCCGTGAACGGAGATTGCTGGTCTATCGCATCCTGGGCGACGACCGGCCGGGGATGCTGTCGGCCATGGCGGCGGTGATCGGGGGGCTGGGCGGCAACATCATCGACGTGGTCCACAACCGCCTGGCGCTGGACGTGCCGGCCAAGGGCGCCGAGTTCGACATCATGGTCGAAACGCGCGATAGCGCCCACGCCGACGAGATCGGCGAGGCCTTGAAGGAACGCGGCTATGAACTTCGGATGGGGTAAGGCGGCAGTCGTCGCGGCCTTCTTGCTGGCGAGCTGCGGTCAGGCCACGCCGGTCGATCCGAACGCAGGCAAGGCCGAGGTGGCCGCCTTCATGGCCAAGAACGCCAAGGAAGAGGGCGTCGTCACCCTGCCCAGCGGCCTGCAGTACAAGGTGGTCCAGTCTGGCCCGGCGGGCGGCGTCAGCCCCGACCGCAACGATCTGGTCAAGGTCGATTACGAGGGCAAGCTGGTCGACAACACCGTGTTCGACAGTTCGTTCGCGCGCGGCGCCCCGGCCATCTTCACGCCGGAAGAGGTGGTCAAGGGCTGGACAGAAGCCTTGCAGAAGATGCGCGTCGGCGACGAGTGGATCCTCTATGTGCCGCCCGAGCTGGGTTACGGCGACACGCCGCGCCCCAGGATTCCGGCCAATTCGGTGCTGATCTTCCGGCTGAAACTGCTGGACGTGGCGCCGGTGCCGGGCGGCGGATCGGGCGTCGGGACCGCGATGGGCTGAAACGCTTCCCGACGGGGTCGAAAGCCTGTGCGGGTCAGAGATACGGGCCCCACATGAAGGCGACGGTCCCGAACACGCCCACGGCCGTATAAAGGGCGGCCAGGCCGACCAGGGCGGCGGCCGCGATCTTCAGCGCTATTCGACGGCTGCGCCCGGCCGCCAGATAGAGCTCCAGAACCACCAGCGGGATCAGATAGCTGCCGAAAACCAGGACGATGTCGATCGGGCCGGACAGGGTCTTGGTCATGCCGACCGGACCCCGGCAGAGGATGATCCAGGCCATCAGGCCGACGCGCAGGAACCAGACCCCGCTGACCGCCATGAAGGCGCGCATCGCCCAGACGCGGTGCGCCTCGAACCTGCGTTGAAGCGCGCGTCGCCAGGCCTGGGCGGCGAAGACCAGGATAAGGACCGCGTCGCCCAGGATGGCGACGGCCGAGACTTCGGACAGCCAGGTTCCCCTGACGAGCGTCAGCCACGCTCCGCTGAGCGCCATGAAGACGGCGACGACCAGAAAGGCGCGGCCGGTCCAGCGGTGCAGGCGTGGAAGGCGGCGCCGCAGGGCGGGCCACAGCTGCATCAGGCCGCCCAGGGTGACGACCGCCGCCATCAGGACATGGGTGATGAAGACCAGGTTCCCCAGGGCGTCGCCGGCCACATAGCCGTCGATCAGCGGCTTGTCGTTCCATCCGGCGAAGTTCCCGGTCGCCGTCCGCAGACCGTAGAAGGCCAGGATGAAGACGATGAAGGCGGCCTGACCGACCACGGCCGCGACGAACCAGGCGGCGCCGGTCCAACGCAACAGGCGAGACGCGAAGAGGAGGGAGGGCGAGGGAACGGGCATGAGATATCCGAGGACATGAAGGAGAGACGGCGTCGCATGCGGGCCTGCTGGAACGGGGTCTCGCCGATTCGGAATTCGGCCGGTCTTTTTCCGTCTCTTTGGCTGCAAGGTCCTGCTGGACAGGGACGGCCGCGCCGGGCGATGACGGGGGATCGCTTCAGGAGGGCGGATGACCGCGACCGCATTCAAAGCCGCGACCCTGTTCGGCGTGGATCGACAGGGGCCGTCGGGGCCGCGCCCGGACCGGCTGGCGGCCCACGCCTGCGTCGCCGTCGTCGCCTTCTGCGCCTACATCCTGGCGCGCGAGACGCACGGAGGATTTTCCACGGCTTTCGCCGCCTTCGGGGTTTCGGCCTGCGGCTGGTCCTGGCTTCTGGCCCGCGCCCTGTTCGACCCAGCGAAACACGACGCCCTGTGGCCGCGTCTGGTGGTGCTGGTCCTGGCGGCGTCGGGGGCGACGGCGGTATTGGCGCCCGCCCATCAGCCCGCTTCGACCGTGGCGAACAACCTCTATGTCCTGAGCGGATCGGGGGCCTTGCTGATGACCTTCGTGGAGCCGTTCCAGAGACGCGGCTGCGCCCTGGCGCGGGACGAGGTCCTGTTCCGGGCGATCTTTTTCGGCGTGTTCGCCCTGCTGGTCGGCGTCGCGGTCCTGGCGGCCTGGACGGCGCCGGAGCGGGTCGAGACGGCTTGCGCCGTCGTGGGTCTGGCGGGCGCGATCGGGGCGACGGTGTATCGCCTGAAGCGCCCCCTGGTCCTGGTCGAGCGCGCGACGGCCGCGAGGAAGCCCGCCACGGCGGACGACCTCTTGCTGGCCGAACGGCTGGAAAGGCTGTTGCGCGACACGGCCCTCCATCTTGATCCCGATCTGAGGATCGGGGACGTCGCCGCCCGGCTGAATGCGCCGGAACACCGGGTTTCACGCTGCATCGGCGCGGCGACCGGCTTTCCCAACTTCAATCGCCTGATCAATCATCACCGGGTGGAGGCGGCGAAACGTCTGTTGGCGTCGCCCGATCAGGCCGGGTCCATCCTGCAGATCGCCCTGGACTGCGGCTTCGCCTCCCTGGGGCCGTTCAACCGGGCCTTTCGCGAGGAGACGGGAACCACGCCTCGGGCCTATCGCGCGCTTCAGCGTTCCACGGCCGTCGAGGGCTGAACCGAGTCCTGTTCGGACAGCCGCCCGACCGCCCAGGTCGCCGCGTCGCGCACCACCGGCGCCGGGTCGTCGATCAGGCGTTCGGCGCAAACCCTCAAGGTCGGATCGCCGCTGTTGCCGATGGCGTAAAGGACGTTGCGGATGAAGCGGTCGCGGCCGATGCGTTTGACCGGGCTCTTGGCGAACAGGGCGCGAAAGCTTGGGTCGTCCAACGCCGCCAGTTCCGCCAGCGGCGGGCTCTCCAGCGCCGGACGGGGTAGGAGCCGCATCTCGCGCGCCTCCTGGGCGAACTTGTTCCAGGGACACACCGCCAGACAGTCGTCGCAGCCATAGATGCGCGAACCGGCCGCGATGCGGAATTCCTCGGGCCAGGGATCGGCGAATTCGATGGTCAGATAGGACAGGCAGCGCCGGGCGTCGAGCTGGAACGGGGCGGGAAAGGCGTTCGTCGGACAGGCGTCGAGACAGGCGGTGCAGCGGCCGCAGTGTTCGGTCTCGGCCGTGTCCGGCGCGATCTCGGCGGCGGTCAGGATGGTGCCTAAAAACAGCCAGTTGCCGTGAGTGCGGCTGAGTAGATTGGTGTGTTTGCCCTGCCAGCCCAGGCCCGCGCGCTGGGCCAGGGGCTTTTCCATCAGGGGGGCGGTGTCGACGAAGACCTTGATGTCCTTGCCGTTTCGGGCCGCGATCTGGCCCGCCAGCTGTTTCAGCCGGCCCTTGATGACCTCGTGATAGTCGTCGCCGCGCGCATAGACCGAGATGTATCCGGCCGAACGGTCGGCCAGCTGATCCAGCGGGTTCTGCTCCGGGCCGTAGTTCAGGCCCAGGACGATGGCGGTTTTCGCCTCGTCCCACATGGCGGTGGGGTGCTGGCGGCGATTCAGCGTCGTCTCCATCCACTCCATGTCGCCATGCCGGCCCTCGTCCACGAAATGACGCAGCCGCTCGCCCGCCGGCCAGGCGTCGGCCGCCGAGGCGAACCGGCAGACATCGAAGCCCAGCTCGGCCGCGCGCTGGCGGATGAAGGTTTTCAGGCGATCGGACACGGGGGCGGGGGATAGCATGAGAGCGCCGATGCGTCTTGAGAGGAGCAATTTTGAACACTGCGCTCGGGTCTGCCTTAAACCCATTGCGGAGCTTTGGAGGAGATGCGACGTTCTCACGAACGGAAGCCACCATGTCAGCGCCGGATTACGACGATCCAAAGTCGAAGCTTAACGTGCGCCTTCGGCCTGGGCCCGGCTCGGCAACGATACTGAAGTGGGGGAGCGTTCTCGGCGGAATAGGTGCCGCTTTTTGCCTCGTCGGCTTTGTCGCCAGCTTTATCCCTAGTATTCGGAGTGACGGAAATCCGCTGGTGTTTCTCTTGGGGGTGGCTGTTTTTGCCAGCGGATCCGGTGCTTTCTATCTGGGTCACAAGCTTTTTCATCGCTTGCGGTGATCCACGATCGCTTTCCACCTTAAGCGATCATCAAACGCGTCTGCTTGAAGCCTAGAAATCCAGATCCGCGTACCACGACGACGCCGGTACGCCGACGAACCTGTCCGCCAGAAGAGGGCGGAAGCAGGGGCGGGATTTCAGCTTGGAGTACCAGGTCTTCAGCGCGGGCCAGGTCTGCCAGGGGATTTCGCCGAAATAGTCCAGCACCGACAGGTGGGCGGCGGCGATCAGGTCGGCCTGGGACAGGCGGCGGCCGGCCAGCCAGTCGCGCACGGCGACCAGGTCCTCCAGCATGGCCAGGTGGGACTTCAGGGCGTCGCGGCCGTCGCGAAGGGCGCGGGCCTCGGGCGGGCCCAGCTTCAGCAGGGGTTTCTCCATCCGCTCGTGCAGCAGGACGGCGTCCACGTCGTCGGTGAAACGACGTTCGAACCAGCCGGTCAGGCGGCGCGCCTCGGCGCGTTCGGCGGCGTCGGCGGGCAGCAGCAGCGGACCCTTCTGCTGATCCTCGATCCAGCCCAGGACGGCGGGCAGTTCGCACAGGGTCAGGGGGCGGCCGCGCTCGCTGGTCTGAAGCACGGGCGGCAGGCCTGAGGGGTTCAGGTCATGGACCGGGCAGTCCTCTTCCCAGGGGCGGACGGGGGTGTCGATCCAGTCGATCCGCGCCTCCCCCAGGGCCAGCCGCGCCGCGCGCGAGGCGGGCTGGAACGGGAAGTGGTAGAGAACGCTGGGGTCGGCCATGGCGCCTCAATGCGCCCACACCTGTTAAACGCGCGTTTACCGCGTCAGGACCACGGGCCCTTGGCCGGGGCGGCGTCCGGCGTCGCGTCGCGCGGGGCGGGCTCCGAAGGCGGCGCCGGGTCGGGCGTCTGATCCGTCGTTTGGGCCGGCGCGGTCCGTGTCCGGCCGCGCGGATCGGCGTGGATCAGGATGTCGGCGGCCGGATAGAGGGCCAGGATGCGGTTCTCGGCCTCGACCACGATGGCGTGGGCGGCTTCCAGCGTCAGGGTCGGGTCCAGGTCGACGTGCATCTGGACCATCATCACCTGGCCCGACAGGCGGGTGCGCAACTGGTGGACGCCCGAAACGCGCGGATCGGCCAGGACGGCGCGGACCACGGCGGCGCGGTCCGCCTCGGGCGCGGCGCGGTCCAGAAGGGGATCGGCGGCGTCCTTGAGCAGGCCCACCGCTCCCCAGAACAGCCAGACGGCCACGATCAGGCCGGCGGCGGCGTCCAGTCCGGGCGCGTGCAGGAAGGCGCCCGAGACCACGCCGATCAGAACGACCAGATTGGCCCCAAGGTCGGCGGCGTAATGGGCGCGGTCCCCCGCCACGGCCAGGGAGCCGGTGGTTTTCATGGCCCTGGTCTGCATCCAGACAAGGCCGGCGGTAATGGCGATGGAGACGACCATCACCCCCGTGGCCCAGCCGCCCGAGACGACGGGGCGCGGGTCGAAGATGCGCTGGATCGCCTCCCAGCCGACGAAGACGGCCGAGGCGAAGATCAGCCCGGCCTGGACCAGGGCGGCCAAAGCCTCGGCCTTGCCGTGGCCATAACGGTGGTCTTCGTCCGGCGGCGCGGCGGCCCAGCGCACGGCGAAGAAGACGGCCAGGGAGGCGACCAGGTCCAGGGCCGAATCCGTCAGCGAGGCCAGGACGGCGACCGAGCCCGAGGCGCCCACGGCGAAGGCCTTCAGCGCGATCAACAGGATGGCGACCCCGACCGACAGGCGGGTGATGCGCCGCGCCGCGCGATGGGCGTCGTCCAGCGGGCCGGGTTGGGAGGACGGAGGGGCGGAAGGTGTCGTCATTCAGGCCCCTTGTCGCGCAATCGGGGGCGAAAGCCAACCGAGGCCGGAGCGATTGACGGCTCGCCTAGCGCGCCCCGACTGCGCTATGGGGGGCGCGAACCGGCCGCCTGTCGCGCGCCGGCGACAACGGGAAATCCATGTCTGACTGGCTGTCCGCGATCATCCTGGGTCTGGTCGAGGGCCTGACCGAGTTCATACCCGTGTCTTCGACCGGCCACCTGCTGCTGCTGGGCCATTTCCTGGGCTTCCACAGCGCGGGCAAGACGTTCGAGATCGTGATCCAGCTGGGCGCGTTGTTGGCCATCGTCAGCGTCTATTTCAAACGGCTGTGGGCGCTGGCGACGCGCTGGCCCTTCGATCCAGAGGCGCGGCGGTTCCTGATCGGGCTTCTGGTCGCCTTCGCCCCCGCCGTGGTGATCGGCTTTTTCGCCTATGACTTCATCAAGACCGTGCTGTTCGAGACGCCCATGGTCATCTGCATCGCCCTGATCGTCGGGGGCGTCATCCTGCTGGCGCTGGACAAGATGGACAAGCGACCCCAGTGGCTGAACGCCGAAACCTATCCGATGCGGGTCTATTTCCTGATCGGCCTGTTCCAGTGCCTGGCCATGATCCCCGGCGTGTCGCGATCCGGCGCCACCATCGCGGGCGGCCTGCTGCTGAAAACGGACAAGCGTTCGGCGGCCGAGTTCAGCTTCTTCTTGGCGCTGCCGACCATGGGGGCGGCGGTCGCCTATGACCTGCTGAAGAACCACAAGACCCTGGATTTCAGCGACATCGGCCTGATCGTCATCGGCTTTGTCGTGGCCTTCCTCTCGGCGCTGGCGGTGGTGCGGTTCCTGCTGGACTTCGTGTCCAGGCGCGGGTTCGGCGTCTTCGCCTGGTGGCGGATCGTGGTCGGGGTGGTCGGCATCGTGCTGTTGCAGATGGGATTCTGAAGACTGGCCCGCGCCGTCTCGCGGCGTTAAGGGGCGGGCATGAGCACGCTTCTCTATGGCCGTCCGCCGGTTGTCTTTGATCCGCCCGGCGATGCGACCCAGACCTCGCCGCTGATTCCTGATTCCGCCGCGCTGGAGATCCAGCCTGTCGGTTCGGCCGACAGCATCATGATCTACGCCCCCCCTGGCGTGTTGGAGCGGCGCTATGTCCTGGCTCTGGCGCTGAAAGCGCTCAAAGTCGGCGGGCGGCTGGACGTGATGGCGCCCAAGGACAAGGGCGGCTCGCGCCTGGGCAAGGAGTTGAAGGCGTTCGGGGTGGAGGTCGCCGAAACGGCCAAGGCCCACCACCGCCGTTGCACCGTCATCCGGCCCGAGAGGGTCGAGGGGATCGAGGCGGCCATCGCCGCGGGCGGGCCGCAGATCGTGGCGGGGTTGGACGCCTGGTCCCAACCCGGAATCTTCGCCTGGGACCGGATCGATCCGGGCTCGGCCCTGCTGGCCGAACACCTGCCGCCGATGAAGGGCGAGGGGGTCGATCTGGGCTGCGGATACGGCGCGCTGGCGACCGTGGTGCTGCGCTCGCCGGCGGTGACGAAGCTGAAGCTGGTCGATCTGGACCGCCGCGCCATCCAGGCCGCGCGCCAGAATATCACGGACGACCGGGCCAAGGTCTGGTGGTCCGACGCCCGGACGCTGGAGGCCCAGGGCGACAAGGACTTCGTGGTCTCGAACCCGCCCTTTCACGACGGCGGGGCCGAGGACCGGCGGCTGGGACAGGCCTTCATTCGCAAGGCGGCGGAACTGCTGAAGAAGGGCGGCGTGGCCTGGATCGTCGCCAACCGGCACCTGCCCTATGAGGCGGAGCTGGATGCGGCGTTCAAGCGGGTGCGGCTGGTCGCCGAGGCGGGCGGATACAAGCTGTTCGAGGCGGTGAAGTGACCGCGCTCAAACAGCCCGAAGGGCTATAGCGCATGAAGAAAGTCCCGACGTCGAGGGTCGATCGTCTGCTGGGCTCGATGGGCTATGGATCACGCGCCGAGATGGCGCGCATGGCGCGGGCGGGGGGCATCGTGCTGGACGGGGCGGACCTGACGGACGTGTCCAGACGCATTCCGGTGACGCCCGACCTGCCGACCCGGATGGAGATCGACGGAGCGCCGCTGGACCCCGTGCAGGGGCTGGTCCTGATGCTGAACAAGCCGCTGGGCATGACCTGTTCGCACAAGGAAGAGGGGGCGTTGGTCTATGACATCCTGCCCGACCGCTGGCGTCGGCGCGATCCGGCCATCTCAACCATCGGGCGGCTGGACAAGCAGACGACGGGCCTGTTGCTGCTGACCGACGACGGCGATCTGCTGCACCGGGTCATCAGCCCCAAACGCCATGTGGCCAAGGTTTACCGGGCCGGTCTGGCGCGGCCGCTGACCGGGACGGAACGCGATCTGTTCGCCGCCGGCGAACTGGTGCTGGAAGGCGAGGACAAGCCCCTGGCGCCCGCCGTGCTTGAGGTGGTGACGCCGACCGAGGCCCTGCTGACCGTGACCGAGGGCCGCTATCATCAGGTGCGGCGGATGTTCGCCGCCGTCGGCAACCATGTCGAGGCCCTGCACCGCGAACGGGTGGGGGGGCTGGCTCTGCCTGCCGACCTTGCGCCGGGCCAGTGGCGCTTGCTGACGCCCGAGGAGGTCGCGGCCATATTTGCGGAACCGACCGCCGTCTGAAGCTCTAAGGCTCCGCTGACACGGAGCGGACATGACCGGCGCGACCATCAAGAGAGACCTGAGGACCGGACGCCCGCTGTGGGCCGATAGCCCCGGGCTGGGCGTCAGGACGCAAGCCTTGACCCAGGCGATCTCGGTCGATGTCGCCGTCGTTGGGGCGGGGATCAGCGGCGCCTTCATGGCGCACGAACTGGCGCGGGATCATTCGTTGGCGGTGCTGGATCGACGGCCGCCGGTGATGGGCTCGACCCTGGCCTCGACCGCCATGCTGCAATGGGAGATCGATCTGACCCTGACGGACCTGAGCCGCCGGATCGGGGCGGACAAGGCCCGGCGCGCCTATCTCCGCTCTCGCGCGGCGGTGGACGACCTGAAGCAGATCGTGGCGCGGGAAGGCATCCGCTGTGGTTTGAAGCCAAAGGGCGCATTGTATCTGGCCGGGGACGAATACGGCTGGCGGGCGTTGGAGGCGGAGGCCCAGGCGCGCGCCGAGATTGGGCTGGAAAGTCGTTATGTCGGGCCGGCGGAACTGCGCGACACCTACGGCATCGACCGGACCGGCGCCATCGTCTCCGACGGATCGGCCAGCGCCGATCCCGCAAGGCTGGCGGCGGGACTGCTGCGGCGGGCGGGGGACAAGGGCGCCCGAATCTATTCGCCGGTGGAGGTCCTGGAAGCGGTCAGCGATCCGGACGGCGTCACCCTGCTGACCGATGCGGGCCATGCGGTGCGGGCCAGGCAGGTGGTGTTCTGCTGCGGCTACGAGATTCCCAAGGGCGTGCCGACGCCGGGCGCCCGGATCATTTCCAGCTGGGCGCTGGCGTCCGAACCCCGGACGCGACGCCCGACCTGGCTGCGCGACATGCTGGTGTGGGAAGGGTCGGACCCGTATCTCTATTTCCGCATGGGCGGCGACGGCCGTCTGATCGTCGGCGGCGAGGACGAGGAGTCCGCCACCGCGCACGAAGACGAGGCCAAGCTGAAGCGCAAGTGCGAGACCATCGCCGCGAAACTGCGCGACCTGCTGCCCGACCTGGACTTCGACATCGACTACGCCTGGGCCGGGGCGTTCGGCGAAAGCGCGACGGGCCTGCCGCAGATCGGCCCTGTCGAGGGCATGGACCACGTCCACGCCGTCATGGGTTTCGGCGGCAACGGCATCACCTATTCGGTCATCGCCTCGCAAATCGTCGGCCGGGCGATCCGGGGGCAGGTGGATCCCGACGCGGACCTCTATCGAGCTTGACGATCCAGGGGGCGACGCGCACTTCCACTGACATGACGACCCTGATCAAGATCTGCGGCCTGACCACGCCAGCCGCTCTGGACGCCGCGCTGGACGGCGGGGCGGATTTCGTGGGGGCGGTGGTGTTCCCGAAGAGCCCGCGTCACATCGCGCCCGAGGCGGCGGCGACGTTGTTCGAACGGGCGCGGGGGCGGGCCGGGATCGTGGCGGTGACGGTCGATCCCGACGATGCGCTGCTGGAGCAGATCGCGCGGACGCTGAGGCCCGACTTCATCCAGTTGCACGGGTCGGAGACGGCCGGCCAGGCGGAACGGGTGCGGGCGCTGACGGGAGCGGGGGTCGTCAAGGCCCTGCCGATCCGGCAGGCGGACGACTTCGCGGCGGCGGACGAGTGGGATTATCACGCCGACCATCTGATGTTCGACGCCAGACCGCATGAAGGGTCGGTCCTGCCGGGCGGGGTGGGACATAGTTTCGACTGGACCCTGCTGGCGGACAGGGCGTTTCGCCATCCCTGGTTCCTGGCGGGCGGTCTGAACCCGGACAATGTCGCCGAGGCTCTGCGGATCACCGGCGCGCCGATGGTGGATGTGTCCTCTGGCGTCGAAAGCGCGCCGGGTGTTAAGGACGCGGGCCGGATCGCGGCCTTCATCGAGGCGGTGCGCCGGTCGTAATTCCGACGCCTCCCCGCGTGAAAGTCGAACCGTGAACGCACAGACGCCTCTGCAAGCCGCCGATTCCGCCCCGCTGGCGAACGCCTACGCCTGGCCCGACGCGGCCGGTAGGTTCGGCCCCTATGGCGGTCGGTTCGTCGCCGAGACCCTGATGCCGCTGATCCACGAACTGGACGCGGCCTATAAGGCGGTCAAGGCGGACCCCAGTTTCCAGGCCGAGCTGGACGGCTTCCTGACCCACTATGTCGGCCGGGAAAGCCCGCTGTATTTCGCCGAACGCCTGACCGAGCATTTCGGCGGGGCCAACATCTGGCTTAAGCGCGAGGACCTGAACCACACGGGCGCGCACAAGATCAACAACTGCGTGGGCCAGATTCTGCTGGCCCGTCGCATGGGCAAGACCCGCATCATCGCCGAGACCGGCGCGGGCCAGCACGGGGTGGCCTCGGCGACCGTGGCGGCGCGCTTTGGCCTGCCCTGCACCGTCTATATGGGGGCGGTGGACGTGGAGCGGCAGCAGCCCAACGTGTTCCGCATGCGCCTGCTGGGAACCGAAGTCTTCCCCGTCACGGCGGGCGCCGCGACCCTGAAGGACGCGATGAACGAGGCGATGCGCGACTGGGTCACGAACGTCGCGGACACCTATTACATCATCGGCACGGCGGCGGGGCCGCACCCCTATCCGGCCATGGTGCGCGATTTCCAGTCGGTGATCGGCAAGGAGATCAAGACCCAGTCGCGCGCGCAGATGGGCAAGCTGCCCGAGGCGGTGGTCGCCTGCATCGGCGGCGGATCGAACGCCATCGGCGCCTTCCACCCCTTCATCGCGGACGAGGGCGTGCGGCTGATCGGGGTCGAGGCTGCGGGGCATGGGCTGGATACGCCGGATCACGCCGCGTCGCTGAAGGGCGGGCGGCCCGGCGTGCTGCACGGCAACCGGACCTATCTGCTGCAGGACGACGACGGCAACATCGTCGAGGGCCATTCGATCTCGGCCGGGCTGGACTATCCCGGCATCGGGCCGGAGCACGCCTGGCTGCACGACATCGGTCGGGCCGAATATCGCTCGGCGACGGATGACGAGGCGCTGGAGGCGTTTCAACTGTGCTCGAAGCTGGAAGGCATCATCCCGGCGCTGGAACCCGCCCATGCGCTTGCGCGCACCGGCGAGATCGCGAAGGAAGTCGGCAAGGGCGGCGATGTCGTCCTGCTGATGTCGGGACGCGGCGACAAGGACATCTTCCAGGTCGCCAGACATCTGGGAGTGGAACTGTGATCCGTACTCTGACGATCGCCGGCGCTGCGCTGGCCCTGTCCGCCGCCGTTCAGGCCGAGGCGGCCGTGCAGACGCCGGCGCCGCAGGGCGGTCCCGCCGATGTCGGCCTGCTGACCGGGGCGGAGCTGTCGCCCGATTGCGGCGGCTTGAACAATCTGACCGGTCGGGCCTGGTGCGTCACGGCGCCGCTGGGTCAGATCGGCGCCCTGGCTGACGCCTATATCGCCGACCTGGAGACCAAGAACTGGCTCGCGGCGGGGGGCGACGAGAACCGCGTCGTCTTCATCAAGCGCCGCGAAGCGGGCGGCTGCGACGGGATGCAGATGGTCGCCTTCTACGACACCTCCAAGACCGCCGTCGCCGAACTGCCCGCCTATCTGGGCTTCGCCACCATTCCCGGCGACGTGTGCGCCGCGCGATCGGCCGCCCCGGCCGCTGCTGGAACGCCGCCGCAATGACCACCGCCCGTATCGATGCGCGCTTCAAGGCGCTGAAGGCCGAGGGCCGTGCGGCCTTCATTCCCTATGTGATGGGGGGCGATCCGTCGCGCGAGGAGGCGCTGGCGATCCTGAAGGGCCTGCCTGCGGCAGGCGCGGATGTCATCGAACTGGGCTTTCCGTTCAGCGATCCGATGGCCGAGGGGCCGCCGATCCAGAAGGCGGCGATCCGGGGTCTGGCGGCCGGTTTCGGCCTGCGCTCGACGATGGATCTGGCCAAGGAGTTCCGCAAGGGCGACGACGCCACGCCCATCGTGCTGATGGGCTATCTGAACCCGATCGAGAGCCTGGGCTATGACGCCTTCGCCGTCTATGCGGCCGACTGCGGCATCGACGGCCTGATTGTGGTGGACTGCCCGCCGGAAGAGGCCGCGCCGCTGGTCCAGGCGCTGGACAAGGTGTCGATCTCGCTGATCCGCCTGGCTACGCCGACCTCTGACGACGCGCGGCTGAAGGTGGTGGTACAGGGGACGTCGGGCTTCGTCTATTATGTCGCCGTCGCGGGCGTGACGGGGGTCAAGGAGGCGGACGCCGAAGTGGTGGCGCCCGCCGTGGCGCGGGTGCGGGCGGCCTCGGGCCTGCCGGTCGCGGTCGGCTTCGGCATCAAGACGCCGGAGCGGGCCGCCGCCATCGCACGGGTCGCGGATGCGGTCGTGGTCGGATCGGCCCTGGTGGAGGAGGTCGCCGCCGCCGTCGCGGCGAACGAACCGGCCGCCCCGCGCGTTCTGGCCCAGGTGAAGGCGCTGAGCGACGCCGTTCGATCTGTTGCTAGTGCTTCCGTCGCGGAAACCGTCTAAGAGCGCGCCCATGAACGACAAGACCAAGCCGCAGGAAAAGCGCGGCGGATGGCTGAGCCGCTTTGCGCCCGGCGTCCGCAAGATCGTCTCTCGCCGGGACACGCCCGACAATCTGTGGGTCAAGGACCCCGATACGGGCGACATGCTGTATCGCTCGGAGCTGGAGAGCGCCCTGTGGGTGACGCCGTCGGGCCGGCACATGCGCATCGACGCGCCCACGCGCCTGAAGGCCACCTTCGACGGCGGCGTCTATGAGACGATCGAGACGCCGGACGTGCCCGAAGACCCGCTGAAATTCTCGGACGGCAAGTCCTACAAGGACCGGCTGAACGCGGCGAGGAAGGCGGCGGGCCGCAAGGACACCATGGCCATCGGCTACGGTTCGGTCGGCGGTCAGGACGCGGTCGTGATCGTGCAGGACTTCACCTTCATGGGCGGGTCGCTGGGCATGGCGGCGGGCGAGGCCTTCATCAAGGCTGCGCGCGAGGCCGTGGCCCGTCAGGTTCCGCTGATCTGTTTCACCGCCGCCGGCGGCGCACGGATGCAGGAAGGCGCCCTGTCCCTGATGCAGATGGCGCGCACCACCCTGGCGGTGGAAGAGGTCAAGGACGCCAAACTGCCCTATGCCGTGGTCCTGACCGACCCGACGACGGGCGGGGTGACGGCCTCCTACGCCATGCTGGGCGACGTGCATCTGGCCGAGCCGGGCGCCCTAATCGGCTTCGCCGGTCCGCGCGTGATCGAGGCCACCATCCGCGAGAAACTGCCGCCCGGCTTCCAGCGCGCCGAATATCTGCAGGAAAAGGGTATGGTGGACCGGGTCGTTTCCCGCGCCGACCTGCCGCGCATGCTGGGCCAGATCCTGTCCATGCTGATGGGCGGAAACCGCCAGGCGGCCTGATCGCCGTGGACCCGATCTCCGCGCGCCTGCGGGCGCGGCATCCGCAACGGATCGACCTGTCGCTGGATCGGATGAGGGCGCTGTGCGCCGCGCTGGGCGACCCCCAGCATCGGCTGCCGCCGGTGGTCCATGTGGCGGGCACCAACGGCAAGGGATCGACCGTGGCGATGATCCGCGCCATCGCCGAGGCGGCGGGCCTGCGGGTCCATGCCTACACCTCGCCCCATCTGGTTCGGTTCAACGAGCGGATCAGGCTGGCCGGAAAACTGATCGAGGATCAGGCGCTGAACGCCATCCTGGACCGGATCGAGGCCGTGTCTGGAGAGGCGACGGTGTTCGAAAGCACGACCGCCGCCGCCTTCCTGGCCATGTCCGAGACGCCCGCCGACCTGGCGATCATCGAGGTGGGGCTGGGCGGGGTGCTGGACGCCACCAATGTGATCGAGCGGCCGCTGCTCAGCGTGATCGCGCCGGTCGACTATGATCATGCCGAGTTCCTGGGGACCGACCTCGCGGGCATCGCGACGGAAAAGGCCGGGGTGCTGAAGCCGGGCGCGCCGGGGGTGATCGCGCGCCAGCAGGAGGCCGCCATGGCCGCCATCGAACGGGCGGCGCAGGCGGTTCGTGCGCCCCTGGCGGTCATGGGGGTGGATTTCGACGCCTGGGCGGAACGGGGCGGGCTGGCGTTTCAGGATCAGGAACGGTTCCTGGACCTGCCCGCGCCGGGCCTGGCGGGCGCGCACCAGATCGACAATGCGGGCGTGGCCATCGCGGCGGCGCTGGAGCTGGATCTGCCGGAAGCAGCCATCGCCGAGGGGCTGAAATCCGTGCGCTGGCCTGCGCGCCTTCAACGGATTTCGGCCGGTCCTTACGGCGAGGCGGCGCGGGCGGCCGAGGCCGAACTGTGGCTGGACGGAGGGCACAACCCGCATGCGGCCAAGGCGCTGGCGGCGTTCCTGGCTGAGCGTCAGGCGCGGGCGCCGCGTCCGCTGGCCCTGATCTGCGGCATGCTGGCCAACAAGGACGCGGGCGGTTTCTTCGCTGCCCTGAAGGACAGCCACGCCACCATCTTCACCGTAGGCTTCGACGGCGCGGCGGCGGACCCGGCGGCCCTGGCCGCCGTGGCGCGCGGACACGGTCTGGCCGCGACGCCCGCCGGATCGGTCGATGAGGCCTTGAGGCTGGCGCTTCGGTTAGGCGCCGGCCGCGTCGCCATCTGCGGGTCGCTGTATCTGGCGGGTGAAGTGCTGGGCGCCAGCGAAGAGACCTGGCCGGTCTGAGCACCGCTTGAACCCCTCCCCTGCGGGGGAGGGGGCCGAGCGCAGCGAGGTCGGGCGGGGGCGGCCGTGCGACGCCGTGGAGACCTGTCCTTGATTCACAAAGCGCGTGCCCGCCGGGCCGCCCCCACCCGGTCGCTGGCGCGACTACCCTCCCCGGAACGGGGAGGGTGAGGGGCTGGGCGCGCTAAACTACCGCGTCATCCAGGGCTTGGACTTGCCTGCCGCGATCCGGGCAGACTGTTCGCGCTGGAAACGGCCGCCGCGCGGGGGCTTGGGGCGAGCGTCCATCTTGGCGTTCTTCAGGCGCAGGGCCTTCTGGACCGGGGTTTCGCCGGGGATGTCGTCGGTCGCCGCCGGTGCGGTGATGGGGTCTTCGTCGCTCATGGCGGCATCCTAGCATGAAAACGCCCGCCGGTCGGGACCGGCGGGCGTTTGATCTTCAAGGGCGGCGAAGGATCAGGCGTCGACCTTGACGCCCGCCTCGGCCAGCCATTCGACGATCTTGCCCTTGGGCATGGCGCCGACCTTCATCGAGGTCATCTGGCCGTCCTTGAACAGCATCAGGGTGGGGATACCCTTCACGCCCAGTTTGGAGGGGGTCATGGGGCTGTCGTCGATATTGATCTTGGCCACCGTGACCTGGCCGCCCAGTTCGTCGGCGATCTGCTCCAGCGCCGGGCCGATCTGTTTGCAGGGGCCGCACCATTCGGCCCAGAAATCCACCAGCACGGGGGTCGAGGCTTTCAGGACGTCGGCGTCAAAGCTTTCGTCGGTGACTTTTACAGTCGCCATGAATGGTCTCCCTTTGTGGCGCTATCGCTTGGCCCGCGGGGCCTCGCTGCTTGAACGCCGAATTGTGGCGCGCCGGACGGCTGTCCAGCGTTCAGTCGCAGATGTGGGTGCGAATCGCGGGCAAATCAACCGCCCGTCAGCGCCGCCTCCAGCATCGCCTGCGGGATGGGCATCAGCTTCGGCCCATCGGTCCAGACCAGGGCGGCCTCGACCGGGCGGTCGGGATAGAGGCGTTTCAGCACCGCGACATAGACCGCCGCCTGCAGCACATAGGCCGGATCGACGGCGTCGAGGGCGGCGGGGGCCGGGCGGTTGGTCTTGTAGTCGATGACCAGAACCCGGTCGGGCGTGACCACCAGCCGGTCGATGCGGCCGTTGATGGCGACGCCGGGCGGCAGGTCGGGGGCGGACCCCGTCAGGGCGACCTCGGCGCGGGAGCCTGGGCCGAAGACGGGGGCGAACCGGGCGTCGTCCAGCACCGAGAAGGCGGCGGCGATCATCTCGGCGCGCTGGGCCGCGTCCAGATCGGTCTCGCGCGACAACAGGCGCACGGCGGCGTCCGCACGGTCGGCGGGGGCGATGTCGGGCAGCCGTTCCAGCAGCCGGTGGATCAGGTCGCCGCGCCGGAACCGACCCAGCGATGCGCCGCCGGATTCGCTCCTGGCCAGGGGCGAGGGGGCCGGAATGCGGATCGACCCTTCCATCCGCGACGGCGAGGCGAAGCGGGCGGCGGCGTCGGCGGGCGGGGGTGCGGCGGCCCAGGCGGGCAGGCCGGCGGCGTCCGTCGTGGTCCGGCCCAGGCGCGGCGCGGTCTCGGGATCGACCCCGAACCTCAGAATCCCGCCGTCCAACAACTGCACCGCATCGGGACGGTCCTGCGCCAGCCGGTCGAAGGTTCCGGCGATGACGTCCCACCAGCTGCCTTCCTCATAGCCGGTCTCCTTGGGGCGGCTCATCCTGCGGCCCATGACGATCAGGCGGTCACGCGCGCGGGTCAGGGCGACATAGAGCAGGCGCAGGGATTCGGCGTCGGTGCGATCTACGCGCGCCTGACGCACCTCGGCGGAGACGGCGCAGTCGGCCTTGGCGCTGGACGGACACATCAGCCAGGCCTCGGTTCCATCCGGCAATGCGGCGGGCATCAGGGTCGGCCCCTGCGGCTTCGCCTTGCCGGTGGTGTCGGGCAGGATGACGATGGGCGCCTCCAGCCCCTTGGAGCCGTGGACGGTCATGACGCGGACCTCGTCGCGCGCCCCCTCCATCTCGCGCTTCACCTCGACATCGGCCTGTTCCAGCAGAGCCAAGCAGGTCTCCAGATCGCGCCCGCCGCGCTCCTCGGCGGCCAGCACCTGGGCCAGGGTTTCGTCGATGGCTTCTTCCGCCTCGCGGCCCAGCCGGTCCAGAATCCGCGCGCGGCCGGATCGCCCATCGGGACCGACGCGGTTCAGGGCGGTCGAGAAGAAGGCGAAAGGATCGCGGTCGCGCGCGGCGATCAGGGCCGCCATCAGGTCGCGCGCAGCGGTCCAGGCCGGGTGTTCGTGGGCGCGGCGCTGCAGTTCGCGCCACAGGCTGCGGCCCTCGCGGCCCACCTTGTCCGCCAACGGATAAAGGGCGTCGGCGGGACCGAAATCGGACACATCGCAGAAGGGGCTGCGCAGGATTTCCGCTAGCGACAGGTCGTCGTCGGGGAACAGGGCGAACCGGGCGAGCGCGATCAGATCATCGAAGACGATATGGTTCGACAGTTTCAGCCGGTCGGCGCCCGCGACCGGAACGACTTCGGCTTTCAGGGCGCGGATGATCTCTTCGAAGGTGGTGTCGCGGCGGCGCACCAGCACCAGAAAGTCGCCGTAACGGACGGGCCGCATCGCTCCGCGCTGTTTCGGATCATGGATGGCGGCGCCCGTCTGGACCTGATCGCGGATGTGGCGGGCCAGGGCCTGGGCCAGCTGCTTGCGGGCGCTGCGGCTGTCCTCCTTGTCGACGGGGGCGTTCCAGGCCTCGCGCTCGGGGGCGGCGGGGTCTTCGAACAGGGGCCACAGGTCGACGGACCCATATTGCCCCAGACGAGCGGGGCGGTGGACGGCGATCTCGCCGGTCTCTCCGACCAGGGCGCGGGTGCGCATCGGGCTGGCGAAGGCCGCATCGACGAAGTCCAGCACCTCGACGGTCGAGCGGAAGGAGGTGTCCAGCGGCACTTCGCGGAAGTCGGCGCCCGCCGCGCGCACCAAATCGTCATAGACCCGCGCCTCCTGCCGCAGCCGCTCGGGGCGGGCGCCCTGGAAGGAATAGATCGACTGTTTCTCGTCGCCCACGGCGAAGACGGTGCGAGGGATGGCTTGGTCGCGGCGCTCGGCCCCTGAGCCCGCAAAAAAAGGTTCCGTCAGGGCACGGACGATGTCCCACTGATCCGGGGCGGTGTCCTGCGCCTCGTCGATCAGCACATGCTCAATGCCGCCGTCCAGCTTGTACAGCACCCAGGCGGCGGTGGCCCGTCTGGTCAGCAGCTCGACCGTGCGTCCGACCAGATCGGTGAAGTCCAGCGCGCCCTGCGCCCGCTTGGCGGTCTCATAGAGGGCGGCGTGGACGCGGGCCAGGGTCAGCACCTTTTCCGTCTCGTCCGCCACGCGCGCGGCGCGCACCCGGTCCAGGGTCGAGACGTATTTCAGCGACACATCGGCCAGATAGGAGGCCGCGCCGGGCGGAGCCTTGGACGTGCCGAACCTGTCGCGCGCCACGCCCTTGGAATCGATGAAGATGGGCGTCATGGCCTGAAGCGTCGTGGCGGGCGGAACCGCATCGCGCATCTGGCCCGCCAGTTTCTTGTCGTTGGCGCCGCCCGTGGCGAACCCGTCGGCGGCGGCCAGCCAGTCGGCCGGGTTCAGCCAGTCCATGAACCCGGCCTCGATCTGGGCGGGGGTCTCATCGCGCGTGACGCCGACCAGTTCGTGCGGGCCGGGCGCGGTCCCCGCGTCGATGCGGGCCAGATAGTCGAGCAGCGGCTCGCGCTTCGCCTCGATCGTATCGAGCAGGGCGTGGAAGCCGTCCCAGGCCAGTTCGACGGCGAAATGAGCATAGGCGCGGCCCACCGGCCCGTCGCCGTCGTTCAGGGCGTAGCGGGCCAGATCCTGACGCGCGGCGTGCGACAGGGCCAGGGCCGCCTGATCCTCCAGCACCTCGAACCCCGGCGCGACCCCGGCCTCCAGCGGGAAGCGACGCAGCAGTTTCTCGCAGAAGGCATGGATGGTCTGGATCTTCAGCCCGCCCGGCGTCTCCAGCGCGCGGGCGAACAGGACGCGGGCCTCGGACAGTTCGGCGTCGGTCAGGCTGGCCGGATCGCGCCCGTCCAGCCGCGCCAGATCGGCGGCCAGGGCCCGGTCGTCGGCGACCGCCCATTCGCCCAGCCGTTCGAACAGGCGGGCCTGCATCTCGGCGGCGGCGGCCTTGGTGTATGTGACGCACAGGATTTCGCCGGGCCGCACCCGCTTCAGCAGCAGGCGCGCCACGCGGCTGACCAGGGTGGTGGTTTTGCCCGAACCGGCGTTGGCGGTGACGAAGACCGACAGGGTCGGGTCGGCGGCGGTCGCCTGATGGGCGCGGGCCATATCCAGGGGATTGGCGTCGACGGGAGAGATGTCGGTCATTCGGGCGCCTCGTCCTCGCCGCCGACGACGTGCCATTCCCAGACGCGCGCCAGATGGTCGTAGTTGCCGCCGAAATTGCCCATGAACTGCGGCGCGACCCATGAGGTGTAGGGGGTCGCCGGGTCGTCAAAGGCGGCGACGCCCAGCTTCAGCCGGTCCAGTTCGCGCGTCGCCAGCTGGGCGGCGGTCAGGCTGTTGCCGCGGCCCTGGCGCGAGACGTCGTCCACCTTGCCCGGATCGCGGCGGCCAGTGACCTTGACATACAGCAGCTCGGTCGCCTCGGTCGGGGGCGCGTCGAACCCGCCTTCGGCCAGGATGGCGGCGGTCAGGGTCAACTGGGGTGCAAAGCCCTGGACCACCTGTTTCTGGCTGGGCGTCTGGCCGGTCTTGAAGTCCAGAACCGCCGCGCCCGTGGCGTCCAGCTCGATCCGGTCGGCGCGGGCGGTGACGGTGAAGGGGCCGCCGGGCGCGTCGAAGGCGATGGCGCCCGACTGTTCGATCAAAAGGGTAGCGCCGCGCGCGCGCCGTTCCCGCTCGAACCGCTCCAGCCACAGGGCGGCGTTCCTGGCCAGCGGGCGTTCGCGGGCCAGGGCGGCGTCCTCGAACCCCGCCTCGGTCATGGCGGCCACGATGAGGTCGGCGATCTGGTCGGCGCAATCGTCGGGCAGGGTTTCGGGCCAGAGGCGGACCATCTGTTCGATCGCTTCGTGGATGGCGTTGCCGCGCGCCATGGCCTCGGCCGAGGCGCCGGGCCGATCCAGCACCTTCAGCCCCAGAATCCGCTGGGCGTAGACGGCGTAGGGGTCGCGAACCCAGCGCTCGACCCCCGTGACGGGCAGTTCGCGCGGGCGGCGCGCCACCGGCGGGGTCGGGGCCGGGCGGCGCGCATAGTCGGGCGTGTCGCGCCCAGGGGCGTCCAGGGCGCGGGTCCAGTCGGCGACATGGGCGGGGGCGGCGACGGCGACCGGCGTCTCCTCGGTGTTCGCGCCGCGCGTCAGCATGTCCAGACGCCACAGCCAGCGGGACCGCACGGCGGGCTGGCCGCCGCGTCGTTCGGTATGGATCAATATGGCCTCGTCCGCACAGGCGGCCTGGACGAAATCCTGGGCGCTCTGGCCGATGCGGCGTTCGGGCGGGGGCAGGCCCAGCGCCTTTCGCATGGGCCGCGACAGGAAGGGATCGACCGGCGCGCCCTGGGGCCAGACGCCTTCCTCCAGCCCGGCCAGGATCATCCGGTCGGCCCGCACCAGACGCGCCTCTATGGCCCCCAGAATGCGCAGCGACGGATGGGTGGCCCCGCCGGTGCGCACCACGGCGTCGGCCAGCAGGCCCTTGACCAGTTCGACCAGATCATCAGCCGTGACAGCCCCCAGCGTCGCGCCGCCCGTGATCAGGTTCGACAGCAGACCGGCGGCGCATTCGCCGTCCGGTCCGGCCCAGGCCTCCTGGCCCGCCAGCGCCTCGATCAGCACGGTCAGGGCGCGGGCGGCGGCGTCCAGTGGCGCGGCGGGGGCGAAGGCGGCGCAGGCCGTCGTGACCAGAGCTTCCAGATGATCCGACAGGGCGCGGGCCTGGGCCAGGCGTTTCAGGCGGCCCTCGGACGGCGGCTGGCCGTCGCGATCCGGGCCTGCGGCCTTGTCCAGCTTGCGGCGGATGCGGTCGAAACGGGTCTGGCGCGGGCCGCGCAGGGCGAGAAGCTCGAAGGCCGAAACGGCGCGGTCGGCGTCGATCCCGTCGCCTAAATCCAGCCTGACCAGCGGGTGTTTCAGCAGGCCCAGCAGCACCTGCGGATCCGTCGGGTCGGCGATCCAGCGGGCGCACAGCTCGACCAGAACGCCCGCCGGCATCCGGTTCAGGGGCTGACCGGCCGAGGCGTCCGGCACGACGCCCCAGCGTTCCAGACGCGCGGCGACGCGGCGGCCCAGACCCTGATCCGGCGTGACCAGGGCGCAGGTCCTGCCGGGCGTCTCCAGCGTCTCGCGCATCATCAGGGCGATGGCGGCGGCGGTCTCTTCGTCATGGCGCAGGTTCAGCACCGACAGGCCCTGAAGCCCCTCGGCGATGGGGTCGGCGGCGCGGCCCGCCTCGACGGCGCGGGCGCGGATGTCGCGGATGGCCGCGCGCCAGTCGCCCGTCGCGTCGGCGGGGCGCAGGGCCTCGTTCAGCAGGCGCTGGCGGGCCAGACCGCGCTGTTCAGCCGGGGGCGAGACGGGCGGCTGGAACCACGGACGCACTGCGCGGCGGTCAATGCTGTGCCGCTCCAAAAGGCGTTTCAGCGCGCGCTGGGGGTGCTGTTCGTTCTCTTCGTCGATCTGGGCCCAGACGCGGTCGTCCAGATCGAGATCGAGGCCGGGCAGGACGACGCAGCCCTGGGGCGCGCGGGCCACGGCGCCCAGAACATCGGCGGCGGCGGGCACGGTGCCGGTGGACCCGGCGGCGATGACGGCCTGGGTCGGCGGATGGGCGTCCCACAGTTCGGCCAGACGGCGCAGCAGGGTGGCGCGTCGCCAGGCGGGATCGACCAGCCCCAGTTCGGCCAGGCGTCTGGGCCAGGCGATGACGCCCAGCCTCAGGAACTCAGCCGACCGCTCCCAGTGTTCGGCCATTTCGCCGTCGACCAGGGTGGCGACCCGTTCCGGCTCGGGAACCTCCTCCAGCTGGCAGGAATCGAGGAAGCCGCCCAGCGCATCGGCCAGGTCCAGCGCCCGCATCGGGGTCAGGTCGTTGTCGAACTGCTCCACGATCATCCGCGCCATCTCGAACCGGCGCGTCAGGGCGGGGATGGCGGGCGGCAGATCGAGGCCCAGGGCGCCGGGGGTGAAGGGCGGCTCGTCCTCCTCCAGATCGCCCAGAGGCCGCACCTGCGGCAACAGGACGGGCCGGTCGCCGGACAGTTTGGACAGGGCGCCGGTGAAGGCGCGGGCGGCCCGGCGGTTAGGCAGCAGGATCGTCGCGTCCGACAGGGTCTCGGGCGGCAGATCGCCAAGCCACGCCAGCACCCCCGCCGCCAGGTCTTCGAGGAAGGGCCGGTGCGCGGGAATGGCGTACCAGCGGGGGCGCATTCCCGTTTCCCTGGCGCCGACCCCGCGGCGGTCGGCTGCTTGAGGGGCGTCCGAGAAAGGATCGAACAGGCTCACGCCGCTCCCGCCAGTCTGGCCTCGGCCTGATCCCGCGCCTGCGGGTCGCCGACGTGCATCCAGTCGCCGTCCAGAACGCAGCCGAACAGGCGGCCCTCTGCCGCCGACCTGCGCCACAGGGGGCTGAGGGAGAAGGCGCCGGCGGGGCCGTCGTCGGCATAGCCGGGGCGGGTGATGTGGACGCCCATATAGGCGAAGGGGGCGGACGGGGCGTCGCCCCGGAAGGTCAGGCGGGCATCCTCCGACAGGAAGAAATCGCCGTCGCCCTCGAAGCCGATGGAGCCCTCGCGGCGGGCCAGCAGCAGGGCGGCGTCCATCGTCTCGGGGTTCCACAGGCGGACCAGATCGGCGAGCGCATCGCCCCGGTCGATCCAGACGCTGTCGATATTGGCGACGAAGACGGGGTCGTCGCCCAGCAGGGGGCGGGCCTTCTTCAGACCGCCGCCGGTCTCCAGCAGTTCGGCCCGTTCGTCGGAGATGAGGATGTCGGGGCCGCGCCCGCGCGCCGCCAGATGCGCCTCCAGCCGGTCGGCGAACCAGTGGACGTTGACCACCGCCCGTTCGACCCCGGCCTGGGCCAGACGGTCCAGCACATGGTCGATCAGGGCGCGGCCGCCCACCTCGACCAGGGCCTTTGGCCGGTCATCGGTCAGGGGACGCATCCGGGTGCCCAGCCCGGCGGCCAGAACCATGGCGGTCTTTGGAACAGCGGTCATGCGCGCATCTCGGCCGGGACGTGTTGGTCGAACCAGCGGGCGACGGGCGCCAGCGACGGCTGGTCCAGATTGGCGTTCAGATGTCGCCACATCCGGGGCAGGAACTGGCGATAGCGGGGCTTGCCGTCGCGGGCGATCAGCCGGGCGAAGACGCCGATGATCCGCGCCTGATTCAGCGCCGCCAGCCCCGCGTAGTCGGCCATGAAGGCGGCGCGGTCCACGCCGGGACGCAGGGCGAAATAGCGGTCCAGGGCCTCGGCCTCCAGCGTTGGCGAGACGTCGCGGCGGGCGTCCTGCAACAGGGAGTGCAGGTCCCACGACGGGTGGGCGCGCACCGCGTCCTGGAAGTCGATCATGCCGACGCGGGCGGGGCCCTGACGCTCCGGCAGCCAGATCAGGTTCTCGGCGTGATAGTCGCGGTGCGCCATGACCGAGGCCCCGGCCGCGCCCGAGGCGACAATGGGCGCCCAGGCTTCGCGCCAGTCGGCGACGGCGGCGGCGTCGAAGGTCACGCGGTCGTCCAGCCGGGGCAACCAGTCGACGAACAGATCGGCCCCGCCCTGAAGCGCCGTCTCGTCATAGGTCAGCAGGGGCCAGTCGCCGCCGGGTCCGTGCAGGGTCGCGGGCGGATCGCCCGCCGCGTGCAGGACGGCCAGGGCCTCGATGGCGGCGAGATAAAGCGGCGTCTCGTCCGCGCCGTCCGCGATCACGCGGGCGAACAGGGCGTCGCCGAAATCCTCCAGCACGGCCAGACCGTTGGGCGCATCCAGGGCCGGGATGTCGGGGGCGGACAGGCCAAGCGATTTCAGATGGGCGGCGACGGCGGCGAAGGCTTCGATCCGTCCGGCCGACAGGCGGGCGACGGCGTTCCAGCCCGCCGCGCGGCGCTGGTCCGGCGTCCACGACGGATCGCAGGGCGGGCTTTCGGCGGCGGGCGCCTGGTCCATCAGCATCAGGCTCGGGCCGGTCGCGGGCGTCAGCCGCTCGTAGCGCCGGGTGGAGGCGTCGCCGGGCAGGGGCGCGCGCACGGCGTCGGACAGACCGGCGGCCTTCAGAAAGTCGAGACGGAGGGTTTCGCGGTCAGACATGCAGTTCCTTCAGCCCCGTTTCCCATCGGCCTACGCCTGAAACGGTCGCAAGGCGGCCCTCGCCCTGTTCGGAGATTTCGATGATCAGCCGGTCGCGGCCTAGGAACGCACCGGGATCGTCGCCCAGCCGCTCGGGCCATTCTATGACGACGCAGCCTTCGTCCAGCGCCTCGTCCAGACCGATCTCGAAGGCTTCTTCCGGTCGGGTCAGGCGATAGAGGTCGAAATGGGCGACGGGCGGTTCGCTGTCGTAGAACTGGACCAGGGTGAAGGTCGGACTGGGCACGTCCTCGTCCGGCGTGGTCAGGGCGCGGATCAGGCCGCGCGCCAGGGTCGACTTGCCCATGCCCAGGGGGCCATACAGCAGGACGCTGTCGCCCGCCGCCAGCAGGGGGGCGATGACCTGACCCAGACGGGTGGTGGCCTCGGCGTCGGACAGGGCGATCTTCATGGGAACACCGAGTCAGGATCGGCGGCCAGGGTGCGTTCGGTAAAGACCTTCAGCGCTTCGGTGGCTCTTGCGGCGTCCACGTCCAGACGGTCGGCGGGGATGGGCAGGCCGACATCGACGCCGAACGGCTTGCCTTCCTTGTTCAGCAGTTCGTGGAACAGGGTCACGTCGCGCAACTCCTGCGAGACCTTGTCGAACAGATGGAACAGGCGGCTGTAGGGGCCGGTGATGTGCATCGGCACCACCGGCGCCTCGTATTTGCGCGCCAGGGAGGCGGCGGTCGGCGCCCATTCGGGATCGGTCAGCAGGCCGTCCTTCTCCACCCGCGCCAGACGACCAGCCGGGAACATGACCACGCAGCGTTCGGCCTCGAAGGCTTCCTTGGCCGCGCTCAGGGTGGCGCGGGTCTTCTCGCGGGTGCGTTTGTCGTGGACCCATTCGACGGGGATGATCGTCTCGTCCAGCCGGGGCGAGACGCGCAGGGCGTCGGCGTTGGCGAAGAAGATCATGTCGCCGCGTCGCCGCCTGATCGCATCGAAGACGGCGACCCCGTCGGCGATGCCGGTCGGGTGGTTGCACACCACGACGCAGCGGCCGGTCGCGGGCAGGCGGTCGAGGTTCGTCGTCGTCACCTTCAGCCCCAGCAGGTCCGACACATGGTCGAAGGTCCCGGCGCCCGACAGCGGCTGGATCGCGTCGGCCATCCGCACCGCCGCCCCATAGCCCAGCACGGCATAGAGCGCTGGACGCACCACGGGCCACAGCGGCGAGGCGGTCAGGCGCGGCGCACGCTCGGCGATCAGCACATCGACGATGTGCGGTCGGTGTCGGGCGGGAAGGGCGGCTGAATCCATGGAAGACCGCTTGTCGCCGGTTCGGTCCCAGGGGGCAAGATGCGCGACTTCCACATCCGTTCACGACAACTTTCGTCCGGCGGGCGGCGGTGCTACGCCTGCCGCAGCAAGATTTCCGAGGAAGACCCATGCGTCACCGTTCCCTTCTGTCCGCCGCCTGCGCGAGCATCGCCTTGTCGGGCGCCCTGATGGCCGCCGCGCCTGCGCTGGCGCAGGTTCCGCCCGCGCCCCAGCCGGCGGCGCCGGCGACTTCGGACGCCTTCACCTATCAGGACATGATTTCGGCCAACCGGCTGGGCGATCCGCAGGTGTCGCCGGACGGGCGTTACGTCGTCTATTCGGTGACGACGACGGATGTGGAAGCTAATCGGCGCGCGGGCAGCCTGTGGATGCTGGACCTGAACACGCCGGACGCCGCGCCGCGCCGCCTGGCCATCTCGGACCAGGGCGCCAACACCGCGCGCTGGGGCGGGGACGGCAATCTGTATTTCCTGTCGGGCAAGTCGGGGACCAGCCAGGTCTGGCGCGTCGCCTCGCCCACGGCGGCGCCGGTGCAGGTGACGAATCTGCCGCTGGACGTGAACGCCTATCGCATCAGTCCGACGGGCGACAAGGTGGCCACCTCCCTGGCCGTCTATCCGAACGCGGCCGACCTGAACGCCTCGGTTGAACAGGGCAAGGCCATCGCCGAGCAGAAGTCGACAGGCCAGGTCTATGACCGGATGTTCGTGCGCCACTGGGATACGTGGAATGACCACACCCAGAACCATCTGTTCGTCCAGTCCATCGGCCGCGACGGCAAGGCGACCGGAACGCCGACCTGGATCACCAAGGGCTTCGACGGCGACACCCCGTCCAAGCCGTTCGGCGACGAGAGCGATTTCGTCTTCACCCCGGCGGGCGACGCCGTGGTCTTTTCCGCGCGTCTGGCGGGCCAGACCGAACCGTGGAGCACAAACTTCGACCTGTGGAAGACCAACGGCCTGTCGGGCGACGGAACCTTCACCAATCTGACGGCGGACAACAAGGCGTGGGACGCCGGCCCGGTCTTCTCGCCGGACGGCCGCACCCTGGCCTATCGCGCCATGGCCCGACCGGGCTTCGAGGCCGACCGCTATCAGATCGTGCTGATGGACATGGCGACGGGCCAGAAGCGCGAGGTCGCCTCGAACTGGGATCGGTCGGCCGATACGCTGCAATGGTCGCGCGACGGGCACACCCTGTACACCATCGCCGGCGACGTGGGCACGACCAAGCTGTTCGCGGTGGATACGCGCAACGGCGTGGTGACGCCGATCACGGGGGCGGGCCACGTCTCGGCCTTCCAGCAGACGCCCTCCGGCTTCGTCTTCGCCCAGGACAGCCTGCGCGAGCCGGGCGACCTGTATTTCAAGACCTATCTGGGCCGCGAGATGCCGCGTCGCCTGACGCAGTCAAACCCCGCCTTCGCCGCCAAATCGTTCGGCGAATACGAGCAGTTCAGCTTCCCCGGCTGGAACAATGAGACGGTCCACGGCTATGTCATCAAGCCGGTCGGCTATGTCGAGGGGCGCAAATATCCGGTCGCCTTCCTGATCCACGGCGGGCCGCAGGGCTCTTTCGGCGACGGCTGGTCCTATCGCTGGAACCCCGAGACCTATGCGGGCGCGGGCTATGCGGTGGTGATGATCGATTTCCATGGCTCGACCGGCTACGGCCAGGCCTTCACCGACGCGATCAGCCAGCACTGGGGCGACCGCCCGCTGGAAGACCTGCAGAAGGGCTGGGCGGCGGCTCAAGCGAAATACAGCTTCCTGGACGGCGACAACGCCTGCGCCCTGGGCGCCTCATACGGCGGCTATATGATCAACTGGATCGCCGGCAACTGGTCGAACGAATTCAAATGCCTGGTCAACCACGACGGCGTGTTCGACACCTTCGCCATGGGCTATTCCAGCGAGGAGCTGTGGTTCACCGAATGGGAATACGGCGGCGCGCCGTGGCGTAACCGCGAGGGCTATCAGAAGTTCAATCCGGCCAACCACGTCGACAACTGGAAGACGCCGATGCTGGTGGTTCAGGGCGACCGCGACTTCCGCATCCCGACCGCGCAGGGGCTGTCCACCTTCACCGCCCTGCAGGGCCGCAATATCGACAGCCGCCTGATCGTCTTCCCCAACGAGAACCACTGGGTGCTGAAGCCGGCCAACAGCCTGCAATGGCACAACGAGGTGTTCGGCTGGCTGAACAAATATCTGACGCCGGCGCGGTAAGGTCGCGGCATATCGGAAAGCACCGGGGGCGCGATCATGGATCGCGCCCCTTTTTCGTGCGGCGCCAAACCGGCCTTCGCGCGTTGGCAAAGACCTGAAGGGAGCCGCGCGTGTTCAGGGATTGGTACGACCGAAGGATCGCCCCGCCCGCGCGTCGCATCGTCGCGGCGGCAGGGACGCGGCTGCGCGCGGGCCAGGCCTTTCTGCAGGACGGCGAACGTGTTCAGGCGGCGGTGCGACGCATGGTTCCCACGGCCCGGATCGTTGGCGGCGTGCTGCTGTCCCTGATCGTGGCCGTGGTTCTGTTCGCCGCCTTGTTCGACTGGAACCTGCTGCGCGGGCCGATCAGTCGGTGGGCCTCGGCCAAATATGACCGGCAGATCGCCCTGACCGGCGACCTGAACGTGAGGCTGCTGAGCTGGACCCCGTCGGTCGTGGTGCGGGGGCTGAAGGTCGGCGGGCCGGACTGGGCCAGGGACCGCGACACCGCCGATGTGGACGAGGTGCGCGCCTCGGTCCGCTTGGCGCCCCTGCTGGTCGGACGGGTGGAGATGCCGTTGCTCAGCATCACCCGGCCGCGCGTGGTGATGATCTCCGACCGGCAGGGTCGCAAGAGCTGGCGGCTGGACGCCGACCGCCCCGACGACGGACGCGGCGCCATGCTGCCGCCCATCGAACGTCTGATTATCAGGGACGGCGCCCTGACCTTCGAGGAGCAGCGGCGCGGCCTGTCCCTGAACGCCACGGTCAACGCTCAGGAGACGGCGGGCGGAACGGCCGGTTTCGTGCTGGACGGCCGCGGCGCCGTACATGGTTCGCCCATGACGGTGCGGATCGAAGGCGGCCCTTTCATCGACATCCGCCGCGACCGACCCTACGCCTTCCAGGCCGATGTGCGGGGCGCGGGGTCGGCCCTGACGGCGCGGGGACGGATCACCCGGCCGTTCGACCTGGGCCGGTTCGACGCGGCCATGACGCTGGAGGGGCAGGACCTGTCGGACCTCTATCTGCTGACGGGCGTGACCCTGCCCAATACGCCGCCCTACCGCCTGTCGGGCGCGCTGAACCGCGACGGGCGGGTCTGGACCTTCAAGGATTTCGACGGACGGGTCGGGGCGTCGGATCTGTCGGGCCAGGTGCGTATCGAGAGTGGCGGGCGGTTGCGGGTCGACGCCGAACTGGCGTCGCGGCGGCTGGACATCGACGATCTGGCGGCGGTCCTGGGCGCGCGGGTGCGGACCGATCCGTCGGGTCGGAACACGGAGGCGCCGATCCTGGTCGGCAGCAAGCTGCTGCCCGACGCCAAGCTGCAGACGGACCGCCTGCGCACCATGGACGGCAGCCTGACCTATCGCGCGGCGGCGGTGAAGGCCAATCACCTGGATGTCCGCAAGGTCGACCTGGGCGCGGTGTTGAAGGACGGCGTATTGAAGCTGGACCCCATCAGTTTCGACTTCAATCGCGGTTCCCTGAACGGGACGGCGCGGATCGACGCGACCCAGGCGATCCCGCGCAACACGGTCGATCTGCGTCTGGCCGGCTATCCGCTGGAATCCATCGTGCCGGCGCGAAACGGCTCGGTCCCCGTCAGCGGCCTGGCGCTGGGCCGGGCGCGGCTGGAGGGGCCGGGCGCCTCCATTCATGAGTTCGCGGCGGCGTCCAACGGGTCCATGAGCCTGATCGTGCCCAACGGCCGGATGCGCGCCGCCTTCGCCGAACTGCTGGGCGTCAACGCCAGTGCGGGCCTGCTGAAACTGCTCAGCGGCGATCAATCGGTCAGCACCATCCGCTGCGCCGTCGCCGACTTCGACGTGCGGGGCGGCAAGGCCCAGGCGCGCACCTTCGTCATCGACACAGACGTCGTCCTAGCCCAAGGCAAGGGGAGCATCGATCTGGGCGCCGAGACCTTGAACCTGCGGATCGAGGGCGAGTCCAAGAAGCCGCGCCTGCTGCGGCTGTGGGCGCCAATCAACGTCTCAGGTCCGCTGGCCGCGCCGCGGATCGGGGTGGACGCCGGCGAGGTGGTCTCGCAGGGCGGGCTGGCGGGCCTTTTGGGGACGCTGGTGGCGCCGGTGACGGCCCTGTTCGCCTTCGTCGATCCAGGCCTGGCGGAAGACGCCGACTGTGGTCGCCTGATGGCGGGCGCGCGCTAATTTGCCTGACGCCGAAGACCGATCCGGCCTTTCCATCGTAGAAACGGCCATGGATCCTCTTTCATGACCCGACGCGGCCTGTTCGCCCCGGCGCTGGGCCTTCTGGCCGCCGCCTGTTCGCCCTTGAGCCTGCTCAACACCCTGGGCCCCCGCGATCACGGCGTGCGGCGCGTGGCGCGGGACCTGGCCTACGGCGACGATCCACGCCAACGGATGGACGTCTATGCGCCCAAGGGCGGCGGCCCCTATCCGACACTGGTCTTCTTCTATGGCGGGGGGTGGGATTCAGGCTCGCGCGAACTGTACGGCTGGGCCGCGCAGGCGCTGGCGGCGCAGGGGTTCGTGGTCATCCTGCCCGATTACAGGCTGGTCCCCCAGGTCGTCTTTCCGGCCTTCGTCGAAGATGCGGCGGCCGCGACGGCCAAGGCGGCGGACATCGTGGACGGCTATCGCGGCGATCCCGCCCGACTCGGTGTGCTGGGCCATTCGGCGGGCGCGTATCTGGCGATGATGATCGCCCTGGACCGTCGCTATATGGCCGCGGTCGAACGGCCTGATCTGATCAGGGCGGCGGCGGGACTGGCGGGGCCCTACGACTTCCTGCCGTTCGATGTGGCGGCGTCGCAGAATGCGTTTGGCCGCGCGCCGGACCCGACCCTGACCCAGCCCGTGACCTTCGTGCGTCGTGACGCCCCGCCGATCTGGCTGGGCCACGGCACGGCCGACACGGTGGTCCACGACGAGGACACGGTCATTCTGGATCAGCGGATGCGCGCGGTTGGCGGGCGCTCGGAGGCCAAGCTTTATCCAGGTCTGGACCACGCCGACCTGATCGCGACCTTCTCGCCCCTGTTCAGGAAGAAGGCGACCGTGCTGGCGGATGTGACGGGGTTCTTCCATCGGCAGCTGGGCTGAGCCGACGAAGAGTGGTGCGGGCGGCCGGGGTCGAACCGGCACTCCTTTCGGAACTGGATTTTGAGTCCAGCGCGTCTACCAATTCCACCACGCCCGCAGCGGAAGGACCGCCTCATGCCACAAGGGTCGAGGCCGCGTCCAGCGCAACCTTACGCCACGACCTCGACATGGTCGTCCAGGCGGCCGGCCTGGACGCGGCGGGCGCGGATGTACATTTCGACGCGCTGCATGACGATCAGCGCCATGGCGAAGACCAGGAAGGCGTCGGTGACGGCCATGGCGTTCAGATGCCATTGGGCGGCGTGGCCCTCGATCAGGTCGCGCAGCAGCGACCGGCCGGCGAACAGGGCGACCAGCAGGATCAGGCCCAGGGGCGAAGCCTGGGCCATCAGGACGCCATTGGGCTCTTTCTCGATGGTGACGGTCTTGCCGCGATACCAGCCGGCGATCCCGCCCAAAACGCCGCCGACGGCCAGAACCGCCCAGGCGTCGGGGCCGAACGGGGCGTGCGCGGCGTTGGGGTTCTGGGCCATGCCCCACAGGCCCAGGCCGATCAGAGGCAGGACGATGGCCGGCATGATCCACAGGAACTGGGGCTTCAGCACCCGCTTCCTGCGGTTCTTCAGCAGCACCACCACCAGCATGATCGGGATCATGAGCAGCGGGATCAGTTTTCAGGCGGCACGTCGTCTCTCCCCAAAGACTTGACGGCCATCGGGCCGCTGCGATCAGCCTAGCGCCGTCAGCCCGCGCTGGAAAGCGGGGCCACGGTCTGTTCGATGGCGCCGAAGATGGTGTGGTGGCGGTCGTCCAGCATTTCGATCCGCACCGTGTCGCCGTGTTTCAGGAAGGGCGTCTCGGCGGCGCCGCGCAGGATGGTCTCGACGGTGCGGACCTCGGCGATGCAGGAATAACCCAGGCCGCCCTCGCTGACCGGCTTGCCGGGGCCGCCGTCGGCGTCCTTGTTGGAGACGGTGCCCGAACCGATGATGGTCCCGGCCGACAGCGACCGGGTCTTGGCCAGGTGGGCGATCAGGGTTCCAAAGTCGAAGGTCATGTCCACCCCGGCGTCGGCGCGGCCGAAATCGCGGCCGTTCAGCTGGACCGACAGGGCGCCGTGCAGCTTGCCGTCTTTCCAGCGGTCGCCCAGCGCCTCGGGCGTGACCAGGACGGGCGACAGGGCGCTGGCGGGCTTGGACTGGACAAAGCCGAACCCC
This sequence comes from Brevundimonas sp. Marseille-Q4549, assembly GCF_976940555.1. Taxonomy (NCBI): domain Bacteria; kingdom Pseudomonadati; phylum Pseudomonadota; class Alphaproteobacteria; order Caulobacterales; family Caulobacteraceae; genus Brevundimonas; species Brevundimonas sp. Marseille-Q4549. The sequence goes on from NZ_CDRHXG010000001.1 coordinate 1,128,127, forward strand.
TTGGCCAGTTCGGCCGGGATCAGGTTGCGCAGGGACACGTCGTTGACCAGGCCGACCAGGCGAATGGCGTCGAGCGCCTGTTCGCGCGTCGCGCCCTGCGGCACGTCGCCGACGACCACCACGATCTCGGCCTCCAGGTCGCAGCCCCAGGTCTCGTCGGCCAGGGGGATGGGATCGCGCGGCGCCAGGAAGCCGTCCGAGCCGCCCTGATACATCAGCGGGTCGGTCCAGAAGCTTTCGGGCATCTCGGCCCCGCGCGCGCGGCGCACCAGCTCGACGTGGTTCACATAGGCCGAGCCGTCGGCCCACTGATAGGCGCGGGGCAGGGGGGAGGCGGCGTCGCGTTCGTGGAACCGGCCGCGCGGCACGCCCTCATGCTCCAGGCTTTCGGCCAGGGCCTGAAGCCGGGGACCGCAGTTGTCCCAGTCGTCCAGCGCCGCCTGAAGCGTCGGGGCGATCAGGAAGGCGTCGGTGAACCAGTTCAGGTCCTTGGAGACGACCACGAGGCGGCCGTCGCGGCCGTGCTTGAGCGAGGCGAGTTTCATGACCAAGGCCTAGACCGGATTTGCGGGATTGGGAACCGACCGGATCATTCGGCGGCCGTCAGAAGGGCGCGGGCTTCGGCGCCGGCGCGGGCGGCGCGGTCGCGCACCTCGACCTCGACGATGACGCCGCCTTCCGGCTCGACGGCCCAGAGGTAGCGACGCTCGATCTCGACCGTGCGGCCGGACGGGGCGAAGCCTTCGTAGCTGTCGCCCCAGGGCGTGATCTTCTTCACCTCGACGAAGGGCATGGCGCAGGCCGCGTCCAGTTCTTCATTGGCCATCAGGGTCAGTTCGTCGTCGGGGGCGGGCATGGGCGAGGTCCGGGGCAAGAATAAAGAGAGTCCAAAGAGTCCGAATGGTCCGGAATCGGGCTCAGTCCTCGTCGGCGTAGATGGCGACGTGGGGCTGGGCGGCGGAGGAGACGGCGCCGCGATACATGCCGGACGTCGTCATGGCGAAGGCGGGCACGCCGTCCGTGGTCATGACGATGACGCCGCCCAGACCGCCCAGCGACTTGGCGTCCTCGACCTCGGCCTTGCCTGCCGTCCGTCCGGCCGCGCCCAAGGCGATGCGGGCGCAGATGTCGCGGCCGACGGTGGCGCGGATAAAATATTCGCCGTCGCCGGTCGCCGAGACCGCGCAGCCGTCGGCGTTGGAGGCGTAGGTCCCCGCGCCGATCACCGGCACGTCCCCGACCCGACCCCATTGCTTGGCGGTGGTCCCGCCGGTCGAGGTGGCGGCGGCGAGGCGGCCCTGGCTGTCCAGGGCGACGGCGCCGACGGTGCCGAACTTACGCTCGTTCAACGGCGGCGCGGACGGATCGTTGGCGGCCATCGGCACGGCCGGAGGCGGCGGCGCGCCCTGGGGCCGGTCGGGGATCGGCAGGCCCTTGGCGGTCAGGGCGTCGACCAATCCGCGCCAGCGGCGCTCGGTGAAGAAGAAGGCCGGATCGACCTGTTCCAGGCCCTGCTGGGCCGCAAAGGCCTCGGCGCCGGGACCGATCAGGAAGACGTGGGGCGATTTTTCCATCACGGCGCGGGCGGCGGCGACCGGGTGACGGATGGTCGTCAGGCCGGCGACGGCGCCGGCGGCGCGGTTTGTCCCGTCCATGATCGCGGCGTCCAGTTCGTTGCGTCCGGCGGCGGTGAAGACCGCCCCGCGCCCGGCGTTGAACAGGGGGTCGTCCTCCATGACCTGAACGGCGGCCTGGACCGCGTCCAGCGCCGAGCCGCCCTGCGCCAGCACGGCCGAACCGGCGTCCAGCGCCTGCTGCAAGGCGGCGCGATAGGCGACGTCCTGTTCCGGGCTGAGATTGGCGCGTTCGATCACCCCCGCCCCGCCGTGTATCGCCAGAGACCAGCGTGGGGCCTCCTGGGCCCGGGCGGCCGATCCCAGAAAAAAGAGTCCAACCAGTCCGATGAGTCCGATGCGCGTCATGCTGTTCCCCGATGAGGCGCGCGCATTGTAGCCCGACGCGCGCGCGTGTCAGGTCGATCGGGTCGAGAATCTGAATCGAGGCGTCTTTCGCCCGTCATTCCCGGGCCGTGCCCGAGAATGACGAAGCAGGGAGGGGGACTTCACCCTCGGTGGTGCAGCCGCTTCCACACCTGATAGCCGATGATCGGCGCGAAGCCGCAGATCAGGGCGGCGAACAGCACCACCCAGAACCCGCCTCCCAGCCAGTATTCGCCCGCCAGGGCCCCGGCGCCGGCCGCGAGGACCGGGCCGAGCCAGGGCAGCCATGTCGGCGGACGCAGCCGCATTCAGGCGTCGACCTTGATGACGCCGCGACGGATCTGGTCCAGTTCGATGGAGTCGAACAGGGCCTGGAAGTTGCCGTTGCCGAAGCCCTCGTTGCCCTTGCGCTGGATGATCTCGAAGAAGATCGGGCCGAATGTGTCCTGGGTGAAGATCTGCAGCAGCAGGCCCTCTTCGTCCGAGCCGTCGATCAGGATGCGGTTCTTGCGCATCCGTTCCACGTCCTCGCCGTGGTTGGGCAGGCGTTTGTCGATCAGTTCGAAATAGGTCTCGATGGTGTCCTGGAAGTCCACGCCGCGTTCGCGCATGGCCTCGACCGTCTCGAAGATGTTCTCGGTCGTCAGGGCGATGTGCTGGATGCCTTCGCCGTTGTAGCGCCGGATGAACTCCTCGATCTGGGAGTTTTCGTCCTGGCTTTCGTTCAGCGGGATGCGGATGGCGCGGTCGGGCGCGATCATGGCCTGGGAGAACAGGCCGGTCGCCTTGCCCTTGATGTCGAAATACTTCTGCTCCTCGAAGTTGAAGATCGAGTTGTAGAAGCCGGACCAGGTGCGCATCTGGCCGCGACGGACGTTGTGGGTCAGGTGGTCCAGCACCTCCAGCCCGACCGAGTTCTTGCGCTCAACCTCTTCCCAGCCCTCGATCTCGTCCCAGCTGTCGTAGAGAGAGCCGGTCTCGCCGTACTGGTCGATGACATAGAGCAGCGAGCCGCCGATGCCTTGCAGGATATAGGGATAGTCCTGGCCCAGGGCGCCGCCGGCCGCGCCTTCGGCCTTGACCGCCCCGCGCGCCAGGGCGCCCTCGAAGGCGGCCTTGGCGTCGGCGACGCGGAAGGCCATGCCGTTGGCTGAGGGCCCGTGATCACGGGCGAAGTCCGCCGCCTGGCCCTGGGGCGAACGGTGAACCAGCATGGTGATGTCGCCCTGCTTCAGGCGCACCACGTCGGTCGTCGGATTCACATGGGTCTGGGTGAAGCCCATCGTCTCCAGACGCGAAATCATGGCCTCGGGCTCCGGGCCGGTGAATTCGACGAATTCGAAGCCGTCGACGCCGAGGGGGTTTTCCTGGTCGATCTGTTGGGCCGTCGGCTGGTCCTGGGTCATGTCGTTCATGGCGCGTCTCCCGCACGGATTTTGAGGCGGACTTAACCGATAGGGGCCGCCGATTGGCGCGGAACCTAGTCGTGGAAGGCGACGGAGCCAAGACGAAGCCACGGGGACGTGATGACCCGCCCCGGAAGTCTAAGCTCAAAAAGCAAGCTGAGGCGTTGGGACGCCGTGACGCGGCGGGCGGGCGTTGCTAGGGGCAGGGAGACGGCGACAGGGATCACCATGCTGCGCAAGCTTTACGACTGGGTCTTCGAACAGGCGCGCAAGCCCTATGCGGAGCGGACCATGGCGGCGGTGTCCTTCGCTGAGGCCTCGTTCTTTCCCATTCCGCCGGACGTGATGCTGGCCCCGATGATCCTGTCTCGACCAGAGCGCGCCTATCGCTATGCGGCGGTCTGTTCCATCGCCTCTCTGATGGGCGCGCTTTTCGGCTATGCGATCGGGATCTTCCTGGAGCCGTTGGCGGTGCGGTTGCTGGAGATTTTCGGCCACGGCATGGACATGGCCGTCTATCAGTCCTGGTTCGCCTCGAACGGCTTTCTGGTCATCCTGGCCAAGGGGCTGACGCCGGTGCCGTTCAAGCTGGTGACGGTGGCGGCGGGGCTGGCGCATTTTCATCTGGGCCTGTTCGTCCTGGCGGTGGCGATCACCCGGTCCGGACGCTTCTTCCTGGAGGCCTGGATCCTGAAGACATGGGGGCCGCCCATGCTGAAAGTCGTCGAGCAGCGCCTGGCCCTGTCGTTCGGGATCGGCGTGGCGCTGCTGATCGGCGGCTTTATTCTGCTGAAGCTTCTGTAAGTCGACGGCGGGCCGGCGGCGGAGTATGACCGGGATACGATGAGAGACCTCTATCGCCTTCTCACCCGCTGGTGGACCGCCTTCGCCCTGGCCGCGTCGCTGGCCATGCTGGGCGCGGCCCATGCGTTCGAGCGGTTCGGCGGCCTGGCGCCGTGCAATCTTTGCCTGAAACAACGCGAGGTCTATTGGGGCGCCGTCGTGGTGGCGGCGCTGGCGACGGGCTGGACCCTGTTCAGCGGCGGACGGCGGGGCACGCCCCGGATCGCCTCCTTCCTGCTGGCGGCGGTCTTCGCCACGGGAGCCGTCACGGCTGTCTTCCACATGGGCGGTGAATACGGCTGGTGGGCGCTGCCGGCGACCTGTGCCTCGGTCGGCGGCAAGGTCGATCTGGACAGTCTGACGGCCCTGGCCCTGGGCACGGGGCCGGCCGTCAAGGTCATCGGCTGCGGCGACGTGGCTTGGCGCTGGGGCCTGTCCATGGCCGGATGGAACGCCGTGATCTCGGCGGCGCTGGCGGTGTTCAGCCTGTTGGCCGCGAAACGCCCCAAGGACGCCCGCGCGCCCCGGATCGAAAAGGCCTGAGCCGATGAGCGACGCCGCCCACATTCCCCTGCCACGCCCCGGCGCCGGCGCCGACAAGGCCCGGATGGACGAAATCCTGCGGGTCGATCACGCCGGCGAATACGCCGCCGTCCTGATCTATCGCGCTCAGAAGGCGGTGTTCGAGGGTCGAAAGGCGCATGGCGAAATGGTGCGCGACCTGTCGGAAATGCAGGACCAGGAGGCCGTGCACCTGGACCGGTTCAACCGTCTGCTGAACGAGCGTCGGGTGCGGCCCACCGTCATGACGCCCTTGTGGCGTCTGGCGGCCTCGGCCCTGGGCACCGGCACGGCCCTGATGGGCGAGAAAGCGGCCCACGCCTGCACCGAGGCGGTCGAGAGCGTGATCGAGAAACACTATGCCGACCAGATCGCCGAGATCGGCGACCGTGACCCGGACCTGGCCGCCGAACTGAAGCAGTTCCGCGAAGAGGAACTGGCGCACCACGACCACGCCATCGAACACGGCAGCCGCGAGGCCCCTGCCTATCGCCTGCTGTCCAGCGTGATCAAGGCGGGATGTCGGGTGGCGATCAAGGTCAGCGAGAAGGTTTGACGTTTTCCAACCGTTACCCTCGGGCTTGACCCGAGGGCCGGATGGTCCGCCGCCTTGCGAAAAGAGCGACGCACAGCCCGATCCGCATCCGATCCTCGGGGCAAGCCCGAGGATGACGGGGTTGGATGGCACGGCTTTCGGGTGTTCTCAGTAGATTTCGACCGGCCCGGCCGCGCCGCTTCGAAACGCTGGCGTTTCGAAGCTTTGTTTGATGTGGGCGCGGCTTTCGGGCGATCTCAGAAGATTTCGAACAGCCCGGCCGCGCCCATGCCGCCGCCGATGCACATGGTGACGACGCCGTATTTAGCGCCGCGCCGCTTGCCCTCGATCAGGACGTGGCCGGTCATGCGGGCGCCGGACATGCCGTAGGGGTGGCCGATGGAGATGGCGCCGCCCGAGACGTTCAGCCGGTCGTCGGGAATGCCCAGGGTGTCGCGGCAGTACAGGACCTGGACCGCGAAGGCTTCGTTCAGCTCCCAGATGCCGATGTCGTCGATGGTCAGGCCGTGGCGCTTCAGCAGCTTGGGCACGGCGTAGACCGGGCCGATGCCCATCTCGTCCGGTTCGCAGCCGGCGACCGCCATGCCGCGATAGGCGCCCAGTGGCTGCAGGTTCCGCTTGACCGCCTCTCCGGCCTCCATGACGATGCAGGCCGAGGCGCCGTCCGACAGCTGGGACGCATTGCCGGCGGTGATGAACTCTCCCTGTTGAATCTCCTCGCCGCCGCCGAAGACGGGCTTCAGCGCCTTCAGACCCTCCAGGGTGGTGTCGGGACGATTGCCTTCGTCCTTGGACAGGGTGGTTTCCTTCGACGAGGTCTGGCCGGTGGCCTTGTCCATCACCAGCATGGAGGTCGTCATCGGCACGATCTCGGCGTCGAACCGTCCGGCCTCCTGGGCGGCGGCCGTGCGCTGCTGGGACTGGAAGGCGTATTCGTCCTGGGCGTCGCGGCTGATCCCATAGCGACGGGCGACGACCTCGGCCGTCTCCAGCATCGACATATAGATGTGCGGCGCCAGCTTCAGCAGCGCCTCGTCCTTCATGCGGTAAAGGTTCATATGTTGGTTCTGGACCAGAGAGATCGACTCCAGCCCGCCGCCGACGGCCATCTTCTGCTGATCGAAGATCACCTGTTTGGCCGCCGTGGCGATCCCCATCAGCCCGGAGGCGCACTGGCGGTCCAGGCTCATGCCGGGAACGGAGGCGGGCAGGCCGGCGGCCAAGGCGATCTGGCGCGCGACGTTCGTGCCGGTCGAACCCTGTTGAAGGGCGGCCCCCATGACCACGTCCTCGATCTCGGCCGGATCGACCCCGGCGCGCTGGACGGCGTGACGAACGGCGTGGGCGCCCAGCTGTTGCGCCTGGGTGTCGTTGAAGGACCCGCGATAGGCGCGGCCGATGGGCGTGCGGGCGGTGGAGACGATGACGGCTTCGCGCATGGTGCTTCCTTCCTTTCCACGCCGTTTCGCTGCGGCGCGGCTGTGTGACTTTGCAAAGGGACTTTAGGCGCCTCACCCCGCGTCAAGGCAAGCGGCCAAGGAAGGCGGAAAAAGCGCCGATAGGGGGTCATTTTCTCGTTCCGGGCCGAATAATGTGTTGGAACGGCGCCACAGTCGCCACAATCGTCGCTATAAGCGGGAACCGCCCCCTGCCGACACCGTTCGGCTCGGGAACGCCGTGCAACAGCTCGGCTTCGGGCAAATCTTATTCGAGTGAGGATGCATATGAAGAACTTGCTTCTAGCTTCCGTCGCGACCGCCGGGCTGTTCGCAGCTGGCGCGGCGTCGGCGGAACCGAACGGCTGGTACGGCGCGGTTGACGCTTACTATCAGTGGATCGACAAGATCAACGCCGAGTCGTCGACGACGGGCGCGAACTGGAACTATGAAGTGAACAACGGCTGGGCCGCCTTTGCGCGCCTGTATCGCTTCAACCCGAACTGGCGCGTCGAACTGGAAGGCGGCTACCGCTCGGGCGACATCGGCACCGTGCGCGCCGTTTCCGGCACGCAGGGCCTGTGCAACCTGACGCTTACCACCGGCCCTTGCTATTCGCCGGAAGGCGACATCGAGTCGATGACGCTGATGGCCAATGTCATCTACGACTTCGGCTATGAAGCCTGGGGCATCCGTCCGTTTGTCGGCCTGGGCGCCGCGTGAACCACGTCAAGACGGATACGGTCGGCAACCTGCGCGCCAACCGCGGCGCGACCTTCACCGCCGACGACAGCTCGACCAAGTTCGCCGCCCAGGCGATCGCCGGTCTGGCCTGGGCCATCGGCGACCGCGCCAACATCGACCTGACCTACCGCTATCTGACGGGCGACGCCTCGTGGGATTCGACCACGGTCGGCACGGGTCCGGGCGCCACCACCAACGGCACCTGGGACGGCGATTACGACCAGTCGCACACCGTGACCCTGGGTCTGCGCTACAGCTTCGGCGCCGAAGACGCGCCGCCGCCGCCGCCTCCGCCCCCGCCGCCTCCGCCTCCGCCCCCGCCGCCGCCTCCCCCGCCGCCCCCGCCGGTGGTGCAGAAGCCAACCGCGCGTCAGTTCGTGGTCTACTTCGACTGGGATCGCTCGGACCTGACGGCTGAAGCCCGTTCGGTGGTGACGCAGGCCGCCAACTACGCCAAGTCGGGCGCTCCGACCCGCGTTCTGGTCGTCGGCTACACCGACACCTCGGGTTCGGCCGCCTATAACCTGGGTCTGTCCAACCGTCGTTCGCGCACCGTCGCGGACGCCCTGGTGGCTCAAGGCGTCAACGGCGGCGTGATCGCCCTGGACGGCAAGGGCGAGACCAACCTGGCCAAGCCCACCGCCGACGGCGTGCGCGAACCGCTCAACCGTCGCGCGACCATCGACATCAACTTCTAAGACCAAGCGAAACCCGGCCCGGAGCAAAAATCCGGGCCGGAAATCGATGCGTCATGACGTTGCAAGACCAGCGGGCCGTCCCGTTCTCGAAAGGGACACGGGGCGGCTTTGCTTTGTTTTGGAGGGGTGTCTTCAATCTGCATCACTCGACGACAGGCCTGTCTTCGGACGGTGTTTTTCGATTGATTACAAATATGTCGCGCGCGACATAGGGGGCAAATGATCCGATCTTTCAAACGTTCTGATTGCATCGGCGATGCGGCCGCGCCGTCGCTGGCGCGGCCGCGCCGGGAGCGGTCCTAGTGGTCGATCTGCGTCAGTCCTCCAAAGCGTTCCAAGGGCGTCGCCGTCGACGTTATCGCCTGCGCGCCGAGAACGTCCTGGGTGCGAGCGCGCCCCTCCGCCTACGAACGCCGGCCGTTGCGGAGCCGCGCCGCTCAATCGTGCTGGACGCTCCGTTCCGCCGTAGCGGGGCGGCGCTTTCCGGACGACGTTTTCTGATCGTCACCGCGCCCTTCGGTCCTTTCGCCAGCGCCTTGGCGGCGGTGCTCGAATCCAGAGGCGCCGAAGTCGCCCGGATGATCTTCAACGCCGGCGACGCCGTCTCCTGGCGACGTCGGGGCGCCATCGTGTTCAAGGGCGACGCCCAGGCGTGGGCCTCGCGCCTGCCGGACGTCGCGCAGGGCTTCACCGACGTGGTTCTGTTCGGCGAGGGCGGTCCCTACAATCGCGCGGTCGTAGCCGCCGGCGAGGCGATGGGTGTGCGGATCTGGGTGCTGGAGAACGGCTATTTCCGGCCCGACTGGATCACGGTCGAGCGCAACGGCGTGAACGGCTCCAGCGCCCTGCCGCGTTTCGCACAGGGTTATCCGGCGCCTGCGCCTCGCCTGATCGAGCCGACGCCGGTCGGCAAGATTTTGCCGCACCATGTCGTGAACATCAGCGCCTATCATCTGGCGCAGGGTCTAGGCGGGTTCCTGTTTCCGAACTACGTCAACTACTATACCGCCTCGCCGTTGCGGCAGTGTCTGGGCCATATCCGTCGCTATCTGGCGCTGTCGCTTAGGTCTCGCGCAGATTGCGATGTCGCCGCCATCGCCCCGCGCGGCCCCTTTTTCATCGCCTGTCTCCAACGCGAGGGCGACGCCCAGCTGCTGCGATATTCGCGCTATGCCGACAATACGGCCTTCCTTGCAGCGGTCATAAGCAGTTTCGCCCGGCATGCCCAAGCCGGCGACCGGTTGGTGGTCAAGAACCATCCGCTGGATCCGGGTCTGGTCGATCTTCAGGCCGTGACGCGCCGTCTGGCGGTCGAGCGGGGCGTCGAGGGGCGCGTCGACTTCATCGACGGCGGCAATCTGGCCCAGTTGTGTCGCGCCTCGCGCGGCATGATCGTGAACAACTCAAGCGCTGCGCTTTCCGCCCTGGGGTTCCATACGCCGGTCAAGGTGCTGGGCGACGCCTTCTTCGATTTCGAAGGTCTCACGGATCAGCAGGATATCGACGACTTCTGGCGCAATCCGCAGGCGCCGGACGCCGCCCTGTTCCACCGATTCCGCGCCCATGTGATCGCCCAGAGCCAGGTCAACGGCAATTTCCACGAGCCGAGGGCCATCGCCCGGACGGCCGCAGGCGTCGTATCGGTGTTCGAACGATCCGAGGATTGACCCGCGATGGGGTGTGGCGCCGGCACCACCCCTCCGCTCTGTCATATCAGTGTCATATAACTGTCGCCCGACGTTCCGACATTGGCCTTAGAGGGGGCGGCATCGAGGCAGGCGACTCACGCCTGCCGCCTTCACGCCTTCCATCTGGGGATAGATGCAATGACCAACCGCAACCGCCTGATCTGGGCGACCACCGCTCTCGCGAGTTCGCTCGTGTTCGCCGGCGCCGCCTCGGCCCAGTCGACCGGCACGGAAGCGACCGAAGTCGGTGAAGTCGTCGTCACCGGCGTCCGGGGTCAACGCACCATCGAAGGTCTGGCCACGGCTGAAACTGTCGCCAAGACGCGTAACACCATTGGTCAACAGTTCATCGCCACCCAGTCCGCTGGCCAAACCATCCTGCAGACGCTGAACCTGACGCCTGGCCTCAGCTTCACCAACGCCGACCCCTACGGCTCGTCGGGCGGCAACATTCGTCTGCGCGGCTTCGACGGCAACCGCGTGTCGCTGACGTTCGACGGCATTCCGCTGAACGATACCGGCAACTACGCCACCTACACCAACCAGCAACTGGACCCGGAACTGATCGAACGCGCGTCGATCAACACCGGCTCGACCGATGTCGACAGCCCCACCGCATCGGCCACCGGCGGCACCATCAACTATGTCACGCGCCGTCCCGCCAAGGACTTCGGCGGCTGGCTGCAAGGTTCGCTGGGCGACTTCAGCTACAACCGCATCATGGGTCTGATCGACACCGGCGCGGTCGGCCCGTGGGGAACTTCGGCCTGGTTCGCCGTTTCGCACCAGGAATACGACAAGTTCAAGGGTCTCGGCCAACTGGAGAAAACCCAGTACAACGCCCGGATCTATCAGCCCCTGCGTGACAACGGCGACTTCCTGTCGCTGGCCGCGCACTGGAACGAGAACCGCAACAACAACTACAACGGGCCGAACCTGGCGACGGCGACGGGCTTCTGCGACGTGGCGCGCACTCAGGTCTGCGTCAGCGATGTCGAGACCAGCCCCTTCGGCTGGGGCGTCGATTTCGACCGCGCCTACACCGCGCCGACCGTTCGTCCGAACGTCGCCGACGTCGACAGCAACAGCGCCAACTACTGGGGGCTGCGCATCAACCCGTCCGATACGGGCAACATCCGCGGTCAGTCGCGCTTTACGCTGGCGCAGGGCCTGATCCTGACGATCGACCCCTCGTTCTCCTACACCCTGGCCAACGGTGGTTCGCAACAGACCGTCCTGGCTGAAAACGACGCGCTGCTGCGCGGCACCCGCACGACCGGCGGCGTCGACCTGAACGGCGACGGCGACATCCTGGATCGCGTGCGTGTCATGTCGCCGTCCAACACCCATACCCAGCGCTACACGGTCAACAGCTCGCTGATCTGGGATATCAACGCTCATCACCGCCTGCGCGCCGCTTACGCTCTGGACTGGGGACGCCACCGTCAGACTGGTCTGTTCGGCCGCATCGACTTCTCGGATCCGACCAGCCCGCGTTTCGTGGACGAGTTCGGCGGCCTGAAGGAAGAAGGCAATCGCGTCGTCAACCTGGACGGCTACGCCCTGCGTTCGCGCGACCGTCTGTCCTATGCCGAGCTGAACCAGTTCTCGTTGGAATACATCGGTCGCTTCCTGGACGAGGCGCTGACGCTGAACATCGGCGTCCGTGCACCCTTCTTCAAGCGCGAGCTGAACCAGTTCTGCTATACCCAGAACGCCTCCTCGAACGTGCTTTGCACTTCGGAAACGCCCAACGCGACTCTGGCCAACGGCAACGTCACCTTCGCTGGTCGTAGCGCCAACTATATCGCGCCGTATCAGCGTACGGTGAAGTTCGACGACGTGCTGCCCAACATCGGCGCGACCTACAAGTTCGGCGGCGCCCAGTCGGTTTACGCCAGCTACTCGGAATCGCTGTCGGCGCCGCGCACGGACAGCCTGTACGCCGCTACGCGTCTGGCCGACGGCTCCATCGGCAATCCGACGGTTCAACCGGAAACGTCCAAGAACATCGACTTCGGCTATCGCTATGTGACGGGCACGCTGATCGCCCAGGCTTCGGGCTTCTTCAACCAGTTCGACAACCGGATCGTCAGCACCTACGAGCCTGACCTGGACCAGTTCGTCGACCGCAACGTGGGTTCGGTGAAGTCCAAGGGTGTCGAAATCTCGGTCGGCTGGTCGCCGATCCAGGCGCTGAGCCTCTATGGTTCGGCTTCGTTCCTGGATAGCGAACTGCAAGACGACTACGTCTATGACCGCGCCGGCAACCGCCTGCCGACCAAGGGTAAGAAGCAGGTCGAAACCCCGGACCAGATGTACTCGCTGCGGGCCTCGTACCAGTTCAACGAGGTGTTCACCGCCGGCATCCAGGGCAAGTACACCGGCGAGCGTTGGGTCACCGACGTCAACGATCTGAAGACCGATGCCTACACCGTTGTCGATCTGGACGCCCGCTTCGACTTCTCGTCGCTGGGCTTCGCAGGCACCTACCTGCAGTTCAACGTCACCAACCTGTTCGACGAAAAGTACTACAGCACGCTGGGCACCCGCGCTTCGGCGACGCCTGGTCAGCTGGGCTACAGCCGTCCGTTCGCCGGCGTCGGCGCGCCGCGCACCATGATGGCGACTCTGCGTTACGCCTTCTAAGGCCTGCGTCAGAACGATGACGAAGGGCGGTCCGTTCGCGGGCCGCCCTTTTTCTTTGGGGGCGCCGGGCGTTGAAGTCGGGGGCGCTTGGGGCCATATGGCGCGGCTCGCGTTTCGCCTGCGGACGCCTTGGGCCGCACAGACAGGACAGTTCGCCGATGACCGCCGCCATCCCCGCCGAATGGGCTCCGCATCGCGCCATGTGGGTGGGTTGGCCGACGCACGGCGAATACTGGTTCGACCATCTCGACCAGGCCCGTGACGAGGTCGAAGGGTTGGTGCGGGCGCTGGCCGGGCCGGGGCGCGAACAGGTCAAGCTGATGGTCGGCGGGCAGGCGGCGCTGGCGGACGCCCGGGCGCGGTTCGCCGGGGTCGAGAACGTCGAGGTCGTCGCGGGCACGTTCGGCGATGTCTGGCTGCGCGACACCGGCCCGATCTTCGGCGCGGGGTCGAAGACGGCGGCCGCCTTCGAGTTCAACGGCTGGGGCGGCAAGTACGACATGCCGGGCGACGAACTGGTGGCGGACCAGATCGGCGCGCACGCGGGCGTGGCCCTGACCTGGAACGACTTCGTCATGGAGGGCGGGTCGCTGGATCACGACGGGGAAGGAACGGTCCTGACCACGCGCCAATGCCTGTTGAACCCCAACCGCAACCCGGCCTGGAACCAGGACGAGGCCGTCGCCGCCGCCGCCTTGGAGAAGGCCGTCGGGGCCAAGGTGGTGGTGTGGCTGGGCGACGGCCTGTTGAACGACCACACAGACGGTCATGTCGACAACCTGGCCCGTTTCGTCGCGCCGGGCGTCGTGGCCTGCCCCATCGCCTGGGGACGCAACGACCCGAACGCCGAGGTCTATGACGCCACGGCGCGCGATCTGGCGGCCGTCACGGACGCCGCCGGAAGAAGGTTGAAGGTCGTGCGTATTCTGTCGCCCGGCCTGGTGCTGGACGAGGACGAACGCCCGATCCCGGCCAGCCACATGAACTTCCTGATCGCCAATGGCGCTGTGATCGTGCCGACCTATGGCGACGCGCGTGCGGCCGACATGGCCTGTCAGGCGTTGAAGGAGGCCTTCCCCGACCGTGAAATCATTCCGCTGCCCTCCAACGCCATCCTGACCGGCGGCGGCTCGTTCCACTGCATCTCCCAGCAGGAGCCCGCATGACCCGCACCATCACCGTCGCCGGCATCCAGACCTCGTATGGCGAGGACATGCAGGCGAACATCGACAAGACCATCGCTTTCGTGCGCGAGGCGGCGGGGCAGGGCGCGCAGGTGATCCTGCCGTCGGAACTGTTCCAGGGGCCGTATTTCTGCGTGTCGCAGGAGGAGCATTGGTTCAGCCACGCCTATGAATGGCGCGAGCATCCGTGTGTGACGGCGATGTCCGAGGTGGCGAAAGAGCTGGGCGTGGCCATTCCCGTGTCCATCTTCGAGAAGGACGGGCCGCAATACTATAACTCGCTAGTCATGCTGGACGCGGACGGCGAGGCGCTGGGCGTCTATAGGAAGAGCCATATTCCCGACGGCCCCGGCTATCAGGAGAAATACTATTTTCGACCGGGCGACACCGGCTTCAAGGTCTGGAAGACCCGGTTCGGCAAGGTCGGGGTCGGCATCTGCTGGGACCAGTGGTTCCCGGAATGCGCGCGGGCGATGATGCTGATGGGCGCCGACGTCCTGATGTATCCGACCGCCATCGGCACCGAGCCGCACGACGCGAGCCTGCACACCGCCCAACCGTGGCGCCGCGCCATGCAGGGCCATGCGGTGTCCAACGCCGTGCCGGTGGTCGGCGCCAACCGGATCGGTCATGAGCGCGTGACCGAGGTCGGCCAGACCTTCTACGGCCATTCCTTCATCGCCGACCAGCAGGGCGAACTGGTCGAGCAACTGGGCGCCGAGGAGGAGGGGGTGTTGGTCCACGCCTTCGACCTGGACGCGCTGGACAAATACCGCGCGGCCTGGGGCTTCTTCCGGGATCGGCGCACGGATCTGTATGGGGCGCTGACGGGCAAGGGTTGAAAACAACCCGCTCATCCCCGCGAAGGCGGGGACCCAGGTCTTTACGCATCACCCTGCGTTGGATCGGCTTCGGCGTGAGCTTGAGGCAGAGGAGCGCCCAAAGCGCTGGGTCCCCGCCTTCGCGGGGATGAGCGGCGTCAGGGGCGCATCGCCTCCACCGCCGCGACCAGCCGGTCGAGGTCGGCGGGGGTGGACAGGCGGTGGTCGCCGCCTTCGATCAGGTCCAGGCGCGCGTCGCCGCCGGTCAGGCGTTCGACCAGTTCGATCTGATGACGCCAGGGCACCACGTCGTCGGCGCGGCCCTGCAGGATGTGGACGGGGGCGGTGATCGGGATCGCCCCGTCCAACAGCAGCCAGTCCTTCGCCTCCTCGAACATCCGGCGGGTCAGGACGTATTCGCCGAGGCCTTCCTCGACGATCAGGGTCTCGCCCTCGCGCAGGAGGGCCTGGCGCTCGTGATCGGCCAGACCCGGCCACATAAGCCGCTCGGTGAAGTCCTGGGCCGGATTGACCAGAACCAGTCCCTTGATCCGCTCGGGCCGCGCCAGGGTCGCCAACAGCGACACCCAGCCGCCCATGGACGAGCCGACCGGAATGACGGGGCCGGACAGGCTGTCGATCAGGGCGATGGCGTCCTCGCGCCAGCGGCCGATGGTGGCCTGGCGCCAGTCGCCGGAGGAGCGGCCGTGGGCGAAATGATCGTAGCGGACGAAGCTCCAGCCGCGTTCGCGTGCGGCGGCGTCCAGCGCCAGGGCCTTGGTCCCCTCCATGTCCGAGCGGAAACCGCCGACCCAGATCACGGTCGGGCCGTCGCCCTCGACGCGCTTGAGAGCCAGGGTTTCGCCGTCGGGGCGGGACAGATGCTGGATGTCGGTCATGGCGGTGTTGTGCCCCGACTTTTATCGTTCGTCATCCAGATGTTCCCCTGTGCGTCATCCTCGGGCTTGACCCGAGGATCGGGCGTGACGCACACGGACGGTTGAAGGCGGTCCCGGCCGTAACCCTGCGTCTCGCACTTGTCGCGTGGCGCCGCCGATCCTCGGGTCAAGCCCGAGGATGACGGAGGAAGAAGTGTCCGCGCCCCCAAAGTCGCCCCAGGTCCTGTTCGTCACCTCCAACCGCATCGGCGACTGCGTCATCTCGTCCGGCGTGATCCGCGAGATCGCGCGCCAGGTTCCGGGGGCCGAGATCACCGTGGCCTGCGGCCGGCCGCCCGCGCCCTTCTTCCGCTCGGCGCCCGGCGTGGTGCGGACGATCATCCTGGACAAGAAGAAGATGTCCGGCCACTGGCTCGATCTGTGGAAACAGGTCGTCGGCACGCGCTGGGATCTGGTCATCGACATCCGGGGCTCGGCGCTGGGCTATCTGATCCCGGCGAAACGGCGCGTCATCTATAACCGCAGCTGGGAGACGGGCCTGCGCAAGGTCGAGATGGTGTCGCGCCTGATGGGATCGCCCGTGCCGCTGGACCCCGAAATCTTCCTGGACGATCCGGCGCGGGCCGAGGCCGCCGCCGTGATCGATCCGCAGATGGCGGCGGGCGCCGGTCCGGGGCCGATCATCGCCTTGGCGCCGATCGCGCACCAGCCGGGCAAGAGCTGGCCCGCCGACCGCTGGGGCGCGCTGGTCGAGAAGCTGAAGGCCGAGCCGCGTTTCGACGGCTGGCGCTTCATGCCCGTGGGCGGGCCGGGCGACCGGCCGCCGGCGACGCCTGCGCTGGAAGCCGCCGGGCCGAGGGCGATCGACTTCGTCGGCAAGGGCGACATTCTGGCCTCGGCCGCCGCCATCGACCGGGCCGATCTGTTCGTTGGCAATGATTCGGGGCTGATGCACGTCTCGGCGGCGCTGGGGCGGCCGACGCTGGGCCTGTTCGGTCCGACCGAATGGTGGCTGTACGGCCCGTGGGGCCCCCGGACGCGCACGGCGGCCTCCAACGAGACGAGGGGCCAGTTCGCGCCCATTGAGGACTTGAGCGTGGATCACGTGTTCGAGGCGGTGCTGGCGCTTCATGACGCCTATGTCGTGGAAACGCCCGCCAACCCTTGAAAAACGGGGCTTCCAGCGTCATATTGCCGTGCCTTGAGGGGAACGTGGCGCTCGCCGCGCGTTTCTGCTCATCAAGACACACGCTTCATCTGACCACATAAGGAAACGACGCCCATTCGCCGTCCCATGCAAGCGCCGCCCGTGAAAGACGGGCCGCGTATGAACCAGGATATCCGCGCCCCTCGCGTTCTGCTCATCGACCAGAACGGCGAAAAACAAGGCGTCATGCCCACCTCCGCCGCTCTGGAAGCCGCCGAGGAAGCCGGGTTGGATCTGGTCGAGATCGTCTCCACCTCCGAGCCGCCGGTGGCCAAGATCCTCGATTACGGCAAGCACCGTTTCCAGGAACAGAAGAAGAAGGCCGAGCAGCGCAAGCGCCAGAAGGTCGTCGAGCTGAAGGAAATCAAGCTGCGGCCCAATATCGACACCCACGACTATGAGGTGAAGGCCAAGGCCATGCACCGCTTCTTCGACGAGGGCGACAAGGTCAAGGTCACGCTGCGCTTCCGCGGTCGTGAAATGGCGCACCCCGAACTGGGCATGAAGCTGCTGAACAAGGTCCAGGCCGACTTCGACGAAGTCGCCAAGGTCGAGTTCGCGCCCAAGATGGAAGGCCGCCAGATGATCATGATCCTGGCCCCGCGCTGATCGCGATCCATCGCTGAAATCCAGAACGCCCCGGTCGCAGGACCGGGGTGTTTTTGCATCCGGCGCTTGCGTCGGTCCGTGTCTTCGGGTTGAGTTTCGCCCTTGGGGGCGTTCATGCTGAAGTTTGGTCTGCCGGGATTGCTCCTGGCCGTAGTGTGCGTCGCACTGTCGACCGGCGCCTGGAGTTCCGCCGCCAGCGCCCATGCCGCGCAACAGGAGCCGCCGCCGATAGAGGTCTACGCCGCCTCTCCGACCGTCGAACTGATGGAACTGTCGCCCAGCGGCGAACTGATCGCGCGCATCGTGGTGACGCAGGAAGCTCGGGCCATCGCGGTCACGCGGATGGACACGGGCGAGCATCTGTTCCTCTCGACCCTGGGCGAGACCAAGGTGCGCGATCTGCGATGGATCGGCGAGGGGCGGGTGCTGATCGTCACCTCGCAGACGCGGGCGATCCCCTTCGTGGGCGTGCCGCGATCCGAACTCTATTTCGGCATGGTGCTGGATCTGGCGTCGCGGAAGCTGGTCCAGGTGCTGGATCGCACCGAGGGCGTCCTGTCCGTCCTTTACGGCCCCGCGTCGGTGCGAAACACGGCCCAGGGCGAGGCGCTGTTCGTGCGGGGCGTCAATGTCGATAGCGGACTGGTCGATCTGTACAGGATCGATCTGAATTCCGGCCGGGGGCGATCCGTCAAGTCGATGACCCTGGAGACGGACGACTATGTGCTGGACGGCGAGGGCGCCGTGATCGCCTATTCGCGCTATGTCGACTTCACGCGCCGGTGGTCGATGATGCTGCCGGGCGGCCGCGTCTTTCGCGAGTCCTGGTCGGTCGAGGCGCCGATCGATACGCCGCGGTTTCACGGCCTGGGGCGGTCGCCGCGCACGGTGGTGATCGGCGCGGACCGGCCGGACCTGGCGGCTCAGGACACCGACGCCGATACGGCGACCAATCTGTTCGAGGTGAACGTCGACACTGGGGAATGGACCAAGCTGCCGTTTGAGCATCATCCTCACGCCCTGCTGCATCACCCCGAGACGCACCTTCTGGTCGGCGCCTCGCGCATGGAGGAGGATGGCATGCGCTACGAGTTCATCGACCCGGTCTCGGCCAGCCGCTGGCGGTCGATCACGCGGGCGCTGGGCGACAAGGCCCCGCAGCTGATGTCGTGGAGCGCGGACCAGAGCCGCGTCCTGGTCTTCACCGATATCGGGGAATCCGGCCTCTATCAGCTGGTGGATTTCGATCGGCGGACGGCCGACATCCTGGCCGAGGCCTATCCCGCGATCCCGTCCGAACAGGTCGGCGCGGTTCGCCCGATCCGTTACGCCGCCGCGGACGGGCTGGAGATTGCGGGTTATCTGACCCTGCCGCCCGGCGTCGAGACGCCCGAGAGGCTGCCGCTGATCGTCCTGGCCCACGGCGGGCCGGCTGCGCGCGACGTCGCCGGTTTCGACTGGTGGGCGCAGGCGCTGGCCTCGCGCGGCTATGCCGTGCTCCAGGCCAATTTCCGCGGATCGACCGGATACGGCCGAGCCTTCCTGGAAGCGGGCTACGGCGAATGGGGGCGTAAGATGCAGACCGACCTGTCCGACGGCGTCCGCTGGCTGGCCGATCAGCACATCGTCGATCCGAGCCGGGTCTGCATCGTCGGCGCCAGTTACGGGGGCTACGCCGCTCTGGCCGGGCTGACGTTGGACAAGGGCGCCTATCGCTGCGGCGTCGCCATCGCCGGCGTGTCCGACCTGCGCCGCATGGTGAACTGGGAGGGGCGTCAGGAAGGGCGTCGCGACAGCCAGACCGTGCGCTATTGGAACCGGTTCATGGGGGCGGCGCGAATGAACGACCGCACCCTGGACGCCCGGTCGCCGGCCTATCTGGCGGAGGCGGTCGACAGTCCCCTGCTGCTGATCCACGGCCGCGACGACACCGTGGTTCCGATCGAGCAGAGCCGCATCATGGCCGAGGCGATGCGCCGCGCGGGCAAGCGGGCCGAACTGATCGAACTTCAGGGCGAAGATCACTGGATGTCCCGCGCCGACACCCGTCAGCAGATGTTGCGCGAGACCGTGCGGTTTCTGGAGACCCACAATCCGCCTCGCTAGTCGCGGAGCGTCGCGCTAGATCGGCGGCATGACGATGTTCCAATCCACGCCTCCCAAGGTCCAGGCTTCGGCCCTGGCCGTGCTGTTCTCGATGGTGTTCATCAATCTGGTCGGGTTCGGGCTGGTGGTGCCTTTGCTGCCGTTCTTCGCCCAGAGCCTGAAGGCCGAGGCGTGGCAGATCACCCTGATGTTCTCGGCCTATTCGCTGGGGCAGTTCTTCGCCGAGCCGTTCTGGGGACGGCTGTCGGATCGGATCGGGCGAAAGCCGGTGCTGCTGATGACGCTGGTCGCCAATGCGCTGGGCTATCTGATGCTGGCGTTCGTGCCCAACATCTGGCTGGCCATTGCGGTGCGGCTGTTCACCGGCCTGGGGGCGGGGAATATCTCGACGGTCCAGGGCTATGTGGCCGATGTGACGCCGCCCGAGCAGCGGGCCGGGCGGATGGGGCTGATCGGGGCGGCGTTCGGCCTGGGCTTCATCGTCGGGCCGGGACTGGGCGGGCTGCTGACCCAGCCGCAGATGGGCCATATCGGCTATCAGCTGCCGATCTTTCTGGCGTCGGCCTTGGCGGCTCTGGCGGCGGTGGGGGTGATCGTCTTCCTGCGCGAGAGCCGGGCCAAGGCCGATCCTGCTGCGCCGCGCCCGGCCTTTCTGTCTGGCCTGAAGGCGGCGCGCGACAATGACGTGGTGTCGCGGGTTCTGGTCGTGACCCTGATCTATATGGCCGGGTTTTCGGCGATGGAGAGCGTGTTCGGCCTGTGGGCCGAGCAACGCTATCAGTGGGGCGCGCGCGAAGTGGGGCTCAGCTTCATGATCGTGGGCGTCGTCTCGACGCTGAACCAGGGGTTTCTCGCCGGACGTTTCGCGCGGCGGTTCGGAGAATCCAGGGTGCTGGCGACGGGGATGTTGCTGTTCGGAACCTCGCTGGTGCTGCAGGTCCTGGCCCCCGTCGCCTGGTTCCCGGCCGTGCGGCTGGAGATCGGCGCCGTGACGGTCCCGGTGGTGCAGGGCTGGATCATTCCCCTGGTCATGGCGTTGGGGGCCTGCGGCATGTCTCTGGCCATGCCCAATATCTCGGCCATGATCAGCCGCGCCTCGCCGCCCGACCGGCAGGGGGCCATGCTGGGGCTGAACATGGCTTCGAGCTCCATCGCGCGCATCTTCGGGCCGATGATCGCCGGCGCGCTGTTCTCGGGCCTGGGGCACGACTGGCCCTTCCTGATCGGGGCCCTGCTGACGATTCCGGCGGCGGTGATGGCGATCAATGCGGGCCGGGTGATCCGCAACGGCGGCGGCGTCAAAACCCCGTCCTGACTCGTCTTGCCTTAGGCGGCGTCTTCGCGTAGAAGCCGCGCCTTCGCGTACCGAACCGTCGGGCGAACAGGCATGCCTGGGCGGTTCTTAAACTCTGGAGAGACGCCACCCGCCGGGCTCAAGTAGTCCCAGGGACGGTAGCCCCTCCAAAAAGGAGACTGAAATGCCGAAACTGAAGACCAAGTCGGGCGCCAAGAAGCGCTTCAAATTCACTGCATCCGGCAAGGTGAAGTCGGGCGTTGCGGGCAAGCGTCACCGCTTGATCAGCCACAACTCGAAATATATCCGCCAGAACCGCGGCACCGAGACCATGTCCGACGCCGACGCCAAGAAGATCAAGTCCTACATGCCCTACGCCTAAGGCGTGGCGCGAACAGACGATTTTCAACGAATTTGAACAGCATAGTCCCTCAAGCAGTGAGCCGCCGCGCGGCGAACGATAGGGACTTCCCGAAGGGAATAAAAAAATGGCTCGCGTCAAACGTGGCGTAACCTCGCACGCCAAGCACAAGAAGGTTCTGGAGCAGGCCAAGGGCTTCTCCGGCCGCCGCAAGAATACGATCCGCACGGCCAAGGCCGCCGTCGACCGCGCCGGGCAATACGCCTATCGCGACCGTCGCGCCAAGAAGCGCAACTTCCGCGCCCTGTGGATCCAGCGCATCAACGCCGCCGCGCGTCTGGAAGGCTTCACCTACAGCCAGTTCATCAACGGCCTGAACAAGGCTGGCATCGAACTGGACCGCAAGGTCCTGGCCGCCATCGCCGCCGACGGCGCCGGCTTCAAGGCCATCGCCGACAAGGTCCGCACCGCCCTGGCGTAAGCCAGGTCGTCACGGCGAAGATCAACGCCCGCTCCGGTTCGCTGGGGCGGGCGTTTTCGTTGGGGCGTTGAGTCGCCTCCGAATTTCGTCATTCCGGGGCTGAGCGGAGCGAGGAACCCGGAAGCCAGGGGTGCGGTCGCGCGGCTGAACGTATCTGGCGTCGGGGATGTTTTCCCGGGTTCCGGGTTCGTCTTTCGGACGCCCCGGAAGGACGATCTTCAAGCCGCATGGGACAGGTTGGTTTCGGCGGCGGTCATGACCAGCCGGATGGCGTTAAGCAAGGCGTCGGGCTGGATCGGCTTTTGCGCCACACCGTTCATGCCGGCGGCGACATAGTCCATCTCGTCGCGTTCGTCGGCGTTGGCGGTCAGGGCCAGGATGGGCAGGGCGCCGGCCGGGGCGGGCAGGGCGCGGATGGCGCGGGTCGCCTGAACCCCGTCCATCACCGGCATCTTGATGTCCATCAGCACCAGATCGAAGGGGCGGGCGGCGACGGCGGCGACGGCTTCGCATCCGTTCTCGACCATTTCGGCGGTGCAGCCGAACATCTCCAGCAGCTTGCCGGCGACGAAACGGTTGGCCGCGTTGTCGTCCGCCACCAGCACATGCAGCGTCGGGTGCGGGGTGGGGGCGACCGTTTCCGGCGTCGCCGCCTGGGCCTGGACCGCCGGGCGCAGGGGCAGGCGCACCTGGAACCGCGCGCCGCCTTGGGGCGAGGCGTCCAGGGCGATGTCGCCGCCCATCCTTTCGGCGATCTGGCGGCAGATCGCCAGGCCGAGGCCCGCGCCCGCGCCCTCGCGCCCCGCCTTGCCGGTGTTGAACGGTTCGAAGATGGTCGCGGCGGCGGCTTCGGGCACGCCGGGGCCGCTGTCGTCCACGGTCAGGATCACCTGACCGTCCGCACGGCTTTCGATCAGGGCCGAGACCCCGCCCGTCAGGGTGAATTTCAGCGCATTGCCGATCAGATTGTTCAGCAGCTGTTTCAGCCGCATCCCGTCGGCCTGGACGAAGGGGACGGACAGATCGGCGCGGACGCTTAGCGACAGGGTCTTTTCCTCGGCCCGCGCGCGCCACAGGGCGTCGATGTCGAAGGCGACGGCCGAGAGGTCCAGCGGCTCTTCCTCAAGTGTCAGCATCCCGGCCGAGGCGCGCGACATGTCCAGGGCGTCGGTCAGCAGCCGCAGCAGGCTTTGCCCCGAATCGATCACGGTGCGGACGTAGGGACGCAACTCCTCCTGCTCCAGCTTCTTGTCCATCAGGGCGGCGACGCCCAGAACCCCGTTCAGGGGCGTGCGGATCTCGTGGCTCATCACCGCCAGGAACTCGGACTTGGCGCGGCTGGAGGCGACGGCCTCGGCCTCGGCCAGGGCCAGGTCGCGGGCCAGGGCGCCCATCGCCTCGGCGCGCTGGCGGTGAACGGCGGCCCCGGCCTGAACCACCTGCAAGGCCGTGCCGACGCCGAGGTAGCGGCCGTTTGACACCACGATGAAGCCGCTGAGCAGGGCGCCCAGTTCGGCGGCGTCATAGGCGTCGAAGAAGGTCTCGGCGCTTGCAGAGGCTTCGGCGATCGGCGCATTGCGGTCCATCAGGCTCTCGGCCGGTTTGCGGGCGTAGAGGGCGCGCCCGAACTCGGCCGCCATGCGCAGGGTGAAGGCGTTGCGTTCGATGACGCCCAGGGGCCGGCCCTGATCGTCGACCACGGCCAAGGCCAGGGTGTTGGGTTCGTTCTGAAACCGCTCGAACACCTCTGCGCCCAGGGTGGACGGCGCTACAGGCGCGATCAAGTCGACGAAATCACCGATCAGCGGCATCGCGGTCCCCACCTGTTCCGCCATCGCCTTAACGGCTGAAATTTAACGCCAGCTTTGCCGTTCATGAAGCTTTCGCGGCGTGTTTTCGACAGTTGTTCCGTTAGCGGATCGAAACTCGCCAAGGTGCAGACCCGCGCGCTCGCCAGGGCGGCCAATGCGGCGCCGGCGTCGGAGCTGGAGGCCATCGCGGCGGGTCAAACCGCGCCTTGAAGGGTGACGAAACGGCTCGAGGCCGTTAAGGCGTCAGCCACAATGACCGATCTCGCCACACTCGAACTCGAACTGATCAACGCCATCGGCTCGGCCGAAAGCGTCGCCGCCCTGGAAGAGGTGCGCGTCGCCGCGCTGGGCAAGTCCGGCTCGATCTCCGGCCTGTTGAAGGGGATGGGGGCGATGAGCCCCGATCAGCGGCGCGAACAGGGGCCGATCATCAACGGTCTGCGCGACCGGGTCGCCTCGGCCATCGCCGGACGCAAGACCGAGCTGGAGGCGGCCGAGATGGACGCGCGGCTTCAGGCCGAGCGCATCGACCTGACCCTGCCGGCCCGGCCGCGTCGCAGGGGCGGGGTCCACCCGACCATGCAGGTGATGGACGAGATGGTCGCCATCTTCGCCGAGATGGGCTTCGCCGTGGCGGAAGGCCCTGACATCGAGGACGACTTCCACAATTTCACCGCCCTGAACTTCCCGCCCAAACACCCGGCGCGGGAGATGCACGACACCTTCTTCCTGAAGCCCGATCCCGAAACGGGCGAGCGCAAGGTGCTGCGAACCCACACCAGCCCGGTGCAGGTCCGCACCATGATGTCGCAGAAGCCGCCGATCCGCATCATCGCGCCGGGCCGCACCTTCCGTAAGGATTCGGACGCTACCCACACGCCGATGTTCCACCAGATCGAAGGTCTGGTGATCGACCGCGACATCCACATGGGCCATCTGAAGACCACGCTTGAAACCTTCATCGCCCGCTTCTTCGAGCTGGACGAAGTGCAGGCCCGGTTCCGGCCGCACCACTTCCCCTTCACCGAGCCGTCGGCCGAGATGGACATCCGCTGCGACCGTTCGGGCGGGAAACTGGTGTTCAACACCGGCGACGACTGGCTGGAGATTCTGGGCTGCGGGATGGTGCATCCCAATGTGCTGAAAAACTGCGGCATCGACCCGAACGAATATCAGGGCTTCGCCTTCGGCATGGGCGTGGACCGTCTGGCCATGCTGAAATACGGCGTGCCGGACCTGCGCCCCATGTTCGAGGCCGACACCCGCTGGCTGGCCCACTATGGCTTTTCCGCCTTCGCCGCCCCCAACCCGGCCTCGGGCCTGAGCTGACATCTGAGGATTTGAAATGACCGACACCCAATCAGCCTCGATCAGTTTCGACGCCATCGGCCCGGGGCCCGAATATCGCAATGGTTCGATCTGGTTGCCTCAGCTGTTTCTGGAAACCCGCCAGGCAGGCGGCGGCAACATCGAAGGCCGCACCTTCATCGAATGCCTGATCGAAGGACCGGGCATCCTGCTTCCGCTTGGGGGATGCCATTTCGACGCCTGCAACATGGGCGAGGCGCATGGCGATCCGCGCAATCTCATGGTCAAGCCGCTGGCCGCCCGGGTGACGGGCACGATCCCGATCCAGAACTGCAAGTTCATCCGTTGCCGTTTCCTGGGCGTCGGCTTCACCGGGGAGCAGGCGTTCCTCGACGAGATGATCGCCGGCCTGGGCGCCGGCGCATGAAGTCCATTCTGCCGATCAATCGTCCGCTGACCGACGCGCCGGACCTGAATGCGACGACCTTCGAAAACGTCGACATCATCCTGTATGAACTCTTCACGGCGGCGGCCGCGAAGGGCGTTCCGCTGATCGAGGGGCGGACGTTCCGGGGATGCCGGTTCCAGGGGCCGGCCATCGTCCTGGCCTCGACCGGCGTGACCTTCTCCGACACCAATTTCGGCGAAAGCCGTGGCGGCATCGCCAATCTGTTGCTGCGCCCCGTGGGCGACAAGGCCATCGGCACCATTCCGATGCGCGACTGCCATTTCATAGGCTGTGAATTCTACGGCGTCGGTTTCACCGGGCCAGAAGCGTTCATCGCCGAGGTCAGCACCCTGACCGACAAGCCCAAGGCCTGAGACGACCATGAAATTCACCCTGTCCTGGCTGAAGGACCATCTCGAGACCGAGGCGGACGTCCATCAGATCGCCGAGGCCATGACCATGGCCGGGCTGGAGGTCGAGGAGGTTCTCGACCCCGCCGCCAAGCTGGCGCCGTTCACGGTGGCCCGGATCATTTCGGCCGAGCGTCACCCGAACGCCGACCGGCTGCAGGTCTGCCAGGTCGAGACGGTGGACGGGGTGAAGGAGATCGTCTGCGGCGCGCCGAACGCGCGGGCGGGCCTGACCACCATCTATGCGCCCATCGGCGCCTATGTGCCCGGCCTGGGCGTGACCCTGGTCGAGAAGCCGGTGCGTGGCGTGGTGTCCAATGGGATGCTGTGTTCGGCGTCGGAGCTGGAGCTGGCCGACGAGAGCGACGGCATTCAGGAGCTGCCGCCGGAAATCCCGGTCGGGACGCCGGTTGCGGGCCTGTTCGGCGCCGAGCCCGTCATTGATTTCGAGGTCACGCCGAACCGGCCCGACTGGCTGGGCGTTGCGGGCATCGCGCGCGATCTGGCCGCCGCCAGCGTGGGCAGGCTGAAGCATTTCGACATCGCCGTGGTGCGCGGCGGTTTCCCGTCGCCGATCTCGGTACGGCTGGAGGCGCCCGAGATGTGCCCGGTCTTCGCCGGTCGCGTCATTCGCGGCGTGCAAAACGGCCCGTCGCCGGCCTGGCTGCAGAAGCGTCTGACCGCCATCGGCCTGCGCTCGATCAACCGTCTGGTCGATGTGACCAATCTGATCGCCTACGACCGCGCGCGGCCGCTGCACGTCTATGACCTGGCCAAGCTGTCGGGGACAGAGATCGTGGTGCGCGGCGGTCTGACGTCCGCCGAGACGGGCGAGCGCGAGCATCTGATCGCGCTGGACGGCAAGACCTATGCGGCCGGGCCGACCGACTGCGTCATCGCCGACGCCAATGGGGAACGCCCCATCGGTCTGGGCGGCGTCATGGGCGGGGAATCGACCGGCTGCGACGACGACACCACCGACGTCTTCCTGGAGAGCGCCTGGTTCGATCCACTGGTCATCGCCCAGACGGGGCGGACGCTGGGCATCCATTCCGACGCCCAATATCGGTTCGCGCGCGGCGTCGATCCGGTTTCGGTCACGCCGGGGCTGGAGCTGGCCACCCGCCTGATCCTGGACCTGTGCGGCGGCGAGCCGTCCGACATCGTCTTTGTCGGCGAACCCCCGGCCAGTCCTTCGCCCTTCGCCTTCGATCCCGCCCATGTGAAGCGGTTGACGGGCATGGACCTGACCGACGACCGGATCGGGACCATTCTGGGCCAACTGGGCTTTCTGGTTCAGGCCGCGCCTGCCGGGCAGGCCGAACCGTGGATCGTCACCCCGCCGTCTTGGCGCCGCGACGTGGAAGGCCCCGCCGATCTGGTGGAGGAGGTCGCCCGCATCGAGGGGTTCGACACCTTGCCCAAGGTCGCCCTGCCGCCGGTCGCCAACGCCGCCGGGGGCGTGCTGAACCCGCGCCAGGCCCGCGTCCGCACGGCGCGCCGGGCGTTGGCGGCGCTGGGATACGCCGAGGCCGTCACCTGGTCCTTCACCAAACAGTCGACGGCGGCCCTGTTCGGCGGCGGCGACGATAGACTGGTGCTGGAAAACCCCATTGCCGCCGATCTGGACTGCATGCGGCCCTCGGCCCTGCCGAACCTGATCCAGGCGGCCGCCCGCAACGCCGCGCGCGGTTTCGCCGACGCCGCCCTGTTCGAGATCGGCCCGATCTATCTGGGCGACGGGCCGAAGGATCAGCGCACGGTCATCGCCGGCCTGATCGCGCCGCACGCCGCCCGGCATTGGGAGGGCGCGGGCGAGAACCCGCTGTTCGCGCTGAAGGGCGACCTGAACGCCGTGCTGGAGGAGATCGGCGCGCCGGTCGCCTCGCTGCAGCTGGTTCAGGGCCAGAACCGCGACTGGTGGCACCCCGGCCGTTCGGCCCGGCTGCAACTGGGGCCGAAGAATGTGATGGTCGAGTTCGGCGAGCTGCATCCGCGCGTGCTGAAGGCGCTGGATGCGGACGGGCCCATGCTGGCCTTCGAGATCGTGCTGGAGAACGTGCCCGAACCGCGTGGCAAGTCCGGCAAGACGCGCGGGTCGGCCGACCTGTCGGCCTTCATGCCCCTGACCCGTGATTTCGCCTTCGTGGTCGAGGATGCAAAGCCGGTAGGCGATCTGGTCCGGGCGGCGACGGGCGCCGACAAGGCCCTGATCGCCGAGGTTCGGGTCTTCGACGTCTATCGCGGCAAGGGCGTGGACGACGGCTTCAAGTCCGTCGCCCTGGAAGTCGTGATCCAGCCGCGCGAGGCCACCCTGACCGAGGCCGAGATCGAGGCCCTGACCGCCAAGATCGTGGCGGCGGTGGAGAAGCAGGGCGGCAAGCTGAGGGCGTGACTATCGGAGCGGCTTTCTGGGCTGATCCGGAAGGCCGCTTCCCGATCCAGAGGGGACGCCCAGAATGCCTGCTGCTATATAGCGGCATGAAGAACATCCAGATCATCGACGGCGCGGATAACGCCACGTTCAGCCTCTTCCAAGCGAGGGAAGATGAATACGCCGAACTGTTCGTCGATGGCGCCGACATGGATCTTGTCGAAGATGTCATCGGACGTCTCGGTGAGGATCGCGCCGGTGAAATCCTGGGCGCGATCTGGGAACGTCCCATCTTAAAGAGGGACGCGAACGGTCTTCACGGTACGCTATTTTACGACTGGACTGCGCGGCGCCATCATCTGCCCCTCACCAAACGCGAAGTCGATTTGCCCGATGGGTCGATCAATGAGGCGCAACGTCGGTTGTTTCAATCGATGCGCTGACCTCCGTTTTCCCCTAACGGCGTCGCCTCACGAAGGCCGGACCCGTAAGGTCCGGTTAACCTTAGAGCCGCAAGGCTGCCGCAAAGGTCGGGGACGGTGGCGTCAAGTTCGGCGTCTCAGCCGGCCGTCTTCCCGCCGCCTTTCGGAGCGCCCCTCATGCATCGTCGCCAACTGATCCTGTCCGGCCTGGCCACCGCCGCCGGCGCCTCGGCTGTCGGAGCCTGCGCGACCGCGCCGGCGCGCGACCCCAACTATCCGATCCGCTCGGACCAGAACGCCCAGGCCTATAGTTTCGACGAACTGGTGGCGGCGGGCTCGCGCGAACTGGGCATCGCGGCTGAGGTGGTGGGCGGCGCCATCGAGCGGGTCTTCGCCGACCAGGGCGACCGTCCGACCGCCTATATCGCGGGCGAGGAGGGGGCGGGCTCCTTTGTCGTGGGCGCCCGCTATGGCCGCGGCGCCCTGCATATGAAGGACCTGTCGGCTTCGCAGGAGGTGTTCTGGCAAGGCGCGTCGATCGGTTGGGACTGGGGCGGCAACGCCAGCCGGGTCTTCACCCTGGTCTATGGCCTGTATCACCCCGACATGATCTATCGTCGCTATCCGGGGGTGGAGGGGTCGGCCTATCTGGTCGCCGGCCTGGGCGTGAACTATCAGCGCGCGGACGGCATCGTCCTGGCGCCCATCCGCACCGGCGTCGGCCTGCGCCTGGGCGCCAACGTCGGCACCATGAGCTATAGCCGTCAGCGGAATCTGCTGCCGTTCTAGGTCCACACGCTGTCCGTCATCCTCGGGCTCGACCCGAGGACCGGGCGCGGATCGGGTTGTGCGTCGATCCTGTCGCACGCGCGGCGGATCATCTGATCCTCGGGTCGAGTCCGAGGATGACGGGGGCTTGGGTCAGCTCGCCAGCCGCAGCGGCGGCGGGGCGTCCAGCAGCGCCGCCAGGCCTTCGCGCCAGGTCGAGTAGCGCGGGCGCCAGCCCAGTTCGGCCTTGGCCAGGGCGTTCGAGACGCGCTTTGAGTCCAGGTAGAAGCGGCGCATGGCGTCGCTGACCGAGGGATCGTCCAACTGGACCTCGGGCGGGCGGGGCAGGCCCATCCGCTCGGCCGCCCATTCCATCACCACATCGGCGGGCGAGGGTTCGTCGTCGGTCAGATTGTAGGCGGCGCCCGGACGTGGCCGCGCCATCGAGGCGAACAGGCCCGAGACGATGTCGTCGACATGGATTCGGTTGAAGACCTGGCCGGGCTTGCGCACCAGACGGGCGCTGCCGTCGCGCAACTGATCGATCACGCTGCGTCCCGGTCCGTAGAAGCCGGGCAGGCGGAAGATCTGCATCGTCAGCCCCATGCCGCGCGCCCCGTCCAGCCAGTCGCGCTCGGCCCGCACGCGGCGGGCGCCTTCCAGGGCGGCGGCGTTCAGCGGGCCGTCCTCGAACACCCAGCCGCCCGCCCGGTCGCCATAGACGGCGGTGGAGGACAGATAGCCGATCCAGTCGGGCCAGGCGTGCGAAGCCAGGGGCGCCAGCGCCCGAAGACCCGGACAGCCCTGACCGTCCGGCGCCGCCGTGATCAGAATCGCCGTGGCCTGCTCCAGCGCCGCCTTCAGCGCGGCGTGATCGGCGGGGTCCAGGGCGGCGATCCCCTCGGCCGCCAGGGCCTGACGGCGGTCGGCGTCGCGCGAGGTGGCCCAGGCCCGGCCGCCGCGTCGGATCGCCTCCAGGGCGGCGGCGCGGCCGACATAGCCGCCGCCGAAGACCAACAGGGACGGGGCGGGGGCGGGGCTCGGCATGGCGGCGGTCGGTCTTTCGGCGGTCAGGCGGTGCGGTGCTGCGCGGGGGGCGCATCGAACGGCCACGCTTCGTTTTCCAGCGCTTCGGCCCGACGTTGGTTCCAGGCGGAGACACAAGGGACGCGTGTCAGATCGGCCCGGTCGGCGTAACGACGGGCGATCTCGGTCACGTCACGCATCAGTCCCTCGGCCAGGGTGATCGGCTTCAGCCCCAACTCCTTGAACTGGTCGTTGGCGACGACCAGGTCGTTCTCGTCGGCTTCCTGTCGGGGGTTGGGGACGTTATGAACCGGGGCGCCCGTCATGTCGGCGACCATCCGGGCCAGATCGCGCACCCGGCGGCTCTCGGTCATCTGGTTCAGGATCTTGACCCGCTCGCCCCGGCGCGGCGGGTTGTTCAGCGCCAGTTCGACGCAACGCACCGTGTCCTGGATATGGATGAAGGCCCGCGTCTGGCCGCCCGATCCATGCACCGTCAGCGGATAGCCGACCGCCGCCTGCATCAGGAAACGGTTCAGCACCGTGCCGTAATCGCCGTCATAGTCGAAACGGTTGATCAGTCGCTCGTCCTTGCGGGTCTCCTGGGTCTGGCAGCCCCAGACGATGCCCTGATGCAGGTCGGTTATGCGCAGCCCGTCGTTCTTGGCGTAGAACTGGAACAGCAGGGCGTCCTGGGTCTTGGTCATGTGATAGATGCTGCCCGGATTGGGCGGGAACAGGATTTCCTGTTCGGTCGGACCGTTGTCCGTATCGACCGTCACCTTCAGATAGCCCTCGGGGATGCGCAGGCCGGCGGTGCCGTAGCCATAGACCCCCATGGTCCCCAGGTGCGCCAGATGGACGTCGCGCCCGCTCTCGACGATGGCGGCCAACAGGTGGTTGGTGGCGTTGATGTTGTTGTCGACGGTGTAGAGCTTGTGCCGCGCCGACTTCATCGAATAGGGGGCCGCCCGCTGTTCGGCGAAATGGACCACGCTGTCGGGCTTCAGGTCGCGGATCAGGGCGACCAGCCGGTCGAACTCCTTGCCCACCGTCATGTTGACGAAGCCGATGTCGCGGCCCGAGACGTCCTTCCACGCCTTGATTCGTTCGCCCATGGTGCGGATGGGCGTCAGGGACTGGACCTCCAACTCGTTGTCGATGTTTCGACGGCTCAGGTTGTCGACGATGGTCACATCCCAGCCGCCGGCCGACAGGTGCAGCGCCGTGGGCCAGCCGCAGAAGCCGTCGCCGCCCAGAACCAGAACGCGCATGAAATAAAGCCTCGTAGTCGTCTCAAAGCCCATGCCTAGCCCATGCGGCGCGCATCGGCAAAGCACCGGGCGATGTCCGGGCCGCGACACCTTGACGAATATCGCTTGGAAAGGCGCGTCGCACAGGCTAAGTTATCCTCGTCTCCCACTCACGACGCAGCCTTCCGGATGAACGTCCGGCTGTTCGCGGCTTGAGCCGGCCATGACGGTCGGTCCGAAAGGGCCGGCGCACCATGCGGGCGGCAAGGCATTCCGACAGATCGACAATCGGGGATCGGCCCCGGGCGAAACGGAACCACGAAACGGACGGACCCGGCCTTTCAGGCGTCGGCTCCGCCCCTGCACACGGTAGCGGGCATGAGAGATTTCAAGGGCATGAAGCGTCAACGCGGACGCAATCGGAACAAGGCGGGGGCGAACAACGCCAACAGCGCCAATCCGAATCGTTCGTGGGATTCGCAAGGTCCCGAGAACATCAAGGTCCGGGGCAACGCCCAGACCGTCTATGAACGGTATCAGCAACTGGCCCGCGACGCGGCCTCCAGCGGCGACCGGGTTCTGGCCGAGAACTATCAGCAGCACGCCGAACACTATTACCGCGTCCTCAGGGCGCTTCAGCCGCAGCGGTCCTTCTCGGACATCGCCGCGCGCGAACAGTCGAACCAGGGCTTCGATATCGATTTCGAGGACGAATCGGGCGCTCAGGCCGCCGCCTTCGTCGCCGCCCAGCAGGCGGCCGAGCGCCAGGCCCAGGAAGCCGCCGAGCGCGCCGAGCAGAACCAGAACCGGGACCGGGATCGCGACTACAATCGCGACCGGGATCAGAATCGCGACCAGAACCGTGAACCGCGCGAACCGCGTGAGCCCCGCGAGGATGGCGAGCCCCGCGCCGAGGGCGAGGGCGGCGGTCGCCGCGAAAGCCGCCGCGAGCGCTGGGAGCGTCGCCGCGAGGAACGCAACCGCCGCTTCGAGAATCAGGAAGGTGAAACCTTCTCGGGCGAAGCCGCGCAGGCCGACGCTGATCAGGCCGAGGCCGCGCCTGCCGAAACGTCTGTCGAGACGCCCGCCGTCCAGAATCAGGCCGCGGTCGAACGCCCGGCCCGCCGCACCCGTCGTCCGGCCGCCGCCGCCGCCGCTGAGGATGAAGCGCCTGCGGCCCTGCCCGGTTTCCTGACCCGGCCGACCACCCCTGCTGCGGCGGCCGAGCCCGAGGGCGAGGCCGCCCCACGTCGTCGCGCGCCGCGCCGCAAGGCCGAACCCGCGACCGGCGAGGACTGAGAATAACTTAAGCGGGCGTATTTACCGGAACGCAACCCTTGCGAGCAATTCTGCTCGCGTGGGAGGGCGTCATGGATATCGTCTTGCTCGTCTTGGCTCTGGCGCTGACCGGAGCCGCCGCTGGGATCTGGATGTGGCTGCGGACCCGCCGAATCGCGGCGGGTCTGCACCGGCGCAACGCCGGGCTGGAACGCCAGGTCGCCGAGCGGACGGCCGCGCTGCGCCGAGCCTTGTCCGCCGCCGACGCCGACAGCCGCCGTCTGGCCGAGGACAATCGCGCGAAAACGGAACTGCTGCGCGCCATAGGGCGCGAACTGCGTACGCCGCTGACCACCGTCATGGGCTTCAGCCAATGGCTGCAGGCCAATCCCCACGCCGATCCCCTGACCCATCGCCAGTCCGAGGCCCTGCGCCAGATCGAGGCCGCCGGCGGCGTGCTGTGGGCGCTGGTCGAGGAGGCGGACGATGTCATCGCGGCTCACGAGGCCGTGTGC
Source organism: Brevundimonas sp. Marseille-Q4549 (assembly GCF_976940555.1). NCBI lineage: Bacteria > Pseudomonadati > Pseudomonadota > Alphaproteobacteria > Caulobacterales > Caulobacteraceae > Brevundimonas > Brevundimonas sp. Marseille-Q4549. The sequence continues at coordinate 1,161,283 of NZ_CDRHXG010000001.1, forward strand.
ATGCTGTCGGCGCAGCGCGTCGACATGCGGCTGGCCCTGCGACAGGTCTGCGACGGGCTGGAGCCGCAAGCGCGGGCCGCCGGGGTCGTTCTGGCCTGTCCGCCGCCGACCTCCGGCCTGGGTGTGGTGGGCGACCCGGCGCGGGTGCGGCACATCCTGCGGCGGCTGATGCTGAACGCCATCCGCCACACGCCGGCGGGCGGGACGGTGAGGCTGGAGCTTGAGCGGATCGACGACCGGGTGGTGACGACCGTCTTCGACCCCGACTGCGCCCTCGACGATCCGGTGGATCGGCTGGCCTGTCCGCTGGGCGTGACGACGGCCAGACAGCTGGCCGAACGCATGGGCGGCGGGATCGCGACCGCGATCGGCGCGGAAGGCGAGGCGATCTTCGCCCTGAGCCTGCCGGCCGCGGGCGCCGCGCCGGTCGAGGGGCGGCAGGGTGCGGTGGTGCTTTATATCGAGGACAGTCTGGCCAACATCGCCCTGTTGCGGCAGGTGGCGGACGGACTGGGCCTGACGCTCTATTCGGCGACGTCCGGCCCCGAAGGTCTGGATCTGGCGCGGTCGCTGCGCCCCGACCTCGTGCTTCTGGACATCGGCTTGCCGGGCATGGACGGCTATGAGGTGAAGACGCATCTGGGACTGGACCCGGCGACGTGCGGGATTCCGGTTCTGGCCCTGACCGCCGCCGCTTCGCCGTCCGACATTCGCAAGGGGCGGGCGGCCGGGTTCGACGCCTATCTGACCAAGCCGCTGGACCTGCCGGCCCTGGCGACGGCGCTGAACAGCGCCCTGCGATCCGCGCCTGCGGCGGCGTCCGTGACATCGGCGGCGTGACGCTGGACGGCCTCGGCGGCGGTTTCGCGCCAAACGATCATGCTCTAAGGGTGGCCGGGCCTAAGGACCGCCCCAGGGAAGCCCATGCGTCTGTTCGTTCGCCTCGCCTCGTTCGCCGCGCTTAGCGCCGCAGCCGCCTGTGCGACGACGCCGGCCCCGCCCGCCCCGCCGCCGGTGACGGGCGCGGCCGTTCTGATGGATTGGCGCGGCGTGATCACCAGCGCCGACCGAGACCGCTATCAGCGCCGTCAGGCCGCGTGGGACCTGGCTCTGCAGCAGGCGCGTCGGCAGAAGGGGTCGGGCGATCTGAACAGTCTGGGCGATCTGATTCGGCCGGGGGGCGACCGGCCCGGCGTGACGCCGCCCGCCGGCGACTATCGCTGTCGCACGGTCAAGCTGGGTTCGCAGGGCGGCGAGGACGGGCTGGGCTATGTCGTCTATGGCTGGTTCGCCTGTCGCATCGAACAGACGCCGCAGGGGCTGCGTTTCACCAAGCTGACGGGGTCGCAGCGGCCGACGGGCCTGCTGTATCCCGAGAATGACCGGCACATGGTGATGCTGGGCTCCCTGGCCCTGGCGCAGGAGCCGACGGCCGGCGCCTATGGTCGCAATGCGGAGCGCGACCTAGTGGGCGTTCTGGAGCGGATCGGCGAGGCGCGCTGGCGGCTGGTGGCGCCATGGCCGGCCTATGAGTCCAACCTGGACCTGATCGAACTGGTTCCCGCCAGACGGAGCTGAACCGTTGGGGCGCCTGGGCCGTTGTCCTTGCTCACCCTGTGCGAGGAGACCCCGATGCGCCGCTCATCCGCCCTGACCGCCCTGGCCCTGGCCACCGCCGCCGCCGCCGGCCTGGCCGCCTGCGGCGACAACCGGCCGAACAGCCCCGCCGAGATGTCCCCCGCCGTCAGCAAGCCGGCGCCCGGCGTGCCGCAGCAGGTCGCGCCCCAGGCGGCTTCGGACGCCGCCGCCCAGGCGGACCCGACCGGCGCGACGCCTCCGGACGCCGGCGAACAGGGCGGAACCGACCAATGGCGCGCGGTCGCCAAACGCGACGACGCGGCCTCGCTGGGGCGGCTGGACGACGCCTGGCGCATGGCGCGGGCCGAAGCCGACGCCAAGGGGTTCGCCGCAAAGGTCGAGAAGCTGGGCGTCCTGGTGGATCCGAACGCCGCCCAGGCGGGCCGCCTTCAGCCGCCGCCCGGAGCCTATCGCTGCCGCACGATCAAGATGGGCAGTCGCGACGGGGCGGGCCTGGCCTATGTCGACTATCCGTGGTTCGCCTGTTCGGTCGAGTTGACGCCGGGCGGCGACCTGATCCTGAGCAAGACCACCGGCTCGCAGCGGACGCAGGGGCTGCTGTATCCCGACACGGATCGCCGTCTGGTCTATGTCGGCGCCCAGGCCTGGGGGGACGAGGCCCACTATCCCCGCTACGGCCAGACGCCCGAGCGAGACCAACTGGGCGTGCTGGAACGGATCGGCCAGAACCGCTGGCGTCTGACCATCCCCTGGCCCAAGCAGGAGGCCAAGCTGGAGCTGCTGGAGATCGTTCGGTAGGTCGCCCTAGGTAGATTTGATCGTCATTCCGGGGCCCCGGAATGACGAGTTAGGGTGGGTTTGGCTGCCCCTCACCGCGCCCCGGTCGAGCGGGCGATGGCGGCGCGCATGCCTTCGGCGTGCAGGGCGCCGGAGGGGGCGATCTTGGTGTTGGGGGTTTCGGCCGGGCCGGTGTCGGCGGTGCGGTCTTCGGGGCCGGTCCAGCGCGGGGTGTCGGCCTTTCGCGCCACGGCCTTGCGCAGATTGGCGGTCGCGGCACGCCCGTCCTTGCGCGCCGCCATTTCGTCGGCCACGCGGGCGATAGCCTCGGTCAGCAGGGCCTTCTTCTCGCGCGCGCCCGTATCCGGCCCGTCACGACCGTCGCGCACGCGGGTTCGAATCTGACGCTGCACCCGGTCGCGCCGCGCGCGCAGCCGCCCGATCAGGTCGCGCAGTTCGGCAGGGCCGTGATCGCTCAGGGTCTTGGACTGCTCCACCATCAGCGCTTCGTCGCGGTCGAGCGCGCGGGGGTTCGGGGTCTTGGACATGACGGTCTCCCTTCGGATTGATGGGAAGACAGCGCACCGCCCCGGACCCCGTTCCGGCTTTGCGACCCTGGGTCACAGCCCTTCCATCTAATTCCGAGGAATAGCCTGGTAGCTTCCGTGCGCCCGGTCGAACACCAGAGCGATCTGCGACCCGTTTCGAAGGACGAAAAGCGTCGGAAGGTCTCGCGTCCGCAAGGGCGCGAGCTGAAGCCGGTCGGTGGCGTGGTCGTAAATGATCGTCGGAACACCAGGCGTCAGATCCGTCCAGCCGCCATCGGCTCGCTTGGCGTAAATCTGAAGATGAGTCTGACTGTCGAACGGCATCAGAACCAAGGCGAGTCGGCTGAAACCCTCCGCGCTGCTAATTGGCGCGAAGGCGACGCATGCCTGATCGGCGGCGTCCTGGTAGGTGATCGCCAGTCTCGCCCGAATATCGACCAGCGCTGCATGGCCCGCCGCACATTCGAACGAAGCCTCCCGGAGATCGCCAACAGTCGGTTCCGCGTGCGCTGGAAGCGTCGCAAGCAGAAGTGCGGCGATGGCGAAGAAGCCTTTCAGCCCACCAGACGCAGGACGAAATACGAGCATCGCCGGCTCACACCCGCGTCAGGCGCAGGTCCTGATAGTCGTAGCTGAAGTCGATGTCGGGGCTAACGCCCTTCATCGTCGCGGTCGCCGGGCGGGCCGTCTGGATGGCGAAGGTGACGAAGGCGTCCTCCTCGCGCTTGTCGGGGAAGCGGGTGCGGAAGGTCTCGCCGTCATACGGCTCAAGCCAGCCCTGAAGGGCGGGGGTGTGGGTGAAGCGCAGCCACAGGCCGCTCTTTTTGTTGCGGCCCCGGCCATCGGTGCGTGGTTCGATGACGATGTCGCCGTACCAGGAGTCGCGCCAGGTTCCGGCATAGGCCTCCAGCGGCATGGCGGGCGGGGCGCCGGCGCGTTGTTTGGCGTCGATCTCGACGGCGGCGGCCTGGGACTTGGCCTCGCCCTCGGCCTCCAGCTTCTTGGAATCGGCGATCCAGTCGACATCGACCTTGCCCATGCACAGGTCGGATATGCCCGAGCGCAGGGCGCGCAGCAGGAAGCTCTCCTCCGCATTGGAGAAGATGCAGAAGCCGGTCTTGCGGCCGGGGATCAGCACCGTCGAGGAAATCCCGCCGGGCGAGCCGCCGCCATGGCTGGCCAGACGCTCGCCGCGATAATCCTGAACCTGCAACCCCATGGCGTAGGTCGAGGCGATCGACCGATTGGGCAGTTCCGCCGTCGGTCCCGGCGACGAGCCGACGATGATGTTGGGCCGATACATCTCGCGCGCGGCGTCTTCGGAGAACAGGCGCGAGCCGTCGGCCAGCCTGCCCTCGTTCAGGCGCACGGCGATCCATTTGGCCCAGTCGGTCGGGGTGGTGCAGATGCCGCCGGCCGCCGCCGCCGAATCCCAGTTCCAGACCTCGGCGATGGAATGGGCGATCTGGACCATCGGCCCGTGGGTCCGCAGCGGCGGCCCGACGCGGGCATGGGGCAGGGCGGATTTCGAGGCATCGGCCAGACGCGCCAGCGGGACCGTCTCGGTCATGCCCACCCGGTCCAGGATGCGCGTCTGGATGAAGGTCTCCCACGCCATCCCCGACACGGCCTCCAGCACCGCGCCCGCCACCACGAACATCAGGTTGCAGTAGTGATAGCGCGCCCGGAACCCGTCCTCGATCGGCACGAAGGCGGCCTGGGCCACCACCTCGGCGCGGGTGCGATCCGAATTGGGCCAGAACAGCAGGTCGCCGGCGCCCAGGCCGAAGCCGGCGCGGTGGCTGAGCGTATCGCGCACCGTGATGTGTTCGCCGATATAGGGATCGGACAGTTTGAAGTCGGGCAGATAGGTTCTGACGGGTTCGTCCCACTTCACCTTGCCCTCGTCGACCAGGATGGCCAGGGCGGCGGCGGTGACGTTCTTGGTGTTGGAGGCGATGGCGAACAGGGTGTGTTCGTCGGCGCGGGCCGGCTTGCCCTGAACCTTGACGCCATAGCCGCGCGCCAGGACGGTCGCCCCGTCCTTGACCACGGCGACGCCCAGGGCCGGCTGATCCGGCCAGGCCGCCATACATGTCTTCACATAGGCGTCCACCGCCTGGACCAGCGCGGCGTCGTCGTTGGCGTGGCTCCGGGCCAGCGCCGGGCGAGCCGCCAGACCCAGGGGCAGGGCGACGGCCAGCGCGTGACGGCGGGTCAGGTTCAGGGACAAGGTCGCGCTCCGGATATTCTAGACCGTATCACGCTAGCCCGTCGTCTCGTCGGCGTCATCATGTCCAGCGTCGCCCGAAGATGACGAAGGTGTAATCCACCTGTCCAAGATGTAACTTTGCATTTCAAAGCTGGATCGATACGCAGCGATTATCGATAAGCGCCGGAAGCCATCCGCCGCACCTTCAGGATCATCGGGGATGACGTCGTCCAAACTTGTTCTGCTTCTGGGCGCTGCCTGGGCCGCGCTGCCCGCGGCCGCCGTGGCGCAAACCCAAGCTCCGGCCCCAGTTCCGGCCCCCGTTCCGGCCCAAGCGTCGGTCCAGACCTCCGGTCAACCCGCCCGTCCGGCTACGCCTCCCGCCAACCAGACCCCGCCTGCAACGGTCGGAGACGTGGTGGTGAACGCTCGCGCCGCCGATGTGCGCACCTCCATCGATTCCGTCAGCTACAGCTTGGCCAACGACCTGCAGGCCACGACCGGCAGTCTGGCCGACGCTCTGCGGAACGTGCCCTCGGTTGATGTGGACCCGGAGGGCAACGTCTCGCTACGTGGCGATTCTAACGTCACCATCCTGGTCGATGGCCGCCCGTCCGGCATCCTGACCGGGCCAGGGCGCGGCCAGGCGCTGATCCAGCTGCCGGCCAGCCAGTACGCGCGCATCGAGGTCATGACCAACCCTTCCGCCGCCTACAGCCCCGAAGGCTCGGGCGGGGTCATCAACCTGATCACCAAGCCCACGGCGCCCAAGCCGGGCATGCAATCGACCGGCTCCCTGCGCGTCAACGTCGGCGACAACGGTCGCTGGAACGCCGGCCTCAGCGGCTCCTACCAGAAGGACCGTCTGACCCTGTCGGGCGACGCCAGCTATCGGTCCGACCCGACCGAGCTGACCTTCACCCGGACGCGCGAACAGCTGGACCCGATCACAGGCGCGGTGATCTCGACCACCACCGTCGATCAACCAATCCAGTCCGAACAGAAGGGCGCCTTCGGCCGCTTCACCGCCGAGTACAGGCTGGACGACAAGACCCAGCTGACCGGCGAACTGCGCGGCGTCGCCTTCGACGGCTCCGGCACGGGCGACGGTCTGTTCGAGACGCGCAATGCGGGCGGGACCGTGACCAACGCCTACCGCCGCCAGGGCGGTTCGGACTTCACCTTCAACAACTGGGGCGCCACGGCCCGGGTGCTGCGCCGGTTCGACGGCGACGGCCATGAGTGGTCGAACGAGCTGCGCTACGATTCCAACAGCAACGACACCACCAGCCAGACGGTGACGACCTTCCTGACGCCGGCGGCTGCGGCCCTGTATGAGCGCACCAAGACCGGGGTCGATCAAGTCACCTGGGGCTTCACCAGCGCCTATACGCGTCCCATGTCCGACGGCGGCAAGCTGCGCCTGGGCTATGAGCTGAACGCCCAGCGGCCCGAGCAGGACGCCGCGTTCCTGCGCGGCCCGTCAGAGGCCGCCCTGGCGCCGGTTCCGGCCCTGAACAACCGGTTCGAGGCGACCCAGACGGTGCACGCCCTCTACACCACCTATGAGCGGCCGCTGAGCGAGAAGCTGTCGGCCCAGCTGGGCCTGCGGCTGGAACAGGCGGATATCCGGATCAAGGACCTGACCGGCGGCGCCTCGGCGTCCCAGGACTATTTCCGCGCCTATCCCACGGCGCACATCCAGTATCAGCTGACGCCCGAACAGACCCTGCGCGCCAGCTATTCGCGGCGTATCCAACGGCCCCAGCCGGCCCAGCTGAACCCCTTCGTCGTCTATCAGGATCCGCTGAACGTCCGTTCGGGCAATCCGGATCTGGAGCCGCAGGAGACCGACAGCTTCGAGGCCATGTGGCAGATGCGAAAAGGCCAGAGCTTCTACCAGGCCACCGCCTATCTGCGGAACACGGACAAGGCCTTCACCGACGTGGCCTCCGACATCGGCGGCGGCGTCTTCCTGACGCGGCCCGAAAACCTGGGCTCGCGCCGGGACATGGGCGTGGAAGCGGCGGCGAACGGGCGCCTGTCCTCGACCCTGCGTTACAGCGCCGGCGTCAACGTCTTCCGCCAGGAGATCGACGCGGGCGCGGTGGTCGGCGGCGGCGACCGCGAGGCGACGCTGGCCAGCGGGCGGCTGAGCCTGAACTGGCAGCCGACGGCCAAGGACTTCGTCCAGCTGTCCAGCTTCTGGCAGGGCGACAGCCTGCTGGCCCAGGGCAGGCGCGAGGCCGGCGGCATGATCAACCTGGGCTATCGCAGAAAGCTGAACGAGCAGCTGTCGTTCAACTTCACCGCCCGCGACCTGTTCAACACCTTCAACACCACGACGATCTACGAGACGCCGCAGTTCCGCGAACGCTCGGAGCAGGACATCAAACTGCGCGCCTTCTATATCGGCCTGACGTGGAACTTCGGCGGACCGCGTCGCCAGCCGGAACAGTTCGACTTCTCGACCGGCCCGACGGGCGGCTGACGATCTGGAGGGCGGGGCTGAAAAAGTCTCGCCCTCGCCCCTTGTGTGCCTCCAGGGTCACACCATCTGGATTTCATAGGCCCGCGTCGTCGCTTCCTGGAAGGGCGATGCGGGGAAAATCCGCCTGATGAGGGGACACGATGAATCTTGATCTCTATTCCGACCGCGCCAAACAGGCCGTCCAATCGGCCCAGTCCCTGGCGCTCGCGCGTCGTCACCAGCAGTTCGCGCCCGAACACCTGCTCAAGGTGTTGCTGGAGGAACGCGACGGCCTGGCCCGCAACCTGATCAACGCCGCCGGGGGCGACGTACGTCGCGCCGAGGCCGACGTCGAAACGGCGCTGAAGAAGCGCGCCCAGGTCACGGGCGGCTCGGGCCAGCTCTATCTGGATGGCGACACGGCCCGCGTCTTCGCCACTGCCGAGGACGCGTCCAAGAAGGCAGGGGACGCATTCGTCACCACTGAACGCCTGCTGGCCGCCCTGGCCAAGGAAGGCGGGGTCGCCGCCGAGGTGCTGAAGGCGGCCGGCGTCACAGACGGCAAGCTGGACGCCGCCATCGCCGATGTCCGCAAGGGCAAGACCGCCGACAGCGCCGCGGCCGAGGACGGCTACGACGCGCTGAAACGCTACGCCCGCGACCTGACCCAGGCCGCCGCTGACGGCAAGATCGACCCGGTCATCGGCCGCGACGAGGAGATTCGTCGCACCATTCAGGTTCTGGCCCGCCGCACCAAGAACAACCCCGTCCTGATCGGCGAACCCGGTGTCGGCAAGACCGCCATCGTCGAGGGGCTGGCCCTGCGGATCGTCAACGGCGACGTGCCCGAATCCCTGCGCGACAAGACCGTCATGGCGCTGGACATGGGATCGCTGATCGCCGGCGCGAAATATCGCGGCGAGTTCGAGGAGCGGCTGAAGGCGGTTCTGAACGAGGTCTCTGCGGCCGAGGGCGGCATCATCCTGTTCATCGACGAGATGCACACCCTGGTCGGCGCCGGAAAGGGCGACGGGGCCATGGACGCCTCCAATCTGCTGAAGCCCGCCCTGGCGCGCGGCGAACTGCACTGCGTCGGCGCCACCACGCTGGACGAATACCGCAAGCACGTCGAGAAGGACCCGGCCCTGGCCCGGCGCTTCCAGCCCGTCTTCGTCGAGGAGCCCTCGGTCGAGGATACGGTGTCGATCCTGCGCGGCCTGAAGGAGAAGTACGAGGTCCACCACGGGGTGCGCATCTCCGACAGCGCCATCGTCGCGGCCGCCACCCTGTCGAACCGCTACATCACCGACCGCTTCCTGCCCGACAAGGCCATCGACCTGATCGACGAGGCCGCCAGCCGTGTGCGCATGGCCGTGGATTCCAAGCCCGAGGCCCTGGACGAGATCGACCGGCGTCTGGTGCAGCTGAAGATCGAACGCGAGGCCCTGAAGAAGGAAACCGACACCGCATCCCAGCACCGGCTGGAACGGCTGGAGGACGAGATCGCCGATCTGGAAGGCCAGTCCGACGACCTGACCGCCCAGTGGAAGGCCGAAAAGGACAAGGTCGGCCAGGGCGCCCAGCTGCGTGAAACCCTGGACCGGTTGCGCCTTGAATTGGCCAACGCCCAGCGCGCCGGCGACCTGGCCCGAGCGTCCGAGATCGCCTATGGCCAGATTCCCCAGATCGAGAAGCAACTCGAGGAAGCCGAGGCCAACGAGACCGGCGACGCCTCGGGCCGTGGGAGTCCGCTGACGCCCGAGGTCGTCGACGCCGAACAGATCGCCGCCGTCGTCAGCCGCTGGACCGGCGTGCCTGTCGACAAGATGCTGGAGGGCGAGCGCGAGAAGCTGTTGAAGATGGAGGACGCTCTGCGCGGCCGCGTGGTGGGGCAGGACGAGGCCCTGGTCGCCGTCGCCGATGCGGTGCGCCGCGCGCGCGCCGGCCTGAACGACCCGAACCGGCCGCTGGGCAGCTTCCTGTTCCTGGGGCCGACGGGCGTGGGCAAGACCGAGCTGACCAAGGCCCTGGCCGAGTTCCTGTTCGACGACGAGACGGCCATCACCCGGCTGGATATGTCCGAATATATGGAGAAGCACAGCGTCTCCCGCCTGATCGGCGCCCCTCCCGGCTATGTCGGCTATGACGAGGGCGGCGCCCTGACCGAGGCGGTGCGTCGCCGGCCGTATCAGGTCGTCCTGTTCGACGAGGTGGAAAAGGCCCACCCCGACGTCTTCAACGTGCTGTTGCAGGTGCTGGACGACGGCCGTCTGACCGACGGTCAGGGGCGGACCGTCGACTTCAGGAACACCCTGATCATCATGACCTCCAACCTGGGTTCGCAGTTCCTGGCCGAACAGGGCGAGGGCGACGACGTGGAGGCCGTGCGGCCCTTCGTCATGGAGGCCGTCCGCGCCCACTTCCGGCCCGAGTTCCTGAACCGGATCGACGAGATCATCCTGTTCCACCGCCTGGGCCGCGAACAGATGGGCGGCATCGTCCGCATCCAGTTGCAGCGGTTCGAGAAGCTCCTGGCCGATCGCCGCATGGCGCTGGACCTGGACGAGGCCGCCCTGGCCTGGTTGGCGGACAAGGGCTACGACCCCGCCTACGGGGCGCGGCCGTTGAAGCGCGTGATCCAGAAGGAGTTGGTCGATCCCATCGCTCGCAAGCTGCTGGCCGGAGAGATCGAGGACGGCGGCCTGATCGCCGTCACCGCCAGCGATGACGGGTTGGAGATCGGAAAGGCCAGGGTGCACTGACCGGAGTGTGGGGCGAACGGCGTTTCGCCTTCGTCCCGCACAAAAAGTCGGCCTTTTGATCATCTGTACGGAACCGAACAGTTTGCCGCGCGCTAGGGCGTGTGGCGAACGGTCGGCGCCGGGTCGCTGCTGGTATCCAGCCTGACTTTACGGACGACATTTGGACTTCCTGGGCGATGACACCGAGACAGGCGCGCTGATCCGCGCGCGGGACTGGGCTGGCACGCCGCTCGGTCATCCCAAGCTTTGGCCTCTGTCTCTCAAGGCCGCCGTGGGGCTGATGCTGGCGACCCGCCAGCCCGCGTGCATGGCCTGGGGGCCGGACCTCGTCTTCCTTTACAACGACGCCTATCGACCCGTCCTCGCCGATCGCCATCCCGCAGCCCTGGGGGCGCGACTGCCCGATGTCTGGTCCGAGGTCTGGAGCGACATCGAGCCTCTGGTGAATACGGCGATGTCCGGCGGTTCGACCTGGTCCGAGGACATGCACCTGGTGATGACCCGAAAGGGTTACCCGGAGGACACCTGGTGGAGTTTCTCCTACAGCCCCCTGCGTGACGACGCCGGCAAGGTGGTCGGCTTCCTGGACCTGTGCCTGGACACAACCGCCAAGGTGATGGGCGAGCGGCAGGCGAAGGCTCTGGCCGAACTGGCCGACCTGACCGCCCGCACGCGCGACGCGGCTGAGGTGCAACGCCTGGCGGCCGGCCTGCTGGGCCGGGTGCTGAGTGTCGACCGCGTCAGTTACGGCGAGGCGGACCCCCGAGGCGAGCGGGTCGTTATGACGCGCGATTGGACCGAGACCGGCGCCTCTCTCGCGGGCGAGGTCGCAACCTTGGCCGACTTCGGACCGGAGATATCCGCCAGTCTGGCGCGGGGCGAGACCCTGCGCATCGACGACATAGACACCGACCCGCGCGCTAAGGGACGACTGCAACCTTATCGGGACCGAGGCGTGCGGGCGGGGGTAGCCGTTCCCCTGATCCGCAACGGCCGCCTGACCGCCGCCCTCGTGCTGCTGGAAAAGGCGCCGCGCCGGTGGTCCGACCATGACGTGGCCCTGGCCGAGGCCTTCGCCGCCCGGACGTGGGACGCGGTCGAGCGCGCGCGCGCCGAAGAGGCGCTGCACGTCCTGAACGAGACGCTGGAATCCCGCGTCGCCGCCCGCACCGCCGAACTGCAGGAGGCCCAGGAGGCCCTGCGTCAGGCCCAGAAGCTGGAGGCCATGGGGCAGTTGACCGGCGGCGTCGCCCATGACTTCAACAATCTGCTGACGCCCATCTTCGGCAGCCTGGACCTGCTGCAGCGACGCAAGATCGGTGGCGAGCGCGAGCAGAAGCTGATCGACGGCGCCTTGCAGTCGGCCGAACGGGCGCGGGTTCTGGTTCAGCGCCTCCTGGCCTTCGCCCGGCGACAGCCGCTGCAGACGACGGCGGTGGATGTCTCGGCCCTGGTCGCGGACATGGGCGACCTGCTGGACAGCATCACCGGCCCGCAGATCCGGGTGGCGATCGAGGCGCACGAGGGTCTGCCCGCCGCCCGCGCCGACCGCAATCAGTTGGAGATGGCGATCCTGAACCTGGGTGTGAACGCCCGCGACGCCATGCCGGACGGCGGGGTGTTGCGTCTGTCGGTGACGGCGGTCGGCCCGCGCGGCAAGCGCCCTTCGAACCTGCCGCCCGGTCCCTATATCCGCCTGTCGGTCGCCGACACGGGCGTGGGCATGGACGAGGCCACACGGGCGCGGGCCATCGAACCCTTCTTCTCGACCAAGGGCGTGGGCAAGGGAACGGGTTTGGGGCTGTCCATGGCGCACGGTCTCGCGGCCCAGCTGGGCGGCGCCTTGACCATCGCCAGCGCACCGGGCCTCGGCGCCAATATCGAACTGTGGCTGCCCGCGACGGGAGATGCCGCCGAGACGGAGCCCGCCGATCTGCGTTGCGCGCCGGCGGAATCGGGCCTGGCCCTGGTCGTGGACGACGAACCCCTGGTCCGCGCCGCCACGGCCGCCTCCCTGTCCGAGCTGGGCTTCGGCGTGGTCGAGGCCGAAAGCGGCGAGGCGGCCCTGGCCCTGCTGGACTCCGGCGTTCGCCCCAAGGTTCTGGTGACGGACCATCTGATGCCCGGACTGACCGGCGTCGAGCTGGCGCGACAGGTCCAGAACCGGAGCCCCGACTGCGCCGTCCTGATCGTTTCGGGCTATACGGAGGTGGAGGATCTGGCGCCGGACTTGCCGCGCCTGGTCAAGCCCTTCCGCCACGCCGATCTGGCCGCCGCCCTGGCGAGCGCGCGCGGATGAGGCCCGCTTTCGGTCTAGCCCGCCTGGACCAACGGCCCTAAACCACGGGTTCGACCGCCCCCGGACCCGCCTTGACGACACACCCCGCCCCGACCGCCGACGCCGCGACCAAGACTGTCGCCTGGGTTTGTGCGCCCGGCGTTTTGAAGGTTCCGTTTCTCGACGTGTTTCTGGCTGATTACGAGCTGCGGCGCCTGCCGGGCGAGGATGTGCGGGCCGTACTGGGCTGGGGGATGAAGCCGACGGCGGCGGCGGGGCGGCGCTGGGCCGGAAAGAACGGGCGGCCCTATGTGGCGCTGGAGGACGGGTTTTTGCGCTCGGTCGGGATCGGCGAGGCGGGGGCGACGAGCCTGAGCCTGATCGTCGATGATCTGGGCGTCTATTACGATGCGACGCGGCCCAGCCGGCTGGAGCATCTGATCCAGACGGCCGACGACTGGTGCGACGCCGCCATGATCACGCGGGCGCGCGGGCTGATCGACCGGATCGTGGCGTCCGACGTGTCCAAGACCAATATGGGCGGGCCGCTGGATCCGGGCGTGCTTAAGCCCGGTCGGCGCGTGCTGATCGTGGATCAGACGTTCGGGGACGCCTCCATCGCCTGCGGCCTCGCGACGGCGCAGAGTTTCGACGACATGATCGCCGCCGCTCGGCGCGACGAGCCGGACGCGCAGTTGATCGTCAAACGCCATCCGGCCGTGGCGGCGGGGCGAAAGCGCGGCTGCGTCACCGATCTGGACGGCGTCACCCTGATCGACGCCGACGTGCGGCCCGCCGACCTGCTGGCGGCGGTGGATGCGGTCTATTGCGTCACCTCGGCGCTGGGGTTCGAGGCCCTGTTGCGAGGGCTGCCGGTGCGGTGTTTCGGGGCGCCCTTCTATTCCGGCTGGGGCCTGACGGCCGATGCGGTCCAGACCGGACGGCGCGGCGTCGCGCGGTCCATCGAACAGGTCGCCGCCGCCGCCCTGATCGCCTACAGCCGCTATGTTGATCCGATAACGGGCCAGCGATGCGAGGCCGAACAGGCGCTGGAGCGGCTGATCGCCTTGCGGGACCGGGCCGACCGGCTGGCGGGGTCGTGGTCGGCGGTCGGGTTCGCGCCCGCCAAGCGTCCGCCGGTGCGCCGCCTGCTGAACTCGCCCAAGGCGACGATGCGTTATTTCATGTCGCCGTCGCGGGCCGCCGCCCATGCGAGCGCGACGAACGGTCGGCTGATCTGGTGGGCGGGCAAGGAGAGCGAGGCGACGCGGCAGGCGGCCGCCGCATTCGCCGGTCCGACGGTGCGGATGGAGGACGGCTTCATCCGCTCGCGCGGCCTGGGGTCCGATTTCGTCGGCGCCCTGTCGGTCGCCTTGGACGATCAGGGGGTCTATTACGACCCGTCGCGGCCGTCGCGGCTGGAGACCCTGATCGAGACCTCGGACCTGTCGCCGGTTCAGCTGGCGCGGGCCGCCGCCCTGCGGACGCGCGTGGTCGATGCGGGCCTGTCGAAGTATAATCTGAGGGGTCAGGCGCCGACCGACTGGCCGGCTGATCGCGACATCCTGCTGGTGGTCGGTCAGGTCGAGAACGACAAGTCGATCCTGCTGGGCTGTGCGCCGGATATGAACACCAACTCGGCCCTGGTGGAGGCGGCGCGGCGCGATCATCCCGACGCCTTCCTGGTCTATCGCAACCACCCCGACGTGCTGGCGGGCAACCGGCCGGGGCGGCTGGACGCGGGGGCCATGGCCTCGGTCGATGCGGTGGGCGACGGGCTGGATATCGTCGACTGTCTGAACGCCTGTCGGCGGGTGGCGACCCTGACCTCCCTGACCGGGTTCGAGGCCCTGATGCGAGGCAAGGCGGTGTCGGTCTATGGCCGGCCCTTCTATGCCGGATGGGGGCTGACCGACGACCGGCTGACGTTCGAGCGCCGCAGCCGCCGCGCCGGCGTCGATCACCTGATCCACGCCGCCCTGATCGCCTATCCCCTGTATGTCACGCCCGAGGGCTGGCCGTGCGAGGCCGAGGATCTGGTGGACCGGCTGATCGCCGCGCGCGACCAGCCGACGCCCAAGGCGCCGCGCGGCCAGGTGCAGCGCTGGGCCGCCGGCATCGTCGCCAGTCTCGACCGCAGGCCGCCGCCGTCCTATTGAGGCGTTCTGATAGGAAACGGACCTTCCTCAAGCCGCGAGGCCCCGCGAGCCGAGCGATAGGAACAAATATCTCCTCAAGCAGCGAGGCCCCGCGGGCCGAGCGATAGGAACAAAAACAAAGTGACCCACGCCGTCATCGCCGCCACCGGCCTCTTCACCCCCGAACAGTCGGTCTCCAACGCCGAACTGGTCGACAGCTACAACGCCTGGGCCGACGGCTGGAACGCGCGCCACGCCGCCCAGATCGAGGCCGGCGAGTTGGAAGCCAAGTCGCACTCCTCGCCCGAGTTCATCGAGAAGGCGTCGGGCATCAAGAGCCGGTTCGTGCTGGACAAGGCCGGGATCATCGACCCCGAGCGAATGGCGCCGAACCTGGCCGAACGCTCCAACGACGAACTGTCGATCCTGGCCGAGATGGCGGTCAAGGCCGCGCGGCAGGCGATCGCAGCCTGGGGCAAGCCGGTCTCGGAGATCGGCGCCGTCCTGTGCGCGGCGTCGAACATGCAGCGCGCCTATCCGGCCATCGCCATCGAGGTGCAGCAGGCGCTGGGGATCGAAGGTTTCGCCTTCGACATGAACGTGGCGTGCAGTTCGGCGACCTTCGGCATCAAGACGGCGGCCGACTTCATCGGCGGCGGCTCGGTCAAGGCCGTGCTGATGGTCAACCCGGAGGTCTGTTCGGCCCATTTGAACTTCACCGACCGCGACAGCCATTTCATCTTCGGCGACGTGGCGACGGCGGTGATCGTGGAATCGTCTGAGACGGCGGGTCCGAGCGGCTGGGACGTGCTGGGCACGCGGCTGAAGACGACCTTTTCCAACAATATCAGGAACAACTTTGGCTTCCTGAACCGCAATGCGCGCGACACGGCGCATCTGGACAGCCCCGTCGCCGACGACAGCGTGCAGAATGACAAGCTGTTCATCCAGCAGGGCCGCAAGGTGTTCCGGGACGTGGTGCCGATGGTGTCGGACATGATCGTGGACCACGCCGGCGAACTGGGCGTCGATCCGCACGGCCTGAAGCGGCTGTGGCTGCACCAGGCCAACATCAACATGAACACGATGATCGGCAAGAAGGTGCTGGGTCGCGAGCCGTCGGCGGACGAGAACGTCATCATCCTGGACGAATACGCCAACACCTCCTCGGCCGGGTCGATCATCGCCTTCCACCTGCACAATGACGGGTTCGAGGCGGGCGACACCGGGCTGATCTGCAGCTTTGGCGCCGGCTATTCGGCCGGGACGGTCTTCGTCAGGAAGCGCGCCGCCTGAACCCTTAAAGCCGGGGCAGGAACAGGACGAAGTCCAGGCTCCACAGCCCCGGTCCATTGGCCATCAGCCAGATCAGGATGACCATCAGCAGGGTCTCGGGCAGGTCGAAATAGCTGGAGAGGCGATAGCCGAGGCTGGTTCCCTCCACCGACTTTGACGCCACCGTCACCAGGGCGACCAGGCTGATGATCAGCAGCACCAGGGCCGCCATGCTGGTGAACAGACCCATGATCAGCAGGGCGCCGAAGGCGAACTCGCACACAGAAACAAACTTCGCGGTCTGGCGCGGGGCGGCGATGCCGGCCTCGACCATCGTCTTCTGCATCTTCTCGGCCTGGGCCGGGGTGAACAGCTTGTAGAAGCCGGACAGGAAGAACATTCCTCCGACCACGACCCGCGCGATCAGGGGCGCGATGTCCATCAAGGCCGGAACGCCGAGGCCGAGGCCGCGATAGAGGTCGATCATGGTGCGAAGGCTCCGCTTGGAATGGCGGAGCCTTCAATGCCTTACGGGCGCGTCGGTTGCTCGGCCCCGTCGCGTGGCGGATGTGTCGCCTTCCATTCCATGGCGCGGCGGATGCGGTTCTCGACGCTGGGGTGATCGTAGAACAGGATCTCCTCGATCGCCGAGGGCGACGGGGCGCGGTATTCGGCGGTCTTGATCAGGGCCTTGGACAGGCCGTCCGGTTCGTTGGCGTGAACCAGGGAGAAGTGATCGGCGTCGGCTTCCATCGTGCGGGTCATGGTGGCCAGGACGGGCGTGCCCATAACGCCCAGGAAGGCCAGGATCAACGCCAGGATGGGCAGCCCCGCGGGATCGGCGATGTCGCCCACCCGGTCCGCCCGCAGCAGGCGGCGGACGAGTGGATAGAGCCGATCGGTCAGCCAGAAGGCCAGGGCGGACAGGACGATCAGGATCGCCACGGTCCACAGCACATGGACGTGGGCGTAGTGGCCCATCTCATGGCCGACGACGCCGCGCACCTCGGCCAGGTCCGCCCCCTTCTTGAACATGGTGTCGCTCATGGCCACGCGGGCCGAGCCGAACAGGCCCGAGACATTGGCGGTGTAGCGGTCGGACTGTTTGGAGCCGTTGTAGATGAAGATCTTGTCGGACGGGGTGCCGGTCTCCTTGGCCAGGGCCACGACCGCGTCGCGCACGGGCCCGTTGGGCGCCGGCGTATAGGTGTTGAAGATGGGCTCGATCACCAGGGGCGAAAGGACCAGGCCGATGACGATGAAGGCGGCGGTGACGCCGGACGCCCACATCCACCAGAAGCGTCGCGCGCGCCGGATCAGGGCGTAGATGGCGACCAGCAGAAGCGATCCGACCACTGCGCCGATGGCGGCGCCGATCGCAGCCTCGCCCAGCCAACCGCCGAACGCCTGACTGGTCAGGCCGTACTGTTTCTCGCGCCACCAGCCCTGATAGGCCGCCCAGGGCAGGGTCAGAAGCCAGCTGACGACGGAATAGAGCAGGGCGACGCAGAAGCTGGCCAGGACCGGTCGCCGCCGCCTCCGCTCGATCCGGCTGCGCAACGACACCAAAAGATTGGTGCGGACGATGATCCAGGCGACCAGGGCCGAGACCAGAAAGCCCCACAGGATCAGCCAGTGCGATCCGTGCGTATAGGCCACGGCGCGGGCCGTTTCCTGGGGCGAAAGGGTCGCCAGCCAGGCGGCGGTCGCGGCGGCCGGATCGAAGTGCGTCATGATGGTGTCTCCCCCAAGAACCAAAGCGCGGGACCGGCGTTATGTCAGGTTAATTCGCGTCCATGCTGATTCTTGCTCGGTTACGCTTGAATCTGTCACATTCTTTTGCCACGGATTTCGACGTCGAGAACAGGGGAGTTCCCAGATGGCTCAGACGACGCCGAAGCATGTGCTGGAAAGCCTGGCCAAGGACATAGCCGCCGTGCTGAAGAGCATGGGCGGTTCGGCTCACCAGAATCTGGTGATGGACTGCGTGGCGGCCCTGAAGCGCCAGCGCGGCGAGGCTGTGAATCCGCCCGATCTCAGACAGAAGATCATCGAAGCCTTCGAACAGTACCGCGACTGGTTCATCCGCCCATTCGGCGAAGGGTCGCAGCGGTGGGCGCTGGCGCCGAACGTCGCCTGACGCCTCTGAAAAGATGAAAGGCGCGCCCCGTTCGGAGCGCGCCTTCGTCTTTAGGCCTGCTCGTTCGGATCAGAAGCGACGGATGTAGCTGACCGAATAGGCGTCGGCCTTGCCCGCGTCGTCGCGGTAGTCGCGGCGGGTCCAGTCGGCGCGCACCCCGTTCACGCCATCCACGAAGTAGTTGGCGCCCGCCCCATAGTTCCAGCTGTCGCCGCCGACGTCGGTGTTCGCGCCCGGGAACTTCTGCTTCAGCTCGGTATGACCGTAACCGCCGCGCGCGAACAGCTCCAGCTTGTCGGACACCGGCACCTTGCCGACGACATAGCCCGCAGCGTCCCACTCCTGCTTGATCTCGCCATCGACGCCGGCGACGGTGAAGTCGTCATGTTTGACGCCGACCGAAGCTTCGGTCTCGACAGCCAGGTAACGGTTCAGGTTCACGCCCAGACGACCCGTGACGGCGCCGGTCGTTGCATTGTCACCTTCAAGATGAGTGTAGCCCAGAGAGCCGTAACCACGAGGTTCAGGATTAGTTTGAGCAAAAGCCGGAGCGGCGATGGCGGCAACGGCGACGGCGAGAAGAATGTTACGCATTGTTTCTTATTAACTCCTAGATGTGATGACCAAGCCGATCACCAGCCCCATCCAGCGAGTGCTTAAATAGGTCACGCCCTCTTCTGTTCCAGAGCCCATCGAAGGCCGCGAATGCCTGTTGACACCAAGACACATACGACGTTCCGCCAAGATTGGCGGTTTTGTGACGGGCATGAAAAAGGGCGGCCTCGTCGGAGACCGCCCTCATCAACTTCCCAGCCGTCATCCTCGGGTCGAGCCCGAGGATGACGGATATTAGATAGCTCTACCGATCCTTCTCGCGCTCCACGTTGAGGGCGGCCTGGGCGGCGGCGAGGCGGGCGATGGGCACGCGGTAGGGGGAGCAGGAGACGTAGTCCAGCCCAGCCTTTTCGCAGAAGGCGATGGACGACGGATCGCCGCCGTGTTCGCCGCAGATGCCCAGCTTGACCTCGGGCCGGACGGCGCGGCCCCGTTCGGCGGCGATTTCGATCAGGCCGCCGACGCCGTCCTGGTCCAGACGCACGAAGGGATCGGTCTCGAAGATGCCCTTGTCCAGATATGCCTGCAGGAACCGGCCGGAGTCGTCGCGGCTGATGCCGAACGTCGTCTGGGTCAGGTCGTTGGTGCCGAAGCTGAAGAACTGGGCGTATTCGGCCAGATCACCCGCGCGAATGGCGGCGCGCGGCAGTTCGATCATGGTCCCGACCAGATAGTCGACGCTGTCGCCCGCCTCTTCGAACACCGCCTTGGCCGTGCGGTCGGTCAGTTCGCGCAGATACTTCATCTCCAGCCCCGTCGCGACCAGCGGGTGCATGATCTCGGGCAGGGGCGCCTGGCCCGAGGCGGTCTTCACCTCCAGCGCCGCCTCCAGGATGGCGCGGACCTGCATCTCGTAGATTTCGGGATAGGCGACGCCCAGGCGGCAGCCGCGATGGCCCAGCATGGGGTTGGTTTCGTGCAACTCCTTGGCGCGGCGCTTCAGCTTGTCGGCGTCGATGCCCGAGGAGGCGGCCAGGGCGTCGATGTCCTCGTCCGTGTGCGGGATGAACTCGTGCAGCGGCGGATCCAACAGGCGCACCGTGACGGGGAGGCCGGCCATGATGTCGAACAGTTCGACGAAGTCGGACTTCTGGAACGGAGCGATCTTGGCGAGCGCGGTGCGCCGGCCGGCTTCGTCGTCGGCCAGGATCATCTCGCGCACGGCGGCGATCCGGGTGTCGTCAAAGAACATATGCTCGGTGCGGCACAGGCCGATGCCCTCGGCGCCGAAACCGCGCGCGGTCTTGGCGTCCAGCGGCGTCTCGGCGTTGGCGCGGACCTTCAGGCGACGCACCTTGTCGGCCCAGCCCATCAGGGTCTGGAAGTCGCCGGTCAGCTCGGGCTCGATCATCGGCACGGCGCCGTCCAGCACCTCGCCCTTGGAGCCGTCGATGGTGATCACCTCGCCGGCCTTGAAGGTGCGGCCGCGCGCGGTGAACACGCCCTTGGCCTCGTCGATGTGGATCTCGCCGGCGCCGGAGACGCAGGCCCGACCCATGCCGCGCGCCACGACAGCGGCGTGACTGGTCATGCCGCCGCGGGCGGTGACGATGCCGCGGGCCGCATGCATGCCGTGGATGTCTTCGGGGCTGGTCTCCTCGCGCACCAGGATGACCGCTTCGCCCAGACCCGACATGCGCTCGGCCTCGTCGGCGTCGAAGACGATCTTGCCGGTCGCGGCGCCGGGCGAGGCCGGCAGGCCGGCGGCGACGACGGTGCGCGCCGCATCGGGGTCCAGCGTCGGGTGCAGCAACTGGTCCAGCGCCGACGGCTCGACCCGGCTGATGGCCTCTTCCTGAGAGATCACGCCCTCGGCGGCGAGGTCCACGGCGACCTTCAGCGCCGACTTGGCGGTGCGCTTGCCGTTGCGGGTCTGCAGCATCCACAGCCGGCCTTGTTCGACCGTGAACTCGATGTCCTGCATGTCGCGATAGTGGCTTTCCAGCTTGCCGACCACGTCGACGAACTGGGCGAACACCTCGGGCATGGCCTCTTCCATCGAGGGGGCGGTCTCGCCCATCTCCTCGCGGCCGACCTTGGTCAGGCTTTGCGGGGTGCGGATGCCCGCCACCACGTCCTCGCCCTGGGCGTTGATCAGGAACTCGCCGTACAGGCGGGCCTCACCGGTCGAGGGGTTGCGGGTGAAGGCCACGCCCGTCGCCGAGGTCTCGCCCATGTTGCCGAACACCATCGACTGGACGTTGACGGCCGTGCCCCAGCTTTCGGGGATGTCGTGCATGCGGCGATAGAATTTCGCCCGGTCGTTCATCCAGCTTTCGAACACGGCGCCGACGGCGCCCCACAGCTGGTCCTTGGGGTCCTGCGGGAAGGCATGGCCCAGTTCGCGCTCGACCACGGCCTTGTAGTCGGCGACGACCTTTTCCCAGTCGGCGGCGGTCAGGTCGGTGTCGACCGTGACGCCCAGGCGATCCTTGTGCTGATCCAGCACCTCCTCGAAATCGTCGTGGCTGAGGCCCAGGACCACGTTGGAATACATGGTGATGAAGCGACGATAGGAGTCGAAGGCGAAGCGGCGGTCGCCCGACAGCCTGGCCAGACCCTCGACCGTCTGGTCGTTCAGGCCCAGGTTCAGAACCGTGTCCATCATGCCGGGCATGGAGGCGCGCGCGCCGGAACGGACGGAAACCAGCAGCGGATTGTCCACGTCGCCGAACGTCTTGCCGACCACGCCCTCGACCTTGGCCAGGGCGGCCTGGACCTGGGCTTCCAGATCGGCGGGATAGGTCTCGCCGTTGGCGTAATAGTGGGTGCAGACCTCGGTGGTGACGGTGAAGCCCGGCGGCACCGGAAGGCCCAGGGCCGACATCTCGGCCAGGTTGGCGCCCTTGCCGCCAAGAAGGTTCTTCATCGACGCGTCGCCGTCGGCGGAGCCGCCGCCGAAGCCGTACACCCACTGAGTCATCTGTAGCCCCTGAGCCTTTTCAGATCGTCGGCGGGTTATCCCCGCTCGCACATGCAGCACGATCTAGCGCGGCGAACCCGCCTTGACCATGGCGGATGTAACAAAGCGTGAGGCGACGACGGGTTTCCTGCGGGTCGGCCCGCCGTCGGAGATTTTCATTGGCGCGGGCCGAAAGCGGGTTCGGAGCCGGACGCAAAAAACGGAGTCCGAAGAGTCCGGATTGTCCGAAACCGGCGTCGCCTTCCTGCGGCCTTGTGCGAACGGCCGATCATAAGGGCGATTTCGGCCGTGCGAGGTCGATGAGGCCGTGGATGGCGCAGAGCGTTGAAATTCCGGCGCAAGCCCTTCACGGCCCGGGCGGGGAGGCGATGCGCCGCCCTTCCGCCGGAACGGAAGGACGGCGAAGGGAATCAGCCGTGGGTTTGGTCCCAGTAGCGCACGGCGTCGGCGTCGCGGGCCGAAAGGTCCGGATAGGCCGGATCGGAGCCGACGTCCGGCACGCGTCGCCACGAGCGGGCGCATTTCGGATAGTCGGCCAGATCGACCGCGACCGTCACGGCGTCGCCGCCCTGCACCAGCTCCGCGCCCGAGGTGCGGAAGATTTCGGCCGCGTCCAGCCCCTGGAAGGGCGCCAGAAGTTCGGCGGGGGCCGTGACGGTCGGCCAGGCGTCCAGGGCGCCGCCGATGCGCTTGTCGCGGCGGGCGGCCTCCAACTGTTCGTTGACCACTTCCAGCACGGCGTTGATCGCGGCCCATCGCGCGGCCTCGGCGTCGTTCCGCCAGTCCGCCGGGGTATGGGGGATCACGCGAGTGCAGTTGGAGCCGCCCTCGGGGAAGCGCGTCGTCCAGGCCTCTTCCGTGGTGAAGGGGGTCAGGGGCGACAGCCAGGCGGTCAGGCGCATGAACACCGCGTCCATCACCATGCGGGCGGCGCGGCGACGGATCGAATCGGGACGGTCGCAGTACAGGGCGTCCTTGCGGATGTCGAAATACAGGGCCGACAGGTCGTTGGAGCAGAACTCCAGCACCGGGCGCACGACGTCCTGGAAGCGATAGTCGGCGTAGGCCTGGCGCACCTGGGCGTCCAGCTCCCACAGGCGGTGCAGGATGTATTTCTCCAGCGGCGGGAACTGGTCGAGGTCGGTCAGCCGCTCGGTCTCGTCGAAGCCGGCCAGGGCGCCCAGCAGATAGCGGACGGTGTTCCTGAGCTTGCGATAGGCGTCGACCGTGGTCTGGAGGATCTGTTTGCCGATCCGCTGGTCGTCCGAATAGTCGACCAGGGCCACCCACAGACGCAGGATGTCGGCGCCCGACTCCTTGATGATGGTTAGGGGGTCGGTGGTGTTGCCGCGCGACTTGGACATCTTCTCCCCGTTCTCGTCCAGGGTGAAGCCGTGGGTCAGGACCGCCTTGAACGGGGCGCGGCCGCGCGTGCCGCAGCCTTCCAGCAGCGACGACTGGAACCAGCCCCGATGCTGGTCCGACCCTTCCAGATAGAGGTCGGCGGGCCAGTGCGACGGACGATCGCCGGTGTAGCCATGCTCGGGCGTGCGCGGGTCCAGGGTGAAGGCGTGGGTCGAGCCGCTGTCGAACCAGACGTCCAGGATGTCCTCGACCTTTTCGTAGCGGGCCGGGTCGTGGGCGCCCAGGAAGTCGCTGTCCGGCGCGGTGAACCAGATGTCGGCGCCGTGTTCGGCGATGGCGGCGACGATGCGGGCATCGACCTCGGGGTCATGCAAGGGCTGGCCGGTCTGCTTGTCCATATACATGGCCAGAGGCGTGCCCCAGGCGCGCTGGCGGCTGACCAGCCAGTCGGGACGACCCTCGACCATCGAGCGGATGCGGTTCTTGCCGGCGACGGGATGGAAGGCGGTGGCGTCGATGGCGTTCAGCGCCGTCTCACGCAGGGTGTCGCCGCTCTTCAATGGTTGATCCATGCGGATGAACCATTGGGGGGTGTTGCGGAAGATGATCGGGGCCTTGGACCGCCAGCTGTGCGGATAGGAATGCTCCATCCGGCCGCGCGCCAGAAGGTTGCCGGCCTCGATCAGTTTTTCCATCACCGCGCCGTTGGCGGGGCCGAACTTGCCGGTCTTCTTGCCTTCGGTCTCCAGCACCTTGAGCCCCGCGAACAGGGGGACGTGGTCGTAATAGGCGCCGTCGGGATCGACGGTGTCGGGCACCTCGTGATGACCGTGGGCCTTCCAGACCTCGAAGTCGTCGGCGCCGTGGCCCGGCGCGGTGTGGACGAAGCCCGTGCCGGCGTCGTCGGTGACGTGGTCGCCAGCCAGCAGGGGGACCGAGAAGCCATAGCCGCTGTCCAGCGCCGCCAGCGGGTGTGCGGTCTCCAGGCCGGAGGGATTGATGTCGTACACGCGGGTCCAGGCGGCGACCTTGGCGGCCTTGAACACGTCCTCGGCCAGCTTGTCGGCCAGGATCAGCCGGTCGCCCGGCTTGGCCCAGGGCGCGAACTCAAGCCCTTCCTCCATGGCCGTGACCTCGTACAGGCCATAGGCGATCTCGGGGCCGTAGCTGATGGCGCGGTTGGCCGGGATGGTCCAGGGCGTCGTCGTCCAGATGACGATGGACGGCGTCGAACTGCGGAAGGACAGCAGGTCGTCGGGATGGTCGTCCGAGACGCCCGTGACCGGGAACTTGACCCAGATCGTGGGCGAAACATGGTCGTGGTATTCGATCTCGGCGTCGGCCAGGGCCGTGCGTTCGACCGGCGACCACATGACGGGCTTGGAGCCGCGATACAACTGGCCCGAGTTCTTGAACTTGTGGAACTCGGCGACGATGGCCGCCTCGGACGCGAAGTCCATGGTGGCGTAGCGGTTGGCGAAGTCGCCCACGGCGCCCAGACGCAGGAACTGGTCGCGCTGGAGGTCGATGTATTTGCCGGCGTAGTCGCGGCAGGCGCGCCGGAACTCGTCCTTGGACACCTCGTCCTTGCGGCGACCCTTGGCGCGGAACTGCTCTTCGATCTTCCACTCGATCGGCAGGCCGTGGCAGTCCCAGCCGGGGACGTAGTCGACGTCGTAGCCCAACAGGAACCGGCTGCGGACCACGAAGTCCTTCAGCGTCTTGTTCAGCGCATGGCCGATGTGAATGTCGCCGTTCGCATAGGGCGGGCCGTCGTGCAGGACGTAAAGCGGGGCGTTCTGCTTCTGACGTTCGGCGCGCAGGGTTCCATACAGGTCGCCCCACTGCTCCAGGATCAGCGGCTCCTTCTGTGGCAGGCCGCCGCGCATGGGGAAGGGGGTCTCGGGCAGGAATACGGTGTCGCGGTAGTCGCGGCCGGAAGCGGTGTCGGGGGTCTCGGGGGCGTCAGCCATTGAGCAGTCTCGGCGTCTTGAAAGTGATGTCGCTGTTCTCTTCGCCCTATCGCGCTTCGCGCTGCTTGAGGGCTTTCGATCCCGGCGTGCGCTGGGCCTGGGCCCAGAGGCGCTACGCCGGGCGACTAATCGAAATCAGGCGAAGGAAGACGCGGACGGTCATCATGCGGGCGGTCTAGCAGACCGATGCGGCATTGCGCCATCCCGAAGGCGGCGACGCATCAACGGAAACGAAAGGCTTTTGATGTTTTGGTGAACGCTGGATCGGTCGGCGTCGCGCCGGGCCGACGCGTTTTTCGTTCGGGAGCCCCGCCTATGCGGCTGCGGATCACAAACTGGATGCTGGGCCTGGCGGCCGGTCTGTTCGTCGCGACGAGCGCCGGCGCCGCCCTGGCGCAATGCTCGTCTGGCTGCACGCCGCCGGACCCCGACCCCTGCGGATCAAGCTGTCAGCCGCCGGAACCCCCGCCCCCCCCGCCGGGCTGCGGTGGCGGTGGCGGCGGTGGAGACTGCGGCGGCGGCGGCCGCCCGGGCTGGAACGGCAACTGGAACCAGAACCAGAACGTCAATGTGAACGTCAACATCAACAACGCGGGGTCCAGCGCCAATGCGAACGCCAGCGCCGGCGGTTATGCCCGCAACTATCTGAACGCGCGCGGCTGGTCCGGCTCGCGCGGCTATGTCTACGGCGGGGGCGGCGGTTCGGCCTATGTCTCGGTCGACCAGCCCTATCCGACGACGATCCAGGGCCTGGCCGTGGAAGGCATGGCGGCCCAGGTCGTGCGCACCCCCTTCACCGCCTGGCGGCGCATGATGAAGCGCGTGGTGATCCAGGCCGTCTGCATCGACGACCGTCAGGTGCCGCACCCGGCCTCTCAGGTGAAACCGGACCGCGAGATCGCCGACGGCTACGAGGGCGAGATTTATCGCTGTCTGGCCGGCACCTGGCTGCAGGCGACCCTCGCCGATTACGAAGGCGACGTGAACTTCGATCACGGCACGACCCTGACCTGCAAGAAGCACGAGGCGCTGTGGTTCGGAGACGGCGGCCAGCTGGTCTGTCGGCCCGAGAAGCCCGAGCGGGACTGCAACGAACGCTCGCTGCTGCGTCGCTACGGCGCCGGGATCAAGATCCTGACGATGTACCGCGAGGAAGAATACACCGAGTACCGCGAAGAGCAGGTGCAGGCCGCGACCGTCATCACAGGGGCCATCACCCTGGACGGCGGCGTCGGCGGCCGGGTGTTCTGAACAGGAGTCGAACGGGGCCGTTCAGGCGCCGATCAGGTTCCAGATGCAAAAAAGGACCGTCGGCTCTCCGTCGACGATCCTGAAGACTGGCCCCGGCTCGGATCGAGCCGGGGCCTTTTTCTTGCCCGATCAGGGCTGGGCGGGCGCCTTGTCCGACACGATCTCGGCGCGCCAGGCGGTCGAGGGTTTCAGATACTGCTGGGCCAGGCGTTGCAGGTCGGCCGGGGTGACGGCCTCCAGCACGGCGATCTGGCGGCGCGTCTGCTCCAGGCTTTCCGGCTTGGACTGGGCTTCCGACAGCTGGGTCAGCCAGTAGCCGTTGTCGGCCATGCTTCGGCGCAGACGCTCGACCGCCGGCAGGCGGGCGCGGTTCAGTTCGTCGGCGCTGACGGGCTTGTCGCGCAGATCGGCGGCGATGGCGTCCACCGTCTCGAACAGCTTGGGCAGGGCCTCGGGCGGCACCTCGGCCGTGACCGACAGATAGCCGTAGCCGGGGAAGACGTCCGAGGACGAGGAGGCCGCGCGCGGCGAATAGGCCAGGCCCTGCTTCTCGCGGATTTCGTCGTTCAGTCGCAGCTGCAGCACGTCGGACAGGACGCCCAACTGGCGGGCGGTGGTGCGGTCGCCCACCTGGTCGGTGGTCGGCCAGGCGGTGAAGCCCAGAGCCTGTTCGGCCGGACCCGTGTGGGTCAGGCGCACGGGCGTCGCCGTCGGGGTCGGGAAACGACGGGTCGCCGAACCGGGCGCCGGCGTCGGGGCCTGGCCGCGCGCGGGCAGGGCGCCGAAGGTTGAGCCGACGGCGGCGATGACCGCGTCCACATCCACGTCGCCGACGACCGTGATCTCGATCGGGCCGTGGGCCAGGGCGTCGCGAACGCCGGTGCGGATGTCGTCGATCGACATGGCCGCGACCTCTGCGGCGGTCGGCACCGTCTCGCGCTTGTCGCCCGAGGCCAGAAGGCCGGTCGCGTCCCGCTGGAACACGCCGCGCGGCGTGGCGCCCAGCTGGGCCAGGATCTGCGGGAAGACGGCCTTGGTCTGTTCGAACGGGGCGGCGCGCAGGCCGGGATCGGTCAGATAGGCGGCCAGAACCTGCATCTCCAGTTGCAGGTCCTCGGGCCGGGTCGCGCCCGAGAAGGTGTAGGAGTCCGTGCCCTGGTTGACGCTGGCGCTATAGACGTGTCCGGTCAGGGCGCGGTTCAACTCGTCCAGGCTCAGCTTGCCCGTGCCGCCCGGACCCATGACCGTGTCGGCCATGGCCATGGAGGTGACGCGATCGGTCGGCAGGCCCAGCTCGCCGATGCCGGTGGAGGCGCTGACCAGAATCTGGTCGTCGCGGAACTGGGTCGGCTTGATGTTCAGGAGCACGCCGTTGGGGAAGCGGACCAGGGTGGCGCCCAGGTCGGCGACCTCGGTGCGGGCGGCGGGGACGGCCGGCGCGCCGAAGTCGGAATAGGGCCATTGCAGGGCGGCCTGGGCCGCGCGGGCGGCGACCGCCGTCTGACGTGATTCCTGAAGGGCGGCGGTGACGGCGGCTTCTCCGCCCTCGACGGGAACCGGGCTGGTGAACAGGACCAGCGGACCCTGGCCCTCGAAGACCGGGCGAACGGCGGCGTTGACCTGATCGACCGTCAGATCCTTCACGCCCTGTTCGAACAGGGCCAGGCCTTCCTGCGGGCTGTTGAACACCTCGTTGTCGTTGACGTCGCTGAGAAGGCCGCCGGCCAGGGCGGACGTCGAGCGGGTGGCGGCGGTCGCGACGGCGTTCTGGAGCGCGGTGCGATACTGGGTGATCTCCCGCTCCAGCTCCTCGGCGGTGACGCCGTACTGGGCGAGGCGGCGCGCTTCCTGCTCGGTCGCCGTCAGGGCCTTCTTCCAGTCGCCGGGATTGAAGGAGACGGCCAAGGTGCCCGCGTCCAGGCTGTCGAACAGGGACTGATAGGCGGCGCCGGCGCCCAGGAAGGGCGGATTGTCGGCGCGCGCCATCTCGCCCAGGCGACGGTTCAGCACCGCCAGGCCCAGGCTGCGGCGCAGGGCCTGGGTGCGTTTGGCGACCGTGTCGGGCGACAGGTCGGGCGCCTTGATCCAGTTGATCTGGATCGAGGACTGGATGCCCGGTTCGACGATGATGCTGGTCTCGGGGCCGCGCACGGCGACCTGTCCCAGGTCCGGCTCGGGGCCGTCCGGCGCCTTGGGCGTCCAGGAAGCGAAGGCGTCGCGCACCTGGCGCTCCATCACGTCCACGTCGAAGTCGCCCACGGCGATCAGGGTGGCGCGCGACGGACGGTAATAGGCGTCATAGAAGTCCACGAAGCGCTGGCGCTCGGCGGTGCGGATGATGTCCAGGTCGCCAATGGGCAGGCGCTGGGATAGGCGCTGGCCCGGCGCCAGAAGGGCGAGCTGGGTCTTGAGAACGCGCTGCTGGGGCGTGTTGCGGGTGCGTTCCTCGCCCACGATGACGCCGCGTTCGGAATCGATGTCGGCCTGGGCCATCAGGGCGTCGGACATCATCTCGCGCAGGACGTGCAGCGAGGTCTCGACCGTCTCGGTCTTGGTGTTGGGCAGTTCCAGCGAATAGGCCGTCTGGTCGAAGCTGGTGAAGGCGTTGGTGTCCGCGCCGAAGGCCAGGCCCAGCCGTTCGAGGATGCGCAGCATCTCGTTCTCGGGGATGTCCTTGGTGCCGTTGAAGGCCATGTGCTCCATGAAGTGGGCCAGCCCCTTCTGGTCGTCGCGCTCCATCAGCGAACCGGCGGCGATGCGCAGGCGGATCGACGCCTGACCCGGCGGCGTCGCATTGTGCATCAGGGCGTAGCGCATGCCGTTCGGCAACTGGCCGAAGCGGACGGCCGGATCGGCGGGAATGTCGCTGGCGGCCTGGGCCCAGGGCGAGGAGGGGGCGACGGCGGCGGTCGAAGCGGCGGTCTGACCGGCGGGCGTCAGGGCGAAGGCGGCGCCGCTGGCGGCGGTCAGGCCCGTGGCGAGGGCGAGGCCCGAGGCCGCGACAAGAAGAAGACGACGCGCAGAACGCATGAACCAGCTCCGAAAGACCGCAACCCCCGATGGGGCGGACATTCGGCACTAGGCCAGGGGGGGCGCCGGGGCAAGACGCCTTGGCCGGTCCGCGTCATTTCGGGCGACGCCGCCCGAAGACGGCCTCAGCCGCCAGGACGCGAGATGTAGAAGGTCGCGGTGTTGCCCACGGCGTTGGAGCCGACCACGGCGGCGCGGCCGGGCTGGGCGATGTTGACGTTGGCGGTGGCGGACACCGAGCCGTTGTTGACCTGGGTGTTGTTGACGTTGACCTCGCCCCCGCACTGGGAGCAGGCGTAGCCGACGACGCTGTTGCCCGCGGCCTCGGTGCTGACATAGCTGTCGTAGCCCTTGACCCCGACATATTCGGCCGTCGCCTCGACCCCGCCCGAGTTCAACTGGGTGTTGTCCAGCTTCAGATAGATGTCGTTGTTGCCGGCGACGACCTCGTTGGCCACGGCGCGGGCGCCGGCCGTCGTCTCGCCTTGCAGGTTGGTCTGGACGCGGGTGTAGGCGCGGACCCGGCCCTGGTTGTCCTGGGTCGTATCGGCGATCATGGAGCCGCCGCTGTTGTGAAGCGTGGCGCGGTTGGCCGAGGCGTTGGCCCGGCCCGCCAGGTTCCAGGCGTTGTCGACATAGACGCTGGTGCGCGCCTCGACCGTTGAGGGGGCGTTGGTCTGGTTGATCACCAGGTCCTGATGGGATGCGCCGGTCGTGACCGCCTGGGCCGTATTGGCCTGGGCGTCGGCCGAGAAGGTCAGGGGCGCGGGGACGTATTGGACGTCGGCGACCGTCTCGGCGAAGACGGTCGTCTGGCTGGCCTGGGCGACGCGGCCGGTCAGGACGGTGGAGGGGCCGCCCATGGCCACGGCGTTGGCCGTCGCGCCGGTGGCGACCCGGCCGCCCTGAAGAATGTGGGTCGAGGGACCGTGCAGATTGGTGCGGGCGCTGACGTTGTCGCCGCGCGCCGACTGGCCCACGTCGGCGTCGAAGGTCGCGCCGTCGGTGGAGACCTGGAACTGGTTGCCCGCCGCCTGGGCGGTCGAATCGACGAAGCCTTCGCTGACGCCGTTCAGATTGATCGGCGTGCCGGCCGACACCGTCCCGGTCAGGGTGTGGCGCGAGACGATGGCGCCGCTGGTCGACTGTATGCCGCCGACCACGCGATTGCCCGTCGCCGTGTTGGAGACGGTCAACTGACCGACGGCCACGTCCAGATTGACCTCGCCCGTCACCTCGCCCGTCTGGGTCTGGTCGATCCGGCAGGCCGAGCCGGTTTCCGGCGGGCAGGTCGGCGTCGTCTGGGCGTTCGCCTCAGTAGCGGCTAGGGCGAACGTCGCCGTCGCGGCGATCATGCCAGCGAGAGGGATCGGCGCGAGTCTGGCCATTGTTCGTGTCCTGGGTGGGATAGGCCGGGTAGTAGCCGCCGGTCGGTCCGACCGTGGAATCCCCGAGAGGGTCGTTGGCGGCGTTCAGGCAGATTTCCGGGCCCGGCGCGCCATAGAGGTTGGCCATGAACTCGACCGTGGCGCGTTCGACCAGGGCGCGGACCGCCAGTTGGACCGGCTCCATGCCGCCCGTGCCGGCCGACAGGTCGAAGACGTTGCCGTTCAGGAAGTCGAACACGCCCGCCGAGATTTCGCGGCCGATGATCTGTTTCTGGTAGGAGACGACGTCCACCACCTCCAGCGTCGTGGTCTGCACCAGGCGCAGGTCCATGGCGATGTTCATCACATAGACGCGGTGGTTGATCAGGCCCGAGCCGGGACGGTTGCTGTCGACCTCGCCCCCGGCCAGATCGAAACCGCCCGAGCGGATGTTGTAGTTCACCTCGGTGATTCCGCCGACGATATAGAAGTCCGAGCCGGGCACCTGGCCGGCCAGGATGCGGCGATACTGGGTGTCGTCCGGGCTCTGGGCGTCCGGCGCCTGGTCGCCGATCAGCTTGTTGTTGGCGTAGCGCAGCTCCAGCTCCGACACCGAGGTGTCGTAGCGTTCGACGATCCGCGCCCCGGCCTTGGCCAGGGCCGAGTTGGCCATCAAGGAGGCGCCGCCCGTGATCTGACGCCCGCCGTCGGCCGAGACCGTGCCGGTGTAGTCGCTGATCCGGCCCACGGCCATGCGCGGCGAGGGCAGGTTGTAGCGCCGGGCGTAGTCGGCCAGGCAGTAGAGGGCGGTCGAATAGGGCGTCGGGTTGGACGTCACCGGCGCATTGCCGATCGGCGAGGCGTAGAGGCCCGAAGGTCCCGCCACCGGACTGACGCAGCCGGCCAGAAGCAGGGCGGCGGCCGTCGCGGCGGCGGCGATGCGAAGAGGGGAACGACGGCTCATGGCAGGTTGATGCTTCCGTTCAGGGCCGTGCCGGCGTTGATCGCGCCGGTGTTGGTCTGGGTCGAATTGACGATGAGGGTGTTGCGGCTGCCCTGAACCACCACGTTCAGCTGGTTGCCGATGGCGGTGGCGCCGCCGATGGTCGTGCCGCCGTTGCGTGTGGAGCCCGCGCCGGAATAGGCCGAGGCCACGCCGTCGGACTGGCTGGAATAGGACGAGGCGCCGGCCTGGATGATGCCGTTGACGATCAGGCGGTTGCCGTTGGCGTCGCGGGTGGAGCCGGTGGTCGGGGCGGCGGCGGCCGAACGCGCGCCGCCATAGCCCTGCTGGAAGCGCGCCGCGCCGCCCGAACCGGTTGACTGGGCGGCGGCGGGCAGGGCCGCGACGACGGCCAGACCGGCGGCGAACGCAATCGCCGCGGGCGGAATCAGCCTTCTGGCGGTCATCTGAGGGGTCTCCTGGCGCGCATACTCGTCACGGATCCAAGACGCGATCCGACCCCCATGCTGCATTAAGGTTATTAAGAACCGCTTGATGCGGACGAAGGCCCTGCGCATTTGAAACCCATGTCCGATCCCCACGCCCGATTCGACGGCCCGCCCGCCCGCGAGAAGATGTTCAACGCGCCTCTGGCCGTGGTGGCGATCACCCTGGCCCTGCCGGTTCTGTTCTTCTTTCAGGAGCGGCTGCCGGATCTGGGCGCGGGCATGGCCTTCGTTCCGGTGGACCTGGAGCAGGGCCGGTGGAGCGGCCTGTTCACCTATATGCTGGTGCACGGCGGCTGGGGTCATGTGTCGATGAACGCCGTCGGCGTCCTGGCCTTCGGCACGCCGGTCGCGCGCCAGTTCGGGCCGCGATACGGCTCCAGCGTCTTTCTGCTGTTCTTTGTTTTCTGCGGCGCGGCGGCGGCCCTGGGCTATGGACTGATCCACTGGGGCTCGACCGCCGGCGTGGCCGGCGCCTCGGGCGCGGTGTTCGGCCTGATCGGGGCGGCGACGCGCCTGCTGGGCGGACATGGCCGGGTGCTGCCCTTGTTCGACCGGCGCGTGATGACGATGTCCCTGGCCTGGATGGCGGTCAATGCGATCACCGGCCTGATCGGCTTCGCCCCCGGCCTGGGCGGAGCGCAGATCGCCTGGGAGGCGCACGCCGTCGGCTTCCTCGTCGGCCTGGTCGCCATCGGGCCGTTGGGACGGACCTTCGGACGCGACGCGACCGTTTGATTCCCGACGCAGGCTGAGCGATCATCGGTCGTGAGCGGCCCTGTCGCCATCCCGGCCCCGCGGTCGTCTCTTGTAGATAGAGAGAAGGAGCCGCGATGTTCGTCGCCGAGATCCTCAAGACCAAGGGAAACGCCGTCTTCTCCATCGCGCCCGACATCACGGTGGCGCAGGCGTGCAAGGAGTTGGAACACCGGCGCGTCGGCGCCCTGGTCGTCCGCGAGGGAGAGCGGGTCGCGGGCGTCTTTTCCGAACGCGATGTGGTCAAGGCCCTGGCGGCCGACGGCCAGGACGCCCTGACCCGCCCCGTGTCGGACTATATGTCGGCCCAGGTGATCTTCGCCCAGCCGGGTGAGGAGATGTCGGTGCTGATGAGCCGCATGACCGACCGGCGGATTCGCCATCTTCCCGTGCTTCTGGACGATCGGCTGGTGGGGGTGGTCTCCATCGGGGACGTGGTCAAATGCCAGATCGCCGAACACGCGCGTGAGGCCGAAAGCCTCAGAACCTATATCGCCGCCGGCTGAACGAGATTTTGGGGCGGCTCAAGGATTCCGGTTCCGTCAGTTTTTTCGTCAAAGTTTCAGAATCCCCTTGCTGCCAAAACCGGGTGTCCGTATAGGGCTGCCTCGCTCGGAGACGGGCTGGCCTTTTGGGCTTTGGGGACTGCGGTTTCCGGGGTTTTGGGGAGAGGGGGAGGGAGAAAAACCTCTTGCTTTTCCGGGTTGGTTTCCTTAGTTTCCGCGCTTCAATCGAATCGCCGGTTTGGTGAAGGGCAAGCCTCTTGGTTTTCTCCGGCGGTTTTTTGCGGTTTGAAGGGTTCGCTCTTCGGGTTTGCGAAATCTCTGAAAAGAGCGGTTGACAAGAGGTTCGGCGGTCCCTAAATCGCCGCCTCCGCCGACGACGAGGCGCTAAACAAGTCGGGCCGCTGGAGCGGTTCTGGTCTTTGACATTGTTGATTTGGAAAGAGAAACGCAGGCGGCGGTGTCCTTGCGATAGTCCATCGAGGCTATCATACGACACTGACTATCTGCGGTCTTTTTGAAAAGATACCATGCGTCGGTCTTTGGATCGATGACGTGGGAACTCGTCAATAAAATACGTAGAACTAATGCCAAGCCTACTACGGTAGGCTTCAAGCTTAGGTCAGAAGTCAACTCAACCTGAGAGTTTGATCCTGGCTCAGAGCGAACGCTGGCGGCAGGCCTAACACATGCAAGTCGAACGAACTCTTCGGAGTTAGTGGCGGACGGGTGAGTAACACGTGGGAACGTGCCTTTAGGTTCGGAATAACTCAGGGAAACTTGTGCTAATACCGAATGTGCCCTTCGGGGGAAAGATTTATCGCCTTTAGAGCGGCCCGCGTCTGATTAGCTAGTTGGTGGTGTAATGGACCACCAAGGCGACGATCAGTAGCTGGTCTGAGAGGATGATCAGCCACATTGGGACTGAGACACGGCCCAAACTCCTACGGGAGGCAGCAGTGGGGAATCTTGCGCAATGGGCGAAAGCCTGACGCAGCCATGCCGCGTGAATGATGAAGGTCTTAGGATTGTAAAATTTTCACCGGGGACGATAATGACGGTACCCGGAGAAGAAGCCCCGGCTAACTTCGTGCCAGCAGCCGCGGTAATACGAAGGGGGCTAGCGTTGCTCGGATTACTGGGCGTAAAGGGAGCGTAGGCGGACATTTAAGTCAGGGGTGAAATCCCGGGGCTCAACCTCGAATTGCCTTTGATACTGGGTGTCTTGAGTATGAGAGAGGTGTGTGGAACTCCGAGTGTAGAGGTGAAATTCGTAGATATTCGGAAGAACACCAGTGGCGAAGGCGACACACTGGCTCATTACTGACGCTGAGGCTCGAAAGCGTGGGGAGCAAACAGGATTAGATACCCTGGTAGTCCACGCCGTAAACGATGATTGCTAGTTGTCGGGATGCATGCATTTCGGTGACGCAGCTAACGCATTAAGCAATCCGCCTGGGGAGTACGGTCGCAAGATTAAAACTCAAAGGAATTGACGGGGGCCGCACAAGCGGTGGAGCATGTGGTTTAATTCGAAGCAACGCGCAGAACCTTACCACCTTTTGACATGCCCGGACCGCCACAGAGATGTGGCTTTCTCTTCGGAGACTGGGACACAGGTGCTGCATGGCTGTCGTCAGCTCGTGTCGTGAGATGTTGGGTTAAGTCCCGCAACGAGCGCAACCCTCGCCATTAGTTGCCATCATTTAGTTGGGAACTCTAATGGGACTGCCGGTGCTAAGCCGGAGGAAGGTGGGGATGACGTCAAGTCCTCATGGCCCTTACAGGGTGGGCTACACACGTGCTACAATGGCGACTACAGAGGGTTAATCCTTAAAAGTCGTCTCAGTTCGGATTGTCCTCTGCAACTCGAGGGCATGAAGTTGGAATCGCTAGTAATCGCGGATCAGCATGCCGCGGTGAATACGTTCCCGGGCCTTGTACACACCGCCCGTCACACCATGGGAGTTGGTTCTACCCGAAGGCGCTGCGCTGACCGCAAGGAGGCAGGCGACCACGGTAGGGTCAGCGACTGGGGTGAAGTCGTAACAAGGTAGCCGTAGGGAACCTGCGGCTGGATCACCTCCTTTCTAAGGATGCTTCTCCAGTCTCTCACGAGGCTATTGAGGCTCCAAACAAACGGCGGGACGCCGCCGTCTCCGTTTCTCTTTCCACTTTCGTCATCGACGCCTCGACCATACGGGTCGTTGCATTGGTGACGCGATCGCGAGCCTGGAACTCCTGGCTGTCGCGCTGCCCTAGGCCCGTAGCTCAGGTGGTTAGAGCGTACGCCTGATAAGCGTAAGGTCGGCAGTTCGAGTCTGCCCGGGCCTACCAGCCCTCTAGGATCCATCTGGACGGTTCGTCGACAGCTCTCCTGGCTTGACCCTGAGAAGGGGCCATAGCTCAGTTGGTAGAGCGCCTGCTTTGCAAGCAGGATGTCGTCGGTTCGACTCCGTCTGGCTCCACCAGGCCGCTTTGAATGCGGTGGCGCACCCCGCCAAAGCTCGCAGATCGCATCAGGAATTGCCCGTCGGCGCTCGCCGACTGGCATTGACATCGTGAAGGAAGAATAGGACCGGCTCCCCTGAGCTTTTAGGTCATGTTCGAGAAGAAGACATTGTCTGACAAAAATCAGGCTTGGATCTGCTTAAGCATCTTTCCAGTCGGTAGAGCCATCCAAGCATGAGTTTTGCTGAGAAACGATCAAACGTTGAAGGGCTTCTGACGGATGCCTTGGCGTAGAGAGGCGATGAAGGACGTGGCAAGCTGCGATAAGAACCGGGGAGGCGCTAGCACCCTTTGATCCGGTTATTTCCGAATGGGGAACCCACCTTTACAGTCTTCCAACTCTGCTCTTCAGAGCAGCGATTGGCGGATTGTTGAAAGGTATAATGAGCTGAATACATAGGCTTCATTAAGCGAACCCGGGGAACTGAAACATCTCAGTACCCGGAGGAAAGGACATCAACCGAGACTCCCGTAGTAGTGGCGAGCGAACCGGGACCAGGCCAGTGCTCTTGTGAAATAAAGACGAACGATCTGGAAAGGTCGGCCATAGTGGGTGAAAGCCCGTAGTCATCAAATAGCAAGAGACTCGAGTAGGGCGGGACACGTGAAATCCTGTCTGAACATGGGGGACCACCCTCCAAGCCTAAGTACTCCTCTACGACCGATAGTGAACAAGTACCGTGAGGGAAAGGTGAAAAGCACCCCGACAAGGGGAGTGAAACAGATCCTGAAATCGGAAGCCTACAAGCAGTCGGAGCCTCCACGCGAGGTGACGGCGTACCTTTTGTATAATGGGTCAGCGACTTCATGTGTCGAGCAAGCTTAAGCCGTTAGGTGTAGGCGCAGCGAAAGCGAGTCTGAATAGGGCGCTAAGTTCGACGTATGACGACCCGAAACCAGGTGATCTATCCATGAGCAGGTTGAAGGTTAGGTAACACTAACTGGAGGACCGAACCCGTGAATGTTGAAAAATTCTGGGATGACTTGTGGATAGGGGTGAAAGGCCAATCAAACCTGGACATAGCTGGTTCTCCGCGAAATCTATTTAGGTAGAGCGTCCGACGAATTCCTTGGGGGTAGAGCACTGGATGGTTGCGGGCTGCGCGAGCGGTACCAATACTAACCAAACTCCGAATACCCAAGAGAACTATCGGGCAGACACACGGCGGGTGCTAACGTCCGTCGTGAAAAGGGAAACAACCCTAACCATCATCTAAGGCCCCCAAGTAACGGCTAAGTGGGAAACGATGTGGGATTGCTTTGACAATCAGGAGGTTGGCTTAGAAGCAGCCATCCTTTAAAGAAAGCGTAACAGCTCACTGATCAAGCGATCCTGCGCGGAAAATGTAACGGGGCTCAAGCCGTTCGCCGAAGATATGGGTTTGCAGTTTACTGCAAGCGGTAGCGGAGCGTTCCGTAGGCCGGTGAAGGTCAGGCGTGAGCCTGGCTGGAGGTATCGGAAGTGAGAATGCTGACATGAGTAACGATAAGAGTGTGAGAGACACTCTCGCCGAAAGACCAAGGGTTCCTGCGTAAAGCTAATCTGCGCAGGGTTAGTCGGCCCCTAAGGCGAGGCTGAAAAGCGTAGTCGATGGGAAGCAGGTAAATATTCCTGCACCAGCTGGAAGTGACGGATGGCATAACTCGTACCCACTTATTGGATTGTGTGTGCGGGGGCGTTGTCCCAGGAAATAACTCCAGCAGAGACCGTACCCGAAACC
The DNA here is from genome assembly GCF_976940555.1 of Brevundimonas sp. Marseille-Q4549. Lineage (NCBI taxonomy): Bacteria > Pseudomonadati > Pseudomonadota > Alphaproteobacteria > Caulobacterales > Caulobacteraceae > Brevundimonas > Brevundimonas sp. Marseille-Q4549. The sequence continues at coordinate 1,198,946 of NZ_CDRHXG010000001.1, forward strand.
GACACAGGTGGTCAGGTAGAGCATACCAAGGCGTTTGAGAGAACTATGCTGAAGGAACTCGGCAAATTGCACGCGTAACTTCGGAATAAGCGTGACTCACCCTGCGCAAGCAGGACTGAGTGGCACAAGCCAGGGGTAGCGACTGTTTAGCAAAAACACAGGGCTCTGCGAAGCAGCAATGCGACGTATAGGGTCTGACGCCTGCCCGGTGCCTGAAGGTTAAAGGAGGAGTGAAAGCTCCGAACTGAAGCCCAGGTAAACGGCGGCCGTAACTATAACGGTCCTAAGGTAGCGAAATTCCTTGTCGGGTAAGTTCCGACCTGCACGAATGGCGTAACGACTTCCCCACTGTCTCCATAGGCTCAGTGAAATTGAATTCCCCGTGAAGATGCGGGGTTCCCGCGGTCAGACGGAAAGACCCTATGAACCTTTACTATAGCTTCGCCTTGGCGTTAGCGACCGTATGTGTAGGATAGGTGGGAGACTATGAAACCGGGGCGCCAGCTCTGGTGGAGTCGTCCTTGAAATACCACCCTTACTGTCGTTGACGTCTAACCGAGGGCCGTTATCCGGTCCCGGGACATGGCGTGGTGGGTAGTTTGACTGGGGCGGTCGCCTCCCAAAGTGTAACGGAGGCGCGCGATGGTGAGCTCAGAGCGGTCGGAAATCGCTCGTCGAGTGCAATGGCATAAGCTCGCCTGACTGCGAGACTGACAAGTCGAGCAGAGACGAAAGTCGGCCATAGTGATCCGGTGGTCCCGAGTGGAAGGGCCATCGCTCAACGGATAAAAGGTACTCTAGGGATAACAGGCTGATTTTGCCCAAGAGTCCATATCGACGGCAAAGTTTGGCACCTCGATGTCGGCTCATCACATCCTGGGGCTGGAGCAGGTCCCAAGGGTATGGCTGTTCGCCATTTAAAGTGGTACGTGAGCTGGGTTCAGAACGTCGTGAGACAGTTTGGTCCCTATCTGCCGTGGGTGTTCGAAGCTTGAGAGGATCTGTCCCTAGTACGAGAGGACCGGGATGGACATACCTCTGGTGTACCTGTCATGGCGCCAGCTGTGCAGCAGGGTAGCTAAGTATGGAATAGATAACCGCTGAAAGCATCTAAGCGGGAAACTAACCTCAAAACAAGGCTTCGCTGAGGATCGTGGAAGACTACCACGTTGATAGGCCAGGTGTGGAAGTGGGGCGACCCATGAAGCTTACTGGTACTAATAATCCGATCGGTTTGATCGTTTCTCAGCAAAACTCATTCGATGATCGTTCCTTGAACCGAACGATCACAGACAATGTCTTCTCTTCATTCCGCTGTCCGCCTCGTTGACCTGGTGGCTATGTCGGAGGTTCCCCACCCGATCCCATTCCGAACTCGGTCGTTAAGCCCTCCAGAGCCAATGGTACTTCGTCTTAAGGCGCGGGAGAGTAGGTCGCCGCCGGGTCTACCAGGCGGACAACGAAATGAAGACAAAAGCCAAATCCGGACTTCTCGAACACTCTCTTCCTTCCGATCCAACCCACTTGCCGCGGGATGGAGCAGCCCGGTAGCTCGTCAGGCTCATAACCTGAAGGTCGTAGGTTCAAATCCTACTCCCGCACCCAGTGATACCCCACAGGTTCCCCCTGTGGGGTTTTCTGTTTCCTGAGACTCCCTCAGACCCAGTTAAAGCCAGCCGGGATCGCCTGATCCGATAGCACCAACGTTGGCCGGGGATTCGACTGATTTGAGCGCGTTTGACGCGGGCGGGCGTTTAATACGGATAAGGGGGCGGCTCAGCCCTCTTGCGGCGTGCCCTGCGGGACGATGGTCTTGATGATCGAGGCGTCGAGTTCCTCGAACTGGTGCAGGCCGATGGTGTCGCACAGTTCCTGACGGGGTCTGCATGCGGTCGACATATTTGTGCGTTCCGCCATTGGCCTTGATCGAGGCGTAGAGTTCTTCCTGGGCCTTGTTGGCGGCGCGATGCCTTTGATCTTCCACTCCAGCGACTTTCACACGATCACGCCCCTCGCTTAAGCCACGCCCAGCGCCGTGTCCCGAGCAAGGGACAGCCTTTTCCGGACATCTTGTCCATTGACCGTCCCGAGCGGGGCCGCGCAATACTGTCGGCGACTAGGCGAGGCGTCGGGGTCTGTCGGCCGCGCAACCTTTGCTGTCCCGGAGAATTGAACACCACATCCGCACAACAGGAGAAGCGATGATGAGCGAGATCAAGGAAGGCATGGAAGTGATCGGCGCCGACGGCGTCCATGTCGGTACGGTGGACCGCGTCGAAGGCGACCGCATCAAGCTGACCAAGCGCGATAATTCGGGCGTCCATACCGACCACCACCACTATATCGAGACCGGCTTCGTCGCCGGGGTCGAAGGCGACAAGGTGCGGCTGTCCGCCAACGCCGACATCGCCGTGACCCTGGAGGAAGAAAAGTCCGGCCGTCCGGTCGAACTTTAAGCGGCTGAGAGGCCGAAGCCGAGGTTCGAGGATGGAGACGTACGACCTGTACATCAAAGCCAAGAAGCCCGGTATCGGCCTCTACGTCCGCCATGGCGCGCCCTTGCCGGGATCGCTCATCCGGACGACCGGCGGTTCGACGGCGAAGCCGCCCAGGATCTGTCGCCGCCTGGCGTGGTCGAGGCGGTCGCCGCCGACGGCCACGGCTGTCGGCACATGGACTAGCGCCCACGGAGCAGGAGCCTCGACATGAGCCGCAGTTTCAAGGTCGGGGATCATGTCGGCTGGAATTCCGAGGCCGGGCGCGTGTCTGGCCGCATCGTCGCCGTTCATACGCGCGACTTCGACTACAAGGGCTATACGCACCACGCCTCGCCCAATGCGCCCCAGTACGAGATCAAGAGCGACAAGACCGACCATATAGCCGCCCACAAAGGCTCTGCGCTCCATCTGCTGCCCGACTGACGATAGGCGCCTGTCCGTTGTTCACCATTGGTCACGCCAGCCGGACATTCGAGGCCGTCCCCTAAGGCGGTGGTCGAGATCGACGGGGGCGGATCGCCACGGCGCCATAGGGTGGACCGTCAGGGCGTCGCGCGCGGCGGCAGATCTCGCGCGGCGCGGATCATCTGCACGAACTCGGCCCGCTCGCCATAGGGATCTTCGCCGCGCGCGCCCTGGGCCTGCTCCAGGATCTGGTCCCAACCATAGTCGGACGCCATCCACGGATCGTCGCGCAGCTTCTGGCCGAAGGCGGCGACGGCGATGGCCCAGCGGGTCGCTTCGGGCGGCTGGGCGCTGACGGGGGCGGACGCACGGTTGGTCAGGGGCTGCTGGATCAGCTCTGACCGGCTCTGGCCCGGCTGTTTGTAGCGTACCTGGATAAAGCCGATCTCGCCGTTCGGATCGCCGCCGCCCACGCCGATACGATTGTCGGGATAGCGCCGCTCGGAATCTGGGTCGGGCCGCCGACGGGGGTGATCTCATACAGGGCCGTGACGCTGGCGCCCGAGCCGACCTCCCCGCGTCGATGCGGTCGTTGGCGAAGTCCTCTTCGTTCAGAAGGCGGGTTTCGTAGCCGATCAGCCGCCATTCGGCGACGCGGGCGGGGTTGAACTCGACCTGAATCTTGACGTCATCGGCGATGGGGAAGGCGCCCCGGTCGAACATCGGGCCGAACAGGCGGCGCGCCTCGTTCAGGTCATCGACATAGGCGGCGGTTCCGTTGCCGCCTGGGCGATGGCCTGCATCCGCGCGTCCTGATAGTTGCCCCGCCCGAAGCCGTAGACGGACAGATAGATTCCCGTCGCCCGCTTGTCGGCGACATAGTCCTCCAGCCGCTTGTTGTCGGTGACGCCGACGTTGAAATCGCCGTCGGTGAACATCAGGATGCGGTTGACCTTGTCGCGGGCGAAACTGGCCTGGGCCTGGTCATAGGCGTTGGTCATGCCGGTCGCGTAAGCCGTGCCGCCCGCTGCGCGCAGGCTGGCGACGGCGCAGCGCATCTTCAGCTTCTGCGTGCCGGGCGTGGGTTGCAGCGTCGTGCCAGCCCCTTCGGCGTAGTAGGTCACGGCCAAGGTGTCCTGGGGCCGCAGTCGGTCGATGGCCAGGTTCATCGCCTGTTTGGCCAGGTCCAGCTTGTCCGCGCTGCCCATCGAGCCCGAGACGTCGACCAGTAAGGTCAGGTTCAGCGGACGCTGCTCGCCCGCTTAAGCAGTTCATATCCTTGCAGGCCGATGTGGACGATCTGTCGGCCAGCCTGTCCGCCTTGGGGCGCCCAGGGAGGGGCGGCGATCGCCGTCGTGACGGCGAAAGGCCGGGCCTGGGACGTCGGCTGGGCGTAGCCATAGTCGAAATAGTTGAGCAGTTCCTCCACCCGCACGGCGTCCTTGGGCGGGCGCTGACCCTGGTCCAGGAAGCGGCGGACGTTGGCGTAGGCGGCCGTGTCCACGTCGATGGAAAAGGTCGAGATCGGCTGATCCGCCGTGCGCTTCACCGGATTGGGCGTGGCGTCGGGATAGCGTTCGGTGTCGGCGGGCGGCGTTTGCGGCGGGATCGGCCTCACGATCGAAGAGGGCGCAGCCGCTGGCGGCGAGGGCGGCTGCGCAGACCTGGGAAGGGGAGGAGGCGGCGCAGAAAGCGGAGGCGGTGGAGGCGGTGGAGGCGGGGGAGGCGGGGGAGGCGGGGAGCGTGCGCCGATACACGCGATCCCGTCAAAACCAAATCGTCCACCTGCGTCGGCTCATCCAACTGAAAGCCCAGCGGCGCGCAGGCGGCGGGCGTGGCCACGCCGTCCCGGACCGGCTCGGCCAGGGCGACCTGGGGAATGGCGACGGGCGGCGCGGCAAGGGCGGCGCCCAGCAAGGTGGCGACGGCGGCCCGGATCGAACGCGACATTGTTTCTTCCTCCCGTTTGTTTGGCGCAGTCGGCTTAGGCGGTAAGGCGAAACTGTGGCGGCGCCGATCTCTGGACGGACGGCGTTATCCGATCGTGGCATTCGTGCATCTCGCAATCCGGTCGCTTCGTCCCCACAATGGAAGCTTCAGTGCAAGGGTGAGCGATGGCGGACGCAACGTCGGGAATTGATCTGGGCCATGTCGCCGCTCTGCTTGCGGCGGGCGTGGTGGCGGTGCCGGTCTTTCGCAAGATCGGCCTGGGGTCGGTTTTAGGTTATCTGGCGGCGGGGGCGGCCATCGGTCCCTTCGGCCTGGCCCTGTTCCGCGAGCCCCAGACCATCCTGCACGTGGCCGAGTTCGGCGTGGTCATCTTCCTGTTCATCATCGGGCTGGAGATGCGGCCCAAACGCCTGTGGGCCATGCGCAACGCCATCTTCGGCGTCGGCTTCGCCCAGGTCGGGCTGGCGGGGCTGGCCCTGACCCTGGTCGCGATGGCGGCAGGGGCTCCCTGGCCCGTGGCCTTCGTCGGCGCGATGGGCTTCGTCATGTCCTCCACCGCCGTCATCATTCAGATGCTGGAGGAGCGCGGCGAACTGCCCACGCCGCAAGGCCAGCGGGCGGTCTCCATCCTGCTGTTCGAGGACCTGGCCATCGTGCCGCTGCTGGCGGTTGTCGCGGTTCTGGCGACCTCGGTCGGGACGGCGGCCGAATCCTCCACGCCCCTGTGGCAGACGATCGGCCTGGCGGCGGCGGCGGTCGGCGGGGTGCTGATCGCCGGGCGCTACGCCATCAACCCCGTCTTCCGCTTCCTGGCCCGAAACGGGGGGCGCGAGGTGATGACGGCGGCCGCCCTTCTGGTGGTGGCGGGCACGGCCTGGATCATGAACGGCGTCGGCCTGTCGATGGCCATGGGCGCCTTCCTGGCCGGGGTTCTGCTGTCGGATTCGACCTTCCGCCATCAGCTGGAGGCGGACGTGGAGCCGTTCCGCGCCATCCTGTTGGGCCTGTTCTTCCTGTCGGTCGGCATGGCCCTCGACATCGGTGTGGTGATCGACGACTGGCGCATGGTGCTGGCGGGGCTGGCCGCCTTCATGCTGGTCAAGGCGGCGGTCATCTATGGCGTCGCGCGCGTCTTCAAGGCGCGCCACCACGAGGCGATCGAGCGGGCGGCCCTGTTCGCCCAGGGCGGGGAGTTCGCCTTCGTCCTGTATGGGGCGGCGGCGGCGGGCGGGGTGATCGACGCCCAGGCCAGCGCGGCCCTGACCGCCATCGTCATCCTGTCCATGGCCCTGACGCCCCTGACCACGCTGGCGATGAAGCACTGGCTGCCCAAGGAGAAGGGGCTTTCGCCCGAAGAGGCGGACGGCGTCGATTCCGCCGACGGCTTGCGGGGCCAGGTGCTGATCATCGGCTTCGGCCGCTTCGCCCAGGTGGCGGCCCAGCCCCTCCTGGCCCGCGACGTGGACGTATCGATCATCGAGAACGACGTGGAGATGATCCAGGCCGCCTCTCAGTTCGGGTTCAAGGTCTATTACGGCGACGGCGCCCAGCTTTCGACCCTGCGGGCCTCGGGCGCCGAGGAGGCCGAGATCGTCCTGGTCTGCGTGGACAAGCCCGAGGTCACGGACCGCATCGTCGAACTGGTCAAGCACGAGTTCCCGCGCACCCGCGTCATGGCCCGCGCCTTCGACCGGGGCCATTCGATCCGTTTGATCCAGGCCGGCGTCGACTATCAGATCCGCGAGACTTTCGAATCCGCCCTGAAGTTCGGCGAGGAGGCGTTGATCGAACTGGGTCTGCCAGAGGAGGCGGCGTCCGAAACCATCGGCGATGTCCGCCGCCGCGACGAGGCGCGGCTGGACCTGCAGCTGACCGGCGGTCTCTCGGCGGGGCGCCAACTGATGCGCGGCAACATGCCGACGCCGCAACCGGCGCCCTATGTCGTGCCGCGCCGCAAGGGCCGCCTGCTGAACGAGGACGAGGCCGGCCCGCCGGCGCCGGCCGAGCCGGAACCCGTGGACTGATCGCCTCGACCGATCCGGGCGCGAACAGTCTATTCACTCGCGTCTCCGATCATGCTCTAGAGCGGCGGTCCTTATCGATCGGGTCCGTCTCCATGAAGCGTTTCGTCATCGCCGCCCTGGCCCTCGTCGCGGTCGCCGCGCCGGTCGTCACCGTCACCGCCTGGGGCAACACCGGCCATCGCCTGATCGGGGTGGCGGCGATGCGCGCCTTGCCGGACGACCTGCCTGCCTTCCTGCGCACGCCGGGCGCCATCGCCGACGTCGGCGAACTGGCGCGCGAGCCCGACCGCTGGAAGGGCGCGGGCCAGCCGCACGACCGCGAGCGCGACACCGCCCACTTCGTCGACCTGGACGACCAGGGCCATGTCTTCGACCAGCGCGGCATGAGCATCGACGACCTGCCGCGCCTGAAATCCGAATATGACGCCGCCCTGACCAAGGCGGGTCTGGACGTCAACGACGCCGGCTATCTGCCCTACGCCATGATCGACGGCTGGCAGCAGCTGGGCCGCGACTTCGCCTATTGGCGCGTGCTGAACGCGGCCGAAAAGCGCGAGACGAACATGGAGCGCCAGGCCTGGTATCGGGCCGACCGCCTCCGCCGCGAGGCGCTGATCCTGCGCGACATCGGCGTGATGGGCCACTATGTCGGCGACGGCTCGCAACCGCATCACACCAGCATCCACTACAACGGCTGGGGCGACTTCGCGAACCCGGAAGGCTTCACCAACTCGCGCCAGACCCACGCCCTGTTCGAGGGTGAGTTCACCAACCGCGTCGCCCGTCTGGACGCCATCGAGGCCGCCATGCCGGCCGCAAACCTGGAGGGCTTCGATCCCAAGGCGCGCACCGTCGCCTATCTGAAGACGACGCTGGGCACGGTGATCCCCTTCTATCGGCTGGAAAAGGCCGGCGGCTTCCGCGACGCCGATCCGCGCGGCGCGGCCTTCGTCAACGAACGTCTGGCGGCGGGCGCGGCCGAGCTGCGCGACTTCATCGTCACCGCCTGGACCGCCTCGGGCAGCGCCTCCATCGGCTGGCCTGCCGTCAAGGTCGCCGAGGTCGAGGCCGGAACCGCCGATCCCTGGATCGCCATGGTGGGCGAGGACTGATCTCCTTGCCCGAACTGACGCCCCCCGCCGTCATCCTCGACAAGTCGCAGATGGCCGAGAACATCGGCGCCGTGGCGCGGGTGATGGCCAATTTCGGCCTGTCGGACCTGCGTCTGGTCAGCCCACGTGACGGCTGGCCTCAGGAGCGGGCCTGGGCCACCGCGTCCGGCGCCGACTGGGTGCTGGAGGGCGTGCGGGTGTTCTCGACCGTCGCCGAGGCCATCGCCGACCTGAACACCATCTTCGCCACCACCGCCCGCCCGCGCGAGACGCGCCAGCCCGTGCGCACCCCGCGCGAGGCCAGCCGCGTCCTCTATGACGACACCGCATCCGGCCTGAAGACCGGCCTCTTGTTCGGCGGCGAGCGCGCGGGGCTGGAGACGACCGACATCGCCCTGTGCGCCGGCATCGTCACCATCCCCATCGACCCGAAACACCATTCCCTGAACCTGGCCCAGGCCGTGGCGATCAACGCCTATGAGTGGCGCACCCTGGTTCTGGACGCCCCGCCGCCCCGCTTCCGCGAGGCCGAGCCGCCCGCCTCGAACGATCTCCTGATTGGCCTGTACGAGCATCTGGAGACGGAGCTTGAAAACGGCGGCTTCTTCTATCCGCCCGAGAAGAAGCGCTCCATGAGCCAGAACCTGCGTGTCATGCTGGGCCGCGCCGCCTTCTCCGAACAGGAGGTCGCCACCATGCGCGGCGCCATCCACGCCCTGTCGCGCGGCCGCGGGCGGGTGCTGGCCAAGCTGGCGGCCGAACGGGCGGCGAAGGACAAGGCGACCGACTAGGGTTTGCTCTCCTCCGTCATCCTCGGGCTTGACCCGAGGATCGGATGATCCGCCGCCTTGCGTCTCCGTGAAGGCATGGTCCGAACGACGCCCGATCCTCGGGTCAAGCCCGAGGATGACGGCGGTGGAAAAGACGGCGTAGGAAACCGCTCATGAAGTTGGCCTTCATATATCCCCTCGCGGCCCTGGCGGAGATCGGCGGCTGTTTCGCCTTCTGGGCCTGGCTGAAGCTGGATCGGTCGCCGCTGTGGCTGGCGCCCGGCCTTTTGTGCCTGATCGCCTTCGCCTGGTTATTGACCCTGGTCCCCAGCGAAGCGGCGGGGCGGGCGTTCGCGGCCTATGGCGGGGTCTATATCTGCGCCTCCCTGGTCTGGATGGCGCTGGTCGAAAAGACCACGCCGGATCGTTGGGACGTGCTGGGCGGCGCGGTCTGCCTGATCGGCGCGGGGATCATCCTGTTCGGACCGAGGGCCGCCTAACCCGCCCCCAGCAGGTCCGACCACCGCCAGCTGCCCTTGCCCAGCGCCAGTTGCGCGCCCCCGGGGCGATCTTCCAGCTTCAGCACGGCGAGGCCCGTCATCCGCTGGCCCTTGCACTCGGCCGGGGCGAAGGCGACTTCCAGGGCGATGGCCTGGCGTACTCCGGCCAGACCCTTGCCGGACTGATTTCGGCTCTGCAGCCAGTCGCCGTTCCAGACCAGAATGGCGCGGCCCGAGGCGTTCATCGACTGGGCGGCGTCGATGACGGCGCGGCGCACAGCGACGTCGTCGCGCACCGCGTCTTGAACCCAGCGCACCATGTCGCACGACCCGCCGCCACGCCCCGTCCCGGTCCCGCCAGGCCCGCCGACGCCCGCGCCAGAGCCCTGGCCGCCGCCTCCGCCCGGCCCGGCGCCCACGGTCAGGGCGCCGCGATCTCGGCCGGGCCGAGCAGGGGCAGGGGCGGTCCCGGCGGGGCGGGCGCGACGGGCAGGGGATCGACGTCGGGCGGGCGCTTGGCGACGACCGGGCGGGGCCGGGCCGCGGCCACAGCCGGCGGGCGACGCTGCGGCGCGGGTTTCGGCGGCGCGGCCGATGCGGCGGCGGCCGGGGCGTCGGGCTTCGGCGACGGCTCGGGCGCGATGATCCGGGCAGGCGGCGGCGGGGGAGGCGGCGCGGGCGGATCGACCAGCTCCACCATCATCAACGGCGGCTCCGGCGCCTCGGGCGCGGCCGGCGTCTGGGCGGCGATCAGCAGGCCCAGACCCAGGTGCGCGGCCAGGATCGGCGTCGCCGCCAGCGCCCATCGCCGTGTCCGTGTCGGTCTCAATCGCCGATCCGTGATGAGGCCGACAGCCTGTGTCGCATGGTCATCGCAACGAAACGCCTGTAAAAAATCACGACGGACCGTTGAAAACATACGCACACGTCAGGAAAGAGGCGCTAGGTCGAATACAACTGTGCGGTGTTTGAAGTTTTATTGAGATCAACTGGCCCGCCCTCCGGCACGGCCGTCGGCGGACCAACGTCGCGTCTCGCCTGTCGGTTCCATGACTTGGCGAAATCCGCGAAATTCGAGCATTCGCTTATGGTCAAGCTGACATCTTCCTGCCCGAAGCACGTCATTACTCCGCCTTTTGGCCTACTTCATTGTCATGTCGCGCATGAACTGGGCGTGGCGCCCCCGGCAAGAAGGAGACAGAACTTGAGCAGATCGAAACTCAGGACGGCGGTCGTCGGCGGCGCCCTCATCGCCCTCGGCCTTGCGGCCAGCGGCTGCGCCAGCCATCGTTTCGTGCGTGATCAGGTCGAAGTCGTCGACAACCGCGTGACCACCGTCGAAGGTACGGCGGGTCAGGCCCTGCAACGCGCCAACGACGCGCACAAACTGGCCGAGGGCAAGTTCCTCTATCAGGTCGTGCTGTCCGACGATTCCGTGAAATTCCCCACCGACGCGGCGGCCCTGTCGCCCGAGGCAGAGCAGCGCCTGGCCCAGTTCGCCCAGCGTCTGCAAAGCGAAAACCGCAACGTCTATCTGGAAATCCAGGGCTATACCGACTCGACCGGCACGCCCCAGCACAACGACGAACTGGGCCAGCAGCGCGCCGAGGCCGTGCGTCGCTTCCTGAACCGTCAGGGCGTCGCCCTGAACCGGATGGCGACCATCTCCTATGGTCAGGAACAGCCGGTGGCCTCGAACGACACGCCCGAAGGCCGGTCCCAGAACCGCCGCGTGACCATCGTCGTCCTGGCCTGATCGCCTCTACGTCGAGATCTGATCGGCGGCCGCCTCGCAGCGGCCGCCGTTTTCGTTTCTAAAGGGTGTCGAGGAAGGCCGGTACGGCCTGCGTCGCCGGGCCATAGACGCCCTCGTCGAACAGGCGCGCGCCGGCCGTCGGCTCCAGATTGATCTCCACCGTCCGCGCTCCGGCATACCGCGCCGCCTGCACGAACCCCGCCGCCGGATAGACCGCGCCCGACGTGCCGATGGACACGAACAGGTCGCACCGCTCCAGCGCCCGCTCGATCCGCCCCATCTGAAGAGGCATCTCCCCGAACCAGACGATATGCGGCCGCATCCGCCCCTGCGGATGGTGGGGCGAGGCCTGATCCGCCGCCATGTCGCCGACCCAGTCCATCACCGCGCCCGAGCGGGTGCAGCGCGCCTTCAACAGTTCGCCGTGCATATGAATCAGTTCGAACCCCTCGGCCGCCGGCGTCTCGGCGTGCGCCCGGTCGTGCAGATCGTCCACATTCTGCGTCACCAGCAGGAAGTCGCCCGCCCACCGCGCCGCCAGGTCCGCCAGAGCCCGATGCGCCGCATTGGGCCGAACCTCGGCCAACTGCCGCCGCCGCCGGTTGTAGAAGTCCTGAACCAGGGCCGGGTCCGCCGCATAGCCCTCCGGCGTCGCCACATCCTCGATCCGATGGCCGCACCACAGCCCATCCGACGCCCGAAACGTCGGCACCCCGCTCTCGGCCGATATGCCGGCGCCGGTCAGGACGACGAGGTTCATGCGGGGGCTCTCCGGGCGGACGACAGCCGATCATACAGCCAGTCGATCATGGCGCGCACCTTGGGCGGGACGTGGCGGGGGTGCGGATGGACGGCCCAGACGCCTTCGTCGGGCGGTCGAGCATCATCCAGCAGCGAGACGAGGGCGCCCGACGCCAGGGCCTCGGCCACATAGAAGTCCGGCAGCTGGCACAGGCCCAGCCCCTGCAAGGCCGCGTCCAGCACCGCCGCGCCCGAGTTGCAGCGCCAACGGCCGCTGGGGCGCAAGGCCACCTCGCGGCCCGCCTCGGTGAAACGCCAATGCTCGGCCGAGCCGATCAGCCCGTCGTGGCTGGCGATCTCGGACAGGTCGCGGGGGGCGCCTCGCTTTTCCAGATAGTCGGGACTGGCGCACAGGATCAGCCGCCGCGACGCCAGACGCCGCGCCATCAGCCGGGAATCGGTCAGATGGCCGAACCGCACCGCCAGGTCATAGCCGTCGCCCACCAGGTCGCGCAGCCGATTATCCAGGTCCAGCTCTATCCGCAGTTCCGGGTTCTGGCGGGCGAAGGCGTTGACGGCTGGGGCGATGAACCGCTCGCCATAGGAGACTGAACAGGTCATCCGCAGCAGGCCGCGCGGGGCCTGGTCATCGGGCCGGACGGCGGCCAGGGCCTCGTCCCGCTCGTCGATCAGCCGGCGACAGCGGCCCAGGAAGTCGCGGCCCGCGTCGGTCAACTCCACCCTGCGGGTCGTGCGGTGCAGCAGGCGCGTCTGAAGCCGGTCCTCCAGCCGGGCGATCTCGCGGCTGACGGCCGAGGTCGACAGGCCCAGCCGACGCGCGGCGGCCGAGAAGCTGGCCTGTTCGGCGACAGCGGTGAACTCGTCGATCCCGTCCCAGCGGCTCATGCGCGCCTTGGATCAGGATTGTTGCTGTATGACAATAATGTTTTGCGTTTGTCGCGCTTTCCACGCCCAGCCTGAAGCGTAGAAGAAACCCAATACATTCACCGCCTGTCCCTCAAGCAGCGAGCTTCGTCATCCCCGCGCAGGCGGGGACGCGCGGCGAGCGGTAGGGACGTCCGAAGGACCTGAAATCATGAAAACCCGCGCCGCCGTCGCCTTCGAAGCCAAACGTCCGCTGGAGATCGTCGAGGTCGATCTGGAGGGGCCGCGCGCCGGCGAGGTGCTGATCGAGATCAAGGCCACGGGCGTCTGCCACACCGACGCCTATACGCTGGACGGGCTGGATTCGGAGGGGATCTTCCCGAGCATTCTGGGCCATGAGGGCGCGGGCGTCGTGGTCGAGGTGGGGCCGGGCGTGACCAGCGTCGCGGTCGGCGATCACGTGATCCCGCTCTACACGCCCGAATGCCGCCAGTGTAAGTCGTGCCTGAGCCGCAAGACCAATCTGTGCACCGCCATTCGCGGCACCCAGGGCAAGGGCGTCATGCCCGACGGCACCAGCCGCTTCAGCTACAAGGGTCAGGCCATCGCCCACTATATGGGCTGCTCGACCTTCTCGAACTACACCGTCCTGCCCGAGATCGCGGTGGCCAAGATCCGCAAGGACGCGCCCTTCGACAAGGCCTGCTACGTCGGCTGCGGCGTGACCACCGGCGTCGGCGCCGTGGTCAACACCGCCAAGGTGGAGCCGGGCGCCAACGCCGTGGTCTTCGGCCTGGGCGGCATCGGCCTGAACGTCATCCAGGGGCTGAAGATGGTCGGCGCCGACATGATCGTGGGCGTGGACATCAACGGCGACAAGGAAGAATGGGGCCGCCGGTTCGGCATGACCCATTTCGTCAACCCCAAGGACGTGCCGGACGTGGTGGCCCATCTGGTCGAACTGACCGGCGGCGGCGCGGACTACACCTTCGACTGCACCGGCAACACGGTGGTCATGCGCCAGGCGCTGGAGGCCTGCCACCGCGGCTGGGGCGAGAGCGTGATCATCGGCGTGGCCGAGGCGGGCAAGGAGATCGCCACCCGTCCTTTCCAACTGGTCACGGGCCGCGTCTGGCGAGGCAGCGCCTTCGGCGGCGCGCGCGGCCGCACCGACACGCCCAAGATCGTCGACTGGTATATGGACGGCAAGATCGAGATCGACCCCATGATCACCCACACCCTGCCGCTGGAACGGATCAACGAGGCCTTCGACCTGATGCACGCGGGCGAGAGCATCCGCAGCGTGGTGGTGTTCTGACATGAGCGGAGCGGGCCAAGCGACCGGAACCTTGTTGCTGATCGGCGCCTCACGCGGTCTTGGCCTTGGACTTGCCCAGGCCTTCCTTCAGCGGGGCCTGCGGGTCGTGGCCACCGTTCGCTCCGCCGAGCAACCCACGCCGCTGCACGATCTGGCGGCCCGCTATGACGCCCTGCGGATCGAGGCCGCCGACATCACCCGGCCCGAGCAGATTGCGGCTTTGAAATCGCGCCTGGAGGGCGAACGGTTCGACTGGCTGTTCGTCAACGCCGGCGTGGCCGACGCGCCGCCGTCCATCGCCGACACCTCCGCCGAGGATTTCGACCGCCTGATGACGACCAACGCCTGGGCGCCGTTCCAGGTCATCGCGGCGTTGGAATCGCTTCTGGCGGCGGACGGCGGGGTGGGCGTCATGTCTTCGGGCCAGGGCAGCCTGACCAATGCCAACCGTCCCGGCCACGACGCCTATCGCGCGTCCAAGGCGGCGCTGAACATGCTGATGCGGGGCTATGCGGCGCGTCCGGACTCGGCGGGCCGCCCCCTGTTGCTGCTGGCGCCGGGCTGGATACGCACGGCCCTGGGCGGACCCGACGCCCCCTATACGGTCGAGGACAGCGCGCCCCTGCTGGCCGATCTGATCCTGGCCCAGAGCGGGCGGCCCGGATTACGCTATCTCGACCGGGACGGAAACACAGTGCCGTGGTGAGACCCGCAGCGAAGAGGTAAGTTGTCAAAAGAAACGTAGTCGGCTAGTTCCGCGTGTCCAACAGGGAGAGGAAAGATCATGTTCACCCACGTCACCGTCGGCGCCGACGACGTCGAGGCTTCGCGCCGCTTCTATGACGCTGCGTTGGGCGCGCTGGGCGTCGAGCCGGGGCAGGGACCGGATCCGAAGGGGCGCTACTGGTGGCGGACGCGGCTGGGCGCCTTTGCGATCGGCAAGCCGATCGATGGCGAACCGGCCTGCCACGCCAACGGCGGCACCATCGGCTTCTACGCCAAGGACGCCGAGGCCGTTCAGGCCTTCCATGACGCCGGCGTCGCCGCCGGCGGTCGCGCCATCGAAGATCCGCCTGGGGAACGCAAAGGCCCCTTCGGCCCCATGATCCTGGCCTATCTGCGCGATCCCGCCGGCAACAAGATCTGCGCCATGCACCGAAAGAGCGCCTGAATGGAAATCACGAAGACCCACATCGTCCACGGCGGAACCCTGCGCTATCTGAAGCACGACAGCACGGCGACCGGCACGCCCATGACCCTGTCGGTCTTCGTTCCGCCCGGCGAGGGGCCGTTCCCGGTGCTGATCTGGCTGTCGGGCCTGACCTGCACCGAGGACAATTTCACCACCAAGGCGGGGGCCTACCAGGCGGCGGCCGAACACGGCGTCATCATCGTGGCCCCCGACACCTCGCCGCGCGGGGAAGGCGTCGCCGACGACCCCGCCTATGATCTGGGTCAGGGGGCGGGCTTCTACGTCGATGCGACTGAAGAGCCGTGGGCGCCGCATTTCCGCATGGAGACCTATGTTGCGGACGAGCTGATCGCCCTGATCGACGCGAACTTCCCAACCACCGGCGTCCGCGCGATCAGCGGCCATTCCATGGGCGGCCACGGCGCCCTGACCCTGGCCCTGCGTCACCCCGACCTGTTCCGCTCGGTCTCGGCCTTCGCGCCCATCTGCTCGCCGACCCGCTGTCCCTGGGGCGAGAAGGCCTTCACCGCCTATCTGGGCGAGGATCGCGCCGCCTGGGATCGCCACGACGCCGCCCGGTTGATCGAAAGCGGCGCCGCGAAGGGCGTCTTCGACGACATCCTGATCGACCAGGGCGACGCCGACAGCTTCCTGACGGATCAGCTGAAGCCCGAGCTTCTGGTCGCGGCGTCGGAAGCCATGGGCCAGCGCCTGACCCTGCGGATGCAGCCGGGTTACGACCACTCCTACTTCTTCATGGCCAGCTTCATCGCCCATCACATCGCCTTCCACGCCAAGCGGTTGAAGGACTAAAGATCGGTGCGACGGCGCAGTCTGCTCCTTGGTTTCGTCGCCTTGACCGTCTGTCCGGCGGTCGCGATGGCGCAGGAGCAGGTCGCGGACCTCGACTGGCGACCAACCGTGTCGGCGCCCGCCTACGCCCCCGCCTCCGGCCCGCTGATCCTGATCGACGAGGCGCACGACACGCTCCAGACGGTGGACGGCCGATACTCGGGTTTCGCGGCCCTTGCGCGCGCGGACGGCTATCGGGTGCAGCCGCTGCGCCGACGTCTGGATGAGCCAGACGCTCTGCGGGAGGCGGATGTGCTGGTCATTTCCAATCCGCGTCTCGCCCTATCCGAAACCGGCCCTTCGGCATTCTCCGACACGGAAATCGCCGCCGTCGCAAACTGGGTCGAACAGGGCGGCGCGCTTCTGTTGGCGATCGATCATGCGCCCTATGGCGCGGCGGCCGAGGCGCTGGGTCGCCGGTTCGGCGTGACGATGGGCAAGGGTTACGCCTTCCAGCGCGTGGGGAACGACCTCACGACCAATCTCGTCTTTCCGTCTCCGGCCCTGGCCGATCACCCGATCATTCGCGGTCGCTCCCCGACGGAGACGGTGCGCACGGTTCGGACCTTCACCGGACAATCCCTGCGCGGCCCGGCCTCGGCCGCCGTCCTTCTGGCCATGAGCGACGATGCGCTTGAAGCGCCCGACCTTGCTGCGCTTCAAACCATTCGAGAGCGTTTGCGGGCTGGCGAGGACGCCAGGATCGTGACGACCGAACTGTCGCGTCCCGCCCTTCCCGCGCAGGGTTTGGCGTTCGCCTTCGGGCGCGGTCGGGTGGTCGTGCTGGGCGAGGCGGGAATGCTGACCGCGCAGGTGGTGCGCTTTCCCGATGGGCGCCCACCGCGCGCGATGGGACTGAATACGCCGGGGCATGACGACCAGCAGTTCGCGCTGAACCTGCTGCACTGGCTGTCGCGTCTTCTTCCCTGATGATACAGGGGCGCCATGAGCGCTCTCGATCCTTACGAACCGATGTTCGCCGCCCTCTGCCGCGAGGTGGGTTTCTGCCTGCACGACAAGGGCCAGCGCCGCGTTGTCGAGGCCCTGCCCAAGGGTCTGGACGCGGCGGTCAAGGCCGTCTTCGCCGCCGAAGGGGTGGACGAACCCAATGCGCCCGGCGACCTGAAACGGGCCGTGCGCGACTGCCTGAAGTCGAACTTGCCAGCTTGACCGTTCTGCCCGAATAAGCGGGAACGAATCCGGGCTCTGTCGCTTGGGTTTCACGAACGGGCGCCTATCTGAAGCCCATCGGAATTCTGTCGAAAAGGAGCCTGCTCATGGCCTTCACCCTGCCCCCGCTGCCCTACGCCTATGACGCCCTGGAGCCGGCCATCGACAAGGAGACGATGACCTTCCACCACGACAAGCATCACCAGGCCTATGTCGACAATCTGAACAAGGCGGTGGACGCCGACGCCGCCCTGCAGGGCCAGTCGCTGGAAGAGCTGTTCGCCAACATCTCCAAACTGCCCAAGGCCGTGCGCAACAACGGCGGCGGCCATTGGAACCACAGCCTGTTCTGGGAACTGCTGGCGCCGCAGGGCCAGACGGGCGAGCCCTCGGCCGAGCTGGCCGCCAAGATCGACGCCGAACTGGGCGGACTGGACAAGTTCAAGGCCGATTTCGACGCCGCCGGCGCGGGCCAGTTCGGTTCGGGCTGGGCCTGGCTGATCCTCCAGGACGGCAAGCTGAAGATCACCTCCACGCCGAACCAGGACAATCCGCTGATGGACCTGGCCGAGGAGAAGGGCGCGGTGCTGCTGGCCGCCGACGTCTGGGAGCACGCCTATTACCTGAAGTACCAGAACCGCCGCGCCGACTATCTGAAGGCCTTCTGGTCGGTGGTGAACTGGAACAAGGTCAACGCCCTGTACGACGCCGCCAAGTAAGGCGCGCCGCGCCCTGTAAAGAAGACGCCCGCCGGACGGTCTCCGGCGGGCGTTTTTCGTCAGATCAGCAGGTTCACGGCGTGCCCGGCCTTGTCTTTCATCCGTTCGACGTGGTGCTGGCGCACCGCCCGGCGCTGACGCAGCATCTCGTGGATGCCGTCGGCTAAATCCAGCAGCTGATGGTCGTTCAGCGGCTCGACCAGATCGACCAGCCGGCGTTTCAGGATCTCCAGGCCCCGGTCGGACAGGCCGGTCTGAAAGCTCTTGTCTTCGGGTCGCATTCCAATCCTCCTTTCCCGCGCAGGATTCCATTCGACGCCATAGGAAGGGCGGGGCCGGACGATGGTTCCGCGCCATCGTGCTTAACGGCCTGTCCGGCTTGACTCCGAGGGCCGGCATGGCCATAAGCGCCGCCTTCCACGTCTCGGTTCGCCGCAGGCGGGATTGATGACGGAAGATGCGTGGACCGCCGTTGAGATCGCATTCCCAATCGAGGGGACGCCGGGCCGCATCGTGTGAAAAGAGAATAGAATGTCCAAGCGCCACAGCGCCAAGTACAAGATCGACCGCGCCATGGGTGAAAACCTGTGGGGCCGCGCCAAGTCGCCGGTCAACAAGCGGTCCTACGGCCCCGGCCAGCACGGCCAGCGCCGCAAGTCCAAGGTTTCCGACTTCGGCCTGCAGCTGAAGGCCAAGCAGAAGCTGAAGGGCTACTACGGCAACATCACCGAGAAGCAGTTCGCCAAGACCTATGACGAGGCGACGCGCCGCAAGGGCAACACCTCGGAAAACCTGATCGGCCTGCTGGAATCGCGCCTGGACGCCATCGTCTATCGCGCCAAGTTCGTCCCGACCGTCTGGGCCGCCCGCCAGTTCGTCAGCCACGGCCACGTCCTGGTCAACGGCAAGAAGGTGGACATCGGCTCCTACCGCGTGAAGCCGGACGACGTCGTCTCGGTGAAGGAAAAGTCGCGCAACATGGCCCTGGTGCTGGAAGCCCAGCAGTCGTCGGAACGCGATGTGCCGGATTATCTGGAGCTGTCGGACCGTTCGTTCGCCGTTCGCTACGTCCGCGTTCCGGAACTGTCGGACGTGCCGTACCCGGTGAAGATGGAACCGAACCTGGTCGTCGAATACTACGCTTCGTAAGCGAAGCTTTTTCAGAGCGGCTATCGGCCTTCGGCCTACTTGAGCCGCTTCTGGATTTGAGTTTGGAGGGCCTCGGATTCGTCCGGGGCCCTTCGTTTTTTTATCCTGTTCCCTCCAGGGGCGAACAGGCGCATTCTCGGCCGGTTCAGGCTTCGAGGCAGGGGAGGTCGTCTGTTGCACGACTCCATCATGAAACGCTTGGCTGTGATCGCCGCCGCATCGGCCGGCCTGGCCGCCTGCGCCACCTCCGGCGAACGGACCGTTTCGACCGCCGGCATGCCGGGCGCGCTGGAGCCGATCCACGCCGCCGCCTTCACCAAGGATCAGGCCGTCTTCTGGGTCAGCTCCAACGGCTGCACCCGCAAGGAAGACCTGATCCCCATCGTCAGCCTGCAAGGCGGCAACGCCGTCATCACCCTGCGCCGCATCGACGAGGACAAATGCCGCGACAACCGCGCCGAGGGGGTCGAACTGAAGTGGTCGTTCGAAGAACTGGGCCTCAAGCCCGGCTCTCCCGTCAGCGTCAACAATCCCTATCAACTGCCCCAGACCTGAGGCTTGTCGCCGCCGCGTTAGGGCGTCGTTAGGCCTGTTTAGGCGGCCCCCATTAAGCAACTGTCCCTATGGAGGTGGACCGATCCTCCTTCCTGGTACAACGATGCGTTTCTTTTCGTGCTTGACTGAACAACACAATATACCGCTGGTTGTTTTGGCGGCTTTTATTTGCCTGATCGGCTCTTCCATCACTGTTCGACTGTTTCAGCGTCTCTGTTTCGCTGAGAAAAATGCACGACCCGCGTGGACCTTCATGGGGGCGGTCGCCACCGGCGCGACCATCTGGTGCACCCATTTCGTGGCCATGATCGCCTATCAGCCTGGGGTCGAGGTCGCCTATGAGCCGCTGTTGACGGGGCTGTCGCTGGGCGTGGCCATCTTGGGCAGCGCCATCGGGCTGTGGATCGGGGCGCGACGCCCGCGCGCCTCGGCCATGCTGGGCGGCGGAGTGTTCGGTCTGGCGGTGGTCTCCATGCACTATCTGGGCATGGCCGCCTTCGCGGTCGAAGGCGTGATTCACTGGTCGGCGGCCTATGTCGCCGCCTCCGTCGTCGGGGCCGTGCTTCTGGGCGCGTCGGCGTTCGAGGTGACGCGCCGGGCGGGCCGCAACGGCGCCACCTGGCCTGGAGCCCTGCTGATGGTCGGCGGGATCGTGGTGCTGCACTTCACCGGCATGGCGGCCATGACCGTGATCCCTTTCGCGCCCGATGCGGGCCAGGTCACTGGCGATGACGCTCGAATGGTCATGGCTTTCGCCGTCGCTGGCGTCGGCCTGCTGGTTCTTGGCACCGGCTTGTCCAGCCACGCCCTGGACATGCAGTTCCGCGCCCACGCACGGGCGCGGCTGGAACACCTGGTCGAGGGGAGCGTCGATGGCATGGTGGTGGAGCAGGACGGCCGTATCCTGGCCGCCAACGCCGCCTTCGCGGACATGGTGGGTGTGGCGCACGACGCCCTGGTCGGGGAGCGTCTGTCGCGCTGGATCGCCCAACGGGACGCGTTGTTTATCGACACCCTGTCCGTCGGCGCCCTGACACAGGCCGCGCTGGACCTGGGCGACGGCCGTTCCATTCCGGTCGAGATCGCGGTACGTCGCGACGCCCCAGAGGGCGGCCTTCCACTGATGATCTATGCGTTGCGCGACCTGCGCGCGCGCCTGGCCCAGGAACGCCGCATCACCCATCTGGCGCGCAACGACAGCCTGACAGGCCTGCCCAATCGCGCTTCCTTCCTGGAACTGCTGAGCCGCCAGACTTGCGATGCGTCCATCCACGACAGGGTCGCCCTGCTGGCCATCGATCTGGATCGGTTCAAGGAGGTTAACGACATCCATGGTCACGCCGCCGGAGACCAGTTGCTGGTCAAGATCGCCGAGCGAATGAAGGCCTGCCTGAAGCCCGGTGAGTTCATCGCGCGTCTGGGCGGGGACGAATTCGTCGCCGTCATCCCCGTCCAGGCGCGTGGAGATGCGCGCGATCTGGCCGACCGGCTGCGTGCAGCCATCGTCGCCCCTGTGGATCTGGACCACGCCGAGGTTTCGTGCGGCGCCAGCGTCGGCATCGCGCTTTGGCCGGATGACGCCGTGGAGATGTCGGCCCTGATCAACAACGCCGACCTGGCCATGTATCGGGCCAAGGCCTCGCTGACCGACCGTGTCTGTTTCTACGAGGAGGAGATGGACAAGGCCGTGCGCGAACGTCGCCGCATGGTCCAACAACTACGCGAGGCCCTGGATCAGGACCAGTTCAGCCTGGCCTGGCAGGTGCAGGCCGCCGTCGATACCGGCGAAGTGACCGGCTATGAAGTGCTGCTGCGCTGGGTCCAGCCCGACGGGACCTTCGTCTCTCCGGCCGACTTCATTCCTTTGGCCGAGGAGAGCGGCCTGATCCTGCCGATCGGCGAGTGGGTGTTGCGCAAGGCTTGCGCCGAGGCGGCCGGCTGGGCCGAGCCGCACAAGATCGCCGTCAATCTGTCGCCGATCCAGCTGGGTCACGTCGACCTGCCGCGTCTGGTGCATCAAGTGCTGGTGGAGACCGGCCTGTCGCCGTCGCGGCTGGAGCTGGAAATCACGGAAACGGCGATGATCGCCGACCTGGACCGCACGACCCACATCCTGCGCCAGTTGAAATTGCTGGGCGTTTCGGTGGCGATGGACGATTTCGGCACCGGCTATTCATCGCTCTCGACCCTGCGGGCCTTCCCGTTCGACAAGATCAAGCTGGACCGGTCCTTCATGTCCGAACTGGACGGCGGGCCGCAGTCGGCGGCCATCATCCGCGCTGTCCTGGCCCTGGGCGAAAGCCTGGATATCCCGGTCCTGGCCGAGGGGGTCGAGACGTTGGAGCAACTTCACTTCCTGCGCGAGCAGGGCTGCGACGAGGCGCAGGGCTATCTTCTGGGGCGGCCCAAGCCCATCGCCGACAGCCATATTCCCGACGCCGCCCTTGCGTTGTGGACCGAAGGGGAGGCTCCGATCCCGTCCCGCCCCCGTCGCGACGCGGCCTGAGGTCTCAAACGGATCGGCCGTAGCCGGGCCAGGCGCCCTTGCCGGCCCGCTGATATTGCAACGGCAGATCTTCTGACGCGCCCAGGGCGACGGCCGCGTGATGCGGCCAGTTCGGATCGTCCAGCGCCGCGCGGGCGATGGCGACCAGGTCCGCCTGGCCGGACGCCACGATGGCCTCGGCCTGTTGTGGGTCGAAGATCAGGCCCACGGCCATGACCGTCGCCTGGGGCGCGGCGGCCTTCATCGCCTCGGCGAACGCGACCTGATAGCCGGGCTGGTCGCCGGGGATGGCGGCGCGCGGCACGTTGCCGCCGCTGGTCAGGTGCAGATAGTCGTAGCCGATGGCGTGCAGGGCCTGGCCGAAGGCCGTGACCTCGTCCAGCGCCACCCCGCCCTCGACCCAGTCCGAGCCGTTGAAGCGCGCGCCCAGCGCCTTGGTCCGGGGCCAGGCGTCGCGGACGGCCTGGGCGACCCTGAGCGGAAAGCGCGCGCGGTTCTCGGCCGAGCCGCCATAGGCGTCGGTGCGCCGGTTCGACAGGGGCGACAGAAACTCGCACAGCAGATAGCCATGGGCGGCGTGCAGTTCGACGAAGTCGAAGCCGGCTTGATCGGCCCGACGGGCCGCGTCGGCGAAGGCGGCCACGATCCGGTCCATGTCCGCCTCGGTCATGGCCGTGGGCGTGTGCCAGTCGTCGCGGAAGGGCAGGGCGGACGGAGCGTAGGTCTCCCAGGCGCCGTCCTCGGTCGCCAGGGCGCCGCCGCCCTTCCACGGCGCGCTGGTGGAGGCCTTGCGCCCCGCATGGGCCAGTTGCACCCCGATGGGCGTATCCGAATAGGTGCGAATTCCCTTCAGGATGTCGGCGAAGGCGTCGGCCTGCGCGTCGTTCCACAGGCCGACATCGTCCGGCGTGATCCGGCCCGCCGCCTCGACGCCCGTCGCCTCCACGATGACGGCCGCCGCGCCCGAGATCGCCATCTTGCCCAGGTGTTGGGCGTGCCAGGGCTGGGGTACGCCGTCGATCGCCGAATACTGGCACATGGGCGCAATGATCACGCGGTTCCTCAGCGTCAGAGGGCCGATGCTTCGGGGCGAGAACAGCAGGCTCATGGGGGGCGTCCGGAACGGCGGGAGAGATTTCCCAGCTAAGCCGCCTTGGGCCGCGATCAAGACGCACCTTTCCGATTGTTCACCTGCCTTGCTGAAAATTCACGTGCCTGGAACCGGGCGACGCGCGAAGAAAGGGTCAAGCTTCAACTGGGGAACACACCAATGCTTCGTCTCGCTCTCGCCATCGCCATCGCCGCCCCGCTGTTGTCGGGCTGCATCATCGTCTCGACCGAAAAGCCGACCACCCGCGTCGTCACCGCCCCCGCGGGTCAATAATGCGCGCCGTGATAAAGGGGCTGGCCGTCGCGGTCCTGGCGACCCCGCTGCTGTCGGCTTGCGTCATCTATGACAGCGACGCCGGGGAGAAGGTGGCGGTCAACGTCACGCGCAACGACGCGCCCGCAGGCGAGGCGATCCGTCAGGCCCGCTTCATCGACGGCGCCCTTGTCGCGCGGGTCGATTCCAACGGCTGCACCCAGGCGTCGGACTTCGAGGTTCTGGTGTCGGACGGTTCTCCGGTCGAGATCACCCTGCGTCGCACCAAGCCGGATCTGTGCAAGGCGCTGGCGCCCGACGGCGTCGAACTGCGCTGGTCTTATGCGGACCTGGGTCTTGAGCCCGGCACGCCGGCGCGGATCATGAATCCGCTGAAGTAGTCTCGAAAACGGTCAGCATCGCCGGCGGAATACGCTGCGGCCTCAGGGTCGCGGCGTCCACCAGCACCCATTCGGTGACGCCCTGGGCGCAGACGCGGCCCTGGGCGTCCTCGATGCGGACATAGCGGTTGAAGCGCGGGCCGTGCGGCTCGCCGACCCAGGTGCGGGCGACCACGCCCGTCGCGCCGGGCTCTATGCCGCGCAGATAGTCGATCTCGTGCCGGGTCGCGACCCACGACCACCTGGCGCGGTCGTCCTCGGAAAAGCGCGCGTTCCAATGGGCCGTGCCCGCATCCTGCAGCCAGCCGACATAGACGACGTTGTTGACGTGTCCGTTGGCGTCGATGTGTTCCGGCCGGACCTCCAGCGGAAGAACGAAGACCTCGCGGTCCTCGCGCGGCGTCAGGACGGCGCGGGCCATCAGGCCTCGCCCAGCGCGACGCCCTTCTCGGCCATCAGGGCCTGAAGCTCGCCGGCCTGGAACATCTCGCGGATGATGTCCGAGCCGCCGACGAACTCGCCCTTCACATAGAGCTGGGGAATGGTCGGCCAGTCGGTGAAGGTCTTGATGCCTTCGCGCAGGGCTTCGTCCTGCAGCACGTCCACGCCCACGAAGTTGGCGCCGACATGGTCCAGAATCTGCACCGCCAGGGAGGAGAAGCCGCAACGCGGCTGGTCCGGTGTGCCCTTCATGAACAGCACCACGTCGTGCTGGGCGACGGTGTCGCCGATGAAGGCGTGGACGGGGTCGGCGGAAGCGGTGTCGGTCACGGTTCAGAGCCTTTCGTGAAGCCCGTCAGCTAGGGAGACGGGGAGCTCAGGTCAAGGCGCGAGGGCGTGATCCGGGGGGACGTCAGGCCGCGGCGTTGGCGACGACGCGGGCCATTTCGATCTGGGCGGCCAGGCCGGGCGGCATGTCGCGCTCGGGCACGGCGGTCAGGATCGCCAGGCGCTCGGGATCGTCGGCCCGCACGATGACGCTGGAGACCGAAGGGTCGCTGAGCACATAGCCCAGGCAGATGGCCTCGGCCGTCCAGCCCTGGGTGCGATACAGAAAGCCGAAGGCGTCCTTCTGCGGCGTGTCGGGCGGCCGCTTGGCCTTGCCCAGGCCGAACAGACCCTTCTTGAAGATCGGCTCGTCGGGCGCGCGATGGCGCCGGTCGTGGAAATAGTCGTAGGCGAAGACCGCCATGTCCTGTTCGCGCGCCGAACGGATGCGGTTGCGGATGCGCCAGTCGACGTTGATGTCCAGCGGCGTGGCCAGGACGTCGAAGGCGCCGGTGGAGACATAGGCGTCCATCACCTCGCCGCCGCCCGCCACGCCCAGAAGCTTGATGCGGTCGGTCGCCCGCATGGTCTTCAGCGCCTGCAACGACGCCTGTGGCAGTTCGTGCTGGCCGGGTTCCTGCAACAGGGCCAGATCGACCCAGCCCAGGCCGGAGAAATGCAGGGCCCGGTCGATGGCGCCGGTCATGCCCTCGGCCGAAAAGTCGCGATCGGGGCCTCGGCCATAGCCGACGCCCAGCGTCAGGATCACGCACACCAGGGCGCGATCGACATAGGACAGGGCCTCGCCCAGCACCTCGGCGGCGACCGGGTCGGCGGTTTCCAGCCGGAAGGTGTTCACCCCGGCCTCCAGGGCGGAATAGATCAGCTCCAGCCCCGCCTTGCGCCCGCGCGCCAGGGCCGCGTCGCCGAAGCTGAGGGTGATGCTGGAAACGGCGGTGCCGGTCGCGCCGAAGGGACGATAGCGCATGGATCAGCCTCCCGGAGCGGCGGTTTCGAGCGCCAGGGCGTGCAGTTCGCCGCCCATCTGGCCCTTCAGCGCGGCGTAGACCATCTGATGCTGGCGCACGCGCGGCACCCCGGCGAAGGCGGTCGAGACGATGCGCGCGCGATAGTGGTCGCCGTCGCCGGCCAGATCCTCGATCGCGATCTCCGCGTCGGGAAAGGCGTCGGCAAGATGCTGTCGCAGGGTTTCGACGGACATGGGCATGGGGCGGACTCTGAGCGGACTCTGGCCGGATTCGGGGCAGGCGGACGCGGGGCGATATGTTCGCCACACAGCCTGCCGCATAAACCTTAATGGCTGACTACGCCCCGGCCCGAGGCCGTTCGAACAGCTGGACCGCATGATCCTTGTAGGTCGCGGTCGCATAGGCGCGGTATCCGACCCGCGCCGCCAGCTTCAGCGAGGCCAGATTTTCGGGGGCGATCATGCAGACGGTGCGGGGCGCGGCCAGGAGACGGTCGACCCAGTCCAGCACGGTGGTCAGGGCCTCGGCCGCATAGCCCCGCCCTTGGAACGCCGGCGCCATGCCCCAGCCCAGTTCGGGCGCGTCGAACGGCGGGTCCAGATCGCGGCGATAGTCGAACACCCCCACGCTGCCGACATAGTCGCCGCCTTCGCGCAGCCGGACGGTCCAGTTGCCGTAGCCCACGGCGGTCCAGTGACCCAGGTCGCGCAGCAGACGGAACCAGATTTCCTCTTCCGACAGGGCGCGACCCATGATGTGGCGGGTGAAATCCTCGTTCTTCCACAGCGTCGTCAGGTCGGGCAGATCGCCGACGCCGACAGGTCTCAGGACCAGGCGGTCGGTGGTCAGAGGGGCGTGGTTCACATCAGTCCCAATTGCTTGAAGCTGGCCACGCCGTCGCGGCCGACGACCAGATGGTCGTGCACCTCGACGTTAAGCGGACGGCCGGCCTGCACAACCTGTTTCGTCATCTCCACGTCGGCGCGGCTGGGCGTGGGGTCGCCGGACGGATGGTTGTGGACCAGGATCAGGGCGCTGGCCGACAGCTCCAGCGCGCGCCGCACCACCTCGCGCGGATAGACCGGCGCATGATCCACCGTGCCCCGGTTCTGCACCTCGTCCAGGATCAACTGGTTCTTCTTGTCCAGATAAAGCACCCGGAACTGCTCGCGCGGTTCGTGCTGCAGGGCGACGCGCACATAGGCCAGCAGCGCCGTCCACGACGATATCACCGGCCGTTTCGCCGTAGGCTCGCGCGCGATCCGCCGCGTCACGTCGAAGATCAGTTGCAGGTCCAGCGCCACCGCCCGCGTCGCCTTGCCGGCGACATAGCCCATGGACCGCGCGACCTGATCCTCGACCGCCTCATGACTGGCCGCCCCGATGCCCTCCAAGCCGCCGAACCGCGCCAGCAGATCCTTGGCCAGCGGCTTGGTGTCCTTGTAGGGCACGCTGCGGAACAACAGCAACTCCAGCAGCTCATAGTCGGGCAGGGCGCCCAGTCCCCCCTTCGCCGCCCGCTCGCGCAAGCGGTCGCGATGGCCGCTGTGGCGGGGCTTGGACCTGGGCTTTGGCTGGGGCGCTTCGGTCCCAGGCGTCGTGTCGTCGAGCATGACCCCTCCCGCTCGCGCACAACCTGTGCGGAATGCGAGCGGGGATCAAGGGGTTCGGTTCGGAGGGGTCAGTTCGGGCGGAACAGGCCGGCCGGCGACGCGGTGAAGATTTCCAGTCCGTCCTCGGTCACGCCGATGGTGTGTTCGCACTGGGCGGACAGGGACTTGTCGCGGGTCACGGCGGTCCAGCCGTCGGACAGGACCTTAACGTGGGGCTTGCCCAGGTTCACCATAGGCTCGACGGTGAAGAACATCCCGGGCTTCAGCACGGCGCCTTCGCCCTTGCGGCCATAGTGCAGGACGTTGGGGCTGTCGTGGAAGATGCGGCCGATGCCGTGGCCGCAGAAGTCGCGCACCACGCTCATGCGCTGGGCCTCGACGAACTTCTGGATGGCGAAGCCGATGTCGCCGAACGTATTGCCCGGCTTGACCTGTTCCAGGCCCAGATCCAGCGACTGATAGGTCACGTCGATCAGGCGCTTGGCCCGGGCGTTGATCTCGCCCACCGCATACATGCGGCTGGAATCGCCGTGCCAGCCGGCGACGATCACTGTGTGGTCGATGTTGACGATATCGCCGTCCTTCAGAACCTTGTCGCCGGGAATGCCGTGGCAGACGACGTGGTTGATGGAGGTGCAGACCGTCTTCTCATAGCCCTTGTAGCCCAGACAGGCCGGCAGGCCGCCGTGGTCCAGGGTGAACTCGCGGATCAGGTCGTCGATGGCGCCGGTCGTCACGCCCGGCTTCACATGGGCGGCGATCATGTCCAGGGCTTCGGCGACCAGGCGGCCGGCCTTGCGCATGCCCTCGAAATCCTCGGGGGTGTGGATGCGGATGGCGCTGGAGCGGACCAGGACGTCGGTTTCGATTTCGGGCGTTTCGTACATGATTGCGATCTGCGACAGAGACAGGCTCAGATGGCGATCCTAGCACGGATAGGCAAGGCGTTTATGAGGCGGTGAAGATTTCCTTCCCTTGCGGCAAGGCTGGGCGTGCGTTGCGTCGGTTCAAAGAAGGCGGGTCGAACCTGCCGTCGCGTAACCTCGCGCGGGTGTGATCGTGTGCGGCGTCCGGGACACAGTTTCGCCCCGATGAAGTCCGAGGGCGGTCGCGCATGCAACGCTTTCGTGTCGAGCGCGCTGCGGCAAAGTCTCTCCCCGAACACCCGCCGCGCATAACGGCGGGGCAGTAAAATCAGGATTAGGTAATGACCCCCAGGAATCTCGTCCGCTTCGGCGGCGCCGCCCTGACGACCGCCCTTCTGGCCGGCGTCGCCGCCCCGGCCATGGCCGGCTCCTTCTATGTTCAGGAACAATCGACCCGCGGCCAGGGTCGCGCCAACGCCGGCGTCGCCGCCGACAAGGGCGTCCAGTCGCTGTGGTGGAACCCCGCCGCCATCGCCGGCACGTCGCGCGAAGTCTATGTCGGCATGCACGGCCTGATCCTGGATTCCAGCGTCGACGACCGCGGCTCGACCCTGACCTACAACATCCCCGTCACCGGCGTGGGCGTCGTCAGTTCGACCAAGGCGGTCAACGGCGACCCGCACGTCCATGACGTGGTCGAAAGCGGCATCGTGCCGAACTTCGCCGTTTCCATGCCGATCGGCGACCGCTTCAACGTCGGTCTGGCCGTCCAGGCGCCCTACAATTTCACCACCAAATATCTGCCGGACGACTTCGCCCGCTACGACGCCCTGACGTCCGAGCTGCGCTCGGCCAACGTCAGTCTGGTCGGCGCCATGAAGGTCACGGACTGGCTGGACATCGGCGCCGGTTTCGACGCCCAGTACGCCAAGGCGACCCTGTCTTCGGCCCTGCCGAACGTGCCGGTCCCGGCCGTCTTGTCGCCCGCCTATGTCATCTCGCCCTCGACCGATGGCCGCAATCAGCTGGAAGGCGACGGCTGGAACTACGGCTGGAACGCCGGCGCCCAGATGCATTTCGGCAAGCTGGACCTGGGCGTGGCCTACCGCTCGGAAATCAAGCACGAGCTGGACGGCACGGTGAACATCTCGGGCCTGACGGGTCTGCTGGCCGGCGCCAACGTCTCGGCCGACGGCACGGCCAAGTTCACCACCCCCTGGTACGCGACCGTCTCGGCCCGCTACGCCGTCAACGACCGCCTGACCCTGAACGCCCAGGTCAACCAGATCGGCTGGAGCAAGTTCGACGCCATCCGCGTCAACTACGGCGCCAACGGCGCCTCGACCATCGTTCAGGACTATGACGACGTCACCACCGGCGCGGTCGGCTTCGACTACAAGATCGATCCGACCATGACCTTCCGCGCGGGCGTCGGCTACGACCCGACCCCGACCCCGGACGATCACCGCACCGCCCGCATCCCCGACGGCGACCGTTGGCTCTACGCCGCCGGCCTGTCCAAGACCGTGGGTTCGATGACCTTCGACGGCGCCGTGACCTACATCGACATCAGCGACGCCGCGATCAACGACACCCGCGACGTCTATGGCAACGGCCTGGTCGTCTCGAACCTGCGCGGCGAGGCTCAGGGCTCGGGCGTCGGCTTCTCGCTGGGCGCGACCTGGAGCTTCTAAGTCCGTTCAGCCCCGGCTGACATGAGAACGGCGGCGCCCGCAAAGGCGCCGCCGTTCTTCTTTGCCC
This sequence comes from Brevundimonas sp. Marseille-Q4549, assembly GCF_976940555.1. Classification (NCBI taxonomy): domain Bacteria; kingdom Pseudomonadati; phylum Pseudomonadota; class Alphaproteobacteria; order Caulobacterales; family Caulobacteraceae; genus Brevundimonas; species Brevundimonas sp. Marseille-Q4549. The sequence goes on from NZ_CDRHXG010000001.1 coordinate 1,228,809, forward strand.
ATAGGGTCTGAAAAGCGAGGTCTCTCAGATCACCCCTTGGCGGCGCCGTAGCCCTTGCCGCCATTCGAAGGGCGGCGACGGGGGCGGCGCTTCATCTCGGCGACCGGACGGGGCTCTTGCTGGCGGGGTTCGCGCGCGGTGGTCTTCTCGCCAGCCATGGGATTGTAGGTCTTCTCGGGGCGCGCCGCCGCCACCTCGCCCCCGGGACGGTTGCGGCGCTGACGATGAGGTTGACCGCCGCCTTCCGGACGCACGCCGTCGCGGTGCGGGTTGCGACGGCCGCGACCACCCCGGCCGCCTTCGTTGCGTTCGCCGCCTTCGCGTTCGGGCAGGGTCGCCTTCTTGGCCACCCCGGCGGCCATAATTGAGGCGTCCAGGGCCGCCAGCTGCCTGTCATTGCGACGGTCGATAGCCGGGATTTTCTGGCGCGTGACTTTTTCGATGTCACGAAGCAGCTTCATCTCGTCGCCGGCGACGAAGCTGACGGCCGTGCCGTCCTTGCCCGCCCGCGCGGTGCGACCGATGCGGTGGACGTAGCTTTCCGGCACATGCGGCAGTTCGAAGTTCACCACGTGCGAGACGCCGTCCACGTCGATGCCGCGCGCGGCGATGTCGGTGGCGACCAGGACGCGCAGCTTGCCCTTCTTGAAGGCTTCCAGGGTGCGTTCACGCTGGGGCTGGGACTTGTTGCCGTGGATGGCGCCGGCCTCGACGCCGCCGGCTTCCAGATAGGCCGCGACCTTGTCGGCGCCGTGCTTGGTCTTGGTGAAGACCAGGCAGCGCTTGTATTCCGGGTCGCTGAACATTTCGGTCAGCAGGGCGCGCTTCTTGCCCTGTTCGATATAGACGACCGACTGGCTGATGCGCTGCACCGTGGTCGATTGCGGCGTGACCTGGACCTTGACCGGGTCCTTCAGCAGTTCGCCCGCCAGCTTGCCGATCTCGGTCGGCATGGTGGCCGAGAAGAACAGGTTCTGACGGCGCGCCGGCATGCGGCTGACGATCTGACGGATCGGCTTGATGAAGCCCAGGTCCAGCATCTGATCGGCCTCGTCCAGGACGAAGATTTCGGTCGAGGACAGGTCCAGGGTCTTCTGCTGGATGTGGTCCAACAGGCGGCCGGGCGCGGCGACCAGGATGTCCAGACCCTGTTGCAGGGCCCGCTCCTGGGCGCCGTATTTCACGCCGCCGAAGATGACCGCGACCCGGAAGCCCAGGTGCGCGCCGTAAGCCTTGAAGCTGTCGCCGATCTGGGTCGCCAGCTCACGCGTGGGGCTCAGGATCAGGGCGCGCGTGGTGCGCGGCACGGGCGGGGTGCGGTTCTCGGCCAGGCGATGCAGGATCGGCAGGGCGAAGGCGGCGGTCTTGCCTGTGCCGGTCTGGGCGATGCCCAGCAAGTCCTTGCCCGCCATGACGTCGGGGATGGCCTTTTCCTGAATCGGGGTCGGCTTGACGTAGCCGGTCGAGGATAGAGCTTGGAGAAGGGCCTTGTTCAGGCCCATGGATTCGAAGGTGGTGCTCATAGCTATGTCTTTCGCGTGCGGCGACGCGCATCGGCCATGGCATGACGCCGTCGGGCCGCGCACCGCCAGTCCCGACGGGGCCTGCGACAGCGGGCCTGCGGGGTGGATCGGGCGCCGCCCCGCGTGTCCGGGCAGCGAATGAATATGATGAGCCGGCGGCTGCTACAGTCAGGTCCGAAAGCGGACCCACACGCGCTGGAGACGCCAGAGATCGCGATTGTGCGATGCAGCGTAGATGCGCCCTCCAGCACGTGAAGTCAAGGTCGGCCCGATCAGGCCGTTTCGTCAGCGCCGGGCGCGGCTTTCCAGCTCGCCGATGCGGCGGTCCAGATAGGCGCTGTCGTCGGCCGAGACGTTGAGGCGCGCATAGGCCGTCTCCAGCCTTTGCAGGTCGCCCAGTTCGACGCGGATGTCGGCCGCTTCGGCGCGGGTGATGCGGCCGGCGCGTTCCGAGGTCGTGACGGTCGTGTCGAGGGCGACCAGACGTTGGCGCGCCGTCATCGCCGGGGTCGTGGCGTTGGGGCTGTCGCCGACGCGCGCGTCCAGGGCGTCCAGGCGGCTGTCCAGATCGGCGCGCTCGCTGGCGCTCAGGACGCCGTCCGCCTGATAGCGGGTCTCCAGCTGGATCACGGCCTGATAGTCGGCCTTCAGTCGCGTGGCCTCCGTGCGGGTCAGGCGACGTGCGGCGACCGCGGCGTCCACCCGGCTTTCGAAGGCGGCGCGACCGGCGGCGGCCCCGCCCGTCTCGCCATAGCCGGTCGCGCCGGAATCCAAGGTCTGGATCAGAGCGTTGTAGCGGCTGTTAAGATCGGTCCGCTCCTGGGCGGTGATCCGACCGTCGGCGGCATAGCGCGCCTCCAGATCGACCAGACCGCTATAGTCGGCGCGCAGACGCGTCGCTGCCGACGCAGACACGGCCCCGGAGCGCACGCTGGAATCGATGCGGCTGGTGAACTGGTTCTGACCGTCGCGTAGCGGGCGCCCGCCCCTCAGCCACGCCTGATCCATCGCCGACAGGCCCAGCCGATCCCCGAACAGGGCGCCGACCAGGGCCCCCAGTTGGTCCTCGGCGCGCGGCGTGGTCTGGGCCGAGGCCGCGCCCGCGCCCACGGTGGCGGGCAAGGCCAGGGCCAGGGCGGCGGCGGCGCAGGTCAGACGGGCAAGGCGGGGCATGGAGGATTCTTTCGGATGTTGATGTTCGCTGGGAAAACGGCGGCGTCGGCGGATGGTTGCGCGGCCCGCGGCGTTCACCCCCAGGCCATCCAGCCCATCCACGCCGCCATGGCGATCATCATAAGGTTCTCGGTCAGGGACAGGAAACCCAGCGGAACATTGCTGTCGCCGCCGACGCAGGCGCACTTCAGCTCGCGCTTCTGGATATAGACGGCCTTGAACACCGACCAGGCGCCGATGACCCCGACGACCAGCGCCGCCGGAACCGACAGCCAGTTCAGCACGCCCGCGATCATCAGCACGCCCGCGCCCAGCTCCACGAACGGATAGACATAGGCATAGGGCAGCCAGCGTTTGGCCAGGACGTCATAACCCAGGAACATGGTGGCGAACCCGTCCAGGTCGCGCAGCTTCAGCATCGCCAGGGCGCACATGGAGAAGGCGATGAACCATTCCGGCGTCCGCATGGTCACAAGGGTTCCGCCCGCGAAGCTGGCGGCGACGGCCATCAGGGCGGTGACGGCGAAGACGACCAGCACCGACGTATAGGTCTTGGCGTTCTTGTCCTTGACCGGCTTGCCCAGGAAACGGCGCAGGTCGTCGTAGCCCCCGATACGCCGCCCGTCGATGAAGATCTGGGGCGTGGTCTTGACGTCGTGCTCGGCCTTGAAGGCGTCCGTCGCCTCTCGCGTCGTCAGCCAGCGGTCGTCGACCACATAGCCTTCGCTTTTCAGCAGGTGGCGCGCACGCAGGCCCCAGGGGCAGACGTGCTTGTCCATCACCATGCGATAGAGAACGGCGGTCTTGGCGGCGGTCATCGGGGCGGTCCTTCGACTTGGCTTTCCAGGGTCGGACCCTATCTGGGGTGCGGACCATGGTACGGAGTCAAGACATGACGAATACGACCATCGCGGGCCTTGCCCGCGCCGGCGGCGTCGGGGTGGAGACGGTGCGCTACTATCAACGGCGCGGGCTGATGCCGAAGCCGGACGGGGCGGGCGGCGTGCGCCGCTACGGCCCCAGCGAAATCCGTCGCCTGCGCTTCATACGCGCGGCCCAGGGCGCGGGTTTCACCCTGGAGCAGATCGGCGAACTGCTGGCCCTGGATGCGGGCCATGACCACGCTCGGGCGCGCGCCCTGGCTCAGGCGCGGATCGCCGACCTTGACCGCCGCATCGCCGAGCTTCAGTCCGCGCGCGCCTCCCTGACGATCCTGGCCGATCGCTGCGCCGGGGCGACACGCGGTCCCTGTCCGATCCTGACGGCGTTCGAAGGCTGATCGCAGGCCGCTTTCGGCCTTAGTCCTTGCGGCCCGGCAGATCGCGGCCGTTCTGGTGCAGAAGCACGCCCGTCACTGCGCCCGCGTCGTCGCGGGTGAAGGTCAGGCGGGCGTCCACCTCCGTCAGGAAGAAGGCGTCCGCGCTCTCGGCGTTCAGGTCCAGGGCCGATTGGCCCGTGGCCTGGACCTTCAGCCGGCCGGCCGACACGAACACCGTCAGGGCGAAGGTCGGCGCCAGGCGATAGACGCCGACATAGGCCTGCATGGCCTCGGGCGACAGGGCGATGGCGCGACGTTCGCTGGCCAGGGTCACAGTCCCGCCGCGCGCCAGCGTCACCAGATCGGCGCCCAGCTTGTCCGGCGCAGAGCCGTTCAGATTGCCCAGGACGACGACGGCGATCCGCGCCTCGGGATCGTAGGCCATATAGGTGTTGAACCCCTCGATGGCGCCGTTGTGCCAGATCAGGGTCGATCCGTCCGGGCGACGGTTCACCACCAGGCCCAGGGCGTAGTCGTTCAGCACCGGCGTCGTCAGGGCCGTCATCGACTGCGCGTTCAGTAGGCGACCGCCGAACAGCCCCTGCTCCCATTTCAGCAGGTCGTGCGGCGTCGAATACAGGGCCCCCGCGCCCTGGGGGATGCTCATGTCCACATAGTCGGCGTTGACCACGCCCTCGGGCGACGGGGCGTAGCCTGAGGCGCGGCGCGGCAGGACCAGATCGTGCCGGTCATAGCCGCTGTCGGCCATGCCCAGGGGCCGGAACAGGCGTTCGGCCACGAAGTCGGCGTAGGTCTGGCCGCTGGCCTTCTCGATCACCGCCGTCAGCAGGATGTAGCCCGAGTTGGAATAGGCGAACCTCTGGCCCGGCTGGAAGTCCAGCGGCCGGCCGCTGAAGCGCGCGATCAGTTCCGCCACGGTGGTCGGCCGCGTCTTCAACGCGCCATAGTCGGGAAAGCGGGTGAAGTCGGGCACGCCGCCGGTGTGGCTCAGCAGCCGGCGCGGCGTCACCGAATCCCACGCGGCGGGCGCGTCCGGCAGCCAGGTCTTGATCGGGGCGTCCAGATCGACCTTGCCCTGTTCGGCCAGCATCAGGACCGCCACGGCCGTGAACTGTTTGGTCAGGGAGCCGAGACGGAACTTGGTGTCGCCGTCGTTGGGCGCGCGCCACTCGCGGTTGGCGAAGCCATAGCCCCGGTCCAGCAGCACCTGCCCGTCCTTGGCGACCAGGACGGAGCCGGAAAAGGCGTCGGCCTCGCTCTGAGCGCGCACCACCTGATCCATGCGCTGGGCGTCCTGCGCGCCTGCGGGCGCGGCGGCGACGAGCCAAAGGCCGAAGGCCGCCACGGCGAAAGATCGGATGAAGTCGGTGGTTCTGGAAAAGACGATTGGCACGGATGATCCCCCGACGCGGTGTTGCGTCATACGAAAAGAGGCCACGAGACGGCTGTTCGGATGCAGCGCAGTCGCCAGTTTTCTGGGGGCGCGAACTCTACAGTTCTCGCCAGGTCTTGCCGGTCACGCCCTGGTAGTTGGTGGCGTGATAGACGCCGCGGGCGACGGCGCGGGCCAGGACGTCGGCGGCGACGTTGCCCAGCTGGGCCACCGCAACCTGGCGCAGGGCCGGACTGTCGATCTGTTTCTTGCCGGTGGACAGGCAGAACAGGGTGTCGCCGTCGAAGGGGGCGTGGCTGGGGCGGATGGCGCGGGCCATGCCGTCCTGGGCCATGATGGCCATGCGCAGGCATTCCACCCGCGTCAGGGCGACATCGGTGGCGATACAGGCGATGGTGGTGTTCTCGCGCGGGCGGGGGCGGAACTTGGACAGGCCCCAATCCTCGGCCGAGGCGTGCAGGCCGGCGGCGCCCAGGCCGCCGAACTCGTCGCCGATCTCATAGGGGGCGGCCCAGAAGGTCTTGCCGCCGGGCGCGACGACCGAGCCGACGCTGTTGACCGCGACGACCGCGCCGACGGTCCAGCCGGATTCCATCACCGCCGAGGCCGAGCCGATCCCGCCCTTCAGCGCCCCGGCTTCGGCGCCATAGCCCGCGCCGGCCGTGCCCAGGTCGAAGCGGTCGCCGGCGGCCTCCAGCGCCTGGACCGACAGGCGGCGATAGGGCGGCTCCATCCCCCATTGCTTGTTCCCGCCGTTGGCCAGGTCGTAGAGGCAGGCGGTCGGGATGATGGGCGAGGGGGGCACGCCCGGCGCCCCGCCCATGCCATAGCCGCGCCCGCGCATCCCCATCCAGGCGGCGACGCTGTCGGCCGAGCCGAGGCCATAGACCGAGCCGCCCGACAGGATGATGGCGTCCACCTCCTGCACCAGGTTCTCGGGACGCAGCACGTCGGTTTCGCGCCCGGCGGGGCCGCCGCCGCGCACGTCCACGGCGGCCGTCGCCGGCTTTTCGGCCAGGATGACGGTGACGCCGGTGCGCACGTCGGCGTCGTGGGCCTGGCCGATCTTGATGCCCTCCACATCGGTGATCAGGTTCAGCGGCCCGGTGCGGCCCGAGGCGGGGGCGGCGGTTTGAGCGGCCGGTTTGGCGCTTGCGGCTCCGGCGCCGGCGGCGGAGGCGGCGGCGCCGATCAGGGCCGAGCCGAGGACGGTTCTGCGGTTCATCCGACTGTTTCCTTTTCCAGAGCGTGATTGCGGACCAGATCCGGCGTCGCCGCCAGAAGTTTCTGCGTATAGGGGTGCGAGGGGGCGGCGAAGACGGCGGCGGTTTCGCCCTGTTCGACGATCTGTCCGGCCTGCATGACCAGCAGGCGATCCGTCACCGTTCGCACCACGCCGAGGTCATGAGTGACGAACAGATAGGACAGGCCCAGGCGATCCGACAGGTCGGCCAGCAGGTCCAGCACCTGGGCGCGGACCGAGACGTCCAGGGCCGAGACCGCTTCGTCCAGACAGATGACAGAAGGTTCGGTGATCAGGGCGCGGGCGATGGCGATGCGCTGGCGCTGGCCGCCCGAGAACTCATGCGGATAACGGTCGGCGGCGCTGCTGTTCAGACCCACGCGCTCCAGCATTTCGTCGATGCGGCGGCGGGCCTCCGAGGGGTCGGGGCGGGCGTCCAGCAGGTGGAAGTTTTCGGCGACCAGATCGCGCACCTTCCAGCGCGGGTCGAAACTGCCGTAGGGGTCCTGGAACACCACCTGGATATCACGGCGTATAGCCTTCAGCGCAGCGCCGCGCGCGGCGGTGATGTCGCGGCCCTTGACCCGGACGCGTCCGGCCTGGGGCGGTTCCAGCGCCAGTATGGCGCGCAGCAGAGTGGATTTGCCGCAACCGCTTTCGCCCACCAGGCCGACGCTTTCGCCCGGCTGGATCGACAGGCTGACGTCGTCGACGGCGCGGAAGGTCTTTGACTTGCCGAACAGGACAGGCGCGCCGCCATACTCGCGGACCAGACCCTGGACCTCCAGCACCGGGGCGGCGGCGGCCTGAGGCCGGCTGCGGCGCACCGGCGCGTGGGTCGCATTGGCCAGCAGGCGTTGCGAGTAGGGATGGGTCATGCCCGTGCGGATGCGGCCGACGGGCGCCGCCTCGACCAGTTCGCCGTCCTTCATCACCGCCAGGCGGTCGCAGGTTTCGGCCACCACGGCCAGGTCGTGGGTGATGAGGATCAGGCCCATGCCGTCCTCGCGCACCAGCCGTTTCAACAGGCCCAGCACCTGGGCCTGGGTGGTGACGTCCAGCGCCGTCGTCGCCTCGTCCGCGATCAGCAGTTTCGGCGTCAGGGCGATGGCGATGGCGATGGCGACGCGCTGCCTCTGACCGCCCGACAGTTCGTGGGGGTAGCGGGACAGGGGGAAGCGGTCGGCGGGCAGGCCGACGCGGTCCAGCACCGAACGGGCCACGGCCACGGCCGCCTTGCGCGACACCTTCCGGTGCAGGCGCACCGTCTCGGCCACCTGATCGCCGATGGTCATTACCGGGTTCAGGGCCGTCATCGGCTCCTGGAAGACGATGCCGACCTCGCGGCCGCGCACCTGCTGCATCAGGGCGTCGGGGGCGTTGGAGATCACCCGGCCGTTCAGGCGGATGTCGCCGGTCATTGTCGCGCGCGGTGGCGTCAGGCCCAGCACGGCCAGGGCCGTCATCGACTTGCCCGAGCCGCTTTCGCCGACCAGACCCAGTATCTCGCCGGGGGCGACGGACAGGGAGACGTCCTTCAGGATCGGGGTCGCGCCGATGGTCAGGGTCAGGTCGCGGATGTCCAGCACGCTCATGGTCAACGCTCCCGCCGGACGCGGGGGTCGAACAGGTCGCGCAGGCCGTCGCCGGTCAGGCTGAGGCCCAGCACGGTCACGAAGATGGCCAGGCCCGGCATGATCGCCAGCCACGGCGCGAAGCCGATCATGGTCTGGGCCTCGGCCAGCATCCGACCCCAGCTGGGCGCCGGCGGCTGGGCGCCCAGGCCGACATAGGACAGGCCCGCTTCGGCCACGATACCGACGGCGAACTGTATGGCCGCCTGGACGATCAGCAGGCTCATCAGATTGGGCAGGATGTGCTGGACCGAGATCAGGGCCCTGGACTTGCCGGCCGTGCGGGCGGCCAGAACATATTCGCGCGTCCACAATCCTTGCGCCGCGCCGCGCGCCACGCGGGTGAAGACGGGAATGTTGAAGACGCCGATGGCGATGATCGCATTGATCGCGCCCGGCCCCATGACGGCGGTGATCATGACCGCCAGCAACAGGGCGGGGAAGGCGAAGATCAGGTCGTTGCCGCGCATCACCAGTTCGTCGATCCAGCCGCCGCGCGCCGCCGCCAGAAGACCCAGCGGCGTGCCGACGCCCGCGCCGACGCCGACCGCGACCAGGGCCACGATCAGGGAGTTCTGCGCGCCCGCCATGATCATCGACAGGACGTCGCGGCCGAAATGATCGGTCCCCATCCAGTGGGCGGCGGACGGGGCCGTCAGCTTGGCGGCGATGTCCACCGCCGCGGGATCATAGGGCGTCCAGACCAGGGCGATCAGGGCGGTGGCGATCACCCCCGCCGTCAGGATCAGGCCGACGACCAGCGACAGGGGCCAGCGGGCGCGCGTCGGGATCGAGGGGGGAAGGGCGACGACCTCGGTCATGCGCGACGCCCCCTCAGACGCGGATCGGCGAACAGATAGGCCAGGTCGATCAGGAAGCTGACCAGAACTACGGCGAAGACCAGCACCACCACCACGCTCTGCACCACGATCAGGTCGCGCTGGGTGATGGCCTGGAAGACCAGACGCCCCAGGCCGGGCAGGGAAAAGACGTTCTCTATGATGATGCCGCCGGCCAGAAGGAAGGGGAATTGAAGGCCGAGGATGGTCAAGACCGGAATCCAGGCGTTCCTGAGCGCGTGCCGCCACAGGGCCTGGTTAACCGACAGGCCCTTGGCGCGGGCGGTGCGGACATAGTCCTCGTTCATCGTGTCCAGAAGGGCGGTCCTCAGCACCCGCGCCAGGATGGCGGCCTGGGGCGCGGCGAGCGCCACGGCCGGCAGGATCAGGGCCTTGAAGGCGGGCCAGAAGCCGGCGCTCCAGCCCGGAAAGCCGCCCGCCGAGAACCAGCCCAGGTTCACCGAGAACAGCAGGATCAGCAGCATGGCGATCCAGAAGTTGGGCAGGGCGACCCCGATCTGGGTCAGGCCGATCAGTCCGGTGTCGACCGCCGTGCCGCGACGGCTGGCGGCGGCGACGCCGATGGGCAGGGCGACCAGAAGCGACAGGGCGGTGGCCATCAGGGCCAGGGGTGCGGAGACGGCCAGACGCTCGGCGATCAGACCGCCGACCGGCACCTGATAGGTGTAGCTGGTCCCGAACCGGCCGCTCAGCAGGTCGCCCAGCCAGGCGAAATAGCGTTCGAGACCCGACCCCTCCAGACCCATCTGCTGGCGCAGGGCGGCGATGCTTTCCGGGCTGGCGTTCAGCCCCATCATATAGCTGGCCGGATCGCCCGGCACGACCTGAAGCAACAGGAAGATCACGACCGTCGCCGCCAGCAGGGTCAGGGCATGGCCGCCCAGCTTCTTCAGCAGCCAGGCCGCCCCGAACCGCCAGCCGACGAAGGCCACAAGGGCGACGCCCGCGATCAGGCCGATCCAGCCCCAGGGCAAGGCGGCGCCGTTACGTCCACTCGTCGCTTCACCCGCTGGTCCCGACCCCTCCCAAGAGGCGCCGGTCACGTCGTTGGCGGCGATGGGAGCGTTGATCCAGAGACCGTTCAGACCCGCCTTCCACACCCCGATGCGCGACGACTGGAACAGGAAGCCGTTGACCGCATCCTCGGCGATGCGGCGTTGCAGGTCGCCCAGCAAGCGGGTGCGCGTCGCCTCGTCCGGCGCGGCCTGGACCTGTTTGAGCAGGGCGTCGAAGGCGGGGCTGTCATAGCCGAAATAATAGTCCTTCCGCCCATAGATGTCGTAGTCCATCGGCTCGACGTGCTCGACGATGGTCAGGTCGAACTGGCGGCGCTTGAACACCTGATCCAGCCACTGGGCCCATTCCAGATTCTCGATCTTCGCCCGGATGCCCGCCTGGGCCAGTTGGGAGACCAGCACCTCGCCGCTGCGCCGGGCGTAGGGGCGGGGCGGCAGGCGCAGGGTCACGTCGATCCCGTTCGGATAACCCGCCTCGGCCAGCAGTTGACGCGCCCTGGCCGGATCGTGGGGATAGAGGCCGGTCAGATCGACATAGCCCGGCGCCTGGCGTGAATAGTGGCTGCCGATCGGCTGGCCGAAGCCGAACATGGCCCCCTGGATCAGGGCGTCGCGGTCGATGGCGTAGGACAGGGCGCGGCGCACCCGCACATCGTTGAAAGGAGGTCGCGCGTTGTTGATCCCAAGGATGACCTTGCCTTCGGACGCGCCCACCACGACGCGGAAGCGCGGGTCGCGCTGGAACTGGGCGACGTTCTCGGGCGCGGGATAGTTGGGAAAGGCGTCCACGTCCCCGGCGCTGACGGCGGCGAAGGCGGCGGTCGGGTCGCCGATGAAGCGGAAGACGATGGTGTTCAGCCGGGGCGGCGTTCCCCAGTAGCCGTCGCGGCGCACCAGGGTCAGCTGGCTGCCGCGCTGCCAGCTTTGCAGGCGGAACGGGCCGGTGCCCACCGGGGCGACGGCCTCGGTCGCCGCGCTCTTGGGCGACACCATCACCGCATCGCCCCAGGCCAGGACATAGGGCAGGGTCGCCATCGGTCGGGACAGATGGATGCGAAGGGTCGCCGGATCGACGACTTCCACCCGCTGAATCGGGGCGAACAGCGCCTTCTGGGCGTTGGTGGAGCCGGGCGCGGTGATGCGGTCCAGGCTGAATTTGGCCACCGAGGCGTCGAAGGGCGAACCGTCGGAGAAGGTCACGCCGCGCCGCAGGTGGAAGGTCCAGGTCAGGCCGTCGGGCGACGCCTCCCAGCTTTCGGCCAGAAGCGGCGCGACGGCGCCGTTCTGGGTCAGTTTGGTCAGGCCCTCGAAGATGTTGGCGTAAACCACCTCGTCCACCGCCGCCGCCGCGCCAGAGGTCGGGTCCAGATTCGGCGGCTCCAGCGGCAGGCCCAGCACCAGACGATCACGCGCGGCCTGTGTCTGAGTCTGCGCCTGAACGGCGATGGGCAGGGCGGTCAGGCCCAGCAGCAGGGCAGCCGCCAGCAGGGCGCGGCTGAACCGGCTCCACACCCTGTTTGCCTCCCCCTTCGTCACGTCGCGCCGTCTCCTCTTCGCCGATGGTGCAGCATCGCCCAAATCGCGCGCCCCGTCAGGCCGTGTTTCAGGATGTGGTCTTGAGCAGGCCCGCCAGGCCGCCGATCAGTTCGTCGATCTGCGCCTTGTCGATGATCAGCGGCGGCGACAGGGCGATGACGTCGCCCGTCACCCGGATCAGCAGGCCGGAATCAAAGGCGCGGTGGAAAACCTCGGTCGCGCGCGCGCCCGGCGCCTCGGGCCGGGACGCCAGTTCAACGGCGGCGACCAGGCCCAGATTGCGCACGTCTATGACGTTGGGCAGGCCCTTCAGACTGTGGACCGACTCTTCCCAATAGGCGCCCAGGTCGTGCGCCCGGTCGTACAGCCCCTCGGCCTCATAGACGTCCAGGGTGGCCAGGGCGGCGGCGGCGGCCAGCGGATGGCCCGAATAGGTGTAGCCGTGGAAGAACTCGATCCCCGGCCCGGCCGCGCCGTTCACCACGGCGTCGTAGATTCCCTTGCGGACCCCGACCGCCCCCATCGGCACGGCCCCGTTGGTCAGACCCTTGGCGCAGGTGATCAGGTCGGGGATCACGCCCAGGGTCTCGGCCGCCGTCACCCCGCCCACGCGGCCGAAGCCGGTGATGACCTCGTCGAAGATCAGCAGGATGTCGTGACGGGCGGTGATCTCGCGCAATCGCTCCAGATAACCGACCGGCGGCACGATGACCCCGGCCGAACCCGACAGGGGCTCCACGATGACGGCGGCGATGGTCTCGGCGCCGTGCTGAGCGATCAGGGTTTCCAGCTCGTCGGCCAGATGCGCGCCCCAGGCGGGCTGTCCGCGCGAGAAGGCGGCCTCTTCCAGGTTCAGCGTGTGGGGCAGGTGATCGACGCCGGGCAGGGTCGGAAAGCCGCGCTTGTTGTTCTCCAGCCCGCCCACGGAAATGCCGCCGAAGCCGACGCCGTGATAGCCCTTCTGGCGCCCGATCAGGCGGGTGCGGTTCTCGAAGCCGCGCGCCCGCTGATAGGCCAGGGCGATCTTCAGGGCGGTGTCCACCGCCTCCGAGCCCGAGCCGGCGAAGAAGACGTGGTCGATGTCGCCCGGGAACAGCATCCCCAGCCGCGCCGCCAATTCGAACACCAGCGGATGGCCCAACTGAAAGGTGGGCGCGTAGTCCAGCACTTCGGCCTGGCGCTGGATCGCCTCGACGATGGGCTTTCGCGCATGGCCGGCGTTGACGCACCACAGGCCCGCCGTCCCGTCCAGGATGCGTCGTCCCTCGGGCGTGAAATAGTGCATGTCCTTGGCCGAGGCCAGCAACCTGGGGTGAGCCTTGAAGCTGCGGTTCGCGGTGAACGGCATCCAGAAGGGATCAAGGTCGTTGGCGGCCTGGGCGGTCATGCAGAAGTCCTTTCGCAACGACCAATAGCGGATGAAAGGCCCGCGAAGGAAAGCCTGTTATTCCGGCGCTTCAACATGTTGAAAAGATAGGGATCGCCTGCTTTGCGATCAGGATTTCGTGCGGTGCGATCAGGGGCGCGGCGGGCGATGCGACGCGGGGTCGCACCGCCCGACCGGACCTCAATAGGCCAGGCTCAGCCGCACCCCGATGGTGCGCGGACGGCCCGGCTGGGCGATGTCGGCGGTCGTGAAGAAGTTGCGCGTCAGGTCGTATTCCTGATCGAACAGGTTGCGCGCCCAGAAGGCGACCGACCAGTTGGCGTTCTCCGGCCCGACCGTCACGCTGGCGTTGACCAGCCAGTAGGCCGGCACGTCGTATTTGGCCCCCAGCCAGGACGGATATTCGTCCCGATAGCTGTAGTTGGTCTCGGCTGTGACGGCGAAGCCGCTGACCGACCAGTCATAGCTGATCGAGCCGGAGTAGGACCAGGCGGGGAACAGGATGGGGTCGCCCGACTTGTCGACATAGACGGCGCGGCCGGCCAGGCGAGAGGCCGGGACGTCCATGGCCTCATACTCGTCGTATTCGCCCTTCTTGTAGCTGAGCGACTGGCTGATCCGGAGGCCGGCGACGGGCCGCAGCACCGCCTCCAGCTCGGCGCCCCAGATGTGCGAGGACGGCACATTGGCGAACCGGCCGACGGGACCGTTCTGGCCCCAGACCGCCGACAGCACCTGCTGGTCGGTGTATTTGTAATAATAGGCCGCGCCGTTCAGTTGCAGCGCCCGCGACGGATCGGCCTTGAACCCGACCTCGTAGGCCCACAGGATTTCCGGATTGAACGGCTGGATGCCGCTGCGGTCGCCGGTGTTGTAGGTGGTGAAGCCGCCCGACTTGGCGCCCCGGCTGGCCGAGCCGTAGATCAGCAGATTGTCGGCCGGCTTGAACTCCAACGCCGCCTTGCCGGTCAGGGGTGTCATCTTGGTCTCGACCGTGGTGGGCGGCAGGGCCGTGGCGCCCCCGAAGGCCGAGCCGAAACCTTGAAGCTCGCGCGTCTCTTCCTCATAGCGCAGACCCAGGATGGCCTTCAGTCTGTCGGTGACGGCGTATTCGCCCTGGCCGAACACGCTCCACGACTTGACCGACTGGTCGTAAGTGACCTGGGCGTAGGTGCCGTAGACGTCGATGAAGTCCGAGAAGTAGCGTTCGTGCAGGTCCTGCTTGGATGCGTAGAATCCCGCCACCCAGGTCAGGGGCCCGTCGCCGTCCGAGGCCAGGCGCAGTTCCTGCGAACTGACGTCCACGTCGCTGCCGAAGAAGGTGTCGGCCTCGACGGAGGGGCTAGAGTCCCAGTCGCCATATTCGCTGCGCTTCAGCGTCTCGTAGCTGGTGATGCTGGTCAGGCTCATGCCGTTCAGCGCCCAGTTGGCGTTCAGCGACGTGCCCCAGGAGGAGTTGTCGCGGCCAGGCTTGGCGTCCGGGCTGCGGCCGATGGAGGCGGCGAAGCGGGGCGAGATGCCCCAGCCGGTCTTGGAGTGGTCCCGGTCGGCCGGGATCAGACGGCTGCCGGCGCCGCCCAGTCGCGTGCGCAGGTCGCTGAGCAGATAGAGGCCCTGGTTCTCGGACTTGTCGATACCGCCGTGCACGTCCAGCAACAGGGACAGGTTTTCGGTCGGATCCCAGGCGATCAGGGCGCGCGCGCCGGTGCGGTCCGCGTCGCCCAGGCTTTCACCCGTGTCGCGGTTGCGCTGCCAGGCGCCGCCCTGTTCGGTCGATACGGCCAGACGGCCGCGCAGGCCGCCGCCCAGAGGTCCCGAGACATAGCCCTCGGCCCGGAACTGCTCGAAGGTTCCCCATTCGGTCATCAGGCCGGCGGCCAGGTCCTCGGTCGGCCGCTTGGTCACGAAGCTGATGGCGCCGCCGGTGGTGTTGCGGCCGTAAAGCGTGCCCTGCGGCCCGCGCAGCACCTCGACCCGGTCGATGTCGAAGATCAGGCCCTGGGTCATGACCGGGACCGGATAGGCGACCTCGTTCACATAGACGCCGACGGTGGGCGAGTTGTTGGAGGCGTAGTCCTGAAAGCCCACGCCGCGCATGCGGAACTGCGCTGCGCCGCCGCCGAAGGCCGGTTCGACCTCCAGGTTCGGCGTGACGTTCTGAAGCTGGTTGACGTTGGTGACGCCCTGTTCTGTCAGGGTCTCGCCGCTGAGGACGCTCAGCGCGATGCCGACGTCCTGGGCCGCCTGTTCGCGGCGCTGGGCGGTGACGATGACGTCGTCCACCCGGTCGGCGCGGTCGGCCTCTTGCGGTTGGGTCTGGGCCTGGGCGCCGGACGCCAGGCCGACAGACATCAGGGCGGCGAGCGCCCCGGCGGATACGCTGACCAAAAGACGATTCATCGTCCAAACCCCTCCATGGCCGCAGGATCGTTCTGAGCGATCTTGCGCGACCGATCAGCGAGACTTACGGGGCCCGCCGTCCCTGTGATCGAACCGGATGGGCCCTGTAGAACCCGGCGACCCTGGCCGCCAGCTCCCCGTTCCACCCCGCCGCCACACGAGAAGTAGCTGACCAAACGCGAGGCGCGGCAAGCCTATTTCTTGTCGCCAGCAAATAGCTGACATTTATCGGAAATAGGGAATCTTGATCAGGATTCTGATCAAATAATCGACTTGTCAGAAAGTCGGGGGCGTGCAGGCGCTGATCACGACGCACGGGGTGTCGCCCACATTGCGGAACCGATGGGGCAGAAGACTGGGAAACAGATAGCCGTCGCCGGCCTTGAGCACCCGCGACTGGCCGTCCACCGTGACCTCCAGACGGCCCGAAATGATCAGCCCGCCCTCCTCGCCTTCGTGGGACAGCATGACCCGGCCGCTGTCCGATCCGGGCTGATAGGTTTCGTAGAGGATCTGCAGACTGCTGTCGTGACCCCGGCCCAACTGGCGGTAGGACACCTCGCCGCGCGAGATGTCGGTCAGTTCGTCGTGGCGATAGAAATATTTGGTCGGCGTCTCGAATTCGGAGCTGAAGAACTCGCCCAGGGACACGCCCGCCGCATCCAGCAGGCGTTTCAGGGAACCGACCGAGGGGCTGGTTCGGCCGCTCTCGACCAGGCTGACGGTGCTGGAGGGGACGCCGGCCTTGCGGGCCAGGGCGCGCTGCGACAGGCCCAGGCGGTCGCGCAGGGCGCGCAGGCGCGGACCGATGATGTTCTCGTCGTCCAAGGGCCCTAGCTCCGTCGTCGCGTCAGAAGATCGTAGGCGGCGCGCGCCATGACCTTGGCCGAGTTGGTCATGTCCTCGATCCCGACCCATTCGTCCGGCTGGTGCGCCAGGTCCAGTACGCCGGGACCATAGGCGATGCAGTCCTTCAGCTTGCCGATGCGGTCGATGTGCTTCTGGTCATAGGTGCCGGGCGAGCAGACGAACTGAGCCTGTTTGCCCAGAACGGTCTGGATGGCGGCGGCGGTGGTGCTGGCCACCGGCCCGTCGCGGTCGGCCATGCTGGGCGCCACCTGGAACAGGTCGCGCATCTCGTAGCGGAAGCCGTGACGCTGGGCCGCCAGACCGTCGAGGATGGCCTTCACCTCGCCCTTCACGTCGTCCAGCGTCTCCTCGATCAGGAAGCGGCGGTCGATGACCATGCGGGTCGAATCCGCCACGCAGGGCGCAGGCAGACCGTCGAAGCCCTCGGCCTGGCCGCCGTGGATGGAGTTGATGTTCATCGTCGACTGGCGCGCGCCCTCGGGCACCACGGGCATGTCGGAATGGCGGGCGGCCATGGCGGGATATAGCTTGTTCTCGAACGCTTCCATCACCGCGCCCATGTGACGGATGGCGGAGTCGCCCAGGAAGGGCATGGAGCCGTGGGCGATGCGGCCCTTGGTCTCGATCTCGGCCCACCAGACGCCGCGGTGGCCGATGCAGACCCGGTCCACGTTCAGCGGCTCTGGGATGATGACATGGTTGACGCGCGGTTCGGAGAACCAGCCGCGCTCGGCCAGATAGGCCACGCCGCCGTAGCCGCCGGATTCCTCGTCCACCGTGCCGGAGATCTCCAGCGCGCCGGGCAGGGGCAGGCCGGAATCGATCAGGGCCTCGACCGCGATGATGGAGGCCGCCAGCCCGCCCTTCATGTCGCAGGCGCCCCGGCCATAGACGCGGCCGTCCTTCACCTCGCCGCCGAAGGGATCGACCGTCCAGCCGGCGCCGACCTCGACCACGTCGATATGGCTGTTGAAGTGGACGCAAGGGCCCGGCTCGACGCCTTCCCAGCGGGCGATGACATTGGTGCGGGGATATTTGTCGCTGTCGCCCGGCGAGCCCTCGCCCCGGACGTATTCGACCTTGAACCCACGCCTCTTCAGCCGATCGCCGATGTATTCGGCGCAGGGGCGATAGGCCTCGCCCGGCGGGTTCACCGTCGGAAAGCGGATCAGGTCCTGGGTCAGGGCCACCAGATCGTCGGTGCGGCCGTCGATCAGGTCGATGACGGTCTGCATTGTGGATGCGCTCATCGGTCGATCCTCACGCGAACTCTGTGTCCAGCGCGGCCAGAACCGCGTCGGTCATCTGGGTGGTTGAGACGGCGGCCACGCCGGGCTGGGCGATGTCGGGGGTGCGCACGCCGCTGGATACGACCCGGCGCACGGCGCGTTCCAGCCGGTCGGCCAGGTCCGCCCGGTCCAGGGACCAGCGCAGGCAGAGGGCGAAGGACAGGATGGTCGCGATCGGGTTGGCGACGCCCTGGCCCGCGATATCGGGCGCCGAGCCGTGGATCGGTTCGTAGAGGCCCCGGCTGCGTCCGCCCTGGTCCAGGCCCGACAGGGAAGCCGAGGGCAGCAGACCCAGCGAGCCCGTCAGGGCGGCCGCCGCGTCCGACAGGATGTCGCCGAACAGGTTATCGGTCACGATGACGTCGAACTGGTCCGGCCGCCGCACCAACTGCATGGCGCAGTTGTCGGCGTACATGTGCGACAGCGCGACATCGGGATAGTCGGCGGCGATCTCGGTGGCGACGGTCCGCCACAGGGCGCCCGTCTCCATGACATTGGCCTTGTCCACCGAACAGAGGCGGCGCTGACGCGTTCGGGCCAGCTCAAACGCCGTGCGGCAGACGCGGGCGATCTGGCCTTCCGTATAGGCCTGGGTGTCATAGGCGCGGCGGACGCCGTTCGCATCGACCTCGTTGGCGCGGGGCAGGCTGAAATAGACCCCCGCCGTCGCCTCGCGCACGATCAGTATGTCCAGCCCCCGGATCAGCTCGGGCTTCAAGGCCGAGGCGTCCAGCAGTTCGTCGAAACAGACGGCGGGCCGCAGATTGGCGTAAAGGTCCAGCGCCTGACGCAGGCGCAATATGCCCATCTCAGGCCGCTGGGCGCGGGGCAAGTGGTCCCATTTCGGCCCGCCGACGGCGCCGAACAGGACGGCGTCCGAGGCTAGCGCCTGCTCCACCACGGCTTCGGACACCGGCGCGCCCACGGCGTCGATGCTGGCCCCGCCCGCCAGACCCTCGGTCAGGTTCAGGCGCAGGTCGGCGTTGCGGCCGAACCAGTCGGCGACGCGCATGGTTTCGCCGATGATTTCGGGCCCGATGCCGTCGCCCGGCAGGACCAGCAGGTCGAAGACCCGATCAGATGCAGCGACCACCGTCCACCTCCAGCGCCACGCCCGTGATCATCGAGGCGTCGTCCGAACAGAGGAAGGCCGCCGCCGCGCCCATGTCCTCGGGCGTCGAGAAACGGCCGATGGGGATGGAGGCCAGGAATTTGGCCCGCACCTCGGGTGTGTCCGCCCCCATGAAGGTCTTCAGCAGGGGCGTGTCGCCGGCCACCGGGTTCAGGGCGTTCACCCGCACCTGGAAGGGCGCTAGTTCGACCGCCATCGCCCGCGTCGCCGTGATGACCCAGCCCTTGGAGGCGTTGTACCAGGTCAGGTTCGGTCGCGGGCTGACCCCGCCGGTCGAGGCGATGTTCAGGATGGCGCCGGACCCTTGCGCCTTCATCGCCGGGACGAAGGCCTTCGACATCAGATAGATGGCGCGCATGTTGACGGCGGCGATGCGGTCGAAGGCCTCGTCTGACAGTTCGTCCAGCGGCTGGGGCGTGTGGCCGACGCCGGCGTTGTTGACCACGATGTCGATCCCGCCCAGCAGGCGGTTCGCCGTCTCGGCCAGGGCGGCCACGTCGGCGGCGTTGGAGACGTCGACCGCCACGCCTAGGTCGGCGTCGCCCAGTTCGGCGGCCAGGGCGCGGGCGGCCTCGCCGTTAAGGTCCGCGACGATGACGCGGGCGCCTTCCTCGGCGAAGCGGCGCGCGATGCCGGCGCCGAAGCCGGAGGCCCCGCCCGTGACGATCGCCCGCTTGCCCTCCAGCCGCTTCGATCTGTTCCCCTCCACGACGCCTGCTCCCTGTTATCCGTGATGGGCTGCGACGGTCTTCAGGGCGGTGAAGGCGTAGAGCGCCTCGAACCCCTTTTCGCGACCGTGGCCCGATTTTCCGACGCCGCCGAAGGGCAGTTCGACCCCGCCCGCCGCGCCATAGTTGTTGATGAAGACCTGTCCGGCCCGCAGTCGTTTGGCCAGCCGCATCTGGCGTCCGCCGTCGGCCGTCCAGACCCCGGCGACCAGGCCGTAGGGCGTGCCGTTGGCGATGGCGACGGCGTCCTCCTCGGTGTCGAACGGCATGACGACGACGGCGGGACCGAAGATTTCCTGCTGCGCCAGCGGATGATCGGGCGCGACCCCGGCGAACAGGGTGGGCGCGACATAGGCGCCGCCCGGGGGCAGGTCGCCCAGCGTCGCCTGCGCCGCGATCAGACCGTCGGCGCGGCCCATGTCTATGAAGCGTTCGACCATGGCCTGCTGCTTCTTCGACACCAGCGGGCCGACATCGCGGTCGTCCATCGCCGGCCCGACCGTCAGGGCGTTGAAGCGTTCGGCCATGCGGCGAACGACCTCGTCATAGACGCCGCGCTGAACCAGGACGCGCGACCCGGCCGAACAGGTCTGACCCGCGTTCTGAATTCCGGCGTTGACCAGGAAGGGCAGGGCCTTGTCCAGATCGGCGTCGTCGAACACCAGCTGGGGCGACTTGCCGCCCAGTTCCAGCGTCACAGGCACGGCGTTGACCGCCGCCGCCTGCTGGATCGCCACGCCCACCCCGGTCGAGCCGGTGAAGGACAGGTGGTCGATCCCTGGATGGGCGGCCAGGGCCGCGCCCGCCTCGGCCCCCGTGCCGGTCACGACATTCAGGGCGCCCGCCGGCAGGCCGCAGTCGGCGGCGACATGGGCAAAGGCCAGGGCCGTCAGCGACGCCTGCTCGGCGGGCTTCAGTACGACGGCGTTGCCGACGCACAGGGCCGCCACGACCGAGCGGCCGATGATCTGCATCGGATAGTTCCACGGGATGATATGCCCCGTCACCCCGTGCGGCTCGCGCAGCGTATAGACAGTGTAGCCGTCCTGGAACGGCAGGGTCTCCCCGTGCAGCTTGTCCGCGGCGCCGGCGTAGAATTCCAGATAGCGGGCCAGGGCGACGACGTCGTTGCGCGCCTGTTTCAGCGGCTTGCCGACATCCAGGGCCTCCAGTTCGGCCAGAAGGTCGATGCGGGCCTCCACCTCGCGGCTCATGCGGGCCAGGACGCGGCCGCGCTCCACCGCCGTCGTCCGACCCCATTCGCCCTCGAACGCGGCGCGAGCGGCCTGGACGGCCGCGTCCACGTCGGCGGCTGTTCCGGCCGCCAGCCGGCCCATGCTTTCACCCGTGGAGGGGTTCTCGATCGGCAGGGTCGCTCTCCCGTCCGGCGCCCGCCAGACGCCGCCGATGAAGACCTGATCCGTGGCGAAGGCCGTCGTCATACGCTTCCTGTCCATCCCTGACGCCCGCGCCCGCGCGACCGTCGATCCGACAGTGGGCCTGATTATGGATTGCGCAACAAGCCCTTTACGGCGCGCACCCAAGTCATTGATTTTTAGTTCAGGGTGATCGGAAAATCGAGCGTTTGGGCCTGTGGTGGACAGACACGCCGTTTTTACTTTCCAAGCAGGCGACTTGTGCCGTTTTTGCCCTGCAAGCGGGCGAACTTGCCTGCTATGAGGTCCGCAACAGCAAAAAACTTATAGGGATATCGAGGCATGGTACGCGACATTCGCCACTTCATCGACGGCCAGGCGTTCGAGGGCGCTTCGGGCCGGTTCGGCGACGTGTTCAATCCCAACACGGGCGAGGTTCAGGCCCGCGTCCAGCTGGCCACGACCGGCGAGGTCGACCGCGCGGTCCAGTCCGCCCAGGCGGCGTTCGAGGGCTGGGCCTCGACCAATCCGCAACGCCGCGCCCGCGTGATGTTCGAGTTCAAGCGCCTGGTCGAGGCGAACATGAACGACCTGGCCGAACTGCTGTCCAGCGAGCATGGCAAGGTCGTCGCCGACTCCAAGGGCGACATCCAGCGCGGGCTTGAGGTGATCGAGTTCGCCTGCGGCATCCCCCATGCGCTGAAGGGCGAATACACCTATGGCGCCGGGCCGGGCATCGACGTCTATTCGATGCGTCAGCCGCTGGGCGTGGTCGCGGGCATCACCCCGTTCAACTTCCCGGCCATGATCCCGATGTGGATGTTCGGCGTGGCCATCGCGGTGGGCAACACCTTCGTGCTGAAGCCTTCGGAACGCGATCCGTCGGTGCCGGTGCGCCTGGCCGAACTGATGCTGGAAGCGGGCGCGCCGAACGGCGTGCTGAACGTCGTTCACGGCGACAAGGCGGCGGTGGACGCGCTTTTGACCCACCCGCTGGTTCACGCCGTCAGCTTCGTCGGTTCGTCCGACATCGCCCACTATGTCTATCAGACCGGCGCGGCGCACGGGAAACGCGTCCAGGCCATGGGCGGCGCCAAGAACCACGGCGTCGTCCTGGCCGACGCCGACATGGACCAGGTCGTCAGGGATCTGACCGGCGCGGCCTATGGTTCGGCCGGCGAGCGCTGCATGGCCCTGCCGGTGGTGGTTCCGGTCGGCAAGAAGACGGCTGACGAACTGCGCGAGCGTCTGGTGGCGGAAATCCCGAACCTGCGCGTCGGCGTATCCACCGACGCCGAGGCCCACTACGGCCCCGTCGTGACCCAGGCCCACCGCGACAAGGTCGCCGGCTGGATCGAGAAGGGCGTGCAGGAAGGCGCCGAACTGGTGGTGGACGGCCGCGACTTCAGCCTGCAGGGGCACGAGAAGGGCTATTTCATCGGCCCGTCGCTGTTCGATCACGTCAAGCCGAAGATGGAGTCCTATCGCGAGGAAATCTTCGGCCCCGTGCTGCAGATCGTGCGCGCCGAGAGCTTCGAAGAAGCCCTGTCCCTGCCGTCGCAGCACCAGTACGGCAACGGGGTGGCCATCTTCACCCAGAACGGCCGCGCTGCCCGCGATTTCGCCGCCCGCGTCAATGTCGGCATGGTGGGGATCAATGTGCCGATCCCGGTGCCGGTCGCCTATCATACCTTCGGCGGCTGGAAGCGTTCGGCCTTCGGCGACATCAACCAGCACGGCATGGAGGGTCTGCGGTTCTGGACCAAGACCAAGACCGTCACCGCCCGCTGGCCGGACTCCGCGCTGGAGCATGCGGATTCGTCGTTCGTCATTCCGACGATGCGTTGATAGCAAACGCCGTCACCCTCGGGCTTGACCCGAGGGCCGGATTGTCCGCCGCTTGTGCGATCACGCGGACGCACAGACGCTCCCGCCTCCGATCCTCGGGTCAAGCCCGAGGATGACGGGCGAGGGGCGGGGAGTGACGAGATCATGGACTTCGCCCTTACCGACGACCAGCGCGCCATTCAGGACGCGGCCCGCGCCTTCGCCGAGGCCGAACTGGCGCCGCATTCGGCCCGCTGGGACGAGGACAAGCATTTCCCCGTCGAGGTGATGAAACAGGCGGCCGAGATGGGCTTCTGCGGCATCTATACGGGCGAGGAACACGGCGGCATGGCCCTGGGCCGGGTCGAGGCGGCTCTGATTTTTGAAGAGTTGTCGCGCGGCGACGTGGCGACGGCGGCCTTCATCTCGATCCACAATATGGCGACGTGGATGATCGACCGGTTCGGGTCGGACGATCTGCGCGGGCGGTTCGTCCCGTCGCTGGTGGGGATGGAGAAGATCGCCAGCTATTGCCTGACCGAGCCGGGGTCGGGGTCGGACGCGGCAGCGTTGCGCACGACGGCGGTGCGCGACGGCGACCACTATGTGCTGAACGGCTCCAAGGCCTTCATCTCGGGCGCGGGGACGTCGGACGTCTATGTGGTCATGGTCCGCACGGGCGGTGAGGGGCCGAAGGGCGTCAGCGCCGTCGTGGTCGAGGCGGGAACGCCGGGTCTGTCGTTCGGCGCGCAGGAACGGAAGATGGGCTGGAACGCCCAGCCGACGGCCATCGTCCAGTTCGACGACTGCCGCGTGCCGGTCGCCAATCTGCTGGGGGAAGAAGGCGCGGGCTTCCGCTACGCCATGGCCGGGCTGGACGGCGGGCGGCTGAACATCGCCGCCTGTTCGCTGGGCGGGGCGCGGCTGGCGCTGGAGACGGCTCAAGGATACGTCGCCACCCGCAAACAGTTCGGCCGTCCGATCGGCGAGTTTCAGGCGCTGCAGTTCCGGCTGGCGGACATGGCCACGGATCTGGAGGCGGCGCGACTGATGGTGCTGCGCGGCGCCTGGGCCATCGATGCGGACCATCCGGAAAAGACCAAATGGTGCGCCATGGCCAAGCGGATGGCCACCGACGCCTGTTTCCAGATCGCCGACGAGGCGCTGCAACTGCATGGCGGTTACGGCTATCTGAAGGACTATCCGCTGGAACGGATCGTGCGCGACCTCAGGGTCCACCGCATCCTGGAAGGAACGAACGAGATCATGCGGGTGATCATCGCGCGGGAGATGACCAAGTGAGCGAACCCGAAGTCATCACACGCATCAAGAACGGCGTCGGCCGCATCACCCTGAACCGGCCCAAGGCGATCCATGCGCTGAACCGGGCGATGTGCGAGGCGATGATCGCGGCGTTGTTGGACTGGCGCGATGATCCCGCCGTCACCTGCGTGCTGGTCGATCATGCGGGCGAGCGGGGCTTCTGCGCGGGCGGCGACATCCGCATGATTGCTGAGAGCAGCGCCGGCGACCGGGTCGAGGCGCGGGCCTTCTTCCTGTCGGAATATCGGCTGAACGCCCTGATGTTCGGCTATCCCAAGCCGATCACCGCCATCGTGGACGGGATCGTCATGGGCGGCGGAGTCGGGATTTCGGAACCAGCCGACGTCCGCATCGCCACCGAACGGACCACCTACGCCATGCCGGAGACAGGCATCGGCCTGTATCCCGAGGTCGGGGGCGGCTGGTTCCTGCCGCGCCTGCCGGGGCAGACCGGCGTGTGGATCGGCCTGACGGGCGCGCGGCTGAAGGCGATGGCGACGATCGAACTGGGTATTCACACCCATTATGTCCCCTCGGAACAGATCGACGCCTTGAAGGCGGAAATCCTGAACGGAGCCAGCCCCATTGAGGTCGCGAACCGATACGACTTCTCCATTCCTCCGGCGCTCGAACCTCACCGCGAGGCCATCGACCGGCTGTTCGCCTTCGACACCGTGGAGGAAATCTTCGCGGCGCTGCAGGCCGACGGATCGGCGTGGGCATTGGAACAACTTGCGATCCTGAAGACCAAGTCCCCGACCTCGCTGAAGGTCACGCTGCGCCATATCCGCGAGGGGGCGAAGGCCGCGTCCTTCGACGACAATATGGCCGTCGAATACGCCGTCAGCGGTCGGATCGGCGCGACGCACGACTTCCAGGAAGGGGTGCGGGCCGTGATCGTGGACAAGGACAATGCGCCCCGATGGTCCCCGTCGGACCTGTCGGGCGTTACGGACGAGGCGCTGGACGCCCTGTTCGCGCCTTTGCCGGAAAATGAAAAATGGACGCCGCTGGCCTGACCGCTGCGCCGACAAAAGGGAGAGAGACCATGACCAAGATCGCCTTCATCGGCCTGGGCAATATGGGCGGAGGCATGGCGGCGAACCAGGCCAAGGCCGGTCACGCCGTCGCCGCCTTCGACCTGTCGCCCAGCGCGCTGGAGCGGGCGCAGTCGCAGGGCTGCGTCCCCGTCGGTTCGGTCGCCGAGGCGGTCAAGGACGCCGAGGTGGTCATCACCATGCTCCCCGCCGGCCCCCATGTTCTGAGCGTCTATTCCGAACAGATCATCGGCGCCGCGCCGTCGTCGGCCCTGTTGCTCGACTGTTCGACCATCGACGTGGAGACGGCGCGCAAGGTGGCGGGTCTGGCCAAGGCCGCCGGCTACGCCTTCGCCGACGCCCCGGTGTCGGGCGGCACGGCGGCGGCGGATGCGGGGACGCTGGCCTTCATGGTCGGCTGCGACGAAGGCGACTTCGCCCGTGTCGAAGCGGCGCTGGCGCCCATGAGCCGCATCACCATCCGCGCCGGGGATCACGGCGCCGGGCAGGCGGCCAAGATCTGCAACAACATGCTGCTGGGTATTTCGATGCTGGGGACGTGCGAGGCCATCGCCCTGGCCGAGAAACTGGGGCTGGACCCCGAACGCTTCTTCGAGATCGCGTCCAAGTCTTCGGGTCAGTGCTGGAGCGTGACCAGCTATTACCCCTGGCCCGGTCCGGTGCCGACCGCGCCGTCCAACCGCGACTATCAGGGCGGGTTCGCCACGGCCATGATGTTGAAGGATCTGAAACTGGCGCAGGATGCGGCCGCCAAGTCCGGCGCCTCCACCCCCCTGGGCGCCCAGGCCGAGGCACTGTACGCCCTGTTCGACGGCCTGGGCCACGGCGGACGCGACTTTTCGGCCATGCTCCAGATGCTGCGCGGGCGTTTGTCGGAACTGTAGGCTCCGCTCTGGTCCGCAACGGCGCCAGTACCTATTAGAGGGTCTCGCACAGGATCGGACCGCCCCGCCTCATGACCGCCTCGCCGCCCCGCATCGGGGGTCTCGACATCCAGAGCTGGGGTTCGCCCGACGATCCGGTGGTGCTGATGATCGGCCCGGCCGAACGATCGTCGCCGGACGGACGCGACCTCGCCCGCGCCCTGGCCGAGGCGGGGCGGCACGTCCTGCTGACCGACCTGCCGGGCGAGAACGGGGCGGCGGCGCTCAGGCGGTTGCTGACCGACATCTCCTCGCGCCCGGCCGTTTTGTGCACCAAGGCGGCTCTGGACAGCGTGATCCCGGCCCTGGCGGTGACGGGACCGGCTCTGGCCAGTTGCCTGATCGTGGTCGGCGACGGCCCCGTGTCGCTCCAGACCACGACGGCGTTGGATGGCCTACCGATCCTGACGGTCGAACCCGGCCAGGGCGGCGAGGCGCTGGACCGGCTGAACGCCGCCGTCCTGGGCTTTCTGGAGCGGGAGGCCCCCCGCGAGGCGGTGCTCTATCAGGCCGGGTCCGACGCCCGCACCCTGCGCGACGCTCTGGGCTGTTTCGGCACGGGCGTCACGGTGGTCACGACCCTGGACGCGGACGGCCAGCCCATCGGCCTGACCGCCAACTCCTTCTCCTCGGTGTCGCTGGATCCGCCGCTGATCCTGTTCTGTCTTTCGTGCGGATCGACCAATCTGGAGCGGTTCCAGGCGGCCCGGCATTTCGCCATCAATGTGCTGCACATCGGCCAGCAGCCGATGTCCGGCGTCTTCGCCCGCTCGGACGCCGACCGGTTCCAGGATGTGACCTGGGAGACGTGGGACACGGGCGCGCCCATCCTGTCGGGCTCTCTGGCCAGTTTCGAATGCGCAACCGACCGGGTGATCGAGGCGGGCGACCATCTGATCTTCATCGGCCGGGTGCTGCGCGCGCGGTTCGAGCCCCGGCGCGATCCGTTGCTGTACTTCCGGGGCAAGTATCGGCGGCTGCATTTCGCGTGAAGTCCGTGCCGGGCCGCATTCACAAAGGGCGCGAAGACGCCTATCTCCCCGCCTGAACAAGAGGAAACCGCCATGTCCGCCGATCCCGTCGTCATCGTCTCCTACGCCAGAACCCCGATGGGCGGCTTCCAGGGGGCGCTGTCGGACGCCAAGTCCACCGACCTGGGCGCCGTGGCGGTGAAGGCGGCGCTGGAGCGGGCCGGTCTGGACGCCGCCAAGGTCGAGCAGATCATCATGGGCTGCGTCCTGCCCGCCGGCCTGGGCCAGGCGCCCGCGCGTCAGGCGGGGATGGGGGCGGGGCTTCCCGTCTCGACCGAGGCGACCACCGTCAACAAGATGTGCGGTTCGGGCATGCAGGCGGCCATGATGGCGCACGATGCGCTGGCCGCCGGTTCGGCCGATGTGATCGTGGCGGGCGGCATGGAGTCCATGACCAACGCCCCGTATCTGATGCAAAAGCACCGGGGCGGCGCCCGCATCGGCCATGACGTCATTTCCGACAGCATGTATCTGGACGGGCTGGAGGACGCCTACACCCCCGGCAAGCTGATGGGTCAGTTCGCCGAGGACACGGCGAAGGCCTATCAGTTCACCCGCGAGCAGCAGGACGCCTACGCCATCGAGAGCGCCGGCCGGGCCAAGCGCGCCCAGGAAACGGGCGCCTTCGACGCCGAGATCGCCTCGGTCGAGGTCAAGACCCGCAAAGGCCCCGTCACCGTCGACCGTGACGAACAGCCGACCAAGTCCGACCCGTCCAAGATCCCCAATCTGAAACCCGCCTTCGGCAAGGACGGCACGATCACGGCGGCTTCCGCCGCCTCGATCTCGGACGGCGCCGCCGCCCTGGTCATGATGCGCCAGTCGACCGCCCAAGCCCTAGGCCTGACGCCGGTCGCCCGCGTGGTCAGCCAGGCCGCCCACGCCCACGAGCCGCACCTGTTCACCACCGCCCCGGTCTTCGCCCTGCAAAAGGCGCTGAAGAAGGCGGGGTGGAGCGCCGACGACGTCGATCTGTGGGAGGTCAACGAGGCCTTCGCCATCGTGCCGATGATCGCCATGCAGGAACTGGGCATCCCCCACGACAAGATCAACGTCAACGGCGGCGCCTGCGCCCTGGGCCACCCGCTCGGCGCCTCCGGCGCCCGCGTCCTGACCACCCTGCTGTCCGCCCTGAAAGCCCACGGCAAGACCCGCGGCATGGCCGCCCTGTGCATCGGCGGCGGCGAAGCGACCGCGATGGGCGTGGAGTTGGTTTAAAACTTTTCTATGTAGAGAGGCCAACAGAAATGATCACTTTCAGATAGTGACGACAGGATTGGTTGCAGCGTGCTTACAGTTTGATCTGCTGACCCGTGTCAGTCTCTTCATCATCGTCCGCAAACATCGGATTCTTACCAGCCAAGATCGCCCGCAATCGTCTTAGGCTGTCGTCGCTCCAACTGGTCCCGCTGGTGCCTTGGTTGCTTGTTCTCATCAGCGCTAAAACGACCTCCGCATTGAATAGCTGATCCAACGAAGAGCGGTCTGCGATGTAGCCCGGCGGTACGATTAAGCCCGCGATAGAAGCGCGCGCACTAGGATCGGCCAACTGCTCTGTCAGGGTATTTCGTAGATATTTGTCCCAGTTATTCGTGTTGCTAAGCGCGAAAATTGCATCGCAGTTCGGTATCCTGCGTATAATAGTTCCGTCTATTAGGGCGTTTCGATACAAGGGAATACATTCTTTAAGTAGTTCTTCTGTTTCATGCTTATTGAATATGTAGCCACCATTCGTCTCTGAGCGACCATGGACGGTTAACCCCCATCTAAAGAGGTGCTTCCGAAGCATATCTGGCACAATGATGAGGTCGCCAGATTCGAGAAGGGCCTTGATAGCACTTTTCACGCGTTCAATTTTGCTCTTGTCGCGCAAGCCTAAGCGCATCAAGTATGTTGTCGCGTCTTCCGCAACAGCGTGGTTGTCTTCAGGAATAAGAAGCCAATCTTGGTCTCGGATGAGCGACTTGGCGAGGGCGCGCCAGAACTTCGCGTCTCCGTCCTCTGGGAGTTTTTCTAACAGGTCATCAAGCCGATCGATGATTGGCCTCAATCCACCAGCCTTCAAAAGTCGTTTCAATTCGTTAGTTAAAACCGTTTCGTCAGGCTCATCCCATAGCCGTCTGACGTCGTCGCTGCTGGCAATGCCTGGCGGATCGCCCAAATAGAGGGCGCGGACGAGATTCCTTCGCCGACTGATCCGCCCGCCGGACTCTTCGGAGCGGTCTGGTCCCAGTGTTGGAAAAAGTAGGCCAAGTAGCTTTTCTTGTCCTGCTGCTGCAGAACCAAATATCTCGGCGAACTCTAATTTTCCTTTCTTGTCCATTTGACGAATGACTCGCCGCGACATTTCATTGGCGTTAGGGTCATCTACGACAACGTCAATATTTTGAGCAATCGAATCGCGTAAAGTCGGCGACTTTGTAAGCAGCCAGCAATAGCCCAACAGGTCGGCTGGACTAATTTCCTTACGCAGCATTCGGTCAAGCACAGCGTAGGAGCCAACTAGCCTTTTTAGCTCGCGCGGCGTCAGGGCCGATTGGCGAATATGTTCGACGACTTTGCTTTCTTCGTCAGGCATATTTTCAGGCAGGGATAAGCCGTGATGATCGAGAAGTGCATCAAGCAACGCTTTTACATCATGCTCAAACAGCGGCCTTAGAGGGATCGGATGCTGGATAATCTTCTCAAGATAAGACTCGCCGGTCCGACGACGGTCATCACCGCTTCCGCGCCCTAGAGCATCCGCAACGCGCTCTGGATCATATGCCACCAGATAGGAGATACCTTGGATATCACCGATAGCCTTGACCAGCTGTGCGACGGCTCTAACCTCATCGTCCTCCACGCGATCAAGTTCGTCGATAAGCACGACCACCCCGATTTTGGCGTTTGCGAGTTTTTTCTCAAGATTGCGCCGCTCGTCGTGGGGCGAAAGCTGTTTCGGCTTTCGAATAAGTTTTAATGCTTGGCTGAACGCAGTACGCCCAGCAGTCGCCAACCCAGCGCCGCCCGCTGCATCCGCCAAGAGCGCTGCATAGTGACCAGCTAAAGTTATGGCCTCTCGGTATTTATCTATTGCTTCAACTAGATCGCGGGCATGTTCTGGCGGGGTGCGACCAAGCGCGTCCCGAAGTTCGCCGAAGAATGCTGCAAGAAGTTCATCCCGCCCTTTGAACAGCCATGGATTCAAGATGGCTACAGCCACATGGTCCGTCTTTTTGAGACGTTCCGAGACAAGATTGAGAATGCTGCTCTTGCCAGCGCCCCACTTGCCGGTGAGACCAACCACCACACCTGTGGAGCGTCGGGCTACCACGCGCCCAGTAATGTCTTTTTCCTCTCGGATAAGTGCGCGTATTAGATTATCCACGAATGGAATACGATCCAGACGGTCGTCGATTGCTCGGTCAATCGGACGATCCTGCGCGATATCAAGTGTGCGTTTTCTCAAATATTTTTTCATAACTTAGCCACGCTATTGGATGACGGGCTGAATCTTTGCTCGCATATCGTAGCAAATATTAATGCACGATTTGTCTTCTACTGTCGCCTGTATGATCCGATTAACTGGAATCTACTCGTTTCGAGCGATAACCGCCCTAAGCCGCGAACGCCGCCCGGATCGGTTGCACCGTCTGGTCCGGCCGTTTCACCGGCAGGTCGAAGCTGACCACCGTGCCGACGCCCGGCTGGCTTTCCATGCTCAGCTGGCCGCCGTGCATCTCGATCAGGGACTTGGTCAGCGCCAGGCCCAGGCCTGTTCCCTGGGTGGTCTTGGAATGCTGGCCCTCGACCTGTTCGAACGGCCGGGCCAGGCGCACCAGGTCTTCGGGCGCGATGCCGATGCCGGTGTCGGCGCAGGCGACGCGGATGCGGTCCTCGTCCGCCGCGCCCTGGAACGGCGTCAACGACAGGGTGATGCGGCCCCCCTCCGGCGTGAACTTCACCGCGTTGGAGATCAGGTTCAGCATGACTTGCTTGACCCCGCGATGGTCGGCCTGGATGGGCGGCAGATCGACCGCCTCGATGGCGATGGTCAGGCCCGCCTCCT
Source organism: Brevundimonas sp. Marseille-Q4549 (assembly GCF_976940555.1). Lineage (NCBI taxonomy): Bacteria > Pseudomonadati > Pseudomonadota > Alphaproteobacteria > Caulobacterales > Caulobacteraceae > Brevundimonas > Brevundimonas sp. Marseille-Q4549. Next base: position 1,259,861 of record NZ_CDRHXG010000001.1, read on the forward strand.
GCGCCTTGCCGCGCATCAGCCGCACGGCGTCCTCGCACACCTCCTTCAGCGACACCGGCTCATAATGCAGCGTCATCTTGCCGGCCTCGATCTTGGCCATGTCCAGTATGTCGTTGATCAGGCTGAGCAGATGCTGGCCCGACTTCAGGATGTCGGCGGCGTAGCCCTTGTATTTCTCGTTCAGCGGGCCGAACAGCTCGCCGGCCATGATTTCGGAGAAGCCGTTGATGGCGTTCAGCGGGGTGCGCAGTTCGTGGCTCATGTTCGCCAGGAACTCGGACTTCGCCTGGTTGGCGGCCTCGGCCCGGGTCATGGCGACCTCGTATTTGCGGGCCAGCAGCGACAGCTTCTCCTGGCTGGCCTCCAGCTGGGCCACGGTGACGCGCAGGTCGTCGGCGGCGCGGCGACGTTCGGCCTCCTGGCGTTTGATGGCGGTGATGTCGGCGGCGGTGACGACCGAGCCGCCTTCGGAGGTGAAGCGTTCGGCCAGCTGGAGCCAGCGACCGTCGTGCAACTCCACCTCGCGCAGGCCCGCGCGGCCCCCGGCCGCCGGGTGTTCCGCCTTGATGGCCAGCGCGGCGATGCGGTTCAGCTCGTCCTTCATGGCGCCCCGACGGACGACGCCGGCGCGGAAGGCGAAGGCGTCCTCGAACGCCTGGTTCCACAGGATCAGCCGGCCCTGGCGGTCGAACAGGACAAAGGCGTCGGAGATGCTTTCCACCCCGTCGCGCAGGCGGCTTTCGGCGGCCTGGGCGGCGGCCCTGGCGCGGCGGGCCTCGGTGATGTCCAGGGCCACGCCCAGGATGGCGGAAAAGCCGCCTTCGCCGCGGGGGCCGCGCGCCTGGCCTCGCGCATCGATCCAGCGGGGGCGGCCCTGCTCGTCCGGCACGGGGAAGGTGACGTCGAAGGCGCCATAGACCGCCGCCTGGCGCAGGGCGTGCTTCACCTCGTCGCGGAAGCGGGGATGGATGCGTTCGATAACGGCGTCGGCCGGCACGACGCCCCCCTGATCGAAGCCCATAAGGGTCGCCATGTAATCGGACAGGGTGACTTCGCGTTCCTCCAGATCCCATTCCCAAACGCCGCAGCGAGCGGCCTCGACGGCGATGCGGAACCGCTTTTCGGACTGGGCTTCCTCGCGGCTTTGGCGCGCCCGGCGCAGGCTCTGGAACAGGTAGACCCCCAGGACGCCCAGTCCCAAAAGGATCGGCGCGATCAGCACCCAGGCCTCGTCCATCAAGGCGGCGACGCCCGTCAATGGGGCGTCGGAGACGGAGACGACATAGGGGCCGTCCGTTCCGGCGCGAACGGCGACGACGGTGCGCGGCGATCCGTTCAAGCTGATGGCGCGGGGCGTGGTCAAACCGGGCAGGTCCGCGGCCTGGACGCCGATCAACGAGGCGACGGCGCGTCCGACTTCGTCGGAGCGGTCGGACGCCAGCACCGCCCCTTGGGCGGAGACGACCCGCATCGTTGCATCGGCGGCGGAAACCAGTCGTATCTCGGGTTTCGCGTCAGTGTTCCCGGCGCGCGCCAGGGCGGCCACCTGCTCGGCCGCCAGTCGGGTGCTCAGGATCTGGTTTTCGGCCTCCAGCCTGTGGACATCGCGCGTCGGTCGCGTGACCTCGCGCGACACCAGCAGAACATAGCCCGTCGCAGCCAGCGCCAGGCCCAGCACCGCGATCCTCATCCATGCGGGCGTGCCGGACGCGTGAGCGGCGACGCGGTCGGAGGCGCGACGCCCCGGCCTGTTCGTTCGCCGCTCCATGCCTTGCAAGGCCGTCTCCCGCCAAATCACCCTTTAGGGGAATCTAGGCTGCGTCGCGGATTCCTGTCGAGACGTCGTTAAGGGTTTCTCAAGCTTCAGGCCGCCGCGGCTGGGGACGGAAGCTTTTCGGGCGCGGCGGTCAGGACCTGATTGACCGACTGCAGGGTCTCGCGCGCCTGACGCGCCAGTTGCAGCATGGCGGGCGGCGCATCGTCGGGGGCCTCCGCGACCAGGCCGATCAGGTCTTCAGCAAGCTTCAGCAAGGCCGGCGAAGCCGCGATCAGCCGGGCTTGGTATTCGATACGGTCGGGCGTTCGATCATATTCCGCGCCGGGGACGCGCCAGCCGCCCCAGTCCGCCGTATCGGTGACGACCACGGGATAGGTGCCGGGATAGGGGTGGTGCAGGCAGTCTTCGGCCAGCTGCCACTTGTTGTGGGCGCGAAGCAGCCGCCAATTGCCCAGCCCGTCGGAGGAAGCCCGATCATCGGCGGCCAGCATCAGTTCGTTCGCCGTGAACTCACGACCCAGGCCGACGTCGTAGGTGACGCGGACCGGTTCGTCGAAACCCTTGGCCCAGACGGGTTGAATCTGTTCGATGAAGGCCCAGGCGCCGACGCATTCGACCCAGACCTTCTGACCCTTCTGGAACTGCGCGCGCGCCATCCCGTCCTCCTGTGACAGGGGGATAGAATGGCCACGGTTGCGTTGACGTCCGGTGTCGGGTCGCAGTTAACGCGAGATGCTTTCCAACGCTTCGCCGGCGTACCGCTCCTTCACCCGGGTCGACAGGTCGCCCAGCGACACCACGCCGACCACGCGGCCATGTTTGTCCACCACAGGTGCGCGGCGAATCTGGCGCGCGCCCATCAGGTCCAGCACGACCTTCAGGTCGTCGGTGTCCAACACGGTGTGCGGATCGCGGGTGATGTATTCCAGCACGGTCGCGGTCGGGGCCGCGCCCGCCGCAACGGCGCGCACGGCGATATCGCGATCCGTGATCGTGCCGATCAGTTGATCGCCGTCGGCCACCGGCACGAAGCCGAAATCGCCTCGCGCCATTCGCGCGGCGACCTCCTGAATCGTGTCGGCGGGACGCGCCAGTTGCACGTCCTTGGTCATCACGTCGCGAATCTTCATGGGTCGAGGCTCCTGATGCGTCCTCATCCCGAAACCCGTTCAGAGCGTTGCGGTTCCGTTAAGGAAGCCGACGCCTACTTCCCGCGCCCGTCTTCGATGAAGGCCGGGATCGTGGGCCAGGACTTGCTTTCGGGCCTCATGTTGTCGCAGGCGAACGACTTGATGGCGCCATATACGCCGCCGTTCGGCGTCGCCTCCCACGGCGTGTCTTCGGAATAGCGGTCCGTTTCGGCGCCGGAGGCGTCGTAGGTGACGCTCGCGCCGGATCGCGACTGGCCATCCGAGCAACGCACCATCACCTCTTCGGTCTCGCGGCTGAGGTCTGTCGCCGGACCTTGGGCGGGAACGCGCGCCAGACGCGTCGTCACCACCCCCTCGACCGGCGTCAGAGCGTCCAGGTCGACCAGATAGACGGTTCGGTCGCTGCTGGAGAAACGGCTCCAGCTTTCGGCCGCCGCCGGCGTGGCGACAGCCAGGCCGGCGAATCCGGCCATCAGGCATTTGACGATTGCGCTCATATTGTCCTCCCCAGGCGAGCGTCGTCATTTCATACCTGGCCCGACCGAATTTCAATCGGCCGTTCGGATATTCACGGACGCGATCGACTGGGCAGGGCGGCGATCTCTTCGGCGGTGAGGGATTTCATCACCGTGCCCCTGCACCGGCCGCTTCCAGGCATTCCGCCGGGCACGACGACATTGACCATGTCGTTGAGGCAGACATTGCTCGACCCGCCCAAGGTGGGCGTTATGGACAGGGCGAGCGCATTGTCCATGTCCCAGCAGCCGCCCGTCGTCGTGATCTGATAGACCTTGTCGCGCGACGTGCGGACATATAGAGGTCCGTCATGTTCGCGGCGCGGAAGTTGCGGATGTCGTCGATACGGAAACACCGTGCGGCCGCTTCGGCGCGGTCGCTCGTCGCGCCCGCCCCCTGGGTCGACGGCGCGCAGGCGGCCGTCGACAGAACGACGCCGGCAAGGATGATCGGGGCGAAACGCATGGCGATGTCTCCTCTCGCGTGCTGGGATTCAATCCTGAGCTTGCGACGATGGTTCCGCAAGCGGCTTGGGCCGTATCGCCGACCGATCCGGCGACACGCGCGCCGCCAGATCGACAGGCAAGGGCGACGGCCGTCGCAGGATCGTCGCCGCCAGGTGTTCGGCCAGAAGGGGCGCGATGCAGAAGCCGCGCGAACCCAGACCCCCGAGGACATAAAGACCCTCTGCGACGCGTCCGACGACCGGCAATCGGTCCGCAGTGGTCGCGCGGACGGCCGCTCTGCGGCTGCGAACGCCCGCCTTGGCGCGCGCGGCAAGGCGCGGAAGCCGGGCGGCCAGGGTCGCCAGATTGGCGGCGCTGTCGTCGTCGCGCGCATCCAGGGAGGTGTCGCCGCGTCGGTGCGTGGCCCCATATAGGAAGCCGTCGGCTGTCGGCGCCGCATAGCCGCCCCAGGCGACAGCGGGCGCGGCGGTCGCCTCCACCCAGTCCGCCTGGCCGCGCACCGGCGACAGGGACAATTGGTCCAGAAGCGAGGCTGTCCCCCAGCCTGCGGCGACAACGACTGTCTCCGCCTCCGCCAGCCTGCGGCCTTGTGCATCGAACAGTCGCCAGACGTCGCCTTCGCGCCTCAGATCGGCGACCTGGCCGGCGTGTCGTTCGGCGCCGTCCAGCCAGGCCTCCAGCACGGCGGCGGGACGAACCACGCGGGCGTCGCGCATCATCAAGCCGCCGTCCGACACCGGCTCGCCCAACCAGGCCTCAGCGGCGGCCGCGTCCGCCACGGTCATTGCGCCCTCCGGCCAGACAGGCTGGACGGCGATCTTGGGAAAGCGAGCCAGGTCGCGCGGCGCCTGCGCCAACTGCAGAACTCCTGTCGCGATCACGGCGCCGGGCGTCTGGTCATAAAGGTCGCCGGCGCGTTCCAGGGCCTGGGCGTAAAGGGCGGCGACGCCCTTGTCGCCAACGTCGAGGCGGGGGGTCGCCAGGCCGACTGGAAAGCCGGATGCGCCCGCGCCCGGCCGTTCCGCTTCGAAGACCACAGGTCGTCCCCCCAGCGCCGCCAGAGCGCGCACCGTCGCCGCGCCTGCGACGCCCGCGCCGATCACCGCCACGCGCGGTTCCGGCGACGAGGGCGCTTCGCCGGGAAGCCGGGCCTCCAGCCGTTCGCGCTTTCGCCCATGACCGGGGCGTTTGTCCACGACGAAGCCCCGCTCGGCCAGGCCGCGCCGCACCGCCCCGGCGACGGTGAAGGTGGCCAGACGCGCGCCGGGCGCCGACCGGGCCGCGACGCCGCCCAGCACCTCGGCCGACCACATGCCGGGGTTCAGGGCAGGGGAGAAGCCATCCAGGAACCAGGCGTCCGCCTGTCCGGACCATTGGGCCAGCGCCCAGGCGGCGTCGCCGACGGCTAGGTCCAGCACGGCGTCGAACATGGGCAGGTCGATGCGGTGAAAGCCGGGCGTGCCCGCCGGCCAGGCCTCGATCAGCGGGGCGGCCGCCTCGGCCAGTTCGGGCCAGGCGCCCAGGGCGCGCGCCGCCTCCTGCACCGTCAGGGGAAAGCCCTCGATGGAGAAGACGTGCAGCCGTCCGCCGACCGGCCGCGTGCGGCGCCACAGATCCAGCAGGGCGACGATGTTCAGCCCCGTGCCGAAACCCAGTTCAGCGACTGTGAAGGCTTGGCGATCCGTCCAGGCCTCGGGCAGGCCGCACCCCTGGAGAAAGACGGCCCGCGTCTCCGCCAGGCCGTCGTCGCGCGAGAAATAGACGTCGCCGAACCGACCCGAGCGGGGCTCGTCGTCGTCGGTCCATATCAGGTGGGGCGAGGCGTCGTCGGTCGTCATGGGCGACCTCTAGCATGCGTCCAGCAAAAAGGGCCGCCCCATGAGAGCGGCCCCGTGGCTTGTCCGAAGGCGGAATTAGTGCGCGGCGGGCGCGGGCGTGACGGCAAGTGAAGCCGGGGCGGCGCCCGCCTGGGGCGTGGGCGCACCGTCCGGGGCGGTCGTTGCGGGAGCGGCGCTGTCGAGGGCGCCGGCGTTCTGGGCCGTCTGGTCGGCGACCAGGGCGGCCTGGTGGGCGGCCTCTTCCGGCGTCAGGACGGCGTCCTCGGCGGCGCCGGCGGCCTCCACCGCATCGCTGGCGGGCTTGGCGGCGGCGTGATCCTCGGCCTTCTTCTGGCAGGCGGCCAGCGCCAGGACGGCGGCGGCGGCGGCGAACAGGGCGGGCATACGCATGAGGGGTCTCCGATACGGTCTGCGAACGATACCGCCGCCCGAAAGGCGGGGGCAAGCGGCGCCAGGATCAGTCGGCGGTGATGCTGTTCAGGGCCTCTTCCATCTCGCCGAACGAGGGCTGGGCGGCGGACGGGATGTCGCCCCGGCCGATCTCGACCGAGATCTGGGCGGCGTTGCCGTGCAGGTGGGCCACCAGCACTGACTGGATGATCTTATAATAGGCCGCTTCCTCGTTGATGATGGCGGTCAGACGGGCGGCGAACGGGCCGACCAGACCATAGGCCAGAAAGACGCCCATGAAGGTGCCGACCAGGGCGCCGCCGATCATGCCGCCCAGAACCTCGGGCGGCTCGGTGATCGAACCCATGGTCTTGATGACGCCCAGCACGGCCGCGACGATGCCCAGGGCGGGCAGGCCGTCGGCCAGGTTTTGAAGCGCATGGGCGGCTTCCAGATGCTCGTGATGGTGCTTTTCCAGCTGCTTTTCCATCGCATCCTCGACCTGGTGCGGATCTTCCAGGTTCATGGTCATCATTCGCAGAGTGTCGCAGATGAAGTCGACGGCGAAATGGTCCTTCAGCACCTTGGGGTATTTCTGGAAGATCGTGGATTCCTTGGGCTTTTCGATGTGGCTTTCCAGCGCCACGACGCCCTTGGACTTCATCGTCTTCGTCAGCTGGAACAGCAGGGACAGAAGGTCCTTGTAGTCCTGTTTCTTCCACTTGGGTCCGGCGAAGGTCTTGCCCAGTCCGCCCATCGAACTCTTGATCACCGGCAGGGAGTTGGAGATCAGGAAGGCGGCGATGCCCGCGCCGCCGATGGCCATCAGCTCGTGCGGGGCGGCGTGCATGATGACTTCGAACTTGCCGCCCGAGATCGCATAGCTGCCGAAGACGAGGCCGAACAGCAGCACGATGCCGATGATCTGGAACATGGGGAAGGACGATCCTGACGCGAGAGGCCGGGATCATCCCCATTAATCATTAAGACGGCGTTTCGCGAACGCCGCCTCCGCCGCCTAAAGCCGGGTTTCGCCGCTCAGGATCGCCTTGCGCGCGGTCTGGGTCAGCTTCTGATAGCCGGTCTTGCCGCCACGCACATAGAGAGCGGTTCCCGTCCTGGTCGGGTCGAAGCCGTCGGCGACCAGGTCCGCCTTGCGGTATTTGAACGTCCCTGTGGTCTCGGCCGCCTTGATCAGGCGCACGAACACCGGCTGGGCATAGGCAGGCAGCTTGGCCTCCACATAGTCGGAGAAGGCCTGGCCGTCGAACTTGCCCTCGACCACCAGAGCCGCCATGCCCGCCTTGCCGTCCTGGCCCGGCACCGGCACGCCATAGACGATGGCCTCCTCCACGCCCGGCGCCTCCACCAAGGCTTGCTCGACCTCGGAGGTGGAGACGTTCTCGCCCTTCCAGCGGAAGGTGTCGCCCATTCGGTCCACGAAGTAGAAATAGCCTTCCGCGTCCTGCTTCATCAGATCGCCGGTGCGGAACCAGCGGTCCCCGCGCTTGAACACGTCGGTCAGGATCTTCTTCTGCGAAGCGGCCTTGTCCGCATAGCCCGAGAAATCGTGGCGGATGTCGTTGGCGATCAGGCCGATGGCTTCCCCCACCTCGCCGACCCGCACCGGGCGGCACAGGCCGTCTGGCCCGCGCACGGGCTGTTCGGTTTCGACGTCGAACTGCACCAGGCGAATATTGATCTGGGACTTCAGATAACCAGGCACGCGGCCGATGGCGCCCTGTTTGCCGTCGAAGTTGAACAGCGAGACATTGCCCTCGGTCGACCCGTAGAATTCCAGGATTTCCGGGATGCGGAACCGCTTCTGGAAGTCTGGCCAGACGTCGGCGCGCAGACCGTTGCCGAACGCCAGCCGCAGCTTATGCTTGGTCTCGTCCTCGTTCGGCGGGCAGTTGACCAGATAGCGGCACAGCTCGCCGATATAGACGAACATGGTCGCGCCCGACGACCGCACGTCGGGCCAGAAGTTGGTGGCCGAGAACTTCTTGCGCAGCACCAGGCGCGCGCCATTCAGCAGGGCCGCCCCTACCCCGACCAGGCCGCCGGTCGAATGATACAGCGGCAGGACGTTGAATATCCGGTCCGCAGGCGTCGAGCGCGTGGCGCCGGCGAAGGCCCGCATATAGGTCCGCGCCCGCGAATGGGGGATGCGCGCCGCCTTGGGCAGACCCGTCGTGCCGGAGGTGTAGATGTAGAGGGCGGTGTCGCGGTTGGTCAGGCCCTCGCGCGCCGTGCGGCCCGGCCGCACCGAGGAGGCCCCGCGAACCGGCTTGTCGAGGCCGCGCCGGTCGCCGGTCTCCATCTCTTCGGGCAGGGCCAGGACCCACAGCATCAGATTGTGGGCGACCAGGGGCCGCGCCTCTTCGATCTGACGCCAGCAGTCCTGGTCGGCGACCACCTGGAAGGCGTTGGAGATTGTCAGGCAGTGGGCCAGGCCCTGACCGTTCAGATTGGTGTTGATCAGGGCCGTCGGGATGCCGACCTTCGAAAAGCCGATCCAGGCCGCCAGATACTCGATCCGGTTGGTCATCATCAGGGCGATGGTGTCGCTGCGCCGCAGCCCCCGGCTCTTGGCCCAGTTGCCGAAGCGGTTGGCCATCGCGTCCAGCTCGCGATAGGTCAGCTTGCGGGTCTCGTCCTCGATGGCGACATTGTCCGCGAACTTGTCGACCGCCTCTTCGAGGTCGTCGCAGAGCAGGACGTCGCTGTCCAACTCGATCGGCTTGATGCGTTTGAGCAGGCGGAACAGGCCGCGAGCGAACCGGACGTCCCGACGGATATTCGCTACAAAGCCCATGCGCGCCGCAACTCCCGAGTCTAATGCGTATGCCACCGTCTTTGGTGATGGCGAATGGGGGCCGCCGGGTCAATCGCGCGGCTGTCTTAGCTGCAGGTCCGCTCCCATTCGTCCCCCATTTGTCGCGTTGACGCAGCGGAAATCCAGAGCCGTCGTCTGCTAATTATCGCCGCATTCCAGCTTTCCGGCCCCGAAATCGCCGCGAGGTCCGACACATTCGGGGCGGCAACGGTGTTTCTTCGGGGCATTTGCGCCGGGGGCGGAACGCCGATCCCTGACGGCGGGTTGGTTGACCGACGTTATGGAGGACAAACCATGTCGATGACCTACGCCAACGCCGAAACCGAAGCCCGCGCCCACAGCCGCAGCGAGCCTGCGGCCTTCGTGCCCCGCTATGCCCGCCCGACCAAGTCGAAGAAGGCGGTGAAGACCTGGATGATCCTGGCGCCCATCGGCGCTGTGGTTCTGCTGGGCAGCGCTGCGGCCATGATGATGCGTGGCGAAGAAGGCCCTGCGCCCGTTCAGTCGGTCGAGACCGTCACGCCTGAGACGGAGTCCGCGACCGCCGCCCTGAGCGCTGTCACCAACGCGCCGGCCGCTCCCGCTGCAGAGATGGCCGCCGAACCGGCGACGGCGACGCCTCAACAGGAAGCGCGCGCTCCGGCCGCTCCCCGTTCCGAGCGCGCGCCGCGCCGCGCCGCGCCCCAGGCGGAACGTCCCGCCGAGGTCGCCCCCGTCGAGGCGACGCCTGCGCCGACCAGCGGCCCGCAGCCCTATACCACCCCGGCGACTGTCCATCTGAATGCGACCCCGACGACCCCGGCCGCGCCGCCGACTCAGACCACGCCGCCGGTCATCGTGGTCCAACCGGTGAACTGATCACTGCAAAGAAAAAGCCCCGGTTTCGCCGGGGCTTTTTTTAGGCCGCCTTCACGGATGCGCCCCGGAAGGACGGATCGAGATCGCCCGAGGCGTAGCGTTTGGCCATCTGGGCGGTGGAGAGCGGACGAATCTTGGACGCCTGACCCTCGCAGCCGAACTGGAGGTAGCGCTCCATGCACAGCTTCTTCATCGCCTCCTTGGCGGGCTTGAGATAGGCGCGCGGATCGAACTCGCCCGGCTTCTCGGCCAGGACCTTCCGGATGGCGCCGGTGATGGCCATGCGGTTGTCGGTGTCGATATTGACCTTGCGCACGCCGTGCTTGATGCCGCGCTGGATCTCCTCCACCGGCACGCCCCAGGTCTGGGGCATTTCGCCGCCATAGGCGTTGATGATGTCCTGCAGGTCCTGCGGCACCGACGAGGAGCCGTGCATCACCAGGTGGGTGTTGGGCAGGCGGCGGTGGATTTCCTCGATCACGTTCATCGCCAGGACTTCGCCGTCCGGCTGGCGCGTGAACTTGTAGGCGCCGTGCGACGTGCCCATGGCGATGGCCAGCGCATCGACCTTGGTGGCGGCGACGAAATCGACGGCCTGATCCGGGTCGGTCAGCAGTTGCGAATGATCCAGCTTGCCCTCGAAGCCGTGACCGTCCTCGGCCTCGCCCATGCCGGTTTCCAGCGAGCCCAGCACGCCCAGCTCACCCTCGACCGAGACGCCGCAGGCGTGGGCCATTTCGGTGACGCGGCGGGTGACGTCGACATTGTACTCGTAGGAGGCGGGGGTCTTGGCGTCCTCTTCCAGCGAGCCGTCCATCATCACGCTGGTGAAGCCGTACTGGATGGCGGTGGCGCAGGTGGCGGGGCCGTTGCCGTGGTCCTGGTGCATGCAGACCGGGATGTGCGGATAAAGCTCGGCCAGAGCATCGATCAGCTTGGCCAGGACGATGTCGTTGGCGTAGTTGCGGGCGCCGCGCGAGGCTTGGATGATGACCGGGGCGTTGACCTCATGGGCCGCCTCCATGATCGCCAGGCCCTGCTCCATGTTGTTGATATTATAGGCCGGCAGGCCGTAGTCGTTTTCCGCCGCATGATCGAGCAGCTGTCGCAGCGTGATGCGCGCCATGATGATAGTCTCCTGAGCCGAATAGTCTTTTTTGATTAGGGCGGAGATTAGCCGCAGGGCATGGCGAAGTCACGCCGTGTAACAGCCGTTTCAAGACCAATTCTCGGGAAGGGATGCAGGCGGGACGCGCCCGCACTCCGGCCTTCAGGCGCGCAGGGCCTCGACGCCCGGCAGAACCTTGCCCTCCATCCACTCCAGGAAGGCCCCGCCTGCGGTGGAGACGAAGGTCATGTCGTCGGACGTTCCGGCGTGGTTCAGGGCCGCGACCGTGTCGCCGCCGCCGGCGACGGCGACAAGGGCGCCCGACCTGGCGCGCTCGGCGACGTGTCGGGCGGCCGCGACCGTGGCGGCGTCGAAGGGCGGAACCTCGAACACGCCCAGCGGGCCGTTCCAGATCAGGGTCTTGGAGGCGTCGACGGCGGCGTTCAGGCGGGCGACGGTCTCAGGCCCGGCGTCCAGAATCTTGTCGTCGGCGGACAGGGTCTCGCCGGTCTTGACCGTGCGGGCCTCGGCGCCGGGCTTGACCTCGACGGCGACCACCACGTCGACGGGCAGCAGGATTTCGCAGCCCTTGGCCTCGGCCTCCGCCATGATCTCGCGCGCGGTGTCGGCCATGTCCTTTTCGGCCAGCGAGCCGCCGATATCGACGCCTTGCGCATAGAGGAAGGTGTTGGCCATGCCGCCCCCTATGGCCAGACGGTCCAGCTTGCCGACCAGATTCTTCAACAGGTCCAGCTTGGTCGAGACCTTGGAGCCGCCGACGATGCCGATGACCGGCTTCTGCGGCTTGCCGAGCGCAGCATCCAGAGCCTCCAGTTCGCGACGCATCGATTCGCCGGCGTAGGCGGGGATGTGGTGGCCGATACCTTCGGTCGAGGCGTGGGCGCGGTGGGCGGCCGAGAAGGCGTCATTGACATAGAGGTCGCCCAGATCCGCCAGCTTCTGCGCGAAGACCGGATCGTTGGCCTCTTCCGCCGCATGGAAGCGCACATTCTCCAGCAGCAGCACGCCGCCCGCGTCCAGATCGCGGATGGCCTCCACGGCGGGGCCGCCGATGCAGTCGTCGGCGAAGCGGACGGGCGCGCCCAGCACGTTTTCCAGCGGCTCGACCACCGGCTTCAGGCTCATGGACGGCACACGCTGGCCCTTGGGGCGGTCGAAGTGGGCCAGCAGCACCACCTTGGCGCCCGCATCGCGCAGACGCTGGATGGTCGGCACAGCGACCCGCAGCCGGGTGTCGTCCGTGACCTTGCCGCCATCCATCGGGACGTTGAAGTCCACGCGGACCAGGGCCGTCTTGCCGGCGAGGTCCTTGGCGTCGTCGAGGGTGCGGAAGGTCATGGTCGTTTCCGTTTACATCTGGCTCCACGCCCAGAAGACGTAGACGAAGAAGGCTGTGACGGCGGTAAGCGTCAGAAGCAGGCCGCCGACGAATAGGGTGAGTACGCGTTGCCTATGCGGAGTAGGTGGTCTTTGTCGCCAAACCACAACCACCCAAGCTCCGCACAAGAGCCATAGAACTGGGATGAGGCGAAGAAAGAGATTCCACAGTCCGCCGCTGCTCAGCAGAGTTCCTGCAACCCATTGTTCGTTGACATAGTGAGGAAGGTCTAGCGCGGTTCTGCCCACGTAAAACACTATGGGCGCTGACAGAACCAGAAGGATCGTCAGCGCCCATTTGGTCATCAGAGGAACTTCGCCATCACCAGGGCGGTGTCGGCCATGCGGGTCGCGAAGCCCCATTCGTTGTCGTACCAGCTCAGCACGCGGGCCAGCTTGCCGTCGACGACCTGGGTCTGGGGCAGGGCGGCGGTGGAGGAGGCGGCGATGTGGTTCAGGTCGTGCGAGACCAGCGGATCGGTCGTCGTGAACAGGACGCCGTTCATCGGGCCGTCGGCAGCGGCCTGCAGGGCAGCGTTGATCTCTTCCACCGTCACCTCGCGGGCGGCGACGACCTTCAGGTCCACGACCGAGACGTTCGGGGTCGGGACGCGGATCGACGAGCCGTCCAGCTTGCCCTTCAGTTCCGGCAGCACCAGGCCCAGGGCCTTGGCGGCGCCGGTCGAGGTCGGGATCATCGACAGGGCGGCGGCGCGGGCGCGGTACAGATCCTTGTGCATCGTATCCAGCGTCGGCTGGTCGCCGGTGTAGGAGTGGATGGTGGTCATATAGCCGCGCTCGATGCCGAACAGGTCGTTCAGCACCTTGGCCACCGGGGCCAGGGCGTTGGTGGTGCATGAACCGTTCGACACGACGATATCGTCGGCGGTCAGGGTGTCCTGATTGACCTTGAAGACGATGGTCTTGTCGGCGTTGTCGGCCGGGGCCGAGACCAGGACGCGCTTGGCGCCGGCCTTCAGGTGGGCTGAGGCCTTGTCCTTGGAGGTGAAGATGCCGGTGCATTCGAAGGCGATGTCCACCTTCAACTCGGCATGGGGCAGGTTGGCGGGGTCGCGCTCGGCCGTGACCTTGATCTTGCCCGTGCCGATGTCGATCCAGTCCTCGCCCGTCGTCACCGTGCCGGGGAAGCGGCCGTGGACCGAATCGTAGCGGAACAGGTGGGCGTTGGTCTCCACCGGACCCAGGTCGTTGATCGCCACGACCTCGATGTCCTTGCGGCCATGCTCGTAGATCGAGCGAAGGACGAGACGGCCGATGCGGCCGAAGCCGTTGATGGCGACGCGAACGGTCATGGTGGGTTCCTCTGAGCTATGGCTTATCGTTGTGCGTCTCAATGACCGCGCGCGGGGCGGGTTTCAACCCCAAGCCCGTCACAACGGGCTGCCGACTGTTACTCAAGGCGGCCTTCAGGCAAGAAACACCCTTAAACACGAAAATCAGCACTCGACCGGCAAAAATTTTGCTGCATCCGGTTGCGTTGCAGCGAGCCGTATGGTTTCTTGGCGTCAGAACAGGGGAGCCCCTCGTGGCCACGATGACGCGCGCAATCAGGAAGGACGCCGCCGCTTTTGCGGTTCCCGTCCACGCGACCTCGGCCTCCCAGGCGCTGACCGTACTCATTCTCACCGTACTTATTGGCCTGCTTAGCCAAGCGGCGTGGATGCCCGTGACCTGAACCCCAACACACTCAGGATCGCCTCGCACCACCCCGCTCCCGAAAGGAAGCGGGGTTTTTAGTGCGCGGCGGTTCCAGACAAGCCGGACCGATGACGCAAGATTCCACCTCTCAGCCCCAAGGGGCGCCCAAGAAGCCCAATGCGCGCAGCGCGGCGGTGACGGCTGGTCCGAACCGGGCCGCCGCCCGGTCCTATCTGCGCGCCGCCGGCATGCAGGACGCCGACTTCGACAAGCCGATGATCGGCATCGTCAACACCTGGTCGACGGTCACGCCGTGCAACATGCATCTGGATCGTCTGGCCAAGGACGTGCGGGCGGGCATCGTGGCGGCGGGCGGCTATCCGGTCGATTTCAACACCATCGTCGTCACCGACGGCATCTCGATGGGCACGGCGGGCATGAAGGCCTCGCTGATCAGCCGCGAGGTCGTCGCCGACTCGATCGAACTGGCCATCGAGGGGCACCAGCTGGACGGCGTCGTCTGCATCGTCGGCTGCGACAAGACCATCCCGGCGGCAGCCATGGCCCTGGCGCGGATGGATATCCCCGGCCTGGTCTATTACGGCGGCACCATCCTGCCGGGCGTCTTGCCTGCTCCTGGGGGGACCAAGGAGGTCTCGGTCCAGGAGGTGTTCGAGGCCATCGGCGCCCACGCCGCCGGCGCGCTGGACGATGCGGGCCTGAAGGCGGTCGAGAGCGCGGTCTGCCCCGGCGCGGGCGCCTGCGGCGGTCAGTTCACGGCCAACACCATGGCGATGGCCCTGTCGGTTATGGGCATCAGCCCGATGGGCGCGAACGATGTTCCGGCCGTCGATCCCAACAAGGCGGCCGAGGGCGAACGCTGCGGACGGCTGATCGTCGAGCGCGTCTTCTCCGGCGACACCGCCCGCAAATACATCACCCGCGCCAGCCTGAAGAACGCCGCCGTCGCGGTGTCGGCCTCGGGCGGATCGACCAATGCGGTCATGCACCTGACGGCCATTGCGGCTGAGGCCGGCGTCGATTTCGGCGTCGAGGACTGCCACCAGGCCTGCGTCGAGGCGCCGGTCATCTGCGACCTGAAGCCGGGCGGCCGTTTCCTGGCCTCGCACCTGTTCGCGGCGGGCGGCACGCGCCTGGTCACGCAGCGGATGGCCGAGGCAGGCAAGATCGTGAACACCCCCACCGTTACCGGCCGCAGTCTGTTCGCCGAGGCGGCCGAGGCCGAGGAGGCGCCGGGTCAGCAGGTCGTGACCCGCTTCGACGCTCCGGTCATGGCGCGCGGCAGCTACGCCGTCATCTATGGCGACGTCGCCCCGGAAGGCGCGGTCATCAAGCTGACGGGCCACAAGGTCGATGTCTTCGAAGGTCCGGCCTGCGTGTTCGATTCGGAAGAAGACGCCTTCCACGCCGTCCAGGACGGCTCGGTGGGCGAAGGCGACGTCATCATCATCCGCTACGAAGGCCCCAAGGGCGGTCCCGGCATGCGCGAGATGCTGCAGGTCACGGCCGCCCTGAAAGGGCGCAAGATCGACAACGTCGCCCTGCTGACCGACGGCCGCTTCTCGGGCGCCAGCTACGGCTTCGTCGCCGGACACGTTTCGCCGGAAGCCGCCGTCGGCGGCCCGATCGCCCTCATTCGCGATGGTGATCGCATCACCATCGACGTCACCAACCGCCGGATCGACGTTGACGCCGATCTGGCGACGCGCCGGGCGGGCTTTACGCCCCACGTAGTCCGCCCGGCGCGAGGTGTCTTCGCCAAATACCGCTCCTCGGTCGCCTCGGCCGCCCAGGGCGCCGTCACCATTCCCAACCCGCCGCCGGCGCAAGTTCCGGCATCCCACAAGACCAACGCTGCTCAGGACGCCTGATCCCCATGGCCATCACCATCTACACCAACGAAGACATCAAGCCGGGCGCCATCGGCGGTCAGCGCATCGCCATCATCGGCTATGGCTCGCAGGGCCGCGCCCACGCCCAGAACCTGCGCGACAGCGGCCATGACGTGGTCGCCGGCGTCCGCCACGGCGGCACGGGCTGGAAACACGCCACCGAAGACGGCATCCCGACCGCCGAGCCGGCCGAGGCGGTCAAGGACGCCGACATCATCGCCATCCTGACGCCCGACATGGTTCAGGGCGACGTCTATCGCGACGTCATCGAGCCGAACGCCAAGCAGGGTTCGGCCCTGCTGTTCGCCCACGGCTTCTCGATCATCTACGAGCGCATCAAGCCGCGCGAGGACATGGACGTAATCCTGGTCGCGCCCAAGGGACCGGGCGATCTGGTCCGCCGCGAGTTCCAGCGCGGCCGCGGCGTGCCGTCGCTGTTCGCCATCGAGAAGGACGTCACGGGCAAGGCGCGCGACCGCGCCATGGGCTACGCCAAGGGCAACGGCGGCGCGACCGGCGGCCTGCTGGAGACCACCTTCCGCGAAGAGACCGAGACCGATCTGTTCGGCGAACAGGCCGTCCTGTGCGGCGGCGCCAAGGAACTGGTCATGCAGGGCTTCAACACCCTGGTCGAGGCCGGCTACCAGCCCGAGATCGCCTATTTCGAATGCCTGCACGAGCTGAAGCTGATCGTGGACCTGTTCTACGAAGGCGGCATCTCCAAGATGCACCACTTCATCTCGGAAACGGCGAAATACGGCGCCGTCGCCTCGGGTCCTCGCGTCGTCACCGAAGAGACCAAGGCACGGATGAAGACCATCCTGGACGAGATCCAGGACGGGACCTTCGCGCGCAACTGGATCGCCGAGAACGACGCCGGCAAGCCGCAGTACGAAGCCTGGCTGAAGGCGGACCGCGAAAGCCAGATCGAACAGGTCGGCGCCCGTCTGCGCGAGCGGATGGCCTGGCTGAACACGCCCAAAGCCGAAGCGGCCTGAGCCCAGCACCAGACCGGATCGAGCCTGATGACCGCCGCCGCCTTCAAACCTCAAGCCGAGGCCGCCTCCCGATCGGGGGCGCGCCTGCTGATCTCCACCCTGGAGCGGCTGGGGGTGGAGGTGGTGTTCGGCTATCCGGGCGGCGCCATCATGCCGGTCTATGACGCGTTGGCGGGATCGAAGCTGAAGCACATCCTGGTCCGCCACGAGCAGGGCGCGGCCTTTTCGGCCGATGCCTATGCCCGGAAAAGCGGCAAGGTTGGGGTGTGCATGGCCACGTCCGGTCCCGGCGCCACCAATCTGGTCACGGGCATCGCCAATGCGATGATGGATTCGGTGCCTATGGTCTGCATCACCGGCAATGTCGCTCAAGGCCTGATGGGCACGGACGCCTTCCAAGAGATCGACATCCTGGGCGTGACGCTGCCCATCGTGAAACATTCGATCTTGGTCCGTTCGGCCGCCGAGGTGCCGGCGGCGATCGAACAGGCGTTCCATATCGCCGCCTCGGGCCGTCCGGGGCCGGTGCTGGTCGATCTGCCCAAGGACGTCCAGTTCGAGACGACGACCGAAGACTTCGGATTCAACATCCCCAATCAGACGCCGCGCGTCGATCACGACGCCGTCGCCGCCGCCGAGGCGGCGATCCGGGCGGCGAAGAAGCCGCTGGTCTATATCGGCGGCGGCGTGAAGATCGGCGGCGCGACGGAGGCCGTGCGCGCCTTCGTCGATGCGACGGGCATCCCGCAGGTCTCGACCCTGAACGCCCTGGGCACGATCCCGACCGACGCGCACGGCATGCTGGGCATGCTGGGCATGCACGGCACCCGCGCCGCCAACCACGCGGTTCAGGACAGCGATCTGCTGATCGTCGTCGGCGCCCGGTTCGACGACCGCGCCACCGGCAAGCTGGCCGAGTTCGCGCCGAACGCCCGCATCGTCCATTTCGACATCGACGCCTCGGAAGTCGGCAAGCTGCGCAGCGCCAATGTCGCCGTGGTCGGCGAACTGCGCGAAGGGGTCGAGGCCCTGACCCAGCGTATGCGCGCGGGCGCGGCCCTGGACATCCAGGACTGGGCCGGCGATTGCGTCCGCTCGGCCAAGGACGGCGCGCACCGCTATGACGCGCCGGGTGAGGGGGTCTATGCGCCCGCCCTGCTGAAGGAAATCTCTGAAGCGGCGGGCGATGATTTCGTCGCCGCCTGCGACGTGGGCCAGCATCAGATGTGGGCGGCCATGCACTGCCGCTTCGCCAAGCCGGAAGCCCACATCACCTCGGGCGGTCTGGGGGCCATGGGCTTCGGCCTGCCCGCCGGCATCGGCGCCAAGTTGGCCGATCCGTCCGCGACGGTCGTGACCATCGCCGGCGACGGCGGTTTCATGATGAACATCCAGGAGCTGGCGACGCTGAAGCGTTACGGCATCCCGCTGAAGATCGTGCTGATCGACAACTCCTCGCTGGGTCTGGTGCGCCAGTGGCAGGAGCTGTTCTTCGCCGAGAACTATTCCGAGATCGACCTGTCCGACAACCCGGACTTCGTGAAGGTCGCCGAAGCCTTCGGCGTCGAGGCCTTCCGCATCGATCGCCGCGATCAGGTGTCGGACGGCATCCAGCGCCTGCTGGCCGCCGACGGCCCCTGCCTGGCCCATGTGGTCATCGATCCCCGAGACAATGTCTGGCCGCTGGTTCCGCCGGGCAAGAACAACGCTGAAATGATGGAGGGCTCCTGAGATGAGCGACACGATCCACATCCAGATCGACCGTGCGGACGGTTCGCTTCAGCGTCTCATCGGTCTGGTGGAGCGTCGAGGTTTCCACATCGACGGCATGAGCATGTTCGATGAAGGCGCCTTCCGCCGCATCGCCCTGACGGTGCGCGGCCGCGACGCCGCCCGCTGTCTGGACAATCTGGGCCGCCAGATCGACCGGCTGTTCGGCGTTCGCCGCCTGCCTGACGAAGCGATGCGGTCCGAAGCCGCCTGAGGCGTCGGACCAGACTGAAGAAAGAGACCGCCAATGCAGCCGCTGGCTGAGAAGATCTGGATCAACGGCGAACTGACGCCGTGGGCCGACGCGAAGATTCACGTGATGAGCCATGCGCTCCACTACGGCACCTCGGTGTTCGAGGGCATCCGCGTCTATGACACGCCGAACGGCCCTTGCGGCTTTCGCCTGCGCGAGCATGTGCGCCGCCTGTTCGACAGCGCGCGCATCTATCACATCCAACTGCCCTATACCGAGGACGAACTGGCCGCGGCGTGTCAGTCGGTCGTGCGGGCCGAGGGGCTGCGTTCGGCCTACATCCGCCCCATCGCCTTCCTGGGCCAGTGCGGCATGGGCGTGACGCCCGCGCCTGGAAACATGAACGTGGACATCGCCATCGCCGCCTTCCCGTGGGGCGCCTATTTGGGCGAGGAGGCGCTGGAGAAGGGCGTGGACGCCTGTGTCTCCAGCTGGAACCGCACGGCGCCGAACACCACCCCGTCGGCGGCCAAGGCGGGCGGCAACTATCTGTCCTCCTATCTGATCGGACGCGAGGCGCGCGTCGGCGGCTTCGGTGAAGGCATCGCCCTGGGCGTCGACGGACGTCTGTCCGAAGGCGCGGGCGAGAACCTGTTCGTCATCAAGGACGGCAAGGTCATGACCCCGCCCGCCGCCAACTCCATCCTGATGGGCATCACCCGCGACAGCGTCATCAAGCTGGCGAAGGCGCGGGGGTATGAGGTCATCGAACAGGCCATGCCGCGCGAGGCCCTGTATCTGGCCGACGAAATCTTCATGACCGGCACGGCGGCCGAGATCACGCCCGTCCGTTCGGTGGACGGCATCACCACGCGCGCCGCTGGACCCGGGCCCGTGACCAGGGCGATCAACGCCGCCTTCCGCGGCCTGTTCACCGGCGAGACGCCCGACGCCTTCGGCTGGCTGGAGCCCATTGGCTCCATCGCCGAGAAACGCGTGACCGAACATGCCTAAGACCCTGTTCGACAAGGTGTGGGACGCCCACGTCGTGCGGTCGGAAACGGCCGAGACGCCGGGGGTGCTGTATATCGACCTGCATCTGGTCCACGAAGTCACCAGCCCGCAGGCCTTCAGCGAGATCGAGGCGCGCGGCCTGAAGGTCCGCCGTCCCGACCGCACCTACGCCACCCTGGACCATTCGACCCCGACCCTGCCGGCCGGGCCGGACGGCCTGAAACCCTATGTCACCGCCCAGGCCGAGGCCCAGGTCCATACGCTGGAGCGCAACTGCGCCGCCCACGGCGTGCCGCTGGCGGGGTGGGGCTCAGAGGATCGCGGCGTGGTCCATGTCATGGGGCCGGAACTGGGCCTGACCCAGCCGGGCATGACCGTGGTCTGCGGCGACAGCCATACGGCGACCCACGGGGCGTTCGGCGCCCTGGCCTTCGGCATCGGCACATCGGAAGTCGGCCATGTGCTGGCGACCCAGTGCCTGTTGCAGCGCAAGGCCAAGTCCATGCGCGTGACTGTGACCGGCGAACTGCAGCCGGGCGTGTCGGGGAAAGATGTGGCGCTGGCCGTCATCGCCGCCATCGGCTTCGGCGGCGGCACCGGCTATGTCATCGAATACGCCGGCGCGGCGGTGCGCTCGCTGGACATGGAAGGGCGCATGACCCTGTGCAACATGTCCATCGAGGCGGGCGCGCGCGCGGGCATGATCGCGCCGGATCAGACGACCCTCGACTGGCTGCGCGGGCGCAAGCACGTTCCGGCGGACTATGAGGCTGCATCGGCTGAATGGCTGAAACTGGCCACCGATCCCGGCGCGGTGTTCGACAAGGAGGTCGTGCTGGACGGCGCGGCCATCCGTCCGATGGCGACCTGGGGCACGACGCCCGATGCAGGCGCGCCCATCGGATCGCCCGTGCCGCAGCCCCAGTCGGACTCGGACCGCAAGGCCATCGCCTATATGGGCTTCACGGCAGGCGAGGCGACGACCAGCCAGCCGGTGGACGTGGTCTTCATCGGCTCCTGCACCAACGGCCGCCTGCCGGACCTGCGCGCCGCCGCCGAGGTGCTGCGCGGCCGCAAGGTCAAGCCGGGCCTGCGGATGCTGGTGGTGCCGGGGTCCGAGGCCGTGCGTCGCGACGCCGAGGCCGAAGGGCTGGATCAGGTCTTCATCGCCGCCGGGGCCGAATGGCGCATTCCGGGCTGTTCGATGTGCATCGCCATGAACGGCGATGTCGTCGCGCCGGGGCAACTGGCCGTCTCGACCTCCAACCGCAACTTCGAAGGGCGTCAGGGCAAGGACGCCCGAACCATTCTGGCCAGCCCCGCCACGGCGGCGGCGACGGCGGTGGCGGGCGTGCTGACCGATCCGCGCGTCTATCTGCGCGAGACGGCGGGAGCGCAAAATGTCTGAGCCCTTCATCACCCTGACCTCAAGGACGGTCACGCTCAGCCAGGACAATATCGACACGGACCAGATCATTCCGGCGCGGTTCCTGACCACCACCACGCGCGAGGGGCTGGGCAAGGCGGCCTTCCACGACTGGCGCTATGAGGCGGACGGGTCGGAAAAGCCCGAGGCGATCCTGAACCGCATTGACCCGACAGAGCATCGCATCCTGCTGGCGGGACGGAACTTCGCCTGCGGTTCGTCGCGCGAACACGCGCCCTGGGCGCTTTACGACTATGGCTTCCGGGCGGTGATCTCGACCGAGATTGCTGACATTTTTACATCGAACGCGCTGAAAAACGGCCTTCTGCCCATCGTCGTCAGCCAGGCCGTTTGGGACGATCTGGCGTCGCAGCCGGATCAGCCTGTGACGATCGACCTCCAGGCGAACGAGATCCGGCGCGGCAATGCCCAGCCCGTCCCGTTCGGGGTCGAATCCTTCGCCCGCCAATGCCTGCTGGACGGGGTGGACACCCTGGGCTGGCTGCAATCAAACCTGCCAGAGATCGAAGCCTACGAGCGATCGAGAGAGACCGTCCGATGACCACCGCCGCCACCAAGACCTATGAGATCGTCCTGCTGCCCGGCGACGGGGTGGGGCCGGAGGTGACGCACGCCGCGCGCGACGTGCTGCGCGTCATCGGCGACTTCTACGGGCACCACTTCGTCTTCACCGAACATCTGATCGGCGGGGCGGCCATCGACGCCACGGGCGAGGCCCTTCCGACCGATACGCGCGAGGCCTGCCTGGCCTCCGACGCCGTGCTGCTGGGCGCGGTCGGCGGACCCAAGTGGGACGGGTCGCGCGTGCGGCCCGAAGAGGGTTTGCTGGCAATCCGCAAGGCCATGGGTCTGTTCGCCAATCTGCGCCCGTTGCAGGTCTCGCCCGTCCTGGCCCACCGCTCACCGCTGAAGAAGGAGATCGTCGAAGGCGTCGATCTGATCGTCTTCCGTGAACTGACCGGCGGCGTCTATTTCGGCGAGAAAACACGCACCGCCGACCGCGCCACGGACCTGTGCGAATATTCGGTCGAGGAGATCGAGCGCGTGGCCCGCGCCGCCTTCAAGACGGCCCGCCAGCGTCGCGGAAAGGTCACGTCGGTCGACAAGGCCAATGTCATGGAGACCAGCCGCCTGTGGCGCGAGGTCGTGACCCGCATCCACGCCGAGGAATTTCCCGACCTGACGCTGGAGCACGCCCTGGTCGATTCCATGGCCATGCACCTGATCAAGAAGCCGCGCGACTATGACGTGATCCTGACCGAGAACATGTTCGGCGACATTCTGTCGGACGAGATCTCCGTGCTGGGCGGCTCCATCGGCCTGTTGCCGTCGGCCTCGTTGGGCACGGCCGGGCCGGGGCTGTTCGAGCCGATCCACGGCTCGGCGCCGGACATCGCCGGTCAGGACCTGGCCAATCCCGTCGGCGCCATCCTGTCGGCAGCCCTGCTGCTGCGTCACAGCCTGAAGCTGGAGGACGAGGCGGATTCGATCGAGGCCGCCGTCGCCGCCGTTCTGGCCGCCGGCGCCGTGACCGCCGATCTGGGCGGCGAACTGGGCACGCGCGCCGCCACCGAGGCGGTCATCGACGCCATCCGCGCCATCCACTGGGCGGCGGCGCATCGGGTGCAGATGCACTGGGCCTGAATCCGCCCGACAGGCTGCGAAAATCGTTTCGCCAACCTTGGCTTTAACGGCAATCTGAAATCATGATTTTGGCGCACGATCGAATGATCGTGCGCCCTTAACTTTTTATGACCAGTCCGTTGCAAGAAAGTTGCGCTGTTTGCCCTCTTGCCCCTTGCGCGTCTCGCAATTGCAGTAAAACCTTCGCAACTGCGAGATTGCATAGGGGGTACTAATTCATGTCGCAGCTTGGAAAACGACTTATCGGGGCCGCCGGCCTCGTCCTTCCCACACTCTGTCTTATCGGCGCCGGGGCCGCCCAGGCGCAGACCGGGGCGCCGGCCCTGCTGGGTCATCAGGCCGCGCTGGAGCTGGATAGCGCCGGCGCATCCTGGCTCGGCACCTCGACCGCCCTGGTTCTGCTGATGACCCTCCCCGGTCTGGCGCTGTTCTACGGCGGCATGGTGCGCAAGAAGAACGTGATCGCCACCATCACCCAGTCCGTCGGCGTCTTCGCGGTGGTGTCGCTGGTGTGGTTCATCGCCGGCTACAGCCTGGCCTTCGGGGCCAATCCCTCGGCTGGCCTTCAGCCCTTCATCGGCAGCCTGGACATGCTGTTCCTGAACGGCGTGTCGCTGAAGACCGCCAACGCCCTGCTGCCGGGGATCCCTGAGTTCCTGTTCATCTCCTTCCAGATGACCTTCGCCATCATCACGCCTGCGCTGGTGACGGGCGCCTTCGCCGAGCGGATGAAATATTCGGCGCTTCTGCTGTTCACCGCCCTGTGGTCGCTCCTGGTCTATGCGCCGATCTGTCACTGGGTCTGGGGCGGCGGCTTCCTGGGTTCGGCGGGCGTGCTGGACTTCGCCGGCGGCGCGGTGGTTCACGTCAACTCCGGCGTCGCAGGTCTGGTCTGCGCCATCGTTCTGGGCCGTCGCAAGGGGTATGGCGTCGAGCCGATCCTGGCGCACAATCCTGTCCTGACCATGATCGGCGCCAGCCTGCTGCTGGTCGGCTGGATCGGCTTCAACGCCGGCTCGGCGGGCACGGCCAACGACCTGATGGGCGTGGCGCTGCTGAACACCCTGCTGGCCGCCGCCGCCGCCGCCCTGACCTGGAAGATCGTCGAATATATCGAGAAGAAGAAGGTCTCGCTGATCGGCATGCTGTCGGGCGTCGTCGCCGGTCTGGTCGCCATCACCCCGGCGGCCGGTTTCGTCGATCCCAAGGGCGCGGTCATCATCGGCCTGATCGCCGGTCCGGCCTGCTACGCCTCGTCGGTGTGGGTCAAGAAGCTGCTGCGCTACGACGACAGCCTGGACGCCTTCGGCATCCACGGTGCGGGCGGTCTGATCGGCGCCTTGCTGACCGGCGTGTTCGCCACGACCGCGATCAACAGCCTGTCGGAAGGCGCCAATGTCGGCGCCCAGGCCCTGGGACTGCTCTGGACCATCGTCTACAGCGCCGTCGGCACCCTGATCATCCTGATGATCTGCAAGTTCACCACGGGACTGCGGGTCAGCGAGGCGGAAGAGGCGGCCGGCCTGGACACCTCGCTGCACGGCGAAGCGCTGGAACACTGATCCGGCGACCGGGCGCGGCTCCATCCCCGCGCCCGGTTTTCACCGCCGGTTCGACCATCAAAAACATGAGGGGATAAGACTATGAGCAAGAACCTGTTTCGCGCCGCCGTCGTCGCAGCCGCCGTCGTCGCCGTTTTCGGCGCCGCGCCCGCCCTGGCCGATGAAGTGGCGTACAATGTCGGCGTCACCAACAACTATGTGTTCCGCGGCCTGACCCAGACGGACAAGGACTTCGCTGTCCAGGGCGGGGTCGACTTCTCCACCGACAGCGGCTTCTACGCCGGCGCGTGGGCGTCCAACGTGGACTTCGGCGACGGCACCGACGCCGAAGTCGATCTCTATGGCGGCTACAAGACCGAGGCCGGCGGCTTCGCCTTCGACTTCGGCGTGGTCGCCTATACCTATGTCGGCGCGCCGGCTGGGGTCAGCTATGACAATGTCGAGCTGAAGGCGGCGGCTTCACGCGCCTTCGGTCCGGCGACCATCGGCGGCGCCGTCTATTATTCGCCCGACTCCTGGGGGGTGGACAACGAGTCCGTCTATTGGGAGCTGAACGGCGCCTATACGGTCTCGGACAAGATTTCGCTGTCCGGCGCCGTGGGACGTCAGACCTTCGATCCCGGCTCGGACTATACGACCTGGAACGTCGGCGGCACCTACGCTCTGACCGACAAGCTCGGCCTGGACCTGCGTTATCACGACACAAATCTGGCCGGTTACGACGACGCCTTCGTCGTGTCCCTGAAGGCGGCGTTCTGATTTCCAGCCGCTTCGTTCCATAGAGCGGGCGAAGGCTCGCTCGGCGCACATATGGAAATCCCCCGGTCAGCGATGACCGGGGGATTTTCGTTCTTACCGGGCGTAACGGTCGTGGACCGGATCGTAGCTGTCCCAGACCTTGCCGTCGGCCAGCGACCGCAGCAGCTTCAGATATTCCGCGTGGGTCCAGGCCAGGGGCGTCGCCGAGTCCGTGTTCTGACCCAGGGCGTAGTCCTTCGCCGTCGGGTTTCCGACCCCGTCCCAAACCTGTTCGGCCAGCATCAGGCCGTCGTTGGCGAACCGTTCCATGCCGCGCACATAGGTCTGGCGGATGGCGGCGATGTCGGCGGGGGAGGGCGCGCCGTTCACGCTGGCGCGGGCCAGTTCATAGTGACCGCGTTCGCCGGTGAAGAAGGGCCAGACCCGCCCGCGCTGACCGGGGCTCATCTGACCGCCGACGCCGTAGTTGGCGCCGGTGACATGATCCTCGCCATAGCCGTCGACGCCGTAACGACGCCAGCCCGGCGTCTTGTCGCCCTCTGGCCCGAAGTCGTAGCGGACGCGGTACAGCGGCTCCAGCGCCTGATCGTCATAGACGGGCAGGGTAGCGACGATGTGCGGATCGTCGGCCTTGCGAACGCCATAGCGCACAAGCTCCAGGAAGCCGCCGTCCACCACTCTGTCCTCCGGCGGCGCGACCTGGCCGTTGGCGGCGCCGATCGGGGCCTTGTCGTTGGGGTCCTGATTCTGGGTGATGCGGATGAAATAGCGTCCGTCGCCGAAGTCGCCGTTGGTGGTGAACATCCGCGCTTCGATCTTGCCGGCGTAGTCGTCGGCGGCGGCCTGATAGCGGGCGGCGTTGGCGGCGTCGCCGGATACGCGCGCCATTTCAGCCGCGACCGTCAGGCCCGCGACCA
Source organism: Brevundimonas sp. Marseille-Q4549 (assembly GCF_976940555.1). Lineage (NCBI taxonomy): Bacteria > Pseudomonadati > Pseudomonadota > Alphaproteobacteria > Caulobacterales > Caulobacteraceae > Brevundimonas > Brevundimonas sp. Marseille-Q4549. The sequence goes on from NZ_CDRHXG010000001.1 coordinate 1,286,079, forward strand.
CGGCGGCGGTCGAGGACGGCGAATAGCCCTGCTGCTCCTCCCAGCGTTCCTGCTGGGTGAAGGGCGGCTTGATCTCGGCGTCGTTCCACAACAGGCCGACCTTGCCGCCGTCGACCAGGAAGTCGGCCGCCGGCTTCAGCATGGAGCGATAGTGTTCGGTCATCTGGGCGTCGGACAGCCAGCCCATCTTCCACAGACGATAGCCCAGCATGATCGGCATCGCCGTCTGGTCCAGCTGGACCGCGACCCATTCCAGTTCGCCGTCCACATGGGTCTTCTGCAGGAACCAGCCGCCGACGCCGGTGTTGCCGGGCGTGTTCGGCCCGACCTGCACCTGGGGCAGATAGTTGAAGGCCGCCAGCGGCGTCTCCTTGTCGCCCAGCGCCGCCAGGGCCATCGCCACCTGATAGAAGTCACGCGGCCAGACGGCCTTGTAGCCGGTCGAGGACTTGGAGGCGTCCACCGTGTCGCCCCAGGGATTGGACAGGCTGGCGATCAGGGCGCCGGCGTGGGTGCGATCCTCCTGCACCTTCAGCATCAGGGCCGAGGCGTAGGCCAGCTTGCCGCCGTCGGTCGCCTGCTGCGCGATGCGCGGCAGTTCGGTCAGGGAGGCGATGTAATCCTCCCACCCCACACGGTCGCCCTCGCCGTTGAAACGGGCCAGCACCTCGTCCAGTCCGGTGGCGAACGACCCGTCGGCCGCCGCGCGGGCCTCGGCCTCGCTGTGGCCGAAGCCGATGACGAAGTCGCGCGTGATCTGGCTGCTTTCACGCATCCGGGGCAGGGCGCCGGTCATCATGGTGTTGCCCGCCTGATCGCCGGTCGAGGCGTAGGCCCAGTCCAGCTTGCCGTCCTGAAGATCGGTCAGACCGTCGGAGGTTCCGACGAAACCGACGCTGGCCTTTTCGAACGCCTGGCTGGGCTTCAGAACCAGATGGGTGTCGCCTTCCCAGGCGTGGAAGCCGTCTCGCGTCACGGCACCCCGGTCGTCGATCCCGGTGTTGGCGATATGCGGCTCCAGCATCAGATAGGGCGTCACATCGCCCTTCAGCGCCGTGATGGTGACGCGCAGCACCAGGGCGTTGCGGTCGGGATCGCTAAAGATCTGTTTCTCGATCTGGAAGCGCCCGTTCTTGTCGCGTGTGGTGATGCGATAGGCGGGCGACAGCGGACGCCCTTGCGCATCCACGTGCAGATATTCGGTGCGGCTGGTGGTGTCCGGCCCTTCGACGACAAGACCGTCGGCGGGGACGCCGGCGAAACGCAGGGCCTTGATCTGGGCCTCGTGGATCAGGCCGTACATGGTCTCGGTCAGGACGCCGTCGGCGATGGAATACCAGACCTTGGACACCGCGCCGGTCGGGCCGCCGTCGCGATACTGGCCGTCGACATAGGCCTCGTAAGAGGCGCCCGCGCCGGTCTTGGCCGCGCTGGACCAGACGGGCGGGGCGCCGGGCGCGCCGGGGGCGACACCCGATTGGGCGGTCGCTGCGGAAGCGAGGACCAGACCGGCGGCGCCGGCGAGGCAGAAGGTACGGAAGTGACGCATTGTGGTCCTCACGGGTTGCGCGTGGGGGCGGGGGAAAGAAGGAAGGTCAGGGGAACGTCCAGACGCTGGTTCCAGGACGCCTCATTGTGCTGGGCGCCGGGGAAGACCAGGCTGCGGAAATCTTCGGGGCCATAGCCGCGACGGCGGAAGGTCTGGTCCACCTGGGTCTGGAAGGCGGCGTAGAACTGATCCAGCGTCTCGTCGCCCCGGTCGAAATAGAAGCGGTGATCGCTCGGCGCGGGCAGGCCGCGTTCGATCACGCCGGTCCAGGCGGCGACTAGCCGCGTGCGCCAGGCGTCCAGCGCCGCGCCGGGCTCAAGCCCTTCGACCTTCAGCGGCCAATGGGTGGACAGACAGGCGGCGGCCGAAAAGACCTGCGGCCGTTTCATCACCGCATACATGGAGATCAAGCCGCCCATGCTGGAGCCGACGATCATCGTGTCCTGCGGACCGGTCAGGGTGCGGTAGGCGCCGTCGATGAGGGGCTTCAACTCCTCGACCAGGAACCGCAGATAGCCGTCGGACAAGGACGGACCGCCGTAGATGGCCTGGACTTCGTCGCGCATGTCGGCGGGTAGGGCGGCGATCAGGTCGGCGGGGACATATTCCCGCAGCCGCAGGTCGGTGTTCCAGATCCCCACCACGATTGGAGCCCGCACCTGACCGCTCGCAATCAGCCGCATCAGATGCTCGTCCACGCCCCATTCGCCGAAGTTGGCCGTGGCCGGATCGAACAGGTTCTGGCCGTCGTGCATGTAGAGAACAGGCCAGGTGGCGTCGGACGCCTCGTATCCGGGCGGCAGCCAGACCGAGACGTTGCGCGCCTTCACATGGGCCGACGCGACCGCATCATGCATTACCAACCGCCCGCCCGCGAGGGCGCCCTCAGCACGCGCCGCGCCGGCGAAGGGCAGGGCGGCCATGAGGGCCAGAAGACCCCGACGGTTCATCCGCGATGCTCCTTGACCATCAGCGCGCTGCCCGCCGCCAGCACGAAAGAGGCGGCGCCCAGCACCAGCGCCCAGATGGCTTGGCCGTCGAACAGGGTCTTCAGGATCAGGCCCAGCACGGTGGCGGCCAGCAGTTGCGGCACCACGATGAAGATGTTGAACACCCCCATATAGACGCCCATTTTTCGGTCCGGCACCGCCGCCGACAGGATGGCGTAGGGCATGGAGACGATCGACGCCCAGGCGAAGCCGACGCCGATCATCGGCAGCCACAAGAGGCCCGGCTCGCGGATGGCGAAGACGCCGAACAGGCCGGCGGCGCCAAGCATCAGCATCATGGCGTGGGTCGCCTTGCGTCCGATCCGCTTCGCCAGCACCGGCAGGGTGAAGGCCGCCAGGGCCGCCACGCCGTTATAGACCCCGAACAGAACCCCCACCCAGTCCGCGCCCGCAGCGTAGGCGGCCGAGGTCGCATCGGTCGCGCCGTAGTGGACGCGGGTCACGGCGGCGGTGGTGTAGATCCACATGGCGAACAGGGCGAACCAGCTGAAGAACTGAACGACAGCCAGGCCGCGCATCGTCTCGGGCATGCGGAAGATGTCGTTCAGGATTTCGGTCGCGGCGTTGACCATGCCGCGGCGCTGCATCATGCCGACGGCGATCTGCAGCAGGCCGAACCCGGCCAGGAAGCCGCCCAGGATCAGCAGCTCCTTCTCAAGCCGCAGCGCCGCGATCAGGCCCAGCGCCAGCATCCCCAGCACCAGACAGATCAGGCCCGACCCCAGCCATCCCCGCACCGACCGGGCCGGGGCCTCGGCCGTGTCGTCGTCGGCGACCGGGGCGCGGGCGCGTTCGAAGGCGGCGATCTGTTCGGGGCTGTATTCCTTCGTCGACAGCACGGTCCACAGCACGGCCGAGAACAGACCGGCGGCGCCGACGTAGAAGGCGATCTTGACCGACAGGGGCACGACCCCGGCCGGGGCTGTCGCGGCGACGTGGAAGACGTTGGACAATATCCACGGCAGGGTCGAGGCGAAGACCGCCCCCGCGCCGATGAAGAAGCTCTGCATCGCATAGCCGGTGGTGCGCTGCTCCTCCGGCAGATTGTCGCCGACGAAGGCGCGGAACGGCTCCATGGTGATGTTGATCGAGGCGTCCATGATCCACAGCATGGCCGCGGCGAACCACAGGCTGGGGCTGTTGGGCATGGCGATCAGGGCCAGGGTGGTGGCGATGGCCCCGATCAGGAAATAGGGCCGCCGCCGGCCGAACCGGGTCCAGGTCCTGTCGCTGAAATGGCCGATGATCGGCTGCACCAGCAGACCCGTCAGCGGCGCGGCGATCCACAGGATCGCCAGGCTGTCGACCTCGGCGCCCAGCGTCTGGAAGATCCGGCTGGTGTTGGCGTTCTGCAGGCCGAAGCCGATCTGGATGCCGAAGAAGCCGACGCACATGTTCCAGATCGCCAGGCCGGACAGGCGCGGGCGGTGGGATAGGAGGGTCATCCGCGTCGCGCCCGGCCGACCGGCACGAACCGGATCGCCTGACCGCCGCCCGGCGCCAAGGCTAACGTCAGCACATCAACAGACGTCACCTCGCGCTGCTCGATCACGATGTCCTCGCGTTTGCCCTTGTAGTCGGCGTCCGGCCCGTCGCGATAGATTTCGGCGCGGTAGCGTCGGCCGGCGTCCAGGAAGTCGAGCGGGGCCTTCAGCACGCGCGGATGCTCGTCGGTGACGGCGCCCAGGGCCCAGACATCCGTGCCGCGTTGCTTGCGAACCGTGACGACATAGTCGCCCATGGCGGCGTCCAGCGTGCGGCTCTCGCTCCAATCGACCGGCACGTCCTTGATGAACTGGAACGGACCGGGGTTGGCCTCGTAGTTGACCAGCAGGTCGGCGGCCATCTGGATCGGGCTGTAGATCACGACATAGAGCGCCAGTTGCTTGGCCCAGGTCGTCTGCACCCCGCCGGGGCTGCGCGTCTCCATGCCGAAGATGCCGGGCGTATAGTCCATCGGCCCGGCCAGAAGACGGGTGAAGACCAGGTTCGGCTCATGCTCGGGCGGATTGCCGGGGTTGCCCCAGGCCGAATATTCCATGCCGCGCTGGCCCTCGCGGCTGATGATGTTGGGATAGGTGCGGCGAAGGCCGGTGTCCTTGAACGGCTCGTGGGCGTTGACGGCGACCTTGTGGCGATAGCCGGCCTCGACCACGCGCATGTGGTGCTGGGCCATCGCCTGGCTCTCGTGCCAGGCCATGACCATCCGCCCGTCCGGCCCGGCGACGCGCGCCCCGCCCGCATCGGCGACATAGCCGGTCTTGACCGAATGGACGCCCAGCCGTTCGTACAGCGCCATGGCCGGTTCCAGCTGCTGTTCGTAGTGGAAGGCGTTGCCGCCGGTCTCGTGGTGGCCGATCAGTTGCACCCCCTTGGCGCGGGCGTGGGCGCAGACCGCCTCGATGTCGAAATCGGGATAGGCTTCGGTGAAGCTGAAGTCCGAGCCGTTGGCGAACCACTGGCCGTCCCAGCCCTTGTTCCAGCCCTCGACCAGCACCCCGCCCAGCCCGTGTTTGGCGGCGAAGTCGATGTGTTTGATCGCATTCTCGGTCGTCGCGCCGTGCTTGGGCCCGGCGTTCCAGGTCTTCAGGTCCAGATGCATCTCCCACCAGACGCCGACGTATTTCATCGGCTTGAACCAGCTGACGTCGCCCAGCGTGTTCGGCTCGTTCAGGTTCAGGATCAGGCTGGAATCCAGCAGGCCCGCCGCGCCGTCGCTGATCTGAAGCGTCCGCCAGGGCGTGTTGAACGGCGCCTCGCGCACCACCGCCGCATTGGTCAGGCCCGGCGTCAACTGGGCGCGGAACTTCGTTTCCTCCGACCGGCGCAGGTTCATCCCTGCATAGTCGATGCAGGCGGCCTCGTGGATGGAGACATGCAGGCCCGATTGGCCCCGAACCGTCATCGGCGTCTGGGCGCTGCCGACCGCATCGATGGGGGTGCGGCTGTAGAGATATTCCTCGCGGTTCCATTCCCAGGCCGGGCACCACAGGGCCTCGCCGTTTTCGGCCAGGTTGAACTCGGTCAGTTCCGAACCGATGCGGACGGTCTTCAGCGCGGGCTGGTCCGGGAATTCGTAACGGAAGCCCAGGCCGTCGTCATACAGGCGGAAGACCACGTCCACGCGGCGCTGCAGGCCCCCCGTCTCGGCATAGGCGACGCGCCATTCGTTGTAATGATTGCGGATGAACTGCCGCTCGCCCCAGGGCTGCTCCCAGGTGTCGTCGACCGTGACCGGCTGGCCTGCCGTCAGGGCCAGGCCGCGCTCGATGGCCGGCGCGTCGGTCAGGAGGAAGCCCAGCTTTGACGGCGCCACCACGACCCGGCCCTGACGCAGCACCGAATACATCGGCCGTCCATCGTTGTCGGTGAAGGCCTCGACCGTCAGCACGCCGCCGGGCGAAGAGGCGCGAGCATGGTTCGGCGCGGTCTGGGCGCGCACGCCCGTCGCGCCGAGCGCCAGGATCGACACGCCGCCAAGGGCCAGGAAGGATCTGCGCTGCATCATGGACACTCCGTTACGCCGCCTCTTGCCAACCGCCGCGAACGGTGGCTGAAATATTTGCAGAAAATTTTGCAGCTTCACCATGCTGCTGTGAGGACCCGCGACCTTGAGCCGCAAGACCACCCGTCTGGAAGACATCGCCCGCCTGGCCGGCGTGTCCATCGCCACCGCCTCGCGCGCCCTGAACGACAGCCCCGCCGTCAACGATCGCACCAAACAGACGATCTGGAAGCTGGCGAAGGAGCACGACTATCCTTTCCGCCGCCACATGCCCGCCGGTCCCATCGGCGCCCAGGGCACCATCGCCCTGGTGGTGCCGCGCCCGCAGGGGCGGGAAGGGCGCCTCAGCGACCCCTTCTTCCTGGAGCTTCTGGCCGGGGTCGGCGAGGCGGCGCGCGAACGCGGTTGCGACCTGCTGATGAGCCATATCTCGCCCGCCAACTATGACGAGCTGTCGGCCGCGCTGAACACCAGCCGGGCGGATGGCGTGATCTTCCTGGGCCAGTCCAGCCTGCATTCGGCCTTCAACCGTCTGGTCGACGCCGACCATCGTTTCGTCGTCTGGGGCGCCGAACTGCCCGACCAGGATTACTGCTCCATCGGCTCGGACAACATTTCCGGCGGGCGACGTGCGACGCTGCATCTGGCGCGGCTGGGGCGAAAGCGCATCGTCTTCCTGGGCGACCTCGATCCGCCCGAGGCCATGCAGCGGCATCGCGGCTATCTGGACGCCCTGAGCCAAAGCGGGCTGGACGTGGACGCCGACCTGATCGTGCCGGCCCATTTCGAGGTCGAATCCGCCGAGGCCGCCGTGGACGCCCTGATCCGACGCGGAGTCGCCTTCGACGGGGTGGTGGCGGCGTCCGATCAGATCGCCCTGGGCGCCGTGCGCGCCCTGCTGCACGCGGGCGTCGAGGTGCCGGGTCAGGTCTCGGTCATCGGTTTCGACAATGTGCCGTTCAGCCGCTACTCGCGCCCGGCGCTCAGCACCATCGCCCAGGACACGATGAAGGCCGGTCGGTTGATGGTGTCCAAACTGCTGGACCACGGCGGCGCTGCAGCCGGCCGTTCCGAACGCGTTCCGACCGAGCTGATCGTTCGCGAGACCTGCGGCGGCTGACCCCGTCATCCGGCGTCGGCGAAGATCAGGCCGGCCAGCGGCCTCAGCGCCGCGCCGTCCGTCTCGGTCCAGTTGACCGCCGCGATCCGGCGCGCCCCGACGGGCGGCGACCAGTCCATGGCCGTAAAGCCCAGGTTGAATACGCACAGCAGCCGCTCGCCGCCCTCGGCCCGTTCGAACCGGCGGAAGACCACCAGGTCGCCCGCGCTCTCGATCTCCAGCCCGCCGGTCCGCAGCGCCGGATGGGCCTGACGCAGGGCGATGATGCGGCGCGCGGCGTGCAGGATCGAGGTCGGGTCCGCCTCCTGCGCGTCCACCGCCAGCGCGAGATGACGCGGATCGACCGGCAGCCAGGGCTCAACGGTGGAGAAGCCGGCGTTCGGCGCCGAGGCGATCCAGGGGATCGGCGTGCGGGCGCCGTCGCGGCCCAGGGTCTGGGGCCAGTTGGCGATGGCCTCGGGGTCGACCAGCCGCTCGAACGGCACCTCGGCCTGGGGCAGGCCCAGCTCCTCGCCCTGATAGACGAAGACATTGCCGCGCAGGCACATCAGCAGCAGAAGGGCCATCTCCGAGAAGGCCTTTTCGTCGCGCCCCTTGGCCCAGCGCGACACCGCGCGCGGCGCATCGTGGTTGGAGAAGGTCCAGGAAGGCCAGCCCTCGCCCTGCTGGTCCGGCCACATGGCGTCGCCCTGACCGATCAGTTCGCCCTTCAGCGTGTCGGCATAGAGGTAGAGGAAGCCATAGGCCGAATGCAGCCGGTCGTTTCCGGCGGTGAATTCCTTCATCTCGCGGTCGGCATGGTCGCCGCCGACCTCGGCCACCGTGAACCGGGCGTCATAGCTGTCGGTCAGGGCGCGGATGCGGTTCAGGAAGCCGATGATGTCGGGGTGGGACTGGTTGTAGATCTTGTCCTGGAAGTCGAACGGCCGCGTCCGCTTCTTGCCGTCGTCGATGGGCGGATTGTCGCGCAGGGACGGGTCGTGGATGGCGAAGTTGATCGCATCCAGCCGGAAGCCGTCCACGCCCCGGTCCAGCCAGAAGCGCGCCGCCGCGATCAGGGCGTCCTGCACCGCCGGGTTCCTGACGTTCAGCTGGGGCTGGGAGGCCAGGAAGTTGTGCATGTAATACTGGCCGCGCCGCGCGTCCCAGGTCCAGGCCGGGCCGCCGAAGACCGACTGCCAGTTCGAGGGCGGCGAGCCGTCCGGCTTGGCGTCGGCCCAGACATACCAGTCGGCGTGTTCGCCGTTTCGGCTGGCGCGGCTGTCGGTGAACCAGGGATGTTCGTCCGAGGTATGCGAGAACACCTGGTCGATAACGACCTTCAGCCCCAGGGCATGGGCGCGCGCGACCAGGGCGTCGAAGTCGGCCAGGGTTCCGAAGATCGGATCGACGTCGCAATAGTCCGATACGTCATAGCCGAAGTCTTTCATCGGCGACTTGAAGAAGGGCGACAGCCACACCCCGTCCACGCCCAGGCTGGCGACGTGATCCAGATGGTCGGCGATCCCCCTCAGGTCGCCGACGCCGTCATTGTTGGAATCGGCGAAGCTGCGGGGATAGATTTGATACAGGACCGCGCCCCGCCACCAGTCGCTCGCTGCGGCCGGGATCGATGCGGCGTCCGCCGGGGAAAGGTCGAGGGGTTGGGCGGTCACGGAACGCTCTTGCAAACGAGGTAGTCGAGAGGGGGAACGCGAACGGCGACGCTGGCGGGCGCCGACGAACGGGCGGCGCAGTCGCCGCGCAAAGCCTGCCACCGAAGCGAGCCGGGCTCCACCTCGACTTGGGCTGCGACGGGGGCGGTCGAACTGTTGAACAGAACCAGCACCTCGCCGCCGTCGTCGGTCAGGCGCGACAGGGCGAACAGGCCCGGCTTGTCGCCCGAGGCGCGCACGATCTGGCGACCGCGATGCAGCGCCGGTTCGGCGGCGCGCAGGCGCGCCATTTCCGCGATGGCCCGGTAAAGCGGCGCATCGGTTGAATAGGCCGGTTGGCGGCCGCCGACGGGCGTCTCGTCCGCATAGACCGGCGTGCGGCTGGGCCACATGTCCTGGCGGGAGTTTCCGTATCCGCCCGCGCCGGCGAAGCCCTGTTCGTCGCCGTAGTAGAGGGTCGGCACGCCCCGGCTGAACATCATCAGCGCATGGGCCAGTTCAATCCGGGCCAGCAGTTCGGCGTCGTCGGCCTCCGGGTTCGCCTGTTTCACGAAGAAGCCGATCCGCCCCATGTCGTGATTGCCCAGGAAGGTCGGCAGGATGGCGGCCGTGTCGGCCCCGTCCGCATAGAGGGCGTCGGCGTCGAACAGCCTGGCCAGGGCGTCGGTCCCGACCTTGCCCGCCGCGACGTCGGTCGCCTGTTTCTGGAACGGGAAGTCCAGAACGGCCGGATAGGCGTCGACCCGCGTGAACCGCGCCGTGACCGCCGGTTCGGGGTCATAGACCTCGCCGAAGATGTGAAAGTTGGGGATGCCCTTGGCCTCGGCGCGGGCGATCATGGCGGGGATGAAGGCCTGCCAGAACGCCGCGTTCACATGGCGGGCCGTGTCGATGCGATAGCCGTCTATGCCGTATCGGTCGATCCAGCCGCCGAAGATGTCGATCATGCCTTGAACGACCACCGGGTCTTCGGTCAGCAGGTCGTCCAGACCGGCAAAATCGCCGTCCAGGCTGCTCTCGCCCGAGAATGTGCTTTCGCCCCGGTTGTGATAGCGGATCGGGTCGTTCAGCCAGGCCGGAACCTTGGCGTTCTCCTCGCCCGCCGGGACGTAGGGGGTGTAGGCGTAGTCGGGCCGGGTCAGGCGTGAGAAGTCCCGGCCGTCGAAGCCGTCGTTGATCGGCGCCCCGTCCACCCCGCCCTTGCGCGTATAGGGATAGTCGGCGCGGTTGCGATAGGCGCAGTCGTTCCGGGGACACTCGCGATAGCGGATCACGTCGGCGGTGTGGTTGGCCACGATGTCCAGATAGACCTTCATGCCCCGCGCATGGGCCGCGTCGACCAGGGCGCGCATCGTCGCCTCGTCGCCGAAATGGGGATCGACCGTGGTGAAGTCGGTGATCCAGTATCCGTGGTGCGCCGCGCCGGTGTAGTTTCCGCGCGTCTGAACCGGCTTGTTCTTGAAGATCGGCGCCAGCCACACGGCCGTCGCGCCCAGGCCCTGTATATAGTCCAGCCGCTGGATCACCCCCGCCAGATCGCCCCCATGGTAGAAGTCGGGGTCGGTCGGGTCGAAGCCGCTCACCAGCCGCTGGGGCGCATAGCCGCCGTGGTCGTTGGCGGGATCGCCGTTGGCGAACCGGTCGGGGAGCAGGAAATAGATCACCTCGTCCTGGGGCGGGCGCTGCCTCAGTTCGCTCAGGGCGTCAGCTTGCGCGTTGGACTGGGCGCAAGCGGCCTGCGCGCCGACGACGCTCAGCAGGGCTGCGGCCGCCACCATCGCGTGCACCGTGTTGCGAAGGGTGTTCTTCTTCCCCATCACGCCTGCTCCCTCTTGCCTGAAAAGTGCAAAGCTTTCCAAGTCGATTTGCAAGATTTTGCAGTAATGCGCGCGCCTGTCAACGGGCGCGAAGGAGGGCGGCGTTATCGCAGAATATGGCGCTGACGCCGGTTCTTCGGGGGTTGTGGTGCGTCACGGCGGGGTTTGCGCGCTTCCGCCGCATTAACAGCTTGCAATGTTCTTCAAGGTTTGCATATTTTTGCGACGGCTTCAGACTGCGACACTCAGAAACGCGGTCAGCCCCAGGGAGGATGATCATGTTTCAACGTCTCAACCGGCGCGCGCGCCTGCTGTCCGGAGCCGCCTTCGGCGCGGCCGCCTTCATGGTTGTCGGATCGGCGCACGCCCAGACCGCGCCGGCCCAGACCGCGCAGTCGAACGATCAGCCGACCGAGGTCGGCGAGATCGTCGTCACCGGCATCCGCCGCTCGATCGAAGCGTCGATATCGGCCAAGGCCAACAACACCTCGATCGTCGAAGTCATTTCGTCCGAGGACATCGGCAAGCTGCCGGACGTGTCCATCGCCGAATCCCTGGCGCGCCTGCCCGGCGTGACGATGCAGCGCCTGGACGGCCGCAGCCAGGCGATCTCGATCCGGGGCCTTGGCCCGGACTTCACCACCGCCCTGCTGAACGGCCGGGAGATGGTGACGACCGGCGACAACCGCGGTGTCGAGTTCGATCAGTTTCCCGCCGAACTGTTGTCCAGCGTCGTCGTCTACAAGACCCCCGACTCGGCTCTGATCGGCCAGGGCCTGGGCGGCACCGTCGATCTGCGCACCGTGCGGCCGCTGGCCTATGGCCGCCAGGCGCTGGCCCTGAACTATCGCCACGAATGGAACGAACTGGGCGCGCTGAACTCGGGCACGTCCGACAGCGGCGACCGCTACACCGTCTCCTACGTCGATCAGTTCCTGGACGGCACCCTGGGCGTGGCCCTGGGCTACGCCCACATGAACTCGCCCTATCAGTCCGAGCGGTTCAACGCCTGGGGCTATCCCAACTATTCGGACGGCAATCTGCTGACGGGCGGCGTCAAGCCCTACGTCATGTCGTCGGAGCTGGAGCGCGACGGCTATATGGGCGTGCTGGAATGGCGGCCGAACGACCGCATCCACTCCACGTTCGACGCCTTCTATTCCAAGTTCAAGAACACCCAGGTCCTGCGCGGCATCGAATTCCCGCTGGCCTGGGGCGGTCTGGCCGAAAGCCCGAACCGTAGCGACACCGTCCTGGGCGGGTGCCAGATCACCAACAACGTGGCGACCCCCAACGTTTGCCGTCCGGGTCCGTCCCTGCGTCCGGGCTATACGGTCGAGAACGGCCTGATCGTCGCCGGCACCTGGGACAACATCAAGGGCGTGGTCCGCAACGACCTGAACAAGCGCGACAGCACGATCACGGCCTTGGGCTGGAACACCGAGTTCACGCTCAGCGACGACTGGTCGGCGAACCTGGACCTCAGCTATTCGAAGGTCGAGCGGAACGACATCATCCTTGAAACCAACGCCGGCACGGGGCGCAACATCAACGGCGCGCTCGACACCCTGGGCTTCCAGCTGACCGGCGACGGCGTGACGCAGTTCACCAGCCGCCTGAACTACGCCGATCCGACCTTGATCAAGATCACCAGTCCGCAAGGCTGGGGCGGCGACGTGATCCCCGAGGGGCAGGCCGGCTATCTGAACACCCCCTCCGTCGAGGACGAGTTGAAGGCGGCGCGTTTCAGCGTCACGCGTCAGCTGCACCAGAGCCCGTTCAAGTCGATCGACTTCGGCTTCAACTATTCGGAACGCCAGAAGACGTTCGTCAACGATCAGTATTATTTGGGCGTCCCTGGCGGCGGCGACCTGACGGTGCCCAGCCAGTTCCTGCTGAATCCGACCGACCTGGGCTATCTCGGCATCTCTCAGGTGCTGAGCTACGATGCTCTGGGCGTTCTGAACAGCGGCGCCCTGAACCGCATCCGCAACCCGAACGCCGATGTCATTTCCGGCAATTGGGAAGTGACGGAAAAGGTCTCGACCGCTTACGTCCGCGCCAACATCGATCATAACCTGTTCGGCCTGCCGCTGACCGGCAACGTCGGCATGCAGTTCGTCTATACTGACCAGCATTCGACCGGCTTCTCGGCGCGTCAGGCCGGCCTGGGTGTTTCGCAGACGATCGCGGTGGAGGGCGGCAAGGACTATCTGGAAATCCTGCCGAGTTCGAACTTCATCCTGCAGGTGGCCGACGACACCTTCGTGCGCTTTGCAGCGGCCCGCACCCTGGCGCGCGCCCGCATGGACGACATGCGCGCCTCGCGCAACTATTCGTTCGATAACGGCAAGAACGTCGCCGGCGCCCAGGCCGATGTGAACTCGCCCTGGAGCGCCTCGGGCGGCAATCCGACCTTGATGCCCTATATCGCTGACGTGGCGGATATCTCGCTTGAGAAATACTTCGCCAACCGCAAGGGCTATGTCTCGCTGGCCGCGTTCTACAAGAACCTGGAAACCTATGTTTACAATCACGACCAGGTCTTCGACTTCACGGGCTATCCGACCGGCGGCCTGACGCCTGTGATCAACCAGGGCAAGTCGTCGGCGCCTGACAACGGCGAGGGCGGCTGGATCCGGGGTATCGAATTCTCGGTCTCGGCGCCGTTCGAAATCCTTCATCCGGCCCTGGAAGGCTTCGGTGCGCAGTTCAGCGCCTCGATGACGGAAAGCAAGGTCCAGCCCGATCCGAACCAGGCGCCCACGGCCCTGCCGGGTCTGTCGGAAGACGTGATCAACGGTTCGCTCTATTATGAGCGTTTCGGCCTGCAGGCTCGGGTCTCTGCCCGTTATCGCTCGGACTACCTGGGCGAGGTCGCCGGCTTCGGCAACGGCCGCAACCTGCGCTCGGTCGCGGCGGAAACCGTCGTCGATGCCCAGGTTGGTTACGAGTTCCAGGGCGGTCCGCTGGAAGGCCTGTCCGTTCTGGCCCAGGTCAACAACCTGACCGACGAGCCGTTCAAGACCTTCCAGAACGGCGATGAGCGCCAGACCATCGACTATCAGCACTATGGCCGCACCTTCGCGGTCGGGCTGAACTACAAGTTCTGATTTCCCCCTCTCTTCTGAGCACCTTGGGCCGTTTCGTTCGCGAGGCGGCCCTTTTTCTTGACCGGGAAGGGCGGGCAGGCGGGCAAGTTTCGTTACAGCATCCGCTTTTCCTCTGGACGCCCGGCGTCCGATGTCGGAACTCAGCAAGCGAGGAGAACCGTGCGAACCAGCGCGGCCGTCTTAGTTCTACTGGGGGATCCTATCCAATGACCGTTCCGGACGCCGGAAAACGCCAGGGCGCGGGCCTGGCCTTCGCCTATGTCACCACGCTGTTCTTCGCCTGGGGCTTCGCCACCTCGCTGATCGATCCGCTGATCGCGGCGGTGAAGCGGGTGTTCGCCCTGAACAACGCCGAGGCGTTTCTGACGACCTTCGCCTGGTTCATCGCCTATGGGCTGATGTCGCTGCCGGCCGCCTCGGTCCTCAGCAAGCTGGGCTACAGCCGCTCCATCATCGGCGCCCTGATCGTGATGGTCGCGGGCTGTCTGATCGTGCCGGCCGCGACCGCCGCCGACTGGTATCCCGGCGTGCTGATCGCCCTGTTCGTTATCGCCTCGGGCGTCACCCTGCTGCAGGTCGCCGCCAACCCTCTGGTCGCCGAACTGGGCAGCCCCAAGGGCGCCTCCAGCCGCCTGAACCTCTCGCAGGCCTTCAACTCCCTGGGCACCACGGTCGGACCTTATCTCGGATCACACGTTCTGCTGACGGGGGGCGTCTTCGCCGCCGGCGCCGTGGTGACCGCCGCAACGCGCACCCAGTCGCTGCGCAGCATCGACATGGCCTTCCTGGGCATGGGCGCCTTCTTCGCCTTGATCGCCGTCTTCATCTTCACCGCGCGCAAGAAGATCAATGCGGCGGCGCCAGAGTTCCATAACGCGGTCTCGCCGCTGAAGGCGCTGTCGTCGCCGTGGGCCGTGTTCGGCGCCCTGGCCATCTTCCTCTACGTCGGATCGGAAGTCGCCATCGGCGGCATGCTGACGAACTTCCTGGAGAGCCCCGATGTCCTGAACGCCCCCATCGAGACGGCGGGCAAGATGGTCGCCCTGTACTGGGGCGGCGCCATGGTCGGCCGCTTCATCGGTTCGGCGGTGATGACCAAGGTGCGTCCGGCCGTCGTTCTGGTCTGCTGCACCGTGGCGGCGGCGTTCCTGTGCCTGATCGTCAGTCAGATCGGTGGACCGACGGCGGCCTATGCGGTGCTGTCGATCGGCCTGTTCAACTCCATCATGTTCCCGACCATCTTCACCCTGACGCTGGAGCGGTCCACGGCGCCGACCTCGGCCACCTCCGGCCTTCTGGTGTTCGGCATCATCGGCGGCGCGCTTCTGCCCCAGGCGGCGGCGCACATCGCCGATGCGGCGGGCAAGCTGCAGCCCGCTTTTGTCGTGCCCATGCTGGGCTACGTCGGCCTGACGCTGTTCGCCATCGGCTGCATCCGCACCAAGGCGCGGACCGAAGTGACCTCGACCGCCTCGCACTGAGCCGGTCGCCAGACAAGACAAAGGGCGCGGAGAGCGATCTCCGCGCCCTTTTCAATTCCGCTGGGTCAGCCGTCGATCAGGGACTGGAGAATGGGCGCCAGGCGGTCGCGCATCTCTTCGCATTGAGCGGGTTCGATGTTGAAGCTGCCGCCGCCCAGTTCGCGGCTGACCGACATGCCCATGATGAAGCCGGCCAGGAGGCGCGCGCGCACGGTGGCGTCCGGTCCGCCGAGCCAGTCCTCCAGCGGTCCGAAGAATCGCTGGGTGCAGTTGTTCTGAACCATCTCCGACGCCTTGGCCGAGCCGATGGAGCGCAGCATGATCGACATGCCCTTCAGCTTTTCGGCCTTCTTGGGTTCGAAGACGATCTCGTGCGCCATGCGCCGGCCAAAGTCGGCCTTTTCACCCTGCATCAGGGCGCTGCCGTCGCCGCAGCTGTCCAGCGCGGCGAGGAACAGATCATCCTTGGAGCCGAAGTAGCGGCTGATCAGGGCCGCATCGACGCCGACGTCTCGGGCGATGTCGCGCATGCCGACGTCGTCGTAGCTCTCGGCGGCGAACCGTTCGCGCGCGGCGTCGAGAATGGCCGTGCACGTGGCGGCGGCGTTTCTCGGGCGGGGACCGGGGCACAACAAGGCGGCGAACACTCCGAATGGCAAGGTGGTCAGGAATAACCGTAACTCCATATGGCTTTGTCATCGTCTGTTGACAAGCGTCGCCGCCCCAAGGATAAGTCACCATGCGTTGACATGGCCGACTCCCCAGCGGCGTATGTCCGCACGACAGGGATTCAACCTCCGACAGGGAGATTGCGCAGATGCGCGGGCTGAAGATCGCCGCCGTGTCCGTCTTTGCGACGGGCGCGCTTTTTGGATGTTCCCCCAAGGCGGAGCAGCAGGCCCCCGGCGCTCCGCCGGTGACGGTCGCCACCCCTCTGCAACAGAAGGTCGTCGATTGGGACGAGTTCACCGGCCGGTTCGAAGCGGTCGAGAGCGTGGACGTGCGGGCGCGGGTTGGCGGCTATATTCAGGCCGTGCATTTCCGCGACGGTCAGATGGTTCAAAAAGGCCAGCTGCTGTTCACCCTGGACCCGCGCCCGGCCCAAGCCGCGCTGGCCCAGGCCCAGGCCCAGGTCGCGCAGATGCAGTCGCAACTGACCCTGGCGCGCGCCAACCTGGCCCGCAGCGAGACGCTGCTGGCGTCCCAGGCGGTGTCCAAGGCCGAGTATGACGCCAACAAGGCCGCCGTCGATGCGGCCCAGGCCAATCTGGCGGCCGCCAACGCCGCCGTTCGCACGGCGCGCCTGAACCTGGACTATACGCGCGTCACCGCGCCGGTTTCGGGTCGCGTGTCCGATCGTCGCGTCGATCCGGGCAATGTCATCGCCGGCGGTTCGTCGGCGGGCGACATCCTGACCACCATCATCTCGGGCGGGCCGATCCATTTCGTGTTCGACGGTTCCGAGGCGGTGTTGTTGAAATATCTGCGCGACGGCGGCGCCAGCCAGGGCGCGCCGGTCCGCATCCGTCTCCAGGACGAGAGCAGCTACCTCCATACCGGCCGTCTGGACTTCTCGGACAACGCCGTGAACACCGCGTCCGGCGTGATCCGTCTGCGGGCCATCGTGCCGAACGGCGACGGCTTCCTGCGTCCCGGCATGTTCGGCCGCGCCCAGGTCGCCGGCGCGGGGGCCTATGACGCCCTGCTGGTGCCGGATTCGGCCATCGGCACCGATCAGGCGCGCCGCATCGTCTCGGTGGTCGCCGCCGACGGCTCGGTCACGACCAAGCCCGTCGTGCTGGGTCCGATCGTCCAGGGCTTGCGCGTGATCAAGTCGGGCCTGGCCCCGACCGATCGCATCATCATCGCCGGCCTGCAGCGCACGGCTCAGCCGGGCGTGAAGGTCAAGGCGCAGAACGGCCGCATCACCCCCGTCGCGGGGCAGGCTTCGGACGCCCCTGTCACCCAGGCGGCCCCCGCCTCCAGCGCCTCCTTCGCCAACAGCCTGTCAGCCGGCGACTAAGCCATGAACATCTCCCGCTTCTTCATCGACCGGCCGATCTTCGCGGCCGTGATCGCGGTGGTGATCTCCATCATCGGCATCGCCGCCTATCCGCTGCTGCCCCTGTCGCAGTATCCCGAGATCGCGCCGCCGACGATCACCATCAACGCCGCCTATCCCGGCGCCTCGGCCGAGACCCTGGCCGAGACCGTCGCCGCCCCCATCGAGCAGGAGGTGAACGGCGTCGAGAAAATGCTCTACATCACCTCCTCGTCCACCTCGGACGGGGCGGTGGCCATCACCGTGACCTTCCAACCCGGAACGGACCTGGACGCCGCCCAGGTGCTGGTCCAGAACCGGGTCGCCCTGGCCGAGCCGCGCCTGCCCGAGGCGGTGCGTCAGACGGGTGTCGTGGTCAACAAGGCCGAGAGCGGCTTTCTGATGATCCTGGGGCTGACCTCGCCCGACGGATCGCTGGATAACGACTATGTCGGCAACTACGCCAACTCCACGCTGCGCGACCGTCTGCTGCGCGTCGAGGGCGTGGGCGCGGCCCAGGTGTTCGGCGGCGGCAACTATTCGATGCGGGTGTGGATCGACCCGGCCAAGGCGGCCGAGCGCGACCTGACCGGACCCGACATCGTCGCCGCCCTGCGCGCCCAGAACGTCCAGGCCGCCGCCGGCTCCATCGGCCAGCCGCCGTTCCCGACCAACGCCGCCGCCTTCCAACTGCCGGTGCAGGTTCAAGGCCGCCTGACCGATCCGGACCAGTTCTACAATGTGGTGCTGAAGACGGACGCCCAGGGCCGCGTCACCTATCTGCGCGACGTGGCGCGGATCGAACTGGGCGCCCAGGACTATGGCATTCGCGGCTTCTTCGACGGCAAGCGCGGCGTCGGCGTTGCCATCATTCAACAGCCGGGCGCCAACGCCCTGGGCACCGCCGAGCGCGTCCTGAAGGAGGTCGACGCCATCAAGGCCCAACTGCCCCCCGGCATGGCGATTTCGGTTCCCTACAATCCGACCGAATTCGTCGCCGCATCCGTGGAATCGGTTCAGCACACCCTGGTCGAGGCGGTCATCCTGGTCGTCATCGTCATCATGGTCTTCCTGCAGACCTGGCGCGCGGCCATCATTCCCATCGTCGCCATTCCCGTGGCTCTGGTCGGCACCTTTGCGGTGCAGCTGGCCCTAGGCTATTCGATCAACTCCCTGTCGCTGTTCGCCCTGGTTCTTGCCGTCGGCATCGTGGTCGATGACGCCATCGTGGTGGTCGAGAACGTGGAACGGGCCATCCGCGAGGGGCTGACGCCAAAGGAGGCGGCCTATCGCTCGATGCAGGAGGTCTCGGGCGCCCTGATCGCCATCGGCCTGGTGCTGATCTCGGTGTTCGTGCCGACCATGTTCGTGCCTGGCATTCCGGGCATCTTCTATCGCCAGTTCGCCGTGGTCATCGCTTCGGCTTCGGTTATTTCGTTGTTCGTGTCGTTGACGCTGTCGCCGGCCATGGCGGCCCTGCTGCTGAAGCCGCACAAGGAACACGCGGACCATGCGCGCAAGCCGGGCCTTCTAGGCACGGTCGTCTATTACAGCGGTTGGGCCGGGCGGAAGTTCAACGAAGGTTTCGACTGGCTGTCGGATCGGTACGGTCGTCTGACGGCGCGCCTGGTGCGCACTGTCGGCCTGGTGCTGATCATCTACGTCGGACTCTTGGGCCTGACCGCCTGGCGCCTGGTGGACACGCCTTCGGGCTTTATCCCGGAACAGGATCAGGGCTTCCTGATCGGCGTCATCCAACTGCCGGCCGGCGCTTCGCTGGATCGGACGGAGGCGGTGATGACCCGCGCCCGCGAGATCATCCAGGGCACCAAGGGCGTCAACGGCACCGTGGCCTTCGCGGGCCTGGACGGCGCCAGCTTCTCGTTCGGCTCCAACGCCGCCACCATCTTTGTTCGCCTGGATCCGTTCCAGGACCGGACGCGCGAACAGGCGGCGGCCGCCCTGGCCGGGGCCATCACCCAGGCCACGGGCCAGATCGAGGACGCGCAGATATTCGTCATCGCCCCGCCGGCGGTCCAGGGCCTGGGCAACGGCAACGGCTTCAAAATGATGATCCAGGACACCTCGGGCGCGGGCTATCGCGCGCTTGAGGGGGCGACCTTCGCCATGATGGGCGCCGCCGCCCAGAAGCCGACCGAGGTGGACCAGGTCTTCTCGACCTACAACACCGGGTCGCCCCGCATCACCGCCGACGTCGACCGCGACAAGGCGCTGATGATGGGCGTCCAGCCGGCCGACGTCTTCAACACCATGGGCGTCTATCTGGGGTCGGCCTATGTCAACGACTTCAACATGCTGGGCCGCACCTTCCGGGTGACGGCCCAGGCTGAGCCCCAGTACCGCGACGACATCGCCGACATCGCCAATCTGAAGACCCGCTCGGCCTCGGGGGCCATGGTGCCCATCGGCTCGGTGGCCAATCTGGTCGACGATTCCGGTCCGTCGCGGATCGTCCGCTACAACCTGTTCCCGGCGGCCGAACTGCAGGGCAATGCGGCGGCGGGCGTATCTTCGGGCCAGGCGTTGAAGACCATGGAGGCGATGGCGGCCCAGACCCTGCCGCAGGGCTTCAGCTATGAATGGACGGAACTGGCCTATCAGCAGAAGGCGGCCGGTTCGGGCGCCACCCTGATCTTCCTGATGGCGGTGGTGTTCGTCTTCCTGGTGCTGGCGGCTCAGTATGAAGCCTTCACCCTGCCGCTGGCCGTCATCCTGATCGTGCCGATGTGTCTGCTGGCGGCCATCGTCGGGGTTAATCTGCGTGGCCTGGACAACAACATCCTGGTCCAGATCGGCCTGGTGGTCCTGATCGCCCTGGCGGCCAAGAACGCCATCCTGATCGTGGAGTTCGCCAAACAGGCCGAGGAAGAAGGCATGAACCGGTTCGACGCGGCGGTCGCCGCCGCCCGCACCCGTCTGCGCCCGATCCTGATGACCTCCTTCGCCTTCATCCTGGGCGTCGTGCCCTTGATGCTGGCGACGGGGCCGGGGGCCGAGATGCGGCAATCGCTGGGCACGTCCGTCTTCTCGGGAATGCTGGGCGTGACCTTCTTCGGTCTGATCTTCACACCGGTCTTCTATGTGGTCTGCCGCTGGCTGTCCTCCAAACTGCCGCAGGGACACAAGCCAACGCCCGATCAAGGTCGGCCGGCGATCGAGCGTTACGATGAAACCAGCGACCTGACCGATCCGAACGCGCCTGCGCCCGCGACCGGCCGGGGAGGGGATATCCGATGACCCGCAACAAGACCCTCAGCCTCTCGACCGTGGCGGCCGCCGGCGCCCTTCTGGCCGCCTGCGCGGTCGGGCCCAAGGCGCCGGTCGCCGACCTGCCGACGACCGGAACCGGCGGCTTCGTCGGGGCGGCGACGCCCGCCGTCTCGACCGCCCCGGCGCGGGACGACTGGTGGCGGCTGTACGACGATCCGACGCTGGATGGACTGATCCGCCAGGCCTTCGCCGAGAACAACCAGCTGGAAGCCGCTTTCGCCAATCTGCGCGCGGTGCGGGCCTCTCTGTCCGAAGCGCGTGTCGGTCGTTTCCCCAGCACCACGACCAGCGCCCAGGCCCAGCGCAGCCGCGCCTCGGCCGCCACGGTCCCGGGCCTGCCCGCCGGGGACAAGGCGCCCGAGGTCGACACCTATGACGTCGGCGTCCAGGCGGCCTATGAGGTCGATCTGTTCGGCCGGGTGGAATCGACCATTCGCGCCGCCCGCTCCGACGCCCGCGCCGCCGAGGCGGCCCTGGCGACGGTTCAGGTGACGGTGGCGGCCGAGACGACCCGCGCCTATGCCGACGTCTGTTCCGCCAACGCCCAGATCGCGGTGGCCGAACGGACGCTGGAGCTGCAGCGCCGCACCGCCGACCTGACCCAGACCTTGCTGGAGGGCGGGGCTGGGACGGGGCTGGACGTGGCCGGGGCCCGCGCTTCCCTGGCCCAGACGGCGGCGACCCTGCCGACCCTGCGCGCCGCCAGGAACGAGGCTCTGTTCCGCCTGGCCACCCTGACCGGCCGCACCCCGGCCGAGGCCGACCAGACGGCCGCCGCCTGCGTGCGTGCGCCCCAGCTGAGCCAGCCGATCCCGGTCGGCGACGGCGCGGCCCTCCTGGCCCGTCGTCCCGACGTGCGTCAGGCCGAGGCCGAACTGGCCGCCGCCGCGGCGCGCGTGAATGTGGCGACCGCCAATCTGTTTCCGCAGATCAGCCTGGGCGGATCGTTCGGATCGACGGCGCTGAAATCCGGGGACCTGGGCGAAGATCGGAATTTCCGCTTCAGCTTCGGTCCTTTGATCAGCTGGTCCTTCCCCAACGTCCTGGCGGCCCGCGCCCAGATCAAGGCGGCCGGCGCCCGGTCCGATGCGGCCCTGGCGACGTTCGACCAGACGGTTCTGACCGCGCTTCAGGAAACCGAGACGGCGCTGAGCAACTACGCCAACGAACTGGACCGTCGCGCGGCTCTGACCGAGGCGCGGGATCAGGCGGCGCGGGCCAGCGAACTGTCGCGCCTGCGCTTCAACGCCGGAGCCGACAGCTTCCTGCAGGTCCTGACCGCCGAACGGACCCTGGCCGGCGCCGAGGCCGCCCTGGCCCAGTCGGACGCCCTGGTCACGACCTATCAGATCGCCCTGTTCCGCGCCCTGGCCGGCGGCTGGCAGGCCGACAGCTGATCGGGACTTGATGACTGAACCGAAGGGCCGTGCGAGGTATCGCGCCGGCCCTTCTTTTTGGCGATCATCCACAATCTGATCGGATCATCGTGTTCCGTATTTGTTCTTGTCGTGCTCTAACCGTTTCGGCGGTCGGCGGCGCGATGGAGGAACTGATGAACGACGGAGCACTCGCCCATATGGTTGCGGAGATGGACGCGGAACTGGCCAGGGTCGAACCGACCCTGCCGGCCCATCCCGGACACACGCGCCAGGCCGAAATCCTGCGCGCCCTGACGCTGGGGCTGGGCAATTTCGAGCGGATGCGCGCGCACGACGTCCATCTGCTGGCCGCCAGCCTGTCGCCGCGCAGAGGGTGAGGCTCAGGGCTTCTTCTTGAAGGTGTCGCCGATTTCGGTCGCGTCCGGCCCATCTGGACCGGCGCTCTGACGCGCGGCCAGGCCGACCTTCCTGACCGCCTCGTCGGAGGTCAGGACATCGGGCTTTCCGGCCGGATCGGCCCCGTTCTTCTCACGCCCCCTGGTTTGTTCGCGATCCATGACGCTCTCCCTTCGACGGGAGAGGTAGCGTTATGGCGGCCAGGGCGTTCCGAAAACAGCGCCTAGCCCGCGGTATTCACCTTGGCCACCACAGACATGCCGGGCGCCAGTCGTTCGACCGCCGGCTGGCCGGGATCGATGCGGATGCGGACCGGAATGCGCTGGGCGACCTTGGTGAAGTTGCCCGTGGCGTTGTCGGGACGGATGACGCTGAACTCGGATCCTGCGGCCGGGGAGATGCGCTCGACCCGACCGCGCAGGGCCTGGCCGCCCAGGGCGTCGACAGTGATCTCCACCGGCTGTCCCACGCGGATGTCGCGCATCTGGGTCTCTTTCATATTGGCGGTCACCCAGACCACGTCGGGCACCAGACCCATCAGCTGGGTGCCGGCGGTGACATACTGGCCCTGGCGCACCCCGACCTCGCCCAGACGGCCGGCGCGGGGGGCGACGATGCGGGTATTGGCCAGGTCGATCTGGGCCAGACGCACGGCTGCGCGGGCGTTCTCGACCTGGGCGGCCAGGGCGTCGCGGCCGACGACGGCGGTCGTGACCCCGGTCTGGGCGATGCCCTGCTGGGCGCGGGCCTGGGCGACCTGGGCCTGGGCGCTGCGCAGGGCGGCCTCGGCGATGTCCACGTTGGACTGGGACACCCATCCGCCGGCCTTCAGGGTGCGGGCCCGCTGAGCATCGGCCTGGGCGCGGGTCAGGGTGGCCTGGGCGGCGGCGATGGCGGCGGTCTGCTGAGCCACCGATCCGCGCGCCGAGGCCTGGGTCTGGGTCGAATTGGCCAGGGCCGCCTCGGCGGCGTGCAGGGTCGCCTCGGCCTGGTCCACGCGCTGGCGATAGATACGGTCGTCGACCTGGGCCAGCAACTGGCCCTGCTCAACGGTCTGATAGTCCTGGACCGGGACGGCGGTGACATAGCCGCTGACCTGCGGGCTGATCAGCGTCACCTGGCCGCGCACATAGGCGTTGTCCGTGCGCTGGACCGCGCCGGTGAAGGGCGGCAGTTGCCAGGCGTAAAGAACAAGCAAGACCCCGAACAGGGCGACGGCGGCGGCGATCACCGTCCACAGCACGTTCTTCTTGGGCGCAGGCGCAGGCGCAGGCGCAGCGGGCGGCGCGGCGGGGGCTTGCGGAGCGGGGGCGGGCGGGGTGGCGTCGGTCATGGCGGGTCTCGGTTCAGTCGGCGGCGCTGCGGCGGCGTGAGCTGCGGCGTCGCCGGTATTGGTCCTGGCGTCGCGGCGGGCCTTCCACCGCGGTCTCAGGTGCGTGATCGTCACCCAGGCGCTGCCCAGGGCGGCGATGACGGCGATGGCCAGGAAGACGTCGTTGTAGGCCAGAACATTGGCCTGCTGCGTCACCTGGCGAGACAAGAGGGCCACGCCTTCGGCGTTCAGGATCGCAGGGTCCTTGATGGTCGAGGCGTAGGCGCCGGACAGTTGGCGCAGGCGCAGGGCCACCTGCGGATCCAGCGCCGAAATCCCGGCCGCCAGCTGGTTGGAATGGTATTTCTCGCGGATGATCTGGAGCGTCCCGGTCAGGGCCGATCCCGCCAGACCGCCGACGTTCTGAAGCACGCTGAACATGACGATGAAGCTGATCAGATTCTGCTTGCCCTGGGTCAGCACCTTGACGATGCCGATCATCAAAGCTGGACCGATGAACATGGCCGAGGCGAAGGCGATCAGGGCCTGGCTGAAATACAGCTGGGCCGGGCGCGTCAGGACGGTCGAATGGCTGTCGATCCAGGCGCCGACCGCGATCAGCGCCAGGGCGATGGCGATCGGCTTGTTCAGCTTCTCCATGTTCAGGGTGAAGGCGCTGACCAGTGTCCCGGCGATCATCGACAGCAGGATGACGACGAACAGGCCGTGAAGCTGATCCGGTCCCAGACCCACGACGGTCAGGAAGCCCACGGCCCCGGAGGTCTGTTCCGACAGCACCATGCGGATCAGCAGGATCGCCCCGAACAGCCGCAGCAAGTCCGGTCCGGTCAGCCAGCGGGTGTTGATCAGCGGGTTCTTGCGATTGTGCTCGACCAGGAAGGCGGCGGTCAGCAGGATGACGGACCCGATCAGGGCCCAGCCGATCCAGGCGGCCTGCGTCCACCAGACGATCCGCCCCAGACCCAGGGCCGCGCACAGCAGGGCCACGCCCGGCGCGAACAGGGCGAAGGTCAGGAAGTCCAGACGGTCGAACACCCGCAGCCGCTCGGACGGCGGCAGCTTGACCACCTGCACCGCGCCCCAGGCGACCAGGCACAGGCCCAGCTCGAACAGATAGAAGGCGCGCCAATCGCCCAGCTGGAGCAGGCCAGGCATGACCAGGCGCGAGATCGGCACGGCGAAACTGGCCAGGCCGATGCCGATGATCAGCCCCTTCAGCCGGTGCGCCGCCGGAAAGGCCTGGATCAGATAGAGGAAGCCCAGGCTGGTCAGGCCCGCGCTGGCCATGCCGGCGATGGCGCGCACCAGCAGCGTCGACTGATAGTTGTCGACGAACAGGTGGGCCGCGCAGACCAGCACGAAGGCGCCCAGGAAAATCTGGGTGAACAGGCGCAGGCCGTACTGCATCCGGAACTTGACGAGGATCAGGTTCATGCAGGCGTTGGTCATGACGAAGACGACCGGCAGCCACGCGGCCTCGGTGATGGTGATGCCCAGCGAGCCTTGCAGGTTCTGGATGTTGGCGGTGACGGCGGCGTTGCCCAGCGATCCGACCATGGCGACCAGCAGGCCGGTCAGGGCGTATTGAATCCGCATCGGCCAGGAATGGTCGGGCGTGGCGGGCGAGCCGGGCATCATCGGCCGCTCGTGCGGCTTCAGCGTCTCGACATACTGTTCCCAGGGCAGGTGCCAGTTGTTGCGGGCCATCAGCGCGGCCTCAGCCCATCAAGCACCAGCGCGCGGGTGCGCAGGGACACGGCCTCGCGCTCGGCCGCGTCGGCGCCCTGAAAACCGGCGCCCAGCAGGGTGGCGATCAGACGAATGTCCATCGGCCGCAGATCCTCCCGCACCAGACCGGCGGCCTGGGCCCGCGCCAGCGGTGCGGCGCCCGCCTCCATCAAGCTCTGCCGCAGGGGTGTAAGCGCGTCCGGCGACCGCACGTTCCGCACCAGCCCGGCCAGACCCGCATTGCGGATCATGTCCTCGGACAGCCGGTCCAGAAACCAGAAGAAGACCGCCGGATCGTCGCCCTGTTCCGCCGTGCGCCGCCCCAGGTCCGCGACATCGGCCTCCAGCACCGCCAGGGCCAGTTCGGTGCGGTCGGCGAAATGGCGATAAAGCGTGCCGCGCCCCACCCCGGCCTTTTCCGCGATCAGGTCCAGCGGTGCGTCCAGCCCCTGTTCCGACAGCACGACGCGCGCCGCCTGCAACAGGGCGGCGCGGTTCTGAACGGCGTCCTTGCGGACAGGCTTGGGGACGGGGCGCGACATGATGAGGCGCTTAAATGGACAGCCGCGTCCGTTTTGCAAGGGGCGGCTAGAGCGCTTTTTCCAGCACCACGAACTCCAGCTCCGGCCGGGGCGGATCGACGGGGAAGGGGCGGGTCTCGCCCTTGGGCGCATAGCCGCGTCGCCGATACCAGGCGATCAGTTCTTCGCGGCGATGGATGACGGTCATCTCCATGCGCCGCGCGCCGAAACGGCCGACGGCCTCGGCCTCTGCGGCGGCCAGCAGGCGACGCCCCAGACCGGACGCCTGCAGGGTCGGCTCGACCGTCAGCATGCCGAGATAGGCCAGGCCGTCGCCGGCGCGCGCGACCTGGACGCAGCCGATCAACGCGCCGTCGCGATGGGTCAGCAGGATGACCCGCGCCGGATCGGCGATCAGGGCCGACAGTTCCGCCGCGCTGGTGCGATCATCGAACAGCATGTCCGCCTCATGCGTCCAGCCGGCCCTGGCCGTCTCGCCGCGATAGGCCCGTTCGATCAGGGGATGCAGGGCGGCGATGTCGTTCGACGTCGCCGCCCGAAAGACGACCTCGCTCAACGCGTCCTGACTGGCGCGACGCCCAGCTCCGTCAGCAGATGATCCATGCCATAGACGTCGCGCAGGGCCACGGTGACGGCCTGGGTGGTGACGATCACGCTGCGGTTGGTGTTGCGATCGTAGCCATAGGCGTTGCGCTGGGTCAGGACAGTGGAATCGAAGTTGGCCCCGATGATCTCGCCCCGGGCGTTGACCGCGGGCGAGCCGGACGAACCGCCGATGGTGTCGGTCGAGACGGCCATGTCCATCACCGCGTTCGGATCGATCCGGTCCTTGGCGGCCATCAGCTTGGGCGCGACCTTGAACGGCTCGGCGCCGGTTGCGCGGTCCCAAAGGCCGGCGAAGGTTGTGAAGGCAGAAAATCGCTGGCCCGGAACGTCGGAGCCTTCGACCTTGCCATAGGTCAGACGCAGGGTGCCGGTGGCGTCGGGATAGACGGCGTCGCCATAGGCGGCGAAGCGGGCCGCCGCCAGCTGTTCCGACGCGCGGTCGGTCGGGGCCTTGACCTTGTTCTCCCATTCCGTGCGGACGGCGCGAGCGTCGGCGTCGATCGACAGGACATACTGGATCATCGGATCGTCCGACGCCTGAACCGCCGCCAGGCCGCCGGTCCACAGGGCGCGACGCACGGCCGGATCGGCCAGTCTGGTGCCGGCGACGACGCGGGCCGACAGTTCCTCGGGGCTTTCCTTGCCCAGCAGGGTGCGGACATGGGGGCTGTCCACCGTCAGCCATTCCCGCGTCTTGGACAGCCACCATTCCAGCCGGATCTGCTCCAGCTCGGGATAGGTGGGCCTTTCGGCGAACAGGCCGGATTCGACGCCGGGCAGGCGGCTGTCGGCGAACTCGGCCAGACGCTGATCCGACGGCTTGGCCCGCTCCTGCGCGCCGCGCACGATGGCCTTGGCCCATTGGAACAGCTGCGATCCGCCCGCGACCGATGTGGTGCCCAGGCCCGTGCCGCCTTCCAGCAGGGCGGTCGGGGCATAGAGTTCGCGGGCCAGCGGCTGGACGGCCTTCAGCGCCTCCCAGGGGTTCGGACCGCTGGCGTCGGCGGCGGCGTAGCGCTGCATGAAGTCGGCCTCGGCCGCCGCCTTGGTCTGCATGAAACCGGCGTCGGTCAGGGCGCGCATCCGGCCCAGACCGCGCTTGTAGGTGTTCTCCACGCCCACGATGGGGTCCATGGCGATGAAGGCCTGATCCTCGCCTTCCTCGGCATAGCGGATCAGACGCCCGCGCAACTCAGAAGCAATAAGTTGGTCCAGCGGCAGGACCACGTCGCGGATGGTGGCCAGCTGATCCATCGTCAGCAGGCGCTGGGTCGCGCCGGGATTGCCTGAGACGAACACGGCCTCGCCCTCGGTCGGCTTGTCGGCGTTCCAGACGAAATGGGTCTGCGTCTCGACCGGCTTGCCGTCCTCGTACAGGCGGATGAAGGCCGCATCGATGGCGAAGCGCGGGAAGGAGAAGTTGTCCAGATCGCCGCCGAAGGTCGCGGCCCGATCCTCGGGCGCCCAGGCCAGACGCACATCCGAGTATTTGCGGAACTTATAGAGCTTGAACTGCCCGCCGCGATACAGGCTGACGACCTGGCAGCGGATCTTGGGATCGTTACCGCAGGCCTCGGTCTCGATGCGCCCCGCCTCGGCCTCGCGCGCCTGGGTGAAGGCCTGGCCGTCCAACCCTTCGCCCGCCTTGTGCATCCGCTCGGTGACGTCGGAGATGTCGGTCAGGATTTCGGCCGTGGCGCCGGGGCATTTCAGCTCTTCCTCGCGGCTCTTGGGCGTAAAGCCGGTCTCGCCATACTGTTGTTGCGGCGTTGACAGGTTGGCGACGCAGGTGGCGACGCAGTGATTGTTGGTCATCACCAGCCCCTGGCCCGACACCACGCCCGCCGAACAGCCGCCGAACTTCACCGACGACAGCCGCACCCGATCCAGAAACGCCTGATCGATATTGGTCCCCAGCGTCTGGTTGGCGCGGGCGATGGGGAAGTTGTCATAGGTCCACATGCCTTCCTCGGCGCGCGCCGAAGTGGCGGCGAAAGTGAGAACGGCGGCGGAGGCGAGGAGAAGAGGGCGCATGGAAAACTCCTGATCCTTCTCCCCTCGGGGGAGAAGGTGGGCTCAAAGGGCTCGGATGAGGGGGCTCTGTCCGCATTCAGAACGGAAAAAGGGGGCCTGGGTCAACCAGCCCCCTCATCCATCTGGCTCGCGCGAGCCGCCTTCTCCCCCGGAGGGAAGAAGGACTTTGGATCAGCGACGCACGCCCAATTCGCGCAGCAGGCGCGGCTGGTTGTAGACATTGCGCAGGGCCTCGGTGATGGCGGCGGTCGAGACCGTCACCGTGCGGTTCAGCTCGGGATCGTAACCGAAGCTGCCGCCCAGCGAGTGGATGTTGCCGTCGAAGGCGGCGCCGATCACTTCACCCTTGGCGTTGATCACGGGCGAGCCGGAGTTGCCGCCGATGATGTCGTTGGTCGAGACGAAGTCATAGACGGTCGCCTTGTCCACCTTGTTCTCGGCCGCCAGCCAGTCGGTCGCCGCATTGAACGGCTCGGCGCCGGTGTTGCGCTCGTACAGGCCGCCGATGTGGGTGAAGGGCTCCACCGTCACGCCGCGATAGGTCCAGCCCTTCACCTGGCCATAGGACAGGCGCAAGGAGAAGGTCGCATCGGGGTACAGGTTGGTGCCGTAAACCGCGAACCGGGCCTGAGCGATCTTTTCGCCGGCGCGGCTGGTCGGGCCGGACACGGCCGATTCCCACTGGGTGCGCACGGCCTGGGCCGCATCGTCATTGGCTAGGACGAACTGGATCAGCGGATCGCCCGAGGCGGCCAGCTGTTCCGGCGTCATGGCCAGGGCCTGGGCGCGGAACGCCGGATCGGCCAGGCGCGTGCCGTCGACCAGACGCTCGGCGATCTGTTCGGGGCTTTCCTTGCCCAGCAGCGCCTTCACGTTCGCATTGTCGACCGTCAGATATTCGCGCGTTTTGGACAGCCAGAAGTCCAGGAAGACCTTTTCCAGGTCGGTCGAGATCGGCGTCTCGGTCGCCAGACGACGGCCCAGGGCGGCGATGTCGGCGTCGGAATAGCCGGCGCGACGTTCGGCGACCGGCTTGGCCCGTTCCTTGGAGGCGCGCACGATGGACTTGGCGTAGCTGTACAGCTGCGAACGCTGGCCGGCGGCGGCTTCAAGCTGGCGGTAGGGCAGATAGAGGTCGCGCTGGGCGGTCGAGACGCGCTCCAGATCGGCCCACGGATCGCCGATGCGCTGGGCCAGGGCCGGGTCGGCGGCGACGCGCTGACGCAGTTCCTGCTCCTCGCGGCGCTTGGTGGCCATGAAGGCGGGGTCGGTCAGGGCGCCTTCCTGGCCGTAATAGACCTTGAAGCTGTTCTCCAGGCCGAACAGCGGATCGACGGTGACGCGCTTGGCCTCTTCGCCGGTGGTGGAATACTCCAGCAGGCGGCCGCGCAGTTCGGACGACTGGATCAGGGTGATCGGCAGTTGCTGGTCGCGCAGGACTTCGAGCTGGGCCATCGTCAGCAGACGCTGGGTCGAGCCGGGGTTGCCGGCCAC
The DNA here is from genome assembly GCF_976940555.1 of Brevundimonas sp. Marseille-Q4549. Lineage (NCBI taxonomy): Bacteria > Pseudomonadati > Pseudomonadota > Alphaproteobacteria > Caulobacterales > Caulobacteraceae > Brevundimonas > Brevundimonas sp. Marseille-Q4549. The sequence continues at coordinate 1,316,173 of NZ_CDRHXG010000001.1, forward strand.
GAAGGTCACGTCGCCTTCCTTGGGCGCGTTCGGGTTCCAGGTCAGGTGGTTCGGCGTCGCGACCGGCTTGCCGTCCTCGTAGATGCGCAGGAAACCGGCATCCAGGGCGTAGCGCGGGAAGTTGAAATTGTCCGGGTCGCCGCCGAAGAAGGCCGCCTGGAACTCGGGCGCGAAGACCAGGCGCACGTCGTCGTATTTGCGGAACTTGTACAGCTTGTACTGGCCGCCGCGATAGAAGCTGATGACCTGGCAGGTCAGCTTCTGGTCGTCGCCGCAGGTCTCCTTCTGGATCTTGTCGATCTCGGCGGCGCGGGCCTGGACGAAGGCGGCGCCTTCAAGACCGGCGCCGGCGCCCGTGACGCGGTCGGTGACGTCGACGATGTCGGTCAGGATTTCGGCCGTCTGGCCGGGGCACTTCTTCTCTTCCTCGCGCGATCCGGGCATCCAGCCGTTCTTGACGTAGTCGTTCTGGGCCGTGGACAGGTCCTGCACGCACGAAACGACGCAGTGGTGGTTCGTCAGCACCAGCCCTTCGCCCGACACCAGCGAGGCCGAGCAGCCCTGCAGGCGGACGGCGGCGTTGCGAACCCGATCCAGCCACGCCTGGTCGATGTTCGTGCCGTATTTCTCGTTCACCGTGGCGATAGGGAAGTTGTCGAAGGTCCACATGCCTTCGTCCGCGCGCGCGGAGGTCGCAGGCGCGGACAGGACGGCGGTGGCGGCGCCGAGCGCGGCAAGCGAGGCGGTGAGACGAAGCGAAGGCAAGGACATGACGGCGTGTTTCCCGGAGCGTGGGACGGCCTGTCCCATCTGTTATTTTGTAACTAACGCCGACGAAGGGCCGGCGCCAAGAGGCTCCATCGGCCTTAATCCCCTGCTTTCGAACCCGCAATGACTGCGGCTCACTAGCCTTACCCCGATTTAACTTGGCGGCGAGAGGGTGCACGGTCAGATAGGCGCGAGTATCGGGGGTTTATCGACGACGATGTCGCTTGCGCTATCAACATTGCTGTTCGAGTGGCGCCGCTATATGGCGGCGGTCATGGCCCTGGCCCTCTCGGGTCTTCTGGTCCTGGCGATGACCGGCGTTTTCATCGGCATCGGCAAGGGCTTCACCGCGACCATCGAACGATCGAACGCCGACATCTTCATCATGCAGCCCGGCGCCAAGAGCCTGATCGGCGGCCCTTCGGGCGTGCCGCGCCGGTTCATTCCGCTGGCCTACAACCACCCGGAGGTGGTCGAGGTCATGCCGCTGGACGGTGCGGGCGGCACTTTCCAGAACATCAAGAATGTCGATCCGACCAAGAGTCAGGCCGAAAACGCCTCAAAGGGCGCGCCGCGTCAGAAGTTCGTCCAGGCCAGCATCATCGACACCCGGCCGGGTTCGGTGACGATCCCGACCGACTATTCGCAGGAACTGGTCGACGCCCTGCGCCAACCTTATACGGTCGCCGTGGACGAGACGGCCCTGACGACCCTGGGCGTAAAACTGGGCGACAAGGCCCTGTACAACGGCCAGACCGTCACCGTGGTCGGCGTGACGCGGGGCTATCCCAACATGATGCAGCCGGGCGTGGTCATGTCGCGCGACACCCTGCGGATGTTGGGCCAGGCCGACACCGGCCCGCGCGTCGGACCGCTGATGATCAAGCTGCGCGATCCGGCCAGGGCGCCGGTCGTGGTGGCTCAGTTGAACGCCATGGGCAATGGTCAGTGGAAAGCCTGGACCAAGCAGGAACTGGCCGACGCCAACGCGGGCGCCATGTTCGAGGAAGGCATTCTGGTCATCATCATCGGCGGCTGTGTCGTTCTGGGGATCATCATCGGCGTGGCCATCACCTGGCAGACCCTGCGCGGCGCCATCATGGCCAATATCAAGGAGTTCGCCTCGTTGCGCGCTCTGGGCGTCAGCATGGGGTCCCTGCGTCGGATCGTGGTCGAACTCAGCTTCTGGGTCGGCGTCGTCGGCGTCATCGCGGCCATCGTCCTGACCTGGCTGGTGTCGCTGCTGGCGATGATGGGGGCGGTGATCATCGCCCTGCCGCTGTCGCTGCTGATCATCGTGGGCATCGGCCTTATCGCCATCGCCATGGTGTCCGGCCTGCTGTCGCTTGGCATCCTCAAGAACAGCCAACCGGCGGACCTGCTGCGATGACCGACACGTCTTTTGGCCATACCAAGGTTCACGGGAAGCACGGCGACTTCGCCATAGAGGCCAAGAGCCTGGTCAAGCGGTTCAAGTCCGGCAAGGCCTGGGTGGAGGTGCTGAAAGGTGTCGATTTCGATGCGCGCCACGGCGACCTGACCATGGTCATGGGGCCCTCCGGCTCGGGCAAATCCACACTGATCGCCGCTCTGTCCGGCCTGCTGAAGCCTGAAGAGGGCCGGGTGGACGTGCTGGATGTCGACGACCTGTGGAAATTGTCTTCGGGCCGGATCGACAAGTTCCGGCTGGATAACTGCGGCTTCATCTTTCAGGGCTTCAACCTGTTTCCCGCTCTGACCGCCCTGCAACAGGTCGAGACGGTGCTGAAGTTCCAGGGCCTGACGGCGGGCCAGGCCAAGAAGCGCGCCACCATCGCCCTTGAAGAGGTCGGCCTGGGCCACCGTCTGCACCAGCGGCCGGCGGCTTTGTCGGGCGGTGAAAAGCAGCGCGTCGCCATCGCCCGCGCCCTGGCCAAGGATCCCAAGATCCTGTTCGCCGACGAACCGACCTCCGCCCTGGATGGCGAGAACGGCCAGGTGGTCATCAAGCTGCTTCGCCGCGCCGCCACCGAACACGGCGCCGCCGTCATCTGCGTCACCCACGATCCCCGCCTGGAGGCCTGGGCCGACCGGGTCATCCATATCGAGGACGGCCGGATTCTGGACGACCAGCGCCGTATTCCCGATCCCAACGCCATCCTGGCGGCCCACTGAACACCACGACGACATCCCTTAGGACGACACCTCCATGCCCGGCTTCCTGAAGAAAAAACGCACCTGGATCGGCCTGTTGCTGGTCATCGTGCTGGCGGTCGGCTTCATGCTGTTCCAATCCGCCGCCAAGACCAGGAAGGCAGAGCAGGAGAAGGCGGCCGCAACCAAGGTCGAAAGCCCCTACGCCGCCATCGCCAACGGCAAGGTGGATGTCGAGGGCGGCATCATCCAGATCGCGGCGCGTCGCGGCGGGATCGTCCGCGAGGTTCTGGTGCAGGAGGGCGACCAGGTCACGGCCGGTCAGATCCTGGCCCGTCAGGAAGACGATGAAGCGCGTCTGGCGGTCCAGGCCGCCGCCGCCGCCGTCAGCCAGGCCGAAAGCCAACTGGCCCAGATCCGCGTCGATATCCGCACCGCCCAGCGCGAGCAGGAGCGCCTGCAGAAGCTGGTCGCCACCAATTTCGTCGCCGCCCAACGCATGGACCAGGCCCAGGACGCCGTCGCCACCGCTCAAGCCCGCCTGGGCTCCCAGATTGCGGCGGTCCAGACTGCGCGCGCCCAACTGGACCAGGCTCGCTACAATCAGGAACTGACGGTCATCCGCGCCCCGACCAACGGCCGGATCGTGCGCCGCTACGCCAATCCCGGCGCTGGCGCATCGACCCTGAACGTCTCCAACATGTTCGACCTGGAGCCGGACGCGCCGCGTATCGTCCGCGCCGAGGTGGTGGAAAGCGACCTGCCCAACCTGCGCGACGGCCAGGCCGTCGAGATCAGCCCCGAGGGCGACTCCACCAAGGTCTATATCGGTTCGGTCCTCCGCCGCGCCGCCGTTTTCGGCGCCCGCAAACTGGCCTCCGACGATCCGTCGCAACGCACCGACGAGCGGGTGGTGGAAGTCGTCGCCTCGGCGGGCGACGCGCCCCTGTTGATCGGTCAGCGTGTGCTGGTCAAGTTCATGAAGCCTGGCGAAACCGCCGGCGCCAAACGCCCCGTCCAGGCCGGCGTCCCCGCCAGCCAGGCCATGCGTCCGGCGGGCCAGAAGTAGGGTCTAGGGCGCCGGCGGCGTCTGCGCCTTCAGCCAGCGGATCAGGCGTCGCTCGCGCATCGTGGGCTCGCCGCTCTGCCGGAGGGCCGCCACCACGCCGCCGTCGCGCACGAACCCGAACGGGGCCGTCAGGCGACCCGCCTTGACGTCGTCGGCCACGACGATCCAGGGCAGGACCGCGACGCCCAGAGCCGCCACGGCCGCATCGACGACGAAGTGCAGATGCTCCAGTCGCCGCACCGGACCGTCGCCTGCCGGTCGGCCTGACGCCGTCGCCCAGTCACGCCAACCCTGCGGATGGGTCGTGGCGGCCAGGCGGGGTGTGTCGTCCGCCAGGGTCAGCGACGGGGCGTGGACCAGGCCGATCCAGTTTTCGGCCAGGACCTCCGCTTTGGCCGCTTCGGCCGCCTCCTGCGTCAGGATACGGACGACCAGATCGGCGCCGCGCTGCTTCATCGCCTGAGGCGCCAGATCCGCCAGTTCCAGATCCATCCCCGGCAAGGTCGAATTCAGGTCGGACAGGCGCGGGATCAGCCATTTGACCGCCAGGCTGGGATGGATGGCCAGATGAATCTGGGTTCGGCCGCGCACCTGTCGCACGGCGACGTCCAAGGCGTCGAACGCCGGCGTCAGACCGGACAGCAGGTCGCGGCCGGCCGGCGTCAGTTGCAGCCTGTGCCGCGGTCCCTCGAACAGCCGCACGCCCATCGCCGCTTCCAGCGCCTTGACCTGTCGGCTGACGGCGCCGTGGGTCACGTTCAACTCCTGCGCCGCCCGGGTCGCGCCGCCCGTCCGCGCCATCGCCTCGAACGCGCGCAAGCCGGTAAGAGACGGCATTGCGGCCCGGTTTGTGAGTTTTTCGCACATGGGCGTTCGGATATGTCGCTTTCGGCCCTTCGGCAAGGTGGGCATCGGCGGGGGATGTCATCGTCGCGCTTCGCCGTTCCGCTGTTGGGCCTGGGTCAGGCGATCAACTTCGCCTCCAGCTACTATCTGCTGGGCGTCATGGCCGATCCGGCTGCCCGGGCGATGAGCATGGGAACGCAGCCGCTGTTTCTGGCCCTGTCCGTCGCCTTCCTTATCTCTGCGGTCCTGACGCCCCTGGCCGGGCGGTGCGTCGAACGGTTCGGCGGCGCGCGGGTTCTGGCTGTCTCCCGCCTGGCCTTCGCCCTGGCGCTTGGCGTCCTGGCCTTGGCTCCGAATGTTCCGGTCCTTTGTCTAGGCGTCGTCCTGCTGGGGGTCGGCATGAGCGGCGGCCTTTATGGAACCGCCTTCGCCATCGTGGTGGAGATGCAGGGGCAAGGCGCGCGTCGGGCCATCGCCGCCGTGTCGCTGCTGGGTGCTCTGGGCGGAGCCTTGGGGTGGCCGATCAGCCGGGCGGTTCTGGACGTCGTCGGCTGGCGCGGCGCCTTCGCCTTTTGGGGCGTGGTTCAGGCCGTTGTCTGCATGCCCGTCGCGCTTTTCCTTTTGCCGCGCAGGGCTGCGAGTCCGACCATCAAGTCGGTCAATGAGCCGGTGCGTTGGTGCCCCGCCATGATCCGCCTGGCGGCCTTCTTCGCCGGAGCCTGGGCTGTATCCACCGCCATGGGCGCACATCTGCCCCGCCTGTTGAGCGATCTGGGTTTGGATGCTGCGACCGCCGCCTGGGTCGCCGGCCTCATGGCCGCCAGCGCCATCGCCGCACGCCTGATCGACCTGACGGTGCTGCATCGGTCGCATCCGATACTGAGGGCGCGCGCCGCCGCGCTGCTGCATCCCGCGGGCGCTGCGATCGCCAGCGTCGCCGGGCCCATGGCCGCGCCCGCCGTGGCGATCGGCCAGGGTCTGGGCAACGGGCTTCTGTCGGTGGCGTCGGGCGTTCTGCCCCTGACCGTATTCGGGCCGGATCGTTACGCTCGACGCCAGGCCCTGCTGCTGACTCCGGCGCGATATTTTCAGGCGGCGGCGCCCTTGGCCTACGCCGTGGCGATGGATGTGTCGCCCTACGTCGCCCTGGCGGCCGGCAGCCTGGTGTGTCTGGCCCTGTTCGTCCTGACCTTCGGCCTTCGTCCGACCGATCAGCGTCCTTCGAATTGAGGCGGGCGTTTTTCCAGGACGGCGGCGACGCCTTCCTGATGGTCCTCGGTCTGGTGGGCCAGGGCCTGGAGGGCGGCCGAGAGTTCCAGAATCTGTTCGAAGGTCTGGTCACGGCCCTGGCGCATCAGGGTCTTGGCCATACGCAGCGCCTGGGCGGGCTGGACGGCGATCTGGCTGGCGGTGTCCAGGGCCTCGTCCATCAATCGCTCATGCGGGACCACGCGATTGACCAGGCCCCAGTCGGCCGCCGTTTCGGCGTCAATGCTGCGGCCGGTGAACAGCATTTCGGCGGCGCGGGCGTAGCCGACGTCGCGCGGCAAGCGCCAGGCGCCGCCGTCGCCGGGAATGATGCCGAGCTTCAGGAAGGGCACGCCGAAACTGGCGCGGTCCGAGGCGATGCGGATGTCGGCCGTGGCGGCGATGCCGCAGCCCAGGCCGATGGCCGGGCCGTTGACGGCCGAAACCAGCGGAATCTCCAGATCATAGAGCGACCGGACGATGCGATGCACCACCCGGCGGTAACGGGTGCGAATCTCGGCTCCCGATCCGGCGAACAGGTCGCGGCGATCCCGCATGGCGGTCAGGTCGCCGCCGGCGGAAAAGGCGCGGCCGGCCCCAGTCAGCACCACGCATTTCACCGTCATGTCCGCATTAGCGCGGGCGCAGGCCTGGGCGAAGGCGTCGCCGTCCTCGGGGTCCGGCAGGGCGTTCAGCCGCGCCTCCCGATCCAGCGTCCAGATCAGGATCGCGCCCTTCCGGTCTTCGGCGATCAGGCCCATGCATCATCTCCCCTGCTGGACGCGTCATCGACCCCGGACGCGGCGTCAGGCAAGCCGGAATTGCAAAAGCCCCGGCGAAACCGGGGCTTTTTCAGGCTGGCTGCCCCCAAGAGCGGTCAGCGTTTCTTGATCGTATAGGGTACGAAGTTGGACGGATGGCTGACTACCCGGCCAGAGTTCGACGGCATCTGCCGACTGTTCACCAGCATCCCGCCCCACAGGGCGAAGGACATCATGGCGTGCTGGAGGTTGCGCTCCTTGTCGTTCATCTTGGCGTCTCCTTTCGCAGAACGATGAAAAGAGACGCGTCGTACCAATGGGGATTCCACCCTCAGTCGTTTCGCGTCAGGTATGACTATAAGACGATTTCGTGAATTTGCAAATTTATCCATCCGTTTTCGGAGTAAATTTCGTGACTGTGTCACAGTGAGCGTCCCCGTTTCACCGCCCGGCCCGCCCAAGGCGATCGCGACCCCCTGCGTCATGGTGTGCGCCGTGGATGGAGAGAGCGGCCTGTGCCTGGGCTGTTTTCGCAGCCTGAAAGAGATCGCCGGCTGGCGCGCCCTGGGGGATGACGAGCGGGCGCGCATCATGGCCGAACTGCCCTCACGGCGGTCGCGGATCGATCCGGCCAAGCTGGGGCCGGCTTAAGGTTTCATCAGCCAAGTCGTTTCACCGCATCCCAATCCAAGGCGGTTACGACCGGGGCATGATCCGCATCGACCTTCAGTCCGCCGCCGTCTTCAGCGCCGCCGTCCTGGCGTCCCTGGTCACGGCCCTGACGATCCGTCATCTGGGCGGGGGCGACGCCGCCCAGGCCGCACCCTTCACGACGCCCGCCGTGGCGACGGTCTCGGCTCCTGCTTCGGGCGCGACGGCCCAGGTGGTCAAGGCGGCGGACGGTCATTATTGGGCCCAGGCGGCCATAGACGGCCGGGCGGTCAGGGTTTTGGTCGATACGGGCGCCAGCGTGGTCGCCCTGACGCGCGCCGACGCCCTGCGATTGGGACTGGACCCCAGGCCGGAGGAGTTCACCGGCCGCGTCCAGACCGCGTCGGGCGTGGCCCGCGCCGCGCCGGTCGAACTGGGCGCCGTGTCGGTCGCAGGTGCGCGGGTGGAGAAGGTCCAGGCCCTGGTGGTCGAGGACGGCCTGGCCTATTCCCTGCTGGGCATGAGCTATCTGGGCCGGTTGTCGGCCTTCGAGGCGACGCCGCGCGGCCTGACGCTGAAGCCCTGAGCGCGAAGGCTTACGCTCAGAGGTCTTGCATCTGACGGCGGGCTTCGCGGAAATACTGCCAGCCGGTCCACAGGGTGATGACCGCGGCGAACCAGATCAGGAAGACCGCGAAGGATTCGAACGCCGGCTGCCACGACAGGGGCGACCCGTCCTCGTTCTGCAGGCCGAAGGCGCTCCACAACAGGGTCAGTTGCAGCGCCGCCAGGGCCACCATCTGCACGGTCGTCTTCCATTTGGCGGCCAGAGTGACGGGCAGTTCGATGCGCCCGGCCATGGTTTCGCGCAGGGCCGAGACGGCGAACTCGCGGAACAGAATCAGGCCGCAGGGCAGGGCGATGCCCGGCAGGGAGCCCGAGGCCAGGACGCCCAGGATGGCCCCCGTGATCAGGACCTTGTCGGCGATGGGGTCCAGAATGGCGCCCCAGCGCGTCGTCGCGTTCCAGCGGCGCGCCAGGAAACCATCGACCCAGTCGGTGGACGCGGCGATGACGAATATCCAGAAGGCCCAGACCCCGAATTGCAACTGGGCGTCCGGCGACAGCCAGGCGTCCAGCGCGCCGGGCGCGGCCCCCGCCATCATGGCGAACATCACCACCCCCGCGAACAGGCGGATGCCCGTCAGGATATTGGGGATCGGATTGGCGCGGTGGGCGGTGGTCATCGTCATGTCCGTTGCAACGCCCCGGGTGTGGCATGGTTCGGCCTTGAGGCCAACGGCCGGGCCGAACGTCAGTCCAGCGGTTCGAACCGGGGCTTGTCGGTCAGGGCGCGCAGGACGCCGTCGGCGATGCCGAAATGCAGGCCACTGAGGATCAACCGGCCCGCCTGTTCGCGTTCGGCGATCCAGGGAAAGGTGCGCAGGTTTCTGATGGACAGTCGTACGATGGCCTCTTCGGCGGCGCGGTCCACTTCGTGGGGTTCGACCGTTTCGGCGACGTGACGCACCACGGGCGCCCCCTGCGCGATCCAGGGAGCGACGAAGTCGGAGACGATCTCGGGCGCGCCGTTGATCATGGCGTTGACGCCGCCGCAGTGGGCGTGACCCATGACGACGATCCGCTTGACGCCCAACACCTTGACCCCGAATTCCAGCGCGGCCGAGACGCCGTGCAGCTTGCCGTCGGGTTCATAGGGCGGGACCAGATTGGCGACGTTGCGCACCACGAACAGTTCGCCCGGCTTCGCGTCGAAGATCAGGGCCGGATCGGCGCGACTGTCCGAACAGGCCACGATCAAGGTGTGGGGCTTTTGGCCCTTGGTGGCCAGGACCTCATAGTCGGCGCGCGCCGTGGGCCAGTGATCGGCGCGAAAGCGGTGATAGCCGGCGGTCAGTTCGTCTTCGGTGTCGCTCATGGCGCTTCCTTACCGTCGGCTCACGCTTTTCGGAAGAAGGCGTGGATGCGTTCGGCCAGGGGCTGGCTGACGCCGTCGACCTTGACCAGATCGACCACGGAGGCGCGGCTGACGCCCTTGGCGGAGCCGAAGGCGTGGAGCAGGGCCTTCTTGCGGCCGGGACCGACGCCTTCGATCTCGTCCAGCGGGTTCTTCTTGATGTCCATCGAGCGGCGCTTGGCGTGGGCGCCGTTGGCGAAGCGGTGGGCCTCGTCGCGCAGCCGTTGCAGATAGTAGAGGGCCGGCGACTTCAGCGGCAGCATGAAGGGGGCCTTGCCGGGCATGAAGAACTTCTCCATGCCCGCATCGCGATCCGGCCCCTTGGCCACGCCGACCACGGCGATGTCGTCCACCCCCATTTCGGCCATGACGGCCAGCACCTCGGCCAACTGCCCCGCGCCGCCGTCGATCAGCAACAGGTCGGGGCGGACGACGTCTTCGCCCTCTTCCTCGTCCTTGATCAGACGGGCGAAGCGGCGACGCATCACCTCGCGCATCATGCCGTAGTCGTCGCCGGGCGTCAGGTCTTCGCCCCGGATGTTGAACTTGCGATACTGGGACTTCTGGAAGCCCTCGGGGCCGGCGACGACCATGCCGCCCACAGCATTCGTGCCTTGAATGTGAGCGTTGTCGTAGATCTCGATCCGCTCGGGTCGGCTCTCCAGTCCGAAGGCCTCGCACACCTCGTCCAGAATCTTGCCCTGGGCCGAGCTTTCGGCCAGGCGGCGGCCCAGGGCCTCGCGCGCATTGGTCAGGGCGTGGTCGACCAGGGCCAGCTTCTCGCCGCGCCTCGGGCGGACGATCTCGACCTTGCGATCCGCCTTCATCGAGAAGGCTTCTTCCAGCAGTTCCAGCTCGTGCGGGCGGACGTTGGACAGGATCAGGCGCGGGATGGGCTTGTCCTCGTAGAACTGGCCCAGGAAGGCGGCCAGAATCTCTGGGTCGGTGTCGGACTTGTCCACGCGCGGGAAATAGGCGCGGCCGCCCCAGTTCTGGCCCGCGCGGTAGAAGAAGACCTGGACGCAGGCTTGGCCGCCGTCGGAATGCAGGGCGAAGACGTCGCCTTCCGCCACGCTGTCGGCGCTGACCGAGTTCTCCATCGATATGGCCGACAGCGCCCGGATGCGGTCGCGCACGCGGGCGGCCTGTTCGAAGTCCATGGCGTCCGACGCGGCCTGCATCTCGCCCGACAGGCGGCCGATGACGGCGCGCGACTTGCCGCGCAGGAAGGCCTCGGCCTCGTCCACCAGTTCGCCGTAGTCCTCCAGCGAGATCAGGCCGGTGCAGGGCGCCGAGCAGCGCTTGATCTGATGCAGCATGCAGGGGCGGGTGCGGGTCTCATAGACGCTGTCCGAACAGGACCGCAGCAGGAAGGCCTTCTGCAGGGTGTTCAGCGTCCGGTTGACCGCCCAGGTCGAGGCGAAGGGGCCGAAATACTGGCCGGGCGTGGTGTGGGCGCCGCGATGCTTTCGGATCTGGGGGGCGCGGTGGTCGCTGCGGATCATCAGTTCGGCGAAGGACTTGTCGTCGCGCAGCACGACGTTGAAGCGCGGCTTCAGCTTCTTGATGAAGTTGGATTCCAGCAGCAGGGCCTCGGTCTCGGACGCCGTGACCACCAGCTCCATCGACCGGGTCTGGGCCACCATCAGGCCGATGCGCTGGGTGTGGAAGCGGCCCTGGGCGTACTGGACGATGCGCTTCTTCAGGCTGCGGGCCTTGCCGACATAGAGGCACGATCCGTCCTCGCCATACATGCGATAGACGCCCGGCTTGTCGGGCGCGCGCCGCGCCTCGTCGGCGATCAGCGCGGCGGCGGTCAATTTCGAATCGGGCGTCGCCTCGGTCATCCGCCCGGATATAGGGTCAGGACCGGCGAACCAGAAGGACGCCCGCCAGCACCAGTCCGACGCCGGCGATCCGGCCCAGGCTCAGCGGTTGTTGCGGCACCCCCAGAACGCCGAAGTGGTCCAGCGCCAGGCTGATCAGAAGCTGGCCGCCCACCATCAGGGTGATGGTCATGGCCACCCCAAGGCGCGGCACGCCCCAGGCGGCGGCGACCACGAAACAGGCGCCGTAGGCCCCGCCTAGCCAAGCGTACCAGGGCAGGGCGCGGGTCGCAGCGACATCCGGGCGGGCGTGCAGGATCGCCGCGACCACGCCAAGGGCCACGGTCCCGACAGCGAAGGAGACGAGGGCCGCATTGACCGGCGAGGCCACGGCCGTCGCCAACCTGGCGTTGGTCGGCGCCTGAAGGGCGGTGGCGCCCCCGGCCAGGACGACGACGAGGATGGCGATCAGCGACGGGTTCATGTCCCTTGGCTAGCACGGTCACGACCGTTTGCTAGCCCAGGATGAAGCGGGCGGCGCGTTCGCCCTCCGGATCGCCGGCGACGCCGAAGTCGCGCTTTATGGTCATGTGGCTGTCGTTCGGGGCCGGCACGACCTCGGCGTGGCCGCCGGCGCGCACCAAAGCTTCGGCCAGGCCGCGGCTTTGCGCCGTCGAATCCTGACGACGGGCGACGTGGAAAATGAGAAAGGGCGGATAGGTCACGCCGGATCGAATGCGAAGGGTGGGCGACAAGGCGGCGGCCTGATCGCCGAACGCCTGATCGTAAGTCCGACCCAGCCACTGATTGATAGGGCCGGTCCCGCGCGGGGCCGTGGCGTCATAGCCGGCGCCGTCCAGCAGGATCACCCCCGCCAGGTCGGACGGCTTAAGCCCGACCGCGCCCAGATAGTCGGGATCGACCCCGACCAGGGCGGCCAAGTGGGCGCCGGCCGAATGGCCCAGAAGATAGATCGGCCGACCGGGCAGGCGATGCTTCAAATCGGCGACGGCGGCGGCGACGTCCAGGGCCGACTCGCGCGCGCTGACGGCGGGCGCCAGCCGGTAGCTGGTCGAGGCCAGGGTCAGGCCATGTCGCCGGGCGTAGTCGGGCAGGGCGGCGACCATGGTCCGTTCGCCCCGCGACCAGCCCCCGCCGTGCACGAACATCAGGATCGGCCCGGTCCCTCTGTCCGCATAGAGGTCATAGGCCTGAAGCGGATCTGAACCGAAGGCGAAGGTGTGGGTGGGCGCGACGGCCGGACTCCCAGACGCCGTCCGACGACGTCGCCCATCGCCGCGTGTCTGGGCCAGGGCGTGGCCTGGCAAGGCGGCGCTGAGGGCCAGACCGATCAGGGCCAGGCGACGCGAGACGAGCATGGGGCGATCCTTCCGAACGGGCTTGACCGTTCTGAAACGCGCCGCCGGGGCGTTTTCCGTCTCACCAGGCGTGGGAAACCGGGGCGGCGTCGAAGATTTCGGCCAGGCGCGCACGGGTGCTGCGATGAGCGTCGTCGGGCAGGGCGGAGGGGTGAAACCAGCCGATCTCCGCGATCTCGCCCTGGCTGGCGCGCGGCCCCTGGTCGAAGGCGTCGATCCGGAACACCGCCACATGGTCGCCCGGAAAGAACCGCTCGTTCGAATGCAGCGACAGCAGGACCGGCTCTCCGCGCGCGATCACCCCGGCTTCCTCGCGCAGTTCGCGCACTACGGCCGCCTGGGTCGTTTCGCCCCGATCCACCCCGCCGCCGGGCAGCCACCAGCCCGCCAGATAGGTGTGCTTCACCAGCAGAACCCGCCCCTCGCCGTCCACCGCCACCGCCCGCACCCCCAGCGTCTTGCCCCGCGTCAGCCGCGACCAGGCGAAGAAGAGAGGGCGGGTGAAGGGTTCGACGTGGATGCGCCAGTTGTTCATGACGGTCAGCATGACGCCGCCTCGCGCGCTTGAACAGCGGGGCGCGCCGCTTTATCGAGAGGGCATAACAGGAGCATCCCATGCTGGCTCTCGGCATCATCTTCGGCTTCATCGCCGTCATCGCGGCCATCAACTTCTATGAGTTCGGTCGGGTTGACTGAACCGACGGCCGTCTCGGTGCGCGGCGTCGCCCTGGTCACGGGCGGGGCGCGCAGGATCGGGCGGGCCATTTGTCTGAGGCTGGCCGAGGCCGGGTTCGACGTGGCGATCCACCACCATGCGTCGGGCGACGATGCTCGGAACCTGGCGGACGAGATCGCGTCTTTGGGACGGCGCACCTGTTTGTTGCAGGCCGACCTGAGGGACGAGGCGCGGGTGCGCGCCCTGGTCGGCGAGGCAGCCGAGGCGCTGGGGCCGGTGACGGTCCTGGTCAACAACGCCTCGGTGTTCGAGGACGACCGCATCGGCGGCCTGACGCGCGAAAGCTGGGACAAACATATCGAGACCAATCTGCGGGCGCCTATCGTGCTGGCCGAGGCCTTCGCCGCCCAGGCGTCGGAGGGGGTCATCGTCAATCTGCTGGATCAGAAGGTGCTGAAGCCGGACCCGCGCTTCTTCACCTACAGCCTGTCGCGCAACGCCCTCTGGTGGGCGACCCGGACCCTGGCCCAGGCGCTGGCGCCGGGCGTCCGCGTCAACGGGGTGGGGCCGGGGCCGACCCTGCCGTCCATCCATCAGACGCCCGAGGAGTTCGCCGCCGAGGCGACGGCCACCCTGCTGGAACGGCCCGGCAGCCCGGAGGCGGTGGCCGAGGCCGTGCTGTGGCTGATTGACGCCCGCATGGTCACGGGCCAGATGATCGCCGTCGATGGCGGCCAGCACCTGGCCTGGCGCACGCCCGACATTCTGGAGTAGCCCTGCGTGACATCCCCATCCCCCGCGACGCCGTTTCCGGCCGAGGAGCCGGTGCGGTTCGAGCGTCTGGACGTCTTCGTGCGCGGGCTGGAGGTCGAGGCGGGCATCGGCGTCTACGATCACGAACAGGGCCGGCTGCAGCGGCTGGTGATCGACGTGACCTTGGCGCTCGAGCCTCGGCCCATCGAAAAATTGGGCGACACCATAAATTATGAGACGGTGGCCGAGGCTGCGCGCGCCATCGCCGCCGAGGGGCATGTGGGGTTGGTGGAGACCTTCGCCGAACGACTGGCGCGGGCCTGTCTGGAGGACGGACGGGTGCGGCGGGCGACGGTGCGGATCGAAAAGCCAGGCGCGCTGAACGCGGTCGCGGCGCCCGGCTGCGAGATCGTTCTGGCGCGCTGACGCCGCGCGCACGGTTGCGTCGATCCGGCCGGGCGGCCATTGTCCGCCGGTGAGTCCTGCCGCCTGGCGCGGCGTGAGAGAAGCGTTCGAACTCCATGGCCGAAACCGGCGATCCGAAAGGCCCGTCCCGCGACGATCCCCACCGCCCGGCGGGGGACGACCCCGACGCCCTGGTCGGTTTCGTCTCTCCGGCGTCGTTGACCGGCCGGCTGCGGCCCCGGCCCGCAGAATCTGAACCGGAGCCAGAGGCCGAGCTGGACCTGTTCGATCCGCCGGCGCCGGGCCCGTTCGACCGGACCGAGCCGACGACGCCGACGGCCCGGTTCGACACCTCCAGACCCGTGACGCCACACGTGTTCACGACGCCGCAGGATGTGTCCGCATCCGCCGCGCGTTCGTATGACCGCTCCAATATTCGTTCGGCCCTCGACCCCGAACCCGCGCCCCCGGTCGCGGCGCCGATGAGCGTGTTCGCCGTCTATGTCTTGATCCTGCTGGCGGTGCCGACGCTGGGCGTCGCGGCCCTGGCGGGCCTTGCCGCTGTCACCGGGCGCGACGGCCCGCGCGACCCCATGGCCGCCAGCCACTTCGCCTATCAGCAGCGGACGCTGTGGGGCGCGGCCGTCGGCGCGGTGATCGGCGCCCTGTTGGTCGTGGTCAATATCGGCGTGGTGGTCCTGTTCTTTCTGGCGGTCTGGCTGCTGGCGCGCGGGGCCTATGGGGTGCTACGGCTGAAGAGCGGCAAGCCCATCCCCCATCCGCGCAGCTGGCTGTTCTAGGAACGAAGGCCGCCCGGTCGCCTTATTCTCCGAAATGACGATTAAGGAGGCGACGATGGGCGATCTCAGGGACGACAGGACGGATCAACGGTTCGTTCAGGACTTCGAGGGCGAAAACGGCGCGGGCCAGGTCTGGGCCGATTACGCCGTGCGCGACGGCGTCCATTTCATCCTGCATGTCGAGGCCGAGCCGTCTCTGCGTGGCTCGGGGGCGGCGGGCCGGTTCATGCAGGCTCTGGCCGATCATGCGCGCCAGGATGGGCTGAAGCTGGTCCCGCGCTGCAGCTATGCAGTGGCCTGGTTCCGGCGGCATGCCGACTATGCCGACGTCCTGGCTTGAGGCTGCAAGACGCCTCGTTCGGGCTTTCGATCGACATATCGGCCTCGGGTTGGCGCCAAGTCGCCGTGACGATCCCAGACGCGGGCCCAGACGCGGGCCCAGACGCGGGCCCAGACGCGGGCCCAGACGCGGGCCCAGACGCGGGCGCGTCTCGGTGGATCGAGTCTCAGCCGACGCGACCGACGATGGTTCTGATGGTTTCGGCCTTGGTCGGCAGATCGGCGGCCAGACGGGCGGCGATCTCGCGTGCGCCGACCGGATAGGCGTCGCCGCCGGCTGCGATCTCCTTGGCCTTTTCGGCGGCCTGCATCAGCAAGCGCTCTAGCTGCTCGATCTCTTCCAGCGCCAGGGCATGGGCTTCGAGCTGCAGGCGTTTGACCCGTTCCGCCGTCGTTTCGGGCGCACGCATCAGGTCGTAAACAGCGGATTCGACGCCTACCAGCCGCAGATCGGGCTTGGCTTCGCCGCCGGTCTTCTTGGTCATGGAATCATTCCCCCAGCTCAGGCTGAGCTTTCAGGGTGATCCAGTTGAAGCGCGACGTCGAGCTTGGCTGTAACGGTTGTCGCGACCCTGTGGCCGCGACGCATCGTTTTACAGTTCGGGGGCCCGGGCAGGGACCATCGCCGGGGCGACGACGGGGGCCAGGACGCCGCCGGCGACCGCGCGCAGGGGCGAGCGGGGCGTGTGCAGCACGGCCGGATTGACGCTGACGCCGTCCTGAGCGGGCGTGACCAGAAAGCCCTTCTTGGCCAGGGCGTCGCCGGAACGAACGCGCGAGGTCCAGACGCTGATCGGCGCGGCCAGCAGCAGCGGCAGGACGATAGGCGCGAACCAGGTGGCCAGGTCCGGACGGACGCACAGCGGCACGATAAAGCCGACGCCGGCGATCATCTGCCAACGCATGGCGCGGAAGGCGTCCGACCAGGCCAGACCGTCGGCGTCGCGCTGCTGGGCGGTCCAGCCGGCGTCGTGCCCCGACAGAATCTGAATGAAGGCCTTGGTGTTGGCGACCATCAGGATGGGGGCCAGGATGGCCGACAGGGCGATCTCGGCGGCCATGCCGCGGGCGATGGAACGCGCGCCCCCGAAGGCGCGGCGTTCGGCCGGGCGGCTCAGCACCAGGGCGGCGCCCATGAACTTGGGCCCGATCAGCAGCACGCCCGACAGGAAGGAGGCCAGCATGAAGGGCGTGAACTGAGGGTTCAGGATGTAGAAGAAGCTGGACCAGTCCACCGGATAGAACATCTGGATGAACAGGCCGGTCATCAGCGACGCGAGCCACAGCGGCGAGGACAGATAGGCCATGCAGCCCATCAGCAGCTGAAGGCGGCTCATCGGCGACAGACCCTTGGCCGTGATCAGGCCCAGGTGCTGCAGATTGCCCTGGAACCAGCGGTGGTCGCGGCGGATGAAGTCGGTGACGGACGGCGGGGTCTCTTCCCACGAGCCTTCCAGGGCGGCGGTGACGTGCACGGCCCAGCCGGCGCGGCGCATCAGGGCGGCCTCGACCACGTCGTGGCTCAGGATGTGGCCGCCGAAGGGCTTTCTGCCTTTCAGGTGCGGCAGGCCGCAGCAGTCGGCGAAGGCGCGCGTGCGGATGATGGCGTTGTGGCCCCAGTAGCTCGACTCCGAACCGGTCCAGTAGGCCAGGCCGGCGGCGGCCACGCGGCCGTACAGGCGCACCGAATACTGCGACACGCGGGCGAAGATCGTGCGGGCCTTGATGATGACCGGAGCGGTCTGGATCAGGCCCACGCCGGGATTGCGCTCCATGGCGTCGACCATGCGCAGCAGGGTCTCGCCGGCCATGGTGCTGTCGGCGTCCAGGACGATCATGGTCTCGTAGGCGCCGCCGAAGCGACGGATCCAGTCGGACAGATTGCCGACCTTGCGTTCGGTGTTCTGCAGGCGACGACGATAATAGGCCTTGCAGCCCGCGCCCTGACGGAAGCTCTGGAACACCGACAGTTCGGCGGCGGCGGCCTCTTCCTTGGTCGAGTCGCTCAGCACGAAGATGTCGAAGGCGTCGGCGGCGCCCAGGCGCGCCAGCGAGGCGTCGATCTGGGCCAGGCGCGCGAAGGAAGCGCGGGCGTCCTCGTTGTACAGCGGCATCAACAGGGCCGTGCGCGTGCGCGGCAGGGCCGGATGCGGCGAGAAGGCCAGGTCGGCCTGATCCTTGCCGCGCAGCATGACGAACAGGCCCATCAGGCCGCTGACGAACCAGCAGGAGATGGCGGTGATCAGCACCATGAACAGGCCGAACGCGACCATCTCGGTCCCGTCCCAACCCTTGCGGGCGTACAGATAGAAGGGGGTGATGGCCGAAAGCGCGGTCAGGACGATGGTGCCGGCCAGCAGCGTCAAGCGGCGCAGGGCGACCGCGCGGGGCGAGGTGGCGGGCGTCGTCTGGGAGACGACCGCCGGGGCTTCCAGCGACTGGACGGGCATGGCCAAGGGCGCCTCGTCCGGCAGCCACGACCAGGCGGGCGCCTGCGACGCCGCGTTCATCGTCTCGACTTCAGCCTGGTCGACAGGCCGGATCGCCAGCTTGTTCATGCCGCTCTGGACGCCCCCGAGTTGACCGACCGTCATTCCGAAGGCAGGAACGACGCGGAGTGCTGCGCTGCAACACGACCTGCATCATCGATCACATTCGCGCGATTTTCAATCACGCAATGTTGATGTCATCAAGAATTCGGGGAGTTTTTCACAGCGGAACGTCGAAGGCGTCCGCATCGCGGCGGCTTATCGGCGATTCCGTGGCGACGGACAGCAGTTTACGGTCCAGAACCCAGGCCGCAACCCCCACCCAGCCGACCAGGACGATGGCGTAGGCGCGCTCCCACCAGCCGACATTGGCGTCATTGACCGTGCCGGGCAGAACCAGATGCTTGGTCAGGACGGTCAATACCGCCATGACGATGAAGGTCGCCGCCAGAAAGGCTTTCAGCCGGGGCATGTCGCGCCGCCGCGCCAGACCCCATAGCAAAAGCAGCGGCGCCAGCTGAATTCCCAGGGCCAGGTTGATGACCATGTGGCGCGGGTCGGGCCACGGATAGAGGGTCGATCCGGCCATGCCCGCTCCCGCCAGTACGAAAACCACGGCGATGACGACGCCGGCGACGCGCGCGCCGGTCAGGGCGAAGATCGCCAGACCGAACCCCAGCCCCGCCAGCGCCGCCATCATCCCCGCGACGAAGACTCCGCCGTTGAAGATGATCGGCGCCTGGGCCGAGGCGCCGCCCAGTTCGCTCAGATACTGGGTGGCGTTGTCGAAGCCGGGATAGGTCAGGATGGCTATGGCGACGACGGTCAGGGCCAGAAGCGGCGCGGCCACCCCCACGCCCAGCAGGCGGCGACGCCGATCATAGGGTCGGCTGGGCCGCAGCAGGGCCTTCAGGTCCAGCGGCCAGGGGCGGCCGTCCAGCGGTTTCAGCCCCCAAAGCGGGCGGATGGCGGGAATGCGTTTGACCACCTCATAGACCGCCAGACTTCCCAAGAACGTTGTCGTCGCCAGCGCCAGCGCCTCAAGCCCCGCCGGCAGGTTCGCCGGCCGCAAAATCCAGACAGCGGCGACCAGGATGGTCTGGTGGGCCAGATAGAGGGGAAAGGTCGCCTCGGTCAGATATTTCAGGACCGGACCGCCCTTGTCGCGCAGGTGTCGGCTGCCGAAGCCCAGGATGGCGACGATGACGCCCCATTGATCGACGCCGTAGACCAGGGCCCGCGGGACGCCCCAGAAGGCCCCGGCGCCCGGGTGCCAGACCTGCACCATCATGATCGGCAGGGCGACCAAGCCCAGGGCCAGTCCGACCCAGCGATACCGCTCCATGTCGCGCCACAGGCCCTCGCGGCCCACGATGCAGAAGCCGAACAGGAAGGCCGCCAGCGACAGGGCGTGATTGTACCAGTCCCAGTGAAGGGTGTTGGTGATGCCGAACCAGGGGAAAAGGCCCCAGCGGATCAGCGTCAGATAAAGGATCGGCAGCAGCAGAAGGCGCGGCCCCTTCAGCGCGCGCTCCAGCCCGTCGCCCAGGGTCTCGATAAGCCCGGGCCGACGCCACAGCAGGACGGCGATCACACTGTAGGCGGCGATATAGACGATGAACCACAGGTGGTTGACCGGCACCCCGTCGGCCAGGCCGCTCCAACCGAACTCGTGACCCAGCCAGGCGACGAAGCCGGCTGCGCCCCCTGGCCAGCCGCCCTTGTCCATCGCCTCGATCCAGGACTGGATCGGCACCAGAACCAGGGCGCCGAAGATCAGGGGCGGGACCAGCCGTTCGAACCGGGCGCGCGCGACCTGCCGCGGCGTGCGTCGCGCGGTCATGAACCGCAGCGCCGCGCCGGACACCAGGAACAGCAGCGTCAGCCGCCACGGATTGGTGATCAGGATCGCCTCGCGCATCCACGCGAAGGTATGGGCGCTGTGCACGTGCCAGTCATAGACGCCATAGACCAGACCGACATGATACAGGATCAGCAGGCCGAAGGCGCCGACGCGGATCCAGTCCAGATCGTAACGGCGTGTAGGCGGGGCGACGGGCGAGTTCACCGGCGCGTCTATGGTCCGCGCCAGGCGTCCAGGCAATATGGCGGATCGTCCCAAACGGCGCGCGATCAGGCCGGAACCGACCGCGACAGACCCAGCGCCGTCAGCGTCTCGGTCAGAGAGGCGTCCTGCTCGGCCTGATAAAGAGCCATTTCGTCCAGCACCGGACGACCCAGGGCCTGTTCGAACTCGGCCTTGGCCGGATCGACGGCATAGGCGGCGGCTCGTGCCTCGGCGCCCAGGTTGGACTGGAAGATGCCGGCCGCGCTGACGGGCAGGAAGTCCTCGTAGGTGATGGGTTCAGCCATGACGGCGCCCTGGGCGATCAGGGCGTCCAGATCGTCGGTCTCGGCCCGCTCGGCCAGGCCCTTCAGCGTGGGGCGATAGCGGAACCAGGCCAGGCCCCCACGACGCAGGGCCTCCCAGTCGTCGGGCAGGGCCGAAAAGTCCTTCTTGGCCAGGGCTTCGTCATAAAGGGCCCGACCCGTCGGCGTCAGGGCGCAGCCGCGTTGCTCGATTTCGCCGAAGCGGGCGGTGTGCACCCCGGCGACGGCGCCCTCGCCGGAGGGAAAGGCGATCGCCTCCTCCAGCGCCTTGAAGCTGGTTTGGCGCAGCAGGATGGGGCAGGCGCGGGCGGGCGGCCCCTCGATCGTCTCCTTGGGCGTGATGCCGCGTTCGGGCATGGCCGCCTGGGCCGCGTCTATGTCCAGGGTGCGGGGCGTCAGGTGGTTGATGTGCGGCCCCTTGAAGCTGACCACATCCGCGATCAGCCGGTGGGCCGCCACCAGCCGGGCGTAGGTGTCGGCGCTGACCGTGGCTTCGGCGTGCCAGCGGAAGGTCTCCAGCAATTCGGCCACAAAACGGTCGGCCTGATCCGCGTTCAGCCCGCCGTTCGTCTCCGCCGTCGCGATCAGCTCGCGCGCGCCGGCCGTGAAGATGTCGCGCCGCGCAAGGGTCTGGGCCGCCTCTTCGCGCAAGGCCGCGTCCTCGATCAACTCCAGCCGCAACAGGGAGCAGAAGACCCGAAAGGGGTTTCGGGCCAGGGCGCCGGGATCGACCGGGCGAAAGGCCGTCGAATGAACCGGCACCCCGGCCGGGGCCAGGTTGTAATAGCTGACCGGCGTCATCCCCATGACCGCGAAAGCCCGGCCGATCATCGCCAGTTCGTCCGCCGTGCCGACGCGGATGGCGCCGTGCCGTTCTTCCGACAGGCGGCTCAGTTCGCCCGAGTTCGCCAACCGGTTCGCCCCCGCCGGATCGGCTTCCAGCATGCGCGCATTGATGTCGGCCACCAGGCTCAGCAGTTCGCCGTACTGGGGCACTTCGGCCCGGTACATGGCCGACAGGGCGGCCGAGAACCGGCTGCGAATTTCGTCGGAATGGACGAAGGTGGACATGATCGCTCCCACTTTTGGCCGATCCATAGGCTGCGCGGGCGGCGCTGAAAAGCCGCCGAGCGTCGGCGTCAGGCGCTGACGCCGATCCCGATGGGGCAGACCACGCCCGTCCCGCCGATGCCGCAGTAGCCGGCCGGATTCTTGGCCAGATACCCCTGATGATAACCCTCGGCGTAGTAGTAAGGCCCGGCAGGCAGGATCTCGGTGGTGATGGTTCCGCGCCCGGCCTGGGTCAGGGCGGCCTGATAGGCGTCCCGCGACGCCTCGGCCTCGCGTTGCTGCCGATCGTTCAGCGTATAGATGGCCGAGCGATAGGTCGTGCCCACGTCGTTGCCCTGGCGCATGCCCTGGGTCGGATCGTGATTCTCCCAGAACACCTTCAGAAGATCGCCGTAACTGACGACCTTGGGGTCGAACACGACCTTCACGACCTCGGTATGGCCCGTGCGGCCGGTGCAGGTCTCCTCATAGGTCGGATTGGGCGTCAAGCCGCCAGAATAGCCGGCCGAAGTGACCCAGACCCCCGGCGTTCGCCAGAAGATGCGTTCCACGCCCCAGAAACACCCCATACCGAAAACGGCTGTCTCGAACCCCTCGGGATAGGGTCCTTTCAGTGGATTGCCGCTGACGAAATGCACCATATCGGTGGCCAGGGGCTCGGCGCGGCCGGGCAGGGCGGTCTCGACGGTGGGCAGTTCGGCGCTCTTGGCGAACAACATCGGGGGCTCCGGGTCTCAAGGGAAAAACGACTTACCCTATATGGGAACGTCACGAGCGCTTGCCGAGGGGGCCGTGGTGTTCTATCAGGCCCGCCTCCCGCTGGATCGACCATCCGGCGGGGCGCACGACGTGGCGTAAACGGACAGGTGGCGGAGTGGTCGATCGCGCACGCTTGGAAAGCGTGTGTAGGTGAAAGCCTACCGAGGGTTCGAATCCCTCTCTGTCCGCCACACCCACGCCCTCCAATGTCACCGCTTGCCAACCCAGCGCCCCGCTGCGCAAGGATTTGCGCCTTAAAGCCCGTCATCGCTGGACGGGACGCGAACCGCTCATCTTAGGGCGGGACTTAGGGCGAGCTTAGGGTGGCGACCGCTTCTGTCGTCGGCGTATGTTCTCCTTACGTTCTGGAGAGGCCATGGCGCGCGACGTAAACAGATTGAACGGCAAGAAGGTGCCGGGGATGCGCGAGCCTGGGCTCTTCGCGGATGGGGCCGGACTCTATCTGAGGATCGATCAGACCGGATCGCGGCGCTGGGTCTATATCTTCTATCGGGCCGGACGCCGGCGAGAGATGGGCCTTGGGAGCCTTGAGGTCGTCAAGCTGACCGAAGCCCGCGCGGCCGCAGACAAGGTGCGAGCCGAGATCAAAGCTGGGATCGACCCTATCGAGGCACGGCGGAAGGCGAATGCGCCGAAACCGGACACCACTTTTTCAGCCGTCGCCGCCGACCTGATGGATGGCTTGGAGAAGGGCTGGAAGTCCCCAAAGCAGCGCCCGCAATGGGAAGCGTCCCTGACCCAGCACGCCGCCGCCATCTGGAAGGCCGAGGTCAGCGCCGTTGACACCGAAATGGTCCTGAAGGCTCTGCGCGAAATCTGGACCACAAAACCGGAGACGGCTCGCCGCGTCCGGTCCCGCATTGAGATGGTACTTGATGCCGCCACGGTGCGCGGACTCCGCGAAGGCGAGAACCCGGCGCGCTGGCGCGGCCATATGGCGCGGATGCTGCCGAAGGTCAGGAAGGAGCAGGGACACCACGCCGCGATGGCCTATCAGGATGTCCCGGCCTTTCTTGAGCAACTATCCGGGCGCCACAGCATATCCGCCGACGCCCTGAGATTCCTGATCCTGACCGGCGCCAGATCCGGCGAAGTGCGGGGCGCCACCTGGGACGAAATCAGCGGTTCGACCTGGATCATCCCAGCCGAGCGTATGAAGGCCGGCCGAGAGCATCGCGTCCCGCTGTCGTCTGCCGCCATCGGGGTGTTGAACGCGATCGATGCCGATGTGCGCCAAGGGCTGATCTTCCCCGGCCTAAAGGGACCGCTGTCCGACATGGCCTTGGCGATGGTCATGCGGAAAATGGGGATTAAGGACGCGACCCCGCACGGCTTCCGGTCTGCGTTCCGTGATTGGGCCGGCGACTGCACCAACTATCCGCGCGAACTGCTAGAAGAGGCTTTAGCCCATCAGGTCGGTTCTGCCGTCGAGCGCGCCTATCGTCGGGGTTCCGCCGTCGAGAAGCGTCGGCCGCTCATGGAGACGTGGGCCGATCACTGCATGGGCGTCACCCGCGCCGATAACGTCTATCCGCTGAAGGCCTGATCGTGCTGCCGATCTCCACATGGGTCGATGACGGCATTGGCCTTGACGTGTTCTGCAACTGCGGCCGCACTGGCTATGTGCCGGCCGATGCGGCGCGGAGATTGGACACGTCCATGTCGCTACCGCTCGTCGCGCATCATTTGGCGTGCAAGGCCTGTGGATCGAAGGGCGCCGCCTTACAGGTCAGGTTCTCGATCTCGGACTATTACGACCAGGCGCGGGGCCATGGCTGTTTGATACCTGGCGGGCAAAGCAAAACGCCCCCGGCGTGAACCGAGGGCGCTTGGGGCGGGCGGTCTCACCCAGGGAACGTAATAGACCGCCCACCGAGCGGGGTGGCGCATATTGCCGGGCCACCACCCTCATAAGCCGGCTCTGCGCATTTAACTCCAGCAGCGACCATCGGTTCCTGTGAGCGGAATACGACGAAGCCGAGCTACTGCTTCTGCGCTTCTCGACGTTTTAGCTCAGCTTCAACCGCCGCCTTAAGGAAGTCGGATCGATTCTCTCCCTCGCGGCGAACCGCATCGATCCGCGCAAAGGTGCCCTCCGGGAAGCGTCCCGGCATCAAATCGAAGTTCAGTTTTGGTCGACCCACGGACAATCTCTCTGCCCGTTCACCTCGGGCGACTGCCGCCTCCGCTTGATCGAGCGCCTCGATGGCGTGAGCGGCAGAAACCCTAAACCACTCTCCCTGCTGCTTGTGATCTCGCAGGAGCCAGTGGGCGTAAGCCTCTACGGCAGGGGCTAAGGCCCGCGCAATATGTCTCTGATGTTGAAGCGTGAGGCGCGCTGCGCTCCCAGTCTGAAGCCGTCGAAGGCGAGAGACGGGATTGACGGCGATGCCAATCTTTCGCGCCCCTCGGCTACTGCCGATCACATAGACAGCCGTCTCATCACCCATAACTGATATCCAAAAACGTTGTTGCGTCGTATCTGATATCTGCTATCTGTAAGCGATATCAGCTATGGAGTGCAAGAGATGACGTATCACGCTGCCGATTTAGATGCCGCCAAAGCAGGCGTTAGTGCCGGTCAATCTGCCATAGAGGCCCACCACGCAGCCTTCGGCGTGGATGAAGACGAATTGCGCCCTCAAGGCCACCTGTTCCACATTCTGGTCTCGCTCATTGATTGGGCCGATGCACAGGAAACGCGGCCTGACTTCGATCTCGCGCTGGAAGACGCGCGGACCCACGTTCTCGCAAGGGGTGCGGCATGACTGGCGAAGTCGAGTATCGGGACTGGAAGGCCAGCTCGGGCTTCCACCGTGCAAATCCTGATCTGTCATGCACCGTGCGCGTGGATAGCGGGGTCATCAAAGTGAAGACCGAGGCGGAAGCGTTGCTGATAGCCGCTGCTCCCGATTTGAAGGCCGCCCTTATCGCCGCCAAGCAGCAAATGTGGCTTACGGCGCGCGATCAATGGACGATGCGTGACTTCAAAAACTGGGCTGTCATCCAGCAGATCGACGCCGCGCTGACGAAGGCGACGGGGGTGGAGCGATGATGGAGGCGTCGAACATCACGCCGCACGTCGCGCATCAAAGCCTGTATTGCTGGGAGTGCCGGGTTCTGACGCCGAAAGGGAGGACGACGGCGCGTCGGCACTCCTCTGGCTTGACCGTGTTCACTTGCGACGCGCCAGCCTGCGTCGCCAAGGCTACTGGGGAAGCGGGGCAATGAGCGACGGCGACGAATACGAGTATGGCGATCGTGACGGCATTACATGCCCTCGCTGTCAGGGCGACGGGACGGTTGACTGCCATTGCGGCGGCGACCTGTGCGTCTGCCTGAACTACGGAGAGCGAGACTGTCCGACCTGCGGAGGCGATGGTGAGGTCAGCGAAGAGCGCCACAACCAATACCGGGAAAGCGAACGCGAGGCCCATGCCGCCATGCGCCGCATTTGGGAGGCCGCTGAACAAGCAAAAGGCCCGCCCTCCGAAGAGAGCGGGCCTCGATAGCGGAGCCGAGGCTCGACGCTGAAGGGGGTAGGTTTGACCGACCCCCTTTGATCATGTCCCGCCTAGCCCGGTCGGGGCGGCGGCGGACAGTCCAGCCCCCGCATCCCCATCGTGTCGAAGAACCGGCAGAGTCGCCCGAGCTGGGCCGCCAGCCGATCGCCGCGCGCCTCGATGGCGATGTCGTAGGCGTCGAGCGCGGCCTCCGAATAGATCGCCTCCGGTACCAAGACCGGCTTGGGCTCAACTGCCAGATCCGCACTCGGCGGGAAGGCGGGTGTTCCCTTGGTGGCGCAACCGCTCGCAAGCGAGACGGACGCGGCGAGCGCTAGGGACAGCATCAGGGAGCGAGTTGACCGCATCGGAATAATCCTTCTGGCGGGCGTTGATGATGGGGGTTTCGATCGCGCGTTCGCCGGCTGCGGTTTCCCGCGCGCTGGCGGCCTTCGCCTCGGTCTTCTGTGTCTCGGTCGCCTGCCGATCCCGCTCGCCCTGTGCGCCCCTGTGAGAGCAATAGGCGCCGGTCAGAACGAAGGCGGCGATGATGGCGAGGATCAGCCAGCCGGTCGGGCTGAGAAGGCGGGGGATGGAACGGAGGAAGGCCAGGGCGGTCACAGCCCGACGACCTTCTTCGCAGCTGTCGTCGCGGCGATGCGCGCGTCGAGGCCATTGATGCCGCCGTTCACCTTCAGCGTCACGCCCTTCACGTCATCGCGTAGGGCCGGGACAATGCACCCGTGCTTGACGAAGAAGTTGGCGGCGGCATTGGCGGACGCGACCGGGTCAGTCCGCAGCGTGTCCGGATCGTGCTCATGACCCGCCTCACGATAGTTGGCCCGGCCTGTGATTTGCTTCTCGCCGCCACCCCGGAACCGCCAGCCATCGCCCGGCTCGGTGTTGCCCAGGTTCTTCCGTCCCCACTCGCCGCCGTAGATGATATTGGCGATCGCGTTCTGATGAGCTGGACGGCCGGGCGCGCGGCCGAACTTGCGGGCATCAGCCTCGCTGATCCGGTGCCGGCCGAACATTTTCAGCAGGCCGTCGACCGAGTAGTTCAGGTTCTCTTCGCGGGTCGTGAACCCGGCGCTTTCGACGAACATCTGACCTAGCCAGTGGGCCAGGACCAGGCCGGAGAATCCATTTGCAGCCGCTGCCGCCTCCAACGCCTCACGCGTGCCGGCCGTCGCCTTGGGCGCAAACGTGCGGAACCTGTCAGCCGGTATCAGGCTCATGGTCAGTCTCCAGATTTTTGGGGGAGGTTTGGCGGCTAAGGCGAGGTCGGCGCGGGTCGTGCCCGAACTGCTTCAGGCGGCCCGGCTGGGCGAGGACATCATCGGTCGGGCCGCTAAGCGGCGGCGCTGTTGGTTAGGATAAAGCCGGCGACACTGGCGATAACGGCGATGGCGCCGGTCAGCACCAAAAGCCGAATCCCGCGGTTTCCGTCGCTCTCCGGCGGCGGGCCATCGTCGGTGGCGGCGGGCGGGAGCATGAAGGCGGCGCGGCGGGAAAGACCGTCCATGCCAAGCAACACAAGAAGCTGAATGAATTGATGGCTCCAAGGCGGCGGCTCGCGCTCGCCCATGACGTGATCGAGATAGGCGAGGGCGGCGACAATGATCACCGTCCCGACCAACGGCAGACCGATGCTCATGTGCTGCACCTGAAGCGCGCGGCCAGGGAACAGGACCATGCAGCCGTACACGAACAGGATCGCGGCCCCGATGAAGTGGCCGCCGCGCCAAAGCATCGAGGCCGAGGCCTTTGTCTCGTAGGTCTTTCCGAGCAAGCGGCAGATCTCCAGCAGGCATGCGCCGGCCGAGACAAAAGTGATGCCCGTGTAGAGCACCATCAGCACGTGAGCGTTCATCGCTGAGGCTCCTGGTTGAAGACGGCCCGCACCACGCGGGTCAGGGTGTCGAAGAGGGCTCGCGGGTCGTTGGCGACCATCCATCCCAGCGCCAGGGCGACGCCGCGCATGTCGAGGACTGGCACGACAGCGAGGATCACGCCGTGGGTCAGGGCTTCGGCGACGATTGGACCGGCAACGATGCCAAGGCCGAGATGGAGCCATGCCTTTCGCTGAGCGACCGGATTGCCGGCCTTTGCCGAATAGGCCGTCACCAGCCCCACAGCCCCCGACAGCAAACCGCCGCACAGGCCCCAGAACGCGGGCAGTTCGCGTGGGTCGATCATCCGCCCCCTCCGATAGTCAGGCCGTAGTAGAACAGCCGTTGGGCGGCTCGTGTCGTCAGGGAGGGCGTAGGCGCCTAACCTGCTTCTGCTTCTGGAGTGGCGTAGGCGGTGATCCGTTCGTTCACCCAGGCGCGCCCCTCATCAGTCAGAACGAGACCAACCGGCGTGGCGCCGAACAGGCGAATGCCCAGCGCGGACTCGGCGTTGTCGATCCGCTTGCCGACCTTGGCCCCGTCGCCATCTTCCAGCGTCTGGATTGTCTCTCCAGCCCAGGCCTCGACGATGATCCGGGCACACGAAGCCGCGACCGTTCGCGCATCACGCAGGGACATGGCCACGGCATAGAGGGCCTGGCACTTCTCTTCTTGGCTGACGGTCATCCCGCACCCACTCCGCTGACGTTGACGTAAGACCCGCCGTTGTTTTGGCTGGCGAGGATCTGGTGGAGCGAGCCGCCGAGGTCGTAGTTTCCGACCGTATTGCCGTCCATCAGACCCGCCGAGGTGCTGAACGTGCCGCCCGACAGCGTCTTGATACCGCGCCCGCCGTTGTCGAGCGTGATGAAGCCCGGGATGATGATGCGGGAGCTGGTCGAGCCGCTCTTCAGCACGCCGTCGCCGGTGTTCTCGTGGGCGTCGACGCCCAACAGCATGACGTTGACGTTGCCAGCCTGGATGTCGAGGCCCGGCTTGCTAGCCGTGCCGGCGACCAACTTGCGGCCGCGCATGACGGGTAGGATTCCCCGAACATAGGTGCAATCCACCAGTGTCACCTGCGTGTCGTCCGCAAGGCCGAAATAGCTGTGGTTCAGATGCAGATTGGTGCAGCCGTCGAACAGCGCGCCCCCTTTGCAGGAGTCGCCGCGCGCGTGCTCAAAGTGGCCTTCCGCAACATCGGTCACCCAGAACGACTTCTGGGCCGTCGTGGTGCCCGCGACGCCGGCCGTCCCCAGCACGTTCAGCCCGCAATATGTGCCGCCTTCGGCGATGCCGAGATTGCCGCCGATCTGGCGATAGGCGGTGTGGTTCGGGCTGATCGAGCCGTTGAAGTCGATCGAGACCGTCGGATCGATGTAGTCGTAGGCATAGGCCCACTCTTTTACGAAGCCGGGGCCGCGATGCCGCTTGGCGACGATTTCGCGCAGGGTCGAGCGCTTGTAGTAGCCCGTCGTCCGCGTCTCAGCCCACAGTAAAGGACTGGCCTCGATGTCCATGTCCTCGATCAGCAGTTTCTCGACGACACCTGAGATGAAGCGCCGGAAGGTTGCCCCCGACCCGGCCGTCTTCAAATCCTCGTAGACCGTGAAGCCGCTTAGGGTGACGTAGTTGCCCTGAAGCTGGAAGGTGTCGTAGTCGCCGGCCTGGGGGACGATGACCGACTTGCAGTTGGGGCTTCCGATCAGTTGTGCGCCGTTCGCCAGGATGATCGGGCCGTTGATGTTGAACGACTGCCCCTCGGCGCCGAAGCCATGCACCAACTTGCCGCTGGTCAGCGCCGCATTCAGTCCGGCCGTATTCTGGGGCGCCGTGCGATCTGACCGGCAGAAGTCGAGGATCGACCGTTGCTCCTGCCCGGCCTTGGCGCCCAGAGAGCGCGGCAGTCCACCGGTAGCCTGGAACGGGAGGTTGTCCGCGATGTCGGGCGCGGCGTCAGTGCCGTCCTGATTGAGCTTCGTCGCACCGCTGACCAGATCCAGGGACACGCTCGGCTGGATGTCGTCGAACGCGCTGGGATTGCCGATGCTCTCGCCTGTCGCTCCGGAATAGGCCAGCGAGTAGAGGACGGGCACCTCTGTCGTACCCGCATTCGCCCAGACGGCCGGAAACTGACCGCTGCTGTTGGCGATCACTGGATTGGTCAGCGGCGTGGTCAAACCGGCGTCCGCATAGACCGTCGCGCGGGTCGTCGTGCGGTTCTGGAA
Organism: Brevundimonas sp. Marseille-Q4549; assembly: GCF_976940555.1. Lineage (NCBI taxonomy): Bacteria > Pseudomonadati > Pseudomonadota > Alphaproteobacteria > Caulobacterales > Caulobacteraceae > Brevundimonas > Brevundimonas sp. Marseille-Q4549. The sequence continues at coordinate 1,346,159 of NZ_CDRHXG010000001.1, forward strand.
CACGTCCATGCGAGCGCCGGCGACCAGGCGACCTTGCCGATCGCGCGCAGGCGTGAACGAGCTGATGGCGAGCAAGCCAGCGGCCATGTGGACCTCACAGATTTTGTGGTAGAGATCGACCCATGAGGGTGATCGAAGGGGAGTTCCGGTTCGTCTCCGAGAGCGGAGGGCCGGTCAGACCAAAGCCGAAGGCGAGCCTATGGAGACGCGCGGCCGGGTGGCTCGCGCGTCAGCCGGCCTTCTGGCTTTGGGTCGTCATGCTGACGGTTGTTGGCCTGACAGAAGGCCTGTGGTGACCTGTTTGCGGAGCACCCGCTGAAGGTTGCGCGCGTCGCGCTTCGACATCCGCTGGGCAAGGAAGCCGATGACCTCTTGCGTCCGCGCCGGGTCGATCACCGCCTCGACGATGGCCTGCGCTTCCTGATCGTTGAAGCCGCGCGAGCGGATGCGGTTGAGCGCCACGCCTGCCGCCGCACGGATCGGGTTGGCCAAGTCGCCGATGGACAATCCGGCCGCGCCACCCGCATCTTGAGCGTTGGTGCTGGTTTCTGAACCCACGCGCGGACTGGCGCGCTGGGCCTGCGTCACCGAGCGAAGTTCGGCGCCGGCGCGAGCCTTCAGGCGTTCAGCATCCAGGCCAAGAGAAGCCGCCCGGCGATATTGGTCATCGTCGTACGCCAGATTGGTCAGCACGCCGCGTGCCGTGGTCGGGTTCGATCCGGCCGCCTGCATGGCTTGGCCCGCCGCCTGGCGTTGGACGGTCAGCTCGCCGGGCGTGGCGGCGGCGGCGCGGCCCACGAAGGCGTCGGTCGAACGGGCGCTGACCGGATCGGCGCTGACCGACACGAAGTTCCGCCCTGTCGTCGCCGCCTCCAGCAGGTCGCTGTCGTCCGCATATTGCCCCAGCCACTTCCGATAGCCCTCGGAGATGTTGCGCCCGGCGTCACGGACAGCCTTGCCGAGATTGGCGAGGACCGGGCCGTCAGCCGGGGCGTTGGAGCGGAACGCGCCGTCGGCGGCGTTGCGCAGGGCGGCCGAAATGTCCTGGACCTCGCGCACCGTCAGACGGGCGCCGGCCGGGTTGTCCCGTACCGTGTCCGCCAAGGAGGCGAGCCGGTTGGCGGCGTCGCGTTCGGCCGGGTCAATGGAGCCTTGAGCGCGGCGGATGGCGGCCTGAACAGCCCCCTGCGCCAGATCGCTGCGCAGCGCCTGGATGGCGTTGTCGTCCAGCGCGACCATGTCGCCGCCGAAGTCGTTGATGGCCCCGGCGTTGGCGCGTCGTGTGCTGGACAACTCGTCCATGACCGCCTGCGTCGGGCGGGCGTCTGACGACACTTCCTCGCTGGCGATGCGACGGACGCGCGACGGCAGGCGTTCCCGGCGCCCTTCGGCGAACCGAACAGCGAGATCGCGGGCCGGGGTGTCGCGGGTGGCTAGCGCACGGACGCGGCCGAGGCTGGCGTCGTCCAGGGCATCGACCGCCGTGACGTCGATGCCGAGGCCGGTCTGTTCATCCACTCGGCCCGACAGGGCGTTGACCCGTTGCGGCCCCATGCGGTCGGCGAAGCGGTTCAGGCCCGAGCGGAGAGCGTTGGGCTGGGCGCGCTCGGTCAGAGCGGCGGCGCCCGGAACGTTCAAGGCTTCGCCCGCCCGGCCGACCTGGCGACCGATGAAACGGTTGCCCGCTTGCAAGGCATTGCCGACGGGCGCCCCGACGCGGCGGCCGATGAAACCCGCGACCGGTGCGCCGACCGCGCCGGTGACTAAACCAACTCCACCCCCGACAGCAGCTTCCGGCACCCGCTGAAGCGCATTGCCCTCAGCTGAACCGAAGCCGTAGGCGCCACCATAAGCGCCGCCCGCCGCCGCAGCGCGCAGGGCGTTTGGCGCCGTAGCCAGCGCCCGGCCGCCCATTCCCGCGCCGCGCACGACAGCGCCAGCCGGAACCAGGGCCCCAGCGACCTGCCCGGCCCCACGGCTGACCGGCACGTCCTTGGCGTCGGCACGGTCAACGGCGCGCTGGATGTCCAGATTGTTGCGGAAGGCCTGGCCGAACCCATCCTGAAACCCGGAGCGTGCGCCGGGGTCCAGGGGCAGGACGGTGTTGGCGCCCGCCGCGATCTCGTCCGCCAGGCCGAAGGTCAGGGTGTCGGCTGCTCCCCGGACACCAGCATCGACCCGGCGCATCAAGTCGTTCCCGCCTCGACGCTCGGCTACGACATCATCCGGTGTCGCTGCCGGGTTCAGGTTCAGGCCGGGCCGAAGGGATTGAGCGCCCTGTTCGGGTGCGCCCCGGCTGGCGGTCGCCTCGAAAGGCTGTCCATCGCCGCGACGGACCCAGCCGCCGTTTTCCAGCAGCGCGAGGATTTCGTCGGGCGAGATGCCGCTTTCGATGTCGATCGCCGTTTCTGGCGACGAACCGGGCGTGGGGGCCTGTGGGGCAGGGGCAACGGGCCGGCCGTCGGGGCCAATGTCAAAGCCGCCGTCGACGCCTTGGACGGTCGAGGCGATGCCGGCGTAATCGGGCAGGCCGGTTTTCTCATCCACAGCGAGGCGGCCGCGCGCATCGGGATAGTCGCCCAGCGCCGAGGCCCCAGGACCAGCGGCGAAGCGCGTTCCCTTGTAGGTCTCGGAACGCGTGCGGTAGCGCTGGTCAGCAAGCTGGTCGTTGCCTCGGTCGAAGTTGATGGCGGCGACACGGGAGATTTCCGGATTTGTCGCGGCGGCGCCGGTCAGTTGACGGAGGTTGCCTTCGGCCCAGCGGAGTTCGGCTTGGCGTCCACGATCGGATACGTCGTCACGGATGAGACGGCCGAAATAATCGCCATCGAACGGGATCAGCCCCGCCACCGCAGCCGCTTGGTTGCGCAGGCTGGCGGGATCGTAGCCTTCCTGACGGGCACGCTGATAGTCTTGTTCAGCGCCGCGCATCATCAGGCCGTATTGGATCGACTTGCCCTGACCTTCGGTCAGCTTGCCGACGCCGTCGCCGCCGCCCTGCTGGAGAACCGTCAGCCCCCCGCGTGGCCCGTAGCGCACAATGTCGCCGTTCGGGAGCTTCTGGGCGCCGTTGCCGTATTCAGGCGCGGCGACCGGCGCGGCCTGCTCCCAGTTGTTCTGGTCTTTCGGATCGCCCCCGAGGAAGCGATAGCCGTCATAGACCTCTCCTTGCGTCGGACCCGCCATTACCAGCTGCGCTCCCAGGGACGGCCGGCCGGCGCGGCGGCGGGCGAGGATGAACGGGCGGAACCCGAGGACGAACGACCACTCGAGCGACCGGCTTTCGGCGCGCGGCGAGAGGCGGCGAGGGCGCCTGCGGCGCGAGGGTCGGCAGGTCCGCCTTGGATCGGCTCCAGCGCACCGTCCGCCGTCCAACGATAGCCGTTCGGGGCGTCTTCGCGTGCGGCCTGACGCACATTGGTCAGGTCGCCGGTGTAAGGGTCGATCCGGTCCAGGGCGCCGCGTTGGCCTTGCAGATAGCGGGGCTGTTCGACTTCGCCGCCCGCCGCCGTGATCAGGCTGTCCAGATCCATGTCGTTCAGGCTGTCCGGCGTGATCATGGAGATGACCGACTGATCGACACCGTCTTGCTGAAGGATCGGCAGCACGCGGCTCTGATACGCCTGCCAGCGCTGCTCGGCCGGGAGGCGGCGAAGGCCTTGGGCCCCGGCCACGAGCGTGGCGAAATGCCGGTCGCGCTTCGCCTGCTCATCCTGAGCGGTTTGCCGGGAGGCCTGCTGGTCATAGCGGCCTAGCTGAAGGCCCTCGTCGATCATGCCGTTCGACAGCAGGGCATTGCGGGCGCCGGCGGCGTCGCCGGTGGCATATTGCGTTCCGGCCATGCGCAGGGCGTTCCGGTCCTGCTCGCGAAGCAAATCCTGCTCAGCCAGCCGGTTGTTCTGAAGCGTGCTGTCGCGCATCTGGCGATAGGTGTCGAAAGCCGACATCAGAAGCCCCCCGCGAAGACCTTGGCGTATTTCGCCAGCGCATTGTTGCCGAACGTGCCGGTGATCGTGCCCCACAGACCGGCCGTGGCATCGGCCTTCTGGCCATACGACGTGGCGAGGTTCTGGGCGTTCTGCTGGAGCGCGTTCTGGCTGGCGTTAGCGGTGGCCTGGCCCGTCTGGGCGCCGGTGTTTACCGCTGTTTGACCCAGCCCGGCCATCGCCAGCAGGGCGTTGCGCTCTTGGTTATAGACGCCCGTCGCATAGTCGGCGCCGAACTTTAGCCCGGCCTTCGCCGCGTCGCCCGAGAGCAGGCCGCCCTTCGCCGCCGCCGAGGCGTTGATTTGTCGTTGGCCCGCCTGGAGGTTGGTCTGATAGCCGGGATTGGCCTCTAGCCATTTGGTGGGGTCGATCGTGCCGTCGGCTAGCCCTTGAAGCTGGCCCGTCGCCGTGTCGCCCAGTTTGCGGCTGGGGGCTGTGGCCTCCCAAATGCGGTTGAACTGCGCATTCTGAAGCGCGACTGATTGATCGGTGGCGTATTGGCTAGCCGCCGCCGCTTTGTCGGCCGCCTGCTTCTGGGCCTTGGCGGTCTTGGAAGCGCCAAAGATGTCGAGGATTCCGCCCATCAGGCCCTCCGAATGAAGTCGTGCTCGATGGGCTGATAGCCGGCCCGTCGGTAATAGATGTCGAGACGGGGGTCCGTCCGGTCGTGGCGGCTCAAGACTGTCAGGCCGGAGCCCGCCCAGCGCTCGCCCTCACGCCGCAGCGCATCGCCGCCCTTGGTGGCGTAAAAGAATACTTCGCGGGTGATGGTCTCGGCGTGATTGAACCAGAGAGGAAACCGAGCCAGCCAGAGCGTGCCCCGGTCACAAACGAGGACCAAGGCGTCAGGATTCTCCATCAGCGCCCGGATTGATGTCTCGGTGCTCACGGGGTCGAACGCGGCCTGCACGTCTTCCCAGACGGAACCAATATGGGCCTCGCGGCACAGGTCCAGGATCAGCGGAATATCGGCTTCGGTGGCGATCATGCCGACCGCTTCACGTATAGCTTGGCCACGACGTTCAATAGGCCGTTGACGGTGTCGGTCATCGCGTCGAGCCGGTAGCTCACGGCGCCCGTGGTGGTCCGAGCCACCGTGAATGTCGGAATCTCGGCCGGGTTGGCGATGTAGATGGAATTGGATGCCGGGTTGGCGTCATAGCGGGTCGAGGTGAAGTTCCACGGCCCACCGACAACCGTTTCGGTGACGCCCACGATTTCGACCAGGCGCAGGAAGCCGAGGATTTCGCCTTGGTCGCCTTGGGTCGTGGTTGGTCCAGCGTAAAGGCCGGTGCTGGGGATGATCAAATCGCCAGCGACAACCCCCGTCAGATCGACGCGGGGTCCGAACGCCCAGCCCGAACCGTCGATGTCGATGGTCAGCGATTGCACGCCCGTGTTGCCAGACGCTCCGCTCATGTCGATGGCGATGCCGGCCAGCTCCAGCGCCTGGTAGATCAAAACTAGCTGTTGGGCCTGCGTCGCCTGCACCTGGGCCAGCTGGGTCAGCACGTCAGTCTGAGCGTTCTCCTGACGCTCGATCGCCTTCATCACCGTGTCCCAGAAGCGCACGAAGGCGTTCGCCGCCTTGCCCGCTTTGTCGGAGATCGTGTCCGCCGCCCGTATGCGCGGCAGCTTGAACCCGTCAGCCACGCGACCGGCCCCCGCCGGCGGGGTTCATCTCGACACCTGAGAACCCCATCTCCACCGGATCGGTCATGCGGAACTCAAAGACCCGCCCGGGCGCGTCGATCATGCCGAGCCGGCGATAGCGAACGCGCTTGCGATACTGACCGCCGAACCCCGTCTGCGCTTCCTTCCAGTCGGACCATGTGCGGGACTGATCATCAGACCAGCGCATCTGCAGTATCGCAGGCTCACTGCCGATCGGCGATGTGCCGGGCGAAAGACTGACCTCAATGGCGTCGCACGCCCCGACGACCTCCGTCGCGGCCACAGCTGTAAAGATGCGCTCGAAGGTCGACCCGTTGTCATCCGGTCTGTCTCGAAGCGTATGGATGGCGGACCCGGCAGAGACGTAGGTTCGTTTGCCGTCATAGATGCCGGTCGCAACAGGCCAGGCCAGCTGGTGCCACTGCCCGGTCGCCACGTCGTACCCGAGCGTTTCGCTGTCCAGGCGGATGACGCGGAAAGTGTGTCCCGAAAGGGAATAGGAGAACGCCTGAACCGTGCCTGACGCTTCGATCCGCTCTTCGATGCCGTGATCGGAAATCCGCTGCGGCACGCCATCGATGCGGTAGTCGATGTTGTCCTCACCCGTGAAGAAAAGGGTGTTGTCCAGCTTCGAGATGCTGTCGCGATCCTTGCAGCCGCGCGAGATAGCCAGGCCCTCGATGCGAACGGCCGGTTCGTCGACATCACCTGTGATGCCGAACGCCTCGATCGATGACGAGCCGAACACATAGAGCGCGTCCGCCAGGGCGCGGACGGCGATGGCCGGATCGGGTTCGCGCTCGGCCGAAAAGAAGTCCAACGCGTTCCATGTCGTATCGCCGGGCACGCGGAAATAGACCGTGCCGGTGTCTTGCCGCACGGCGAACAGGAAGTTGTCGATGTCGCAGATCGAGACGACCGGCGCGCTATCGGGGAAGGCCGTGGGGATTAGGGTCGTGCCGTCGTACTGATAGACGATGCCGCCCGAGGCGACCCACAGGCCATCGACCGTGTAAGCCCACTCGACAGAGAAGGTATCATCTTCGATTAATCCGACAAGGTCTTCCCCTCTGAAAAGCTTGTTTCCAGCGACGGCGAAAAGGTCGCCGTTGAACACGCCGTCGTCGCGCCGAAGGCCTCGGATTGGCGCCCCCAGGTCGTATTCAAGCTGGAGGCCGGGGCGGGGCAGAAGGACAGAGCCGGTCGACGAGGTTGGGGCCTGCTCGTGATAAAGGTTCACCAGCCGCACAGGCGGAAGCCGCCCATTGGCGCGGGAATAGGCTGAAAGACCGAAGGGCAGCTGCATCAGGCGTAATCGCAGGGAAGTTCGCGGCGGCAGTCGCGGTCGCGATATAGCCGGCCCCGGATGGTGCGTTCGGAGCGCTGGGCCTCCAGCACGGTCTTGGCGCCGATCTCCCCGCCAAAGTCGTCAGCGATGGTGACGGCGAGCTGTGCGATCAGGCCGTTGTCGGTGTCGGCGCCGAAGGGGTTCAAATCGTCCAGTGTCAGCGCGTCGGCGCGGCGCCATTCGGTCGAGAACAGGAACAGGCCGGCGTCGGCGCCATCCAGCACATGGATGCGAGACAGGGCCGGCATATTGCGGCGCGTGATGCACCAGGTTTCGACCGTGGGCTTGATGATGGTGGGGGTGAATACCCCGACGGTGATGCGGTCGCCGTCGCGGGCGGTGATCGTGGCGGAAGAGGCGGCGTAAACGTCGCGCCAGCGTGCGCCAGTCAGGCCAGGATGTTCCAGAACGAGGGATTGCAGGCGGGCGAGGATGTCGCGCTCTTCATCTGCGGATGGGGTCTCGCCGGATGCGAGGATTTTGCCGCGGCGCATGGCGGCTGCGATGATCTCACGGATGGTCATGGTCGCCTCCGAAGAGACGCCCCCAGCCGAAGCCGGGGGCGGTCAGGATCAGTCCTCGGAGCCTTCGGCGGCCTTGCGGGCCGCTTCCGCTTCGTCTTCCAGGCGCTTGGCCTCGGCCTTTTCAGCCGCGTCCAGCTTACCGCGCAGGGTCTTGAGCGAGGCGCGGCCGTCAACGGTCACGTCCAACTCGGCGAGGCGGGCGCGGATCTTGTCCGCTTCCGCTTCGTCTTCCTTGGCCTTACGCAGTTCCTCATCGGTCAGGGCGTCGTCGGCGCCCTTGATCTCGATGTAGGGGTTGCCCTCGGCCTTGCGCAGTTGATCGGGCGTGAGCGTCACGTCTGTGAACTCGCGGCCGATCTCGTTGCCGAAGAAGTTGAGGGTGTCGAAATGACCCAGCTCGGAAGCCGGGCCGATCACGCGGGCTTGGGTGGTCATTTTCAGGCCTCCCTTACTGGCTGACGTATTCGACGGAGTAGACGATGGTCCCGTTCACCGCCGCCGTCGCCGTGGCGATGCGAACGCTGATCAGGGTCTCGGCCGTGTACTGATAGCCGAAGCCGGTCGTCGCGATGCCCGAGACGGGCGCCGTGGCGGCAGCGGTGGCGGCCATCAGGCGATCGGTGTCGCCGGCGTCGCCCACTTCGACCGTCACGCCCGCGGGGGCGGAAACGGTCACGCGCGCCATCTCAGCACCCTTCGGAACCACAATGGTCCCGAAGAGCGCGCCAACCGTCTGCTGACCAGCGGTGACCGGAATACGGCCCCCGACGTAGGTCAGCTGGTTGGAGTCGGTCGAGGTCTTGGCAGGCGCGCTGCCAGAACCCACGGCCTGGGTGGGGAAAGCTTTCGCCATGGTGCGTGCTCCTTAGTACGCGGCGAACACGGTCACGATGCCGTGCTGCGTGCCCGGGCCAACGGCGCCCGTCTCCTTGAAGAACGTCTTGTCGATGGAGCGCAGCTCCTCGGTGCCGACACCCTTGATGAACTGGTAGTCGTCGTCCTTGCGTTCCGTGGACTTGGGATCCTGACCCCAAGCGACCACGAGAGCCTGAGCCCCGCAGAGATAGCCGGCCGCCACGTTCGCACCCGCCGTGCCGACCGCGCCCAGGACGGGCAGATCGGTGATTTCGCGGATGATGACGCCGTCCCAGATCAGATCGCCGCCCTGGAAGTAGGGGTTGGATTCAACGCTGCGATCGATGCTGTCCTTGTTGAACGCCTTGATGTCCGGGTCGGCCTTGATCTTGTTGAAGGCCTGGGTCGGAACGAACAGGACGAACCACTCGCGCCCGTCCTTGTCCGAACGATAGGGGCGGATCGCGCGGCGGCCGGTGATGCGGTCGCGTTTGCGGGCCATGCCCTTGGCCACGGAGATGACCGTGGCGCCCCAGTTGTCGTTGACGTTGTCGACGTTCGCCAGCGACGACGCCATGTTGCCGGCGACCAGGTTGGCTTCCGAGTTGCCGAACAGCGCGCGGATGGCGTTGTCCGTCAGCCAGTTGTTGCGCTGGGTCGCGGTGGCTTCGGCATAGGGGACGCCGGTTTGGTCGCCGTTGTCCTCGTCGTAGCGGGCATCGTCGAACGCCACGACCGAAAGGGCGTCGGTGATGCGATCGCGCATGTCGTCGGACGACCAGATCTTCAGGCTGTCCTTGTTGGCCTTCAGAATATCGACGACCGACTTCTGGATCATCGACTTCTTCACGACCACGGCGTTGCGGCGCCAGACCGGACGCGTGCGGAACGGGTAGAAGCCCAGGCGCTCTTCAGCGCCGGTCAGCAGGCCCGCGCCGATGCCCTTGCCCTTAAGCGAGCCGACGAGGGACATGACGATGTCCTTGCCGCCGTCGATCAGGTCACGGTTGGTCTGGATCAGGGCGTTCGGAGACGCCGACATGTAGGCCGCATAGCCCGACATGTTGACGTATTCCTGCCAGTAGCTGGAATCCCACTTTGTGCGTTCCAGATCGGCAGGCACTTCAGAGTAAGCCATCGGTTTTCCTTATGAACCGAACATCCGCTCGAAGGTGCTTTCGCCGTCCCGTGCCTCGGGAACAGACGACCGCCCAGCGGATGGTGCGCCCGCCAGCGAAGGGCGAGGCGCGCGAGGGGGAGCGGCCGGAGCCGCAGGTGTGGCGGGTGCGGGCGGTTGTCCGGCCTGCTGGGCCTTCCACTGCTGGAAAGCCTCAAAATCGGTGTCGCTGAGCTGCGAGACGAGCTTGTCGCGCTTCCACTCGGCGATGATGAAGTCGAAGGGATCTTCCGATGTGGCGACGCGCTGGTTGAACAGCGGGTCTTCATCGCAACGCTTCACGCCCCAGTCGTACGCGGCCTGAACCGCGTCCTTTCCGTGCGAGACCTCAGCCAGTCGCTTCGAGAACCGGAAGTTCTGCGCCGTGACGGCCTGCGCCATTTGCTCGGCCCGGAAGTCCTCGTACCCATCGGGGTCTTGGTTCCGGTCGGGCGCCTGGCGGCGTTGCGCTTCCTGTTCTGCCCTGCGCTGACGCTCTTCGACTTCCTTGGCGCGCGCTTCGGCCTGGTTGAGCCGGTCGCGCATGTCGAGGAAGGTCGAGAGGGGCACATGATGCGGCGCCGGCTCGTCGCCTTCCACTGCCGGGGCAGCGGGGGCGGGGGCAGGCGGTGCAGCGGCCTGGGGCTGTTCCTGCGGCGCGGGTTCCGGCGCGGCGGGGGCTTCAGGCGTGAGGGCAGACGCGGACGAGGGTTCGTCCGACAGGAAGTCGGGAGTGTCGCTCATGGTTGATCCTTGCCGGTGTCGTCGGCTTACGTTGCGCCCGCTACGGCGGCGGCCCGTTGCTCATGTCGAAGAGCGGTCGTGTCTCCCGTCAAACCCGGAGGCGGTCAGAGGCGGCAGGTGGTGAAGCCTGCCGCCAATCGTTTAAGCCGAAAGGCGTTCGCGCAGGGCGTACCCTTCAAGGGGCCACAACTGTCTGATGGCGTCTTCGTATGCGAAGCGCTGGCCCTTCTCGGCGTCGAAGTTCTCAGGCGACGCCGTGGCAGACTTGCCGATGACGGTGAAGCCGTTGCGCATAACCAGAATGCAGATGGTCAGCAAACGGAGGGGGTCTCCGTCAAAACTGACGCTGCCCTCAGTAGCGCACACCCCTTGATCGGCGGTGAAGTAGTGGGTCCGAGCAATCTTGCCCTCCATGTCGGAGAGCGAGACACGCGGATGGGTGGCCTTCGAAGCGCTGTACGCCTCGGTGGCTTGCAAGCTTTCGCTGTGCATGGTGGTTGTCCTTGCCGACGTGCGCGCCGACTACGATCCCGTCAGGTTCGACGGAATTCAGTAACCCGGCTGGTTGATCCAGGCGGATTGCATTTCGGTGGCCTGCGCCTCTGCGAAGGTCTTCAGCGCATTGGCGGCGGCTTGTTCGGTCTTGGCCTGCGTCTCGCCGATCTCGGCCTGCTTGCTGGCCATTTCCAGCTCCATGGCGGCGGCGACCTGCGGCGGCGGCTCGGAGCCTTGCTTTTTGCGGGCCTCTAGCTGCTCGATCAGCTCACGCTTCTTCGGCAGGCCCGACGCCTTCAGCACGACATCGAACGGCACTTCCTGCGGGCCGTAGATGGAGGCCAGCTTGGCAAGTTCGGTGAACTGCTCCTGCTGGATGTTCGCGGTGTCGGGCGTGGAATCCACAATGATGTCGACGCCCATCTCGGCGACGGCGTTTTCCATCCCAAGGAACTGCGGCGCCATGACGATCTGACGGGTGACGGGGTCGTATTTCGGCAGGCCGGTCAGCTCGTCGATCACCGGGGCCGGCTCTCCGTACACCGGCTTGTTGATCTGGATGAACTTCACCGCGTTTTCGTCGTCGGTGACGCGGATGAACTTCGGCTCGGTCCAGAACTGCCGCACCCGCGACCAGACCTGGCGGAACACACGCAGCTCCCAATCTTCCAGGCCGCCATACAGATGGGCCAGCTCTGTCAAACCGGCTTGCTGGCGGACTAGACCCGCGCGGCCCGACTGGTTCTCGCCCTGACGCCCCAGGATCGCCGGGTTAGGTCCGATGCGCTCGATCTCGGACTTGGCCTCGGCAAGGAGGTTCATGTCCATGCTGAACTTGTCGGAGGTCGGAACGATGTTCCAGCCCGAGGGGATCACGCCGTCAGCGCGGCTGGCCTCGCGGCGGGCTTCCTCCGGGTCGGCACCGGCCGATGACGGGTCCGTTTCCTGCAGCTGCCGGAATGTCGCCAGATGGGCGCCCTTGCGGCGGTAGGTGTTGATCTCGTCCTGCGGCCCGACCATGTCCGCGACGACGCCGTAGCGGTTGTTGTCGTCGTCCACATAGGCCGACATGGCCTCGATCGGGTTCATCGGCTGGCCGTCGTCGTCGAGATAGGGGCTCGGCCCTTCCTCCAACGTGGCGTCGCCGACGAATACGCATTTCATCCATGTGCCGCCGCGCTTGGCGTACATCTCGACGACCAAAAGGCGCTTGCGGCGCGGATCGGCCCACATGGTGGTCTGATCGTCGGGCCGGTCAGCCCATTGCGAGTCCCCGGTGTCGCCCCTGGCCACGACAGACAGGATGATGTTTCGCTGCTCGGGATAGAGAGCAACCACATCGTCCTGATACTGCCACTCTGCGAAGCCCATATAGCTGGCGTCGGAGAAGTCCGGCTCGCGGCTATAGGGGTCGTAGAAGAAGGACTCGTAGCGCCCGCGCCGGATGCGGACCTCCAGGCGCTCATCAACCTCGATGATGGCGGCGGCGACGCCCTCCACCAGCGTGTTGCGGAAGGCCTTGAGCTTGTTCTGATGCCAGCGGTTCTGGTCGGTGACGTAGCGCAGGGTGTCGGTCGCGACCTCGGACGAACCTTCGTCCTGCGGGGTCCGAGGATAGGCGCGCGGATCGGTCTTGCCCCGCTCGACGACGCCGACCATGCCCTCGACGCCGGGTCGGACCCGGTTGATGACGAAGTCGGGCTGTTTGCGAGCGCGAAGGCGGCGACCTAGCTCCGGATCAATCTTGCCGTCGTAGTAGCGGCGGTGCTTCTTCGCCTCCGACCGGGCCGTGCGCGTCATGTCGCGGGCCTCGGTGAACAGACGCTTCCACGTGTCCAGGCTTGTGTCGATCAGGCCGCCATCCATTCGCTGCCTCCCGGCTGTTCGTTTCGGCGGTAGTCGCTCGGCGTCTTGGGCCGGTTCGGCACGGTCGGCTTCTTGGCGCGGCGCACCGCCTCGCAGGCGTAGCGGCAGGCGTCGATCACGTGGTTGTCCTTGTCCTCCAGCAGAGGCAGGACTTCGCCGGTCTTCTCATCGACCTTGAAGCTGTAGGCGCCGAACTCCAGCGCCGTCTCCACGCAGCGTGGGTGAACGACAATGTCGTAGGTCTTCAGAAACTCGATGCCGTCCTCAACAGAGCCGGGCCCCTTGATGGCCGGCGCGATCCTGAAGCCCTTGCGCTTCATGTAGCTGACCGTTTCCGGCCTGGAACTGTCCGCCGTGATCAGCCACTTCTTGGCCCCCGGGATGCCGGGATGATTGTGGCTGTTCGCCCAGCGCGGCGGGTCTTCCTTGTCCGTCCCGGCGAATAGGGAAGGCGTTTCATCAATCTCGCAGCCGACCTTGTAGGCCTCGTGGTCGATAAACAGGACGCGGCCCGTCGGGTCTGACACCGCCTTGCCGTCCTGCCAGCGGCCGATGAACATTCGCACCAAGACCGTGGGATCGACCGAGAAGCCCCAGTCCGCACCGAACCGCAGCACCGCGTCCAGCGGCGTGTCGAACTCTTCGACCTTCCAGTTTTTGAAGACTCGGCGCTCGCTGTTCTTCTGGTATTTGCCGCGCCAGACGTGGTCGTATTTGTCCGGGTCGCGGCGCCGGTCGTACTCCATGATGGTCTGAAGCGGCGTGTCCTTGAACCACGGATTGTCGTCGTAGTTGACCTCCCGTACGATCGAGCCGGGCGGCAGGATGTCGTTGCGGAATATGCTGTCGACGGGGTCGGTCTCGTCCTCGGGGTTCCACGTCAGCCAAATCTCCGACCCCGGCTCGCGGATGGTCGGATCCAGAAGCTCGAAGCTCTTCTTCGAGATGGCGTTGGCTTCGTCGCCCCAAGCGATGTTGACGCCCTTGGTCGACTTGATGCTGCTGACCGACGATTTCCGCAGGCCGGTGAAAATGAACTCCGAGCCGTTGCGGCCCCGGATTTCGGTTTCGAGAACGTCGTAAAAGCCCTCAAGCCCGCAATCGATGATCGCTTGGTCGATCTCGGCTTTCACCGACTCCCGAACGCTCTTCTGGACCTCACGGAAACAGAGCACCTTTAGCTTCTTTGCGGCGGCCTTGATGACCAGCGCGCGGGCGAAGCTCATGGACTTGGCGGAACCCCGGCCGCCGTGAGCGCAGCGATACCGAACCGGCAGGCCGTCGTCCGCCTTCTCCTGCCACAGGAACCGGAAGGCCCCTGGGATCTGGATGTCAGGCGTCACGGAAGGTGACAGACACGCCCAGCGGCGCGCCCTCGGCGCCAGTCAGTTCGGCTTGGCTCTTGTCCACCACCAGACCATTCAGCTTGGCGGCGTCCATCAGGCTCGCGCGGGCCACGGCGAGTAGGGGCGCATCCTTCGATGCCTCGCCCTTGGATGCGATCGCCAGAAGCCGTTCTGTGATGCTGGCGACGGTGATCTCGGTGCGGACAGCGGCCTTGCCCTGCAACTCTGCCACGCGCTTTGAGATGTTGACGTTTGTTGACAGACGAGACGCTGCGGTCCTGTCGCCTTTGTAGCCGGCCTCGGTGTAGGCGTCGGTCTGGCTCAAGCCCTTGGCGATGCCCTGGGCGAACCGTTCGTGTTTGGCATTGGAGAGGACCGGCATATCCGCCCTCCTGTGATCTGGTTCCGGGAATGACCGGCCATTGCCTGTTGCTATGCCAAGGCCGAAGCCTCTCCGCGCCGCCGGGTGTGCACGCTATGGACGCCTGGCCCCCGCCATCGTCAGCGCTGGTCGGTCGAGATGAACGTCCCTTGTCCCGGTGCTGGACAACGTCGGAGTCGGCGCGGGTGTCTTGATGTCAGCGTGCGTTGAGGCGATGGGCGGGCAGGGGGCATCTGGTCGTCATGACCTACACGCCCAAGCGCAAACCCGTCTTCGCCCCCAAGCCCCGGAAGTTTCCGAAACGTCAGGGGCCGTCGCCATTTCAAAGGCCGCAGAAAAAAGCCCCGCGCTCAGTTAAGAGCCGGGGCCGATCTCGGGTCGCGCGAAGCGACTATCAGAAAAGTGCACTGCTTCGGTTAATCGGTCAATGGGGGTTTATCTCAGCGGGTTCCGGAACATCGCGTCCGTCTAGGTAGTAGCGAACTCCTCCGTGCAGCAGATAAGAACTCCCTTGCTCGTCGCGCTTAACGAGGCCGATCACTTCCCCCGTGGTGTGCATCAAGCGCCATGGTGGACACCCCATGCGGGAGAGCGTCCTCATTACGTCTCCAACTGTCGCCTTCATCACGAACTCAGGGCTCGGGTTGAATATGCCGCCATCCTCCGACGTTCCTTCCGATCCCGCAACAGCCGGTCGCTGATCGTGCGGATGTGGGCCAGGTGCGCGCAGGCCGCCCGCACGGCGCCGCCCTGGGCCTGGGGGTTCGTCTCGCCGGTGCAGCGCTGGACGACATCACGCCACCGGGTCAGCAAGGCCTCATCCGGCTTGAGCAGTTCGAACAGCATCCGGGCGTCGCGCGGCGCCATGTGCTCCGTGACGGCGGACAGCATGTCGTCGGCGTCGATCATCGATTGGCTGACGTTCTGGCCCGGAGCTCCGATGGATGACGACCGGATGAAGTCGGGGCGACGCTCCTGACCGTTCTCGCCCGAGGCCGTGCGGATCAGCTCTTCCAGCCATTGGACGGCGGCGGCCTCGGCCGGGCTATTCTTCAGCAGCAGGTTGAAACAGTCCGGGCGCCAGATGCCGACGATCTTCTCGTCGCGCGGATCGACGTTGACCTCCAGGCCACGGGCCTTCAACTCCCGCTTTTCGGCGCGGCGAGCGGTAATGTCGGCAGGAACGGCCGGGGATTTCTTCTTTCGGCTCATGCGGCTTGGTCCTGATGGGGGATTCGCTGGTTCCGTTTTCTCTCCTCCCTGACCTCGCTCCAGGGCTGAGGCCGAACCAGAGTGACGCCCAACCTGTTCAACACCTCCATGGCGTAGGGATTTGAGGTCAGACGCTCCCAGGCGACGCGGGTGAAGGGCGTAATCCGACGCCCGTGCTGTTCGGCCTTGACGAGGTAACTGAACGCGAAATCTGGCGACACGGCCTCGGAAACGGCCTTGTAGATTTCGCCATCGACGGGGCTGTTCATGGGGTTGATCCGTTCAGGAGGTCTTGTCAGCCCAAACGGGTTGCTCCCCTGATCGTGTCGGATAGCGTGGCCGCATGGCCAAGTCCGACAACCCGTTTCGATGGTTCGACAGCTCGCCTGAGGTGATCCGAACGGTCGTGATGATGTACGTCCGCTTCCCGCTTTCGCTCCGTCAGGTCGAAGACCTTTTGGCCGAGCGCGGCATCGATATTTGCCATGAGACGGTCCGGCTTTGGTGGAACCGATTTGGTCCCATGTTCGCCGGCGAGATCCGTAGGAAACGGGTTCAGGCAATGCGCCAATTCACCCATTGGCGGTGGCATCTCGACGAGGTGTTCGTCCGCATCAACGGGGAACGCCACTACCTCTGGCGCGCCGTCGACCATGAAGGCGAGATCCTAGAATCCTTCGTCACCAAGACGCGCGACAAGGCTGCGGCGCTGAAATTCCTCAAGAAAGCCATGCGCCGGCACGGGCCTACCAAAGCGGTCATCACCGATGGATTGCGATCCTACAGGGCTGCTTTGAAGGATATCGGCGGGGCCGGAAAACACGAAACGGGCCGCTGGCTCAACAACCGCGTCGAGAACTCACATCTGCCGTTCCGACGAAGAGAGCGGGCCATGCAGCGCTTCCGCCAGATGAAGACACTGCAGAAATTCAGCGCCGTCCACGCCGCCTTCTACAACCACTTCAACCAGGATCGCCATCTCATCAGCAGAGACCACTTCAAAGCCCGACGCTCTGCCGCCTTGGCCGAGTGGCAGGCGCTCGCCGCCTGAAGAGCGACGAGCGAGGGAGGGGTGCGTTCAGTGGAGACAAGTTCGCATTGGACTGACAGCACCCCCTCGACTTCTCGCGGCCCGGCAAACCGACAGACAACGCCTTCATCGAGGCGTTCAACGGACGCTTCCGGGCCGAATGCCTGAACGCCCACTGGTTCCTCACGCTTGCGGATGCGGCCGAAAAGTTGGAGGTTTGGCGCAGAGACTACAACGAGGTTCGGCCCCATGGGGCCATAGGCAACAAGCCGCCGATCACGTTGATGAATCCCGGTGACGCAGCCAGCCCGTCACCCTGACTCGGGCCGGAAAACTCCAGCTCCGAGTGCTCCAGAGAATGGGAGCGGATCAGATCAACCCAGGACTCTCGTTATGGCTGGATGAGAAACGGGGGTCACGTCAGACCCCATCCGTTACGACAAGCGCCGCTACAAGCGGCGAAACCGGATCGAAATCATGTTCGGCAGGCTGAAGGACTGGCGGCGCGTCGCCACGCGCTATGATCGCTGCCCGACCGTCTTCCTCTCCGCCATAGCCCTCGCCGCGACCGTCCTGTTCTGGCTATGAGTCCTGAGCCTAGACTGACAGCACCCTTATCGCCTGATATCGAACCCGCCGTCGCCCATTGCGGCGTGGACGTCGTCGGCGGAGGCGAGGTTGAAGTCGCCGGGTATGGCGTGTTTGAGGCCGGCGGCGGCGAGGCCGAAGTCCAGCGCCTGCTGGTCGGTCCATCCGCTCCACAGGCCGAACAGAACCCCAGACGCAAAGGCGTCTCCGCCGCCGACGCGGTCGACGACGCCGGTCAACTGGATGGGCGGGGCCAGGGTCTCGACGATCCGATCGCCGTCGCGGGTCATGAGGATGGCGGACAGGGCCTGGTCGGCGACGCTGTCCTGGACCCTGTGGGTGCAGGCGATGCGCTCCAGGCGAGGGAAGGCGGCGAAGGCGGCCCTGGCGGCCTGACGACGGCGCTCGGCCGGGTCGGGATTGTCGAAGGCGGTCTTCAGCACCAGGGCGAAGTCGCGGTCGTCGGCGAAGGCGACGGTCGCGCCCGCCAGCATCCGGCCCAGGGTCGCGGGCGGATCGCCGTCCCACTGCTCCCACAGCTTGCCCCGGAAGTTGCCGTCATAGCTGACCTTGACGCCCTTGCTGACGGCGGCCTCGATCAGGGCGACGGCGGCGGCGGAGCCGTTGGGGCCGGTGGCCGGGGTGACGCCCGAGGCGTGCAGCCATTCCACCCCGTCCAGCAGGGCGTCCCAGTCGAAGACGGCATGAACGTTCTCGACGAAGGCCGAGCCGGCGCGGTCGTAGAGAACCTCGGACGGACGACGCACCGCGCCGGGCGTCAGGAAATACAGTCCCATCCGTCCGGGCGTGAAGACGACGGGACCGGTGTCCACGCCGTGCTTTTGCACCGCGTCGCGCGCGGCGCGACCGAGCGCATTGTCCGGCAGGACCGTCGCCAGGCGGACGGGCGCGCCGATGTTGGCCAGGGAGACGGCGACGTTCGCCTCGGCTCCCGCCGGACGCACGGTCAGGGCGGGGGACTGCATCAACAGTTCGTTCTGGTTCGGCGAGAACCGCAGCAGCATCTCGCCGAAGCAGAGGATGACGCCGCCATCCCTTACGGGCCCAATGCTCGCGACGCGGTCGCTCACGGCTTGAGGCCCCGCACCCCCTGAGGCTTTGCTGGTCATGTCCGAACGCTAGCCCTGGATCAACGCGCCTGCCAGCCGCCGTCGACCGGCAGGATGGCGCCCTGGACATAGTCCGAGGCGCTGGACGCCAGGAAGACGGCCGCGCCGCCCAGGTCCGAGGGCCGGCCCCACCGACCGGCGGGGATGCGGCCCAGGATCTCGGCCGACCGCACCGGGTCCTCGCGCAGGGCCTGGGTGTTGGCCGTGGCGAAATAGCCGGGCGCGATGGCGTTGGCGGTGATGCCGTGCGGGGCCCACTCATTGGCCATCAGCTTGGTCAGGCCCGCCACCCCCGACTTGGAGGCGGTGTAGGAGGGCACGCGGATGCCGCCCTGGAAGGACAGCATGGAGGCGATGTTGATGATCTTGCCGCCGTCGCCCTGTGCGATGAAGCGACGGGCGACCGCCTGACTGAGGAAGAAGACGGTCTTCAGGTTGATGTTCATCACCAGGTCCCAGTCGGCCTCGGAGAAATCCACGGCGTCGGCGCGGCGGATCAGACCGGCGTTGTTGACCAGGATGTCCACCCGGCCCATCGCCTCCAGCGCCTCGGCCAGCACGCGCTGGATCGGCTCGATGGAGGTCAGGTCAGCGCTGATCGCATGGGCGCGCCGGCCCATGGCCCGGACCTGGGCGACCGTGTCGTCCGAATCCGACAGGGCGACCGAGACTATGTCTGCTCCCGCCTCTGCCAGGGCCAGGGCGATCCCCTGACCCAGGCCCACATTGCCCCCCGTCACCAGCGCAACCTTGCCGGTCAGATCAAACGGATTGCTCATGGTGTGTGTCCTCCAAAGCCTGTCAGGGGCGCCGACTCAGTCCGGCTTGTTTCGTGTGGTAACCGGTGTCATATACCGATGCAAACAGTTAGATGGTAACCCGCGAAAGCCGCCGGAGCCGCCGTCGTCATCGCCATGAGGATTCCTCCCAATGAAAATCGCTCTGATCATAGAGAACAGCCAAGCCGCCAAAAGCCAGATCGTTCATGACGCGCTGGTCGCGGTCGCCGAACCGTTGGGACACCAAGTGTTCCACTATGGAATGTATGCGCCCGAGGACAAGGCGTCGCTGACCTATGTCATGAACGGCGTTCTGGCTGGCATACTGCTCAATTCCGGGGCCGCAGACTTTGTCGTCACCGGTTGCGGCACGGGCATGGGTTCCATGCTGGCCGCCAACAGCATGCCAGGCGTGTTCTGCGGCCTGGTCGTCGACCCGACCGACGCCTTCCTGTTCGGTCAGATCAACGACGGCAACGCCATTTCGATGGCCTACGCCAAGGGCTTCGGCTGGGCGGCCGAACTGAACCTGCAGGACGTCTATCGCAAGCTGTTCGATGGCGAACGCGGCCTGGGCTATCCCAAGGAACGGGCCGAGATCATGCGCAAAAACCGCGGCGTGCTCAGCGACCTGAAGGCGGCGACCTGCAAGGACATGCTGTCGGCGCTGAAGGCGATGGATCAGGATCTGCTGAAGGCCGCCATCGGCGGCGAGCGCTTCGCCGAATACTTCTTCGCCAACGCTGCCGACGAAGGCATCCGCGACTATCTGAAGGGCGTTCTCAGCGCGGCGCCGGCGCGCGAGACGGCTTGAGGTCAGGCGGTCGGCGTCGTTGATCGACGCCGACCGCATCCTTGGCTTTCGGCCCCGGTCAGACCGCGACGATAGCGGATTTGCGCACCACCAGCGCCGGATGGACCTCGTCCTGTTCCAGGGTCGCGGGGTCGAGGCCGCGCATGGGCGCCAGCAGTTTCTCGGCCGCCATGCGGCCCATGTCGCGAATCGGTAGGCGAACCGACGTCAGGTTCGGCCAAACCCTGGCCGCCATAGGCAGGTCGTCGAATCCGACGACCGACAGGTCGCGCGGCAACTCCAGGCCGCGCTCTCGCGCCGCCTGCATGACGCCGATCGCCATGTCGTCGTTCAAGGTGAAGATGGCGGTGGGCGGCGTGTCCAACGACAGCAGGGCATGGCCGGCGTCCACGCCCGATTCGAACGTATAGGCGCCCTTGAAGTCGTAAGCCGGGTTCAACGGAATGCCACGTTCGGCCAAGGCGTCCCGAAACCCCTTGCCCCGAACCGCCGAGGACCGAAACAGGTCGGGGCCGCGCACCAGACCGATGCGCCTGTGCCCCAGGGCGGCCAGATGGTTGGCCGCTTCGGCGGCGCCGATCCAGTCGTTGGTGACGAGCATGGCCTCGGGTTTGTCCAAGGCGACCGAGGCGATTCGGACATAGGGGCAGTCCAGTTCGCGAAGCAGGTCGATGACCCGTTCGTCCTCCGACACCGACGGCGGCATGATGACACCGTAAAGCCGCTGACGCTCGACGAAGCCGCGAATGTCCTCCAGCAGGGTAGGGACGTCGCGGTTGCAGGGATGAACGACAAGTTCCAGCCCCGAACCCTTCAGCGCATCCAGAACCCCCTGCTGCATGTTCACGACATAGGTCGGGCTGGGATTGTCGTAGATCAGCCCGACCAGGAAAGACCGGCGAAAGGCCAGGGCGCGCGCCTGGGGATCGGGCGTGAAACCGAGGGCTTTGATGACCGCATCGACCCGCTCGCGCGTGTCCTCCTTGACGAACGGCGACTGATTGATGACCCGTGAGACGGTCTTCTTGGAGACATTCGCCTCTCGGGCGACATCGTTGATGGTGGCCCGCTTGCCCGGTCTGTCGGATCGCGGATCGTCTTGAGCCAAGGTCGGCTGCTCCCCTATCTGTCGCCTAGCCATAGCCGCTCGTGACGCGCGACGCCATCGTGCGCCGCAAACCGCATTGACACCGGTTTCCTTCGTCGCTCTTATCGGCGCTTCTTCACGAGGCGGTTTCCTTGATTTGCATTTTTCCCATCATGAGGCGCAGGCGATGAAGGCCACGCTCGTCACATCATCGGATCCTTCTGCCGAACCGACGGAGATCGCCGGGCGGTTTGTCGCCGCGCGTCTGGCCAAGCGTTTCCTGTCTGCGTATCCAGGTCTGGTGCCTGCGACGATGGCGGAATCCTACGCCATTCAGGACATCGCCATCGACCTGTTTCCTGATCGTCTGGTGGGGTGGAAGGTGGGAGGGGTCGCGCCGTCGCTTCAGTCGACCTTGGGCGTGCACCGTCTGGCCGGCGCAGTTTTCGCGGCCAACGTCTGGCCCTACGATGGACGTAGGCCTGCGGTTCTCCCGGCGATCGACGGCGGATTCGCCGCCGTGGAAGCAGAGTTCATCGCCCGAATCGGCGCAGACGCCGATCCCGCCAAGACCGACTGGACGTTGGGCGAGGCCCTGGACGTCGTGGACAAGGTCTTCGTCGGCGTCGAACTGGCCGGCAGCCCCTTGGCCAGTATCAACGATCTGGGACCGACCGTGGTGGCCTCGGACTTCGGCAACAACGGCGGCGTCGTCGTGGGGCCGGAGGTGGAGAACTGGCGCGAGCGGATGGAAGACATGGAGGTCGAAACCGTCATCAACGGGGCCAGTGTCGGCATCGGCGGTTCGCGGTCGCTGGAAGGCGGGGCGATGGAATCGGTGCGTTTCCTGCTGGAGCACTGCGCTCGACGGGGCCGGCCGCTGAAGGCGGGAATGCTGATCACCACAGGCGCCGTCACCGGCGTCCATCGCGTCCAGGCCGGCGACGAGACGGTGTGCGTCTTTCGCGGCGTGGCTGAGATTCACTGTTCGGTCGTCAGGGCCGGCGGCAACTAGACCATTATCGGACGCCAACCCGTCCGTCGCTTCGGCGATCAGAGACGGGACGTGTCGAGGAAACATCAGGAACAGGTTGTAAGACCATGTCAGACGCCTCCGTCGCGCCGCCGATCAAGATCAAGGCGCCGTCACCCGGAAAATATCGCTGGATCATCATGTGGTTGCTGTTTGCAGCCATGGTGATCAACTATGTCGATCGCCAAATGATCGGCTTCTTGAAGCCGACCCTGTCGGCCGAGTTCGGCTGGTCCGAAACCGACTATGCCGACATCGTCTTCTGGTTCCAGGCCTCCTATGCGGTGGCCTATCTGCTGTGGGGGCGGATCATGGACCGGATCGGCGCTCGCTGGGGCCTGGGGATCGCCTTCGGCATCTGGCAGATCGGCCACATGATGCACGGCGCCGCCCGCGACCTGTCGCACTTAATGATGGCGCGCATGGTGTTGGGCGTGGGCGAGGCCGGCGGGTTTCCCGGCAGCATCAAGGCCGTCGCTGAATGGTTCCCCAAGAAGGAACGCGCCCTGGCCACCGGCCTCTTCAACGCCGGGACCAATATCGGGGCCATCGTCACGCCGTTGATCGTGCCTGGCCTGGTGCTGACATTCGGCTGGCAGATGGCCTTCGTCATAACCGGGATACTGGGACTGATCTGGCTTCCGATCTGGCTTCTGATGTACCGTCGCCCGCGCGAGGTTAAGGGGCTGGCGGCGACCGAACTGGCCTATATCGAACAAGACCCCGCCGACGCCGTCGAGAAGGTCAAGTGGACCAAGCTGCTGACGGTCAAGGAAACCTGGGCCTATGCGTTGGGCAAGTTTCTGATCGACCCGATCTGGTGGATGTTCCTGTTCTGGCTGCCGGACTTTCTGGGCAAGACCTATGGTCTGGACCTCAAGACCTTCGGGCCCCCTATCGTCGCCATCTATTTGCTCAGCGATGTGGGATCGGTCGGGGGCGGCTGGCTGTCGTCGCGGCTCATGCACAAAGGCATGAGCGTCAATAACGCACGCAAGATCACTATGCTGATCTGCGCCCTATGCGCCGTTCCCGTGGCCTTCGCCGCCTCAGCGTCGAACCTGTGGGTCGCAGTCGGCATCATCGGTCTGGCCACGGCCGCCCACCAAGGTTTCTCGGCCAATCTTTACGCCTTCCCGGCCGATGTCTTCCCACGCGCGGCCGTGGGGTCAGTCGTGGGGATCGGTGGAATGCTGGGCGGCATCGGCGGAATGGTCATGGCCAAATATGCCGGTTTCGTCCTGGAGAAGATCGGAACCTATACGCCCATCTTCATCGTGGCCGCCTCGGCCTATCTGGTCGCGCTCCTGGCGGTGCATCTGCTGTCGCCCAAATATGCGCCGGCCAAGGTGTGAGCGTGCTGCATCCCTGAAACCTAAAAGGCCGGGCCTGCGCCCGGCCTTTTCTTATGAGATGGCCCGCCTGGCGGCGATGGTCGTGGCGAGGGGGAGGGGCTGCGACAGCGGATTGCGCGCGAGCGACGACAGGCGCAACGGCGCGCCAATGCGACGGCATGGGCGCGCTGGTTTGGTTCTGGACGAAACCGCCGCCGAGAGGCCGCCGACAGTGCAGTGACCGAGCCTAACGGGCGTAGGGCGGCACCCGCAGGTTCAGGCTCATGCCGGCGTTACGTTCGGCGTAAAGGGCGGCCTTGTCGGCGAAGGACGGATCGTTCCATGCCCAGGCGGCCCGTTGCAACACTTCGTATATGCCGTCGGTTTCGGACTTGTTCAGCTCTGGCCAGCGCCACTCCGTTTCACGACCAGCGTAGGCCGCCACGAATTCCGCAGCGCCGTGCAGTGAACGCCCATCCTCGGAACGATAGTTCCAAAGGTCGACGCCGACGCATCGCGCTTCGTCCGCCAGATCGAAGGCGGCTGTCAGCGTCCAGGTCGTATAGTGCAGCGATCGGGTTCGCGTCAGTTCCTTGGGCAGGCTGCCGTCGGGATCGATCTGGGCCGCCAGTCGCCTTGTCTTGGCGCGCTCGGCCACGGCTTGGGCGACATCCTCCAGCCCCGCGAACAAGGCGAAATGAGTGATCAGCGTATCGTAATATAGGCCGTGATTGTTATCGGCGGCCCTTTCCTCGCGTCCGATGGGGCTGGTGGCCATCCACTGCACCAGTTCGCCGAACCAGTCCTGAAGCGCCTCGTTTTCATCTCGGGTCAGGGCGTCCGTCGGCAGCAGCAGGCCGGCAGCTTCGATTACTCGCGCCAGCCTGTGGGCGTCGATGACGCCTTCGGCGCGACCCGACACACGGCCCGGCACGGCCTGGCCGTGGTTGAAGTTAGGGTTCATCCTCGTGGCGGGGTTCAAGAACCAGACGCGGATTAATTCGCCGGCCTTGGCGGCGTAGCGTGCGTCGCCTGTGAAATAGTTCGCCAACGCCAAGGCCTGGACATCCTGACTCATCGCCTCGAGTCTGGTGACGTCGAAAGCGCTGGTTTCCCGTTCGGGGTTGAATTGGCCGTCGCGGCGCACATAGGGCAGGCCGTTGGGCTTGGACCGGTCAGGCCACCAGTAGGGCCCCATGCTCATATAATCATGCTTGTCGCCGCTGGCGGGCGTCATCGTCTTGTCGACGACCGAATAAGGCGCGCGCTCCAGGGCGGCGTCCGCGCGATCCTTCAGCGCGCTCCAGGCCGGTTGCAAAGACGGATCGTCGCCCAGACGTCCCTTGATCGTGGTCAGCCAGTCCGGCCGCCACAGAAAGGTGCGTCGCCCCTCGAAAACGGCCGAATAGCCAGCCGCCCCCTCGCATGGGGGGGCGCTACGGGCCTGAACGGCGCCCGACTGAACGGCGCTCGACTGAGGGGCGGCGGATTGGGCGATGACGGGCGGGGCGGCGCAAGCGACGGCCAGAGCCGTCAGCGAAGGGATCAGACGTTTCATGGCTGGAATCCTGGCCGGCCGTCGCGCCCGAAGCACGACGGCCGGGCGTTGGGGTCAGTAGCGGAAGCGAACGCCGAAATAGTACTGAGGATTGCTCTCACTGACCTCGGTCACGGCGTCGTAGCCGGGCTTGTACATGATGTCGCGGGCATTGGTGACGTTCAGCGCCTGCAGCTTCAGTTGGACGTTTCGGCTGATGTCGTAACTGGCCGACAGGTTCAGGACGCCAGACCCGCGAACACTTCGGTTGGTGCTGCTGTTTGGCTTGGAATAATCCGAGCGATAGCGGTAGGCGGCGCGAAGCTGAAGACCGGCCCCTTCCCAGAACACCGAGGCGTTCGCGTTGTGGCGCGACAGGCCCCGCAAACCAGCAGGTGCGACATAGGGGGCGACGCTGGACGGGTCGGGGAATTCGAAATCGGCATCGGCGTAGTTGTATCCGCCGCTGACGCCCAAGCCCGACCACAGACCCGGGAGCTGGCTGAACACCGTGCTGCCGGTGATCTCAAATCCGGACAACTGACGCTGTTGGGTGTCGTTGGCCGGGGCGACGGCGTTGAAGGTGGTTTCCACCCCGTTGGCGATGATCGACGTGGTGAAGGGCTGTACGGCGTCGAAAGAGGCGTTCTTGATCCATTTGTGATAGATGGCGAACGAGAAGGCCGTGTCGCGGTTCAGATAGTATTCGATCGAGGCGTCCAGGTTCCAGCTATCCAGCGGCTTCAGATTGGGGTTGCCGGTCTGCGAGTTGGCGAGAACGCCCTGAACCGTGGTGGCTGTTGTGTCCGGCTGCGGATTGATGCCGACATTGAAGTCTTCGATGCCGGAACGGGCGATGGATCGCGACGCACCGAAGCGCAGGCGGGTTCGGTCGGTAAGGTCGAAGTTCACATTGGCGCTGGGCAGCCAGTAATCATAGTCGCCCTTGCCGCGAACCTCGCTGAGCGTGCCAGGAACGGTTACGATCGTCGCTGCAGAACCCGCCACCGAAGGCGTGACAATCACTTCGGAGCGATATCCGCGTGAATCCACCTCGGTCTTCACATAGCGGACGCCGAAGTTGCCGCTGAAGGGCGTGGTGCGGAATTCGCCGCCGAACGTGGTCATCATATAGAGGGCGCTGATCGTTTCCTTGACGTCGATGTCCTCCGGTCCGCGAGAGTCGGCCATCAGCGGATTGGTGTCGCGGCCCGTATAGGCGCGGAACAGGCAGTCGTTATCGAAGCTGGCCCAGCGACGCACGTTGGTCGATGACTGGGTCATGAACTCCGACGTAGGAAAGGCGGTGCGGCAGTTCTGGTTGGCTTGCGCCACGATCTGGGCCGCTGTCAGACCATCGCGGGCGATCGGGATGTTGACGTCCCCGTTGTTGGCCAGATCGGTCTTGCGAGTGTGTTCCGAATAGCGGGCGCCCATGTTCAATGTACGGAAGAAGCCGGTCGGCGAAAGGTCGTAGACGCCGTCGAAGCGGACCGCAGCGATCTCGTCCTTCCGATCCGTCGCCAGGCGATAGCGGGCATAGTTGGTGTTGGACGCGATCGTGGTCGTCAGGAAGGAGGCGGGATTGGTGATGTCGAAGCCGCCGAAATCGACCGTGGGCACGACGTCAGTGGAAGCGTCCAACGTATAGGCCACACGTGTCGGCGACCGCATGTTCGTGGACTTCTGCGTCTCGGTGCGGTGAGATTCCGAATAGGACAGGTCGCCCGACAGGCGCAGGCGGTCGCCATTCCAACGGCCCGACAGGCCAACCGCCTTGTATTCCTCGTCGCGCAGTCGATCTTCGTTCTGAATCTCCAAGTTGGAGTTGCCTCGGTAGGAGATGAGCGCGCCTTCGCTGTAACGACCGCCGTCGCCGATAACCATTGGCTCGACGCCGCGCGCCGCTTCGGTGATCGCCAACTGGTTGCGGTTCTCGAGGCTGGAGCGCTTCGAATATTGGGTGTCCAGAAGGAAATCGAGCCGTTCGGTCGGCCGCCACTGCAAGGCGCCCATGAAGCCGTCACGGGTTTCTTCCGTCGAAATCTGGCGGAAAGTGCGCGAGGTGGTGGCGAAATAGAGCGGCGCATCCGTCGTGCCAGCGCGCTGAGCGGCGGTGAGGTTGTTGCGAAGGCCGCAATTGAAGCTGGCCCCTGCAGCCGTCTGGGCGGCGGCCGTTCCCGTGATCAGGCTGGGGTTCAGAGCCTCAGAATTGCACGGAATGAAAGCCGAGTTGGTGGTGTAATAGTCCTCCGGCGACGCCTGATCCTGATGCTGATAGCCGAGGCTCAGACCGAAGTCGCCCGCACGGGTATTCAGCCAGCGGTTGGTCCAAGACAGGTTGGCCCGGTAGCCGAGGCCGTCGCGTCCTTGGATCGCATCGTCCTTGCCCTGATAGACGCCGCGATATTCGAACTGCAGGCGCGGTCGGGCTTCCAGCGGCCGTATGGAGCGCAGTTCGATCACGCCCGCGATGCCGCCGTCGACGAAATCGGCTTGCTGGCTCTTATAGACCAGGACGCCGTTGACCAGTTCGGACGGGAACTGCTGAAAGGCCACCGAACGGTCGGGACCGGCGGTGGAGACCTCGCGGCCGTTAAACGTCGAGAAGCTGAGCGTCGGGCCAAGCCCTCGCACCGACAGTTCGTTTGCGTTGCCCTTGAAGCGGTCGGCGGTGACGCCCGTCACGCGCTCAAGAGTGTCGCCGACGGAGTTGTCGGGCAGGGAGCCGATTTCGTCGTTGATTATGGCGTCGACGATGACCGCCGAACTGCGCTTGAAGTCGATGGAGCTGCGTTGCGTGGCGCGCAAGCCGGTCACGACCACGTCATCGACCTGCGCCTGATCGCTTTGAGGATCGGTCTCGGATGCGGGATCGACTTGCTGCGCCATAGCGGGGACAGCGATCATCGTCAGGGCTGCGGAGGCCAGTAATACGGGGCGCAGGCGGCGTGTTTGGTTGACCATGAGTATCCCCAGCTAGAGCGTTTCCAAGTCGCACCCGTTCATCGGGTGTCGTATCGCCGCAGAGGCTAGACTAGAAATGACACCGGTGGCAAGATTGGTCGGACTGAAACCGAACGAAAATATCAGCGTGGTTCTTCGTCATAGGGAGAAGCCGTTCCGTGAGCTCAAATATCCGCGCTGCCCAGACTGGCGGCATCGCAACCCATTGGCCGTCCGCCGGCGCCGATAGGGGTTTGGCGGCCATCTCGCCGACAGCATCTTCAAAGGACATCCGCCGTTGACTCTCCACAGCTTGACCATCTGCGCTTCCGTATCGGTTCTGGCGGCTGCGTTGACCGGCGTCGCCTCGCCCGCTCAGGCCCAGGTCGAGAGGGGCGTTCTGTATAGGGATGCGCCGGCCATGAACGCGGTGATCCACAATCGGGTGAAGCCCCAGATGGCCGCCCTGTTGGATCAACTGACCACCGATGGTCGGAATATGACGCTGGACGACATCAAGGTGTTCGAGGCGAACGACAAATTCCTTCCGGGAAAGATCGCCATCGGCATGGCCGAAGCCATTCTGGACACGCCGGCTGAAGACGCCCGCCGCGCCCAGCTGCTGGGCGGGTTCCGCAGACTGTCCGAACTGATGGTGGAGGACGATAACGAGACTTGGGGAATCTATTATTATCTCTCGGCGCTGCATCAGCTTCAGCAGGCTGGACTGCTGGACCAGGCCGTAGCTCCGGACACCTTGGAGCGTCTGCGCCAGCGGCTGGATTGGCGCACATTCGTTCGCCCCGACGAACTGACGTTGATCAATCTGCCGAATAACTATTTCGGCGTCGCCTTCAGCATCGCCCGCCTGCGATACCTTTTGGGGTGGGAGGATTCGTCAGCCAGCGAGGCCTTGCTGGTCAAGACGCTGGACCACTTCCGCCAATATTCCGGCGAGTTCGGTTTCGCCGACGAAACGGACGGCGAAGGGCGCTTCGACCGCTACAGCGTGCTGTTGATCGGAGAGATCGCCCAGCGCTTTATCGAGACCGGCGTGCAGCCGCCCCAGGCGGTCAAGGACTGGCTGCGCCGTTCCGTCGATCTGCTCATGTTGCGCTTCAACCTTCGCGGCGAAGGGTTCGAATATGGGCGAAGCATCGGCGTCTATGGCGAAACAAGCTTTCTGGAGGTCTTGAGCGCCGCCGCCGCCTTGGACCTGCTGAGCGATCAGGAAAAGGCGATGGCGTACGCCTTTTCTTCTAGGGTCGCGGCCCGTTATGCCGACTTCTGGCTGGATAGCGGCACCGGGTCGGTGAACATGTGGGATCATGGGCGTCGAACGGACGCCTATCGCGGAAAACACCGGATTCTGGGCGAAAACATCAGTTTGTCGCACCAGCTATTCTACACCAACGCCATCTGGAATCGCCTCGGGTGGAAGGATCGCGCGCCGGACCCTGGCTTCGCGCAATGGCTGGATACTCTACCGCGCTCGACGACGACCTGGTTCGCGCGAGGGAACACGGATCGCGCCCTGATCACCTATCGCGACGCAGACCGGGTGATCGGCCTGCCCCTCGTCAACGGCGGCCCCACCCAGCATATGAACAACCCCTATTTCCCCATTCCCTATTCGCCGGGCGTGCTGGCCGGGGCGGCGGATCAGACCTATCCTCAGTTGATACCCCGCATCACCCTATCGGACGGGACGGTGCTTCAGCCCCTGTCCTGGTTTCAGGACGTGCAGACGACGACCGAAGGCGACGTCACTCGCGTCACCTATCGTCTGGCCGCACTTGATCAGATGGGCAAGGCATCTCCGGTTCGAGATGACCGCGTAAGTATGACGACGGACTATGTGTTCTCTCCCAGCAAGATCACCCGTCACGACATAGCCGTCCCCCGATCCGGCGTGCGCATTTCA
The DNA here is from genome assembly GCF_976940555.1 of Brevundimonas sp. Marseille-Q4549. Classification (NCBI taxonomy): domain Bacteria; kingdom Pseudomonadati; phylum Pseudomonadota; class Alphaproteobacteria; order Caulobacterales; family Caulobacteraceae; genus Brevundimonas; species Brevundimonas sp. Marseille-Q4549. Next base: position 1,375,949 of record NZ_CDRHXG010000001.1, read on the forward strand.
AAAGTCGAGATGGAGTTCGCAAGCTTTTCGTCTGGCGCTCAAGTCACGGGCGTAGGAGTGACATTCGAGACGGGCGCAGTGTCCGCTTTTGAAGTCGACGGACTGGAATGCGCCATCCATGCGCCAAACGCCGTTTACGAGTCGCCAGTCGGACCGTTTCGCACCGTCGTTCGCTGCAGCGCGCACGCAGTGCCGGATGACTGGCGGGGAAGTTGGAGCCTCCGACTGAGAGACGATAGGTGAGTGGGCGCCGTCAGGAACTGAAAAGTTGGGCTCAGGACTGAGGGGGTGCTGTCGGGTTAACTTTTCCAAGTTGACAAGCCCGATCCAACAACCCGTTTCGATGGTTCGGCAGTTCGCCTGAGGTGATCCGGAGCGGGCCATGCAGCGGTTCCGCCAGATGAAGACCCTGCAGAAATTCGGCGCGGTTCACGCCGCTTCCCACAACCACTTCAACCAGGATCGCCATCTCATCAGCAGAGATCACTTCAAAGCCCGACGCTCTGCCACTTTGGCCGAGTGGAAGGCGCTTGCCGCCCGAAGAGCGACGAGCGGGGGAGGGGTGCGCTCAGTGGAGACAAGTTCGCATTGGACTGACAGCACCGCCACGGTGCTACAAACTCTTGATCTGAAAGAGTTTGTTATAAAATCAGTCACTTACAATCGTTAGGGGCCGAATGTCTGCTACACTCGATAGGGAGAAAGCAGACGTGTTGACTGGCCTAATCAGGCGCGATGGCGGGCGGTATTCCACGCGCCGCATCATCCCCTTGGACCTGCGCCCTGCCTACGGCGGCAAGCGGGAAATCGTCAAAGCCTTGGGGACCTCGGACCCGGCTGAGGCCAAGCGACGCCATGTCGCCCTATGGGCGGAGCAGGATCGAGAGTTTGCTGAGGCGCGGGCAGCTATGGCCGCAGCCGAAAAGACCCCCGCTGTCGAAACCAAGGCGGCGGCCAAACCCATAGACATAGATGCCTATGCGGCGCGGGCGCTGGTCGCCCTGCGGAAGAAGCGGACGGAATATCTCGCGGCTGGGCGGTTAGAGGACTTCAACCTTGAGGCCCGCGAAGGGTTGGAAACCTATCAAGCGATCCTCGACGGCGGCGATGACCTGGGCCTGTCATTGTCTGAGGCTGAGGGGATGCGGGCGGCGACGCTGGCGATCCTCACCGGGGAAGGCGCGGCGGCCCTTGCTGCGGCTCCGGCCGTCAAGCCCACGGCATATGGCGGCCCCCGTGTCCCGCTCTCTGATGTGCTGGACAAATGGCAGGCCGAGCGGACGCCAAGGCCGAGAACGGTGCGGGACCTGACGCGGACGGTTAAGCGTTTCGAGGCCGTCGTCGGCAAGTTGGTGGTCCAAGATGTAACCAAGCAGCACGTCATAGCGTTCAAGGATGCGCTGCTGTCCGAAGGCAAAACGCCAGGAAATATCAACGTCATCATCCCGTTCCTAGGCTCAGGACTCATAGCCAGAACAGGATGGTTGCGGCGAGGGCTATGGCGGAGAGGAAGACGGTCGGGCAGCGATCATAGCGCGTGGCGACGCGCCGCCAGTCCTTCAGCCTGCCGAACATGATTTCGATCCGGTTTCGCCGCTTGTAGCGGCGCTTGTCGAACGGATGGGGTCGGTCCGGGATTTGCGGCCAGGGATGCAGGGCGTGACGCCCTTGGCCTGCAAGGCGTCCCTGAACCAGTCCGCATCATAGCCCCGATCACCGAGCAGCCACTGAGCTGGGGGAAGACTGTCCAGCAGGGCGGCGGCGCCGGTGTAGTCGCTGACCTGGCCAGCGGTCACGAACAGGCTGATGGGGCGTCCGTTGGCATCGGTCACGGCATGAAGCTTGGTGTTCATGCCGCCCTTGGGGCGTCCGATCAGCCGCCCGAGGCCCCCTTTTTCACCCGCAGGCTCGAAGCCGTGCGGTGCGCCTTGAGGTATGTCGCGTCGATCATGACCGTACGACGCTCGGCCTGAGCGCCGGACAGACCCTCCATCATCCGAACGAAGACGCCGGCCTCGCTCCATCGCTTCCAGCGATTGTAGAGGGTCTTGTGAGGCCCATAGGCCGCCGGGGCATCCCGCCAGCGCAGGCCGTTGCGATTGACGAAGATGATCCCGCTCAACACCCGACGGTCATCCACCCTGGGCCTGCCGTGGCTCTTGGGGAAGAAGGGTTCCAGCCGAGCCATCTGCTCGTCCGTCAGCCAATACAGGTCACTCATATCCAGACTCCTCAGGAGCCTGAATCAGATCGAGCCTCTTGGATCAATGGGTCCTGAGCCTAACGCTGGACAGGAAGGCCATCCTCACGTCAGGGTGGGATGAAGGCTCTCGGTTCGCTTGAACGGAGACGTCGTCCCGCTCTAACACATAGCGATAGCTAGGCCTTAGGGTCTGGTCCAGCTGGCGACGAAGCGGGCGGCCTGGGCTCCGATGGTCTGGGGGGGCTGGCCCGGCTTGAACACCGCTGATCCGATGCCGAAGCCCGACGCGCCCGCAGTGCGCCAATCGGCTATGCTGTCGGGTTCGACACCGCCGACAGGGTAGATGCGGGTTTCGGCGGGCAGGACGGCGCGGACGGCTTTCAGACCCTTGGGGCCGGCGATCTCGGCGGGGAAGAGTTTCAGGGCGTCGGCGCCGGCGTCCAAAGCGGCGAAGGCTTCGGACGGGGTGAAGAAGCCGGGGAGGGACAACAGGCCCAGGGTCTTGGCCTCGCGGATCACCTCGACGTTCGCATTGGGCGAGATGATCAACTGGCCGCCGGCGTCCGCGACCTCTCGCGCCGCCGCGACGCTCAGCACCGTGCCGGCGCCGACCAGGGCGCGGCCGTCGAGCGCGGCGCGCAGACGGCGGATGCTTTCCAGCGGCTCGGGTGAGTTCAGCGGCACTTCCAGGCAGCGGAAACCGGCAGCGACGATGGCCTCGCCGATTTCGACCGCCTCGTCCGGCTCCAGGCCGCGCAGGATGGCGATCAGCGGCAGGGGGTCCAGGCTTTCGATGGCGACAGGGATCATCGGGAGAGGGCCTCATGAATGCGCCACAGGCCTCTGGCCGTGGCGGCGGCGCCGTCCGCGATGCGGACGTCTTGGAAACCGCCCTGCGCCAGGGCGGCGGCATAGCGGCGGCTCAAAGCCTCGGCGCCGATCAGGATGATGGGACGATGGTTCGCATCGACCTGGGCCGCGACCTCGGCCCCGATCAGCAGGCCCGACAGATAGTCGGCCGAGGACGCCGGCGAAAGGCGTCCGGCCAGGCCCTCGACCCGCACCGAGAACAGGGCGGCGGTCACGGCGGGATCATGCAAGGCCCGCTCCACCCCAGCGGCGAAGGCGTGGTCGTCCACGCCCGGCTCGCCCATGTCGGCGCCCAGGATGGTGCCCTTGCGGATGGCGGCGAACAGTTCGCCGGTCATGAAGGTGCGGAAATGGGTGATCTGTCCGCCAGCCGTGCGGATCCATTTGCTGTGGGTGCCGGGGCCGACGACCACCGCGTCGTCCGGCGCGTTCAGGCCAAAGACCTGGGTCTCCTCGCCGCGGATCACGTTCTGAAGGCGGCCGTCCTGAAACACGGCGATGCCGGGCACAATCGAAACGTGGGGCGCATCGTCTGGGCTGGCGACGGCGCTGGCCAGATCCGCGACGCCGGCCGGGCAGGGCAGATAGGCCATTTCACGCCACCGGCCGCGCGCCCCGGCCATGCCGCTGACCAGCACCGGCAAGCCGTCGTTCAGCCAGTCGCCCGCGACATCGTTCAACACTTCGCGGAATTGACCGGGCGCCAGGCCGCCGGCGCCGCGCGGGTCGGTGCGGCTGTCCAGCACCACGCCGCCCTCGGCGATCCGCATGACGCGCAGATTGCTGGTGCCCCAATCGACCCCGATCAGTCCGGTCGCTGAACTCACCTCACCACCAGATCGTATAGACCAGGATCAGGAAGGCGATCACGCCGACCGCCGCCAGGTTGAAGCCCAGCGAGGTCTTGTAGCTGATCTGGTCCAGCTTGATCTTCATGGCGTCGGGCTTGGCCGGGACAAGCAGGGACACGATCACCGCCGCGATCAGCGAGACGACGAAGACCACGCCGACCCGGTTCATGAAGGGGAAGATGAACTGGCCGGTTTCCTGCAGCCACCAGAAGACCGCCGACAGCACGACCGAGCCGATGGCGGCGGTCAGGGCGCCCGCTTCGGAAGCCCGCTTCCAGAACAGGCCCAGCATGAAGATGACCACGATGCCGGGGGTGAAGAAGCCGGTGAACTCCTGGATGAACTGGAAGGCCTGATCGAAGCCGCCCAGCAGCGGGCGGGCGGTCAGGATGCCGATGATCACAGCGGCGACGGCGGCGATGCGGCCGACCGTGACCAGCTGATGCTCGGGCGTGTCCTTCCTGATCTTGGCGTAGAGGTCCAGGGTGAAGATGGTCGAGATCGAGTTCACCTTCGAGGCCAGCGAAGCGATGATGGCGGCGATCAGGGCGGCGAAGACCAGACCCTTCAGACCGACAGGCAACAGGTTCATCATCGTCGGATAGGCTTGGTCCGGCGCTGACAGATTGGGGGCCAGGACCAGGGCGGCCATGCCCGGCAACACCACGATCACCGGCATCAGCAGTTTCAGATAGGCAGCGAAGGCGATGCCCTTCTGCGCTTCCGGCAGGGACTTGGCGGCCAGGGCGCGCTGGATGATGTACTGGTTGAAGCCCCAGTAGCTGATGTTCATGACCCACAGCCCGCCCAGCAGCACGGCGATGCCCGGCAGTTCCTGATAGTGGGGATTGTCCTTGGACAGGATCATGTCGAACTTGTCCGGGAACTGGGTGATCAGGGTCTGGAAGCCGGCGATCGCGCCGCCCGCACCGCCGATGGTCGACAGGGCGATGAAGCCGATGATCAGACCGCCGCAGACCAGCAGGGCCACCTGGACGATGTCGGTCAGGGCCACGGCCTTCAGCCCACCCCAAAGCTGGTAGGCCAGGGCGAAGACGCCGATGGCGACGATGGCGTAATCCTGGTTGAAGCCCGTGACGGTGTGCACCGCGATGGCGCCCAGCCACAGGATCGAGGTCACGTTCACGAAGACGTAGAGCAGCAGCCAGAACACGGCCATCACGTTGCGGATCGTCGGCCCGTACCGCTGCTGCAGGAACTGCGGCATGGTCACGATCTCGTTGCGCAGGAAGATCGGCAGGAAGAACTTGCCCACGATCAGCAGGGTCAGCGCCGCCATCCATTCATACGACGCGATGCCCAGGCCGATTACATAGCCCGAACCGCTCATGCCGATGATCTGTTCAGCCGAGATGTTGGCCGCGATCAGCGAGGCGCCGATGGCCCACCAAGGCAGGCTCCTGGACGCCATGAAATAGTCGGTCGAGGTCTTCGGATGTCCCGCCTCGCTGCGCGAGACCCACTGGGCCAGGCCGAAGATGAAGATGGCGTAGATCGCCAGAATCGCCAGATCGATGCCTGCGAGCGACATGGTGCGTTACTCCCCAACCCGGCCGGCGACGCGACCGCTTCAAAAAGCCTAAGGGACAGCGGCGGGCGCGGCAATGCGCTTTTTATATATGCTTTGGGTTTTCACTCACGGTATTGTCTGGGAATGTCAGCGCCGCAAAGACCAGAATCCGCCATGACCGATTCGTCGCCCTCCGCGGATCGGAAATACCGTGCGCCGGCCTTGGAGAAGGGGCTGGATGTGCTGGAACTGCTGTCGGCGCAGGCCGAGGCCATGAGCTTGTCCCAAATGTCGGCGGCGCTTGGCCGGTCGGTCAGCGAACTGTTCCGGATGGTCCAGGTGCTGGAGTTTCGCGGCTATATCGAACAGGACGCTGGGGCCTATCGCCTGACCAACCGGCTGTTCGCCCTGGGCATGGCCCAGACGCCGGCGCGTTCTCTGGTGGAGGTCGCCCTGCCGCCGATGCGTGACCTGGCCGCCGCCACTCGTCAATCCTGCCACCTGGTCGTCCCGAGCGGCGACCAGATCGTCGTCATCGCCCGGATCGAGAGCCCGGGCGACCTGGGCTATTCGGTTCGGGTCGGATACCGGCGAAACATGCTGCACGCCACCTCGGGCCTGATGTTCTACGCGCGGGCCAATCCGCAAACGCGCAATCATCTGCACGATCTGCTGGTCGCCCAGTTCGGCGCCGAGGCCGCGGCGGCCTTCGCCAAGCAGGCGCGAGCCCTGACCAAAAACGATCACGTCGCGCGTCCCAGCGATTTCGTGAAGGGCGTCACCGATCTGGTCGCGCCGATCCAGGGGGCGGACGGGGTGATCGCCACCTTGATCACGCCCTTCATCGAACAGCAGCCTGCCTCCTGCACCCTAGGCGAGGCGGCGACGCGGCTAGTTCAGGCCGCCGCCTTCATTTCCGACCAGATGGGCGCCGCCTTCCAAGCGTGAGCCTCGCCGCGTTGACAGCGATGACGTCAGGCGTCATTTTTGCTGACGATATTGGCTTTCATTTGTGAAAGTAGCCGCGTGGAGGCGCGCACCCCTGATGGCCGCCATCTATCCCGATCTGAAGGACAAGACCGTCATCGTCACAGGCGGCGCAGGCGGCATCGGCGAGGCGATTACGCGCGCCTTTCACGCTCAGGGCGCGCGTGTCGGCTTCCTGGACATCGACGTGGAGCGGGGGCGTGTGTTGGAGGCCGAACTGGGCCAGGGCGCACGTTTCGTCGCCTGTGATCTGACGGATATTCCTACCCTGAAGGGGGCGGTGGCGGAGGTGCGCCAGGCGTTCGGCCCCATCGACGTTCTGGTCAATAACGCCGCCCATGATGAACGCCACGCCACGCTGGACGTGACGGAGGCATATTGGGACGGCCGCATGGCGGTGAACCTGAAGCATCAGTTCTTCGCCGCCCAGGCGGTGCTGCCGGACATGCAGGCCGCGGGCAAGGGTGCGATCGTCAATCTGGGCTCGACCTCCTGGATCATCGGCCAGGGCGGCATGCCGGCCTATACCGCCTGCAAGTCGGCGGTGATCGGGCTGACCCGGTCGCTGGCGCGGGACTTCGGTCCCTTCGGCGTGCGCGTGAACGCCGTAGCGCCGGGATGGATCATGACCGAGCGGCAGCTTGAGCTTTGGGTCACGCCCGAAACCGAGAAAGAGATTTACGCCAACCAGTGTCTGAAGCGCCGGCTCGTGCCCGACGACATCGCCCGCGTGGTCGTCTTCATGTGCTCGGATGAGTCGGGGGCGATCACCAATCAACACTATGTCGTCGATGGCGGCTGGACCTGAATGACCGACAACTCAAAGCCCAAGAAGCCGCTGCGCAGCCGCGCCTGGTTCGACAACCCGGAAAATCCCGACATGACGGCGCTCTATCTGGAGCGCTATTTGAATTACGGTCTGACACGCCGGGAATTGCAGTCGGACAAGCCGATCATCGGCATCGCCCAGACCGGTTCGGATCTGTCGCCTTGCAACCGTCATCACCTGATTTTGGCGGAGCGGGTGCGGGACGGTATCCGTGAAGCAGGCGGCGTTCCGATGGAGTTCCCCGTTCACCCGATCCAGGAAACCGGCAAGCGGCCGACGGCCGGCCTGGATCGCAATCTCGCCTATCTGGGTCTGGTCGAGAGCCTTTACGGCTATCCGCTGGACGGCGTCGTCCTGACCATCGGCTGCGACAAGACCACGCCCGCCTGTCTGATGGCCGCCGCCACGGTGGACATTCCCGCAATCGCCCTGTCGGTCGGCCCCATGCTGAACGGTTGGCACAAGGGCGAGCGCACCGGCTCGGGCGCCATCATCTGGAAGGCGCGTCAGATGATGGCGGCCGGAGAGATCGACTATGACGGCTTTATCGAACTGGTGGCCTCGTCGGCGCCGTCGGTCGGCTATTGCAACACCATGGGCACGGCGACGACGATGAACTCGCTGGCCGAGGCGCTGGGCATGTCGCTGCCCGGCTCGGCCGCCATCCCGGCGCCCTATCGCGAGCGCACTCAGGTCGCCTATGAGACGGGCCTGCGGATCGTGGACATGGTGCGCGAGGATCTGAAGCCGTCCGACATCCTGACGAAGGACGCCTTCCACAACGCCATCGTCGTCAACTCCGCCATCGGCGGCTCGACCAACGCCCCGATCCACCTGACGGCCCTGGCCCGCCACGCCCACGTCGACGTGCCGTTGCAGGACTGGCAGACCGAGGGGCTGCACGTCCCCCTGCTGGTCAACCTCCAGCCGGCGGGCGAGTATCTGGGCGAGGACTATTTCCACGCCGGCGGCGTGCCCGCCGTCGTCTCCGAACTGATGAAACAGGGGCTGATCCGCGAAGGCGCCCTGACCGTCACCGGCAAGTCCATCGGCGACAACTGCAGGAACGCCGAGATCGTCCTGCCCGACGTCATCAAGACCTTCGACGCTCCGATGAAGACCGACGCCGGTTTCGTCGTCTTCACCGGCAATCTGTTCAACTCGGCCATCATGAAGCTGAGCGTGATCTCGGAAGAGTTCCGCCAACGCTATCTGTCGAACCCCGACGACCTGAACGCCTTCGAAGGCCCCGCCGTCGTCTTCGACGGACCCGAGGACTATCACCACCGCATCGACGACGAGAGCCTGGGCATCACCGAGCGGACCCTGCTGTTCATGCGCGGCGCCGGCCCCATCGGCTATCCGGGCGCGGCCGAGGTCGTGAACATGCGGCCGCCCGCCTATCTGATCAAGAAAGGCGTCAGCGCCCTGGCCTGCATCGGCGACGGACGTCAGTCGGGCACCTCCGGCTCCCCCTCGATCCTGAACGCCTCGCCCGAAGCGGCGGCCGGCGGAAACATCGCCCTGCTGCAAACCGGCGACCGGGTCCGCATCGACCTGAACACCGGCCGCGCCGACATCTTGATCTCGGATGAGGAATTGGCCCAGCGGCGCCGGGCGCTCGAGGCGGCCGGGGGCTATGCCTATCCCGCCTCCCAGACTCCGTGGCAGGAAATGCAGCGTTCCGTGGTCGGCCAGCTGGAAACCGGCGCCGTGCTTGAACCCGCCGTGAAGTATCATCGTCTCGTCGATCGGTTTGGCCTGCCGCGCGACAGTCACTGAGCGCAACGCCAGAGGAATTCATGAGCGACGTCGAACTGGTCTGGGACGTCCAGGCCGAACTGGGCGAAGGGCCTGTCTGGGATGCGGCGCGCGGCGTCGTCTGGTTCGTGGACATCAAGGGGCGCAAGCTGCACCGATACGACCCTGCGACAGGCGGGACGCGTTCGTGGGATACGCCGGACCAGACCGGGTTCGCCCTGCCGGCCGAAGATGGTTCTCTGATTTGCGGGGTTCGCGGCGGCCTGCATCGCTTCGATCCTGATCGGGGCGACTTCTCCCGGTTTCAACCGGTGGAGGAAGACCGGCCGCAGAACCGGCTTAACGACGGCTATGTCGCGCCCGACGGGGCCCTGTGGTTCGGATCAATGGACGACAGCGAGCAACGGGAGACGGGCGCTCTCTATCGCTGGTTCCGGGGCGAGCTGGCGCGACACGCCGACGGCTACGGCGTCACCAACGGGCCGTGCCTGAGCCCCGACGGCCGGACCCTCTATCACCACGACACGCTGAAGAAGACCATCCTGGCGTTTGATCACGACGAAGGCGCGATCTCGAACCGGCGCGTCTTCGCCGTGACGGAGGACGGCTATGCGGACGGGCCTAGCATGGACGCCGACGGCGTTCTGCACGTCGGCCTGTTCAACGGCTGGGGGGTGGCGCGCTTTTCGCCCCAAGGTGAACGCATCGGCAAGATCACGGCCCCCGTCCAGACCGTCACCAAGGCGGCCTTCGGGGGGGCGGACCTGCGCGACCTCTATCTGACCACCGCCTGGCTGGGCAACGCCGACAAGCGCGAGGTCCAGCCGACCTTGGGCGGCCTGTTCCGCGTGCGGGTCGAAACGCCCGGCCTGCCCCAGAACCTGATCCGGCTCTGACAGGAACCAGGCGGCGGCAAGCCCGCCGCCTGGACATCAGGGACCGTCAGTCGGCGCGGGCGTTGATGTCCGTCTTTCGGCCGTCCTTGACGAAGACGAAGCCGAGCACGGCCGTCAGCACCGCGATCGCCACCGGATACCAGAGGCCGTAGTAGATATTGCCTGTCGCGGCCACGATGGCGAAGGCCACCGGCGGCAGGAAGCCGCCGAACCAGCCGTTGCCCAGGTGATAGGGCAGGGACATCGAGGTGTAGCGGATCTCGGTCGGGAACATCTCGACCAGGGCCGCAGCGATGGGGCCATAGACCATGGTCACATACAGCACCAAGATGAAGAGTATGCCGATGGTGAGCGGCAGGTTGACCTTGGCCGGATCGGCCTTGGCGGGATAACCGGCGGCCTTCAGCTGCTTGGCCGCGCCGGCGTCCCAAGCCTTCTTGGCGACGGTGAAGTCGGGCGGGGTCATCGTCTCGCCCCGGAAGCTGGGCACGACGACCGAACCGATGCGGATCTCCGCCACTGACCCGGCCGGAGCGGCGACGGTGTCGTAGCTGACGCCCGCGCGCGCCAGATAGGATTTGGCCACGTCGCAGGACTGGGTGAAGGTCGCCTTGCCGATCAGGTCCAGCTGCAGGGAACAGTCCGCAGGGTCGGCGTGAACCGTGACCGGCGACTGGGCGGAGGCGGCGGCCAACTGCGGGTTCACAGCGCCCGTCAATGCATGAAACAGCGGGAAATAGGTCAGGGCGGCCAGCAGACAGCCGGTCAGGATGATCGGCTTGCGCCCCACCTTGTCCGACAGCCAGCCCCAGAAGACGAAGAAGGGCGTGCCCAGCAGAAGGGCCGCCGCCGTCAGCAGATAGGCCTGGGCGCTGTCGACCTTGAGCACGCGCTCCAGGAAGAACAGGGCGTAGAACTGGCCCGTGTACCAGACCACGGCCTGGCCGGCGGCCAGGCCGAACAGGGCGATCAGCACCAGCTTGAGATTCGGCCAGCGGCCGAAGCTGTCCTTCAGCGGCGTTTTGGATCCGCGCCCCTCGGCCTTCATCTGTTTGAAGGCGGGGCTTTCCGAAAGCTTGAGGCGGATGATCAGCGAAACGCCCAGCATCAGGATCGAGACCAGGAAGGGAATACGCCAGCCCCAGTCCAGGAAGGCCGCCTCGCCCACGGCGGTGCGCACGCCCAGAATGACGACCAGCGAGATCATCAGGCCGGCCGTTGCCGTGATCTGGATGAAGGAGGTGTAGAAGCCGCGTTTGCCGGGCGGCGCGTGTTCGGCGACATAGGTCGCCGCGCCGCCATACTCTCCGCCCAGAGCCAGGCCCTGGATCAGGCGCATGAGAACCAGAATGATCGGCGCGGCGATGCCGATGGCGGCATAGCTGGGCAACAGACCGACGACGAAGGTCGACAGCCCCATCAGCAGCATCGTGACCAGGAAGGTGTTCTTGCGTCCCCACAGGTCGCCAAGCCGACCGAAGACGATGGCCCCGAACGGTCTCACGGCAAAGCCTGCGGCGAAGGCCATCAGCGCGAAGATGAAGCCCGTCGTCTCATTTACCCCTGAGAAGAACTGGGCCGTGATGATGGCCGCCAAGGAGCCGTACAGATAGAAATCGTACCACTCGATGACCGTCCCGACGGATGACGCCAGGATAACCAGGCGGGAGTCCTTCGCCAGCGGCGTGGCTCCCTCGACCGTTTCAGACACCCCAGCCGTCATTTCATTCCCCCTTGTGTTTATCGTGACGCTGATTCTCTGATCGACGTCGCTTGATTTAGACTTCTGGCTACGACCTTGGCGAACGGTCCCGTTTCAGGAAGGCGTCGAACAAGCCCATCCAGGCGGGCGCACCCGAAGCATCCGTCTGGGCCAACCCATGCCCGCCTTGCTCGAAGACGTGGAGTTCGCCGGGGCGGTTCTGAGCGCGTAGGGCCTGCCACAGCATCAGACTGTTCTCGACCGGAACGACGCGGTCATCCGCAGCGGCGGCGATGAAGGTCGGGGGCATGTCGGCGGGGACATGGCGTTCGATGGACCAGGCGTCGCGGGCGGCCTCGGTCGGGTCGCTTCCCACCAGCGCGCGGGCCGACGGGCCGTGGGCGTAGGGCGGGGTCAGGGTGACGACAGGGAACATCAGTCCGGCGAAGTCGGGCCGGGCCGACAGGCGGTCGATGGCGTCGATGGGCGCATAGGCGTCCTGAGCGAAGCGTGTCGCCAACATTCCGGCCACATGGCCGCCGGCCGAGAAGCCCGCGACGGCGACGCGGTTGGGATCGAAGCCCAGTTCGGCCGCGCGCGAGCGGACGATGCGGATGGCGCGCTGGGCGTCCTGAAGGGCGACGGCGGGACCGGCGGCCCAGCCGTCGCCGGGCAGGCGGTAGTCCATGATGAAGACGGTGTAGCCCATCTCGGCCAGACGCGCGTCGATGGGGCCGCCCGCCTTGCTGACCGCGACGCGCTGATAGCCCCCGCCGGGGATCATCAGGATCGCCGCGCCATTGGGCTGTGCGGGGCGACGCAGCATGATCCACGGATCGCGCACATGGACGAAGGCCGTGTCGTTGGGGTCTCCGTTCGGATTGCGCAGGACGACCTGTTCCTGAACCGTCACCGTCTCGCCGCCCGGCGCAGCGCCGGGCCATAGGGGGCGAACCTCGAACGGGGCGGAGACGGCGGAGGCGGTTTGTGCGCGGCCGACGGCGGGCGCGACGACGGCGCCCGCGCCTAACGCCAGCAGGGCCCGACGCGGCAGGCGGGGCGCGGTCATCGCCGCGCCCCTTCGGTCGTGATCTGAACACCGCCGCGCACATTGCGCTGGGTGATCAGGCGGACATCTTCCAGCACATTGCCGGGCGCCCCGTCGGTCGAGACGGCCAGGGCGAGGGTGTTGTGGCCCCGTGCGTTCAGTATGCCCTCGGGCAGGGTGAAGACCCGCTGCGGTCCGACGTTGGCGATGAACTGGCCCATGTGCCAGCCATTGACGAAGATCAGAACGCGGTAGGCGCGGTCCGAGCGCGGCGTGTCGATGTCGCCGAACGCCAGGCCGATGGAGGCGTCCTGACCCTGGGGCACGTTCAGGTCGAAGCCGGTGCGATACCAGGTCACGCCCGGCTGCAGGGCCTGACCGACCGTGGCGGCGCTCCAGCGCGTGTCGTCGAACTCAGGCAGGTGCCAGCCGTTCCGCTCGCCGAACAGGCCGCCGTTGTTGGCGACGCCGCGCACGGCGTCGGTGAAGTCCTCGCCCCCCTCACGCCCCTGAATCTTCCAGGCGATGGGGACCGAGAAGCCGGGGCCGGCGCGCGGGCCGACCGAGACCGAGACCAGGCCGCGGGCTTCCTTGTGGAAGTCGTTGGCGTCCAGATTCCAGTTATGGCCGTTGTTGCGCACCATGACCGACAGGACGTGCGGTCCCGGCGTCCGCGCGGCGGCGGGCAGGGTGAAGCGCGCCAGGCCCGTGGTGATCGGGCGCGGCATTCCGGTGGGCAGTTCATCCTGACCCACCAGTTCGCCGTCCAGGAACAGCTGCAACATCCCCGCGCCGCCCGCGCCATAGAACAGTTCGATGGTCTCGGCCTTCGGCCCGCCCTCGAACCGGCCGCGATACCAGACGTCGCCCTCGTGGAAGCCATAGGCGTCCATCAGCATGTTCGGCTGGCCGTCGGGGCGCAGGGTGTTGCTGGCGTAGGCGCGGTTGTCGATGGCCTGCCAGTCGCGGTCGTCGAAGTCCGGTTTGGCCTCGGGCGAACCGGGAGCCGCGCGCCAGTTCGTAAGCGCCGGCAGGGCGAAATCGGCAGGACCGGGCAGGGCGGCGCGCGCCTCCAACCCGCCCGACGCCGTGGCCCGCGTGGCGACGGCGGCGCCGTTCCAGCGGACCGACCGCACGGGCGCCGACGACCACAACTCCAGCGGCGTCTCGGCCTTGGTGTCGCCGGTCAGAAGCAGTTGGCCGCGTTCGATACGGGCATGGCGCAGCAGGGCGGGACCGCGCACCAGCACGTCGCCCTGACGCCAGAAGCGCGCGGCCTCCTTCTCTTCGCCGATCAGCAGCAGAAGGTCGGGACGACCGCCGCCGCTGATCTTCACGCGGGCCAGACCCTGATGAACGTAGTCCAGCTTCAGGTCGCCGGTCCGCGGATCGAAGGCCGGTCGGACCTGCCCTTCCAGCACCGTCACCGTCGGGGCCGAGGCGAAGCGCAGAACCGTCTGGCCCGGCTCGTCCTTGCGGCCGTACATCAGGACGACCGGCTGGCGCGCCGACGGCAGGACCGCCTGCACCTCGGATGTCGAATAGACCAGCCGCTGTCCCGCCAGATCGACCCCGGCGACCAGCCATTTGGCGTCGAACCCGTTCAGCGTCATCGGCACGACATAGCGGCCGTCGGGCAGGTTGGCGGTGACGGTGAAGTCGTCGTTGGTCTGTCCGTTCGACGGCTTGTGCGTGACCAGCAGGAAGCGAGCGTCCGTTTCCGGGCTGCGGTTATGATAGACTTGGATGTTCGGCGAGGAAATCTCGACAGGCCCGGCGGGGATCATGCCGGCCAGATCGGGGACCGACTCAAGCAGGTCGGCCAGTTGCTTCATCTCCTCGGCCTTGGGCCGCAGGTCCCGCGCTTCGGAGATGGCCGCGCCATAGTCGTAGCTGGTGAAGACGACCGGCGCGGCCAGCCAGCCCCAGCTGGTGCCGCCGAAACCGACATAGATGCTCTGAAGCGAAATGCCGTTGGCCAGGTTCACGCCATAGAAGACGCGCTGGAACCGCTCGCCGCGCTGGCGGGCGTTGCATTCGTAGCCGCCGTTGGAGCCCCAGTAGTCGAACCAGCCGCCGCCGATCTCGGCCATGAAGCCGGGCGTGGAAGGCGAGGCTGAGGCGCCCCCCTTGGCGCCGCCCGGACCATAGAAGCCCCAGTCGGGGGCCGCCGCGCCGCGCGTGGTCTGGCCGCCGACCGTGCAGGTGCCGCCCGGATAGCCGTCGAAGGCGTACAGATCGACCGGCCCGTGGACCACCTTGTCGACGGGCGAACTCTCGGGCGCCCAATAGCCGTTGCGGCCCTGATCGTTATGGAAGATCGGCACATTGATGCCGTCCGCGCGCGCCTTGGCGTACAAATGATCCATGTAGCGGCGGTGCGCGGGCGTCGTGACCGCCAGCTCGTTCTCGATCTGATAGAGGATGACAGAGCCCTGGTTGCCCCGACCGTCGCCGTTGATCTGATGGCGGGCGATGATGGCGTTGACGTGAGTCAGCCACTCGTCGGCGGCGGCTAGATACTCAGGCGAATCCGTGCGCGACGGCGCGCGCTGATTGACCAGCCAGCCGGGGAAGCCGCCGCGCGTCAGTTCGGCGTTGGCGTAGGGGCCGGGCCGGACGATGACATACAGGCCCTCTTCCTCGGACATCTTCAGCAACAGATCGAGGTCGCGGATGCCGGTGAAGTCGTAAACCCCCTGTTTGGGGCTGTGGTAGCCCCAGTCGAAATAGAAGGCGACGGTGTTGAATCCGCTGGCCTTCATCTTCTGCAGCACATCGCGCCACAGCTCGGGGCTGGGCAGACGGAAGGGGTGCATCTCGCTGGACCAGATGACCAGGCGCTTGCCGTCGATCATCAGGGAGCGGGCGTCGTAAGAGACCCGGCCGAAGGTCTGGGCGGGGGCGGTGAAGTCGGCGGTGGCCTGGGCCGTTTGGGCGACGGCGGTCGAGGCCTGAACCAGCGGAGCGGCGGCGACGGCGGCCGCGAGGAGAAGCGCGCGCATCAGGCTTGATGGAACATCAGTTGCAGGGGCCATTCGCGCGGCTTGTCGCCCGGCTCGACCTCCATCAGCGGCGCCATATAGGTCCACCATTTGCGCATCAGGGGATGGTTGGGCAGGTCGTCCAGCGTGTGGTCGTCCGCGCGGCGCAGAACCGCGAACAGCGACAGGGTCTCTTCGTCCAGGAAGATCGAATAGTCGCTGACGCCGCTGGCGGTAAGCAGTTCGGCCAGTTCGGGCCAGATGGCGTCGTGCCGCGCCTTGTATTCGGCGACGGCGCCCGGCTTGAGCTGCATGCGGAAGGCGTGAAGCGTGCCCATGTTTCCTCCGGTTCCGATTATTCGGTACTTTATTTCATTATTTGGTAGTCCCTCTCGGCGGGCGCGTCAAACCGGGTTTGGCGCGATCAATCGCCGCGCGGCCGCTCGCGGCTGGCGCTCAGGCTCGGCGCGATGTCGATCTCGGCCATCGGCGGGGCGTCGGGGGTGAAGGTGTGGAAGTCCGGCGCGATGTGGGCCGCCAGATCGGGCGCTTTTTCCGCGATCTGGGCGGCCACCGCGCGGGCCAGCAGCCAGGCGCCGGCGTTGTCATGATGAGTGCGATCCGCCCCGCCGTCGTTGAACAGGCGCGGCGCCTGATCGGGGCCCAGCGCCTCATAGATGCGGCGCGAGACGTCGTTCAGGTCGATCAGGGGCACGTCCTCTTCGCGCGCGACCCGACGCGCGGCCTCGGCGTAGGTTCCGAGCGTGTCCTGGATGCGCCCGTCGCGGAAGTTGCGGCGCTCGGGCGAGGTGACGAGGATGGGATGGGCGCCGCGCCGCTTCGCCTCGGCGATGAAGACCCTCAGATAGGCCGGATAGGTGGTCTCGGGATCGACATAGGTCTGGGGCCACTGGGCTTTCTGATCGTTGTGGCCGAACTGGATCAGCAACCAGTCGCCGGCCTTCAGCGTGGTCAGGATCTTGGCCAGGCGCAGTTCGCTGATGAAGGACTTCAGCGTCTCGCCAGACTGGGCGTAGTTGGCCACGGCGATGTCGGGCGTCAGCAGGGCGGGCAGCATCTGCCCCCAGCTGGCCGCCGGTTCCGACGGCTGGTCGGTGACGGTGGAATCGCCCGCCAGATAGACCACCGGCGCCTCGACCGGCTCGATGTCGATGGACGCCACCTGCGGGCTAT
This sequence comes from Brevundimonas sp. Marseille-Q4549, assembly GCF_976940555.1. Classification (NCBI taxonomy): domain Bacteria; kingdom Pseudomonadati; phylum Pseudomonadota; class Alphaproteobacteria; order Caulobacterales; family Caulobacteraceae; genus Brevundimonas; species Brevundimonas sp. Marseille-Q4549. The sequence continues at coordinate 1,392,805 of NZ_CDRHXG010000001.1, forward strand.
CCAGAAACTCCAGCGTCAGCCGGTCGTCCCAGGTGCGCGAGGCCAGCTCCTGCGGCGTCAGCACCACGGCCGTTCCGCCCGGCGCATTGGCGGGCGGCAGTGGCAGGGCGGGGCCGCGCACATGGACCAGGAAGCTGCGGGTCTGATAGGCGCCGGGCGCGGTGACGACGTCGCGCAACATCAACCGGCGGGCCTCGGCCTTGACGGTGGTGCGCCCGGCCTGCGGGCCGCCGAAGCGGACGGTGACGCGATAGACGCCTTCGGGCACGGCGGCCGAAAACAGATAGCCGTCCGACGCGCCGCCCGGCTCGAACCCATAGGCGTTCGGCTGATAGGTCTGGTCCGGCTGGACCGCGATCCGGTCCGGCGCGGTCGGCTGGGCCGCCAGATCGAACCGCCAGGTCGAGATCGCCGCCGCCATGAGGATCGCCGTCAGCATCGCGGGTCTTTCCTTGTCAGGGTCCGGCCTATCGCCGGATGTCGAAACCGCCGTTGTTCATGGCGGCGTGCACGTCTTCGGCGGAGGCGAGGTTGAAGTCGCCGGGTATGGCGTGTTTGAGGCCGGCGGCGGCGAGGCCGAAGTCCAGCGCCTGCTGGTCGGTCCATCCGCTCCACAGGCCGAACAGAACCCCAGACGCAAAGGCGTCTCCGCCGCCGACGCGGTCGACGACGCCGGTCAACTGGATGGGCGGGGCCAGGGTCTCGACGATCCGATCGCCGTCGCGGGTCATGAGGATGGCGGACAGGGCCTGGTCGGCGACGCTGTCCTGGACCCTGTGGGTGCAGGCGATGCGCTCCAGGCGAGGGAAGGCGGCGAAGGCGGCCCTGGCGGCCTGACGACGGCGCTCGGCCGGGTCGGGATTGTCGAAGGCGGTCTTCAGCACCAGGGCGAAGTCGCGGTCGTCGGCGAAGGCGACGGTCGCGCCCGCCAGCATCCGGCCCAGGGTCGCGGGCGGATCGCCGTCCCACTGCTCCCACAGCTTGCCCCGGAAGTTGCCGTCATAGCTGACCTTGACGCCCTTGCTGACGGCGGCCTCGATCAGGGCGACGGCGGCGGCGGAGCCGTTGGGGCTGGTCGCGGGGGTGACGCCCGAGGCGTGCAGCCATTCCACGCCGTCCAACAGCCGATCCCAGTCGAAGACGTTATTCACCTGTTCGACGAAGGCCGAGCAGGCGCGGTCGTAGAGAACCTCGGACGGACGCCGCACCGCGCCGGGCGTCAGGAAATACAGCCCCATCCGGCCCGGCGTGAAGACGATGGGGGCGGTGTCCACGCCGTGCTGGCGCACCGCATCGCGGGCGGCGCGGCCCAGGGCGTTGTCGGGCAGGACGGTGGCCATGCGGGTCGGCACGCCGAACCGGGCCAGGGAGACGGCGACGTTCGCCTCGGCTCCCGCCGGACGCACGGTCAGGGCGGGGGACTGCAGCAGCAGTTCGTTCTGGTTCGGCGACAGCCGCAGCAGCATCTCGCCGAAGCAGAGGATCGTACCGGCGGCGGCCGAAGAATCCGAGGCGATGTTGGTCATGTGCGAACGCTAACCCGGCGTCAGCGCGCCTGCCAGCCGCCGTCGACCGGCAGGATGGCGCCCTGGACATAGTCGGAGGCCCGGCTGGCCAGGAAGACGGCGGCGCCGCCCAGGTCCGAGGGCTGGCCCCAGCGGCCGGCGGGGATGCGGCCCAGGATCTCGGCCGAACGCACCGGGTCCTCGCGCAGGGCCTGGGTGTTGGCCGTGGCGAAATAGCCGGGGGCGATGGCGTTGGCGGTGATGCCGTGCGGCGCCCATTCATTGGCCATCAGCTTGGTCAGGCCGGCGACGCCCGACTTGGACGCGGTGTAGGAGGGCACGCGGATGCCGCCCTGGAAGGACAGCATGGAGGCGATGTTGATGATCTTGCCGCCGTCGCCCTGTTTGATGAACAGGCGGGCGACCGCCTGGCTCATGAAGAAGACCGTCTTCAGATTGATGTTCATCACCAGGTCCCAGTCGGCCTCGGTGAAGTCCACGGCGTCGGCGCGGCGGATCAGGCCGGCGTTGTTGACCAGGATGTCCACCCGGCCCATCGCCTCCAGCGCCTCGGCCAGCACGCGCTCGACCGGCTCGATGGAGGTCAGGTCGGCGCCGACGGCGTGGGCGCGGCGGCCCATGGCCTTCACCTGGGCGACCGTGTCGTCGGAATCGGACAGGGCCACCGAAACGATGTCGGCGCCCGCCTCGGCCAGGGCCAGGGCGATGCCCTGACCCAGACCCACATTGCCGCCCGTGACCAGCGCCACCTTGCCGGTCAGATCAAACGGATTGCTCATGGTGTGTCTCTCCCCTGTCCCGATCAGCGCAGCTGGCAGATGTCGAGCTTGCACATGTCGGTATAGTCCAGGTTCTCGCCGCCCATGCCCCAGATGAAGGTGTAGTTGGAGGTGCCCGAACCCATGTGGATCGACCAGGGCGGGCTGATCACCGCCTCGCCGTCGGCCATGACGATGTGGCGCGCGTTGTCCGGCTCGCCCATGAAATGGAAGACGCGGTCGTTCTCGCCCAGGCCGAAGTAGAGATAGGCTTCCGAGCGGCGGTCGTGCAGGTGCGGCGGCATGGTGTTCCACACCGAACCGGGCTTCAGCACCGTCACGCCCAGCAGCAGCTGGCAGGACTTCACCTTGGCCGGGACGATGTACTGATAGATGGTGCGCTCGTTCGATGTCTCCAGCGACCCCATCTCCAGCGGCACGGCCTCTTCGATCGAGATCTTGGTCAGGTCGTAGCGGGCGTGGGCCGGCATGGCGATCAGATAGAAGCGGGCCGGTTCGGCCGCGTCCTTCGAGGCGAAGGTGACGTCGCTCGACCCCATAGGCACATACAGGCCGTCACGGAAGGCCAGTTCGACGGTTTCGCCGTCGACGGTGATCGAACCGGCGCCGCCGATGTTGACCACGCCCAGTTCGCGCGCGTGCAGGAAGGGTTTGCCCGCCAGGGACGCCGGCTCGGAATGGGTCGGCAGGCTCAGGGCGCCGGCGACCGGCATGGCCCCGCCCAGCACCATCCGCTCATTGTGCGAATAGTTCAGGCTGACCTTGTCCGGCGTGAACAGGCCGCCGACCAGATAGCGGTCGCGCAGCTGCTGGTTCGTCGCGCCGTCCATCATGTCCGGGTGGGTCGCCTGATAAATCTTGTCGTACATGGGGTCGGACATGGTCTTTGGCCTCGAACAGGTTGGTCGCGACGCCCGTCCTCTCCGAACGGCCGCCCCGAAGGCTTTACAGAGTCTCGGCCCCGTTCTTGACGGGGCATTTATGCTCACATAATGAGAGTGGCATATAAGAAATGGGACGGCGTTGCTAGGCGTCGTTTTCGAGAATAGGGTGGAAACTGTCGGGAAGGCCAAGGGCGCGCGTGACGGCTTGTCGCCGTCGCGCCCGTGGAAATCCCTGCCTGATCATCTCCGCCCTGATGTGAATGACGGCGCCCCGGCGCCTTGGGAATCCGCGATGCCGAACCTGATCCACGACCTGCCTTACGCCGACGTCCGTGACGCCATCGCGCGCCTGATGGACAATCTGGTGAACATCAAGGACGACACCGGCGAGTTCCTGCTGCGCTTGGAAGACGGCCGGGTGATCGACACCAAGGGCTGGAACGACTGGGAATGGACCCACGGCATCGGCCTCTATGGCATCTACAAACTGTATGAGCAGACCAACGATCCGGCCGCGCTGGACATCATGCTCAACTGGTTCCGCGACCGTTTCGCCGCCGGGACGCCGACCAAGAACATCAACACGGTCTCGCCCTTCCTGACCCTGGCCTATCTGTACGAACAGACGGGCGACCAGACCTTCATTCCCTACCTCGACACCTGGGCGGAATGGCTGATGGACGGCCTGCCCCGCACCGAAGAGGACGGTTTCCAGCACATCGTCTTCAATGACGAGAACCCGCAGGAACTATGGGACGACACACTGATGATGAGCGTCCTGCCGCTGGCCAAGATCGGCCTGGTGCTGGACCGCCCGCACTATGTCGAGGAGGCCAAGAAGCAGTTCCTCATCCACATCAAATATCTGTTCGACCGCAAGACTGGCCTGTGGTTCCACGGCTGGACCTTCCTGGGACGGCACAACTTCGCCGACGCCCTGTGGGCGCGCGGCAACTGCTGGGTCACGATCGCCATCCCGGAGTTCATCGAACTGCTGGACCTGCCGCCCGAGGACAGCCTGCGTCGCTTCCTGATCGAGACGCTGGAGGCCCAGGTGAAGGCCCTGGCCCAGCATCAGGACGAGAGCGGCCTGTGGCGCACCCTGATCCCGGACCACGACAGCTATCTGGAGGCGTCGGCCACCGCCGGCTTCGCCTACGGCATCCTGAAGGCGGTCCGCAAACGCTACATCAGCGCCGAATACGCCCCGATGGCGCTGAAGGCGGTCAAGGGCGTCCTGGCCAACATTTCGGACGACGGCGAGCTGCAGCAGGTGTCGTTCGGCACCCCGGTCTTCGACGATCTGCAGGGCTACAAGGACATTCCCCTGACCTCCATGCCCTACGGCCAGTCCCTGGCGATCCTGTGCCTGGGTGAATTCCTGCGTCAGTACATCTGACGCGGCGCGGTCTGGAGAAGTCGAGATGACGTCCACGCAATCGTCCCCCCGCAGCCCGCGCTGGTACAACTACTGGGGCTGGGGCTCCGGCGACATGCTGGGGGCGGGGGCGCAGGCCGTCATCACCGGCTGGCTGTTCTACTTCTTCACGACCTTCTGCGACCTGACGCCGGTTGAGGCGGGCCTGATTCTGGGTCTGCCGCGCCTGCTGGAGGCCATCACCTGTCCGCTGATCGGCTATGTGTCGGACAATCTGCGCCACACCTGGATCGGGCGAACGGTGGGGCGCAGGAAGATCTTCCTGCTGATCACCATTCCGCTGCTGCCCAGCTTCGCCCTGATCTTCATCAGCGGCCAGACCTTCGTCTATTATCTGACGACCTTCATCTTCTTTGAGCTGCTGTACACGATGTTTCTCATTCCGTGGGAGACGCTCGCGGCCGAGATGACCAAGGATTACAAGGAGAAGGCCAAGTTCGCCGGGGCGCGGATGCTGGTGGCGCAAAGCTCGGCCATCCTGGCCTCCTATCTGCCGACCCTGATCATCAACAACTTCGGCGGCAAGGATTCGGCCCAGACCTTCCTGATCATGGCGGCCATCTTCGGCCTGTTGTTCAGCGCCGTGGTGATCCTGGTGGTGATCTTCACCTGGGAACGGCCCTTCACCAACGACGAAAAGGCGATGAAGGCCGAGCCGCTGAACCTGCGCCGGGCGGCCCTGATCCCGGTCAACATGTTCCGCGACCTGTTCTCGACGTTGCGCATCCGCGCCTTCCGCCAGCATCTGTCGATCTATCTGGGCGGCTATATCTCGCAGGACATTTTCAACACCGCCTTCCCGATCTTCGTGGCCACGGTGATGCGGGGCGCGACGGTGATGATCTCGCAGATGATGACGGTGATGTATGTCGCCCAGCTGCTCTCGGTCATGGCGGCGATCCACCTGGTCATCCGCATCGGTCCGGTGATCGCCTACCGGATCGCGGCGGGCTTCTTCGCCAGCGCCTTGGTGCTGCTGCTGGCCTTCTATTTCGTGCGGCCCAGCATCGGCGGTCAGGATCTGTTCGCCCTGATCAATCCGGTCTCGGGCGGGTTCAACCTGGGCGCCGCCTTCTGGCTGCTGGGACCGATTGTTCTGGCGGGGCTGGGTCGGGGCACGCTGAACTTCGTGCCGTGGTCGGTCTACAACTATCTGCCGGATGTCGATGAAGCGGTCACGGGGCAGCGGCGCGAAGGCATTTTCGCCGGCGTCATGACGCTGGTGCGCAAGGTCGCGCAGTCCGGCGCCATCATCCTGACGGGCTGGATCATAGAGGCGGGGGGCTATGTCTCGCCCAAGGCCGGGGCGGCGGGCGTCGCCGTGGTTCAGACGCCGGGCGCAGTCGCGACGGTGGCTGGGCTGCTGGTCGCAGGGCCGATCCTGGTCATGGGGGCGGGCGCGATCCTGTCCTGGTCTTTCCGTCTGGATCAACCCAGCCACAAGATTCTGATGAGCGAGATCGACCGCTTGCGCGCGGGAGCGACCGAACCCTCCACGCCTGAAGCCAAATCGGTGGTCGAGAGCCTGACCGGCTGGCCCTTCGAAAAACTGTGGGGCCGCAACAGGCTGTCCTGACGGCGTTTTTTACGCTCCAAGCCTAATTTCTCAAAATATGAGACGACAAATTCATATTTGGCACAAATCGCTGCAGGTGCTATAGCTGTTCTCGCAACAAGAATTCGAGTCCGCAAAAGGACCGCTTGCAGGAGGGAAGCGCGCAAGGCGCGCCGGGAGGAGCGGGGTCCGCAGGGCCGCCGGTCTGCGGCGACGACCTGAGAGGACACGGCGGGCGATCATGGCCCGCGACACCGCCTTCAGAGAATGAACCGCCGGGGAGCGGCCGCGAAGGCGTCGATCAAAACAATAAGGCCCCAGGCCGGAGGAGGATTTTCAGTGACGACACAATCGAACGGGCGTTTGGCTCGCCGCTTCATGTACACCGCCGGCGCCGCCGCCCTGATGCTGGGCGCCGCGGGCGCAGCGACCGCGCAGGACACGGCTCAGAGCCAGGCTTCGACCGCTCCGGTCTCCACCGTCGACGAAGTCGTGGTGGTCGGCACGCGCTCCAGCCTTCAGTCGGCCATGAACCGCAAGCGTTCGGCCGGCACCGTGTCGGACTCCATCGTCGCCGACGACATCGGCCAGTTTCCCGACAAGAACGTGGGCGAGGCCCTGGGCCGCGTCACCGGGGTTCAGCTGTCGCGTGACTTCGGCGAAGGCAACGCCGTCTCCATTCGCGGCGTCGAGCCGGACCTGAACCGGGTCGAGATCAACGGCGTCAGCGTCCTGTCCACGGCGGGCAATCTGAACGTCTATGGCGGCGGCGGCCGCTCCAACGACTTCCGCGAACTGCCGGCCGAAATCGTCAAGTCGATCGACGTCTTCAAGGGCTTCACCGCCGACATGACCGAAGGCGCGGTGGGCGGCACGGTGTCGGTGCAGACCCGCAAGCCCCTGGATTTCCGTAACCCCACCTTCTCGATGACCGTGTCGGGTCAAAAGCTGGACACCTTGCCGGACTGGAAGCCCCGCGCCAGCTTCTTTGGCGCTACGCAGTTGCTGGACGGTCGCCTGGGCCTGATGGCCAATGTCACCTATGACAGCGTCCTGACGCGCGGCGACTTCTACGACGACCACTCCTGGGCGCGTCTGGCCGATTTCGACAATTCGCCGGAGAAGACGGTCAACTACTATAACCAGTCCTACAGCCGCGCGGTGAACGACTACATCGCGTCCATCGGCAGCGAAGCGGCCTGCGCCACAATAACCACGCCGGACGCAAACACGCTGACCACGGCCCAGGCGCGCACCGCCTGTCAAAGCCAATGGTACGACTATAATCCGCGCATCCCCCGCTACCGCGTCTGGACGCGGGAAGATGAGCGCACTTCGGGTGAATTCACGGCGGAGTACAAGTTCGCCGATAATCTGCGTGGTTTCGTCACCTATCAGACGAACAAGCGGACGCAGCAGCTGAACGACATCAACTATGGCACGGATTTCACCAGCCTTGATCGCCTGAACTACGCCGCCGGCTGCCCGCGGGTGACGACGACCACGGCGGAAAGTGTGCCGGGCGTGGTCGTGGATGCGAACCACAACGTCATCCAGTACAGGGTGGGCAGCTGCCTCGGCACCTCCGGACGAGGCGGCGACACGTCCTTCAGCATCTCGTCGCGTGATTTCCAGTACGAAACCACCTCCGACTACATTACCTATGGACTGAAGTGGTACAATGACCGCTTCAAGGTGGATTTCTTGGGCGCCAACGCCAAGAGTGAAACGCTGAGCCAGACGAACAACGTTTCGGTCAGCTTCAACACGCCGGGTCTGGTCGTCAGCCTGGAGCCGGGCACCTCGGCGCCGATCTTCACCTTCGCTCCGGGCGCTTCGCCCGCCGACGCCGCCGCCGTCAGCCAGTATCAAATCCAGTACCGGCCCTCGCAGTCGTCGAACAGCGAAGATCAGTACAAGCTGGACGTTGACTTTGATCCCCGCACCACCTTCCTGACCAACATCAAGTTCGGCGGTCGCTACTCCAACGCAGAAACTCAGGGTTACGACTACGGCGGCTTCATCGTCAGCCCTGGAGCCAATCTGGCGTCAGAAATCGATAACATCGTCATCTACGCCAATTCGATCAACTCGACGGCGCGGGTGGATAACGCGGCGACGATCGACCAGACCGCGCCGGTGTATGGCAACCCGTATCAGACCAGCTACTGGAACACGACCGAGACTTGGTCGCGGGCCTTCTCGAACTCGGTCTTCGCCTCGGCGATGACGCCGCTGCCGTCCGATTTCCATTACGCTGGCGGTGGTTTGCCTGCGAACTGGCTGTATCCGAACTTTAACGCCATCGCCCAAAACCTAGACACCACCCACTTCAATCTGGACAATCTGTATTCCGGCGTCGGCAATGACGGAAAAACCTACGACCAAATCCCCTACCGGGTGAAGGAGCAGACGGACGCCCAATATGTCCGCCTGGATTGGGCCCTGCCGATCTTCGGCCTGGATCTTGTCGGGAATCTAGGACTGCGACGGGTTCACACCCAGACCCAGACGGCCGGGAAATTCACCCGCAGCGAGACGCGCCTGGTCAACGGTGTCGCGACCACGGCCGTGGTGTCCAACACCCTGGTCGAGCAGACTCGGGACTATACGAAGTGGCTGCCCAGCTTCAACGTCAACGCCTGGTTGATCGACAACAAGCTGAGCATGCGCGTGGGTTACGCCAAGCTGATGGCGCGGCCGCTGTACAACTATCTGATCCCGAACATGACCTGCACCATCAACTACGCCAACGATGGGACGGCGGACGATGGTCCGGACAGCTGCTCGGCGGGCAACCCCGATCTGAAGCCCTATGAGGCGTCGCAGTACGACCTGTCGTTCGAGTTCTATCCGAACCGCGACACCCAGCTTTCGGCGGGCTTCTTCTACAAGGACATCCAGACCTTCTACCTGCCGTCGCGCACCAGCCTGGGGCAACGGGACGTCTTCGGTGACGGGGTCCTGTACTACTACAACAGCTTCATCAACGGCGAAGGCGCCAAGATTTCGGGCGTCGAGCTGACGGCCAAGACCGCCTTCACCTTCCTGCCGGGGCTGTTGTCGGGCTTCGGGGTCGATCTGAACTACACCTATCAGGAAGCGTCGGACGTGGGCGTCTACAGCCAACTGGATGGTTCAGAACTGTCTTACCCCGGCCTGTCCAGCGACAGCTACAACGCGACCCTGTGGTACGAGCGGGGGCCGATCAACGCGCGTCTGGCCTATAACTACAGGTCTCAGTATCTGGTCACGGCGGCCGACCAGTCGGGCAACCCGGTCATCAAGGAACCGACCGGCTATCTGGACGGCAAGATTTCGTGGAAGCCCGGTCTGAAGGGGCTGACGCTCTTTGCGGAAGGCAAGAACCTGACCGAGGAGGACGAGTCGACCTACGCCGGCGACATCCGTCTGATCAATCGGGGCTATTCGGGCCGTCGCTTCTTCCTCGGCGCGACCTACAAATACTGATCGTCGCGGCGATCACGGCCGTCGCCCCAGCGGGCGGCGGCCGTTTGTTTTTCAGAGCCTAATCGCCGCTGGGGCGGCGGGAGTTGACCATGTCGTTCCAACCTTCTCGGCGTCACCTGCTGATGGGCGCGGGCGCCCTCGCGGCGGCTCAGGCCATGTCGGGCGCCGCGATCGCCGCGCCGCGCCAGGCCGCGCCCGCCACGCCGCTGCGCTGGCTGGATGGCGAGAAGCCCGCACGTCTGGACGGAACGACCTTCGGCGTGCCGTGGCCGCGCGGCGCGCTTCGTCCCAATCAGTCGTTCGGCGTGCGTGACGGCGCGGGTCGTGCGACGCCGGTGCAGTCCTGGCCCATCGCCTATTGGCCCGACGGCTCGCTGAAATGGTCGGCCCACGCCGTGACGGGCGATGCGGCGATGGACGGCCTGACGCTGGTTCCCGGCGCCCCGGCCGCGCCGACGCAGCCGGTTCGCGCCGCCGATCAGGGCCAGCAGATCGTCGTCACGGTCGGCGACCTGGAATGGCGGGTGCCCAAGTCGGGCGACGCCCTGGTCTCCGGCGCCACGCGCGCGGGTCGGCCCGTGGTCGGCAAGCTGTCGCTGGTCGCCCTGTCGCAGGACAAGCCGGAACTGGAGGCGGGCGGGGCGGTGAAGTCCTCGCGCTACGGCGTTCGCATCCGTCAGGCGGTGGTGGAGCAGTCCGGCCCCGTGCGCGCGGTGATCAAGCTGGACGGCGTCCACACCGATGGGACGCGCGAGTGGCTGCCGGTGTCGGTGCGGCTGTATTTCTACGCCGGGTCCGACGCCGTGCGGATCGTTCACAGCTTCATCTTCGATGGCGATCCGAAGACGGACTTCATTCGCGGCCTGGGCGTCGTCGCCGACACGCCGATGACGGACGCCAGCTATAACCGCCACATCCGTATCGCCGGTGAGGGCGAGGGCGTGTGGGGCGAGGCGGTCCGCACCCTGACGGGCCTGCGCACCCGCGCCAATCCGACCGCCGCCGTGCGCCAGGCCCAGATCGAGGGCCGGGCGGTGGCCTTCGCCGACCTGCCCGACATCCTGAAGAACGACGGCCTGCAATGGGTGCCGGAATGGGGCGATTTCGCCTTCAACCAGCTGTCGCCCGACGGTTTCACCCTGCGCAAGCGGACCAGCGAGGGGCACGCCTGGATCGATTCCAATGCCGGCAAACGCAGCCGGGGCCTGGCCTATGTCGGCGGCGTCTCGGGCGGGGTCGCCCTGGGCCTGAAGGACTTCTGGCAGCGGGCGCCGGTCGCGCTGGACATCCGCAACGCCCATACGGACACGGCCCAGCTGACCGCCTGGATGTGGTCGCCCGAGGCGCCGGCCATGGACCTGCGCCCCTATCGCAGCGCCAACGGCATGGACACGACGGCCGAGGAGCTGGTCGGTCTGGACATCACCTATGAGGACTATGAGGCTGGCTGGGACGACGCGCACGGCATCGCCCGCACGTCCGAGCTGACCCTGTGGGCGCTGGGCGCGACCCCGTCGCACGACGTCTTCTCCACAATGGCGCAACAGGTCGCGGATCCGGCGCGTCTGACGGTCGAGCCGGAGCGGCTGCATGTGGCGGGCGTGTTCGGCGATTGGTCCTTGCCCGATACGTCGACGCCGATCCGCGCCGCGTTGGAAGGCCGTCTGACCCATCTGCTGGATCATTATGTTCAAGAGGTCGATCAGCGGCGCTGGTACGGCTTCTGGTCCTATGGCGACGTGATGCACACCTACGATCCGGATCGTCATATGTGGCGCTACGACGTGGGCGGATACGCCTGGGACAACTCCGAGCTTTCGACCGACCTGTGGCTGTGGACCAGCTATCTGCGGACGGGCCGGGCCGATCTGTTCAAGATGGCCGAGGCCATGACGCGCCACACGGGCGAGGTGGACGTCTATCACCTGGGCCGGTTCAAGGGGTTCGGCACGCGCCACGGGGTGCAGCACTGGTCGGATTCGTCCAAACAGCCGCGCGTCTCGAACGTCGCCTATCGCCGTATCTATTACTTCCTGACGGCGGACGAGCGGGTCGGCGACCTGATGCGCGAACTGAACACCTCGGACCATGCGCTTCAGAACGTCGACATTTCGCGCAAGCTGCCGCCCGCGCCGGGTCGCGTCGTGCCCGAGGGGCAGGTGGTGTCCGGCTTCGGCACGTCGTGGGGCGCCTTCATTGCCGCCTGGCTGACGGAATGGGAGCGGACGGGCGACCGGCGCTGGCGCGACCGGATCGTCAACGGCATGACCACCATCGGCGGGTTGAAGCGCCGCTGGTTCGCCGGGGAGGCGCCATTCGACCTGGCCACCGGCCGCTATCAGGGCCAGGGCGACTATGTCGCCGTGTCGCATCTGAACGCCGTCTTCGGCGTGGCGGAGATGAACGCCGAGCTGCTGGACCTGCTGGACGTGCCGTCCTACCGCCGCGCGTGGCTGGAGTACTGCCGCTACTACAACGCCTCGCCGCAGGAGATTTCGGGCCTCCTGGGCCAGGTCCCGCCGGGGCGGTCGCTGACCGAGGCCCATTCGCGCCTGACCGCCTACGCCGCGCACGAGGAGCGGGACGCGGCCCTGGCCCAGCGCGCCTGGAGCGAGTTCCTGGGCAACGATCCGGCCAAGCTGCGCGCCCTGTTGAACGCACGTGGCGACACGGTCGGCGGGACCGAGGTGCTGCGTCCAATCCACGAGGACCCGCAGGTGTCGACCAACGACGCGGCGCAATGGAGCCTGGCCGCCATCGAGAATCTGGCCCTGATCGGCGACAGTCTGGAAGAGGCGGCGGCGCGTCTGGGCTACAGGTCGTGATCGCCGCTGCGCGCCGGCGTCAGAGGCGGTAGATCGTCTCGGCGGCGCCGGCGAACAACCGATCCCGCTCCTCGGCCGAGAAGTCGGCCGTGATGGCGTCGAAGGCGGAATAGAAGGCGTCGAAGGTTCCGTGGACGCTTTCCACGGGAAAGTCCGAGGCGAACATGGCCCGTTCGGTCCCGAAGGCGTCGATGCACTCCAGGACGATGGGACGGATCGAATCCGGCGTCCAGGCGCGGTCGGTGATGCCCAGGCCGGAAATCTTGATCGACACCTGCGGCTGGGCCGCCAGCAGGCGCAGCCCGGCGCGCCAGCGCTCCATGCCGATGGCGTCGCGATCGGTCGGCAGGCTGGCGTGATTGACGATCAACGGAATGTCGGGATGGCGCGCGGCGATCGCGGCCGCCGTCGCCATCTGCGATGGATAGAGCTGCAGATCGAACGACAGCCCATGCCGGGCCAGTCTGGCGAACCCCGCGACCCATTGCGGGTCCAGCAGCAGGTCGCGGTCGGTATAGGTCTTCAGCGGGTCTTCATGCCAGCAGACGATCTGGCGAACGCCCCGCACGTTCGGCCGCGCGGCGTGGGCCTCCAGCAGGGCGTCTAGATCGGGGTCCAGCAGATCGGCCCCGGCGACGATGCCGTGAGGATAGCCGCGCTGGTCCGCGAGGGCTTGCAGCCAGTCGGTCTCGGCCAGTTGCCGGCCCCTGGGCTGTCCGGCCTCGACATGGACGATCTTGTCCACGCGCCAGCCCGCCGTATCGGCCAGATAGTCGTCCAGCAGATAGTCCCGGTGCGCGATGGGCGTCATGTCCCCCGCCGGATTGTTCGGCAGGGGATCGTCCTGAAGCCAGCCATAGCGGGCGCGCGACAGGTCCCACAGGTGGACGTGGCTGTCGATGATGCGAAGACCGGACGTCATGACGCGGGCTGCGCCTCCTTGCTGAAATAACCGCGCGCCCGCAGCCAGGCGTCCAGCGCCTGCGGCCACAGAGTCAGGGCGGGGTCGGCGCCGCCCAGGCCCGAGCCGTGCGACCCGTGGGCGAACAGGTGCATCTCCACGTCCTTGCCCGCCGTCGCCAAGGCCGAATACAGATCGACCGAACCCCGAACCGGGACCAAGGCGTCGTCGGTGGTGTGATAGATGAAGGTCGGCGGGGCCTTGGCCACGACGCCCGGCAGGGGGGTATAGGCGACATAGTCCCGAGGGGCGCAATCCCAACGGGCCATGCGGGCGAAGCGGCAGTATTCGGAGCCGCCCTCGGCGTTCAGATCGGTCGCCTCAAGCCAGGGATAGGCCAGGATCAGGAAATCGGGACGGCTTGAGACCCGCTCGACCGCATCGGGGGCGGCGGCGTCGCCGTCGTCCGACAGGCTGGCCGTCATGGCCGCCAGATGGCCGCCGGCGGAAAAGCCCATCAGGCCGATCCGGTCGGCGTCCAGGCCGAAGGCGCGGGCGTTGGCGCGGACGAACCGAACCGCGCGCTCTCCGTCCTCGATCGGCTGGGGCAGGGGACGGCCCGCGCCGTGACGGTATTTCAGCACGAAGGCGCTGATCCCGCGCGCGGCGAACCAGTCGGCGACCTGCCGCCCCTCCAGATTGCCCGCGAGGTTCACATAGCCGCCGCCGGGCGCGATGATGACCGCCGCGCCGCTGCGTCGCCCGTTCTGCGGCGCGAACAGGGTCAGGGATGCGTCGTCCTCGCCCGGCCTCAACCCGTAGGTTCGGGTCTGGAGCAGATCGTCCTGGGCCAGACTGGATGGGGCGTCGGCGGTCTGGGCCCGCGCGACCGGCGACAGCAGGCCGCCGAGCGCCAGAATGACCGCCGCCGCTCCGGTCGCGACACGGGCGCGCCGACATCCGAAAATCCAGCCGCCCATGTCGTGTCCCGGTCTCAGTATGTCGTTCTTCCGCCGGAGGTGTCGAAGGTGGAGGCGGTTGTGAAGCTGCATTCCTCGGAGGCCATGAAACAGACCATGGCGGCGCTTTCCTCGACTTCGCCCAGGCGTCCCATTGGGATTTTGGAGCGCATATAGTCGACCTGGCTCTGGGGCAGCTGCTCCAGGATGGGGCTTTCGAAGGTGGCGGGGGTCAGGCTGTTGGCGATGACGCCCTTGCCGGCCAGTTCCTTGCCCAGCGACTTGGTGAAGCCGATGACCCCGGCCTTGGAGGCGGAATAGGCTGAGGCGTTGGGATTGCCTTCCTTGCCCGCGACCGAGGCGACGTTGACGATGCGGCCATAGCCCGCCTTCAGCATGAAGGGGGTGATGGCGCGGCAGCAGTAGAAGACGCCGTTCAGATTGATGTCGATGACCCGGCGCCAGCTGTCCAGCGGGAAGTCCTGCACCGGCACGGTGGCCCCGGTGATGCCGGCCGAGGCGATCAGGATGTCGATGCCGCCCAGAAGCCCGTGCGTCTGTTCGGCGGCGGCGGCCACCGCATCGGCGTCGGCGACGTCCAGGGCGACCACATGGCTGGCCCCGATCTCTTCGGCGGCGGCCTTCAGCGCGTCGGCGTTCAGGTCCCACAGGGCCACCTTGCCGCCCTCGGCGACGATGCGGGCGGCGGCGGCCTTGCCCAGGCCCGAGGCGCCGCCGGTGACGACGGCGACGCGGCCCGCGAAACGGTCCCGATAGGCGTTCATCGCGTCCACTCCACGAAGGTCTGGCCCTGTTCGCCCAGCTTCTGGATGCCCAGACGCACCGTGTCGCCCGGCTTCAGATACAGCGGCGGCTTCTGGCCCAGGCCCACGCCGGGGGGAGTGCCGGTGGTGATCAGGTCGCCAGGCTCCAGCGTCATGAACTCCGACAGATAGGAGACGATCTCGGCGACGCCGAAGATCATGGTCCTGGTGTTGCCGGTCTGCATCCGCTGGCCGTTCAGGTCCAGCCACATGTCCAGGTTCTGCACGTCGCCGACCTCGTCGGTCGTGACCAGCCAGGGGCCGACAGGCCCGAAGGTGTCGCAGCCCTTGCCCTTGTCCCAGGTGCCGCCGCGTTCGGTCTGGAAGGCGCGTTCGGACACGTCGTTGATCAACACATAGCCGGCGACGTGATCCAGGGCCTGTTCCTTGGCGACGTAGGAGGCGGGCTTGCCGATGACGATGCCCAGTTCGACCTCCCAGTCGGTCTTCTCCGAACCGCGCGGAATGACCACGTCGTCGTTCGGCCCGTTCAGGCAGGTGATGGCCTTGGTGAAGACGACCGGCTCTTCCGGGATCGGCAGGTTGGATTCCGCCGCGTGATCCGCGAAGTTCAGGCCGATGGCGATGAACTTGCGGCTGCCGTTCACCGGCACGCCATAGCGCGGTTCGCCCTCGACCAGAGGAAGCGTGGTGGGGTCGATGGCTTTCAGGGCGTCGAGGGCGGGGCCATGCAGTTGATCCGGGGTGATGTCGGCGATGACGCCCGACAGGTCGCGGATACGCCCTTCGGCGTCCAGCGTGCCCGGCTTTTCCTGGCCCTTGGGGCCGTAACGCAGCAGTTTCATGGTGGAGGAAGGGCTTTCGTCTTAACGCGCGTAGGGGCGATGCAGGGCGATGTCTCGGTTCAGCTCGACGCCGAAGCCGGGGGTATCTGGAACTTTCAGGCGGCCGTTTACGGGGACGGGTTCGCCGATCAGCTGCGGATGGAACATCGGCACGACCTCGTCGGCGCCTGGGGCCATCATCAGGAACTCGGCGAACGGGCTGTTATGGCGCGTCACCACGAAGTGATAGGAATAGACCGATGAGCCGTGCGGGATCATCAGCACGCTCTTGGCGTCGGCCATGGCGGAAATCTTGATCAGTTCGGTCACGCCGCCGCACCAGCCGACGTCCGGCTGGATGATGTCGCAGCATTCCATTTCCAGCAGCATGCGGAAGCCCCAGCGGGTGGCCTCATGCTCGCCGGTCGTGACTAGCATCCCCTTGGGGACGTTCTTCTTCAGCGCCTGATAGCCCCAGTAGTCGTCGGGGCTCAGCGCCTCCTCGATCCACTTCAGACCCAGTTTGTGGGCTTCGTGCGCCAGGCGTGTGGCGTAGTTCAGGTCCAGCGCCATCCAGCAGTCGAACATCAGCCAGAAGTCGTCGCCGCAGGCGTTGCGCATGGCCTCCAGCTCGGCGAGATTCTTGTGCAGACCCTCCTCGCCCTCAGCCGGGCCGTGGTGCAGGGGCATCTTGCCGCCGATGAAGCCCAGTTCCTTGGCTTTGTCGGGCCGAGCGCCGGTGGCGTAGAAGGTCAGCTCGTCGCGCACTGGACCGCCCAGTATGGCGAAGACCGGCTCCTGACGCAGGCGGCCCAGCAAGTCCCACAGCGCCAAATCGACGCCGGAGATGGCGTTCACCACCAGACCCTTGCGGCCGTAGTACTGGGTGGAGAAATACATCTGGTCCCAGATCTTCTCGACCTCGGACGGATCGCGGCCTTCCAGGAAGCGGGCCAGATGTTTCTCGACGATATAGGCCGCCGGTTCGCCGCCGGTCGTCACGGCGAAGCCAACCACGCCGTTTTCGGCCTCGATCTCGACGACCAGGGTGCCCAGCACATTGATGCCGAAGCTTCGGCGGCTCTGGCGATATTCTGGATATTTCGCCATCGGCGTGGCGATATGGTCGTCGATCCAGTGGCCGTCGCCTTGGTCGTGATAGTCGGCGCCGCCGCCGTTTCCGTCGTTTTTCACGACAAAGGCGCGGACGTGTTTGATGCGAGGCACGCGGCTCATCGCGCAATCACCGAAAAATGGCGATCTGCTCCCATAATGCGGGATTTCACTGGCTTTCCTCCGTGCGTCACGTCAATGTCACCCGCGTGGCAACGGACGACTTGCGCGTTTTGCTACATTCTGAGAATGAGGATTACGAAATGGGACGATCGTCGTCAATCAAGACCGTGCAGGTCGATGGGGAAGAAGAGGCGGGGGCCAAGGCGTCCGGCAGCCAGACCCTGCTGCGTGGTCTGGACGTCATCGACGCCTTGATTGAGGGCTCGCTGCCGCTGGCCGAACTTTCCGAAAAGCTGGAGCTGACGCGCAGCACCACCCACCGTCTGGCCTCGGCCCTAGTGGAGCGTCGGCTGCTGTCGTTTCGTCCGCGCGAGGGTTATTCGCTGGGGCCGAAGCTGCTGGAGCTGGGCCATGCCGCAAGCCAGCAGATGCACCTGCCGCGCGTGGCCCGGCCATGGCTGGAGCAGCTGTCGGCCGTGACCGACGACACCGTGCATCTGGGCGTGCTGGACGGCCGCCATGCGCTTTATCTTGACAAGGTCTCGGGACGACGTCGCATCAACATCGGTTCGCGCCTGGGCGAACGCCACCCCATCGCCTCGACCGGCCTGGGCAAGGCGCTGATCTTGGACAAGACCGAGGCGGACTGGATCGACTTCTACGCCGAGCCTGGCGCCAAGTTCGACTCGGCCGCCCGCGCCGTCTGGCTGGAGCGGATGCATGGCTACGCCCAGAAGGGCTACGCCTTCGACCTGGAAGAGAACGAAGATCAGATCCGCTGCGTCGCCGCCCCGATTCGTTCGGTCAACGGCCAGATCGTCGCCGCCCTCAGCGTGTCTTCCGCCGCCCAGTATATGTCCGACGCCCGGATGACGGAACTGACCAAGACCGTGACCGAAGCCGCCGACGCCATCAGCGCCGATCTGGGCTGGTCGCCCAAACCCTGAAGCCGAACCATCGCGGGAGTCCCCATGCTGCTTGAGAACAAGGTCGTCCTGGTCACGGGCGCATCGCGGGGCATCGGACGAGCGACGGCCATCGAGGCCGCGCGTCAGGGCGCCGACGTGGCCCTCAACACCTATCGCGACGATGCGGCCGCCGCCGAAGTGGTCGCCGAGATCGAGGCCCTGGGCCGCCGCGCCATCGCCGTCGACGGCGACGTGGCCCAGCCCGACAGCGCCGCAGCCTTCGTCGACGCCGCCGTTCAGGCGCTGGGCCGGGTCGACGTCTTCGTCTCCAACGCCGGCATCTGCCCCTTCCACGCCTTCCTCGACATGCCGGCCAAGACCCTGCGCCGGACGATGGAGGTCAATCTGCACGGCGCCTATTTCATGGTGCAGGCGGCGGCCAATCAGATGGTCAAACAGGGCGACGGCGGCGCCATCGTGGCGATCAGTTCGATCTCGGCCCTGGTCGGCGGCGAGATGCAGACCCACTACACCCCCACCAAGGCGGGGGTGCACAGCCTTATGCAGTCCTGCGCCGTGGCCCTGGGGCGTCACGGCATCCGCTGCAACTCGGTCCTGCCCGGCACCATCGCCACCGACATCAACAAGGACGACCTCGCCGATCCGAAGAAGCGCGAGTATATGGAAGGCCGCATTCCGCTGGGTCGGCTGGGCCGGCCCCAGGACATCGCCTCGGTCGTGGCCTTCCTGGCCTCGGACATGGCGTCCTACATGTCCGGCGCGGCCCTGCTGGTCGACGGCGGGGCCTTCGCCAACTTCCAGTAAGGCGCGGCCATGATCATCTCGTCCCCCAGCGACTATCGCGAGGCCGCGCGGCGCAAGCTGCCGCCCTTCCTGTTCCACTATATCGACGGCGGCGCATACGCCGAGCAGACGCTGAGGCGCAACGTCGAGGACTGGCAGGCCATCGCCCTGCGCCAGCGCGTGCTGCAGGACATGACCAGCCTCAGCCTGGAAACCCGGCTGTTCGACGAGACGCTGCGCCTGCCGGTCGTGCTGGCGCCGGTCGGTCTGACGGGCATGTACGCGCGCCGGGGCGAGGTTCAGGCGGCCAGGGCTGCGGCCTCGCGCGGCGTGCCCTTCACCCTATCCACCGTCTCGGTCTGCCCGATCGAGGAGGTGGCGCCCGCCATCGACCGGCCCATGTGGTTCCAGCTCTATGTCCTGCGCGACCGGGGCTTCATGAAGAATGCGCTGGAGCGGGCGAAGGCGGCGGGGATCAAGACCCTGGTCTTCACCGTCGACATGCCGACCCCCGGCGCTCGCTACCGCGACGCCCATTCGGGCATGAGCGGGCCGAACGCGCCCCTGCGCCGCATGATCCAGGCCATGACCCATCCGATGTGGGCCTTCGACGTGGGCCTGCGCGGCACGCCGCACGATCTGGGCAATGTCTCTGCCTATCTGGGCAAGCCGACAGGGCTGGCCGACTACATCGGCTGGCTGGCGAACAACTTCGATCCGTCGATCTCGTGGAAGGATCTGCAATGGATCCGCGACTTCTGGGACGGGCCGATGATCATCAAGGGCGTGCTTGACCCGCAGGACGCCCGCGACGCCGTCAGCCTCGGCGCCGACGGGATCGTGGTGTCGAACCACGGCGGGCGCCAACTGGACGGCGTTCTGTCCTCGGCCCGCGCCTTGCCCGCCATCGCCGATGCGGTTCAGGGCGATCTGAAGATCCTGGCCGATTCCGGCGTTCGCAACGGTCTGGACGTGGTGCGGGCGATCTCGCTCGGCGCCGACGCCGTCCTGCTGGGCCGGGCCTTCGTCTATGCGCTGGCGGCGGACGGGCAGGCGGGGGTCGAGAACCTGCTGGACCTGATCGAAAAGGAAATGCGCGTCGCCATGACCCTGACCGGGGCCAAGTCCGTCGCGGGCATGACGCGCGACATGCTGGCGGCCTGATCCACGTCAGGCCGCCGTTCGCGTCTCACCGATAGGGCGTCAGGTCGATGGCGTCGGCCATGGCGCGGAAACCGGCGTCGTTCGGGTGCAGATGGTCGCCGCTGTCATAGGCGGCGGCCAGTTTCAGCGGCTCGGCCGGGTCGCGCATCACGGCGTCGAAGTCGATGACGCCGTCCGCCTCTCCGCTGGTGCGAATCCAGGCGTTCAGGGCCTGGCGCGTCGCCTCGCCCTGTTCGGACCAGTAGTTGGCGTCCTTGTAGGGCAGGATGGTCGCCAGCCTGACCTTCAGCCCGCCCGCATGGGCGCGGGCGATGATCTGGCGATAGCCGGCGATCAGGTCGGCGGGGGTCGGCGGCTGCGGATCGTGGTCGCGCCAGGCCATGCCGAAGTCATTGACGCCCTCCAGCACGATCACATCGGTCGCGCCGGGCACGGCCAGCACGTCGCGGTCGAACCGGGCCAGGGCGGCGACACCCAGGCCGGGCTTGGGCTTCAGGATGCGGTTGCCGGAAATCCCGGCATTGGCGACCGCCACCGAGGTCAGACCCGCCGCTTGCAGGCGGGCCGCCAGCAGGTCGGGCCAACGCCGGTCGGCGTCGCGCGTGCCGTTGGCGCCGTCGGTTATGGAATCGCCCAGGGTGACGATGACCCGCCCCGGCTCGGCCCGCTGCACGTCTATGCCCGAGATCAGGATGCGTTGGGTCACAAGCACCGGGTCCGTCAGTTCGGCCGCCGCCGTCTGATCGCCGGGCGCGATCCAGCCGGACGACAGGCCCAGCAGGTGGATGGTCGGATCGGCCACCTCGTCCGGCAGATAAAGGCTGATCGACAGGCGGGCCAGCGCGGGCAGGGCCAGATCGACCGGATCGCTGAGCAGGGGCGCTTCCGGCGCCAGGACGGCGCCCGCCGATCCGTCGAAGGTTAGGTCGCGCGCCGTGCCGGGCACGGGCTTTCCGTCGTCGGCCAACTGCACGATCCGCACCCGTTCGATCCGGGCGACGACGGGGCCGTATTCGTTGGACAGGCGCAGGCGGAAGCGGTCGCCGCCCGCGCTGACGCGGACCACCTGACGCACGGTGACATCCTTCAGCGTCGGAGGGCGGCGGTCGGGTGCGGCGGCCACGGGCGAGGCGTTCCAGCTTCGCGCCCAGTAGGTTTCGGCCTGGGCGCAGGGCGCCAGGGCTGTCTGCGTCAGGGCCGCCAGGGCCAGCGCCAGGATCAGGGCATGCTTCTTCATCGGCTTCCTCAAACTAGGCGACGGTCCAGACCGAAAAGTCCCGGACGGTCATGTGATTCCAGGTGGTGCGCAGGCCGAACCAGCCGCGACGATAGGGGGCGGGGTCGTCCAGGGCGAACATGCGCCGGTCGTCGCGCCAGTATTCGATGCGCGACCCGTCGGCGATCAGGCGGATGCGATAGGGCCGGTTGGCCGCGATCAGGTCGTCCGGCGCCGACAGATCGTGCTGGGGCAGCAGCGGCCTTTCTCCGTTCCCGACATAGCGGCGAAAGCGCGAAGAGGTGTTCGAATTGCCGCCCAGCCCGACATAGTAGGTCCGCAGGGTGTCGTAGTCGGCAAAGGCCCCCGACCGGGGCCGCGCCAGAAGGGCGCCGGGACTGCGCGGATCGTCGGCCATCCAGAAGCAGTTCAGATCGCTGACCCGGTCATGGGCGCCGCCGCCCGACACGGCTTCGGCCGTGAAGCGGATTTCGACCGGCGAGGTCAGTTCGGGCCGGAACCAGGCGGTCGCCCCCTTGGGCACGTCGAAGATCATCGCCCCGTCGGCGGCCCGCACCGTTCCCTGTCTCTGCTCCAGTTCAACCAGCCACTGACCAAGGCCGTGGCGGAAGTCGTCGGCGTAAAGACGCCGTGCGCCGGATCGGGGCAGGCTCGCGCACCCCGCCAGACCGGCGGCGCCCAGCAGAACCCCGCGTCGGTTCGCCCTCATCGCCCGCGCTCCGCCGGCGGGACGGCGTCGAAGGCGAAACCGGGGTGCGAGGGCTGGTTGTAGGCCGAGTTCTGACCCGACACCTGCGATCGATACTGCGCGTCGTGCATCAGGGTGACGCGGCGGATGGCGGTCGGATGCGGGGTCACATAGATGCGCAGCGCCGAACTGTCCGGCGTTCGCCACACGACCTCCTCGCGCCAGTCACCCAGGATGTCGGCGACCAGAACCGGATTGGCCTTGGTGCCGTTGTTCGACGCCGCGTCCTCGGTGCTCAGCAGGGGGACGGACCGCTGGTTCTGCCAGTCCCATTTGAAGATGCGCGTCCCGTCCAGCAGTTCGCGCAGGGCGTCGCCGTCCCACCAGACGCCGAAATTCATCTGTTGCGGCCGGGTGTGGCCGATGACCCGTCCGTCCGCCGAATACAGGTCGCCGCCGTTCGACGCCCAGACCTCGGCGCCCGGATAGCGGGGGTCGATGTCCAGGGCTACGCCGCGCCCGACGTCGTGCTGGCCGGGCGTCCGCCACAGGATTTCTCCGGTGCGGGCGTCAACCATGGCCGAGCCGACGCCGCCGTTGCCGCCGACGTTCTCATGGACGCCGAACTTCTCCAGCCCCGGCCGCGTCGGGTCCAGATCGCCGACGTGCATGGCGTCGCCGTGGCCCAGCCGCGTGGTCCACAGCGGCGTTCCGTCGTCGTCCAGCGCCATGGCGCCATAGACGATCTCCTGACGTCCGTCGTTGTCCACGTCCGCCACGCTGAACTGATGATTGCCCTGACCGGCGTAACCTTCGGGCGCCTGGTCGCTGTCGAACACCCAGCGCTGGCTCAGCCGCCCGTCGCGCCAGTCCCAGGCCGCGACAACGGTGCGTCCATAATAGCCGCGCGCCATGACGATGCTGGGGAGACGACCATCCAGATAGGCCGTGCCGCCCAGGTAACGCTCGGATCGATTGCCATAGCCGTCGCCCCAGAGGGCCGCCATCTCTTCCGGCGTCGCTTCGTCTCCGGATCGACCGCGCGAGGGGACATAGGGGGCGGTGGCCAGGGCCGCGCCGGTGCGGCCGTCGAATACGGTGATGAACTCCGGCCCGGACAGGATGCGGCCGGTCAGGCCCGCCGCCAGGGTTCCGTCCGGCTTCTGCTCGGCGCCGGTGCGGTCGCGGCTGGGGATTTCGCCGTCATCCTCGCGCCAGTCGGCTTCGGCGTCGCCGATCATCCGACCGGCGCCGTCGATCGTGCCGTCTGCGGTCTTCAGCACAACCTCAGCCCGTCCATCGCCGTCGAAGTCCTGCACGATTATCTGGGTGTAGTGGGCACCCGAACGGATGTTGCGCCCCAGGTCGATGCGCCACAGCCGCCGCCCGTCCAGCGTGTAGGCGTCTATCAGCGTCGGGCCGGTGAAGCCGGCGAAGGCGTTGTCCTTGGCGTTCGTCGGCTGCCATTTCAGTATGATTTCGTATCGGCCATCGCCGTCCAGATCTCCGACCGTCCCGTCGTTGGCCTCGTATTCATAGGCCACCCCGTCGGGCATCACGCCGCCATCTGGGCGATCCAGCGGGATTGTGAGATAGCCCTCACGCAGGTCCAGCGCGTCAGTAAGGCTTTCGTCGCCCACGCGGCGCACCGCATAACGCGCCAGCGGGTCGCCGTTTACGTCATGCCATTCCGTCGCGTCAGCAGCGGCTGTCCTGGCCATCTTGGCGCCATTCCTGAACACTTCGAAGCGAGTATCTGAAGCGTCCGTCACCAGCAGCCGCCATTGAAGCAACGTTCCGCCGTCGTGGGCCTGTGTGCTGACGACGGACCGATCCAACCGCTCCAAACGTGGAACTTCAGCATTGGCGAACGCCGAGGCCATGAGGAAGTTGATGCTCGCACTTGCCATCAATCCGCGAAGTGGTGCGTTGCGAAACAAACCGACCGTTTCCCTATGATTCATGACGACCCAATTATTGGGACTTAATTCCAAAATATATGAATCGCTTGCGTCATCAAGTCATTTGGAACTGACAACTTGGAACAGCGCTGTCAGGCTAAGTGCTCCAAGCCGGCAACTTGCCCCACGCGGCGAAATCTTAGGCTGTAGCCGCCATTCATGCCTGGTCGGCTCCGGCGCGGAAGCGTCGAAGCGTGGGCCGGCTGACGAGGTGACGTTGGGTGTAGAAGGTGTTGTAGATCGCGGCGTGGGTGGTGAGGAAACGCTGGGCTGAAGCCTGGGACTTGAACAACTGCTGCTGTCGCTCTCGCCGTCGGATCGGCAGGTGGGAGTTCTCCGCCCGATTGTTTTCCCAAAGCCGGCCGGTGGGTCTTGTCAGCCCAAACGGGTTGTATCCCCGATCAGGTCAGATAGCGTGGCCATATGGCGAAGTCCGACAACCCGTTTCGATGGTTCGACAGCTCTCCGGAGGTGATCCGAACCGTCGTCATGATGTACGTCCGTTTCCCGCTTTCGCTCCGTCAGGTCGAAGATCTGCTGGCCGAGCGCGGAATCGATATTTGCCATGAGACGGTCCGGCTTTGGTGGAACCGGTTCGGCCCCATGTTCGCCGGCGAGATCCGCAGGAAGCGAGTCCAGGCCATGCGCCACTTTACCCATTGGCGCTGGCATCTCGACGAGATGTTCGTCCGGATCAACGGCGAACGCCATTACCTCTGGCGCGCCGTCGACCACGAAGGTGAGATCTTAGAATCCTTTGTCACCAGGACACGGGACAAGGCCGCAGCTCTGAAATTCCTCAAGAAAGCCATGCGCCGGCACGGTCCCGCCAAAGCGATCCTCACCGATGGATTGCGATCCTACAGGGCTGTTTTGAATCAGATCGGCGGCGCCGAGAAACAGAAAATGGGCCGCTGGCTCAACAACCGCATCGAAAACTCACACCTGCCGTTTCGACGACGAGAACGGGCCATGCAGCGGTTCCGCCAGATGAAGACCCTGCAGAAATTCAGCGCCGTCCACGCCGCCTTCCACAATCACTTCAATCTGGATCGCCACCTCACAAATAGAGCAAATTACAAAACCCAACGCTTGGCCGCCCTGGCCGAGTGGAAGGCGCTCGCCTCCTGATGGCGCCTACTCCGCCACCAGTCCGTTCACTGGAGACAAGTTGTCGTTGGACTGACAGCACTGGCGACAATGACTATTTCATCGCTACAACGGCGCAGCCATGCGCCTCACATACCAAGCGCCCTGCGCAATCTCTCAAGCCGCTCTGCGACGTAACGATCAGCAGGCGGTTTGGTGTAGACCGCATTGACGGCCCGCAGCCGGGACATTGCCTCTTGGCGATCTCCGCTCGCGAACGCCACTTCCGCAAGGGAAAGGTCCAGACCCGCATCCCAATGAGCATCGCCCACAAGCTGATTGACCCGCACCCGGTCGACGTTGCGGAGCAGCGGCGCAGCTTGAGCCTCCTTGTGCTGGGGGATCAGGCAATCCGCAACCGCGACGCGGATGGCTTGCGCGAGCGCGGTTTCCTCGGGCGCGGCGGCGCGCGCCGCCTGATACGCGGCGCGCGTGTTGGCCTCGCCCTTCGCATAGTCACCCGCGCGGCATTGCGTGGTGCCGAGGTCCGACCGCATGGCGACCGCCGTGAAGGAGGTCGCCCCGTCCTTGGCGGCAGCGGCGCGCCAGACACGCTCGCCATCGACTGCCGCCTCGCGATACCGCCCGAGCGAGCCGAGCGCGAGCTGCCGCACGCTCAACGCCAGCAGCGTATGGCGATGCTCAGGCCCCAGGCGTGCTTCAAGGCTTGGCAGGAGGCTGTTGATGTCGGCCAACGCCGCCGCAAAGTCGCCGCTGTTGGCTTTCGTCTGCGCGAGGTTGAGGCGCAACAGCAGCGTATCGGGACTGTCCGGCCCCTGAAGCCTGCTCATCGCGGCAACAAGCGGAGTCAGTTCGCGCACGGCGTTGGCCGTCTCACCCAACCGCGCCAGCGCGAAAGCGTGCCGCTGGTGCATGTTCAGGCGTTGCCGTTCGTCAAACTGGTCGGGCATTTTGTCGGCGAGCGCCGCCGCGCGCGCATAATGGTCGCGCGCCACAGGGACTTGCTCGGCCACCATGGCGATCGTCCCTTCCGCAAGGTCCAGCCAGACCGCCGGCTCGCCCGACCTGGTGCGTTCGCCAAGATCGCGACGGGCCGCCGCGACGAGCGCGCGGGCGCGGTCGAGCGAGCCGGGATGGGTCGAGAACGCCTCTGCCGAGGCGCGTTGCAGGCGCATGATGTTCGCCTCAACGCTCGCCGTCGCGCCCGCGCGGGTAAACCACTGCCACGCACGATCGTAATAGTCGCGTGCGGCGACATATTCCGACCGCTGGTCGAAGGCGCGGGCGAGTGTCGCATAAAGACGCGCCGCCACCAGCGGCTGGTCGGCGAAGCGGCGGTCGATACCCGCGCTGGCGCGGCGAACCGCATCGACCAGCCGCTCATTGGCGCCGTTCGCGTTTGAGGGGTCGGGACTGGCGAGAATATCATCGGCGAGAAAGGCGTAGCTCGCTTCCGCTTGCGCCTGTGCCTGCCGCGCCTGATCGCGCTGGCGGGAGGCAAGCCAGGCCATCGCGGATGTGCCGACGAGGCCGATCAAGGCGGCGACAACGGCCGCGCGCACCCACGGGCGGCGCACTCGCCGCCGTTCGGCCTGCCGTTCCTGTTCCGCCAGCCATGTCGCCCGTTCGGCATCGCGGGCGGCATCCTGACGGCGCTCCTCGATCCGCTCGATCCGTTCGGCCAGTTCATCCGCGCTGGCGAGGCGACGTTCGGGGGAGACTTCGGCCGCCGCGCGAATATCGCCGCGCAGCACGGGGTCGGCGATATGGTCCTCCCATCCCGGCCCGAGCGTGGCGGAGAAGTCGCCAACGGCAAGCTGGTAGAGGATGAGGCCGAGCGCGTAGATGTCGCTCTTGACGGTCGGGATGGCCTCGCCCGTCAGTTCGGGCGCGCGGTAGGCCAGCGTGCCCGAACGCGGCTCGCCGTCCTCCAAACCGGCGTCGAGCGAGCCAGGGTCGGTAATCTGGAAGCTGTCGAGAACGGTGTCGTCCAGCAGCCGTCCGCTGCCGAAATCAGCCAGCCGGATGACCGGCGCGGCGTCGCCGTTCGCGATCAGAATATTGGCGGGCTTCAAATCCTTGTGCAGCACGCCCA
Organism: Brevundimonas sp. Marseille-Q4549; assembly: GCF_976940555.1. Taxonomy (NCBI): domain Bacteria; kingdom Pseudomonadati; phylum Pseudomonadota; class Alphaproteobacteria; order Caulobacterales; family Caulobacteraceae; genus Brevundimonas; species Brevundimonas sp. Marseille-Q4549. Next base: position 1,419,955 of record NZ_CDRHXG010000001.1, read on the forward strand.
ACCCATGGACCTCGGCCACCGCGCGGCAGATGCGGGCCGCGACCGCCAGCCGCCGGTCGAGCGGAATGGCGGCAAGGCCGCCCGACTGAGCCGCCCAGGCGATCAGGTCCGGGCCGCCATAGGCGTATTCGAGGAAGAAGGGCGAGCCGTCGAAGTTCCATTCCAGCAGCGCCGGAAGCGGAGCCGCCGCGCCCAGCGCCGCGAAAACCACCCGCGACAGCGCCGCCTCGCGCTTGAGCGCACGAAGGCGATCGGGCGCGTCGGCGAACTTGAAGACCCGCTGCTCGCCCGTCTTGATCTGACGCGCCAGCCACACATCCTCCGCCCCGGTATCGCCGAGGGGCTGCACAAGCTGCCACTGCTTGCGCCCCGGCACCGCGTCGCCCGCGACAAAGGTGAAACGGGGCGCGAGGGGAGATTCGACCGCCTCGATCTTGACCGAACAGGTCAGGCGGTAGCCGACGCGCGGCACCGTCTCGATGATATTGTCCTGCCGCTCGCCCAGCGCCTTGCGCAGCTTGGAGATCGCGGTCGGCAGCGAGCCTTCGACCACCGCCACGCCCGGCCATACCGCGTCGAGGATTTCGTCCTTGGTGACGACTTCGCCCGCCCGCAGCAGCAGTTCGTGCAGCACCTCAAGCGGCTTGCCCTCCAACGGCACCGGTTGGCCGTCGATGCGCAGCGTCCAGCTCGCCTCATCGAACTCGGCTCCGGCAAACCGCCAAAGCCGCCTGCGTCGCCGCGATGCGTTGCTGCCGTGCATGTCGTTCCCCCTCCGATACGTCTTTAGAAATTCTTGAGAACAGCTTCAAGACGCGGAGCGCGTTGGGTTTCTATGCCTCGCTGTCGAAGCGGGGGATCGGACAGAGCTGCCCCGCCCAATGAGAGCAACGGCGAGGGCATCACCATGGAACATCCCCTGTTTCCCCGAAAACTGGATCACGCCATCGTGCGCGGCGAGTTCAAGCGCGCCGGATCGACAGATATCGACGTGCTGACGTCCGTCCGCTCCCGCCTGATCGCGACGCAGAATACCGCCAAGATGGCAGGTCTCTGCTTCATCGCGATCGGCGCGCTGCTGGGCTTGACCATCATCGGGCTGATCGCCACGGCGATGCTGGTGCCGTTTGGTCTCTACATCCGGTCCCGGCCCAAGCAGAACATCCGCGTCATTGACGAGGTGTTTGCGGAGTTTCAGCGCAATGCTGGCACCGAGGTTTCTGCGTCGTGAGAAGGGCGCTGCTCCCGGCTCTTCTGGCTGCGATATTGCAAGCCAGCCCGGCCACCGCGCAGGTGGCTGCGAACGGCGTCGGTGACTGGACAATCACCCGGATCGGTGACGCGCAGGGCGGCGCTGTCTGTTCCGCCCTGCGAACCTACGGCGGCGGTTACGCGATGGAGGTCATGCAGGCGCGCGGCCTGCCGGGACAACTGATCCTGCGGCTGGAAAGCCCGAAGATCACCTATCGGCCAGGGCAGAAGGGCGAGGACGTGCCGGGGCCGGATGGCACACCCTATGGCCTCGTGATCGTCATCAACGATATTGCAGGCTCGGAAGGCCCGGACGCCATCGTGCGGCAAGGGCCGCGCGGGCTGGGCTTCGTCACTGTTCTCAAAGAAAGCGACGACCCGAAATTCTCGCCCATCCGCAATCTGCGCATCGGGCGTTCGGTTTACGCCTATGTCGGGGGGATCGAAGGCGAGGTCGTGAGCATCGGGCGTTACAACCTCGCGGGCTCAGGTGCTGCGCTCGACGCGCTCGCCCGCTGCGTGGATGGAGAGGCTGCGGCAGCGCCGCGCCCCGTGACGCCTGTTGCGCCTCCGCCGACGCCTCCCGCCTCGGGGGGCGTCCGGCCCGGCACAGCCTCGGTCCTGCCCGTCCCGTTCGGGAAATACGCCGTCAACCAGAGCTGCGCCGACGCGGCGGCGGCCAATGATTACCTTGGCCTGTCGCGGACCTATTGGTCGGAGATCGACGGCGACACGCCGATCGGCCCGTTCCGCAACGTCGACGGCAACCGCTGGGCGCTCGGTCATGGCAGCGGCCTGACCATCACCGTCACCGGCCCCAAAACCTTCAGCGAGAACGGGCGCAGCATGACATGGTGCAAGCCATGACCGACGTTGGGAAGATCGCCTCGCTCGATCAGCTCTACGTCTTTGAGAGAAGCGGGTTCGTCGCCGCCCTGCAACACTGGGTGGAGACCAACACCACGGTGACGACCACCGGCGGCAGTGGTACGGTCGTCAATGGCACCGGGAATATCTCCGGCCCATCCACGACGACGCACACCAGTTCGACCGAAATGGTGCGTATATTCGTTCGCGAAGATGATGGCGGCGAGTTCGAGGCCTCGCTCCCCGATCTGGGTTTTGGGGTTCGCGAAGGACACCGCGTCTCCATTGTTCATGCCGGAGATCAGGCATCAAGGCGCGGATACCCGATAGCGGTGGTTAACCACACGACGGGCAAGTCGAAGGTGCTTGCGTCGCGCGTAAGCTGGCTCAGCCCGGCTCCATTGGGATGCCTTTGGTTCGTCGGGATTTTTATCGGGACGATGATGGTCTCTATGGGTTTGGCGTCCCCCCTTGTCTATCTGACCCACCCATTGAGCGCTTTGCTGGCGGGAGTCCTTGGTGTGCTTGCCTATTTTGGGTGGCCATTTGCCGCAATCGGCGCATTTGTAGCGATAAACAGGAAAAGAAAACGGCTCCGGCAAGGTATTCTGACCCGGCTGGAACAAGAAGTGGAACGCGCGCGCGCCTGAGCCGCTTGCAGGAGAAATGACAGCTTGAGGTGTTGTCAGGATAACTTTTCCAAGTTGAAAGGCCCCTACCCCGTCTAGTTTCAGACGACGGCCACCGTCCATGCGGCATCCGCGTCGGCGCGGAAGCGCCGAAGGGTGGGCCTGCTGATCAGGTGGCGTTGAAGATTGAAGGTGTTGTAGATCGCCGCATGGGTGGTGAGGAAACGCTGGGCTGAGGCCTGGGACTTGAACCCCTGCTGCTGGCGTTCTCGTCGTCGGATCGGCAGGTGCGCGTTCTCAACGCGATTGTTGTCTCGAAGCCGGCCCGGTCGGTGAAGATGGCGCAGTTTCAGCAGATCCAGAGCCGCGCCATACGACGCCAGTCCGTCCGTCGTGATGCTTTCGGGTTCGACTGGCTGGTTGTGCAGGAGCTTCTTCAGCAGCTTCAACGCAGCGCCAGTATCCCGTCGTCGCTGGACGACAACGTCCAGAACTACGCCTCCGGCGTCGACGGCGCGCCACAGATACATACGCTTTGCGCCGATCTGACAGACCATTTCGTCCAGATGCCAGCGTCCTGTCGGAGGCCCGTGTCTCTTCCTCAATCGCCTGGCGATCAACGTTCCGAACTTGATAGTCCAGCACCGGATCGTCTCGTAGGTGACGTCGATGCCTCGCTGGGCCATCAACTCTTCGATGTCACGGAAACTGAGGCTGAACCGGAAATACAGCCACACCGCATGCCGGATCACATCGGGCGGAAACCGATGGCGTTTGAACGATAGAGGCCTCATAAAAACGCCTTTCCCACCATCGGCTTACAGCCGTCAAAGTGGAGAACTTTTAGCGTTAGACTGACAGCACCGGAGCCAGACAGCCTGCCGAATGACGCCTGGCTTGTGCCGATGACTCTTGAATGAGAAATTGCCCATAACGCTCTGTTCCACTTTGCCTTTTGGCTATTCAGTGGAGACAAGATAGCGTTAGACTGCCGGTGCCGCCCCGATATCAGAAGCGGCGGCTCGCCGTGATGCGTATAGTGCGGCCTAGCGGGTCTCGGTCGTTGCGGCCATAGCCTGGAGCGGGGGAGCCATTGCCGAGACGTGCATCCGGTCGGGCGTCGAACAGGTTCTCGATCTCCAGTTCTAGGCGGAGACCGTCGTTTCGACGCCGGCCTGTCTCCGTCGTCACTGCCTGCTTCGTCTCCAGCACGGTGCTGATCTTGAGGTCGATGGTTGTCAAGGGCGACAGGAGGAGGTCTTGCGGCCCGTCTTGGCCGACGTCGCGGCGAATGCGGGCGCTGCTGCGCCAAGCGGCATTCAGGTTCGCACCCCAGCGCCCCAGACGGCCGTCCATTCTCAATGTCGCCTGATGCCGGGAGACCCCGCCGCCATCTCCGGCCAACTGGTCGAAAGCGGGAAGATCGTTGCGGATAGTCAGACGATCTGCAAGGCGCCAGGTGTGGGTGAGCGAGACCTGGACCGAGCCTCGCCTGGATGTCGCAGCGTCGCCCATGGGGATGTTGGCGGTCAGGCCGGATGAGAGGGTGTCGGATGCGATCTCCTGCAGATTGATCGTGCGCTGGTCGATAGCGAACAGACGCCCGCTCGCGTCTCGAAGGTATCGGTCGGGGAAGGCGGCTTCGGTCGCCGGGGTCAGGGCGGGCAGGGCGCCAATGGCGTCGGTCGATCGCGTGCTCTGGAGATTGAGGCTGCCTTGTATGCCCCAGCGGCCGAACGGTCCGGCCGAGGCTCCGATCGACGCCGATCGTGTTTCCTGCCCCCGAAGGTCTGGGTTCCCGCCTGTGAGGCTCAGGACTTCCACAGCTTCGCCGGATCGGAAATCATAGACGGTCTGCGGCGCGCCATAGAGGAGCGGGGCGAACCTCTGATCGCTGGTGGGAGCGTCGGTCGCGCGAGACCATTGCCCCGTAAAGCGATACCGGCCCCATGGCGTCCAGGCGAAGCCGGCGTTAAGCCCCTGACCGTCTGCGCCTGCGGTGTCCATCGTTCTCAGCCGCCCACCCAGTGTGACGAGGAGGTCGCCCCAACCGCTCGCTCGCTCGCCTTGTAGCGCCGACCAGATCGGCAGCGTCAGGCCCGACCTCACGTCGAGCGCCTGCGATGACTGCGCCGCGTCTAGGCCTGGCGCGGCGGCCTCGTTGCGGGCGCGCAAATATTGCGCATCCACCGTCATCAGCATCGGCCCCGCCGGCAGGTCGATCAATGTTTGGTCGGCGGACAGGGTCGCCACGCCCGACAGAGTTCGGGCGGCAAGGTCCAGAATGCCTTTTTGTTGGCTTTCGCTGGCGACGACGTCCAGCCCCATCCGGACCGACCAGCCATAGGCTGAACCGCTGACGCCGCCGCTCGCGTTTAGGATGCTGGTCGCTTGTCGCGTATCGAGGGCGGTTCCCCTGACCTGCGATGAAAACCGGCTGCGCTGTTCCTGTGCGCTGGCGGTCAGCGATGTCGCCCAGCCGCCGATGGCGCCCGTCATCGACAAATTCGCTGCGGCTGTTAGGGTTGCGGGGCGCAACGTGCTGCCTTCACGCGCGGGACTGTTTCCGAGGACGCCTGATCGCTCGTTCGCCCTGAGCGGGGTCGTCCGCGCCGCCTCGACGCTGAACAGGAGCGTGTCGGTCTCTTTCAGTTGAGACTGGCGGGCGTCGACCGCCAGTGTCGAGGTTCCTCCGGCGGTGGGACGCGATGCCCGAACCAGGCCATCGTGACTTCTGAATTCGGGGACTAGGACGATGTTCACGACCTTCCGAGCTGGGTCGCCGCCATAGACCGCGCTCGCCTGTTGCGGGAGGATTTCCAGCCGGGCCAAGGCATCCGGCGGAAAGCCGAGGAAGTTGCGGGCATCGACCACTCGACGACCGTTGACGATAACCAGCGGCGGCTGCTGGAGACCCAGGTCTTCGCCGATACGGTTAATGACCTGTCCGATGTCGTAGGCGCCGAGGTTGTCGATCTCCTCGGTTCCCAACTCGCGCTCAGGCGCCAGCCTGGCGGCGCCCCGCCGCCCGACCACGACGACTTCGTCGAGTTGCGCCGGGGTGGCGGCCTCGGCATCTTGCGCGAACGCAGTCAAGGCGACGATCGACAGGCAGGACAGCATCTACGCGATCACCAAGATCTGCTGGGCATCAAGCCGGGAACATTGATCCGGCGTGACCTATGCGGGCCATACGCATTGGCATGGCGCATCGAGAAGGCGAAAAAGGCCGGACGTCAGAGACGCCCGGCCAAGGCTTTTCAGGTTGCAGAGAGTGCCAGACAGCGTCGGGGCTAGAGGATCTGCAGGCCGGGGATGCGAATGGAGCCGCTGACGATGGTGCAGTTCAGACCGCCGGAATTCACGGGCGGCAGCACATTGTTGTTGAAGGTGGCCGTGCGGGTCGCATTGTCCCAGGCGACCACGACCGTGCCGTAGCAGGGATCGTTGGCGACCGTGTTGGCGCCGATGGTCAGCGAGATCGACGTGGTCGATCCCGGCACGACATTCGCTGACCAGGAACCGTAGGGCGCCACGGCGATGCATAGGAAATCGCCGGCGCTGATGCTCCGTGTCGGGATAGGCCGGCTCGTTGCACCAGGCGACGCCGTGATGGAGACGTTGCAGTTCACATTGGTCGTCTGTTGAAGCTGGACAACGCCCGAGCCCGACAGGTTCCCCGTGCTGGGTGAGAACGACTGGGCGAACGATGGCGATGCGAGGGCGACCGTCGCAAGGGCTGCGGCGGCGAAGGAAAGGGTCTTGATCATGATAGTCCTCCCTAGTGCGGGCCTTTATCGGCCCTGTGAAATTTGGACTGTCCGAGGTGTGGACGCCTATTAACAACGCCGTAAAGACTGATGAGTCAAGAATAAAAATTGTTATTTTTCAATATAGTAAAAGCATGATGGTGCGGAAGACCCGACCGCGAGTGCGGTCGGGTCAAGTCGAATTCGCCGGCGTGCCGACGAGGCGTTTTGCGCCTTTAGAAGCTCTTGGTCAGGCGCACGGCGAACAGCCGCGGATCCAGAGTGAAAACATTGGTGGTCAGGCCTGTGTCGTCGGAGTTGGTGAAGGCATCGACGATCGGCGCGTCGTCGAAGACGTTCTTGACGTAGGCTTGAAGTGTCAGGCCCCGTCTTGTGTCTTCCAGCTTCACGGAAAGGTTGAGATTGTCCCAGCCCTCCAGCCGATCATATTCGGTATTGTAGACTCGGAAGAAGCTTTCACCCTGGCGATAGTAGTCGCCCCGAACTGTAAGATTCCAATCGCCCATGAACCAGGTGTATTGGGCCCCGATGTTGGCGGTCCAGTTAGGCGAGTTGGGCAATTCGTTGCCGCTCAGATCGGCTTCGAAGCCGCGCCCGCCATTGGGGGCCTGGGTCAGCGGATCGTAGGTGAAACCATAGAAGTTGTAGAACGGCAGGCTGGAACTGATGGCGGGGTTGAAGGTGCCGAACCGTGACGAGCCGGAGCACAACGCGCTGAGCGCGAATGTCGTCAGGGCGTCGCCGAGGTTGGTGTCCAGAATCCGCTCCGCCAGCTCACGAGGCGCGACGCAGTTCGACGGAACCTGGATCCAGGGGCGTAAGGTGATCCAGTCCTCATTCCCTTGAGTCCGGTTCATCACGTCGATAGAGCTTTCGCCATCGGCGACGCGGGTTTTCAGATACCCTAGATTGCCGTCTATCTGGAAATTGGGGGTCGGTTTGTAGACCGCTTCCAGTTCCAAACCCCAGATCGTGGCGTCGAAGTTTTCGTTCAGCGAGATGCGATCGACGATCTGAGAAACCTGGTAGTCTTTGTAATCGTAGTAGAAACCCGTGGCGTTGAGCCTCAGCGCGCCGTCCAGCAGGGTGTTCTTCGTGCCGATTTCAAGAGCCGTGACATATTCCGGCTCGAAGGTGCTGGCGAGGGGCTGATATTGCACAACGGCGGGGTTCAGATCCAACCGGGGTGGATTGGTGCCGCCGCCCTTGTAGCCCCGCGAAAGCGATCCGTAGATCAAGGTGTCGTCCGTGAACGACAGTGTGGGCGACCAATCCAGAACGATACGACCTGTGACCGCCTCCCATTTCTGCTCGATATCCGGCAGCGCGTAGTAGCCCCGGCGCACATAGCCTCCCGTCCCTAGCCCGGGCAGACCGTTGGGTCTTGAACCCAGAAGTAGTTGGCTGGGATATGGGGTCGTGTCCTTGCGGTCTTCCGTATAGCGCAGCCCGGTCGTCAATCTCAGGTCAGAAGTCAGGTCCCAATAGCCTTCGCCAAACACAGCCCACGAACGGGTGTGGACGACGTTCTTGCTGCGGAAGTAATTGTGACCTTCTTCATTGATCTCTCCCAATGGATTGGGGTCGACGTAAACGCACTCGCCCGGTCGTGTATCAGTGCAGGGCGCGGTTCCAATGCCGCCGCCAGGCAGGTTGGCGAAGTTGTAGAAATATTCCGCAATCAGAGAAAACGTATTGTTGAATACGAAATAGTCATCCTGCGTTTTGAAGTCCAGGTAATTAGCGCCGATGCTGAAGTTGAAGCGGCCTTCCATGTCAGATTGAAGCCGGAACTCCTGATACCATTGACGGTTGTCGGAGCGGCTTAAGTCGACAGCGAGAATGCGATCTGATGGGCCGAGTTGTGGATCCGTGTAAACACCGCCCGGAGTCGCCGTCGACGGGATCGGATCGCCGAAGAAGTTAAACACTTGGTTGCTGTCGACGAAGGCTGGATTGGAAACATAACGCGCATAGTCCTGAGAGGCGTAGTAGTCGTCCTTGGCATAGGCCGTCTGCGAATACAGGGTCAGGGTGTCGGTCAGGTCGAACTCAAGATTGACCTGGAAGATGTCATTCTTGGCTCGGAAAACCGGATCGAAGTTGGTCGCGATCTCTCTGAGATTCCTCGACTGGACGATGCCTTCATACGGGTCGCTGCCCAGCGGCACGATGGTGATCGTATTGAAGTCGAGGTCCAGACCGAGAGATGGGGCGATCGCCAGCAGTCGAACAGGGCCAAACGATCCGCCATTCGGCGTACCGAAGGCGTCGTCGTCATACAGGGATCCCGGCAAGCAACCCTGGCTTAATTGGTCCTGCAAGAATCCCTCAGGCACGAGGACCGAACCGACCTGGTTCGGTCCTGGATCGCGTGTGCACAACTGCTTGCCGGTACGGGAGCGGTTGTCGTCTTCCTCGAAATGTTCCCAGATCGCATTGGCGCGGAACCGGGCGGTCGGTTCCCAGCGGGCCGACAGGCGGGTGGTGAACAGGTCGCGGTCGTTGACGTGGGTATCGTTGAAACTGTTGTAGTCGAAGCCGTCCCGCTTGGTCAGGGCGAAGGCGCCGCGGACGGCGAAGGTTTCACCCAGCGGGATGTTGACCATGGCCTGGGCCCGTTGACTCTCGTAGTTGCCCAGTTCGCCGGTGACGAAACCTTCGCGCTCGAAGCGCGGCAGTTGAGGGAACATATTGACCACGCCGCCCGTGGCGTTGCGACCATAGAGGGTGCCTTGCGGACCACGCAGCACCTCCACGCGGTCGACATCGAGATACTCCTGCTCGAACAGGCGGTTGCGGATCAGCGGCGTGTTGTTGAAGCTGACGGCGACCGCAGGGTCGCTGGAGGCGGACACGGCCTTGGTCCCGATCCCGCGGATTGAGAAGTTGTACATGCTGAAGTTGGCCTTGGAGAAGGTAACGTTCGGCACGGCGCGCAGCAGTTCGGAGCCACCTTCGATCTGCCGCGACTCCAGCGCTTCGGATGAGAGGGCTGTGACGGCGATCGGCACGTCCTGAACGGACTGCTCGCGCTTCTGGGCGGTGACGACAATGTCGTCCACGACGGCGACCGGCGGGTTCGCCTCGGGTGTCGCCGTCTGCGCGAATGCAGGTGCGCCGATCATCAGGAGGGCGGTCGCCGATGCAGAAAGCGTGAGGCGCGTGCGAATACAGGCCGCTGAATCCATGAAGTCCTCCCTGAGCGCGCCGGCTTCTAACCGTCGCATGATGTGCGTTTCCTCCCGCCTGTATTGTCCGTTCGGCAGGGCGGGGCCACCGACGGTTGCGGCCAACTTCGCACTACTCACCGTCATGTCAATACCTATTGACAGAGATGTTGGTTGATGATTGTCCGTAGTGAGGCTGGATTTCAGGTGTTTTTCGCTGTGAAGCTGGCGCGGAGCAGGATGGGCGAAAGGGCCTATAACGCCATAATCGTTGGGGCGGGCCGACCCGTCCGGTCGCCGCGAACGAACTGGTCCAGGCCGTGCGTCGCGGGGCGCCGGTGGATCAAGAGGACGCCGCCAACGTGGGCGGCCAAGCCTATTGGTCGTTCGGCGGCCTGCACCTACCTCGGCTTTGGCGTCGACAAGCTAGTCGGCGCGCGTCCAGGTCTGGGTGCGGCACAGCAACGGCGCGATACAGCCGCGCACCGACAGCCGATCACGCCCGACCAGCGTCAGGGTTCCGCGCGGGGCGCGCTGGCCGCTGTTGGGATCATATAGCGGCCCCCCGTTCCAGGTCGCCGGACCGCCGGTGAAGCCATCCAGCACCCGCAAGCCTCGCAAGGGTCGATCACGCAGGCTCGCATCTTGATTGCGGACGTCCTTCTGGCCCGGATTGCGGCGCAGCGGCGCGGCGTCGACGATCCGGCCGCACAGGGCGGGGCCGCAGGCATGGATTTCCACCACCCCGTTCTGGGCGGCGGTGCGCCATCTGCCGACCAGTAACGCATCCTGGGCTGAAGCAGGCGCCGCCGCGATCCAGGCGACGATCAGGGCGGTCGCGACGCGTAACATCAGGCGGGAGCCAGCAGGGTGTTGCGCAACTCGACGGGGATCTGATCGTAAAGCGTGGGTCCGGCTAAGCCCAGGCGCGCGCGGGCCTGATCCAGCGGCTCGGCCATCAGCGCTTCGTAATCCAGCCCCGGCAGCCAGGCCGCATTGCGTCCCCGACGCCAGGCCTGAAGAATGGCGCGCGCGCAGGGATAGCCCGTGCGGGCCCTCGCTGCCTCGATCGCGACGCCGGCGGCGATCAATCCAAAACCGGCGCTCCGTGTCTGGGGCAGGGAAAAGGCGACCACGCAGGCCTCGCCCAGCGCGTCCGTGCGATAACCGGTGAGGATGTGCCACAGGTCGTGAACATCACGCAGACGGCGCGCATACCAAGCATAGGGGTGGGCGGCCTCGATGTCGCTGTCGGCAACCTTTTGGCTTTCGCCTGCGAGGCCATAGGCCGAGAGATTGCGCTCGTCTATGAACTGGAGATAGGCACTGCCCACCGATCCCTCGGGCATCGATTCCAGCCAAGGCCGATCATGCAGGCGGTCGGCCAGTTCGACCATCTTGAAGGCCTGTCGCGAGCCTTCGGGCTGATCCAGCATCTTGTGATAGCCGTGACGCACCGAGCTTCCAGCCAAGGCGTTCATGATCTCGAACACCTGAGTGGTGTCCTCCTTGTTGGCGATCAGCCGACGCAGGGCGCGCAGAGCTCGCAGCGGTTCGACACGCCGGGGCTGAAGCCGGCCGGCTTTCCGAGCGGGGGCTTGGAATGCTCCGTCGTCGATCAATAGTTCTGCTGCCACTTGCCCTCTCCGCCCGCTACGATTAACCAACTTGCTATCTACATGGATGTAACTGACAACAATGTCAATAGAGCGCGTTCGTCGTCGTCGGCGCACCCCTGATGAGGCCCGCCAGGAGGCGTTGGCCTGCGCACGTACGCGTTTGCTTGCAGGCGGACCCGACTCCGTCACGCTCAAGGCCGTGGCCGACGACTTGGGCATGACCCATGCCAACCTCATCCATCATTTTGGTTCCGCCGAAGGCCTTCAGTCCGCCTTGATGGGGTCCATGGTCGCTGACCTGTCTCACGCACTGGACACAGCGATCGCTCGATTACGTACGGATGACGGGGCGCCCTTGGAACTGGTCAACGCCGTGTTCGACGCCTTTTCAGAAGGGGGAGCGGGAAAGCTGGCGGCCTGGATCGTGCTGAAAGGCGACCTGTCGCACCTAGAGCCCGTTCGCAGTGCGGTGAACGGGCTGGTTCACGCCATCCAGGAAAAGCTCGGCGATCCCTCGGACGACAGCCAGATACGCCTGTCCTCCGCCGTCCTCTTCATCGCCCTGAGCGCCTTTGGTGAAGCTCTGATCGGAGAGCCGCTCAGAGACATGCTCCATCAAGACGACCACGCCAGCCGCCGTGTCGTAGCGGGCTTGCTGCCCTATTTCGTCGCCCGTTCCGAGCGGTAGAGGCAGGGGTGCTGTCAGGTTAAGCGCACCTAAGGCAAAGCTTCCCCATCCTAAATTCCCTCAGATAGTATTGTCAGCCCAAAGCCCTTGCGCGTCCGACTGGGTCGGACAGCGTGGCCTTATGGCCAAGTGATCCTCCCTCGTTTGAGTGGATACCCATCCTAGCTTTTTCGAGCTGGAGAGAGGAAATGTCTGATGAGTGTTCAACGCCGGGTGTTTCCGGAATCGTTCAAGCGGGAGGCCGTATGGGCCTGACCCTAGCTTTTTGGAGCTGGAGAGGAATGTCTGATGAGTGTTCAGGTGTTTCCGGATTCGTTCAAGCGTGAGGCCGTTGATCGGGTCGCCAACAGCGGGCTGACTGCCGGGGCAGTGGCCAGGGTACTTGGGCCTGCATGAGACGGTGCTGTGTCGCTGTATGCGCGGTTGGGGGGACCAGCCCGCCGCGGGGACGCGGTGGCGCTTGAACGACAGTGGTTTCACCAAACAGGCCCTCCGGTCAGCGGCTTCCGCCAGGTGAAGTGGAGACAATTTAGCGTTAGACCGATAGCACCTTGGGCTGGCTGTCCAGAAGAGCAGCGGCGCCGATGTAGTCGCTGACCTGACCCGCCATCATGAACAGGCTGATCGGACGTTCACTCGCATCGGTTACGGCGTGAAGCTTTGTGTTCATGCCGCCTTGCGTACGACCGATCGGCCGCCCGACCCCCTTTTTTACCACGAGGCTTGAAGCCATGCGGCGATCTTTCAGATAGGTCGCGTCGATCATGACCGTGCGACGCTCGGTCTGTGCGCCCGACAGTCCCTCCATCATCCGAATAAAGACGCCGGCTTCATTCCAACGCTTCCAGCGATTGTAGAGCGTTTTATGCGGCCCCTAGGCCGCTGGCGCATCCCTCCAGCGCAGGCCGATCGTGGTTGACGAAGACTATCCCGCTCAACACCTATGGTCATCCACTCTGGGCGTGCCGTGGCTCTTGGGGAGTAGGGTTTCAGCCGAGCCATCTGCTCGTCTGTCAGCCGATACAGGTCCCTCATGGTCCAGAATCTTCAGGAGTCTGATTCCGATCGCATGCCTCATATCAATGGGTCCTGAGCCTAGTTCGATTGTCAGGCGTCTTCTGAAAACACCTGGATGGGCAGGGGCGGGGCGGTGTTGGCGATCAGCGCCTTGCGTCGCAGGAAGCGCGCGAGTCCATCGGCGCCCATGCGCGAGGGGCCGAGGCCGGAGGACTTGAAGCTCTGTTTGCCGGCTTCATGGAACAGGGTGGTCAGCGCTGCGTCGTTCAGACTGATCGCGCCGGCTTCGATCTGACGACCGATACGGGCGGCGGTTTCGATGTCGGCGGCGAAAACCGCGCCCGAGAGACCGTACTCGCCGTCGTTCGCCAGGCGCACGGCCTCGGCCTCGTCGTCGAACGCCATGACGGGCAGGATCGGGCCGAAGGTCTCCTCGCGCATGACGGCCATGTCGTGATCGACGTCCGCAATGACAGTGGGGTGCAGCCACAGGCCGCCGCCGAGGGTTTCGATCTCGCCGCCGGTCAGGATGCGCGCGCCGCGTGCGCGCGCATCCTCGATCTGCGTGCGCAGGATCTCGGCCTGCCGTTCAAAGATGATGGGGCCGATGTCGCCTTGCGAAATGTCCGGCCAATTCAGGCGGACCTGGTCGGCCAAGGTCGTGAGGCGGTCCAGAAATTCGTCATGCACCTGACGCGCGACATAGATCCTTTCGATGGATTGACAGGCCTGGCCGGTCGATAGCGCTGCGCCTCTCAAGGCCGCCGTGGCGGCGGCGTCCAGATCGGCGCCTTCAAACACGATCAGGGGGTCTTTGCCGCCCAGCTCCAGGAAGGCGGGGATCAACCGGCCCGCGCCCTGTATCGCCACACGACGGCCCGTAGGGACGGAGCCCGTGAAACAAACGCAATCGACCAGATCGACCAGGGCCTGACCCGTGGCGCCGTCGCCGGGCACGAATGTCAGGACGTCTGTCAGTTCCGGAACCTCGGCGATCGCCGCCGTCAACGGCGCCACAAAGCGAGGCGTCACCTCGGACGGTTTGACGATGACGGCGCAGCCGGCCACCAGGGCGGGGATGGCGTCGATCATCGACAGGAGGAAGGGAAAATTCCAGGGGCTGATCACGCCGACCAGGGGATAAGGCGCCCATTGTGGCGAGTGTCGAATGTGGGGTGAGGCGCGTCCCTCGATCCAGTCCTGCGCGTCGAAGGCGCCGGCCGCGGCGGCTGCGCCGGCCAGCGTCCCGTGCAGGCTGCCGACCTCGATGCCCGCGATACGACGTCGTCCCGTGTCGCGTTCCAGGGCGGCGGCGATTTCGGGGCGATGAGCTTCCACGGCCTGACCGAAGCGACGCAGGACGGCAATGCGACCTTCGAAGCCCAGCGCTTGCCAATCGACCTGGGCCTTGCGGGCGCGCCGGGCGATGTCGGCCAAAGCGGAGGAGGAATGAGCCTCGATCACGCCATCGGTTTGTCCTGTTCTCGGGTCGCGCAGGCGGATGGCGCGAGGCGTGTCCGAAGTGGCGGGCATCATGCGGCGTCCCCTTAAATGATCTATTCCTATATCATTTTATGTGTGTCACATTGCAAGGGTGATCGGCGAGTTTACGCCGCTGTTTCAGCCGCCGCCCGCCGGCTTCCTGCGATGAGTTTTGACGTGGTACTGGAACCTGTCCGAACGATAGTGCGAATGGATCAGCTGCACGGGCCGACCCTGGGCGTCGCGCATCACACGCTCGACCTTCAAAAGCGGCGCGCCGCCCGAAACCCCGAGCGCCGCCGCGACCAACGGCTCGGCGCCGACCGCCGTGATCCATTGCTCGGCATCGAACACCGCAGCGCCCGCGCGTTCCAGCAGGGTCAGCAGGGACGTGGTCGCCAGGTCCTTCATCGAAAAATGCTCGGCGATGTCGCCGGGAATGTAGGTGACGAGATGGGAGAAGGGTTCTCCCTGCAGCATCCGTCGGCGAACCGCGCGCTGAACGGGGGCGCCTGTCTCGATTTCCAGGAATTTCGCGATCGTCGCGTCCGCCTGGATGTTGGCGACGTCGATGACTTCGATCTGCGTTTCCAGCCCCATGATGTGGAGGCTTTCCAGCAAGTTGTCGAACGATCCCTTGACCACTGGAATCGCGGGCGCCGAGGTGACGATCGTTCCGCGTCCGCGATGCCGGTGCAGCAGCCCGTCGGCCGCCAGTTCGTTCAACGCGCGCTTCACCGTGATGCGAGAGACATTGAACATCCGCGCCAGATGCTGCTCGCCTGGCAGCATGGCATCGGGCGGTATGGCTCCCGACCGGATCTGCTCTCGAAGCACCAGATAGATCTGGTGATAGAGCGGCGTCGGCAGGCTCTCGTCCAACTGGGTCGCCGCGGGCAAAGGCCAGGTTTCGTTTTCGCTCATCCAAGGCTCCCCGAGACCGTTCCGGCACGGCCTTCATATGTGCTTTAAGTATAACATTATGACAGAAATGGCTTAATAGATATATGTCAATTCCTTCGCCCTATATCGCTCTCGCCTTGCAGACCGCCTGCGATGCGGTGAATTCCGATCAGACTACCGAGGCGGCACGAGAGCGGATGGCCCGTTCGCTCGAGCGCATCCGTGCACAGATCCTCGGCTCCAAGCGGTTTATCGGGACGGATGTGCGTCTGGTCGTTCTGCCGGAGTACTTCCTGACCGGCTTCCCCATGGGAGAGCCGGCGGCGGTCTGGGCCGAAAAGGCGGCGCTGGAAATCGACGGGCCAGAATATCAGGCGCTGGGTCGGATCGCGACCGAGGCCGACGTCTTCATCGGCGGCAACGCCTATGAGCGCGATCCCCACTTTCCCGGCCTCTATTTCCAGACTTCCTTCGTCGTGGCGCCGTCGGGGGAGACGGTGCTGCGGAACCGGCGCCTGGTGTCGATGTTCGCGCCCAGTCCCTATGACGTCTACGATCGCTATGTGGAGGTCTATGGCAGGGACGCCCTGTTCCCCGTCGTCGACACCGAGATCGGACGGCTGGCGGCCATTTCGTCGGAAGAAATCCTCTATCCGGAGATCGCGCGCGCCCTGGCCCTGCGCGGCGCCGAGGTCATCGTCCATCCCACCAGCGAGGCGGCCTCGCCCATCCCCAGCCCCAAGAACATCGCCAAACAGGCGCGGGCGATAGAAAATCTGGCCTATGTCGTTTCGGCCAACAGCGCCGGGATCGACGGCATTACCATACCCCGCGCCTCGACGGACGGCAGTTCGAAGGTGATCGACTATCGCGGTCTGGTGCTGGCGGAAGCGGGCTATGGCGAGAGCATGACAGGATACGCCGAGATCGACATCTCGGGTCTGCGTCGCTACCGCCGCCGTCCCGGCATGGCCAACATCCTTTCGCGTCAGCCCATGGGTCTATGGCGCGAAGCTTATGAAGGCTTCGACATTCAGCCGCGCAACAGCCTGCTGGACGAGGCGGGCCAGCCCGTCACGCCCACGCCGCCCTTCTATGCCGAGCGACAACGCAAGGCGATCCAGGGCCTGGTCGACAAGGGCGCGGTTTAGGTCTGCGCGAAGGACTGACTTCAGAGATCACCGAGGGGAAGAGCACGATGCGCGACGACGCGAAGGGATATGGCGAGTTTCGCCAAGGCTGGCCGGTGGTGGTCGCCGCCATGTTGGGGATCGGGCTGGGGCTATCGCCCGTGCCCCTCTATACGACGGGGGCCCTGGCGCCCCACCTGGCCCAGGCCTTCGGCTGGGGGTTCGGCCAGATCATGGCCGGGTTGACGGTGATGACCTTGACGGTGCTGCTGGCCGCGCCGGTGGCGGGTATGCTGGCCGATCGATACGGCGTCCGGCCGGTGGCCCTGACCTCGGTGGTCCTGTTCGGCCTCAGCTTCATGGGGTTCGCCCTGTCGAACGGGTCGCTGCCGCTCTACTACGCCACCTGGGCCGTCATGGCCGTGGCGGGGGCGGGGACCCTGCCGATCACCTGGACGCGCGCGGTCAACAACTGGTTCGAGACGCGCAAGGGCCTGGCCCTGGGCGTGGCGCTTCTGGGCACCGGCCTGTTCGGCTTCCTGGTCAAGCCGCTGACGGCCTGGCTGGTGGCGGAGTTCGGGTGGCGCGGGGCTTATGTGGCTATCGGCGCCCTGCCGCTGATCCTGGCCCTTCCGGTCGGGTGGTTCTTCTTCCGCGACAAGGACGGCGGGGCGGGCGAGACCGTCGCCGAGCGACGCGCGCGCCAGGCGGCCCTGTCGGCGGCGACGCCGGGACTGACCTTTGGCCAGACGCTGCGTGACTGGCGTTTCTGGGTGCTGGGCGTCGCCTTCCTGCTGGTCAGTTTCGCGGTCGGCGGGTCGATCCCCAACATGGAGAAGATCCTGGGCCAGGCCGGTTTCGGCGCCGATGACGTCGTGTGGCTGGCCTCGCTGATCGGCCTGTCGGTCATCGTGGGGCGCATTCTCGGCGGCTGGCTGATCGACCGCTTCTGGGCGCCGGCCGTGGCCTTCATCTTCCTGGCCATTCCCGCCCTGGCCTATTGGCACCTGGCCTCGGGCGGCACGGATACGACGGTGACGGCCCTCTCCATCTTCGTCATCGGCTTCGCGGCGGGACTGGAATACGACCTGATGGCCTTCCTGGTCGCCCGCTATTTCGGGATGAAGGGCTATGGAGCCATCTACGGCGCCCTCTACGGCTTCTTCGCCCTGGGGGCCGGGTTCGGGCCGGTGGTGTTTGGCGCGGGCTTCGACAAGAGCGGATCCTACGCCGGGCCGCTGCATGGTTCGGCGGGTCTGTTGCTGGCGTCGGCCGTGCTGCTGTTGCTGCTGGGTCGCTATCGCAGGTTCGATCAGGCCTGAACCAGTTCGATCAGGGTGTCGTCGGGGCCGATCAGGGTCCCGACGGCCTTGCCGCCGTAGATCGCGCCGTCGCGCATGACGGGGGCGGAGAACCATGGCGCCCGCACGGTACTCAGGTCCGGGTGGACGAAGGTGGTCAGGGCGACGCCGGGGAACAGGTCGTCCGTCTTGCGCGGGCGAGGCGTCGCGCCTTGCGGATACTGATCCAGCTCCAGGAAGCCGTCACCCTGATGCAGACCCATGGCGATGGGGTGCTTGTGTTCGACGGGCAGGTCGAAGGCCTTGGCCAGCATGGTGTAGGTGATCGCCATCGTGGGGCTGGTCTCCACGCCCAGGGCCGCCTCGACCCAGGCCTTGGACGTTTCGAGGTCGGAGCAAGCGAGAACCATGATGAAGACCCTGTCGATCAGGCTCTCGGCGCGCGGCAGGCGCATCCCCGGCGGATCGTCCTCGATCTGGGTCAGATAGACGATCTCGCCGTCCGGTCCCCGCACCTGCATGGCGTGGATCATCGGCATGCCGTCCAGACGACGCGGCGGACCGATCACCTCGAACGGGCAGTTCCGCTTCTGCATCCGCTCCTGCACGGCCAGGACGTCGGCGACGCAGATCTCGGTCGCCGCCCAACCGAAGCTGCGCAGGGGGCGGTAGTCCGCCGGCGCCTCTCCCTCCACGAAACGCAGGAAAAGCGGCGCGCCGGATTCAGGACGGCAGACGACTTGACGACGCTCGGCGACGCCCGGCGCGGCCCAACTCGCGGCCAGGATCGGATCGATCGGGCCGCTCTCGACCGTCTGATAACCCAGCCATTCGCCATAGCGTTTGGCGGCGGCGTTCGGGTCGGGCGTCGTCAGGGTGGCGGCGCGCAGCATCCGCATCAGGCGTCTCTCTTTCGGCGGTCGGAGTTGGTATGAAGATGGATCATTTGAAACGTGTTGTCCCGACGGAGCCGTCATGCCCGCCTATCTGATCGTCACGGCCGTCTTGCATGACCGGCAGGCCTTTCTCGACGGTTATGGCGCAGCCGCGGCCGAGTTGGTTCAATCTTTGGGTGCGCGTTACCGGCTGATGCGGCCCGACGGCCAGGTGCTGGAAGGCGACGGGCCGCATCGGGTCTCGGTGGTCATCGAGGAATGGCCCGACAAGGAGACGGTCCTGCGTTTCTGGAACAGTCCCGAATACGCCGAGGTGCGCAGGCTGCGTGAGGGTCTGGCCGACTGTCGCGTCGTGGTGGTGGAATCCGACACGCCGCTGTGACGACGTTATCAGGCGCCGTCCGACAGTTCGACCGCCACCTCTTCGGAACGAATGTCGCCCTTGGCGTCGGCGGCGATGGCTTCGCCCTCCTGCTGGACGATGCGCAGGACGCGGACCAGATATTCCTGCATCCACAGGCCGCGCTCGGCCGCCTGATCGGCGTCGGGGCGGAAGGCGTCGATCTCCTCGCGCGTCATCACGCCCTTGGCTTCCAGGATGCGCTCCAGGGTATCCATGCGCTGACGGGCGACGGCCAGTTCCTGGACCGCCGCCATGGCGATGCCCAGCACCCGCTCCACCTCCTGCTCCAGGAAATAGGGGCGTTTGCCCGCCGGCTTTGCCGAGGCGACGTCGAGGGCGAGGGGCAGGCTCATTTACGGGCTCCGATGACGTGCCAGGCCGCCTTGCGGCCGAAGTCCTCGCTGTCGTCGTCGGCGGCGTCGGGGAAGAGGTCCCGGTCGACCACGGCCGTCACGCCGACGTGCAGCAGCTTGTCGCGCGCGAAACCCGCCTCGACCAGCCAGCCGTCCAGGTCGATCTCATGCAAGGTGCTCCAGAAGGGCTCGTTGTTGTAGAAACAGTCCCAGTCCCGCATCGCCTGTTCGAACAGGGGCATGTCCGGCGTGTACTGCGGCTGTTCGACGTGCAGAACGAAGCCGCCGGGCGCCAGGACGCGATGGCTTTCGGCGAAGATCGCCTTCATCGAGGCGTAGGACAGTTCGTGCAGGAACATGGTGGTCTGCACCCAGTCGAAATGTCCGTCGGCCCAGCGCGACAGGTCCGATCCGTCGGCCTGGACGAAGGTGATGTTCTCCACGCCCAGCGACCTGGCCCGCGCCAGACCGTAGCGCAGCATGGGCGCGCCCACGTCGATGGCGATCACCTCGGCGTCGGGGAAGGCCTGGGCGATGGGCACGATGTTGTGGCCCAGGGTGCAGCCGATATCCAGGATGCGGCGGGGCCGGAAATCCGGGTGGGCCTTCTTCATCCAGGCGGCCACGGCCTGACCGCCGCCGTCCAGATAGCGGCCCAGCATCCCGCCCGTGGTGGCGAAGATGCCGTGGTCGTAACTGGCCGCTACGGTCACGTCGCCCTCGAACAGTTCGGAATGATAGCTGCCGGGCATGCAGTGGTGATCGACCGCCGAGACATAGCGCGGGATCGGCAGGCTCGGGTCCAGTTGAAGCCGGGGATCGTCCCGGGTCAGGTCGCGCACCTTGGCGGCCAGCGCCTCGGCCTGGCGGGCGGCGGTCCAGCGGCCGGCCTGCTGGCGCTGCTCCATGGTCAGGCGGCGCAGGGCGGACCAGGTCTGGAACATCGGGTCCTGAGCCAGAGCCTTGCGCACCTCGTGGCGCGACCTGGGTTGTCCGGACGTCTTGACCAGTTCCGGCTCGACCCGCCGTTCCCACGCCGTCTTCACGAACGGCATGACCCGCGTCGACAGGTGCCGGTTCATGTGGGCGAGGAAATTCAGGCGTGCGACCTCGTCGTGATCCGTTTCCGGAAAGACGGCGTGACGGCCCACGGCCTGATAATCCGGCGGTCCGTCATAGGCCTGGGCGGGGCCGGCGTTGGCGATAGAGGGGGAGGCGGTCATGCAAACCTCGCTTCCGGGCTTTTCCAAGCAAATGGTCTATGTTTATATCTTTATTCTGACACGGCGGCGCAAGGCTGTCGAGCGATAGGGGAGGATGCAGATGGCCGGCACGCGGATCATCGCCTATTTCAATCTGAAGCCCGGCGTTTCGGTCGCCGACTATGAGGCCTGGGCCCGGTCGACGGACGTTCCCACGGTCAACGGCCTGCCGTCCATCGAGCGATTCGAGGTGTTTCGCTCCACCGCCGTCCTGGGGTCGGACGCGCCGCCGCCCTATGCCTATTTCGAGATCATCGACGTGGCCGACATGGAGGCCTTCGGTCAGGATGTGGCGACGCCCCTGATGCAGAAGATCGCCGGCGACTTCCAGGGCATGGCCGACGTGGTCTTCGTTCTGACCGAGCGTCTTTGATGGGCCGTTTCACCGGCAAGGTCGCCGTCGTCACCGGCTCGGGCCGCCGCAAGGGCCTGGGCGAGGCCATCGCCGTCCAACTGGCCTCGGAAGGCGCTGCGGTGGTCGTTTCCGACATCGGCGCCTCGCGCGATGCGGCGACGCCCGGCGCCATGATCGGCGCCACCGAGGAGATGGAGGCCGTCGCCGCCGACCTGCGCGCCCTGGGCGTTTCCGCCTCGACCTTCGCCTGCGACGTGCGCGATCCCATCCAGGTCAACGCCCTGGCCGACCATGCGGTCGCGACCCACGGGGGGCTGGACATCTGGGTCAACAACGCCGGCATCGGCTACATCATGAAGCCCCTGCTGGAGGTGACGCCGGACGATTGGAACGCGGTGATCGGGGTCAACCTGACCGGCGCCTTTTTCGGCCTTCAGGCCGCCGCCCGCGTAATGGCGGCGCAAGGAAAAGGCGGGCGTATCGTCAACATCGCCAGCCAGGCCGCCAAGTCCGGCTTTCCCCACGCCCAGGCCTACACCGCGTCCAAGCACGGGCTGGTGGGTCTGGTCCGCTCGGCCGCGATCGAGCTGGGGCCGCTAGGGATCACCGTCAACAACGTCTGCCCGAACCATGTCACCACGGGACTGGGCGCCTGGCAGAACAAATATTTCGCCAAGGTCACCGGGGCGGATTCGGTCGAGGACTATCTGAAGAAGATGGCGGCCCGCATCCCCATGCAGCGCCCCGGCCTGACCCAGGACACCGCCAACGCCGTCGCCTTCCTCTGCTCGGAGGAGGCCGCCTACATCACCGCCGAGAGCCTCAACGTCTCGGGCGGAGAGGAACCGCACTGATGAACCGTCCGCCCGCCACGCCCGCCGTTCCGCCCGAGGGCTTCACCTGGCCGAACGGCGCCAAGCTGGCCCTGTCTGTCGTCGTCAATGTCGAGGAGGGCGCCGAGCAGAACATCGTCGACGGCGACAAGGGCCCCGAGCCGGTCGACGAACTGTCGGCCTCGCCCAAGCGGGCGATGCGCGTCCACGGCAACGAGAGCAACTACCAGTACGGCATCCGCGCCGGGGCGCCCCGCGTGCTGCGCGAGCTGGATCGGGCGAGGATCAAGGCGACGTGGACGGCGGCGGCCCTGGCGCTGGAGCGCGCGCCCTGGCTGGCCGAGGCCATCGTCGCGCGCGGCGACGAGGTCTGCTGCCACGGTTGGCGCTGGGCGCACCAGTTCTGGATGAAGGAAGAGGCCGAGCGCGACTATATCAGGAAAGGCCGCGACTCCCTGGAGCGCACCACGGGAAAGCGTCCGGCGGGATGGCTGTCCCGCTATCTCCATACCGACGTCACGCGGCGTCTGCTGGTGGAGGAGGGCTTCACCTATCACATGGACGACTATTCTGACGATTTTCCCTACTGGGATCTGGTCGAGATGTCGGACGGGTCGAAGACGCCGATGGTGGTGCTGCCCTACGCCATCGATTCCAACGACATGAAGTTCTGGCTGGCGCCGTCCCTGACGCCGCAGAACTGGACCGACTACGCCATCGACACTTTCGAGCAACTGCATGCCGAGGCGAACGAGATCGGCGCCCGCTACATGAGCCTGGGCCTGCACCTGCGGATCATCGGGCGGCCGGGCCGGATCGGCGCCTTCAAGGCCTTCCTCGACCACGTGA
Source organism: Brevundimonas sp. Marseille-Q4549 (assembly GCF_976940555.1). Classification (NCBI taxonomy): domain Bacteria; kingdom Pseudomonadati; phylum Pseudomonadota; class Alphaproteobacteria; order Caulobacterales; family Caulobacteraceae; genus Brevundimonas; species Brevundimonas sp. Marseille-Q4549. The sequence continues at coordinate 1,442,733 of NZ_CDRHXG010000001.1, forward strand.
AGACCCGGCCCGACGTCTGGATCGCCTCGCGCGAGGAGATCGCCGCCGCCTTCGCCGCCGCCGTACCGCCGCCCTCGGCTTGAGCGGTGCGAAATCCATTTGACCGGACAAATCCTGCCTTCTAGTTTGTCCGGACATTTAAGCGTGAGTCCGATGATCCACCGTTCCCTTCTGTTCGTCCCCGGCGCCAGGCCCGAGCGTTTCGAAAAGGCCCTGGCGGCCGGCGCCGACGTGACCTGCATCGACCTGGAGGACGGCACCCCGCCGCAGTCCAAGGACGAGGCGCGGGCCGCGACCGCCGCCTTCGTCGCCGAACGTCCGGCGGCGGTGCGGATCAACGGCGTCGGCACACCCTGGTTCGAGGCCGATGTGGAGGCTCTGAAGGGGATCGCGGGCCTGACCCTGATCATGCTGCCCAAGGCCGAGAGCGCCGAACAGGTCGCCCTGTTGTCCGAGAAGCTGGGGCCGGGCCACGCCCCCCTCTGGGTCGTGATCGAATCGACCGAGGGGCTCAAGAACGCCTGGGACATCGCCGCCGCTCCGGGGCTGGAGGGGGTGCTGTTCGGCGGCGCCGACTATTCCGTCGACATCGGCTCGGACATGGAATGGGACGCGCTGGCCTATGCGCGGGGCCGGCTGGTCGCCGCCTGCGCGCGGGCGGGTGTCCAGCTTCTGGACGTGCCCTTCCTCGATGTGCGCGATCCGGACGGCCTGATCGCCGCCACGCGCCGGGTGCGGGCCATGGGCTTCACCGGCCGCGCCTGCATCCATCCCGATCAGGTCAGGGGCGTGCACGAGGCCCTGACCCCGACCCCTGCCCAGGTCGAACACGCGAACAAGGTCGTCGAGACCTTCGAGGCGGCCCAGGGCGGCCCGGCCCTGCTGAACGGCAAGCTGATCGACCTTCCCATCCTGAGGGCCGCCGAGCGCGTCCTCGACACCGCAAAAAGAAGCTGAGAGACGAACCATGGTCCAGAACGTCAAACAGGTCGGTCCGCAACGCTACCGCGAGACCTTCGGCCGCTATTTCGAGGACTTCGTCGTCGGCGACGTCTATGAGCACCGCCCCGGCAAGACGGTGACGGAATACGACAACCACCTCTTCACCCTGCTGACGCTGAACACCCATCCGATGCATTTCGACGCGGAGTTCGCGGCGGCCTCGGAGTTCAAGAAGAACCTGGTGGTCAGCCCCTACACCCTGGCCCTGCTGATCGGCATGAGCGTGACCGACACCAGCCAGAAGGCCATCGCCAATCTGGGCATGGACGAGGTCAAGTTCACCGCCCCCGTCTTCGCCGGCGACACCATCTACGGCGAGAGCGAGGTGTTGGAGAAGCGCGAGAGCAAGTCGCGTCCCGGCCAGGGCATCGTCACAATCAACACCATAGGCAAGAACCAGCGGGGCGAGGTCGTCTGCACTTTCAAGCGCAATCTGCTGATCCCCGCGCGCGGCAACGCCGTCGAGGACAAGGTGGGCCACTACTGATGAGCGAATCCCACATCACAGAGGCCGACGAGCGCGCCATCCTGGACGCCATCGACAAGTGGCTGGAGCAGAAGGTCGCCCCCGTCGCCATGCAGTTGGAGCATGACGACGAATACCCGGCCGAGCTGGTCCAGGACATGATCGACCTGGGCCTGTTCGGCGCCTTGGTCGATCCGGAATACGGGGGCCTGGGCCTGTCGGCGACGACCTATTCGCGCATCGTGGCGCGGATCAGCGAGGAGTGGATGAGCCTGACCGGCGTGTTCAACTCCCACCTGATGATGTGCATCGTCGTGCAGAAGTTCGGCACCCAGAAGCAGAAGGACTACTGGCTGCCGAAGTTCGCGGCCGGCGAACTGCGCGGCTGCCTGGGCCTGACCGAACCCGACGCGGGCACCGATCTTCAGGGCATCCGCACCACAGCGAAGAAGGTCGGCGAAAAATACGTCGTCAACGGCGCGAAGACCTGGATCACCAACGTCGTCAACGGCCACTGCCTGGCCCTGCTGGTGAAGACCGATCCCGACGCCAATCCCCGCTACAAGGGGATGAGCATGCTGATCACGCCCAAGATCGACCCCGAGACCCGCGCGCCCCTGCCGGGCGTGCAGGCGGGCCGCAAGCTGCCCAAGCTGGGCTACAAGGGCGTCGACACCGGCGAGATCGCCTTCGATGGCTATGAGTGCGACGCCGAGATGTGCCTGATCGGCGGCGAGGAGGGGCAGGGCTTCTTCATGGCCACCGGGGGGCTGGAGATCGGCCGCATCAACGTCGCCGCGCGCGGCGTCGGCGTGGCTCGCCGCGCCCTGAAGGAGGCGGTGCGCTATTCCCAGGAGCGCAAGACGATGGGCAAGCCCATCTGCGAACACCAGGCCATCCAGACCAAGCTGGGCGAGATGGCGACCAAGGTTCGCGCGTCGGAGCTTTTGGTCGAGGACGCTGCCCGCCTCTACGACCGGGGCGAGCGTGTGGACATGGAGGCGGGCATGGCCAAGTTCTTCGCCTCCGAGACGGCGCTGGAAGTCGCCACCGAGGCCATGCGCATCCACGGCGCCTACGGCTATTCCAAGGAGTTCGTGGTCGAGCGCCTGTACCGCGACGCTCCCCTGATGTGCATCGGCGAGGGCTCCAACGAGATCCAGCGCATCATCATCGCCAAGCAGCTGATCGCCAGGAACAAGATCTGATGAACCGTCCCCTGGAAGGCGTGCGTATCATCGCCGTCGAACAATACGGCGCCGGTCCCTACGGCACCCAGCTGCTCAGCGAACTGGGCGCCGAGGTCATCAAGATCGAGGCGGTGTCGATGGGCGGCGATGTCAGCCGCGCCACCGGCCCCTTCTTCCTGGGCGAGAACGACAGCCACTTCTTCCAGACCTTCTCGCGCGGCAAGAAGTCGGTGACGATCGAACTGAAGACGCCCGAGGGCCGCGCCGCCTTCGACCGCCTGGTGGCCACGGCCGACGCCGTGGTCAACAATCTGCGCGGAGACCAGCCGGCCAAGCTGAAGATCGCCCATGACGACCTGAAGGCGATAAAGCCCTCCATCGTCTGCGGCCACCTGTCGGCCTATGGCCGGGACAATTCGCGCAAGACCTGGCCCGGCTACGACTATCTGATGCAGGCGGAAGCCGGGTTCATGAGCCTGACCGGAGAGCCGGACGGCCCGCCGATCCGCTTCGGCCTGTCCATGGTCGACTTCATGACCGGCTCGGTCTTCGCCCTGGGCGTCGTCTCGGCCATCCTGGGCGCGCGGCGGACAGGCGCGGGCTGCGACGTGGACGTCTCCCTGTTCGACGTGGCCCTGCACCAGACCTCCTATCCGGCGACCTGGGCCATGAACGAAGGCTATGAGATCGAGCGGATGCCGCGCGCGGCCCACCCCTCCATCGCTCCGTCGCAACTGGTCCGGACGGCCGACGGCTGGGCCATGCTGATGTGCCAGACGCCCAAATTCTGGGACGCCTTCTGCGCCATAGCCGAACGCCCGGACCTGAAGGCCGACCCGCGCTTCGCCGATATCCCGACACGCCGCGCGAACATCGAGGCCCTGACCGAGGCGCTGGACGCCGTCATGCAGACGAAGACCACCAACGAATGGCTGATCCTGCTGGGCGGCCAGGTTCCTTTCGCCCCGGTGCGCGGCCTGAAGGAGGCGCTGGACAACCCTTACGTCGCCGAGGTCGGCATGCGCGACGTGGTCGACCATCCGGAACGCGCGGGCGGGCTGCACCTGCTGGCCTGTCCGATCAAGATCGACGGCAAGCGGGCGCCGGGCCTGCGCGCTCCGCGCATGGGCGAGCACAACGCCGAACTGCTGGACGAAGGCGCGGCCTGATGAAGCTGGAAGGCGTCAAGGTTCTGGACCTGTCCCTGTTCCTGCCGGGACCGATGCTGACGCTGATGATGGCGGACCACGGCGCCGACGTGATCAAGATCGAGCCGCCGGGCGAGGGCGAACCGACGCGCCATGTCGGTTACGTCAAGAACGGCGCCTCGGTCTGGTTCCGCAACACCCATCGCGGCAAGCGCAGCCTGGGCCTGAACCTGAAGACGCCCGAGGGTCTGGCCGTCTTCCACGCCCTGGCGGCCGAGGCCGACGTGATCGTCGAGGCCTTCCGTCCCGGCGTGGCCGACCGGCTGGGCGTCGGCTACGACGCCGTGCGCGCCTATAATCCCGGCGTGGTCTATTGCGCCATCAGCGCCTTCGGCCAGGACGGCGCCTATCGTGACCTGCCGGCTCATGACGTGGCGGTGCAGGCGTTGGCGGGCGTGGTGTCGCTGAACGAAGGTCAGGACGGCAAGCCCGCCATGCCGCACATGCCGGTGGCGGACGCCTTCTCCTCCCTGGCGGCCCTGTCGGGCGTGCTGATGGCCCTGCTGCGGCGGACGACGACGGGGCAGGGGGACTATCTCGACGTCTCCATGTACGACAGCACCCTGGCCTGGACGCCCAATGTCACCGGCCGCATCTTCGCAACCGGACAGGCGCATGAGCCCAAGGACGAGCGGTCCTGGGGCGGCGCGGCCTTCTACAACCTGTACGAATGCGCGGACGGCCAGTGGGTCGTGCTGGGCGGGTCGGAGCTGAAGTTCGCTAGGAACCTGCTGACGGCGCTGGACCGGCCCGACCTGATCGCGGTCGCGGCCCTGCCGCCCGGCCCGGATCAGGAACCCCTGCGCGCCTTCCTGCGCCAGATTTTCGCTACACGCACGCGGGCGGAGTGGGAGGCCTGGTTCAAGGGGCGCGACGTCTGTTTCGCCCCTGTCCGTACCCTGAAGGAGACCTTCGACGATCCGGCGACGGCCCAGCGCGGCATGATCGCCCTGGACGCCGGGGGGAACGAGGTGGTCGGCACGCCGCTGCGCTTCCGCGAGGAGCCAGCGAAAATCGATCCGCGCCTGCCGGGCGAACCGGCGGCGCCCGACGCGGTCCGCTGGCGATGAGCCGCCGAGCTTCAGGAATCGCGGCGATAGCTCATGGCGTAGACGAAGCGCGACGCCGGATGGGTCGTGTCCGAGGCCAGCATCAGCCGGTCGTCCCGGTCGTAATAGCGGCGCAGGGTCTGAAGCGCCGCGCCGCCGCGTTCGGCCTTCAGCAGGCGCGCGGGCTCGACGCCCAGGGACAGGGCCGCGATCTCCTGCTCGATGCGCTGGACCACCACGCCGAAGTCGCGAGCGATCAATTCCTGGATCGCGCCGTCCCAGGCGCGCAGCCGGGGCGCCAGGTCGGCGTAGGCCGGGGCGATGTAGATCTGAGACAGGGCCAGGGGCTTGCCGTCCTTGCGGCGCAGGCCCGCGACGACCAGCCAGGGTTCGTCCGAGACCAGGCCCAGCCGTTCCTGCTCGGACGGCTCCAGTCGACGCAGTCCCGCGCTGCGGATCTCCAGCTGGGCGTCGCGCGCGTACTGCATCAGCTCCGTCACACCGCCAAGGGGCTGGACGAAGGCCGGGGCCGCGCCCGTGCGCAGGACGGTGGTGCCCACGCCGCGCCGCCGCTCGACCAGGCCCGCCTCGAACAACAGGCGCAGCGCGTCGCGCGCCGTGTGGCGCGACACGTCGTAGATTTCGCACAGTTCGAACTCGGGCGGCAGCTGCCCGCCGACCGGATAGCGGCCCGAGGCGATGTCGGCCCTCAGGGCGTCGGCGAGTTGGCGATAGCGGGGTTGGCTCATGTCTGACCTTCGTGACGCGCATCCGTCTTCTGCCATCAGGTCCGGACAAAGGGAAAGCCTTTCAATGGCCTTGGCCGAACGTTTGGCCCGTCCCGTCTCGGCGGCGGACCGCGCGCGGGCGCGACGGCATCTGCTGGACTGGCTGGCCTGCGCCGTCGCGGGCTCGGTCGAGCCGGGGGCGGTCGAGCCGCGCCGCCTGGCTGCGCTGGAAGGCGAGGGACCGTGCCGCGTCATCCGGGGCGGCCGCTGCGGACCCCAGGCGGCGGCCTTGGCTAACGGCCCGGCAGGCGCGCTTCTGGAAATGGACGATGTGGACAAGCGCGGCCTGCTGCATCCGGGGCCGGTGGTCTTTCCGGCGGTGCTGGCGGCCGCGGACGCAACCGGTGTTGAAGACGGGACGGCGGCGTTGGACGCCGTGGTGCGCGGTTACGAGGCCATGATCCGCGTCGGCCGAGCCGTGGGGCCGAGCCACGCGAGCCGCTTCCATGTGACGGCCAGCTGCGGCGGCTTCGGCGCGGCGGCGGGCGCGGCCTCGGTGCTGGGCCTCGATCCGCTGCGGACGGCCTGGGCCCTGGGCAATGCGGGACAGCAGGCCTTCGGCCTGTGGCAGGTGCGGCACGAGCCGGTCTTCACCAAGGCCCTGCACGACGGCCGGGCCGCCGCCAACGGCCTGGCCTCGGCCCTGCTGGCGCGCGACGGCTACGCCGGGCCGCTGGCGATCTTCGAGGGGCCGCACGGCTTCTTCCACGGCCTGTGTCCGGACGGCGCGCCCGAGGCGGTGCTGGACGGTGGCGACGCCTGGGCGATCCATGAGGTCAGCTTCAAGCCCCACGCCGCCTGCCGCCACGCTCATGCGGCCGTCGACGCCGTTCTGGCGCTGCGGGAACAGGCCGCGGGCCGGGCCTTGCAGAGCCTACGGATCGGAACCTACGGCGACGCCCTGACCTTCTGCGACCGGCCCTCCCCCCGGACCTCGGGCGAGGCCAAGTTCTCGTTGCAGCATGCGGCGGCGGTCGCCTGGCTGCACGGCGATGCCGACCTGCCGCGCTTCACGTCCGAGGCCATCGCCGACCCAGCGGTCGCCGCCCTGCGCGCGCGGGTCGAGCTGTCCCGCGACGCCGGGTGCGACGCCCGCTATCCGGCGCGGTTCGGCGCCGTCGCCGAAACCTTGCTGGCCGACGGCACGACCCTGCGCGCCGAGGCGTCTGACGCCCTGGGCGATCCGGAGAAGCCGCTAGACGACGCCGCCCTGATCGCCAAGGCGCGCGCCCTGTTCGCCTGGGGCGGTCTGACCGAACCCGCGGCGGAGACCCTGATCAAGGCGGCCCTGTCGCTGGGCGAGGGCGCGACGCTGGCCGATGTCTGGGCGGTGGCGCCGGTCGAGGAGGCATTGCGATGACCGGCACTGACGCCAACCCCAGCGAACGTCTGGTCGACCACGCCTTGTCCCTGCGGTGGTCCGACGTGGATCGAGCGGCGCAAGCGGCGGCCGGGACCTTTCTGCACGACAGTCTGTGCGTCGGCGTCGCCGGTCGCAACGCCCCCTTCGCCGATGCGGTGCTCAGCGCCGCGCGCCTCTGGGGCGAGGGCGGCGTCTGCTCCGTTCTGGGCCGGCCCGACGTGCGCCTGCCTGCGCCCCAGGCGGCCTTCGTCAACGCCTTCCAGATTCACAGCCAGGAGTTCGACTGCGTTCACGAACCGGCCGTGGTCCATCCCCTGGCCACCATCGTTTCGGCCCTGTTTGCGGAGGTGGAGCGGTCCGGTCCCTATTCCGGCGAGGCGGTGCTGACGGCCCTGGTCGCGGGGGTGGACGTGTCGACCTCCCTGGGCGTCGCCGCCTCGAAGCCCTTGCGCTTCTTCCGCCCGGCGACGGCGGGAATCTTCGGCTGCGTCGCCGCCCTGGTCAGCCTGATCAAGCCGGACCGCCAGGTCGCGCTGGACGCCTTCGGCTATGCCCTGTCCTTCGCCTCTGGCTCGATGCAGGCTCATGTGGAGGGCAAGGCGACCCTGCCGGTGCAGATGGGGCAGGCGGCGCGCAACGCCGTTTCGGCCCTGGACCTGGCGCGAGCGGGTCTGCCGGGACCGTCGCAGTCCATCGATGGCAAGTTCGGCTATCTGCCCCTGTTTGAGGGCGCATTCGACCTCGACGCAGCCCTGGCCGACCTGGGCCGCCGCTTCCGCATCGCCGAGGTCAGCTGGAAGCCCTATCCCACCGGCCGCGCGGCCCAGGGCTGCATCGTCGCGACCGAGATTCTGGCGCGCGACCACGGCCTGACGCCCGCGACGCTGGAGCGCCTGACCTACAGCGCTCCGCCCATCATCCACTATCTGGTCGGTCGTCCGGCGATCGAGGGGATGAGCGTGGCCTACGCCCGCCTGTGCGCCGCCTGGCTGTCGGCCGTGACCCTGACGCGGGGGCGGCCCGTGGGACTGAACGACTTCTCTGAAGCGTCTCTCACCGATCCGGCCGTACTGGACCTGGCGCGCAGGATTGAGGTGGTCGTCAACGACAATCCCGACCCCGCCGCCTTCGCCCCGGCCGAGGCCGAGGCCCGCTTCACCGACGGGCGCGAGGTCAGACTGACGCTTCAGTCCCAGTTCGGCGCCCCCGACTGGCCACTGAGCCGCGAACAGCATCTGACCAAGGCCGCCGCCTGCCTGGCCTTCGGCGGCTTGCCCGACATTCACGCGCCGCTCGCGGCGCTGATCGACCAATTCGACCTGTTAGACGACGCCGCCAAGGCTTTCCGCCTGGCCGCGGGGAGAGACGACGCATGACCGACCTGCACCGCCACTACTGGCAGGACATGACGCCCCAGGGCCTGACCGCCGATCACCCCATCGGCGACGCCTTCACCCGCTACGCCACCACGGTCAGCCGCGACGAGCTGACGGCGCATCAGAACCGCCTCTTCCTGCGCTGCGTCGATCGGGCGTGGAAGACCAACTTCTATCGCCGCCTGTGGGGCGACAAGGGGATCGAGCGGGGCGATATCCGCTCTCTGGAGGACCTGCCGCGCCTGCCGATCTTCGACAAATCGGACATCATGGCCAGCCTGGACCGCGCCCCGCCCTTCGGCGACTTCGCCGGCTTCGAGGCCTATGAGCAGCGCCCGCCCGTCATCCTGCACACCACCTCGGGCACGACGGGCAAGCCCCAGGTCCTGCTGTTCGGCCCCAAGAGCCGAGAGGTGCAGAACATCCTTCTGGCCCGCCTCTATCGCTTCCAGGGCCTGCGCCCCGACGACATCGTCCACTCGGTCTACGGCCACGGCATGATCAACGGCGGCCACTATGTGCGTGAGGCCGTGACCCACTGGACCAGCGCCGTCTTTCTGTCGGCCGGGACGGGGGTGGAGACCCGCTCGGTGCAGCAGGTCGAGATCATGAGGAATTTCGGCGCCACGGTGATCGTGGGTTTCGCCGACTACATCAAGAAGCTGGCCAGCGTGGCCCGCGAAATGGGGCTGGAGCCGGGTCGCGACATTCCGGTGCGGATGATCTCGGGCCACATGGGCCGCGAGGACAAGGCCGCCATCGGCGAGGCCTGGGGCGGCGCCCAGTGCTTCGACTGGTATGGCGTCGGCGACACCGGCCTGATCGCCGCCGAGGGCCCGGACCGCGACGGCCTCTATGTCCAGGAGGACGCCCAGTATCTGGAGGTCTGCGACATCGACACCGGCAAGGTGATCGAGGACGGCGGCGTCGGTGACATGGTCTGCACCTGCCTGTTCAAGGACGACCTTTATCCGATCATCCGCTTCAACACCCACGACGTGACCCAGTGGAAGCCGGGCCAATCCTCCATCGGCGTCGAATACCGCCGGGTCGAGGGCTTCATGGGCCGGTCGGACAATATGGTGAAGATTCGCGGCATCAACATCTTCCCGCAGGGCGTCGGCCCGATGCTGGACGAGCACCCGGCCTTCGCCAAGGAGTTCATCTGCCGCGCGACCCGCGACGCCCAGGACCGCGACAGCTTCATCGTCGTGGCGGAGGCCACCGACCTGTCGCCCGCGACGGCCCAGGCTTTCGGGGATATCCTGAAGCGCAAGATCGGCATCGAACCGGTGATCGAACTGGTCGAGCGCGGCGCCACCGCCGCCCTGACCCAGATCGACGTGCGCCAGAAGCCGATCCGCCTGATCGACGAACGGTTCAAGAAGTAAGGGAGCGTCCGCCGTGGCCTTTTCCAATCCGGTGGTCGAGGCGGGCGTCGCCGGGCTGGCGGCGCTGTTCCGAGAGCGCGCCGTCACGCCGTCGGAGGCGGTCGAGGTCTATCTGAGCCGGATCGAGCGGCTGAACCCGCGCCTCAACGCCTTCCTGGCCGTGGATGCTGAGGGCGCGCGAGCGGCGGCCCTGGCCAGCGGCGCGCGCTGGGCGGCGGGGCGGCCCCTGTCGCCGATCGACGGGGTTCCGATAGGGATCAAGGCCAACATCGCCTCCGTCGGCCTGCCGCTGCACGCGGGGATCGACGCCTATCGCGATCAGGTCGCCGACCATGACGCCGCCTGCGTGGCGCGGCTGAAGGCGGCGGGGGCGGTGATCCTGGGCGTGCTGAACATGCACGAGGGGGCGCTGGGGGCCACGACCGACAATCCCGCCTTCGGCCGCTGCCAGAATCCGCACTGGAACGGCTTCACGCCCGGCGGCTCGTCCGGCGGGTCCGGCGCGGCGGCGGCGGCGGGCCTGTGCGCGGCGGCGCTGGGCACCGACACGATGGGCAGCGTCCGTATTCCTTCGGGCTATTGCGGAATCTTCGGTCTGAAGCCGGGGCGAGGCCGCGTCTCGACCGAAGGCGTCATCCCCCTGTCCTGGACGCTCGACAACGTCGGCCTCCACGCCCGCTCGGCCGAGGATTGCCGGCTGGTGTTCGAGGCCATGGCCGAGGGCGTGGCCGCACCGTCCGCCGAGGGCCGGCCCTGGGCCGCGCTGGACTTCTCGGGACAGGTCCAGGTCGACCCGCGCGTGGTCTGGGCCTTCGAGGACCGTCTGCAGGCCGCGCGTGACCTGGGACTGACGGTCGAGACCCTGAGGCTGGGCGATTACGACTTCGGCGCCGTGCGGCGATTGGGTCTGCTGATCTCCGAGGTCCAGGGTCATGTGGTCCATGAGGCGCGCCTGGTCGAACGCCCCGAGGGCTTCTCCAAGGTGTTCGCCGACGGTCTGGCCTGGGGCGCGCGCCAGTCCGCGCCGCGTCTGGCCAAGGCCTATCGCGAACTGGAGGAGACAGCAGCCCGTCTGCGCGCGCGCCTGTCCGGTTACGCGGGCCTGCTGTCGCCCACGACGCCCCAGTTCGCCTTCGTCTTCGACGATCCGGTCCCGGTCAATCAGGCCGATTTCACCGCCATGGCCAATGTCGCGGGGTTGCCGGCGGTCGCCTTCCCCGCCGGACTGACGGGCGGGATGGACGGGGGGCTGCCCCTGTCGGTCCAGGTCATGGCCTGGACCGAAGCCGATGCGCTGAACTTGGCCCAGGCCTTGGCGCGGCCCGTCTTCACCCCGTCCGACTTCGCGGGCTGAGACGCTTCAGCGGAAGGGGAAGGCTGGCGTCCGCTTCTGCAGAAAGGCGTCGCGACCTTCGCGGAAATCCTCGCCTTCCAGCGAATCCAGGAACCAGGCGCGGGTCGTGTCGTCGTCCTGAGTCTGGCCGTCCAGGATGCGGCGGATCACGGCCTTGGTGCGCCGAGCCGACCACTGTGAGGCCATGGCGATCGCCTGCGCCTTGGCCGCGACGGCGGCGTCCAGTTCTTCCGGCGGGCAGGCGGCGTCGATCAGGCGCAGGCCCAGCGCCTCCGCCGCGCTCAGGATGCGGCCGGTATAGAGGATGTCCTTGGCCGCCGAGGGGCCGACCGCCTCGACCAGACGGCGGGTGTCGCCCAGGCTGTACATCAGGCCCAGCTTGCCCGGCGTGATGCCCAGCTTGGCCCTGTCCGAGGCCATGCGGATGTCGCAGCACAGCGCCAGGCCCAGGCCGCCGCCGACGCAGGGGCCGGGGATGGCGGCGATGGTCGGCTTCGACAGGTTCGCCAGGGCCTCCATCGCCTCGGCGATCTCGGCGGCGTAGGCGGCGGCGCTGTCGCGGGTGGCGTAGACGGTCTCGAATTCGGCGATGTCGGCTCCGGCCGCAAAGGCGCCGCCCGCTCCGGTGACGACCAGGACCTTGACCGCCGCATCGGTCTCGGCCGTCGTCACGGCCTGGGGCAGGGCGCGCCACATGGCCTGGGTCAGGGCGTTGCGCTTGTCCGGCCGGTTCAGGGTCAGGATGGCGACATCGTCTGAAATGGTCAGGGCCAGGGCGCCGTCGGCGAAAGACTGGGACAAGGGAGCAACCTTCAGGCTTGCGTGAAATGGCATATTAGATATACCATTATATCATTCGCTGGGCATTCATACAGCGTCGTTGAAATTTCGAGGAAAAAACCCATGGCCGATCTCCGCAAAGAGATGCCGCTGCTGGCCCGCCACGAGGGCGTGTGGGAAGGCGTCTATATCCACGTCGATCCGGACAACAACGTCATCGACCGCCACAAGTCGCGCCTCCAGTGCCAGTTCCCCAGCGAGACCGAATACTACCAGATCAACACCTACACCTGGGACGACGGCCGCACAGAGGAAATCCATTTTCCCTCGACCTATCGCGACGGAAAGATCTGGTGGGACAATGATCGGATCATCGGCGCCTGCTGGGAAGCCGATCCCCAGACCATCATGCTGCGCTGGGAACGCAAGGACCTGCCGAACGCCTATCTCTATGAGATGATCCAGTTGTCGGCGGACGGCAACCAACGGGCCCGCACCTGGCACTGGTTCGAGAACGACGAACTGTTCAAGCGCACCTGCATCAAGGAAACGCGCGTCGCCTGACCTCCTCCTCCGATTGAAATGAAAAGCCCTCGAAGAGCGATCTTCGAGGGCTTTTTCCTGAGCCTCAGTGACCGCTCGGCCGAGCTGGTTGCGGGTTGGCGCGGCGTTCGGCGTCGATGCCGGCGCGGGCCACGGTCCAGCTGGTGGCGTTCGGTCGGGCGTCGTCCAGCGGCGGCGGCGAGGCATAGGCCGGATAGTCCGTCGCGACGGCGTCGCGCAGCACCTGGGGCAGGGCGTCGACCCCTTCGACTGGCTGGGACATGGCGTTGAACACCATCAGGCCAGGGCGGCTGCCCATCTTCATGAAAGGCATCCAGGGCGCGATGCGGATCCAGGACAGGACGGCGTTGGCGGTGTCCGTGCGGCTGCTGACCAGGGTGCGGCGGTCGGCGGCGAAGTCGAAGATCTCCATCGCGTGATACTGGTTGCCGACGTAGTCCTGATAATCCCCCGCCATCGGGTTGGGGTAGAAGAGCGGAATTTCCGCCGGCATGAAGACCCGGTCGCCCTGGATGCGGAAGGGTGCGACGAAGGGGCGGCCTTGAGCGTCGCGCTCGAACATCGGGCGCTGGTTTACCGGATCGTTGGCGACATGGGCCACCGAAACCTCGGCGCCGGTCCACGGGTTCTTCCAGGTGTCGATCCGCTGGCCCGTGACGGGGTCGAGGTAGAGCATCAGTTCGCGCGACACCAACCGGAAGCCCTGGCCGCGGACCGGGTCCTGGACCGTGCCGCACTGGCGGATGTTCATGCCCTCGACCTTGAACAGCAGCCGGTCCGGCTCGCCCTCTACGCGCGACCAGACGTTGCCGGTCCAGTGGTAGATCAGGGGTTTCCCGTCGATGGTCGAGCAGTTGATCTTGCGCATGGCCGCCAGGGCGTCGCGCGGCTGGGTCAGATCCAGGTCGGCGGCCGAGGCGGGCAGGGCATAGACTGAAAAGGCGGCCGTCAGGGCCGCAGCGATCGTCGCGGTTCGCAAGGTCAAATCTCAAACTCCGGGCAGATACGCCGCCGAGTTCAGCAGGCCTCGACGGTGAATAAAAGCCCCGGAACCGACGGTCCCGGGGCTGGTCAGGCTTAGAACTGGTAGCCGACGCTGACGCCGATCAGTCGACGATCCGCTCCTGTCACGAGCGGCGACGCCACCGAATAGTTGACAGAGTCATAGAAGCGCACGGCCGCCGTCGGCGTATCGTCGTCCAGCAGGTTGTTGACGAAGAACTGATAGCTCAGCGCGTCGGACCGCAGGGCCAGACGCAGATCGACGGTAGTCTTGGCACCGAAATACTGCATGTTGTCGGCGCGGACGTAGGTCTTGCTCTGATACTGGACGTCCAGCCGCCCTTCGAAGCGATAGTCGCCCCAAGCCGCCATCTCGAAACGCGGCGACAGGGTGATCTTGTGATCCGGCACATAGGGCAGGTGGCGGCCGTCGAAATCCCAGGCCGGCAGGCCCAGCGACGCCAGAGTGCCGTCCAGCGAGGCGTCGGCGAACTTTTGGTAGCGCGCATGAGTCCAGGCGTAGCTGCCCACGACCGAAAAATGCTCGTTGAAGCGGAAGTGGCCGTCCATCTCCAGGCCAGTCACCTTCGCCTCGGCCACGTTGCAGGTATAGGTGCGCTGGGTCGAGGTGGAGCCGGGAGGGAAGGCCGAGGCCGGGTTTTGACAAGCCGCCTGTTGGTCCGACCAGTCGGTGTGGAACAGGGCGACGTTGGTGCGCAGCCGATGGTTCATCCAGTCGAACTTGCCGCCGATCTCATAGTTCCAGCTGGTTTCCGGCTCGAAGGTGCGCTGGTCGGGGAAGATGTTGATGTTCGGGTTGAAACCGCCGGTTTTCACCCCGCGGGCGATGCTGGCGTACAGCATCTTGCCGGGCTCGATCTTGTAATCGACGATCAGGCGCGGCGTGGTGAAGCTGAAGTCCTTCTCCAGATCGAACTGCGCATACGACGGCTGCTCCGAAGCGGTCGGCGGGGGCGATGTGGGCGCCGCGTGGGTCGGCGCCTGGTGATAGGTCTGTTCTTCCTTCTGGTAGCGCGCCTCCAGCGTCGCCGACAGTTTGTCGGTGAAGGCGTAGGTGGCCGAACCGAACACCGACCAGCTCTTCGTCGTATTGACGATGTTCGGATAGCCGAAGCGAGCGGCGTTGGTGGCTGTCAGCCCGGCCAGGCTGCGCTGAACCACATTGCTTTCGCCGTCGTAATAGTAGGCGCCGACCAGCCAGGTCAGAGGACCGTCGCCGTTGGATGACAGACGAAGCTCCTGGCTGAAGTCGGTATAGGTCTCGTCGGCCGAAGACGTGGCGAAACCCGACTTGCCCACCGGGATCAAGCTGCCCGGCGCAAAGGGATAGCCGAAGTTGGGGCAGCCGCCGGTCCGGTCGCAGATTGTATTGTCGCCGTCATAGGTGAACTCGGCGTTGCGCTTGGCGTAGGCCGTGATCGACTTCAGCGAAACGCCGTCGAAGTCATAGTTCAGGTCCAGGCTGGCGCGGAACGTGTCCTGGCGTGTCCCGTAGTCGCCGACTTCGGAATCGGTGCGTTTGGTGTTCACGTTGATGCGGCGACCCAGGGGCTGGACCTCGCCTACATAGAGTTGGTTACGGATGATGCCGGCGGGCGCGCCGGCGACCTGGAGCGGATAGGCGTTCGTGCGCTGGACTTCGGACGCCGGCTGGCCGGAGTCCTCGTTGCTCGCGGTCAGGCGAAGAATAGCCGAGAAACGGTCGGTGGGCTGGTAGTCCAGGGTCAACATGCCGCCGTAGGTCTGGCTGTAGTCGACCTTGCCGCCGTCGATCGCGCTGACGTACCAGCCGTCGAATTCACGACCGTAAGCGCCGACGCTGAAGCGCAGGGTGTCGCTGATGGGACCGCTGACGCTGGCGGTCAGTTTGTGCAGGCCATTGTCGCCGACAGTGCCCTCGATGTGCCCTTTCAAGACGCTGGAAGGCCGTGCGCTGATGTAGTTGATGGCGCCCGCGAAGGTGTTCTGACCGTAAAGCGCCGACTGAGGGCCGCGCACGACCTCGATCCGTTGCAGATCGGCCATTTCGATGTCGACGCCGGCCTTGCCGCTCAGATAGACGCCGTCCAGGAAGACACCGACGTTCAGCTGGCCGTAGGTCTGGGCCGCGCCACGGATGATCGGCAATTGGTTCTGCGCGCCGAACAGGGGCGTGAAGCTGAGGCCTGGCGCGATCTTGGCCAAGTCCGCCAGACGTTCGACGCGGGCCGATTTCAACTCTTCCGAAGTGACGGCGGCGATGGCCAACGGGGTGTCCTGCAGCGACTCCTCTCGACGACGAGCGGTGACGACGATGTCGTCGACCGTCTGGGCCTGCTGATCCGCTGTCTGGGCCATGACCGGCGCTGCGCACGCCAGGCCGCCGAGGGCCACGGATGCGGTCAGAGCCGCCTTGAAGGTATTACGAAACATCAGCCTCATCCCCTGCTGCATTTCAAATGATATATCATTAGCTCGTTTCGAGACTGTCGATCAAAAATGACTTCTGGCAAAGACTTTTTTGTCGACAACGGCGTATTTCTGTCCCGGTTCGAGGCTTTCGTTGTCATTCTGACACGCTTGGCGTGATAAAAGGTCCGGACTTTTTGTCGGTCAGATAAACCCAGGGCCGCTCCGCGCGATCCTGTTCGCGCAGGGCGTGTATGCGAGAGGCCTGTTTCAGCGTCAGGGCCACCGCGTCGAGGCCCTCCAGCAGCATTTCGCGCGCCTCGTCATCGATGGCGAAGGGCCAGGTCGCGCCGCCCGCGCGGCGAATCTCTCTCGCGATCAGGTCGACGGTCAAAGTCGGTTCGCCGTTCGACGCGGCGGCGGCGATCTCCTCGGCGTGGCGGGACGCGACGACGGCGGGAACCATGCCGTTCAGGATGCAGTTGTTGCGGAAGATCGGATTGAACGACGGTGCGACGATCGCCCGGAAGCCGTATTCCGCCAGAGCCCAGGCGGCGTGCTCGCGGCTGGAGCCGCAGCCGAAGTTCGCGCCCGCGACCAATATCTGGGCCTGGGCATAGCGGCGATCGTTCAGGACGAAGGCCGGATCGGGATCGCGTCCGCCCGGCGTCAGATAGCGCCAGCCCGCGAAAAGACCGTCCGCCAAGCCGGTCTTGGCGACGGAGCGGATTTCGCGCGAGGGGATGATGGCGTCGGTGTCGACGTTGTCGCGCACCAAGGGGGCGGCGACGGCTGTCAGGGTAGTGAAGGGCTGCATCAGTGCGCCCTCCTCGGATCGGCGATGGCGCCGGCAAGGGCCGAGGCGGCCACGGTCTCGGGCGAGGCCAGGTGAGTGCGCGTCTCCGGACCCTGGCGGCTTTCGAAATTGCGGTTGGTGGAACTGATCACCCGCTCGCGCGGTCCGAAGCTCTCGCCCCCGGCGTAGAAACACATCGAACAGCCGGATTCGCGCCATTCGAAACCGGCCGCCAGGAAGACCTGGTCCAGGCCCTCGGCCTCGGCGGCCAGGCGCACCTGGGTCGAGCCGGGCACGCAGATGGCGCGGACGCCCGCCGCGACCTTGCGGCCTTGCAGTACGGCGGCGGCGCGGCGCAGGTCCGACAGGCGGCTGTTGGTGCAGGAGCCGATGAAGGCTCCGGTGATCGGCAGGCCTTCCAGAGGTCGGCCGGGCGTCAGGTCCATATAGGCCAGGGCGCGGGCGTACGCCTCGCGCGTGTCGCGGCCGGCGGGATCGAAGTCGGGGACCGCGCCGTTCAGCGGCACGACCTGCTGCGGGCTGGAGCCCCACGTCACCATGGGCGCGACCTTGGCTGCGTCGACGGACAACTCCACATCGAAGCGGGCGTCCGCATCGCTGACCAGACCGGTCCAATGCGCGACCGCCCGGTCCCAGGCCTCGCCCTTCGGGGCCAAGGGCCGTCCGGCCAGATAGTCGAAGGTCGTCTGGTCCGGTGCGATGATGGCCGAGAAGGCGGCGAACTCGGTCGCCATGTTGCAAAGGGTCAGTCGCGCCTCGATGTCCATCGCCCGAACCGCCTCGCCGGCGTATTCGACGATACATCCCTTGCCCCCACCGACGCCGAACCGGCCCAGCAGGTGCAGCGCCAGGTCCTTGGCCGTTACTCCGGACGCCAGACGCCCGTCGATGGTGATGCGCATGGTGCGGGGCTTCTCGACCCGCAGGGTCGACGTCGCCAGGGCGTGTTCCGCCTGGGTCGAGCCGATGCCCCAGGCCAGGGCGCCCAGCGCCCCTTGCGAACAGGTGTGGCTGTCCGGACAGACCAGCGTCAGACCGGGCAGGACGATGCCCATCTCGGGCGAGATCACATGCACGATGCCCTGGTTGGGATCGCCCAGGTCGAACAGTCTTATGCCCGCCTCGCGCGCAGCTTCGCGCGTGGTGCGGATGAAGTCGGCCCCCGTCGGCATCAGGGTCTGGTCGGTGCGGCCGGGACGGGTGTCGACGATGTGGTCCATGACCGCGAAGGTCTGGTCCGGCGCCATCACCGACCGGCCCGCCGCCAGCACGCTCTTCAGCGCCACGCCGCCCGTCCGCTCGTGCAGCATGACCCGATCGATCAGCAGAAGCCCGGTGCGGTCGTCGATCCGACTGACCAGATGCCGGTCCCAGATCTTGTCGAAGAGGGTGCGGCTCATGTGGCGGGCGGGGATTCGTCGAGGACGGCCTCGCGGTCGGCGTCGGGCAGGGGGACGTCGCGGCGCAGGCCCAGACGCCGGCCGTCGAATTCCAGCGGCAGGGCAGGCAGGCGGGTCGCGTCGCCGCCCGGGATCGTGACGTCGACCAGGCCGCCGTGGTTCAGATGAGGATCGTCAAACAGTTCGTCGGGCCGCGACACGGGCGCGAAGGGCAGGCCGATGGCCTCCAGCTTTCTCACCAGGGTCTCGCGGTCGAAGCCGGCGAACAGTTCGCGCACGCGCGGCAGAATGCGGTCGCGCGCCCGGACGCGCTCGTTGTTGGCCGCCAGCGTCGGGTCGTCGCCCAGATCGGACAGGTCCATCGCCTTGCAGAAGGCGACCCATTGGCTGTCGCTGACCACGCCGACGAACAACTGTTCATTTTCGCGCGCGGTCTCGAACACGTCATAGACGGCCCATGCCGAGATGCGGGCGGGCATGGGGTTGGGCGCGACGCCGGTGACGGCCTGCTGGGCCATGTGCTGGCCCACCAGGAAGGCGGTGGTCTCGAACAGCGAACATTTGACCGCCGCGCCGCGCCCGGTCGCGTTCCGCTGATGCAGGGCCGCGAGTATGCCGATCACCCCGAACATGCCGCCGGTGATGTCGACCACGCTCGTCCCCGCGCGCAGCGGCCGGCCGGGAGGTCCGGTCATATAGGCCAGACCGCCCATCATCTGGGTGACTTCGTCCAGCGCGGTGCGGTTCTCGTATGGGCCGGACAGAAAGCCCTTGGCCGAGCAGTAGATCAGGCCGGGATTTGTCTCGGCGAAGTCCTTCGGACCCAGGCCCAGACGCTCCAGCGCGCCAGGGCGGAAATTCTCGATCACCACGTCCGCGACCTCGACCAGCCGCCGGGCTTGGGCCAAGTCCTCGGCGTCCTTCAGGTTCAGGCAGACGCTGCGCTTGTTGCGGTTGAACATGGGGAAATAGCCCGCGCCCGAGCCCAGCAGCCGCCGGGTGTGGTCGCCCCCCTCCGGCTCGATCTTGATCACTTCCGCGCCCAGGTCGCCCAGGATCACGCCGATCGACGGTCCCATCACCATATGGGTGAATTCCACGACCTTGAGGCCGGCGAGGGGGCCATCGGGGGCGGGGGCGCTCATGGGCGATCTATGTCCTGTCATCGGCTGCATCATGGTGGCCGTGCTCGACAGCCGCTTTTGAAATGATATATGTGTATATCAATTAGACAAGCCTTGGATCGGAGAGCGTGCGGCGCATGGACATTCTGGTGAGCGAGGTCGGGCCGCGCGATGGCTTGCAGAGCATCAGCCGCATCATGCCGCTGGAAGCCAAGAAGGCGTGGGTCGCCGCCGAGGCCGCCGCCGGGGTGCGCGAGATCGAGGTGGGCAGCTTCGTTCCCGCCAGCCTGTTGCCGCAACTGGCCGACGCTGCCGAACTGGTCGCCTTCGCCAAGACGATCCCGAACCTGACGGTCGCGGTCCTGGTCCCCAACGCCAAGGGGGCGGAGGCCGCGATCCGTGCTGGCGCTGACAAGCTGACCCTGCCGCTATCGGTGTCGGAAACCCACAGCCTTGCAAACCTGCGGCGCACCCACGCGCAGGTGCTGGACGAGGCGGCGCGCATCGCCGACATGGTTCGCGCCCTGCCGGAGGACCGACGTCCCCATTTCGAAGGCTCCCTGTCCACCGTCTTCGGCTGCACGCTGGAGGGCGCCATTCCCGACGCCCAGATCGCGCGTCTGGCCGAGTCCCTGATGGCGGCGGGCTGCGACGAGGTGGGGTTGTCGGACACCACGGGCTACGCCGATCCGGCGGCGGTGAAGCGGCTGGTCGGCCTGGTGCGCGGCGTGGTCGGGGAGGCGGCCCTGACCGGCATTCACCTGCACAACACGCGCGGCCTGGGGCTGGCGAACGTGCTGGCGGCGCTTGAATCCGGCCTGACGACGGTGGACAGTTCGCTGGGCGGGATCGGCGGCTGTCCCTTCGCACCCGGCGCCAGCGGCAACATCGTGACCGAGGATCTGGTCTTCATGCTTCAGGCCATGGGTCTCAGGACCGGCATCGACCTGGAGGCGCTCCTGAAGGTGCGCGCCATCCTTTCGGAAGCCCTGCCGGGCGAGCCGCTCTACGGCTTCACGCCCGACGCCGGCCTGCCGCTAAACTTCATTTCGGAGGCGGCGCGATCCGCGTCTTCTCCCAGCCTTGAGACGGAGACGGCCTGATGACCGTGGGAACCCGAATGGTGCGCGACGACCGCACCGCGCGCGAACTGTTCGAAGAGGTGATGGCCAATCCCGCACGCCGCAAGTTCGGCTTCGGCGAACGGCTGGCGATCGTCAACGTCGATTTCCAGCGCGCCTATACGGACATCGACACGTTCAAGACGGCCTATGAGACCGACCCGCGCCAGATCGAATACGCCAACACGATCTCACGGCTGGCGCGAGAGCGCGACATGCCGGTGGTCTGGTCGCGCGTCGCCTATCGCGAGGACGCCGCCGACGCGGGCGTCTGGGGCACGCGGACCGACACGCCGGACTCGCTTCAGAACATCAAATACGACAGCGAGCGCCATCAGTACGATCCGCGCTGCCAGATCGACGCCTCGGACCTGCAATACACCAAGCGGATGCCGTCGGCCTTCTTCGAGACGCCGCTGGCCAGCTATCTGACCTGGCGGCGGGTGGATACGGTCGTGGTCACGGGCGGCTCGACCTCGGGCTGCGTGCGGGCGACGGCGGTCGATGCCCTCAGCCACGGCTATCGCGTGATCGTCCCCATCGAGACCTGCGCCGACAAGCACGAGAGCTATCATTTCGCCAACCTGACCGATCTTCAGCTGAAATACGCCGACGTCGAGCCGGTGCAGGCGGTGATCGACTGGCTGGAGGCGCGCTGATGCTCCAGACAGCCCCCGAAGGCGATCCTGGCCTCTACGACTTCTCGCCCTATCGCGACCGGCCCCACGTCGTCTGGCCGGACGGCAAGACGGTGGCCGTCTGGGTCGCGCCCAACCTCGAATATTACGAGATCGACCCCCCGGCCAATCCGCACCGCAAGAGCTGGACCAAGCCGCATCCGGACGTGGTCGGCTATGGACACCGCGACCACTCCAACCGCGTGTCGCACTGGCGGATGGCCGAGGCGATGAGCCGTCACGGCTTTCCCGGCTCGGTCTCGCTGTCGATCGCCCTGTGCCAGCACCACCCCGAGGTGGTCGCCGACGCCAACGAACGCGGCTGGGAGTTCTTCAGCCACGGCATCTACAACACCCGCTACAGCTACGGCATGGACGAGGCGCAGGAGCGCCGGATCATCGAGGATTCGATCCGCACCGTCCGCGACGCCACGGGCCAGACCATCCGCGGCTGGCTGGCGCCGGCCCTGACGCACACGCCGCGCACCCTGGACCTGATCGCGGAATACGGCCTGGACTACACCTGCGACCTCTATCACGACGATCAGGTGCAGCCGGTGAAGACCCGGACCGGGCGGCTGGCCTCCATCCCCTACAGCCTGGAGGTCAACGACCACTATGGCTTCTTCGTCTACAACATGTCGCCGCGCGAATACGCCGACGCCCTCATCCGCCAGTACGAGCGGCTGGCCGTTGAGGGCGAAAAATCGGGCACGGTCATGTGCATTCCGCTGCACGCCTATCTGATCGGCCAGCCGCACCGTATCGCCGCCTTCGAAGGCGTGCTGGAGCATATCGCGGCGGACGGCCGCGCCTGGATCAGCCGCGCGGGCGACATCGTCGACGCCTGGCGCGCGCAACAGACGGGAGACGCGGCATGAGCCTGGACCCTTCCTATCTGGAGTATCCGCATCGCAAGCGCGGCTACGATCACGACCTCTATCCCTGGTCGAACCTGCATGAGCGCCCGCCTGTGGCCTGGCCGGGCGGCAAGAGCGTCGCCGTCTGGGTCTGCATCGACCTGGAGTGGTTCCCGATCACGCCGGAGGACAAGCCCTTCCGCGCGCCGGGTCATATGCAGACGCCATATCCGGACTATCGTCACTACACGTCGCGCGAATACGGGACGCGGGTCGGTTTCTATCGGCTGCTGGACGCCCTGGCGAAGGCCGGGGTCAAGGCCTCGGTCGCGGCCAACTCGGCCATCGCCGAGCGTTATCCCGAGGTCATCGCCGACATCATGGCGGCGGGGCACGAAATCATCGCCCACTCCACAGACATGAATGGGACCATCGCCACAGGCCTGGACGAGGCGGACGAACGCGCCCTCATTCAATCGTCACTGGATTCGTTGGAACGCGCCTCGGGAACCCGACCGCGCGGCTGGCTTTCCATCGCCCGCTCGCAGAGCTGGAATACGCCGCGTCTATTGAAGGAGGCCGGGCTGGACTACTGTTGCGACTGGGTGAACGACGAACTGCCCTGGCGCTTCAACAACGGCTTGATCAACCTGCCGCTGAACCACGAACTCTCGGACCGGCAGATCATCACCGTTCAGCAGCATTCCGCCGAAAGCTACGCCCAGCAGATGACCGACGCCTTCGACTGGCTCGAACGCGAGGCGAAAGAGAGCCGTAGCGGCCGCATGCTGCCGCTCAACGTCACGCCTTACGTTCTGGGACTGCCTTACCGCATCGACGCATTTGACCGCCTGATCGCAGATTTGGCCGCCCGCCAGGAAAGCTGGTTCGCGACCGGAAGTCAGATCGTGGACGCGTGGCAAGAGGCTTCAGGGTCATCGGGTTAATATGGTAACGCCAGCGCACCGCATGAACGATCACCGCTGGCAGGAAACGGTGGCGCTTGACCGATATTGGCTTCATCTCTCGTCTCCCGCTCTTTTGCCGGCTCGACTGGAGACACGTTCAGCTAGCTTATCGTCGGGCACGCCGATTTTAGACCGATCAGGCGCAGTCGGGAAAGATCAGGATGGTCTGGAGGCCGCGGCCGTTTGGGCCCTCAGCCAATACCAGCTCGGCGTTGTGGCGCTTTGCAACCGCCGCCACCAGGGCTAGGCCCAGACCGAGACCGGGGCCTTGAGCGCCGGGGCCTCGGACACGCGATTGAAGCATCTGGTTACGAAGAGGGGCCGGGATGCCGGGCCCATCGTCGACGATTATCAGCAGCGCGGAGCCTGCGTCCTGGCGCGTCGTTAGACCTATCGTGGCCCCATGCGGGCAATATTTGAGGGCGTTGTCCAAGAGGTTGGCGGCCACCCGCATGAGCAGGACATCCTCGCCGACGACCCACGCCGGGTGAAGATCGAGTTCAAGTCCGATCCCGGCCTCTTCCGCGACCGGACTGTAGAGGGTCGTCGCTCGCCGCACCACTTCGGCGAGATCTACGGGCGAAAGGTTCGATGTGGCGCCAGCTTCAATTTCAGCCACGTCGAGCAGGGCGTCGAAGGTGGCAAGGATGACCTGCGTCTCTGCGATCGCGGCCTCGGCGGCCTCGTGGGCAAGGGGCAGTGAGGAGGCCGAGCGCACCGCTTCCAGATTTGTGCGGAGGCGGGCGATCGGCGTCCGCAGATCGTGAGCGGCTCGGTTGGACACATCGCGAAGGCCGCCCACCAACGAGTCGATCCGGTCGAACATGGCGTTGACCGCCCGAGCCAAGGCGCCGAACTCGTCCTTGACCTCCGCGCCCGGCGCCCGGGCCGTGAGATCGCCCGATCCGAAGGCTTCGCAGGCGAGATTGACGGCTTCGACGCGACGAACCAGCCGCGCGCTCACCATGGGGCCAATGACGAAGGCGATGAGAGCAGCGAGCGCTAGGGCGAGCAGACCGACGGCCAGCACATCCCGTTCCAGCCCCGCTTCGTCCTGCGTCCGGCCCAGTAGAATATAGGCGTTGGGGCCGAGATCGAGACGATCGATCGCCGAGGCCGAAAGCCAACCCGGGGTTTTCAGCTTGAGGCTGCCGGTCGCCGAAGCGCGAACGGCGCCCATATCCAGATTGCCCATCGGCGCTTCGCCGGGAGCGACAAGGGCGTACTGAACCCTGTCCTTGGCCTGGGCGATGCGGGCGCCGACGATCGCTTTGCCGATGTCGATCCTGAGGTCGTCCGGCGCCTCGTCGAGCTTGGCGGCCAGGGCGCGACTGTCCGCCGCCACCAGTGACTGGAGTCTTTCGCTGTTCTTGGCGACGACGAGGTGCATGGCCCCGGCGAAGAACAGGCTGGAGATGACGATGAAGAGGGCGGCATAGGCCAGCGTCAGCCTGGCGACGGCGGAGGCGGGCCGGGGGGCGGATGTCGAACGGAGATGGATCAAGGGGTCGCGCCGCTTGCGAGACGAAATCCCTGACCTCTGACGGTTTCGATCAGCCCGAGGCCGGCGACGGCCTGGATCTTGGCGCGAAGCCTGGAGAGGTTGACGTCGATCACATTGATCTGGGGCGGTATGCGGTATTCGGGCCAGCAGGCGTCCCAAAGCATCTGTCTCGACACGACCAGATCATGATTGGCGGCGAGGAAGGCGAGCATGTCGAACTCCTTCGGCGATAGATCGAGGTGTCGATTGCGCCAGTGAGCGGTGCGCGCCTTCGCCCGCACCTCCAACTCGCCGAGCAGGAACACTTCGGGATGGCCCTGGGTCGATCCGCGTCTCAGCAGGGCGCGCAGCCGGGCGACCAGTTCTTCGGCTTCGAACGGCTTGACCAGATAGTCGTCGGCGCCGGCTTCCAGCCCTTCGACCCTGTGTCGGGTTGCGGCGAGGTTCGAAAGGACCAGCGCCGGCGTACGGACGCCGAAGCCGCGCAGCTGAGCCAGGGCGTCGAGACCGTCGCCGTCCATGACCATGCGATCGAGGATCAGGGCGTCGAACGGACGGGCGGCGGCGCATCTGACCGCGTCGGCGACGACGCCGGTGACCTGCAGGTCCAGATTGTCGAGATCCAAGAGCGCCAACCGCACGCGATCGGCGGCGTCGGCGTCGTCTTCGAGCAGCAGGATGCGCATCTGAATTCCCCCTCGCGCCACTATAGCCGACCGGGCGGGTTGTCTGGTCTGACAAGCGTCGTAAGTTGCGATGACGGTCGACTTGCAGGCAAGTGGAACGATGATCGTTCGAACGCTTAGCCTCGCCATCCTCGTCGCCGACCTCATTTCCGCTAGCGCGCGCGCCCAGTCCGTTCGCGAGCCGATCCCCGAATTGGGCGCTGACACCGCAGCGGCCGCCGCTCCCTTCGAGACCCTCGAGCTTTCGGCGCGCCTGGCGCGGTTGGGGCGCGACCGCGCCGATCCCTGGCTTCTGGCCGCCGCCGCGCGATTGCGGCTGTCGACGCCCATACCCTTTCGACCAGGCCCGGTTGAAGGAATGCCAGAGGGGAGCGTGGCTGGAGATGACAGCGGAGCCGCGCAGAGCTGGCCCCAGACGGCGGTCGCCTGGTTGAATGAGGCCGAGGCTCTCGCGGACGGCGATCCGCAGGTTCTGGCCTTCATCCAGTCGATCCGCGCGATGGAGTACAAGGGGCGTCAGGGTGGACCGCTGGTGTCGTTGGCGCGGCTCCCTGGCGGACAGACCCATGTCTTTCAGGAACGGTTCACGCCCGGCCGCCCGGCTGTCGTCTATGTCGAGGGGGATGGCGACGCGCCGCTGGCGGTGACGGTCCGGGCGGGAAAGGGGATGATCTGTCAGGCTGCGGGACCGGGCGACGTCAAGCTCTGCACCTGGACGGCGCGGGAGCCGGGCGACTACCGGGTAGAGGTCCGTAATCTTGGGGCCGCAACCAATCGGTACGCCTATGGCACCAACTAGCCGGTCAAGGGTCCTTGCGGTCGCTCTGGCCGTCGCCGCCTGGGCCGTGGCAGGCGGCGCCGTTGCCGAAAGCCATGCCCTGCTGATCGGGGTCGGGCGATATGCGGAGTTGCCGCGCGACTTCGCCCTGACCGCCCCAGCCCTCGATGTCGCGCGTCTGGGCGGCGCCTTGCGCGCCGCGGGCCTCAATGACGCCGCTGTCACGGTTCTTTCCGACAAGGCAGGCCCGGCAGGCGCCACGCGCGCCGACATTCTTGGGGCCTTCGCAGACCTGACGCGCGGCGCCGGGTCTGGAGACAAGGTGCTGATCTATTTTTCGGGTCATGGGGGGCGTCGCCCGGCCCGCGCGGGCGATAAGGAGAGTGACGGCCTCGAAGAGGTTTGGCTGGCTTCCGACGCCACGGTCGACGCGGAGGGGAGGCCTGACCTGGGGGCGGTCTCCGACCATGAGGTGGCGGCCGCCGTCGCCGGGTTGCGGCGGCGCGGCGTCGATGTCTGGTTGGTGGTGGATGCCTGCTACGGCGCGGGCGTGACGCGTGGAGATGCAGCAGGGGAGGGTGTCGCCAAGACGGTTTCGCGCGCGCCAGCGGCGAGGCCTAACCTTGAGATGCGGGCGCCTTACAGCCAGAACCTCCGGGGGGACTTGGACAGCTCAGACGAGATCGGCGACTTCGCCGGCTTCTACGCGGCGGCGGAAGACGGGCTGGCGATTGCGACAGATCGAGGGTCGGTCTTCTCAAACGCGCTTGCGCGAAGTCTCGACGCCGGCCGAACCCGCAGCCTGCGCGATCTCGCTGCCGGTCTTTTGTCGGCGGACGGCCGGTTGGGTCCGAACGCGCCGCGTCCCGTGTTCGAAGGGGATCTGGACGACGCCGTGCTGGACCTGGTCGCCGGGCGTCAGCGCCGGTTCGGCCTGACGCGACGTGGCGACGAGGTTGTTGTCGCGGCCGGCGCGGAGGAGGGGCTGACCACGGGAGAGCGGGTGGTTCTGGAGAACGAGGCCGCCGAAGCGATCGGCTATGCCGAGGTGACACGGGTCGGGATTGGACGTTCGCTTCTGCAGACCGTGCTCCCTACCGCCGTCTCGGCGCGACTGGCCCAGCCAGACACGAGCGCCGGGTCGCCGGCCGCGCGGATTATGGCGGCCATCGCCGCGCTGAACGGCGGCTGGTCGCCCGAGAGCCTGATGCTCGTCGCGCGCCTCGAACGGCGCGATGGCGACGTCTGTGACGCCCGGGTCGATGTCGAGGCCCCGCCGGCGTCAGCGACGCCCGTCTCCCTCTTCGCCTTGCCGGACCTCGAGGCCTGCGACCGGCTCTATCTCGATGTCGCCAACGCAGGCGCAGCGGCGCTCGACGTCAATCTCCTCTATCTGTCGGCGGACGGATCGGTCGTCGGCCCCAGTCTGCATCCCGTCGACAGCGTACGCCTCGCGCCTGGAGAGCGCCGGGCGGCCGCGCTCAGGATCACGGCGGAAGCTACGGCGGTGACCGAACACCTTGCGATCATCGCTCTGCCGGCGGCCACGCGGTTTCCCGCAGACCTGCGCTATCTTTCCGGACCAGTCGACAGGGTTGTCCGCGCGCTCAGGGGCGGCGACCCTGCGGTGGACCACGGCTTGTCGACCTGGCTGGCCGAGGTTCTGGATGCGGGCGTCCGGCGCGGTGCGGCGTCAGGGCCGCCGCCGGGTCAGGCGCCCGTCGCCGTAGCCTTTCCGGTGGTCGTGCGACCATGACAGGAAATGTAAGCCTGAGACGCAAGTCTTACGGGGACGGTAAGTGGGTCGCATCGGTGTTCTGACGCAAGCTTGGGCCATCGACGTCGAGGGGACGTCAGCTGAGAGGAACCGTCATGATCAACCGTAAAAGCTTCATCCGCGCTATCGGCCTAACCGCAGCCATGGCGACCCTGGCCCTGGGCGTCGCAGCCCCGGCCGTCGCCGGGGCGGGCGCCGACCGTCGCGTCCGCATCATCAACGACACGCGCGTGACGATGACGCAGTTCTACGCCTCCAGCGTCGATGCCGACGATTGGGAAGAGGACATCCTCGGCCAAGATGTGCTGCGGGCCGGTCAGTCCGTCCGCATCAATATCGACGACGGCACCGGCGCGTGCCTCTTCGACTTCAAGGCTGTCTTCGCCGACGGGGATGTGCTGGTTCGCGAGCGCATCAATGTCTGCCGCATCAGCGAATATCGTTATCATTGACGGCCAGTCGGCGTGGCGGCTTCGCGTCGCCACGCCGCCTCGATGCGGTTGACGAACGCGCCCCGTGTCGTCGTCGCCAATCCTTGTGCGGGGACGCCAGCGCGCGCCGAATCCAGGACAAGCGCCTCGGCGCCCCGCGCAGCGTCGTCCGCCAGGGTCGCCAGATCGGCTTCCAAGGCGCCGGGTTCGGACAAGGCCAGATCGATCCGCGCCGTCTCCGCCGCGATCCGACTCGGCGCGGATGGAGGTCTGGCGCGCGCGACGGCGACCGCAGTATCGAGCCGGGCGCGCGCCTGATCGATCCGCCCTTCGCGCAGATCGCCCTCCGCCAGGATCAGGAGCGGGCCGGAGGTCGCGGGAGCCGTCGGCGCGATACGTCCGTAGATGTCCAGGGCCGCCTGGGCGTCGCGCCCGGCGCCGACCGGATCACCCGCCTTTTCACGCGCCCGGGCCAGTTGCGCCAACAAGGCCGCCCGGCCCTGTTGACCGGAGACTTCAAGACCGAGATCGCCGAGCGCGGCCTCAAGCCGCGCGACGGCCGCAGCCGCGTCGCCCGCTGACAGATCCAACTCCGCCAGATAGCCCTGCGCCGTCGTCGCGGTCCGCCGGCCCGTTTCGCCGCCCTCGCCGTAGGTCGTGATCGCCTGTTCGAGGAGCGGTCGAGCAAGGTCGGGGCGACCCATGTCGATGTAGAGCGATCCCAGGCCCGTGAGGGCGTTGCCTCTCAGCGATGGTTGAGGGGATTGCTGGGCGTCCAGAAGGGTTAGTTGTTCACGCAGAGTCCGCTCTGCGTCAGCGAGGCGTCCGGCGCGTTGCTGGGCCGTCGCCAGCGCTCTTAGTGCGCCGATTAGCGTCGGGTCGCCTTGTGGTGCGGAGACGCGCTGAATTTCCACCGAGCGCTCCGAATTCTCCAGAGCTTCGATGAGGCGGCCTTCGTTCAGCAGCAACGTATTCAGATAGTTGTAGACGAGCGGTCGATAGCGCTGACCGGTCTCGTCGGCGGCCGCCAGTTCGGCCAACGCTGCCCGGTAGGTGGTTTCTGCCTCTCTTCTCTGGTCCTGCGCCTGCTGGGCCATGCCGAGGACGGCGACGCCCATGCCTATGTCCGTCCGCATCGCCGGTGTCATCGGCGACCGTCGAAGCCCGGCGAGGGCGGCCTCGATGTCGGCCTGCGCCTCTGGCGCCTTGCCGCTCATGATCTTCTGGACCGCGATCTGGATCCTGAGATTGTGCAGCCGAGGGTCGTCCGCTTGCAGCGCGCGTTCGCGCAAAGACAGTGCTTCCAGACAGTCGGCGATGTCCGGCTGCGGGCGGTTGGACATGGCGTCGCAGCGGGCGACGAGCGCGTCCGACACTAGCACCGGGTCGGCAGGCTGGATCGCTCTGGCCGAGGCGATGGCGCGCTCGGCAGCCGCGAATGCGTCGTCGAGGCGCCCGCTTTCGCGCGCGACGGTCGCCGCCTGGATGTCGGCCAGGACAGCCTCGCGCGATCCTGTCGCCGCCGGATCGTTCGCCGTCCAAACGGCGCCCAGTGCGAGCATGGTCATCAATCGCAGCATTTCCGGCGCTTCCCCTGATCGTCGCGGAATGGCGCTCGCCATACGTTGTGATGTCAAGCAAGATCAAAGGAAAGCGGGGAGAAGACTTTGAGAGCTTGGATTGCGGCCGCGGTCATCGGTCTGTCGTGCGTCTGCCCGGCCTACGCGCAAAGCCCGTCGTCCGTAGATGAGGCCTTCAAGGACGCTCAGTTGGCGAGCGCGCCCGGGGCGGGCGTGGCCTTGGCCGACGGAGCGGCCCGGATCGCCGCCGCCGATCCTGCCCTGAAATCCTTGTTCGATGCGCACCGGGACGCCGAGGCGCGGCGCCGCGCGCTAGAGACGGTTCTGGCCTCTCTACGCGCCCAAGGCGCCCCTGCGGCCGACCGCGCTCGCGGCGTCGCCGTCGATCTCGACCAGGCGACGCTGGCGGCGGGGGAACTGCGGCGGCGTCTCGACCAGGCCTTCCCGGCTTTCGCCGATCTGACCGATCCTGCGCCGCTGGCCATCGCACAGGTTCAGGCCCTGCTCAGACCCGAGGAGGCTCTTGTCCTTATCCTTCCGACGGAGCGGGGAACCTATGTCTGGGCGATCACCCAAGGGACCGCCGTGTGGCGACGGTCCGATCTCACCGCGAGCGGTGTCGAGGCATCGGCGTCCAGGCTGCAGGCGGGACTGCGCACGGCTGGGGGGCGGGGGGCGGTCGATGCGGCGCGGCTCGGGCGAACGGCGGGCGGGTTCGATCGTGCGTCGGCTTATGCGCTTTATCGCGCGCTCTGGGAGCCCCTGGAAGCGGCCCTATCGCACAGGCTGGTTTATCTCGTTGTCGATGGACCGCTTCGCAGCTTGCCGCCCGGCGTCCTGGTCACTGCGGCGCCGTCCGGCGACGAGCGCGATCCCGCCGCCCTGCGTGGAACGGCCTGGCTGGAGCGGCGTCACGCCTTCGCGCTTTTACCCGCTGTCGTCAGCCTGAAGGCGGCGCGGCGCGCAGATGCGAGCAACAGTCGGGGTTTCGCGGGGTTCGGGGATGCGGATACACGGACCTATCCCGAGGGATCGCAACCCAAATCCCTGGCGCAACTGCCGGGAACCCGACGCGAGCTTGACGGTCTGGCGCACGCCTTGAGAAGTCCCCGCCGGGCTGTGAGGCTGGGAACCGGCGCCACGGAAGCGGCGGTGCGCAGCGCAGACCTGTCCGGCGCCTCTGTGGTCGCCTTCGCCACCCACGCCTTGCCCGCCCGGGAAGAGACCCCTGGAGTCGTGCGAGAACCGGCCCTGGTGCTCACGCCGCCGCTTCGGCCTGAAGGCGACGACGACGGCCTGCTGACGGCAAGCGATGCGGCTCGGCTTCGACTGAACGCCGATCTGGTCATCCTGAGCGCCTGCGATACGGGCCTGGACGATCCGAACGCGCAAGGGGTGAACAGCCTGTCGCGGGCCTTCCTCTACGCGGGGGCGCGCGCTCTCATGGTGTCAAACTGGCGCATACGGGACGATGTCGCAGAGCGGCTGTCCATTCGCGCCGTCACCCTGGCGCGCCGGAATCGACAAGGCGTGGCGTACGCCCTGCAGCGCGCCGCCCTGGAAATGATGGAGGATCGATCCGATCCGTCGTTCGCCCACCCGTCGCAATGGTCATCGTTCAGCGTCATCGGCGACGGCGCTGTGCGGATCGGCGGCGGCTGAAGGCGATCGTCAGACGCCGCCGTCGCCATTGCGGTCCATCCTCGAACGATGTTTGGGGAGGTTGGAATGAGGGCGATGCGACTGGGCTGCTGTAAGCCTGGCCATGGAACTGGCGGCTGGGGGCCGCGACGGCCATCCGCAGACGGATGAGCGAACCGTCAGCGGCAGATGGCGTCGATGCGTCAGGAGGCGGATCAGATGCGCCGGGTCGGCGACCGCCTGGCCGCCGTTACGCAGGCGGCCGCAGTCGCAGAAGGTGCGACCTTCGTCGACATGAACAAGATCGGCCGCGACCATAATGCCTGTTCGGCAGATCCATGGACGCGCGGATGGCGCGACGCCGGCGCCGCACCTTTCCACCCCACCGCTCGCGGCGCCGAAGCCACGGCTGCCGCAATCGCGCAAGTCGTCGGTGAAAGGATGAGGTAGGCGGGCTTATAGATCTTGGCTGGTGGCTTGTCGCGTCACAGATGGATTGCGATCCCACAATGCCGTGCTGAGGGAGATCGGCAGCGCCGGACAACAGGAAACAGGACGCTGGCCGAACAACTGTGTCGAGAATTCACACTTGCCGTTCCGACGACGAGAGCGGGACATGCAGTGGTTCCTGCAGATGACGACCCTGCAGAAATTCAGTTCGGTCGGTCCACCCCGCCTTCCATACCCAGTTCAACCAGGATCGCCACCTCATCAGCGGAGTTCATTTCAAAGCACGACGCTCGGCCGCACTCGCCGAGCGGAAGGCGTTTGCCGCGTGAAGACTACCGGGCAGGGGAGGGACGCGCTCGGTGGAAACAAGTTCGCGTTGGGCTGACAGCACCGTTTTATCGTTAGACAGCCAGCACCTCCTCCCTGGCCTGGAGTTGACACATGTGAACTCTCATTGTTCGTGAAAGTATGTATTTTGAATCTGGCGCTCAGGCGCGGCAGGGCGTAGCCAGAGGTCATGGAAACCAATGCGATGATCGATACCGCCCAGCCTCGCCTCCAGGCGCGGCCCCTTCGCATCAATGACCGCGCGCCGGATTTTTCGGCGCGCACGACCCGTGGTCAGAAGCGGCTCAGCGACTATCGCGGGCGCTGGCTGGTGCTGTTTTCGCACCCGGCCGACTTCACCCCGGTCTGCACCAGCGAGTTCGTCGGTCTGGCGCGGCGGCAGGCCGAGTTCACCGCCCTGGGTTGCGAACTGATGGCCCTGTCGGTGGACAGCCTCTATTCCCATCTGGCGTGGCTGAAGGACATTCACGACCGTTTCGGCGTGAAGGTGGAGTTCCCGGTCATCGAGGACCCCTCCATGGTCATCGGCCAGGCGTTCGGCATGCTCGACCCCGCCTCGCCGGATAGTGCGACGGTGCGGGCGACCTTCGTCATCGACCCGCAAGGGGTGGTCCGGGCGATCAGCTGGTATCCGATGAACGTGGGCCGTTCGGTGGGGGAACTGCTGCGCCTGATCCGGGCCTTGCAGGCCACCGACCGTGAAGGGGGATCAACCCCGGAAGGATGGACGGAAGACCAGCCCATGCTGGAGGCGGCCCCCGTCGATCTGGATGGGGCCCTGACCGGAGGCGAGGCCTGGTATTATCGGGAACGCCGCAAGTGACGCCGGTCGATCCCTCGGTGATGGAGCAGCTCAAGGAAAAGGCGCCCCAGGCTGCGGAGCTGTTGCGGCAACTGGCCAACGGCAACCGGCTGCTGATCCTGTGTCATATCTCCCAGGAGGAGCGATCTGTCGGGCAGTTGGAGCAGGACCTGGGCATCCGCCAGCCCGGTCTGTCGCAGCAACTGGCCGAGTTGCGGCAATCGGGTCTGGTCAAGACACGGCGCGAATCGCGTTCGATCTATTATTCGATCGCCGACGAACGCGCCGAGGCCGTCATGGCCATGTTGTATGAAATCTTCTGCAAGGACGCCAGGTCGGTGACCCAGCGCCTGAAGGAGGCCGAGGCCCCCGCCCAGCCGCCCCTCAAGGGGGATGCGGCGCGCTTCGCCAGGATTATTCCCGAGAACTGATCCGCGCCGCGTGTGGCGCGCGGCGGGCGGGCGGCTCAGGCCCGTTCGTCGTCGCGCAGCACCACATATATGGCCGGGATCACCAGCACCGTCAGCAGGGTGGACGAGGCCAGGCCGAACAGCAGGCTGATGGCCAGTCCCTGGAAGATGGGGTCGAACAGGATCACCGCCGCCCCGATCATCGCCGCCAGGGCCGTCAGCAGGATGGGCTTGAAGCGGATGGCCCCCGCCTCCAGCAAAACCTCCCGCAGCGATCGGCCTTCGCCCGAGGTGTGGCGGATGAAGTCCACAAGCAGGATCGAGTTCCGGACGATGATCCCGGCCAGGGCGATGAAGCCGATCATCGAGGTGGCGGTGAAAGGCGCGCCGAACAGCATGTGACCGATGACGATCCCGACCAGGGTCAGGGGGATGGGCGTGAGGATGACCAGCGGCAGGCGGAAACTTTTTTGAACTGGGCCACCACCAGCACATAGATGCCCAGGATCGCCACCATGAAGGCCGCCCCCATGTCGCGGAAGGTGACCCAGGTGATCTCCCATTCACCGTCCCACAGGATGGAGGGGCGGGCCTCGTTCTCGGGCTGGCCGTTCAGGCGGATGTCCGGCGTGGGCAGGCCGCCCCAGTCGGCGGCCTTGATCGCCTTGTTCACCGCCAGCATGCCGTAGATGGGCGCCTCGTACTGACCGGCCAGTTCGGCCATGACCATGTCCACGTCGCGACCGTCGCGGCGATAGATCTGGGTCGAACCGGCTTCCTCGGTCGCCGTCACCAGTTCGCCGAGCGACACCAGACGGCCGCCGCCCGCCGCCACCGGCGTCGAGGCCAGGGTCTCGGACCAGGTGCGGGCCGATTGCGGCAGGGCGACGTTGATGGCCAGGGGATCGCGGCCCTCGCCGCGATGGACATAGCCGACCACCTCCCCGCCCATGACGGCGGCGATGGCGTTCAGGGCCTCGCCTTCGCTGACGCCGAAGCGTTCGATCTGGGTGCGGTCGGGCGTCAGCCTCAGTCGGGGCCGGGCCAGGCCATAGCTGTCGTCGACGTCGACGATGTAGGGCACGGAACGGAAGAGGGATTTGAGCCGCTCGGCGACGTCGCGGCGGGTGGCGGCGTCGGGACCATAGACCTCGGCCAGAAGGGTGGCCATGACCGGCGGGCCGGGCGGCGCCTCGACCACCTTGAGCACGGTTCCGGCAGGCAGGTTCAGGTCGTTAAGACGTTTGCGCAGGTCCAGGGCGACGGCGTGGCTGGCGCGCTTGCGGTCGGACTTGGCCGCCAGGGTGATGGCCAGGTCGCCCTGTTCCGGCCGGGCGCGCAGGAAGTAGTGCCGCACCAGGCCGTTGAAGTTGAACGGAGAGGCGGTCCCCGCATAGGCGTCGATCGCCTCGACCTCGGGCAGTTGTCGGGTCGCGGCGGCGGCCTGGGCCAGGACGCGCTGGGTCGTCTCCAGCGCCGCGCCCTCGGGCAGGTCGGCGACGACCATCAGTTCGGACTTGTTGTCGAAGGGCAGCAGCTTCACCGTCACCGCCTTGAAATAGAACATCGACATCGAAATCAGGGTTGCGACCCCGACGACGATGAGGAAGGTCCAGGCCGATCTGCGCGTGGCGATGACCCGGCCCGCCACTCGGCGATAGGCGCGGCCTAGCCGGCCTTCGTCATGGCCATGCGCGACCCCGTCGTCTCCCGCCAGGGCCTTGCGCGCGAACCGCACCATCAGCCAGGGGGCGATCACCATGGCGACGAAGAAGCTGAAGATCATCGC
Source organism: Brevundimonas sp. Marseille-Q4549 (assembly GCF_976940555.1). Lineage (NCBI taxonomy): Bacteria > Pseudomonadati > Pseudomonadota > Alphaproteobacteria > Caulobacterales > Caulobacteraceae > Brevundimonas > Brevundimonas sp. Marseille-Q4549. Next base: position 1,477,838 of record NZ_CDRHXG010000001.1, read on the forward strand.
CGCCGAGGCGTTGACCGGGATCGGCGCCATGTAAGGCCCCATCAGGCCCGAGACGAACAGCATGGGCAGCAGGGCCGCCACCACCGTCAGAGTGGCGACGACCGTTGGGTTGCCGACCTCGGCCACGGCCTCGATGGCCGCCTGGATGCGGGAGCGATCATCCTTCATGGCCCAGTGGCGGGCGATGTTCTCGATCACCACGATGGCGTCGTCGACCAATATGCCGATCGAGAAGATCAGGGCGAACAGGCTGACCCGGTTGATGGTGTAGCCCATCAGGTTGGAGGCGAAGAGGGTCAGCAGGATGGTGGTTGGAATGACCACCGCCGTCACCCCCGCCTCGCGCCAGCCAATGGCGAAGCCGATCAGGACGACGATGGAGACGGTGGCCAGGGCCAGGTGGAACAGCAGTTCATTGGCCTTTTCATTGGCTGTCTCGCCATAGTCGCGAGTGACGGCCACGTTCAGCCCGTCGGGGATCAGTCGTCCTTTCAGCGTCTCGACCCGGTGCAGCACCGCCTCGGACACCGTCACCGCATTGGCGCCCTCGCGCTTGGCGATGGCCAGGGTCACGGCGGGGGCTTCGCTCCAGCGGCCCTCGGCGTCGCGCGACCAGCGCGACACGCGCGACTGGCCATCGGCGGGGCCGCGCACTACACGGGCGACATCGCGCACCGTGACCACCCCGCCGGTCGCGGAGGGAACCTCCAGCAGCTCGATATCGTCGACCGAGGCCAGGGTGCGGCCCGCGATCACCGAACGTGCCCCGCCGTCCTGGCGCACATAGCCGCCGGGAAGGGCGCGGTTGGCCTGGCGCACCGTGTCCATCAACGCCCCCAGGGACACGGCGTTCAGCGACAGTCGGGCCGGGTCCGGCTCGATGCGTATTTCCTCGGGCTGGCCGCCCACGATGAAGGTCTGGCCGACGTCCTCGACCTTGGCCACCTCGGTCCGGAGTTGGTCGGCGATGGTCCTGAGGGTAGCCTCGGTCCAACGGCCCTGATGCGCCGCGTCGGGCGACAGGGTCAGGGTCAGCATTGGCACGTCGTTGATGCCCTTGGCCTGCACGATGGGCTCGGGGATGCCGGTGGGCAGGTCGGCCATATGGGCGCGCAACCTGTCGTGCACCCGAACCACGGCGTTGTCGGGATGGACCCCCACCTTGAACCGGGCGACCACCATCACCTGGTCGTCGTCGGCGAAGGTGTAGACGTGATCGACCTCGGGGATGGCCTTGGCCATGGCCTCCAGCGGCTTGCCGACCAGTTCCACCGCATCGGGCGCCGACAGGCCGGGGGCGGCGGCGATGATGTCGATCATCGGCACGCTGATCTGCGGCTCCTCCTCGCGCGGTATGCTGATCACCGCGAGCAGCCCCATGGCCAGGGCCGCCAGCAGGATCAGAGGCGTCAGCGGGGAACGGATGAAGGCGGCCGTCAGCCGCCCGGACAGACCCAGGTTCATCGGGCGCTCCTCAGTGGGCAGGCTTGGAGGGAGCGGGCGTCGGTGCGGCGGCGGCGGGAGCGATGCGGTCGCCCGACGCCAGGCCGCTCAGAATCTCGACCGTATCGGCGTCGGGACCGGGGGCGGTCTGCACCGGGGTGTCGCCGCCGCTCGCCAGCCGCACATAATCGACGCCGAAACGGGTCGAGACGAAGCGGCGCGGGATGAGGATGGCGCTGCGCTCGCCGACCGGCAGGCGCACGCCGATGCGCCGCCCGACCAGGGCGACGCTCAGGCCGGAGGCGTCGATATCGGCCGTCACCTGCCCGGCCTCGACCGACGGATAGACCTGGGTGATCCGGGCGGAGACGACATCGCCGCCGGGACCGTCGGGCGTCAGTTGGACCATGGATCCGACACGCAGGGCGCGGGACTGGCCTTCCGGCGCCTGCACCCGCACCACTGGCGGGCCGGACGTGATGACGGCGATCGACTGGCCCGGCATGACCACCGAGCCCACCGGGACATCGGCCTTCAGCACCTGGCCCGAACCGGGCGCCAGTATGGCGCCCTGGGCGCCCAGTTCCGCGCTGGCGGCGCGCTGGGCGCGCGCGGCGTCCAGATTTCCGTGGGCGGCGCGCGCGGCGGCCTCGACCTGATCCAGCCGCGCCCGGGCATAGACGCCCTTTTCATACAGTCCGCGGATGCGGGTCAGATCGGCGTCGGCACGCCCGGCCTCGGCCTCGGCGGCGCGGACCATGGCCGCATAGCCGGCGGTCTCCAGACCCGTGCGGGCGTCGCGCACCACGCCCAGCACCTGTCCGGCCCGCACCCTGTCGCCCTCGCGGACGTTTAGCCGGATCAGCGTCCCGCCTGTGCGGGCCACCGCCTGACCGAGGTCGCGGGTGGTGATCTCACCGGCGACGGGCTTCACGTCGGGGATCACCCGGCTTTCGACCGTCATTACCCCTGCGACAGGAGCCTCGGCGCTGGGCCGGGGCTTTTCTGGCTGTTCCCAGCAGGCAGCGAGGGGCGAGATGCCGAGGGACAGAAGTCCAACGGACAGGGCGCGGGCGGCGACGGACGCGGCGGGGCGGGGCGGGGTGTAGCGCATAGGATGTGCTGAACCTGTCAGAACGGACGGCCGGTCGCGGGGTCGATACGGATCGTAGGCGATCCCGCCGCCTTCCAGGCCCCGATCCCGCCCGCGAGGTGCTTGTTGGCGGGGAAGCCCGAGAGGCGGCAGGCCATGACCGCCTTCATCGAACGGACGCCTGAGCCGCATTGAAACAGGACGCCCTCCGGCGCGATGGATGCAAAGAGACTGACGGGATCGAAGGTCGACAATGGCAGGTTCACGGCGCCCGGAATCCGCTCGGCGGCGAACTCGGCCGGTTCGCGGACATCGACGATGAGCACGTCTCCCGCCTGCCGGGCGGCGAGGACGGCGGCGGGCGACATATCCAGAATGTCTGCGGCCTGGCTCATCTCGGGTCTCCTTGTCTCGATTATTATTTATATAGTTGCGTATAATGTGTGTTCAATATAGATGTCAAACCACAACGGCGACGGGCGCGGCGGCGCCCGACCGGAAATACGGGAGGAAAAACCATGGGCTCCGCCGCCAAACCCCATATCGTCGTTCTGGGCGCGGGCCTGGGCGGCGTCATCGCCGCCTTCGAGATCAAGGACGAGGTGAAGGACCGCGCCCGCGTCACCGTGGTCAGCAAGGGCTCGACCTTTCATTTCGTGCCGTCCAACCCGTGGGTGGCGGTGCGCTGGCGCGATCGCGAGGCGATCGAGGTCTCCCTTCCGTCGGTGATGAAGAAACGGCGTATCGACTTTATCGATGTCGGCGCCGAGCGCGTCCGCCCCGCCGACAACCGGATCGACCTGGTTGGCGGCGAGGTGCTGGACTACGACTATCTGGTCATCGCCACCGGGCCGGAGCTGGCCTTCGACGAGATCGAGGGTCTGGGGCCGCACGGCGGCTTCACCCAGTCGGTCTGCCATGTCGATCACGCCCTGGAGGCGGCGGACGCCTTCGACCGGCTGGCGGCGAATCCCGGCCCTGTGGTCGTCGGCGCCGTTCAGGGGGCGTCGTGCTTCGGTCCGGCCTATGAGTTCGCCCTGATCCTCGATACCGAGCTAAAGCGGCGCAAGATTCGTGACCGCGTACCGATGACCTTCGTCACCTCCGAACCCTATATCGGCCACCTGGGCCTGGACGGGGTCGGCGACACCAAGGGGCTGCTGGAAAGCGAACTGCGCCAGCGCAACATCAAATGGCTGACCAACGCCCGGGTCGCCTCGGTCGAGGCGGGCGTGATCCACGCCGAGGAGATCGCCGAGGACGGATCGGTCAAGGCCAAACACGACCTGCCCTTCGCCTATTCCATGATGCTGCCCGCCTTCCGGGACGTGGAGGCGGTGCGCGGCGTCGAGGGCCTGGTCAATCCGCGCGGCTTCATCCTGGCCGACAAGCACCAGCGCAATCCGACCTTCCCGAACGTCTATTCCATCGGCGTCTGCGTCGCCATTCCGCCGCTGGGTCCGACCCCGGTGCCGGTGGGCGTGCCCAAGACCGGCTTCATGATCGAGAGCATGGTCACCGCCATCGCCCACAATCTGGGCGAGGCGATCGTCGGTCAGGCGCCCACGCACGAGGCGACCTGGAACGCCATCTGTCTGGCCGACTTCGGCGACGGCGGCGTGGCCTTCTTCGCCCAGCCGCAGCTGCCGCCGCGCAATATCAACTGGTCCTCCAGCGGCAAATGGGTCCACCTGGCCAAGATCGGCTTCGAGAAATACTTCCTGTCGAAGGTGAAGCGCGGCGAGAGCGTGCCCTTCTATGAGAAGATGGCGCTGGACCTGATCGGCGCCCACAAGCTGAAGAGCTGAGCCATGGCCCGGACCGTCTGTCCCCATTGCGGCGCGGTCAATCGCCTCCCGGAAGACCGGCCGGCGATCGAGGCGCGCTGCGGCCAGTGCCACGAGGCGCTGTTCGCGGGCGCGCCGCTGGAGGTCGACGGCCCCGGACTGGACCGGCAGGTGGCGCAGACGCGGGGGCATGGCCTGCTGCTCGACGTCTGGGCGCCTTGGTGCGGGCCATGCCGCATGATGGCGCCCCATTTCGCCGGGGCGGCGCGCGAACTGGAGCCGGAGGTGCGCCTGCTCAAGCTGAACTCGGACGCCGCGCCGGAGGCGGCGGCTCGCCTCGGCGTTTCCGGCATTCCGGCCCTGTTCCTGTTTCGCGACGGCCGGGTGATCGCCCGGACGACGGGGCTGATGAGCACGCCGCAGCTGACCGCCTGGACCCGGCAGGGTCTGGCTCAATGATCTTTTCCCCTGTGATCCCTTTCAGGAGTTTTCGATGAATCTCGATCGCGCCGTTCTCGCCTTCGCCGGCTGCGTCGTCCTTCTAGGCGTCATTCTCAGCCTGACCGTCCATCCCTGGTGGCTGGCCCTGACCGCCTTCGCCGGGGCCAATATGGTCCAGGCCGCCTTCACCGGGTTTTGCCCGGCCGCCATCGTCTTCAAGGCCCTGGGGATTAGGTCGGGATGCGTATTCCGGTGAGGCGCAGCCTTGCGGTCGCGGCGATCCTGACGACGTTCGCCGCCGGATCGGCGTCGGCCATGGATCTGGCCCAGGCGCTGGCTGCGGCGCGCACCCATAGCCCCGTCACGGCCATGGCGGAGGCCGAGGCCGACGCCGCCCTGGCCCGCCAGCGCCGCGCGCGCGCCGCCCAGGGGCCGAGCGCGGCCCTGAACGGGATGATCGCGGACGGGCGCAGCGATCTCGGCGGCTTCTTCGGCTTCGGCCGGGAAGACATCACCCCGTCCTCGCTGTCGCTTGAGGTCGTCCAGCCCCTGTTCACGGGAGGGGCGCTGAGCGCTGGCCTGGCGGGCGCCCAGGCCGATCGACGCCGCGCCGAGGCGGGTCTGCGCCGGGCCCAGGCCGATCTGACGCTTTCCGTCGTCCAGGCCTATGCCCGGGTGCAGGTCGCCGAACAGATGACGGCGACGGCCCGGCGTCTGGCCGCCCTCATGGCCGAACTCGCCCGCCAGTCGGGCGAGAGGTTCGAGGCAGGAGAGATCGCCCGGTCCGACTATGCCGAGGCGACGGCGCGTCGCGCCCAGGCCCTTGCAGAGCGGGCCGCCGCTGAAGCCGAACTGGAAACCGCCCACGCCGAGTTCATCCGCATCGTGGGACAGGCGCCGATCGATCTGGCGCCCCTGCCGGTCCCGCCCGCGCCTGCAGAGACCTTCGATGATTTCCTGGTCCGGGCGATCGCCGAGAGTCCGGAGGTGAGGGCCGCTGAACAGGCCGAAGCCGCCGCCATGGCCGGGCTGCGCGCCGCCCGCGCGGCCTTCGGTCCCACGGTCGCCCTGTCGGCCCAGGCGTCGCAGGTTCGCGACCAGTTCCTGCCCGGCTACAGCAACGACGAATGGCGGGTCGGGGTTCAGGGGCGCTGGGTGCTGTTCGATTCCGGCTCGACCTCGGCGAGCGTGGCGGAGCGAGCGGCGGGCGTCCGGGCGGCCGAGGCGGGGCTGAGGGCGGCGCGGGACGCCGTCGAGGCCCAGGCCCTGTCCGCCTGGCACGGCGCCCATGCGGCGCGACTGCGCCAGGCGGCGGCTCAGGCCGCTCTCGAGGCCGGGGGCTTCTCCGCCGCCAGCGTGGCTGAAGAGGTGGCGGCGGGTCAGCGCCCCCTGGTGGATCGGCTGGACGCCGAGACCCGGCTGGCCGACGCCGAACGCGCCCGGTCCCAGGCGGACGCCGCCGTCCTGGTCATGGCCTGCCGGTTGCGGGCGATCGCCGGAGACGCCGGTTGCGGCGGAGTGTTCGCGGACCCGGCCTGACCGGCCGGCGCCGGACGCCGGCGACAGTAGTCGGCGAGGCTGCGGTCGCCGTGGGTGGTGCGCGCCTGGAAATCGGAGGTGGGTTCGTTGAGGCAAGGGGGCGAGGCTCAAATTGCGGGGCGTCTGAGCGAAAGACGCGGGGGTCAGTTGAAGTTGACCGCGTAGCCGTCTTGCTGGTGGTGGATGACCGTCATATGACCGTCATCATGGCGGCGACATCGATGGAGACGCCCGGCTCTATCTCGGAGGAAGAGATACTGGAAGCGGTCATGGACTGGCCGCACAGGCGGATTTCGATCCCCGCATCTAGCAGGGCGCGGATCAGGGGGCGGTTCGGATTGGCTGGGCCTCTCCCACGGGCGTTGCAAGCAGCGTCCGTAAGAATCGCGGGCGTGGCGCCGCCATGGATGACGACGACGATGTGGCGATGATCAGCGCTGACGCCGCCCGTTTCAAGGATATTGGCTAGGCGGGCGACCCGCTGCAGGTTCTTGAGGGGCTGGTCGTCCGGGCCGCCCTGGGCCAAGTCGAAGATCACCTTATAGGCCCTTTGCGGATCCGGCAGTTCACCTGCGCCGGGCGGGGTGGTGAAGGCGCCGAATCCCGGAACTGCTTGGGCATGGGCGGCGCTCGCCATTGCGAGAGCAGCGGCAATCGCCACGACGGCGAATGGAGTGACGGATCGTTTCACGGCGGAAATCCAGAATGTGATTCAGGGGCGACGAGCGATCAGGTCGATCAGGGCGGATTTGCCAGCGTGGGCGACGCCTTCGGAGAGTTCGCTGTCGTGGCTCTCCAGATGCAGGATGTCGCAATCCTGAAACGCCTCGCGCAGCATGGCCTCCGTATAGAGATTCTCGACCTGGCGGGGACCGCCCGTGCCATAATCGATCTGTTCGGGGCGATAACCCTGCAGCAGGATCAGCCCTCCGGGCTTCAGCGCAGATTTCATGCGCGTGAAGATACGGTCGCGTTCGGCGGGCGGGGCGAACTGGATGAAGACGGCGCCGACGAGATCGAAGGTCGCCTCGGGCCAGGTCCAGGTCTCCAGGTTCGCCACATGGGCGTCGATCACTACCCCACGCCGCCGAGCCAGGGCCCGGGCCTTCTCCACCGCGCGCGGGGCGATGTCGGTGGTGACGACGCTCAGTCCCTGTTGCGCCAGCCAGACGCCGTTGCGCCCTTCGCCGTCGGCGATGGCCAGGGCGGCGCGCCACCCCACGGGAGTCGTCGAGATAGCCGGCCCGACCTCAGCATCCTGCGTGAGCAGGCTGAGGCTGCTTGAGCGGCCGCAGCCAAAAGGGGCATGGCCATGGAGGAGCAAGGCCATATTGCGGTCGGGTGGACTTTAGTCGTCAGTCCCTTGCCCATATCCCGCCGTTCTCAGGCGATATGCGGCGGATTGACGCGGGACAGGCCGCGACGGGCTAGGGTGAAATGAAGTCTGGTGAGTTTGGGCCGCACGGCGAAGACCGTTCGGTGTTTCTGGATGCGACCGGAAGACGGGCGCGGCGGCTGCGCCTGACGGCGCTGGCGGCGGCGGTGATCGCTGCGGTCGTGCTGGCGGGCTTTATCGCCAGCCTGGTCGTTCTGCCGCAGCTTTCGGGCTTGTCCGTCGCGCCGACGCCGGTGTCCAACGTAGCCCGCCGAACCCATGGCGTCGAACGCGCCCTCTTGCGTTACATCGACCGTCAGAACCGGCGAGCGCCGCATTCGACGGTTTCCGGTCCGTCCACGATCGCCGGGGCCTGGTTCGCGCCGTGGGAGGACGGAGCGTTGGATTCGTTCACACGCCACGCCGGCGATCTGACCCATGTCTATCCGACCTGGCTGGAGCTTCGCGATGACGGCGCCGACATTCTTACGGCCGACTGGGATCCCGCCAGAAATCCCACGACCAAGCCCCTGATTGCGGCTGCGCGCGCCCATGGCGTCAAGATCGTGCCCATGGTCGGCAACGCCACGGAAGGCCGGTTCGACGCCGGTCGGATCGACCGGATGCTGGCGCCCGCGAACGCCAGCCATGTGATGGATCGCCTGATCGACTTCGTCACTGTGAACGATTTCGCCGGGCTGCAGATCGACTTCGAACAGATGACGCCCGCACAGATCGCACGGGTCGTCCCCTGGATCGCGCAACTGCGTCAGCGGCTGAACGCCCAGGGCAAGGAGCTGTCCATCGCTCTAGAAGTCAGCCTGAGCGACGCAGACATCCGGGCCCTGTCCGGCGTGGTCGATTACGCCGCGATCATGGCCTATGACGAGCACGGCGAGGACAGCCGTCCCGGCCCGATCTCCTCGGCCCTGTTCGTGGACAAGGCGATCAGCCGCTTCACCCGTCTGGTCCCGGCGGACAAGCTGATCCTGGGCATCGGCGTCTATGCCTACGATTGGCGCGAGGATGGCGGCCCGGCCGATTCGCTGACGACGACGGCGGCTTTGACGGCGGCGCGCGGCTATCGCCCCGACGACGACCCGGCCAAGGTCGTGGACTTCGATCCGACCGCGCTTCAATCGACCTTCAGCTACACCGACGATCAGGGGCGCGCACACGAGGTGTGGATGCAGGACGCCACTTCCGTCGCCAACGCCATGACGATGAGTCGCGGCCGGGCCCTGCGCGGCGCCTCCTTGTGGGCGCTGGGCGAGGAGGATCCCGCCAGCTGGAAGGTGTTCGGTCGGAATGCGCAACCGGCCATCCAGCAGATCGCGGCCCTGCAGCATGTGGTTCTGAGCCAGGAGATCGCCTTTACCGGCCAAGGCGAACTTCTGAACGTCATCGATTCTCCGCACCCCGGCGAACGGCGCATCGCCGTCGATCCGGCCAGCGGTCTGGTCACGGACGAGGTCTGGACCCGCTGGCCCTCGGCCTGGACGGTGCGTCGCACCGGCGCGCCGGACAAGACCCTGGCCCTGACGTTCGACGATGGTCCCGATCCGGAATGGACGCCGGAAATCCTGGATATCCTGAAGGCCAAGGGCGTCAAGGCGACCTTCTTCATGATCGGCGGGGTCGCGGCGTCCAATCCCGATCTGGTGCGCCGCGTGCGCGACGAAGGACATGAGATCGGCAACCACTCCTTCACACACCCCAACATGGCCCATGTGGACGAGGAACGGGTTCGACTGGAGCTGACGGCTGCGGATCGGGCGCTGGAGAGCATCCTGGGGCGCCAAGTTACCCTGTTCCGCCCGCCCTACAACGCCGATTCCGAGCCCGAAACCTATGGCGAAATCCTGCCGATCGCGGTGGCGTCCAAGCTGGGCTACACCACGGCGGGCGAGTCCATCGACCCCAACGACTGGAACCTGGAGCGGCCCAGCCCCGGCGGCGGCACGCATCGCTTGCGGCCCGAGGAGATCGTGGCCGATGTCATGGCCCAGGCGAATGCCGGTCACGCCGTTCTGCTGCACGACGCGGGGGGCGACCGCTCGGCGACGGTCAAGGCTCTGCCCGCCATCATCGACGGCCTTCGTGCGCGGGGCTATCGCCTGACGACCATCGGCGGACTGGTCGGCCGCACGCCGGACCAGACCATGCCGGCCCTTCCAGCGGCGGAACGGTCGCTGATCGCAGCGGACGCGGCGGCCTTCGGCTTCTCGCACATGGTCGGCATGGTGCTGTTCGTCGGGTTCAACCTGGCCATCGCCCTGGGACTGGCGCGGATCGTGTTGATGCTGCTGCTGGCGTCGCGTCGGCGCCGCCATGCGCCAGAGGTCGATCCGACGGCCCCGGAGCCGCGTGTCGATGTCCTGGTCGCCGCCTACAACGAGGCGACCGTGATCGCGCGGACCATCGAAAGCCTGTTGGCCAGCCGCGACGTTGACATCAATGTCCTGGTCGTGGACGACGGCTCGACCGACGGCACCTATGAGGTCGTCGAGGCGGTCTTCGCCGGCGATCCGCGCGTGCGACTTCGGCGCAAGCCGAACGGCGGCAAGGCCTCTGCGTTGAATCTCGCGTTACAGGACGCGACTGCGCCTCTGGTCGTCGGCGTGGATGCCGACACTCAGTTGTCGAACGACGCCTTGGCCAAGCTGGCGGCCTGGTTCACCGATCCCAGGGTCGGCGCCGTGGCCGGCAATGTGAAGGTCGGCAACCGGAGCAACCTGGTCACGCGCTGGCAGTCGATCGAATACATCACCAGCCAGAACATCGACCGCCGGGCGCTGGCGCTGTTGAACGCCGTCACCGTCGTGCCGGGGGCTATCGGCGCCTGGCGCACCGACGCCCTGAAGGCGCTGGGCGGCTATCGCTCGGACACCCTGGCGGAGGACATGGATCTGACCTGGCGGGTGCGCGAGGCGGGCTGGGTCATTGCCAACGAACCGACAGCCCTGGCCTTCACCGAGGCGCCGTCGTCGCTGGGCGGCCTTTTGAAACAACGGTTCCGCTGGAGCTTCGGCACCCTGCAATGCCTGTGGAAGCATCGGCGCTCGACCTTCCGCCACGGATGGTTCGGCGGTTTGGCCCTGCCCAGCCTGTGGCTGTTCCAGATCATGGGCCAGGTGCTGGCGCCGTTGATCGACCTGCAACTGGCGGCCGCCATCGTGGGCCAGTTGCTGTCGTGGCTGGCGGCCTTGCAGCACGCCGATGTCGATGTCGCCCCCAATCCCACCCTGTGGTTCACCTTGATCGTCTATGTCGCCTTCACCCTGCTGGAGTTGGGCGCGGGCTGGATCGCCTTCGGGTTCGACAAGGAGAAGCGCGGGGATCTATGGCTGCTGCCTACCCAGCGGTTCGTCTATCGCCAGATCATGTATGTGGTGGTGTGGCGCGCGCTGGAACGCGCCCTGTCGGGCCTGGGTCAGACCTGGGGCAAGCTGAAGCGCACCGGCGACGTCCGTGCGCCGGCCTGACTTGGGAGGCTGTGAGCTACGTCCCATCTACGTTCAGCCGCTCGGCACGATGAGAGTTTTTCCGTCGCGATAAAATTTGGATGAACTCAGTGTCGCGCAGGAGGCGTCTCGGCAACTCAGCGCCGGGGTGACTGTTGGGGGAGTGGTGTCGCCGTCTCGGATTGACGGCGGTCAGCGGCTGGAACTTCATCATTCAGCACCGGATTGCCTCGCGGCTAGGCCGGATTTCTCGCTCGGCCATCAACTCCTCGACGTCGTCGATACTTGAGCGTGAAACGAAAATAACGGCTCGCGCCCTGGCCTCGGCCACAGCGAGCCATACTGCCGTTCTTGATCTTGAGAACCAATCGCATTAAGCGGTGCGGTCAGATCGAGGATTTCCAATGCGCTACCCTATCACCCTGCTGACGTTCACCGCTCTCGCCGCGCCCGGTTTCGCCTTGGCGCAGAACCAGCAACCGGCGGCGCTGGAGGACGTGGTGGTCACGGCCAGCACCCGCGCGCAGCGGGTGGTGGAGGCGCCGGCGTCGATTTCGGTGGTGACGGCCGAGACCCTGGCCAATCGGCCGAATGCGGACCTGACCGATGCGCTGCGGGACGTGGAGGGGGTGTCGGTCAGCGGCGGGTCGAACAATCAGGACATCTATATGCGCGGCCTGCCGGGCAGCTACACCCTGATTTTGGTGGACGGAAAGCGTCAGTCCACGCGCGACAGCCGGGTCAACGGCAACGCCGGCTTCGAACAAAGCTTCACCCCGCCGTCGGGCGCCGTCGAGCGGATCGAGGTGGTGCGCGGACCGATGTCGTCGCTGTATGGATCGGACGCCATCGGCGGCGTGATCAACATCATCACCAAGAAGGTGCCCGACCGTTGGGGCGGTTCCATCGGCGGCGACTACATCGTCCAGGAAAAGGACGTGTCCGGCGACTGGCGTCAGGCTCAGGGATATCTGGCCGGACCGCTGGTGGACGGCGTGCTGGGGGCGCAAATCTGGGGCCGCACCTATAAGCGCGACGAGGATCATATCCTGGGCGGCGTCAACGGCGGCGAGGACTGGAACCTGACCGGGCGTCTGGCCTGGACGCCCAACACCGACCACGAGGTGTTGCTGCAGGTCGATCGCACCGATGTCCGGCGCGAGAACACGGCCGGTGCGACCTTGGCCCCCACAGCCGCCTCCAACTACAACACCAACGAGCGGACGGCCGCGTCGCTGGGTTGGAACGGGCGGTGGGACTGGGGGACCAGCGCCCTGTCGGTGCTGCGCGAGCAGACCAAGCGTGAGACCTTCACCCGTCGGTCCGGGACCTTCACCCAGGACGCCCGTGCTCCGGAGCTGACCAACACCGTCTATGACGCCCTGTTCAACATTCCGCTGGAGGGATCGCCGTTGGGCGACCACCAACTGGTCGTGGGCGGCCAGTATGTCGAGAACAAGCTGGTCGACCTGAACCCCGGCGTCAGCGCGACCCAGCCCGGCACCTTCACCGTCTGGCAGCGCGCCCTGTTCGTCGAGGACGAATGGCGGCTGAACGCGCGTCTGGCCCTGACCGCCGGTCTGCGGTTCGACGATCACGAACGCTATGGCTCGCACTGGAGCCCGCGTCTGTACGCCGTCTGGACGCCGGCCGAGGCCTGGACCATCAAGGGCGGGGTCTCCACCGGCTTCCGAGCGCCTGAACTGCGCCAGGTGGCCCAGGGCTATGCCTACACCACGGGCGGCGCCAGTTGTTCGGTCGGGCCGAACGGCACCTGCGGCGTCATCCTGGGCGATCCGAACATCGCGCCGGAAACCAGCACCAACTACGAGATCAGCGTGTTGTGGAATCCGTCCACGACCCTGTCGGCCAGCGCCACCGTCTTCCGCACCGCCTTCAAGGACAAGATCGACAGCGCCCTGGTCTATAATGCGAACGGGACCATCGCGCGCTGGAGCGAGAACCCCAACTATCGCCTGTATTATTGGTATAATCTTCAAGACGCCGATCTGCAGGGCGTCGAGCTGTCGGGACGCTGGCGGCCCATCGACCGGCTGGGGCTGAAGGCGGGCTATACCTATACCGACTCCGAACAGAAGTCGGGGACCTACAAGGGTCTGCCGCTGTCGCGCACGCCCGAACATATGGCCAATCTGCGCGCCGACTATGACGTCACCGAGCGTCTGAACCTGTGGGGTGCGGTCAACTATCACGGGGCGGAGCTGAACGCGGGCCTGCGGGTGGGAACGAACGGCCAGCCGATCCTGAACGGCGCGACCCAGGTCGGGCGGCGCTATCCCAGCTACACCACCGTCGACATCGGCGCGAACTGGCATGTGACCCCCGCCGTCAGCCTGAAGGCGGGCGTCTATAATCTGGGCGACGAGGCGATCAACGTCGCCGACTACGACTTCCAGGGTGATGGGCGTCGCGGCTGGATCGGCGTGAACTACAGCTTCTGATGCGACGTCTGGTCTTCATCGCCGTCGCCGGCCTTGTGGCTCTGGCCGCCGCCCCCGCGCTGGCCCAGCCTGCTCAAGCGCCGAGGACGGAGCCGACCGTGGCCGATGTCGGCTCGGCCTATTATCGGTTCGAACGACTGTCCGTGACATCGGAAGACGGCGCACGCGTCTATCGCATCTGGATCGCGACCCCGAGAAAGGCCGCCCCGGCCGCCGGTTATCCGGTCGCGTGGCTGCTGGACGGCGACGCCGCCCTGGCCCGGATCGACGAAGGCTTGCTGGCGCGGCTGGATGCGGGTGATCCGCCGGTCATCGTCGCCGTCGGCTACGAAGGGGACCGGCAGTTCGACGTTCTGGCCCGCGCCTTCGACTACACCCCGCAACCCGCGGACGGCCCGGCCGTCGATCCGGCCGGGCGGCCGGGCGGGGGGGCCGACGCCTTTCTGACCCTGCTGCAGGACCGCATCGGCCCGGAGGTCGCTCGCCGCGTCGCCGTCGATCCGGCGCGCAGTCTGATCTGGGGTCATTCCTATGGCGGGCTGTGCGTGTTGCACGCCGCCCTGACACGCCCAGAGGCCTATCACGCCTTCGTCGCGGCCAGTCCTTCGCTGTGGTGGGGCTATGGCGCGGTGCTGAACGACGTGGCGCCCTTCCTGGCGCGACCCTCGCGTCCCAACCTGTCCCTGACTCTGCTTGTCGGCGAAGAAGAGATCGCTGGCCGTTCCAGCCGGCCGCACACGCATCCGATGTGGACCTCGGTGCCCCGCGGCGCCACGCAAGATCTGGCGACGCAATTGGCTGGCGCGGGCGTGGACGTCCGCTACGGTCAACTGCCGGGGCAGGGCCATGGCGGGATGCTGGGCGCCTCTCTGGTTCCGACGCTTCTGTCCCTGGCCGAAGTCGCCCCCGCGCCCGGCGAGCATCCATGATGAGAAGACCGCCCATGAAGACATCGTCCGTTTCGACCCTGTCGCGCCGTTCGACCCTGGTCGCCTTGGGCGGTCTGGCCCTGCTGTCGGCCTGTGGACGGATTGAACCGTCCGCAGGCGGGGCGGGGCTCAAGGACCTGCGCGGTCGGCCGGTGCGGCCGCTGGGCGACGGCGGCAAGCTGAGCATCGACGACGGCCGCTATCTGATCGCCCTGTCGCTGATCCACCCCGACCCTGTGTCGTTGCTGGCGGCCTGGAGCGGCGACATCAACCGCATCGGCCCGGAGATGTACGCCGGCTTCGTGGAGAAATTCCCCACCCTGGCCAGCGTGCCCAAGATCGCCCAATCGGGTCAGGCCTTCAACGCCGAGGCCGTATTGGCCGCCCGGCCGTCGACGGCGGTGGTGTCGCTCGATTCCGGCCCGTCCGACGAACAGGCGGCTCAACTTGAAGGGGCGGGGATTTCCGTCGCCTTCATCGACTTCTTCGCCCACCCGTTCGCGAACCAGGCGCGCAGCCTGGCTCTGCTGGGTGGGTTGATCGGACGAGCCGAACAGGCCGAGGCCTTCAACGCGTTCAAGAAGACGCGGCTGGACCACATCTCACAGCGCGTGGCGACTATTCCGCAGGATCAGCGGCCGACGGTCTTCCTGGAGCCGCACGCCATGATCAACCCGGACTGCTGCGCCTCGCCCGGCAAGGGCAACATTGGTGACTACATCGCCTTCGTCGGCGGCCGGAACATCGGAGCCGACGTGCTGGACCAGCCCACTGGAAAGCTGAACCTGGAATACGTCATCCAGCGCGATCCCGATGTCTATATCGTCACCGGCGGCCCTCATCTGGCGAAGGCTGGCGGCTTTGTCGTGGGTCCGGGCTTCACCCCCGAACAGTCCCAGGCCGGCCTGCGCCGCGTCGCCGGGCGCCGGGGCATCTCCACGCTGAAGGCGGTGCGCGAGGGGCGAACCCACGGCCTGTCGCACCAGCTGATCAACTCACCCATCGACGTCGTCGCGGTGGAGGTTCTGGCCAAATGGATCCACCCCGAACTGTTCGGCGACCTGAACCCCCGCGCCACCCTAGACGAGATCAACGCCCGTTTCCTCGCCGTGCCCTATCGCGGCGACTACTGGGCCGACCTGAAGACCGCCTGACCCCATCCCCCGAAAAGGAAACAGACGTCATGACCATCTTTCGCACCTTGATCGGGGCCGGCGCGGCCGTCGCCGCCCTAGCCCTGGCCGCCGCCCCCTCGCAGGCCCAGACCGTCGAAAAGTCCGTCAAGGTCGCGCCGGGCGGCGTGTATGAGATCGTGTTCAACCCCGCCGACAGCACCCTGCTGGTCGCCGCCGTCGGCCCGCGCGGTGAGAACAGCGCCGCCGTCGCCCGCCTGAACGCCGACCTGACGCCGGGCGTGCCGATCACCCTGGGAGAGAACGGGGTCTACGGCTTGGGCTTCAACAACCGCACCCAAACGCTTTACGGCACGGCGACCCGCACGGGCGCCCTGGTCGCCATCGACGTCCGAGGGGGGCGCGTGGCAGCCCAGATCACCGATGGCGACAACGATTCCGCCCACGTCCGCGAGGTCGTGGTCGATGAAGCGCGCAACAAGGCCTATGTCACCATCGTCGGCGGCGACGCCGGCGACAGCAGCCGCCCGAACCAGGTCTGGGTGGTCGACGGCGCGACCAACGCGCTGGAACGCAAGATCGACGCGACGGTCGGCGGCCTGACCGGCGCGGCGCTGGATGCGACAGGAAATCGCCTGTTCGTCACCGGCATGAGTTCGGGCGATGTCGGCGTGATCGATCTTGCGACCGGCCAGACCACGGCGCGCTGGCCGACCCAAAGCGAGCGTCCGACCAATGTGGCCTATGACGCGCGCGGCGGCCGCCTGTTTGTCGCCAGCCAGGGTTCGGGCGACCTGACCGTCATGAACGCGGCCGACGGCTCCGTCATCAAGAAGGTTCCGACAGGGGAGGGCGCGCTCAGCGTCGCCTATGACGCCGGCAAAGACCGCATCTATGTCGCCAACCGTCAGGCGGGCACCGTCACGGTGGTCAACGGCGCCGACTATGCGGTTCTGGCCAATCTCCAGACCGGCACCTATCCGCAGACCATCGCCGTCGATCCGCAAAGCCACGCCGTCTATGTGACCAACAAGGCGCGCGGCCTGCCCCGCAACGCCCCGGCGGGCACGCCAGTCCCGGTTGATCCGGCCGGCGACACCGTGACCCTGATCCGTCCCTGAGTTAGGCCGCCATGTCTGTCGAGCCCGCCCGTCCGTTAGATTGGGACGGTCCGAACGGCGACCGCTGGGTCGCCAATCAGGCGCGGCTCGACCGCATGCTGGCGCCTTTCGGGGAGGCGTTGATCGCCGCCGCAGAGCCGCGGGAAGGCGAACGGGCGCTGGATGTCGGTTGCGGCGCCGGCGCCTCCGCCTTCGACCTGGCCGACCGCGTGGGTCATGACGGTCGCGTCGTCGGTCTGGATATTTCCAGGGCGCTGTTGGCGCGTGCGGAGATCCTGGCGCGGAATCGGACCCCCGCTGTCGAGTTCCGCCTCGCCGACGCAGCGACGGCGGCCTTCGCACGGGATTTCGATCTGGTCGTCTCGCGCTTCGGCGTGATGTTCTTCGATCAGCCCATCGCCGCCTTTCGCAACATCCGCTCGGCGATGAAGCCCGGCGGGCGGCTGGCCTTCGTCTGCTGGCGCGGCGCGGCGGAGAACGATTGGACCCGCCTGCCCATGGGCGCGATCCGCGACATCGTTCCGCCGCCGCCTCCGCCAGGTCCCGATGCGCCTGGTCCCTTCGCCTTCGGCGACCGTCGCCGGGTGCAAGACATTCTCGACCAGGCCGGTTTCATCGACATCGACATCCGGCCCTTCGACCATCCGATCGTCTTCGGCGTGGGCGAGACGCCAGACGACGCAATCGACGATGCGGTGGACAACGCCGTCTCCGTCGGCCCGCTGGAGCGGGCGTTGAAGGGATGCGACGCAGCGACCGCGACGCGGGCGCTGGCGGCGGTCCGAGCGGCCTACGCCTGCAAGGTCGCGCCCGAGGGGGTGGTGATCGAGGGGGCGGCCTGGATCGTCACGGCGCGCAGCTAGAGGACGTCGTCCACCATCACCTGGATCTGGCCCTGCTGGCAGGGCTCGACCCGCGCGCGCACCTGCCAGACATCGGCCAGGGTCGTCGGGGTGATCGCGACATTGGGCGCGCCCTCGACCCGCACCCGGCCCGGCGTCAGCACGACCATATGATCCGACACTCGGGCCGCCGCCTGAAGGTCGTGCAGGACGATGACCACGACGGCCGCATTGTCGCGCGCGTAGGCCTGGGCCAGGCGGAACACCTCCAACTGATGACGCAGGTCCAGGGCGCTGGTCGGTTCGTCCAGCAGCAGCACGCGCGGCTCACGCACGATGGCTTGAGCCAGACCGGCGATCTGCCGCTGGCCGCCCGACAGCCGGTCCAGCCGCTTCAGCGCCAGATCCTGCGCGCCCACTCGTTCCAGCGCCGCCAGGGCGCGTTGCTCCGCCCGCTGCGCGCCGACGGCGGACGGCGAGGCCTCCAGCGCGGCGATCACCGTCTCCAGCACCGTCAGCGCCACGTCGTGCGGCAGGGTTTGGGGCATGTAGGCGACGTGTCGCGCACGTTCGGCGACCGACAGACCTGAGAGCACGACATCGCCCAGCCGAACCGCTCCTGTGGCGGGCAGCAGGCCGGCGACGGCGCGCAACAGGGTGCTCTTGCCCGCGCCGTTCGGCCCGACGAGAGAGGTCACATGGCCGGCATGCAGCGGCTGAAGCGACAGGTCCCGCAGGATAGTCCGGTCGCCGTAGCGGACGGTCAGCGCCTCTACGGTCAGGTTCATCCCCGCGCCCCGCTGCGGAAGATCAGGATCAGGAAGGCCGGCACGCCGATCACCGCCGTGACCACCCCGACGGGCAGAAGCGCGCCGGGCACCAGGCTCTTGGACAGGGCCGAGGCCAGCGACATCAGCAGGGCGCCGCTCAACACGCTGCCCGGCAGATAGAGGCGGTGGTCCTCGCCCACCAGCAGCCGGGCGATGTGCGGCCCCACCAGGCCGATGAAGCCGACCACGCCGACGAAGGCCACGGCGGCGGCCGACAGCAGGCTGGCCCTCAGCAGAGACAGGAACCGCAACCGCCCCACGTCGACCCCGGCGCTGGCGGCGCGGTCTTCGCCCAGCCGCAGCGCCGTCAGCGCACGGGCGGCGGCCCAGGAGAAGGGCCCGGCCGCGGCCAGGACGACCGCCATCGCGGCGACCGAACGCCAACTGGATCGCGAAAGCGATCCCATGGTCCAGAACACGAGCTGCTGAAGCGCCTCCTGCGAGGCGATGAATTGCACCAGCGCCGTCAGGGCGTTGAAGGCGAAAACCAGGGCGATGCCGAACAGCACGATGCTCTGCACTCCGCCCCGCCGCGCCCGCGCCATGGCCTGGAGCAGCAGAACCGATCCGAAGGCGAAGACGAAGGCGTTCAGCGCCACCACTGCGTCCTGCTGCAGGAAGGGCAGGCCAAGGCCCAGCACGATCGCCAGCGAGGCGCCGAAGGCGGCGGCGGCGGAGACGCCTAGGGTGAAAGGGCTGGCCAGCGGATTGTTCAGCACTGTCTGCATTTCCGCGCCTGACAGCGCCAGGGCCGCGCCCACCAGGACGGCGGTCAGGGCGTAGGGCAGACGAATCTGCCAGACGATGGCCGCCTCGCCCGGCGTCAGGAGGTCCGGTCGGAACAAGCCAGTGACGATCCGCCAGGGTGACATTCCCGAAGGTCCGGTCGCGGCGTCCAGCGCCAGGGCTGCAAGACAGGCGACCGCCAGGATCGCCAGCAGGCCCCGCCGTCGCATTCGCTGTCGGTGGTGCTGATTGAGAACGTCGAGCGTGTCGGTGGCGGGAAGGGGAATTTCCATGATGGGATTGCGTCGCATTACAACACCCGGTCCCGATGGGCTAGGATGGTTGCGATGAATCCTTCCGCTTCTTCCGACTGGACTCCCTGGGCGCCGCCGGGCCGTCGCGTCCGCACGCTGGTCGGTCCCGGCAGCCGGCGGTTCGACCTGATGCGGTATGCGCCCGAAGGCGAGCCGCCGAAGAACGGCTGGCCGTGTCTGGTCGTCCTGGACGGCGAGCGGTTCTTCGACATCTTCGCGGGGGCCGCGTCGATCCTGGCGCGCCGGCGCGAGAAGACCGGCGTGGGGCCGATGGTCGTCCTGGCCCTGGCGCATCGCGCCGATCAGGGCGCCGTCGAGGACCAGCGGGGGCTGGATTTCACGACCTTTCCCTGCGCCCAGATCGACGGCGCGCGCCCCGGCGGCGGCGCAGACGCGTTCTGCCGGTTTCTGGACGAGGCTGTTCTGCCCGAGGCGACCGGCTCTGTCGCGATCGATCGCACCCGCCTGACCCTGTTCGGACATTCCCTGGCTGGGCTGTTCGTCTTGGAGACGCTGGAGACGCGCCCCGATCTGTTCGCCCGCTGGGCCAGCATCAGCCCGTCGCTGTGGTGGCGCACGCCGGACGCCGTCAATGGCTCGCCGGACCTGATGGTGGGTTGCGGCGAACTGGAGACGGGCCGCGACATGCGTGCCCGCATCGAGGCCTGGACCGCCGCCCGGCGCGTCGCCGGCGCAGAATTCCGGCTGGCGCCGCGCGCGGACCATGGCGCGGCGCCCGTCGTTCTGGTGCCGGACATCTTGCGCCACGCAAGTTGCGACGACAGTCGGGGCTCGGCACCGGCGACCTAGTTAGCTGAAGGCGGATTTTGCCGGATCGGGTCGATCTCAGGCTGGACCGCCGACCAGGGCGCTTGCCTGCGCAGCGAAGGCTTGGGCGGCAATCCAGCCACGCCGGAAAAGGTTAGTGGAAATCCCGAGATCCCGGCAGGATACGCACGTCGCGGGGGTGTCGATGCGGCGGTTGTCGGGACGGTTGCGGGTGGGCGATGATGTCGGCGCGGGCCAGCTGGATGTCGGTTTCGTGGTCTTGCGACAAGCGCGACAGTTCGGCGCTGCGGTCGATGACACGGCGGGCGACGACGTGGACGACGTCTTCAGGGCTTTTCTCGACCACGCCCTCGACCTGCATCAGGCGGGCGCCCATGATTTCGCGGCGGAACTGATCAAGCATCCGCGTCCAGAGAACGACATTGGTGATGCCGGTCTCGTCCTCCAGGGTGACGAAGACGGCGTTGCCCTTGCCCGGTCGCTGACGCACCAGAACCACGCCGGCGACCTGTATTAGGGAACCGCCGCGCTTGGCCTCGGTGGCGGCGCAGGTCAGCACCGATTCGGCGGCGAAGACGGGACGCAGAATGGCCATGGGATGGGCCTTCAGCGACAGGCGCGCCGTCTGATAGTCGGCAGCGACATGTTCGCCCAGCGGCATCAAGGGCAGATGGGCGTCGGGCTCCGCGCCCAGTTCGCGGGCGCCGCGCTCGCGCGCCTCGGCGGCGGCGAACAGGGGCAGGGGATCGTCGTCGGGCAGGCGGCGCACCACCCACAGGGCCTCGCGCCGGTCCTGGCCCAATGAGCGGAAGGCGTCGGCGTCGGCCAGTTTGCGCATGGCTGCGGCGGGCAGTTCAGCCCGCCTTGCCAGGGTTTCGATATCGGCGAAGGGCGCCGCGGCTCGCGCCGCCGACAGAGCCTTGGCCCAATCCTCCTTGAAGCCGTCGATCTGGCGCAAACCCAGACGCAGAACGGGGGCGGCTGCGGGGCCTTCCAGGCTGTTGTCCCAATCGCTGTGTGAGACGTCGATGGGGCGCACCTCGACCCCGCCGACCTCCTGCGCCTCGCGCACGATCTGGGCGGGGGCGTAGAAGCCCATGGGCTGGCTGTTCAGCAGGGCGCAGGCTAAGGCCGCCGGGTGGCGATGCTTGATCCATGAAGAGACATAGACCAGCCGGGCGAAACTGGCGGCGTGGCTTTCGGGAAAGCCGTAGGAGCCGAAGCCCTTGATCTGTTCGAAGCAGCGCCGCGCGAAGTCAGGATCATAGCCGCGCGCGATCATCCGCCCGACCATGCGGTCCTCATAGGTATGCAGGGTCCCGTCGCCCCGGAACGTGCCCATGGCCTTGCGCAGGCCGTTGGCCTCGGCGTCAGAGAAGCGGGCGGCGACCATGGCGACCTTCATCGCCTGCTCCTGGAACAGGGGCACGCCCAGGGTCCGGTGCAGCACCTGCTCCAGCTCGTCAGGCGGACCATAAAGGCGGCCGGGCGGAGGATAGTGAACCTCTTCCACGCCGTTGCGGCGGCGCAGATAGGGGTGGACCATGTCCCCCTGGATCGGGCCGGGACGAACGATGGCGACCTGGATCACCAGATCATAGAACTCTCGCGGCCTCAGCCGGGGCAGCATGTTGATCTGGGCGCGGCTCTCGACCTGGAAGACGCCGATGGACTGGCCCCGGCACAGCATGTCGTAGACCTCGGGTTCCTCCGGCGGGACGGAGGCGAGGTCGTGCTCGACGCCCGAATGGACCTTCATCAGATCGAAGGCCTTACGGATGCAGGTCAGCATCCCAAGAGCCAGGACGTCGACCTTCATCAGGCCCAGGGCGTCGATGTCGTCCTTGTCCCACTCGATGAAGGTGCGATCCGGCATGGCTGCGTTGCCGATGGGGACGGTCTCGTCCAATCGTCCCTGGGTCAGGACGAAGCCGCCGACGTGTTGGGACAGGTGACGCGGGAAGCCGAGCAAGCGCGTCGCCATGCGCACGGCGCGGTCGACCATCGGATTGGCGGCGTCCAGACCGGCCTGTTCGATCTGGCGTCCGCTGATCTCGGAACCCCAACTGCCCCACTGGGTCGAGGCCAGGCGCGCGGTGACGTCCTCGGTCAGGCCCAGGACCTTGCCGACTTCGCGGATGGCGCTGCGGGGACGATAGCGGATGACGGTGGCGGCGATGCCGGCGCGATGGCGGCCATAGCGATCATAGACGTATTGGATGATCTCCTCGCGCCGCTCGTGCTCGAAGTCCACGTCGATGTCGGGCGGCTCGTCGCGGTTGGAGGACAGGAACCGCTCGAACAACAGGTCGTGGCGGGCCGGATCGACGCTGGTGATCCCCAGGACGTAGCAGACCGCCGAGTTGGCGGCTGATCCGCGTCCCTGGCACAGGATGCCCTTGTCCTCGGCCGTGCGAACGATGTCGTGGATGGTCAGGAAATAGGGGGCCAGGCTGCGATCGGCGATGAAGGCCAGCTCCTTCGCAAGCAGGGCCGTGACCTTGGTCGACGCGCCGTCCGGATAACGGAGGAGGGTGCGGCGACGCACCAGTTCTTCCAGCCAGCCCTGAGGTGTTTCGCCCGGCGGCACGGGTTCCTCGGGGTATTCATACTTCAGATCGCTCAGATCGAAGGT
The DNA here is from genome assembly GCF_976940555.1 of Brevundimonas sp. Marseille-Q4549. NCBI lineage: Bacteria > Pseudomonadati > Pseudomonadota > Alphaproteobacteria > Caulobacterales > Caulobacteraceae > Brevundimonas > Brevundimonas sp. Marseille-Q4549. The sequence goes on from NZ_CDRHXG010000001.1 coordinate 1,500,761, forward strand.
CGCGCGCGACAGGAAGGCGGTCGTCTCGGCCACCGCCTCAGGCGCGTCTTTGAACAGGCGGGCCATTTCGTCCACCGGCTTCAGCCAACGCTCGGCATTGGCTTCCAGCCGACGGCCGGCGGTTTCGATGGTCGCGCCTTCGCGGATGCAGGTCAGGACGTCCTGCAGATCTCGGTCTTCGGGGGCGGCGTAGAGGACGTCGTTCAGCGCCAGCAGGGGAACGTCTGCTCGCTCCGCTATGGCCTTGAGCCGCGCCAGCCGGCGCCGGTCGCCGCCGCGCCTGTGCAGGACGGCGCCCAGCCAGACTGCGCCCGGCGCCGCCGCGTTCATGCGGGTCAGCACCGCCTCCAGCCCCGTCAGCCGGTCCGGCGGGACGAGGATCAGCAGCAGGCCTTCGGGATCAGCCAACAGGTCACGCAGGCCGATCTCGCATTCGCCCTTCTTCGCCCGACGGTTGCCCAGGGTCAGCAGACGCGTCAGTCGGCCCCAGCCCGCCCGCGTCTCGGGATAGACGATGACGTCCGGCGTCCCGTCGTTGAAGATCAGCCGCGTTCCGGTCAGCAGGCGGAAGTCCGCCGCGCGCTGTTTCACCTCTTCGGACAGGGCCGGATCGTTCAGCGGATCCTCGACGAAGGCGATCTCGCCGGGACTGCCGCCGTCGCGCATCCTGTCCGGCGGCGCCAGACCTTCGACGCGAAGCGTCTTCAGCGCGCTCCAGGCCCGCACCACGCCCGCCATGGTGTTGCGGTCGGCCAGCCCCAGCCCGGCGTGACCGCGCAGAATCGCCGTCAGCACCAGGTCCTTGGGATGCGAGGCGCCGCGCAGGAAGGAGAAGTTGCTGGCCGCCGCCAGTTCGGCATAGGCGTCGCCAGGATTCAGGGCGTTCAGGGTCGCGCTCATGCGAACAGGCCGTGGATGAACCAGCGCGGCTCCGACGTCTCGCCATAGAGACCCTGGCGGAACAGCCAGAAACGGCGGCCGTCCCGGTCTTCGACCCGGTAATAGTCGCGGGTGCGCTGACCCGGCGCGCGCCACCATTCGCCGCTGATCCGCTCGGGCCCTTCGGCGCGTATCACCTCGTGCAGGACGCGCCGCCAGCGGAACTTCAGGGGGTAGCCGTCGGGGACTTCGGCCAGGGTTTCGACCGGCTGGGGCGGGTCGAACATCTGCAGCGGCCGCAGGGGCGGATCGTCGGGATCGAGATCGGGCCAGGTCTCGTCGCCATGACGGGCGCCGGCCGGAACCAGCCGCGCGGCGCGCTCTGGAATGTGCGAGGCGAAAGGCTCGAAGCGCAGCACGGCCTCCGGTCCCAGACGCGCGGTCAACCGGTCGATCAGGCGGATGAAAGCCTCCTCGCCGGGGGTTTCGCGCTCCAGTCCCTGCTGGGTCGGCGCCAAAGCCTGGGTCCAGGGCACGGACATCCGCATCTGATCGAAGCCGAAGCCGGGGTTCAGCGGGGCGGCCAGGGCCGCCATCCGCTCGCGAAACAGCCGCAAGGTCGCGGAGACGTCGCGGGTTGGACGGCCGGTGCGGACGACGATCCGGCGCATCTCTCCGTCCACGCGATAAAAGCCCGCCTCGAAAGCGCGACCGCCCAGCCCCGTCTGATCCAGCCGGTCCATGGTCTCGATCAGCAGGTCGGACAGAACCCGTTCGATGTCTTCAGGCGCGGAGATCGGCTCGAAGAAGACGCGGTCGACGACAACGGACGCGGGCGGACGATGCGGGGTGATGCGCATGTCCTCGTCGCCCAGAACCCGCGCCAGTCGGGTCGGGAAGTCGGCGCCGAACCGAGCGGCTAGAGGCGCGCGAGACCGGTCGTCCAGGTCGCCCAGTCGCTTCAGGCCCAGGCGACGCAGGGCCTCGTCCTCCTTGTCCGAAAGCTCCAGGGCGGCGACGGGCAGGCGCCGCGCGGCGACGCGATCCTGGCCGGGCTCGAACCGGCCGCCAGGTCCGAAGCGGGCGAGGACGCGGGCGATCTGGGGCGTGCCGGCCAGTGCGCATCGTGTCTGAAGTCCGGCGCGTTCGGACCGCGCCTGGACCGTCTGCATCAGGCTCGTTTCTCCACCGAACAGATGGGCGCAGCCGGTCACGTCCAGCATCAGCCCGTGCGGTGGATCGAGCGCGATCATGGGGGTGAAGCGGCCGAAATCCTCCAGCACCCGCATCAACAGGGCCTCGTCCAGGTCCGGCCGATGGGCCACGACGCGCAGGGCGGAAGTTCGCGCTTGCGCGTCGGCCAGGGGCAGGCCCGGCGCCAGCCCCGCTCGCGCCGCCGCTGGATCGACGGCGGCCAGCCGCAGCGCGCCCTTGATCTTTTCGGCCAGGACGACGGGCGGCGCATCCTCAGGCGGCGCGTCGTCCCGCTGCGCCTGGCGCTGCAGCCGGTCGCTGGGCAGCCAGGGGAACCACACCGCCAGATAGCGGCGAGGGTGGACGGAAGATGCGCTGCTCACGATCCCACTCCATGATCCAGGTTCCGGTCGCCCCGCCGTCGCGTCGCCGCAGCAGGGTCGACGAAAAAGACGGCCGCCCCGGCGCTCCGCCTTCCAGAGGTTCTGATGCGCAGGACGCCACAGACCAGCGGGTCTCGGCCGCACTGGGGCAGGGCAGGGCGCCTGCGCGCGCCAGGAACAGGGTTCCTCCGCCCGTCTCGGCCGCCAGGGCCAGTCGTCGGCTGGCCGTCAGGTTGAAGGCCCTGGCCTCGCCCCAGGCGCTCAACAGCACGGCGCCGACGGCGGGGCTGCGCAGCGCCTCCTCGCCCACGGCCAGCAGGGTCTGTACGTCGCGCGTCCGCACCAGCAACAGGTCGCGAGGCGACAGCCCCATCTCATGCAGGCCCGGACCGTGCGGTCGCCCCGCCTCCTGCGCCATCATTTCATGCAAACCCCATACGATGGGCCGCCCCCCCGCCACAGCCAGCGCCATGCCCAGGCCAAAGGCGTTGACCGCCACGGCGTCGGCGGGGGCGGCGGCGTAGAGGTCGTGCAGAACGCCCGCAGCCACCGGCGCAAAGGCGTCGCCGCTTCCCGCGCGCACGCCCACGCCGGCGCGACGACCGCCGGCCCGATCCAAGGCCTCCAGGCGCGTCTTCAGCGCCGCCAGAGCGTCAGGCTGAGAGTAGATGTTCATCATTTGTTCTATATGCGCCCTGACGCCTAGGGGGAGTCAAGCGAGGCGGAAAGGAAGTTCTAAAGATCGTCCCCAAGCCAAACTGAACCGGAAATAGAGCCAGGTGCGCGTGGCGGATCACGTCCGCAGGGAAGCAGGAGCGCTGGAAGCGCGGGGTTTCACGAAATGCGATCTCCGGTCAGCGGCTTAGCCGGCTGAAGCGGAGACACGTCAGTGCTAGATCGCCAGCACCGTGCAGCCATAAAGAAAAAGGCGGGGCCGTGGCCCCGCCCTTATTTGGTGCAGTCTAGCTGCTTGCTAACAGCCAGCCTCCGATTTCTGAATTTGTACATCTAACCGGAATGGGCGCGGCCGTCAAACGGACCCCTGATCGACGTCAGCCGACCGGGGGCTCAGATCGAAGTCGGCGGCAGCACTCTGAGGCTGCGGGCCGCTCTCGGCTTTTGGAGTACGCCTCTGCTGTCGTGGTGAGCTTCGTCAAGCTTGCTATCCCTGTTTGTGTGGTGGCGAAATCTCTGCCACCACTGGTAGAGTCGAAAGTGAGCTCGGGTGCGACACGCGCCTACTTTTCAATGCTTGGGGAGTGAGCATGCCCATTCGTCTGGGACTCGACGTCGGCACAAACAGCATCGGCTGGGCGTTGATCAACACGGACACGGGGCGGATCATCGATCTGGGCTCGCGCATCTTTTCCGACGGACGAGACCCCAAATCCGGCGCCTCCCTCGCCGTTGATCGCCGAGACGCCCGCGCCGCCCGGCGTCGGCGTGATCGATACCTGGGTCGCCGCTCGGCGTTTCTGGAAACGCTGATCAGTCATGGCCTGATGCCTGAAAACGCCGACGAGGCCAAGCTGGTGGAGGTCAAGGATCCCTATGACCTGCGCGCTCGCGCCCTGGATGAGCGGCTGGAGCCGCACGAGATCGGCCGCGCCCTGTTCCACCTGAATCAGCGGCGTGGCTTCAGGGCGAACCGCAAGGCCGAGCGCGGCCGCAAGGAGACCGAGGACGGCAAGATAGAGACTGGCGCCAAGGCGCTGGACGCCGCCATGAAAGACGCAGGCGCGCGCACCCTGGGCGAGTTTCTGAATGGTCGCGAGACCAAGCGTGTTCGCATGGGCGGCGAGAACCAGAGCTATGACTTCTATCCCCAACGCCGCCATGTCGAGGCTGAGTTCGGCGAAATATGGAACGCTCAGGCGCCGCATCACCCCGGCCTGCTGACCGAGGAGACGCGGGCCGCCCTGCATCGCATCCTGTTCTTTCAGCGCGACCTGAAGGATCAGGAGGTCGGCAAATGCACCTTCGCCGGCTGGAACGGCGTGCCCGACGACGAGCGCCGCCTGGCCAAGGCCCACCCCCTGTTCCAGGAGCGTCGGCTGTACGAGGAGGTGAACAACCTCAAGATCGTCTCGCCCGGCGCCGCGGATCGCGACCTGACCCTGGCCCAGCGCGACGCCCTGATCCTGAAGCTGCGGAGCACGCGCAAGTCCAGCTTCTCGGCCCTGGGCAAGCTGATCAAACTGGATGACGGCGAGCGGTTCAACAAGGAAAGCGAGACCCGCAAGGATATTCTCGGCGACGAGGTTCGGGCCGAACTGGCCGACAAGAAACGGTTCGGCGACCGCTGGGGCTTCCTCGATCTGGACGAACAACTGAAGATCATCGACCGGATCCAGAACGAGGAGAACCCCGAGGTTCTGCTGGACTGGCTGAAGGCTGAATATGGCCTGGACGAGGAGGCCGCCGTCGCCGTGGGCAAGGCGCGCCTGCCCGAAGGCTATGGCCGGTTCGGCGAGACGGCGACGCGGCGGCTGATCGAGGCGCTGAAGGCCGGCGTCGTCACCTATGACAAGGCCGCCCAGGCGGCGGGTTTCCACCACAGCGACCTGCGCACCGGCGAGGTGTGGGACCGGCTGCCCTACTATGGTCAGATCCTGACCACCGAGATCGCACCGGGCAAGGCCGAATACGGCGACGAAAACGAGCGTCGCTTCGGCAAGATCACCAACCCGACCGTCCACATCGGGCTGAGGCAACTGGAAAAGCTGATCAACGCCGTCATCGCGGTGCACGGTCGTCCCGACGAGATCGTCGTCGAACTGGCCCGCGAACTGAAGTTGAACGAGGAAGAGAAGAAGAAGCACGAAGCCCGTATTCGGCGCGACACCGCCGCCGCTGTCGCGCGTGGCGAGAAGCTGGAGGCGGAGGGGATTCCCGACAACGGCGCCAACCGGATGGTGTTACGGATGTGGGAGGAGTTGAACCCATCCAATCCTCTGGACCGCCGATGCCCCTACTGCGGCGAAGTGATCGGAATCCGCGCCCTGTTCAGCGGCGAGGCGGATGTCGACCACATCATTCCCTATTCCCAGTCGCTGGATGACAGCGCCGGCAACAAGATTGTCGCCCACCGCAGTTGCAACCGGGCCAAGGGAAACAAGACGCCCTACGAGAAGTGGGGCCATGACGAGGCCCGCTGGGAGATCATCAGCGCCCAGGTCGCGCGGATGCATCGTTCCAAACAGTGGCGGTTCGGCCCCGGCGCGCGCGAACGACTGGAAAAGGACGGAGGTTTCGAAGCCCGCCAACTGACCGACACCCAGTATCTGTCGCGGGCCACGGCCAAATACCTGTCCGCCCTCTACACGCCCGACGAAGGCCGCCGCGTCTATGCCTTGCCCGGGCGGATGACGGCCATGCTGCGCCGCGTCTGGGGCCTGAACAGCCTGCTGCCCGACCACAACTACGTCGAAAACGCCCATTCCAACGCGCCGAAGAACCGGCTGGACCACCGTCACCACACCATCGACGGCGTGGTGGCGGCGGTGACGGACATCGGCCTGATGCAACGGATCGCGACCGCCGCGGGCCGCGCCGAGGAAAAGGAACTGGATCGCATCTTCGAGGAATTGGCCCCGCCCTGGCCCACGTTCCGCGACGATCTGAAGGATCGGCTGGCCCGGGTGACAGTCAGCCACAAACCCGATCATGGCCGCAAGGGACGGCCGTCGCCGAACCGTGACGTGACGGCGGGACGACTGCACAACGACACCGCCTATGGCTTTACGGGCGAAGTCGCTGCCGACGGCAAGACGCCCATCGTGGTGCATCGTGTGCCCTTCGCCAGCCTGAAGCCCGGCGACATCGCCGATCCGACGCGCATTCCCGACGAGGCCCTGCGCAATGCCCTGTTCGCCGCCACGCGCGATTTGAGTGGAAAGCCCTATGACCAGGCGCTGGCGAGGTTCGCCAAGGAGCATCCGATCTTCAAGGGCATTCGCCGCGTTCGGGTGCATGAGGCGCTGAACGTCATCGCCATCCGCGACAAGGAAGGTCGCCCCTACAAGGGCTACAAGGGCGACTCCAACGCCCGCTATGACGTGTGGCGACTGCCGGATGGGAAATGGGTCGCCGATATCGTCTCCATGTTCGACGCCCATCGCCCCGACAGCGGGGACCGGCGACCGCACCCGGCGGCGAAGAAGGTGCTCAGCCTGCGACAGAACGATCTGCTGGCTGTCGAGCGGGACGGCGAAACTCAGATACTGCGCGTGGTGAAGTTCTCCAGCACGGGTCAGATCACTCTGGCGGCTGCGACCGAGGCTGGCGCCCTGAAAGCACGCGACGCAGCCCCCCAAGACACCGACCCCTTCAAATACATCTATTCCAGCGGCAGCGGATTGAAGAAGATGCTGGCCCGCCAGGTCCGCATCGATCCCCTGGGCCGCGTCTTCGACCCCGGCCCGAGGCCCTGAGGTCGCCCCGTGGACCGCATCGTCGACATCGCCACCGACGGTCATCACCTGTCCGCGCATCGCGGTTTCCTGTTGGTCAAACGCGACGGAACGGAAGTCGGCCGCATCGCCCTGGACGACGTTCACGCCGTGATCGTTCATGCCCACGGCGTGACCTAGAGCGGAACCCTGGTCGCGCGCCTGGCCGAACGTGGCGCGCCCATCGTCTTCTGCGGCGCCAATCATTCCCCCGTCGCCGTCACCCTGCCCCTGGAGGGGCATCACGCCCAGGGCGGACGGATTCAGGATCAGTTGAACGCCTCCAAGCCCCTGACCAAACAGCTATGGCGGCGGATCGTTTCGGCCAAGATCGTCATGCAGGGCTCCTCCTGGCGGCTCGTGGCGTGAACGGCGCTCAGGCCTTTCCCTTCATGACCGCCCGTGTCACCTCGGGCGACAAGGAGAACCTGGAGGCCCAGGCGGCGCGCCGCTACTGGCCGCTTCTGATGGGCGCCGATTTCCGTCGCGACCGGGACGCCGCCGGCGCCAACGCCATGCTGAACTACGGCTATGCGGTGATGCGTGCGACCTGCGCTCGGGCCGTGGTGGCGGCGGGGCTGCACCCCAGCATCGGGATCCAGCATTCCAACCGGGGCAACGCCTTCGCCCTAGCCGACGACCTGGTCGAGCCGTTCCGTCCCTTGGTCGACGCCGTCGTCGATCAGATGCTGCGCGCGGGCGTGACCACATTGGACCCAACCGTGAAGCGGCGGTTCGCGCGACTGATCGCCTTCGATCTGAGAATCGCCGGCGAGGCGTCGCCCGTATCGGTAGCGGCCCAGCGGCTTGCGCGGTCTCTCGCCCGGGCCTTCGAGATCGGCAAGCCCGAACTGGCGCTGTTCGATCCACCCAGCCCCATGGAATGGGCAGTGGCCGGCGCCCCAGATCTCGACTCCGCGCGCGCTCCGACGACGCATGAGCCGACGCGACGCCCTTCATCTGAGCGGATATCGACTGATGTGGATCTTCGTCATGTTCGACCTCCCCGTCGGCACCAGGAAACAGATGCGCGAGGCGACCAAGTTCAGAGAATTCCTTCTGAACGAGGGATTCGAGATGAGTCAGTTCTCGGTGTATGCTCGTTTCTGCAACGGTATGGACGCTTACGAAGCCCGATTAAGGCGAATCGAAACGAACTTGCCTGAGAAAGGCGACGTGCATGTGCTCAGTTTCACGGACCGCCAGTACGAGGGAATCGTTCGATTCTCGAGTCAGAAGAGAAAACGCCCCCGGAAAAACCCAGACCAGTTGGCGTTGTTCTAATTTTGTCCAACCATTCGAACCGACTAGATGCCCAATATGTCCATTCAAATTCAGAATGTTAACAGGGCATCTAGCCTAGCAGTTCAGAAATCGAAGGCCAGCGGCAGCCGTAACGGTTCCGGCACCTACAACGCCCCTAGCCTAGCAGTTCAGAAATCGAAGGCCAGCGGCAGCTCCCGCCCTTCTTCGTCAATGGACCTCAGAAGCCTAGCAGTTCAGAAATCGAAGGTCAGCGGCAGCCAGACGTCCGCCACCTCCACGGTCGGCAGCAGCCTAGCAGTTCAGAAAATCGAAGGCCAGCGGCAGCTTGCGGACGTTGCCACGGTTTACGGGGCGTGACATCCCCGCCGGACTTGTCAGACTGGCGCCCTATGCGTTGATCGGGTGAAGCGCCGGCACATGAGCACCTATGCGGGGATCGAGATCGGCGGCACCAAGACCCTGGTCGGGTTCGGCCGTGGACCGGACGATCTGGGCGACTGCGTCCGTATCGAAACCACCACGCCTGAGACGACCCTGGGCGCCGTCGTCGAGGTGCTGCAAGGCCAGGCCGACGCGGGCGGGCTGGCCGGAATCGGCGTCGCCAGTTTCGGTCCCGTTTGTGTGGCGGTCGACGCGGCGGATTACGGCCGCATCCTCCGAACGCCCAAGTCCAGATGGTCCGACGCCGACCTGCTGGGGCCGCTCCGACGGTTCGGCGCGCCGATCGGTCTGGCCACCGACGTCGGCGGCGCGGCCCTGGCCGAGGGGCGATGGGGGGCGTGCAAAGGACTGGACGACCACGTCTACGTCACCGTCGGAACGGGTGTCGGCATGGGCGTGGTGGCCAATGGGCGTCTGGTTCATGGCGCGCTTCACCCGGAGGCCGGCCATATGTCGGTCCGCACCGCCGCCCACCCCGATCCGTTCGCCGGCGTCTGTCCTTTCCACGGCGACTGTCTGGAAGGCCTGGTGTCCGGTCCCGCCATCGCCGCGCGTCTGGGGCGGCCGGGCGAGAGCGTAGGCGAGGACGATCCGGTCTGGGACGTCGTCGCCGGCCATCTGGCCCAGATGGCCGCCAATCTGACCTATGTGCTGGCGCCGCGTCGGATCGTCATCGGCGGCGGGGTCGGGGGCGCCGAACATCTTCTGGCGCGTGTGCGCCGACTATTGAGCGAGCGACTGGGGGGCTACCTGCCGCACCTCGACGACCCTACCGCCCTGAACGCCTTCATCACCGCGCCCGGACTGGGCGGCCGGGCGGGTGTGCTGGGCGCACTGATCCTGGCGCAGGACGGCGCATGAGCGTTCGAGCGGCGCCTGCTGGCGCCATGTCGATGACCGCCGGTCCTGGTGGCTGAAGCGTTCGAGCGCTCAGCCGCCGTCTTGCCAACCGTCCGGACCTAACGCGCATGGCGAGCCTAGGGCGTCAGAAGCCCGGCGGCGGATGCCGTCTTGACCGTGAGGCCCGCCGCTTCCACGAAACGGAGGTCTGTTGTTCCGAAGTATTCGCGCTGGTTCGTGGCGCACCAGTCGGTCGTGACGATGCGGACGGGATCGACCGTGGGCGCTATCGTCGAGGCGTAGAGGAAGTCTCCGCTGCGATTGGCCAGAGGCATCGGGCGGTCCTGGTTGGCGTGGGCCATGAAACTGTCGAACTGGGCGCGCGGGACGCTGGCCAGCATCAGCTTGCCGTCGAAACGAACGATGGAATCGAAGACGTAGCGGCTGACCGGTCCGGCGGGAACGCCCGTGCCCAGGGTGGTGTGGCCGATGAAGCCGGCGTCTGCGCCGGCGACCTTGGCGAGGCCGGCGGCGACGCTTCTGCCGGTATCGCCCAACGACAGGGCGCGCGGGCTGGTCCCCAGAATGACCCGCTCCTCTTCTGTCAGGTTGGCGGCAAGGGTGTCGGCGATCAGGTCCGCGAGAGCGGGAGAAGCAGGGGCGTTCAAGGCGATGGGAAGGGATCGGGCCATGACCGAGCCGTCGGAAAGGAATTCCGCCACCGTATAGGCGGCGGTCCAGGAGCCGGTGTGGACATAGGCGCTGCGGCCCTGGCGATGCTGGAACAGCAGGTGATTGTGGCCGCCGATCATCAGGCCGCCGTCCGGCAGCAGCGGCAGGATGTCCCGATCCGCGGCCACCCCGGCGTGGCTCATGACCATGACCAGATCGGCACCGGCCAGATTGTCGGCCAGATTCCCCCTGGCCCAGTCGGGGGCGGCGGGGATCGTCAGTTGCTCGCGCGAGGCTTTGGGATAGGTGGTTAGCGAATTGGTCGCCATGCCCACGACCCGCAGCGACCGTCGGCCGAAGGGCAGGGTCGTGGAGGGTTCGGCATAGCCGGCGCCCGTGCGCGTATCGCCGATGGTGCTGACGACGTGAATCCCCAGACCCTTCATCCGATCGACGACTTCGGCGAGATCCAGCGTCAGGTCGTTGTCGTGGTTGCCCAGGTTGAACACTGTCGGCGCGATCGCCGGCAAGGCCCTGAGGAAGGCCCAGTCCACCGCGCCGCCCGACCGCACCGCGACGACATTGCCATGTTCGAAGATGTCGCCGTCGATCGCGATGACATGGGGGACGGGGTTGGAGCGGACTTCGGTTTCGAAGGCGGCCAATAGCTGCGCGGTCCGCTCATAGGCGGAATGCATGTCGGAAACGGCCAACACGCGCCCGACGACATCGGCCTGTTTCATGCCGACCAATCCTGGCGCGAACACCGACGCTCCGGCGAGTTGCAGGAGCCGGCGACGGGAAGGCGTCACGAAAGGCATACGCGATCCAAAAAGATGTCTGAAAAAGAGGGCGGAACGGACTCACGCACGGGTTCAACTTCGCATTTCGGCGCGTCCGACACAATGCGAGCCGGTCGGGTCCGCGCCGTCCAGCAGCAAATTGTCCCGCCGGTGTGGCCGCGTCTTGAAAGGTTCAAGAAACACGCCCGCTCTGTGCTGGCGGTCGGCGAGGCGAAGCCTTACGGCGTCGCGCGACAAAGCCTCCCAAGTCGCCAAGGAAATCTCGCCCATGCTTCGCCAAGCCCTTCTGGCCGCCACCGTCAGCGGCATCGCCCTGCTGAGCGCCGGCTCGGTTTTCGCCCAGACGGCGGACGCCGCCGCAGAGCCGACCGGCGTCGATGACATCGTCGTCACCGCCCAGCGTCGCAGCGAGAACATCCGTGAGGTGCCCTTCGCCGTCACTGCACTGAGCCCCCAGACCTTGCAGGAGGTTTCGGCCGGCGGCGCCGACATCCTGTCGCTGTCGGGGCGCGTGCCCAGCCTGCAGATCGAAAGCTCCAACGGCCGCTATGCGCCGCGCTTCTACATTCGCGGCCTGGGCAATGTGGACTTCGATTTCACGGCCTCGCAGCCGGTGTCGGTCGTGCTGGACAATGTGGTTCTGGAAAGCGTCTATCTGAAAGGCTTCCCCCTGTTCGACGTGCAGCAGCTGGAAGTGCTGCGCGGACCGCAGGGCACGCTGTTCGGCCGCAACACCCCGGCCGGCGTGGTCAAGATCGATACCGTCAAGCCGTCGGACGAGTTCACCGGCTTCGGCTCGCTGACCTATGGCAACCTGGGCTCGACGCGCGCCGAGGCGGCCGTCACCCTGCCGGCGTCGGACACGCTTCAGGTGCGCGGCGCCATTCTGTGGAACCACCGCGACGACTGGGTGAACAACGCCTACAATCCGTCGTTCGCCAATCCCGACAAGGATGATCTGGGCGGTTTCGACGATCTGGCCGCACGCGTCCACGTCGCATGGACCCCGACCGATCGCCTGTCGACCCTGCTGACGTTGCAGGCCCGCGACTATGACGGCACCGGCACGATGAACCGCGCCAACGCCCTGAGCAAGGGCTCCAACAAGCTGAACGACAACTTCGACCGCGACACCGTCTATTACGACGGTGGCCGCAATAACTTCCAGAAGCAGAAGACGACGTCCGAGTCGCTGCAGGTCGCCTATGACTTCGGCCCCGCGACCCTGACCGGCATCGTCGGTTCCTATCAGGGCTGGTCGCAGGGCGATGGCGACATCGACGGCGGCGTGGCCTCGGCCCCGGCGACGGCCTCCTACAAGACGCCGTTCAACTCCGAGACCGGCACCCTGTCCAGCGACCTGCTGCAGAACACCTATGAACTGCGTCTGGCCTCGAACGGCGACGGTCGGCTCGGCTGGCAGGTCGGCGCCTTCTACTGGGACGAGCGTTTCAACCTGGTCAGCGGCACCTTCAACGGCGTCGGCGGCGTGCAGCCGACCCGCGTGACCGATATCGTGCAGAAGTCCGATTCATGGTCGGTGTTCGGCCAGGGCAGCTACAAGGTCACGGACGCCTTCAAGGTGACGGCGGGCGTCCGCTACACCGACGACAACCGCCACTACAACGGCCAGATCGTACTGGGGACCGGCGCGGGCGGCACGGGCGCCGTCTCGGTCGGCGATCAGCAGGTCAGCTGGGATGTCAGCGCGCTCTATCAGGTCAACGATGACCTGAACCTGTTCGCCCGCGTGGCCAAGGGCTATCGCGGCCCGTCGATCCAGGGGCGCAACCTGCCGGTCCTGACCACGGCGAACTCCGAAACCGTCATGTCCTACGAAGCCGGGCTGAAGGCGCGGATGATGGACGGCCGGGCGCGCTTCAACGCCACCGCCTATGTCTATGAAGTCAGCGACATGCAGTTCACCGCCATCGGCGGCGCGGACAACTCCAACCGCCTGATCAACGCCAAGAAGGGCGAGGGCTACGGCCTTGAGCTGGATGGCGACATCTATCTGGGCGCGGGCTTCAGCCTGGCGGCCGGCGGGGCGTGGAACCACACCGAGATCAAGGACAAGGATCTGCTGGTCGCGATCTGCGGCTCCAACTGCACCGTCACCGATCCCATCGTCATGGTCGGCACGACCCGTCGCGCCGCTATCGACGGCAACCCCTTCCCTCAGGCGCCCGAATACACCGCCAATCTGACGCTGAACTACGTCCGGCCGCTGGGCGCCGATACCGAACTGTTCGCCTCGACCGACTGGGTCATGCAGAAGAACTTCAACCTGTTCCTCTATGAATCGGTCGAGTTCATGCAGGACACGGCGTTTGAAGGGGGCCTGCGCGCGGGCTGGCGCGACTTGAGCCGCGGCATCGAGGCCGCCGCCTATGTTCGCAACATCACCGACGAAGCGAACGTGATCGGCGGCATCGACTTCAACAACCTGACCGCCTTCGTCAACGAACCGCGCACCTACGGCGTTCAACTGACCAAGCGGTTCTGATCCGCACAAGTCGAGGCGTCGATTTGCGGGGCGGACGTTGCTTCCCACGAGCATGGGTCGGTACGGTTCGTGTTGGCGACCTTCTCCCATTTGAAGCCAGGCCGCCGTTCTCATAGCGAGGACGGCGGTTTTCAATTGGGCCGACCTGGGATTCGAATAGCCGCCGCTGTTCGCGTTTGATCGTCTACGGACCATTCTTGACCGGGCGGACGCATCAGCTTCATTCCAGCTTCACCGCTCTGTCGCGCATGCGGCGCATAGGGAAGCTAACCGGAGACCCTTCGATCAAGATGGGGATTCCGATGATGGTTCGCGGCGCGATGAAGCGTGGTCTTCTGGGGGCGAGCGCCCTCGTCGGCGTCTGGGGCGCCGCGACGGCGGCCTCGGCCCAGGAAGCCGCCGAGGCCAGCCAGGTCGACGACATCGTCGTGACCGCCCAGTTGCGCGAACAGAAGACCATCGACGTGCCGTTCGCCCTGACCGCCTATTCGGGTCAGTTCCTGCAGGATCTGGGCGTGCAGGAATTCGACGCCCTGTCGGCCTTCGTGCCCGGCTTCCTGGTGCAGAACCAGTCGCCGAACAACCCGGGCTTCGTGATGCGCGGCATCACCTCGGACAGCGGCGCGGCGACGGCCGAACCGCGCGTGTCGGTGTTCCAGGACGGGGTGTCGATCTCCAAGTCGCGCGGCTCCTATGTCGAACTGTTCGATATGGAGCGGATCGAGGTCGCCAAGGGGCCGCAGTCGACGCTGTACGGACGCGGCGCCCTGATCGGGGCGGTGAACCTGGTTCAGAACCGCGCCCGCATCGGCCGCACCGAAGCCTATGCCCAGGCCGAGGCCGGCAATCAGGGCTATCGCATGGTTGAGGGCGCGCTGAACCTGCCGGTCGGCGACACGGCGGGCCTGCGTCTGTCGACACGGATGAAGACGCGCGACGGATTCGTCGACAACCTGTTGGGCGGCGACGGCTACAACTCCATCGAGACCAAGGCTTTCCGCCTGTCGGGCGCCTGGGCGCCGACGGATGCGATGCGTTTCGACCTGATCGGCAACTATCAGACGGACAAGGCGTCCGGCACCTCATTCAAGTCCATCGCCTATTACCCGGCCGATCCGAACACCGGCGCGGTGCTGGGCGGCAAGAATCCGTGGGACGGTGCGGCCCTGACGCGCGGCGCTGACTTTGACGGCGGCAAATCGCTGGGCCTGAGCCGCGAGGTCTGGGGCGTGACGGGCCTGGCCCGCTTCGACCTGAACGCCGCCCTGCGCCTGAACTCGACCACGGCCTACCGCCAGTTCAAGAACTATGAGACCTTCGACGCCGATGGCGTGTCGCTGCCCCTCCTGACCGTCGCCGAGGACACCTATGGCGAACAGTGGAGCCAGGACCTGCGCCTGAGCTATAACAACGGCGGGCGGCTCAGCGGCTTTGTCGGCGCGGGCTGGTTCCATGAGAAGGGGTATCAGCGCACGCCGACCCAGTTCGACGAGCGTTTGGCGCTGGTGCAACTGGCCGGGCTGCTGGACGGTTCTCCCACCACGATCGGCGACAAGACCTTGCCCCTGGCGGCCTATCCGACCGTCGCGGGTCTGGCGCTGGGCGGGCTGTTGACGCCGTTGGGCGCGGGCGCTTTCGCCGCTCCCATCGCCGCCAACCTGAAGGCGGCGCATATCGAGACGCCGATCAACAACTCGGACCTGACGTCCTACGACGTCTTCGCCGACGTCACCTACGCCCTGACCGACCGATTGGAGGTTTCGGGCGGCGTCCGCTACACCCGCGACGACAAGACCACTGGCTTCGCCAGTTCGGTCCAGAGCCGCTCGGTTCTCGGCGGCCTGTTGGGCGTGCAGGCCTTGGGTGCGCAGGCTCAGGCCTTGGCCCAGGCTGGAAACCTGACTGGCGCCGCAGCGATTCAGACACAGATTGGTCAGCTTCTTCAGGGGCTGGCGACGCCGGGCGCGGCCAACCTGCCGCTGGCCAGCGGATTGCCCCTGTTCGGCCTGACGGCCCAACCGACGACGAACAACGGCGACTTCTCCTATCTGGACAGCAAGGATGACGGCGTAACCTGGCGCCTGACGGCGCGTTACGCCCTCTCCGACGACGCCAACATCTACGCCAACTATGCGCGCGGTCGTCGCCCGGAGGTGATCAGCGCCTCCGGCCCGTCGGCGCCGGGCGGCGCGGCCCGCTTCACGCCGGTCGCCGCCGAGACGGTCGACAGCTATGAGATCGGCGCCAAGGCCGCCTTGCTGGATCGCCGCCTGCGTGTCGACGGCGCAGTCTTCCTGTACAACTACGAAAACTTCCAGACCACGGTGCAGCAGGGGACCCTGTTCGTCTCGACCAACGCTGGCGAGGCCAAGTCCTATGGTTTTGAAGGCCAGGCCAACTTCACCGTTTCTTCGAACCTGGACCTGTTCGCCACCTACGCCTTCAATCATTCGCGGTTCGAGAACGGCCTGTACGAAGGCAATCACTTCCGCCTGTCGCCCGACCATATGGCCTCGTTCGGCGCGGTCTGGCGTCTGCCGGTCGCAGACGGCGCCATCGAGGTTCAGCCGACCTACACCTGGCAGTCGAAGGTCTTCTTCGATGACGATAACGACAGTCCCGCGCTGCAGAAGGGCCACTTCGTCCCCGATCTGGCCCAGGACGAATATCAGGACGCCTATGGCCTGCTGAACCTGCGCATCCGTTATGCGCCGTCGTCGCAGAACTGGGGTGTGGAAGCCTTCGGCGAAAATATTCTGGATGAGAAATACATCAAGGATGCGGGCAACACGGGTGACGCCCTGGGGATGCCGACCTTCATCGCCGGTCGGCCCGCCTCCTACGGCCTCGTGTTCAAGCTGAAGCTCTGAGACAATCGATGACTCTGGATCGCCGCAGTCTTCTGGGCCTGATCGGGGCGGGCGCCGCCACGCCCGCCGTGGCCAAGTCGGCCAACACCGGCAAGGTCGCCTTCCTGCATGGGGTGGCCAGCGGCGATCCGGGGTCGCACTCGGCCGTTTTCTGGACGCGCGTGACGCCTGAAGCGGGCGCGGGCGGCGATGTCGCGGTCACGCTGGAGGTGGCGCGCGATGACGCCTTCCGCGATGTCGTACGCCCGGTGTCCAATCTGAAAGCGGGCGCCGAGCGCGACTTCACCGTCAAGCACGAACTGGACGATGCGGTGCTTCGTCCAAATACGGAATATTTCTATCGTTTCATCGCCAACGGCGTCACCTCGCCGGTCGGCCGGGTGCGGACCCTGCCGCAGGGTCAGACGCCGAACGTGGTTCTGGCGGTGGTGTCGTGCCAGCTCTATCCCGGCGGACTGTTCAACGCCTATGACGCCATCGCCAAGCAGGATCGGGTCGATGCGGTCGTGCATCTGGGCGACTACATCTACGAATACGGCGCGGCTGCGGGCGACTACGGCATGGATCATGGGACGCGACTTAACCGCATCCCCGAACCGCCGCACGAGATCGTCACCCTGGCCGACTACCGGACGCGCCATGCCCAGTACAAGACCGATCGCGACCTGCAGGCCGCCCATGCCCGTGCGCCCTTCATCTGCGTCTGGGACGATCACGAGGTGGCCAACGACACCTGGAACACCGGCGCGCAGAACCATCAGCCCGAGAGCGAGGGCGATTTCAGCATTCGCAAGGCTGCCGCCTTGCGCGCCTATTATGAATGGATGCCGATCCGCGAGGCGCGGCCCGGCGCCCTGAAGGAGGCCATCCAGCGGACCTTCCACTTCGGCGATCTGGCCAGCCTGATCATGGTGGAAACCCGGTTGCAGGGGCGAACCGAACAACTGGACTACACCCGGGATTTGACGTTCAAGCCCGGGCCGGACGGCAAGCCGGTTCCTGACGTCGAGGCCTTCATGGCGAAGCGGGCCGATCCTTCGCGCGATCTGATGGACGACGCCCAGAGAGGCTGGCTGCAAGGCGAACTGCGGGCTTCGCGTGAGGTTGGGCGTCCGTGGCAGGTGCTGGGCAACCAGGTGGTGATGGCGCGGGTCGCCGGTCCCAATGTGGCGGACATGATGCCGCCTGAGGCTGTGCAGGGCTTTCTCGCGAGCCTGCCGGAAAGCGTGCGGGCGGAGGTCGCCCTGTCGGTCGAACTGTTCCGGCTCGGCATGCCGTTCAACCTCGACGCCTGGGACGGTTATCCGACGGCGCGCGAACGCCTGTATCGGGCCTTCAAGGCGGCGAACGTCCAGCCCATCGTCCTGGCGGGTGACAGCCATGCCTTCTGGGTCAATGATCTAAAGGACGACGCCGGGGAGCGCCGCGCGGTGGAGTTTGGAACCAGTTCGATCTCCAGCCCCTCGCCCGGCGACGCGATCGGCGGCGGCTTCCCCCTGGGCCAGCTTCTGACGGCGACCAATCCGGAGGTTGTCTTCTGCGACCAGTTGGCCAAGGGTTTCATCCTGCTGACCCTGGACCGGACGACGGCGAGGGCCGAACTGACCGCCGTCTCGACCATACTGGCCAAGCCTTATCGGACGCGGGTGCTGAAATCCTGGCAGGTGACGCGCGACGCCGTGGGCCTGACGGCGCCGGTCGAAGTCTGACACCTCAAATCACAGGCTTGGTTCGCCCGTCCCCCGCCCTGGCGGCTCCGTTTAATCTCTGTAATTAAGGGCCGGGGCGCGGTCGCCGAGGAGGGCGTGGTAGTGGAAGTCCGGGCCGCGGCGACGTTCGAATTCGGTCTTGGCGGCGGCGACTGTCTCGGGGCTCTGGAACAGTTCGGCGGTGGTCAGGGCCAGGGTCTTGGCCGCCAGATGCGCGCCCTTCAGGCCGATGGAAGAGCCCGCCGCCACCACGTTCTGCCAGCTGTGGCCGGCCGATCCGGGCACGAAGGTCGCCGTGGACAGGCCGACCGTCGGCGTGACCCAGGACACGTCCGAAACGTCGGTCGAGCCGCCGAAATCGCCGCCGATCACCGCCGGCTCGATCTCTCCCACGCTGGACAGCGGAGGCTTGGAGGCCAGGGTCTTCTGGATTTCCGTGGCGAGGGCGACTTCTTCCGGTGTCCAGGTGATGCCGCCGACGGCATGTAGATTGCGGTCCATGACCGTCATCAGGGCTTCGTTCGGCAGCATGGAATAGACGCCACCGATGGCCTCGAACTCGACCCGCGTGCCGGTGCCGAGCGCGGCGCCGTCGGCCGCCTTCTTCACCCGCTCCAGCACGTCACGGACGACCTGCGGATCGGTGTGGCGGACGTAATAGTAGCTTTCGGCGAAGGCCGGGACGACGTTCGGCGCGCGGCCGCCGTCGGTGATGACATAGTGGATGCGGGTGCGGTCGGGCACGTGTTCGCGCATCAGATTGACCATGGCGTTCATGGCCTCGACCGCATCCAGTGCCGAGCGGCCTTTGTCCGGCGCGGCGGCGGCGTGGGCGGCGGTGCCGTAGAAACGGAACTTGCCCGAGACATTGGCCATGGTGTCGCCCTGGCGGGCGCTGTTGACGTCGCCGGGGTGCCAGTGGACGGCGACGTCCACGTCGTCGAACAGGCCGTCGCGGACCATATAGACCTTGCCCGATCCGCCCTCTTCGGCGGGGGTGCCATAGACGCGCAGCTCGCCCTTGATGTTGTTGGCGGCCATCCAGTCCTTGACCGCGATGGCGGCCTGGACCGAGGCGGCGCCGAACAGGTTGTGGCCGCAACCGTGCCCGGCCGGGGCGCCGGCCGACTGCTGCACCGGGCTGAGGGTCTGGGACAGGCCGGGCAGGGCGTCGTATTCTGCCAGGATGGCGATGACCGGCCCATCACCGGACTTGTAGCTGGCCAGGAAGGCGGTGGGCTCGCCCGCTATTCCCGGGGTGATGGTGAAGCCCGCATCGCGGAGCTGGCCCTGAAGCAGGGCCGTGCTTTGGGTCTCTTGATAGCCCAGTTCCGCAAACTTCCAGATTTCCAGCGCCGCATGGTCCAGCGCGGGCTCGTTGCGCTCGACCGTGGAGACGATCTGGCGCTGGGCTTCGGGCGACAGTTCGGCGGCGCCCGCAGGGGCGGCGAAACCGGCCAGGGCGGCGGCCAGCGTCAGGGCGCGTATCGAAACGGGCTTCATCGAGGGGAACTCCGGAAACTTGGTAGGGAAGGCGGAAGGCGACGGCCCTCCGCCTCTTTGCGAGATTTTCAGAAGGTCTTGCGCAGGCTGACGTACCAGTATCGGCCGTAGGGCTGATACACGGTGCCGACATACCCCGCGGCCGAAAGGGGCGGCTGCTCGTCGGTGAGGTTGCGCACGCCCAGACGGACCGATGTGTCGGAAAGCATGCCTTGGTCGAACTGGTACTCGGCGTAGAGGTTGGCCGTAAGGGTCGAATCCACCGTCCAGTAATCGCCGGCCGAGTTGACCAGGCTGCTGTCGTACAGCGACGAAATATACTGGCTGAAGGCCCCGACCGTCAGGTTCTGATAGCGCCAGCTTCCGGACAGGGACCACTTCCATTCCGGACGGCCCAGGTCGTTGATCAGGTCGCCCATCCGGCCACCGAAGGTGATGGAGGCGGGGATGGCGCCGGCGTCGCGCGCGGCCTGCAGCTCCTGCATGCCCGGCGACATTTCCAGATAGTATTTGATCAGGTGCGAGACGTTCAGGTTCAGGCTGAAATCCCCGACCCGCGTGCCGCGCAGGTTCCACATCACGCCCAGGTCCAGGCCCTCGACCGTCTGGGGCTGCTGGTTGCTGTAGGAGTCGGTGATGTATTGCACCTCGCCGACCGGCGTCAGGCCGGTGCCGGCGAAGATGGCCTGGTCCGCCGCCGTCGGATCGGCGCGTATGACATTAGGGTTGGAGCCGCCGCTCTTGCGCAGCAGATAGTCCAGGATCAGGGCGTTCTGGCCCCGGAACAGGCCGACCATGCCGGTCTGTTCGACCTTCCACAGGTCCGCCGTGACGGTGAAGTTCCCCAGTTGCTCGGGCAGGAAGCGCGGCTGGATCACCACGCCGACCGAGGTGGTTTCGGACTCCTCGGGTTGCAGGTCCGGATTGCCCGAGCGCCGCTCGGCCGTCAGCTTGCGGACGTGGGTCTGGGTGGCGTTGGCCTTGTCGGCGAAGGTGTTGGGAATCTGCGACACGGTGCTGGCGCCGCATTGGTTCATATTGGTGATGGCGCCGCGACGCAGCAGGGCCTCGCAGTAGATATAGTCGTTGGAGCTGTTCGAACGCGTGATCACCGTGGCGTTGATCTGCTCCAGATTGGGGGCGCGGAAGCCCTGGGCCCAGGAGGCGCGGATGCGGAAGCCGTCGACGATGTCCCAGGCGCCGGCGATCTTGGGCTTGGCCACGTCGCCGAAGTCCGAATAATTCTCGAACCGGCCGGCCAGCTGAACCTCCAGATTATGCACCAGGGGGATGTTCATCTCGGGCGAGACGAGGGGGGCGGCGACTTCCAGATAGGCCGAGAAGACGTCGCGTTCGCCGTAGGTGTCCGGGTTCTCGGACGAGTTGATCAGGTCGCTGTAGGTCGCGCCCGACTTGTCAGTATAGCGGATCGTGCCGTCGATGCGGCTGTCGCGGTCGTCCAACTGGCTTTCGGTGCGGAATTCGATGCCCGCCGCCAGGCCGACGGGGCCCGCGGGCAGTTGGAAGACGTCCGGGCGCGAAATCTTGAAGTCCCACAGGCCCAGTTCGGTCTTGGTCTTGCGCACCATGTCCACGCGGATGGCGTCCAGCGCCGCCTGGTTGGACGGGGTGGAATCGCCAAAGCGCGGATTGGCCGGATCGCCGCCGTTGAAGAAGTTGTAGGCGTCGGGCGTCGACTTGGCGGCCCACTCGGCCAGTTTGGTCGTGGAGATGTTGTCCGACACGTCCTTGGCCGACGCTTCGGACCAGACGAGCGCCGATTCCCAACGCCAGCCGCGCCAGTCGCCGCGCAGCCCGCCCAGGATGCGGTACTGTTCGTTGGTGACGTCGACGTTGATCGGTCCCATGTCGTTGAAGCGATAGCCGGTCAGGCGGACATCGCGCTGGAACGGGTTGTAATAGTTGGTCCCCGGAATGGTCATGACGACCGACGACAGGGTGTTGATCGGCGCCTGACGGGCGTGGGACTGGGCGCGATAGCCACCCAATTCTCCGAAGAACTCCACCGCGTCGTTGATCTTGTAACGACCGGTCAGGAACAGGTTGTAGCGGTCGATTTCGGGAACGACGGTCAGGTTTTCCTGGGCCGTGTCGGCCAACAGCGACGGGTCGATGTTGGTCGTCTTCTTCAGGCACAGGCCGTTGGCCAGGGCGGCGGCGCAGCCGCTGAGCGTCGACGGCTGGATGGTGAAGGTGGTGAAGCCCGTCACCGCGCCATAGCTGGCCGAGCCGCTCGCCACCGTGAATTGGCCCCAAGGCGTCAGGGACGACAGACCGTTCAGGCCCGAGTTGTTTTCGAAGCCGGTCCCGGCGAACAGCGGGCGTTTGTCGTCCGAGGCCGTATAGGGCTGCTCCAGCGTGGTCAGTTCGCTGCGGTGGTCGTAGTTGAAGAAGGCCGACACATTGCCGCGTCCCTCGGCGATGTCCTGACCGCCGTAGAGCGAGAAGTTGAACTCGCGCAGGCCCGTGCCCTCGGCGCCGCCGTACTGGCTGGAGACGGTCCAGTCGGTCATGTCGTCGCGCAGCACGGTGTTGACCACGCCCGCCACCGCGTCCGCGCCATAGATGGCGGCGGCACCGTCGCGCAGCACCTCCAGACGCTTCAGGCCCGACACCGGAATGGCGTTGGTGTTGTAGGTCAGGACCGGCACCAGATGCTCGTTGGCCTGGGACGTCGGGTGGCCCACGACGCGGCGGCCGTTCAGCAGGACCAGGGTGTTGCCGATGCCGAGGTTCCTGAGGTTGACCGAGCCTGTGTCGCCGCGCGCCGAGTTGGAGGAGGCCGGCAGATAGGCGGAGTTGAACGTCACGTCGCCCATCTGGGGGATGGAGCGCAGCAGTTCGTCGCCAGACGATGCCGCCGTCGCCAGGATCTGCTCTTCGCCGATGACCGTGACGGGCAGGGCCGCCGTCACCTTGGCGCCCCGGATCTGGGAGCCGACCACCACGACCTCGTCGACCTCGGCGGGTTGCGGGTCCGCCGCCTCCTGCGCAACGGCGGCGGTGGCGGCCCCGAACAGAGCCGTCGTGGCCAACATGGCCGTCTTCAGGCTGCGGTGAGCGAAGGTTGCACG
Source organism: Brevundimonas sp. Marseille-Q4549 (assembly GCF_976940555.1). Classification (NCBI taxonomy): domain Bacteria; kingdom Pseudomonadati; phylum Pseudomonadota; class Alphaproteobacteria; order Caulobacterales; family Caulobacteraceae; genus Brevundimonas; species Brevundimonas sp. Marseille-Q4549. The sequence continues at coordinate 1,523,373 of NZ_CDRHXG010000001.1, forward strand.
CATGGTCTTGTCATCCCCGGTTACTGATCATCGAACTCGGCATCCCCCGACGTTCATGCGACGCGCGATCGACACGCCCTTCCCCAAGAAGGACGGTCACAGACGAAACGCCGCGCTCAAGACTAGAAACCGCCACAATGACAACGTCAACCGCTAAGGGTCAAAATTTACATGTGATGCATATTTAGAGCAAAATAATCACCGGTTGTGCGCCTTGAATCAATGCATGGCGCAATGCTATCGCTGACAGTGTGTTTTGTTTCGGCTGGTTGGGGCCGGTCGCAGTCGCCCTGGGGGGAGTTGTCCGTGCGTTCACAGATGAGGTTTGCGGCCGTCGCGATCGCTGCGCTTTTGGCAGGCTGGCCGGCCCTGGCCCAGGAGACGTCGGCCCCGGTTCGGCCTGCCACGGGCAGCGGCGGGGACATTGTCAGCTATGGCCAGATTCACAGTCCGCTCGTCGGACGTGGCGGGATGGTTGTCAGCCAGAGCGATCCCGCGACGCGCGTCGGCGTAGACGTACTGCGGCGTGGCGGTAATGCAGTGGATGCGGCCATCGCCGTGGCCTTCGCCGAGGCCGTGACCCTGCCGCGCGCCGGCAATATCGGCGGCTCGGGCTATATGGTCGCACACATGGCGGCGACGGCGGATCGACCGGCTCAGGATATCGCCATCAACTATTATGGCGTGGCCCCGGCCGCGACGACGCCCGAGCTTCTGCTCGGAGCCGACGGCAAGTTCGACCGCTCCAAGCCCTCGGGCTTCATCAATGTCGCCGTGCCCGGCACCGTCATGGGCATGTGGGAGGCGCACCGGCGTTTCGGCTCCATGCCCTGGGCCGATCTGATGGCCCCGGCGATCGCCCTGGCTCAGGACGGCTATGTCCTGTCGGACGGCGAGGCGGACGCCACCGCCGGCCGCGCGCGGGTTCTGGCCACAGACCCCGGCGCGCGCGAAGCCTATCTGAAGCCGGATGGAACGCCTTACAAGGCGGGCGAAGTCTTCCGTCAGCCCCTGCTGGCCGAGAGCCTGCGCAAGGTGGCGCGGGGCGGGGCGGACGAATTCTATCGCGGCGAGTTGGCGCGTCAGATCGTGGCGGGCGTTCAGGCGCGGGGCGGGGTCATCACCCTGGCCGACATGGCCGCCTATCGCGCCGACGTGTCCGAGCCGATCTGGGGCAGCTATCGCGGAAACCGCATCGCCTATATGCCGCCGACCGCCTCGGGCGTCAGCGTCGCGGAGGCGCTGAACCTGCTGGAGCATTTCGACCTGAAGGCCATGGGCTGGGGCAGCGTCGACAGCCTGCACCTGATTTCGGAGGCGATGAAGATCACCTCGTCCGACCGACGGCTGATCGGCGGAGCGCCGCAGTGGAACGCGCCGGCCCACGGCCTGGCTAGCAAGGGTTACGCCGCCGAACGGGTGAAGCTGATCTCGCTGGAGCGTTCGCTGGGCGCCGACGACATCCCCGAAGGCAATCCCTATCCGTTCGAGAGCAAGGACACGACCCACTTCTCGGTGGCGGACGACCGGGGCAATGCGGTCTCGAACACCTACACCCTGTCCAACTCCTACGGCGCGCACGTCGCTCCGGTCGGGACCGGCATCCTGCTGAACAACAATCTGGACAACTTCGCCTGGGGCACGCAGGGCCAGCCCAACTCGCCCGCGCCGGGCAAGCGGCTGGGTTCGACCATCACGCCGATGATCGTGTTCAAGGACGACAAGCCCTGGCTGGTCACGGGCACCCCGGGCGGCGGCTATATCATCGCCACCATGGTCCAGCTGATCTCCAACGTCATCGACCACGACCTGAACATCGCCGAGGCCGCCATGCGGCCGCGTCTGAACCAGGGCGGCGGCGACAGCCCGCTGGAATTGGAAGGCGGCTTTTCGCCGGACGTGGAGCGTCTGCTGCGCGCGCGCGGCCATACGGTTCGGCCGTCCATGACCATGGGCAGCACCCAGTCGATCATGATCGAGGGCGACCGCTTCCTGGGCGCCGCCGACACGCGCCGGCCCGACGCCCTGGCGTTGGGCGTGCGTTAAGCGGCGGTTTGGGGAGGCGAGGATGCGCAAGGTTCTGATGGCGAGCGTCGCCGGACTGGTGCTGCTTTCGGCCGTTCCGGCGGCGGCCCAGACGAGTGCACGGACAACCTCCGCCTCGGCGCCCGCCGCTTGGCAAGAGGGGCTATTCGCGGTTCGCGCCGATCCGCAGAAGGGCAAGGTGACGGTTCGCCTGCCCGCGCCGGGCGCCGATGGCGTCCTGGCCCGCTATCTGTATCAGCCGGGTCTGTCGGCCGGGCTGGGTATGGACGGGGCAGGCCTGGACCGTTCGGGGCTGGGACAGGCGCAGATCGTGGCCTTCCGCAAGGTCGGCAACCGCGTCTTCGCCGCCTTCGAGAACGAGGATTTTCGCGCCCAGAACGCCGACGCCGATCAGGTGAACGCCGTCGCCGCCTCCTTTACTGCGCCCGTGGTCTGGTCCGGCGAGGTGATCGAGACGGGCCCCGACGGCGCGGTGACGGTCGATCTGTCGGGCTTTCTGGAGCGGGACGCGGTCAATGCGGTGGGCCGCCTGAAGCGCGCCAGACTGGGGACGTTCAAGCCCGCCCCGACCCTCAGCTTCATCGACACGGCCCGCACCCTGGTCTTCCCCGAGAACGTCGAGTTCGACACGGTCCAGACCTTCACCAGCGACGAACCGGCCGTCGAACTGTCGCGCGTCTCGCCCGAGCCGCGCGCCGTCACCCTGACGGTGCATCATTCCTTCATCCGGCTGCCCGACGCGGGGTTCCAGCCCGTGCCGCACGATCCACGCTCGGGCACCTCGGCGCAGATTCTGGTGACGGACTTCGCCGCCGATCTGGACCATCCGGTGGTCAGCCGCCTGGCCCGTCGCTTCCGGCTGGAGAAGACCGACCCGACCGCCGCCCGGTCGCCGGTGAAAAAGCCCATCGTCTTCTATGTCGACCGCGCCGCGCCGCCCGCCATCCGCCAGGCCCTGATCGAGGGCGGCAACTGGTGGGCCCAGGCGTTCGATCAGGCGGGCTATGTCGACGCCTTCCGGGTCGAACTGCTGCCCGAGGGCGCCGATCCGATGGATGCGCGCTACAACATCGTCTCCTGGGTCCACCGCGAGACGCGCGGCTGGTCGACCGGAACCAGCGTCAACGACCCGCGCACCGGCGAGATCGTGCGCGGCGTGGTGCAGCTAGGCTCGCTGCGCGACCGCCAAGACAAGATGATCTTCGAAGGACTGGTCGGCGCCGACCGCAGCGGGACGGGGGGCGAGGACGACCCCGACCGCCTGGCCTATCAGCGCCTGCGTCAGCTGTCGGCGCACGAGATCGGTCACGCCCTGGGCATCGCCCACAACTTCGCCGCCTCGACGTTCGAGGGACGGGCCTCGGTCATGGACTATCCGGCGCCGTGGGTGATCGCGGACGGCGAGCGCCTAGACTTCAGCCGCGCCTACACCACCGGCGTCGGCGCCTGGGACCGATACGTGGTGAACTGGCTGTATGGCGATGCGCCGGGCCAGGACCCACAGGCGCGTCGCGCGGCCCTGGCCGCCGAGGCCCAGGCCAGGGGCTATCGTTTCGTCAACGACACCGACACCCGGCCGCTGGGCAGCCTGCAGCCCTATGGCGCGATGTGGGACAATGGCGCGGACGTGGTGGCCGAGTTCGCCAACACCCTGGCGGTGCGGCGCATCGCCCTGTCGCGATTCGGGCTGGGCAATCTGCCGGCGGGCGCGCCGGCGGCGGACCTGCGGCGCGTGGTTGTGCCCATCTATCTGTATCATCGCTATCAGACGACGGCGGTGGGGCGTCAGATCGGCGGGGTGGACTATGCCTACGCCGTCAGCGGCGATGGGCGCGAGCGGGCCGATCCCGTTCCCGCCGCCCGCCAGCGCGCGGCGCTGGACGCCCTGATGCTGGCCCTGTCGCCCGAGACGCTGGACCTGCCGGATCGGGTGCTGGACCTGTTGTCGTCGGCCCAGTCGGGCGTGCCGGATCGCCAGACCGACATCGAGCTGTTCGACGGCCGTACCGACGCGGTGTTCGATCCGTCCTCGGCGGCGGCTGCGGCGACGGAGCCTGTCTATGAAACCCTGCTGGCGCCGGAGCGGCTGAACCGGCTGGTGGAGCAGCAGCGCCGCGACCCGTCGCAGCTGGGCCTGCAAGAGACGTTGGACCGCATCGCCCTGACAGTGGGGTCGGGCGGCGCTCTCAGCCCGCGTCAGGCCGAACTGCGCCGCGTGGCCCGCGCTCGTTACGCCGCCTATCTGGCCGCCCTGATCCAGGGCAAGGCCCTGTCATCCACGGCCCAGGGCATGGTGCGCGACGCCGCCAACCGGTTCGGCGATCAGCTGAAGCGATGCAGGGGGGACCGAAACGAGACGGCCCAATGCGCCTATCTGGCCCAGGCCCTGACCGGGCCCGTGGAGGGGCTGAAAGCCCTGGGCGAGACGCTGCCGGTGGCCCAGCCCGTGCCGCCCGGCGCGCCCATCGGCGGCGGCGACTGGTATTGAAGCCGGTCAGTAGCAGTCGGGGTTGAAGCGCTCAGTTCCCGACCAGGCGCATTCGCCGCCGATGCAGTCGACCAGATTGCCGGCAAAGCGGTTCCGGGCGTGGTCGAACAGCTGAAACCAGCCGCCGTCGTCCCAGACGGCGGTCGGCATATGCATCGGCGCGGCGTGGGCGGTGTGGAAGCGCGCATACCACAGGCGCACATTGTTGCAGTTCATGCTCGCCAGCTTGCTGTGCCAGCCCACGCCCCATTCGCCGATGAAGACCGGCATGCCCCTGCCCACCGTCGAGGCCCAGCCGGCCATGGTCTGCATGGGTTTGCGGATGTCGTCGTCGGTCCAGGAGTCGGCGTAGTCGCCCTGGTTGTCGCCGGCGAAGGTCCAGGGATTGTAGTGGTGGAAGGTGGCCATGACATAGGGGTCCTGGCCGTCGCCGACCGCCTTCAGGTCGGGCCATGTGCGGGCCATTTCATCGGCGCCGAACCACTGATTGCCGCCGATCACCACGACGCGCTTGGCGTCGCGCGCGCGGATACGCTGATAGGCGCGGCCCGACATCTCGCGCACCGTTTCCGGCGCCATCGCCGTTCCGCCTTCCAAGTGAGGCTCGTTCAGGATCTCGAAGATCAGCCGATGGTCGCGGTCGCCGAAGACGTCGGCGATGTCGGTCCACAGCTGTTCCAGTACGTCGGCCCGGCCGTCCTGTTTCAATCGCTTTTCATGATGGGCGTTCAGAACGACATAGAGGCCGGGCTGGGCCAGGGCGTAGTCGACGACCGCCATCAGTTCCTTCAGGCGCGGCGCATTCTGATCGATGCGCCCGGTCTGAGGGTCGGCCAGTGTCGAACCGTCGACATCCTCGGTCCAGGTGACAGGGATGCGCACGACGCGAAAACCGCGCGCATAATAGGCGTCGATCTTGGGCTTGGCTTCGGCCAGCGTCGTCGGATGTTGGCTGTTGTCGAACATCTGGCCCAGATTGAAGCCCTTGCCCATGGCGTCGGCGGCGGCTCGTGCGGTGGGGGGGCTCGCCTGCGCGGCGAAGGTCGGCGTGGCCCCGATCACCAGCAGGATCAGGAGGACTGGGAGGGGGAAACGACGCATCGGCACGCTCCTTTCGGCCATGGCATAAAGCAAGCCGCCGCACCGCGACAACCGTTGGTCAGCGCACGCGCCGCACGCCGAGTACGGCGAGGCCGCCGACGACGGCGATGCCGGCCGAAAGGCCCATCAGCATAGGCCAGTCCTGCCGGTCGGCGCCGAGGGCCGTCAAGGCCAGGACCGGAGCCAGCACGGCCGGCAGGGTGTTGGTCAGGTTCATGATCCCCAGATCCCGCGCCGTATCGCGCCGCGACGGCAGGATTTGCGCCACCAGCGCCACGTCCACGGTCGTGTAGAGGCCGAAGCCGACGCCGTAGAAGGCGTAGCCGACCAGAGGTCCCGGCCATTGCGGCCAGAAGGCGAAGATCATCAGGCCGAAGCCCAGCAGCACGGAGGCCACGACGATGAACAGCTTGCGTCGGCCCAGGCGATCCGACGCCAAGCCTCCGACGAAGCCCGAGACCACCACCAGCAGGGTCGACAATGCGATGAGGCGGGCCAGCCCGCTTTCGACCGTCGATCCGGGAAACTGTTCGGCGTAACGCGCATAATCCGACAGATAGAACAGCATATAGGCGTTCACGACGCTCGCCGCGATCTGGAGGCAGAAGCGCGAGGCCCAGGCGAAGCCGAAGTCGATCGAGAGGAGGGCGCGCGCAGCGGGCGGTCCGGCCTCCCTTCTGTGCGGCGAAGAGCCTGGGGGTTCGCGCCAGCTCAACACCAACGGAACGACGCACGCCACAACCAGGACGCCGAGAATCGTCAGCCGCGCGGCGGGTCCGCCGAACGGCGGCAGGGAAATCAGAACGCCGCCGGCTGCCCCCATCGGCGCGCCGAGGCCAAGGAAGGCGGCCACACGACCCTTCTGCACATCGGGAACCACATCGGCCAGGATGGCGGTCAGGGGCGCGAACATCAGGTTGAAGGCGAACTGAAACGTCATGACGCCGGCCAGGAGGGCAAGAGGCGACGGCGCAGTGGCGATCAGGCCGTAAGCAAGGATCACACCGGCAAGCCCGGCCAGAATCCACGGCCGCCGGCGGCCGAATCGCCCGCGTGTCCGGTCGCTGGCCCAGCCCGCCGCCAGATTGGCGACGCTGGCCGTAAGAGCGCCCCACAGCGAAACCAGGCTCAGCAGGCCGATCTTGTCGCCCGGCGCAAGAGTCTGCGCCTGAAGCGGCACGATCAGCGAGAGCAGGGGAACGAAGGCGATGAAGGCGCCGATATAGGCCAGCGTCAGGACCGCGACGAAGCCCGGCCCCACGCGACCCGCCGGCCGCACCTCAACCTCTGCACCTGTTCGCATGGGCGAACAGTGGCGATTGTCCCCGTCATCCGCGAGCGAATTGTTGCAAGACGACCGTCAAAGACAGCATACGGAAAGGGTCGGGCCGTCAGCGCGGACCGCGCCCGGGGAACGAAGGCGGCCATGGCGGCGACAATCTACGATGTTGCGGCTTTAGCCGGAGTCTCCATCAAATCGGTCTCGCGCGTGTTGAACCGCGAGCCAAATGTCAGTGCGGCGTTGCAGGCAAAGGTCCAGGCGGCCGTCGAGAGCCTGGATTATCGTCCCAATCTGTCGGCTCGAACCCTGGCGGGCGCGTCGTCCTATCTGATCGCCGCCTTCGTGGACGCCGAACTGACGCTGGAGCACTGGCGCAGCGGGCGCGGGAACGACTACCTCAGTCGTCTGGAATTCGGCGCCTTGGTCGAATGTCGCAAGGCCGGATACCACCTGCTGGTCGAACTGGTGGACTACGGCTCGCCCAGCCTGGAGGCGCGCCTGGTGTCGCTGTTGCGGGCGCTGAGACCCGACGGCGTGCTGCTGACGCCGCCGAACTCGGACGATCCTCTGGTGCTGGACATTCTGGAGCGGGCGGGCACGCCTTTCGTGCGTCTGGGGGCCGAGCAGGACCCGGGACGCGGGATGCGGGTCTTCATGGATGATCGCCAGGCCGCCGCCGACATGACGACGCACCTGATTGCTCTAGGCCACCGCCGGATCGCCCTGGTCGCCGGTCCGGCCGCCTACGCCGCCAGCCAGGAGCGACGCGAGGGCTTCCTCGCGGCCTTGGCCGAGCACGATCTGACCGTCGAACCGGATCTGCTGATCGAAGGCGACTTCACCTTCGAATCGGGTCGCCGGGCGGGGGAGACGCTGCTGAAGCGCCCGAATCGGCCGACCGCGATCTTCGCCAGCAACGACGATATGGCGCTGGGCGTCCTCAACGCAGCCGCTGCCCTCGGCGTCGCCGTGCCCGGAGGCGTTTCGGTCTGCGGCTTCGACGATACGCCCAGTTCGATGCTCAGCACGCCGCCGCTGACGACCATCCGTCAGCCCGTCGCCGAGATGGCCGCCGCCGCTACTCGCATGCTGCTGGCTGGGGCTCGTGGACAGAAGGTCGAGGCCGAACAGGTGCCCTACGCCCTCGTGGAGCGGCTTTCGGCGCGAGCGCTCGAATGAATTTCGAGAAGCGTTGACAGCGCTGTCAAATCCGGTCAGGTTCACGCTCGAAACAGGCGCGGCTTCAACGCGTCTTCACATGGAGCCTTGGAGAACAGGGACCGCGGGGAGGGTAAGCTATGATCCATTTCAGACATTCGCTTCTGCTTGGGTGCGCGACATTGGCGATCGCGGCCGCGACGGCGCCGGCTTGGGCCCAGAGCGCCCCGCCGGCCGATTCCGACCAGAAGGCCTCTGAGGTCGACGAGGTGGTGGTCACGGCCGAGCGCCGGACCCAGTCGTTGCAGAACTACGCCGGCGTGGCGCAGGCGATCTCGGGCCAGGATCTGCGCGCCGTCGGCATCGATCAGATCGAAGATCTGCAATCGGCCGTGCCGGGCCTGTCGATCGCCAACCAGGAAGGCAACGTCCAAATCTACATCCGGGGCGTGGGCACGGCGAACAACACCGAACTGGGGGACCCCGTCGGCGGCTACGCACCTTAACGGCGTCTATCTGCCTCGCCCGCGCGGCCTGGGCGGCATGTTCTTCGACATCGCCCGCGTCGAGATCGCCAAGGGACCGCAAGGCACGCTGCGCGGGCGCAACGCCGTCGCAGGCACATTGAACATCATCCCCAACATGCCGCGCCTGGGCGAGAGGTCGGGCTATGCCCAAGGTGAAGTCGGCACGCTGGAAACCACGGGTTACGAGGCGGCGGTCAACCTGCCGATCGGCGACGATCAGGCGCTGCGTCTGGCGGTCTATGGCGTGGATCGCGGCACAGCCTACAAGAATGTGGGCAACGACCAATCCCTGGATCCTACCGGCATTCAGCAACTGTTCTCGGCGCGCGCCACCTATCTGTACCAGCCGAACGACCGCTTCCGCCTGAGCCTGATGGGCGATTACGAATCCGAGCGCGGCACCGGCTATCCCGCCACCAATATTCGCAACGGTCTGGTCAACGGCGGCACGCCGGATCAGCTGGAACTGCGCGAGGTTCTGTATCGCGGGCCGCAAGGCCTGGTGGAGAACGACAACTGGGGCCTGGCGCTTAACGCGTCATACGACTTCGGCCCCGCCGTGCTGGAATATTCCGCCAGCCGACGCAGCGTGGACTACTATCAGGTCAACGCCTCCAACGAGGGCGTCGTTCGCCCGGGCTACGGCGCAGCCGACGTGGATTATGACAACTTCGGCACTCAATACTGGCTGACCCTGTCGAAGTCGGACATTCATGAGCTGCGGCTGTCCTCTCCCGCCGACTCGAAGGCCGTTTGGTCTGCGGGCCTGTTCTATTTCAAGGAAGAGCAAGAAGTCGGCTACCTGTCTCTCGTGGACAAGGGGATGTTCTATTCGGGTACTGAGTTCACCTTTCCCGACGTTCACTCCGACTCCTTCGCCGCCTACGTCGATGTCACCTATCCCGTGACCGATCAACTGCGGATCAAGGGCGGTTTCCGCTACACCGAAGAGAACAAGTCCAGGAACGGCATCGGCGGCAACTGGTCGCTGGGTCTGGGATCGGAAGGCTACGGCTGCTGCTTCACCACGCGCCTGGGCACCGAGGGTTTCCGGCCGATCTTCACGGGACGCGCCAGCTATGCCGCGCCGACGAACAACCAGGAGGCGGCGCGGTATTTCCTGGGCGCCTTCACGCCTGGCGCGCGCGACACCTTCCTGGACCAGATCGCCGGCGTCGCGGACGGCTCCCGGCCGAACGGAACCTGCGTAAACCGTCCGGACACCCAGCCCGCCTATGGAGGACAGGTCTGCCCGGCCAACGGCCAGCACAGCTTCTTCCAGATCACCGCGCCGGGCGCGCAGGTCGGCTCCTACGAGGACTCGTTCAACGACTACCGCGTCGGCTTCGAATATGACCTGACGGCCGACAATCTGTTCTACGGCGCGATCTCGACCGGGCATAAATCCGGCGGGTTCAACGACACGATCACCGTCAACGGCGTGCAGACGGCGCCGACCTTCGCGCCCGAGGCCGTTACGCTGTACGAACTGGGAACCAAGAACACCTTCCGGCCCGCGACCGGCCGCATCGACCTGAACGCCAACGTCTTCTACTATGACTATTCGGATCAGGTGTTCCAGACGCTCGTGTCGCTGGGCACGGGGCCGAACAACGCCAGCGCGGGCTTCTCGCAGCAGAACATCAACGTCGCCCAGTCGACCATCAAGGGCTTCGAGGTCGAGACCCGTTTCGATCTTCCGCACCGGACGCGTCTGGACGTCATCGCCGCCTATATCGACGCCAAGGCCGACACTGGCGCCCTGACCGACACGCGCGGGACCGATTACGCCGACGGCACGCCGAACTTCAATATCGACATCGCCGGCAACGAGCTGCCGAACGTTTCCAAGGTGAACCTGAACGCCCACCTTCAGACTACGGCGGACGTCTTCGGTGGCCGGGCCGACTTCCACCTGCTGGCCAACTATCGGTCGTCCTACTACCTGAACATCTACAATGAGAGCCCGGTGATCCAGTTCACGGCGCGTCCGACGGACGCCGCCGGCCAGGCCGCCTACGACGCCTTCAAGGCTTCGATGGAAGGAACGACCGTCAATCCGAACGCGCCGCCGGCCAGCCCTTATCTGCGCAGCACCGAAGCGCGCGAGGGCGGTTTCTGGGCGCGCCAGGGCGGCTATGTGACGGTCAATCTGGGCGCCGGATGGGAGACGTCGAACGGCCGTTATCGTCTGGAAGCCTATGTGAACAACGTGTTCGACAAGACGGTGGTCGACAAGCAACTGGTGTCGGATCAGGTGGTCAACGTTCTGTTCCTGAACCAGGCGCGCACGGCAGGCTTGCGTCTGCGGGCCAACTTCTAAACTCCTGAGCCTGGGGCGGCGCGGGGCTTGAGCGCCGCGCCGCCCGTCTTTTCGCCTTGAGGTTCCGTATGCCCGCGTCCCGTCGCATGCTCGTGTCCGTTCTAGCCGTTGCGGCGGTCCTTTCGGGGGGCGCTGGCGCGACCCGCGCCCAGACCGCGACGACCCAGGCCATTCCGGCCGCGGCCCGGGCGAATCCGGCTCTTTGGCCCGCCGCCGCCAGCCCAGCCGCGATCACCGACGCGCGCACCGAAGCCTTCATCGGCGATCTGATGGCGCGGATGACGCTGGAAGAGAAGGTCGGTCAGATCATCCAGGCCGACATCGCCTCGATCACGCCGGCCGACCTCGCCGTCTATCCGATCGGCTCCATCCTGGCGGGGGGGAACTCTGCGCCCGGCGGAGATGAACGGGCGCCGTTGGAGGCTTGGGTCGCCCTGTCGCGGGCCTTCCGCACGGCCGCCGCAGAACGGCCGGGCGCGGCGATTCCGCTGATGTTCGGCATCGACGCCGTGCACGGACACAACAACATCGTCGGCGCGACCCTGTTTCCGCACAACATCGGCCTGGGCGCGGCGCGCGATCCGGATCTGATCCGGCGGATCGGCGCGGCCACCGCCCAGGAAGTCGCCGCATCCGGCGCCGACTGGACCTTCGGCCCCACCCTGGCGACCCCTCGGAACGACCGCTGGGGGCGCGCCTACGAAGGCTATTCGGAAAGCCCGGAGATCGTGGCCGCCTATGCCGGTCCGATGACCCTGGGTCTTCAGGGCGAACTGGTGTCCGGTCGTCCGCTGTCGGCGGACCACATCGCCGGTTCGGCTAAGCACTTCCTGGCCGATGGCGGCACCGAAGGCGGTGCGGACCAGGGCGATGCGGTCATTTCCGAAGAGGAACTGATCGCCGTCCACGCCCAGGGCTATGTGCCGGCCATCGACGCCGGCGTCCTGACGGTCATGGCGTCCTTCTCCAGCTGGAACGGCGTAAAGACGACCGGCAACCCCTCGCTGCTGACAGACGTGCTGAAGTCCCGCATGGGCTTCAAGGGCTTCGTCGTGGGAGACTGGAACGCCCACGGCCAGATTCCGGGCTGCAGCAACGAAAGCTGCGCCCAGGCCATCAACGCCGGTTTGGACATGTTCATGGCGCCCGACAGCTGGCGCGGCCTCTATGCGAACACCCTGGCCCAGGCGCGCGCCGGCCAGATTTCGGCCGCGCGTCTGGACGACGCCGTTCGTCGCATCCTGCGGGTCAAGGTCAAGCTAGGCGTCTTCGATCGCGATCGCGCACTGGAAGGCCGGACGGACGTTCTGGGGTCGCCCGACCACCGTGCGCTGGCCCGCGAGGCGGTGCGCAAGTCGCTGGTCCTGCTCAAGAACGAAGGCGGCGTCCTGCCGATCCGGCCGGGCGCGCGCGTGCTGGTCGCCGGCGCCGCGGATTCGATCGGCCAAGCCTCGGGCGGCTGGACGGTGACGTGGCAGGGCGCCGACACCACCAACGCGGACTTCCCCGGCGGGACCTCGATCTGGTCTGGTCTGCAGGCGGCGGTCGCGGCCGCCGGAGGCGTCGCCGACCTGCGGCCCGACGGCGACTATGTCGAACGCCCCGATGTGGCGGTGGTCGTCTTCGGAGAGACGCCATACGCCGAATTCCAGGGCGACATCGAGACCCTGGATTTCGCTCCCGAGGAGCCTCTGGCGCTGCTGCGCCGGCTGAAGGCGGCGGGTATTCCCACGGTGTCGGTCTTCCTCAGCGGCCGCCCGTTGTGGACCAATCCCGAGATCAACGCCTCCGACGCCTTTGTCGCCGCCTGGTTGCCGGGAACGGAGGGCGCGGGCGTGGCCGACGTCCTGGTCGCGGGTCCAGACGGCCGCGCGCCGTTCGATTTCACCGGGCGGCTGTCCTTTTCCTGGCCCAAGACGGCGGATCAGGACGTGCTGAACGTCGGCGAGCCCGGATACGATCCGCAGTTCGCCTATGGATACGGCCTGAGCTACGCCCGGCCGGCCCAGGTGGGGACCTTGGCGGAAGACCCCGGTCGCGTCGTGGTGCGCGGCAACCTGGACGGCTATTTCCGTGACGGGCGGGTGCTGGCGCCGTGGTCTCTGATACTGAGGGACGATGGCGGCGACGCCAGGGTGGGACAACGGCTTGCGGCTTCCAGTCCCCGGGCCAACCTGTCCGTCCGCGCCACCGACGGCTCGGCCCAGGAAAGCGCCATGGCTCTGACCTTCTCCGGTCCGGCGCAGGCGGTGATCTTCGGTCAGCCCGTCGATCTTTCGCGTCAGCGCAACGGCGACATGGTCCTGGCCTTCTCCGCCCGGTTGGACGCCGTGCCGACCGGCCCGGTCGAACTGGGCTTTGGACAGGACCGGATCGACATCGCCCCGCTGCTGGCGCAGGGCCGGGTCGGCGAATGGCGGCAGATCAGGGTCCGGCTGGCCTGTTTCGATGCGGCGCGCGCCGACGTCGCGGCGGTCGAGGCGCCGTTCGTCCTGGCCTCGACGACGCCGCTGGCGCTGTCGCTGGCCGACATCGGCCTGGTCAGTCACGACACGGAGGCGACCTGTCCCGTCAAGCGGTAATGGCCGAGCGCGTCGTCCGTCCGGATTTCCGGATTGGAAGACTCAATTCATTTGCCTGACGCCCGGTCATGATGATCCTGTCGCTCCAACAACGGCGAGGAGCGACGGATGCGGTTTGACGGACAGGTGGCGATCGTTACGGGCGCCGGCGGTGGTTTGGGGCGCGAGCACGCCCTGGCGCTGGCGGCGCGCGGAGCCAAGGTGGTGGTCAACGATCTGGGAGGGGCGCGCGACGGCTCGGGCGGATCGGCCACGGCGGCCGAGGCCGTGGTCGCCGAGATCGAGGCCGCGGGCGGCGAGGCGATGGCCAATGCGGCCTCCGTCACGGAATTCGCCGCCGTACAGGCCATGGTCGATCAGGTCATGGCCAAATGGGGCCGCATCGCTATTCTGGTGAACAACGCCGGGGTGCTGCGCGACAAGAGCTTCGCAAAGATGGAGCTGGACGACTTCCGCTTCGTCGTCGACGTGCACCTGATGGGGGCGGTCAACTGCACCAAGGCGGTGTGGGAGATCATGCGGGCGCAGAATTACGGCCGCATCGTCATGACCACCTCGTCCTCGGGCCTCTACGGCAATTTCGGTCAGGCGAACTATGGCGCGGCCAAGATGGCGCTGGTCGGATTGATGCAGACCCTGGCGATCGAGGGGGCCAAGAACGACATCCGCGTCAACTGCCTCGCGCCGACCGCCCACACCCGCATGACCGAGGACCTGGGCGCGGCCTTGCCGCTGGAGGCGCTGGCCCCGGCGCTGGTGACGCCCGGCCTGCTGTATCTGGTCAGCAAGGACGCTCCGACCCGTGCGATCCTGGCGGCCGGCGCCGGCGGCTTTGAACGCGCCTATGTCACCCTGACCCAGGGCGACTTCATCGTGGGGCCGGAAGCGCCCGAACAGGTGGCGGCGCGGTTCGACGCCATCTCCGATCGCGACGGCGAGATCGTGCCCGACATGGGCGCCGCCCAGGGCATGATCGAACTGACCAAGGCGCAGAAGGCCCACGGAGGCTGAGGAAGTCGTGCTTCAGGGACGGGCGGCGATCTTCGGATCGTCCGCTCGATCTGTCCGAAGCAGGAACAGCGCGCCATAGAGAACGGCCAGGCCCGCCAGCAGGGCGACGCGCGGCCAGCTCTCGGCCAGACTGGCCCCCATGGCGTTGAAGCCGACGAAGGCAGGCACGGCGGCGGTCGAAGGCGACAGGTGCGCCAGCCAGACCAGGGGTTGAGGCATCATGAAGTGAGGCCAGGCCGAGCCTGCCAGAAAGAACAGCGGTGCGGACGTTCCCACCAGAACCTGAAGCACCCGTTCATGGCGGTCGAACAGGCCGCCCAGCCAGAGGCCCAGCGCCGAGACGGCGGCGGCGAAGAGGGGCGCGGTCACGAGGACGCCGGTCATGTCGCCTCCACGCGGGTAGTCCTGAACCCAGAAGACGAAGCCGAAATAGAGCAGGGTAGACAGGGTTCCGATGAGCGTCAGCGCCGCCCAGAGCCCCAGCCGCGACGATAGACGGACGGGCGCGGCCCGGGTCTCGCGCCGCAGGGCCGCGATGACGCCGGCGCCCAGCAGCAATGTCTGCTGAAGGATGATGACGCTGACAGCCGGAACCGCGTAGTCGCCATAGCCCTCGGTCGGGTTGAACAGCGATTCCTGGCGAAGGGTCGGCGCCAGACGGGCGGCGCGCGCCACCTCGGGCAGGCCATCCAGCCGCTTCTCGATCACGTGCAGAACCGCCGCGGCGGCGGCTTTGCCGACCGATGTGGCGCGGACCAGATAGCCGCCGTTCAGATAGACGGCCACCCCCTCCGGCGCGCCGCGCGCCAGTCCCGCCTCGAACCCCTTGGGCAGGACGATCACGCCGTCGACCGCGCCGCGTCGCATCAAGGCCTGGGCGTCTGCGGTCGATCGGGCGACGGCCGCGACGTCGATGGCGCGGGCGGCGTCCAGGTCTTGAATCAGGGTCCGGACCAGGGGGGTGTCGGTCTCTGCGACCACCGCCAGCGGCAGGCCGGTGGCGGTCTGCCCGGAATAGGCGGCCGGATAATAGAAGGCGTAGAGGCCGACCGCGAGGATCAGCAGGCTGGCGACGGGCCGGGTGCGGACGATGTTGGCGAACACGGCCCCGAAGGCCGCCAGGAAGCCGCGCTGGGGCAGGGGAAAGGACAGGGCCTCCGTCTTCGGCTCGCGCTTTCCACGCCAGGCCACGGCCAGGATCGCCAGACCGAGCGCCGCAACGGTCACGACGCCCAGAACCGCGAGGTCGCCGAGGACGCCGGAGATCGCGCCGTCCGTCACCATCTGGCTGGTCTGGAGGCGAAGGTAATAGGTGTAGGGCAGGATGTCGCTCCAGATCCGGGCGAACCGGGGAGCGTGGTCCAGCGGCAGGGTGCCGTTCGAAAAGGCGATGGCGGCGCCTGCATAGACGGCCGTGGCCGAAAAGGCTGTGTCGATATCGCCAGCCGCCGCGACCAGCAGGGCCGACAGGGCGACGCTGACGGCGATCAGCGCCGCCATTCCCAGCAGAAGCAGGGGCAGGGACCCGGCGACGCCCCAGCCGCGAAAACCGCACAGCCAGACGATCCAGGCGAACCCCCACAGGGTGAAGACGATGAAATGCGGCAGCAGCCGCCCGATCAGGGCCGCCGCCGTGCGGCCCGGGTTGGCGTGCCGGAACGCCTTGAACGAGCCGCCGTCCATCAGCCGCCCGACCGCCAGCACCGCCGAACAGGCCGCCAGCAGATGCAGCACGCCCGGCGCCAGCAGACCGCCCAGAAACAGTTCGAAGTTCAGCTGTGGATTGCCGACGATCGAAACCTGG
The DNA here is from genome assembly GCF_976940555.1 of Brevundimonas sp. Marseille-Q4549. NCBI lineage: Bacteria > Pseudomonadati > Pseudomonadota > Alphaproteobacteria > Caulobacterales > Caulobacteraceae > Brevundimonas > Brevundimonas sp. Marseille-Q4549. Next base: position 1,539,695 of record NZ_CDRHXG010000001.1, read on the forward strand.
ACCGCGGGCGGCTGGAGCGTCGAGGCCGGCGCGCCCATCTGTCGCGCGCGCTGTTCCAGAATCGGCGCTGCGGCGGCGGCGATCGCGACGCTCTGGCCCGTCGCAGACAGGGCGCCGACAGTCTGATAGGCGCCGTTGAAATAGACCGTTATCTGTTCTGGCCGCCGAAAGGCGTTTCGGCTGAACCCGGCGGGGAAGTGGGCGATGCTGTAAATCTTGCCTTGCCGCATCAGGCTCAGGGCCTCGTCCAGGGTGGCGGGCGAATAGGCGACGCGCACGCCTGCGCTGGCTTGCATGTTGCGTATCGCCGCGCGGCTGAAGGCGGAACGGTCCTGATCGACCACGGCGGTGGGTGCGTGACGGATGACGCCGGACGCCAGCATGGCCCCGATGACGACCAGCAGGATCAGCGGCAGGCCGAAGGCGACGAAGGCGTCCCAAGGCCGGGTGGTCAACAGCCGCGTCTCGGCCTGGACGGCGGCGCGGAATCCGCCGGTGTCGGCCGTCACCGCCGCGACCAGTCGAACAGAACGCTCATTCCGGGACGCAGAGCCGGTATCGGCTGGACCGGCTTGGCCTTGGCCTCGAAGCTGCGCACGTCATATCCGCCAGACTGGCGCGTGGAGCGCCAGGTGGCGAACTCGCCCTGCGGGCTGATCGCCGTGACGCGGAAGGCGACGTTCTTCAGGCCCAGGGCGGGAACGTCGCCGGTCAGGGTCGCGCCGATTTTCAGATCGTGGAACTGATCCTCGCGCACGGTGAACGTGATCCACGGATCGGCCGTATCGACGATGGTGAAGACCGGCACGCCGATCAGGACCAGTTCGCCCACGTTGGAAAAGCGCTGGGACACTTCGCCGGCGTGTGGCGCGACCAGGCGCGTCTCGGCCTTGAGACTGTCGGTTTCGGCGACGGCCGCTTGGGCTCCGCTGACCTGGGCGTCGGCGACCGTGCGCTCCTGCGGGCGCAGACCGGCGGCGGCCTTGAGGTATTGCTGGCGCGCGGCCTCGGCCTGGGAGGCGGTCGCGGCGCGTGCGGCTACGGCTTCGTCGCGGCGCTGAGCCGAGATGACGCCTTCGGCGAACAGGGCTTCGGCGCGCCGGGCGGTCTGGTCGGCCAGACGCGCGGCGGCCTGGGTGCTGCGCCAGACGGATTCGACCGAGCGGACATCTTCGGGGCGAGCGCCTTCGCGGCTCATCGACTGGACGGCCTGGGCGGATTGCAGCAGGGCGCGGGCCTGGGCGTCCTTGGCTTCGATCTCGGGGCTGCTGAGCACCGCGAGAACCTCGCCGGCCGCGACCTGCTGGCCCTCCGAGGCCAGAAGCTGTTCGACGCGGCTGGGCGCCTTGGTCGCCACGGTGAAGGTTTCCGCCTCGACCATGCCCTGGACCTGGTCTGCGGGCGGCCGCGCCGCCAGGACCAGACCCACGACGATGAACACCAGCAGCAAGGCGACGCCGACCGCGATCAGCCAGAAGCGCAGCGGACGGCGACGGGTCGGAGCTGGCGGAGAAGGGGCGGGCGTCTCGCTCATGGGGCGCTGATCCGGTCGTCGCGTTCGAGGAAGTCGTCGAGGCCTTGCTGGCCGCCGGCGGCCGCCAGCAAGGCCGCCAGGCTGAGGTCGTATTCATAGGCCGCGGCGGCGCGTTGCAGCCGGGCCGCGCCCAGAAGGTTGCGGGCGTCCACCACGGCCGCTGCGGTCGCTTCGCCCTCGCGGAAGCCGATCTCCTGCACGCGCAGATTCTCCTGGGCGGCCGTCAGGCTGGACTCCATCGACAGGAATTGCCGGCGCGACAACTCGACCTGATTGTAGGCGCGCGTCACCAGAAGGCGAATGTCGTCGCGCGCCTGGCGCTCGCCTTCGCCGGCCGCCATCGCCTGGGCGCGGGCCGCGCCGGCCATGCGTCGCCGGTCGATGGAAGACATCAGCGTATAGCGCGCGCCGACGCCGACGGCCCAATCCGGCTCCGTCGGCAGGGCGTTGTCGGGATTCAGGTTGTAGGTTCCGAAGGCGTAGACCGACGGCCGCAGGCGCGAGACCGCCAGATCGACCCCCGCCTCGGCCAGGTCACGCCCGGCCCGGGCCTGGGCGATGCGGGCGTTCGACTGGACGGCCTGGCTCACGAAGACGTCCATCGGACCGACGGAGGCGCGGTTGACGAACAAAGCGGTGGTGGGTTGCACACCGGCCTCGACGCCCACCACGCGGCCCAGGGACTGGACGGCGTTGTCGTATTCCAGTTGGGCGCGCTCCAGCTGTCGCTGCGACGCGTCGCGCGCGACCTCGACCTGGAGACGCTGGGATCGGCTGAGCACGCCTTCCTCCTCCATCCGCCGGGCGTTGCGCAGATGCAGATCGAACCCGTCGCGGGTGTCGGTGGCGATCCGCACCGCCTCGGCCGCCAGGACCTGGCCGAAATAGGCCCGCGCCAGGTTGACCGATTCCAGGTCCATCGCCTCGCGCCGCCGCGCCTGCGCCAAATCGCTGTTGGCGGCGGCGGCGCGTTGCAGCGCGGGAATGGCGCCGCCCGTATAGATGGGCTGGAGCGCCGTCACGGTGGGCCGAAAGGCGGTGTCCTCGACCTCAAGCCGCACGTCGGACGGCAGGGCGGCGAACACCTCGGGCAGGGCGGCCTGGAGTCGCTGGCCGATTGTCTGGAGAATGTCGCCGGGCAGACCCGGCAGGTCCGCGATCAGTCCCGGTATCGCCTCGCCCAGTTCGATCTGGGCCGCGTCGTATGCCTTGGTCAGCGAGAGATCGAAACTCTTGTGATAGCGAATCGCCTGGGCGTCGATCGCGACAGTGGGACGCCGCAGGCCGGCCGCCGCCTCCGCCTGTTTCCGCGCGGCCTCGACGCCGTAGTCGGCCGCGCGCGTCAGGGAGGACGTCGATCTCAGACGGGCGTCCGCCTCGGCATAGGACAGGGGCGAGCGTTCCAGCGTCGATTGTTGCGCCGCGCTCGTCGCGGCCATCGCCAGCGACAGACCTATGCCTATCAGGCCCACGACGCCGTCCCGAACGCGTCGGCGATCAGAACGCCGTCTGCGACCCTCGATCCTGCGATGACCACCTAGTCCCCTCCGCCCGGGCCAACTGCCGATACCCATTTCTGAAACGTGTACGGGCTTTTGTCGTCGTTGAGTAGGGCGCAGGCGTTTGGCGCATCGGGCCGGCTCGGTTCGGACCGCGGCGGGCGTTGGACCACGCCCGCCGCGACCTGATGCAGGCTACTGCTCGTGCGAGACTGCCGGCCCATAGAACAGGGCGTTGAACAGCAGGCGCGTGGAAGCCCGCGCCTGGGCGCGATTGACCACGTCCGGTCCCAGGACGATCACCCGGCCCTGGCCGTGCGGCAGATCCAGCACCGCGTCGGCGCCTGACAGCTTCTGCGGACCGATGGCCCAGCCGCTGGAGACCGCGACCTGCTCCGGATAGCGGACGATGGATGCCCCTTCGCCGGCATGGCGGAAGCCGGTGTTGCGGTTGAAAAAGACGTCAAGCCGGTCTGTGACGCCGAAGGCCAGGGGCCGGCGGTTGTCCACCTCGGTCCGCAACAGGGCGCCGGGGATGAAGAAGTCGGTCGAGGCGGGCGGCTTGCCGTCCGCGCCCAGCAGCACGTCCTGCACTGGCGCGCCCAGGGCGGCGGCCAGACGATGCGAGGAGCCGATGGTCACGACGCTGCCGCCGCCGCGCACGAAGGCGTCGATCTGCGGATAGGTCTTGTCGGCGCTGATGGTCCCCAGCCAAGGGCGATACTCCGCCGGTATGGAGTCGGGCGCGGGTTGGTCGCGCTGGTCCGACAGGTCCGCCGGGATCATGTCGGAGGCGAAAACCAGTACGTCGAAATCCTTAGCCAGGTCGCCGGCGTCCAGACGCTGCGGATAGACGATCTGGAACGGGTATTCATATTGTTCCAGCAACCAACGGGTCCAGCCCGAGGCCATCGAGCCGCCATAGCGGTCCACCAGGCCGATCCGCACGGGCTTCAGGGCGATCTTGTCGCCGCCTGGCGCGCGGGCGGCGGCGTAGGCGTTCAGGCCCAGGTCGCGCACCGCCGCCTCGACGATGGGGCGGGCCTTGTCGTCGGCCGGAATCCACAGGGCGCCGGGGGCCAGGGTGGCGCGGCCTGCGCGGGTTTCGCCTTCCTGCCAGAAGACCGGCACGCCCGCCTTCAACAGACGGTTGGACAGGATGTAGCCGTTGACTGGCGCGTGGTCGATAAGCCAGCCGGCCCGGCCGGAACCTTCGATCTTGCCGGGCGGCGGAGCCATGACGTCGGAGACTCGTTCGGTCGGCGCCTGGAAGCCGTCCAGGATGCGGTCGAACTTCACCCCCATCTGCAAGGCCAGGGTGTAACCGGTGGCGTCATAGGGCAGTTTGGGCGGACCGCCCGGATATTGCAGGTCGTGCGGGTGATCCTGCGGCTCGAACATGTCCAGCACATGCGGGCGATAGGCCTGGGCCGTGCGCACGACATACGAACCGGCCGGATAGGTCTTGCCCTCGACGGTGAAGGCGCGGGTGGCGCGATCCACGTCCACCCCGGTCTTGATCAGACTGTTCAGGAAGGCCACCGCGGTCGGCAGGTCCGCCTGATCCGCCGGGATGACATAGCCGCGCGGGTCGCGCCGTTCGGGCGCATGCAGGATGCGGTCATAGAGGGCGGGATCGATACGTCGGGCGTTCTCGCCGGCCGCCGCCTCCAGGGCCTCCACCCCCGTCGGCGTGATGCGCCAGGTGTCGGTGTTGCCCTTGTCGATGGCGTTCTGGCCCATGCGCCAGATGTTGAACAACAGTCGGTCCTTGTTGCGCGAGGCGTAGTTCAGGACGGCGCGGTTGATGGACTGGGAATATTCGATCGACTGGGCGAAATGCCAGGGTTGCGGCGCGATGGGCATGGGCAGGTCGTTGCGCGGCAACTGGTTGTCCGGGATCAGGCCGATCTGGCTGGGCGTCGGGTGGCCGGTGATCTCGGTCAGCAGGCCGACGGCGTTGTGGAAATAGGTGATGGAGCGCTCCATCCCGTTGTTCCAGGTTGAGTAGTTGGCGCCGCTGCGCATCGTCGAGCCGGGCTTGCCCTCCTCGATCAGGCGGCTGTGCATGGCCGCTCCGACTTCCGACAACGTGCCCATGACCAGGGGGTCGTAGTTGTAGTTGAAGGGGTCGCGGAACGGCGGCATGAACACCACCGTCCCGGCCGGGGCCGTCTGGTGGTGGTTGTAGATGATCTGCGGGAACCACTCGCGGAAAAACTGCTGGTTGACGTTGGTGGTCTCGGCCATGGCCGACAGATAATAGTCGCGGTTGTTATCGTGGCCGACGTACTTCTGGTACAGCACCGGGAGTGAGTTGAACTCGCGCTTCAGCGGGTCGGCATTGCGCATGTACCAGTTGGAGACCAGCTCCATCCCGTCCGGGTTCAGCGGCGCGAACAGGATGACGGTGTCGTTCAGGACGCGCAGGGCCTCGGGGTCCTGGGCGGTCAGCCACTCGTAGACGGTGGCGATCAGGGCCTGGGGCGGGACGGTCTCGGTGGCGTGCAGTCCGCCGTCGATCCAGACCACGGCCTTGCCCTCTGCGGCCATGGCGTGAGCCTCGGCCTCGCTCACGCCCTCGGCCTTGGCCAGGCGGCGCGCAATCTCCCGATAGCGGTCCAGATGGGCCAGGTTCTCGGGCGTGGAGACGATGGCGATGTATTGGGTGCGGCCCTCCGACGTCTTGCCGATCTCCACCAGCTTCATCCGATCGGACTGGCTGGCCAGGGTCTTCAGATAGGCTTCCCACTGGGTGTAGTTGACCAGTTGATAGTCGGCGCCGATGTCGAACCCGAAGGCTTCGCGCGGCGTTGTGATATGAGCCGCTGGCGGCGCGGCGATCGCGGTCGCGGCGGAGACGTTGGGCGCGACGGCCGCTTCCAACGCCAGCACGCTGGTGGACGACAGCGCCAGAAGCGCCAATCCGGTGGTCAGGCCGACGGACAGGCCTGCGATGGAACGGGTCATGCGATCTCCTGGTGCGGTCATTGTGATCGGCCTAATGCGAGGCGCCAGCCCAGCTTGGCCCTTTCGTCGGGGGGACGCAACTTGCGTAACCCCGGTTCAAGACGTGTCGTCGTGTAATTTTCCTCCACCGTATCGGCCAATGGCGGCGAAGATTGCCGGGCGGCTTGAGTCGGACAGTTCGTCCATGCAATGAACGCGGCATGGGGGTATCGGACGAGAGGGCGCTGTGGCTGGCCAGCCACGTCATGCCGCACGAAGCGGGGCTGCGCGGCTGGCTGCGTCGCAGCCGCCAATCCGAATTCGACATCGACGACATCGTGCAGGAGGCCTACGCCAAGCTGGTGACGACGCCGGACGTCGCCGCCATCGGCAATGTCCGGGCCTATTTCTACCGCACGGCCTATTCCGTTCTGGTCAGCCGGTTGCGGCGCAAGAGCGTGGTGTCGATTCATTCGCTGGCCGACATCGAGGCGCTGCAGGCGGCGGTGGACACCATCACGCCCGAAGACCAGCTGATGGCCCGAAACGCGCTGCAACAGCTCAGCGACTTAATTCGCCGCATGCCCGAGAAGACGCAGCGGGTTTTCGTCCTCAGCCGGGTGTCTGGCCTGTCGCAGAAGGAGGTCGCCCGCCAGACCGGCTTCCCTGAAAGCACGGTCGAAAAACATATCGCCAAGGGCTTTTCCCTGTTGATGGACGCCTATGCGAATGGAGGATTCGAAGGGCTTGCAACGTCTAGGGGTGTGAAACAGAAACACAGGCGTGTGCATGGTCGAGCCGACAAGCCAGGACGTTGAACAGACCGCCTGCCTCTGGGCGGCGCGGCTTGACGACGGCCCGTTGCCGGCGGCCGACCAGACGCGGCTAGACGCCTGGCTGACGTCGGACCCCAGACACCTGGGCGCCTTCGCGCGCGCGCGGGCCGTGGCCGTGCACAGCCGTCGGGCCGGGGGCCTGGCCGGCGGCGCGCCGCTGCGGTCGTTGTCGTCCGCGCCTCGCGGAGGGTTGAGCCGTCGCGCCCTGATCGCGGCTTGCGTTCCGCCGGCCCTGGGCGGCGCGGGCGCCTGGGCTCTCCTGCGGCAAAGCACCGTCTCCTTCAGTACGCGCCGGGGCGAGACGCGGGTCGTGCCGCTGGAAGACGGCTCGGTCATGACCGTGAACACCTTGTCCGCCGGCGTCGTCCGATACGGTCAGAGCGCCCGCACGGTGATGCTGAAGAGCGGAGAGGCGCTGTTCAACGTCGTCGCCGACATCGGCCGTCCCTTCGTCGTCCGCTCGGGCGACACCACCGTGGTGGCGAACGGCGCCAGCTTCCTGGTCCGGCGCCTGGCTGACCGGCCGCTTCAGGTCGTCTCGTTCGGCGGCGATGTCGAGATAAAGGGCGATGTCGGACGGCGCCTCAAGCTGGCCGCCAACACCCAGGCTATGGTGCAAGACGGCGCACTGCCTCAGAGCGTGGGTCTGGTGGACGTGGACCGCGAGCTGGCCTGGCGGCGCGGGCGGATACAACTGGAGAACGAGACCCTGTCCCAGGCCGCTCAAGAGTTTTCGCGCTACAACGACACGCCTATCGTCATGGCGGACAGCGGTGTGGCGGGTCTCAGGATCACCGGCCTGTTCGTGGCCAACGATCCCGTCGCCTTCGCCAAGGCCGCCGCCGGCAGTCTGGATCTGAAGGTCGATGTGAACGCCCAGCAGATCGTGCTGGCTCGAGCCTGATTCCGACGCGGCGCTCCTGAAGCGCAATCATGCCGCTGGGGCCGCCCCGGGGCTGATCGATCTTTTTTGGAGGAAATGCGACAGCCCTGCGTCTCAGCAATGACCCGCGGGGGCGGGCGACGTAGACGAACGGGGGCGGGCATGAAAATGTCTTGGAAGCAGGGTTTGGTAGGCGGCGCGGCGGGGATGGCGTTGCTGCTGGCGGCGGGCGGGGCGTGGGCGCAAAGCCGCACCTTCAATGTGCCGGCCCAGCCGATCTCCCAGGCGATCACGGAATTGGCGCGTCAGGGCGGCGTGCAGATTTCGGCGCCGACCGCCCATCTGTCGGGCGTCCGCTCGCGTCCGCTGACGGGAACGATGGATGTCGCGGCCGCGATCGACAGGCTGATCGAGGGAACCGACCTGGAGGTCGTCAGCCAGGAGGGCTCGACCTTCGTTCTGCGCCAGCGCCCTACCACGGCCGGCGCGACCCAGGTCGAGGAAGTGGTCGTGGTCGGCAGCCGCATCAAAGGCACCCGCATCAATGAGGCGCTTCCGGTCACTGTTTTGGGCGGCGACGAGATCGATGCGGCGGCGCCGGTGGACGGCGACGACCTGTTCCGCGCCATCTCTCAGGCGGGAGACGTCAACTTCAACGATGCGGACACGGACAACGGCGGCATCAACAACGCGCGCGGCGACGTCGCATCCATCGATCTGCGTGGTCTGGGCACCGGCAACACCCTGACCCTGCTGAACGGTCGGCGTCTGGTTAACCACCCGGGCACTCAGGTCGAGAATTTCGTGCCGGTCACGACCGTCAACACCAACGCCATCCCGGTGATGGGCGTTCAGCGGGTCGAGGTGCTGGCCGACGGCGCCGCGGCCCTGTTCGGCACCGATGCGGTGGCGGGCGTGGTCAACACCGTTCTGCGCAGCAATTTCGACGGCTTCACCGCCCAGGCCGGCGTGGGCCGCGACGAAGGCGGGATGGAGGAATATTCCTTCAACTTCCAGGCGGGTCGGAATTTCAACGACGGCCGCACCAATATTTCAGTCATGGGTGACTATCTGACCCGCGACCCCCTTTTCATCTGGGAACGGCCCTATGCCACGGTTGCGGGCCGCGCCGCACGGTTCGGGGATCGCGCGACGGGTCTGGACTATGTCACCTACAGCTCGATCACGGCCTGGGCCGAGGGGCTGCGTCTAAACCCGAACACCTACCAACTGGACAAGACCGCCGCTTCGGTCAACGGCCGGCGCCTGACCAGCACCTCCGGCGCCTTCCATGTCCAGCCCTCGACCAACCCCGGCTGCGTGGCCAACGGATTCCGCGCCGGCACCTGTTTCGACGATGGCGTCCTGACCCTCAGCGGCACGAACGAGGACGCCAACCTCCGCTACGACCTGGACACCATGCGGACGATCAGTTCGTCGGTGGAGCGGGCCAATCTCTTCGGCTTCCTGAACCATCGGTTCGACAACGGGGTCGAGGCGTTCGGAGAGGCGGGGTATTATTGGGCCAACACCTGGTCGCAACGCCAGCAGGACACGCCGCTGGACTATCAGCGCGTGCTGTTGTCGCCGACGGCCTATTGGAACCCGCTGGGCGCCGTCGGCGTGACGGCGCGGCTTCCGGGCCTGACGTCGGTCCCCACGACGGGCGCGGCCGTTCAGGTGCAGGATTTCCGCTTCGCCGACCTGGGCAATCGCGGCGTGGATGTCGAGAACGTTTCCACCCGTTTCGTCGGCGGTCTGCGTGGCGAATGGCGCGGCTACGACTGGGAGACGGGACTGCTCTATTCGATGTCCCGCACCGAGGACGTCATGGATGCGGTCAGCATGACCGGCCTGCAGGCCGCCATCAATCGAACCACGCCCGACGCCTACAACCCCTTCGCGGGCGGCGACCTGAACAGTCCCAAGGACGGCGACTTCACCGTCAACAATGCGGACACGATCAACAGCTTCATGGTCAAGGCGGGGCGCACGTCGCGCACCGAGCTGATGCAGTGGGACTTCCATATCTCCCGGCCGGACCTGTTCCAGCTTCCGGGCGGGGATGTCGGCCTGGCCGCAGGCGTCGAGGCGCGGCGGGAGACCTTCAGGGAAACGCGCGACGATCGTCTGAACGGCACGATCAACTTCACCGACCTGACGGGTCAGACCTTCCAGAGCGACATCATGGGCGTGACCTTCACGCCCAACAGTTCGGGGGCGCGCAACGTCTATTCGACCTTCGCCGAACTGGCCGTGCCGATCGTCTCGCCAGAGATGAACGTGCCGTTCGTCAAGTCGATCGATATGCAGCTGGCCGGACGGGTCGAGCACTATTCGCTGTTCGGCACGGTGGGGGCGCCCAAGATCGCCCTGTCCTATCGCCCGACCGACTGGCTGATGTTCCGGGGCGCCTGGTCCAAGGGTTTCCGCGCCCCCAACCTGATGCAGTTGCACCAGCCCGATTTCGAGCGGTCGAACTCGCGCCGGGACTATGCCGCCTGCGCCGTCCAGCTGAAGATCGGGGCGATCCCGACGCTGACGACCAGCAATGAATACTGCACGTCCGAATCCCGCGTGGAGCGGCGCTCGGGCAATCTGGACCTCAAGCCCGAACGGTCCAAGAACTTCACCGCCGGCGTGGTGTTCGAGCCCAAGCTGTGGCCGTCGAAATACGGCGTTCTGACCGCGACCGTCGACTATTGGCGGATCGACCAGACCGATCTGGTGGGCATCTTCGGCGGCACGAACCAGCTGATCATGGACTACTATCTGCGCCAGATCGGCAGTTCGAACCCGAACGTCGTCCGCGCCGCGCCGGACGCGCAGCAGATCGCGGACGGGCAGGCGGCGGGCCTGGCGCCCGTGGGCAATCTGGTCTCGATCAACGACGTCTATCTGAACCTTCAGCCGCGCACCTCGGAAGGCGTCGACTATCGTCTGCACTACAGCCTGCGCCGCACCCCGCTGGGCAGCTTCACCTGGACGCTGAACGCCAGCCAGTGGCTGAAGATGTATCAGGAGCCCAACGACGACTATCAGGTGCTGCTGGACGCCCTGCGCGACGGCGTCATTTCGGGCGTCAGCGTCGGCGGGGTCGAGGAACTGGTGCGCCGCAACGGTCGGCCGGAGTGGAAGGTCACTTCAACCGTCACCTGGCGCAAGGACGCCTGGACGGTCGGCCTGTTCTCCAGCTACGTCGGCGACTATTTCGACACTTCGGCCAATCTGGCGGGGACCAACGACTACTGGGTCGTGCAGGACTGGACCACCCACAATCTGTATGTGCAGTACGAGGTGGAGAAGGGGCCTCTATCCGGCACGCGCCTGAGGATCGGCGCCCGCAACATCACCAACGAGGAGCCGCCGCTGGCCAACGAGCGATTCGGCTACGACGGTCGCCTGCATTCCAATCGGGGACGGTGGTGGTACGCCACGATCCGCAAGGAATTCTGAGGCTAGGCAGGCGTTGCGCCTGATCTGAACGAAGCGATGTTCAAGGGGCGGCGGATATTCGTATATTCGTCGCCCATTCTTCTTTCATGACGCGCCATGGGTCGGGCCGCCGCGTCGAAGCAGGACGATTTTTGCATGAAGCGATTGTTCGCCTATCTCATCATCGGTGCGATGGTCCTGGGGGTCCTGGCGGGCTGGGGACTGAACCAGTTCCTGTCGCCCGAACAGGCCAAGGCCGCCGCGGGCAATCTGAACCTCGTCACCGACATCTTCCTGCGCCTGATCAAGATGATCATCGCGCCCCTAGTGTTCACCACCCTCGTCGCGGGCATCGCCCATATGGAGGACGCCGCTTCGGTCGGCCGCATCGGCGTCAAGACCATGGTCTGGTTCATCGGCGCCTCGGTGGTGTCGTTGCTGCTGGGGCTGGTCATGGTGCAACTGCTGCACCCCGGCTCGGGCATGCATCTGCCGGAGGCGACCGCCGCCGCGACGGCGGCGTCCACCGACGCCTTCTCCCTGCACGGCTTCATCACCCACCTGGTGCCGACCTCCATCTTCGACGCCATGGCCAAGAACGAGATCCTGCAGATCGTCGTCTTCTCTGTCTTCGTCGGGACGGCGGTGGCGTCGCTGGACGACAAGGCGCCGGCGGTGCTGCACCTGGTCGAACAGGCGGCGTCGATCATGTTGAAGGTGACGGAGTTCGTGATGAAGCTGGCGCCCTTCGCCATCTTCGCGGCCCTGGCCTCGACCATCGCCACCCAGGGGCTGGAGATGCTGGCCACCTACGCCAAGTTCGTCCTGGGCTTCTATGGATCGATGGCCACCTTGTGGCTGCTGCTGTTCCTGGCCGGCGCAGTGGTGCTGGGCAAGCGAGTCATTCCGCTGTTCCGCGAAATCCGCACCCCGGCGCTGCTGGCCTTCTCGACCGCCAGTTCGGAGGCCGCCTATCCGCGCATCCTGGATTCGCTGCCCAAGGTGGGTGTGCGCCGCCGCATCGTCAGCTTCGTCCTGCCGCTTGGCTATTCGTTCAATCTGGACGGGTCGATGCTGTACTGCACCTTCGCCACCATGTTCATCATGCAGGCGCACGGCGTGCATCTGAGCATCCATCAGCAGATCTTCATGCTGCTGCTGCTGATGGTGACGTCGAAGGGGATCGCGGGCGTTCCGCGCGCCTCGCTGGTCGTCATCATGGCGACGCTGACCTATTTCGGCCTGCCGGAAGCGTGGATCGCCATCGTTCTGGGCGTCGATCATCTGCTGGACATGGGGCGCTCGGCCACCAACGTGGTCGGCAACTCCGTCGCCGCCGCCGTAGTCGCTAAGTGGGAAGGGGAACTGGATCCCATTCCCGAAGCCGAGGAAGAGCCGGCCTAGCCGCCGAGAACCTTATCGACGCGAAACCCCGCCGGTCCATGATCGGCGGGGTTTTTCGTTTTCTAGCGGCGCTGCGGGAGAGGGTGCTGGCGATCTCAGGCTTGGCCTTATACAACCGAGGCTCACGCTGGCTGACGGAGGGGACAGTGCGCGGAGAGGTTCTGACGTTCGAGGTCGCGACGGGCGAGGGCGCGATCGCCGGCGATGACGGGGTGCGCTATGGCTTCGCGGCGTCCGATCTGCGCGGCGCAACGTCCATTGAACGCGGGCAGAGAGTTGATTTCGTGCCCGGCGCTGACGGTCGGGCCCAAGACATCATCGCCATGCGCCCTGCCTATGTTCCAGCGTCCTCGGGCGGCGCAGGCAGCGGCCAGTTCGACTTCGGCCGTGTGATCTCCAGAACCTTCAACGCCATCAAACAGAACGCCGCCATCTGCTTCGGAGCCTCTGCGCTCCTGGTGGGCGTGCCCAGCATGCTGACCGCATTCGGCGGCGCCAGCTTCATGACAGGGGCCGCAGAGTCGTCTTCCCCCTCGGTGGTCGGCGGTGTGGTCGCCTACCTCGTTGGCATCGTCCTGTATCTGATCGGCGCCTTCATGCTGCAAGGCATGGTGGTCAAGGCGGCGGTCGGCGGGTTCAACGGCAAGCGGGTGACGTTCGGCGAAGCGTTTGGCGTGGGCGTGCAGTATTTTCTGCCGCTGCTGGGTCTGGCCATCGTCGCGGGTATTGCGACGGGCTTCGCCTATATCCTTCTGATCGTGCCGGGCGTTCTGCTGTCGATCATCTGGTCGGTGTCGGCGGCGGCTCTGGTGATGGAAAAGCGCGGCGTGTTCGAAAGCCTGCAGCGCAGTCGTGATCTGACGCGCGGCTATCGCTGGCAGGTGTTCGGTCTCCTGGTCATCTATGTGATCCTGTCGTGGATCGTCGGCGGCGCCATCGCCGGCCTGGGCGTCGCCACCGGCGGGAATTTCACGAACGGTTCGCCGAACCTGGCCTTCAACCTGATCACGCAGCCGCTCGTGAACATCCTGTCTTCCGTCGTCGCGTCGGCGGGCGTGGCGTCGCTCTACTACGAACTGCGCACGGCAAAGGAGGGCGCCGGCGTGGACAATCTCGCGGCCATCTTCGACTGAGGCCGCGCCATCAGACGTCGTGCTTGTCGCGGCGTCTGACGCCCATCAGCAGCTTCTGCTCCAACCGGCCGCGCAGGGCGGCGTAATAGGCCGTCAGGAAGTCGCGGTCGGTCTCGTAAGGTCCGCGCGTCCAGCCGATCTTGACCATGATCCGTTCGGCGACCGTGCGCTGGCTGGCACGGTCGCCCTGACGCAGGACCGATTCCAGGACGTGGAGCTCCTTGGCGCCATAGGCGTCGACCTGGGGCTGAGTGAAGGCGTAGGTGGTCATCCGGCCCGCGCTCTCGTCGGCCATATCGCGGGTCAGCTTGCGGCGCGGCGTGCGCACGACCCAGGTGCCGCCGACCAGATCCCCGCCCCGCAGGCGGTCGCGATTGAACAGGGGGAAGAAGACGAAGATCGCCGCCCAGACGAAGGTCAGCAGATAGATCCAGCCGTCGACGCCGCCTTCGCTGGCCCGCGTAAACAGCACCGACATGGGCAGGAAGACCTCCAGTTCGCGCATGGCGTTGCGGGCGAAGACCGATTCCGCCTTCAGCCGCCCGCCGTCGCGAGCGGCGACGCGCAGGCCCATGATCCGCTTTCCGGGCGTGGCCGCCGCGGCCGACAGCTCGAACGCCGTGAAATAGAAGTTCCGCAGCAGGAAAAAGATCACCAGCCAGATCACGGCCATCATCTCGGCCCCGGCCGTCCCCGCAGCGCTGACCGCGCCGACGCCGGTGAACAGGACGACCAGGGTGAAGGCGACCAGGACGGCGATGATGATGGCGGCGTCCAGCAGAAAGGCGCCGGCGCGCTGGCCCGCATCGCCGATGTTCAGACGCAGATCGACGCCTTCGGGCGTGACGAAGGCGCGTTCGGTGCGAGGCGCGACGCGGTCAGCGGACACGGACGGTCTCCCGGCGCGGCGCATAGAAATAGGCGCCCCAAAGCACGGCGGTGGCGGCCGCTACGACATAACGCAGGGCCGTGTCGGTGATCAGTTGGCGGCCGAAACCTTCCAGCAGGCCCGCGAACAGCAACATGACCACGACGCCGCCCATGGCCACGCCGGCGGTGCGGCCTGCGTCCATGACCGCGTCCAGCCGGCGTCTCTGGCCTGGAAAGGCGACGGCCCAGCCGATGCGGAAACCCGCCGCGCCGGCCAGGACGACGGCGAACAGTTCGGTCACGCCGTGGATCAGCAGCCAGCCGCCCAGTTCGACCCCCAGGCCCCGACTGGCGAACAGGGTGAAGAAGGCGCCGAGCGTCGCGCCGTTGTAGAGCACCAGCAGCGCCGTCGGCAGGCACAGGGCGAACCCCAGGGCGAAGGCCAGCAGCGCGATCTGGGCGTTGTGGGTGAACAGGAAGGCGGCGAAGACCGACAGGCCGTTGGCGTCGTGGGCGCCGTCCAGCGTCGCGCGCAGGGTTTCTGTGGAGGCGGCGGGATCGCGCCCGCCGCTGAGTTCGCCCGGCACGAAGGCGTAGAACCACTCCGGCTCGGCCGAGACCAGCCAGGCGGCCACCAGCGCGCCCAACAGCATAAGGGCTCCCGAGACCAGGGTTTCGCGCCACAGGCCCCGCACGGCGGCGGGCCAGTCGGTGCGGAAGAAGGCAGCCAACCTGTCCTGCAGCGTCGAGCGAGAGCCGTAGACGAAGAAATAGGCCCTGGCCGAAAGCGTCTCCAGGTAATCGATCAAGCCCTGATCCAGCGAGGTCTCGCGTGCGACCGAAAGCGCCGACAGGGTTGAACGGTAAAGTGTCGGAACCGCCAGGATTTCTTCATCCGTCAGCTTGGACAGAGAGCCCTTCTCGGCCTTGTCCATCAGGCGTTCCAGGCGGCGCCAGTCGTCCTCGCGCGCGCGGCGGAAGCGCTGGCTCTTGAGCAGGCCGGTCTCCAGACGGCTCACAGCAGATCCCTCCGCTTCAGATCCAGATAGGCGTTGACGACGGCCGGGCCGATCTGCGCGGCGGGCGCATCGACGATGTGCGCGCCCATGCGGCGCAGGCGGGCGACGACGGCCTCGCGCTCACGCAGCAGGGCGCCGGCGACGACGGCGCGCGACACGTCTTCGGGCGTTTCTGGCTCGGTGGCGGCCAGACCTTCCAGTTCCTCGTCGCGCAGAACGACGAACAGAACCAGGTGTCGGCGCAACAGGCGACCCAGCGATTCGATCATCAGCTCGGCCACCGTCGAATCGGTGAAATCGGTGAAGACCACGATCAGCGATCGACGCTGGAGTTGGCCCGACAGGGTCGCCATGGCCAGGGTGTAGTTTGTCTCGTGCGACGAATAGTCGATGCGGCCGGCGACCGTCTGCAACGTGCGGAAGGCGTTGATGCCGCTGACCGCGCCGGTCGACAGACGCGGCTGGGAATCGAAGGCGAAGAAGCCGGTCCGGTCGCCCGACCGCAAACAGGCGTAGGCCAAAAGCAGGCCCGCATGGATGAAGCGGTCGATCCGGGGCATGCCGCCCACCGGCTCGCAGGCCGCGCGGCCGCAGTCCAGCGCCAGGATGACATTGTGATTGCGTTCGGTGCGGAACTCCTTGGCCAGCAAGGCGGCGTGGCGGGCGGACTGTTTCCAGTCGATGGCGCGCCTGTCCATGCCGGGCTGGTAGTCGCGCAGGGCCTGGAATTCCGATCCCTCGCCGATTTCCAGCTGAGTCTTGGCGCCGAACAGGGCGTCGCGCGCGAACAGGCGCACGGCCTCGTCCCGCACGCCCTGGAGGTCGGTGAGAACGGGCGTTCCCAAACCCAGGTTGAAGACTTTCTGTTTCCAGACCAGCCCCAGGGGACCCCGCCAGCGCACCCACAGATCATCGACCGTCGCAGCGCCCCGCCGGGTCGGCGTAAAGGGGAAGGTCAGCCGCGCCTCCGACGCCGCAACGCCGGCCTGACGCGGGGCGTCGTCCAGCCCCAGGCGGGCCTCGCCGGACAAGGAACCCTCAACCGCCTGCGGCGCTCGGCCGCCAGAGGCGAAACGCAGCTTCAGTCCGACGAGGCCGAGCCGTCCGACGGCGGGACGGATGGATTCCGGCGTCTCGACGCCCAGTCGCGTGCGCGATCCGGCCGCGAGCGCGTCCAGCGCCGCAAGCGCCAGAACCCCCGCAATCCAGATCGGCCCGGCCAGCCAACCCGCCGGCGTCATGACGCCGACCAGCAGGGCGACGGGAAGGCCCGCCGCCATGACCGTCACCGCGCGTCGGGTGGGATAGATCACCGGGGCGCCGCCACCTGATCCACCAGGCCGGCCAGCACCTGTTCGACCCGGCGGCCCTCGATCTCGGCGGCGGGCGACAGAACCAGACGGTGCCGCAGGGCCGGTACGGCCAGGGTCTTCACGTCATCGGGAATGACGTAGTCCCGCCCGTCCAGGGCCGCGCGGGCCCGCGCGGCCACCGCCAGCATGGCGCCGGCGCGCGGCGAGGCGCCGGTCTCGACATCGGCCGAATCCCGTGTGGCCCGAACCAGGCCGACGATGTAGCCGATCACCTCGTCCGTCAGACGGACGCCCGTTACCGAATCCACGGCGGCGCTGATGGTCGCGGCGTCGGCCGCCGTCGCCACGCCCAGGGCGTCGGGATGCATCTGGCCCACGCGCGAGCCGTGAGCGGCGATGATGGCGCGTTCCTGATCGATGGACGGGTAGTCGATCACATGTTTGAAAAGAAAGCGGTCCAACTGCGCCTCGGGCAGGGGATAGGTGCCCTGCTGCTCGATCGGGTTCTGGGTGGCGACGACGGTGAAGCGGGGGCTGAGAGCGTGAGGGTCGCCGTCGATGGTGATCTGGCGTTCCTGCATCGCTTCCAGGAGGGCGGCCTGCGTCTTGGGCGGGGTTCGGTTGATTTCGTCCGCCAGCAGCAGTTCGCAGAAGATCGGCCCGCGCGTCAGGGTGAAGCTGGACGTCTGGAAGTTGAACAGGTTGGAGCCGATGATGTCGCCGGGCATCAGGTCGGGCGTGAACTGAATCCGCCCGTAGTCCAGGCCGACCGCCTGGGCGAAGCTTTGGGCCAGCAGGGTCTTGGCTGTGCCTGGCGGCCCCTCCAGCAATACGTGGCCGCCGGCGAACAGGGCGGTCAGCAGCAGGTCGACAGCGTCGTCCTGACCGACGACCGCCTTGGCGATCTCGGCGCGGATTCGCGCGGCCAACGCCTTCACCTCATTGACGTCCACGGGTCATCTCCTGATTCCAGCGATAGAGGGCGGCGGCGACCTTGATCAGATCACCGGGCGTTTTGGCCGTCCTGGCCTGTTCGGCCAGGGCGGAATAGGCGTCGTGCGCACCGACAGTACGGCCGACGCGGTCCAGAAAGGCGTTCAGGGCGTCGTCCTCCAGTCCGCGCGGCGCGCCGATCGCGCGCGCAACGGTCGCGCGCATGATCTGGGCGTAGGGAAGGGCCATGTGCGGCTCACGTCGGGCCAGACGGACCAGGCCGGCGGTGTTGTCGGCCAGACCGCGCTTGCCCAGAGCGATGATGCGGCTGCGATCCTTCGGCGCGCCGAATCGCACCGCAGCCTGAAATCCGGCCAGGCCCGCCAGCGCCACGAGCACCAGCGTCAGGCCAAGCAGCGGCGGCTCAAGCATCAGACGCAGCAGATTGCGCGACCGCTGGAACCCGTTCAGCGTCAGATCGAACATGACGGGCGCGCCGTCTGGTCGGACGATCTCGATCAGGTCGCGGGCCGTGCGGGCGCCGGCCAGGGTCTTCAGCCCGCCGTTACTGATCAGATCGGGGTCGGCCAGCACATAGATGCGGCTGTCCTTGTCCATCGCAAGGACCGAGCGTCCCTGATCGTCGAGGACGACGGGAATCCAGTTCGGCCCTTCCAGGGTGCGAAGTTGTGCGGTCTCGACCGGCGCGCCGAAGACCTCGCCGTTGGGGCGACGCAGATCGACGCGCGCCTTGCCGGGACGCGCGGTCAGTTTGCTGGTCTTGCGCAGGGCGTCCGAAAGCGGAGACAGCGCCGCTTCCGACGGAATCAGGCCGACCGTGCGCACCCAGCCTGGATGATCGGAATCGGGCGCCGCATTCCATTTCGGCAGGACGACCAGGGTGGCGCCGTAATGTTCGATGTCCTCGATCTGCTCGG
The DNA here is from genome assembly GCF_976940555.1 of Brevundimonas sp. Marseille-Q4549. NCBI lineage: Bacteria > Pseudomonadati > Pseudomonadota > Alphaproteobacteria > Caulobacterales > Caulobacteraceae > Brevundimonas > Brevundimonas sp. Marseille-Q4549. The sequence continues at coordinate 1,558,441 of NZ_CDRHXG010000001.1, forward strand.
GCTTGGTGTTCACCTGGGGCGTCAGAATCAACAGGCTTTCGTCCGAAGATTCGGTCAGCACCCCCCGGCTGAGCACGATGGGAACGCCGAGGCTGCGCAGAAAAACCGGAAGACCGCCAAACCCGACCGAGGACCGGGACAAGGCGTGCGTTCCCCCGTCGTTGCCGGACTTCAGTTCGGGGGCATAGGCCGACAGCACGCCGATCCCGGCCAGAGATACGACTCCGACCAGGAGGGCGATAAGGATGACGGCTGGCGAAAAGGCGCCGCTCGCCGCCTTGGTCGATCGGCTCATGCGCGCCAGCCTTCGGGAAGGGCGAAGGCCTCATAGGCCTGTCGGCAGGACGCGAAATCGTCGGCCTGGACGGGCGCGCCGCCGAACAGGCTGCGTTCCACCACGCGGCCGATCTGGGCGAAGGCGGGACGCGCCGATTCCGGCACGGCCTTCAGACCCGCGATTTCGCGTGTGGTCAGCGAGGCGCGCAGGGCGCGCGGCTGGCGCTTTTCGATATCCTGCACGCTGCGCAGCAGGAGCAGGTGGGAAGCTTCGGCATAAAGACCCTGTGCGGCCAGGGCGTCGGCTTCGGTCAACAGATCGCGGGCCGCCTGGGCCTCTGGCCGCCATTCGGTTTCACCCGAAGCCTTGGGTTTGACAGCCTTTGGCCGCGGGCGGCGAAGACGCAGGATTTCCCGCCCGATGGCGAACAGGATCAGACCGACCACCAGAACCAGTCCGCCCCAGAACACCCATTTCAGAAGCGGGGCTATGAACTGGATCGCATCGCCGATCCAATGCAGCCAGCCCGGCGCCTTGGGCGGCGTGAATCCCACACGGTCGAATTGAAAACCGGGGTCCTTGAGCAGGCGGTCGTGGGCCTGAACCAGGGCTTCGTCGGTGGCCGAAGCCCTGGTCTGCATCGTGAAAAGCCGTCCCTAGCCTAGACCTCAAGCCTTACCGTGCGGGGAGCCCCAGTCAACCGCAACGGTTGAACGCGTCTTCGGCCTCAGCCGGTCTCGAAGGCGCGCCACCATTCGACGAACCGCTCCAGCCCGGCCTTCAGCGGAAACCGGGGGCGATAGCCGGTCAGGGCGTGCAGTTTGTCGATGTCGGCGTAGGTGGAGGTGACGTCGCCGGGTTGCATCGGCCGCATGATCTTTTCGGCCTTCACCCCCAGCGCAGCCTCCAGGGTGGAGATCATCTCCATCAGGCCGACGGGCTGATTGTCGCCGATGTTGTAGATTTCGTGCGCGCCATGCACTGGCGGATGGTCCAGCACCCCGACGATTCCATCGACGATGTCGTCGATATAGGTGAAGTCGCGTGACATTCGGCCTTCGCCATAGACTTCGATCGGTTCGCCCGCCGCGATCTTCCGGCTGAAGCTGTAGTAGGCCATGTCCGGTCGGCCCCAGGGGCCATAAACGGTGAAGAACCGCAGCCCCGACTGCGGAAAGCCGTAGAGGGCCGCATAGCTCTGGCTCATCAACTCGCACGACCGCTTCGTGGCCGCATAGAGCGAGACGGGCGCAACCGCCGGATCGCTTTCCTTGAAACCGTCGCCGCTGATCGGCCGGTCGCCATAGACAGAACTGGACGAGGCATAGACCAGATGGCGGACACCGCCGTGCCGCGCCGCTTCCAGAAGGGACAGATGGCCCGCCAGATTGGAACGCTCATAGGCGAAGGGGTTCTGGATCGAGTATCGGACGCCCGCCTGCGCCGCCAGGTGCACGATCCGCTCCACGCCATTGTCGACGACCAGGGCCTTCATCGCCGCACTGTCGGCGATATCGGCCCGCACCATGCGGAAGCCGAGGCGTTCTTCCAGGAGCGCCGCCCGCGCCGCCTTCAGGCGTGGATCATAATAGTCGTTGAAATTGTCGACGCCGATCACCGTCTCGCCGCGATCCAGCAGCCGCTCGGCCGTATGCATGCCGATGAAGCCGGCCGCGCCCGTGACGAGAATCGGCGAACCCATCAGCCCCGTCCGATGCCGCTGTAGCGGAAGCCCTTGGCGCGCATGTCCTCGGGACGATAGATGTTGCGCAGGTCGATCATGACCGGCTGCTTCATCAACAGCTTGACCCGGTCCAGATCCAGGGCGCGGAAACGATCCCATTCGGTGACGATGACGACGGCGTCGGCGCCCAGCACGGCTTCATAGGCGTCGGTCTTCATCTCCACGCCGTCCAGCAGCTTGGCCGCCTCGTCCATGCCTTCAGGATCGAAGGCCTGGACACGGGCGCCCGCCGCAATCAGGGCCGGGGCGATGTCCAGCGACGGCGCATCGCGCATGTCGTCGGTATTGGGTTTGAAGGTCAGGCCCAGAAGACCGATGGTCTTGCCGGCCACGTCGGCGCCCAAGGTCTTCTCCACCCGATCGGCCATGGCCTTCTTGCGCGCATCGTTCACCTGGACCGTGGTTTCGATCAGCCGCGTCGGCGCGCCGTGCTGCTGGGCGGTCCGCACCAGGGCGATGGTGTCCTTCGGGAAGCAGGAGCCGCCATAGCCTGGTCCTGCGTGCAGGAATTTGGAGCCGATCCGCTTGTCCAGGCCGATGCCGCGCGCGACCTGCTGCACGTCGGCGCCGACCGCCTCGCACAGGTCCGCCATCTCGTTGATGAAGGTGATCTTCATCGCCAGAAAGGCGTTGGCGGCGTATTTGATCAGTTCGGATGTGCGGCGGTTGACGAAGAGCAGGGGGCTCTCGTTCAGGTTCAGGGGGCGATAGAGTTCGCTCATCACCGTCGAGGCGCGCATCCCGACGTCGCTTTTGACGTCGTTGACGCCGATGACCACGCGGTCGGGCCGTTTGAAGTCGCCGATGGCCGCGCCCTCGCGCAGGAACTCGGGATTGGAGACGACGGCGAAGTCCGCGTTCGGATTGGTCTTGCGGATGATGGCCTCGACCTCGTCGCCGGTGCCGACCGGCACAGTGGATTTGGTGACGACTACGGTGAAGCCGTCGATCAGGCCGGCTATCTCCTCGGCGGCGGCATAAACATAGGAAAGATCGGCATGGCCGTCCCCACGGCGAGAGGGCGTTCCCACGGCGATGAAAACGGCGTCGGCGGTTCGAATCGCCTCCGCGCCGTCCAGGGTGAAGAACAGGCGACCTTCACGCACATTGGTCTCGACCAGATCGTCCAGTCCCGGCTCGTAGATGGGGATCTCGCCCCGCACCAGCCGCTCGATCTTGGACGGATCCTTGTCGATGCAGGTCACGACATGGCCGAAGTCGGCAAAGCATGCCCCGGAGACGAGGCCGACATATCCCGTGCCGATCATTGCGACGCGCATGAAGCAGATATCCTATTCAGAAGCGCCCAAGGCCATACGTAGGAATGCGTCGAGGCGCAACGAAACCGGGAAGTCCGATTGAGCGGGAACGTTTCTCCGCCTAACGCCTAGCGCAGGGCTCCGGACAGGCCTTCGGCGGTGATTTCGGCCCAGCAGGCATAGCCGAAGTCGTTCAGGTGCAGATCGTCCGGACCTACCCCGCCCGTATTTATGCCGCCCCAGCCGCGCATGGCCTCGAAGCGATGCAGCACTGCATAGCCGGATTGGGACGCCCATTGGTCGACCGTCGTCGCAACTGCGCCGAGGGCAGGGTTGCGATCCTTCAGGGTGGCATGGCTCGTGGTCTCGGGTAGGCGTTGGGGATCGATCAACACGACGTCCGTTTGCGCACTATCCAATATAGCGCGCGCCGCCTGAAACTCCGCCAACATGTCCGCGCTGGGTCGGTCTCGCAGCACATCGTTGGTGCCTAGCTGCCAGATGACGAGATCCGGCTGGGCCAGGGCGACGTCCTGTTCCAGCCGTGCGACGGTCTCCCGCATCGTCTCGCCGCCGATCCCGCGATTGATCAGCGTGATGGCGACGCCTGGGAAACGGCGTTGCAGCGCGCCCTGAAGCATAGGCACATAGCCTAGGTTTCGCGCGCTGGCGCCGGCGCCTTCGATGGACGAAGAGCCTGTCGCCAGAATCACGATCCGACCGCTCTTCAGCGCGGCCCGCGTGTGGGCCAGGCCATTGTTCGCCGTAAAATACGTCGGCGAGACCGGGCAGGCGTAGGGGACGCCCTGGGCCGCTGCCGGTGAGGTCATGATCGAACAGGCGGTAAGGGCCAGCGCCGCAACGATAGGCAGTCTGATCTTCATAAGTTCACATTCTCCGCCGCGCCCCAAGACCGGGAAGGGGGCATATTCCGCCGCCCAGCGCCATACTACGGAATCGAGCATGGCGCGTTGAAGGCGCGACGCGCCGTTTCATCGCTCGCGAACCGGTGTCCTTCGAAAAAGTTTCCATGTCCGTCAGAAACGGCTTGCTGGATAGTGGGTGCGCCCGTATAGGGCTGCCTCGCTCGGAGACGGGCTGGCCTTTTGGGCTTTGGGGACTGCGGTTTCCGGGGTTTTGGGGAGAGGGGGAGGGAGAAAAACCTCTTGCTTTTCCGGGTTGGTTTCCTTAGTTTCCGCGCTTCAATCGAATCGCCGGTTTGGTGAAGGGGCAAGCCTCTTGGTTTTCTCCGGCGGTTTTTTGCGGTTTGAAGGGTTCGCTCTTCGGGTTTGCGAAATCTCTGAAAAGAGCGGTTGACAAGAGGTTCGGCGGTCCCTAAATCGCCGCCTCCGCCGACGACGAGGCGCTAAACAAGTCGGGCCGCTGGAGCGGTTCTGGTCTTTGACATTGTTGATTTGGAAAGAGAAACGCAGGCGGCGGTGTCCTTGCGATAGTCCATCGAGGCTATCATACGACACTGACTATCTGCGGTCTTTTTGAAAAGATACCATGCGTCGGTCTTTGGATCGATGACGTGGGAACTCGTCAATAAAATACGTAGAACTAATGCCAAGCCTACTACGGTAGGCTTCAAGCTTAGGTCAGAAGTCAACTCAACCTGAGAGTTTGATCCTGGCTCAGAGCGAACGCTGGCGGCAGGCCTAACACATGCAAGTCGAACGAACTCTTCGGAGTTAGTGGCGGACGGGTGAGTAACACGTGGGAACGTGCCTTTAGGTTCGGAATAACTCAGGGAAACTTGTGCTAATACCGAATGTGCCCTTCGGGGGAAAGATTTATCGCCTTTAGAGCGGCCCGCGTCTGATTAGCTAGTTGGTGGTGTAATGGACCACCAAGGCGACGATCAGTAGCTGGTCTGAGAGGATGATCAGCCACATTGGGACTGAGACACGGCCCAAACTCCTACGGGAGGCAGCAGTGGGGAATCTTGCGCAATGGGCGAAAGCCTGACGCAGCCATGCCGCGTGAATGATGAAGGTCTTAGGATTGTAAAATTCTTTCACCGGGGACGATAATGACGGTACCCGGAGAAGAAGCCCCGGCTAACTTCGTGCCAGCAGCCGCGGTAATACGAAGGGGGCTAGCGTTGCTCGGAATTACTGGGCGTAAAGGGAGCGTAGGCGGACATTTAAGTCAGGGGTGAAATCCCGGGGCTCAACCTCGGAATTGCCTTTGATACTGGGTGTCTTGAGTATGAGAGAGGTGTGTGGAACTCCGAGTGTAGAGGTGAAATTCGTAGATATTCGGAAGAACACCAGTGGCGAAGGCGACACACTGGCTCATTACTGACGCTGAGGCTCGAAAGCGTGGGGAGCAAACAGGATTAGATACCCTGGTAGTCCACGCCGTAAACGATGATTGCTAGTTGTCGGGATGCATGCATTTCGGTGACGCAGCTAACGCATTAAGCAATCCGCCTGGGGAGTACGGTCGCAAGATTAAAACTCAAAGGAATTGACGGGGGCCCGCACAAGCGGTGGAGCATGTGGTTTAATTCGAAGCAACGCGCAGAACCTTACCACCTTTTGACATGCCCGGACCGCCACAGAGATGTGGCTTTCTCTTCGGAGACTGGGACACAGGTGCTGCATGGCTGTCGTCAGCTCGTGTCGTGAGATGTTGGGTTAAGTCCCGCAACGAGCGCAACCCTCGCCATTAGTTGCCATCATTTAGTTGGGAACTCTAATGGGACTGCCGGTGCTAAGCCGGAGGAAGGTGGGGATGACGTCAAGTCCTCATGGCCCTTACAGGGTGGGCTACACACGTGCTACAATGGCGACTACAGAGGGTTAATCCTTAAAAGTCGTCTCAGTTCGGATTGTCCTCTGCAACTCGAGGGCATGAAGTTGGAATCGCTAGTAATCGCGGATCAGCATGCCGCGGTGAATACGTTCCCGGGCCTTGTACACACCGCCCGTCACACCATGGGAGTTGGTTCTACCCGAAGGCGCTGCGCTGACCGCAAGGAGGCAGGCGACCACGGTAGGGTCAGCGACTGGGGTGAAGTCGTAACAAGGTAGCCGTAGGGGAACCTGCGGCTGGATCACCTCCTTTCTAAGGATGCTTCTCCAGTCTCTCACGAGGCTATTGAGGCTCCAAACAAACGGCGGGACGCCGCCGTCTCCGTTTCTCTTTCCACTTTCGTCATCGACGCCTCGACCATACGGGTCGTTGCATTGGTGACGCGATCGCGAGCCTGGAACTCCTGGCTGTCGCGCTGCCCTAGGCCCGTAGCTCAGGTGGTTAGAGCGTACGCCTGATAAGCGTAAGGTCGGCAGTTCGAGTCTGCCCGGGCCTACCAGCCCTCTAGGATCCATCTGGACGGTTCGTCGACAGCTCTCCTGGCTTGACCCTGAGAAGGGGCCATAGCTCAGTTGGTAGAGCGCCTGCTTTGCAAGCAGGATGTCGTCGGTTCGACTCCGTCTGGCTCCACCAGGCCGCTTTGAATGCGGTGGCGCACCCCGCCAAAGCTCGCAGATCGCATCAGGAATTGCCCGTCGGCGCTCGCCGACTGGCATTGACATCGTGAAGGAAGAATAGGACCGGCTCCCCTGAGCTTTTAGGTCATGTTCGAGAAGAAGACATTGTCTGACAAAAATCAGGCTTGGATCTGCCGGCATCTTTCCAGTCGGTAGAGCCATCCAAGCATGAGTTTTGCTGAGAAACGATCAAACGTTGAAGGGCTTCTGACGGATGCCTTGGCGTAGAGAGGCGATGAAGGACGTGGCAAGCTGCGATAAGAACCGGGGAGGCGCTAGCACCCTTTGATCCGGTTATTTCCGAATGGGGGAACCCACCTTTACAGTCTTCCAACTCTGCTCTTCAGAGCAGCGATTGGCGGATTGTTGAAAGGTATAATGAGCTGAATACATAGGCTTCATTAAGCGAACCCGGGGAACTGAAACATCTCAGTACCCGGAGGAAAGGACATCAACCGAGACTCCCGTAGTAGTGGCGAGCGAACCGGGACCAGGCCAGTGCTCTTGTGAAATAAAGACGAACGATCTGGAAAGGTCGGCCATAGTGGGTGAAAGCCCCGTAGTCATCAAATAGCAAGAGACTCGAGTAGGGCGGGACACGTGAAATCCTGTCTGAACATGGGGGGACCACCCTCCAAGCCTAAGTACTCCTCTACGACCGATAGTGAACAAGTACCGTGAGGGAAAGGTGAAAAGCACCCCGACAAGGGGAGTGAAACAGATCCTGAAATCGGAAGCCTACAAGCAGTCGGAGCCTCCACGCGAGGTGACGGCGTACCTTTTGTATAATGGGTCAGCGACTTCATGTGTCGAGCAAGCTTAAGCCGTTAGGTGTAGGCGCAGCGAAAGCGAGTCTGAATAGGGCGCTAAGTTCGACGTATGACGACCCGAAACCAGGTGATCTATCCATGAGCAGGTTGAAGGTTAGGTAACACTAACTGGAGGACCGAACCCGTGAATGTTGAAAAATTCTGGGATGACTTGTGGATAGGGGTGAAAGGCCAATCAAACCTGGACATAGCTGGTTCTCCGCGAAATCTATTTAGGTAGAGCGTCCGACGAATTCCTTGGGGGGTAGAGCACTGGATGGTTGCGGGCTGCGCGAGCGGTACCAATACTAACCAAACTCCGAATACCCAAGAGAACTATCGGGCAGACACACGGCGGGTGCTAACGTCCGTCGTGAAAAGGGAAACAACCCTAACCATCATCTAAGGCCCCCAAGTAACGGCTAAGTGGGAAACGATGTGGGATTGCTTTGACAATCAGGAGGTTGGCTTAGAAGCAGCCATCCTTTAAAGAAAGCGTAACAGCTCACTGATCAAGCGATCCTGCGCGGAAAATGTAACGGGGCTCAAGCCGTTCGCCGAAGATATGGGTTTGCAGTTTACTGCAAGCGGTAGCGGAGCGTTCCGTAGGCCGGTGAAGGTCAGGCGTGAGCCTGGCTGGAGGTATCGGAAGTGAGAATGCTGACATGAGTAACGATAAGAGTGTGAGAGACACTCTCGCCGAAAGACCAAGGGTTCCTGCGTAAAGCTAATCTGCGCAGGGTTAGTCGGCCCCTAAGGCGAGGCTGAAAAGCGTAGTCGATGGGAAGCAGGTAAATATTCCTGCACCAGCTGGAAGTGACGGATGGCATAACTCGTACCCACTTATTGGATTGTGTGTGCGGGGGCGTTGTCCCAGGAAATAACTCCAGCAGAGACCGTACCCGAAACCGACACAGGTGGTCAGGTAGAGCATACCAAGGCGTTTGAGAGAACTATGCTGAAGGAACTCGGCAAATTGCACGCGTAACTTCGGAATAAGCGTGACTCACCCTGCGCAAGCAGGACTGAGTGGCACAAGCCAGGGGGTAGCGACTGTTTAGCAAAAACACAGGGCTCTGCGAAGCAGCAATGCGACGTATAGGGTCTGACGCCTGCCCGGTGCCTGAAGGTTAAAGGGAGGAGTGAAAGCTCCGAACTGAAGCCCAGGTAAACGGCGGCCGTAACTATAACGGTCCTAAGGTAGCGAAATTCCTTGTCGGGTAAGTTCCGACCTGCACGAATGGCGTAACGACTTCCCCACTGTCTCCAGCATAGGCTCAGTGAAATTGAATTCCCCGTGAAGATGCGGGGTTCCCGCGGTCAGACGGAAAGACCCTATGAACCTTTACTATAGCTTCGCCTTGGCGTTAGCGACCGTATGTGTAGGATAGGTGGGAGACTATGAAACCGGGGCGCCAGCTCTGGTGGAGTCGTCCTTGAAATACCACCCTTACTGTCGTTGACGTCTAACCGAGGGCCGTTATCCGGTCCCGGGACATGGCGTGGTGGGTAGTTTGACTGGGGCGGTCGCCTCCCAAAGTGTAACGGAGGCGCGCGATGGTGAGCTCAGAGCGGTCGGAAATCGCTCGTCGAGTGCAATGGCATAAGCTCGCCTGACTGCGAGACTGACAAGTCGAGCAGAGACGAAAGTCGGCCATAGTGATCCGGTGGTCCCGAGTGGAAGGGCCATCGCTCAACGGATAAAAGGTACTCTAGGGATAACAGGCTGATTTTGCCCAAGAGTCCATATCGACGGCAAAGTTTGGCACCTCGATGTCGGCTCATCACATCCTGGGGCTGGAGCAGGTCCCAAGGGTATGGCTGTTCGCCATTTAAAGTGGTACGTGAGCTGGGTTCAGAACGTCGTGAGACAGTTTGGTCCCTATCTGCCGTGGGTGTTCGAAGCTTGAGAGGATCTGTCCCTAGTACGAGAGGACCGGGATGGACATACCTCTGGTGTACCTGTCATGGCGCCAGCTGTGCAGCAGGGTAGCTAAGTATGGAATAGATAACCGCTGAAAGCATCTAAGCGGGAAACTAACCTCAAAACAAGGCTTCGCTGAGGATCGTGGAAGACTACCACGTTGATAGGCCAGGTGTGGAAGTGGGGCGACCCATGAAGCTTACTGGTACTAATAATCCGATCGGTTTGATCGTTTCTCAGCAAAACTCATTCGATGATCGTTCCTTGAACCGAACGATCACAGACAATGTCTTCTCTTCATTCCGCTGTCCGCCTCGTTGACCTGGTGGCTATGTCGGAGGTTCCCCACCCGATCCCATTCCGAACTCGGTCGTTAAGCCCTCCAGAGCCAATGGTACTTCGTCTTAAGGCGCGGGAGAGTAGGTCGCCGCCGGGTCTACCAGGCGGACAACGAAATGAAGACAAAAGCCAAATCCGGACTTCTCGAACACTCTCTTCCTTCCGATCCAACCCACTTGCCGCGGGATGGAGCAGCCCGGTAGCTCGTCAGGCTCATAACCTGAAGGTCGTAGGTTCAAATCCTACTCCCGCACCCAAAAACACCAACACCCCCGAAGCACCGGCTTCGGGGGTGTTGTCGTATCTGCATCCAAACCCATGCGAAATCAGCCCGGAGGGCCAAGCGGAATGCGGGCTAACCGAATAGTTTTTCTAATGATGCGGATAGAAGCTATCGTTAGCGGTCTCGTGGCCGAACGACGTAGCAAGTCCCAAGAAATTTCGGGGCTGTATCACGATGACTACAACGCGCGCTCAATACCGATCAGGGGTTTTCCTGGCGGGAGTTTCTCTAATGGCATTGGCCGGGCCGGTTCTCGCGCAGGCGACGCCGTCACCATCTGCAGAGATCGACGAGGTGGTCGTTACCGGCACCCGACTGGCCAATCGCACCGTGACCAATTCACCTGTGCCGATCGACGTGCTCACGCATGAGGAACTGACCCGCGGTCATTCGGGCACGGCGCGGGTGCTACAGACGCTGATTCCGTCGTTCAACTATCCGACGCCGACGACGCCGGACGGCAACACCCATATCCGCTCGGCCAGCCTGCGCGGCCTGTCGCCGGACCAGACGCTGGTGCTGGTCAACGGCCGCCGCCGCCATACCGCCGCCTGGGTCAATGTCGGGGGCACGATCGGCAAGGGTTCGGTGCCGACCGATCTAAACGCCATTCCGCCCAGCGCCGTCGCCCGCACCGAGGTCCTGCGGGACGGCGCCTCGGCCCAGTATGGGTCGGACGCCATCGCCGGGGTGATCAATCTGCGCCTGCGCGAGGACCTGGGCACGGAGGCGGCGGTCAGCTATGGCGCGACCAAGGACGGCGGCGGCGACACTTATGAGGCGTCGCTCGATCACGGCTTCGCTCTTGGCGACGACGGCGTGTTGCACGCCACCCTCTATTATCGGGACGTCACGGCGGCCAATCGCGCCCGACCCGACACGCGCCAGTTCTACTTCGGACGGTCCGGCTCGGGCGGCCTGGTCAATCCGTCGTCGAACGTGGGGGCGGGCGTAGGCCTGGCGCCGCCCGGCGGTCCGGCGGGGACGACGCTTGACCCGCGCGAGGCGACCGTGGACCGCAACGTCTGGCGGTTCGCCGACTCGGCCGACATCGAACAGACCGTCCTGTTCCTGAACGCGCGCAAGCCGCTGGGTCAGGTCGAGGTCTACGCCTTCGGCGGCTGGGATCAATCGGACGCTACGTCCAACGCCTCCTTCCGGCGTCCGGCCCAGCCCGAGAACGTCCGGGCCATCTATCCGGACGGCTTCCTGCCCTATGTCGACACGGCCTCGGAGAACCTGTCCGCCTCGGCGGGCGTGCGGGGCGAGGCGGCGGGCTGGGCCTGGGACCTGTCCTCGACGTGGGGGCGGAACACGTTGGAGTATCGCACCCGCAATACGCTGAATGCGACCTTGGGCGCAGCCAGCCCGACAAGCTTCTACAATGGTCGGCTGGAAGCCTCGCAATGGACCACCAACCTGGATCTGACGCGCGCCTTCGATCTCGGTTTGGCCGCGCCGGTCGAGGTGGCCGGCGGGCTGGAGTATCGCCGTGACGGCTACGCCATCGGGGCCGGAGAGCCCGATTCCTACCGCAACGGCGGCGTCCTGGTTCTGGACGGCCCATCGGCCGGCGCCGTGCCCACCATCGGCGCCCAGGGCTTCGCCGGCATTCAGCCACGCGACGTCGTCGATGTGCACCGCCACAGTCTGTCGGCCTATGCCGAGGCTTCCACCCAGTTGTCCGAGGCGCTCCTGGTGACGGGCGCCGTGCGCTACGAGGATTTCTCGGACTTCGGATCCACCACCAATGTCCAGGCGGCCGGCCGCTATGACCTGGGCGCCGGACTGGCGCTGCGGGCGTCGGCCGGCACCGGCTTCCATGCGCCGGCCCTGGCCCAGCAGTATTATTCCTCGACCTCCAGCCGCACCCTGGTCGTCGGGGGCGTGCCGGAATACGTCCTGGTGCGCACCGCGCCGGTCACAGCCACCGAGGCGCGGCTGCTCGGGGCCAAGCCGCTGGAGCCGGAGGAATCCCGCAGCGTCTCGCTGGGCGCCACCTGGCAGGGTGCGCTGGCGGGGGGGCGGCTGTCGGCCTCCATCGACGCCTATCGGATATCCATCGACGACCGCATCGCCCTGTCCTCCAACTTCGTGGACACCGGCTCGTCCACCGCGATCCGCAGCTTCCTGGCCGCCAACGGCCTGCCGGGGGTGTCCAGCGTGCGCTACTTCGCCAATGTCGGCGACACCCGCACCGAAGGCTTCGATGTCAGCGCGCGTTGGCGCTATGTCGGCGCCGGCTGGGGAGCGGTCACCCTGACCGGCGGCTACAACCGAAACGACACCAAGGTGACGCGCCTGGCGCCGACGCCGGTCGAACTGACGCGCCTGGGCGTGCTGACGCCGCTGTTCGACGTGACGGAGGTCACGCGGACGGAGCGGGGGCAGCCGCGCGATACTCTGCAGCTGGGCGGAACCTGGGATTCCGGCCCCTGGTCGGTGACGGTGCGGGCGCAACGCTATGGAAGGGTCGAGCAACTGATCCTGACCAATCAGAGCGCCGCCAATGTCGCGGTCTTCGCCAACGGCTCGACCCCCTTCCACACCCTGGCCACCCAGGCCGGGGCGAGCGGAAACTTCGACGTCGTCCAGACCCTGAAGCCGGTTGTCCTGACCGATGTCTCCGTGGAGTACCGCATCAACAAGGCGTTGAAGCTGGAGGTCGGCGCCGACAACATCTTCAACCAGTATGGAACCGAGAACATCGCCAGCACGCCCTCGGTCCAAGGCGGGGATACCTTCGGCGCCTTTCCTTACAGCGAATACTCCCCGTTCGGCTGGAGCGGCGCCTTTGGTTACGTCCGCCTGAAGGCGAGCTTCTGATGCGCGCGACCCGACGACTTGTCCTGGGCGGGGGGCTGACGGCCGGCGCGCTTGCAGCCTTGCCGGCCGCCGCCCAATCGCCTGGCCAGTCACCCGGCCGGCTTCAGTTGGGCCTCAATGAAAACCCCTGGGGTCCGTCGCCGGGCGTGGCGCCGGCCGTGCGGGCCGCGCTGGGTAAGGTCAATCGCTACGTCGAGGACGAGGCTGCGGCCTTCGAACGGCAGGTCGCGGCCTTCGAAGGGGTAACGCCCGATCAGGTCGTGGTGGGCGAAGTGCTGGCGCCGCTGGGCCTTCATCTGGCCCTGGCGGCCGGAAGCGCCAGCCGCTTCGTGCACAGCGCCCCCGGCTACGCCGGTTTCACAGACCCCGCCGCCGCCGTCGGCGGTCGGCTGGATCCCGTGCCGCTGAATGCGCGATACGAGAACGATCTGCCCGCCCTTTTGGCGCGGGCGGACGGCGCGACGGCCCTGTTCGTGGTGAATCCTCACAATCCGTCCGGGACCGTCAGCGACCCGGCCGCCTTCCACGACTTCCTGCGTCAGGCCGCCCGCAAGACGCTGGTGATCGTGGACGAGGCCTATCTGGAGTACGCCGGAGACTACGCCGCCCGCACCGCGGCGCCCCTGGTGGCGCAGGGGCTGAACCTGGTGGTCTTCCGCACCTTCGCCAAGGTCTATGGTTTGGCGGGCCTGCAGTTGGGCTACGCGCTGGCGCCGGCGGATCTGGCCGGTCGTCTGAAGGCCAAGGGGGTGGGTGCGCCGCATTCTCTCGATCGCCTGGCCCTGGCGGCCGGCGGCGCGGCGCTGGCGGATCAGGATCACGTTCGATCGGTGGTGCGGCGAACGGCGGTGGAACGCGACCTGTATCACGCGTGGCTGGACCGACTGGGCTGGCCCCGCACGGCGTCGAAGGCGAACTTCGTCTTCTTCCGCGCCCCGCGTCCCCAGGTCGAGATCGCCAGCGTCCTTCGCGACCAAGGCGTCGATATCGGCCGCGCCCATCCGCCCCTGACCGACTGGACCCGCATCAGCCTGGGCTTGCCGGAAGAGAACCGCCGGGTTCGGGCGGTGCTGTCCGCCTGACCTCCGGGTCCTGGGAAGGCTCGTCGCCTGTATGCGGTGAGTTCGGCCTCGCGTCTCTGAGATGCGGGGCGGCGCCCAAGAAGCCAGGGTCCGACCGCAGTCAATCCTCGGCAAGGTCCACTGTCACCTTCTGACGCACCATTTCGCATCGGTCCTGGGTCGTCAAAAACGCGATATCGGCGGCGTCGCGGCCGCAGGCGATGCGCACCAGTCCCTCCACCGGCGCCAACCCCGTGGGATCGATCAACCACCAGCCGCCGTCCAGCCAGACCTCGAACACGGCGTGGAAATCCGGAGGCGTCAGTTGATGGGCGTAGGCGCTGATCGCTCGCGCCGGGATGCCCGATGCGCGACACAGGGTGATGCCCAGATGGGTGAAGTCGCGACACACCCCCGCCCGATCGATGAAGGTCCGCGCCGCCGTCGTTTCTGTGTCGGAAACTCCGTGCTCATAGTCGATGTTGGCGCTGATCCAGTCCAGAATCGCCAGCACGCGCTCTCCGCCCGTCGTTTCGCCGAACTGGCGCGTCACGAAGCGGCCGAACTGGTCCGATGGACAATACCGGCTGGGGGACAGATAGATCAGGGCCTCGGCCGGCAGATCTCCCCAGTCGTGTTGGGATACGTTGGCGGGCAGACCCTGCAAGCGACCGTTTTCGACGGTCGCCTCATAGGTCAGGCTCACTTCGCCCGCCATGTGGGCGCGCAGGGTTCGCGCCCCGAACTCGGCGTCCTCGTCCTCCTGAAAGGATACGGGCGGGTCGAAGGCCAGCGTCTCCGCAAGAATATGCTGGCCCGGCCAGTGCGCCGCGTGAATCTTGTAGATCGCATCGGTCGGGGGATCGAAGCGGTACGCCAGTTCGGCGCGCACGCGCAGTTTCATGAGATGTCCTGGAGGAAGGGAAGTCGGCCGCTCAACGCCATGCGTGTGGGGCCGTTCCGTGACTACTCCTCACGTCGAGGCGCGCCAAGATGCAGATACCTGTCCGTCTTTCTCAACGCCGTCGCTCAGCCGGTCGGCGGAAGTCGGCGGGGCGCAGGCTGTGGCGGGCCAGCTTGTCGTAGAGGGTCTTGCGCGGAATTTTCAGGCGACGCTGGACCTCGGTCACGTCTCCGTCGCTGTCGGTCAAGGTGTCCTGCAGGACCTGAGCCTCGAAGCGGGCGACGCGCTCGGTCAGGCTGAGGTCGGACAGGGCGTCGGTCGCGCCTGCGTCCGGCTCGAGCCCCAGGGCGAAACGCTGGGCGAAATGGGCCAGTTCGCGGACGTTGCCCGGCCAGTCGGCTTCCAAGAGGCGGGCGCGGACGGCGTCGGTCAGGGGCGGATGGACGCCTGAAGGGCCGACCGGCGCGCGGGCCAGCAGATGGGCGAACAGCAGGGGTATGTCCTCTCGCCTTTCCTTCAACGGCGGCACGCGCAGACGGACCACGTTCAGCCGATAGAAGAGATCCTCGCGCAGCCGGCCGTCCGCGACAGCGCGGTCCGGATCGCTCTTGATGGAGGCCAGGACGCGCAGGTCCAGAATGCGGGGTTCGTTGGCCCCGATGGGGTGGATTTCCCGCTCTTCCAGCACCCGCAGCATCTTGACCTGGGCATCCAGCGGCATGCTTTCGACCTCGTCGAGGAACAGCGAGCCGTTGTGGGCGCGTTCCACATGGCCGACGCGACGACGCAGGGCGCCGGCGAAGGCGCCCAGTTCGTGGCCGAACAGTTCGCTCTCGACCAGCCCTTCGGGCAGGGCGCCGCAGTTGACGGCGACGAAGGGGTGCAGCCGACGACGACCGCCGTTGTGCAGGGCGCGGGCGACCGCCTCCTTGCCCACGCCCGTGTCACCCTCGATCAGAACATCCATGCGGGCGTCGGCGATCTGGGCGATGGTGGCGCGCAGCGTCCGAATGGCGCGGCTGTCGCCCAGCAGCGGCAGTTCCACATTCGCCTCTGAAGACAGGGCCGCCAACCGACGATTGTCCAGCACCAGGGCGCGTTTTTCCATCGCCCGTTTCAGGCTGTCGTGCAGACGGTCGAAGGCGAAGGGCTTGGCCACGAAGTCATAGGCCCCGTCGCGCATGGCCGCGACCGCCTCGGCGATGTCGCCATGGCCGGTCATCAACAGGACGGGCAGGCTGGGATCCAGCGCCAGCAGCCGGGTCAGCAGTTGACGTCCGTCCAGCCCAGGCATCCGCAGGTCGGTGACGACGACGCCGGGGAAGTCGGCGTTCAGGCCTTTCAGCGCCGCCTCTGCGGTGGCGAAGGGGCGAACCTCGAACCCTTCCAGGGCCAGCCGTTCTTGCAGGGCGGCGCGGAAATCGGCGTCGTCCTCGACCAGGGCGACGGTGTTGAGGCGGGAGAACTCCATCAGGCGGCTTTCAGAGTGACGACAAAGACGGCGCCGCTGGGCGAAGGGCGCAGGGTCAGTTCGCCCCCGAAGCCGGCGACGATGTCGCGACAGATGACCAGGCCCAGGCCCAGGCCCGTCGCCTTGCTGGTGACGAAAGGCGTGAACAACTGGCTCTGAATCTCATCCGGCACGCCAGGTCCGTTGTCGGCGATCACCAAATCGACCTGCGTCCCGCGCGGCACGATGGTCAAGGTCACGACGGGCTCGGGCGTCCCTTCCAGCGACTCGACGGCGTTCTGCATCAGGTTGACGATGACCTGTTCCAGCCGGAACCGCTGGCCCAGAACGTCCGCCTCGATCACGGTCTTGTCGCGCACCAGGCGGACGCCCGCCTGTTTCAGACGGCCGCCCAGCAGCAGAAGGGCGCCGTCGACCGCCTCGGGCAGATTGACCGGCTGCAGCGTGGCTTCGGCCTTGCGCGAAAAGGCGCGCAGTTCCTGGGTGATGGCGCCGATGCGGGCGGTCATTTCACCAATCTGATGCAGGGGGCGGGCGGCCTTGGCCGGCTGGTCCCGCTCCAGATACGCCGCAGCCGTCTCGGCCTGGGTGCGGATGGCGGCGACAGGCTGGTTGATCTCATGGGCGACGCCGGCTGCGATCTGGCCCAACGCCGCCAGCTTGCCGGCCTGGACCAGCTCGTCGCGCAGAACCTCGCGCGCGGCTTCCGCCGCCTGACGCTCCTCGATCTGGCGGTTCAGGGCGGCGTTGGCGGCGCTGAGGTCCTGGGTGCGTTCGGCGATCCGGCGTTCCAGCTCGATGCGCGCGGCCTGGGCGGCGCGTTCGCGCGCAACGGCCTGTTGGCGGCGGCGCAACAGCACGCCCGCGACGCCGAAGATCAGCGTCAGGATCAGGGCCGTCAGGGCCCGCGCGGCGGCGACCGCCGCGCCGATGGCGCCGCGCGTCGGCGTCAACAGATGCAGCACCCAGCCGGGCGTCGCCGTGTCCGCCTGACTGTACATCCAGTCGCGCCGAACCCCGTCCAGCGGGGCCTTGATCAATCGGGGCCGCTCGCCATCGGGCGTGGCGAAGGGCAGGGGCGTCAGCGCGCCCTGACCCAGGGTCTGGTCCGTCAGGGTCAGGCGGCGGCTGGCGGCGTCCAGCGGCCGCAAGGTCCGAAACCGCCATTCCGGCACGCTGGTGATCAGCACGACCCCGGCCGGATCGGCGACGTAGGCGGGTTCTCCAGAAGCGCGCCACTCGGCCTCAAGGGCGTCAAACTCCACCTTCACCACCACCACGCCTACGGCTCGGCCGGCTGGGTCTTCGATCCGCCGCGCCAGATAGAGGCCGGGACGACCGCTGACGGTGCCGAGGGCGAAGAACTCGGCCGCGCCGTTCCGCATCGCGCCGATGAAATAGGGACGAAAGCCGTAGTCGGCGCCCACGAAACTGGTCGGCAGCCGCCAGTTGCTGGCCGCCCGTGTCACCCCGCCGGCGTCGATGACATAGATGGCCGCCGCGCGGGTCTGGACGGCGAGGGCCTCCAGCTTGAGGTCGATGGCTCGAGCCGAGGCGTCGGGCGCGCCCTTCAGCAGGTCGGCGATGTCGGGATCGGTCGCCAGGGCCAGGGGCAGGGAACGGTGCTTCTCCAGTTCGCTGCGCAGGACTGCGGCATGGAGGGCGGCCGCCGTTTCCGCCTGCCGCGCCAAGGTCGCTGTCGCATCGCGGCGGGCGGCCTCGCCAACGACGAAGGCGGCGATCAGAACGGCAAGGATCCAGCACAGGACCAGGGCGGCCCACATCCGGCCCGACCGGCTGCGTCCGAAAGCGCGGATTCGAACTGAAAGCGAGGGGACGGCCATGCGACGCACTGTGCGACAATCCGCACGAAACGGCCACAGATTTGCGCGGATTGACGCACGTCGCTTCGACCCACTACCTCAAAAAACGTGAAATATTTAGCTTAATCAAAAAGATATGAGTTTTTCCCGCTGGGCTTGGCGGTCGATGGCGAGGGCGTGACACTGACTACCAAGCGCGACGCAGATTGCGCGGAGGAAGTGGCGAGCGTGGCTTGCTGTCTGGAGTATCGAAATGATCCCTGCCGCGTCCGCAGCGCCGGCGACGACCGTGCGTCGTCCCTTCTATCGGCATCTGTATTTCCAGGTGCTGATCGCCATCGCCCTGGGGGCCTTCATCGGTCATTTCTGGCCCACGTTCGGCGAGAGCCTGAAACCGCTGGGCGACGCCTTCATCAAGCTGGTGAAGATGGTCATCGCCCCGGTGATCTTCCTGACCATAGTGACGGGCATAGCGGGCATGCGCGACATCGGCCGGGTCGGGCGGGTGGCGGCCAAGGCCTTCGCCTATTTTCTGGTCTTCTCGACCCTGGCGCTGATCGTCGGCCTGATCATCGCCAATCTGGTCCGGCCCGGTCACGGGCTGAACATCGACCCGGCCAGCCTGGATACGGGCGCGGTCGCCCAGTACGCCCAGGCGGCGCATGAGAGCACCATCGTCGGCTTCCTGACCGGCATCATCCCGGACACGGTCGTCAGCGCCTTTTCGACCGGCAACATCCTGCAGGTGCTGTTCGTCTCGATCCTGTTCGGCATCGCCCTGGCCCTGGTCGGCGACCTGGGCAAGCCGGTTCTGACCTTCCTGGACTCCGCCAGCGCAGCCTTCTTCAAGCTGGTCGCCATCCTGATGAAGGCCGCCCCCATCGGCGCCTTCGGGGCCTTCGCCTTCACCATCGGCGCCTATGGCATCGCCTCGGTGGCCAATCTGTTCGCCCTGATCGCCACCTTCTATCTGACCGCGATCATCTTCGTGGTCGGGGTGCTGGGCCTGGTCGCCCTCGCCAACGGCTTCAACATCCTGAAGCTGATCCGCTATCTGAAGGAAGAACTGCTGCTGGTGCTGGGCACCTCCAGCTCCGAGGCGGCCCTGCCCAGCCTGATCTCCAAGATGGAGCGGGCGGGGGCGGCCAAGTCGGTCGTCGGCCTGGTCGTGCCGACCGGCTATTCGTTCAATCTGGACGGCACCAACATCTATATGACGATGGCGGCCCTGTTCATCGCCCAGGCGCTGAACATCGATCTGAGCCTGCAGGACCAGATCCTGCTGCTGCTGGTGGCCATGCTGTCGTCCAAGGGGGCGGCGGGCATCACGGGCGCGGGCTTCATCACCCTGGCGGCGACGCTGTCGGTGGTGCCCAGCGTGCCGGTGGCGGGCATGGCCCTGATCCTGGGCATCGACCGCTTCATGAGCGAGTGCCGCGCCCTGACCAACTTCATCGGCAACGCCGTGGCCACCATCGTGGTGGCCCGCTGGGAGGGCGAACTGGATCGCGACGCCCTGAAGGCCGCCCTGGACGGCGCGCCCGAACCCCTGGCCGCCGCACCCGATCCGGCCGCTGGACCCGGCGACGACCTCGTCATCGCAGACGACTGAACGGGCCGTCAAACCATCAACGAAACGACCGCCAAAAACGGCGGCGACGGGAGGAAACCATGACCTACTCTTCGAAGATCGCCCTGATGGCGACCACGGCTACGGCTGTTCTGTTCGCCGGCGCCGCCATGGCGCAGGAAGCCTTGCCGGCTGAACCCGCGCAAGTGGACGAGATCGTCGTCGTCGGGACCAACATCAAGGGCGCGCGCACCACCGCCGCCCTGCCGGTGGTCGTCGCCGACCGCGAACAGATCGAAGCGACGGGGGCCACGACCGGCGACGAACTGTTGCGCACCATTCCGCAGATGGGCGACGTGCTGTTCGATTCCGCCAATAATCCGCAGACATCGAACTCGGCGCGCGGAGACGTCAATTCGGTGAACCTGCGCTCTCTGGGCGTGGGCAACACGCTTGTGCTGCTGAACGGCCGACGTCTGGTCCAGCACCCGACCAGCCAGGGCACCTCGGACACGGGCACCGTGCCGGTGCTGAGCTACAACTCCAACGCCATTCCGGTGGCGGGGCTGGAGCGGCTGGAAGTCCTGCTCGACGGCGCGGCCGCCATCTATGGCGCGGACGCCGTGGCGGGCGTGGTCAACACCGTTCTGCGCACCGACATCGACGGCCTTTCCTTCAGCGCCCGTTACGGCGGCGCGGAGGGGACCCAGATGCGCGACACCGAGCTGAATCTGTTCGCCGGCAAGACGTTCGATCGGGGCAATGTCTCGCTGTTCGCGAACTATGCCGAGCGCACGGCCCTGTGGGCTTCGGACCAGGACTATACCCGGTCCGACGACTTGCGCCCCCTTTTCGCCGACTATCCCGATTTCGCGAACGTCCAGTCTCTGGACGGCCGGTCCTCGCACACGCCGTGGGCGCGCCTGTCGGTCGGATCACGGGCGGTGATACGTTCGAACGGCGTCAACGTGACCAACACCGCCGGCGCCTTCCACTATCAGCCGTCCAGCTATGGGTGTCCGGTGAGCGTCGGCAACGACGTCTGCCTGGCCAGCGGCAATTTGAACTTCAACGTCGCGAACCGAGAGATGCGGTACGACACGCGCTATGAGACCACCGTGCGTCCGTCGGTGCAGCGCGGAAATCTGTTCCTGACCGGACGCTACAATCTGACGCCGGACATCGAGGCGTTCGGGGAGCTGGGCTATTACACCGCGCACAGCCGAGCGGTTCAGCCGCCGGTGGTGAACCTGAACCAGGTCTGGATCCCGGCCAGCAACTATTACAATCCCTTCGGTCCGGTGCGCTTCGCCGACGGATCGCTGAACCCCAACCGACTGCCCGGTCTGACGAATGTGCCCACAGGGGGATTGCCGGTCCTGATGACCAACTATCGCTTTGTCGATGTCGGCTTCCAGGTGGTCAAGGTCGACAACTACCAGGCCCGAGCACTGGGCGGGCTGCGCGGCGAATGGCATGGTTTCAATTGGGAGACGGCCCTGCTGTATTCCGAGGCTGGGGCCAAGGACATCTCGCCCAACGTCAATATGACGGCGCTCCAGCGTCAGCTGGCCTTGTCCACGCCTGACGCCTACAACCCGTTCGGCGGCGGGTGTTCGGCCACGCCGTCGTACGGCGACTGCCTGCCCAGCTCTCAGGTCGCCGCCGACGCCGTTCGCTTCGACTTGCACCGGGTGTCCAAGACCACCCTGACCCTGGCCGATTTCAAACTGTCTCGGAGAGACCTGTTCCACCTGCCCGGCGGCTCGGTCGGCATGGCCTTCGGCCTGGAGGCCCGCCGCGAGACCCAGAAGGACGACCGCGACGCCAATGTGGACGGCACATTCACCTTCACCGACATGGTGACGGGCGAAACCAACCTCTCCAATGTCTCCGCCGTCAGCCCGAACCCGGACACCTCCGGCAGCCGGGAGGTCTTTTCGACCTATGTCGAGTTCGCCGTGCCCCTGGTGTCGCCGGAGATGAACATTCCGCTGGTTCACAGCGTGGACGTGCAACTGGCGGGTCGATACGAGCACTATTCGGACTTCGGTTCCGTCGCCAAGCCCAAGATCGCCGTGGCCTGGGACGTCGTGCCCGGCGTGCGCGTGCGCGGTTCCTATTCGGAAGGGTTCCGCGCGCCGAACCTGGAGCAGACCAACGCCACTCAATACGGTCGTCTGGCCAGCGGCGTAGACTACATCCGCTGCGAGGCGGATCTGAGGGCCAACCGGATCACGACCTTCGCCGCTTGCGCACAGAACCTTTCAGGCGCCCAGTTGCTGGTGGCCGGCAACCCTGACCTGAAACCCGAGGAAAGCACCAACAGTTCGTATGGTCTGGTGCTGCAGCCGTCGTTCATTCCGGAACGGTTCGGCGACTTCACCTTCACCGTCGACCGCTGGCGGATCGAACAGGAGAAGATCGTGGGCCTGCTGGGCGCCCAGACGGCTCTTGCCCTGGACTATCTGGAGCGGGTCGGAGGCGGCTCCAATCCGTTGGTCAACCGTCGCGCGCCGACGCCCGAGGACATTCTGCTGTTCCAGGGCACGGGCCTGACGCCGGTTGGCGAGGTGGTGTCGATCAACGATCGCTTCATCAACCTGCAGCCTCAGACGGTCGCGGGCCTGGACGTGTCGATGAACTGGTCGCTGCGCCGCACGCGCTACGGCACCTTCATCGTCAATGTGAACGGCTCCAAACTGGAGAAATTCACGCGCGACCCGGGCGATATCGTCAATCAGCTGTACGCCGCGCGCGCAGCCGGGACGATCAACGCCGGGACCACCCTGCCGGACTCCTCGCAACTGATCGGGCAGAACGGGCGGCCGGAATGGCGGGTCAACGCCAGCCTGACCTGGCGAAAGGGCGCCTGGCGCGCCGGGGCGTCCAGTCAGTACGTCAGCGCCTTCGACCAACCCGGCCTGCTGAGCAGCGCCAACACCCCGTGGGAGGTGAAGGGCCGCAACACCATCAACGCCTACGTCGACTATGAATTCCCGGACGACACCCGGGTGCGTGTCGGCGGCCGCGACCTGACCGACCAGGGGCCGCCCCTGGCCGACGGCGGTTATCGCGGCTCGGTTTACAGCCCCTGGGGCCGGTACTGGTACGTCAACGTCTCCAAGACGTTCTGACGGGGAGGAGACGGCGATGACGATGCAACACCGTTTGAAGGTCTGGCTGATATCGGGCGCGGCGTGCGTATTCGCGCCCGCTACGGCCCTGGCCCAGGACGCCGCGACGCAGCCTGTCGTGTCGCGGCCCGCTGCGGCGGCCGCATCGCCTTCGTCGTCTCCGACACCCGCCGCCTGCCCCGACTTTCTGCCGCAGAAGACACGGTGCTGGTCGGGACGCGGCGTGCGCGGTGACTATTATTGGATCGCCGTGCCGGATCAGTGGAACGGGACCCTGGTGGTGCACGCCCATGGCGGCCCGCGCACCAGCGCCCCACGACCCGATGACCCGTTGGAGGACCTGAATCGCTTCTCCATGACGGTGAAGGAGGGCTTCGCCTGGGCGGGCTCCACCTATCGGCGTGGAGGTTATGGCGTACGGATGGCGGCCGAAGACACCGACACTCTGCGCCAGCTGTTCTGGGACGCCTTCGGCCGGCCGCGCCGAACCCTTCTGCACGGTCAATCGTGGGGCGGAAACGTCGCGGCCAAGGCGGCCGAACTCTACGCCCGCGACGCGGAGGGCAAGGTGGTTTGGGACGGGGTGGTTCTGACCAGCGGCGTGCTGGCGGGAGGGACCAGGGCCTATGGTTTCCGCGCCGATCTGCGGGCCGTCTATCAGTATGTCTGCCGCAACCACCCCGCCCCGGACGAGCCGCAGTATCCTCTGTGGCAGGGCTTGCCGGAGGGATCGCGCATGACGCGGGCCGATCTGGCCGAACGGGTCAAGACCTGCACCGGCGTCGGCCTGCCCGAGGCACGACGCACGGCCGTGCAGAAGCGGAACCTGGCCGACATTCTGGCCGTGACGGGCGTACAGGAGGACGAACTGGTCGCCCATCTGGCCTGGGGCACCTTCCTGTTCCGCGATATGGTTCAGCGTCGTCTGGACGGGTTGAATCCCTTCTCGAACATCGACCGCGTCTATGCCGGATCGCACGACGATGCGGCCCTGAACGCCGGCGTGCAGCGGTTCGCGGCCGATTCCATGGGTGTGGCGCGCCTGGCCTATGACGCCGACCTGTCGGGCTTGATCGTGGCGCCGACCATCACCATCCACGGCAAGGCCGATCCCACCGCCTTCGTCAGCAACGAGGCCGTCTATCGAGATCGGGTGGCCTCGGCCGGCCGTTCGGATCTCCTCGTCCAGACCTTCACCGACGAAGCGGAACACAGCGCTTGAAGCCCGCCTGAGTACGTCGCCGTGTTCGCGGCCATGATGGCCTGGCTGGACTCAGGGGTCAGGCCGGACGCGCATGCGGTATCGACCTTGTGCGAAGCCGCAAGACCGCGATACGGGGAGGCCTGCCTGTTCGATGTGAGTTATGATCCCGAGCGGATACAGGGCGCGGCGATCCCGGCGTCACAGTCGGTCGGCGGCTCATCCGATGCGGCTCCTCGCCCCTAACCCAGAACGATACGGGATATCCATGACGCGCCGAGCCTGGAAAAGAACTCGGCGCGTCATGGGGCGCGTCATCTCTTTCCAGGGGCCGGCTGGCGGTTCCACAGGGCGGCGAGGACGGGTAGGACGATCAGGGTCAGCAGGGTCGCGGTGATCAACCCGCCGATAACCACCGTCGCCAAAGGCTTCTGAACCTCGGCGCCGGGACCGCGGGCGAAGGCCATCGGGACGAAGCCCAGAACCGCGACCAGGGCGGTGGTCAGGACCGGGCGCAGACGATCGACCGCGCCCTCCAGCGCCGCCTGCGAGGCGAGCGCGCCCTCGCTCAGTCGCCCTCGGATCGCCTGCATCAGCACCAGTCCGTTCAATGTCGCCACGCCGGAAACGGCGATGAAGCCGACCGCCGCGCTGATCGACAGAGGCATGCCCCGCGCCGCCAACGCGAGGGCGCCGCCGACCAAGGCCAGGGGCACGCCCGCGAACACCAGGGCTGCGTCCTTCCATGATCGCAGCGCCAGGACCAGCAGACCGCCGATCGTCAGAAAGACGATGGGCACGATCAGCCCCAGCCGGGCGGAGGCGCGTTGCAGATTCTCGAACTGACCGCCCCAATCGATCCAGCCCGAGGGCGGGGGCTGGACCTGATCGGCGACCTTGGCCTGGGCCTCGGCGACGAAGCCCCCCAGGTCGCGGCCGCGGACATTGGCCTGGACGATCATGCGCCGCTTGCCGTTCGAGCGGCTGATCTGGTTCGGCCCTTCGGAAACGTCGAAGCGGGCGACCGACGACAGGGGCACGGTGGGCGCGCCGGCTTCGGCGTTTTCAGGCATGACGGGCAGCTGTTCCATGATCGTGGGGTCGTTGCGGAACGGGTCGCCCAGACGGACCACCACGTCGAAGCGGCGGTCGCCCTCGTTGATCTGCCCCGCGCTGCGGCCCGCAAGCGCGATGGACAGAGCATCGGCGGCGTCGGAGGCGTGCACCCCTTGCGCCGCCGCGACCGTGCGGTCGACGCTGGCGGTGATGGTCGGCTGGCCCGACACCTGTTCGACGCGCACGTCGGCGGCGCCGTCGACGCCGTTCAGGATCGTGGCGACCTGGCGGGCGGTGCGATCCATCGCCGCGAAATCGTCGCCATAGATCATCACCGCCACGTCGGAGCGGACCCCGGCGATCAGTTCGTTGAACCGCATCTCGATGGGCTGGGTGAATTCGTAGGTGCTGCCCAGAAGGGTCGAGAGCCGCTGCTCCATGCGACCGACCAGGTCTGCCTTGGACAGGCGTGGATCGGGCCAGTCCTTGCGATCCTTCAGCATGACGAAGGTATCGGAGATGGAGGGCGGCATGGGGTCGGAAGCGACCTCGGCCGTGCCGGTCCGGGTGAAGACGCGGGCGACCTCGGGCATGGCCTTCAGGGTCTTTTCGACCTGGAACTGCATGGCCTGGCTCTGCTCCAGCGACGTGGACGGGACGCGCAGGGCCTGGACCAGGACGTCTCCCTCGTCCAGTCGGGGCACGAACTCGCGACCCAGAGTGGCGAAGGCGACGGCGCCGGCCAGCAGGGCGACTGCTGCGCCGATCAGGACCGCGCGAGGGCGAGCGATGGCGGCGCGCAGCAGGGGGGCGTAGCGGGCCCTTGCGGCGCGGGTCAGCCGGGGGTCCGCGTGCTCGGCCTTCGGCTCCCTGACGATAAGGGCGGCCATGGCGGGCACGAAGGTGAAGCTGAGGATGAAGGCCGCCAACAGGGCCAGCATGACGGTGGCGGCCATCGGGCCGAACATCTTGCCCTCGACACCCTCGAACATCAGCAGCGGGGCATAGACCAGAAGGATGATGGCCTGGCCGAAGGCGGCGGGGCGCGCCATCTCGCGCGCCGAGGCGGCGACGACCGACAGGCGTTCGGCCAGTGTCAGGGGGCGTCCTGTCTCGGCACGGGCGAGGCCGAGACGGCGCAGGGTGTTTTCGATCACCACCACTGCGCCATCGACGATCAGGCCGAAGTCCAATGCGCCCAGGCTGAGCAGATTGGCGCTGATGCCGAACCGGTTCATGGCCGAGGCCGCAAACAGGAAGCTGAGCGGGATGACCAGGGCCGTGATCACCGCCGCCCGCACGTCGCCCAGGGCGAAGAAGAGAACGGCGATGACGAGCAGGGCGCCCAGGGCCAGATTGTGTTCGACAGTCCGGATGGTCGCCTCGACCAGATCGGTTCGGTCCAATTCCGGGCGCAGGACGACGCCGGCCGGAAGGCTGGCCCTCATGGTCTCCAGCTTCTGGCCGACGCGACGAGCGACCTCGCGCGAGTTCTCGCCCTGAAGCATGAGGGCGGTGCCGACGACGGTTTCTCGGCCGTCGGCGCTGGCTGAACCGAGGCGGGGCGCACGGCCGATCTCCACGGTCGCGACGTCGGAGACCCGAATGACCTGGCCGCCCCGGTTCAGGATCGGCGTCTGGGCCAGGTCTTCCAGGCTTTTCAGGCGGGCGTCGGCGCGGACGATATAGGCCTCGCCCGCGCGGTCGACATAGCCGGCGCCGGCGATGCGGTTGGCGTGCTCCAGCGCTTCGACCAACTGGACCAGACCGACGCCATAGGCGGCGAGACGGCCGGGATCGGGATGGACGGCGTATTCCTTCACATAGCCGCCCAGCGCATCGACGCCGGCGACGCCGGGAACGGTCTTCAACTGCGGCGCGACGATCCAGTCCTGGACGGTGCGGAGATAGGTGGCCTTTTCGACGTCGGTGGTCAGGCGTTCGCCCTCGGGGGTGACATAGGGAACGCCGGAACGCGCGGCCGGGCCGGAGAAATCCAGCGTCCAGATGTAGACCTCGCCAAGACCGGTCACGACAGGCCCCATGGACGGGGAAAGGCCTCCGGGCAGGTCCGCGCGCGCGGACTGGAGCCGCTCATTGACCAGGTTCCGGGCGAAATAGATGTCGGTGCTGTCGGTGAAGACGGCGGTGATCTGGCTGAAGCCGTGGCGCGACAGGGAGCGGGTCTCGGTCAGTCCCGGCAGACCCGCCAGCGCCGTCTCCAGCGGGAAGGTGACTTGGCGCTCGACCTCCTCGGGCCCCAAGGCGGGGGCGACGGTGGTGATCTGCACCTGACGGTTGGTGATGTCCGGCACGGCGTCGATGGGCAGGCGCAGAAGCTCGCGTCCGCCGACGACGGCCAGGACGACGGCCAGTCCGACGACCAGCCAGCGGAAACGCACGGAGGCGTCGATGATACGGTCCAGCATGATCAGTGCCCGTGCTCCGCTTCGCCCTTGGCCAGTTCGGCCTTGAGCAGGAAGGCGCCGGCCCCGGCGATCCGCTCGGCGCCGGTCAGGCCGGACAGGATTTCGATGCGGCCGTCGGCGGTGCGGCCGGTGACGACCGGACGGGCGCGAAAGCCCTTTGCCTCGACGACGAAGACCGAGGGAACGCCATCGACCGTCTGGACGGCGTCAAGCGGAACGACCAGGGCGCCGGTCCCGCCGCCGGCCGAAAGACGGGCCGACAGGACCGATCCGGCGGGCGGCGCCGCGGTGTCGGGGCGGGCGCGGACGACCACCACGCCGTTCGCATTGGCCGGGGCCACGGCGACCACGACGCCGGACACGGCCTCGGCCCCGGCCAAGGTGCTCTCCAGTCGATCACCCGGTCGCAGCAGGGCGGCGGCGGACGGCGGGGCCTCGAACACCAGTTCGACGCGGCGGGGGTCGGCGACGGCCGCGACCTGCAACGCCTCCTCGTGCAGCACCTGTCCGGGGGCGACGCTGATACGCGTGACGACGCCGGCGATGGGGCTGCGGATTATGGTCAGGCCGTCGGGGCCCGGCGCGCCAAAGGCGCCGACGCGGGCGCGCGCGGCGCGCAGTTCGGCCTCGGCGCGCCTGGCCTCTGCGGCGGTGACGTCCAGCCGGGCCTGAGACACCCAGCCACGCTCGAACAGGGTCCGGTCGCGGCGTTCGGCGGCACGGGCGGCGTCGACGGCGGCCTGAGCCGCATCGGCCGACGCGCGCGAGGCGGCGCCGTCGGGACTTCTCATTGTGATCAGCGGCGATCCGGCTGACACATGGTCGCCGATCCCCACATGGACCCGCGCGACGGCGCCAGCCAGCGGCGCATCGACGGCGGCTTCGGCCCCGGGGACGAAGCTGACGCGGCCCGGCAGCTTCAGTTCCGCTCCGCCGCCTCTTTGCGGGGCGACAACGGCGACGCCGGCCTGGGCGGCTTGTTCCAGTGTCAGGGCGACGACCGCGCCGTTCCCTTCGTCTTCGGCGTGATCGTTCTCGGCGGGCTTGGCTGCGGGGGGGAATGGTCGATCCAGCGGGCGGCGCCGAAGCCCACGCCCAGGGCGGCGACGACGGCGGCGCCGGTCGTCAGCCAGTGTCTTTGCAACGGCATCTCAGGTTCCTCGCCCGGTACAAGATCGGGCCCAGAGTTCGGGACGCGCGACGTCGCCGCCGCGCGAGGCTCTAGAACGGCCGGTGCGAACTCCGGCCGGAGGTCAGAAGCGTGGAGGGCGTTCCGGTCCGCCGGGCGCATCCAGGGCGCGGCCGACGCGATGGGTCCAGACAGCGGGGACCGAGAAAATCGGCGTCGAGACGGTGGACGCGACATCCGGCGCGGTGGCGGCGTGAGGCGCATGGCAACACCCCCCGGCGCAGGCCGGTCCGCAATCGGGACATTGCTTCTGATCGTCGCCGGCGCCGCCCTGGTCGAACACGGCGGCGGCATACGACGGCTCAGCCGCGCAGGCGTGGCTCTCGAACGCAGGCAGGGCGAAGACAAGCGCCAGCAGCACGCCGCCGACGAGTCCCAACTCTCTGATCATTCGGCGCGCAGCCCTGAGCATGACCGCGCCCATAACACGCCCGATGACGGCTGTCTTGTCCCGGAAAAGGCCTGCGCACGGCGCCGCTGGATTTCGCTTTCGTTGGAACGTATCATGAACATATGGCGCAGATCGATCTTCGACGAAAGCTGGCGGTTCTGGCGGATGCGGCGAAGTACGACGCATCCTGCGCCTCGTCCGGGACGGCCAAACGCGACTCGATGGGCGGGCGCGGCGTGGGGTCGACGGAGGGGATGGGCATCTGTCACGCCTATACTCCGGACGGGCGGTGCGTCAGTCTGCTGAAGATATTGCTGACCAACTTCTGCATCTACGACTGCGCCTATTGCATCAACCGGGTGTCGTCGAACGTCGAACGGGCGCGATTCACCGTCGACGAGGTGGTGGATCTGACGCTGGCCTTCTATCGGCGGAACTATATCGAGGGCCTGTTCCTGTCGTCGGGGGTCATCCGCAACGGCGACTACACGATGGAGCAACTGGTCGAGGTTGCGCGACGGTTGCGCGAGGATCACGACTTTCGCGGCTATATCCATCTGAAGCTGATCCCGGAGGCAGACGCGCGCCTGGTGGAACTGGCGGGGCTGTACGCCGACCGGCTGTCAGCCAATATAGAACTGCCCCGTGACGAGGCTCTGGGGCGGCTGGCGCCCGAGAAGGACGTGCGGACGATCCGCAAAACGATGGGCCAGGTCCGATTGAAGATGCAGGAGGCCAGGCCCGAACGGCGCGACCGCAAGCGCCCGCCAGCCTTCGCCCCGGCCGGACAATCGACCCAGCTGATCGTCGGGGCGGATGGCGCGCCCGACACCGAGATCATGGCGCGCAGCGCGTCGCTTTACGGCGGCTACGGTCTGCGCCGGGTTTATTATTCCGCCTTCAGCCCCATTCCCGACGGCTCCAGCCTGTTGCCGCCGACCAAGCCGCCGCTGATGCGCGAACATCGACTGTATCAGGCCGATTGGCTGATGCGCTTCTATGGGTTCAGCGCGCCCGAGATCGGGGAGGGAACCGACGGCGGCATGCTGGATCTGGCGGTCGATCCCAAGCTGGCCTGGGCGCTGCGGCGGCGAGACGCCTTTCCGGTGGACGTCAACAAGGCTGCGCGCGAGAGCCTGCTGCGGGTGCCGGGCCTGGGCGTGAAGGCGGTGGACCGCATCCTGTCGGTCAGGCGATATCGGACGCTGAGGCTGCAGGACGTGGGACGTCTGACGCGGTCGATCGAGGCGGTGCGGCCCTGGATCACGGCGCTGGACTGGACGCCGGGCGGGCTGACGGACGCCGCCGATCTGCGGGCGCGGCTGACCCCGCGCGCCAAGGTCGAACAGTTGAGCCTGTTCTGATGCGCACGGCGATCTTGACCGATCCTCTGGATTTCGACGGTTGGCGGACGGCGGCGCGGGCCTTTCGTCTGGCTGGGGTAGAGCCGGCCCAGGCGCGGTTTGTGGTCGGGTCAGGGCAGGCCGCCTTGTTCGAAAATGGCGGGCCTTCATTTGAAAAGGACGGCGCCTTCACCGCGCCGCGCGCCTTTCTCGAGACGGCGAAAGACCTGATCCAGCATCGGTCCGAGGATCGGTTCGACCTGATGTATCGTCTGCTGTGGCGACTGAGGGACCAGCCGGATCTTATGGCGGTTCTGTCCGATCCCGACGTGGCCGAAGCCGCCGACCGGATGAAGGCGGTGCGTCGGGCGGCGCACAAGATGAAGGCCTTCGTCCGCTTTCGTCAGACCGAGGATTCGCAAGGAGAGCATTGGGTCGCCTGGTTCGAGCCGGCGCACCGGGTGCTTCGGACCACGGCGCCCTTTTTCGCACGGCGCTTCAGCACCATGCGCTGGACGATCCTGACGCCGGACGGGACGGCGACTTGGGATGGCGGCCTGATGCGCTTCGGGCCCGCCGCCGACCGCAGCCAGGCGCCGGCCGAGGACGAGATGGAGGCGTTCTGGCGCACCTATTACGCCTCCACCTTCAATCCGGCGCGGCTGAAGCTGAAGGCGATGCGGTCGGAGATGCCGAAGCGATATTGGAAGAACCTTCCCGAGGCGGCGCTGATCCCGGAACTGACGGCGGCGGCGGCGGTTCGCACTGATGCCATGGTGTCCCAGCCCACGCCCCAGCCCAATGCGCGGTTTCAGCGCGCGCGTGCGCCTCTGGTGGATCGTGCCGCCACCGACGACCTGGTCCCGGAAACCCTGGCCGACCTGGCGCGCGGGGTGCAGGGGTGCCGGCGCTGTCCACTGTGGCGCGATGCGACCCAGGGCGTCTGCGGCGCGGGGGGCCAGGCGGCGGAACTGATGGTCGTGGGCGAACAGCCGGGCGATCGGGAGGATCTGGCCGGCCAGCCCTTCGTCGGCCCGGCGGGCCAGCTTCTGGACCAGGCGATGGTGGAGGCGGGCCTGGATCGCGACGCGCTGTACCTGACCAATGCGGTCAAACACTTCAAGCATGAGCCGCGCGGCAAGCGCCGCCTGCACAAAACGCCGAACGCGGGCGAGGTTCAGGCCTGCCGCTGGTGGTTGGACCATGAACGGCGGCTGGTGAAGCCGCGACTGATCCTGGCTCTGGGCGCGACGGCGGGCCTGGCGGTGCTGGGACGAAAGGTTGCTGTCCAGACCGAGCGCGGCGCGGTCATGACCCAGGCCGACGGGACGCGCGTGCTGCTGACCGTCCATCCGTCCTATCTGCTGCGGTTGCCGGATGCGGAGGCGAGGACGCGGGAACGGGCGTTGTTCGTGCGCGATCTAAGGGCTGCGATTCACGCGGTCTGAAGGCCGGGTCGGATCGTCCGATTTGCGCCGGGGGCGATGCAGGCTATCGTGGCGCCGATGTTGGAACTCCGCTCTCTTCCGGTCGAATGCGCGCAGCGGCGACGCGATTCCGCCTGCGCCACCTGTGGGGCGCGGGCCTTCAGCGTGTGCGACAGCCTGCCGCCCGAAGACCTGGACCAGCTTGACTCCATCGCCGAACAGACCCGTTTCGCCACGGGCGAGGTGCTGGTGCGCGAGGGAGAGCGCGCCGATCATCTGTTCAACGTCACCTCGGGAGCCTTGCGAATCTACAAGCTGATGCCGGACGGTCGGCGCCAGATCACGGGCTTTCTATTCGCCGGGGACTTTGTGGGTCTGGCCACGGGACCGACCTACGCCTTCTCGGCCGAGGCCATAGAGGACACGACCGTCTGCCGCTTCCGCAAGGCCGACTATCTGGCGCTGTTGCAAGAGACGCCGGCCCTGGGATCGGCCTTGCTGGAGCGCGCGCGGCACGAACTGGCGGCGGCGCAGAACCAGATGCTGCTCTTGGGGCGCAAGTCGGCGCAGGAACGGATCGCCTCCTTCCTGCTGGACCTGCCCGGCCTGGACCCTGCGCGTCCCCTGGAGGACGGCCACGTCCATCTGCCGATGACCCGGGCCGAAATGGCCGACTATCTGGGCCTGACCATAGAGACGGTCAGTCGCGGCCTGACCAAGCTGAAGACGGCGGGGATCATCCGGCTGCTGTCCCTGCACGAACTGCGGGTGGAACAGCCCGAGCGCCTGCGCGCCATCGCCGAAGGCGAGGCCTGAGCGCTCAGGCCTCGGCCGGCGCCGGTTCGGCCTGTCGCGTCATGCGGACCCGCCCGTCGGCGTCGACGCCCTCGATCCGCAGGCGGATGTCGCAGGCGGCCATGGGCGGCAGGCGGTGGCTGACCAGGATCAGGCCCTGACCGCGCTCGGACAGACGACGGGTCAGGGCGGCCAGAACCTGCGCCTCGGTCGCGGCGTCCAGTCCCTCGGTCGGTTCGTCCAGCACCAGCCAGGGCGCGTCCCGCAGATAGGCGCGCGCCAGACCCAGTCGCCGCCGCTCGCCCCCCGACAGCCGCTCGCCGTTGACGCCGACAGGAGCGTCCAACCCCAGGGGATCGGCGCGCACCCGTTGGGCCAGGGCGGCGTCGTCCAGAGCACGCCACATCGCGGCCTCGTCCGCGGGACCGGCCAGGATCAGGTTCTGACGGATCGTGCCCTCTATCAGCCGCACGTCCTGGGCGGCGTAGGCGAACAGGGCGCGGCGCGCATCCGGCGCCAGATCCGCAATGTCGATGCAGCCCAGTCGCGCCTCGCCTTCGGGGGCGGTGCGCAGGCCGATCAACCGTTCGACCAGGGTTGTCTTGCCCGCGCCCGATGCGCCGAACAGCCCCAGTCGCACAGGGGGCGACAGGTCCGTCGCCAGCGCGTCCAGGCGCATCGTTTTGTCGCGCGGCGCGGCGCGGACACGCGGCGCTTCATCGGGCAGAAGGTCGTCCAACCGGTCCTGGGCCTCGGCCGCCGCTCCGTTCTGATGCAGGGCGCCGATCAGGCCGGCGAGGGACTCCAGGCCCATCACGGCCGCGAGGGCCGCCAGCGCCGTCAGGGGCAGGGGCGCGCCGTGGGTCGCCGGCACGACGGCGGCGACCGCGAGGCCCGTGACGCCCGCCTGCCAAGCCGCCATCCAGCCGCCGGCCTGGGCCTGGTCGATCAGGGCGCGGTCGCGGACGGCGGCGGCTTCCGCCACCTGTTGCGCCGCCCAGCCATCCAGTGCGTAGGCCTTGAGTTCGGGCGCGACGGCCTCGAGCGCCGACAGGCGATCCTTCAGCAGGGCGACAGCCGCCTGGGCCGCGCGACCGGCGGGTTCGGCCCGATGACGGGCGATCACGGCCGCTCCGCCCCAGGTCAGGCCCATGGCGCCCAGCAACACAAGGGCGGCCAGGGGCGTCGCCATGGCGGCCAGGAGGACGGAGGCCGCCACGCCGGCGCCCAACGCCCAGGGCGCCGACAGCCTGACGAACAGGGTCTGGACGGCATCCACGTCCTGCACCAGCCGGGCCGAGGCGTCGCCCGAGGACAGGGCCAGGGCGCGTTCGGGCGGGGCCGAGGCCAGGGCTTGGAACAACTGGGGCCGCAGGCGGGCCAGAGCCTTCAGCGCCGCCTCATGGCCAGCGACTCGCTCGATATAGCGAGCGCCGGTGCGCAGGATGGCCAGAAGGCGGATGATCGCGCTGGGCGTCAGATAGTTGAAGCTTTGGACCGCCAGGCCGCCCGCCGCCCCGGCGAAGGCCGCGCCGGTGATGAACCAGCCTGACAGACCCAGAAGGCCCACGGCGGCGACCGAAACGACGGCGCCGGCGGCGGCGGCCAGGCGCAGGCGTCGACGCTGGGCCTGGCGCTGGGTCGCGATCAGGGCGGCGACGCGGCCTGTGGAACGGCCGCTCACAGCCGCACCACGCGATCGGCCAGGGCGGCGACGGCGGCGGAATGGGTGGCGATCAAGGTCGTGCGTCCGCGCGCCGCCTCCCGGATCGTCTCCAGCATGGCCTGTTCGGAGGCGGGGTCCAGATTGGCGGTCGGTTCGTCCAGCAACAGGATGGGCGCGCGCTTCAGCATGGCGCGGGCCAGACCCAGACGGCGGCGCTCGCCGCCGGACAGACCGCCGCCGCGCTCGTCGATCGGGCGTTCGAGGTCGCCCGTCAGGCCAGCCGTCTGGGCGGCGGCCTTGACGCGGCCGGGGCAGGCGGTCGGATCGGCCAGGGCCACATTGCGGGCCAGGAAGCCGGGCACCACGACCGGCGCCTGACTGGCCCAGGCGATCTGGCCCGAAAGATCGACTCC
This sequence comes from Brevundimonas sp. Marseille-Q4549, assembly GCF_976940555.1. Classification (NCBI taxonomy): domain Bacteria; kingdom Pseudomonadati; phylum Pseudomonadota; class Alphaproteobacteria; order Caulobacterales; family Caulobacteraceae; genus Brevundimonas; species Brevundimonas sp. Marseille-Q4549. The sequence continues at coordinate 1,593,278 of NZ_CDRHXG010000001.1, forward strand.
GTCGCCCAGTCGGACCCCGCCGATCTCGACCGCGCCGGCGGTCAGGGGCGACAGGCCCAGCAGCAGGTGCAGCAGGCTGGACTTGCCCGCCCCGCTGGCGCCGACCAGGGCGACGATCTGGCCGGGCCGGACATCCAGATCGAGCCCGTCGATCACCGGCGCAGCGCCGTCATAGGCGATGGAGACGGCGAGGAACCGGATCGACGGCGCCGTGTCCCCCAGCGTCAGGCGCACCGGCTTGGTCTCGTCGGGCGTGATCAGGGCGGGGACGGCGGCCTCGGCGGCCTGGCGGTCGTGATAGGCGGCGGCGAGGCGGCGCAACGGTTGATAGACCTCGGGGGCCAGGGCCAGGACGAAGAAGGCGCGACCCAGGTTCAGCGTCTCGGGAACCGGGAAGGGCAGCAGCCTCAGTAGGTTGAACCCGCAATAGACCGCGATCAGGGCGACCGACAGGGCCGAGAAGAACTCCAGCACGGCCGATGAGGCGAAGGCGATCCGCATGACGCGGGCCGTGCGATGCTCCAGTTCGTTGGAAGCCGTGGTGATTTCTGCGGTCACGCGGTCGGTGGCGCCGAAGGCCAGGACGGCGGGCAGGGCGCGGACCCGGTCGACGAACAGGCCCGAGAGCCGCTCCAGCGCCTGAAACTGACGTCGGCTCTCGCCGGCGGCCGCCGTGCCGGCCAGGATCATGCCCAGGACGAAGGGCAGGAGGGTGAACAGCAGAATGGCCGCCGAAACCGGGCTGGCCACGGCGGCGGCGGCGATGATCAGCAGGGGCGACAGGCCGGCGGCCAGACGCAGGGGCGTGAACCGGGCGTAGTAGCCGTCCAGCGCCTCCACCCCCTCGACCACGGCGGTCAATCGGTCGCCGGAGCGTCGGCCGCGTCCGAACAGGTCGGTCAGAAGCCGGTCGCGCACGTCCCGTTTCACCGCACGGCCCAGACGGGCGCCGACCGCGACGCCGGCTTGGCTCAACAGGCCGCGCGCAATCAGGCTGGCGGCCGCCAGGGCCAGCCAGGGCGCGGCGGCGATCGGAGAGCGGCCGAACTGGTCGATGCCCAAGGCCAGGCCAGCGGCGAAACCGATGGCGGGGAGGACGTCGGCGACGGTCAGGGCGGCGGCCAGCATCGCCGGCCGGCGCCACGCGCGGGCGGTCTGTTTCAACCAGGCGGCGGGGGCGAACGGGGCAGGCGAGACGGCGGTCATCGTCGGACTCCAGCGCTCGACAACCGCCGTGCGCCATGGGACAAAACACCGTTGGACGAAATGTCCAAGGACGAAACGTCCAGTAGAACGGACGATAGGCGCTCGCTTTGATCGAGATCAAGGCGACCGTCCCGCCGGACTTCTAGGGCGTGTGAAACGTCGGCGCCTGGTCCGGCGTGACGGAGCAACGCCATGATCGACCTAGCGGTCGTCGACCTGTCCCGGCTGCAGTTCGCGCTGACGGCCCTCTATCACTTTCTGTTCGTGCCTCTCACGCTGGGGCTCAGTTTCATGCTGGTCATCATGGAGTCGATCTATGTGATGACCCGCCGCCCGATCTGGCGGACGATCACCCGCTTCTGGGGCGTGCTGTTCGGCATCAACTTCGCCCTGGGCGTCGCGACCGGCATCACCATGGAGTTCCAGTTCGGCATGAACTGGAGCTATTACAGCCATTATGTCGGCGACATCTTCGGCGCGCCGCTGGCGATCGAGGGTCTGATGGCCTTCTTCCTGGAGGCGACCTTCGTCGGGCTGATGTTCTTCGGCTGGGACAAGTTGAAGCCGTCGGCGCACCTGTTCGTCACCTTTATGGTGGCGCTGGGCACCAATCTGTCTGCCCTGTGGATCCTGATCGCCAACGGCTGGATGCAGAACCCGGTCGGCGCCGCCTTCAATCCCGACACCATGCGGATGGAGGTCACGGACTTCATGGCCGTGCTGTTCAACCCGGTGGCCCAGGCCAAGTTCGTGCACACCGTCTCGGCCGGCTATGTCTGCGCCTCTGTCTTCGTGCTGGGCGTCTCGGCCTTCTATCTGCTGCGGGGCAAGCACGTCGGCTTCGCCAAGCGGTCGATGACGGTGGCCTCGGCCTTCGGCCTGGCGGCCTCCCTTTCGGTTGTGGTTCTGGGCGACCAGTCCGGCTACGCCCTGACCGACAACCAGAAGATGAAGCTCGCCGCGCTCGAAGCCATGTGGCACACCGAGCCCGCGCCGGCCGGCCTGACCCTGATCGGCATCCCGTCGATGAAGGACCGCGAGACCCACTATGGCGTCCACATTCCGTGGGTCATGGGCCTGATCGCCACGCGCACCATCGACAAGCCGGTCGAAGGCATCTTCGAACTGGTCGCAACGGCGCAGGACCGCATCGAATCCGGCGTCGTCGCCTACGATGCGCTTCAGACGGTCAAGGCGAACCCGCAGGACATGGCGGCGCGCGCGGTGTTTGAAACCCACCGCCGCGACCTGGGCTACGCCCTCTTGCTGAAGCGTCACGTCGCCGACCCCCGTCAAGCCTCGCCCGAATTGATCCAGAAGACCGCCTGGGAGACCGTGCCGAACGTGCCGGCCCTGTTCTGGAGCTTCCGCATCATGGCCGGGATCGGGATGTTCCTGATCGCCTTCTTCGCCACCGCCTTCGTCCTGTGTTCGGTGCGGATGCATGAGACGAAATGGTTCCTGCGGATCGCCGTCCTGGCCATTCCGCTGCCGTGGATCGCCATCGAGTTCGGCTGGATCCTGGCCGAGTTCGGACGTCAGCCCTGGGCGGTGGACGGGGTGCTGCCGACCTTCCTGGGCGCCTCGTCCCTGACCGTGCCGCAGCTGTGGGCCACCATCGTCGGCTTCACCCTGCTGTATGGCGCCCTGGCGGTGGTCGAGGTGCGGCTGATGCTGTTCGCCATCAAGAAGGGTCCGTTCCACGAGCAGGAGACCTTCGGCGAAACCGACCCGCAGCAGCCCGACCCGCGCCCGCTCGCGCCCGCCGTCGCCTGACCCCCTAGCTTTCAGGACATCCGACAATGGATCTTCCCCTCGACTTCGCCACGCTTCGCCTGATCTGGTGGGGGCTGCTGGGCGTGCTTCTGATCGCCTTCGCCCTGACCGACGGCTTCGACCTGGGCGTCGGCGCCCTTTTGCCCTTCGTCGCCAAGACCGACGAGGAGCGCCGCATGGTTATCAACACCGTCGGCGCCACCTGGGAAGGCAACCAGGTGTGGTTCATCCTGGGCGGCGGCGCGATCTTCGCCGCCTGGCCCTTCGTCTATGCGGTCAGTTTCTCGGGCTTCTACCTGGCCATGTTCCTGGTGCTGTCGGCCCTGATCCTGCGGCCCGTGTCGTTCAAATACCGCTCCAAGCGCGCATCGGCCGGCTGGCGGTCGTTCTGGGACTGGTGCCTGTTCATCGGCGGCTTCGTGCCCGCCCTGGTGTTCGGCGTGGCGGTCGGCAACGTCCTTCTGGGCGCCCCCTTCCACCTGGATGGCGATCTGCGCGCCTACTATGACGGCAGTCTGCTGGGCCTGTTCACGCCCTTCAGCCTGATCGCCGGCCTGCTGTCGGTGGCCATGCTGGTGCTGCACGGCGCAGCCTGGCTGTCGGTCAAGGCCGAGCCGGGTCCGGTGATGGAGCGCGCCCGCCTGTTTGGTACGGTCGCGGGCGTTCTGGCCCTGATCCTGTTCGCGGTCGGCGGCCTGTATGTCGCCTATGGCGGCCTGGGCTATCGGATCACCGGAGCGCTGGACGTCAACGGCTTCTCCAACCCGCTGCGTACGACGGTCCAGGCCGCGCCCGGCGCCTGGCTGGACAACTACGGCCGTTATCCCTGGATGCTGATCGCCCCGACGCTGGGCTTCCTGGGGGCGCTGGCCGGCCTGGTCGGCATGTGGCGGCGTTCGGCCCCTCTGGCGTTCGGCGGATCGTCCCTGTCGGCGGTCGGGATCATCTCCACCGCCGGCCTGTCGATGTTCCCCTTCATCCTGCCCAGCTCGATCAATCCGCAGTCCAGCCTGACGGTTTGGAACGCTTCGTCCAGCCATCTGACCCTGTTCATCATGCTGATCTGCACGGCGGTCTTCCTGCCGTTGATCCTGATCTACACGGCCTGGGTCTATCGGGTCCTGTGGGGCCGGACCTCGACCGCCGCCCTCAAGACCAACCCCGACCTGTACTGAGCCCGAAGGAACCCCTGCAATGTGGTATTTTTCCTGGATCCTGGGTCTGGGCCTGGCGGTCGCCTTCGGCGTCCTGAACGGTCTGTGGCACGAGTTCCGTCTGTTCGACGAAGGCGATGTCGGCCTGTCGCGGCCAGACGCTTCGAAAGAGGAAGATGTCCCTCTTTGACGCCGAAAGGCTGGCGACGCGGGACCTGATCGACCGCTATGACGCCCATGCGCCGCGCTACACCTCCTATCCGACGGCCGTGCAGTTCACGCCGGCCGTCGGGGGCGAGACCTGGGGCGACTGGCTGGCCGTCGCACCGCTCGACCAGGCCGTGTCGCTGTATCTGCACATCCCGTTCTGCAAGCGGCTGTGCTGGTACTGCGGCTGCAACACCCGGGCGGTGAACCGGACGGGGGTGATCGTCAGCTACGTCGATCTGCTGCTGCAGGAGGCCGACCTGGTGCTGGCGCACATGAAAGGGCCGGTGCGGGTCGGGTCGATCCATCTGGGCGGGGGTACGCCGAACATGCTGCCGCCTGCCGAGCTGGAGCGGCTGTACGCCGGCCTGGCCGCACGGTTCGACCTGGGCGACTGTTTCGAGGTCGCCGCCGAGCTGGACCCCGAGGTCCTGACGCCCGAATGGATGGAGGCCGCCGGCCGCATCGGCCTGAGCCGCGCCAGCCTGGGGGTGCAGGACCTGTCGCCGCGCGTCCAGGCCGCGGTCAATCGCCCCGAAACCTTCGACAGCATCCAGGCGGCGGTCGAGGGGCTGCGGACCCAGGGCGTGACCTCGGTCAATCTGGACCTGATGTACGGCCTGCCGCTGCAGACCGTGGAAAACCTGATCAACACCCTGGGGCGGGTGACGACCCTGTCGCCCGAACGGATCGCCCTGTTCGGCTATGCCCATGTGCCGTGGATGAAGCCGCATCAGAAGCTGATCGACGCGGCCGATCTGCCGGACGCCGAGGCCCGCTTCGCCCAGAGCCAGGCGGCGTCGCGTTACCTGGCCGCCAAGGGCTGGCAGGCGATCGGTCTGGATCATTTCGCCCTGCCGCACGATTCCATGGCGGCGGCTGCGCGGAGCGGCCGGCTGCATCGCAACTTCCAGGGCTATACGACCGATACGGCCCAGGTGCTGATCGGGCTGGGCGCCTCGTCCATCAGCCGCACGCCGAGGGGATTCGTCCAGAACCACGCGCAGGAGCGGGACTGGCGCGCGGCGGTCGTCGCCGGCGACCTGCCCGTGGCGCGAGGCGTGGCCCTGAACCCGCGTGACGCCTTCATCGGCGCGATCATCGAACGGCTTATGTGCGACTTTCAGGTCGATGTGCCCGCCCTGGCCCAAGCTCATGGACGGGGACCGGCCGACACGGCCCCGGCCTGGCCGCGTCTGGCGCGGTTCCACGACGACGGGTTGATCACGGTGGAAGCGGGACGCGTGAGCGTATCGCCGCGCGGCCGGCCCTTCGTTCGCGCCGTCTGCGCCGCCTTCGATCCCCACACGGTCGGGGAAGGGCGCCACACACGGGTGGTCTGAGCGGCGGAACCTGCGGCGATGGGTGATCGACAATCGCCGCCGGGCCGCATAGGCAGGTGCGGTTCGTTGATTGAGAAAGACGCCGCCCGATGCCCTCCGGATTGATCGCCCTGCTCGACGACGTGGCCGGGATCGCGCGTCTGGCCGCGGCCTCCATCGACGATGTCGGGGCGGCGGCAGGCAAGGCCTCGGCCAAGGCGGCGGGGGTGGTGGTCGATGATGCTGCGGTGACGCCCCGTTATGTGACCGGCCTGTCGCCCAGCCGCGAACTGCCCATCATCGGCAAGATCGCGGTCGGATCCTTGCGCAACAAGCTGCTGCTGATCCTGCCGGTGGCCCTGGTGCTGACGGCCTTCGCGCCCTGGGCGATCACGCCGCTCCTGATGTGCGGCGGGACCTATCTGTGTTTCGAAGGGGCCGAAAAGTTGCTGGAGGCCTTCGGTCACGGCGGCCATGAAGAGGCGGCGCCGAGCGAGACCGATCCCAAACTGCTGGAGAAAGCCACCGTGTCCGGCGCCATCCGCACCGATCTGATCCTGTCGGCGGAGATCATGGCCATCGCCCTGGCCGACGTGGCGGCGCAGCCGGTCCTGACCCAGGCCGTCGTTCTGCTGGTGGTCGGGGTGGCGATGACCGTCGCCGTCTATGGAGTGGTCGGGCTGATCGTGAAGATGGACGACATCGGCCTGCATCTGGCGCAGCGTCCGAACAGCGGCGTGCGAACCGTGGGGCGCGGCCTGGTCAAGGGGATGCCGGTGGTTATGAACGCCCTGGGCGCCATCGGCACGGCCGCCATGCTGTGGGTCGGCGGCGGCATCCTGGTGCACGGAACGCACCGGTTGGGCCTGGCCTGGCCGGCCCAGCCGCTCGAGCATCTGGCCCACGGCGTCGGCCATGTGTTCGGGCCGCTGGGCGGCTTGGTCGCCTGGCTTGTGACGGCGTTGGGCTCTGCCCTGATCGGCCTGGTCGTGGGCGGGATCATCGTCCTGATCGTGCAGCAGATCGGACGGATGCGCGGTGCGCCCGCACACTGAATCAAGCCGTCGTCATGCGTCTGCAACGCGGCTCGGTTAAGGTCCCCAGGATTGTTCTGGAGTGAAGAGATGTCTCTGTCGCGTGTCGCTGTCCTCGCCGCCGTCGCCGTCACGCTTGGCCTGACGGCGGCGCCTGCCGTCGCCCGGAAAGCGCCGCCTCAGACCGTCGCCGCCGTCGCGCCGCCGAAGCTGATCGTGACCATCGTGGTCGATCAGTTCAGCGCCAATCTGTTCAACCAGTACCGCAGCCGGTACACGGGCGGCCTGCGCCGCATAGCCGATCAGGGGCTGGTGTCGACCAACGGCTATCAGACCCACGGCCTGACCGAGACCTGCCCCGGTCACTCCACCGTCCTCACGGGAATGCATCCCGCAGAAACCGGCATCCCCGCCAACGACTGGATCGATGCCGCGACAGGCAAGGAAGTCTATTGCCTGGCCGCGCCGCAGAACCATCTGGCGCATGGCCGTGACGACACCGACAACGGCCCCGTCGGCCCGGACCAGCTGCGCGCCACCACCGTCGGCGACTGGCTGAAGGCTGTCAGCCCAAACAGCAGGGTCATGGCCGTCTCGGGCAAGGATCGCGGCGCCATCAATCTGGCGGGGCATCAGGGCCAAGCCTTCTGGTTCACCGACGGCTTCGGCCTGACCACCTATGTCGAGCCGGGCCAGACGGCCGAGGCCAGGCTGGCGCCGGTGACGGCTTTCAACACCGGGTTCAAGGCTTGGATGGCGGCCAATCCCGTGACCTGGGACTATCAGCATGACGATTGCCGAGCGCGGGCGGGCGACTGGACCATTCGCGGCCAGACCTTCCATTCGGTCCTGCCGCCTGCGGGGCTGAAGTTCGACACCTCGCCCCTGCTGGACGAACAGACGCTGAAGGCTGCCGAATATCTGCTGGACAGCCAGCGGCTGGGGCAGGGCGCGACGACCGACATGCTGGGCGTCAGCCTGTCCGCCACCGACCGCATCGGCCACGCCTTCGGCACCCAGGGGCCGGAGATGTGCGAACAGATGTATCGTCTGGACGCGGCCCTGGGCGCCTTCCTGGACAAGCTGGCTCAGGTTCCGGGCGGCGCGCTGGTGGTTCTGACGGCGGACCACGGCGGTTCGGACTTTGTCGAACGCCTGCATCAGCATGGCTATCCGAACGCGCACCGCGTCGACCTGGCGCCGATCGCGGCGATCAACGCCACGCTGCGCCAGCGCTTCAATCTGGACGCCAATCCTTTGCAGATGGGCGGCAGCGGCCTGATGGTGGCGGACAAGGAACTGCGCTCTCTGCCCGATCCGTTGCGGACCCAGGTGGCGGAAGCCGCCGTAGAGATGCTGCGCGCCGTGCCCGACGTCGCCTTTGTCGAGACGCGCGACCGACTGCTGACCGATCCGCTGCCCGACACGCGCCAGCCCGAGATGATGACGGTGCGCGAGCGGATGCGCCTGTCGACCGTGCCGGAGCGTTCGCCCGACATCATGATCGCCTTCGCCCAGGCCGCCAATCTGGGCGGGCGCGTCGGCGGAACCCTGGCCGGACACGGCACCCCGTGGGAGTTTGATCGCCGCGTGCCCATCATCTTCTGGTGGCCCGGCGCCCATGGCGAGGAGCGGTTCCTGCCGATCCGCACCGTCGACATCGCCCCGACCCTGGCTCACGTGATGGGCGTGCCCGCGCCGAAGGTCGAGGGCCGCTGCATGGACCTGAACGGGTTCGCGGTTTCGGACTGTCCGGCGACGGAATCGACGCCTGCGCGATAAACTCCTGTTTCGGCGCCATAAACTCGTGTTTCCCGGCGGCGCGGCGGTCTTACGCTAAGGAAGTTTCAAAGGCACAAGGGGGCAAATCGCCCGTGTCGTCCGCAAGGGTGACATCTGAGAGCTGACAGGAAACGTCCATGAACAGAGCCCGCCGCGCCCGCATCGTCGCGACACTGGGGCCCGCCAGCCGTGCGCCCGGCACGGTCAAGGCCCTGGCTCAGGCCGGGGTGGACGTGTTCCGCCTGAACTTCAGCCACGGCTCGCACGAAGACCACGCCGCCGCCCTGAAGGCGGTGCGCGGCGCCGAGATGGCCTTGCAGCGGCCGCTGGGCGTGCTGGCCGACCTGCAGGGGCCGAAACTGAGGCTGGGTCGGTTCAAGGACGTCGAGATTTCGGTCAAGCCGGGCCACCGGATGCGTTTCGACCTGAATCCCGAGCTGGGCGACGAAACGCGGGTGCAGATGCCGCACCCCGAAATCTTCAAGGCCCTGCGCACCGGAATGCTGCTGCTGCTGGACGACGGGCGGGTGCGCCTGCGCGTGGGCGAGCGCACCGACGACTGGGCCGATGTGACGGTCGAAAGCGGCTCCAAACTGTCGGACCGCAAGGGCGTCGCGGTGCCGGAGGCGGTCATTCCCGTGTCCGCCCTGACCCCCAAGGACCGCGAAGACCTGGCTTTTGCGCTGCGTCTGGGCGTCGACTGGGTGGCCCTCAGCTTCGTTCAGAAGCCCGAGGACATGGCCGAGCTGAAGCGGATCGTGAACGGCCAGGCCGCCTGTCTGGCCAAGATCGAGAAGCCTGCGGCCCTGGCCGATCTGGAGGCCATTCTAGACTATTGCGACGGGGTCATGGTTGCGCGCGGCGACCTGGGCGTCGAACTGGACCCCGAGGACGTGCCCGTGGCGCAGAAACAGATCGTCCGCGCCGCCCGCAATCGCGGCGTGCCGGTGATCGTGGCCACCCAGATGCTGGAATCCATGACCAGCGCCCCGGCCCCGACCCGCGCCGAGGCGACGGACGTGGCCAACGCCGTGTACGAAGGCGCCGACGCCCTGATGCTGTCGGCCGAGACGGCCTCGGGCGACTATCCGCTGGAATCCGTCGGCATCATGAGCCGGATCATCGAGCGGGTCGAACGCGATCCGATGTGGCCCAGCCTGATGCGGGCCGAACAGCCCGGCATGGACGAACAGGACGTGGACGCCCTGGTGGGTGCGGCGGCGATGGCGGCCAGCGCCCCGTCGACCGGCTGTCTGGTGGTCTTCACCACCCTGGGCGGCACGGCGCGGCGCATGGCGCGCGAACGGCCGCTGAAGCCGATCCTGGTTTTGACGCCCAATCCGAACACGGCGCGGCGTCTGGCCCTGGTTTGGGGGTTGGAGACGCGGCTGGGCGACCAGCCGGACTCGCTGGAGGCCGTGACGGACGACGCCGTCAACGGGGCGGTCAAATATGGTCTGACCGAGCCGGGGCAGAGGGTGCTGATCCTCGCGGGCACGCCGTTCGGCGCGCCTGGGGCGGCGAACCTGCTGCGTCTGGCCCATGCGCCCAGCGTCAAGGGCGGCCGCAAGGGGCGCTGAAGGCGGACACGGTTCCTATCGCGGACGTCAGGCCCTAGTCTCGGGGTATGAGTCGGCGGGCGGCATGATCAAATACATCGGCTCCAAGCGCGCCCTGCTGGGCCGGGTGACAGGCGCCGTGTCGGGCGTGCTGCCGCAGGGCGGGCGGGTATGCGACCTGTTCTCTGGCACGGCGCGGGTCGGTCATGCGTTGAAGAAACAGGGTTTCTCGGTCTGGTCGAACGACCACAACGCCTATGCTCACGCCTTGGCCACCGCCTATGTCCAGGCGGATCGGGAGCGGTGGGCCGACAAGGCCGAAACGGTTCTGGCGGAACTGCGGAGCGTGAAACCCGAAGCGGGCTGGTTCACCCAGACCTTCTGCCACGATGCGCGCTATTTCCACCCCGACAACGGCGCGCGGATCGACGCCATGCGCGAGCGGATCGAGACCCTGGCGCTGGAGCCGGAACTGAAGGCCGTGGTCCTGGTCAGCCTGATGGAGGGGGCGGATCGGGTGGATTCCACCGCCGGGGTGCAGATGGCCTATATGAAACAGTGGGCGCCGCGGGCCCTGAAATCCCTAGATCTGCGGCTGCCCGACCTTGTCCCTGGCGTTCCGGGCGGATGCCGCGCCACCTGCGCCGATGCCGTTCAGATGGCCGATCAGGTGGAGGCGGACCTTGTCTATCTGGACCCGCCCTACAACCAGCACTCCTATCTGGCCAACTACCACTGCTGGGAAAGCCTGGTGCTGTGGGACAAGCCCGAGACCTATGGGGTGGCGAACAAGCGGGTGGACGTGAAGACGCGCAAGAGCCCCTTCAACAGCCGCCCCGGCATCGGCCCGGCCCTGAAGTCAGTGATCGAAGGGGTCCGGGCGCCGAACCTGATCGTCAGCTTCAACGACGAAGGCTATCTGAGCCGGGCCGAGCTGGAGGCCATGCTGGCGGCGCGCGGCCATGTGCAGGTGGTGGCGATCGGCCACCCCCGCTACGTCGGGGCGCGCATCGGCATCCACAATCCTAAGGGCGAAAAGGTCGGCCAGGTGGGGCGGCTGAGGAACGTCGAGTATCTGTTCGTGGCGACGGAACGGCCCGTGACCCTGGCTGTCGCGGCCTGATTCTTTTCAGGTTTCTGGCTTGGCCTTAGGAACCGGGGGCCGAACCCGCCGTTTCCGGGGCATGATGTCGCCGCCGCCCACGACCGGATCATCCGCCCGCGAGGCGAACCCCGCCATGATGCGGTCGCGCGATACCGCCCGCGTCCAGACCTTCGGCCGGCGCGAAACGGTGGATGAGATCGACGCCGAACCCCAGCTGCGCCCACCGCCGCGCTGGCTCATTATCCTGGCCGGCGTCGCCATTGCGGCCCTTATGGGCGCGATGCTGGGCGCCTTCATGCACGTCTGACGTCGGCTTTCAGTCCTGGGCCAGCAGGGCGCGGATCGGGGCCCAGGTGCGGCGATGCGCCGGGCAGGGACCAAGGCTGTGCAAGGCCGCCTGATGGATGGGCGCATTATAGCCCTTGTGTCTGGCGAAGCCGTAGCCGGGATGGCGGTCGTCCAGTTCGATCATCAGCCGATCCCGCGCCGTCTTGGCCAGGATGGAGGCGGCGGCGATGGATAGGGACAGGCTGTCGCCCTTGACCACCGTCTGAACCTCGCACGGCAGGGCGAAGCGATAGTTGCCGTCCACCAGCGCCGCGACCGGCGTGACCGCCAGCTGTTCGATGGCGCGACACATGGCCAGGCCCGTGGCCTTCAGGATGTTCAGTTCGTCGATTTCCTCGACCGACGCGAAACCGACGCCCCAGGCGACGGCCCGCGCCTTGATCTGGATCGCCAGTTCGTCGCGGCGTTTCTCGGTCAGGGCCTTGGAATCGTCGATGCCGGGCGGCAGGTCGTCCGGGTTCAGGATCACCGCCCCCGCCGACACCGGCCCCGCCCACGGCCCGCGCCCCGCCTCGTCCACACCGCAGACAGGGCCGTTGACCCTCTGGGCCAGCAGGGTCTCGAACGTCAGGGTCGGGGAGGCGCGGGAAGGCGCGGGCGACTTAGCCATGGCCGCCCATCGCACGAACCTGGGCGTGACGGAAGCAGGTCGTCTGGTGATCGTTGACCATGCCGACGGCCTGCATGAAGGCGTAGACGATGACGGGGCCGCAGAAGTTGAAGCCGCGCTTCTTCAGCGCCTTGGCCATGGCGACCGATTCCGCCGTCTGGGTCGGCGCCTGGCGATAATCGGCGAAGGACGCGTGGATCGGTTCGCCGCCGACGAAGGACCACAGCCATTCGGAGAAGTCTTCGCCCTTGTCGCGCATCTCCAGCCAGATCTGGGCGCCCCGGATGGCGGCCTTGATCTTGGCGCGCGAGCGGATGATGCGGGGATCATTCAGCAGGCGCTGGATGTCGTCTTCGCCATAACGGGCGACGATCTCGGGATCGAAGCCGTCGAAGGCGTCGCGGATGCCCTCGCGTTTCCTCAGAATGGTGATCCAGGCCAGACCCGCCTGAAACCCGTCCAGGGTCAGCTTTTCCCACAGGGCGCGCGGATCGCGTTCGGGCACGCCCCATTCGGTGTCGTGATAGGCGATGTAGAGCGGGTCCGTGGTCCCGCACCAGCCGCAGCGGCCCTGGGCGTTCGAATCGATCATGCGCCGATGTTGCCAGTATGTTCCGGTCGAGGAAAGGCGCGATCAGTCCCTGACCAGTCCGCCGTCGACCACCAGGTTCTGCCCCGTCACCGCGCGGCTCCACGGCGAGGCGAAGAACAGAACGGCGTCGGCGAACTCTTCGGGCGTCGTCACCGAGCGCAGCGGGGTCATGCCGGCGATCAGGTCGAAGACGGCCTCGGGCGTGGCGGCGCTGGCGTCGGTGGTGCGAAGCAGGCCGCCCGAGACCATGTTGACGGTGATCCCGTCGGGGCCCAGGTCGCCGGCGGCGGTGCGGGTCAGGGACAGAAGCGCGGCCTTGGCGGCGGTGTAGTCGTGGTAGGGCACGACCGGATTCTGGAACAGGTTGGTGCCGATGTTGACGACGCGGCCGAACCGGGCGGCGGCCATGCCGGGCGCCGTCGCCTGAATCAGGTTCAGGGCGCCGCGCATGACGGTCGAGAACTGGCGGTCCATCTCGTCCCAGTCGATGGCGGTCATCCGGGAGCGGGCGTCGCCGTTGAAACTGTAGTCCAGGGCGTTGTTGACGACTGTGGAGACCGGCGCGCCGAAATGGGCCTGAGCCTGGGCGACCATGGCGTCCACGGCCGCGCGGTCGGTCACGTCGGCCTGAAAGGCGAGGGCGCGGTCGCCGATCTCGGCGGCTAAAGCGTTCGCCGCCTCTCCGCTGTTCCTCCAGTTGATGACGACGCGGGCGCCTTCACGGGCGAAGGCGCGGACGCTGGCGGCGCCGACGCCGCGCGCCCCGCCGGTGACGAGGACGATGTGGTCGGCGAGCTTCATGGGTTTGGTCTCACGCATTGGGGGAAGGGATGACGTCCTCGCCCATCCAGGCGGGCTTGCGCAAGCGCACGGGGCGTCCGTCGACCGTCAGGTCGCCGTCGAGCCGGTCGACCCGCAGCAGGGCCATGACCGAACCGTCACGGCCCGACAGCACCTCGCCCGCGCGCAGTTCGCCCTTCAGCACTTCGGCGCCGAAGGCGGGGGCCGGGCCGTCGAAGTCCAGCGGCAGCATCCGGTTCTTGATCGCGCCCCGGCGCTTCATGCGCGAGGTCGTCTCCTGACCGACGAAACAGCCCTTGTGGAAATCGATGCCGTTCAACAGGTCGAAATCGGCCTCGATCGGATAGGTCTTGTCCTGCGGGGCGTCGGCCGTGGGATCGGGCACGCCGACGGATAGGCGGTGGGCGTCGTAGTCGGCCTCGGAGGCGTCCGGAATCGCCTCGCCATAGAGACGGCCGCCCATCAGGGGCGTGCGGGGGTCGGGGATGAAGCCGGCGGGCGCATCCGGCCAGGCGGCGAAGACGGGCCGGTCGTCGGCGGCGACCTCGACCCTGGCGCGCAGCTTGTACATCGACAGGCGCTGGATCAGGGCGTCGCGGCGCTCGGTCGCGACGTCCAGCAAGACGCCGTCAGCCTGTCCCAGAAGAAACAGGTCGAACAGCAGCCGGCCGGGCGGGGACAGAAGGGCGCCGAAACGCACTTCGCCGTCGGTCAGCGTCTCCACATCCTGGGTCAGCAGAGTGTGCAGGAAGGGTCTGGCGTCATCGCCGGTGATCGAGATCAGGGCGCGGTTGGAAAGGCGGGCGATGGACATGGGCGCTAGATAGGATGTTGAGAGCGCTTCTCAAACCACCGCGTAACGCGCCACGACGCCGTCGGGCTGGAAGTCGTGTTCGGCCAGGGTGTCCAGCGAGCGGATCACACGGGTCACGAAATCCTGCGTGTCGCCGTCCTCGATCGCGGGGCGCAGCCAGTCGGTGACGACGGCGCGGGCCGGATAGGTGCCGACCGGGCCGGGAATGCTGAGCGCGACCTCGATCCCCTCGGCGATCCAGCCGGCGACGGTGACGAACAGGTCGGTCGAGGCCAGGAAGTCCGAGCGGCGCAGGACATAGAGGGTGATGATCCCGTCCTCGATGCCGTCCGGGCGCACGATGACGCCGCTGCGATCCGGCCGCCACGCCTCGTCCAGTTCGATCACCCGCCACAGGCAGAACCAGATGCGGCAGGTGTTCGGCCGGATCTCGTGAACCGAACAGCCGGCGCCGTCGACGCAATAGGCGCAAAGCTCGCCGGTCGGCTTGGCCAGTTCGGGCAAGGCCAGCGGAATGACCCGGCAGCATTCGACGCAGCCGCCGCAGGTCCGGTCGGGGAGGAGGGGAAGGCTCACCCCAGGGTTCGTTCAAGCTGGGCGATGCGGCGATCCATGTCGGCGACCATCTGTTCCAGCCGGGCCTTTTCGGACGCCATGTCGACCGGCGTGCCGTCCTCGTAGGAAATCACGGCCCCCTTGGCGATCAGGTCCAGCCGATAGATGGCCGTGACGCGCTGGGCCTTGAAGCGGTCGAGGGCGGCGAGGGAGGCGGGATCGGGCGTGGAGGGCGGCTGGCTCATCCGCGTCGCTGTAACGCAGGACGTCCGCCTGTGGAAACAGTCGTTTGGCGCTGAACCTGCGATAGAATCCCTGTATTCCACACGTCATGATCGGGCGGTTTCCCATCCTGTACATCGCCGAGGCGGACGCGGAGGACGCGATCCTGTCGTCCGGCGTGCTGGCGCATCTGGTCGACAGCCTGCCGCAGGCGGTCTTCACCATCGTCGGATCGGCCGCCTCCGCGCCCCTGTTCGCCGACACTCCGCGCCTGGCCAAGACCATCGTGCTGGAGCGCGAGGGCCATTTCGAATGGATCGCCCTGTGGAACCAGGTGCGCGGGACCAAATGGGGCCTGATCGTGGACATGCGCGGCTCGGACCTGTCGGGCAAGCTGCGGCGCGAACGACGGGCGGTGCGCGGCAAGACGCCGGAGGGCCTGCACGCGGTCGAGGCGGCGGCGGCGGTGCTGAAGCTGGAGCCGGATGAGACGCCGGCCCCGCGCCTGTTCTTCTCCGACGAGACGCTGGACGAGGCGAAGGGGTTGTTTCCCGCCTCGGGCGGCGACGGGCCGATCCTGGCGGTCGGTCCGGGCGTGGAATGGATGGGCAAGCGCTGGCCGGCCGAACGCTACGCCAAGGTGGCGACCAAGCTGCTGGCCGACGACGGGCCGCTGGCGGGCGGTCGGCTGATGATCGTGGGCGAGGAGGTCGACCGCGAGGCGGCCCACACCATCCGCTACGCCGTGCCGCGCGCGCGGGTGATCGAGCTACAGGGCAGGTTGACGCGGCTGCAGACGGCGGCGGCGATCTCTCAGGCGGCGCTCTACATCGGGGCGGATTCGATCTGGACGCATTTGGCCGTGGCGGCGGGGGTTCCGACCATCGCCGTCTTCGGCCCCTCGGACGAGACGACGCGCGGCCCGTGGAAGGGCCATGCCGTGCGCGGACCGCGCACCTATCAGGAGTTCAAGACCCTGGACCCGCGTCTGAACCAGGCGATCCAGCACATGATGGACCTGCCGTGGGAACGGGTGCTGAAGACGGCGATGAAGGTGCTGACGGCGCGGGCTCACTGACTGTTTTGCTGCGTCATCCTCGGGCTTGACCCGAGGATCGGGGGTTCCGCAAGCAGACTGGATTCCGGTACAAGCGGCTTGCTGACGCGTCGATTTCTGCGATGCGGACGTTCCGATCCTCGGGTCAAGCCCGAGGATGGCGGTGAATGGATTGAGGACGTGCGGCGATGACCCAGACCTATGACCTGATCGTCCGGGGCGGCGAGGTGGCGAACCACGCCGGACGCGGCATGGCCGACGTGGGCGTGATCGACGGCAAGATCGCCTTCATCGGCGACCTGAGCCAGGCCTCGGCGGGCGAGACGTTCGACGCTGCGGGGCTGACGGTCCTGCCCGGCGTCATCGACACCCAGGTCCATTTCCGCGAACCGGGGCTGGAGTGGAAGGAGGATCTGGAGACGGGCAGCCGCGCGGCGGCCCTGGGCGGCGTCGTCGCCGTGTTCGAGATGCCGAACACCAATCCCAACACCACCGACCCCGACACCATGGCCGACAAGCTGGTTCGCGCTAAGGACCGGATGTGGACGGACCACGCCTTCTACATCGGCGGCACGCATGAGAATGCGGACTATCTGGACGAACTGGAGCGGCTGCCCGGCTGTTGCGGGGTCAAGATCTTCATGGGCGCCTCGACCGGCGACCTGCTGATCGCCGATGACGAGGGGGTGAGGAAGGTTCTGTCGAACGTGCGCCGCCGCGCCACCTTCCACTCCGAGGACGAATACCGGCTGGTGGAGCGGCGGGGCCTGGCCCGCGCCGGCGACTGGACCAGCCACCCCGAGGTGCGCGACGCCGAAAGCGCCATCCGCTCGACCCGCCGTCTGGTCGGTCTGGCCAAGGAGACGGGCGCGCGCATCCACGTGCTGCACGTCACGACCCGGGACGAGATGGAGTTCCTGCGCTTCCACAAGGATGTCGCCACCGTCGAGATCACGCCCCAGCACCTGACCCTGGTCGGGCCGGAAGCCTATGAACGGCTGGGTTCCTACGCCCAGATGAACCCGCCGATCCGGTCGCAGGAACATGTGGACGCCCTGTGGCTGTGGGGGATGCAGCAGGGCGTGGCCGATGTGCTGGGCTCCGACCACGCGCCGCACACCAAGGAAGAGAAAGCCAAACCCTATCCGGCCTCGCCGTCCGGCATGCCGGGGGTGCAGACCTTGGTGCCGCTGATGCTGACGCAGGTGGCCAATGGGCGTCTGTCGCTGGAGCGGTTCATCGACCTGACCTCGGCGGGGGCGCAGCGGGTGTTCGGCACCGCCAACAAGGGGCGGATGGCCGTCAGCTATGACGCCGACCTGACCATCGTGGACCTGAAGGCGAAGCGCACGATCACCCATGACCAGCAGGCCACGCGCTGCGGCTGGACCCCGTTCGACGGGGTGGAGGCGACCGGCTGGCCGATGGCGACCATCGTGCGTGGCCGGGTGGTGATGCAGGACGGCGAACTGATCGGATCGGCGCACGGCCGGCCGGTGCGGTTCATGGAGACGCTGTGAGTTCGCTTCGCTCCGCCTTCCACCCCCACGCCGTCATCCTCGGGCTTGACCCGAGGACCGGAGGGGCCGCCGCATTGCGTCAGCGGCAGGCGCACAGCTCGATCCGCGCCCGGTCCTCGAGTCAAGCCCGAGGATGACGACGGTAGTGGATAGGGCGGCGGTGGGTGTGGCGAAACCCCGTCTCGGCCTGATCGGCTTCGGCGCCTTCGGCCGGCTGACGGCGCGACATCTGTCGGCCTGGTTCGAGGTGATCGCCCACGATCCGGTGGCGACGGATGGCGAGGGGGTGGCGACCCTGGCCGACCTGGCGACGGCGGCCGCCTGTCCGGTGGTGATCCTGGCCGTGCCGGTCGGGACGCTGGAGGAGACACTCCGCGCGATCACGCCGCACCTGCGGCCCGACGCCCTGGTGATCGACGTCGGCTCGGTGAAGGTGAAGCCGGCGCGTCTGATGGCGGACATCTTGCCGGACACGGTGCGGATCGTCGGCACGCACCCGCTGTTCGGTCCGCAGAGCGCGCGCGACGGGATCGCGGGGCTGAGGATCGCCGTGTGCGAGGTACGGGGCGGGAATGACGCTCGGCGCGTCGCCGCCTTCTGCCGGCGCGCGCTGAAGCTCAGGGTGTTCGAGGTCACGCCGGAAGAGCACGACCGCGAGGCCGCGACGGTTCAGGGGCTGACCCATCTGATCGCGCGGGTGCTGCTGAAGATGGAGCCCCTGCCGACGCGGATGACAACGGCCAGCTTCGAGCGGTTGATGCAGGCCGTCGACATGGTCCGCCACGACAGCCCCGCCGTCTTCCACGCCATCGAACGCGACAACCCCTATGCCGCAGAAGTGCGCGAGCGCTTCTTCGACCTGGCCGAGATGGCGCGGGAGCAGTTGGACGAGGGGTAGGTTCAGACCGTCCGTGGCCTGGCCCGCAGCGACAGACAGTAGCCCAGCGTCACCGCCATGCCGGCGATCACCGCGCCGCAGCCGCCGATCTGGGCGGCCGGGAAGGGGGCGAAGGCCCACAGGGCGGCGTAGGTCAGGCCGCTGATCGCCATCGACCAGCCGGCGACGCGATTGACGCGGCGGGCGTGGGCGCTGGGGGCGAAGGTCTTGGGCAGGCGGTTGCCGTACCAGGCGATCAGCAGGCCGGTCGCGCCCAGGACGATGCGGTTGACCGTGTCGCCGTCGAGATAGCCCATGTTGCGCGCGGTCGAGGCGGCCAGGGCCACGGCGATCGGGCCGCCGGCCCAGATCAGGCTGGGGATCAGGTCTTTTCTCATCGTGTGGTCTCCTCCGCGGACCGGGGCGTTTCCGCGCCGGGTTCAAATGATTGGACGAAGCCCAGCAGCGCCTCTTCGAGCACCGATAGCTTCAGGTGATAGAGGACGGACTTTCCGGCCTTTTCCGCATGAACCAGGTCGGCCTCCTTCAGCACCGCGAAGTGCGCCGACATGGCGGGCTTGGAGACGTCGAACCGGTCGCTGATCTCACCCGCGCTCATCGGTCCCCGACGCAGGAGCTGAAGCACCCGGCGACGGGTAGGATCGGACAGGGCCTTGAATACCGAACTCATGATGTGATGATTAGCTAATCATCGAAATGAATCAGGCGGATTGTTTCCGCGTTCGTGTCCCGCCCGAAATCAGCGGGCGGCGTTCGTCCTGATGAAGGCCGCCACGTCCTGCGTCACGCCCGGGGCCAGCGGTAGGTCAGGGTCGGCGTAGGTCGCCAGATTGCCGGCGCGGTCGGCGGGGGCGGTCTTGAGAACGTGGTTCACGCCGTCCCACAGCTTCAGGGTCGCGTCCGGGTCGGCGGCGGCCAGGGCCTGGGCGTCGATAATCCCGACCTGGATGTCGGTGGTTCCCTGGCCGATGAAGACCGGGCCGTCATAGGCGGCGAGCAACATGGCGGGGTCCAGCGGCAGCCACGAGATCAGATAGGGCTGGACCGACGGGCGAAACAGCGCGGCCAGGGCGGCGGGCGGCTCGGCGACCGTGCGGCCGGCCTCCAGTTCGGTCAGGGCGTCATAGGCCTGGGTCTTCAGCGGATCGGGCAGGGCGGTCAACTGTTCACGCAGCATCACCCCCGCCGGGCGGCCGGCGCCGGCCAGCAGGATCAGGCCGCAGACCTTGCTGGATTCGGGGTCGTCACCGCCCGCGACCGCCTTGAGGGCGACCAGGGCGACCAGGGCGCCTTCGCTGTGGCCGATCAGCCAGGCGCAGGGCTTGCCGGCGCGCGCGGCGGCCTCGGCGGCCCAGGCGCGGGCGTCGGCGGCATAGGCGTCGAACCGCAGATCGGCCTCGGCCGGGCCGGCGGCGGCGCTGGCGGCGATGCCGCGCTTGTCGATCCGCAGGGTGGCGATCCCTTGATCCGCCAGCCCCTCGGCCAGCATCCGATAGGTTCCCGCCGCGACGCCCATCGGACTGTTCCCATCGCGATCCGTGGGGCCCGAGCCGGGTAGGATGACCGCCACGGCCGAGGCGCCCGGCGGCGTCAGCAGGGTTCCATGCAGCGGCGCCGGCTGGGACGGCAGGACGATCTCGGTCGAGACGGGGGCGGCCAGGGCGGCGAGTGCGACGGCGAGGCTGAGCATGGGGCAGACTCCTTGGCGAGGATCAGAAGGGCTGGCGGTTCGGATCGGCGCGCCACACGCGCCAGCTCTCGGCGACCGACAGACCGGCGCTGAGCAGCACGCCCCCGACCAGGGCGTTGATTCCGAGGGGCTGACCGATCCAGGGCGCGGCCATCAGACCGGCCAGGCCCAGCAAGCAGAACAGACGCCCGGCCAGACGGTTGGAGCGGTCCCAGGCGAGGCGGCTCTTGTAGCTCCAGGGCGTGCGGACACCGACCAGCGGATTGGGCGCGACGCGACCGAGGAAGGCGCCTGTGACCAGAAGGATCAGCGACACCGCGCCCATCATGACGAGGGGGCCGGTTTCGGTCGTGGCGCGCCCGAGCCCCGCCCAGCTCATCAACAGGCCGATGGCGGTGAAGACGAACAGACCGATGCCTTGGCCGATCCGCATGGAACGGCGACGGGCGTGGTCGCCGGTCGCTTCGGCGCGCAGAGCCGCCAATCCCAAGCCGGCGCTCGCGATGAAGCCGATGACCGTCATGCCGCCAAGTGCGACGGCGAACTCATTGCGGCTTCCCCAGCGGTCGACCTGCCAGTCGCCGTTCCAGTGCAGCGGGATCGGCGTCGTCGGCCCCATCAGCGCGACATAGGCGGCGAACCCCGCCTGCACGACGAAGGCGGCGATGGTCAGATGATCAAGCAGCGACAGGCGGGGCTTCATCTACGCGGCGCCTTTGCAGCGCAGGGCTGGGCGGCGTGGGGCAGGGCGGCTTCGCCCTGGCCGGTTCCGGCGATGTCCATCAGAAAGGCCATGGCCTCTTCCACAGCCGAAATCTCCAGCCTGTAGCGGATGGTTTGACCCTCGCGCTCGGGACTGACCAGGCCGGCGTCCTTCAGGGCGTTCAGGTGCCCCGTGATGGTGGGCCAGCTCATGTCGAAGGCGGCGGCGATATCGCCCGAGGCCAAGGGACCGGAGCGCAGCATGGCGATGATGCGACGGCGCACGGGGTGGGACAGGGCTTTGAACAGAGTGTTCATAGGAGTTTTCCTAATTAGGAACATTGCTAAATGCAAGGCGAATTCAAGCGGTCCGGCCGTGGGCCAGACGCATCCCAATCCGGACTCTACGTCACGCGCTGCAGCGGCAGGATCACGCGGAACAGGCTGCCGACGCCCGGTCGAGTCTCGACCTCGATCCGGCCACCCATCAGACGGGTCAGATCGTGCGCCGAGGTCAGGCCCAGACCCAGCCCGTCCGCCGCGCGGGTGCTGCTATCGTCGCCTTGGGCGAAGGCGTCGAACAGGCGCTCGGCCTCCGCGGGTGTCATGCCGGGACCGGTGTCCTGCACCTCCAGGACCAGACCGGGCTCGGCGCCCAGCGCCCGCAGCACGACCTCTCCCTTGCGTGTAAAGCGCACGGCGTTGTCGGTCAGGGCGGCCATCACCTTCTCGACGTGGACGGGATCGCCCAGCCATTCGCCCTTGGCCGCCTCGACCTTAAGCCCCAACGCCTTGGGCTTGGCGGCGTCGCGGAAATCGAGGGCGATGCGGCGCAGCAGATTGTCCGGTCGGAACGGCCGCGTCTCCAGCTGCACCGCGCCGTCGCGCAGCCGCACCACGTCCAGCAACTCCTCGATCAACCGCAGCTGCTGACGGCCCGACGCCTTCAACACCTCCAGCCGGTCGCGCTGTTGGGGTGTGACCAGGTCTGCGCCGATCACCTCGGCCATGCCCAGGACTCCGTTCAGGGGAGTGCGCAGCTCGTGGCTGACGTTGGCCAGGAACCGCGTCTTGGCGACATTGGCCGCCTCTGCGCGCTCCAGAGCCGCAGACAAGGCCGCTTCCGACGCACGCAGCCGACGCACGTCCGCCGCCGTGTTCCAGGACAGGGCGGCCATGCCGACGATCAGCACGACGAACAACAAAAGCAAAAGCGGCCCGGCCTGTGTCAGGATTTGATAGCCCGGCCGTTCGGGGGTCCATACCACGCGGCCCAGCAGCCGTCCGTCCAGATCGCGCACATCCGCGCCGACCATGCCGGGGGGCGGTGCGTCATCGCCGGGCTGGAACCGCACGTTGCCGAGTCCAAGCCGCGTCCGCAGCGGCGTCAGTTCAGCCTGGAACGGCTTGAAGGAGGCGACGACCGGGTCGAACGCCGGAACCGGACCTTGGGGCGTGTGGCGCACGACGGTCGATGCGCCGATCACATAGATATTGCCGTCCACCTGAGCGAAGGCGGCTTTCAGCCTGACCGCCGCATCCGCGTGGGCGCTCCGATCTCGTTGGGCCGCCTCGGCGCGCAACTGGTCGACCACAGGCCGGGCGGCGCGTGCGAATGGATCGTCGTCGCCGGCGTAGGTCGCGCGACCGTCGCGGCTGAGGCGGAACAGGCTGCCCTGTCCGTCGTAGCCCAGGGTCGCGACGTGGCGGTTCTGGGCGGCGTACATCTGGCCCAGGAAACGGTCGTACCAACCCGTATCACGGGCGTTCATGCGACCGACCGCTTCATCCCAGATAGAGCCCGCGATCAGGGTCTCGCCCATCGCCTCCTGGGCCCGGTTCAGATGCATCTCGACCAGCGCCTGTTCCTTTTGGGCCTGGTGGGCGTCGATGCCGTGGCTGACGATGGCCAGGACGCCGGCCATGCCGATCATCGATGACAGCGCCAGGATCAGGGCGACCCTGAAAGTGCTCCACGTCCGCCAATCCGACTTAATCACCACGCTACTCATGGGTTTCGCATAGACGAAGACGGCTAAGACGGAATGAACGGCGTCAGCGGTCCTCGGCCACGAAGTCCTGGGCGAACTCGGGCGCATCGTCTTCCAGCGGCAGGCTGCCGTCCTCGTCGTCGGCCTCGGACGCCTTGGTGGGGTCCGGCACCTCGAAGCCGACCGGCAGCGACAGGTCCAGCAAACCCGCCGCCTTCATCTCCTGAACGCCGGGGAGGTCGTACAGGGTCGCCAGGCCGAAATGCTCCAGGAACCGATCCGTGGTCGCATAGGTGACGGGCCGCCCCGGCGTCCGCCGACGCCCGCGCAGCCGCACGAACCCCATCTCCAGCAGCAGGTCCAGCGTGCCCTTGGAGATCGACACCCCCCGCACGCTCTCGATCTCGGCGCGGGTGACGGGCTGGTGATAGGCGATGATGGCCAGGGTCTCCAGCGCGGCCTTGGACAGACGGCGCGGCTCCTCGCGCTCCTGCGTCATCATGAAGGCCAGGTCCGGCGCGGTGCGGAACCGCCAGCGGTCGGCGACGCATTCCAGCTCCACCCCCCGCCCCTCGTAGCGGGCGCGAAGCCCCGCGATGGCGCGCGCGACATTGCAGTTCTCGGGCAGGCGGGCGGCGATCTCGGCGGCGGTCAGCGGCCCGGCGGCGGCGAACAGCAGGGCCTCGACTCGCCGCTCAATCTCGGCCTCGTCGGGCTGGAACGACAGGTCGCTCACGGCGTCAGCTCCAGCGGCAGGCCCGGTCCGCGCCGTTTCAGATACAGGTCCGCAAACGCCTCGCTCTGCCGAATGTCCATCGCCCCCTCCTTCACCAGTTCCAGACTGGCCGACAGGGTCGAGGCCGTAAAGCTGGCCTGGCTGGGCCCCTCTTTGTCCTCACGATGGGGCGCGACCTGTTCCAGCGGCGTCCAGTCGGCCAGCTTGGGCATGATCTCGCGCAGCCAGTCGCGCGCGGCCTCCAACGGAAAGGCCTCGACCCGCTGGCCGGGGGCATAGCGACGGGCCTCCTCGCGCCGACGCTGCACCACATAGGCGCTCATCAGTTCGTACAGGCTGGCGTCGATACGATCCGACGGCACGATCACCGTCGCTTCGGGATCACCTCGCGTGAAGACGTCGCGTTTCAGCTGGGGTCGGGCCATCAGCTGTTCGACGGCCTTTCTCATCGCCTCCAGCTTCTGCAGCCGGAAGGCCAGGGCGGCGGCCATCTCTTCGGCCGGCGGCTCTTCGGCCTTGCCCTTTTCGGTGCGCGGCAGCAGCAGGCGCGACTTCAGATAGGCCAGCCACGACGCCATCACCAGATAGTCCGCCGCCAGGGCGAAGTTGCGCCTGCGCGCCTCATGCACGAAGGCCAGATACTGTTCCGCCAGCTGGGTGATCGACAGCCTCAGGAGATCGACCTTCTGGTTTCGCGCCAGGGCCAAAAGGACGTGCAGCGGTCCCTCATAGCCGTCCAGATCGACGACGAAGGCCTCGCGCTCCTCCACCTCCTCGGCGTTGAAATCCAGATTGGGCTGGAAAGACTCCGTCATAGGTCCTTAGGCCTGCGCCTCACCCACATCCGGTCCCTTGGCGACGTCCATGCGACCGCCCATGGCCTTGAAGAAGCGGTCGTGCCCCGCGACGGAATCCAGCGGCTCGGGCGTGCGCACGATCCGGGCCAGTGCGGCTTCCGCCCGGCGGCGCGCCCCGCCCTTCAGCGGCCCGACGCCCTCGGCGACCTGGCGCATTTCGTCCATGTCGCCGTTCCAGTGGACGACGAGATCGCACCCCGCCTTCAGCGCCTTGTGCGCGCGCTGGGTCAACGAGCCCGAAAGGGCGTTCATCACCAGATCGTCGGACAGCAGCAGGCCGCCGAATCCCAACCGCTCGCGGATCAGGCGAATCGCCTTCTTCGACTGCGTCGCCGGATGTTTGCGATCGATTGCGGTAAAGACGATGTGCGCCGTCATGCCGATCGGCATGTCCGACAGGGCCTTGAACGGCGCAAAGTCCCAGGCGTCCAGCGTGTCCAGATCGGCATGAACCGTCGGCAGATCCTTGTGCGTATCCGCAAAGGCACGGCCGTGGCCCGGCATGTGTTTGATGCAGGGCAGAACCCCGCCCGCCAGCAGCCCCTCCGCCGCCGCCCGGCCGAGCACGGCGACAGTCTCGGGATCGACGCCATAGGCGCGGTCGCCGATGATGTCGTGGGCGCCGGGAACCGGCACGTCCAGCACCGGCAGCAGGTCGACGGTCACGCCGACCTCGCGCAGATCGTGCGCCATCAGACGTGCGCCCAGCCGTGTCAGCTCACGCGCCTGCGCCAGCTCGTTCGTCGCCTTCAGATAGGCGGCGCCCGGCGGATATTTGGGCCAGTGCGGCGGCCCCATGCGCTGGACCCGCCCGCCCTCCTGGTCGATCAGGATCGGCGCGTCCGGGTCGCCCAGGACGGCGCGCATCTCTTCGGTCAGGGCGCGCACCTGTTCGGGCGTGTCGATGTTGCGCCGGAACAGGATGAAACCCCACGGCCGCGCCTCGGCGAAGAAGGCCCGTTCGTCCTCCGTCAGCCGATGGCCGGCGCAGCCGTAGATCGCAGCCGATGTCACCGAACGATGCAGTCCCGGCCGGCGGCCTTCAGCGCGTTGCAGAAGGCGACGGCCCGTTCCCGCGACAGGCCCGTGAAGGTGGTGCGATACAGCGTCGATCCGTTGGCCGAGATCACTTCGGTCACGCGTTTCTGCGCGCCGGAGGCGTACTGGCCGAAGCGGCCGGCGACGGCGGCGTATTCGCGGTCGGCGATCTCGGTGGAGGAAAAGGCGCCGATCTGGACGCCGGACGATCCGGTCGCGGCGGCGGGCGTCGTCGCCTTGGTCGAAGGCGCGGCGGTCGGGGCCGCCGGCGCCGGGCGCGGGCTGGCGGGAGCCGGAGCCGGCGTCGCGGCAGGTGCGCTCTGGGCGGGCGGCAGACCCTGTCCGGTCGGAGCGATCGGCGCCGGTGCGGCCGGGCGGGCCTGCGGCGCCTCAGGCGGCGGCGTGAACGTTACGGGCGCGTCGGTGGTCTCGCCCTCGTCGCGATAGACGCGCACGCCTTCGGCCGGGTCGATCGGCTGGGCGTCGATGGGCGGGGCGGACTTCATCTCGCCCACAGGCTGGCCCACGGCGGGCGGCGCGTCGGTCGAGGCGCGCATGCCGGAACGATAGAAGAAGATCACCGCCACGATCAGCAGGAGCAGCACCACCGCGCTGACGATCAGGGTGACGGGCGGCGGCTTTCCAGCGCCCGAGCCGACATTGCGGCCGCTGCGCGGGTCGTAGGAATTGCGGCGGAACGGCAGGTCGTCGTCCGTCGGCGGCGTATAGGCGCCCCGGCCCGGTCTGTCGTCGTCTTCAAAGGACATGGTCACGCTCCGCCGTCTGTCCGGCGCCGCGAATCGCGCGCCGAACGCCTAGTCTACGCCCCCGCGTCCATCTTTCGAATCACAGATCGAGCGCCAGGTCGAGGCTGAACAGCTTCTGGTGCACCTCGATGGCGTAACGGTCGGTCATGCCGGCGATATAGTCGCAGACCGCGCGCGAGCGCTGGGTTCGGTCCTCGGTCAGGGCCGGCGCGCCCCATTCCGGCGGCATGACCTCGGGCTCGGCCATGAACAGGGCGAACAGTTGCGACAAGACGCGCCGCGCCTGGCTGCGGGTGCGATTGACGCGATAGTGACGATACATCCGCTCGAACAGGAACCGTCGTAGGATCGCCAGATCCGCATGCATGGGCCGCGAGAAATCGACCAGGGTGCGGCTGGCGGTCCGCACGTCCTCGGTGTTGACGATCCGGTCGTCCTCCAGCCGCCGTGCGGTCTCGGCCAGGACGTCCTCCACCATCGCCCCGATCATCCGCCGAACCGCCTCGATGCGCAGCATCCGGTCGTCGATGGCGGGCCAGTCTCGCCGCACCTGGGCCAGCATCGGTCCGATCAGCGGCACCTCGGCCAGGTCCGCCAGGGTGAACAGGCCCGCCTGCACCCCGTCGTCCACGTCGTGATTGTTGTAGGCGATGTCGTCGGCGATGGCCGCGCACTGGGCCTCCAGCGAGGCGAACGTTCCCAGCCGCAGGTCCCACCCCGCCTCGCCGCCGGCCGCATAGGGGCGCACCACCGACCAGGCTGGTTCGTCCAGCCGATGCGAGACGGGGCCGTTGTGCTTGATGACGCCCTCGACCGTCTCCCAGCTGAGGTTCAGCCCCTCGAACTGCGGATAGCGGTTCTCCAGCTCGGTCACGACGCGGAAGCTCTGGACGTTGTGGTCGAAACCGCCGTAGTCGGCCATCTGCACCACCAGCTCGTCCTCGCCCGCATGGGCGAAGGGCGGATGGCCCAGGTCGTGGGCCAGGGCGATGGTCTCGGCCAGATCGTCGTCCAGACGCAGAGCATGGGCCAGTGACCGCGCGATCTGGGCCACCTCCAGCGAATGGGTCAGGCGGGTGCGGTAGTGGTCGCCCTCGTGCGCCACGAAGACCTGTGTCTTCTCCTTCAGCCGCCGGAACGCCGTCGCATGGATGATGCGGTCGCGGTCGCGCGCGAAGGCGGTGCGGGTCCGGCTGGGCGGCTCGAAGAAGCGGCGCCCTTTGGTCTGGCTGGCCCGTTCGGCATAGGTGGCGAGTTCGTTCTGGCTCACGTCGTCAACTTTGAAACGGCTTTGATGCGGGCGGCCCTTTGCGAACGCCCGCCCGCGCCTCATATAGACAGGCGTGAGCACCGTCCAATCCACAGAACCGTCCACACCCGCCTTCTCCGTCGCCCCGCGCGCGCCGGAGGGCATCGTTCTGGCCGCCAGCGCCGCCGGGCGCCTGGCGAAGCTGGGCGCGGCCGAGGGCAGGACGCTGATGCTGCGCGTCGCTGTGGACGGCGGCGGCTGCTCGGGCTTTCAGTATCGGTTCGAACTGGTCGAAACGGCGGAGGACGACGATCTGAGGGCACAGACCGACGGCCAGACCGCCCTGATCGATCCGGTCTCCATCCCCTTCCTCAAGGGCTCCGAGATCGCCTATGTCGATGAACTGGCCGGCGCCCAGTTCGTGGTGCGCAACCCGAACGCCGCCTCCAGCTGCGGCTGCGGCGTCAGCTTCTCCATCTGAGCTTCGCCGGCGCCGCGGGATACCGGCCATTACGACCGGCGATCTCGCCAGACGACCGGGCCTTGGCCATGCCCGTCTAGGACTGCGGATGGGCGCTGCGGAACAGGGCCCACTCCTCGACCGTGCGGCCGTCGGGCAGGAAGCAGACGCCGTATTGTCCGCCGTCCGCCGCCCTGCGAATCTCGCTGCGCCCGCCGCTGTGGACACAGTATTTGGAAGCCGGGTTCGGCATGCCGATGGGCTTCGGCTGAGGCGCGGGCTGGGCGCAGGCGGCGACCGTCAGGATCGGAGCGGCGATCAGAAGCAGGCGTTTCATCATCGGATCTCGATTGGGGCGGGCCCCTGCGCCTTCATCGTCCCGGCGCCTAGACTGTCAGCAGGCGCGGCAGTTTGAAGGTCACGGTCTCGCGCGCGCCGCCGTCCTCGGTCACGGTCGCGTCGAAGCGGGTCGCGATGGCGTCGACCAGGGCCTCGATCAACGGTTCGGGCGCCGAGGCGCCGGCGGTGACGCCCACGGTCCGCACCCCCTCGAACCAATCCCATTCGACCTGGGAGGCGTCGTCCACCAGATAGGCGGCGCGGGCGCCGGCGCGCACCGCCACCTCGACCAGCCGCGCCGAGTTGGAAGAGTTCTTGGATCCGACCACCAGCACCAGTTCGCAGCCTTCGCCCAGCGCCTTGACCGCCTCCTGCCGGTTGGTGGTGGCGTAGCAGATGTCTTCCTTGTGCGGATCGGGCAGTTCGGGGAAGCGGCGCTTGAGGATGCGCAGGATGCCGGCCGTGTCGTCCACGGACAGGGTCGTCTGGGTGGCGTAGGCGAGGGGGGCGTCGCCCGGTCGCTGGAAGCGCTCCGCATCCGCCTCGGTCTCGACCAGGCTGATGGCGCCTTCGGGCAACTGGCCCATGGTGCCGATCACCTCGGGGTGGCCGGCGTGACCGATCAGGACGATGTGACGCCCGGCGGCGTGGTGGCGTTCGGCCTCGACGTGGACCTTGGACACCAGGGGGCAGGTGGCGTCCAGGAACAGCAGTTCGCGCGCGCGGGCGTTGGCCGGCACCGACTTGGGCACGCCGTGGGCCGAGAAGACGACGGGCCTGTCGTCGGGGCATTCGTCCAGTTCCTTGACGAAGACCGCGCCCATGGCCTTCAGCCGCTCGACCACATGGCGGTTGTGGACGATCTCGTGGCGGACATAGACGGGCGCGCCGAACTTCTCGATGGCCCGCTCCACGATCTGGATGGCGCGATCGACCCCGGCGCAGAAGCCGCGCGGCGTGGCCAGGCGGACCGAAATCGGGCGGCGCGCGGGTGAGGGAGCAGGAGCGGTCGAACTCATGGCCGGCAACCTAGTGGGTCGTGGACCGGATCGCCATCATCGTGGCGAGGTCGCGGCGGGGGATTCTCACGGATTTGAGAGCGACGCTTCGTCACGGCCGGGGATGGATTGGTGAAAACTCATTTCCGACAAAGGTTTAGGGGGTGCGAACGACGCCTTGACCTGACCGCCGCTCACGATTAGTTTCCGCGCCGAATTCAGACCCCGTCGCGGCTTGGCCGGGACGCTGAGCAAACACAACCCATGTCCACCCCGACGGAATCGCGCGAAGAGGCGATCAAACGCCTCAACGACCGTGCATCCGAACTGGCGGAGGCCACGGCTCCGAAGACGTCTGAGCACCTTACGGCCCAGTCGGTTTCGAGCGAGGCCTACAAGATCGTCGCCGAACTGCTGGGCGGCGTCTTCATCGGGCTGGGGCTTGGTTTCGGAGTGGACCGACTGTTCGGGACCAATCCGTGGGGGCTGATCGGCGGGGTCCTTCTGGGCTTCGCCCTGTCGATTTACATGGCGCGCCGCACGGCCAACCGGCTGATGGCGCAGGCGAAGGCGAGCGGGATCGAACCGAAATCGATCCCTTTCGACGACGAGGAAGACGAGGACCGATAGGCTTATGGCCGATCCGATTCATCAGTTTCAGATCCAGAAGATCGTCGATTTCGGCGCGGTGAATCTGCCCGTGTTCGGTCGCACCGAACTGGCGATCACCAATTCGCACATCGCCATGACGGTCGCCTTCGTGCTGATCGTGCTGTTCATGCAATTCGTCACCTCGGGCGCCAAGGTCGTGCCAGGACGTCTGCAAACGGCGGGCGAGAGCCTGTTCGACATGATCGACGGCGTCACCGACTCGATCATCGGCCATGAAGGCCGCAAATATTTCCCGTTCGTCTTCACCCTGTTCCTGCTGGTTCTGGTGATGAACCTGTTGGGCATGTTCCTCAGCTTCACGGCGACCTCGCAGTTGGCGGTGACGGCGACCTTCGCTGCCCTGACCATCCTGCTGGTCATCGGCATCGGCTTCGCCCGGAACGGCCTGGGATTCTTCAAGCTGTTCTGGCCCATGAGCGCACCCTGGTACATGCGGTTGCCGGTTGGCCTGATCGAGTTCTTCTCCTTCCTGCTGCGTCCGATCACCTTGGCGCTTCGTCTGTTTGGCAACATGCTGGGCGGCCACATCGCGCTGAAGATCTTCGCCGGCTTCGTCGTCGCTCTGGGCGCGGGCGCCATCGTGGGCGAAGGCATGGGCCTGTGGGGCCTGCCGGTCGCCGCCCTGTCCATGAGCATGGTCGTCGCCCTGACCGCGCTGGAATTCCTCGTCGCCTTCCTGCAAGCGTTCGTCTTCGCCGTTCTGGCCAGCATCTATCTCAACGATGTGGTCAACCTGGGACACGGCCACTAAGGCCGGGCTCCAGTCCGAACTCCCCGTTTTTCAACCCACCTGACTGAAACAAGGATACTCACCATGGAAGCTGAAGCCGCCAAATACATCGGCGCCGGCCTGGCCACCCTCGGCATGATTGGCTCGGCCATCGGCGTGGGCAACATCTTCGCCAACTTCCTGAACGGCGCCCTGCGCAACCCGTCGGCCGCCGGTTCGCAAGTCGGCAACCTGTTCGTGGGCGCGGCTCTGGCCGAAGCCCTGGGCATCCTGGCCTTCGTGCTGGGCATCCTGATCCTGAACGGTTAATCCGACCAAGGTTCAGGGCGGCGGCGGTCTCTAGCCGAGGCCGTCGCCGCCTTTCTGCTATTCAGAACGAACGGACATCATGGCCGCGCCCAATTCTCACGACACGCACGCCACGACCGAGGCCGAAGGCCACGGCGGCGGCCTGCCCCAGTTCCAGACCCAGCACTGGGCCGGTCAGATGGGCTATCTGCTGGTCCTGTTCTTCCTGCTCTACATTCTGATCGCCAAGGTCTTCGCGCCGCGCCTGCGCCGCGTGATGGACGAACGCCGCGACACCATTTCCGCCGCTGTCGCCACCGCGCGTCAGGTCCAGGCCGAGGCCGCCGCCCAGGCCGCCGCCGCCCAGGCCGAGGTCGCCAAGGCTCGCGCCGACGCCCGCGCCACGGCCGCCGCCGCCAAGGCCCGCGTGACCGAAGAGGCCAACGCCCGCCAGGCCGCCGAGGAAGCCGCCGTCAACGCCCGCATCGCCGAGGCCGAGGCCGCCATCGGCAAGACGCGCGACGCCGCCATGACCAATGTGTCGACCATCGCCGCCGATGCGACGGCCGCCATGGTTGAACGCCTGACCGGCAAGGCCGCCAGCGCCGCCGAACTGGCCGCCGCCAAGGGAGCCGCCTGATGAACCTGATCTTCGAACCGGGCATCTGGAGCTTCGGCAACCCTGAAATCTGGGTCGGCATCGGCTTGCTGATCTTCTTCGGCATCCTGATCGCCGCCGGCGTGCCCAAGCTGGTCGCCGGCCAACTGGACGCCAAGGCCGCCAAGATTCAGGCCGACCTGGACGAGGCCGCCCGTCTGCGCGCCGAGGCCGAAGCCTTGCTGGCCCAGATCCGTCAGGAGAAGGTCGAGGCCGAGGCCCAGGCCGCCGAAATGATGGCCCAGGCGGAAGCCGACGCCCGCCGCCTGGAAGTCGAGACCAAGGCCAAGCTGGAAGAGACCCTGGCCCGTCGCCAGAAGATGGCCGAGGCCCGCATCGCCCAGGCCGAGGCTCAGGCCTCCGCCGAGGTCAAGGCCGCCGCCGCCGACCTGGCCGCCAAGTCGGCCGAGCAGATCCTGACGGCCCGCGTCGCCGGCCAGGCCAAGGATCCGCTGCTGGACGCCGCCATCGGCCAGATCGGCGATCGCCTGAACTGATCAGGGTTTCGCAGTCCCGGAATGCAGAAAGGGCCCCGGCGACGCCGGGGCCCTTTTTCGTCGGCGGTCTCGCCAGCCTCAGTGGGCGTGGGCGCCCCCGACATAGACGGCGCCGCGCTTCTCGCGCGCTACCAGCCGGGCGTAGACATTGCCCAGCACGATGCCGAACACGGCATGGGTGATCAGCAGCCAGGCGATGGTGCCGAAGCCAGAGCCCGCCGTAAAGGTCCGGTAGTTTCCGAAGGCCACCACGCCGATCATCATCAGCACCCAGGCGCCGACGGCGAAGACGATGCCCTTGGTTTCGGGCGTGTCCGTCGGCAGTCGGGGACACAGGACGCCGAA
The DNA here is from genome assembly GCF_976940555.1 of Brevundimonas sp. Marseille-Q4549. Lineage (NCBI taxonomy): Bacteria > Pseudomonadati > Pseudomonadota > Alphaproteobacteria > Caulobacterales > Caulobacteraceae > Brevundimonas > Brevundimonas sp. Marseille-Q4549. The sequence continues at coordinate 1,625,857 of NZ_CDRHXG010000001.1, forward strand.
CAACGGTCCCAGGATGAAGACCCCGCTGACCAGATGTATTGCCCAGCCGACGGCCAGATTGCCCGGCATGCCGACCATGCTGGCGATCACCCCCTGAAAAGGGTCGAACCAGTTCAGGAACAGGTTGGGGATTTCCAGCAGCGATGCGACCAGGGTGGCGGCGGCGCCGGCGACCATGCCTTTTTGTACGCGTGACATCATGACCTTAGCGCCTCCCAACGCTGTTGTGGTTCTCTGATAACGCGACGACAGGATACGCCTGAGTTGGGAGAGCGGCGTTCACGTTCCTGTGGTTAGCGGTTGCGACAACGCAACCGCGAGATCAAGCGTCAGCTAGCGGAAAAACTTGCGGAAATACCGGCGCAGACCTTTTCGCGTCCGCATCAGACGGCGGCGCCGGCGTTTCAGCACGACCTTTTCGGCCCGCAGCGCCTGTTGCCAGAACACCGGCGCGATTTCCGGCTTCTTCCGCATCAGGCGGCGGAAGGGATAGACCCAGCGGGGGCGGGCGTACTGGGCGCGGATGAATTGACGTTTGGCCCAGTAGGATCCTTTCAGGATCATCATCAGGCCGACGGCGATGACGGGCACGCCGCCCGGACCCGGCAGGGGCGCGATCAGCACGCCCAGCAATACGACCAGCGCGCCGCCCATCATCAGGGCCCACCGTTTGAGACCACGCAAGGGCCGTCGCGCGCGGGAGGATCGGGGCATGAAGACGGGCAGGGTGGTCAAGGCGGCGCCGGGGAAGCGGAGAGGAAGGTGCTAGTGACAACGGCCGCCTCGGCCGCGCGATCCCTCGTCGGGAAAGGAAAGGGCGACCATGGCGACGTTGTCACAACCCCCTAACAACCTGCTTCGATGGCGGATCGGTGTCCGGCGAATGAAGCTTTGGTCATCTTCGGCCTCAGCCGAAGGCTACGCCTGTCATCTGCTCCGACAGCGACCACAGACGACGGGCCGTTTCGGCGTCGCGGGCCTGGGGCCGGATTTCGGCGCGACCGGGCTGGCCCTTCATCTCCATGAAGCCGGTGGGACCATAGTAGCCGCCGGGCGTCGCCTCGGCCTGGGTCGCGGCCATCAGGATCGGCAGAGCGCCTTGGGCGGCCGAATGGCTGGCCAGCGGCGCAAGGGCGGTGCTGACCCTGGCGAACAGACTGGTCGAGCCGCCGGCGTGGCCGTTGGCGATCAGGTCGGTTCGGGCGAAACCCGGATGGGCCGCCACGCTGGTCAGGCCCCAGCCGTGGGCGTCGCTGCGTCGCTGAAGCTCCAGGGCGAACATCAACATGGCCAGTTTCGACTGCTGATAGACCGGCCAGGGACGGTATCCGGTCTGATAGTTCAGGTCGTCCAGACGGATGCGGCCGCCCCTGTGGGCGATGCTGGCCAGTTGCACCACACGCGCCCGCCCGGCGCTCAGCAGCGGCAATAGCCGCCCCGTCAGGGCGAAGTGCGAAAGATAGTTGGTCCCGAACTGCATCTCGAACCCGTCGGCCGTGGTCTGGCGCCGCGGCACGGCCATGACGCCGGCGTTGTTGATCAGGATGTCGATGGGCCGACCGTCCGCCAGTTGACGCTCGGCGAAGGCGGCGACGGAGGCCAGGCTGGCCAGATCCAGCGCATCGAACCGCACCTGGGCGTTCGGGAACCGTGCGCGGATCAGCCGTTCGGCCTCGGCCCCCTTTTGCGGATTGCGGGCGGCCAGGATGACCTCGGCGCCCTTGTCGGCCAGCACCAGAGCGGTTTCCAAGCCCAGGCCGCCGGTCGCGCCGGTCACGATGACCCGCTTGCCGGTCTGATCGAGAATATCGTCTGTGGTCCAGGTCGTCATGGGGCTATCCTGTTCGTGAAAAGAGTCGTCGTGAAGGGCTCCGGCTTGCATATCTGCAGCCGGTGCAAATATGCAATAAGTGCAAGATAAGATTTCCGACACGGACCGGGGCCTGCGCGACCGCAAGCGCGCCAACACTCACGCCCGTATCCAGGCCGAGGGCCTGCGCCTGTTTCTTGAGCGGGGGTTCGAGGCGACCACTCTGGACGAGGTGGCCGAGGCCGCAGAGGTGTCGCGCCGCACCCTGCTGAACTATTTTGGCTCCAAGGAGGAGATCGTCCTGTCGGCCAAGGCCGGTTTTCCGCAGCAGGTGGCCGACGCCGTCGCCGCGCGGCCGGCGGACGAACCCCTGCTGGACATGGTGGAGAATGCGCTGCTCGATCTGGCGCGGCAGCCTCTGTCCGACGAGATGAAGGCCGTCGCCGTCCTGATCCACGCCACGCCCTCGCTGATGGCCGGGGATCAAGCGAAATATGCCCAGGTTGAGCGGTTGCTGGCCGAGGCGCTGGCGAAGCGCAAGGGGCTGGCGCCGGACGACATCGCCTGTCGCGTCGTGGCGGGCGCGGCGGTCAGTATCCTGAAACTGTCGGTCGACGCTTGGCTGGCCCAGCCCGACGCGCCGCCCGAGACGTTCGGCCGCGCCGCCTTCGCCGCCTTGAGACAGGCGGCGGGATAGGTCCCGGGGGCGAACCCCGGGACCACAACCGTCGTCGGCGGTCAGGCCGCCTGGTTCGACCCTTCCGGCGCCGTCCAGCGCAGCACCGGGGAGCGGGCGGCGCGGGTTTCGTCCAGACGACGCATCGGGGCATGGAAGGGCGCGCCCTTGAAGCGATCCACGTCGCCCGCCTTCGCCGCCTGGGCCAGCAGGCGCATGGCCTCGATGAAGCGGTCCAGTTCGGCCTTGGACTCCGTTTCCGTCGGCTCGATCAACATGGCGCCGTGGACGACCAGCGGGAAATACATGGTCATCGGGTGGAAGCCCTCGTCGATCATCGCCTTGGCGAAGTCGAGCGTGGTGATGTCCGTGCCCTTCAGCCATTCGTCGTCGAACAGGGCCTCGTGCATGCAGGGGCCGTCGGGGAAGGCGGCGCTCATCAGGTCCGACAGGCGGGCCTTGATGTAGTTCGCGTTCAGGACGGCGTCCTCGGCGACCTGACGCAGGCCGTCGGCGCCGTGCGACATCATGTAGGACAGGGCGCGCACATACATGCCCATCTGGCCCTGGAAGGCGCACAGACGGCCAAAGGCTTGAACGGCCTCATCCTCCTCACGCTCGATCAGACGATAGCCGCCGTCGTCATGCACGACCCACGGCGCCGGGGCGAAGGGGGCCAGGGCCTCGGACAGCACCACCGGACCCGCGCCCGGACCGCCGCCGCCATGGGGCGTGGAGAAGGTCTTGTGCAGGTTGATGTGCATCGCATCGACGCCCAGGTCGCCCGGACGAACCCGGCCGACGATGGCGTTGAAGTTGGCCCCATCGCAGTAGAAATAGGCGCCCGCCGCGTGCGTCAGACGGCTGATTTCCAGGATGTCGCGCTCGAACAGGCCGCAGGTGTTGGGGTTCGTGACCATGATGGCGGCGACGTCGTCGCCCAGCTTGGCGGCCAGATCGGCGACGTCCACACGGCCGTCCTCGGTCTGGGCCACTTCCACCACCGAATAGCCGACGAAAGCGGCGGTGGCTGGGTTGGTGCCGTGGGCGGACGTGGGCACCAGAACCTTGCGGCGCTTCTCATGCTGGCCCGAGGCTTCGTGGGCGGCGCGGATGGCCATCAGGCCGCACAGTTCGCCATGCGCGCCGGCCTTGGGCGACAGGGCCACGGCCGGCATTCCGGTCAGGGTCTTCAGCCAGTGGGCCAAGGTGTCCATCAGCTCCAGCGCGCCCTGAACCGTCGAGATCGGCTGCAGCGGGTGGATGTCCGAGAAGCCGGGCAGGCGCGCCATCTTCTCGTTCAGGCGCGGGTTGTGCTTCATCGTGCACGATCCCAGCGGATAGATGGCCAGGTCAATGGCGTGGTTCTTCTGCGACAAGCGCACATAGTGGCGCATGGCCTCGGGCTCGGACAGGCCGGGCAGGCCGATCGGATCCTTGCGGACCAGGTCGCCCAGGTCCGAGCCGTCCGTCTTGGGTTCCGGCAGATCGACGCCGGTCTTGCCCCAGCCGTCGCCTTCGAAGATCAGGGCTTCGTTCTGCAACAGGCCGCGGCCGCCGGTCAGGGTGGCGGGCTTGGCGGCGACGACGTTCGGGGCGGTCGGGCGGCCGACGGTGTTCATGGTGCTCATGATCGGTTTCCCTTAGGCGGCCAGGACTTTGGAGAGGGACTTGGCGAGGATCTGGATGTCCGCATCCAGCGTTGTCTCGGTCGCGGCGACCAGCAGGACGTCGTCCATACCGGCGTCGGGCGCCAGGCGGCTGTAGGGCACGCCCGCCAGGATGTGATGGGCAGCCAGAGCATCCACCACCTCAGCGGCGGGTTTGGGCAGGCGCACCGCGAACTCGTTGAAGAAGCGTGGGGTGAGGACTTCCACGCCCGGAATGGCGGCCAGGGCGTCGCGTGTCGCAACGGCCTTTTCGTGGTTCAGCAGGGCCAGCTTGCGCAGACCCGTCTCGCCCAGCAGGCTCATGTGAATGGTGAAGGCCAGGGTGCACAGGCCCGAGTTGGTGCAGATGTTCGACGTCGCCTTGTCGCGGCGGATGTGCTGCTCGCGCGTGGATAGGGTCAGGACGAAGCCGCGCTCGCCGTCGGCGTCCACCGTCTCGCCGGTCAGACGGCCGGGCATCTGGCGGATCAGCTTCTCGCGCGTGGCGAACAGGCCGACATAGGGGCCGCCGAAGTTCAGGGCGTTGCCGATGGACTGGCCCTCGGCCGCGACGATGTCGGCGCCCATTTCGCCGGGCGATTTCAGCAGGCCCATCGACACGGCTTCCGTCACCACGACGATCAGCAGGGCGCCCGCGGCGTGGGCGGCCTCGGCGATCTTGGTGACGTCGGTGGCGGTGCCGAAGACGTTGGGCGTCTGGACGACGACGCAGGCTGTGTCGGGACCGATCTGGTCGATGACGGCGGCCTCGGCGTCGACGGCGGCGGGCAGGACCAGGGTTTCGACGCCGACGGCGTGGACCACGGTCTCGGTCGCCTTGACGTAATGGGGGTGGACCCCGCCCGAGATCACCGCCTTGTTGCGGCGGGTCACGCGGGTCGCCATCAGCACGCCCTCGGCCATGGCGGTCGAACCGTCATAAAGGCTGGCGTTGGCGACCGGCATGCCGGTCAGGTTCGCGACCTGGGTCTGGAACTCGTACAGGTACTGCAGGGTCCCTTGCGCGATTTCCGGCTGGTAGGGGGTGTAGCTGGTCAGGAACTCGGACCGCTGGATCACGTGATCCACCGTCGCCGGGACGTGGTGCTTGTAGGCCCCCGCGCCGCAGAAGAAGGGCACGGCGCCGGCCGTCGCATTCTTGGCGGCCATGGCGGACAGGGCGCGCTCGACCTCCAGCTCGCCCGCCACGCGGGGCAGATCGACGGGACCGGCCAGGCGCGCGTTTTCCGGCACGTCCACGAACAGATCATCGATGGATTTCGCGCCGATGGCGGCGAGCATCGCCGTGCGGTCGTCGGGCGTCAGGGGGAGGTAGCGCATGTTCTAATCCGCTCATCCCCGCGAAGGCGGGGACCTGGTGCTTTGGGCGACCGATGTGGCCGGAGGAGTTTTCCGCTCGTCCCAGCGCCGTTCTCGCGAAAGAGCTGGGTCCCCGCCTTCGCGGGGATGAGCGGAAGGAGAAATCAGAGCGTGGCCAGGAAGGCGTCGTAGGCGGCCTGGTCCATCAGGGCGTCCAGTTCGGCGGCGTCCGAGACCTTGATCCTGGCGAACCAGCCGTCGGCCTCGGCGGCCGAGTTGACGGTTTCCGGGGCGGTGGACAGGGCGTCGTTGGCCTCGACCACTTCGCCGGAGACGGGGGCGTAGACGTCCGACGCCGCCTTGACGCTCTCGACCACGGCGAAGCTGTCGCCCTTGGAGACGGTCTTGCCGATTTCAGGCACTTCGACGAACACCACGTCGCCCAGAGCGTCGGCGGCGTGTTTGGAGATGCCGACGGTGGCGATGTCGCCGTCCAGGCTGACCCACTCGTGATCCTTGGTGAATTTCATGGTCTGATCTCTCAGGCTTTGGGTTTGCGGTAATAGCGTTGCGCCACGAAGGGCATGGCGACGACCTCGGCGGCGGCGGACTTGCCGCGCACGATGACCTTCAGTTCCGTGCCCAGCGCCGCGAAGGCGGGCGGGACGAAGCCCATGGCGATGTTCTTGCCCAGGGTGGGGGAGGGGCCGCCCGATGTGACCTTGCCGATGACATTGCCGTCCATGTCGGCGATCTCGGCGCCTTCGCGGGCCGGGGCGCCTTCCTTGACGATCAGGCCGACGCGGACGCGGGAGGGACCGTCGGCCAGTTCCTTCAGGATGCGTTCAGCGCCCGCGAAGTCGGCGCGTTCCTTACGTGACTTGGACAGGGCGAAGGTCAGGGCGCCTTCAACGGGCGAGGTGGTCGGGTCGATGTCGTGGCCGTGCAGCGGCAGACCGGCTTCGAGGCGAAGGCTGTCGCGGGCGCCCAGGCCGATCGGCTTGACGCGAGCGTCTTCCAGCAGGGTGTTCCAGATGCGCTCGGCCTGGTCCGCCGGGACCGAAATCTCATAGCCGTCCTCGCCGGTGTAGCCCGAGCGGGAGACGTAGCAGTCGACGCCGAACAGCATCAGCCGGGCGGTCTCCATGAAGCCCATCTCGGCCAGAACCGGCTCGTGCGCGGCCATGACCTCGGCGGCCTCGGGGCCCTGGATGGCGATCAGGGCGCGGTCCAGCACCGTCAGTTTGGCGTCGCCCTGCAGATTGGCGGTCCAGAAGGCGAAATCCTCGTCCTTGTTGCCCGCATTGACGACGACGAACAGGCCGTCATGGTCGGGACGACCGGCCATCAGGTCGTCGATGATCCCGCCATCGGTGTTCAGCAGCAGCGAATACTTCTGTTTCCCGGCCTTCAGGATCGCATAGTCGCCGGGCACGAACCGTTCGAACTGGGCGGTCGCGTCCTCGCCGGTGATCTTGCACTGGCCCATGTGCGAGACGTCGAACAGGCCGGCGTGTTCGCGGGTCCAGCGGTGTTCGGCCAGCACGCCTTCATACTGGACCGGCATGTCATAGCCGCCGAAGCCGACCATGCGGGCGCCCAGGCGCCGGTGGGCGGCGTTCAGGGGCGTGGTTTTCAAGGTCTGATCGGTCATGGTTCAGGCTTTCACGGTCGCGTCTGGGGGCGGAGCTCCGCCGTCTTCGCGCCCCCGCTGTCCTGAAGCCTGAGAGATTCCGGCGCCGATACCATGGCGCCTTGCTCCGTCGGCGCGCCCCCAGATCCAATGAATCCTAGGCGGCTTTCCAGCGTCCGTGTGCTTCGCGGTCCGTTTGCCTGAGCGTTTCCGGGGCGGTTGCGCCTTCGGCGTCGACCCGCCGAGGCGCGCCGATCTCTCCCGCGAGAGCGAACGACCTAAGCCACCGACTCCGGTCCCAAGTCAAGCGCGGGCGCGGTTTGGCGGGGCCTGGTCACAGTTGGCGGCCTCTGCCGACCGCTCGCCCTTGCTCTCCATGCCTGCGCCCGTCAAGAACAGGGCGACCTCTTCGCTGCACCGGACCGACCGCATGACCGCCGACCGCACCCGCCTCGACGCCCACATCGCCGCTTTGGACGCGCCCGAGGGGCTGAAGTCGGTCCTGACCGTGGTCGCCGCCACCTGCGCCGAGATCAGCCGGGTCGTCGCCGGCGGCGCACTGGCGGGCGTCCTCGGCGCATCGGGCCAGATCAACGTCCAGGACGAGGAGCAGAAGAAGCTCGACGTCATGACCAACGACATGCTGACCGACGCCCTGCTGACCTGCCCCGCCGTCGCCGGCGTCGCGTCCGAGGAGATGGACGAGGTTCAGCCGGCGACCAATCCGTCCGGTGAATACCTGGTGCTGTTCGACCCCTTGGACGGGTCGTCCAACATCGACATCAACGCCCCGGTCGGAACCATCGTTTCGGTGCTGCGGTCCGTCACCCCGACGCCGACCGAAGCCGATTTTCTGCAACCGGGCCGCCAGCAGGTCGCCGCCCTCTACGCCGTCTATGGGCCGCAGACCATGCTGGTCCTGACCACCGGCGACGGGGTCAAAGGCTTCACCCTGGCGGGCGACGGCGACTGGATCCTGACCCACGACGCCATCGCCATTGCGCCGGACACCAAGGAGTTCGCCATCAACGTGTCGAACCTGCGCCACTGGGCCGAGCCGGTGCAGACCTATGTGGGCGACCTGCTGAAGGGCGTGGACGGTCCGCGTGGGAAGAACTTCAACATGCGCTGGGTCGCGGCCATGGTCGCCGATGTCCACCGCATCCTGATGCGCGGCGGCGTCTTCTTCTATCCGTGGGACAAACGCGAACCAAACAAGCCCGGCAAGCTGCGCCTGATGTACGAGGGCAATCCGATGGCCTTCCTGATCGAACAGGCGGGCGGCAAGGCCACCACCGACGGCGTGCAAGCCATCCTCGACGTTCCGCCGACGCAGCTGCACCAGCGCATTCCCGTCGCCCTGGGCTCGGCCAACGAAATCGACGCCTTCGCGGGCGCCTGATCTGGAGTCTGAACCATGACCCCCGGTCCCGCCGACGCCCTTCTGGTCATCGACCCGCAGAACGACTTCTGCGAGGGCGGGGCGCTGGCGGTTCGGGGCGGGGCGCGGATCATGCCCCTTATCAACCAACTGTCGGAAAGGTTCGCCAAGGTCATCGTGACCCAGGACTGGCACACGCCAGACCAGATTTCTTTCGCCTCCAACCACCCCGGCGCGGCCCCCTTCACCGAGATCGAGGTCGCCTATGGCCGCCAGATGCTGTGGCCCGATCATTGTCTGCAAGGTTCAGTCGGCGCGGATTTCCACCCGGAGGTGAAGCCGACCCTCGACCGCGCCGTCGCCGTGATCCGCAAGGGGTATAATCCGGCGGTCGATTCCTATTCCGGCTTCTTCGAGAACGACCACCGGACGCCGACGGGTCTGGCGGGCCTGCTGCGCGATCTGGGCGTGACGCGGGTGTTCTTGGCCGGTCTGGCGCTGGATTACTGCGTCCGCTTCACCGCCGAGGACGCGGTGCGCGAAGGCTTCGAGGCGGTCGTCATCACCGACGCCAGCCGCGCCATCGCCCCGCAGACCGAGGCCGCCGCGCTGGACAGTTTCCGCGCCTTGGGCGTCGTGGAGATCGGGGCGGAGGGACTGGCTTAGAACCCCACCTCCGTCATCCTCGGGCTTGACCCGAGGATCGGATGTTGTGCGGTCCGTGCATCAATATGGTCGCACCAGCCGCGGAGCGTTCGGCCCTCGGGTCAAGCCCGAGAGTGACGATGAAGGGGGGATCAGGCGGCGGTGGCTGCGTAAGTCTCAACCTCCGCGACCCGCGCGGCCTTGTCGGCGTCGTTCAGGAACGACCCCTCGAAACTGTTCTTCGCCAATCGCGTCACCTGGTCCCGCGTCAGGCCGACCGCCTGCGCCAACTGGCTGTAGTTGGCGTTCACATAGCCGCCGAAATAGGACGGGTCGTCCGAGTTCAGGGTGACGTGCAGGCCCCGGCGCAGCATTTCGGGCACGGGATGATCCTTCAGATCCTTGACCACGCACAGTTTCAGGTTCGACAGCGGGCAGACGGTCAGTGTCATCCGTTCGGCCGCCAGACGTTCGATCAGCGCCTCGTCCTCCATCGAACGGTTGCCGTGGTCCATCCGGTCGATGTGCAGCAGGTCCAGCGCCTCATGCACATAGGCGGGCGGGCCTTCCTCGCCCGCGTGGGCGCACAGTTTCAGGCCCAGGTCGCGGGCGGCGGCGAAGACGCGCTGGAACTTCGACGGCGGATGGCCGACCTCCGACGAATCCAGCCCGACGCCGATGAAATGATGCAGATAGGGTTTGGCCATCTCCAGCGTGGCGAAGGCTTCCTCCTCGGTCAGGTGGCGCAGGAAGCTGAGGATCAGGCCGCTGGTCACGCCCAACTCCGCCCTGGCCCGGTCCATGCCCGCGATCAGCCCCTCGACCACCACGCCGAACGGCACGCCGCGATCCGTGTGGGTCTGAGGGTCGAAGAAGATTTCGGCGTGGCGGACGTTGTCCGCCGCCGCGCGCTGGAAATAGGCGAAGGCCAGATCCTCGAAATCCCGGCGCGTCAGCAGGACGGCGGCGCCCCCATAATAGATGTCCAGGAAGTCCTGCAGGTTCGAGAAGTCATAGGCCGCGCGCACGGCCTCGACGCTATCGTAGGGGATAGCGACGCCGTTCCGCTGCGCCAGTTCGAACATCAGCTCGGGCTCCAGACTGCCCTCGATATGCAGGTGCAGTTCGGCCTTGGGCAGGCCGGCGATATAGGCGTCGAGCGACATGGGCGGTCTCCGGGAGGATTCCGCTCCAGTCTAGCCTACATCCGCTCCGGCGTGTCGATGCCCAGCAGGTTCAGCGCGATCTCCAGCTGGCGCAGGGCCGCCGCCGACAGGGCCAGGCGTGAGCGTTTGGTGGCCTCGTCCGGCGCGACCAGCACCGGGCAGGCGGCGTAGAATTTCGAGAAGGACTGCGCCACGCGATAGGCGTGTTCGGCCACCAGATGCGGCATCCGCTTGTCGTAGGCGTCCGAAACGGCCGTCGAGAAGGCGTCCAGCGTCAGGGCCAGGTCGCGTTCGGCCGGTTCGGCGATGACGATGGGACCGGGGGCGACGCCCTGTTCGGCGGCTTTGCGCAGCAGGGATTTGATCCGCACCGCCTGATACAGCAGATAAGGCCCGGTCTTGCCCTCGAAGCTCATGAAGCGGTCGAGGTCGAAGACGTAGGAGGTGGTTCGCGCGTTCGACAGGTCGGCGAACTTCAGGGCGGCGATGGCCACCTTGTGCGCGATGGCCTCGAATTCTTCCGGCGACAGGTCGTCGCCCAGCTTGGCCTCGTGCAGGCGTTCGCGCGCCTTGTCCGTCGCCTGATCGATCAGGTCGCGCAGCTTAAGCACCCCGCCCGCGCGGGTCTTGAACGGCTTGCCGTCCTGCCCGTTCATGGTGCCGAAGCCCAGATGCTCCAGCGACTTCTCGGGGGCGTATCCGGCCAGATAGGCGGCGCGAAACACCTGTTCGAAATGCTCGGCCTGACGTTCGTCCACGACGTACAGGATCAGGTCGGGCGACAGGGTCTTCTTGCGGTCCAGAATGGTGGCCAGGTCGGTCGTGCCGTACATGGCCGAGCCTTCCGAGCTGATGACCAGCAGCGGCGGGGGCGAGGGGGCCTCGATCACCGAACCGTCGGCCAGCTTCTTCTTGCGCGTCTCGCCTTCGCGGGCGACGTGGACCACCTGGGCGCCGTCGTCGGGGACCAGGAGGCCCGTCTCTTTCAGGTGCACCAGCATTTCGGGCATCAGGGGATCAGCGTCGCTCTCGCCGTTCCACAGGTCGAAATCGACCGACAGATCGCCGTATTCCCGCTTCAGCGCCTCTCGGCTGACCGCCACGAAATGCCGCCAAAGCGCGCGGTAGCCGGGACGGCCGTTCTGCAGTTCCGCCGTCGCCTTGCGGGCGCGGTCGCGGAAGGCCGGGTCTTCCTTGGCCTTGCCGGCGGCCTGCGGATACAGCCGGTCCAGATCGGCCAGCATCACCGGGCTTTCGGCCGGGAACGGGCCGTCGCCTTCGACCATGAAGTCATTCGCCAGGCCTTCATCGCCGCAAGCGGTGATCAGCAGCCCCATCTGGAAGCCCCAGTCGCCGAAGTGGGCGTCGCCGGTGACGTGATCGCCGCGGAAACGGAACAGCCGCTTCAGGCTCTCGCCGATGATGGCGCTGCGCAGATGGCCGACATGCATCGGCTTTGCGACGTTAGGGCCGCCGAAGTCGATGACGACCTTGCGCGGATCGGCGACGACGGCCGCGCCCGCGTGATCGGCGTCGGCGGCGACTTCCTCGGCCCGTTCGGCCAGGGCCGCGTCGGCGATTTTCAGGTTGATGAAGCCGGGACCGGCGACCTCGACCGAGGCGAAGCGCGGATCGGCCGACAGGCGTTCGGCGATCCGGCCAGCCAGTTCGCGCGGATTGGCCTTCAGCGCCTTGGCGGCGGCCAGGGCGCCGTTGGACTGGAAGTCGGCCAGGTCGGGACGGTCGGACGGGGTGACGCGGGCCAGGGCCGTATCCACGCCTTCGGCGGCGAAGGCGGCGCCGACCGCTTCGCCGAGGACGGTCTTCAGATCAGCCATTTATTCGCTCGAAGGAGAAGCAGCCGGAGCGGGGGCGGGGGCGGGGGACGCCGGGGTCGTGCCGGCGTTGACGCGGAAGCGGCTGCCCGAGCGGTTGAACTCGGCCATTTCCGGCGTGACGTCGAAACCGATCAGCACTTCGAAGCTGGCGCCGCTGGTGGTGATGGAGGCGCGCGGGATGGTGATGGTCCGCTCCTCCGTGACCGCCGCCGTGCGCTCGCCGCCGAAGTTCACCGGCAGGTCGAAATATTCCTTGGTCAGGATGGCGCTGTTCCGCTCGGTCACGGCGATCCAGTAACGATAGGTCTTCTGGTCGCCTGTCGCCTGCGGCCCGCGCCCCAGACGGAACAGCATGGAGATATCCAGACGAATCGGTTCGGCCTCGCGATAGGCGCAATCGGCCGAGACGCCTTCCAGTTCGCCGGTGTAGCCGACGTTGGAGACGGCGGCCCGTGCGCCGTCCAGTTCCACGTAACGGGCGGCGTCGTAGAGAATCTTCACATAGGGGCAGGGGCCGGCGTTGACGCGGCTGCGCAACGGGGCGAACCGTTGGGGCCTGGGCGCATCGGCGCTGTCGTCCGAGGCGCTTTGACCGCTGGGCCGGCTGCCGCCGCGCTGACGGCTGGACTGGGCGTCGGCCGCAGTGGGAACGAGAGAAACGGCGACCGCAACAGCGGCGAGGGCGGACAGAACGCGACGCATCAGCTTATTTTTCCGACAGCGAAAGGGCACGCGCGACGATCGGCGGCCGATCATGGAACGCTCGCCGCTGATAGCGGCTAAAGCGAGGCGCGGCAAACCTTCGCTTCAGCGCGCCATCACCAGGCAGGTCGAGGTGGCGGTGGCGTACAGCTTTCCGTCCACGCCCCTCAGGTCGGCCTCGGCGAAGCCGGCGCGACGGCCCATCTGGACGATACGCCCCTCGGCCCGCACCGGCACGCCGGCCGTCAGCGCCTTGTGGAAAACGGTCTTCAGTTCCAGCGTCGTATAGGTCTGGCCCGGCCGCAGCATCGAATGGACCACGCAGCCGCAGGCCGAATCCAGCAGGGTCGCCATCCAGCCGCCATGCACCGTGCCCAGCGGATTGTAGAAGGCGGTCGTCGGCACGCCCTCGAACACGACGCGGCCCTCCTCGATCTCGACCAGTTCGAAACCGACCGACCGGGCGATGGGCGCGACGAATCCGCCGGTGAGTCCCAGGCGTAGCTGCTCGATCCCGGACAGGGCGGCGATGTCTATGGCGTCGGTCATGCGAACGGCTCCGAAACAGAAGTCCGTTCACAATAAGGACGGACGCCGCCTTGGCAAGCGTCCGTCAGGCCGCAGGCGACCTAGAGGCCTGGCAGCTTGAAGCCGGTGCTGCGGCGCGGCTGGATCGTGATCTGCTGACCGCCGGTCAGGGCTTGCAGGCGGGCGGCCTCGGTCGTCGCGTCGATGGTGGTCTGCCCGTTGGTGGTCTGGCGCGTGGTCGGCGCCTGGGTCGAAGGCTCGTTCTTGCGCCAGAACATCAGGCGGTCGGCGAAGCTCTCATCCTTGTGGGCGATGTCGCCGAACTCGTCGTCGACGACATAGCGAGCCAGGGGGTCGGCCTGTTCGGCGCCGGCCTGGGCGACCAGAACCTGTTCGCCGGCGGTGCGGGTGACGGCCTGGCGCTGACCCAGCAGAATCTGGCGGGCGGCGCTTTCGGGCGCCAGTTCCTGCGGGCGCGGCTGGCCCGGCGCCGGCGGACGCAGGCCGTATTCGGGCGGCACGGTCAGCGGAGCGGTGGAGACGGTGACGAACTCGTCCGGCACGACCTTGGTCAGGCCGATGCCTTGCTTCAGGCTGCCGCAGGCGGACACGGCGAGCGCGGCGGAGGCGGCGAGGGTCAGGACGGCGACGCTGCGGATACGCATGGGTTCAGACTCTGTTCGGCGATGCACGGAGGGCGCCGGAGGCGGGCGCGTTGGCATAGTGAAGACGGGGTGATTACGACTTTTCGGGGGCCGCGCCAACCTTGGCGGCATTGTCGGACATCAGGCTGTCCAGAATCAGCAGCACGACGCCGATGGTGATGGCGCTGTCGGCGACGTTGAACACCCAGGGAAAGACGCCCGTGCCCGAGAAGTCGATGAAGTCGACCACATAGCCGAACCTGACCCGGTCGATGACATTGCCCAGCGCCCCGCCCATGACGAAGCCGATCGCGGTGATCAGCAGGCGACGATTGGTGGTGGTCGCCCACCAGGCCAGGCCGGCCGACACCAGGATGGAGAAGATGGTCAGGCCCCAGCGCGCCTCGCCGCCGCCGAACAGGCCGAAGCTGACGCCGGTGTTCTGAACGAAGGTGAAGCGCAGATAGGGCGGCAGGATTTCGGCGAACACATAGCCCATCGGGATCTGATGGATGGACGAAGCGTCCGCCAGGCCCAGCACCCAGGCCTTGGACAACTGGTCCAGCACGATGATCAGAAGGGCGAAAACATAGGCCGTAAGGGCGATGCGGGTGATCTTCATGGGCGGCGGTTAGCAGGAAGGGGCGCCGGGGCGAAGCGCAAAAATGGACGGACGGGTCAGAACAGGTCGCCCTGATCGGCCGCCGGCGGCCTGGGCTTCGGGGCCGGACGGACTGCGGGGCGCGACGCGGCGGGCGTCCCTGCCGGCCGCTCGGTCCCGTCTATGATCGCGCCGCGTGCGCCGTCGTCGAACACCAGCCGCACAGCCTGACCGGGCGCCAGTCCGGCGGCCGAGGCGATCCAGCCGCCGTCCGCATCCTCGACCCGCGCGAACCCCGGCTTGGGTCGCGCGGGGTCCAGGGTGGTCAGGGCCCGCGACAGGGCGGCCAGCCGGTCGGTCTCGCGCTGCATCCGGCGCGGCATGACCCCGCCCAGACGGGCCGAAAGGGCGCTCAGCCGCGCCTCGCGCTGGTCCAGTCGGCGATGCAGCGGCTCGGGCGACAGCCGGGCGACGACCTGCAGCAGCCGGCGTTCGCTGCGGGCCGCACCCGCCTGAAGCGCCGCGCCCAGTCGGTCGCTTGCGCCGCGCAGCCGATCCTGGCCGCGTTCGATTCGGCTGCGCAGCAGGCCCGGGCTCAGCCGTCCGCCCGCGACCGCCAGATGCCGTTCGTGCAGGGCGATGTTGCGTTGCAGCCCCGAACCGAGGCGGCTGGCGGCGTGATCCAGCCTCTGTTGCGCCAGGGCCAGCAGGTCTTCGGGGCGGGCCGGCAGGCCGCGCGCCACCGCCCGCAGCCGGGTGCGCCGATCCTCGATCAGCCGCCCGCCCGCCAGAACCAGCCGCCGGTCCAGGTCCGCGACCGCGTAGCGCAGGTCCGACAGGACGGGCGTGGCGATCTCGGCCGCGCCGGTCGGCGTCGGGGCGCGACGGTCCGATACGAAGTCGATCAGGGTGGTGTCCGTCTCGTGCCCCACGGCCGAGATGATGGGGATACGGGCGGCGGCGACCGTTCGGGCCAGCCCCTCGTCGTTGAAACACCACAGATCCTCGACCGAGCCGCCGCCCCGCGCCACGATCAGCAGGTCGGGCCGAGGGATGGGACCGTCGACCGTCAGGGCGTCGAAGCCGCGAATGGCGTTCGACACCTGGCCGGCCGCCGCCTCGCCCTGAACCACCACGGGCCAGACGATGACGCGGCACGGCCAGCGTTCGGCGATCCGGTGCAGAACGTCGCGGATCACGGCGCCGGTCGGGCTGGTGATCACGCCGATGGTCGCCGGGAAGGTCGGCAGGGGCTTCTTGCGACACGGTTCGAACAGGCCTTCCTCGCGCAGCCTTCCTTTCAGCCGCTCCAGCTGCGCCAACAGGGCGCCGGCCCCCGCCGCCTCCATGCTCTCGATCACGATCTGATAGGAGGACCGCGCTGGATAGGAGGTGATCTTGCCGGTGACGATGACTTCCAGCCCTGCCTCGGGCTGCACCCCCAGACCGCGCACCGCGCCTTTCCAGATCACGCCGTCGATGGCCGACTTGTCGTCCTTAAGCGTCAGATAGATATGGCCCGAGGCGTGGCGGTTGACCTTGGACACCTCGCCGCGCAGCCGCACATGGCCGAAACGGTCCTCCAGCGTCCGTTTCAGGGCGAACGAGAGTTCGGAGATCGACAGCGGCGGATTGTTGTCGCGCGCCGCCGGCGGCTCGGCCGGGCCTTCGAATACATAGGAGTCGTCGCTCATGGCTCCGTCATAGCCTGCGTCGAAGCGTCCGGGAACGGCCGGGACGCCCCGACGTTGGCCCTTGATGGCCGCCGATCCTCCCGGAACAGACCCGCAAGACCGTGACCCGCGCGAACGCGACCTGAGCCGCCGAAGCGGCGAAGGCGGGGCCATGACGCCCTGGCTGATCGTGGGCGGCCTGTTGCTTCTGGGCGTCGGGGCCTATGTCGTTTTCGCCCTGATCTGAAGCGAACGGGCCCTTAAGCGCGCCTGACGCTTGACCGGGCGATGGCGGGCGGTCATTGCCCGGTCTCATGAACATTCTTCTCGTCGGATCGGGCGGGCGCGAACACGCCCTGGCCTGGAAGATCGCCCAGTCGCCGCTAGTGAAGCGCCTGGTCGCCGCGCCGGGCAATCCGGGCATCGAGAAACTGTGCGAACTGCGCTCGGTGAAGGCCGACGACGCGGACGGTCTGGCTGCTCTGGCGCGCGAAATCCGCGCGGACCTGGTCGTGGTCGGCCCGGAGGTGGCGTTGGCGGCGGGTCTGGCCGACCGGTTGGCGGCGGCCGGCATCCCCTGTTTCGGCCCCACGGCCAGGGCGGCCCAGTTGGAGACCTCCAAGGCCTTTTCCAAGGCCTTCCTGGAACGCCACGAAATCCCCACCGCCGGTTACGGCGTCTATGACAGCGTCAAGGACGCCAAGGCGGCGCTGGACGTGTTCCGTCCCCCTTATGTCATCAAGGCCGACGGCCTGGCCGCCGGCAAGGGCGTCGCCATCAGCCCCGACCGCCCCGACGCAGAGGCCGAGATCGAGCGGATGCTGGGCGGCCGTTTCGGCGCCGCCGGCGCCCGCGTCGTGATCGAGGAGTTCATGGACGGGGAGGAGGGCTCCCTGTTCGCCCTGTGCGACGGGAAACAGGCCCTGCTGTTCGGCGGCGCCCAGGACCACAAGCGCGCCTTCGACGGCGACTTGGGCCCCAACACCGGCGGCATGGGCGCCTATTCCCCCGCGCCCGTCTTCACCGCCGACCTGGTGCGGCAGGCCGACGAGCAGATCGTCCAGCCGACCATCCG
This sequence comes from Brevundimonas sp. Marseille-Q4549, assembly GCF_976940555.1. Lineage (NCBI taxonomy): Bacteria > Pseudomonadati > Pseudomonadota > Alphaproteobacteria > Caulobacterales > Caulobacteraceae > Brevundimonas > Brevundimonas sp. Marseille-Q4549. The sequence continues at coordinate 1,643,198 of NZ_CDRHXG010000001.1, forward strand.
CAAGATGGCCGAGGAGGGCGCCCCCTATCGCGGCGTTCTCTACGCCGGTCTGATGGCGACCGAGGACGGGCCGAAGGTGGTGGAATTCAACGCCCGCTTCGGCGACCCGGAATGCCAGGTGCTGATGATGCGCTTCGCCGGCGACATTGTGCCCTATCTGCTGGCCTGCGCGCGCGGAGACGTCTCGGGCCTGCCGGCGCCGGCCTTCAAGCCGCAGACGGTGATCTGCGTGGTCATGGCGGCCAAGGGCTATCCCGACAGTCCGCTGGAAGGCTCGATCATCCGCGGCGTCGATCAGGACTTCGGCCCTCACGTCCAGGTCTTCCATGCCGGGACAAAACGCCGCGACGACGGGCAGTTGGCGGCCGCCGGCGGCCGCGTCCTGAACGTCTGCGCCGAGGGCGACGACATCGCCCAGGCCCGCGAGCGCGCCTACGCCGCCGTCCGCAGGATCGACTGGCCCGGCGGCTTCAACCGCTCCGACATCGGCTGGCGGGCGCTGGATCGCGACTGATCGCGCCGCGTTATAATTTAGCGGACTGTCATCATCATGCTATGAGCCGCGCCCTTTATAGGCGGCGGCCATGTCGCCAATCGTTTTCAGACTTCGGGAGAAGCCACACATGAGCAGGGTGCTGGTTATCGGCGCAGGCGGCGTCAGTTCGGTGGCCGTCCACAAGATGGCGATGAACACGGAGATCTTCTCCCACATCACCCTGGCCAGCCGCACCAAGGCCAAGTGCGACGCCATCGCCGAATCGGTGAAGTCGCGCTTTGGCGTGACCATCGACACGGCGGCGATCGACGCCGATGACGTGGCCGCCACCACCGCCCTGATCCAGGCGGTCAAGCCCGCCCTGGTCGTCAACCTGGCCCTGCCGTATCAGGACCTGTCGATCATGGACGCCTGCCTGGCCGCCGGCGTGAACTATCTCGACACCGCCAATTACGAGCCGCGCGACGAGGCCAAGTTCGAATACAAGTGGCAGTGGGCTTATCAGGACCGCTTCAGGGACGCCGGTCTGATGGCCCTCTTGGGCTCCGGCTTCGACCCCGGCGTGACCTCGGTCTTCACCACCTACACCAAGAAGCACCTGCTGGACCGGATCGACACGCTCGACATCCTGGACTGCAACGGCGGCGACACGGGCCTGCCCTTCGCCACCAACTTCAACCCGGAAATCAACCTGCGCGAAGTGACCGCCAACTCGCGTCACTGGGAAAACGGCCAGTGGGTCGAAGGTCCGGCGCTGAGCCACAAGCAAGCGTTCGACTTCGAGGGCGTGGGCCCCAAGAACATGTACCTCATGTACCATGAGGAACTGGAATCGCTGGCGAAATTCTATCCGGAAATCAAACGCATCCGCTTCTGGATGACCTTCGGTGACTCCTATCTGAAGCACCTGGAGGTGCTGGAGAATGTCGGCATGACCTCGATCGAGCCGATGATGTTCCAGGGGCGAGAGATCATCCCGATCGAGTTCCTGAAGGCCCTGCTGCCCGAGCCTGCGTCGCTGGGGCCGATCACCAAGGGCAAGACCAATATCGGCACCATCGCCACGGGCGAAAAGGACGGCGCTCAGAAGACGATCTACGTCAAGAACATCTGCGACCATGAAGAGGCCTATGCCGAGACCGGCAACCAGGCCGTCAGCTACACCACCGGCGTTCCCGCCATGATCGGCGCGGCCCTGATGCTGACCCGCCAGTGGAAGGGCGACGGCGTGTTCAACATGGAGCAACTGGACCCCGATCCGTTCATGGACATGCTGAACAAGCACGGCCTGCCCTGGACGGTCGAGGAACTGGACGCCCCGCTGGACTTCTGAAAGGACGCGAACGACCGATGGAGACCAGGGCCGGCGATCCGGGCGCTTTCGCGCATTTCGACCTGAACCGCGTCGCCTCGCCCGCCTTCGTGGTGGACGAGGTCGCGGTGCGTCGCAATCTGACAGTGCTGAAGGACGTGCGCGACCGGGGGAAGGCCCGCGTCCTCCTGGCCCTGAAGGCCTTTTCCATGTGGTCGCTGGCGGATGTGGTTGGGGAGTATCTGGACGGCGTCTGCGCCTCGGGCCTGTGGGAGGCGCGGCTGGCGCGTCAGTTCTACAAGGGCGAACTGACCACCTATTCGCCGGCCTACAGGGCCGAGGACCTGCCCGAGATCCTGCGGCTGTCGGACCATGTCATCTTCAACTCTCCAGATCAGGTGGCGCGCTTCGCCGACCTGATCGCCAAGGCGCGGGTCGAGGGTCAGGTGTTCGAGATCGGCCTGCGGCTGAACCCCGAACATTCGGAAGGGGAGGTCGCCAAATATGATCCGGCCCAGCCCTGTTCACGCCTGGGCTTCCCCGTCTCGCAGCTGAAGCCCGAACATATGCAGGGCGTCGACGGTCTGCATATGCACGCTCTGTGCGAACAGGATTTCGAGCCGCTGTCCCGCATCTGGGCGGCGGTGGAGCCGAGGCTGACGCCCCTGCTGGGCGGGGTGAAATGGCTGAACCTGGGCGGCGGGCACCATGTCACCCGCGCCGATTATCAGACGGACCGGCTGGTCGCCTTCCTGAACCGGATCGCCGAGCGCCACGGGGTCCAGGTCTATCTGGAACCGGGCGAGGCCGTGGCCCTGGACGCCGGCGTTCTGGTCGGGGAAATCCTGGACGTGTTCGACAACGGCATGCCCATCGGCATCACCGACATCTCGGCCACCTGCCATATGCCGGACGTGATCGAGGCGCCCTATCGCCCGGCCCTGCTGCGAGAACCGGAAGCTGGCGTCACCGTGCGTCTGGGCGGGCCGTCCTGTCTGGCTGGCGACATCATCGGCGACTATGTCTTCACAGAGCGGCCGACGCCTGGGACGCGCATCGCCTTCCTGGATCAGGCCCACTATTCGATGGTGAAGACCAACACCTTCAACGGCGTGCCCTTGCCGGCCATCGTCCTGTGGAACAGCGCCACGGACGATCTGCGGACCGTCAAGACCTTCGACTGGACCGCGTTCCGCGACCGGCTGTCCTGAGGGTCGAACCTAGGCCCAGGCGAACAGAAGACGGCCTTCGCCCATGCGCTCGCGCAAGGCAGGCAGGTCGGTATGGGCGACCGAGAAACAGCCGTAGCTGCGGCCCAGCTTGCCTTCGCGCGCCAGGAAGTCCGGATCGGCGTAATCGGCGCCGTGGACGATGATCGCCCGCTCGCGCGCCTTGTCGTTGGAGTATTCCAGCCCGTCCAGCAGGACGTTCGGTCCCTGTTGCGCGCCCCAGTTGGCGCCGGCGGTCGCATAAGCGCCGACCGAGGACATGTTGGAATCGGGCGTGTTCGAGAATCGCTGGGCGTAGCCGGTGTGGCGGGGGTCAGAACCCCGTCCATGACAGGTACGAAGAACCTTGACGTCCCCGCTGATCAGATCGACTTCGTACAGTCGTTCCTCGCCCGAATATTTCTTGAAATCGACCAGATACATCCGGTCGCGCAGGGGCAGGCGGCGGTGATGGGTGTCCAACGCCGTCATGGCGCGTTCCATCAGTTCCTTGCGGACGTGGCCCTGCGGATCGAGCGGCGGGGTTTCGACGTGGGCGGTCTGGATCGTCGGCAGAGTCACCGTCGGCGGGACGACCGGCGCGACGGTCGCGGCGGTGGTCAGCGGCGCCGTGGCGCTTGCGCTGGCGCATCCCGCCAACATGGCCGATCCGCCCAGAATGAGCCCTCGTCTCGATAGCCGCATGCGACGCCCTCGTTGCGGTTTGTTCTTGGGGCGTGTTTGTTTCAAATGGTTACTGGAGAGGCAACCTGAGCCTTGCGAGGCTTTTTTGGGGCAGCGCCCCTTGGGGATGATATGATCAAGATTCTGGGGCTGGCCTTGATGGCGCTGGCCGCGACCACCACGGATGCGTTCGCGCACCAAACCCCCACCACGATTGGAATTTCCGACCCTGGTAGTCCGACGTTTGTTGAAGCGGGTCGTCTTCTGGCCGATCCGTCGACGGGCGTTGTGCAGCGCAGTAAAACTCTCGTGATCAGAGGGAACCAAGTCGTCGAAGTGCGCGACGGCTTCGTGGGCGACGCCGCACAGGGGCGGGTGATCGACCTGCGCCAGGCCTTCGTCCTGCCCGGACTGATCGACAGTCACGTCCATCTGACCGGTCAGCAGAACCCCAACTCGCGTCTGGAGGAAGTGACCCTGTCCGATGCCGATCAGGCCATGGTCGGCGCCCGCTACGCCCGCCGCACACTGATGGCGGGCTTCACCACCGTGGCGGACCTGGGCGCGAGCAACGAGGCCATCTTCGCCCTGCGCGAGGCGGTTCGGCGCGGCGACGTGCCCGGCCCGCGCATCATCGCCGCCGGCTCGGCCGTGTCGATCCACGGCGGGCACGGCGACATCAACGGCTATCGTGAGGACGTCATGCACCTGCTGTCGTCCGAAAGCATCTGTTCGGGGCCTGAGGACTGCATGCGCGCCGTCCGCACCCAGGTCCGCGCCGGGGCGGACATCATCAAGATCACGGCGACGGGCGGCGTCCTGTCCAACACCGCCGCGGGCCTGAACCAGCAGTTCAGCGACGACGAACTGGCCGCCATCGTCGGCAGCGCCCACCGCATGGGCCGCCAGGTGACGGCGCACGCCCACGGCGTGGACGGCATCAACGCCTTCCTGCGAGCCGGCGGCGATTCCATCGAACACGGCACCTATCTGGACGACCAGTCCATCCGCCTGTTCAAGGCGAACGGCGCCTGGTTGGTGCCCACGCTGCTGGCCGGGGATTTCGTCGCCCGCATCGCGTCGGGCCCCGACAACTTCTTCACACCGGCCCAGACGGCCAAGGCGCTTGAGGCCGCTCCCAAGATGCTGGACATGGCCCGCCGCGCGCACGAGGGCGGGGTGAAGATCGCCTTCGGCACCGATTCCGGCGTCTCGGCCCACGGAGACAACGCCCAGGAGTTCGCGCTTCTGGTGCGCGCCGGCCTGACCCCGTTGGAAGCGATTCAGGCCGCCACCGTCGGCGCCGCCGAACACCTGCGAATTTCGAACGAGGCCGGGAAGATCGCGCCCGGCATGCCCGCCGACCTCGTCGCCGTCTCGGGCGATCCGCTGAGCGACGTGACCGAGCTGGAGCGGATGAAGTTCGTGATGAAGTCCGGCGTGGTCTATCGCGCCGACTGAATCCGGTCGGTCAGAAAGGCGGTGAAAGCCGCCTCGTCCTCGAACCGGGCGACGACCGGCCAGGCGGTGACGTCCGCGCGCTGGTCGGGCGTCAGACGAACCCAGTCCTTCTCCGTCGTCACCAGTCCGGCGTCATAGACGGCTGCGCGGTCGGTCAGGAACCGCATGGTCTCGGCGCTATAGGCCGCATGGTCGGGGAAGGGGACGAAGTCGACCAGGTCGCAGCCCGCCGCCTTCAGCGACCGTTCGACCTTCCACGGCTTGGCGATGCCGGCGAACCCGACCTGCGGCCCCGACGGCGGCGGCCCCTCGGGCGTCAGGCGGGCGACGAAGACGGGCAGGCCGGCGAACACCGCCAGCAACTCGGGATCGGCCGCCTCCACATCGGTCGGCAGCATGATCACCACGGCGTCGGCCCGCGCCAGCCCGGCCTTCAGCGGCTCCCTCATCGGGCCCGAGGGGAACACCGACCCATCCCCGAACGGCCATTCGTCGCCGCGCGTCTCGCCGTCCACGACGATCAGGCTGACGGTCTTCTTCAGGGCCGGGTTCTGATGGCCGTCGTCCAGCACCAGAGCCTGTGCCCCGTCCGCGACGGCGGCCCTTGCGCCCGCCACGCGATCGCGCGCGATCCAGACCGGCGACCCCTGCGCCAGCATCAGCGGTTCGTCCCCGACATCTTCGGCCGTGTGGACGTTCGGATCGACCCGGATCGGCCCCTCCTGCCGCCCGCCGTATCCGCGCGACAGGCCGTACGCCTCCACGCCCGCCGCGCGCAGCAACCGCAAGGTCTCGCGCGCCACCGGCGTCTTGCCCGATCCGCCGACCGTCAGATTGCCGACCGAGACCACGGCGCAGCCCGGATCGACCGGCGCCGCCCGCGCGATCCGACGCGCGGTCACGGCGGCCCAGATCCAGCCCAGCGGCTTCAACGCGGTGCGCGTCATTCGGGCGTGGTTGCTGTCGCGCACATACCACCAGCGGGGGGTGTTCAGCTTCATCGCCCAGCCCGCTTCGGCGCCGGGGGCGGCGTCAGCGGCTGCAGCGCGGCCCACAGCCGGTCCAGCCCGCCGCCGGCCTCGGCCGCCGCCCGCCGCGCGCGCTCGCCCATCGCCTTGGCCGCCGCAGGGTCCGCCAGCAGGGGCGCGACGGTCGCCGCCAGGTCGGACGGCGCCTGAACCAGCGTCAGGCCGCCCGCGCTGTTCAGCGCCGCCGTCACCGGCGCCCAGTTCGAGGCGTCCGGCCCCGTGATCGCGGGCCGCCCCAGCCGCGCCGGCTCCAGCGGATTGTGCCCCCCGACCGGCGGCAGGCCCAGCGCCGGGGCGAACGATCCGCCCATGACCACCACATCGGCCAGCCGCAGGAACAGCCCCATCTCGTTCAGGGTGTCGGCCAGATAGATGTCGGTGTCCGGCCCGATGGTTTCCCCGCGCGACCGCATGGCGAAGGCGTAACCCTCGCGCGCCAGACCTTGCGCGATATGCGGCCCGCGCTCGGGGTGACGGGGCGTCAGGATCAGGCACACCCGGTCGTCCAGACCGTCCAGGGCGCGCACGATGGCGATCTCCTCGCCCTCGTGGGTGCTGGCGGCGACGATCACCGGCCGGTCGCCGATGGCGGCGGACAGGCGGCTGAAGGCGGCGGCGTCGTGCGGCAGGGCCTCGCCCGACAGTTTCAGGTTCACCAGACCATCGATCCGCGCACCCATCGTCTCCAGCCGCCGGGCCGAGGCCGCGTCCTGGGGAAGGACCAGGTCGAACGCCCCCGTCACCGCCCGCGCCGAGGCCGGAAACCGCGCCCAGCCCTCGACCGTCTTTTCGGTGATCCGCGCGCTGACCAGGGCCAGCTTCACGCCGCGCCGATGCGCCTCCAGCAGCAGGTTGGGCCACAGTTCGCTCTCGACGAACACCGCCAGCGCCGGGCGCCAGTGATCCAGGAACCGGGCCACGACCCCTGGCGCATCGACCGGCGCATACTGGTGGATCACCCCCGCCGGCAGTCGCTGCGCCAAAATCCGCGCCGAGGTCACGGTGCCGGACGTGACCAGCACGGTCAGATCCGGCCGCGCCTTCACGAACCGCTCGACCACGGGCAGCAGCGACAGGCTCTCGCCCACGCTGACCCCGTGCAGCCAGACCAGATCGCCGTCCGGGCGTTCGACGCGGGTGAAGCCCATCCGTTCGTCCACCCGCACCGGGTCTTCCTTGCCCCGTCGCGCGCGCGCGTCCAGCAGGCGCGGGGCCAGCGGCTCCAGCGCGCGGGTCGCCAAGCGATAAGCGATCAGAGGCAGGGGCGTCACGGTTTCAGGCCCGTGATGGCGTCCGCCCGCGCCTCGACGGCGTTCAGGCGCGGCGTCCAGTCGGCGACCACTTCGGCGATCTCGGCGCCTTCGGGATAGTCGGCCCGGTCCCAGACGATGGCGCCCTTGCCGAAGGGCAGGGGCAGGACCGCCTTGTCCCAGCTGTTCAGCCGGATCGCCGGGCTGCACGACAGGCCGATGAACAGCACCGGCGCCTTGGACAGCTTGGCCATCAGCGGCAGACCCTCGGCCATCACATTGGCGGGGCCGCGCGGGCCGTCGGGGGTGATGGCCAGGGCGCCGAGCTTCAATTGTTTCAGCCCGTCGCGGAGGGCCTGGGTTCCGCCCTTGGCCTTTTCCGCCTTGTCCTTGTTGGTCGACGATCCACGCACGGCGGGAAAGCCCTGACGCGCCACGGCCTTGGCGATGAACTCTCCGTCGGCGGACAGCGAGATCAGGGCCTTGGCCGGCTGCGCCCGATCCAGCGGCCAGCACGTCGGCGACAGGCCGATGCGCGAATGCCAGAAGACGCACAGCACCCCGCCGCCCTGCGCCCACACCGCCTCGGCGGCCTGTTGGTTCTCGTGGGTCCAGCGGATCGTGGAAAAGCAGAACTGCATCCACTTCGCCAGCGTCCAGGCCAGGGCCGACTGGACGACAGGATTGCGAAGCGGCCTCACGCCACGGTCCCCACCTCGACCGGCGCGCCGTCCAGCGACTGCTGACGCGCCAGACGGGAGTAGAGGCCGCCACGGGCCACCAAGGCGTCGTGTGATCCCTCTTCGACCACCTTGCCTGCCTCGATCACATAGATGCGGTTGGCGTTCTTCACGGTCGACAGGCGGTGGGCGATCATCAGGGTGGCGCGCCCCTCCATCAGCCGTTCCAGCGCCGCCTGCACCAGGGCCTCGCTCTCGGTGTCCAGGGCGCTGGTCGCCTCGTCCAGCAGCAGGATCGGCGCGTCCTTTAAAAAGGCACGGGCTATGGCGATGCGCTGGCGCTGACCGCCCGACAGGCGCAGGCCCGCCTCGCCCGCGCGGGTGTCGTAGCCGTCGGGCAGGGCCGTGATGAAGTCGTGGGCGGCGGCGGACCGGGCGGCCTCCTCGATCTGTTCCTGCGTCGCGCCCGGCCGGCCATAGGCGATGTTGGCCGCGATGGTGTCGTCGAACAGGAAGGGCTCCTGCGTCACCAGGGCGATGTGGTCGCGCAGGTCGTGGATACGCAGGGACCGCACGTCGCGTCCGTTGATCGTCACCGCCCCGCCGGTCACATCATAGAAACGCGGAAGCAGGCTCAGGATCGTGCTCTTGCCGCCGCCCGACGGCCCGACCAGCGCCACCGTCTCGCCCGGCGCGACGCGCAGGGACACGTCATCCAGCGTCGGCGCGTCCGTCCCGGCATAGGCGAACGACACGCGCTCCAGCGCCACCTCGACCGCTCCCGGCGGCAGGGGGGCGGCGTCCGTCGCCTCGCGGATTTCCGGCTGGATGTCCAGGGCGGCGAACAGGCGGCGCGCGGCGGCGAAGCCCTCGCTCATCACCGTGGCCAGATTGGTCACTTGCCGCAGCGACTGGCCCGCCGCCAGCAACAGGCCGATGAAGGCGGCGAACCCGCCCACCGTCATCTCGCCCGACTGCGCCCGCCATCCGGCGTAGGCCATGACGGCGGCGACGACGACATAGGCCACCATGTCGCTGGACGGACCGGCGAAGGCGCGGGCGTCGGCGCCCTTGATGACGTGGCGCTGGCGGCGCGCGATCACCTCGGCGACGCGATCCTGCTCGGCCGCCTCGCGGTTCTCGATCTTGATCAGGCGAACCCCGTCCAGATTCTCCATCAGGGCGGTGGACAGGTTCTCGGTCTCGGCCATGGCCCCCACGGCCGCCTTGCGCGTCTTGCGGCCGAACCGGCGCAGCACCAGCGCCACCAGCGGCACGCCCAGCAGAACCACCACGGTCAGCTGCCAGTCGATGAACCCCATGTAGATCAGCACGGCGACCAGGGTCAGCAGGTTCTGGGTGTAGTTGACCACGCCCGACGTAAAGGCCTCTCGCACCAGATTGGCGTCGAACAGCACCGAGGAAACGAAGCCGCCGGAATGCTGGCTGCGCAGCCGCGCCAGGTCCGCCCGGATCATGGCCCCGAACAGCCGAATCTGGATGTCGCCGACGATGGTGTGGCCCAGGCGGTTGACCAGAGCCGCCTGTCCGATGGCCGCCAGGGTCCGCACCACCGCCACGCCCAGGATGGCGGCGGGTATGACGATCAGGGCCTGATCGGCGGGAAAGCGGAACCGTCCGAACAGTTCGATCGGCTGATCCCCGCCCAGGAACAGACCGTTCACGGCCGGCTCCAGCAGTTTCAGCAGGGCGGCGGTCAACAGGCCCGTCGTCGCCGCGCACAGGATCGACAGGATCAGCGATCCCTTGTGGCTGCTCAGATAGTCACGCCAGATCCGCGCCAGCAGGGCGCGAAGGGGCATGGAGGGGGCGGGTTCGCTCATCGGCCTTCGGTCGTCCGAGCCGTCCTTCAAGTCAAGGCTTGTCGGGCGCCGGGACCAGTAGGCGCCCCGGTTCGTCGGCGCGGATTAGGGTTCCGCCCGGCGCGTCCTCGCTCCAGACGGCGGGGTAAAATCCAACGCCCGAACGCGTGGACGGTTGAAGAGGCCGCATAGCTTTTCTAATTAGAGGTCGCGGGTTCGCCCGCGTTGTTCTCAGGGCGGGGTGCGATTCCCCACCGGCGGTAAGGCGGCGACGCCAAGCCCGCGAGCGCTCTCCCGCTTAGAGAGGTCAGCAGATCCGGTGTGATTCCGGGGCCGACGGTATAGTCCGGATGAAAGAGAACGGGATCACGCGCCACGTCGGCGTGCGCCGCCTTTCGCCGGGCGGCGGGTCGGCGCGTCGTCGCCCGTAACCCTGGGGAAGCTGGTTACGGAAAGGACGACCATTGAACCAGATTTCCTCGCCCGGCTCCGTCGCCGCCTCCATGGGCGCGCTGTCGATGCTGTCGGCCAGCCTGGTGTTCGCCGCCGCGAACACGCTTCAGTCGATCCTGCCGCAGCAGTTCGGCATGAGTTCGACCGGCATGGCCTTCTGGCAATATCTGATCGCCTCGGCGCTGATGGCGCCGGTCGTGATGCGGATCGGGCTGGGCAAGCTGAAGACCCGCCATCCGCTGGCGCACCAGGCCCGAGCCTTCGCCTCGGCCCTGGGGGTGCATGTGTTCGTCTATGGCTTCGCCTCGGGCGTGCCGATCTGGCAGATGGTGACGCTGCTGGCTACCGGGCCGCTGTTCGTCATCGTCGGCTCGACCCTGTTCCTGGGCGAGCGGGTGTCGGGCGCCCGGCTCGGCGCCGCCCTGGCCGGATTCATCGGCGCGGTGGTGGTGTCCGGCGTCGGGGCCGAGCGGCTGGACTGGCCCGCGCTGACGCCGATCCTGGCCGCCGCCCTGTGGGCCGCCACCGACGTCCTGACCAAGGCCCTGGCGCGCGACGAAAGTCCCGAGACCCTGACCGTCTCGCTGCTGGTGCTGATCACGCCTAACCATCTGGCCATCCTGCTGTTGGCCAACGCCTTCGCCTTCGTCCTGCCGGCGGGCGTGGCGACGGGCCTGCCGTTCGCCCTGCCGCAAGGGATCGGGCTTCTGCTGCTACTGGGCCTGGGCGGTCTGACGGCGGCGGCGCAATATCTACTGGCTTGGGCCTACAAGCGGGCGGACGCGGCCTATCTCCAGCCATTCGCGGACCTGAAGGCGCCGCTGGCCGGCCTGATCGGCTGGTCGCTGCTGGGCCAGACGCCGTCGCCGTGGTTCTGGCCGGGGGCGGCCCTGATCGTCGCCGCCTCAGTCTTCATTTTCAGGACAGAAAACCGCACGCCGCAAACGCGCGCGGCCCCGGCCGTCGGCGGAGGATGACGCGGCGGCCCCGGACCGCTATCTGGCCTCCATGTCGCGTTTCGATCTCACCACGACGATGGGCCGCTTCAAGGCGCATTGGCACTATTTCTGGGCCGACCATGCGTTCCTGCGCCTGGCCTTCTCCAACGCCCACTGGCTGGGACCGGACCTGGTGCGCACCAATCAGCCGTCGCCGCGCCAGTTGGCCTATTGGAAGTCAAAGGGCGTCAGGACCGTCATCAACCTGCGGGGCGAACGCGACGAGGGCTATTACTGGCTGGAGAAACAGGCCTGCGAACGTCTGGGCCTGACCCTGATCGACGCCCCGCTGGATTCGCGCGATCCGCCGCAACGCGACCGCATCCACCGCGCCCGCGACCTGTTTGAAACCATCGAATATCCGGTGCTGATCCACTGCAAGTCAGGCGCGGACCGGGCGGGGATGATGGCGGTCTTCTATCGTCACTTCCATCTGGGCGAGCCGATCTCGGTCGCCATGAAACAGCTGTCCAAGAAATACCTGCACTCGCGCGAGGGCCTGACGGGCGTGCTGGACTATACGCTGGAGAAATACGTCGACGAGGTCGAACCGCGCGGGATCAGCTTCATCGACTGGATCGACAGCCCCGAATACGACCCAAAGGCCATCCGGGCCGAGTTCAAGGCGGGCTGGTGGGGCACCTTGCTGACCGACAAACTGCTGCGGCGGGAGTAGGGGGCCTCAGCCCCAGGGGCCGGTCTTGTCGCCTTCGCCGCGCTCGCGGGCCTCGGCGGCCAGTTCGGCGTCGCGCCGGGCCTTGCGATCGGCTTCCCACTTCTTGAACCAGCGCGCATAGTTCATCTTGTCGCGCAGCGAAAAACTGAACAGCGCCAGCACGGCCAGCAGGCTGATCAGTTGAAAGGTCTGTTGCGGTTCAAGATTCATCGTCGTCCTCGCATACAGATTGAAACGTCGGATCGGGGCGCCGGTTCGGACGCCCCGATGTCGCAGGATCAGGCCGCGTCGCCGCGCGGATCGATCAGCTTGTGGGCGTGCAGGATGAAATAGCGCATGTGGGCGTTGTCGACGGTGGCCTGGGCGCGGGCCTTCCACGCCTTCTTGGCCTCGTCATAGCTGCCGAAGGCGCCGACGAATTCGACCTGCGACAGGTCGCGGAAGGTCGGCTCGCCCAGGTGGCGAAGCTCGCCGCCGATCACGAGGTGCAGAAGTTGCGGCGCGGCGGCGTTCTGGTCGGTCATCGAAAATCCTGAGGCTGGGGAGGTCCTTGACGCGCGACTTAGGCCCAGAACGCCTCAGGATCAATCTTTGCGGGGGTTTTCGCCCTCGCCTCAGAGCGAAAGCGGCACGTTTTTACACCGCTGCACGATCAAAGGCTGCAGCGCGGGGGCCGCGCAGACCAGGCTGGCCTGGCGCGGGTCGGGCCGGTTGAACCGCCAGGGCCGGCCGTGGTGATCGCTGACCTTGGCGCCGGCCTCTTCGGCGATCAGGCAGCCCGCCGCCACGTCCCAGTCCCATTTGGGCGTCAGGGCCAGGGCCGCGTCGAAGGCGCCGGCCGCCACCAGGGCCATGCGATAGGCCAGGGCGTTGCGCTTCTCGAACCGCATCGGCGGCCAGGGTTCGTCGAAAAACGGCGCCTCGATCAGCCGCGCGTCGCCCAGGATGGAGGCGTCCTCCAGCGTGTCCAGGTCCGACGCCTGGATGGGCCGGCCGTTGCGTCGCGCTCCGCCGCCGCGCACAGCCACATAGGTCTCCTCGACTTCGGGCGCATGGATGACGGCGGCCGCCACCGCTCCGTCCTCGACTACGGCGATGGGCACGCACCACCAAGGATTGCGCTTCATATAGGCCACGGTGCCGTCGATCGGATCGACGACGAAGATACGCCGCTTGGACAGCCGGTCTGGCGAATCCGCCGTCTCTTCCGATAACCAGCCATAGTCGGGGCGCGCGGCCAGCAGCCGGTCCTTCAACAGGGCGTCGACCTTCAGATCGCCGCTGGTGACAGGCGACCCGCCGACCTTGGACTCGATCTTCAGCCCCGCCTCACGCTCGGCGATGGCCAGCGCCCCGGCGTCGATGGCCGCCTGGCGGATCAGGTCGAGGTCGGCGTGCAGGTCGATCATTTGCCCGCGATGGCCACCGCATCGAACATCAGGCTGGGCGTGTTGAAGGCGCCTCGGAACTCCAGGTCAGACCCGCGCACCATCCGAAGGTAAAGATCCGTCAGCTTTCCCGCGACCGTCACCTCGTTGACGGGATAGGCGATCTGACCGTCCTCGAACCAGAAGCCCGAGACCCCGGCGGACCAGTCGCCCGTATTGCCGTTCAGCGACGGTCCGAACATGGATGTCACCAGAAGGCCCATCCCTGCATCGGCCATCAGACCGGCCAGATCTTTTTCGCCCGGCTCCATGTGCAGATTGTGCGTCGAGACACCGGGCGGTCCCGCCAGTCCGCGCGAGGCGTGGCCGGTCGTCTCAAGGCCCAGTTGCCGGGCCGAGGCGCTGTTCAGCAGCCAGGTCGTCAGGACGCCGTCGTCGAACAGGGCGCGCTTCTGAACCATTGCGCCTTCGTCGTCGAAGGGGGTCGATCCCATCCCGCGCGGCCGGAACGGATCGTCGATCAGGCTGACGCCCTCGGCGAAGACGCGCTGACCCATGCGGTCCTTCAGGAACGAGGTGCCGCGCGCGATCGACGGGCCGGAAATGGCGCCGATGGCCGGCGACACGATCTGGCCCGCCATCCGGTTGTCGAAGATGACCGGCGCGGTGGTCGAGGCGATCTTGCGCGCCCCGACGCGGGCGGCGGCCCGTTCCCCGGCCACGCGGCCGATGGCCTCCGCGCCGGGCAGGTCCGACAGGTGACGGGTGGACCGGCTTTCGCCGCCCCGCTCCATCGCGCCGTCCTTTTCGGCGATGACGCCGACGCCCAGAGAGAAGGCCGACCCCTGATAGGCGCCGTCGAACCCGTGCGACGTGACCAACCGCCAGCGACTGGACGACCAGGCGGCGTGCCCGCCTTCGGACCGCGCCACGCCGGGCACGGCCAGGGCGGCGGCCTCGGCCTCGGCCGACCGGCGCTCCATCGTCTCGGCGCTCGGCTCGATGGGGTCGTAGAGATCGAGATCGGGCAGGGGGCCGCGCGCCAGTCGGTCGTCCGGCGCCAGGTCGGCATAGGGGTCTTCCGGGGCCAGCCGCGCCATCGCCACCGCCCGTTCGACCAAGCGCGCCTGGGTCGCCGCCGACAGGTCCGAGGCCGAGACCGACGCCTGACGCCGGCCCACGAAGACCCGCAGGCCAAGGTCGCGCGATTCCTCGCGTTCCAGATCTTCCAGTCGGCCGTTGCGGACGCCCACGGACAGGGCGCGGCGGTCGGCGCTGACGGCCTCGGCCGCGTCGGCGCCGGCCTTCAGGGCCGCTTGGACGATGTCATGAAGAAGATCGGCGGATAGGCGGGTGTCGGTCATGCCCTGATATGGCGGAGGCCCCGGCCCGCCGCAACCGCGTCCTCCATCGCTCAGTCCTCCCGCGCCACCGGATAGAGCAGGTAGCGCTCATCGTAGAAGGGCGTGCGTTCGTAGAACCAGGCCAGACGCGCCTGCGGATCGGCGGCGAAGACGGGTTCGGCCGCCAGCTTGGCCTCGAAGGCGGCCTTCAGCGCCGGATCGGCGGCCAGCATCCGTTCGGCCAGGGGAGCGATGGCGTAGGGCTCGATATATTCGACCCGGCTCATGACCTCGGGGAACATGCCCCAGGCGAAGAAGCTCTCGTTCGACTGCGGCTCCAGCAGCAGAACGACGATGTCGCCCAGCGGCTGGTCGGTCGGCACGCGGACCGAACCGGGGGGGAAGGTCCAGTCGCGGCGTTCGACCTCGACGGTCTCGACCGAGGCCTGCACATGGCCCTCGTTGGCGCGCGTCGCCAGTTTGGGCGAAACCAGACGCAGCATGTCGACCGCGACGTGGCGCGGCGTCGTCAACGTCTCCATCTCTATCACGTGCGCCTTCAGCCGTTCGATCAGATCGGTGCGGTAGCCGGGGATCCAGTAGGCGGTCGGCCGCTTCAGCGTCAGCGTTGGCTTGGAGCCATAGAAGGGCATCCGCCACAGCTCCGGATCGGGCCGGCCCAGCCAGCGGATTTCCTTCCGGCCCGAGGCGGGGCTGTCGTACATTTCGTAAAGCACGCCGCGGAACGGGCGGGTGGAGGAGGGCGTCGCCTCCTGTTCGAAGTTGGCGGGGATTTCCGCCGGTCTCAGAGCCTTGTCTTGATCGGTCGCCGCCCGCAACGCCGAACCCTTGTCGGCCAGCAGCCGCATCGCCTCCTCGATGAAGACGTATGTGCCCAGCACCCGCTGCTCGTGCGGCTTCAGGCTGTGGTTCTCGATCAGGATGGTCGGTACATGGGCCGCCGCGCCCCAGCCGTTGGAATAGCGTTCGCCCAGGCCGCCGTCGTTCAGCCCGGCCTTGGGATCGTCGTCGTCCTGACCGAAGACCAGTTCGCCGGGGATATGGCCCTGCCGCTCCAGCGCCGCGTTCATCGCCGGCTTGAACACCGTGTCCAGCCAGTGTGACCCATTAGGCGACCGGCTGAACGCCCCGTCCTCGCCGTTGAAGCCGAAGGTGACGTCGTACTGGTAATCCATGCCGTCGGTGACGTGGACGTCCACATACAGGTCCGGCCGGTATTTCAGGATCAGGCCGCGCACGGCCCGCATCTCGGGCTGGTCCAGCTTCAGATAGTCGCGGTTCAGGTTCTGGTTGGTCGCGGTGTTGCGCCAGCCCTGGATGCGCGGCCCGCGCTGGTTGGGGCGGGAATAGGCGGACGCCCGCTCATGCCCGTCCACGCTCAGGATCGGGATCAGGATCAGGTTCACCCGGTCCAGCAGGGCGTCCTTGCCATAGAAGGCGATGTCGCGAAGCAGCATCATGCCCGCGTCCTTGCCGTCGATCTCGCCGGGGTGGATGCCGGCCTGGATCATCAGCACGGGCTTGGCCGGATCGAACGTGGCCCCGTCCTTGGACGCGATCACCGCATAGATGGGCCGCCCCTCGGGCGAGACGCCGAACTGTTCGATGCGGATCAGGTCGCTGGCCTGGTCCAGCCGGTCGAACCAGGCGCGGGTGTCGGCATAGTCGGGGCTGAAGTCATGGGCCGGATCGGCCTCGAACGCCGTGACCCACGGATCGCTGGCGCCCCGCAACAAGGCCTTGGACGCCCCGTTCCACGGCAGGATCGGCGGCAGGAAGGGTTGGTCCCAGGGGGCGGCGTTGGGAAGCGACTGTGACATTGCGGAACTCGCGCTACAGGCAAGGGCGGCCATCAGGGCCGTGACCAGGACAGAGGATTTCATGGCTCTTCGTGGGCCGATTGCGTTCGGGTTACAAGATATCACCCGCCGCCGCCCAGCGCCGGCGCCCAGCCGCCGGCCTTGATCAGCATGACCGCCGAATTCGCGACGCCCCACAGGCTGTAAAGCAGCACGGCGATCAGGGCGCCTATGGCTACGCGCCGCCACGGCGCGAAGGCGGCGGTCGTCGTGCCGACGACGAAGATCGCCACACCCGCCCACAGACGCACCGACTTCGCAATCCGGGCGAAGTCGGGATTCAACTGCGCCAGGACGATCACGACGAAGGCGACGATCAGGTTGGCGCCCAGGACGCAGCCGAAAACCAGACGCCGATGGCTCCAGAAATGCTCGTCCAGATCGATCCGCTCGCCTGGTCCCTCGGCCGAGACGCGCGGGAAGGTGACGCTGGCCGCCACATAGAAGGTCGCCGCGACCGCCAGCGAGACCAGCAGGACGAAGGTGTTGAAGGGCGCGCCGCGAAATATGACCCAGGCCTGGTTCCAGAAGGTGATGATGTCGATGGCCACGAACAGAGCCAGCAGCGGCGTCAGCCAGCCGACCCGGATGCGCGCCTTCTCATGCAGGACACGCGCGAAACCGCCCACCAACTCCGCCACCGACAGACCCAGCAGCAGCCCATAGAAGCTGAAGAAAAACTCGAATGCGCTCACGTCGCCCCCCGGCGTAAATCAGGTCGAACCTATTTCCAGATCGGCGTCCCGTCACCCGGCAAACCCAGCCGGTCCCATAGGTCGGAAACCCGGTCGACCACGGCCTGATCCATGCGGATCTCCTCGCCCCATTCGCGCTTGGTCTCGGGCGGCCATTTGTCCGTGGCGTCCAGGCCGATCTTGGAGCCAAGACCGCTCTCGGGGCTGGCGAAGTCCAGATAGTCGATGGGGGTCGATTCGATCACGGTGATGTCGCGCGCCGGGTCCATCTTGGTCGAGATGGCCCACATGACGTCCTTCCAGTCGCGGGCGTCGATGTCGTCGTCCACGACGATGACCCATTTGGTGTACATGAACTGGCGCAGATAGCTCCAGACGCCCAGCATCACCCGCTTGGCGTGGCCCGGATAGGCCTTCTTCATCGACACCACCGCGATCCGGTAGCTGCACCCCTCGGGCGGCAGCCAGAAGTCGACGATCTCGGGGAACTGCTGGCGCAGCAGGGGAATGAAGACCTCGTTCAGCGCCTCGCCCAGCACGCTCGGCTCGTCCGGCGGGCGCCCGGTGAAGGTGGTCAGATAGATGGGGTCTTTGCGCATGGTGATGGCGCTGACCTGGAACACCGGGAACTTCTCGACCGAGTTGTAATAGCCGGTGTGGTCGCCATACGGTCCCTCGTCCTCGAACTCGTCCAGCAGGACATGGCCTTCCAGCACGATCTCGGCCTGGGCCGGGACCATCAGCGGCACCGTCTTGCAGGGAACCAGCTCGGCCTTGGCGCCCCGCATCAGGCCGGCGAACTGATATTCCGACAGGGTGTCCGGCACCGGCGTCACCGCCGCCAGTATGGTGCCCGGATCGGCGCCCAGAACCACGGCGCAGGGCAGGGGCTCGCGCTTTCCGGTCTTCTTGTGCCGGGCGTAGTGTTGCGCCCCGCCCCGGTGCGCCAGCCAGCGCATGATGGCCTTGTCCTTGCCCAGCACCTGCATCCGATAGATGCCCAGGTTGAAGTCGTCCTCGCGGTCGTCCGACGGGCCTTTCGTCACCACCAGACCCCAGGTGATCAGGGGCGCAGGCTCGCCCGGCCAGCACGACTGGACGGGCAGGGCGGTCAGGTCGATCCGGTCGCCCTTCAGCACCACCTCCTGCACCGGGGCCTTCTTCACCGTCTTGGGCCGCATCGACATGACGGTCTGCGCCAGCGGCAGCATCTCCATTGCATCGCCCAGACCGCGCGGCGGCGTCGGATTCCTCAGGAAGGCCAGCAGTTCGCCGACCTCGCGCAGTTCCGCCGTCGTGGTGCGCGCCTTGCCCTCCAGCGTCACCCCCATCGCCACCCGCTTCACCGTGCCGAACAGATTGGCCAGGCAGGGGATGGGGCTGATCGAACCGTCCGGCATGACCGGCTTTTCGAACAGGACCGCCGGGCCGTCGTTCCGTAGCAGCCGGGTCTGGATCTCGGTCATCTCCAGCACGGTCGAGACCGGCTCGGACACGCGCACCAGTTCGCCGTCGGCTTCCAGTTGCTGGATGAAGTCACGCAAGGATTTATAGGCCATGAGGCGTGGCTTAGGCGGCTCGCGCCCCGCTGTCACGCCCCGTGCGGCCGAACACCCGATCCAACCCCACCAGCCCCAGACCGACCATCAGAAAGAAGACCAGCAGCCCGCCGAAGATCGCCACCACCCGGCCCAGCCCCAGCGCATCCACATCCACGAACCCATAGGGCCACCAGTGCGTCGCCAACCCGTGGATCAGGGTCCAGCCGCCGTAGATCAGCGGAAACGCCAGCCATTTCACCGGATCGATCCAGCGCAGCCGGCCCTTGGGCGTGAGCCACAGCCAGTCCAGCACGAAGGCGGCGGGCATGACATAGTGCAGCACCAGATTGACCATCAGGGACCAGCCCGTCGGGTTCCAGTAGGGGTGCAGCAGGAAGTGATAAACCACCCCGACCACCACGATATACAGGGCGACGGCGGCGCGCACGCCCTCGCCTGCGCTCCACCGGCCCAGTCTGGAGCCCTCGCCCAGCAGCGGACCGGTGAAGGCCAAGGCGACCAGGATGTTGGTCAGGATGGTGAAGAAGCTGAAGTAGTTGATCGTCCGCTCCAGCACCGTCCAGCCCTGGACCGGCGCGACCATCAGCAGATATTGCAGCGCCAGCGCGGTCCAGCCCACGACGGCGAACGTCGCGCGCCATAGTCTGGGCTGGTCTCGTTTGCGAAACACCGGCGCCTCCGTGGTCGATCAGGCGCCCGTCTTATCCCACTGGAACACCGGATCGATCCAGTCGCCGATACGTTCGCCGCGATCCAGGGCGTTCATCCGCTGCATCTCCTCGGCCGACAGTTCGAAGTCGAAGATGTCGAAATTCTCGCGCGCGCGGCTTTCCCTGGAGGTGCGCGGAATGGCGATGATCCGGTTCTGGATCAACCAGCGCAGCGTCACCTGGCCATTGGTCTTGCCGTGGGCCTGGCCGATCTGGCTGATCGTGGCGTCGTCGGCGATCTTGCCTTGGGCCAACGGCGACCAAGCGGTGATCGACGACCCCAGTTCGGCCGCCGTGGCGACCAGTTGATCGACGCCCAGATAGGGGTGGTGCTCGACCTGATCGGTGATCAGCCGCGCCTTGGACAGGGCCTGCGCCTGACGGAATTCCCTGGACGGGAAGTTGGAGACGCCGATCGACCGGGTCAGCCCCTGATCCCTGGCTTCGTTCAGGGCGCCCAGAGTCTCCTCGAACGAGGGCGTCGTCTTGGGCCAGTGCAGCAGCAGCAGGTCGGGAACCGTGCCCAGGCTGTCCGCCGATTCCTGCGCCTGACGCAGCAGGCAGTCATGGTCGAAATGCTCGACCCAGATCTTGGTGGTCAGGAAGAAGTCGTCGCGCGCCAGGCCCGAATCCCGGAGGCCTTCGCCCACCGCCTTTTCGTTCTTGTAGATCCAGGCCGTGTCGATGTGGCGGTATCCGATCCGCAGCGCCTCGGCGACCATGCGCCGCGCGTCTTTTGGCTCCAACTGCCAGGTGCCGAAGCCAAGCAGGGGAATTTCGACGTCGTCGACGGTGATGGTGGGCTGGTCGCCATAGGCCATGAGGCGCTCCTTGGTCGGTCGCGGGAGCCCTGTAATTAGGCGCTCGACCCCGTTCCAGTAAGGCGTGGGTGCTGTTGCACCAGTCTTTTCGGCGCGACCCTGCGCCAGCGTTTCGCCAGAGCCGCCTTTAGCCACACGGGATCGACCGTGGCGATGCGCGCCAGCACGATGGCGTGGTCGCGATAATGGTCCGTGAAATGAAAGGTGGCGGGGTCCATCTCGATCAACAGGTCGCGTTCGTCGCGATTATCCAGATGAATCACGATGCTGTCGTCCAGGGCGGGCCGCATCCAGGTGAAGAACTTTCCCCTGACCTTGAACGACGGCTCGCCATAGGACACGCCGTCCTCCACGCCTGGAAACGACAGCAGCAGGGCGCGGACCTCCTCGCGGGTCATGGGCGGGGGGCGTCGCCGATGACGATGGTCGCGGCCTTGGCGTTTTCGGCCGTCTGCAGCAGCCGCAGCTGCGCCAGTTCGGGATTGTCCTTCAACAGGCGCGCGGCGTTTGCCAGGGCGCGCAGGGCCGCCTGTTCGCTGCGGGCGCGTTCCAGCGCCGCCAGACCGTCCAGCCGCGCCCGCTCGACATCGCTCATCAGCCGGCGAATCTCGGGCGGCAGGGTGACGGCGGCGATCTCGACCCCTTCGATCCGCGCGGCGCCGACCGTTTCGCCCACCCGCGCGCCCAGAGCGTCCGCCGTCTCCGGCGCCTGGGCCAGCAGGGTCTCCAGCGGCGTTTCGGCCGCCAGACGGATCAGGGCGGACTGGACCGCCAGATCGAGGCGCGGCTCTACCGGCTCGCGCAGCGAAAGCTCAGCGTTCTCGATGCGGAACAGGACCGAGGCCGTCAGGCGCAGGGGCATCCGTTCCGACGACAGGACATCGGCCCTGATCGAGCGCACCTGCTGGTCCAGGCTGATTGGAACCAGCATCAGGCGTCCGTGACCCTTCCACAGGCGATGAACCCCTGGTTCCAGCAGCCGATCGAACACGCCCTCGACATAGACGGCCGTCCGCTCCCAACGGTTGACCCGCACGCGCCGGAAGGCGTTCAGCAGGGCGATCCCGCCAACCAGGATCACGATGGCCGTCAGGATTACGAAGTAGTCCGGCATCTCGCTCATTGTCGTCTCCTGCGCAGACGCCCGGCGCCGTGGCGAAGGGGCGGGGGCGCGAAGCCCTCATGGCCCCTCCACGACTTGCCTTTCGGCCGGCGCCGGGCGTCCTTTGCGTTGTGACCAAACACAGGAGAGACCGCCCCTTTGCGGCTGACCGCGCCCGTGGCCGGGCGTCGCGCCAAGACAATCTCAACGGGGAAGACCCCGCCTGACCTTAGCGCGGGCTGACCCGGCGTCCAGTCTTCAATAGGCCAGGGCGACGCCGTCCTTTCGCATCTCCGTCGCCGCCCCATAGGTCCAGCGGCCGCCGGGGTTCATCTGTTTCATCACGTTCTGGTAGCCGCCGAAGCCGCCGTCCGGTTCGCCCAGGGTCCAGCCCATGGCCCGCAGCTGGGCCTTGGTCGCCTCGGGCACGCCGCTTTCCAGATGCAGCACGCCGGTCCCTTCCTGCGGCTGGCCGGTTGGTTCGGACGAGCCGTAGTGCTGCCAGCGCGGGGCGTCGCCCGCCGCCTGCGGCTCCAGCCCGTAATCGACCATATTGATGATGATCTGGGCCTGGCCCTGCGGCTGCATGGCGCCGCCCATGACGCCGAACGCCATCCACGGCTCGCCGTCCTTGACCGCGAAACCGGGAATGATGGTCTGGAAGGGCCGTTTGCCCGGCGCATAGACGTTCGGATGGCCGTCGGTCAGGGCGAACAGCTCGCCCCTGTCCTGGAACATGAAGCCCAGAGGTTCCGACCCGTCGTCCGGCGCCAAGCCCGAGCCCATGCCGCGATAGTTGGACTGAATCCAGCTGACCATCATCCCGTCGCTGTCGGCGACGCTGAAATAGGTGGTGTCGCCATGGTGCGGGGCGTCGCCCGGCATGACGCGGTCCATGACCCGGTCGGGCCGGATCAGCCTGGCGCGTTCGGCGGCATAGGCCTTGGAGTTCAGCCATTCGACCGGGGTCTTCGAGAATCGCTCATCGGCGAACCAGCGCGCCCGATCCTCGAACGCCAGCCGCTTGGCCTCGGCCTGGACGTGCAGCGAGGCAGCGGACTGGAAGCCCATGGCTTTTAGATCGAACTGTTCGCAGATGTTCAGGATCTGGTTGGTCGACAGCCCCTGGGTGTTCGGCCCCAGGCCGAAGACGTCCACACCGCGATAATTGGTCTGGATCGGCTCGACCCATTCGGTGTGGTGGGCGGCCATGTCGGCGCGGGTCATCCAGCCGCCGATCCGCTTGAAATAAGCTTCGATCCGATCGGCGATGGGGCCGTCGTAGAAGGCGTCGCGCCCGCCCTCGGCGATGATCCGCAGCGTCTTGCCCAGCCAGGGATTGGCGAACATTTCGCCCACCTTTGGCGTCGCCCCGCCGGCCGCCCAGATGCGTTTGCGGTTGTCGTTCTCCTCGATTGGAATCCCGCCCCGGTCGAAGGCGGCCATGTTGCGTTCCAGATAGTAGGCGATGACCTGGGGCACGGGCGCGCCCTGTTCGCACAGTTCCGCGACCGGCAGCAGCACGTCTTTCCAGGGCAGTTTTCCATACCGCTGGTGCGCGCTCCACCAGGCGTCCACCGCGCCCGGCACATTGACCGTCACCGCACCATAGCGGGGCAGATAGCCGTCCACGGCCCTGGATCGCGCGGTTTCCAGGCTCAGCCCGTGCGGACTGGCGCCCGAGCCGTTCAGGCCGACGACCTTCCTCTGTTTCGGGTCCCACAACATGCAATAGGCGTCGCCGCCGATGCCGTTGGCGACCGGCTCCAGAAAGCCCAGGGCGGCGTTTATGGCGATGGCCGCGTCGATGGCCGATCCCCCGCGTCTCAGGGTGTCGATGCCGATCAGCGTCGCGGCCGGATGCGCCGTCGCCGCCGCTCCGTTCGCGCCCCAGACGGTCGAGCGGCCCATGAACTTCGGCCCGCTGATCCGGTCGCCGATGCCGATCCCGGCATAAGGATCGGTCGGGCGAGCAGGGGCAGGCGGAACGGGGGCGGCGGTCGGCTGCTGCGCCTGAGCCGCGCTTGTCGCCAGCACCCCGACGGGCAGGGCGGACAGGAAGGTGCGACGACGCATGGGCGAATTCCTCGAACAACCGATGCACCATCAAGCGGGCGCGGGGTCGATACGGCAAGCCCCAATCCGCCCTCCCGTCGTGCAAAGAAAAAGGCCGCGCCCCTTTCGGAACGCGGCCCAAATCCTGAATAAGGACGATGGTCCTATTCGATGTCTTCGTTCAGCAGGCCGACCTTGAAGAAGCCGTTCTCCTGCATCTTGTTCATGACTTCCATGAACTGCTTGTACTTCACTTCCGGCTGGGCGCGGACGAACACGCGTTCTTCCTTGCAGGCGCCGCCGCCCAAGGCCGTGCAGACGTCGATGGGCAGGTTGTCGATCGAGGTCTGCTTGTCCGAGATGAACAGCTGCCCGTTCTCCTGGATGGTGATGTAGACCGGCTCTTTTTCCTTGGTCGGATTCACGGGCGGCTGCGCGGGCGGCAGGTCCAGCTTGATGGACACGGTCGCCATGGGCGCGGCGACCATGAAGATGATCATGAGCACCAGCAGAATGTCGATGAACGGCGTGATGTTGATATCCGCCGTCTGTTCGATCGTGTGCTTGTCCCCGCCGGAACCACCGAGCTTGGCAGCCATGCATCGTCTCCGTTACTCGCCGGCGGCTATCCGCGCCGACATTTCCCTATGGATCGCCCGAAGGCTTGATCGGTTCTTGGCGTCCCGATGCGGGCTTGTAAAGCGGTTCTAAACGATCTGCCGTTCCCGAACGTCAATTATACACGACAGAGGGACGACGGTTCGGCCTTCAGGCCTTGGCCAGCTTCAAAAAACGGTCCGCGAGGGCAGGATCGTCCTTGAACGCGCCGGTGAAGCGGGTCGTGACGGTCGAAACATGCCGATGATGCACGCCGCGCGTGGTCATGCACTGATGCTCGGCGTCCACCAGAACCGCGACGCCGCGCGGTTGCAGATGCGATTCGATGGCCTCGATGATGTCGTTGGTCAGGGTTTCCTGGTTCTGCAGCCGCCGCGCGAAAATCTCGACCACCCGCGCCAGCTTGGAGATGCCGACCACCTTCTCGCCCGGCAGATAGGCGACATAGGCCTTGCCCAGGAAGGGGGCCATGTGGTGCTCGCAGTGGCTCTCCACCTCGATGTCGCGCAGCACGACCATGTCGTCGTATCCGGTCACGTCCTCGAAGGTGCGGCTCAGCTCCTTGCCTGCGTCGGCGTCGTAGCCGTCGAACCATTCGCCATAGGCGTCGACGACTCGCTTGGGCGTGTCGATCAGGCCCGGACGGGCAGGATCGTCGCCGGCCCAGGCGATCAGGGTGCGCACGGCCTCCAGCGCCTGTTCGCGGCTGGGACGCTTGGAGGCTTCCTCGTTGGCGACGAGAACGGGCTTGGCGGGCGTGAGGCTCATGGAACGATCCGACGGGGGAGGGGCGCGGATATCTGATATACCAGATAATTGGACTTGGGCGGTCAGCGCTGACTGACTATCAGGCCGCTATATGGGACAGACCGTCCGTCCCGCAAGAAAACCCGCTGAAGACTGATCCATGCCGCTGCACATCCACGACACCTTGCGCCGTGAAAAGCGCCTGTTCACGCCCCGGAACAAGGATCGTGTGACCCTCTATGTCTGCGGCCCGACCGTCTATGACTACGCCCATATCGGAAATGCGCGTCCGCCGGTGGTGTTCGACGTGCTGGTGCGGCTGTTGCGACGGACCTATGGCGCCGACCGTGTGATCTACGCCAGGAACGTCACCGACGTGGACGACAAGATCAATCAGAAGGCCGCGCGTGAAGGCGTACCCATCGGCGAGATCACCGCCCGCTACGAAGCCGCCTATCTGGCCGACATGGGCCTGTTGAACGTGTCGCCGCCCGACATCGCGCCCCACGTCACCGACTACATCCCCGCCATCGTCGATCAGATCCGGGCCATCGTCGACGCCGGCTGCGCCTATGCCGCCGAGGGGCACGTCCTGTTCGACGTCTCGTCCTATCCGACCTACGGCGCCCTGTCGGGGCGGAACCTGGACGACATGATCGCCGGCGCCCGCGTCGAGGTCGCGCCCTACAAGAAGAACCCGCACGACTTCGTCCTGTGGAAGCCGGCCAAGGCGGACGAACCGTCCTGGCCTTCGCCCTGGGGGCAGGGACGTCCCGGCTGGCACATCGAATGCTCGGCCATGATCGAGAAGACCCTGGGCCTGCCCATCGACATCCACGGCGGCGGCATCGACTTGGTCTTCCCCCACCATGAGAACGAGATCGCGCAAGGCGTCTGCGCCCACGGCCATGCGCATGGCGACAACGCCCATGACGAATACGCCCGCTACTGGATGCACAACGGCTTTCTGACCGTGGACGCCGAGAAGATGTCCAAATCGGTCGGCAACGTTCTGCTGCTGCACGACCTGGTTCAGGCCATGCCGGGCGAGGTCGTCCGCTGGGCCCTGCTCAGCGCCCACTATCGCCAGCCGCTGGACTGGAACCAGGGGCTGCTGGATCAGAGCCGCAAGAACCTGGACCGGCTCTATGGTGTCCTGCGCGACGCCGACGCGGCCCTGGCCGAATTCGACGAGACGACGCTGGACGAGGCCGAGAGGGAGTTGGCCGAAAACGCGCTGGACCCGGTGCTGGACGCGCTCGAGGATGACCTCAACACGCCCGGCGCCATCGCCCAACTGTTCGGCCTCGGCGCCGCTCTGCGCGATCTGCTGAACGACGCCGAGGCCGACATCAACGACATCGCCATGGCGCGTTGGAGCCTGAAAGAAGCGGCCGGTCTGCTCGGCGTTCTGTCCTTGACGCCGGACGCCTGGTTCGAGGGCGGCGATCCAGCCCTGAAGACCGAGGTTGAAGCTCTGCTGGAGCAACGCGCCACCGCTCGCGCCGAAAAGAACTGGGCCGAGGCTGACCGCATCCGCGACCGTTTGAACGCCCTGAACGTCGTGGTCATGGACGGCCCCGACGGCGCGACCTGGCGGATCAAGGGCTGAGCGCGATATCTACTGACAGGTCACGCGACCTTGTCTGGCGATCTCGCGGCAACGCTCATAGGCGGCTCGGTCCTGTGGCGACATGGCGGCGAGCCGTTGCGCAAGATCCTCGGCTCGCTCGGCCTGTCCCCGCGCTTCTTCGGCCCGCCGCCTCTGTTCGATAAGGCGGATCGCCTCTTCACGTCTATGGGCGCCCAGCCGCGCCGTTTCCTGTTCGACTAGGCGCAATCGCTCTTGCTCAAGGATGCGCCGTGCGTCGTCGCGCGCCTTGTTCATCGCGATTTCGCGCTCGGCGGCCGCGCGCTCCGCGGGCGTCTGCTCTAGACAGCGCGAAACGCCCAAGGCCTGATAGTTGGGGCAGGATCGTGTGTTCGCGGGGCAGGTGTTGAAGTAAACCGAATCCGGCGCGAGGTTGGCATGACACTGGGCTAACGAAGGCGACAGTTCCGAAATCCTGGCCTGAGTGGGCGAATGCGGAATCGCTGCGGCGATTAACGAACAAACGGCGGCGGCGCACGCCAAAGATGCAGTACGAGGCATGGCTGTTCCCACGCGAACATTGACCCTGATCATTGTTATGCGGATTGTCGGTTAAGGGAATGGGCGGGCCGCGCTCAGTGGCGGATATCGGTGGAGGTGGATTGTGCGTGTTATCGGCTTGGCGATTGCGGTCGCCTCCTTAATGACGACAGCGTCTGCCGGGGCGCAACCCGCCGAACAGACCATCGACGGCGCCCAGCGCTTCCTGGAAATGGTGTTGCCGGGCGCGGGATATGAGTCACCTGCCTACAGGTCGGCAGTCGCGGCGGCGAGGGAAGATTCGAACGGCGTTGCGCGCTTCTCGGGACAACCCCGAATTGTCGATGCGTCCGTAGTCTCACGGTGCGTGTCAAAGG
Organism: Brevundimonas sp. Marseille-Q4549; assembly: GCF_976940555.1. Lineage (NCBI taxonomy): Bacteria > Pseudomonadati > Pseudomonadota > Alphaproteobacteria > Caulobacterales > Caulobacteraceae > Brevundimonas > Brevundimonas sp. Marseille-Q4549. The sequence goes on from NZ_CDRHXG010000001.1 coordinate 1,670,696, forward strand.
CCATCTCGTCTGGCGACGATGTCGTAATGACCGTGCCTGGCGCCGGGACATACAAGCTGGGCGATTACAGCCCCGACATTCGCAGAATGGGTAATCCCAATGGGTTTCATTGGGGACGCGATGTCATGACCGCCAAGGCTCAGGGCGAAATCGTTTCGGTTCGTTTTCGCGGTAATGACAGCGACAGCTACATTTACACTGGCGCGGAGGACATGGCGGCTCGGGTCGCCTACGCCATTACCTTCCTTCATCAACAATGCGATCCCGCCGCGGCGACAGGCTTCTGAAACGCCCCGCCTCGTCTCCTGCTGGCCGAACTCCACACGCTCACTGGAGACGCGCTGCTCGGCTGCGAGCGATCCGGCGGTTAGGGCACGCAATTGCGCGTCCCTGATCGTGTCTTTTCAAGCCTTTGCGGCCGACTCGCCCCATTCACCGCGCCTAGGTTCACGTCGGCGGCAAACTAGGTTCGCTTCGGTTCGCGCACCGGAGCCGCCATGTCGTTTCGGATCGACCAGACTGATCGGACTGTCTGGGCTCCGTTTTTGGGAGTCCGAACCCTATCCGGCCTTGCGGATCAGTTCGTCGGCCAGGGCCGCCGTCAGATAGCCGTCGGCGATGCGGCCGTTGGCGATCTGCCAGCGGCGCAGGGCCGCGCGGGTGTTCGTGCCGATCACCCCGTCCACCCCTTGCGTGTCGTAACCCAGGCGCGTCAGGGCGCGTTGCGCCCCGATCCGCTGATCGCGCGACATCGACGGATCGTTCGGCCAGGCCTTGGTCAGACCTGGCTTGCCCATGATCCCGTCCGCCGTCAGGCCGATGGCCAGGGCGTAGCTGACCGAGTTGTTGTAACGGCGGATCACATAATGGTTCGGCAGGGCTAGGAAGGCGGGGCCGTTCGCCCCCTGCGGCAACAGGATGGTCGCCTCTTCCAGCGCCTCGGCCCCGTTCGGCGTCCCCCCTTGCGCCAGACGAACGCCCCTGGCCGCCCAATAGGCCCAGTTGTGCTTGGGGCCTTCCGCCTCGGCGTAGTCGAAGCCGGCCGGCAAGATGACCTCGTATCCCCACGTCTGGCCGCGCTTCCATCCCGCTTGGGCCAAGAGGTTGGCGGCGGAGGCCAGGGCGTCGGCGTCGTCGCCCCAGATATCGACCTTGCCGTCGCCGTCCTGATCGACGCCCAGGCGCAGATAGTTGTCGGGCATGAATTGGGTCTGGCCCATGGCGCCGGCCCAGCTGCCCTTCAGGCCCGCCCGGTCGCGCCGACCGTCCACCACGATGTCCAGGGCGTTCTTCAACTGGTCCTCGGCCCAGTCGCGTCGACGCCCGTCATAGGCCAGGGTCGCCAGCGAGCGGATCACGTCATAGTCGCCCTGCACCTGACCAAAGGCGCTTTCCTGGGCCCAGACGCCGACCAGAATCTCGCTGGGCACGCCGAATCGCTGAACCACCGACCACGGCACACGGTCGATGCGCTGTTTGGCCTGCGCGATTCGAACCGGCGTCACCGCGTTCTGAACATAGGCGCCGGCCGGCTTGGAGAATTCGGGCTGGTTCCGGTCCAGTCGGATCACCGTCGGATCGGGGGTCAGATTGGCCAGCTCCCTCTCATAGGCCTCGCGCCGTGCGCCGCCCTTGCGGGCCAGGAAGCCCTGCTTCCACCCCTCGAATCCTTGCTGGTCATAGGCGGCCAGGGGCGGGGCGGTCGGCGTCGGCGCCGGCTGGGTTTCGGGCACGGTCCCGCCTGTCTGCGGAGACGGGCTCGGCGCGGGCAGGGGCGGCTCCGGCAACATGGGCGCGCAGGCCGAAACACAGGCGATCAACAGCAGTCGGTACGAAAAACGCATGGGATTCAGACTATAGGGACGCGGGCGCGGCGTGAAATGACATCCCCGCGAGAGGCGGTGCGGCCTCTAAAAACGCTCCAGACGCGAATTCGAACCCAAGGCTTACCCAAATGAGCGCATTAACCTTGATTATGGTCGACGCCTTAAGACGGTGCGACCTAATATCGCACCGTCCTCTGAACGGCCTGATGGCGGAGTGGCGACGCGACGGGCGTGCAACCCCGTAAACCCTCCGTTCGACTCGGAGGTCAGGCCTCCATCTCTTTAATCCTGCGTGCTACCGCCCCTTGGGCTGCTTGAGCCCGCTGCTGAAACTCAGTCCTGGAGCAGGCGAGGCCTGGATTTGATGCGGTTTCAGCCTTTGGCGGGTTGACCTTCTGAAGCCGTCTCTCTATACGACCGCCTCCGCCGCGATCCGACCGGGTCAGCGGCTTTCTTATTGGTTTCTCTCAGGACGTCCGACCATGAAGGTCCGCAGCTCGCTCAAGGCCCTGAAGACCCGCCACCGCGACTGTAAGGTCGTGCGTCGCAAGGGCGTCGTCTTCGTCATCAACAAGACCGACCCCCGCTTCAAGGCCAAGCAGGGCTAAGCGACTGGCCTGCGCGCCGCTTCGGCGGCGTGCGCGCAGCGTCTTGCTGACGATCCACAGGCTGCGGATTTTGTCCGCGGCCTTTTTCGTGTTCGCGGTTGTCGCGCGCCGACCGGCATGGTTAGCGTCCGCGCCTGATTTCTGGAGTACTCCCCATGGCTGACGACGCTTCGTTCGACGGCAACCCCGACGTCCTGACCTCGGCCGCGCAAGGTCGCCTGCGCACCATCATCGAGCGGCTGGAGCGGCTGGAAGAGGACAAACAGGCCGTCATGACCGACATGAAGGAGGTCTTCGCCGAAGCCAAGGGCGAAGGCTACGACGTCAAGGTCCTGCGCAAGGTCATCCGCATCAGAAAGCAGGACAAGGCCAAGCGCCAGGAGGAAGAGGCCATCCTGGATCTCTACCTTTCGGCCCTGGGCGAGGTCTGAGGAGATTAGGGGCTGAAGCGCAAACCGCCTTCCGACAGCCCCTTCGAGGCCCAGCGCAGGGCGGCTCAGCGATCGGCCCTGAACGCCCTGAAACGCGCCCGCCGCTCGGCCGAGAAGGCGGGCGTTTCCCTGTCCGAATGGGAGGGCGAGTTCATCGACTCGGTCAGTGAACGCGTGAAGACCCATGGCCGCGCCTTCGCCGATCCCGAAAAGGGCGCGCCGGGCCAGGCGCTCTCGGCCATGCAGGGCCGCAAGCTGAAGGAGATCACGGCCAAGGCCAAGGGCGAAGCGCCGAAACGGCGGTGGGGGCGCAAGACGCCCAAGGCGGGCGTGTCCGAGGACTGACGCGGTCAGCCCGCTTCCTTCAACTGCTCTTCCAGCCCCTGTTCGCGGACCTTGCGGTACAGGGTCGAGCGACCGATGCCCAGACGACGGGCGATCTCGCTCATGTGGCCTGAGTAGACCTCGATGGCGTGTTGGATCAGGTCGCGCTCGATCTCTTCCAGCGTTCGCAGATGACCGCGGTCGTCCAGGATGCGGATCGGTTGGTCCGGCTGGGGGGCATGATCCGAGTGCGTCGAAACCGTCGCCACGGGAACGACGTCCGGCATCGGGGCGGTGACGCCCGAGATGGCCGGGAAGTCATGCGGTTGCAGGAAGGGCGCGTCGGCCAGGACGATGGCGCGGAACACCGCGTTCTCCAGCTGGCGCACGTTGCCGGGCCAGTCGAAGCTCTGGAGCATGGCCATCGTCTCGGGCGCGCAGCCGGCGATCCGCTTGCCTTCCTCGGCGTTGAAACGGGCGATGAAGTGATCGACCAGGGCCGGGATGTCCTCGCGGCGGTCGCGCAGGGACGGGGCTTCGATGGGGAAGACGTTCAGGCGATAGAACAGGTCTTCGCGGAAGGCTCCGTCGCGCACCTGCTGGGCCGGGTCGCGATTGGTGGCGGACACGATGCGGACGTCGATCTTGACCGGTCGCTTGCCGCCCACCGGGTCGATCTCGCCCTCCTGCAGCGCGCGCAGCAGCTTGACCTGCATGTCCAGCGGCAGTTCGCCGATCTCGTCCAGGAACAGGGTGCCGCCGTCCGCCTCGCGGAACTTGCCCAGGGTCTTGTCGACGGCACCGGTGAAGGCGCCCTTCTCATGTCCGAACAGGATGGATTCGACCAGATTGGCGGGCAGGGCGCCGCAGTTGACGGCGACGAAGGGCTTTCCGGCCCGGTCGCTGGCGCCGTGCAGGGCGCGAGCGATGACCTCCTTGCCGACGCCGCTCTCGCCGGTGATCAGGACGGGGATCGAGGATTTGGCGGCCCGCGCGCCCAGCGCCTTGACCATCCGCATCGGATTGCTGTCGCCCACGATGTCGTCGAAGCTGGTGCGGCCCTGGACCCGCTTGGTCAGCCGCCCGACCTCGGCCGTCAGCCGGGTCATCTGCATGGCGTTGCGCACCCCGACCAGCAGCCGCTCTGGCCCGACGGGCTTGACGAAGAAGTCCTGGGCGCCGGCCTGCATGGCCTTGACCACCATGTCGATGCCGCCGTTGGCGGTCAGGACGATGACCGGCTCGTTGACCCCGGCGCTGCGTAGTTCGGCCAGGCATTCCAGCCCCGACATCTCGGGCATGATCATGTCCAGCAGGATCAGGTCGGCGCCGCCGCCCCGGGTCATCCGATCGATGGCCTCTCCGCCGCTGGCGGCGTGGACCACCGCGTTGCCGTCGCGCTCCAGCACGGCCTGGATCAGCCGCCGCTGGGTCGGATCGTCGTCAACGACCAGAATGGTCTTGGCCATGGGAAGCAGCCCTTCGTTCCTTGGTCCATCCATAACGCGGATGGCCCGTTTCGGGACGATTTCTAGGCCGACGAGGTGAAAATCGCGTTGTTCGGCGTGGTGTGCGGGGGGTTAACGCCCGCCTCGCGGTTGCGGCGGCCGCCCTGCGTCGCCAAAACGGGGTCATGAACGCTCCCTTCAAGACGCCCGACGCCGAAGCTCCGCTTTGGGACCTGTCCGATCTCTACGCCGCGCGCGACGACGCCCGGGTCGGCGAAGACCTCGCCCGGGCCCGCGCCCTGGTCGATCAGATGAACGGCCTGCAAGGACAGCTTATCGCGCGGCGGGCCGACGCGGGGGGGCTGGGCGAGGTCCTGGATCAGGCGATCACCCTGTACGAACAGGCGTCGGATGTGCTGGGCGCCCTGGGCGCCTACGCCTTCCTGGCGGCCTCGACCGCGCGCGACGATCCGGGCGCCCAAGGATTCGAAGCCGACGTGCGCGAGAAGATCACCGCCATCGCAACTCCGACCGTCTGGCTGACGCTGGAAATCAACCAGATCGACGACGCCGAGTTGGAGGCCGCGCTGGCCGCCCATCCGGGCGCGGCGCGTTGGCGGCCCTGGCTGCGGCGGGTGCGGGCGATGAAGCCGCACGAGCTGTCGGCCGAGCTGGAGACCTTCATCGCCGAGCGCGGCCCGATCACGGCCCAGTGGCCGCGCCTGTTCGACGAGCAGCTGGCCGCCCTGCGCGCTAGGGTCGGCAAGAAGGGCGCGAACGCCGAGAGCCTGACCCTGGCTGAGGCGCTGAACCGCCTGTCGGACGCCAAGCCCGCACGCCGCAAGGCCGCCGCCGAAGGATTGTCGGAGGCTTTAGCCGCCCGCGCTCCGACCCTGGCCCTGGTGCTGAACACGGTCGCGGCCGACAAGGCGATGGAGGACCGCTGGCGCGGCTTCAAACGCCCGGCGGACAGCCGCCACCTGGGCAACGAGGTGGACGGCGAGGCGGTGGACGCCATGGCCGAAGCGGTCGCCGCAGCCTATCCGCGCCTGTCGCACCGCTATTACGCCCTGAAGGCCAGGGCGATGGGCAAGACCCGGCTGGATCACTGGGACCGCAACGCCCCGATCGAGACGACCGCGCCGCGATCCTTCACCTGGAGCCAGGGGCGCCGGATCGTGCTGGACAGCTTCTCCGACCTGGGCGGCGACTTCGCCGAACGGGCTGGCGGCTTCTTCGACAAACCCTGGATCGACGGTCGGGCGCGGCCGGGCAAGCAGTCGGGCGCCTACGCCCATCCGGTGACGGCGGATCGTCACCCCTATGTCTTTCTGAACTGGATGGGCGAGCGCCGCGACGTCCTGACCCTGGCGCACGAACTGGGCCACGGCGTTCACCAGACCCTGGCGGCGGATCAGGGCACGCTTCTGGCCGACACGCCCCTGACCCTGGCGGAAACCGCGTCCATCTTCGCCGAGGGCCTGACCTTCGACCGGCTGCTGGCCACGGCGCCCAAGTCCGAACAGCGCGGGCTTCTGGCGGGTCGGATCGAGGACGGGCTGAACACCGTGGTGCGTCAGATCGCCTTCCATCGCTTCGAGACCCGTTTTCACGACGAGCGCCTGTCCGGAGAGGTGTCGCAACACCGCATCAACGAACTGTGGCTGGAAGAGATGGGGGCCTCGCTGGGGCCGGCGGTGACGCTGAACCCCGGCTATGAGCACTGGTGGAGCTATGTCAGCCACTTCGTGCATTCGCCCTTCTACGTTTACGCCTACGCCTTTGGAGATCTGTTGGTGGCGGCGTTGATGGAGGCGCGGCGGAACGATCCGGCGGGCTTCACGCCCCTGTATCGCGATCTTCTGGCCGGGGGCGGCGCGCGGACCTATGTCGAGGCGCTGAAGCCTTTTGGGCTGAACCCGCGCGACCCGGCCTTCTGGAGCGTGGGGTGCCGGCGGCTGGAGCGGCTGATCGATCAGTTCGAGGCCTTGGGCTAGCCGGGCTTGAGTGCGCCGCGCGCCTCGCTATAAATCCGCCTAACAACCGACTGGGGAGTCTCCATGGCCGATCCGCACCACGCCGACGACGCGAACGCCTATGTGCGTGGCGACATGGCCATCAAGGAACAGATCTCGACCTTCCGTCTGTTCCTGGACCTGGCCAAGTGGGGCTCTCTGGCCGTGGCCTGTCTGGTGCTGCTGCTGACCCTGTGGTTCCACCCTGGCGGCAACTTCGTCGTGGCGTTGCTGGGTACGGTGGTCCTGGCCGTAGCCGGCTTCTTCGCCCTGCGGTCCAAGCACGACGTCGTTCACCGAGACTAGCCGGCGTTGCGCCAATCCCGGCCCGGGAGGGGCGGGAATTCCGGCCTGGGCGCCCGTCTTGGCGTAACCGTGCTTTGACGGCTGTCGCCGGAACGGCCTAACCTTCGTTCAAGAACAGAAACGAGGGGATTCGCTTGGCTGTCGCTATCGCCGCAACCCGGGAACGCCGCGAGGGCGAGACGCGCTGCGCCGTCACGCCCGAGACCGTGAAGAAGCTGATCGCCCTGGGCGCGACCGTGACGGTCGAGGCCGGGATCGGCCAGGGCTCTTCCATCCCCGACGCCGATTACGCCGCCGCCGGCGCGACGGTGATGCCCGACACCCACGCGGTTCTGGACGGCGCCGACATCCTGCTGAAGGTGCGCGGTCCCACCGCCCAGGAGACCAGCGCCCTGAAATCGGGCGCCGTCGTCATCGCCATGCTGGACGCCTGGCGCGACAAGGCGACGGTGGAGGCCCTGCGCGGCGCAGGCGCGACCGCCTTCGCCATGGAGTTCGTGCCCCGCATCACCCGCGCCCAGGTGATGGACGTCCTGTCGTCCCAGGCGAACCTGGCTGGCTATCGTGCGGTGATCGAGGCGGCCTACGCCTACGGCAAGGGCTTTCCGATGATGATGACGGCGGCCGGCACGGTCGCTGCGGCAAAGGTCTTCGTCATGGGCGTCGGCGTCGCCGGGCTTCAGGCCATCGCCACCGCGCGCCGCCTGGGCGCGGTCGTCACCGCCACCGACGTCCGCCCCGCCACCAAGGAACAGGTCGAAAGCCTGGGCGCCAAATTCCTGGCCGTCGAGAACGAAGAGTTCAAGTCCGCCCAGACGGCGGGCGGCTACGCCAAGGAGATGTCGGCCGAATACCGCGCCCTTCAGGCCGAACTGACGGCCAGCCACATCGTCAAACAGGACGTCGTGATCACCACGGCCCTGATCCCCGGCCGGGCCGCGCCCATCCTGCTGACCGCCGCCCACGTCGCCTCGATGAAGCCGGGCTCGGTCATCGTCGATCTGGCGGTCGAGGCGGGCGGCAATGTCGAGGGTTCCAAACTGAACGAGGTGGTCGTCACCCCGAACGGCGTCACCATCGTCGGCTGGGCTAACCTGCCCGGCCGCATCGCCGCCGACGCCAGCGCCCTCTACGCGCGCAACCTGACTGCCTTCGTCGGCCTGCTGATCAAGGACGGCGCCCTGGCGGTCGACCTTGAGGACGAAATCCTGAAGGCGGCGGTCGTCACCAACGGCGGGGCCGTGGTGCATGAGGGGGTGAGGGGATGAAATCCCGCGCGGGCAAACTGTTCTTCGGCGTGCTCTGGTTGCTTTTTCTAGGGAACATGGTGTCCCGTGATTGGGAGCAGTTCGCTTCAAATCATTTGGATGCGTCTATTTGGGACTATCTCCGCGATGCGCTTCCACTGCTCGGCCAACTCTCTGTCTTTATGATCTGCATCTTCGTAGTCGGCGCTTTGACGTCGGCCGTCGGGCCGCGTCTGGCACGGTGGTTCTCCTCGCCGCGCAATCCTGCCCCGCCTGCCGATGCTGGCCCGCTCTACGCCATGAGAACGTTTCCTATCCACGTCGGAATCTGCGTGGGCCTGACGGCCGGCGTCGCTCTGACTCTTCTCTCTTGGAGCGCCGTAGCGATGATCCTGATCGGACCAGCCATTGGCGCTTGGGTATTGTTGGCGCGTCGCATGGGCTTCGAACCGCCGAACGATCCAGCCGCCCCTCATAGTGCGCAGGGAACCTGACCATGGAACACGTCGACCCCACCGTCTTCCGCCTGGCCATCTTCGTGCTGGCGATCTTCGTCGGCTATTACGTCGTCTGGAGCGTGACCCCCGCGCTGCACACGCCGCTGATGGCCGTGACCAACGCCATTTCCAGCGTCATCATCGTGGGCGGCCTGATCGCCGCCGCCGCCGTGTCGGGCGATGCGACGGGGCCCAGCGCCTGGATCGCCAAGGGCGCGGGCGTCGCGGCCGTCACCCTGGCCAGCGTCAACATCTTCGGCGGCTTCATGGTCACGCGGCGGATGCTGGCCATGTACAAGAAGAAGGAACGGCCGGAGTCCAAGGCCGCCAAATGACCGATGTCGCCCAGATCGCCGTCGTCGCATCGTGGGTCGCCACCGGCCTGGGGTTCGGTCTGTGGCTCTATGGCTGGTTCGGCGGCAAGGCGCCGCTGCAGCGTCAGCGGCTGCACGATTGCGGCATCGCCCTGGTGTTTTCGGCCATCCTGGTCCGCGTCGTGACGCAGGAGCGGTCGCTGGGCGTCTTCGAATGGGCGTTGTTCTTCATCGGTCCATTGTTCATCGCCGCCGCCCTGTGGCGGCTGGTTCGCACGTCTTGAGGGGAGGGGCGTGATGAACGCATCCTTGGCCGCCCTGGCCTATCTGGTTTCCGGGGTTCTGTTCATTCTGTCGCTGCGCGGGCTGTCCAGCCCGGAGACCAGTCGTCAGGGCAACACCTTCGGCATGATCGGCATGGCCCTGGCCATCGGCGTGACCCTGTTGACGCTGGGGACGACCGGGGCGCTGGACCCCGTGACCCTGGCCCTGATCGCAGGCGGCGTCATCGTGGGCGGGGGCGTCGGCGCCCTGATCGCCAGGCGCGTCGCCATGACCGACATGCCGCAACTGGTCGCCGCCTTCCACAGCCTGGTCGGCATGGCCGCCTGTCTGGTCGCCATCGGCGCCATCTATGCGCCGGAAGCCTTTGGAATCCTGTCCGACGACGGCGTGGGCATCAAGACCCTGTCGATCATCGAACTGTCGCTCGGCGTGGCCATCGGGGCCATCACCTTCACCGGCTCGGTCATCGCCTTCGCCAAGCTGAACGGCAATATGTCGGGCGCGCCGATCATCCTGCCCGCGCGCCACCTGATCAATGTCGGCCTGGCCCTGGCGCTGGTCTTCCTGATCGGCATCCTGATCGGCACGGCCGGGGCGGCGACCTGGGCCTTCTGGGGCGTCTTCCTGATCGCCCTGATCCTGGGCGCGACCCTGATCATCCCTATCGGCGGCGCCGACATGCCGGTCGTGGTGTCGATGTTGAACTCCTATTCCGGCTGGGCGGCGGCGGCCCTGGGCTTCACGCTGGAGAACATCGCCCTGATCATCACCGGCGCCCTGGTCGGCTCGTCGGGCGCGATCCTCAGCTACATCATGTGCAAGGGCATGAACCGCAGCTTCGTCTCGGTCATCCTGGGCGGTTTCGGCGGCGGCGATGCGGCGGCCGGTCCCGGCGGCGCCAAGGAGACACGGCCCGTCAAACAGGGCTCGGCCGAGGACGCGGCCTTCATCATGAAGAATGCGTCCAAGGTCATCATCGTGCCCGGCTACGGCATGGCGGTGGCCCAGGGCCAGCACGCGCTGCGCGAAATGGCCGACAAGCTGAAGGAAGAGGGCGTCGAGGTGAAATACGCCATCCACCCCGTCGCCGGCCGCATGCCGGGTCACATGAACGTCCTGCTGGCCGAGGCCAACGTCCCCTATGACGAGGTGTTCGAGCTGGAGGACATCAACGCCGAGTTCGCCACCGCCGACGTCGCCTTCGTCATCGGCGCCAACGACGTCACCAACCCCGCCGCCAAGACCGACCCCCAGTCGCCCATCTACGGCATGCCGATCCTGGACGTCGAAAAAGCCGGCACAGTCCTGTTCATCAAGCGCGGCATGGGCTCAGGCTACGCCGGGGTCGAGAACGAGCTCTTCTTCCGTGACAACACCATGATGCTGTTCGGCGACGCCAAGAAGATGGTCGATGGGATTGTGAAGGCGCTGTGACCCGCTTGCCGAACCGCGCGGACAAGAAGCGAGGCGATGCCCGCTGAACCCAAGACCCGCCCGACCGACATGGCTGTCGCCGACTTCATCGCGGCGGTGGAGAACCCCCGACGCCGCGCCGACGCCGAGACGGTCCAGGCCATGCTGGGCGAAGTGACCGGGATGGAGCCTGTGATGTGGGGCCCGTCGATCGTCGGCTATGGCCGCTATCGCGGTCCGAGCGGCGATTGGCCGATCATTGGCTTCTCGCCGCGCAAGGCGCAGCTTGTCTTCTACATCATGACGGGGTTCGCCGAGAGCGGCGACCTTCTGGCCCGTTTGGGCAAGCACAAGGCGGGCGGCGGCTGCCTCTATGTGAACCGGCTGGAGGACGTGGATCAGACGGTCCTGCGAGAGTTGGCGGCCCGTTCCGTGGCCTGGATGCGCGCCCAGCATCCGTTCGCCGACTGAAGCCGGAGCAACCCCCTATCGCGCGACTGCGGGCGGCGCTAACACGCGTTCGTGAACACCGCCGCCGCCCCCGTGAATATCGCCCATCGTCGTTTCGAGGCGCTGGACGCCCTGCGCGGGGTCTGCGCCATTCTGGTGGTCATGTTCCACATGCCCGTCGCCAGCCATTGGCGCGACTGGGGCTTCGTCCAGCATTCCTATCTTTTCGTGGACTATTTCTTCGTGCTGTCGGGCTTCGTCATCGCCCACGCCTACGCCGGGCGGCTGAAGACCTTGCGGGACGGCGGGCGGTTCATGGTGCGGCGGTTCGGGCGCATCTGGCCGCTGCATGTGCTGATGCTGGCGGCCTTCATCGGGCTGGAGCTGGCGCGGCTGATCTTCCATTTCGATGGGGCGACGCCCTTTGCGCGCGATCGCTCGGTCGAGGCGATTTTCACCAATCTTCTGCTGATTCAGGCCTGGCATGTCCATCCGTACCTGACCTGGAACGGGCCGGCCTGGACGTTGAGCGCGGAATGGGCGTGTTATCTGATCTTCGCGGGTCTGGTGCTGATCGCGCCGAGACGATTCCGCTGGATCGGCCTGGTCCTGGCCGTGATCGGCGGGGTGACGGTGCTGCTGTATGCCCGGCGCTGGATGAACACCACCTTCGACTTCGCGGTGCCGCGCGCGGTCTATGGCTTCTTCCTAGGCTGCCTGCTGCAAGGCCTGTGGACCCGGATTCCACGCTTGAAGGGCGCGGCCGCGACAGGGCTGGAGGTTCTGGTCCTGGCGGCGATCTGCGGCTTCGTCGGCTATGCCGAAGGTCCGATCACCGTCGCCGTCACCCTGATCTTCCTGGCCGTGGTCTGGGTCTTCGCGGGCGAGGAGGGGCGGCTGTCGCGTCTGTTGGATCATCCGGCCCTGGTGACGATGGGGCGCTGGTCGTTCGCCATCTACATGGTCCACATGTTCATCCTGACCGTGATGATGATCCTGGCCAAGAAGGCGGGCTGGGTGCCGGGCGGCCGCCGCGTGGACTTCGGCTCGGTGTGGCTGAACGACCTGTTCGCCCTGGGCCTGTTCGCTCTGATCGTCGTCGTCGCGGTGATCGCGCACCGGGGGGTGGAGCAGCCGGCCCAGCGGTTGATCGACCGCTGGACCAAGCCAAAGACCGCCTAGCCGCGCGCCGCCTTGCGCAGACGCAGCGACAGAACCACCAGGGCGGCGCCGAACAGAATGGCCCAGGCCCCGATCAGCCACAGCAAGGCCAGGGCGCCGGGTCCGGGCGCGACCAGCAAGGCCACGCCGAACACGATGCTGACCGCGCCCGCCAGGATCAGCATCCACTCGTTCGGGATCGTCTTGCGAAGACGGATGGCGGCGACGATCTCGAACAGGCCGCGAAAGATCGCCGACCAGCCGATGATCAACACCAGCACCAAGGCCGTGACGCCAGGCCAGGCCAGGGCCACGCCACCCGCCGCCAGGGCGATCAGGCCGATCAGGATCAGCGACCAGCGCCCCTGGCCGTGGCTGCGGAAGGCGGCGATCAGGGCGAATATCCCGTCCACCACCGCATAGGCCCCATAGACGAGGATCAGCGTCAGCAGGCTGATCGTCGGCCAGACAAAGATCAGAACGCCGAAGGCGATGGCCAGGAGGCCGCGCGCCAGAACCGCCCACCAGGCGGCCGTAAGGAATCGATGTGTCAGCGCGTCGAGCGGAGAAGTCATCGGCAAGCTCCCGGATGGAAAGGCGGACTGTCGAACCTTTCCACCAACGGTTGCGCTTGTCGAGTCAGGCGGCCATGCGCCATTCCGGCTGAGCTCGGTCGGCGCGGCCTTCGTCCCACAGGGCGTCCTCGTCGGAGTAGCGGCTGCTGGCGGCGGCGGAGATCACATCCACCACCTGCTCCTCCAACCGGTCCCAGATGACGGCCAGGTCCGACGATCCGTCGGCCTCGCAAGGGACGATGATGTAGCGTTCGGCGTTGACGGCGGTCTGGGGGTGGAAGCGGGCCATGTGATGATCTCCTGAAGCGGTGGCCTCTTGTCGATGATCGGTTTATGGGACAGCATTACGCCAGAAACGGACGTATCAATCTGGAGGCGCGGTGAGACACGACAAGGCGGCGATGGTGATCGACCTGGCCCGGCGCATGGCGGCCAGCGCCGAAGGCCTGACGATCGACGAGATGGCGCAGGAGATGCGCGTCAGCCGCCGCACGGCCGAACGGATGCGCGACGCCGTTCTGATGCTGTTTCCCCAGGCGGAAGAGGTCTCCGACCCGCCGTCCAAACGCTGGCGCATCCGGGGCGGCCTGTCGGCGTTTGAACAGGCGCCGACGGCGACCGAAATGCTGGAACTGACCAAGGCGGCGACCGCCCTGCGCGCGGCGGGCGAACCGGCGCGGGCGGCGGCGCTTGAGGGGCTGGAGCGCAAGCTGAAGGCGGCCATGCGATCCACCACCCTGAACCGGATGGCGCCGGATCTGGAGGCGCTGGTGCGGGCAGAGACCATAGCGGTGCAGGCCGGGCCGCGCCCTTCCGCGGACGAGTCGATGTTGACCGCCATCCGCGGGGCGGTTCTGGCGCAGCAACCGTTGGGCTTCACCTATTCCCGGCCGGGGGCGGAGCCGCGTCGGCGTTCGGTCGCGCCCTGCGGCGTGATGTTCGGGCGCGCCAACTATCTGGTCGCCGCCGATCGGGAAACGGGGCGCATCCAGACCTTCCGCCTAGACCGGATGAGCCATGTGGCCCCTCAGGACGGCGTCGTCACGCCGCCCGCAGACTTCGACCTGGGCGCCTTCGCCAGCCAGTCCTTCGGCATCTATCAGGACCAGATCGAGGACGTGGTCCTGCGCATCGCCCCCGAAGGCGCGGACGAGGCCAGGGGCTGGCGCTGGCACCCGACCCAGACGTTCGAGGACCAGGGCGACGGCGGCGTGATCGTCCGCTTCCGCGCCTCGGGCATGCGCGAACTGGCCTGGCACCTGTTCACCTGGGGCGAACAGGTCGCCATCCTGGAGCCTCGGCGGCTGATGACCGTGATGGCCGAGGAGATCGCCGCCGCACGTCGCGCCCTGGATCGGGCGCCAGACTGACGAAACCGTAAGCTGACCTGTGGCGTTTGGAACGGCTAGGCTTTGCGCCTGCCTTTGTGGAGTTCGTCCTTGCGCCTCAACGCCTTCGCCTCATCCGCCCTGGCCGCCGTCTTGCTGGCGGGGGGCGCCTGCGCCGCCGGCCCGATGATGACGTCGCCTCCCGCAGCGATCGACGCCACGCCCCAGGTGACGGTGACGCGGGACGGCGACCATCTGACGGTGGACTATCGGTTCGACCGCGACGCGGCCGTTTGGGCCTTCATGGATTCGGCGCTGGAGACGGATTCGCGCCAGCCCTGGCGACCACGTCAGTGGACGGTCGAGACGCCTGGCGTGGTGATGGAACGTCGCGGCTTCTACGACATCGTCCGCAGCCGCGACGGCGGCCCCGTGCCGCGCGAGGTGCGGTTCCGGGTCCGGCCAAAGCCGGTGGACCTGGAGGCCGAATACCGCACCCTGGTTTTCTCAAACGGCACGGTCGGCCTGCCGACGCGCCAGTTCGACGTCTTCGCCCTGGGGTCCGTCCAGGCGGCCGAACAGGTTCCGGACGACCTGAACCGCGTGCGGGTGGACGGCGGTCCGGCGCGCGTCACCTGGCGCGACGTCGGTGGGCCGGTGTTGTTCAAGGGCCGTCGCGCCGCCGAACTGACCACCACAGACGAACGCAGCTATGTCCTGCTGGGAGAGGCGACCGTGACGCCGGGCGACGGCCTGTCGACGGTGATCGATCCCAATCTGCCGAGCTGGATCGTCCAGGAAATCCGCAGCTTCGCCCCCGAGGTCGGCCATTACTACCGCAGCCGCCTGGGCGACACCGACGCCGGCGGAGACGCCCCCATTGTCATGGCCGCCTGGAACGGCCCGACCGAGCGTGTGACCAGCATGAGCGGCAGCGTCCTGCCGGGCCTGATCGTCATGTCGTTCGAGGGGCGGGGCGTGACCACGCCCCAGTCCGAGATCCGCGAACGCTCGCGCTGGTTCATCGCTCATGAGGCTGCGCATTTCTGGCTGGGTCAGGCGGTCCGCTATCAGTTCGCGGACGAGGCCTGGATCACGGAGGGCGGGGCCGACATGATGGCCGTGCGCGCGCTGAAGCGGCTGGACCCCGCCTATGACGACCGGACCGAACTGCAGTCGGAGGTGGACGACTGCGTCGCCCTGGCCGGAAAGCCGGTGGCTCAGGCGGGCGAGCGCGGCGAACATCGGGCCTTCTACGCCTGCGGGGCCGTCTTCGCCCTGGCGGCCGAGGGCGCGCAGCGCCAGCGGACGGGCGGCGACTGGTTCGCCTTCCTGAAGCCGCTCCTGCGCCAGCCGGACGGGGTGCTCAGCCGCCAGGAATGGCTGACGGCCCTGACGCGGGTGTCGCGCGATCCCACCCTGGCCAACGACATCTCCGGCCTGCTGGACCGGGGCGCGGCTGACCCGTCGGCCGTGATCGCACGCTTGTTCCAGCGGACCGGCGTGGCCTTCCGCATGGCCGATGGACGGGTCGTCCTGAGCTGATCGAGAAAATTGCGGCGGCCGGTCGCCCGGCCGCCGCAGCAGTCGCCCGCGCTGGGGGATAGTCAGCGCGGGGTCGTGGCCTCGGAAATCAGGGTGCGCGCCTGGGCGATGGCGGCGGCTTCGGCGGTCTTGCCGTCCGCCACCTGCTGCGCCAGGTCCATCAGCGGCGTGCCCGTGACGGCGCCGGTGTCTCCGACCTCTTCCAGATGGATGCCGCCGTGGGCGGCGACGGCCGCATCCCAGGCGTCGCGGACCGCCGCCCAGAAGCCTTGGGTCTTGGCCCAATACTCGTCCCCAGCCCGGGGCGAATAGCCTGTGGTGCGGTCATAGGTGTTGATCACATCCTCCTGGACGATGGCGATCGGCTCGCCGCCGGCCCGGCCCGACATCTTCATATTGTCCTGGATGTGCACCCAGCCGTCCGGCTTCAGGATGTGGCGGTTGGCGCCCAGATAGCGGTCATAGACGGGGTTGCGCACCGCATCGCGCCGCGCCAGCGGACGCCACGTCGGGTTCGACGTCCAGGCCGACAGGCCGTTGTCGTAGGTCCAATGGCCCACGCCGCCGTAGCGGGGCGAATCGTCCGTCTGCCACACCGTCTGGGACCAGGCCCCGGCGCGCTGGTCCGCCGGAACCGGCGTCAGCGTCCACTGGTTCGGCCCGGTGTAGGTCAGGACCGTCTCGGGCTGATAGGCCCAGTCCTGACGCCAGTGTTTGACCACGATGGTCTGGCCGTCGTGCTCCATGACCAGGATGTGCTGCAGGCTGATGCGGTCGCCCTTGTCATAGACGACGCGCACGATCTCGCTGCCGCCGGACAGCTTCTCCTCCAGCGGGTCGTAGTCGGCGCGGAAACTGACGTTTTCGCGCATGTCGAAATGGACGCGGTACTGGCCCGCCTGGGCCAGGATCGACTGGCGATCCCGTTCGAAGGCGTTGGCGGGCGTCTGGGCCGTCGTCTGGGCCGTCGTCCGGGCGGCCGCCTGTTGGGCCACGGCCGCAGGCGCGGCCGCTGTCAGTAGGGCGGCGGCGATCAGGATGGCGCGCATCGGGCGTTTCTTTGAGGTTCGAAGGGTCATGGTCGCTTACAGGCGCAGGGTCAGCGAGACGCCGAAGTTGCGGCCTGGTTGGGTGTAGGCGTCTTTGACGGTCGAGGTGTCGGACAGGCCGCGCACGTCGCTCCACCAGCCATAGGTCTCGTCGAAGACGTTGAAAGCGCCGGCCCGCAGCGTCGCCCGCTCGGTCACGTTCCAATAGGCGGTCAGGTCCAGCAGGGTGAAGCTGTCGCCCAGATAGCAGGCGTTGACGCAGGACAGATTATAGGTCGCCGGATCCTTCTTGCCCGACCAGGTGACGACGGCCGACCCGCCCCATACGCCCGACGGTGCGGCGTAGTTCAGGCCGGCGACGACCTTCACCGGATCGACGCTGCCCAGTTCGGTGCGTCGCCCGTCGGTGGTCTGTTCGCCTTCGGCGTAGGCCGCCGAACCGGTCAGGCTGAAACCGTTGTCCCAATAGATGTCGGCGCGCGCCTCCAGTCCCTTGATATCGACCTCGGTCAGATTGACGTATTGATAGACCAGCGGATCGACGCCGGGGATGCCTCTGCCGGCGACCACCACCTGATCGATGAAGTCGTCGTAGTGGGTGGCGAAGGCGGTGGTGTTCAGGCGCATCTTGCCGCCGGCCACGTCGATGTCGCGCAGACGGAAACCAGCTTCGAAGCTTTCGCTGGTCTCGGGCGACAGGTTCGGGTTCGGGATCGAGCGATAGCCGAAGACCGGGTTCTCGAAATAGTTGTTCACCTGCATCGGCGACGGCGCGCGGAAGCCCAGGCCATAGTTGGCGAAGACGCCCAGGTGCGCGCCCGTCCAATAGACGACCCCCAGCTTGGGCGAGATGTGATCGTCGCTCTGGCCCGAGGCGGGGGCGGGGAACTGGGGGTCCACCTTGGGCGACAGGTCGTACCAGTCGTATCGCACGGCGGGAATGATGCTGAGCGCGCCGCCCAGCATCTCGATCTCGTCCTGAACGAACAGACCGGCCAGCTGGAACTCGGTCTTGGGGAAGGCGCGGACGGGGAAGGTTTCGCCGACCGGCGGGGTGACGCCGTCGCGCACGCCCTCTTGCGTGGTCTTGGACCAGTCGCCCCCGAAGGTGACGCGATGCTGGACCGCGCCGCCCGCGCCGAACACCCGCGCCCCCTGGGCTGCCAGGCCATAGACCCTGTTGTCGAAGGTCACGTCACGGGCGCGGTCCACAGCAGGCGTGCGATCCTCGAAGGTGTATTGGCGGGTCGTGGAGTCCTGCCAGTACAGGCTGACCGAACCGTCGGTCAGGCCGGCGAAGTCGCTGAACCGCCAGTCGCCGCTGACCCTGTCGCGCTGGGTCTCGTCGTGGGCGGTGACGGCCAGAACCGTCGAGGACCGGCTGCTCAGCGCGTCTCCGGTCATGTCGGAATCGAGGTGATCGTAGGTCAGGCGCAGGGTGTGATTGGGCGCGGCCTGCCAGACCAACTTGCCCAGATAGGCGTTGGACGCGAAGTCCTGCGGGTTAGGCTGGGAGCGGGTCGGGCCGACGCCGCCGGTCGACCCCTTGTTCTCGGTCTCCTGATAATCGCGGCGGGTGTAGGCCAGCAGGCCCGAGAGCGAACCGGACCGGCCGGCGAAGGCGACGCCCTCGCTCCAGCCCTCGTCGGCGGAGTTGTAGGCCACACGTCCGCGCGCAGAGAAGTCCTGACCGTCAACCAGGAAGTCGGACGGATCCTTGGTGCGGAAAGCCACCGCCCCGGCGACGCCGTCCGAGCCATAGAGGGCCGAGGCGGGGCCGCGCAGAATCTCCACCGACTTGATCAGGTCCAGGTCGTTGTAGCCGCCGCGGCCGACCGCCTGGGCGCCGAAGCTGAAGCCCGCCGGCAGGCGAACCCCGTCGTTGATGATCAGGACGCGGTCGCCGCCCATGCCGCGAATGGTGAAGCCCGAATTCCCGTCGCGGCCCGCACCCGACAGCGCCAGGCCGAAGCGGGCAGGAGATGTCGGAACGCTGATCCCCGGCTCATATCGGATCAGATCCTTGATGTCGGTCGCCAGCATGGCCTCGATCTGGGCGTCGGTGATGACGCTGATCGTGCCGGGGGTCTGGGACGCCAGCCGTTCGGAGCGGGTGCCGATGACGATGACCGGATCGACCTGTGTCGGGGCGACCTGGGGCGCCTCTTCGGCTCGCGCAGGCGCGCTGACGAGGGCGGTCGCCATGGCCGTGACGGCGACGGTGCAGAGGAGGGTGTGGTTACGCATGAAAGGCCCCGCTTGATGGTGGCGGTCTCATAGTGCGAACGATTATCAGAATCAACCGCACTCGATGCAGGGCTTTGAACCTTGAGCTTGGCCATGGCGTTGCTGTGGGATGAAATCAGCCCTGTTTCCGTTGTGCGCCCTGGCGACCGTCCTGGCGGGGTGCGGCGACCACGACGTCAATCCGCCGACCGAGCCGGCCCGCCCGTTGCAGACGCCCGAATCGCGTCAGGTCGTGGAGGCGCGCGGTCCCTCGTCCCTGGCCTCGCGCGGGCCGCGCAGTTTCGTGGGTTTGTGGTCGTCCAATCCGGCCTGGTGCGGGGCGGAGCCCGGCGCCACACAGGGGCCGGTCAGGATCACCCCGCTACGCTACGAGGGGCCGCAGAAGGCCTGCGATCTGGCTGAGATCCGCGAGAGGCCGGGCGGCTATGTCGCCACCCTGGCCTGCGGCTCGACGGCGCGCGAGCGGGTGCATCTGGCCACGGTGGGCGACGTGCTGACCGTGACCCATATCGATCGGAACATGGCCATCGAGAAGCTGGCGCGCTGCCCCGCGTCGCCACGCGCGCCGGACCCCGCCAACCCGCTGGCCAAGCTAATGAAGAAGGACGGGGCTAGTTGAAGAGGAAGTGCATCACGTCGCCGTCCTTGACGACATAGCTCTTGCCTTCCGCCCGCAGTTTTCCGGCTTCGCGCGCGCCTGCTTCGCCCTTCAAGGCGACATAGTCGTCGAAGGCGACGGTCTCGGCGCGGATGAAGCCCTTTTCGAAGTCGGTATGGATGACCCCGGCCGCCTGCGGGCCGGTGGCGCCGACCGGAATGGTCCAGGCGCGCGCCTCCTTGGGTCCGACCGTGAAATAGGTCTGCAGGCCCAATAGCTTGTAGGCTTCGCGGATCAGACGGTTCAGGCCGGGCTCTTCCAGACCTAGGGTCTCGAGGAATTCCTTCTGCTCCTCGTCGTCCAGCACGGCGATTTCGGATTCGATCTGGGCCGAGATGACGACCGAGTTGGCGTTGTCCTGGGCGGCGCGGGCCGCGACCTTGTCGGACAGGTCGTTGCCCTTGTCGGCCGAGCCTTCCTCGACGTTGGCGACATAGAGGGCGGGAAGCGCCGTCAGCAACTGCAGCATGTCCCAGGCCTTCTTGTCCTCCTTGGACACCTCGGCGGTGCGGGCGGGCTTGCCGGCGTTCAGCTGGGCCAGGGCCAGATCGACCAGTTTCAGCGTCAGGGCCGATTCCTTGTCGCCGCCCTTGGCGCGCTTCTCGAGCTGGGGCCGACGACGCTCCAGGCTCTCCATGTCGGCCAGCATCAGTTCGGTCTCGATGATGTCCAGATCGGCGATGGGGTCGATGCGGTTTTCGACATGGGTGATGTCGTCGTCGACGAAGCAGCGCGCGACGAAGGCCACGGCGTCGCAGTCGCGGATATTGGCCAGGAACTGGTTGCCCAAGCCCTCGCCCTTGGAGGCGCCGCGCACCAGGCCGGCGACGTCGACGAAGGTGATGCGGGCGGGAATGATCTCTTTCGATCCGGCGATCTCGGCCAGGGCGTTCAGACGCGGCTCGGGCACGGCCACGTCGCCGGTGTTCGGCTCGATGGTGCAGAACGGATAGTTGGCCGCCTGGGCCGCCGCCGTCTTGGTCAGGGCGTTGAACAGGGTGGACTTGCCGACGTTGGGCAGGCCGACGATCGCGACTTTAAGAGCCATGGTGTTCCTCGTGAGGCGCGAGCCTTTAGCCGGTTCGAACCGGTTTGTCAGGCTCGCGCTTCAAAGGGCGTCAGTGAGCGCCATGCGCCATGCCGGCTCCGCCCGTCGAAGGCAGGCGGATTTCGGCCTGGACCGTCACTTCGGGCGCCGAGGCGAACTTCAGCGTCAGCGGCACGGTCTGGCCCGCGACCAGCGGCTGCGTCAGACCCGTCAGCATCAGGTGTTCGCCGCCGGGCGCCAGGGCGACGGCCTTGCCGGACGGCAGAACCAGGCCGTCCTTCAACTGGGACATGCGCATAACGCCGTCGGCCATGGTCATCTCGTGGACCTGCAGTTCTCCTGCGGCGGGGCTCGATCCGCCGATCAGACGGTCGTCGGTCGAGGCCAGGAAGGTGGCGTAGCATCCGCCGGCCTGCGCGCCGTTGGGCGTCGGACGGCACCAGGCGTCGGTCACGGCGACGGCCGCGACCTTGGGCGCCTGGGCTTTCTGGGCCGGCTGACCGCAGGCGGCGAGGGCGAGACCGAGAGCGGCGAGGGGAAAAATGGGCTTCATCGTGGGGCTCCTTTCAAGATGGGACGGTCCGGCGACGCAGCAGAGCCTGGCCGATCCGGTCGATCAGCAGGGCCGCCAGCAGACTGAGGCCGGTCAGAGGATAGAGGATGCAAAGCGGCAGGACGATGCCCAGGACGGCGGTCCTGATCCGCGCGCCGTGCGGCGCCGGCGGCGCGCCTATCCGCAGCGGAGAAAGACGTGGGGGGCGGCGTTTCCACCACATCATCAGGCCGCTGATCGCCAGCAGCCAGACCCCGATACAGCCCGCCAGCATGACGAGGCGGTTCAGCTGGCCGTACTGCATGCCCTGGTGGACGGCGATGCCCCATTCGAACGCCTTGGCGCCCATGCCGAACTGGGCCCAACGGGCGTCGGCCAGGACCGCGCCGGTCTGGCCGTCGACATACAGGGTGCGGGCGTCCTCGGCCTGGCGCGTCTGACGCGCGACCGCCCAGGCCAGGTTCGCGGTCTGGGGAATATTGACCACATAGGGCCGCGCCAGTCCCCGGCTGTCGGCGACCGCCATCACCCGCGCCAGGCTGGGGTCGTGGGCCGTGCGGCCATAGAGGACGGCGTGCTCCATGGTCCAGCCGACGCCCGAGGGGCTGTCGTGATGACCGGCGTGGCTCCAGGCCTTGGCCGCCGCAGGCGCGGGCGGCCGCCCCCAGCCCTGCGCTCGGACGAAGCCCAGGAACTGATCGCCCCAGACCGCCGACCACGGCATGCCCGTCACCGCCAGGAACAGCACGATCCCGCCGACATAGAGGCCGACCAGGGCGTGCAGGTCGCGCCAGAACGGCCGTCGCCGGACGTCGGTCGCCGTCAGGGCCACGGTCGCAACCTTTCGACCCCTGGGCTGCCACAGATAGATCCCCGTGGCGAACAGCACGATGGCCCAGCCGGCCGCAACCTCGACCAGCAGGTTCATGGCCGGGCCGAAGAGGCTGAGGCTGTGGATCGTCTTGACCGTCTCCATCACCCCGCCATAGCCGGTCACGCCGGTCACGCGCCCGGTGTGCGGATCGACGAAGACCGTGCGCTGGGACCCGTCCGGCCGATCGACGCGCACCCGCGCCGCCTGGTCTCCCCGTTCGGGGATCAGGACATTGGCCACGCGACCCTGACCCGCCTGGGCCGCCGCCGGAAGCCAGGCGTCGGGCGAGACGACGCCCGGCGCATCCGCCACCTGGATCATCGGCCGATAGACGACCTGGTCGATTTCGTCCTTGAACAGATAGATCGCCCCCGTCAGCGCCAGCAGCATCAGGAACGGCATGACGAAGACGCCGGCGTAGAAATGCCAGCGCCAGACCGCGCGATAGGCGCCGGACAGTTCGTCCGGCGCCTTGTCGAGATTGTGCGCCATCAGTAGCTCATCCTGACGCCGACATAGGCCGAGCGCCCCTCGCCGGGGAAGAAGACGGCGGTCGAGACGCCCGGTTTGGTCGCGTCGGTGACGGCCCCGAAGTTCGAGACATAGGCCTCATCGAACAGGTTGCGCACATCGGCGAAGACCGTCAGTCGGCGATTGACGGTCCAGCCCATGTTCAGGTTCGCGACCGCATAGGACGGCGACTTCAGAGTATGGGTATTGGCGTAATCGACCCAGGCGTCCTTGATCGACCATTCCACGCTGGGGGCCACGAACCAGCCGGCCGGATCATCGTAACGAAGCTCCGCGCGATACAGGTGCGGCGGCACGACCGGCAGACGGCCGTCGCCATAGACCTTGTCGCCGTCGAAACGGAAGTCGGAGAAGGCGTAGGTCTGGCGCAGCCGCCATTGCGGCGCGATCCTCCAATCCAGCCCCGCCTCGATCCCCTGGTGGATCGTCGGGCCCGCGTTGAAGGTGGCGGGAAGCCCTGTAAGGGCGGGGAGGAAGTTCAACAGCTCATGTTTCAGATCGGCGCGATAGGCGGTCACGTCCCACGTCATGGCGCCGCGTCGACCACGTGAACCGACCTCCCAGGTGACGGCCTCTTGCGGGACGAGGGGCTGATAGCCGCCGGCGGTCGGCGACAGGGCCGAGAAGTTGGGCGGCTCGACCGAGCGGGTGACGTTTGCGAACACTTGGGCGCCGTCCTCGCTCTCCCACAACAGACCGGCGCGCGGGGCGAACCAGTCGAAGCTCTTGTCGATATTCAGGTCGAGCGTGCCGTTGACGCCAGGGACGACATAGCTCTGATAGTCCCGCTCGGCGCGGCCCCAGGTTCCGCCCGCGACCAGGGCCAGTCGATCAGTGACGAACAACCGCCCCTCGCCGAAGACATCCAGCCCCTTGGCGTTCTGGAAACTGCGGGCGCGAAGGTCGCCGTGCTGGCCGCCGAGGTTCACCCACTGTTTGGCGTCCAGGTCGCCCTGGCGATACCAGGCGCCGTAGAAGGCGTCGGCGCGCAGGCCGCCGATCCGGCCCTGCCAATCGAACCGGCCGAAGGCGCCGTAGTTGCGGCTCTGCTGGTCGATGACCTGGAAGATGGGATGATCCAGGTCTTTCCACGTCCCATAGACGGCGCCCTCGAACACCGTCGCGTCGTCCAGCCTCCAGCGGGTCTGCAAAGTCGTGCGAAGCGACCGCATGTTGCGCTGATAGTTGAGAGCGATATTGGCGGGATTGGCCACCTCGGGATTTGTCAGGGCGTCGGACAGACTGACGCTGCCCGGAATTTCCTGATGGATATCGCCCCAGGACGCCAAGAGGCGGACTTCGCGGTCCTGGCCGAAACTGCGCCCGACGTTGCCCGACAGGTTCAGCGCCTTGCCTTCGCTTTGCTGACGCCAGCCGTCGACGCTCTGGCCCGTGACGGCGGCGAAACCGTCCCAGCCGCCGCGAACGCCCGCAACCTCCGCATGGGCGCGCACGGTTCCGTAGGAGCCGCCGTCCAGGCGCAGGTTCAGATTGGACGAGGCCGTGCGTCCCGTCGGCGTGACCAGATTGACGGCCCCGCCCAGCAGGGCTCCGCCGAACCGCAGCGCATTGCCGCCCTTATAGACCTCGGTGTAGCGGGCGATCAGCGGGTCGATCAGCTGGAAATCGCCAAACCCGTCGGCCTCGTTGAACGGCACGCCGTCCTGAGCCAGCAGGACGCCGCGATTGTGCACCGAATTGCCGATGCCCGAACCACGGATCGACAGGCGGATGTCGCCGCCCCACTTCTTCTGGGCATAGACGCCGGGGGCGTCGCGCAGCACATCGGCCAGGTTTGCGGCGTAACGGTCGGCGTAGGACTCGGCCGAGATCACCGCCACGGCGCCGGGCGTGCGCGACAGGCGCTGACGGGCGTCGGCGACGACCGGCGGGTCTTCGGCGTTGCGACGGGCGGTGACGATGACGCTGTCCAGAAGCGCCGGCTCGGCGGCCTGCTGCTGGACAAGGGCGAAGGCGGGGCTGGCCGTGGCGGCCAGCAGCAGCGCGCACGGCGCCGCAGCGGTCTTGATAGACATGGATATCCTGAAATCGGAAACGGGAAAGGACGCGCGGGCGTGCGAGGCCTGCGCGGGTTTCGGGTCTGGTTTCAGGCTTGGGGCGGGGCGGTGGACGGCGGGCGCGGCGGGGCGCGGGCGGGCGGCGGGGCGCTGACGCGGAAGGGCGTGTAGGCGATCCGCTGGGTGGTGCGGATCACCGGTGCGGGTTCGGGCGCGGGCGGGGCGGGCAGGGCGGCAGCCAGGGGCATGACGCAGGCGGCGCACTTGGCCCCCACATGCTTGTTCACCGGCCCGTCCATGCCGCCCGACTGGATCGTCTGCGGTCCTTCGGCCGAACAGATCACCAGCGGCTGACCCGGCTGGACCGCCGCCAGCGCCGCGAACGGCAAGAGCGTTCCAAGCATCAGCGCGAACACCGCCGCCAGGAAGGCGAGCGATTTCGAGATCGACCAATTGTCGGCCTGGGAACGGGTCACGCCCCGGCTCTAGAGCGTTCCCAAGCGCTTGACCAGACGGTCCGAGCCTCGACAGGCCGGGGCCTGCATGCGAGCGTGTCACGTCACAACGATCGAGGGATTCATGATCCGCGCCATTGGACCGTTCGCCGTCGCCCTGCTGTTCGCCGTCCCGGCCGCCGCGCAGCAGGTGGAGGAGGGGCCGGGCGGTCCCGATCGCGTGTCCCTGACCGTCTATAATCAGAACGTCGCCCTGGTGGAGGATGTGCGCAACCTGACCATCCCCGCCGGTCGGTCGCGGCAGGAGTTCCCCGGCGTTTCAGCCAGCATCCGCCCCGAGACGGTCGGACTGACGGGACGCGGTCTGTCGGTGGTGGAACAGAATTTCGACTACGACCTGCTGACGCCCGCCAAGCTGATGGAGAGCGCCGTCGGCGGCGAGATCGGCGTCGTGCGCGTCAATCCCGGCTCGGGCGCCGAGACAACCGAACGGGCGCGAGTCCTGGCGGCCAACCAGGGCGTCGTCCTGCAGATCGGGAACCGTATCGAGGTGTTGCGCGACGACGGCGTACCGACGCGCGTGATCTTCGACCGCGTGCCTCAGAACCTGCGCCCGCGCCCCACGCTCAGCGTCACCCTGGACGCCGAGGGCGGCGGCCGCCGCGAGACGACCCTGCGCTATCTGACCAGCGGCCTGCAGTGGAAGGCGGACTATGTCGCCCAGTTCGACGAGGCGGCGGGCAAGCTGGACCTGACCGGCTGGGTCACGATCACCAACAACTCGGGCGCTACCTTTTCCAACGCCCAGACGCGGGTGGTGGCCGGGGACGTCAATCTGATCAACGCAGGCGGCTACGACCCCTATCGCCGACCCATGCCGACGCCGCCGCGCGGCGGCGTGCGCGGCAACGGCACGGCGACGGGCGGGCAGGGCGCGCTGGCCGATGTCTATGTCTATCCCTTGGCCGAGGCCGTGACCGTCGCCAACAACCAGACCAAGCAGGTCGGTCTTCTGGACGCCGCGGGCGTGCCGGCGACCAAACGCTATCTTTACGAGGTCCAGGGCTTCGCCACGGCCGAGGAGCCGTCGGCCGCCGACGTGGGCGTCCTTTTCCGCAACGGCTCGGGCGGCGCCGACCGCGCCCTGCCGGCGGGGGTCATGCGGGTCTATGTGAAGGATTCGAACGGCGAGCCGCGCTTCATCGGCGAGAGCCAGATCGACCATTCGCCCGCCGGGTCCGAGATCGTGGTCACGACCGGCGAGGCGTTCGACGTCACCGTCCAGCCGCGCGTGGTCTCGGCCGAGCGGGTGTCCGGGCGCTGGCGCGACTATTTCCGCACCCGCTACGTCATGGAATACACGGTCCGCAACGCTCGGCCCCAGCCGGTCACGGTCGAGGTGCGTCAGCGTGGCCTGGGCCGCGACACCGAGGTGGCGGATCAGAGCATCGAGGGCCAGATGCGCGACGCCCGGACCCTGACGTGGTCGGTCCCGGTCCCGGCGAACGGCGAGACCAAGCTGACGGCGACCATCACGACGGGCGGCTGATCCGATGGCGCGCCGGTTCGCCCTGATCGCGGCGCTCAGCCTAATGGGCGCGAACGCCGCCTTCGACACGGCCTGGGCCCAGGCGGAAAGCGTTTCCGCGCGCCCGGACGCCGCCGCCGTCGTCATCTATCGCGACCGTCCGGTGGACACCGTCGCGCTGATGGAACGGTCGCGCAGCGGCGGGGGCGGCCTGGACCGCGAAGGCCTGGCCCTGATCGTCGAAACCCGCACCGTTGATCTGCCGGCGGGCGAGGGCGTGATCCGCTTTCGGGGCCTGGCCACCGGCGTCGTGCCGCAGTCGGCCGTGCTGGAAGGCCTGCCCGCCGAGGTGGTCGAACGGAACGTGGACTTCGACCTGTTGTCACCCGCCAGCCTGATGGAGAAGTCGGTGGGCGAGACCGTGCGGGTGGTCCGCACCGACCCTGTCACAGGCCGCCAGGTGGAAAAGGCCGCAGTGATCCGCGCGGGCGCGCAGGGCACGGTGCTGGAGATCGACGGCCGGTTCGAGGCCCTGGACTGTTCCGGCCTGACCGAACGGGTGGTGTTCGACCGCGTGCCCGAGGGTTTGGGCGACCAACCGGTCCTATCGGTGCGGACGCGCGCGCCGACGGCGGGCCGATACGTCGTCACCCTGGCCTATCTGGCGACCGGACTTCAGTGGTCGGCGGACTATGTGGCGCGGCTGAATCCGGACGGCCGGACGCTGGACCTGACCGGATGGGTGACGCTGGCCAATTTCGGCGGGACGGGCTTTCCAGACGCACCGGTGCAGGTGGTGGCGGGAACCCTGCGCAAGGACGCCGGCACGGTTCCGGTCGACCCGGTCGTGCGTTACCCGCAGCCGGGATGCTGGCCGCAGGGCACGACGACGGCTGGATCGGGCGAGGGCGGTTTCGGCAACGCCTATATGGCTGCGACCTTCAAGGAGGATAGGGTCGAATATGGCGCGCCGCCCGTGGCGGTCGAGGAAATCGTCGTCACCGGCAGCCGCGTCGCGCGCCGGGTCGCCACTCAGGGCGAACTGGGCGACTACAAGATCTACACCCTGCCAGAGCCGACCACCGTCGCGGCGCGCCAGACGAAACAGGTCCGCTTTCTGGAGACCGAGGGCGTCGCCTATGAGCGGGTCTATCGCGCGGGCCTGCCTTCGGACGACGACGAACGACGCCCCGCCGAGATCGTTCTGAAGCTGCGCAACGAGCGTGGCGCGGGCCTGGGCGTGCCTCTGCCGGGCGGGTCCGTGGCGGTTATGCAGCCTGACGGCTCAGGCGGCGTCCTGCTGGCCGGTCAGGATCGGTTCGAAGACAAGGGAATCGGTCTGCCGGTGCGGCTGAACTTCGGCGAATCGCCGGACGTGGGCGTGACGACGCGGATCGTGAACCGCACGAAGAGCCTGACGAACGGGGTCAAGACGACCCGGTTCGATCTGGAGACCGTCGTCTCCAACGACCGCGCCGAACCCGTGACTGTCGAACTGGTCGCCGACGATGCCGGCGCGCGGGGTTTCAAAATCCTGAACCAGTCGGTCCGCAGTCGGATCGACGACACGGGCCAACCGGTCTGGACCGTGCCTGTGCCGGCCGGGCGCGAAACCGTGCTGCGCATGTCTTGGCGGACGACCGACTGAAGTCTATTCGCCGCGCGCCGCCTGGCGGGGACTGAATTTGGGGGCAGGGGCCAGGCGCATGACTTCGCCCTGATAGCGCTCGTCCTCGCCCGCGACGGCGAAGGGCAGGGCGTCGGCGCAGGCTTGCAGCAGGGCGTTCAGCCAGGGCTGTTCGGCCTTGTGGAAGTCGCCCAGGACATGCGGCATGACCAGATGGCTTTCGCCGGGATGGCCCACGCCCATGCGGGCGCGGCGGAAGTCCGCGCCCAGATGGCTGATCAGGCTGCGTACGCCGTTCTGGCCCGCCGCCCCGCCGCCCGTCTTCATGCGGAAGCGGCCTGGCGCCAGGTCGATCTCGTCGTGGAAGACGATGATCTCGCTGGGTTTGATCTTGTAGAAGCGCGCCGCCTCGCCCACCGCGCGGCCGCTTTCGTTCATATAGGTCTGGGGCTTCATCAGCAGGACCTTGGTCCCCTCGACCTCGCCTTCGGAGACGATGGACTGGAACTTGGCGCGCTCGGGGCCGAAACGCCAGCGACGAGCGATCGCGTCGGCCGCCATGAAGCCGATGTTGTGGCGGTTCTTCTCGTATTTCGCGCCCGGATTGCCGAGCCCTGCGATGATGATCATGGCGTCCTCATGCCGCGCGCAACGGGCAAAGAAAAGCCCCGCCGGGCGAACCGGCGGGGCCTGACCTTCGTCGCCGAGGCGACGTTTACTCTTCGGTGGCGGCTTCGGCCTGGGCGGCCTCGTCGGCGGCTTCCGACAGGGCGGCCGAGGAAATCTTGATCGTGGCGATCACGAAGTCGCGGTCGCTGATGGTCGGCTCGGCGCCCTTGGGCAGCTTGATGTCCGAGATGCGGATGGTGTCGCCCATCTGGGCCTTGGTCAGGTCGACGATCAGTTCTTCGGGGATCTGGTCGGCGCGGACCGAGATCTCGACGGTGTGGCGCACCACTTCCAGCGAGCCGCCCTGACGGGCGAAGGGGGCTTCGTCGGCGTTCTTGAAGTGGACCGGAACCTCGATCTTGATCGCGGCCTTCTCGTCGACGCGCATCAGGTCGAAGTGCATGGGACGGTCCGACACCGGGTCGAACTGCACGTCCTTGGCGATGACCGGCTGGGTCTCTTCGCCGTACTTCAGCGTCACCAGGTGGCCCAGCAGCTTGCCGGTGTAGAGCGACTTGCGGAAGTCCTTCTCGTTCACCGAAATGGCGACGGGGGCCTTGTCGCCGCCGTACAGGACGCCCGGCACGAAACCGCCGCGACGCGCAGCGCGGGCGCTGCCGGTGCCGACGCCATCGCGGACGTCCACGTTCAGAATGATCTCGGCCATCTGGCTCGCCTCAACAACAACGGAAACACCGCGCCAACCCAGGGCCCGCGCGGCGGGGGTCATGAACCCTCGAATTCAAGAGCGCGGGCTATTACACGCATCGAACCGAAGGCGCAACCGCCTATGGCGCCTTAGGCCGCCTGAACCTCTTCTCGCAGCATGGCGCAGGGGTCGGCGACGATCGCCAGCAGCTCTGACGCATTGAACGGCTTGGCCAGGTGGCGGTCGGCGCCGGCGGCTCGACCGGCTGCGATATGTTCCGGCATGGCGTTGGCGGTCAACATGACGATCGGCGTGCGCGTCGCGCCCATCGCCGTCTCGTGCAGGCGGATCTCCTGGGTCGCGGTCAGGCCGTCCATGACGGGCATCTGCATGTCCATCAGCACCAGATCGAAGGCCTGCGTCCGGAAGGCCTCCAGGGCCTGTGCGCCGTCGTCGACGACCACGACCTGCACCGGCGTCTGGGCCAGAATCAGTTCGATGACGCGCCGATTGGTCGGATGGTCGTCCGCCACCAGCACCCTCAGGGCGCGCTGGTCCTCAGGCGTGGACTGCGGCCGGGCGACGGGCTCGTTCCGGGTCGGCGCCTCGCATTGGGCCAGCGGCAGGGTCAGGATGAAGGCCGCGCCGCAGCCCGGCTCGCTCTCGCAATCCAATCGTCCGCCCATCATGTCGGCCAGCTGGCGGCAGATCGACAAGCCCAGGCCCGACCCGCCGAACTTGCGCGTGATGCCGCCATCCGCCTGTTCGAATCGGCTGAACAGTCGATTGCGCGTCGCGGCGTCGAAGCCGATGCCTGTGTCCTCGACGGTGAACTGCAGCCACGGAGATCCGTCCTGGTCCAGGCTGCGCTGGACGGTCAGGCCGACGAAGCCCCGGCTGGTGAATTTCACGGCGTTGGAGATCAGGTTGGTCAGGATCTGCTTCAGCCGGACCACGTCGCCGCGGATCCACATCCCGTCGTCCAGGTCGATGTCGATATGGAATTCCAGGTGCTTGTCGCGGGCGTTCTCGGCGTAAAGCTGGGCGGCCTCGCGGACGGCGCCGGCCAGTTCGAAGGCGTCCTCGGTCAGTTCCAGCTTGCCCGATTCGACCCGCGCCAGATCCAGGATGTCGCTGAGCAGGGTCTGAAGCGTGCGCCCGGACGCCTGCATCAGGTCCAGCATTTCGCGCTGTTCGCCCGACAGGTCCGTCTTCGCCAACGCCTGCGACAGGCCGATCACGCCGTTCAAGGGCGTGCGGATCTCATGGCTCATATTGGCCAGGAACTGGCTCTTGGCGATGCTGGCCGCGTGGGCGGCGTCGCGCGCCTCGGCCAGGGCCTGTGCGTCGCGCTTCAGCTCGGTGATGTCGTTGCAGATCGTGACGGTGCCGCCCTCGGTCGTGCGGCGGCTCTGCATGCGCAGCCAGCGGTCGCCGGCGACCGGCTGTTCGCTGTCCGACGACAGTTGACGATGCGCCTCCATGCGCTCGGCCAGCCATTCCTTCTCGCGACCGACGGCGTTCTGATAGCGACCTTGATCCAGACCGATCTTCAGGGCGTCGCGATACGGCATGCCGACCGACAGATGGGCCTCGATCTCCGGGTTCACCTCGGCGTAGCGCGTGTTCCACAGCACCAGCCGGTCGTCGGCGTCGTAGAAGCCCAGCCCGTCCGGCATGGCGTCGACGGCCTCGCGGATGCGGCTCAGGGCGTTGGCGCGCGAGACATAGGCCATGAAGGCCAGCAGTCCCGCCACGCCCCCGATGGTCAGCACCACGGCGGCGATCACCGTCTGCATGGCGTCGTTCGACACGCCGGCGGCGTAGACCTGAGACGGATCGGGCGTGACGGTGATCGCCGCCATGCCGGTGAAATGCAGAAAGACGACGCAGAGCGCGCCGCCGCCCGCCAAGGCCGTCAGCCGCAGGAGGCCGAACCGCCCGGAGGCGTCGGGACGATACAGAAGCGCAGTCGCGCCGCCGATGGCCAGGGCCCCGAGCAGGGAGGTCGCGACCAGCGCCGGATCCCAGCTCAGCCGCGCCGGCGCCTGGATGGCGGCCATGCCCAGATAGTGCATCGCGCCGACGCCCGATACGGCGACGACGGTCCCCATGGCTCGCCAAAGACGGCCGTCGCCCGCCAGCGCGGCGAATACGGCCAGCGCCGCCATCGCCAGCGCCGCCGCCATCGACGCCAGGGTCAGCGTCAGATCGTAGGTGATGGGCGTATCTGCGACGAAGCCCTGCATGGCGACGTAATGCGTGGACCAGACGGACAGGGCGCCGACCAGCACGCCGACCATGGCTAGCCTGACGCGCAACGCGCCCTTCGTCGCGCGGGCGCGCTCGACGAAGGGCAAGGCGATGACCAGTCCCAGCACGCAGATCGCGGCGGCGACCAGCGTTATCCGCCAGTCGTGGTCGTGCGCGATGCAAACGATGATGCGGTCCACAGCCACCCTTCCTTCGACGACGACCCTGACAGAAACTTCTAAAGAAAAGGTGCGGCGAAGCTTCCGGTACGGCCGGTTGTCGGCGCGCCGTCACAGAATCCGTGCAAGGATCGCCTTTCGCTCTCGTGCTTTCAGGTCGTCGCCAGGCCATGCCCTATGAAGTTTCGCCATCGCCGGTCGCGCCGATCTCGACGTCGCGCTTCTGGACCGTGGGCGCCAGCGTCGGCGTCGCGATCGCCGTCCTGGTGGCGCTGGCCTTCGTCCATCCGGATCTCGCGAACTGGTTGTTGGGCGGCGCCGTCGTGGTCGGCGCGTCCGCCTGGCTGTTGAACGCCCCGGCGCGGTCCGGCGCGGCTTCGGCGCCCGTCGCGGGGGTTCCGGCCGAAGGCGAGCCGGACGGCGAGGCCGTGGATCTATTGGACCGGGTGTTCGAGACTATCGAAGATCCGCTGCTGGTCGTCAGCGGCGGCGAACCCGACGACATCGCGGGACGTCGCATCGTCATGGCCAACGCCGCCGCGCGCGACCTTCTGCGCATCCAGCGCCAGGGCGCCCTGCTGGTCCAGGTCATCCGCGAGCCCGGCGTGCTGGAAGCGGTCGACGAGGCGCTGTTCGGCGGCGTGGCGCGAACCACGGACTATACGACGGGCGGACAGCGGGACCGGCGGTGGCGGGCCTGGACGCGCCCCTTGCCCAGCGGATCAAGTGAAGGTCCCCAAGGCCAAAACCTGGCCCTGGTGGTCCTGCGCGACGAAACGGACGCCCGCCGAATCGAGATGATGCGCGTCGATTTCCTGGCCAACGCCAGCCATGAACTGCGCACGCCCCTAGCGTCGCTCAGCGGCTTCATCGAGACCTTGAAGGGCCACGCGCGCGAGGACGTGGTGGCCCGCGACCGCTTTCTCGACATCATGGCCGCCCAGGCGGACCGGATGGGGCGGCTGGTCGCAGACCTGCTGTCGCTGAGCCGGATCGAGCTGAACGAACACATCCCGCCATCGGGGCGGGTGGACCTGGATCGCGCCGCTTCGGACGTCGTCGACGCCGTCAGCGTCCTGACCCAGGAAAAAGGAGTCGCCGTCGATCTGGATCGGGGCGACGCGCGGGCTTCGATCAGCGGCGACCGGGACGAAATTCTTCAGGTCGTCCAGAATTTGCTCGACAACGCCGTCAAATATTCCCAGCCGGGCGGGACAGTGGAGATTTCGGTGCGTTCGGACCTGTCGTTCGACGAGGCCTGGGCTCCGCGTCTGACCGGCGCGACCCGTCTGCCCCTGGTGACGCCGGACCGAGCCTCGGATGTCCTCTACGCCGCCGTCACCGTGCGCGACCACGGGCCGGGCATGGCGCGTGAGCATCTGCCGCGTCTGACCGAACGCTTCTATCGCGTCGAAGGCCAGAAGAGCGGAGAGCGGCAGGGAACCGGCCTGGGCCTCGCCATCGTCAAACATATCGTCAATCGCCACCAGGGCGGTCTGATCGTCGAAAGCGCGCCCGGCCTGGGCGCCGCCTTCACGGCCTGGTTTCCGATGGTGGTGGAGCGGCGGGAGATGCGTTCGGCGTCGTGAGGCGGCGTGCGCGGGCCGGCCGTCGGCGTCACCGAACTGTCATCCAGCCGTCTTAATCCGCTGACCATTCGCGGGCAGTAGTCGCGCCACGATGGGAACCCGGTGATCCGGACCCGTCGTCGATTCGCGCCAGCCGCTCTCGGACCCCGGATGATCTGGATTCTTCTGCTGATCCTCGCCGCCCTCGGCGTCGCCGCCTATCTGGGCGGCCGCACCTTGGCGCGCCGGCGTTCGGTCGGCGCCAAGCCGCACTCTCGCCCCGGCCAACATGGCGCCTACGCCCTGATCTGGGTCGCCGCGCCGGCCTTGCTGGTGCTGGTGCTGGCGTCGGTGTTCTCGGCGCCGCTGGAACGCCGACTGACCGCTGTGGACACGCCGCCGGCGGTGTCCGCTCTTGATCCCTTCCGCCGCGACGCCTTCTTCGCCGACGCCCACCGGGTCGGTCGCGGAGGGCAGGCCTTGCAGATATGGGAACGCCCCCTGGCCGAGCAACTGCCGGTGGAGGCCCGCCGCATGGTGCGGATCGAGCGCACCCTGGAGTGGGGTGGGGCCATCGCCGCGATTCTGGCCGCGATCCTGGGCGGCCTGTTCGCCATGAGCCAGATCAAGCCCAGGACACGCGCCCGCAATCGTGTCGAAGGCTGGATCTACGGCGCCCTGTTCGTCTGTTCGGCCATCGCCGTCCTGACCACCGTCGGCATCATCGCCTCCCTGGCCTTCGACTCCTTCCGGTTCTTCCAGAAGGTGCCGGTCTTCGACTTCCTGTTCGGCACGCAGTGGAGCCCGCAGATCGCCATCCGCGCCGACCAGGTCGGTTCGACCGGCGCATTCGGGGCCGTGCCCCTGTTCGCCGGCACCCTGCTGATCATGGTGATCGCCATGTGCGTGGCGGCGCCCATCGGCCTGCTGTCGGCCATCTATTTGTCTGAGTACGCCGGGCGGGGCATGCGCGCGGTGGTCAAGCCCCTGCTGGAGATTCTGGCCGGGGTGCCGACCGTGGTCTACGGCTTCTTCGCCGCCCTGACCGTGGGACCGTTCCTGCGGGTCTTCTTCAACGAGATCGGCCTGTTCCTGATCGGCGGGCCGCTGGACGGCCTGGGGCAGTATCTGGCCCTGGTGCAGAACCAGATGGCCCTGACCGCCGGGGCGGTGATGGGCATCATGCTGATCCCGTTCGTGTCTTCCCTTTCGGATGACATTCTCAACGCCGTGCCCCAGTCGCTGCGCGACGGCTCCTCGGCCATGGGCGCCACCAAGTCCGAGACGGTCAAGCGTGTGCTGCTGCCGGCGGCCCTCCCGGGCATCGCCGGGGCGTTGCTGCTGGCCATGTCGCGCGCCATCGGCGAGACCATGATCGTGACCATGGCGGCGGGCTTGGCCGCCAACCTGACCTTCAATCCGCTGGACACGGTCACGACCGTCACGGTCCAGATCGTCACCCTTCTGACCGGCGACCAGGAGTTCAACAGCGCCAAGACCCTGTCCGCCTTCGGCCTGGGCCTGACCCTGTTCCTGGTGACGCTGATGCTGAACATCGTCGCCCATCGGATCGTCCAGACCTATCGGGAACAATATGACTGACGCGACCCCCGATCAGATCGCCGGCGGTGCGGACGCCGATCGGTTGGCGCGGCTGCGCGCGGGGCTGAAACGCCGCCATGCGCGCGAGACCCGTTTCAAATGGTACGGCCGCCTGGCCATCGGCGCGGCCATGGTCTTCCTGGCCATCCTCCTGATCCGCATCGTGGAGCAGGGCCACACCGCCTTCTATGCCCACACCGTGACCATCCCGGTCTATATGGACCCTGCCCGGATCGATCGCGCCTATCCTCAAGGCTCCAACTTCGAGCAGTTGGCCGCCGAGCAGGAGCTGGCCCGCTGGGGAATCGCCGACGACGCGGCCGGGACCAGGGCCGCCCAGATGAAACGACTGTTTTCGTCCGAGCTGAAGTTCACGGCCGCCGCCCTGGTGGCCAAGCGGTCGGACGTCATCGGCCAGACCGTGCCCCTCGCCGTGCCCCTGTCGGACGATGCGGACCTGTTCCTGAAGGGCGAAATCTCCAAGGCTACGCCCGAGGATCAACGTCGCCTGACCGATCAGCAGATCGCCTGGCTGGAGCGGATGAAGGCCGAGGGCGTGATCGGC
Source organism: Brevundimonas sp. Marseille-Q4549 (assembly GCF_976940555.1). Lineage (NCBI taxonomy): Bacteria > Pseudomonadati > Pseudomonadota > Alphaproteobacteria > Caulobacterales > Caulobacteraceae > Brevundimonas > Brevundimonas sp. Marseille-Q4549. The sequence continues at coordinate 1,706,542 of NZ_CDRHXG010000001.1, forward strand.
GCCCACTTCAACACTACCCTGTTCACCAAGGGCGATTCCACCCAGCCGGAGATGGCCGGGGTGCTGGGCGCCGTGGTCGGTTCGGCTCTGATGTTGCTGGTGACGGCCCTGATCGCCATACCGCTGGGCGTCGGCGCCGCCATCTGGCTGGAGGAGTTCGCGCCCAAGAACAGGCTGACCGACATCATCGAGGTCAACATCAACAACCTGGCCGCCGTGCCGTCCATCGTCTACGGCCTTCTGGGTCTGGCCCTGTTCATCAACTGGATGCATCTGCCGCGCGCCAGTCCCATCGTCGGCGGCCTGGTCCTGGCGCTGATGGCCCTGCCCACCCTGGTCATCGCCACGCGCTCGTCGCTGAAGGCGGTGCCGCCCTCGATCCGAGAGGCCGCCCTGGCCATGGGCGCGTCCAAGACCCAGACGGTGTTCAGCCATGTCCTGCCGCTGGCCATGCCCGGCGTCATGACGGGCGCCATCATCTCCATGGCCCACGCCCTGGGCGAGACCGCGCCGCTGTTGCTGATCGGCATGGTCAGCTTCGTGCCGGGCGTGCCGCACGCGATCGACCAGCCGGTCGGCGCGCTGCCCTCGCTGATCTACATCTGGGAGAACGCCTCGGAGCGGGCGTTCCACGAACGCACCGCCGCGGCGATCATCGTCCTGCTGGTCTTCATGATCATCATGAACGCGGCGGCCATCATCCTGAGGCGGCGCTTCGAGCGTCGGTGGTAAGAGAATGAAATTCCGTATCTTCCGCTCTGCCGACGAACAGTCCGGCGCCGGTCCCGCCGATCCGGGCGAGGCCCCGCGTATGGGCGGCCAGGTCCTGCCCCAGGCCGCCGGCGCGCCTGCGCGCGAACCCCGTCTGGAAGACGCCGTCCCCGCGAACGGCCCGACGGTGGTGGACACCCCGCCGGTGGGACCGATCAAGATCGCCGCTCGCGACGTCTCGGTCTTCTATGGCGACAAACAGGCGCTCTACGACGTCTCGCTGGACATTCCGGACAAGACGGTCACGGCCTTCATCGGCCCGTCGGGCTGCGGCAAGTCGACCTTCCTGCGGACCATGAACCGCATGAACGACACCATCGCCGGCGCCCGCGTCACCGGCCGGATCGCGATGGATGACGAGGACATCAACGACCGCTCCATCGACCCGGTGCTGTTGCGCGCCCGCGTCGGCATGGTGTTCCAGCGCCCGAACCCCTTTCCCAAGTCGATCTACGAAAACGTCGCCTACGGCCCCAAGATTCACGGCCTGGTCTCGTCCAAGTCCGAGATGGACGGCGTGGTCGAAAGCGCCCTGAAGCGCGCCGGCCTGTGGGAAGAGGTCGCCGACCGCCTGCAATCGTCGGCCATGGGCTTGTCGGGCGGTCAGCAACAGCGTCTGGTCATCGCCCGCGCCATCGCCGTGAATCCCGAGGTCATCCTGATGGACGAGCCCTGCTCGGCCCTGGACCCCATCGCCACGGCGCGGATCGAGGAACTGATCGACGAACTGCGCGAACGGTTCTGCATCGTCATCGTCACCCACTCCATGGCTCAGGCCGCACGAGTGTCGCAACGCACCGCCTTTTTCCACATGGGCCGCCTGATCGAGACGGGCGACACCGAGGACATCTTCCAGAACCCGCGCGAGCGGCGCACCCTGGATTACATCACGGGACGCTTCGGCTAATGAACCAGCACACGGTCAAGGCCTATGGCGACGAGCTGAACCAGATCACGGCCGAGGTCGCCCGCATGGGCGGCCTGGCCGAGGCCCAGGTCGCTGACGCCGTCGATTCCGTCGCCCGCCGCGACATCGCCCTGGCGCGCGCGGTGGTGGAGCGCGATCTGAAGCTGGACGCGCTGCATCGCGACATCGAGAAGAAGGCCATCCGCCTGATCGCCCTGCGCCAGCCGGTCGCCAGCGACCTGCGCCGCACCCTGGGCGCCATGAAGATCGCCACCGATCTGGAACGCACGGGCGACCTGGCCAAGAACATCGCCAAGCGCGCCCTGATCCTGGCCGAGAGCGAGCCGATGCAGCCTCTGACCCGCTCCATCGAGCGGATGGGCAAGCTGGTCTCCACCCGTCTGCGGGACGTGCTGGACGCCTACACCGCGTCGGAATTGGATCGCGCCGTGGCCGTCTGGCAGACCGACGACGAGGTGGACGAGCATTACAACGCCCTGTTCCGCGAACTGCTGACCTACATGATGGGCGACCCGCGCATGATCGGCGCCTGCACCCATCTGCTGTTCATGGCCAAGAACCTCGAGCGGATCGGGGACCACGCGACCAACATCGCCGAGACCGTCCACTACGAGATCACGGGCGACGAGATCGTGGGCGAACGCCCGCGCGCCCAGCCCACGGCCGAGGATTCCGATCCGACGCCGAATCTTCAGACGCACTGACCCGAAGCGGAGACCCGACGTGCAGCCCTATATCCTTGTGATGGAAGACGAGGACGCGCTGGCGACCCTTCTTCAGTACAATCTGGAAAAGGAGGGCTACGATGTCGTCGTCGCCGCCGACGGCGAAGAGGGCATGCTCCAGATCGACGAGCGCCAGCCCGATCTGGTCCTGCTGGACTGGATGCTGCCCAAGCTGTCGGGCATCGAGGTCTGCCGCCGCATCCGGGGCAAGGCCGAGACGCGCAATCTGCCGGTCATCATGTTGACGGCGCGGGGCGAAGAAAGCGACCGCGTCCGCGGCCTGGACACCGGCGCCGACGACTATCTGACCAAGCCGTTCTCGATGGTCGAGCTGATCGCCCGCATCCGCGCGGTGCTGCGCCGCATCCGTCCCGGTCTTGCCGACGACCGCCTGAACCACGGCGACATCGTCGTGGACCGCGTCTCTCACCGGGTGAGGCGCAACGGCAAGGAGGTCCATCTGGGGCCGACCGAGTTCCGCCTGCTGGACCATTTCATGCAGCACCCGGGCCGGGTGTTCAGCCGCGAGCAGTTGCTGGACGCCGTCTGGGGCTCGGACGTCTATGTCGAGGCCCGCACCGTGGACGTCCACGTCGGACGCCTGCGCAAGGCCCTGTCCATCGGCGACGACAGCGCCAACCCCATCCGCACCGTACGCTCGGCAGGCTATTCGCTGGATCTGGAGGGCTGAGGCGAAGGCCAGGGCAAAAGAAAGGGCGGCTCAGGAGAGCCGCCCTTTTTCGCATTCAAATCTGCTGCGTCACCACGTCGTCGGGCGTCAGTTCATAGACCTTTGCGCAGTATTCGCAGGTGACGTGAATCTTGCCGTCGTCCTCGACCATGTCCGCGCGTTCGGCCGGATCGAACGAGGCCAGCATGCCGGCGATCCGGTCCTTGGAACAGCGGCAGACGGCGGTCAGGGCCTTTGCGCCTTCCAGCCGCACGCCATCCTCGTGGAACAGACGGAACAGCAGGGTCTCGGGCGAGATCATCGGGTCGACCAGTTCGTCGTCGGCCAGGGTGCCGAACAGGGCGCGGGTGCGGTCCCACACCTCCTCGGTCGAACCGCGCGCGGCGTCGCCGGCGATGAGCTGGATCATCGCCCCGCCGGCCCGCCACTGGGCGCCGGCCTCGGTCTGGACCTGGCCTACGGCCAGACGCACCTTGGTCGGCACCTGTTCGGACTGCTGGAAATAGTGTTCGGCGCACAACGACAGGCTCTCGCCCTCGATCGGGGTGATCCCTTGCGTCCGTTCGAAATCCGGGCCGCGATCCAGGGTCATCACGAAGACGCCCTTGCCCAGCAGCGTCTGCGCGCCGGGCCGGGCGAAGCCCTTGGACGCCTCGGCCACCTCGGCCTCGTCATAGCGGCAATAGCCGCGCAGCGTCCCGTCCGTGCCATAGTCGGCCACGACATAGCGCACCGGCCCGTCGCCCTGGGCCTGGACCAACAGGCGGCCGTCGAACTTCAGGCTGGAGCCGATCAGGGCCGCCAAGGCGCAGGCTTCGCCCAGCAGGGCGGCGACCGGTTCGGGATAGGCATGCGCCGCCAGGATCGTGTCGATGGCGTCGCCCAGTCGCACCAGGCGACCACGCACGGGCCAGCCGTCGATCTGGAAGGCGGCGGCCAGATCGTCGGAAATCGGAGAAGCGGGCGCGTGATCGGTCACGGCGGGGTCCTTGGCGTTCGTCATTTCGGGATCGCGGCTATTTAGGCGCCCGGATCGCGCTTGGTAAGGGGTAGGAAAGGGCAGGGCGAAAGCTTCGCCGCAATGGCGGAACCGATTACGACGCGGTTCGCTCTTTGTCCGACAAGCGGAGCCGCCGCTCCGCTCCCGACCACGCCTCACGACGAAAAGGTTCAGCCGATGATCCGCGACATCGATCCGATTGAAGAAATCCGCAAACACCCCGGCGTCACGGCGGGCAGCCTGGCGGCGCTGGTCCTCGGTGCGGCGGCCGTTCTGTATCTGAGCCAGCGCACCGGCCCGACCCGCTATCAGCGCATCAAGAGCCGCATGGACCCGCGCGGCTGGGTGGATACGGCCGACCTGCGCGATCGCCTGCATGACGCGGTCGACGCCTTCCGCAGCCGCGCCGAAGATTTCGGCGACCGCGCCGCCGACTTCTCGGACGAAGCCCGCAGCCGCGCCGGCGACTGGGCCGACGATCTGTTCCGCAGCGCCCGCAAGACCACCAGGAAGGTCGCCAAGCGGGGCGGCAAGACCGCCCGCCGTTATGCCGACGACGCCCTGGACTACGCCCGCGATCACCAGCGCGAGGGCGGCGCCCTCCTGGCCGTCGCCGCCCTGGCGGCCGTGGTCGGCGCGGCGGTTCTGGAAAGCCGCCGGCCGGACAGCCAAATTCGCCGCATCGCGCGCTTGTGACAATATTCTTGCCGTCGCCGGGCTAAAAACCTCTGCGGGCGGCACGGTTTGATCAAGGCAAAGCCGGGTTTGACGAAAACCCGGCTTTGCTGCGTCTGCGAAGGTCGCTAAGACGCGGGCCATGAGCGCGCGCCCAACCCTGATCTTCGACTTCGATTCGACCCTGGTCGATTTCGAGACCCTGGAAGCCTTGGCCGACCTCGCCTTGGCGGGAACGCCCGAGGCCGAGACCATCCGCGCCCAGATCGCCGCCCTGACCGATCAGGCCATGGGCGGAGAGATCGCCTTCGGAGAAGCCCTGCGCCGCCGCCTGGCCCTGCTGCCCCTGACACGCGAGCATGTCGCGAGCTTGGCCGCGACGGCCCCCGACCGGCTGACCCCGTCCTTCCGGCGCAACCTGGCCTTCTTCCAGCAGAACAAGGGGCGGGTCTTCATCCTGTCGGGTGGTTTCCGCGAGGTGATCGCCCCGGTGGCCGAATTGCTCGGCGTCGCCCCCGATCATGTCTTGTGCAACGACCTGGCCTATGACGCCGAGGGGCGAGTGATCGGCGTGGACGACGCCAATCCCTTGTCCGAGGCCGACGGCAAGCCCGCCGTGATCCATGCCCTGAACTTATCTGGCCGGGTCGTCATGGTCGGCGACGGCTGGAACGACGCCGAGGTCAAGCTGGCCGGCGCCGCCGACGCCTTCTACGCCTTTACCGAGGTGGTCCGCCGCGACAGGGTGGTGCAGGTCGCCGACGCCGAGGCCGCCTCTCTGGACGAGGTCCTGCACGCCGAGGGGTTGGCCGGCCGCTGGTCCTTCCCGCGCAGCCGGATGAAGATGCTGTTGCTGGAGAACATCCATCCAGCCGCCGTCGAACGGCTGGAGGAGGCGGGCTATTCGGTCGAAACCCAGAAGGGCGCGCTGGACGAAGACGATCTGATCGCCGCCATCAAGGGCGTCCATGTGCTGGGCATCCGCTCCAAGACGACGGTGACGCGCCGTGTTCTGGAAGAGGCCGACCGGCTGATGGCCGTCGCCGCCTTCTGCATCGGCACCAATCAGATCGATCTGGAAGCCGCCTCCGACCACGGCGTGGCGGTGTTCAACGCTCCCTATTCCAACACCCGTTCGGTGGTGGAGCTGGCGGTCGGCCTGATGATCGTCCTGATGCGCGACGTGGTCGACAAGTCGGCGGCCATGCATGTCGGCCAATGGAACAAGTCCGCGACCGGCTCCAAGGAGTTGCGGGGCAAGACCCTGGGCATCGTCGGATACGGCGCGATCGGCAGCCAGCTTTCGGTTCTGGCCGAAAGCCTGGGCATGCGCGTGCTGTTCCACGATCTGTCGGAACGGCTGGCCCTGGGCAACGCCCGGCGGATGCGTTCGCTGGACGCCCTTCTGGTCGAAAGCGACGTCGTCACTTTGCATGTGGACGGTCGCAAGGAGAACACCGCCATTTTCGGCGCCGCCCAGTTCTCCAAGATGAAGGAAGGGGCTCTGTTCCTGAACCTGTCGCGCGGTCATGTGGTCGATGTCGGCGCCCTGGCCCAGGCCCTGGGCTCGGGCCGTGTCGCCGGCGCCGCCGTGGACGTCTTCCCCGAAGAGCCTCGCACCAACTCAGACCCGTTCGAAAGCCCGCTTCAGGGGCTGAAGAACATGATCCTGACCCCCCACGTCGGCGGATCGACCGAAGAGGCGCAGGAGGCCATCGCCGAGTTCGCGGCCGAACGGCTGCTGGGCTATCTGAACCGGGGCGACACCACCTTCAGCGTCAACCTGCCGAACGTGCAGCTGGCCGAGGTTTCGGGCGCGCACCGCATTTTGCACATTCATAAGAACCAGCCGGGCGTCCTGGCCGAATTGAACCGGGCGCTGGCGGCGGCGGGCCTGAACATCCTGGGGCAGCATCTGAAGACCGACGAACGCACGGGCTATGTCATCACCGACGTGGACCGCGATTACGACCCCGAGGCCCTTCGCACCTTGCGTACCGTTCCCGGCACGCTGAAGTTCCGCACCCTGCATTAGGGTCACGGTGGCGTTTTTCTTCCGAAGGCTGACGTAGAGGCATCTTGCGCTCTGCGCCAAGTGGCGCATCCTCCACGTAACGGCCGCGATGCACGACGGCCTTGGGAGGATCCATGTCACGCTTTCTCACCGGCGGCGCCGTCGCCGCTTTGGCGCTGGCCGCCTGCGCCTTCGCGGGCTCTGCCTCGGCCCAGACCTACAACCGCCTGGTCGTCTTCGGCGACAGTCTCAGCGACAACGGCAATCTGTATCTGATTTCGGGCGGAACCCAGCCGCCGTCGCCGCCCTACTATCAGGGCCGTTTCTCCAGCGGGCGCGTGTGGACCGAACTGCTGGGCTTCAACGCCGCCAACTTCAACGGCTCCGTCAGCGGCAGCATCAACTACGCCTTCGGCGGTTCGCGCACCGACGCCTCTACCGGCGTGCCCTTCGGCATGCTGAACCAGCTGTCGCGCTACACCGCCGCCGGCGGCAAGTTCGGTTCGGGCGACCTGGTCACGGTCCTGGGCGGGGCCAACGACATCTTCCAGGCCCTGCCGGCCGCCGGGGCCTCGTCCAGCCCGGTCGCGGCCATGACCCCCGTCGTCACCACGGCGGCGGCCAACGTCAACAGTCTGGTCAACACCGTGGCCGGCGCAGGCGCGGGGACCATTCTGGTCTCGAACTTGCCCAAGCTCAGCCTGACGCCCCAGTTCCGGGGCACGGCCGCGGCGCCCCTGGCTGACTATTCCGCCTCGACCTTCAATACGGCGCTGCAGACCAGCATCGCCGCCACCGCCGCCGCTCGCCCCGGCAGCAACATCATTCTGATGGACCTGTTCAAGGTCGGCGACACATTGGCCGCCAATCCCGGCGCCTTCGGCATCACCAACATCACCCAGCCCTGCTTCAACGGGGCGACGGTGTGCAGCAATCCGGACAGCTATTTCTACTTCGACGGCGTTCACCCGACGGCGGCCGGCCATCGGATCATCGCCCAGTTGGCCAACGACTACCTCTACTACGGCGACCTGGGCGCTCAGACGACGCTGCAGGGCGAGACGGCCTATCGTCACCGCGAGGGCGGGCTGGACGCGGCCGCCCAGGCCCTGTCGGGCCGCTCGCCGTGGGAAGCTGGCGTGTCCGTCACCACGGCGGCCCTGGTCGACAGCGTCGACACCGACGCGCGGGGTTCCGTGACCTCCTCGTCCAGCGACGGCTGGGGCGCCCGTATCGCGCTGGAGGCCGGCCCCTCGGCCAACTGGCGCTTCGGCCTGGCCGGCACGGCGAGGAAGACTGACGTGCAGAGCCGCAGCCTGAACTTCAACGTCGAGAGCTTCGGCCTGGACGTCTATGGCGGCTGGCGCTCGGGCGACGTTTTCGTCAATGCGGCGGCCGGCGTGGCGCGCGACAATATCGACGACATCGAACGCATCACCAGTCTGGCGCCGATCGTCCACACAGCCGAGACCCGCGCTCTCAGCACCGGCGCGCGCCTGCAAGGCGGGATGTGGTTCGACATGGGCGGCTTCGCCCTGTCGCCCCGCGCGGCCCTGGCCTATGTCTCCAGCGACGTGGACGGCTATGTCGAACAGGGCGTCGCCGCCCAGTACCAGTACGGCGACCGCACGGTGAAGGCTCTGACCGGCGAAGTCTCCCTGCGCGCCGAGGCCGAGATGGGCGGTTTCAACCTGTTCGCCGAGGGCGGCTATCGCGACGCCCTGGACGACAGTTCCGACCCGGTCCGCGTCGGCATCTACAACAACCCGGCCCAGGTTCAGTCACGGGAAATCGACAATCCGTTCGGCGGTCAGTTCCTGGCCTCGGCCGGGGTCGAGGGCGACGTGGGGCCGGTCAAGATCACCATCGGCTATCGCGGCCGGTTCGGCGATCACGCCGACAGCCATATGGGCGGCGTCCAGCTGCGCCTGCCGCTGTAAGGAAGACAGGCGGGGAAGGGGCCTTCAGCGCCCCTTCTTCCGCACCCACATGGCGGCGTCCGCCTCGGTCAGCCAGACCTCGGGGTCGGTGTGACCCTCCCAGGCGCGCACGCCGAAAGACCCGCCCAACGGCGCGCGTTCGCCCTCCCAGACGAAACCTTCGGAGGTCATGGCCTCGGACAGCTGGCGCGCCTTGGCGCGGCCCTCGTCCAGCCCGGCGTTCAGCATCAGCAGGGCGAACTCGTCGCCGCCCATCCGACCGACGGCGTCGGATTCACGCAGATGCGTCAGGAACAGCTTGGCCACCGCCACCAGGGCCGCGTCGCCGGCGGCGTGGCCCAGCCGGTCGTTCACCCCCTTGAACCCGTCCATGTCCAGATACAGCAGCACCGCCGGCACGTCGTGCCGTTGGCAATAGGCCATGGTCCGCTGCATGGCGGCGACGAAGCCGCGTCGATTGAGCGCCGGGGTCAGGACGTCATGGTCGGCGGCGGCCTCTGCGGCGGCGGCGCGGGCCTTCCAGGCGTCCAGTTCGGCGCGGAGCCGCGCGATCTCGGCGGTCAGGTCGTGTTCGGCCACGTCGGTCACGGCGCAGTCAGGCTCCGATGGCGCGCGACTCACTCGGCGCGCGATTGACCGATGGTAGAGCGTGAATCTCCCACTTAGAAGGGCGCTCGGGGCTGGAAACCGCCGCTCTGCGGCCTGTCCGGGCGCCGGTCCGGTTGCGGGCGCCGCCCCGGTGCTGTAACGGGCGCCTTTCCGCGAGGGGCCTTGCAGACATGGCGACTTCCCAAACCCCGGTGGCGATCATCATGGGCAGCCGTTCGGACTGGCCGACGATGAAACTGGCCGCCGATCGCCTGGACCAGCTGGGCGTCGCCTGGGACGCCAAGGTCGTCAGCGCCCACCGCACGCCCCAACGCCTGGTTGATTTCGCCACGGGCGCCAAGGCCTCCGGATACAAGGTGATCATCGCCGGGGCCGGGGGCGCCGCCCACCTGCCGGGCATGACCGCCTCCATGACCGAACTGCCCGTGCTGGGCGTACCGGTCGAGTCCAAGGCCTTGAAGGGCATGGATAGCCTGCTGTCGATCGTGCAGATGCCGGCCGGCGTTCCGGTCGCGACCCTGGCCATCGGCGAGGCGGGCGCCGCCAACGCCGGCATCCTGGCCGCCCAGATCCTGGCCCTGTCGGACGCGGGGCTGGCCGGACGCTTGGCCGCCTTCCGCGCCGCCCAGACCGAATCCGTCGCAGAAACCGTCGAGGACTGAGTGCCCAGCCTTCCGCTTCCTCCCGGTTCGACCCTCGGCATCATCGGCGGCGGCCAGCTGGGCCGGATGCTGAGCCAGGCCGCCTCGCGCCTGGGTTTCGACGTCGTGATCCTGGACCCTGAGGCCGACAGCCCGGCCGGCCGGGTTTCGGCGCGCCAGATCGTCGCCGCCTATGACGACCCCAAGGCCCTGTCGGCGCTGGGCCGCGCCGCCGACGTCGTCACCTTCGAGTTCGAGAACGTGCCGGCCGAATCCATCGAACGTCTGGCCGAGGCGGGCGCCCTGGTCGCGCCGGGGCCCACGGCGCTGCGCGTGTCGCAGGACCGGGTGGACGAAAAGACCTTCCTGAACGCCGTCGGCGCCCCGACGGTCGCCTTCGCCGTCATCGATACGCTGGACGACCTGATGGCTGGGATCGAGACCCTGGGCCTGCCCGCCCTCTTGAAAACCCGCCGCGAAGGCTATGACGGCAAGGGTCAGGTCTGGATCCATGAGGCGGCCCAAGCCGCCGCCGCTCTGGACAGTCTGGGCGGCCGTCCGGCCATTCTGGAGGCCAAGGCGACCTTCGTGCGCGAACTGTCGGTCATCGCCGCCCGCGACTGGGACGGCCATATGGCGGTCTATCCGCTGGGGGAGAACCGGCACGAAGGCGGCGTCCTGCGCACCACCCTGGCCCCCGCCGCCGTGGACGAGAAGACCCAGGTTCGCGCCCGCGCCATCGCCGAGGCGATTCTGGACGGGCTGGACTATGTCGGCGTCCTGGGCGTCGAACTGTTCGACCTCGGAGACGACGTGCTTCTGGTCAACGAGATCGCCCCGCGCGTCCACAACACCGGCCACTGGACCCAGGACGGCTGCGTCTGCGACCAGTTCGAACAGCACATCCGCGCCATCGCCGGTTGGCCGCTTGGCCCGACGACGGCCCACGCCCGCATCGAAATGACCAACCTGCTGGGTGACGAGGTCGAGGACTGGCGCAAGCTGTCGGCCAAGTCCGACGAACGCCTGCACCTCTACGGCAAGGCCGAGGCCCGTCCGGGCCGCAAGATGGCCCATGTGAACCGGGTGTTGGGGCTCCTTGGCTAATTCTTCGTCATCCTCGGGCTTGACCCGAGGATCGGGCGCCGTTCCGCTGTGCGCCCTCCATTCCCACGTGCGACGGATCATCCGATCCTCGGGTCAAGCCCGAGGATGACGGAGAGGGGGCGAGCCTAAGCCTTCGCCCCATACCGCATGCGGCTCAGCGCATCGCTGACCTTCCTGAACGGCGCGTCGAAGTCCTTGCCCGCCTTCCACTTCTCGAAGGCCATGACGTTCTCGATCCGCCGCGCGACGAAGGCTTCCGCCGCCTCGCGGCCGTCGAACCAGCGCATCGTCAGGGCCGGAATCAGGATGCCGGACAGGATCGTCCGCTTGGAATAGTGGTTCCAGTCGGTCGCCTCGTCCCCGGCCCAGCGCCACAGATGGTCCGCGGTCTCCCAGGCCAGCTTCAGCCCCAGGTCGACGTTGACGGGCAGGGCCAGGAAGGCGGCGCAGCGGCGCGCGGCCTCCAGGTCTTCGGCGCCGGCCTCCATCCGTTCGGACACGGCGCGGGCGATTCGCTCGCGAATTTTCAGGCTGGCGGGATCCACGGCGCCTAGGGCCGCCAGCGCCCGCGCGTCGTGGCGGCGCGACAGCAGGGCGGCCAGATCTCGCGCGCCGTTGGGCAGCAGCAGTTCCTCGTCCCCCAGCGACAGGCCGCAGGCCTCGGACGCCTCGCGCACCAGCCGCGCGTTCCAGCCCAGGGCGGGCGCGCGGGCGATGGCGGCGTCCAGAACGGCCTGTTCGGTGCGTTCGGCCCAATCGGGAGTCTGTGTCATGGCGACACCTTACGCCGGTCGCGCCGGGGTTTCGAGCCTTCAAGAATGGTCTTGACGAACTGGCCGGGCGTCTGGACACGCGGGGGCGGGTCGTGTATCAGCGCGCCTTCATCCGAGAGCCCTGCTTTCGGGAGAGGATTTTATTTGTCTGCCCGTCTCCCTTCGAAAGGACGCGGCGGGCGGCCAAAGGAGAGAGACCCCTGGTTCAGATTTTCGTCCGCGACAACAACGTCGACCAAGCGCTGAAAGCCCTCAAGAAGAAGATGCAGCGCGAAGGCAGCTTCCGTGAAATGAAGCGCCACGTTCATTACGAAAAGCCGTCGGAAAAGCGCGCCCGTCAAAAGGCCGAGGCTGTCCGTCGCGCCCGCAAGCTGGCCCGCAAGCGCGCCCAGCGCGAGGGCCTGCTGCCCGCGCCGAAGCCGCGCGTGCCCGGCGGTCGTTAAGACCCGTCCCGCAAGGGATCAGGCGAAAGCCGAAAGATCAAAGGCCGCTTCCGAAAGGAGGCGGCCTTTTCTTGTTTCCTCACCGCGTCGCGGGAAGGAGACGGGGACAGCGCCTCATCCCCGTCCCGTCACCGCCCGTCCGAACGTCTTCCAGCTGAGCTTCACGTCCGACAGGGCGCCGGCGCGGAAGGCCCGGCCGGCGATCCAGACCATGAAGGCCGCCGTGGCGAACATGCCGATCAGGGTCAGGACGACCTCGATCAACGGCGGGTCGCTGGGCGCCCGGGCGCTCATCAGGAACGGGGTGAAGAAGGGGATCCACGACAGGATCCGAACCACCGGCGCGTCCGGACTGGTCAGGGCCATCTGCATGACCAGGATCGGCACGATCAACACCATCATGATCGGCCCCATCAGGGTCTGGGCGTCGCGCGGCGTCTCGCAAAAGGCGCCGATGGCGGCGAACAGCACGGCGTACATCAGATATCCGCCGACCATATAGGCGATGAAATAGAAGATCAGGCCGCCGTGCAGCAACACCTGGGCCGCCTGGGCCGCCGCCTGGGGCGCGGCCGACATCAGGCCGAACGCGCCGATCGCACCCCATACGCCCATCACCGTCAGGGTCAGCAGCGCCACCCCAAGCACCTTGCCCGTCAGCAGTTCGGTCGCCGAGGCCGAGGACAGCAGCACCTCCAGGATGCGATTCGACTTCTCCTCCATCACGCTGTTCAGCAGGATGGAAGCCCCGGTCATGACCAGCGACCACAGCAGGAAACCCGCGCCCAGGCCGATGAAGGTCGGCAGACGGTCGCGCAACGACACCTCGCCGCCGCTGGCCGCATTGGGCGAAAAGGCTTTCACATCGGGGCGGAAGTCCTGAATCTGCGCCACCAGGGCCGGGGCGACGCCGGCGGCCGTCAGGGCCTGGTCGCGATAGCCGTCGCGCAAGGCGCCGCGCACGAAGTCGCGCACCTCGTTGTCGGTGGCCCGGCGGGTCCAGACCTGGGCCTGGGGTTTGCCGTCGGCTCGGCTCAGGAAGACCACGGCGTCCAGCCGCTTGTCCTTGGCCGCCTCGCGGTCCAGCACGGCGCGCAGGGCCGCATCGCGCGCGGCGCCGGGCGCGGCCTCGGCGACCGCCGCCGGGGCGGGGACCAGACGGATGCGCGGTGAATCCAGGGCGGCGGCGGCGCGCCCCGCGGCGACCTGGCCGGCCCCGGCGGCCTCCTTCAGCCTGGCGCTGCGCTTCTCGGCGTCTTCCTGCAGGGCGTCGCGCACGACGGCCGCCAGGCCGGTGGCCTGCGCCCCTTCCTCGACCAGGGCCACCGTCTTTATCGGCTCGGACGAGCGGACCAGCAGCGGAATGCCCCCGCCCAGCACGGCGAACAGCGGAAAGGCCAGCAGCGACAGCCAGAAACCCACCGTCTTGGCGTAGGCGACATATTCCCGGCGCGCGATCAGAAGGATGCGTTTCATCGAGCCGTCTCCTTGACCACAGGCTGATCCGGCCGGTCGCCGGTCAGGCCGATGAAGGCGTCGTGCAGCGTCGGCTCCTTCAAGGCGAAGCCACGCACGTCCAGCCCGCCCAGGAAGGCCGCCTTCAGCGCCTCCTGTCCGCCGGCGCCCGGCGACAGGGCGATCTTCAGTCGCCGGGGCGCGCCCGGCTCGGCGATCACCTCGACCCCCGCCACGCCGGGCAGTGCCGCCGCCGCCTGGGTCGTGATGTCGCCCTCCAGATCCAGGAAGCGCGGCGCGGTGGCCGTGGCCTGATCCACCGTCCCCTCGAACGCCTTTCGCCCGCGCGCCAGCAGCACGACCGTGTCGCACAGACGCTCGGCATGCTGCATGACGTGGGTGGAGAACAGCACCGTCGCTCCGTCCGCCGCCAGGCCGCGGATCATGGCCTCCAGCCCCTGCTGATTGACGGGGTCCAGGCCGGAGAAGGGCTCGTCCAGGATCACGAACTCGGGCCGATGCACGACCGAGGCGATCAACTGCACCTTCTGGGCCAGGCCCTTGGACAACTCCTTCATCTTCTTCTTCTGCGCCGCGCCCAGACCCTGCTGCTCCAGCATCTGGCGCGCGCGCGTCCTGCCCTCGGCCGTCGGCAGGCCCTTCAGGGCGCCGAAGAAGGCGATAGCCTCCACCGGCGTCATCTTCTTGTAGAGGCCGCGCTCCTCGGGCAGGAAGCCGATCCGGTCACGCACCATCCGCCCGTCCGGCGCGCCCAGGATTTCGATTCGCCCCGACGTCGCCGGCTGCAGCCCCAGGATCATCCGCAGGGTCGAGGTCTTGCCCGCCCCGTTCGGTCCCAGGAAGCCGCAGATCGACCCCTTGCCGACCTGAAAACTCAGATCGCGCACGGCGTCGAAGTCGCCGTATCGCTTGCTCACGCCGTCCAGCGTCAACGCCGCCGTCATGCCGCCCCCCGTTGTCTGGCGCTCAGCCTAGCAACAAGGTTGGACGGGACGCCAGCGGCAATGCCTCATCGCACGGGTCGTGGGTTCCGTCAGACCGCCGACTTCGCCGCGATCTGAAAATGGCGGTCCATGACCTTGGCCGGATTGATCTGGCCGCCGTCGCGCCGCACCTCGAAATGCAGGTGCGGGCCGGTCGAATAGCCGGTGGAGCCCACCAGGCCGATCCGTTGGCCCGGCGTTACGGCGTCGCCCTGCGCCACATCCACGCGGCTGAGATGGCCATACAGGGTCGTCATGCCGTTCGGATGCTCCACCTCGATGAAGGCGCCATAACCTTCGGGATCGAAGCCGGTCCGCAACACGCGCCCCTCGGCGGCGGTGAAGACGGAGGTGCCCATCGGCGCGGCGATGTCGACCCCCTTATGCGCCCGCGCCCTGGTCTCGATCGCCAGTTTGCGCAGGCCGAAGGCCGAGTTGACGGCGTGGCCCTTCACGGGCGCGGTGAAGACGATCTGACGCATCACCGGCCCGGCGGCCTCGGCCTTGGCCTGAAGCGGCGGCGGAACAGGCGCGGCGACCCCCGGTTGGGGTGCGGGCGCGGTCATGCCGGGCGCAAAGGCGGCGACGAACAGGGCCAGGGCGGCCAGGCCGGCCGTCTGGCCCAGCGTCTGGCCCGAGTGGATCAACAGGGTCTTGCAACGCGCCAACGGCGCGTCGATCAGCAGGCGTCGCATTCGGCGGCGTCTCCGGCGTCTCTACGCGGGGGAGAGTGGGGCGGGCGGCGTCCGAACGACGGCCGGCCCCGGCGAGGGCGGGCTTGTGTCAGGTCGTTGGGGCGACTTTTGGACCCTGGCGGGGCGCCGATGCGGAGGCTTTCGGGCCGATCAGGCGATGATGTCGGGCAGGATGCGGTCCTCGATCTTCACGATCTCGTCCTTCAAGGCCAGCTTCTTGCGCTTCAGCCGGGCGATCAACAGCTGGTTCGGCACGGCGGCATGGCCCAGGGCCTCGATGGAGGCGTCCAGGTCGGCGTGTTCCTGACGCAGCAGTTTGACGCGGGCGTGCAGCGCCGCCTCTTCTTCAGTGATGTCCGGAATGTCGTCGTTCATCGTGCGGTCCCCGGCGCGGTTATAGCCACGCCTGTCTCACCCCGGAAGGGCCTCGGCCAGACGGATCAGCGCCGGACGCGGCGTCACCGGCGCCCAGACGCGCGCCGTGGCGACCAGGGCCTCCAGCGTCGGGCGCGGCGAGCCGGCGGGCGACGGCGCCAGGGTCTCCAGCGCTTCCAGAAGATAGCGTTCGGCTTCCAGTTCCAGCCCCTTGATGCGATTGCGCACGCTCTCGCGCGGGCCGTCGTCGATGTCGGGGACGGGGGCCTTCAGCGTGCGGCGAACGGCTCTCAGCGGCGCGACCACCACGCTGTCCCAGGCGCGGGCGGTGTCGCAGGCGGCCTCAAGCGTCTCCTCGTCCGGCCGTCGCCCGGTCGCCGCGAGCCAGGCCGACCAAAGCAACAGGGGCACGTTCTGTTCGTGGCTGTCCTGCAGGGCCAGACAGGCCTCGCCGACCTCGGGCGCGCCATAGGCGGCCACGGCCCAGTCCCACAGCCTCACTTCAGCCCCTCCCAGCGGTTCACCGCGCCCCAGTCCAGGCCGAACAGGTCCAGGGCCCGGCCGACCGACTGATCGACCATGGCCTGGATCGTAGCGGGCCGCGCATAGAAGGCGGGCAGGGGCGGGGCGATGGTCGCCCCCATCTCGGCCAGGGCCGTCATCGTCCGCAGATGACCCAGGTGGAAGGGCGTCTCGCGCACCATCAGAACCAGCGGCCGGCGTTCCTTCAGCGTGACGTCGGCGGCGCGTGTCAGCAGGGAGGAGGTCACGCCGCTGGCGATCTCGCTCATCGTCCGCACCGAACAGGGGGCCACGATCATGCCCAGCGTGCGGAAAGAGCCCGAGGCGATGGATGCTCCGACATCGGCCAGCCTGTGCGTCACGGACGCCTTTGCCGTCAGCGCGTCGGCCGTCAGATCGGTCTCCTGCGACAATGTGAGCAGGGCGGCCTTCGTGACCACGAGATGGCTCTCGACGCCCAGGTCGTTCAGCGCGTCCAGCACGCGCGCGCCATAGATCGCGCCCGAAGCCCCTGAAATTCCAACCACGATCCGGGCAGGCGGCGTCTGTACGGCTCCTTTCACAGGATTGTCCATTTTTGGGGCCAGCCTCCTTGTCGTCCGGCTTGGCGGTCTGTCACCGGAATGTGATTCCACAGGCCGTCGAACCGGGCGCTCACTCTACTGGTCCCTAACCTGAGGAGGCGCAAGCCATGACCATCGAGGCTCGTATTCGCGAACTGGGTAATCGTCATCGCATCCTGGATCAGACGATCCAGAAGGAGCTTACCCGTCCGTCCGTGGACACGTTGCAGGTCAGGGAACTGAAGCAGAAGAAGCTTCGGCTCAAGGAAGAGATTTCCAGTCTGGAGGCGCGCGCGACCTGATCGGGTCGGCCCCTCCCTGAAAATGACGACGGCCCCGGAGATCGCTCTCCGGGGCCGTTTTCATGCGGATCTGGCGCGCGCGATCAGTCGCGCTTGCCGAAGACGGATTCCGCCGTGGGCTCGGCGCCCGGACGCTCGCGCGCTTCGGGGACGAACTCGGGCTCGGCCTCTTCCACGACCGGCTGCAGGGTGCCGCCGCCGTTCTTGGCGTCGTCCTTGGCCTTCTTCTCGGCGGCCTTCTTGACCACTTCGTCCAGCACCAGCTGGCCGACCAGGCCCAGGGTCACGGGATCGACCGGCTTGATGTTGGCCGAATTCCAGTGGGTGCGGTTGCGCACGCTCTCGATGGTCGACTTGGTCGTGCCCAGCAGCTTGGCGATCTGGGCGTCGGTCACTTCCGGGTGGTTGCGCACGAACCAGGCGATGGCGTCCGGGCGGTCCTGACGGCGCGACACGGGCGTATATTTGGGCGCCGGCTTGGCCGACTTCAGCAGTTCGGCGTGGCGGCTGACGATGGCCTTCATGCGATAGTTCTCGTCGGCCTGGGCCTTGTCCAGTTCCTCGCGCGTCAGCTGGCCGCCGGTCACGGGATCGACGCCGCGGATATCGCGGGCCACGTCGCCGTCGGCGATGCCGCGCACTTCCAGCGGATGCAGGCCGCAGAAGTCGGCGATCTGCTCGAAGCTGAGGGAGGTGTTGTCGACCAGCCAGACCGCAGTGGCCTTGGGCATCAGAATGTCGCTCATGGGGCGTTCGTCCCGGTGTTGTTGAGCCGCCGAAGGGACTTCGGCTGGCGTTGGATACGACGGCGCCCGACCTTTCGGCCGGGCGCGTATGATGTCGATATAGGCCTATTCGCCCGAAAAGAAAACGCCGCCCGACAATCCCATACAGCAACGGTTCATCCGACCCGACGCAACCTTCGCGGTAGTGAAGCTTTTCTGCTTCGGGAGAGGAGAACCAACATGTCCATTCTGCTTGGAGCGGCCCTGGTCGCCGCCATGGCTTCGGGCCAGGATTATGCGCAACAGCGCGTCGCGCCGCGTGGCGGCTACGCCCATTCCTGTTCGGAAGCCTATGTGAACCGTGGCCGGCTCTATGCCGACTGTCGCGATACGCGCGGGCAACTGCGCGGCACCTCGATCGAACTGGCGCGCTGCGGCGGCGAAGAGATCAACAACGACAACGGCCTGCTCGTCTGCGGCCGGGTCCGGGGGGACTACGAGACCGGCGGCCGGCCCGGCGGCGATCGTCCGGGCTGGGGCGGCGACCGTCCCGGTGGCGGTTGGAATGGCGGCGGGGCGCCCCAGGGCAGCTATCGCCAGACCTGCACGGACGCCTCGGTGCGCGGCGGCCGTCTGTTCGCCCGCTGCGAGGGCGGCGGCCGTGACCGTCGCGCCAGTTCGCTGGACTACAGCCGGTGCGGACGCTTCGACATCGCCAATGAAAACGGCCTGCTGGTCTGCGGCCCCGTGCGCGGTCAATGGGAAGGCGAGGGCGGCGGCTGGGGCGGCGGCAACGGCGGCGGATGGCGCCCGTCCTCCATCACCGTCTATGACCAGCCCAACTTCCGCGGCTCGTCGCGCGAGTTCACCTCTGAAGACCGCAACCTGGGTCGCACGCCCTTCAACGACCGCGTCGTCTCGGTGCGGGTCCAGGGCCGGTGGGAAGTCTGCACCGACGCCGAGTTCCGGGGCCGCTGCCGCGTGATCGACGGCGACGTGCGCCGTCTGGACGGCGTCTTCTCGCGCAGCATCTCGTCGCTGCGCCCCGTCGGCCGCTGATCGGAAGGCCGACGTCAGGCCGTCAGCACGATCTTGCCGACGTGATCGCCCGTCTCCAGCGCGCGATGCGCGTCGGCGGCATGCTCCAGCGGAAAGGTCGCCTGCACCGGCGGCCTGACCGCGGCTGACGTCACCCACGGCCAGGCGGTCGCCTCCACGGCGGCCGCCAGCCGCGCCTTTTCGTCCGCCGGCCGGCTGCGCAGCGTCGATCCGGTCAGGACCAGCCGCTTCAGCATGATCCGCATCAGGTCGATCTCGGCCCGGCTTCCCGTCAGGCTGGCGATCACGACCCAGCGCCCGCCGGTCTTCAGAGCGTTCAGGTTCAGCTCGGCGTAGTCGCGGCCCACCATGTCCAGAACCACGTCCGCGCCGCCCGCCCTGGCGATTTCGGCCGCCAGATCGTCGGTCTTGGCGTCCAGGCTGACGTCCGCGCCCAGCGCCTTGGCCGCCGCCGCCTTTTCCGCCCCGCGCGAGGTGGCGATGACCCGCGCGCCCGCCGCCTTGGCCATCTGGATGGCCGTCACGCCGATGCCGCTGGTCGCGCCATGGATCAGCAGGGTCTGCCCCGCCTTCAGCCCGCCCGCCTCGAACACATTGGCGAAGACGGTGAAGACCGTCTCGGGCAGGGCCGCCGCCTGGACGTAATCCAGGCCGTCGGGGATGGGCAGGACGTGACGTGCGTCGACCAGGGCCGTCTCGGCGTAACCGCCCCCGCCCAGCAGGGCGCAGACCCGGTCGCCGACGCGCCAGCGCGTGACGTTCGCGCCCACGGCAGCGATCTCTCCCGCCACCTCCAACCCCATAACGTCCGATGCGCCGGGCGGCGGGGGATAGCCGCCGGTCCTTTGCAGCAGGTCGGGCCGGTTCACGCCAGCCGCCCGCACGCGGATCGTCACCTGTCCCGCACCCGGTGCGGGATCGGGCCTTTCGGCGATCTTCAGCGCCTCCGCCGGGCCGGCGCCGTTCTCGATCTCGATCACCCTCATGGGGGCCTCCGCTTGCAATCGTCCGTGTCCGGGCGTGAAATAGGTACGATGGCCTGTATTGGCACGACTGCGCAGAAAGGCGACGACGATGTTCGAAGATATCGAACCCCGCCCGCAACGTGGCGAACCCCTCCGCGCCCTGTCCCGCGAGGATCTGGACGTCTACTCCATCGAGGATCTGGAGGAACGGATCGCTGCGATGGACGCCGAGATCGGACGCGCCAGGGCCGCGATCGAGGCCAAACGCTCCAAGAAAAACGCCGCCGACGCCCTGTTCAACTTCGGCTCATGACCTCGCGCGGAAGCGCTTTCCATGGCATGACGATTGCACATTTTCGGCGACTGGCGGCTTCGGCGGCCGATTGCGGCACGGACGCGCATAACCC
The DNA here is from genome assembly GCF_976940555.1 of Brevundimonas sp. Marseille-Q4549. Classification (NCBI taxonomy): domain Bacteria; kingdom Pseudomonadati; phylum Pseudomonadota; class Alphaproteobacteria; order Caulobacterales; family Caulobacteraceae; genus Brevundimonas; species Brevundimonas sp. Marseille-Q4549. The sequence continues at coordinate 1,726,931 of NZ_CDRHXG010000001.1, forward strand.
TGATGACCATGTCTGAGATGATTCCGGCCGACGCGGCCTCAGCGGACCGCGCCCGCACGGTCAACGACTTCGCCCGTTCGGAACTTTTCGACCGCACCTTCCGCGAGGGCATGGAGCTGGTCGAGGAAACGGCCGCCTATCTGGATGGCGAAGGCCGCCGGGATTCCAAACTGCTGTCGCGCGCCGCCGCCCTGGCCTATGCGGCCGAAAGCATGAAGCTGACCACCCGTCTGATGCAGATCGCCTCCTGGCTTCTGGTTCAGCGTGCGGTGCGGGAAGGGGACATGACCGCCGCCACGGCGTGCGAGCCGCGCTACCGCCTGAACGAGCGCAAGATCGAAGGCGAACCCAGCCATGCCGAACTGCCCATCGCCCTGATCGAATATCTGATCCGGTCCGAAAAGCTGTTCGACCGCGCCCTCTATCTGGATCGGCGCATGTATCTGGACGCTCAGGACGAGGTCCCGGTGAATCCGGTCCTCAACCAGCTGGGCCTGCTGGAAGCCGCCTTCCGCAACTGACGCGGGCCGTCTTTCCCCGGATGGACGCCAAAAGGGGAAGGCGAACCGATCCTTAGGGCCCGACGTCGTTGGCGTCGCGGCGGCCGTCGTCCACGGGCTTGGGCAGGTTGACGCCGATGCCCAGCGCCTGGGCCAGCTTGTCGTCGCGGCCATAGACGTCCTCTCGGAACGCCACCCGGCCCTGACCGTCCACGAAGGTCGTCCAATACAGCAGCCGCACGTTGATCTCGCGTCCGGTGGTCACGCGGGTCGTCTCGCGCGTGTCTTGAGCCGTGTCGAACTGGGCCAGCTTGGCCGGGTCTGGCGACAGCAGCAGCCGGGCGAAGTCCACCGCGTTCTGCACCCGCACGCAGCCGTGGCTGCGCTGGCGCATGGACAGGTTGAAGGCCGCCTTGGACGGGGTGTCGTGCAGGAAGATGGCGTAGCTGTCGCGCAGTTCGAACTTCACATAGCCCAGGGCCGAGCGCGGGCCGGCCCGCTGGATCACCTGGCCGTCCTTCACATACATGTCGTTGGCGGCCAGATAGCCCGGCCCCTTGGGCAGGATCTCGCGCCGCGCGATGCCCGCCGGCACATACCAGGGCGGATTGGCCACGACCGAGGCGAAGGGTTTCTCCAGGCTGGGCGTCTGGTTGTCGGGCGCGCCGACCACGACGCGGTTGGAGTGGACCGGCTTGCCGTCCTTCCAATAGACCATGATGGCGGCGGCGGTGTTCACCTCGATCCGTTCCGGCGCCACGTCGCGCTTCAGCCAGCGGCGGCGCTCCAGATTCAGGGCGATCTGGCGCGCCCGATCCTCGGCCGAGGCCGACAGCGACCGCTGCGTTCCCGTGCCGATCCGTCCGTCCGCGCCCAGCCCGTGGCGCGCCTGGAAGCCCTGGACCGCCCGTTGCAGTTCGGCGCCGTAGGTCAGTCCCTGCGCCTTCAACCGCGCGCCGTCGGCGGCGCTCAGGTCGCCTTCCGCCACCAGCCGGTCGATGATGATCGGGATGCGCCGGTCGCTCATGTTCGGTTCGATGGTCGCGCCGGGGACGAAACGGGGCCAGCCGCCGTTCGCCGCCAGCCGGCGATAGCGGATGTAGCCGGCCGACAGGTTCTGATAGCCGATGTCGGTGGGCGCCAGCCCCTCGAACCAGTCCAGAAGAGTGTTGCGCGTCAGGGCGTCGGTCAGGCCGCGCGGCAGGTCCACGCGGTTCTTCTGCATCTCCCACAGATCCTCGACCGTCTCGGGCCGAACCTTGCCTTCGGCCAGGACGCGGGCGTAGGCGATCGCCGCCGCCGTCGTGCGCAGGTCCGAGCTGGCCGGATCGGCGGCCAGGCCGACGAAGTCGAAATAGTCGGCGCCCGACAGGCCGTGGCGGTCCGCCCGCGCCGAGACGGCGTTCAGCGCCCGAATGCGGTCGGCGTTCCACACCGGCCGCCAGCCGTTCATCTCGTAGAAGGCGCGGACGTCGGCCTGCTGGGTCGCGGGCAGGCGCGAAATCTGATCGTTGAAGCTGTTGTAGAAGGCGGTCGCCTCGGGGCCGCGCTGCACAAAGACCTGTTGCGCGCGCGCCGTGGAGCCCAGGGCCATGGTCGCCGTGGCGACGCCCAGACCCAATTCCCGTCTATTCATAACTCGTCCGCTTCTCGATCGACTCGATCCGACCTGGATCGACGCCTTGCTTAGCCATACCCCGAACGTCGCCGATGTTACCGACGTTCCAGTCAAACAAAAAGCGCCGGTCCTTCGACCGACGCTCTTCGTGATCGGAATGCTGCAGTTTGCCGCAGCCGTGGCCTCACTTCTTGATGAAGCCGGCGAACTTGTTGTTGAAGCGCGAGACGCGGCCGCCACGGTCCATCAGCTGCGCATTGCCGCCGGTCCAGGCGGGGTGCGTCGTCGGGTCGATGTCCAGCGCCAGCTTGTCGCCTTCCTTCCCGTAGGTCGAGCGGGTCTGATAGGTGCTGCCGTCGGTCATCACCACGGTGATGAAGTGATAGTCGGGGTGGGTATCGGGCTTCATTGGTCGTCGTCCGGTCTCTGGCGCGATGACGATGCCGACCGTCGGTGCGCGTGAAATTGAGAATTCCGCTGAAAGGTCCAGCGGAAAAGAGCGCGGCGTTTACACCGGGGGGCGTTCCGGGGCAAGAGGCGGGCGCCATGACCGATCTTCCTCCCGCCGCCGCGACCGCCCCGACCCGCGTGGAGGCTCGAGGCCGACCCAGCGCCGGCGCCCTTCTGGCCGAACAGATGTCGGAAGCGGGTGAAAAGCGCGCCAAGCGCCGCGACATCCGCCCCCTGGCCCGCCTGATCCCCTATGCCCTGCGTCACAAGGGCCATGCCCTGATGGCGGTGTTCTGGCTGCTGCTGTCCACCGCCGCCTCCCTGGGGCTGACGGCCCTGGCGCGCGGCGCCATCGACCACGGGTTCGAGGGCGGCGGCGCGCACCTGAATCTATGGTTCATCCTGCTGGGCGCCAACGCCCTGTTCCTGGGCCTGGCGACGGCGTTCCGCTATTTCTACGTCACCCGCACGGGCGAGCGCGTGATCGCCGACCTGCGCAAGGGATTGTTCGACCGCATCCTGACCCTGGACCCGGTCTTCTACGCCCATATGCGGACGGGCGAGGTTCTGTCGCGCCTGACGACCGACATCGCCCTGGTCGAAACGCTGATGACCACCTCGGTCTCCTATGCGCTGCGCAACTTCCTGACCCTGATCGGGGGGGTGATCCTGCTGTTCTTCGTCAGTCCCAAGCTGACGGGTTTCGTCCTGCTGATCGTGCCCTTCCTCCTGGGGCCCATCTTCATCTTCGGCCGCACGGTGCGAAAGCTCACGGTCGCCTCCCAGGATCGCTTCGCCAACGCCGTGGGCTTCGCCGGCGAAAGCGTGGACGCCATCGAGACGGTTCAGGCCTTCGGCCGCGAGGGCAGCACCATCGCCCGCTTCGGCGCGGCGGTGGAGGACGCCTTCTCCGCCTCCCTGACCCGGATGCGCGCCCGCGCCTGGATGACGGCCCTGATCATCGTCGTCATGTTCGGCGGCGTGACCCTGGTGCTGTGGCTGGGCGCCCAGGACGTGGTGGCGGGCGCCATGACGCCCGGCGCCCTGCTGCAATTCGTTCTCCTGTCGGTCTTCGCCGCCGGGGCCGTGGGCGCCCTGGGCGAAAGCTGGGGCGACGTGCAAAAGGCCGCCGGCGCCATGGAGCGGATCGAGGAGCTGATGCGCGCGGTTCCCGGCATCGCGCCGCCCGCCCATCCCGTCGCCCTGCCGCAGCCGCCGCGCGGCGAGGTGTCGATGTCGGCGGTCGGCTTCGCCTATCCGGGCCGCCCCGACCTGCCCGCGCTGAAGGGTTTCAGCCTGACCGTGCGGCCGGGCGAGACCGTCGCCCTGGTCGGTCCGTCCGGCGCGGGCAAGTCCACGGTCTTCCGCCTGCTGCTGCGCTTCTACGATCCCCAGACGGGCCTGGTGTCGGTGGACGGCGTCGACGTGCGCCAGGCCGATCCCGTCGCCGTGCGCGACCGCTTCGCCTGGGTTTCGCAGGAGACGCCGCTGTTCTCGGGCTCGGCGCTGGAAAACATCCGTTTCGGCCGTGAGGACGCCACCCTGGAGGAGGCGCGCGCCGTCGCCGAAAAGGCTCAGGCGCTCGGCTTCATCGACGCCCTGCCGGAAGGTTTCGACACCCCCTTGGGCGAACGCGGCAAGAGCCTGTCAGGCGGGCAGCGCCAGCGTCTGGCCATCGCCCGCGCCCTGGTCCGCGACGCTCCCATCCTGCTGCTGGACGAGGCCACCAGCGCGCTCGACGCCGAAAGCGAACGCCTGGTCCAGGCCGCCCTGGATCAGGCGATGGAGGAGCGCACCACCCTGGTCATCGCTCACCGTCTGGCCACCGTGCTGCGCGCCGACAGGATCGTCGTCATGGACGACGGCCGCGTGGTGGAGGAGGGGACGCACGATCAACTGGTCGCCAGGGGCGGCCTCTATGCGCGCCTGGCCGAGCTCCAGTTCCGGGGCACTTGAACGGCGCGCTTGTCGGGCGCGTTAGTGCAGACCTGCTCGCGCCAGGGCCGGAAAATCGCTGAAGATCGCATCGACCCCCGCCTGGCCGAAGGCGGCGGCGTAGCCCGCCATGTCGCCGTGGTCCGCGAATCCTTCGCCGCGTCGCCGCTCGACCGGCAGGAAGGCGTTTTCCGCCCGCAGAGTCCACACCACGACTTTCAGGCCCGCCGCATGGGCGTCTGTGACCAGGGCGCTGGGCGCGGTGGTGCGGCCCTCGGCGTCGCGCGGCAGCACCAGGGTCGCCTCAGGTGCGACCCAGGCGGCGTAGGCGGCCATGGCCTTCAACCCCTCGGGCGTGATCATTTCGGCATAGGTCAGGCCGGGCCGGTCCGCCGGCCCGCCTGTCGCTGCGATCAACTGGGCCAGGGGCGTCGCCACCCGTTTCGACAGCCGCTCCAGCGGGCCGACCTCGAAACACTGGACGATGATCGGGGCGTCGGCTTCGGTCAGGTCCAGCCGCGCCAACTCCGCCACGAAGGCGTCCTCCATCGGCAGGCCCACGCCGGCGAAATAGGTCGGGTGTTTCAGCTCCGGCGCCACGGCGATGGCGCGCCCCGTCCGGGCCGAGGCCTCCCGCGCGATGGCGACCACCTCGTCGAAGGTCAGGATCGGCTCTTGCCCGTCGAAGGCCGCGCTGGACGGGCGAAAGGCGGGCAGCCTCTCTCTGGCCCTCAGCGTCTTCAACTCGGCTAAGGTGAAGTCCTCGGTGAACCAGCCGGTCGTCTGGACGCCGTCGATGACCTTGGTGGTCTTGCGCGCGGCGAACTCGGTGCGGCGTTCCACATCGGTCGTGCCGCCGATCTCGTTCTCGTGCCGATCCACGAAGACGCCGTCCCGGCTCAGCACCAGATCCGGCTCGATCACGTCCGCGCCCTGTTCGATGGCCAGGTCATAGGCCGCGCGCGTATGCTCGGGCCGCTCGCCCGAGGCCCCGCGGTGCGCGATGATCAGGGGCTGGGCCAAGGCGGGCGTTCCCATCAAGAGGACGATGGCGATCAGAATGCAGCGGATCATCGCGCCTGGATAGGGCAGGCCGGCGACAGCTCCGTGACGCCTACGCCCCCTGCAGCACCTTCCGCAGGTGCGGATGCAGTTCGGTGTTGGACGCCAGGATCGACACGCCCGTCTTGGGATCGCCGTCCTCGTCGATGGTCGTGACCCGGCCGCCGGCCTCGGTGACGAACAGGATGCCCGCCGCCACGTCCCAGGGCTTCAGGTTGCGTTCATAATAGGCGTCATAGCGGCCCGCCGCGACCCAGGCGAAGTCCAGGGCGGCCGAACCCAGGCGGCGGATGCCCGCGACGCGCTGGCCCACGGCGTGGATGTCCTTGATGGCCTGGGCGTGGCCCGACTTGCCGATGAAGGGCAGGCCGGTGGCGATCAGGCTTTCGGACAGGTCCCGACGACCGGCGACGCGGATGCGCTGGTCGTTCAGATAGCAGCCCTTGCCCTTTTCGGCCCAGAACAGCTCGTTCATGACGGGGTTGTAGGTCACGCCCGCCACGATCTCGGACGAGCCGTCCGGCGCGCGGCGCTCCAGCCCCACCGTGATGGCGAAATGGGGCATGGCGTGCATGAAGTTGGTGGTGCCGTCGATCGGATCGACGATCCAGGTGTGGGACTTGTCCGTCCCCTCGACCAGCCCGCGCTCCTCGCCCAGGAAGCCGTAGCCCGGCCGCGCCTTGGTCAGCAGCTCGAACAGGGTCTCTTCGGCCTTCAGGTCGGCGGCGGTGACGAAGTCGCCCGGCCCTTTGCGCGAGACCTGAAGCTGCGAAACCTCGCCGAAGTCGCGCATCATCGGGCGGGCGGTCTTGCGAACCGCGTCGATCATGACCTGAAGCAGGGCGGAAGCGAGGGCCATCGGGAATCTCCTGGTCCGTCTGCCCTTCAAGGCCGCAGCCCGGACAGACGGAGAAGTTCAGAAAGAAACGGCCCCGAACGGGGCCGCAAGAGGGGAGGCGACGATCAGTCCGCGCGGCGGACGTATTCGCCTGTGGCCGTGTCGACCACGATCTTCTCGCCCGCCGACATATAGGGCGGGATCATGATGCGCACGCCGTTCGAGGCGGTGGCGGGCTTGTAGGACGACGACGCCGTCTGGCCCTTCACGGTCGGTTCGGTCTCGGCGACTTCCAGAACCACCTGATCGGGCAGTTCCAGGCCGATCGGGCGACCTTCGTGCGACTCGATGACGACCTTCATGCCTTCCTGCAGATAGGGGATGCGGTCTTCGCCGACCCAGTCCTTCTGCAGTTCGATCTGTTCGTAGGACTCGTCGTCCATGAAGACCAGGCTGTCGCCGTTGTCGAACAGATAGGAATAGTCGCGCTGTTCCAGCGTGACGCGCTCGACCTTGTCTTCCGAGCGGAAGCGTTCGTTCAGCTTGTTGCCGGTTTCCAGGTTCTTGGCCTCGACGTTGGCGAAGGCGCCGCCCTTGCCGGGCTTGACGTGGCTGGCCTTGGTGACGACCCACAGGCCGCCGTTGTGTTGCAGGACCATGCCGGGCTTGATGGTGTTGCCGTTGATCTTCATGGGGTCACATCGGAATTGGGGTTGCGCCCGCGCGACCTGTCCGGAGCGTGGCGAAGGGCGCGATCCCTAGAGGAAGCCCCGCCAAAGGGCAAGGCGGAGCCTAGTGCAGCGTGCGCCCGCGCGTCGCCTGGTCGGCCTTGCGATGCAGGAAGTTGCCCAGACGAACGCCCGATCCGGTCGGGGCGGCCATCTTGCCGGCCCCTTCGTCCAGTTTGCGCGCCTCGTGGGCGAAGGCGGCGGCCAGGCCGGCGGAAGACATGGCGGCCAAGACCTGACGCGCCATCGAGGACGGGCGCAGGCCCAGCCACACGGCGTTCACCGTCTGCGCCGCCAGCCACAGGCCCATGGCGCGGGTCCGCTCAGGCTGGGGCGGGGCGTTCCACACCCGCACCGCCGACAGGGTGGTGGCCGAAAACACCGCCGGTAGAATCAGGCTGAAGGCGCCCTTGGGCTTTTCGGTGATCGGCAGGTCGCGGTCGCGCACCTGCTTCAGGCTGCGGCGCGGTCTCAGCGCGCCCGAGGCGATGCCGTGCGCCAGAAGGGCGAAGCCGACCGTCAGGGCGATGCCGGTCACGACGTGAACCGCGCTGCGCCCCTCGCTGTTCAACAGGTCGGTCGCGGCGTCGCGCACGTCGTCTATGGCGTCGTCGATGTCGGTCATGGTCCGCTCCCGCTTGTCCGTGGACTGCAAATGACCGGAACGGACCCTGGGTTCCGCCTCAGCCGCCGGTGGCGGCCCCGTCGGTGACGATCTCCTTCATAGCCGACTGCAGATAGTTCTGCGCGCCCATCAGTTCGATCAGCTTGTGCTGGTTCTCCAGGAAGTCGATGTGCTCTTCCGTATCGGCCAGAATCTTCATCAGCAGGTCGCGGCTGACATAGTCGCGGGCTTCCTCGCACTGGGTCACGGCGGCGGCGGTCGTGGCGCGGCTGTCGATCTCCAGCTGAAGGTCGGCGCCCAGGCATTCGATCGGCTCCTCGCCCACCTTCAGCTTGTGCAGATCCTGCAGATTGGGCAGGCCGTCCAGGAACAGGATGCGTTTGATCAGCATGTCGGCGTGCTTCATCTCGCCGATCGATTCTTCGTAGATCACGTTGCCCAGGTGGGCCAGGCCCCAGCTTTCGAACATGCGCGCATGCAGGAAATACTGGTTTACCGCCGTCAGTTCGTTGGTCAGCACCGCGTTCAGCGTGCGGAGGATTGCGGGGTCGCCCTTCATGGCCATGGTCCTTGCTCTCGCCACGGCGTGTTCGCCGTTCTTCGCGGAGGCCATACCACAGTAAAACTCGCGTTGTTTATTTGCGAGTTTTTATCAATACATTGATGGTGCGAGTGATTTTCGCCCGCGTGAGCCGGCGGACTATTCCGCTGCGAGTGCGAACGCTTCGCGGCTGTCCTGGATCATCTGACGCATCTCGCAGACGCACTTGGCGCACTGGGCCTGGCATTGATGGCTGGCGAAGATGTCGCGAGGACGACAGGCCCCGGCCTCGATGGCCTGGGCGACGTCACGCTGGCGAAGACCGTTGCAGTTGCAGACATACACGGGAGGACAGGCGCTCACTGATTGCGACTGGTTCGCTATAGCAGGTCTTAAGGCGATTGCAAGTCGTTCTCAGGCATTGCGCCCGTCGCCGCCCGTTGACGGATCGCCGCAGGCGAGGGCACTGAACCGCATGGCCAAAGCTTCGCCCCGAACCCCGACCGTCCCCGACCGCCCGCCCTGCCGGCTGTATCTGATCACGCCGCCGATCATCCCGGACCTGGACGCCTTCGCCGCCGTGCTCGATCAGGCCCTGGCCGCCGGCGACGTGGCCGCCCTGCAGATTCGGCTGAAGCCGGCGGACGAGGCGACGATCCGCCACGCGGTCGCCGTGCTGGCGCCGGTCGCTCGACGTCACGAGGTCGCGGTCATCCTGAACGACCGGCCGGACCTGGCCCGCGCGACGGGTTGCGACGGCGTGCATATCGGCCAGGAGGACGGCTCCCTGGCCGAGGCGCGGCGTGTCGTGGGGCCGGACGCCATGATCGGCGTCACCTGTCACGCCGACCGCGACCTGGCCTGGGATGCGGCCGAGGGCGGGGCCGACTATGTCGCCTTCGGCGCCTTCTATCCGACCGACACCAAGGAAACCGTTCATCGCCCGTCGCCCGAGCTGCTGACCGTCTGGCAGGAGACGGTCGAGGTCCCCTGCGTCGCCATCGGCGGGATCACCGTCGACAACTGCGCCGAACTGGCGCGCGCGGGGGCGGATTTCGTGGCGGTCAGCGCCGGGGTCTGGCGCCATGCCGACGGTCCCGCCGCGGCGGTCAGGGCGTTCAATCGAAAGTTGAATTTCTGACTTCAGGGGATATTAGGAACCCCTGTGCTCTGATCGCCGGACAGTATCAGTCCGAGACTCTTCATGATCGTGAGCCGCGCGCTTCACATTGACGCCGAAAGGCAGACGAACCGGGCGCAGCCGTTCGTGCCGAGCGCCGCCGGCGAGGTCGCACCCGGCGGGGGCGCACATCCTGTGATCCCCGTTCTGATGGGGATCGCCGTCGCGATTCTGGTCGCCGTGGCGGTGCTGCATACGCGGAGTTCCGGCACGGTTGCGGGCCTGTGGGGCGCCAGCGGCCTGGCGGTCGCGGTGTGGCTGCGAACCAGCCGGGGCCGTCGCCAGGACGCGATGTACGCGCTTGTCCTGAGCATCAGCATATTGATCGCCGAGTTGGTCGTCGGCAACAAGCCCGTGCTCTCGCTGATGTTCACGGCGGTGAACATGCTGGAGATCGTCACTGCGGTCGCCCTGACGCGGCGTTTCGCGCCGACGATGAATATCTCCACCCTCAGCGGCGCCGTTCGGTTCCTGATCAGCGCCGCCCTGGTCGCGCCTATCCCGGCCGCCCTGATCAGTGCGCTGGCCCTGAGCCAGATGGGCTCGCACAATGTGGTGGAGGGGTTCCAGACCTGGTGGTTCGGCCACGCTCTGGGCATCGCCGTGATCGGAACCCTGGGCCTGTCGTTGACGCCGTCGACCGTGGCGCGCCTGTGCACCCCGCAAAAACTGATCGAGTCCGCGATCCTGCTGACGGCCATCGTCGGCTTCTTCTACGTCGGCTTCTCCGGCCAGACCAAGATGGGTTTCGTCCTTCTGCCCTTGCTGCTGACGGTCGCCGTCAGGCTGGGCGTCGCTGCGACTGGCGTGGCGCTTCTGGTCATCACCATCATGACGGTCGGCAGCGCCATAGCCGGCCAGGGACCCTATGTCCGGGGCCTGACCCTCAGCGAACAGGTGCTGATGGCTCAGCTGCTGGTGCTTGTCGGCTATATGCCCACCCTTCTGATGGCGTCGTTGCTGGAAGAGCGCGACCGGCTGGCGGATCGCGCCCGGCTGGGGCGCGAACGGGCGGAAAAGGCGTCTGCGGCCAAGTCGCGGCTGCTGGCCAACGTCGCCCACGAGATCAAGAGCCCGGTCGCCGGCATCATCGGCATCGGCGAACTCTGGTCCAGCGGGGGGCTCGGGCCCACCACGCCCCAGCAGGTCGAGATGGCCGAGATGCTGGTCAAGACGGCCCGTCAGGTCGAGGCCCTCTCGCACGACCTGCTGGACGTCGCGCGCGCCGAGGCCGGCAGCGTGAAGGTGGTGCTGCGTCCGACCGATGTGCCGGGCCTTCTGGAGGACGTGCGGCGGGCGTGCCTGCTCCGCGCGGGTCCGACGGCGGTGCAGATGGACATCGTGTGCGAGAGCGACGGCCTGATCGCCCTGGCGGATTCGCAACGCCTGGCCCAGGTGCTGAACAATCTGACCTCCAACGCGGTCAAATACGGCGCTGCGGGGGGACGGGTGATCCTGCGGGCGTCGCGTGCGGACGACAACGTCAAGGTCGAGGTGATCGACTTCGGTCCGGGCCTGTCGGTCCAGAAGCAGGGACAGTTGTTCGAACCCTTCAACCGCCTGGGGCTGGAGCGCTCGACCATCGAAGGCCACGGCGTCGGCCTGGCCTTGGCCAAACGGCTGATCGAATTGCAGGGCGGCTCCATCGGCGTGACCTCGACGCCGGGGGAAGGCGCCACCTTCTGGATTCTGATTCCAACGGCCTGAGCCGCTGACGGCGTCGGGACGCTCTTGCCGATCGGCCCATGCGGGGCCAAGGTCGGGGGATGTCGATCCTCGTTCTCGCCGCCGCCGTCCTTCTGTCGGGTCAGACCACGGCGCCCGCGCCCCGGTCCGGTTCGGACCTCACCCGCGACCTCAACAGCGCGCCGCCGTCGGCCGTCCAGCCGCAGCGCCCTGCGCCGACCCAGACGCCGCCGCCCGCCGCGCAGGCTTCGACGCCGCCGACGCCGCAAGCCGCCCGCACGACGGCCGCGCCAGTTCCAAGAACACAGACCCCCGCGACGCAGACCCCCGCGCGACAGCCGCCCGCAAGCCAGCCGCCCGCCGCGACCTCGCCCCGCCCCTCGGCCCAGAACGCGCCCGGCGCAACGGCTACGGCCCCGGCGTCGCGTCCGCAGGCGCCGGCCGCCTCCGCCCAGCCTCAACCCCAGGCCCAGACCCCGGCGGCGACCAGCGAGCCGCCTGCCGCGCCCCCGGCCGCCCTGACGCCGGCCGCAGTCGCCGCCTTGCCGTTCCGGCTGGAGATGCCGGCCGATGCGGTTATCACGGCCTCGCGGGCCGGATCCGACGCTAATGTCTATTCGGTGCGGCGCGGCGACCGGGTCCTGCTGATGATCTACGCCGGCCCGGCCTCGCAGTTTCCGATCTTCGACGGCCAGATGGTTCGCGCGGGCGGCCGCTCGTCCGTCGTCGTGACCGAGGGCGGCCGACGCCTGGCGATGGAGCATCTGTTCCAGCGCGCCACAGCCCCGACCGAAATCCACGTCTGGGTCGCCAGTCCCGGCGGCGCCGACCGCGATCTGGCCGAACGCATCGGCCAGTCGGTCGACGTCCGCTAGGGCGCCGTCAGCCCTCGGACCAGACGGCCAATTCGGTCCCGGCCGGATCGGTGAAATGGAACCGCCGCCCGCCGGGGAAGGCGTAGATCGGCTTCACGATCCGCCCGCCCGCCGCCTCGACCTTCGCCTGCATGGCCTCCAGGTCGTGGGCGTAGAGGATGGGCAGGGGCGTCCGCGTCCGGTCGGCCGGATCGGCGTCGAACCCGCCGTCCAGCCCCTGATCGAAGGCGGCGTAGGTCGGGCCGTAGTCGACGAAGGTCCAGCCGAAGGCCTGGCTGTAGAAGGCCTTGGTCTGCGGCAGCGCTGTCGCGGGCAGTTCGAGATAGTCCAGCTTTCCGTCTTCACGCACGGTTGATCTCCCGGATCGAAACGCCACCGCTGCGACCCCTTGCACAAGTCAGAATCCTGCGCAAACCTGCAAACGGTTCGCAATCGCATGGGGGCGACGATGATCGTGATGACGACGGGGCTTTCGGGCCTGATGGCCCTGATGAAGCAGGACGCCAAGTCCCGCGTCCGGCCGAACACGCGCATCCCGGTCGTGGGCCTTCGACCCGCCCGCCCCCGTCCGAACTGATCAGCCGACCTGGGCGCGGTGCCTCAGAAAGGCGTCGGCCAGGGCGCAGGCCGCCATGGCCTCCACCACCGGCACGGCGCGCAGGGCGACGCACGGGTCGTGCCGCCCCTTGGTGCGCAGGTCCGTCTCCTCGCCGTCGCGGGTGATCGTCTGGCGCAGGGTCAGGATCGAGGACGTCGGCTTGAACGCCACCCGCGCCGTCACCGGCTGGCCCGTCGAAATCCCGCCCAGGACCCCGCCCGCCTGGTTCGACAGAAAGACCGGCTGCTTGTTCAGGTCCAGCCGCATCTGGTCGGCGTTCTCCTCGCCGGTCAGTTCTGCGGCGGCGAAGCCCGCGCCGATCTCCACCCCCTTGGCCGCGTTGATCGACATCAAGGCCGCCGCCAGTTCGGAATCCAGCTTGCCGTACAGCGGCGCGCCCCAGCCGGCGGGAACCCCCGTCACCTCCAGCGCCACCACCGCCCCGATGGAGGAGCCGGCCTTCCTCACGCCGTCCAGATAGGCTTCCCAGTCCGGAACCACGGCGGCCGAGGCGGCGAACAGCGGATTGTCGTGAACGGCGTCGAAGTCCACGGCCTCGGGCGCGATCCGGTGCGGCCCGATCTGGACCACGCCGGCCCTGATCTTCACCCCGTCGCCCAGCACCTTGCGCGCCACGGCCCCGGCGGCGACGCGGCAGGCCGTCTCGCGCGCCGAGGAACGGCCGCCGCCCCGGTGGTCGCGCACCCCGTATTTGGTCTGATAGGCGAAGTCGGCGTGGCCAGGCCGATAGGCGCGGGCGATTTCGCCATAGTCCTTGGACCGCTGGTCCTCGTTCTGGATCAGGATGGAGATCGGCGTCCCCGTCGTCACCGGCCCGTCGCCGTCGTCGAACACGCCCGAAAGGATGCGTGCGGTGTCGCTTTCCTGGCGCTGGGTGACGAAGCGGCTGCCGCCCGGCTTCCTCTGGTCCAGCCACGGCTGCAGGTCGGCTTCGGTCAGCGGAATACGCGGCGGGCAGCCGTCGACGACGCAGCCGATCGCTGGGCCGTGGCTCTCGCCCCAGGTGGTCACGCGAAACAGATGGCCGAAGGTGTTGTGCGACATGGGGTCGGCTTAGAGCATGATCGTTTCGGACGGAACCGCTGTTCGCCGTCTGCGGGGGCAAGAAACGTGCGCGTCAGGCCGCCAGCCGCTCGGGCGTCCAGACGCGGGTGAAGCGCAGCAGCAGGTCTTCTGCCGACGACGGCGTGTCGTGGGTGGGGATCAGGCTGACGAACAGATGCCCCGCTCCCCGCGACCCGCGCGCGGGCAGGCCCAGCCCCTTCAGCCGCACCCGCACCGGCGCGGTCATGTCGGGGACGATCCAGGCCGATCGCGGCCCGGCGTGGGTTTCGATCTCGACCCGCCCCCCGTCGGCCATCGTCCGCCGCTCGACAGGCCAGGTCATGAACAGGTCGTCGCCCATCACCGACAGCCCGTCCTCGGGCCGGATCAGCACGGGCAGATACAGGTCGCCCCCGTCAGCGGCCCCGCCTTTCAGCCGCAGATGATCCCCGGTTCTCAGGCCCGGCGGGACCGCGACCCGCACCGTCCTCCCGCCCAGTCGCAGCTGGATCCGCGCGCCCATCACCGCCCGCATCGGGCTGATGGCCAGCACCGGCGACGGCGGGGGCGGAACCGGGGGCGCCGCCAGGGCCGGACGCGCCGGCTGATGCGCCTGGATCAGGCGATAGGCGGCGATCACCTGTCGGAACCGTCCGGCGTCGCCGTGTATCTGGTCGGGCCGCGCCGCCTTGACCGCCGTGCGGAAGGCGGCCTTCAGCGCAGCCGCGTCCGCCCCCTCGCTCAGACCCAGCACGGCCAGGGCGTCGCGAACTCCGGAGACGTCGGTGGAAGTGGGACGAGCGTTCATCCCCCCGACCTTCGTCCGATCAGGGTCAACGCACGGTTAACCGTGTCCCTGTTTGGCCTGTCGCGCGCGGCGCGGCTTCAGCCCCTGGGCGTCGCCCCGTTTGATACGGATCATTTTCAGCGCGCGTCGGAGCCGCTAGACCCGTCTCATGACCGCACCCGTGATCCCGCCCAGCCCGTCGCGTGAGGAGTACGCCCGCGACTACGCCGCCGCCCTGGCCGCCAATGGCGACGAGACCCTCTTCGACAGGCCCGAACCCATCGGTCTGTTCACCCAGTGGCTGGCCGAGGCCGCGGCGCATGAGATCAACGATCCCAACGCCATGACCCTGTCCACCCTGGACGCCGAGGGCCTGCCCGATGCGCGCATCGTGCTGCTGAAGGACGTGGATGCGCGCGGCTTCACCTTCTATTCCAACCGCGAAAGCGCCAAGGGGCAGGAACTGGCCGCCCATCCCGTCGCGGCCCTGACCTTTCACTGGAAGACCCTGCGACGCCAGGTCCGCGTGCGCGGAACGGTCCAGCCCGTCACGGCCCAGGAGGCGGACGCCTATTTCGCCAGCCGCGCGCGCGAAAGCCGCATCGGCGCCTGGGCCTCGGATCAGTCGCGGCCGCTGGCCTCGCGCCAGGCGCTGGAAACCGCCGTGGCGCGCGAGACCGCCCGGTTCGAAGGCCAGGACGTGCCCCGCCCCGAACGCTGGAGCGGCTGGCGCGTCACGCCGACGACGGTGGAGTTCTGGCGTGACCGGCCCTTCCGCCTGCACGACCGGCTGCGCTTCACTCGCGACGGCGACGCCTGGACCCGCGAACGCCTCTGGCCGTGACTACGGCCAATCGACCGTCCGGTTGCGGCCGTCATCCCGGGACGTCCGAAGGACGAACCCGGAACCCAGGAGGCTCGCATTCGGCCTTGAATGGTTCCAGCAGCGCGCCTGGGGCCCTGGGTTCCGGGTTCTTCTCTGCGCTCAGCCCCGGAATGACGGAAGTGGGAGGCCCACCTGTGTCTTACGCCCGAAACAGCAGCGATCCGTCGCCGTAGGAATAGAACCGATACTGCTCGGCCACCGCATGAGCATAGGCCGCCTTCATCGTCGCCTGACCGGCGAAGGCGCTGACCAGCATGAATAGCGTCGATCTGGGCAGGTGGAAGTTGGTCATCAGCACATCGACCGCCCGGAACCGATAGCCGGGTGTGATGAAGATGGCCGTGTCTCCATGGAAGGGTCGGATCTCGCCGTCCTCGCGCGTCGCGCTTTCCAGCAGACGCAGGGAGGTGGTGCCGACGCAGACGATGCGGCCCCCCTTTGCATGAACCGCATTCAGGGCGGCGGCGGTCTCCGGTGAAACCTCGCCCCATTCGCTATGCATCGTGTGGTCGGCCAGATCATCGACCTTGACCGGCAGGAAGGTGCCGGCCCCCACATGCAGGGTCACGGCGTGGGTCGAGACGCCGCGCGCGCGGATGGCGTCCAGCAGGGCGGGGGTGAAATGCAGGCCCGCCGTGGGCGCGGCGACCGATCCGTCGTGTTCGGCGAAGACGGTCTGATAATCGCTGCGGTCGCGGTCGTCCTCGGGCCGTTTGGCGGCGATATAGGGCGGCAGGGGCATGACCCCGACATCGCGGATGGCGTCGTCCAGCGCCGGGCCGGACAGGTCGAACCTCAGGGTGATCAGGCCGTCGTCGCCCTTGGCCGTGACGGTGGCGTCCAGACGGCCCAGGTCGCAGGCGGCGTCGCCATGGGCGCCGAACCTTATCCGGTCGCCCGGCTTGATCCGTTTGCCCGGCTTCATGAAGGCGGACCAGACGTCGGGCGCGTCGCGGTGGTGCAGGGTGGCCTCGACCTCGACCGTCAGGGTTTCGCCTTCCGGCCCGACACGCTGGCGCACGCCCGACAGCCGCGCCGGGATAACCCGCGTGTCGTTGAACACCAGGGCGTCGCCGGGCCGCAGAAAGTCCGGCAGATCGCGCACGATCCGGTCTTCCAGTGCGTCGCCGCTGACCACCAGCAGCCGGGCGGAATCGCGCGGATCGGCGGGCCGCAGGGCGATGCGGTCCTCAGGCAGGTCGAAATCGAAATCGGTGGTCTTCATCGCGCGCTCTATAGGGATGTCCGGCGGCGCGCGCCACGTCGCGGCGGTCTGCGCGCCTGTCGCCGACGCCTCGCACCTTGTTTTCTCTGCGGATTTTCCACTCAGCCCGCCGTTTTCCGATCACGCCCCATCGCCGTGGTAAGCTGACGCACGGTCTTTGACAGCGTGATTTCGGACTGATCGGACTGTTCGGACTCTGTTTTTCCAAAGTCCCAATTTCGGACTGTCCGGACCAATCGGACTGTCCGGACTCCGTTTTCCGGAGTCCAGATGTCAGTCGTAACCCGGCGCGAACGCCCCGGCCCAGGCGCCATAGCGGTTCAGGGACAGGTCGTGCGCCTCGATCTCGGGCGTCTTGCCGTCCATCAGGTCGGCCAGGACGCGGGCAGAGCCGCAGGCCATGGTCCAGCCCAGGGTGCCGTGGCCGGTGTTCAGATACAGGCCTGGAACCTGGGTCGCCCCGATCACCGGCGTGCCGTCCGGCGTCATCGGCCGCAGGCCGGACCAGTAGCTGGCGCCCTTCAGGTCGCCGCCGCCGGGGAACAGGCTGCCGACCGACTGTTCCAGCGTCTCGCGGCGCAGATGGGGCAGGCTATTGTTGTAGCCCGACAACTCGGCCATGCCGCCGACGCGGATGCGGTCGCCCAGGCGGGTGATCGCCACCTTGTAGCTTTCGTCCATGACGGTGGAGACGGGCGCCCGGTCGGCGTCGGTGATCCGGGCCGTGATCGAATAGCCCTTCACGGGATAGACCGGCAGTTTCAGGCCCAGCGGCGCCACCATGCGCGGCGAATAGGACCCCAGGGCCACCACCACCGCGTCGGCGGTCAGGACGCCCTGGCTGGTCCGCGCGCCAACGACGCGGCCGTCGGCGGTCTCCAGCGCCTGGATGTCCACGCCCTGGTGGAAGACCACGCCGCGCTCGGCCGCCATCCGGGCCAGGGCGTTGGTGAACAGGAAACAGTCGCCCGTCTCGTCGTTGGGCAGACGCAGCCCCCCGACGAAGCCGACGTCTGACGCCGCCAGCCCCGGTTCGGCCGCGATGCAGCCGGCAGGATCCAGCACCTCGCACGGCACGCCCTGCGCCTTCAGCACGTCCACGTCCTTGTGCACGTCGGCCAACTGTTTCTCGGTGCGGAACAACTGAAGCGTGCCCTGCTGGCGGCCGTCGTAGGCGATGCCCGTCTCGCGGCGCAGCAGGTCCAGCTGATCGCGGCTATATTCGGCCAGCCGCACCATCCGTCCCTTGTTCAGCGCATAGCGCGTGTGTGTGCAGTTCCTCAGCATCGCCACGGTCCAGCGGATCATCGCCATGTCCAGCCGGGGCCGGATGATCAGGGGGGCGTGGCGCATCAAGAGCCACTTCATCGCCTTGACCGGAATGGAGGGCGCGGCCCAGGGCGCGGAATAGCCGGGCGACACCTGGCCGGCGTTGGCGAAGCTGGTCTCCAGCGCCGGACCCGCCTCGCGGTCGACCACGACGACCTCATGGCCGGCCTGGCTCAGATACCAGGCGGTGGTGACGCCGATGACGCCAGAACCCAGAACCAGAACCCGCATATCGACCTGCAATTCGCCGTTTGAAACGTCAGGATAGACGCGCTTTGCATCGACGATCCTGCCTGTTTGCGCAATGGACGGCGACTGATAGGCTGAAAACGCAATAATATGCGATAAAACGACGGATAATTGCGATGCTGCTCGACCCTATCGATCACCGCCTTCTGCAACGGCTGCGCGCCGACGGGCGGATCAGCAACGCAGACCTGGCTTCTGCGGTGGGCCTGTCGCCCTCGGCCTGCCTGCGCCGCGTCCGCCGCCTGGAGGAGCGGGGCGTGATCCGGGGTTACGCCGCCATTCTGGCCAACGACGCCGACGACGGGGTCGTCGCCTATGTCGAGATCACGCTGGAGAAGCAGACCGACGACCACATGCGCCGGTTCGAGGCGGCGGTCAGGAACCACCCCGAAATCCGTGACTGCTATCTGATGGCGGGAGAGGCGGACTATATCGTGCGGGCCGTGGCCCCCGACATCGCCGCCTATGAGGTGATCCACAAGGACGTGCTGTCGCGCCTGCCGGGCGTGTCGCGCATCCACTCCAGCCTGGCGATCCGCAACGTCCTGGCGGCGCGCGGCTGAACCTGGGTGGAGGCCGATCGTGGCTCGCTTCGACCGGCGCTAAACGCTCGACAGCCATGCCCTGGCGGCGATAGGTGAGGGCCGTTTTCAAAGGACCTTCGCCATGATCACCCGCATCCAGCCCGGCGCCCGCATGAGCGAAGCCGTCGTCCACGGCGACACCGTCTATCTGGCGGGCCAGGTCGGAGAGCCGGGCGACGACGTCATCGCCCAGACCCGGACCGCCCTGGCCGAGGTCGAGGCCCTGTTGGCGGAAGCAGGCAGCGACAAGTCCAAGATCCTGATGGCCCAGATCTGGCTGGCCGACATGGCTGACTTCGACGCGATGAACAGCGTCTGGGACGCCTGGGTCGACACCGCCAATCCGCCCGCCCGTGCGACGGGTGAAAGCCGGCTCGCATCGCCCGACTACAAGGTCGAGGTCATCGTAATCGCCGCCAGGGCCTGATCACGGTTGACCGGGCGGTATGCAGCCTGCAAACCGCCGCCCATGCTGCAGAACCTCGAAACCCTCGCCCGCGAGGCCAAGTCCTGGCCGTTTGAGCAAGCCCGCAACCTTCTGAACCACGTTCTGAAGAAGCGCCTGAGCGACGCCGAGCGCGACGCGGCCAAACTGCTGATCGACGCGGGCAAGACCGAAGAGGCGCTGGCCACGTTTCCGGCGTTGCAACGGCCGGTGATCCTGGAGACGGGCTACGGTCCCTCGGGCCTGCCGCACATGGGCACCTTCGGCGAGGTGGCCCGCACCACCATGGTGCGCAACGCCTTCCGCGCCCTGACCGGCGACCGCTGGCCCACACGCCTGATCGCCTTCAGCGACGACATGGATGGTCTGCGCAAGGTGCCCGAGGGCGTGCCGAACCCTCAGATGCTGACTGAGGACCTGCACAAGCCCCTGACCCAGGTGCGCGATCCCTTCGGCACGCATGACAGCTTCGGCGCGCACAACAACGCCCGCCTTCGGGCCTTCCTCGACAGCTTCGGCTTCGACTATGAGTTCATGTCCTCGACCGAGACCTACCGGTCCGGGCGGTTCGACGCGACGCTGCTGACCCTGCTGGAGCGGTTCGACGCGGTGCAGGCGATCATGCTGCCGACCCTGGGCGAGGAGCGCCGCGCGACCTATTCGCCCTTCCTGCCCATCAGCCCGATCACCGGCCATGTGCTGCAGGTGCCGACCCTGGCGCGCAACGTCGAAAAGGGGACCATCACCTTCGAGGACCCGGCGGACGAGCCGGGCAATCGCACCGAGGTTCCCGTCACCGGGGGCCATGTGAAGCTGCAGTGGAAGCCCGACTGGGCCATGCGCTGGGTCGCGCTGGACGTCGACTACGAGATGTCGGGCAAGGACCTGATCGAGAGCGTGCGCGAAAGCTCAAAGGTCTGTCGCGCCCTGGGCGGCACGCCGCCGGAAGGCTTCAACTATGAGCTCTTCCTCGACATCGAGGGCAAGAAGATCTCCAAGTCCAAGGGCAACGGCCTGACGATGGACGAGTGGCTGCGCTACGGCACGCCCGAGAGCCTGAGCTGGTACATGTTCCAGTCGCCCAAGTCGGCCAAAAGCCTGCACTTCAACGTCATTCCGCGGGCGATCGACGACTATCTGTCCTTCATCGACCAGTTCCAGACCCAGGAGCCCGCCAAACGGATCGACAACGCTGTCTGGTCGATCCATGCGGGCGATCCGCCGAAGGTCGCCAGCCCGGTCTCGTTCAGCCTGTTGCTGAACCTCGTCGGCGTGGCCAACGCCTCTTCGAAGGAACAGCTGTGGGCCTACTTCGCCAAATATCTGCCCGAAGCCACGCCCGAGACCGAGCCGACGCTCGACCGACTGATGGGTCATGCGCTGAACTATTACGAGGACTTCGTGAAGCCGACGAAGTCGTATCGCCTGCCCACGGAGCAGGAGAAGGCGGCGCTGCTGGATCTGGCTGAGCGGTTGAAGGCGCTGCCTGCGGGCACGACCGACGGCGAGACGATCCAGAACGAAGTCTATGCGGTCGGCAAGGCGCACGAATTCGAGCCGCTGCGGGCCTGGTTCGCGGCCCTGTATGAAGTGCTGCTGGGCGCGAGCCAGGGGCCGCGTTTCGGCTCCTTCGCCGCCATCTATGGTCTGCCGCAGACCATCGCGCTGATCCAAAAGGGCGCGAACGGCGAACTGGCGAAATAGGGTCTGCGGCGGCTGAAACGAAGATGAACGGAAAATAACGGCCACGCTCCGGGAGCCTTCAGCTTCGGCTGTGCATTGTCCTCTCCATCGACAACGCGATGACAGGAGAACAGCCATGTCGAAGAAGATCATGACCACGGGTCTGGCCACCGCCGCCGCCCTCGCCGCCCTCGTCACCGCCGCCCCCATGGCGGCTCAAGCTCAGGCCAACGGCGTCACCAACTGCGACGCCCCTGGCGGTCGTCAGGCGGCCGGCGCCCTGATCGGCGCGGTCATCGGCGGCGTCGTGGGTTCCAACGTGGCCCGTAACGAACGCACGGCCGGCACGGTGATCGGCGCGGGCGCCGGCGCTGCGGCCGGTTCGTATATCGGCTGCAACCAGCAGCGGACGCGTGCTGCGGCCAACGCCAACGCCTCGCGCGGTCAGTATCGGGCCACGTCCAATCTGCGCATCCGCTCGGGCCCCGGAACCAACTATCGCTCGGCAGGATCCCTGTCGGCGGGCCAGCCCTTCACGGCCGTGGGGTCGCAAGGTGAATGGATCCAGATCGCCGGCGGCGGTTGGGTGAACGCCCACTACGTCACGACCAACTAAGGTTCCAATCAGGAACCAAGGGTGGCGGCCGACTGATCGGGCGGGTCTTATCGCCCCGTCCTGTCTCGCCTGACAGTCGGCCGAAGGCCTGCGGCTTCGCCGTCAGAGCCGTCAAGGCCCCGCCCGGTTCGCCGGGCGGGGCTTTCTATTGGCTGACCCACAGGATTCGCGCCATCCATTCGATGTCGCGACGCACGACGATGCGCGGGGGATAGTCAGGGTTGATGGACGACAGGGTGACGGCGCGGGGGGTCAGGCGCGTGACCTCCTTGGCCACGACTTCTCCCGATGTCAGTCGGGCGACGACACGGTCGCCGCGCCGCACCTGAGCCACGTCCCGGTCCACGATCACCCGATCCCCCTCTCGGTACAGGGGCGCCATGGAGTCCCCCGTGATCTGCAGACTGAACAGGCTGTCTTTCGCACGGGGCAGTTCGGTCTGATCCCAGCCGTCGCCGGTCGGCAGCCCCGCATCGTCGAAGAAACCGTCCTGTCCGGCCCGCGCCAGCCCCAGCAGGGGAATCGACACCGGCGTGTCGGACGCGTCGCCGGCCAGGTCGGCGAACGCCCCCAAGGACAGGTCCGCAGTCGCCAGCACCTGCATCAGGCTTTCGGTCGAGGGCCAGCGTGGACGCGGCGGCTGGCCGGGGCCGAAGCGTTTGGAGGGGTTGAAACTGGTGGCGTCCAGACCGGCCCGGCGCGCCAGTCCCGAAGGCGACAGGCCTTCGCGTCGGGCCAGGGCGTCCACTGCGTCCCATAGTCTGGCGTGTGTCAGGGTCATGAAACGTCCGAAATCCGATTCGGAACGAATCTATCCCACTGGATAGGAATTTCTACCTATTCTGTCCCGGCTGCCTTGCGGTCTTGCCAGGCCCAGAAGGTGCCGACCATCAAGCAGGCGATGATCAGATAGCCGTTGAGGTTCATGACGGTATATATTGAAGTTCGCGACATCTGGGTGTCGGTCAGGATCAGGATATGGCTCATGACTGTGACCAACTGAATCGCGGCAGCCCAGATGGGCCAGGTACGGCGTGATCGCCACGCTAAGCCCGCAAAAACCCCTAACATGATCAGATCGATGACGAAAACACCGATGGGCGAATTGCCCACCAAGGGGCCGTTTTCCTGCATCAGCAAGGACGCAAACCAGGCGAACAGATAGGCGCCCGCCCCGTTCTTTTCGGTTTTCCCGCCCACCGTAAAGGCGAACACGGCCATGACCAGCATGAACACCGCGCCCACGATGGCGTAAAGCATATTCACCATATGAAGTCGCCCCCGGCGCTACGGTGCCGGGGGCGACTATGAACGTATTTCGGCCAAGCTGGAATAAGCTCAGCCAAACCTTACTGCGATTTCACGCAACGGACCGCAGATGGCCCGAAGTTTTGATGTCCTTGACGTCCTTGGGGTCGAGCCAGTCGTCGGGCTTGCCGATCGGGCCCGCAGCATAGGTTCCGTAACCCATGCGGCGGTGATCCTTCTGGAGTTCGGCGTGGCAGGCCACGATCGCTTCGCGCGCAGCGGCCAGGGCGGCGATGGTCTCCATCGCCTTGGCCTGCGAAGCCGTGGCCGTGACAGGCGACAGGGAGAGGGCGGCGCGGGCGCCGATGAAGGATTGAACCAGCGTTGTCGCCTGGGTGATCGCGGCGTCAATCGCGTGTTCGGTCGCGTGGAGATCGCCAGCAACGCCAGCGACGACTTCAGTCCGGTCCATAAATAACCCCTCAGTAAGGTTTACAACGCCTGAATGGTTATCATGTCTTAACCGTGTTTGATAGCGGTTTATTAAGCGTAGGATCAATCCATGGTTGCCGTCGCTTGGGCGGCGCTGAGGGCGCGGCGCGGCCGTATCAAAGCCGAGGCGGGCGTTTCGAGAATATCAGGGGTTGTCCAGGAGGAAATGCGCCGTCAGTGAGGCGATGGGATCGCCGCGTTCCTCCTGCCAGGCGTCCGCCTGGACGTGCGCGATCCGGCGGCCCGCCCGGCTGATGCGGGCGCGGGCGAAAACGTCGATCGGCCGTCCGGTGCGAAGATAGGACACGGTGACGTTGATCGGTCGGGGCAGGCGCGGGCCTGGAAAGCTGAGCGCCACCTGCGTCATGGCCGTCATTTCCAGAAGGGCGGCGGTGGATCCGCCGTGCAGCGCCGGCAACATCGGATTGCCGATCAATCGTTCGGCGAAGGGCATGATCACCGTCGCCTCGTCGCCGCTGATCATGGCCCTGAGGTTCAGAAACCGCGCATAGGGCATGTGCTCCAGGATGTCGGTCATGCTGCGGCCCCCGGTTGAAACCCGCGTTCGCGCGGCCTGTTCACCACATAGGCGGATTGGGCGGCGGCGACGGGATCGGAGGCGCTTTCCTCGAAAGCCCAGGCGCGGACGAAGGCGATGGTGGGCGTCATCCGATAGCATTTCGCCTGGGCGAACAGGTCTTGGCGGGGGCGGGCGGCGCGCATGTAGTCGACCCGGAGATCCAGGGTGGCGATCGGTTGGAAGCTGTCCATCACCGTCCACACGGCCAGACCGCCGATATGATCCAGCAACGTCGTCACCAAGCCTCCGGCGAACACGCCTGTCTCTGGATCGCCGACCAGATCTTCACGCCAGGGCACGCGAATGCGCGGCTCGCCATCGTGCAGGCCGTCAAACGTAAAGCCCAACGCACCCGTATGGGCCGCGCCGGCCGCCAGTTGGGGCAATATGGTGGAGGCGAACTCATCGTGGTGCATGGGCGGCTTTCACAGGCGATTTTGATCGATTCCTGTATGGCGGCGGCGCCCGTCGTCGTCGAGAGCGTTAGAAGGTTCATGATCCGACCCGAAGACCTGCTGCATCCGACGCCCGCCGGCCTCTATTGTCCGCCCGGTGATTTCTATGTCGATCCGGTGCGGCCGGTGGATCGCGCCGTGATCACCCACGGCCATTCCGATCATGCGCGGGCCGGCCATGGTGCGGTCCTGGCGACGCCTCAGACTCTGTCGATCATGGCGGAACGATACGGAGCGGATTTCGCCGGTCGCCAGCAAGCGGCGGCATATGGCGAGGCTGTGTCGCTTAACGGCGTCGATCTGCGCCTGTTTCCAGCCGGGCATGTCCTGGGTTCGGCCCAGGTCGAGGTCCGTTGGAGGGGGCTGACGATGGTGGTCTCGGGCGACTACAAGCGGCGCAGGGACCCGACCTGCACGCCGTTCGAACCCGTGCCCTGCCATGTCTTCATCTCCGAGGCGACCTTCGGCCTGCCGGTCTTCCGCCATCCGCCGGCCGAGGAAGAGGTCGATCGGCTGGTGCGGTCGCTGGGCCAGTTTCCGCATCGCGCGCATCTGGTCGGCGCCTATTCCCTGGGCAAGGCGCAGCGGATCATCCGTCTGTTGCGGGAGGCGGGCTGGGATCGCCCGATTCATGTGCACGGCGCGCTGGAGCGGCTGAACGCCCTCTATGAACGCGAGGGCGTTCCTTTAGGTCCGCTTTCTCCGACGCGCGATCTGCCCAAGGGCGCGTTGGGCGGGGAGGTCGCCATCGCCCCGCCGTCGGCCATACAGGATCGTTGGGCCAGACGGTTCGCCGATCCGGTCACGGCCTTCGCTTCGGGCTGGATGGGGGTCCGCGCGCGCGCGCGCCAACGGGGCGTGGAACTGCCGCTTGTCGTTTCGGATCATGCCGACTGGACGGAACTGACCGAGACGTTTCTGGAACTGAAGCCCGACGAGGTCTGGATCACCCACGGCCGGGAGGAGGGCCTGCTGCGTTGGGCCGAGATCAACGGACAGAAGGCGCGCGCGCTGCGTCTGGTCGGCTATGACGAGGAGGACGAGGAGAGCCTGGAGGTCCGTCCGGACTGATCCTCAGCCGCGCGACCGGCGCGGGCCATCGTCGGCCGCAATGACCGGGTCTTGTGTGACCTCCTCCGTTTCGGCGGGCGCCAGGGCCGCATTCATCGCCATGCGCAGGCGTTCCGGCTTGATCGGCTTTTCCACGACGGCCGCCATGCCGATCGACAGATAGTGTTTGGCGTCTTCCGGATCGGCGTTCGCGGTCAGGGCCACGATGGGAACGCGGCCGGCGGGACCTTCGAGGGTGCGGATGGCCTGGGTCGCCTGGACGCCGTCCATGCGCGGCATCTTGATATCCATGAGGATCAGATCGTAGCGGTTTTCCCGCACGGCCTCGACCGCTTCCTGTCCGTCTTCCGCCAGTTCGGAACTGCAGCCGAACATTTCGCACAGGGCCTGGGCCACCACCCGGTTCGTGGCGTTGTCATCGACGATAAGGATGTGCGGCGCGGACTTCAGGTTCAGTTCCGACAGAGTCGAGACGTTCGACGGCGTCTCGGCTTCGATCAGGGCGCGGCGCGCGCTGACGTCGAAGGCGAAGGTGGCGCCGCGGCCCTTGTTGTTCTCGGCCCAGATGCGGCCGTCCATCCGGTCGATCACCTGGCGGCAGATGGAAAGGCCCAGGCCCGCGCCGTCGAGGCCGGCGGCCTGGCCGAAAGGTTCGAACAGGGCTTCGATCTGATCCTCGTCGACCCCGGGGCCGTCGTCGCGAACCCGCGCTTCCATGCGGGTCTGATCGCCCTCGACCCAAGCTTTGAGGCCGACTTCGACAACTCCGTTGCGGGCGAATTTCAGCGCATTGCCGATCAGGTTGCTGAAGACCTGTTTCAGCCGGGCGCCGTCGATCATCGCGGCCAGTTCGGTGTCGCCCTCATAGCCGACCAGAAGGGTGACGCCGTCCTGGGACGCGCGCGGCTCCCACAAGGCCTGGACCTCGTCCATAAGGGCGCGCAGCGGCGTGGGGGCGGGCGTCAGTTCCAGTTCGCCCGCCTCGGCCTTGGACAGGTCGACCGCGTCCTGGAGGATGCGCAGCAGGGTTTCGGACGAATCGACGATGGTCTGGACGTGAGCCTGGGCGGCCGCGTTCAGCGGTTGACGGCGCAGCAGTTCGGCGACGGCCAACACGCCGTTCATCGGCGTGCGCAACTCGTGGCTCATGACGGCCAGGAATTGGCTCTTGGCGCGCGCGGCGGCGACGGCCTGGGCGCGAGTGTCGTGCAGAGCGACGGCCTGGTCGGCCAGCAGGGCGTTCTGTTCGCGCTGCAGATCATGGACGACCTGAAGCAGGGTCGCGGCGGTGCCGACACCCTGATAGAGGCCGTTCCTGGTGACGATAAAACCCCGCAGCAGGGCTGCGGGGCCGCCCCGCAGCATGATGTCGCACAGAGCGTCCAGGCGGACGTGGCCCTCGACCACGGCGGGTTCGTCGTCCATGGCGAAGGTGACGGGCCGGGCGTCATAGAGGGCGTGACCGAAGCGACCGGCGATCTTTTCGAGAAAGGCCGTGCGCTCGATCAGTCCCAAGGGGCGGTCGTTCTCGACGACCGGAATGACGAGGGTGTTCGGCTCCTGGCGGAAACGCGTGAGTACATCCTGGCCCAGCGTCGCCGGACCGACGGGGTTTACCCGCTCGCAAAGACTCTCGACTGTCGGCATGCCGCCTGGAACTCCCTACATCGCCCAATCTGACTGACTTCGCTTGAGGAATCGTTAAGCGCCGCAAGACCGGAAAGGCGGGGAAGGCGGCTGCGTTTTGCACCCCGGCCAGGGCTGGTGTATGAGGCCCGCCCGACCCATCTGGGTCTTCATCCCTTTGTGCATGCGCGCGGCCGACCGGCCGACCGCAGGTTTGTCATGAGCGTCATCCTGGAAAAGACCCCCACATCGGCCCTGGTTCTGTTCTCCGGCGGGCAGGACAGCGCGACCTGCCTGGCCTGGGCGCTGGAACGGTTCCAGCGGGTCGAGACGGTCGGTTTCGACTATGGCCAGCGGCATGCGGTCGAGATGCAGGCGCGCCAGACCGTGCGCGACGGCATGGCGAAGGCCCTGCCACACTACGCCGACCGGCTGGGCGACGATCATGTGGTGGACCTGACCGGATACGGCCGGATCGCCGAAAGCGCCCTGACCGCCGACCGCAAGATCGAGATGGATGCGCGCGGCCTGCCGACGACCTTCGTGCCGGGGCGGAACCTGATCTTCCTGGTCGCGGCGGCGGCGCTGGCGGACCGGCGCGGGCTGGAGGTGCTGGTCGGCGGCATGTGCGAGACCGACTTCTCGGGCTATCCCGACTGTCGTCACGACACGATGGAGGCGATGGCGCGGGCGCTGTCTCTGGGGCTGGACAAGCCGGTGGTGATCGAGACGCCGCTGATGTGGCTGACGAAGGCCCGGACGTGGGAACTGGCCCGTCAGATCGGCGGAGAGGCGCTGGTCCAGATGATCGTCGAGGACAGCCATACCTGTTATCGGGGCGACCGGACGCATCGCCACGCCTGGGGCTATGGCTGCGGCGAATGTCCGGCGTGCGAACTGCGCGCTGCGGGCTATGACGAATGGGCGTCGGGCCAATGACGTATTCGGCCAAGGAAGTCTTTCTGACGGTGCAGGGCGAGGGCGGGCAGGCGGGCCGTCCGGCGGTCTTCCTGCGCTTCGCCGGCTGCAATCTGTGGAGCGGTCGCGAGCAGGATCGGGCCAGCGCCGTCTGCACCTTCTGCGACACTGATTTCGTCGGCGTGGACGGCGGCGGGGGCGGCAAGTTCGCGACGCCAGATCTGCTGGCCGATCATGTCGCGGCGATGTGGCGGGGGCGGGCGGGCGATCCGAAACTGGTGGTCTGCACCGGGGGCGAGCCGCTGCTGCAACTGGACGCGCCTCTGATCGCATCCCTGCACGCGCGGGGCTTTGAAATCGCCATCGAGTCGAACGGCACGCTGGCTGCGCCCGACGGGATCGACTGGATCTGCATCAGCCCCAAGGCCGATGCGCCGGTGGTGCAGACGCGCGGGGCCGAGCTGAAACTGGTCTTTCCCCAGGCCAAGGCCATGCCGGATCGGTTCGAACATCTTGATTTCGAACGCTTCTGGCTTCAGCCGATGGACGGGCCGGATCAGGCCGCCAACACCGCCGCCGCCATCGAATACTGCCTGACCCACCCCCAATGGCGCCTGAGCGTCCAGACCCACAAATACATCGGCGTCCGCTAATGCCCGTCTTCGAGATCACCAAACAGGCGACGTTCGACGCCGCCCACCACTTCCCCAACGAGCCCGAGGGCAGCATCTATCGCCGCGTCCACGGCCATTCCTTCACGGTCGAGGCGACGGTGCGGTCAGAGGTGCTGGACGACGAACATGGCTGGGTCGCGGATCTGGGCGCACTGGACCGGGCGCTGAAGGCGGCGGCGGAGACGCTGGACCACGGGATGCTGAACGAACATCCGGGGCTGGAGCTGCCCAGCCTGGAGAACCTGTGCCTATGGTTCGCCCGGACGCTGAAGCCCGAATGGCCGGGCCTGTGCCGCATTCAGGTGGCCCGCCCGACGATCAACGAGCGGTGCGTGCTGAGCCTTTAGGCGTTCAGCCAGTCCAGCAGGGCCGCATTGACGACGGCCGGCTGTTCCAGTGTCGAGGCATGGCCGCAGTCGGGGACGATGACCAGTTGGGCGTCGGGCAGGGCGTCGGCCATTTCGCGCGCTCGGATCGGCGGGGTCAGGGGATCGCGGTCGCCGACCAGAACCAGCGTCGGAACGTGGAGGCCGGGCAGGTCGGGGCGTGAATCCGCCCGGCCGATGATCGCCCTTTGCTGGCGCACGAAACCGGCGGCGCCGACCTCCAGACCCATGCGAACCTGTACGTCGATTAAGGTCTGATCCCCCTTATGCAGCGGGTGCAGCAGGCGTGGCGCGATCTCGCGCATGATGGTCTCAAGCTGACCGTCTTCGGCGCGCGCGATCAGGGTCTGGCGTTGGGCGGTCTGTTCGGGCGCATCGGGGCGGGCGGTGGTGTCCAGCAGCGCCAGCCGCTCAACCCGCTCCGGGGCCTGACGCATGATCTCGAAGGCGATGTAGCCGCCCATCGAAATCCCGCCCAAGGCAAAGCGGGGCGGGGCGTCGCGCAGGATGGCGGCGGCCATCCGGGCCATGCTGTCGCCTTCGGCTGTCGAGGCGATGCTGACGGGCCTGTGGGGGCTGAGCGCCGCGACCTGGGGCGCGAACATCTCGGCCGTGCAGGCCAGACCGGGAACGAGGACGACCGGCGTCACCTCAGCAACTCTTGCCCTGACGCTGGCGTTGTTCGCAGCGGCGTTGTTCACGTTCGTACTGCCGCTGTTCCCGCTCGCGGCGGGCGCGGGTCTCCTCGTCCGAGGTGGTGACGGCGTCCACGCCCGCGCCGACGACCGCGCCCGTGGCCTTGGCCGCGCCGCCCACGACAGCAGCGGTCCCGCCCACAACCGCGCCGACGACACAGCCCTGAAGCATCAGACAGCCGCCCAGAACGACGACGCTTTGAGAGACCGCGAAAAGACGATTTCGACGACGCATCTGGACCACTCCGAAGACCGCGGAGAACGGCCCGCGCCCAAGGTTAGACCGAACCGCGCCGCGTCGTCAGCCCCCGCGTTGGGGCAGCAGTCGTCGACGTTGCCGCGCCACGGCCAGCGGCGTGCCGCCGACGCCCCAGGCCGTCGCCTCGTCCACCGTCCAGCCCAGGCCCAGGTCCAGCATGCTGAACTCGAAGAAGGCCCAGCCGTCGGGCGCGTTCTGGGGCGTCGGATCGGCCAGAATGTCGATGCGAAAGTCCACGGTGGTCATGGCGACGGGCGTCGGGCTAAGCGTCCAGGCGGGCGGGTAGAGGGCGTCCAGCAGGTAGCACAGCCTGGTTTCGTCCAAAGGGCCGCTGTCCCGCATCCGCATCCAGGTGCGTTCCATGGCGGGCTTGCCTGCATTGCCGCCCAGGATATTGGGGCCGCCGTCGAAGCGATATTCGACGTGTCGCGCGAAGTGCGGGGCCATAGGCCCGCCGATGGTGGCGGCTGGGTCAAGGCTGTTCAGCGGGGGCGGCGGCCGACGCAGCGGCGACAGCGACGAGGTCTGGCCGTCGCGCCCATAGGTGCCCGTGGCGTGATGAGTCAGGCGACCGTCCTGATCGGCCTCGACGGCCGCATAGAGGACATTGCGGCCCCCGCGCAGCAGCCGCGGGCGAAAGGCCAAGGGCGCGTCAAAGGCGGCGGCGGCCAGATACTGCACCGACAAGGTTCTTAACGGCGTCTCCAGCCCCAGCCCGCGCCGCATGGAGCGCGCACACAGCGCCGCCAGCAGGCCGCCGAAGGGAAAGCCCTTTTCCGGGGGCAGTCCGGCGGGACCGTTCGAGAAACATCCCGGAACCACGGTCGACAGCGCGCCGTCCTCCGTCGCGCCAAAGGCCAGAACGTCGTCCAGGGGAACCAGCGGAGTCATGAGCGCGATCCTGCGTCAGGCGACAAGGGGACGGAAGGCCCGATTCCAGGAATCGGCCTTCCGCCAGTCAAGGAACAAGGACGACGCGCCGGGGAGAGCGGCTTGTCCGTTGCCAAACGAGACTGACTGACTGCGTTCCGATTGGCAACCCTCTTGCCAACAGGCTGACGCGGGGTCACTTTCCATTTATGGGACGCACCGCCGACTACAGCCGCCAAAGCTGCTCCATCGCCGCCACGCTGGAGGTGATCGGCGACCCGTGGACGCTTCTGGTCATCCGTGACGCCTTCAACGGGGTGACGCGGTTCGAACAGTGGCAGGACAATCTGGGCGTGGCCCGCAACGTGCTGGCCGCCCGCCTGAAAAGCCTGGTGCAGCACGGAGTGCTGGAGCCGCGTCCCTATTCCGAACGACCACCGCGCAACGAATATGTGCTGACGGCCAAGGGCAAGGATCTGTACGGCGTCCTGGTGACGCTGCACGGCTGGGGCGCCAAACACGTCTATGGCGACGCCGACAGCGGCATCGACATGGTCCACAAGACCTGCGGACAGACCCTGACGCCGCGCATCGCCTGCGGCTGCTGCGGCGAGATCGTGAAGCCGCGCGACATCCTGCTGGTCCGCTCCGAAAATCGACCGACCGTCGGGGATGTGATGCCAAAGGAAGCGGCTTAGCCAATGACCGAGGCGGCGTGAGCAAACTGTTCGCCAAATCGCTGATTGGAACAGTCGTCGCCGTGGCGGCCCTTTCTGGAGCGTGGGCGTACAAGCGTGAGGACCAGTGCAGACGCTTGTTGGCTTCTCTCGCCCCTCAAAGCGACGTCGAGGTGCGCAGGACCAGCGCCGGAGTCTGTTATTCGTGCCGCCTCGACGGCCCTCTCTATGACCTCACGTATCCCTACTGCGCGAAGGCAGACCGCATCTACCAAGAAGGGCAAGACACGCAACCCGCAGGCCGATAGTGCCTTGTGCTGCCGCTTTCTGGCAGCAGGTCTGATAGGGATCCGGGCGTGTCCCGATCCGAGCGCCTTTTCGATCTTTTGAACGTCCTGCGGCGGCATCGTCGGCCGGTCAGCGGCAAGGTGCTGGCCCAAGAGATGGGCATTAGTCTGCGCACCCTCTATCGCGACATCGCCAGCCTGCAGGCGCAGGGCGCGACCATCGAGGGCGAGCCGGGTATCGGCTATGTGCTGCGGCCGGGGTTCCTGTTGCCGCCCTTGATGTTTCCGCCCGAGGAGATCGAGGCTCTGGTCCTGGGATCGCGCTGGGTGGTCGAGCGGGCGGACGTACGATTGCGGGACGCGGCGCTGAGCGCCCTGGCGCGTATCGGCGCGGTGCTGCCGCCGGATTTGCGCGACGAGATGGACAGTTCGGCCCTCTTCGTGGTTCCGGGCGCCTCCGCGCCGCTGGACACCGTCGATCCCGCCCTGTTGAGGAAGGCGATCCGCACGGAGACGCGGCTGATCCTGTTCTACAGCGACGAGGCGGGCGTGGCGTCGCAGCGTGTGGTCTGGCCCTTCGCCCTGGCCTTTTTCGACCGGGTGCGGCTGGTGCTGGCCTGGTGCGAACTGCGCCAGGATTTCCGCAGTTTCCGCACAGACCGCATCTCGGCCGCCGAACTGGGCCAGGGCCGGTATCCGCGCCGGCGGCAAGCGCTGATGAAGGCTTGGCGGGAGCAGGAGGCGCTGAGGCGCGGATCGGAATCCTGCTGACGGAAGTTGGCAGCAGCGCGGTCTAGCTTTGTTCCTGTCGCAAGGACAGGAGGGCGCGATGGATCAAGGTCAGGACATTCTGTTGGACGTGGCGGACCCGGAGGTCAGCGCGCGCTTTTACGGTCGGCTGTTGCAGGGGCGCGCTGTGCTGGTCGGGCCGGATCGGGCCACGCTGGTCCTGGCGTCAGGGCGTCGGCTGAACCTGTGGCGGCGGAGCGCGGAAGCCACGGAGCCCGCCAGGGCCGTGGGGTTTGCCGTGGACCGCGCCTCGGACGTCGACGACCTTCATGTCGACTGGTGGGACGGCGGGGCGCGCATCCTGACGCCGCCGTGCGATCTGCCGCACGGGCGGGGCTTCGTGGCCAGCGACCCGGACGGGCATCGCCTTTGCGTCTTCGCGGCGGCGTGACGCGCTAAACGGCGACGGCGGTGGTGTCTGCGATGAAGCCGCCGCCCAGCACGCGGTCGGGATCGACCGGGTCGTAGAGGACGCAGGCCTGACCGGGCGCGACGCCTTCCTCGCCCTGGTCGAAAACGACCGAGACGATGTCGTCGACGATCGCCAGACGGGCGGGCGACGGCTGGCGAGTCGAACGCACGCGCGCCAGGACCGGCGCGCCGTCGCGGGCGGCCTCTTCCATGCTGGCCTGGTCGCCCAACCAATTGGTTTCTTCCAGCGTCAGGCGCCTGGTCAGCAGAGCCTCGCGCGGGCCGACAAGGACGCGGCGGGTCTCTGGCTCCAGCTTGACGACGAACAGGGGCTCGCCCACCGCCACCTTCAGGCCACGGCGTTGGCCGATGGTGTAGTCGGTGATGCCGGCGTGGGCGCCCAGCACCCGGCCGTCCATGTGGACGATCTCGCCCGCCTCGCGGCCCTGGGGGCGCAGCCGGTCGATCAGGGTGCGATAGTCGCCGGACGGCACGAAACAGATGTCCTGGCTGTCCGGCTTGGCGGCGATCTTCAGGCCCAGATCGGCCGCGACGCCGCGCACCTGGGGCTTCTCCAGATCGGCTAGCGGGAAGCGCAGATAGTCGAGCTGATCCTGCGTCGTGGCGAACAGGAAGTAGGACTGGTCGCGCGAATGATCGACGGCCTTGCGCATCTGCGAGCGGTTGCCGAGCGCGGCGCGCCGGACATAGTGGCCCGTCGCCATGGCCTCGGCGCCCAGGTCGCGGGCGACGTCCAGCAGGTCGCGGAACTTGACCGTCTGATTGCAGCGGATGCAGGGGACCGGCGTCTGGCCCTTCAGATAGGAGTCGGCGAACTGGTCGATCACCGCGTCCTTGAACCGGCTTTCATAATCCAGAACATAATGGGGGATGCCGATCATGTCGGCGGCCAGCCGCGCGTCGTGGATGTCCTGGCCCGCGCAGCAGGCGCCCTTCTTCTTCAGCGCCGCCCCGTGGTCGTAGAGTTGAAGGGTCACACCGACGACGTCGTAGCCGGCCTTGTGCAGCAGGGCCGCGACGACTGTGGAGTCCACGCCGCCGGACATGGCCGCGACCACGCGCGCGCCGACCGGCAGGCCGACGGCCGTCCGCGCGCTCTCGATCGCCGCATCCATGTCGGTGCGGCGAATGTCGGGAACGGGGCAGATGTCTTCGACCAGGGTCATCGCCGCCATTTAGGCTCGAACCGGCGCGATTTCGAGGCCCGCAAACGAAAAGGGCCGCACCCGTCGCCGGATGCGGCCCTCAAGGTCTTCGAGGAAACCGTTCAGGAACGGTAGCTCTGGATCCGCGTCGTGCGCAGCCCCTGCATGCCCCATTTGTCGATCGCCTTCTGCCAGGCGAGGAATTCTTCCGCGGTCAGCCGATACTTGGCCAGGGCGTCGTCCAGGCTGAGCAGACCGCCACGAACGGCGGCGACAACCTCGGCCTTGCGGCGGATCACCCAGCGGTCCGTGTTGGACGGCGGGAGATCGTTCAGGGTCAGGGGCGTGCCCGTCGGTCCGACCACGTATTGTTCGCCTTTGCTGTTCAGGCGCCGCTCTTGCAACATGGGCTTAGACCTCTCTCACCAACACCGTACTGAGGCGAATGTAGGCGAGCCCGGCTAAGGGCCGTTTAAGCGTCGTGGTGAAGGAACGGATAAAATCCGTCCCTTCCCGAATGACTCTGTAAACCTTGCTTGCGCGACGATTCATTGAAGCTAACGACTGCCTAATCACCGATCAGCGTTTGATGTTGATCAGTTCGGCCAGCATTTCATCGGCCGTGGTGATGATCTTGGACGAGGCGGAATAGGCGCGCTGCGTCGTGATAAGGCCGGTGAATTCGGCCGACAGGTCGACCGTGGAGTTCTCCAGCTGCTGCGCCGCGATGGAGCCGGCGCCGCCGGTGCCCGCCGCCTTCAGGTTGAAGGTTCCGGACTGCAGGCTGACGGCGTAGGCGTTGCCGGACACTTCGCGCAGGCTGTCGGGGCTGGGGAAGGTGGCGACCGCGACCTGGGCGATGCGGCGCATGACGCCGTTGTCGAAGATGGCGGTGACGAAGCCGCTCTCGTCGATGGTGATTTCGCTCAGATTGCCGAAGGCCGTGCCGTTCGTGACCGTCGACTGCACGACCGAGGCGGTGTTCAGCTGGCTGAGGCCGCCTGCCGAGGTGTTCAGGTCCAGCGTCACCGACTGGGCGGCGATGCCCAGACCTTCGGCCCAGGCGACCTGGCCGGGCGCCATCGTCAGATTGTTCGGGTCGGACTTGCCGAACTCCAGAGTGGCCTGGGTCGGGTCGTCGAACAGGCCCGTGCCCGCCGGCCAGTTGCGCATGGTCTCCACGTCGAGGCGGCCCGACGGGGTGAAGGCGATCTTGCCGGTCTTGATCTGCCCGTTCGTATAGGGCGTGCCGGCGACGACGTCGTCGGCGGGCACGGAGACGATTTCGGCGTTCCAGATGTTCGGCTCGTCGCTCTTGAGGAAGCGGATTTCCAGATTGCGCTGGCCGCCCTTGGAGTCCGAGACCGGGATGTTCATCTTGAAGTCGGGCTTCACGCCGACCGGGTTGTCGGCGTCGGCGTTGTACATGGCCATCGAGTTGACCGTCGGGTCGTACTTGGACTTGGCCGTGACGCTGGTCCCCAGGCCGATATCGGCCAGGTTCAGGGTGTAGGGCGTGCCGCTGGCCGGGGTGAACAGCATCTGGGTGGGCGGCGGGCCGCCCACAGCGGCTGCCGTGCCGGAGTTCTGTCCAGTGACGGTCAGGCCGGTCAGGGCGCCGGTCGTCGGGTCGAAGGTCGCGCTGGCGTTGATTTTCTGCGAGCCCGACTTGATGACCACATCATAGGCGTCGGCGCCGGTGCGGGTGTAGCGCACGGTGACGTCGTGAGACGCCGCTGCGGTGTCCGATACGCCCTTATAGGCCTGGGCGCTGGCGGCCGAGCTGGCTTCCTGGGTCGAACGCAGGTTGGCGTTGATCTGGACGCGGGTGGTCGGCTCGGCCGTGCCGCCGACCGAACCGATGTTCACCGAGCGCAGGCGCGACAGGTCAGACGGGTCGATGGAGATGTCGCCGTTGGAATCGACGGGCCAGCCTTGCAGATAGAGGCCCGCGCTGTTCTTCAGATAGCCCTGCTTGTCCACGGTGAAGGCGCCGGCGCGGGTGAACAGGCGCGTGTCGGTGGAGGCCACGCCCTCGGCCTTGTCCGTCACGACGAAGAATCCCTGGCCGGCGATGGCCAGGTCCGTGCTGGAGGTCGTGCGCTGAAGCTGACCTTCCTGGCTGATGTAGGACCGGTTGTTGGTGGTGACGCCGCCGGCGGAATAGCTGCCGCCGGACGAGGTCTGGCTGTTGACCAGGGTCTGGAATTCGGCGGCCGTGCGCTTGTAGCCGACGGTGTTCACATTGGCGATGTTCTGCGAGATCGCCGCCAGGGCGGCGGAGTTGGCGGCGAGGCCGGACACGCCGGCCAGCATGGCGCTGTTGAGGCTCATGAAAGTCGCTCCTTAAGCGAAGACGGTCATCGGGAAGGCGGCGGAGCGCATCATGCGGCCGCCTCCTCGGTCGGGACGTTCGGATTCTCCGTATCGTCTGAGTTGCTTGCCTTCGTGGTGATCTCGTTCAGCGAGATCACGGTCGAAAGCGGAAGTATGGAGTCGCCGATCACCAGATACGGCTCGCCGTTGTACATTTCGACGCCGGTGACGCGGCCCTGGATCAGGGTCTGGGCGCCGACCTTGGCGCCGGCCGCATCGGTGGCCGCGACCTTCAGCGTATAGACCCCGCCGTCGTCGGCGATGTCGCCGCCGCCCTTCAGCTGGCCGTTCCAGGTGAAGGAATGCAGGCCCGAGGTCTTGTCCGGCGCAGGGCCTTCCCAGACAACCGCGCCCTTGCTGTCGAGCACCTGCAGGGTGACGTTCTCGGCGTTCGACGCCAGTTCGTAGGACCAGGTCGCCTTGCCGCCCTCCAGCTGGGTCGCGGTCCAGGCGGCGGTGACGTTCTTGCCGATGTAGTTCGCTGCATTGTCCAGACCACCCGCCGACTGGGCCTTCAGCAGACTGGTCAGAAGGTCGTTGGTCAGCAACTGCTGCTCCACGCCCGCCATCTGGGTCAGCTGGGCCGTGAACTCGTTGGAGTCGAGCGGCGACAGGGGGTCCTGGTTCTTCATCTGCGTGGTCAGCAGGGTCAGGAAGGTCTCGAAGTTCGAGGCCAGCATCGTGCTGCCGCTGTTGATGCGGGTCGAGGCGTTGTCGGAGGTTACGGCGGCGACCATGGGGTCAGACCTTCAGATCGACGCGGTCAGGCGTCTGGGAAAGGGTGGTCCAGGCGCCGGGCGCCGGGAGGGGGGCGTCGGCTTCCCGGGCGAGACGGGAGCCGCCGCTGAACAGGGCGTTGCGTTGCTGCTGACGCTCGAAGGCGCCGCCGCCCGTGGAAGGATCGCGCTGACTGAAATCCAGGGCGTCGCCAGCCACCTGGAAGCCCGCGTCCTGAAGCTGGCGGCGCAGTTCGTCGGCGCGCCCGCGCAGTTCGGCGGCGGCGGCGGGATTGTCGAAGGCCAGTCTGGCGGCCAGCTGGCCGTCGGAACCGATCTCCAGGCTGACGTCGACACGTCCGAGGTCTTCGGGGGTCAGGACCATGTCGAAGCGTGTGGAGCGTCCGTCCAGCTTGCGCGCGATCTGGGCGGCCAGATGGGCGGTGGTCTCGATGGTGGCGCGCGACAGATGCGATGCGAGCGGGCTTCGGTCCGTGGACGGCGCCGCCTGTTGCGTCGGCATGTCCTGCGGCGCGACGGCCTGCGCGACCTCGGATGCGGCGACGGGCGCCGAGGCGGGCGAGCCGGCGGCGTCGGGCGAAGCCGTGGCGGGGGCAGGCGCGGGCGACGCTTCGGTCCCCGTCGGTTTCCGGACGTTCGACGCCTCCGTCACGGCCGGCTTGTCAGTCGTCTCGACCGCGACAGGCGAAACGGACGCATGGTCGCCATGATGCAACGACTTGGCGGGCGCTCCCGACGTCTGGGCGTCCTTGATGACGGCTTCAGAATCCGCAGGCGTTGTTTTCGTCGGCGTTTCTGTCGAAGCCGCCGAGAGACCTTTCGACTCGATCTTGTCCGCCTGTTCGACCTTTGTGATCTGGGCCGCTTGTAGGATGGCGGACTGAGCTTGAGGCGACGATGTTTGGTCGGATGTCGCGGTCTGGGAGACGATGATCTGGATCGCCTGCGATGCGAGCTCGCCTGGAATCCTTGCGGCGACGGCAGCCTGGGCTTTCGCTGCGGTCGCCGCGAAAGCGGAAGAGGGCGAGGCCGGGGCGCCCGACGTCGTTGTGGATTGAGCTCGCAGTTCGTCGGCTGCGGGCGTCGCCTTGTCCTTGGCGGCCTCGAGGATCGGCTCTGGCAATGGCGGAACGGCGGCGTCGGTGGTCGAAGCGGCCAGGATGTCCGCAGGAACAGCCAGACCCGTTCCGTGTGCGATGGGCGTGTCGGAAGGCGCGTCGGCGTCGGTCGAGGTCAGGACGCCCTGCGGAGCCGACGCCGCCTGGGAAAGCGCTTCCCCAGCGACAGCCGAAGGTGGGGTTTCGACGGGCGCGGGCGGCGGAACGACGGCGGATGCGAGGATCGCTGGCGCGACGGGGAAGACGAGGTCGGCGACGGGCGTATCGCCAGGCGCCGCGGCGAGGGGCTGGTCGGTCTCGCCGCGATCCGATGCATTCTCTTCGACCGGAGCGGCGATAGCGTCATCGACGACAGACGGCGCCATATCGCCTTCCGCCTGTTCGAACGTGGCGACGGCGGCGACGGGCGGCAGGCCTTTGGCGCCCGGGCGTGCGTCTGGAGTCGAGCCGGCTTTCAGCAGTTCGCCGATCTTGCGGGAGAAAAGGCTCGTGTCCGCATCCCCTGCTCCGAACGCAGCCGTCATCGTTCCGGCGGAAGCCGGCGCGACAGGCGCGAACAGGAAGGCGGTGGAGGGCATGGGCTGCGGGCTGTCTTCCGAAGACGTGGCGGCGCTTGCTGCGCCCGGTTTTTCGCGACGCGCCTCGCAAGGCTTGGGCCATGATGAAAACGACGGAAAAACAACAAGTAACAACCGTTCCCTGTGGGACGGTCGGTAGCGTAAGGGCGTTTCTTGCCGCGCAATCGCCCTTTTTTGCCCGGCTGGCGCGGAGGGGTTCGTCAGGTCTCGTCAGTTGGCGCAGTCTTTGCGGCCCGTGTTGGTCATGACGGCGATCCGTTCAGCAATCTTGTTTGTTTTCAACGTTCTGAACGAACGGCGCGAGCGCGTGGCCGGGCAAGAAGTGCGCGCGGCAGGGCAGGACTTGCCGGGCGGGCAGGGGGAGGATCGTCCGTGTCGCTGAATTCGATCATGAACATCGCGACCTCGGGCCTGCAGACGGCCCAGGCGCAGTTGCGCGTCACCTCCGACAATATCGCCAACGTCAACACCGCCGGCTATGTGCGCAAGATCACCGACCAGACGGCGGCGGTGACGACCGGCTTCGGCGCCGGGGTCGAGGTGTCGCGCGTGCGGCTGGCCACCGACCGTTTCCTCCAGGCCGCGAGCCTGAGCGCAGGCGCCGACGCCGCGCGCCAGGGCGTCCGCTACGAACTCTACAACCAGATCCAGAGCCAGTTCGGCGATCCCAGCGGCGACAGCGGCTTCTTCGCCCAGGTGGATAAACTGTTCGCCAGCTATGCGGCCATGGCCGAAAGTCCCACCTCGTCGGCGGCGCGGCAGGACACCATCTACAAGACCCAGGCCCTGTTCAATCAGGCGGCGGGCATCGCCAGCCAGATCCAGTCGGTGCGCCAGGAAGCGGACGGTCGCTTACAGAACGCCATCGAGACGATCAATCCGCTGCTGGAGCAGATCGACAAGCTGAACAAGACGATCGCGGCGGGATCGGTCACGAACCAGGACGTGACCGGCGCTCAGAACGCACAACTGGGCCTTATCAGCCAGTTGTCGCAATATATGGATGTGAAGGTCGAAGCACGCTCGAACGGCGGCGTCACCTTGCGCACCGGCACGGGCACGACCCTGGTGGGCGAGGGGCACGCGACGCTGTCCTATCAGGCGGCCGGGACGGTGGATGCGACGACCGCCTTTTCGGACATCATGATCACCGAGCCCAGCGGGACGCGCTGGCCGCTGCTGGACGGGGTGTCTTCGGGACAGATCAAGGGGCTGATCGAACTGCGCGACGTCGAGGCGCCGGCGGCGGCCGCGAGGTTGGGCGAACTGACCGCCCGCCTCGCCGACGAACTGAACCGCGCCCATAACGCCAACAGCAGCGTGCCCGCGCCGACGGTTCTGAACGGCCGCAACACCGGCCAGGCGCTGGAGACCGCCCTAGCGGGATTCACCGGAAAGACCACCATCACGGCCGTCGACGGCGCGGGCGTGGTCCAGGCTTCTGCCGAGATCGTCTTTTCCGGCGCGACCATGACGGTCAACGGCGTGGCGGCGGACCCGACGACTTTTCTGAGTGTGCTGAACGCCCAACTGGGCGGTGCGGCGACGGCCAGTTTCGCCGACGGGGTTCTGAGATTGGACGGGAATGGCGGGAACGGGGTCGCCATCGCCGACGACGCGACGACGCCCAGCGCCAAGGGCGGGCGCGGCTTCTCCCATTGGTTCGGGTTGAACGACCTGGTCACGACCACGACGCCGACCTTCTACGAAACGGGACTGACGCTGGCCTCGCAGCACGGTTTCGATCCGGGGGAAAGCCTGACGTTCCGCTTCTCGGGCGAATCCGGTTCGCGCATGCGCGACGTCACCGTCGCCGTTCCAGCCGGGACGGGAACGATGGGCGAACTGCTGACGGCCTTGAACGATCCGGTCAGCGGCGTCGGCCGCTACGGCGCCTTCAGCCTGGATGCTGCGGGCAAGCTGAGCTTCAAGGCCTATGACGCCTCGGCCCAGACGATGAGCGTGATCAAGGACGGCACGACCCAGAACCCGTCGGGCCTGTCGATGTCGGAGTTGTTCGGCCTGGGGGCGACCGGTGCGACGCGCGCGGGCGCCTATACGGTGCGCGGCGATATTCAGCAGGACCCCGGCAAGCTGGCGCTGGCCCAGTTGAACCTTTCTGCGACGGCGGGGACGCCGGCGCTCAGCAAGAACGACGGACGCGGCGGATTGCTGCTGGGCGATGTGGGCAAGCGCAACGTCACCTTCGGCGCGGCCGGCGGCAACGCGGGCGGGACCAAGACGCTATCCGCCTATGCGGCCGACTTCGCGGGCGACATCGGCGGCAAGGCCGCGGCCGCCAAGAGCCGCAGCGAGACCGCCACCGCCCTGGCGCGCGAGGCGGACAGCCGCCGTACATCGGCGGAAGGGGTGAACATGGACGAGGAACTGGTCAACATGACCACCTTCCAGCAGGCCTACAACGCCTCGGCCCGCCTGATCCAGGCCAGCAAGGACATGTACGACGTTCTGATCGGAATGCTGAAATGACGCGCGTCGCCACCTTCGGAAACTACCAGTCCGCCCTGCTGGATCTGATGAGCGCCCAGAGCCGCGCGGAACAGGCGCAGGAGCGTATCGCCAGCGAGAAGATCGCCACCGACATGGCCGGCTATGGCCGGGGCGCCGAATCCCTGACCAGCCTGACGTCCACCCAGGCGCGGCTGGAAGGCTTCATCTCCACCGGCGAGACGGCCGCCGCGCGGCTGAGCGCGCAGGATATGGCCCTGACCCGCATCTACGAAGGTGGAACCGGCGCACGCGAGGCGATCGCCAATTCGCTGGCGGCCGGACGGATCGACAATCTGATGACCGAGCTGGGCCTGCAGTACCAGACGGTGGTGGGCGGACTGAACGCCGAGCATCAGGGCGCCTATCTGTTCGGCGGCGGGCGGGGCGACACGGCGCCTGCGACGGCCAGGACCCTGGCGGATCTGGCGGCTGCGCCATCGACCGCATCGACCTTCGCCAACGACAGCTTGAAACAGAAGTCGCGCATCGACGAGAACACCACGCTTGAGACCGGATTCCTGGCCAACGAAGTGGGCGGCCCGCTGACAGAGGTGTTCCGGAACTTGCAGGCCTTCCAGAACGGTTCGCCGGTGACGGTGAACGGCGTCACCTACACGCCGGCGGGGTCGGGCACGCTGACGGGCCAGCCGGACGCGAACGTTACGGCCTTCCTGAAGGCGCAGATGGATCAGTTCGACAAGGTCAACGCCGAGCTGACCAATCAGACGGCCAAGAACGGCCTGCTCCAGAACCACGTCGAGACCGCGCTGGACGCCCACGAAGGGCAGAAGACGGCGCTGCAGAAGATGATGAAGGACAAGAGCGGCTACGATCCTGCCAAGGCGATCACCGACCTGCAACTGGCCCAGGTCGCCATCCAGGCGTCGGCGCAGATCGTCAATTCGTTGAAGAGCACCTCGCTGCTGGACCTTCTGCGATAAGGCGACCGGCCAAGGTTCGGCTTCGACAGAACAAAACGTCCTCGGCCGCGTTGGTGTTCGACGCCAGCGTGGCGGTGGAGGGCCCATGAAGCGCATAGTCGCGACACAGTTGCGCTTGAAAGCGCAGCCGCAATGTCATCGTGCGTTGACTAAGCCTGCCCGCGTGCGCATGAGGCTGAACGGGCCGCGGCCCGATCCGTCTCACGGTCTGTTGGGGGCGACGATGTCCGTCCAGAATTCAAATTCGACGTCCGAGGCCTGATGAGCCCGGCGCAATACGAGATCGTGGACGCCGCCGATGGAACGGCGAAGCTGCGGCTGACGGGCGACTGGACGACGACGGCGCTTGGACGACTGCCGCGCGAGCTGGGTCGCGACCTCGACGGCCGCGATATCGTCGGAATCGACACCACCGACCTGGGCCGTTTCGACACCGCCGGCGCCTTGGCGCTGGTGCAGGCGTCGAACGGGCGGCTGCCAAGGGGGGCGTGGAAGGAAAGGCCCGAAGCCGGCCGAATCTACCAGATGATCGAGGTGCTGGAACGCAAGAGCGCGCCGGCGCCCAAGCGGCCGGACGCCTTCACCCGCACGTTCGCCAAGGTGGGGCGAGGGGTCTATGATTTTTGGGCCGAGGCGGTGTTGTCCCTGGCCTTCCTGGGACGGCTGATGACGGCGGTGGTCGAGGCCGCCAAACACCCCGGCGCGATCCGCTGGCCCGCGTGGTTCAGCCAGGCCGAGCGCGCGGGTCTGGACGCCATTCCCATCGTCATGATGACCAACTTCTTCATCGGAGCGGTCGTGGCCTTCATCGGCGTGGACCTGCTGACGGACTTCGGCGCCCAGGTGTTCGCGGTTCAACTGATCGGCGTGGCCATGTTCCGCGAATTCGCCGTGGTCATCGCCGCCGTGCTGCTGGCGGGCCGGTCCGCTTCCGCCTTCGCCGCCGAGATCGGGTCGATGCGGATGAACCAGGAGGTCGACGCCATGGAGGTGATGGGGGTCAACCCGTTTCAGGCCCTGGTCGTGCCGCGCCTGGCCGCCCTGGTGCTGATGCTGCCCCTGCTGACCTTCCTGGGGATGATCGGCGGCCTGCTGGGCGGCCTGATCGTCTGCTGGTCGTCCCTAAACCTGGGACCGGCCTTCTTCTTCCAGCGGCTGCTCGAGGACGGCAGCATGGCCCAGCACATGATGGTCGGCCTGGTTAAGGCGCCGGTCTTCGCCCTGGTCATCGCCGCCATCGGCTGCCGTCAGGGCATGGCGGTGGCCGGCGATGTCGAGAGCCTGGGCCGTCGAGTGACCGCGGCGGTGGTTCAGGCGATCTTCGCCATCATCCTGCTGGACGCCGTGTTCGCCCTGATCTTCCTGGAGCTGAACATATGACCGACGCCCAGACCGCGCCGGTCGGAGACGGCAAGATGCAGGAAAAAGACGGCCGAGACATCATGGTCGAGGTGCGCGGCCTGCGCAGTCAGTTCGGCGACCGGGTCATCCACGAGAACCTCGATCTGGACCTGTTGCGTGGCGAGGTGCTGGGCGTCGTCGGGGGATCGGGCGCGGGCAAGACCGTGCTGCTGAACACCATCATCGGCCTGAAACAACCCGAGGGCGGCACGGTGAAGGTGCTGGGCTACGACCGCGCCAATCTGACCGACGCCGAGGCCGCCGATATCGAGCGGCGGACAGGCGTCCTGTTCCAGCAGGGGGCCCTGTTCTCCGCCCTCAGCGTGCTGGAGAACGTAGCCTCGCCCCTGGTCGAACACACCAGGCTGCCGAAATCGACCATCTACGAGCTGGCCGAACTGAAGATCGCCATGGTGGGGCTGAAGCCCGAGCACCATTATCTGAAGCCCGCCGAACTATCGGGCGGGATGAAGAAGCGGGTCGGCCTGGCGCGCGCCCTGGCGCTGGATCCCGAACTGATCTTCCTGGACGAGCCGACGGCGGGCCTGGACCCTATCGGCGCC
Source organism: Brevundimonas sp. Marseille-Q4549 (assembly GCF_976940555.1). Taxonomy (NCBI): domain Bacteria; kingdom Pseudomonadati; phylum Pseudomonadota; class Alphaproteobacteria; order Caulobacterales; family Caulobacteraceae; genus Brevundimonas; species Brevundimonas sp. Marseille-Q4549. Next base: position 1,771,265 of record NZ_CDRHXG010000001.1, read on the forward strand.
GCCGCCTTCGACGATCTGATCCGCAAGCTGGCGGACGACCTGGGCCTGACGGTGTTCATGATCACCCACGACCTCGATACGCTGTACGCCATCTGCGACAAGGTGGCGGTGCTGGCGGACAAACGGATGGTGGCCAAGGCCACGGTTCAGGAACTGGAGCGTTCCGATCATCCGTGGATCAAGGAATACTTCCTGGGACCGCGCGGTCGCGCGGCCGCCCGGATCAAGGCCTGAGGAGAGCCGAGCATGGAAAGAGACGCACATTACGCCGCGGTCGGCATCGCCACCGTCGCCCTGCTGGCGGCCCTGGCCGTGTTCACCATCTGGTTGGCCCGGTTGCAGTTCAACAGCGACTACGACCTTTACGACATCGTCTTCTACGGGCCGGTCAACGGCCTGTCGGAGGGTGGCGAGGTGCATTTCAACGGCATCCGCGTCGGCGAGGTGACGGACCTGCACATCGACACCAAGCGTGGAGACCAGGTCATCGCGCGGGTGCGGGTGGACGCCACCACTCCGGTCCGCGTGACGTCGCGCGCCCAGTTGGAGCCGCAGGGCATCACGGGCCTCAACTACATCCAGATCACCGCCGGTTCGCCGAACAGCGCCCTGTTGAAGGATCAATACCCCGACAACGTCGTGCCGGTGCTGCAAAGCCAGCCGTCGCCCATCGCCGAACTGCTCAGCGGGTCGGGCACGGTGCTGGCCCAGACGGTGGACGCCCTGAACCGCATCAACCGCGTCATGTCGGACGACAACATTCGCAGCTTCTCGACCAGCGTGAAGAACGTCGAGGCCCTGACCACCGAACTGGAAGCCCGCAAGGCCATCTTCCAGCAGTTGGAAGAGGCCGTGACCAACGCCAATGCGGCGGTCAAGGAATACCAGGGCCTGGCCGTCGACACGCGCCAGATCATCAACACCGATGGCCGCGAGGCTATCGCCAACATCAACCGCGCGACGGTCGAGGCCCGCACGGCCATCGCCTCGGCCAACCGTTCGATCACCGGGCTGGAGCGGCCTCTGGGCGACTTCGCGACGACCAGCCTGCCGCAATTGACGGGCACGATCGAGGAGTTGCAGGACGCCACCCGCTCCCTCCAATCGCTGATCGACGACGTGCGCGCCAGCCCGCGCGACTTCATCGGGCGTCCCCAATCCAAAGAACTCGAGGTGCAGCCGTGATCCTTCGTCCCGCCCTTCATCTGTCGGCCGGTCTGGCGATCGCGGCCGCGCTTAGCGGATGTGCGCTGCTGTCCACGCCCGATCCGGTGCAGAACTATCGTTTCGGACTGCCGATGGCCGCCCCGTCGACGGTCGGCGACACGCCCGCCCCGCTGACGGTGTCCATCCGCCGCATCGAGTTTCCGCAGGCGGCAGGCGACGACCGCATCCTGGGCGTGACCGGGCTTGAGACCGCCTATATCGCCGGTGCGCGCTGGGTTTCGCCGGCTTCCACCCTGTTCGACGACAGCCTGAAGGCCGCCTTCGCCAATCGCGCCGACCGCATCCGCGTTCTGGGCCGCCGCGAGCCGGGTACGCCGCCGCTGGTGCTGCAGGTGACGGTCACGACCTTCGAGGCCCGTTATGCGGCGCCGGGTGCTACGCCTGAGGTCGTGGTCACGGCGCGCGCCCAATTGCGCTCGACGCCCGAGCGGCAGGCGGGCGGCGGCGCCATCCGGCCCGAGCAGGGCCGCTCGGTCGAGCGGGTCTTCACCGTCACCCAACCGGCCGGCGAGAACCGGGTCTCGGCCATCGTCGCCGCCTTCGACACGGCGACGCGGGACATCAATACGCAAATCGCCGACTGGACGATCCAGTCGGCCAACTGATCTGCAAGAGGGGAGGCGGGTGGATGCTGAAGCTCGTCGGACTATCGGCCGTTATGGCCCTGGCGGCGACGACGGCCCAGGCGCAGGTGGCGACCAAGCCCCTGTCTGAAGGGCGGCCATGCGCCTATGCCGATGTGGTGGGACTGTGGAAGAGCCAGGTGCTGCGTTCGGACGAGCCGGGCGTGGAGAACCTGGCCGCCATCGCGCCTCAGGACTACATGCGGTTCCGTCCGAATGGCGAGATGATGTATTTCGCTTCCACGCGCGACTATCCGGACGTGGCGGCGATCAACGCCCGTATGGATGAACTGGATCGTGCCGACGGGGACACCTATCGCGCCGAGATTCCGTCATCCGGCCTGCTGGTGCTGTGGCGAAACGGCCGCCCGTTTCAAGGCTTCACCTGCACCGTCGTCGCGCCGCGCGAAGGCCGGTCCGTGACCATACTGAGCGAGATCGAGGGCCAGCCGTATCTGCGTCGCGTGCAGACGCGGCTGGATTGATCCCTCGATAGCCCGATCAAACCCGGTGGGGCGTCAGAGACCGGCGGCTACCGAATAGGCGGCCTCGGTCTTGGCGGCGACCTCGTCCAGGGTGACGCCGTCGGCCAGTTCGATCAGTTCCAGACCGCTGCCGTCCGGCTTGACGTCGAAGGTGGCCAGGTCGGTGATGATGCGGCTGACGACGCCCGTGCCGGTCAGGGGCAGGGTGCAGGCCTTCAAGACCTTGGACTGGCCGTGCTTGTTGGCGTGCTCCATGACCACGACCACGCGCTTGACGCCCGCGACCAGGTCCATGGCGCCGCCCATGCCCTTCACCAGCTTGCCGGGGATCATCCAGTTGGCGATGTCGCCGTTCTGGGCCACTTCCATCGCGCCCAGGATCGACAGGTTGATGTGTCCCCCCCGGATCATGGCGAAGCTGTCGGCGCTGCTGAAATAGGACGACTCCGGGATCTCGGTGATCGTCTGCTTGCCGGCATTGATCAGGTCGGGGTCCTCATCGCCCTCATAGGGGAAGGGGCCCATGCCCAGCATGCCGTTCTCGGACTGCAGGGTCACGGTCATGCCGTCGGGGATGTAGTTGGCCACCAGGGTCGGGATGCCGATGCCCAGGTTGACGTAGAAGCCGTCCTGAAGCTCCTGGGCGGCGCGTTCGGCCAGTTGTTCGCGGGTGCGGGGCATGATCAGACCTCCGATCCGGCGGCGGCGCCGGCAGCACGTTGACGGACGGTGCGCTGTTCGATGCGCTTTTCGGACACGGTCTGGATCAGGCGGTCGACATAGACGCCCGGCGTGTGGATGTGATCGGGATCGAGCGAACCGACGGGGACGATCTCTTCGACCTCGACGACCGTGACCTTGCCGGCCGTGGCCATCATCGGGTTGAAGTTGCGGGCGGTCTTGCGGAAGACCAGATTGCCGCGCTCGTCCGCCTTCCAGGCCTTGACGATGGACAGGTCGGCGATGAGGCCGGTCTCCATGACGTAGTCGCGGCCGTTGAAGTTCCTGACCTCCTTGCCTTCGGCGACCAGGGTGCCGACGCCGGTGGCGGTGAAGAAGGCGGGGATGCCGGCGCCGCCCGCGCGGATGCGCTCGGCCAGCGTGCCCTGAGGGTTGAACTCCAGTTCCAGTTCGCCGGCCAGATACTGACGTTCGAACTCCTTGTTCTCGCCGACGTAGGACGAGATCATCTTGGCGATCTGCCGCGTCTCCAACAGTTGGCCCAGGCCGAAGCCGTCCACGCCCGCATTGTTGGAGATGACGGTGATGCCTTTGACGCCCGTGTCGCGCAGGCCGGCGATCAGGTTCTCGGGGATGCCGCAAAGGCCGAAGCCGCCGGACATGACGGTCATGCCGTCGAAGGTCAGGCCCTCCAGCGCGGACTTCACGTCAGCGTAGATCTTTCCCATCGGTCTCCCTCTTTTCACTGCCTGATGAATATCGGCGCGTTGGGCCACGCCTAACCCGGCGAAGGCGAAGGAGCAAGCCGCCGATCACGCGACGTTTCAGACGACCGCCGAAAAAACGGAGTCCAGAGAGTCCGAGGAGTCTGAATAGTCCGAAATCGCCCAACCTCCGAAGAGGACATCGGGGCCCCGTCGGTCGCCGGCAAGGGCGTCGCGAACGAAAAAGGCCCGGACGCGATGTCCGGGCCTGTCCTGTCTTAGTTGACCGTCGCCTTGACGATCTTGCCGGGCGCGCGGGGCGGCTCGCCCTTCGGCAGGGCGTCGATGTGCTCCATGCCGGACTCGACCTGGCCCCAGACCGTGTACTGGCGGTCCAGGAAGGTGGCGTCGTCGAAGCAGATGAAGAACTGCGAATTGGCGCTGTTCGGGTCGGACGTGCGGGCCATCGAGCAGACGCCGCGCACATGCGGCTCGGCCGAGAATTCCTGCTTCAGGTTCGGCTTGGTCGAACCCGAGGTGCCGGTGCCGGTGGGGTCGCCGCCCTGGGCCATGAAGCCCGGGATCACGCGGTGGAAGACCACGCCGTCGTAGAAGCCTTCCTTGGCCAGTTCGGTGATGCGTTCGACATGGCCGGGGGCCAGGTCGGGGCGCAGCTTGATGACCACGTCGCGGGCTTCGCCGTCGCCGGTGTCCAGGGTGAAGGTCAGGGTGTCGGCCATTTCGGTCGTCCTCTTGAGGGTTGATTTGAGGCGGGACATAGCCCGCAACGCGTCTGACGGCTATGTGGGAACGATGAGCGAAGACGAAAAGCCCCCCGAACGCCGCCGCATGGTGCGTCCCCCCACCGGCGGGACCGCCGCCGGACGCGGCATGGGCGCCAAGATGAAGACGGCCGACACCAAGTCGATGTCGAGCCAGCAGTGGATCAAGCGCCAGCTGTCGGACAAATGGTCCGAGCGCGCGCGGGCGGAAGGCTGGCGTTCGCGCGCGGCCTTCAAGCTGATCGAGATCGACGACAAGTTTCGCCTGATCAAGCGCGGGTCGCGGGTCATCGACCTGGGCGCCGCGCCGGGCGGCTGGGTGCAGGTGGCGCTGGACCGCGGCGCGGCGGCGGTGGCGGGCGTGGATCTGTTGATGATCGAGCCGATCCCCGGCGCAACCCTGATCCAGGCCGACTTCACCGAGCCGGGCGTGGACCAGCAGTTGATCGACGCCATCGGCGGGCCGCCCGACCTGGTCCTGTCGGACATGGCGCACAACACCATCGGCCATCGCCAGACCGACCACCTGAAGATCATCGCATTGATCGAGATCGCCGCCGACTTCGCCATTCGCACCCTTCGGCCGGGCGGCAGTTTCGTGTCCAAGAACTTCCAGGGCGGGGACGCGGGCGGGGTTCTGACCCGTCTGCGCGAAGAGTTCGAGACGGTGAAATACGTCAAGCCGTCCTCCAGCCGGAAAGACAGCGCCGAGGTCTTTCTGGTGGCGCTGAACAAGCGATGACCGAGGCCGCCGTTCGACGGGCGTTCGCGGATCAGGCGGTGATCTGCACGGCGGCGGGGGCTCCCTTCACCGGGCGGCTGTGCCGATTGGTCGGGGAGCGGCTGACGGCGGACGGCGCGATCGGACGGCGGGTGCTGGGGTGGACCGGCATCCCCTCGCACCAGGGCGACGCCCTGCCTCTGAGGCTGATGGGCGGGCTGCACGCCCTGGCCCGGTCAGGGCGTGACGAGGCGCTGGCGGCCATCTATCCGCCGCATCCGGCGCCGGATGACGTGGCGACGTGGGCCGTCGTGGCGCGGGTGCTGGACGACCACGCCGACAGCCTGTCGCCCTGGCTGGACGGTCCGCCGCAGACCAATGAGGTGGGCCGGTCGGCCGCCCTGATGGCGGGCCTGCTTGTGCTGGCCGAGCGGTTCGGCCTGCCGTTCGCGCTGTATGAGCTGGGCGCCAGCGCCGGGCTAAACACCGTGCTGGATCGCTATGCCTACCGTCTGGGAGAGATCGAGGCGGGGATGGTCGGGTCGCCCGTGCGGCTGACGCCGACCTGGACCGGCGCCTCGCCGCCAAGGGGCGATGTCGAGATCGCGCGGAGAGCCGGAGTGGATCGCAATCCGCTGGACGTGCGCGACCCGGCGACGCGCGCGCGACTGGCCGCCTAGGTCTGGGCGGATCAGCGCGAGCGGCTGGCGCGGCTGGAGGCGGCGCTGGATCTGGCGGCCGCCGATCCGCCGCCTATCGATCAGGCCGACGCCGCCGACTGGCTGGAGGCGAATTTGTCGACGGCGCCCGAGGCGGGCGTCTGTCGCGTCGTGATGCACACCATCGCCTATCAGTATTTTCCGCCCGAGGGGCAGGCCCGCATTCGCGCGCGCCTCGCCGCCGCAGGCGCTGGGGCGACCGAAGACGCGCCTCTGGCCTGGCTGAGTTTCGAGGCCATGTCGGACACTGTGGACCGGCGTCCGGCGCTCGATCTGACTGTCTGGCCCGGCAGCGAGACGCAACGCCTGGCGATCTGTCAGCCGCATGGCGCCGAGATCGACTGGAAGATTTAGGCCGTGGCGACCAGGGCCCGGCGGGCCTCGATCCTGGACCAGATGCGGTCGTGCACGGTGAAGAAGACCGTCTGCACCAGCGGCTCTATCATGCCGATGGCCAGGGCCGTGCGGATGTCGTGCGTCAGGGCGTACGCGACGGCGACTGCCACGGTGAAGTGCATGACGCCATAGGTCAGGGTCTTCAATGCGATCTGCTTGAACGAGCGGGGCAGGGCGTGGCTGTGGCCGTGACTCTGGTCGCCGTGATCGTGGACGCGGGCCTGTTCCTGCGGAGACATGACGTCCAGGCGGGCGGCGACGGCCTCGGTCGCCTCTTCCAGCCCTGACGCCATGCGACGGCGTTCGATGCGGTGCCACACGCGGTCGTGGATGGAATAGGCCAGCGTCTGGAAGATCGGCTCCACCACCCCGACCGCCAGGGCGACGCGCCAGTCGCGGGTGATGACGAAGGCCGTCAGTATGGCCACCACCAGATGCATCAGCCCGTAGCTGGCGATCTTCATCGCCAGTTTTCGCGCGGTGCTGAGGATCATGCCGACCATGCGATCAGAATGGTGAGCCGCCGCGACGGTTGCAAAGCAATAAAATCTATCGCGGCCATAACGCGCGTCACCTTTTGAAGGAAGATAAGACGTTTGCTAGAAACGCAGCAAAGCCCATCCTGAAAAAGAAGTCTTTGACCACGATAGGCCAAGCGATCTTTGTTTCAATTTCAGCTAAGCGGCTACGCTTGCGTGCTTCGGCTCCGGTCGCATCGGCCACATCTTTTCTGGCCTTCAGTTCAGCCAGAATGGCAGCTTCTTGGGCCGCTCTAACCGCCTTCGATTTTCGCACCGCAGTCATGACGACCTCGTTGTTCAAGCGGCAATCGAACTGTCACGACGTGGTGGACAGAAGAATGCACCGTGCTTCACGGTCTCATGTCTTCCGCCGCCGCAACGCGGTCAGCGCCTTTCTCTCGATGGCCTCATCCTGGGATGTGTGGACGATGAAGTCGTGGGCGGCTTGTTGTGCGGTGCGGTCCTGACAACACGGAAAATCAGCCGGCGTAGCCCTTGCCCCCGACCCCCGCATCCCGTTATACGCGGCCCGCAAAACGGAGACTCCCCATGGAGATACGCGAAGGACTGACCTTCGACGATGTTTTGCTGGAACCCGGCCCGTCCGAGTTCATGCCGGCGATGGTCGATGTCTCGACCCAGCTGACGCGCGACATCAAACTGAACATCCCGCTGCTGTCGTCCGCGATGGACACGGTGACGGAAAGCCGCCTGGCGATCGCCATGGCCCAGTCCGGCGGCCTGGGCGTGCTGCATCGGAACATGACCATCGAGGAGCAGGCCGAACAGGTCCGCGCCGTCAAACGCTATGAAAGCGGGATGGTGGTCAATCCGGTCACGGTCGGCCCCCAGACCACTCTGGGCGAGGTGCGCCAGATCGTCGAGGCCAGGAAGATCACCGGCTTCCCCGTCGTCGATCCCGACACCGGCAAGCTGGTCGGGATGCTGACCCACCGCGACATGCGGTTCGAGAGCGATCCGAACGTCACCGCCGCCTCGCTGATGACCACGGGCGATCTGATCACGGTGCGCGAGGGCGCCAGCCGCGATGAGGCCCGCGAACTGCTGCGCACCCGCAAGATCGAGCGGGTCATCGTGGTGGACGAGGATTATCGGGCCGTCGGCCTGATCACAATGAAGGACATCGAGAAGGCCCAGGCCTTCCCCAACGCCGCCAAGGACGAGCAGGGCCGCCTGCTGGTCGGCGCGGCCTCCACCGTCGGCGACGCCGGGTTCGAGCGCGCCATGGCCCTGGCCGACGCGGGTTGCGACGTGGTGGTGATCGACACCGCCCACGGACACTCCGCCTCGGTGGCCCAGGTGGTCGAGCGCATCAAGCGCGAGAACAACCGGCTGCAGATCATCGCCGGCAACGTCGCCACCTATGACGCCACGCGCGCCCTGATCGACGCGGGCGCCGATGCGGTCAAGGTCGGCATCGGTCCGGGCAGCATCTGCACCACCCGCATCGTCGCGGGCGTGGGCGTGCCGCAGCTGACGGCCGTGATGGACTCCGCGCGCGCCGCCAGGGGCACGGGCGCCTCGGTCATCGCCGACGGCGGCATCAAATATTCGGGCGACCTGGCCAAGGCCATCGCGGCCGGGGCGAACGTGGCCATGATGGGCTCGATGTTCGCCGGCACCGACGAAAGCCCCGGCGAGGTCTTCCTGTACCAGGGCCGCAGCTACAAATCCTATCGCGGCATGGGTTCGGTCGGGGCGATGGCGCGCGGATCGGCGGATCGGTATTTCCAGAAGGAAGTCTCGTCCGAGAAGCTGGTGCCCGAGGGCATCGAAGGCCAGACCGCCTACAAGGGGCCGATCGCGCCGGTGCTGCACCAGCTGGTCGGCGGGCTTCGCGCCTCGATGGGTTATGTCGGCGGTGCGACGATCCCCGACTTCCAGGAACGCGCCCGCTTCGTGCGGATCACCGGGGCGGGCCTGCGGGAAAGCCATGTCCACGACGTGATGATCACGCGCGAGGCGCCGAACTACAGACAGGGATAAGACCATGACGACCGAACTGACCTATCTGGCCCTGACGCTGATCCTGGCGCTGGTCCAGGTCTTCCTGCCCGCAGGGGCGCGGACGGTCGAGTTCGGTTCGAAATGGAATGCGGGCGCGCGCGACGTCACGCCGACGTCGACCCGCCCGCTGACCGGCCGTCTGGAACGGGCCCAGGCCAATCTGTTCGAGACCCTGCCGCTGTTCATCGGCGCGGTGCTGATCGCCCATGTGATCGGCGCCGCCGGCCCCCTGACCCTGTGGGGGACGGCGCTCTATTTCTGGGCGCGCGTCGTCTATGTGCCGCTCTACGCCTTTGGCGTTCCCTATGTCCGGTCGCTGGTCTGGGTGGTCTCGCTTGCGGGGCTGGTCATGGTGCTGGCGTCCCTGTTTCTTGTCTGAAAGCCTGTCTTGACCCCAGCCGCCCGTCTCGCCGCCGCCGCCTCCGTCCTGGACGCCATCGCCCAGGGCCGCCAACCGGCCGAAGCCGTCCTGAAAGCCTGGGGCGGGGCCAATCGCTACGCCGGGTCCAAGGACCGCCGCGCCATCGCCGACCGCGTCTATAAGGTGCTGCGCGCGCGCGGGCGCCTGTCATGGATTATGGGCGGGCGCGAGGACGGGCGGGCGCTGGTCATCGGCTCGCTGCACGCCATCGACGGCCTGTCGCTGGAAGAGATCGAGGCCCTGCATTCGGGCGACGGCTATGGCCCGCGTCCGCTGTCGAAACAGGAACGCAGCCGCATCACGGCGGGGCAGGGCGAACTGCCCGGCTGGGTCGCGGCGGGCCTGCCCGAGTTCGTGGTCGAGGATTTCAAGGCTGTCTTCGGCGACCGCTGGGTCGAGGAAGCCCACGCCCTGATGGCGCCGCGCGCGCCCATCGACCTGCGCGTCAACGGCGCCGTCGCCACGGTTGAAGAGGTCGAGGCCGAACTGCGCGACGCGGGTCTGGAGCCGTCGCGCACGCCCTGGTCCGAATGGGGCCTGCGCCTGCCCAGCGAACCGCCGCCCAACATCCAGGCGCTGGACGGTTTCAAGGCCGGCCGGTTCGAGATTCAGGACGAAGGCAGCCAGGTCGTCTGCTGGCTGGCGGGCGCGGAACCCGGTTCGACGGTGGTCGACTACTGCGCCGGCGGCGGCGGCAAGACCCTGGGTCTGGCGCAGGCCATGGGCGGGCAGGGGAAAGTGATCGCGTCCGATGTCGTGAACAAGCGGCTGGAGAACATCCGCCCCCGCCTGCAACGCGCGGGCGTGGAGGCGGATCTGGTGCTGATCGGCCAGAACGGCGGCGGTCTGGAGGATTTGAACGGACAGGCTGATCTGGTGCTGGTCGATGCGCCCTGTTCCGGCTCCGGCACCTGGCGTCGCCGCCCCGAGGACGCCTGGCGTCTGACGGCGGACGAGGTCGAGAAGCTGCACGGCCTGCAGGTCCGCATCCTGGGTCAGGCGGCCAAGCTGGTGAAGCCGGGCGGACGTCTGGCCTATGTCACCTGTTCGATGCTGGCGCGCGAGAACGAGGCCAGCGCCGACGCCTTCGAGGCCGCCCATCCCGAATTCCGACCGTTGCCGATCCTCTCCGGCGATGCGGGAGAGGCGAGAGGATTCTTGACCAAGGCCGCCGGGGCGAAGTTCGCCGAACTCGCGTCCGGCGCGCGTCTGCGTCTGTCGCCCGCATCGGCCGACACCGACGGCTTCTTCATCGCCCTGTACGAGCGCACGGCGTGACGGCGGGGCGGCTGGAGCGGCATGGCGAGGTCTCGGTCCTCTATGTCATGGCGGCCCCGGCCGAATATGGCGATCACCTGCGTGCCCGCATCCAGCCGCTGATGACCGGCGTCGGTCCGGTCGAGGCCGCCGTGAGCCTGAGCGCCGCCCTGGCGCGGCTGGAGGCGGCGGGCGACCTTCCGGACCTGATCGTGTCGCTGGGGTCGTGCGGGTCGCGCGTTCTGGAACACGCCGCCGTCTATCAGGCCGCCTCGGTCGCCTATCGCGACATGGACGCCAGCCCGCTGGGCTTCCCGAAAGGGGTGACGCCGCTGCTGGACCAGCCGGCGGTCCTGCCCCTGCCATGCCCCATCCCCGGCGTGCCGGTCGCGCGCCTGTCGACCGGCGCGAACGTCGTGTCCGGCGCCGCCTATGACGCCATCGACGCCGAGATGGTGGACATGGAGACCTGGGCCCTGGTCCGCGCCGCCCAGACCTTCGGCCTGCCGCTGATTGCGCTTCGCGGCGTGTCGGACGGCCGGGCCGAGCTGAAGGCGCTGGAGGACTGGACCGCCACCCTGCATCACGTCGATCGCAATCTGGCCGTCGCGCTGGATCGGCTGGTCGCCGTGCTGGAGGCCGACGGCCTCGCCGCCCTTGAAATCCCGGCCCTACAGGGCCAAGACCCCGCGCAACTCTCCCCGGATTCGATCACGTCATGACCACGCCGCACCAAAAGGTTCTCATCGTCGATTTCGGCAGTCAGGTGACGCAGCTGATCGCGCGCCGCCTGCGCGAGGCCAGCGTCTATTGCGAGATCCATCCGTTCCACAAGGCCGAGGCTGCCCTGGCCGCCATGAAGCCGGCGGCCATCATCCTGTCGGGCGGTCCTGAGAGCGTCCACGAGGAAGGCAGCCCCCGCGCGCCGCAGGGCGTGTTCGAGGCGGGCGTGCCGGTGTTGGGCATCTGCTACGGCGAGATGACGATGTGCGAACAGTTGGGCGGCAAGGTCGAGGGCGGCCACACCCGCGAGTTCGGCCGCGCCGAGATCACGGTTCAGAAGGCCTCGCCCCTGCTGGCCGACCTGGCCCCCGTCGGCGAGAACGAAGAGGTCTGGATGAGCCACGGCGACAAGATCGTCGCCATTCCGCAAGGCTTCGACGTGGTCGCCTCGTCCGACGGGTCGCCCTATGCGGTGATCGCCGACGAAGCCCGCCGCTTCTATGGCGTTCAGTTCCACCCGGAGGTGATGCACACCCCGCGCGGCCATCAGATGCTGAAGAACTTCACCCACGGGATCGCGGGCTTGAAGGGCGACTGGACCATGGCTGCCTACCGCGACGAGAAGATCGCCCAGATCCGCGAACAGGTCGGCGACGCCAAGGTGATCTGCGGCCTGTCCGGCGGCGTGGACTCATCGGTCGCCGCCGTCCTGATCCATGAGGCCATCGGCGATCAACTGACCTGCGTCTTCGTCGACACCGGCCTGTTGCGCAAGGACGAGGCGACCCAGGTCACGACCCTGTTCCGCGAACACTATAACATCCCGCTGGTCCACGTTGATGCGTCGAAGGAATTCCTCGGCGAGCTGGCCGGGATTTCCGACCCCGAGACCAAGCGCAAGATCATCGGTCGCGTCTTCATCGAGATTTTCGACCGCGAGTCCGCCAAGATCGAAGGCGCCGAATTCCTAGCCCAGGGCACACTCTATCCCGACGTGATCGAGAGCGTGTCCTCGTCCAGCGGCAAGGCCCACGTCATCAAGAGCCACCACAATGTCGGCGGCCTGCCCGACTATATGAAGCTGAAACTGGTCGAACCCTTGCGCGAGCTGTTCAAGGACGAGGTCCGCGCCCTGGGCCGCGAACTGGGCCTGACCGACGCCTTCGTGGGCCGCCACCCGTTCCCCGGACCGGGCCTGGCCATCCGCATCCCCGGCGAGCTCACCCCCGACGCCGTGGCCACGCTCCAGGACGCCGACGCCATCTATCTGGACGAAATCCGCAAGGCGGGCCTCTATGACGACATCTGGCAGGCCTTCGCCGTCCTGCTGCCGGTCAAGACCGTCGGCGTCATGGGCGACGCCCGCACCTACGAAAAAGTCCTGGCCCTGCGCGCCGTCACCTCCACCGACGGCATGACCGCCGACTTCTATCAGTTCCCCTGGGACATCCTGGCCAAGACCGCCACCCGCATCATCAACGAAGTCCGCGGCGTCAACCGCGTCGTCTACGACGTGACCTCAAAGCCGCCGGGCACCATCGAGTGGGAATGATTCAGAGCTTTCGGAGTCTTTCGATCACGCTTTGAAATACCGATCTAAATCACTGACTTACAAGATAAATGATTACGCAGCCTCTCGATACCTTTCGAGGGGCTGCTTTCGTTTGTGTCGGTCTCTCTGACGGTCTCGCGGCCATTGCTCGCGGAGACCCCGCTCCATAGCGTCATAGGGCTGAAGGGGTCCTGACGGTCTTTTTTTTGGCCCAAGCTACGGATTGGGCTGAGAAAAACGTCCCGAAAGACCCCGAAAAAGCCTGACGGTCTTTTGGAGTGAAAATTGGATGCTTACCGACGCAGAATTGCGAAATACGCGAGGGAAATCAAAAGCGTACAAAAAGACCGACAGGGACGGTTTGTACGTCCTCGTAACACCGACAGGCGGCATCGCTTTCCGATACGACTATCGCTTCAACGGGCGGCGCGAGACGGTGACCTTCGGTTCCTACGGTCCGACCGGCCTCTCCTTGGGGGAGGCGCGGGAAAAGCTGCGTGAAGCGAAGCGCCTGATCGCCGACGGCGTTTCGCCCGCGCTGGACAAGCAACGCGTGAAGCGTCGGCTGAGAGAGGCCCAGAGGTTTGAACAGGTGGCGACCCGATGGATGGAGCACGCTCCGATGGCCGACAGCACGCGTCAGATGCGACGGTCGATCTTCAACCGGGAAGTTTTGCCCGAATGGCGAAACCGGCTTCTGAACGAGATCACGCCGAACGACCTGAGAGCGCACTGCATGACCATCGTGGATCGCGGCGCCCCGGCGACGGCCATCCACGTCCGGGACATCGTCAAACAGATCTATGCTTACGCGATCCTGCACGGCGAGAAGATCGACAATCCCGCGGACGGGGTTGGGCCGGCCTCGATCGCCACCTTCCGGCCGCGGGACCGGTCCCTGTCGCCGAGCGAGATCCGGATCGCGCTGAACCTGCTGGGGGAGGTGGCCACCCTGCCGACCATCCGCCTCGGGCTGAAATTCATCCTGCTGAGCATGGTGCGGAAGAGCGAGCTGCAGGACGGGACCTGGGATGAGGTCAACTTCGAGAACGCAGTCTGGTCGATCCCGAAAGAGCGGATGAAGCGGTCGCGGCCGCACAACGTCTATCTGTCGACCCAGATGCTCGACATCCTGATCGCGCTGAAGACCTGCGCCGGGAACTCCCGCTACATCTTGCCGTCCCGCTATGACGCCGACGCGCCGATGTCGCGGGCGACCTTCAACCGGGTGACCAGCGCCATCGCCGAGCTGGCGCGCAATCGCAATCTGCCCCTGGAGCCCTTCACGGTCCACGATCTGCGGCGCACGGCCTCCACGCTCTTGCACGAGATGAGCTTTAACTCGGACTGGATCGAGAAATGCCTCGCCCACGAAGAGCGATCGTCGCGCGGCGTCTACAACAAGGCCGAGTTCGAGGCCCAGCGGCGCCACATGGCCCAGCAGTGGTCGGATGCGGTGGACGCCTGGGAGGCGGGGCGCGGGTTCACGCCGGATCTGACTATCCCGGAAACGGCCGGCCCTCGCTTCGATCCGCGGTTCTGACCGGTCGGGTGATCCGCTTGCGGACATCGGGCGGCGGCGCCCGGCGGATCGGCTTGGCCCGCCGAAGCGCCAGCCAGGCTTCCACCTCGGCCAGGTCCCAGACGACGCAGCGGGGCGTCAGCAGGAAGCGCCGTGGAAACTGGCCGCGCTGCTCCATCTCCCAGATCGTGCTGTCGGCCAGCGGCACCATCTGGCGCAACTGCGGTTTCTTGATCGTGCGCCTGAGCGGCGGGTCGGCCTGGGCCATGTCGAACTCCCGTGTCTGCCCCGGGGAGAATCGAACCCGAAAGCAGGCGACAGGTGAAGCCGCAGATCTACGCCCGGTCGTCTACGGTGGGGGCCGACCCTCTTGCGCGTTCAGGCCGCCTTCGGCCCACAGCACGAGCGGGCGCGGGTCTGGGTGAGGTCTTCCAGGATCACGCAGTCCGGGCCTGGGCCGCCGGCACAGGCCGCGTCGCAGTCGTTCACAAGCTTGGCCAGATCGGCCTCCAGCGCCTTCAGTTCGGAGAGCTTTGTCTGGACGTCCTCAAGGTTTCGTCGGGCCAGATCGCGGGCGTCCAGGCACGAGCGGTCGCCGTTCTCGAGCAGATCGACCAGGCTGCGCACCTGATCGATGGGAAAGCCCAGCTCGCGGCACCGGCGGATGAAGGTCAGGCGTTTCAGGTCGGCGTCGCCATAGGTGCGGTGACCGCCGTCGCGACGCGCGGCGCGGCGCACCAGACCGATCTCCTCGTAGTAGCGGATCGTGGGGGGATTGGTCCCGCTGCGCTTGGCGAGGGCTCCGATGGAAAGCGCGTGGTCCATGTCGTCATCCGGAAAATAGGGCTTGAAGCTAAAGTTACTTGAAGTCCTACAAGGCGTCCAATGGAACGGCGGGTCGGGCCGTTCAGGAGAGTGAGACATGCTGTCGAAGGACGTTCCGATCGCTTGCACCCTCGGCGCGGGCGACTATCAGGCCCGGATGCGGTGGATCGCGGATCTCAACCAGCGCAGCCTTCAGGGCCACCGCCGGGACGATCTGACGCTGCACATCGACTATGAGGCCGGCGCGCTCGCGGACGTCGAGGAACTGGTCCGTCAGGAAACCGCCTGCTGCGCCTTTCTGACCTTCCAGATCGAGCCGCGGCCCGGGTCGGTCCGTCTCGTGGTCACGGCGCCGGAAGACGCCCGTCTCGCCGCCGACACCCTGTTCGAAGACTTTATCGCCTCGGGTCCGTCGACCCGGGCCCAACCCTGTGGATGCTGCTGATCATGACGTCTCTCAATCCCGGCGCGCCGCTGATCACCGAGCCCGCCAAGAGCGACCCGAACCAGAAGGCGGTCGGCGTCGGCTCCATCGTCGCGACCACGGGCGCCGTTCTCGGCTGCGCCGCCTGCTGCGTTGTGCCGCTGGCCTTCCCGGTGCTGGCCCTGGGGGCGTCCGGCGCGGTCCTGGCCTGGTTCGCGGGCGCCCATATGTGGATCACCGGTCTCGCCCTGGCGATCGTCCTGGCCGCCTGGGCATGGCTCGGGTGGCGGACCTTCCGCCGCGGTCATCCGCTGGCGCGCTCGACCGTGATCATGATGACCGTCTCGACCCTCATGCTCGCCCTGGCCTTGATCTGGCCCCGGATCGAACCCGCTCTGATGGCGATGCTGCGATGACCGTCGAACAACCGCCCGGGAAGAAGATCAGACCGCTTTGGGTCGTCCTCGGCCTGGCCGGCGCCTGCGCGGCCTGCTGCGCCGTGCCGATCGCGGCGCTCGTGATGGGCGGGGCGACCCTGGCCGCCGCAGGCGGGGCTCTCAGCCAGAGATGGGATGTGATCGCCTGCAGCGCGCTTATGCTGATCGTTCTGGGCGCCGCCTTTGTGCTGATGCGGCCGAAGCGCCCGGCGCCGTCGTGCAGGGTGGACGGCGCTTGCGGCTGCAAGGAAAAGGCCTGACAGGTCGGGCCTGCCGGCGACCGAGGATGGAGCGCCGCAGGGGCGGGATCCGGGATGAACACGTCTGAACTTCGCGACGCCCTCGAAGCCCGGCAGGTCTGGATCTATTTCGCCGCCGTGCTCGTCGCGGCCGTCGTCGGGACTCTGATCCCGGGCGCGGCGGTCCTGGAAGGTGCGATCAACCCAGCGCTGGCCCTGATGCTCTTCGTCACCTTCCTGCATGTGCCGGTCGCGGCGCTCGGGCGGGCGCTGCGCGAACTGCGGTTCATGGGCGCCTTGCTGGCGGTCAACTTCATAGCCGTGCCCTTGCTGGTGCTGGGCCTGGTCCAGTTCCTGCCGGCCGATCCCCTGATCCGTCTAGGCGTGCTGATCGTGCTGCTCTGCCCGTGCATCGACTACGTCGTGACTTTCGCTCATCTGGGGCAGGCGGACGCCCGGTTGCTGCTGGCCTCGACCCCGGTGCTGCTGATCGCCCAGATGGCGCTGTTGCCGATCTATCTGCGGCTGTTCCTCGGCGCTGAGGCGGCGGCCTATGTGCAGCCGGGCCCGTTCATCCACGCCTTTGTCTGGCTGATCGCCATCCCGTTCGTTCTGGCTGCGCTCGTCCAGACCTGGGCCGTCCGTAGCAAAGCGGGCGACCGGGTCTCGTCCGGGCTTGGCCTAGCGCCGGTGCCCGCGACGGCCCTGGTGCTGTTCATCGTCGTGGCGGCCGTCGTGCCGCAACTCGGACAGACGCTGGGCCGGACCCTGAGCGTCGTGCCGGTCTATGTCGCCTTCGCCGTGCTGGCGCCGCTCGTCGGGTGGGCCGTCGCGCGGCTCGCGGGTCTGACGCCCGAGGCCGGTCGCGCGGTCGCCTTCAGCGCCGGGACCCGCAACTCGCTCGTGGTCCTGCCGCTGGCCCTCGTCGTGCCCGGCGCCATTCCCCTGGTCCCGGCGATCATCGTCACCCAGACGCTGATCGAGCTGCTGGCCGAACTGGCCTACATCCGCATCATTCCGAGGTTGGGGCGTCGAGCGACCTGACCACGGTGAGGCGAGGGTCTTGAATATTTCCATGGTTCGACTAATTCGGAACTATGGAAACCGAAGCCTCGATTCTTGCTCTCGCCGCCCTGGCGCAGTCGACGCGGCTGGAGGCGTTCCGCCTTCTCGTGCGCCACGAACCGGCCGGGCTGCCGGCCGGTGATATCTCCAACCATCTGGCGATCCCGGCCAATACCCTGTCGTCGCATCTAGGGGTGCTGTCCCGCGCGGGACTTATCAAATCGGAGCGTCGCAGCCGGTCGATCATCTACCGGGCCGATCTGGACCGGCTGCGCGACCTGGTCCTGTTCCTGCTCAAGGACTGCTGCGGCGGCCGGGCGGAGCTATGCGAGCCTCTGCTGGCCGAACTGACCCCCTGCTGCGCCTGAGGATCCCGTGGACGTCATCATCTATCACAACCCGGCCTGCGGGACGTCGCGCAACGCTCTGGAGCTCATTCGCCATGTCGGCATCGAGCCGCACGTCATCGAGTACCTGAAGTCGCCGCCGTCGCGCGTCATGATCGCCTGGCTGGCGGAACGAACCGGCAAGCCGCTGCGCGACCTGTTGCGCGACAAGGGCACGCCCTTCGCCGACCTTGGCCTCGGGGACCCGGGCCTGACAGACGATCAGTTGCTCGATGCGATCGAGGCCCATCCGATCCTGCTCAATCGCCCGATCGTCGTCAGTCCTCTCGGCGTCGGCCTGTGCCGACCGTCCGAGGCCGTTCTGGACCTCCTGCCCGCCGATGATCTCAAGCCGTTCACCAAGGAGGACGGCGAGGTCGTCATCGACGCGGCTGGCCTTCGGGTGGCGCGATGATCGATACGCCGGTCACGGACGCCGCCCCGCCGCGCCGGCTGTCCTTTCTCGACCGCTGGCTGACGGGATGGATCTTCGCCGCCATGGCTTTGGGCGTCGCACTGGGGACTCTGGTTCCCGGCCTGCCCGTCTGGGTCGACGGCCTCTCGGTCGGGACCACCAACATCCCGATCGCCATCGGCCTGATCCTGATGATGTATCCTCCGCTGGCCAGGGTCCGGTACGAGGAACTGCCGCGCGTCTTCGCCGACAAGCGGGTGCTGGCCCTGTCCCTGTTCCAGAACTGGGTGCTGGGCCCCGTGCTGATGTTCGCCCTTGCGGTCATCTTCCTGCGCGACCAGCCGGAATACATGACCGGCGTGATCCTGATCGGGCTGGCGCGCTGCATCGCCATGGTGCTGGTCTGGAACCAGCTGGCGCGGGGCGACGACCAGTATGTCGCCGGTCTCGTCGCGTTCAACTCGATCTTCCAGATCCTGTTCTTCAGCCTCTACGCCTGGGTCTTCCTCACCGTCCTGCCACCCCTGTTCGGCCTGCAGGGCAGCGTGGTGGACGTCAGCGTCTGGACCATCGCCGGCGCCGTTCTCGTCTACCTCGGTCTTCCCTTCCTGGCCGGCTTCCTGACCCGGCGCAGTCTGATCGCCCGCCGCGGGGCCGACTGGTACGAGCGGCGCTTCCTGCCGCGCATCGGACCGCTCACCCTGATCGCCCTGCTGTTCACCATTGTGGTCATGTTCAGCCTCAAGGGCGGGGAGGTGGTGGCCCTGCCGCTGGACGCCCTGCGCATCGCCATACCGCTGACGATCTACTTCCTCGTCATGTTCGTGGTCAGCTTCCTCATGGGCAAGCTGATCGAGGCCGACTATCCGCGCACGACCGCCCTGGCCTTCACCGCGGCGTCGAACAATTTCGAACTGGCCATCGCTGTGGCGATCGCGGCCTTCGGGCTGACCTCGCCGGTCGCCTTCGCGGCGGTCATCGGCCCGCTGGTCGAGGTGCCGGTGCTGATCCTGCTGGTGTCGGTCGCGCTGTGGATGGGCCGGCGCTGGTTTCCGGATACGGCCCCGCCGGCGGACGCCGCCTGATGGTCGTGCTGCATCTCCTGGACGCCGATGACGCCGGCTTGATCGCGGTCCTGCAGGGCGAGGGCCTGCCGGAGCCCGGCGCCGGCCGCTACTTCCGCGCCGACGACGACAGCGCCCTGGCCGGATACGTCGGCCTGGAAGGGGAGGGGCGGGACCTGCTGCTGCGCTCCCTGGTCGTATCCGCCGACCGGAAGGCGCAGGGGCTCGGAAGCCGCATCCTGACCGCCGCCGAAGCCTTGGCGAACGAAATGGGCGGAGAACGGCTCCACCTGCTCACCACGACAGCCGAACCCTTCTTCGCCCGGCGCGGCTTCGCCGCCGCAGATCGGGCGGCCGCGCCCGCCGCGATCCGACGAACCCGCGAGTTCGCGGACATCTGCCCGGCCTCGGCCGCCTATCTGACCAAGGATCTCGGATGATCTTCGCTCGCCTGCGGCCGCTGCCGGATCCCGATCATCTGCCGGCCCTGGAGGCGGCCTATCTGTCGAACGAACCGGCCGGCGGCCTGGGTCCGCACGACCACCCGCCACGCATCCTTCTCCTGTACGGGTCGCTGCGCGAGCGCTCCTATTCGCGGCTCTGCGTCGAGGAGGCCGCCCGCCTGCTGCAGCGAATGGGGTGCGAGACCCGCATCTTCGATCCCTCCGACCTGCCTCTGCCGGGCTCGCCCGGCGACGACGACCACCCGGCGGTGCGCGAGTTGCGCGAGCACGCCTTCTGGTCGGAGGGCATGGTCTGGTGCAGTCCGGAACGCCACGGCCAGGTCTCCGGCCTGATGAAACTGCAGATCGATCATCTGCCGTTGAGCCTGGGCGGCATGCGCCCGACCCAGGGCCGCACGCTCGCGGTGATGCAGGTGTCGGGCGGTTCCCAGAGCTTCAACGCCGTCAACACCCTGCGCCTGCTGGGCCGCTGGATGCGGATGATCACCATCCCCAACCAGTCGAGCGTGGCCAAGGCCTTCCAGGAGTTCGACGAGGCCGGCCGGATGAAGCCCTCGGCCTACTATGAGCGCATCGTCGATGTGATGGAGGAACTGGTGCGCTTCACCATCCTCACCCGGCCTCACGCGGCGCGGCTCGTGGACCGCTATTCCGAGCGCAAGGCGGCCGGAATTCCGGTAGACGCCGCCTCCGACCTCTCGGCCATCGCCATCGCGCGTGAGGCCTGAGGCCGTGTCGGCGCCGCCTTGGGGCGTCGCCCTCCTGGCAATGGTGGTAATTCGCCACTTCTGGCGAAACAGGCCGGTTTTTGGCGGTAACTCGCCAGAAGTGGCGAATTGCGATCCTTCCTGTTGAGGCTCGGGTCTCGAGCGGACCCGCCCGGTATAGAGCCCTGCCGACGTCGGGCGGAGCCGCCTATCCTCGATCGACCAGCGAATAACTTGTGCTGCGCCCGCCGCCTTCATCCTTCACGAGGATGCCCCGGTCCACCAGATCGTTGATGTCGCGCAGGGCCGTGTCGGGCGAGGACTTCGTCAGCGCCGCCCATTTGGTCGAGGTGAGCTTGCCTTCGAAGCCGTCGAGCAGCCGGTTGATGACCGTGCTCTGGCGCTCGCTCAACGTCTGACCTGCGAGCGCCTCCCAGAAGCGCGCCTTGCGCATCACATGGGTCAGGGTGGTTTCCGCGCCATCGAACGCGCGGTCGAGGCAGCCGAGGAACCAATCCAGCCAGAGGGTCACGTCGAGCGCGCCTTTCTGGGTCGTCTCCAGGGTGGCGTAGTAGTCCTTGCGCTCCAGCCGGATCTGGGCGGACATGCTGTAGAAGCGCTGGGCGCTTTTCTCGGAGCGGGCGAGCGCCATGTCGGCGATCGCCCGCGCGATCCGGCCGTTCCCGTCGTCAAACGGGTGAATGGTCACGAACCACAGGTGGGCGATCGCGGCCTTGAGGACCGGATCCGTCCGCGGCTCGTCATTGAACCAGTCGAGGAACGCCCGCATCTCGTCCTGCAGACGGTCGGCAAGGGGCGCTTCATAGTGCACGCGCTCCCGTCCGAAGGGGCCCGAGACGACCTGCATCGGGCCGGAGCTCTCGTTGCGCCAGGCGCCGACGACGATCTTCGTCATGCCGCTGCGCCCGGTCGGAAACAGGGCGGCGTGCCAGCCGAACAGGCGCTCCTCGGTGAGCGGAGACGCAAAGTTCTGGGTCGCGTCGAGCATCATTTCGACCACGCCGTCGACGTTGCGGTCCGCGGGGGCGAGGGCTCCGATATCCATGCCGAGGCGGCGGGCGATGGAGGATCGCACCTGATCCTTGTCGAGCAGCTCGCCTTCGATTTCGCTGGATTTCAGGACATCTTCGGTAAGGGTCTCGAGGACGGCTTCAGCGCGGAGGTCGAAGCCGAGCGTGTGCATCCGGCCAAGCAGAAGGCCCTGGCGATGACGGACGGCTGCGAGGCGATCGGCAAGCGCGTCAGCGCGCCAGTCCAGACGCGGCCAGCCTTCGATCTCATGGATGTATTGCGCCATTCCCCGCACTCCCTGCGGAGAATATGGGCGTTATTCGCCGCAAGAGCAAGGCTATTCTCCGCGCGTAGTGCGGAGAATAGGGCGCTTAATCTCCGCACCAGGGGTGGTCTTCTCGCACGCCACCGGCTGCGGCCCCGCACCTTCGGTATCCTCGGACTGCGCGGCTATCGGCGCCGTCGTGCCCAAGCGGCTCCGAAACCCCGGCCGACGGGCCCCAGTGGCCTCAGACGGAGACGTCCGCTCAAGAGGCTGGGCCCGCGCCCTTCGGCGCCGCATGCCGGGAGAAGCCGACCACGAGGATAGCGATCGTCAGCAGCTGAACGGCGACGCCTTCAACCGTCGGATAGAGGCCGAGGATCTCAACGCGGGGGATCCAAGCCAGCGGATGGACATCGAGCCAGCCCGCCTCCTGCAGCGCCGCCGCCCCCTTGCCGACGAGGACGACCGACAGGATGGCCATGAGGATCGAGCTCAGCGAGAAGAACCGGCCGATCGGGAGGCGCTTGCTGTAGGCCAGCAAGGCCCAGGCCACCACGGCCAGGAGGGCCACCGCCGTGAGGGCGCCGGCCAGCATGCCGAGATGGCCGCCCTGGCTCCAGATCGCCGCATAGAACAGGATGGTCTCGAACACCTCGCGGTAGACGACGACGAAGGCCAGCAGGAACAGGAACCAGGCGGACCGCTTCGACAGCGCGTGGGAGAGCTTGTCGCGGATATAGGTCTGCCAGGCGTCCGCATGCGACTTGCCGTGCATCCAGATGCCGACCGAGACGAGCACCACGGCCGCCAGAAGCGAGCCGAACCCTTCGGTCAGCTCCCGGCTGGCGCCGCTGATGGAGATGAAGAAGGTCGCGGCCGCCCAGGTGGCGCCGCCGGCGACCAGCGCGGCCACCCAGCCGCCGTGGACGTAGCGCAGCACCTCGGGCCGTTCGGCCTTTCTCAGGAAGGCGATCATCGCCACCACAATGAGGATGGCTTCCAGCCCTTCGCGCAGCAGGATGGTGAAGGCGCCGAGGAAGCTGGCGAGATTGTCCGCCTCCTGGGGCGCGAGGGCGCGTTCGGCCGTGTCCAGCAGGGCGTTCGCGCGGGCGACGCGGTCCGCGACCTCCTGGGCCGGCGCGCCCCTGCTGATCGAGATGCGCAGGTCGGTCATGGCCGTCTCGACCCGCCGAAGCAAGGCGCCGTCACGGGCGCCGAGCGCCGGCTCCACCGGTTCGACGCCGTCGAGATAGGCCGACAGGGCGAGGTCGGTCGCGGCCTTGCGGTCGCCCCGGCGATAGGCCGCCTCGCTTTCGGCCAGTCGCGTCCGGGCCAGGGTCAGGGTCGATCCCTCGGCGCGGACCGTCGCCTCGGGATGGCGACGCAGGTAAGCGGTGACCGCCCGCGCCTTCGTCTCGCCGATCCTTGTCGCAAGCTCGGCCGGCGTCGCCTGGGTGAGGGCGGCCAGATCGGGGAAGGCGGCGCGGATTGCCGGGTCGCTCTCCCAGAGGCGTCGACCTTCGGCGGCTTCGGCATCGGTGAAGGCGAACCGGCCCACGTAGAAGGCCAGGGCCCAGCGGTCTTCGGCCGGCAGATGGGCGAAGCTGGCCATGGCCGTGCCCTCCAGCCCCTGATCGATCACCTGGTAGAGGCCGAACACGCTGCGCTGACGGGCGCGCTCCACATCCGCGAAGGCGATCGCCGGCGGGTCGAGCCCCTCGGCGCCCGGGCCGTCGGCGTGTCCGGTTACCCCATGGCAGACCGAGCATTGCTCCGCATAGAGGGTCGCGCCGCGGGCCAGATCAGGCGGGAACGAAGGCGCCAGCGGGCTCGGATAGGCCGTCAGCACCGCGCCGGCGAGCGCCTTGGCCTGATCGCCGACGACGCGCGGGTCGGCCTTGTCCCGGATGGCCGCCTGCAGGACCTCCGCGTCACGGACCAGACCGGCCTTGGCCGGGTTCGGAGGCAGGGCGTCCAGGCGGGTCCGGATCTGGCCGCCGAACTCGATCATCTCGCCGTATTCGGCCGGATTGGTCACCTGACCGTTGGCCACCGCGCCGGCGTAGTCGACCGCCACATAGTCGAGCAGCCGCCAGGCGACCTGGGCCTCGGAGGCGGACGGCGCCTGGGCGAGGGCGGGGGCGGACAGCCCCATTGCAAGCATCAGGGCGAACAGGCGGAGCAGAGGGCGCATGGAAAACCTGGTTGTGAGCGGCTCGCATTAGCAGGCGCGTCGGGAGACTGTCGCGATCAAAGCGCGGCCGAGTGATCGTGCAGGGCCTCGATCACCTTGCAGGCGGAGACCCGGCCCCCGGCGCATTCCGCCGTCATCCGCGAAAGCTCGCGTTGCAGGGCCCGGAGCTGGGCAATCTTCTGCGTCATTTCGGCCAGATGGCGTTCGGCGATGGTGTTGGCCTCCGCGCAGGGGCGCTCGGGGTGGTCGGACAGATCCAGCAGGGAGCGGATCGAGTCCAGATCGAAGCCCAGCTGGCGGGCATGCCGGATGAATGACAGCCGGCGCTCGGCAGCGTCGTCATACATGCGCCGGTCGCTGGCGGTGCGGGGCGGGGCCGCAAGCAGGCCGATCTCTTCATAGAAGCGGATCGTCGGCACCTTGACGCCCGTGGCGGCGGCCAGCTTGCCGATGGGGCGCAGTCCGGAGGAAACGGGAGAGGGCAGGGGCATCGCGTCACCTGGGGTCGGACGGCGGAGGGTGAGAAGGATCTTGCCGTCCTTGTGCAACCTCTAGCCACTAGAGGGTCAAGGCCTCCCTTCCAATCCGCCGACCTTCGGAGAGCCTCGGCATTTTCCGCTTGATCCTCGAGCGACTGGAGGATGCATCCTTACGGTGACAGGTGGAGATCCATGACCGAACGTCCCTTATCCTCTGAACCGACGGCTTCCGGCTGCGGATGCGGCGCGACCGTGAAGTTCGACGGCGCCACGCCGGCGTATCGGCGCATCCTGATGACGGTCATCGCGATCAACGGCGCCGCCTTCGTGGCCATCGCCGGGGGCGCGGCCCTTCAGGGGTCGGCCTCCTTGGGCGCCAACGCCCTCGACTTCCTGGCCGACGCCGCCACCTACGGCATCAGCCTGGCCGTGATCGGACGCTCGGTCGCCGTCCGTTCAGGGGCGGCCATGATCAAGGGCGCCAGCCTCGCGGCGCTGGCGCTGTTCATCCTCGGCTATGCGATCTGGCGGGCGACGTCCGGAGCGCCCCCGGAAGGTTTTGTCATCACCGGACTGGGCGCCCTGGGCTTCTTGGCCAACGGTCTGGCCGCGCTCTTGCTCGTCCGCCATCGGGAAGGGGACGCCAATGTCCGCTCGGTCTGGCTGTGCACGCGCAACGACCTGATCCAGAGCCTGGTGGTCGCGGCCACGGGCGTGGCCGTCTGGCTGACCGCCTCCCGATGGCCCGACCTGATCGCAGGCGCGGTGCTGGCGCTGGTTTTCCTGCAGTCGGCCTGGTCGATCATCCGCCAGTCGAGGCAGGAACTGAGGGCGGCGGCATGAACGCCCCGCGCCGGTCCGCCAGCCACGAGGGGCTGCGACGATGAGGCGATTGATGTCGCGGCGCACCGTGTTATGGGACGGCAGTCATCCTTAGGCTCCTGACCGCCGCGCTCGACGAGTTGGCCAGGCTGGGCGTTGCCGACGGCGACGCCATCTCGCTCGTCGGCCGAGCCCTTTTCGTTCGATTCTTGGCCGATCGCGATATTCTTCCAAAGTCAGTTGCGGCCATCGCCGCGGAGGGCGCGGCCGGACTTTTTGACGCCGCATCGCCAGCGGTCGCCACGTCAGAATGGCTAGACGAAACGTTCAACGGTGATTTTCTGCCGTTGACTGCGGCTACGATTCAAGCACTGCCATCATCGGCCTTTGCCGTTCTCGGTCACATACTGCGCCGCGCGCCGGTTGGGCAGCTGCAGCTCGGGTGGCAGGAAAAGTGGGCGATGCTGGACTTCGCCCACATTCCTGTCGGCGTTCTCAGTCAAGCTTACGAGCGGTATCTCAGCCACCACGAACCGGACAAGCAGCGGACTGAAGGCGGCTACTACACACCACGGCATATTGCCGATCTGATGGTCCGCGCTGCCTTCGTCGCCCTGGGCCGCGAAGGCAGCACACACGAGGTCCGCGTCCTTGATCCGGCGGCCGGTGCCGGGGTTTTTTTGCTGACTGCGTTCCGCCAGCTCGTCGGAGAGCGTTGGCGCCATGACGGAAAACGCCCGGACACCGAAATCCTGCGCCAGATCCTCTACGACCAGATTACAGGCTTCGACATTAACGAAGCGGCGCTCCGCTTCGCCGCGCTTGGACTTTATTTGATTTCGATCGAACTGGACCCCAATCCAGAGCCCTTGAAAAAGCTTAGGTTCAAGAACCTTCGGCCAGATGTCCTGCGTAAGTTCGGCGACGCTTCCAACAGCACTCAATCCAAGCACCTGGGCAGCCTTGGCGATGAGGTCGGGGAGGAACACCGGGCCGCCTACGACCTCGTAATCGGCAATCCGCCCTGGGCAACAGCCACCAAGCTCTCAAATTGGGCCTCCCTGGAAGAGCGGGTCACGCAGTTGGCGCGCGCGCGGACTGGCGAGGCCCAGCTGCGCGCACCGATTCCCAATGAGGTCCTGGATCTTCCATTTATCTGGCGTGCGATGGAATGGGCCCGTCCGAACGGACAGATCGCCCTCGCGCTGCATGCCAGGCTGCTCTTTCAGCGCGGTGAGACCATGCCGGAGGCGCGGAACGCGCTATTCGGCGCGCTTGATGTGACAGGGATCGTGAACGGCACGGAGCTGCGTCGAACGCGGGTGTGGCCGGAAATTACCGCGCCGTTCTGCCTGCTGTTCGCCCGGAACGCTGCGCCGCCGGTCGGCGCTGGTTTCCGCTTTACGAGCCCGCACCTTGAAGGGCCCTTGAACCAGAGCGGAGCCTGGCGAATCGACGCCGCCAACGCGGAAATCGTGACAAGCGAAGATGTTCGCCGACGCCCCGAACTGCTCAAGGTGTTGTTCAGAGGCACGCGCCTTGATCTTGAGCTCTACGACCGAATTGCTGAAAAGCAATTTCCGTCGTTGGAGGCCTATTGGGGTAATCGCTTCGGGACCTATCGCGGCCGCCCGCGGTTCACTGGCAACGGCTACCAGCGGCTACGACCAAGCAGCCGAGCCAATAAGTCCGGAGATGGACTTCCCGGCGAATCTGCGGCCTATCTGCACGGCCTTCCGGAAGCGCCGAACACGCCGTTCCTAGGGATGTCGCTCGACACCTCCCGGTTCCCGTTATTCGAGCTTGATCGCGTCCATCGCGGTCGGCCCAGAGAGCTCTACAAAGGGCCGCTTCTTTTGATCCGCGAAGCGCCTCCGGTGAGCCATGGACGCATCATGACGTCGGTATCGACGACGGACGTTGTGTTCAACCAAAGCTATCATGGCTACACGGCCAGCGCCCGCGAGAATGGGGCAGAACTTGTCCGCTATCTGGCCTTGGTCGTGGGCAGTCAAATCGCCTTGTGGCATGCGCTGATCACCAGCGGGCGGTTTGGTTTTGAGCGGGAAGTGGTCGAGAAGTTCATCATCGACGAAATACCCGTGCCCATCTTCGAGGATTTGTCCCCGGATGATCGCCGAAGATCCTCCGAACTCTTCGAAGTGTTGGCGCGGCAGGGCGACGAGGCCGGCTGGGATCAAGTCGACCAATGGGTCGGGGGGCTGTTTGGCCTTACGCCGGACGATGTTGAAACCATCGCGGATACGCTTCGATATCGGCTTCCTTTTTCCACCAACTTGAGGGCCAGCCAAGCTCCCGTCACAAGCGAACAGCGCGCGGCTTTCAATACACGCCTTAGCGCAGAGCTCAGGCCCTGGGGCGAGAGGTTCAGCCGTCCTGTTGAGGTGCGCACGGTCCCCATGCCGCCCCTGTCACCTTGGCAGTTCGTGCTGATCCGAGGCGATGCCACGGGTTCAAATGATGTCGGTGCCGACTGGATGCGCGTCGTCGAGCTTGCGGACAAGCTCTCAGCCACCGAGGTCATCTATGTCGATGAGCAAGTTCACCAACTTGTCCTGGGGCGCTTAAATCAGGCGCGCTACTGGACACCAAGCCAAGCCCGCTTGGCCGCTCGTAGGATCATCTGGGAGCACGTAGATTTCCTGAAGGGCGAGCACGCCGAATGAGCAGATCCCTGCGTCCGCGCGATGATCAAGTTGCTGAACTGACGCGCGGCCAACGCCTGCCGCTCGACCCAATCGCCCGAGCCCATCTGGAAGTGATCTTTGAAACGGTCGCGCGGGTCTGGAGCGAACTGAGGCGCGAGCAAATCCAAGCCGTGGCTGAAGGCAGCGAGGCAGAGATCAATGCGATGATGGAAGCGCGCTTGAACGCGCTCTGGAAAACAGATCCGCTCTGGTCTCAGCTCGTGACAGCCGTCGCCCGAGGCAAAGAATCGCTGAGCTTCGATGGCTCGCACTTGGAAAAACGGCCTGATCTATCGATCTACCTCACCGGGAAGCACCCGTCCTATCCTGTCGTCGTCGAGTGCAAGTTGATCGACCACGCTGCGGGCAAGGGGGTGGACTTGTACTGCAGGAATGGCGTGGCCCGGTTTGTGTCGGGACAGTACGCTTGGGCCAACCGGGAAGCGGTCATGATCGCCTACATCCGCGATGGCTCGACCGTTGAGCAGCATCTGTCGCCATTCTTGGCGACCGACGCGGGCAAGCCCGCGGACCCCTGGCAGACCCTGCGGCTCCCAGAGGCCTTTAACGGCGTCGGTTCGTCGGCGATCTCATCGGATCACTTCCGCAGCTTTCATTATCAAGCCGCGGCAGGGACGGAACCTGGCGCTATTTCGCTGTGGCACCTTTGGCTTGGAGCCGGTCATTCCATCGCCTCGTAAACGTGTTCGCCGCTCGGTCTAGCCAACCCCGGGCTAAAGGCGTCTACGATAATCCGCTTTAGGGACGGCAGCTTGAGCCAGCTTAACTGATTCCTAGTTGGCCCAGTGCTGCCGATTCATGGTAGCCGAGAATGGAGATGCCGAGGCCGATGTTACTGGCGCCGTAGGCGCGCCGTCGCCATTGAGGGGAAGATGGGATGCCAGGAAGCCTTCGCCTGACTACCTTCAAGGATGTAGACTTGGCCGATGGCTTTTTCGACAGCCTGAAGGCTCAATATGCCGAGTTCCCCAAGTGGTTCGCCAAAAAGGCCAAGGCGGACGAGCCGGTGTATGTGGTGGACGATGAAGCGTCAGGCGCGCTGCGCGGCTTCGTCTACCTCAAGCGCGAGGACGGCGAGATTGACGACGTCACGCCACCTCTGCCGGCTGCGCCGCGGCTAAAGGTCGGGACGCTCAAGGTGGTAGCTAAGGGCACCAAGCTGGGCGAACGGATCATCAAGCGCATCTTCGACCGGGCCTTCGAGGAAGGCGTAGATGAAATCTACGTCACGGTATTCGATACTCACCAGAAACTAATCGATCTCTTCAAAAGGTATGGATTCGAGCAGAAGGGCGTCAAGGAGACGCCGAACGGTACCGAGCTTGTGCTCGTCCGCTCCCTAACTTCCCTGACCGGCGACCTCATCAAGGACTATCCTTATGTTCACGCGAAGGGGCGTAACATCTATCTGCTCGCCATTAAGCCGCCGTGGCACACTGACCTGTTCGCGGATTCAATTCTAAAGACCGAGGACCCCGAGATCGTCAAAGACGTCTCGCACAGCAACACGATCCACAAGGTCTATGTGGCCGGTTTGTCTCTCACACGGATGAAGCGCGGCGATATCGTGGTGATGTACCGCACGACCGATATAAACGGGCGAGCTAAGCACCGGTCGGTCGCGACCTCTATCTGCGTGGTCGAGGAAGCCTTCTCTCGGAAGGACTTTGCAAACGCTAAGGCGTTCGCGGACTACGCCGAGCCACATAGCGTGTTTTCGCGCGAGGACCTCGAATTGAAGTACAACACGGCCAATCAGCTCTACGCGGTCAAGATGACTTACAACATCGCACTCCCTAGGCGCATTATCCGCCAGCGTTTGATGGATGTCGTTGGAATTAGCGAGCATCCGCGATGGGATTTGCGCCCACTGACGCGCAAGCAGTTTAATAAGATAATTGAATTGGGTCTGGTAAATGAAGCTCTTGTTGTCAATTAAGCCCGAATTCGCTTTGCGGATATTTTCGGGAGAAAAGACGTACGAGTTTCGGAAAGCTGTTCATCAGCAGCGTGGTGTTTCAGTCGCGGCGGTCTATGCCAGCAAGCCGATCGGCATGATCATCGGGGAGTTCGAGATCCTCGACGTCCTGAGCGCGACGCCGGACGCGCTCTGGGAGGAGACAAAGCACGGTGCCGGGATCAGCGAAGAGTTCTTTTTCGATTATTTTTACGAACGCCAGGTCGCCTACGCCCTTAAGGTTGGTGCCGTGCATCGGTTTGAGGCGCCGATCGAGCCGCGACGCGTGATCGATGATTTCACGCCGCCTCAATCGTACATGTACGTCAATGATCACCTCGGCCGCGTTAGCCGAGACAACCCGGTTCCCAAGCTCATGCCACTATTTGACTGGGGCGACCGCGTCACTGCGTGAGCGATTCCGCCCAGCGCTGGATTTTAGAAAGTAAATTTCTCAGGGGCTGAACGGTGGCTGCGTAGAGTAGTAATAGTAACGCGAACAGGAAGCCCAATATGGCAACGGGCGTGCGGGTGCCTTCTCCGGGCGCAGCCTTCAGAACCTCGCACAGGGCGCTGCCCATCGCCCCGAGGATAACAATTGCCACCGCGTAGATAAAATGGTTTGGCTGCGCCCTCCGGAAGCTGGCGAAGACGATGAAGTCTTTGATGCCGGTCTCCTCTACATGTCGCCTTTTTTCAAACAACTTGGTTTTTTCTTGAGAGGGTGGAGGCGGAGCAAGACTGCGCCAGTGGTAGATCATCAGCTTACCGATCACGTGGTTCAAACGTTTGGGTTCGATGGCGGGCTGGTCGCTGAGGTAGGGGCCCCATAGCGCGGGCTCTAATCGCCGAACCTTCCGCGCCTCAGGATACTGCAGCACAAGCTGCTTCTCGACGTGGCGCACAAGAAAGTAGTGGATGCTCTTGATCTTGAAGAAGCGATCTCTCGACGCCCGTGTGATTTCAGGCGGAAAGCTCCGCCGTTCGTTGAGCCGGATTTCGGTGAGTTCGAGGTCGTTCGCCGCGCTGGCGAATCGCCAGTCACCGGATCTCATCTCAGAACTGAACAGCTCGTCCAAGTGCTCCGTCAACTTCAAGCGAATGCGGACGTAATGGTCGATGTCTCCGCGTGCGCGGATCCGAGCGCAGAGGTCGTCGGTGAACATGACGGTCGAGCCGGTTCGATTGCTTGCCATGAGAACGGGCTGAATCGAGATATCTGTGTCGAGGTCTAGGTGATGAACCATCAGAAAAGGTGCGCCATCGATCTCAGTGCGGAAGCTGGCCTCTTCGCTGTCTGTTACCTCGACCACGTCATTGAAGACGGCGTGCAGCACCTTTCCAAATTTCAAGACTCGACTGAGATCGCTGATTGCCCCGCTGCGCAGGTCGGCTGGAAAGAACAGGAAGAAACGCTTGAGGTTCTCCGCTTCGCTTAGCCGAAAGCCTATGTCCAGAAAGTTGTAGGTCTTTGAGACGTCCTTCCACACATTGATGTGCAGGCTCAGCTTAGGCGCA
This sequence comes from Brevundimonas sp. Marseille-Q4549, assembly GCF_976940555.1. Classification (NCBI taxonomy): domain Bacteria; kingdom Pseudomonadati; phylum Pseudomonadota; class Alphaproteobacteria; order Caulobacterales; family Caulobacteraceae; genus Brevundimonas; species Brevundimonas sp. Marseille-Q4549. Next base: position 1,802,649 of record NZ_CDRHXG010000001.1, read on the forward strand.
GGCTGAGCCTTGTCATTGGGCTCAAACCAAAGTGCAATCGTTCCGTCCATACACCGCCTCGTCAACTTCGTTGGCGGCGATGTCGCGGCCTGGAACCTCAGCTTAACCGGAATAGAGAAGCCGGCCAAATTGGAACAGCCGGCCTCGCCCGCCACCAGGCGCACTTACGCCTTTAGGTCTGCTTCCTGGAGGGAAGCCAAGGTCAGCTCCTGGCGCTTTTCAGACTTCAGTTGGCAGCACGACCGCAGAGAAATTCACGTGAGGTCGGCGGGGCGAAGTGTCTTCATGAACGTCGGTCGCGTGAACCATCGCGATCTCGCATGCGCCCGGGGTCAAGCTGGTTGTGCAGACGCTGGACAGCGCGCTCCATCAGCCGCGTCCGGGCCGCTGGGTCTTCGATCAACCGTTTGACCACGACCGAGGCTGCGCGAAGTCGGTCCTCCTGGGCTCGCTCGTCGAGATGTCGGCTCGACGGAGATCGGGCGAGGGACGGCTCGCCGGCCGCCTGACGATCCCGATCGCGCGGCATGTAGCCCTTCACTTCGACCCCGAGAGATCGCGCCTGGATCCAGGCCTCGCGACGAAACCCTTCGTCGCCGGACACCCGCACTTCGGTCCAGCCCCGGTGCTGCGCGATCTTCAGCATGTCGGCGACGGCGTCAGGATAGGACTGCGTCGTCGTCAGTTTGCGGCCCTCGTCCCGAAACATCGGTTCGGTGGCGCGGTGATCCCGGTAGAAGCGCGCGGCGCGTCCCAGGCGGTCGCGTTCGATCAGATACCGATCCAGGATGGCTTGAGGCGCGTCGCCCCGGGTACGGGATCGGGCGCCGCCCCCGTTTGCCGGTGTCGGCGAGACCGCGTTATCAGCGGACCGTTCTAGCGCTTTGGCAGGGCGTGGGCTCATCGGTTATCATCCCGATCGGGAGCGGGCACGATGGCGTCGATGATCTGGTCCAGCCAGTCGGCGACTTCGGTCTCGGTGGCGCCGATCTCGGGCGGCGGGCACCCCTGTTCGGTGAAGGCCTGAACCACGGACTCATAGCTCATATCAGTATCCTCTAGCGCAGGGGGCGGTGGGACGGGGGTGGCGGAGGCGAGCTCGGCCGCCACCGGCCGTCCCGGCGGGATCGGCGCCAACCGTTGCCGGCGAGTGAAGACCTGTTCGCGGAAGAACCGGATCTTCGCGCCGCGCGCCGGCGGCATCCCGGCCTTGAGGACGATCAGGGTCCGGTCAGGAAGCTGCATTAGCTCCTGAGGCATCATCAACGCCCGGCGTTGATCGGATGTCGTCGTGCTGCGCCGGCCGGAACCAAGGCCCATCGGACGGCTGCGGCTGCGGGCTTGATAGGTGTAGTAGCCGAGCCGTTCGCTCAGTTCCTGGGCCACCTTCAGCTCCTTCGGGGCGAAGACGACCTCGATCCCGCAGTTGGTCAGGATGTCCTCGGTCACGTCGGGGCCGTAGAGGGCCCGGAGCTGCGACGGGCTCTGGATCACCGGCAGAAGGCGAATGCCGTAGCCGGCGAGGTAGGAGAAGGCGGCGGCGAGAACGGGGGCGCGGCCGAGCCGGGCGAACTCGTCCAGCAGGACCAGCACCGGGCGATCGTCAGGGCGGGGCAGCCGGCGGCTGTTCAGGTCGACGAGTTGCTGGAAGAGCAGGCTGTAGAGCGGGGCGACACGCAGCATGTTGTCGGGCGAGGCGCCCAGATAGAGCGACAGGCGGCCTTCGCGCAGGTCGCGCAGGTCAAAGTCGCTGGCAGAGGTCGCCGCATCGACGGCGGGGTTGAGCCACAGTCCCATGCGGCTGGTGATTGTCTGGCGGATGGATGCGAAGGTGTTTTCGCTCGAGCTGCAGAAATCCGTCAGGGCCGAGGCGCAACCGTTGGACAGCGGCGCGCCCGCCACGTTTCGCGCCTTGATCAATCCGGGGAACCGCTCCCGCGCATCGCCCTCGGTCAGCTGCCGGAAGATCTCGCCGAGTGAGAAGGGCAGGTCCGGCGTTTCCGCAACATAGGCCCCGACCCCGATGAAGCCGGTCCGGGCGGCTTCCGACCAGAAGGGGTCGGCGTGATCGTGGCCCGGGAAGAGCATGACCGCCATCCGTTGCAACTCGTCGAGGACGGCGGAGGTCGAGAAGCGCTCGATGTGCGCCAGAGGGTTGAAGCGTGCGGTTCGGCCGTCGGGGGCGAGGGGATCGAACAGCAGCACCGTCTGACCGGCGGCGGCCCGAAACCCCGCTGTCGCGGCGTGGTTTTCGCGCTTGATGTCGAGGACCACGACCGAGCCCGGCCAGGTCAGGAGATTGGGAATGACGACCCCGACGCCCTTGCCGGTGCGTGTCGGAGCGTAAAGCATCACATGCTCGGAGCCGCCGGCGATCAGCCATGAGCGACCGCGCCGACCGAGCAGGATGCCTTCGCGCGCCGCCAGCCCGGCCGCCTTGAGATCGCGCGTGGAGGCCCAGCGCGCCGCGCCATGAAGCGGACGGCGAATGCCCAACGCAACCGCCGCGACGAGGACGACGGCGAGGAGAATGTTGGTCAGGCCGCCGATCCTAAGCCAGCGCTGAAGGTCGGGGTCGGCGCGGTAATGCCAGAGCCAGGCTGGCACACGGACAGGGTCGATGTCCGGCGACAGGCGGCCCACGCCGGCGAGCGCGATCATCGCGGTCGAGGTTCCGGCCACAAGCAGCAGGAGCAGGACACCGACGACGACGAGTGTCGTCCTAGCGGCCGGGCTGGCGTTTTCGAAGCGGGTCATGCCAGACCTCCGTCACCCGGAACCGACCATCGGTCTTGCGCATCTGGACGACGATGTCGACGAGCAGGTGCAGCAGGGCCCGAATGTCTTCCCGCGGCAGATCACGGCCGCCCTCGGACTCGCGAACCAGAAGGGTCAGCTGTTCGAAGGCCAGAGAGGCGCTGTCGGCGTGGACCGTCGTGATCGAGCCGGGGTGGCCGGAGTTGACGTTGCGAAGATAGAAGAAGGCCGTGCCGTCCCGCAGTTCCTGCAGCAGGATCCGGTCGGGCCGCATCCGGAGCGCGCTTTCGAGCAGGGATTTGGCGGTGACCTGCGCCAAACCCTGACAGATCGAGCCACCGCACCGCGCCGGTGGCCAGCGTCATCACCCCCAGGCTCCAGGCGGTCTCAGAGAGCCGATAGACCACCATCTGCGCGCCGCTTGGCGAGAAGGGCCCCGAAACGAAGCCCTCCGAATGGCCCGGGTCCTCAAGGCTTTGACGAAGGACGCCGTCTGTCGCGGAGAAGACCTGCAGCCGGCTCAAAAGCGTCTCGGTGTAGAAGTCGTACTTGTAGGTGCTCGCCGTGTTCCACGGCGCTTGCCGCTCCAGAACTATCCAACGACTGTCCGCGGAGATGCGAACATTGCCGATGCCTTCTTGTCCAACGAGGTCCTCAAGCGTGAAAGGCTGAGCGTCACCAGATTGCGCCGAGGTCTGACAAAGGGACGGGCTCGCGGCGACCAGAAGGGTCGCCGCGGCCGCAAGGCCAAGGAACGGGTTCATCACCAGGCCCGCGTCAACTGGATGGAGATGAATCGGCCAAGAACATTGGTGTTTGCGGCGTCGTAGGCGACGCCCTCGGGGGCGTCGTAGAAGGGCGGATCGGTGTTGAGAAGGTTCTGCACGTTCACCGTCAACGTCGTCCCCTCGAGCGGTCCGCGCATCGGCGCGTAGCGTATCTGGACGTCCGCTGTCGTCCATGAGCCGATGGGGCGACCCGTGACGTCCGGGTAGCCCCCGACGTAGTTGACCGCCGCCGAGGCGCCCCAGTCGCGACGGGTCCAGCTCGCAGACGCGCGCGCCCGCAGGTCCACCGGCAGGTTGGGACTATTGATGCCGGACTGAACAGGCGCGGTCGGGGTCGCCTGCGTATCGAACCGGTCCAAATAGGTCAGGTTGGCGTCGAGATCGAACGCGTGGTCGCCGATGTCGAAGGCGTAGCCGAGATTGGCGTCGATCCCTTCGAGAAGCACGCTGGACGTGTTCACAAACCGGGCATCGACGATGGCGCCATAGGCCTCGGCGGGGAACAGATCGGCAAGCGCTGTCGTCGGCAGGTCCAGCAACGCCTGCATGTCGGCGCGGTCCTGCGCGTTGTTGATCGGATCGATGATGCGAACGAAGGCCGACAGGGCGGGATTGGTGAGGGCGGTGGTGAGGGCCGTGAAGGCGGGCTGACCGATCTGGTTGTCGAAATCGATCCTGAACAAATTTAGGCCCACGCGAAGGCCGGGAAGGGCCGCTGGCCGATAGTCTCCGCCAAGCGTCCAGCTCTTGGCCTGCTCGGGCTCAAGGTCCGGATTGCCGCCGTAGAGAATTTCGGCCAGCACCTGCTGCGATCCGCGCGGGAGGAACGTCGGGCTCTGGTCCGCCGTCTCGTTCAACTCGCGCAGCGCCGGCGCGCGAAAGGACTCGCCGTAGTTGGCGCGCAGCACCAGTTCGGAATAGGGCTGCCACAGAACCCCGACCTTGGGGCTGGTCGTTTGACCGGCGTCGGAATAGTTCTCGAACCGTCCGGCAATCGATAGCTCAAGCCTCTCGAATCCAGCGCGGCGGTATGCGGCACTGAAGAGGGGGATGCGGACTTCCGCGAAGGCGGACGCCACCTCCCGGTCGAAGGCGACGGGGACGCCGACCGACGGCGCTACGCCTGATGTGAAGCTTGTGTCCTGACGTTCGAAGGTCTCGCGGCGGAAGGCGACGCCCGCGGCCAATTTGGCGTCCCCGGCGGGAAGGGTGAACAGGGACCCGTCCGCCAAGGCGTTGACGGACGAAACAGTCGTCTCCCCGACCCCGCGCGCCCAGCCGGAGCCGATGAAGGCCAAGGCTGCCGGCGAGCTGTTCGAGCCGTCGGCGAAGGGATTGAAGTATCCATCGCGCGGTGCGCTGTAGTTGGTCGCCGGATTATCGGCGATCGCGCCGAGCGCCTCGCGAAGGAAGGTGGAGTTCAGCTGATTGCTGCTCGAGTTTTCACCGTATTCGCGCGCGTAGGCGGCGTAAGCGTCCAGCCGCCAGCTTCCTGCCAGATCAATCTTGGCCCCGATCGAACCGCCCAGGCTTTCGGCGCGGCCTTCGATCCTCGGATTGCCGAGATCGCGGCCGAAATTATAGGCGATGATGTGTGATGTCGCGCCTGTCGGAGACACAAAATAGGGGTTAGCTGCGGTCACGGTGAAGGTCGTTGGAAACCCTTGAGACACCGCCTCGAACTCGCGCAGGCCATAGCGAACATCGGCGTTGACCGAGACGCGGTCGCCGAGGTCCTGATTGAGGACCAGATAGGCGCCGTGTCGGGTTTGCTCCGGCAGGACGTTCAGGCCGTCGCGGTGATTGTAGAGATTGCCCTGACCGACGATGAAGTCACTCGGGCTCAGGCCTTCGCCATTCTGCCCACTGGGGATGGCGTAGGTGGGGACATAGCCGCCGGCTGCGGCGTCGAAGACGACGATGTTGCCGGGGTTGCTGAAGATGCGACGCCGGTCGGAGCCTCCGAACCGCCGCAAGTCCGCGTCGTCGGCCCGGTCCCGCTCGGATGCCGCCAGGCGGCTTCGGTCATTGTATTCATAGGTGCCCAGGATCGAGCCTGACGACCACCGGCTCCCGACGGTGTGGGCAATCTGGAGCTCATCGCTCGCCCCATCCGAGGTGACGCCGTACCGGACCCGCGTCTCGGCGCCGTCATAGTCCTCACGCAGGATGATGTTGACCACGCCGCCCACGGCATCCGCTCCGTAAAGCGCTGACGCACCATCGAGCAGCACGTCGATGCGGGCCACGGCGCTGGTCGGTATTGTGGAGACATCGGCGAAGTCGCCCTTGTTTCCTGTGCCCGCCATTCGTCGGCCGTTGACCAGAACGAGAGTCGCATCGCTGCCCAAGCCGCGCAGATTGACGCCAGAGGCGTAAAAGCTGTTCGTACCCGTCCGGTCGCCGCCGTTGCTCATTGCGGCATCGTTACCGGTGCCGCCAAAGTTCTGGGGCAGGGCGGCAAGCGCTTGGGCAACTGTTCCATGCCCCTGTCGGTCGATATCGTCCCGGGTAACGGTGATGACCGGCGACGGGCCGTCGGCGACGCCGCGGATCAAACTGCCAGTGACGATCACTTCCGCGATCTCGATCGCGTCATCCGTCGCCTCTGCGCGGGCGGTGGGATCGAAGACGACGAGCGTGTTGGAGCTCGTTCGCCGGGCCCGTAGTCCGGTGCCCTGCAGCAGGGCGGTGAGGGCTTGGTCCGTCCCAAGCGCGCCATTGACGCCGGGGGACTGGCGGCCTGCGACGAGGTCGGTGGAGTAGAGAATTTGCTCGCCGCTTTGAGCCGCGAACAGGGGCAGTGCAGTTTGCAGCGGGCCGGCGGGAACGCGGAACTGCACGGCAGCCGTTTGCGTCTGGGCGATGACAGGCGTCGCCGAAGCGAGCATCAATACGCCAAGCGCAGTGGAACAAGGACCGATACGCATAACACTCCCCCGAAATGGATACCCGCACAGACGCGGGTCGGGGAAGAGACGAAGGGGCGCGGCAAAACCCCTCAGCGCACCGCCGCATTTTTCGCAGGGGCGTCACGAATGACGATCTCACCGGTTGGAGTACGCTCGGCGACGACGGGATAAAGCTCGACGAGCGCGGAGACGAACCCCTCGACGTCGCCCGTGTTGAAAGCGCCGCTGACGGCGATGCGGGAGATGGCAGGCGCCTGAAGAACGACCTTGGTGCGGCTGTAGCGATTGACCTCGGCGACGGCGGTTTCGACGGTGTCGCCAGCGAAGATCAGTCGGCCCGCCGTCCAACTCGTTTCCGAGGCGACGTCCACGGTTCGGACGGCGGGACGCGGCGAGGTCGTGATGATCTGCTGGCCCGGCGTGAGGGACCACCCCTGAGAGACCGCCGAACGAGCGCTTACATCGACCTTGCCCTCGACGAGGGTCACCTGAGCGCCGTCACCCGATCGACGCACGTCGAACCGGGTGCCGACGGCCGTCACTTCGATGTCCCCGGCGCTGACGATGAACGGGCGCGCACGATCGCCCCGAACCTCGAAGAAGGCCTGACCGCTCGCCAGTTCCACGGCGCGTCGCCGGCGGGTCAGCTTCACGCGGATGCTGGAGGCGGTGTCCAGCGTCACCCGCGACCCGTCAGCCAGGACCACCACCCGGCGCTCCCCTAAATCCGTCTCGTAAGACTGAGGGCGGCTGGACCATAGGGCGACGCCGACCGCAAGCGCGGCGATCGTGGCGATCGCCCCCAAGGGAACGACACTTTTGGCCAACCGGCTTTGGGATTGACGCGACGCGTCGGCTCGAGCGCGCGCACCCTGCGTCAAGGCGGCGATATCGGCGTCCCCCTTGAGGCTTCCCGCCGCCTCCCACATGGTCTCGATGCGCGAATAGGCTTCGGCGTTCTCCGGTTTGCGGCGCCATTGGCTGAAGGCTGTGATGTCCGAAGCCGCGACCCGCTTCTGGTTGAGGGTCGCGAACCATGACGCGGCTTCGCGGCGTCTTGCGTCCAGGTCTTTGTCGGCAGTCATCGTTCGTGCCTTAGACGTCCAGTTGCGCCATGCAGTGCTCGACAGCCTTGGCCATACGTCGTTCGACTGTAGCCAAGCTGATCCCGTGAGCCAGAGCAATCTCCGGGTATGTCATACCGTCAAACCGGCTCAAGACGAAGACGTCCCTGTAGAGAGGCGGCATCGTCTGCAGGATTTGCTTGAGATAGAGGCGATCAACAGGCGCGTCAGCCCCCGTGCTCAGGATCGGAGCCGCACCTTGCAACGCGCTGTCACGCCGGACCAGACGGCGATGCTCGTCGCGGACAAGGTTTAGCGCAACCCGAAGGAGCAGCGCCTTTGGGTGCCGGATGTCCTCAAGGAGATAGGGGGTGAGACGCAGATAGGTCTCCTGCACCACGTCGTCCGCCTCGTCGACGCCGACACGCCCGCGAAGCCGCTTTTCCAGCCATCCCGAATAGCGGCGGTAGAGCCCGTTGAGGCTCGCTGCTGCGCCCGGATTCAACTCCTTCACATCGCTCAACGCGACCTCCAGCCGGCTGTCAGACGGCGGGAATCCGAGAGCGCGTTCGCGCGGGCCGGACGCACTCAGGGGTGCGCCGCGGTCGATGGCGGACGGACGCCGCGCGTCAGGGCGCGGTCGTAAGGGTTGAGCTTCGCACAGGGGATTCCCGGCCCCTATCGACGCAAACGCCGACGGCTGAGCATGAATCAAACCGAGTCCGTGTGCAAGGCGGAGGGGGTCGGGCGAGGAATCCTCTGCGAAGAGGCCCGCTACTTCAGGGTGAAACGCCGCCTCCGCCAAAGGCAGGCCCCGGCTCAAGTCCCGCCCCTATATGACGGCGCCCGACACCAACCCGTTTAGGCGCCGTCACCCGCCAGGACAAGTCATCCGTGACGCACGATACGCGACCGGAACGACCGGGTTTGGCTGATGCGTTTCCGCAAGATTTTTGCGGAGTCGCCGCAAAGGGCTTGCGTTGTCGGGTCGGAGAGGGCGGGTCACGATACGACGGTCAAAGGCGAGGTAAATCATGCCCCCAGACGATCGAATGGATGTCGGATCGCAGCGCTTCGCGTTGAGCCCGAGGGAGCTCGAATGCCTCATCTGGGTCACGCGAGGAAAGAGTTCCGGGGATATAGGCGGCATCCTTGGACTGTCGCCCCGCACGGTCGACAGCTATTTGGAAAAAGTCTGTTCGAAACTCCGGGTCCGGACAAGAATCGAGGCGGTCGCAGTCGCAGTGCGGGCCGGCGTGATTGAACCGGATTAATGGGGCGCCACACGCAGCGCGCGATTTTTGATCAAGAATCGGATCATGTTCGCTTATCTGAACTGTGATCATATCGTCGATGCCCGGATCTGTTGTCCAAGCTTTCGCCAAGGAGATCGCATTTCGCGACGTACGGCGGCTTGAAACCTATCTTGCCGAGCATGTCGCGGCACGGTTCGACATCGCGGGCGACCTTATCGGCAGAACGGCGCTGCTCGGGTTCTGGCGCCGGCTCTTCCAAACCTATTCGCTCTTCGAACTGCACATCCTCAAATGCGTCGCCGAAGATGATCTCGTGATCGCGGAGAGCGCCTACCTCCTGGCGGCACGCCGCGGAGGATTGCTGGACGTGCGCGCCATCAGCGTCTTTGAGGTCGAGCAGGGCGTCATTACGCACTGGCGCGACCATGCGGATTTGGCGGAGGTGCCGCTGTCCGAGAAGGACCGGTGGCGGCGACTCAGTGCTGATCGTTGGTGAAGGGGAGGGGGCGGGCCGGGAACTTCTGTGTGAAGCTCGACGTCTTCACCCGTGATCGCCGCCGACGCAGAACGTCCCCTGGCTCAAGATCAAAGGCTATCCGGTCGAGGCCCGCCGACTGGCATCCTAACTGGAGTTTGAGCCAAGCCAAACCCTGATGCTTAGCGCTCGATCGTGGGACTAAGGTTGGCCGGAGCCCGTCAGCGGAAGAACGCGCGAGCGTTTATTTGGAGCGTGCGCCTTCACGCTCCAGTTTCCCGAGCTGTTCGCCGACGAAGTAAGGGGACTCAGCAGTCGGGAGGTCTGCGGAACATCCGGCCCAAACCTATGCTGGCTCAGACCGCGGGCGGCCTCGTCTTCTGCATGGCGCTTCTGCTGCTCGGCGCCCACAAGGTGCCGCTGCATTTTGGTTACGGCGCCATTCTGGGCGGCGTGATCGCCTGCTCGTTCGTGTTCGGCCCCCGCGATCGGGCGGGACTGATGATCGTCGGTGGCCTGGTCGTCGTTTGGGTTTTGGGAACGACCGGTTTTTATCTTTCGCGAGACCAGATCGTCCTGCATCCACATGAGCACCACAGCGCCGTCGCCGGGTATGCGCCACGGAAGACTGACTGAATGCCCAAAGCCGCCCTGACCGAGCCGTCGCCTCGCCCCGTCCGGATCGCGCGCGGCGGCTGGCTGGACGCGCTGCGTTTTATCGTCGGGGCGCTGATCATCCTCTACCATTTCCGCGAGGCCTCGCCCGTCCCGCTGCCACAGCTGCATCCGGTGTTCGAGCGCGGCTATCTGCTCACCGACTTCTTCATCATCGACTCCGGCTATGTCCTGGCCCGCATCTACGGCGACCGGTTCGCCGCCGGGCAGGCCTCGCTGCGCGCCTATTCGCGCCAGCGGTTGCTGCGGGTCGTCCCGGCCCACCTGGTCGTCAGCCTCATCCTCATCGCGCTCGTCGGCGGCACCGCCCTGGCGGGGATCGCGCCCAGCAATCCGCGCTGGTTCGACTGGTCGCAGCTGCCCGCGCAGGTGCTGCTGGTCCAGGCCTATGGCGTGCCGGGCGGGCAAGGGTGGAACGCGCCGACCTGGACCCTCTCGGCCCTGATCGGCTGCTACCTCCTGTTGCCCTGGATCTGCCGCGGCCTGTGGCGCTGGCCGCCGTTCGCTGTCGTGATCGGCGCGGCCCTCCTCGTCGTCGTCGCCGATGTCGCGGCCTCGCTCTGGCTCGGGGATCCGATCTACCGCCTGCCGATGCGCCACGGCATTCTCCGCGCCATGCCGCTCTTCCTGTTGGTCGTCGCGGCGGCCTTATACGGCGCGCGAGTTTATGTCGCGCCGGGCCGGGCCGGGCCGGGGCGGTCGGCGTTGGAGCCACCGTCGCTCTCATCGTGCTTCAGGCCTTCGGCGACTTCAGCCTGCTGTCGCTCGGCGATGTGCCGGTGCGCAACTCCTCGCGGCTGATCAAGCATCTGGCCCTGATGTCGTTCTCGATGTTCCTCACCAATGAGGTGAGCCGCATCGTCTGGTTCGGCCTGCTCGACGCCATGGGACAAGAGGTTTGGTCGTCCGGCGTACGCTGGGGCCTCTGGGGCGTCGGCTTCATAGGCGCCTTCGTGGCCGCCGCCGTGTGTCGCTACGGCTTCGACCGTCCGGTCCAGACCTGGCTAAATCCCCCCGGGAGACTCGATCGTCAGGCTCCGTTGTGACGTCCGAACACCCGCGTTGAGTCGTCATTGAGGATCAGCACCGTGGTGTAGGGCTCTCATCCAGCCGCCTCCATCCCCGGTGACCAGCGGGCATTCCTGGTCATTATCCGACGCGGAGCACGCCGAGGATCGGAGCGGAACAAGCTGATGTCCGATCGTTCCGGCCCCGAAGGGGCTGCAGATACGATCGGACCGGGTCGATCAGTTGTGGTAGGCGTGCCTCTGGGGCGCCGGCGTGTCCGACGGCGCCGGCGCGGGCGGCGCGGGTTCGGCCGGGGCGGGCTCGGTCTTCATCTCGTCGCAGCACGTCATGGGGGCGTCCGCGGCCATGTCCTTGCAACAATCGCAGCCTTCAACCGCCAAGGCGGCGCCCGCGCTCAGGGTCAGGATCGCGCCGGCGGCGGCCAGCAGGTTGGAAACCTTCATCGTCGTTCTCCTAGTGAACCATGAAGCTGACGGAACCGGACATCTTGTGACCGTCCGGGCCTTCGGCGGTCCAGGCGGCAGTGTAGGTGCCCGGCGCGAGGCGCGGAAGAGCCACGCCGACGGTGGCGGCGGCCGGTGCGGCGGGGACAGTGACGTCGACCGGAGCCTGCCCCTCGGCGGAGAGGGCGACGGTCTTGAGGACCATGGCGTGGGGGAAGGTGACGCTGAACCGCTCGGGCGACCCCTGGGTCATCGCGCCATTCGCAGGGACGGTCGTGATGCCAGATTGGGGCGCAGCGGCCTGGGCCGGCATAGCGTGACCCGCATGCGGGTCCTGGGCGGCGGCGGCGCCAGCGAACGCGAGGGCGGCGGTGACAACGAGAGTGCGGATCATGATGGGGTGGTCTCCTTCGGTTAGAACCAGGCCTTGAGGCCGACGACGAAGCGGGTGTCGTCGGTCTCGCCGCCTCGGGCCTCGATGTAGTCGGCGGTATCGCCGAACGCGCGGCTCCACTCGATGCCGACATAGGGGGCGAACTCCTTGCGGAATTCGTAGCGCAGTCGCAGGCCGGCCTCGATCGAGGACAGGCCCGAACCGATCTCCAGTTCCGGAATGTCGCTGGCCGAAGCGTCGATTTCGAGGCGGGGCTGAAGGATCAGGCGCTGGGTGATGCGCAGGTCGTATTCGGCCTCGACGCGGGCGGTCAGGTCGCCGTCGGTCGACAGGAAGGCGGCGGCGTCGACTTCCCACCAATGGGGCGCCAGGCCCTGCAGGCCGAGGACCAGATGCGTCGTATCTTCGCCGTCGGGCCGGAAGTCCTGTCGCACGCCGGCCTGGAGGTCCCAGAAGGGCGTCACGGCGCGGCTGTAGAGAGCCTGGACTTCGGCGTCCTCGAGCGCGCCGTTGAAATCGCCTTCGCCCTCGGATTTCCACCAGAAGCGGTTGATGTCGCCGCCCGTCCAGCCCTGGACGTCCCAGAGGTAGGTCTCGCCGCCGTCGCCGAAGCCGGCTTCGAGGCGATCGAGAATGACGGCCGTGGTGCGGACGTCGCCGTTTTCGTGAATCAGGGTCCGGCGAGAGGCGGCCATGGCCTCGGCGCCGAAGACGAGATCGGCAGCGTGGACAGGGCCGGCCAGGGCGGCGGGCGGGAGCGGGTCCTCCGGAGGACGGCCGGGGTTGTCGGCGCTGGTCGCCACATTGGGCGGCCCCATGCTCATGGTCGACATGTCATGCCCGGCGTGAGGGTCGGTCTGCGCGGGTGACATGGCCGACATGTCGTGGCCCGCGTGTGGATCAGCCTGGCCGGGCGTCGCCGCCGGCATCTGGTGTCCCGCCTGCGGGTCTACGGGCGCGGGCTGCGCCGGCATCCGGTGGCCTGCATGCGGATCCGCGGCGGGCGGCGTCTGCGCGGGCGGCATGACGTGACCGGCGTGCGGATCCTGCGCCGGTCGGGCCGGCGCCGCGGTCGCCGGCATAGTGTGGCCCGTGTGAGTGTCCTGGGCCTGGGCGCTGAAGGCGCTGACGGCGAGCACCAGCGGGGCGAGGGCGACGGCGAGGCGGCTCATGACGCGGCTCCGTCCATGGGCCGCACCGTCACAACATTGAACATGCCGGCGTGCATGTGCATCAGCATGTGGCAGTGGAAGGCCCAGTCGCCGGGCGCGTCGGCGGTCAGATCGAAGGTCACCTTGCCGCCGGGCGCGACGTTGACCGTATGCTTGAGGGGCTGGTGACCGGTGGGTCCGCCGGTCACCAGTTCAAAGAAATGACCATGCAGATGGATCGGGTGGGCCATCATGGTGTCGTTGACCAGGGTCACCCGCACCCGCTCGTTGCGCTCGAAGCGGATCGGTTCGACCAGTTCGCTGAACTTTCGGCCGTCGAAGCCCCACATGAACCGCTCCATGTTGCCTGTCAGGTGGATCTCCATCGTCCGAGACGGGGGGCGCGGGTCCTTGTTCGGCTGGAGCGACACCAGGTCGGTGTAGACGAGGACGCGATGATCGACGGTAGTGAGACCGATCGGACGCTCACCCAGACGGTTGGCGGGATCCATGGCGATCGCATCGACGCCGACGCCCACCGCCATGTCGGGCGGAGCGTTCTCGGGATCGCGCATGTTCATGCCCGACATGGACATCCCGGCCATTTCGCCGGCCGCGGGCGCGTTCTGGGCCGGAGCCGCGTGGTCCATGCCGGCCATCGCGCCATGATCCATACCGGACATGTCGCCCATCGCGCCGTGATCCATTCCGCCCATGCCCATGTCGCGCATGGTGAGGTTCGGGACCTCTCGCAGGGGAGGGACCTCGGCGGTCATGCCCAGGCGCGGCGCCAGGGTCGCCCGGCCCATGCCGGACCGGTCGATGGCTTCGGAGACGATGGTGTAGGCGCGGTCCTCGGTCGGCTGGACGATGACGTCGTAGGTCTCGGCGACCGAAATCTGGAACTCGTCCGTCTCGACCGGGCGCACGTTCTCGCCGTCGGCCTGCACCACGGTCATCGGCAAGCCCGGGATGCGAACGTTGAAGATGGACATGGCCGACGCGTTGATGATGCGCAGCCGCACCCGCTCGCCGGGCCGGAACAGGCCGGTCCAGTTCTCCTGCGGTCCATGGCCGTTGATCAGATAGGTGTAGGTCGACCCGCTGACGTCGAGGATGTCGCGCGGGTCCATCCGCATCTGGCCCCACATGCGCCGTTCCTCCAGGCTCATGCGGTCGCTGCCGTCCATGAGCCCCGCCAGCGTGGTGCGCTGCTGGTTGAAGTAACCCGGGCTCTTCTTCAGCTTGGCCAGGATTTCGTGCGGATGCATGAAACTCCAGTCCGACAGGACCAGCACATGCTCGCGGTCGTAGGCGACCGGATCGGCGCCCGCCGGGTCGATCACGATTGGGCCGTAGTGACCCATCGCCTCCTGTAGGCCAGAGTGACTGTGATACCAGAAGGTGCCCGACTGCTTGATCGGGAACTCGTAGACGAAGGTCTCACGGGCCTTGATGCCGGGGAAGCTGATGCCAGGAACACCATCCATCTGGAACGGGACGAGCAGGCCGTGCCAGTGGATTGAGGTGTCCTCGTCCAGCGTATTGGTCACCGCTAGCCGGACGTTCTGGCCTTCTCTAAGGCGTAGCAGCGGCGCCGGCAGAACGCCGTTGATGGTCACCGCATGGCCGGTGCGGCCGCCCACGGTGAAGGGCGTGTGTCCGACGGTCAGGTCGATGTTCGGTCCCGTCAGCGTCGGAAGATCCGCCCGCAGTCCCGCCGATCCGGTTTGCGCCCAGGCGGGGAGCAGACCCTGCAGGCCCAGCAGCCCGCCGCCGGCGGCTGCGCCACGGAGAAGCGTTCGGCGATCGAGGCGGGGCGTGGACATAGGCGAGAAATTCCTTGGTCGGGCTATTCAGCCGTTCGTTCAGATACGCGGCCGGGCGGCGTATCCCTCGCGTCAGGATGCCGCAGACGTCGGGATTGCAGCTTGTGCATCTTCCCATCAGGGCAAGGTCAAGCGTTTCCGCCGGAAGCTTGGGCCAAAGCCGCCGTCAAGGTCTTGCGGGCGCGGGCGACGCGGGTCTCGACCGCCTTGGGCGTAATACCGAGGATCGAGGCGATCTCGGCGTGAGACCGTCCCTCGAGCGTGGCGAGCAGAAGCGGCCCCTTCAGGGCGTCGGGAAGGTCCCGCAAGGCGCGTTGCAGAGCTTCGGCCCTGCGCTGATCGTCCAGCCGTGTCTCGGGTGACGGCGCATCGTCGCCCACCGCCGCCGCCTCGGGCGCCTCCAGGCCCATGACGCCGCGCACGACCCGGCGGACCGCGCGCCGCCGGCCCCAGTCTCGACATTTGTTGAGGGCGATGGAGCGAAGCCAGACGTCGAACGGCCGCGCCGGATCATACCGCCGCAGGGCGAGCCAGGCGGACGCATAGCTTTCCTGAAGCACGTCATGCGCTTCGGACTCGTCGCCGACATAGCGGCGCACGAACCGGTAGAGATCGGCCTTTGTGGCGGCCATCAAGGCGGTGAAGGCGGCCCGGTCTCCGGTCGCCGCACGGGCCTCGATGCTCTGCTCGGCACACACGCGCGCCGCTTAGCCGGCGTCGTCGTGCAGGGCCTCGACGACCGCGGCGTCGAACACCTCGGCCTGCGCCGGGGTCAGGACGGATCGCATCTCGAACACATGGGTGATTGTCGCCTTCTGCAGATCGCCCATGGCGGCGTGGAAATGATCGACCGCGGCCTGGACCTGGGGCGTGTCGCCGTCACTGGCGGCGATGGCGGCCGCCAGTTCGCGATTGGCCGCGCGCACTTCCGCTTCGAGCGCCGGCCGCAGAGCGGCGAACCGGGCTTCGACCACGTCGAGCCGTCGATCCTGCTCAGGGCTCAGGTCGAGTTTCTCATGGACGACGCTGTGCAGGCTTGGCGGCTGCCGCTCCCGCATGACCCAGGTCGCGCTCGCCCAGGTCGCCGCGCCGCTGGCCAGCGCGGCCAGGATGGCCGTGATAACGATCGACTTCCAGGCGGCCGTCATCCCCGAACGTCCAGGCCGGAGAGAGGCGACAAGCCCGCTGAGACGGAGAAAATCCGCATCTCGGACGGCTCCGGCCGCGGAGCCATGAGCATCAGCCATCCGTTCGCAACGCCGATCACCAGCGCGAGTGCAACGGCGGCGACCCGGACCTGACCAATGCGGGCGCGCTCCCTGCGTTCGCCGATCCGCACCCAGACCGCGTCTTCCATGCCGACCAGCCGGCCGGCGTCGCCCGGCCCCACCGCTGCGATCAATTCATTCATATCGTCAGTCATTGCGCACCTGCGTCACGCCCCATCTGCCATACGCGCCGGCCTTCCGGTCCCCTCACGAGGGGACGAGCCGTCGCCCGCGTAGATACCAGAGAACGACCGGGACGCGCCCTGTCGTCCGGGGAAAAGACGTGAGCGACAGAGCAGGGCCCACGCGGGTTCCATTCCCCGACGTGCTCGATCCGCTCACGGGCGTGAGGTTCTTTCTCGCCCTCGGCGTCGTGCTGTTCCACTTCCAGCTCTACTGGACGCTCCCGGCGGAGAGCGCGGGCTTGCTGAACCGCGCGCGCCTGGGCGTGGATGTCTTCTTCATCCTGTCGGGCTTCATCCTGACCCACGTCTACCTGCAGGGAGACCGGGCCCCGAACTACGGTCGATTCCTGGCGGCGCGCCTCGCCCGGATCTATCCGGCTCACCTGTTCATCCTCCTGGCCATGCTTGGGCTGGTGCTGATCGCGCCTGTGTTCGGCGTCGGGCTCGAGCCTGGCCGGTTCAATGCCGTCGACTTCGCGGGAACCCTGCTACTGATCCAGGCGTGGTTCCCGCGCCAGAGCATGGCGCTCTGGAACGGACCGGCCTGGTCGCTATCGGCGGAGTGGTTCGCCTATCTGGCCTTTCCCGCCTATGCCGCCCTCGCGCTCCGGCTGCGGGCCAGGCCGTGGGTCTTGATAGCCCTCGCCATGCTGTTGTTCGTCGCCCTCGACGCCGTCTACCGCGCCTGGTTCGGCCGAATGCTGCCTCGGGCCGAGGACAGCCTCGGGATCCTGCGGATCGTTCCCGAATTCCTTTACGGGATTGGCCTCTACTATCTCGGTCAGCGCTGGACGCCTTCGCCGCGAATGTCCCTCATGGGCGCCCTGGTCGCCACGACCCTGCTGCTGACGCTCATGCAGATCGGCGCCGACGACCGGGTCATCGTGGCGGCGGCCGGTCCCTTCATCCTGTCGCTCGCCCTGTTGGCCAAGGCTCCGGTCCGGACCTTCCTGTCTCACCCCGTGCTTCTGTTCGCCGGCGAGGCTTCGTTCGCCCTCTATCTCGTCCACATCCCCATCCTGATGGTGTGGCGTAACGCGGCGCAGGCGTTCGGCGGCTGGGGCGCCGACTATCGAATGGGCCTGGCTGAACTGGCCGCCATGCTTGTGTTGACGCTCGCCGCCGCGGCCGCCATCCATGTCTTCGTCGAGCAGCCCAGCCGACGGTGGCTGCGGGCGCGGCTGGCGCCGCAGCGCGCAGACCCTGTCGAGGCGCAGCGATCCGTCCACAGCGATCAGGGAGAACCCTTTTGAATCCCGCCAATCTGAACCGTCGTCTGCTCATGGGCGCGGCCGTCTTCATCGGCATGGGCGGGTCCGCCTGCGCCCAGACCCGTCCGTCCAGAAACCTCACGGTCTTCAAGACGCCGACCTGCGCCTGTTGCGACGCCTGGATCGCGCACATGCGCGAGGCGGGATTCACCACCACCATCACCGTCCTTCCGAGCCTTCAATCGGTCCGGAGCAGCCGCGGCATGCCGGACGCGCTCGCCTCCTGTCATACCGGTCTGATCGATGGTTATCTGGTCGAGGGTCATGTGCCGGCCCCGGACGTCATTCGACTGCTGACCGAGAGACCGGCAGCGGTGGGCGTCGCGGTCCCGGGCATGCCGCTCGGTTCGCCCGGCATGGAGACGCCGCAGGGGCACAAGGAGCCCTACGACACCCTGCTGGTGCTTCGCTCGGGCGCGACCCGCGTGTTCGCCCGCCACAACCCGCCGGCCTGACGCAGATCGCGCTCAGCCCGTTCAGATCACCCACAATCCGGAGTTCGCCATGTCCCGCACCTCTCTCGCACTCGTCCTGTCGCTCGCCGTGCTTTCGGCGACCCCCGTCTCCGCCCAGGACCACGCCCACGGGCATGCCCAGGCCGCCGGCTCGGTCGCCGCGGAAGCTGCGGACGCGGCGGCGGCCGTCGACGCCTTTCACGTCGCCCTGAAGGCCGGCGACACGGCCGTCGCCCTGACCCTGATGGCGCCGGATGTGATGATCTTCGAGGAGGGTGGCGCGGAGCGATCGCGCCACGAGTATGAGTCCCATCACCTGGGCTCGGACGCCGCCTTCGCCGCCGCCTCTGAAGCGACGGTGACGCGCAGATCGGGATGGGCCGATGGGGACATCGCCTGGATCACCAGCGAAGGCCGCACCACGGGCCAATTCAACGGCCGCGCCGTAGACCGCCTGACGACCGAAACCATGGTCCTCAAACGCCATGCCGACGGCTGGCGCATCCACCACATTCACTGGTCGTCACGCGCGCCCGGCTGACGCTCAGGCCCGCACCAGCGGGTCGCCGGCCCTGCGACTGCGGTGGGGAACCTCGAGAAGACGCCCGCCCTCGCGGGCGGGCGTCCCCGATCAAACGATCAGCAGCAGGTGCAGGCTTCCGCGCAGGCTGCGATAGCGTCACAGCAAGCGCATAGGGCCTGCGCCACGGCGTCCGGCGCGGCCGCGAAGGCGGCGGAACCGGAAGCCAGCAGCACCAGGGCTGCGATGGTGAGAGTGCGTTTCATGGTTTTGATCTCTGTTTGATTGAATGAGTTCGGTCTTCTTCAACAGGATCAGCGTCGTGGGGGCGGGTCGTCCGCCTCCGCAGTGAAATCGGCATGCCGCGCATCAAGGGAGGGATAGAGGACAGATGCATAGACCCGTGCGGGGGTGGGTTCACCGCCCTGGGGGACAAGGCCCTGGCAGATGGCCAGACACGCCTTATGGCACGAGATCCTGACGGTCTTCGGCTCGCACGGCACGCCGTCGCCGCTCATCGACATGGACGCCATATCCTGGTCGACCGGAGCTTCGCAGGCGATCGAAGCGGTGGACACGAACAGCACGGCAAACGCCGCTAGCAGCGCGGTCGTCAGTCGGACGAGGTCATGATGCAGGAACGGCATTGTCTGATCATACTTCAACGGTCGGCGGAGCGACGATCTCATTTTGATCATCGCAATCGAGCCTACAGAGACGCCGGGGGCGGCAAGGTTCCCATGACCGCCACGACGCCGATCAGGGCGAGTCCCAGACCCGTTTCGACCAACAGGCTGCGCCGGAGCGCGCTCATGGCGGCGACGGAGGGTTGGCCCGTCTCCACCGCAGAGCCCAGTGCCGGCGTCAGCCGGAACCGGTTGCTCGCCGCCAGCGCAAGCATCAAACCGAAGAGGACGAGCTTGGCGACCAGAAGCTGGCCGTAGAGGTTGCCCGCGATCGACGCCACGCGCTCGGGACCGATCAGGAACCAGCTGTTCACGAGACCGGTCAGCACCAGCAACAGGACCGCGAGCGTTCCAAGGCCGGCGAAGCCATGCAGGGCGCGATGGATTGCAAGGTCGTCCGGACCGGCTCGGCGCAGAAGCAGGGCCGTCAACGCCGCCAGGGCGCCCAGCCACAAGGCCGCTGCCACCGCGTGAACGATGTTGGCGACAAGATGGATGGGCCCGCCAGGGCCCTCGGTGGCCGCGCCGTGACCCGTCCATGCGAAGCTGGCGGCCACGATCAGACCCAAGGCGGCCGTCACGCTCCAGAGCGCGCGACCGGGTTTCAAGGCGACCAAGGCGACAAGCCCAAGCAAGGCGGCGGCGGCCCGCACGACCATCGCCATCCCCAGGGCCGTGCCGGTGACCATGAAGGACAGGGACGCGGGTTTGACGGCTTCGCTCAGCGACCCCGCCATGACGGCAGTCTGGGCCACCAGGGCGGCGAGCGAGCCGAGCGCGACGATGATCGCGGCGAGGCGCAATGTCGGTCGCGACCATTCCAGGTTCGGCGCGTCCGCGTTTCTGAAGCTGTAGAGAAGGAACAGCGGCGCGCCGAGAAGGACGACGCCGCCGCCGTATTGAAGCCAACGAAGCGCGATGACCGCGACTTCCAGCACGGCGTCAGCGCACTGTGAAGGTGTAGGATCCCGTCATGCGGTGGCCGTCGCTCGAGGCGATACGCCAGTCGACACGGTAGGCGCCGGCGGCCAGCGGGCGAGCCAGCGCGCCCGTGAGGGTTCTGCCGTCCTCGGCGACCGAGGTGCGGATCGCGATCTTCTCCCCCGCCGCATTGACGACGTCGAAGCCGGAAAACGCGGGAACGCTGCGTTCGCTGAAGGTCAGGGTCAGCGTCCGGGTCGCGGCCACGGTCGAGTCGGGCGCCGGGGTGGCGCTGACCAGGCGAGCGTGGGCCGCCGCCGGTCCGGCGGCGAAGGCCACGACCGCCGCGACGGCGATGAAGGGCGCGGGGTGGAAGTAACGCATACTCAGTCTCCAGACGTTTGGCCGGTCCCGGCCTTCTGCTTCTCTACGCGCCACACGACCGCGTCCCTCATGAAGAAGAAGCGGGCGGCGGCTGAGGCCTTCCCCCGCACGCCGGGGTCAGCGGCGACGCTTCTCGAGGAGCGCCTGCATCTGGGCGATCTCCTCCTGTTGACCACGCACGATGCCGTCGCACAGGGCGATGATCTCCGGATCGGTCAGGGAGGCTTGCTCGCACATCAACACGGCCCCGGAATGGTGCGGGATCATTGATCGCAGGAATTCGTCGTCGCCAACGAACGCCTGGGTGCGCATGCCGATGAAGCTGCCGACGAAGATTACGGCCGCGACCGCGCCAATGGCCAGGTTCGTTTTGCGCGACGGGTACATGGACCGCATGAAGACGAGCATGAGGACCGCCATCGGCGCGACCATCATCAGGGTCATGTAGACGTTGTTCAGGTTGAGATAGAAGTGACCGAGCGTGGCGATCATCGTGTACATGACCAGGTACATGATGACGAAGTCGAGCGCCAACTCGAGGTACAGGCTCCGATAAGGGCCGAGTCCACGAGCGTTGCCTTGCCCGCCGTGGTCCATCTGTTGATGAGACATCGTCCGTATCCTCTTCAGAAATTTCAGTTCGTCATCGCCTGCCGCTGCGAATGCTTGGAGACTGCGGTCAGCGTCTAACTCAATCCGGCCCGTCACAGCCGGTTCCTCCCTTCGGTGGGTGGGCGGACTGTTGATTGGCTATCCTGGCTAAAGCTTCACCGCCCGCAGTCTCAGCGCATTGCCGATGACGCTGACCGAGGAGAGCGCCATTGCGAGCGCCGCAAGGGCAGGCGAGAGAAGCCAGCCGAAGACGGGATAAAGCAGGCCGGCCGCCACGGGGATGCCAAGGGCGTTGTAGCCGAAGGCGAAAACGAGGTTCTGGCGGATGTTGCCCATCACCGCGCGGGACAGATGCCGTGCCCGCACGATGCCTTGCAGATCACCGCCCAGCAGCGTGACGCCGGCGCTCTCGATGGCGACGTCCGAACCCGCCCCCATGGCGACGCCGACATCGGCTGCGGCGAGGGCAGGGGCATCGTTGACGCCATCCCCCGCCATGGCGACGATCCGACCCTGCGAACGAAGCTGTTGAACCACAGACGCCTTTTCCTGCGGCAGAACCTCCGCCTGGACTTCGTCGATGCCGAGGCGCCGCGCGACCGCTTCGGCCGTCGTCCGGTTGTCCCCGGTCATCATCACCAGCCGCAGACCGGCCGCTTTCAGCGCGAGGATCGCAGCCGGCGTGGTGGCCTTGATGGGATCGGCGATGCCGATGACCCCGGCCGCCTTTCCGTCGATCGCCACGAATATGGCGGTGGCGCCGTCGTGGCGAAGGGCCTCCACCTTCGGCTCCAGCGCGGAGACGTCGATCGAAAGCTCGCCGAGAAAACGGGTGTTGCCCAAGGCGACCTGGCGGCCCTCAATCGTCCCGCGGACGCCGCGACCGACCGGGCTGTCGAAGTCCACGGCCTCGGTAAGGGGGATGTCCCGGTCCTTGGCTGCCCGGACAATCGCGTCGGCCAACGGATGTTCGCTGCCTCGCTCGAGGCTGGCCGAAAGACGCAGGATGTCGGCTTCGACAAAGCCTTGGGCGGGCAGGATTGCCGTCACCGACGGACGGCCCTCCGTCAGGGTGCCGGTCTTGTCCAGAACGAGGGTGTCGACTTTCTCGAAGCGTTCGAGCGCCTCGGCGTTCTTGATCAGGACGCCGGCGTGGGCGCCACGTCCCACCCCGACCATGATCGAGATCGGCGTGGCCAGACCCAACGCACAGGGACAGGCGATGATGAGCACCGAAACGGCGGCGACCAGGGCGTAGGACAGGCGGGGTTCGGGACCGACCAGGCCCCAGACGACGGCGGCGAGCAGGGCGATCGCGATCACGGTGGGAACGAACAATCCGGAGACCGTATCGGCCAGCCGCTGGATCGGGGCGCGACTGCGCTGGGCCTGGGCCACCATCTGGACGATCTGCGCCAGCAGGGTGTCAGCGCCCACCTTGTCGGCGCGCATGATGAAGGATCCGGTCTTGTTGAGCGCGCCGGCCACGACGCGGTCGCCGACGTCCTTGGTCACCGGCATGGACTCGCCGGTCACCATGGATTCATCGACAGCGACCCGACCCTCCAGGAGTTCGCCATCGACCGGGATCTTCTCTCCGGGCCGGACCCGCAGGCGGTCGCCGACGAAGACCTGGTCAAGCGAGACGTCTTCATCGACGCCGTCTGCCCGGATTCGGCGGGCGGTCTTTGGTGTGAGGTCCAGTAGGGCGCGGATCGCGCCCGACGTCTGTTCGCGGGCGCGCAGTTCCAGGATTTGCCCGACGAGGACCAGCACGGTGATGACCGCCGCCGCCTCGAAATACACCGGCGCGCTGCCGTCGGCCTTCAGGAAGGCGGGCGGGAACAGGGTTGGCGCGACGACGGCCACGACGCTGTAAAGCCATGCCACGCCGACCCCCATGGCGATCAGGGTGAACATATTCAGCCGACGGGTGCGCAGCGATGTCCAGCCGCGCTCGAAGAAGGGCCAGCCGCACCAGAGAACCACGGGGGTCGCCAAAGCGAACTGGATCCAGTTCGACATCTGGCCCGGGATGAGCATGTGGAGATTGGCCAGGTGTCCGCCCATTTCCAGGGCGAAAACCGGCAGGGTCAGGACCAGACCGACCCAAAAGCGTCTGGTGAAGTCGATCAGCTCGTGGTTGGGCGGGGCTTCCGCCGTGACCGTCTCCGGCTCAAGCGCCATGCCGCAGATCGGGCAGGAGCCTGGGCCTTCCTGCCGGATCTCGGGGTGCATCGGGCAGGTGTAGATGGCGCCGGGAACGGCCGGCTCGGCCTCCACGCGAGGGTTCAGGTAACGCATCGGATCGCCGATGAATTTGGTCCGGCAACCCGCCGAGCAGAAGAAATAGTCCTGACCGCCATGACTGGCTCGGTGAGCGGTAGTCGTCGGATCGACCGACATGCCGCAGACGGGATCCTTGACCGTAGCCGCGCTATCCGAGGCCTTCGCCCCGCAGCAGGCGTGACCCGAGGCATGATTGTGAGGATGCGTGGACATGTCGCTCTCTCCGGCTGACCGAAGGACTCACATATACCCATGGGGGGTATATCGCAAGATACCCGTCTGGGGTATATGAGGGTGCTCAGGAGGACAGGCCGCATGCAAACCGACACGAAACCCAAAGTCCTCAACAGGCTCAGCCGGATCGAAGGCCAGGTGCGGGGAATCTCCCGCATGGTTGAAGATGACCGGTATTGCGTCGACTTGCTGACCCAACTTCAGGCCGTTCGAGCCGCGCTCCATCGCGTGGAGACCAAAGTGCTACGGGATCACCTCGACCACTGCGTCATGGGCGCCATGACGGGCGACGATCCCGAGGATCGCAAGGCCAAGGCCGGCGAGCTGATCGAGCTCTTGGCGCGGGCCGGACGGTAGAGTTGGCGGAACGAATGGGCCCTCCTGGTCGCTAACGTCGGGATCCCAAGGAGCCGTCATGAAACGCATCAGCCTCGTCCTCGCCGCCTGCGCCTTGGCTACGGCCTGTTCCCCGCAAGCCGAAGAGCCCGCCGTAGCCGCGCCTGAGGCCGCCGCAGCGGCGCCCGCCCATGGCGGAATGGAGGGCGGCATGGCTGCGCCTGCGCCCGGCGACTCCGTCGCCACCCAGGGCTACAAGGCCTCGATGAACACGATGATGGAGGCGATGCCCGCCTTCACCGGGGACGCGGACATCGACTTCATGAAGCAGATGCGAGGTCACCACGTCGCAGCCGTATCGATGGCTCGTGTGGAGCTCGCGCAAGGCAAGGACGCCCAAGCGCGGAACCTGGCCCAGGAAGTGATCACGGCGCAGGAGCGCGAAATCACCCTGATCGACGCTTGGCTCGCTCAGAAGGGAGCGTCGGCGACTCCCCCGCCTGATCGCGAGATCAGCGAACCGCGTCCGAGGACCAACGGATGTGCGTAATCCGCCATCTGTCGTCCTCGTGGCGAAAGACCGATCGGCCAGTCCCGCCGTCGTCGAAAATCAGGACGCCGTGGGCCACAACGCAAGTGCGGCGTTGGCATTCCGGTGTTCGAGCGCGGCATGAAAGGCACCGACGACACTTGTCGCTCTCGCGATACGATCGAGCCGATAGGCTCGACGACGAACGTGCGGGCAGATACAGTGTACGTCTAAGTGATGGTGCAAGGTGGCAGGGCGAATCGAACTCGTTGCATTGCATCTCAGTGCTCCGGAAGTCCGATAGACCGCAAAAGATGACGAATTCACGCAAATGTTATTGCTTAGAATTTCCTGAATGTTTTCAGAATACTTCCCGTCTGTCGGTTGTTCAGTCGGTCCGGCGGCCGATAAGCGAGAAAAAACCCCAAGCCGATCAGCGGCTTGGGGTACTTTGTCTAATCGAGTGGGAATAATTCAGGCCTTTCGGGAGCTTTCGATATCGCTTCCGAAATCGCGGATAAGCCACTGACTAAAATGTGAATTCTGACGAGACCCTTCGAAGCCTTTCGGAGGGTCTCGCTTTTGTGATGCCGACCCTTCTGACGGTATCGCTCGCCGTTGCCCGCCCGGCCCAGGGCCCATACCGTCAGGTTCGTGGCGACCTGCTGACGGTATTTTTCCAACCAAGATGCGGAAATATAAGGGAAATACCGGCTCGAAAGCGCCCAATTTCAGCTCGCTCCAGCGTGAGGGGATTTTACCGTGCTTACCGATGCTGCACTCAAGAATTTTAGACCGAAATCAAAAGCTTACAAGAGTACCGACAGGGACGGCTTGTACGCCTATGTTTCGCCCGGTGGCGCGATCTCCTTCCGGTACGACTATCGCTTCAACGGCCGACGCGAGACGCTCACGCTTGGGCGTTACGGACGCGGCGGGTTGAGCCTAGGGTCAGGACTCATAGCCAGAACAGGATGGTTGCGGCGAGGGCTATGGCGGAGAGGAAGACGGTCGGGCAGCGATCATAGCGCGTGGCGACGCGCCGCCAGTCCTTCAGCCTGCCGAACATGATTTCGATCCGGTTTCGCCGCTTGTAGCGGCGCTTGTCGAACGGATGGGGTCGGTCCGGGATTTGCGGCCAGGGATGCAGGGCGTGACGCCCTTGGCCTGCAAGGCGTCCCTGAACCAGTCCGCATCATAGCCCCGATCACCGAGCAGCCACTGAGCTGGGGGAAGACTGTCCAGCAGGGCGGCGGCGCCGGTGTAGTCGCTGACCTGGCCAGCGGTCACGAACAGGCTGATGGGGCGTCCGTTGGCATCGGTCACGGCATGAAGCTTGGTGTTCATGCCGCCCTTGGGGCGTCCGATCAGCCGCCCGAGGCCCCCTTTTTCACCCGCAGGCTCGAAGCCGTGCGGTGCGCCTTGAGGTATGTCGCGTCGATCATGACCGTACGACGCTCGGCCTGAGCGCCGGACAGACCCTCCATCATCCGAACGAAGACGCCGGCCTCGCTCCATCGCTTCCAGCGATTGTAGAGGGTCTTGTGAGGCCCATAGGCCGCCGGGGCATCCCGCCAGCGCAGGCCGTTGCGATTGACGAAGATGATCCCGCTCAACACCCGACGGTCATCCACCCTGGGCCTGCCGTGGCTCTTGGGGAAGAAGGGTTCCAGCCGAGCCATCTGCTCGTCCGTCAGCCAATACAGGTCACTCATATCCAGACTCCTCAGGAGCCTGAATCAGATCGAGCCTCTTGGATCAATGGGTCCTGAGCCTAGGCTCAATCGACATTCGAGCTACAGCCGTCATTCCGTGGCGTCCGAAGGATGAACTCGGAACCCAGGGCGCGCATCCCACGTCGGGTGCGTGCAACGGGGCGAGCGTAGCCCTGGATTCCGAGTTCTTCGCTTCGCTCGGCCCCTATAGATCGAATGTCGATTGGTCTTAAGACCTCAGACGGCGCGCCAGGTTTGAAGCGGGCGCACGGTGGCGCAGGCCGGGCCGTCGTCCTTGGCGCGACCGGGCAGGACGACTTCCAGGACATGACCCTGACGCGCCTGGGCCAGAAGGTCGGCGGAAATGTCGTGGATGTCGATTTTAGCGCGGCGGCTCCAGGCGCTGTCGTGCTGGCCAGCCGAGGTTCCGATGGCGATATAGACGAACCGCCGCACCGGTCCCTCGCGCCGCACGAAAGGACCCGTCGGACGCCCGTCATCTGACAGGGTGATCGGGACATCGAACTGGATCGGACCGTCGCCGGCGATGCGCGGCCCGACCGGCGTGTTCGCCCTGTCCTGCAGGCTGTAGGCGACGCCCGCGACCGGATCGGCGATGGTCAGACGC
This sequence comes from Brevundimonas sp. Marseille-Q4549, assembly GCF_976940555.1. NCBI lineage: Bacteria > Pseudomonadati > Pseudomonadota > Alphaproteobacteria > Caulobacterales > Caulobacteraceae > Brevundimonas > Brevundimonas sp. Marseille-Q4549. Next base: position 1,829,455 of record NZ_CDRHXG010000001.1, read on the forward strand.
AGGGTGATTTCGGCGCCGGTCATGATGTCAGTCCCCGTGATCGACCCGATGCCGCCCATGCACCATGCGCACGAAGGGCAGGGGGCGGTTCGGCTGGGCCAGCCGCTCGGCCAGTTCTCCCAGCACGAACCGGGTGATGGCCGGCAGGTCCAGCGCTCGCGCCTGGTCCAGCGGCAGCCACGCGATCTCGTCCAGTTCGCCCGATCCGGCCGTCGGCTGGGGCGTCAGCAGCGCCTCGGCCGGCGCCATGAAGAACCGGGCGTCGAACCGGCGCGTGCGTCCCGGCGGGGTAATGGCGCGCGCGATGTAGGACAGGACCGACAGATCAGGCAGGGCGCCCGCCTGGCGATACTCGCGCCATGGCCCGGCGACAGATGTGCTTGGCGCGGACCGGCCCAGGATCAGCCCCGTCTCCTCGAACGTTTCGCGCACCGCCGTCAGGGCCAGGGCGCGGGCGCGCCGCGCCGGCAGTTCGTTCTCCAGCCGCCGGGCGACGTCCGACGACAGATCGCCCGTTGCGGCGGCGGTGAAGTCGCTGCGGTCGATCCGCCCGCCCGGAAACACCCATTTCGAAGCCATGAACACATGCCCCGGCGCGCGGCGCCCCATCAGCACCTCGGGCTGGTCGCCGCCCCGCGTCAGGATCAGGGTCGCGGCGTCCTTGGGCCTCTGACGCGCTCCTGAGGCGCGCGGGGCGTCACGCAGGTCCTGAGCGGCGTCGAAGGGTTGATCGCTCATTCCGCCGGGATGAGCGGATGTTCGGGTCATTTCCGCTTTCCCTTCCTCACCCCCTTCAGGCCGCCGGAGGGTTTGGCGCCGTTGCGGGGCTTGGGGCCGCCGGGGCGGTTCTTGCCGAGCATCGGCGGGCCGTCGCCGCCCCGTCCCCTGATGCCATACCGGGGCGCCGGGGCGTTGGGATCGCGGGGCTCGGGCTCGCTCAGCATTTCGAACACCAGTCCGCCGGTGACGGGGGTGGCCTCGCGCAGCTTGACCTCGACCATCCGGCCCAAGGTGAACCGTTTGCCGGTGCGCTCGCCGACCAGGGCGTGGGCGCGGTCGTCGTGGGTGAAATATTCGCTGCCGAGCGTCGAGACGGGCACCAGGCCGTCCGCGCCCGTGTCCTCCAGTCGGATGAACAGGCCGAACCGGGTGACGCCGGTGATGCGCCCCTTGAAGGTCGCGCCGACATGCTCCTCCAGATAGGCGGCGATGTAGCGGTCCATGGCGTCGCGCTCGGCGGCCATGGAGCGGCGCTCGGTCGTCGTCACCTGTTCGGCGATGGCGGGCAGTTCGGCGATCTCCCGATCCGTCAGCCCGTCCTTGCCAAGGCCCAGCGCACGGATCAGGCCGCGATGCACGATCAGGTCGGAATAGCGCCGGATCGGCGAGGTGAAGTGGGCGTAGCGGTCCAGGTTCAGACCGAAGTGGCCGACGTTCTCAGGGCTGTAGATGGCCTGCATCTGGGTGCGCAGGACGACCTCGTTGACGACGTCGGCGTGTTCGGTGTCGCGCGTCTCGTCCAGCAGCTTGTTGAACCGTTTGGTCGTGCCCGGCTCGCCCTTGTTCCACGGCTTGCCGATGGTCGACAGGAAGTCGGCCAGGTTGAAGAACTTCTCCTGACTGGGCGCGTCGTGGATGCGGTAGATCAGCGGCGTCTTCTTCTGCTCCAGCGTCTCGGCGGCGCAGACGTTGGCCTGGATCATCATCTCTTCGATCAGCCGGTGCGCCTCCAGCGACGCGCGCTTCTCGATGGAGGCGATGCCCCCATCCGGGGCCATGCGGATGCGGCGTTCGGCCGATTCGATCTGCAGCGGGCTGCGTTTCAGCCGGCCTTTCAGCATGGCGTGATAGGCGTTCCACAGCGGATAGAGGATGGCCTCCATGATCGGGCCGGTCGCGTCGTCCGGTTCCCCGTCTATGGCCGCCTGCGCCTGTTCGTAGCTGAGCTTGGCGTGGGACCGCATCAAACCGCGCACGAACCTGTGGCCGGTCTTGCGGCCCTCCTTGTCGAAGACCATCCGCACGGCCAGGCAGGCGCGGTTCTCGCCCTCCTTCAGGCTGCACAGACCGTTCGACAGCACCTCCGGCAGCATCGGCTCGACGCGGTCGGGGAAATAGGTCGAATTGCCCTTGTCGCGCGCCTCGCGGTCCAACTGCGAGCCGGGCCGGACATAGGCGGCGACATCGGCGATGGCGACCCAGACGATCCAGCCGCCGGGGTTCTTGGGGTCTTCGTCGCGGGCGGCATAGACGGCGTCGTCGTGGTCGCGCGCATCGGCGGGGTCGATGGTGATGAAGGGAACCTCGCGCAGGTCCTCTCGGCCCTTCAGCGTCGGCAGTTCCTGATCCTCGGCCTCACGCTCCACCGCCTCGGAGAAGCCGGTCGGGACGCCGTGGGCATGAATGGCGATCAGGGAGGCGGCGCGGGGATCGTCCTCCTTGCCGATATACTCCAGAATCTTGCCGCGCTTGGGACCATAGCGGTGGTCGCCTTTTTCGACGGCGGCCAGCACCAGATCGCCGTCGCGTAAGGTCCCGGACTGGGCCTGGGGCACCAGCAGCACGTCCTTGGAGCGACGGTCGACCGGCTCGACGCGGGTCTCGCGCGCCGATTTGCGGATGACGCCCAGGACGCGGTTGGTCCCCACGTCCAGCTTCTTGATCAGCCGCGCCTCCCAGCCGTCGTCGGTGCGGAAGAATTTCACCAGCAGGCGGTCGCCAAGACCCGGAGCGGGGCCGGAGCGTCCGCGGTCGGGCATCAGCAGGGCGCGCGGGGCGTCGTCGCCGGCCTCGACCAGACGCACATAATATTCGCCGTCGACGTCGCGTTCGACGACATCGGCGACGCCCACGGGGGGCAGGGCGCCGGCTTCGGTGAAGCCCTTGCGGCCGCGCTTGCCCAGTCGGCCCTCGGCCTCCAGTTCGCGGATCATTTCGCGAAGGGCCCGGCGGTCGCCGCCCTTCAGCCCGAAATGGCGGGCGATATCGGTCTTCTCGGCCGATCCGGCTTCGCGCAAGAAGGCGACGAGGGTGTCTTTGTCGGGGAGACCGGCGGGCGGTCTCTTGGGTGATTTGGTCATTAGGTCTTTACGTAGCGCGGAACCGCGCGTTTGGGTCAAATCTTGCGTGATTTGACCGGGTGAATGTGGGGCTTCAGCTTTCGCCGATCCCGAATGGAGTTTTCGATGTCCCTCAACGCCCCCGCCCTGAGCGCGACTGTCTCGTCGCCGCTGGATCTGATCGGCAAGACGCCGATGGTGGAGGTGACGAAGATCGACACCGGCCCGTGCCGCCTGCTGCTCAAGCTGGAGTCCCAGAACCCCGGCGGCTCGATCAAGGACCGGATCGCGGTGGAGATGCTGGACGCGGCTGAGCGGGAGGGCTGGCTGAAGGAGGGCGGCACCATCGTCGAGGCGACGGCCGGCAACACGGGCCTGGCCCTGACGCTGGTGGGCCGGGCGCGAGATTATAAGGTGCTTTTGGTCATCCCGGACAAGATGTCCAAGGAAAAAATCCAGCATCTCAGGGCCATGGGCGCCGATGTCCGCCTGACCCGTTCGGACGTGCCGCACGGCCACCCGGAATATTACACCGACATGGCCGAGCGCCTGGCCCAGGCCATTCCCGGGGCCTATTACGTCAATCAGTTCGCCAACCAGTCGAACGCCGAGGCCCATGTGAAGACGACGGGGCCGGAAATCTGGGAACAGACGGGCGGCGACATCGACGCCTTTGTCGCCGGCATCGGCTCGGGCGGCACCATCACCGGCGTCGCCCGCTATCTGAAGAGCGTGGGATCGAAGGCCGAAATCATCCTGGCCGATCCGGTCGGCTCGACCCTGGCGGGCATCGTCAACGACGGCGTGCCGGGGCCGGAGGGCGGCTATACGGTCGAGGGCATCGGCCAGAACTTCGTGCCCGACACGGCGGACATGAGCCTGATCGACAGGGCCTATTCGATCCCCGACGCCGAGGCCATCGCCACGGCGCGCGAGCTGTTGCTGAAGGAAGGCATACTGGCGGGTTCGTCGTCCGGCACGCTGATCGCGACGGCCCTCCGTTGGTGCCGCGAACAGACGGAGGCCAAGACCTGCGTCACCTTCGTCTGCGACACCGGCGCCAAATATCTGTCGAAGGTCTATAACGACGCCTGGCTGGCCGATCAGGGGCTGGGCGAGCGCGAAATCCACGGCGACCTGTCGGACCTGATCAACCGCAAATACGAGAAGGGCGACGTGATCGTCGCCGGCCCCGGCGACACGCTGGACACGGCCTTCAAGCGGATGAAGGGCGCCGATGTGTCCCAACTGCCGATCATCGAGGACGGCCGCCTGGTCGGCATCCTGGACGAAAGCGACCTGATCCAGGTGATGAACACCGACGAGATCACGCGCAAGGAACGGTTCGCCAAGCCGGTGTCCTCGGCCATGACGCGCGATCTCGACACGGTTCAGGTCAAGGAGCCGCTGGACGCCCTGATCCCCGTCTTCGACCGCGACCGCGTGGCCATCGTGCTGGACGGCGAAACCTTCGTCGGCCTGATCACCCGCACCGACCTGATCAACCACCTGAGCCTGAACCGGTAAGGTCATGAGCGACAAGAAGAACAGCCAGGGTTTCTCGACCCGCGCCATCCATGCCGGACAGCGTCCTGATCCCACCACGGGCGCAGTGATGACGCCGATCTACGCCACCTCGACCTACGCCCAGGAAAGCCCTGGGGTGAACAAGGGCTATGAGTATGCGCGGGGCAAGAATCCGACGCGCGAGGCGTTCGAGGCCTGTGTCGCCGATCTGGAGGGCGGCACGCACGGCTTCGGCTTCGGCTCGGGCATGGCGGCGACCTCGACGGCGCTGGAGTTGCTGGACGCGGGCGATCATGTCGTGACCGGCGACGACCTGTACGGCGGCTCGTGGCGGCTGTTCGAGCGGGTGCGACGGCGCTCGATGGGGCTGGACTTCGCCTATGTGGACCTGAGCGACATCACAGCGGTCGAGGCGGCGATCACGCCCAAGACCAAGATGCTGTGGGTCGAGACGCCGACCAATCCGCTGATGAAGCTGGCCGACATCGCCGCCCTGTCGAAGGTGGCCAAGGCGCACGGCCTCTTGCTGATTGTCGACAACACCTTCGCCACCCCCTTCTGCCAGCAGCCGCTGAGCCTGGGCGCGGACGTGGTCATGCACTCGGCGACCAAATATCTGAACGGTCATTCGGACATCATCGGCGGGGTGCTGGTCACGGGCGACGCCGATCTGGCGACGCGTATCAAGTTCCTGCAGAACTCGGTCGGCGGGGTCATGGGGCCGTTCGACGCCTTCCTGGCCAATCGCGGGCTGAAGACCCTGGCGCTGCGGATGAAGGCGCACTGCGAAAACGCTCTGACCATCGCCCGCTGGCTGGAGACGCGGGCGGGGATCGCCAAGGTCATCTATCCCGGCCTGATCGCCCACCCGCAGCATGATCTGGCCGCGCGCCAGATGCACGGCGGGTTCGGCGGCATGGTGACGGTGATCCTGGACGGCGATCTGGAGCGCACCAAGCGCGTGCTGGAGCGGGTTCAGGTCTTCACCCTGGCGGAATCGCTGGGCGGGGTCGAAAGCCTGGTCAACCACCCGGCCATCATGACCCACGCCAGCGTCCCGAAAGAGGTGCGCGAGGCGGGCGGCGTGACCGATAACCTGATCCGGCTGTCGGTCGGCGTTGAGGATGTTCAGGACCTGATCGCCGACCTGGACCAGGCCCTGGGTTGACCGCCGAAGGGGTCAGAAGCCGAAGCTGACCTTGGCCACCAGGGCGTCTTCATACTGTTCGCCGAAGGTATGGGCGTCGGTGTCGTAGTAGCGCAGATCAAGGTCCAGCGCGTCGGTCAGGGCGTAGGTCACGCCGGCGTTCCAGCCGGTATAGTCCGGCGCATTGTTCTGCTCGCGCCGGCCGAGGGCGACCGAACCCCTGAGCTTCGGATCGAAAGTCCAGCCAAGCCGGCCCTCGATCCAGGTGAAGGCCCTGGCGGCGCCCACCTGATCCGGCGAGTACTGGACCTGAAGGCGCGCCTTGGCCGGGCCGATGGCGCGGCTGACGTTGCCGGTCACTTCCCAGGTGTCGTCGTCATAGCCGGGGTTGGCGTCGATCCGGTATTTGTAGGCCAGATTGACGTCGAACTGATAGCCGAAGGCCTCGGGCTGATAGCCGGCGGTCAGGATGGTCTCGAGGTTCGAGCCGCCGCCCTGGATGGTCTGGACGCTGGGCATGACGTAGAACAGGCCGTCGCCGCTCTCCCAGGTCGCCGAGCCGTAGGCGTAGCCGTCGTTGCCCGACTTGGACGCGTCCTTGGAGCGGTTGTCCGTTCCGGCGCCGACCTCGAACGACCAGGAACCGCCCGATTGGGCGAAGGCGGCGGCGGGGGCGGCGGCGACCAGCATGGCGGCGATCGTCAGGGAACGGAACATTGGAAACCTCGAAAATGATTTCCTCCATCTAGGGACGCTTTCTGTCGAAATCCTTACAGGCGGCTGAAAATTCGTCCGAGAGCCGACGAACCAGCTCTGCGGTCGGCAATACGTCGTGGATGGCGCCCGCGCCTTGTCCTGCGGACCAGACGGTCTTCCAGGCCTTGGCCTCGTCGCCCATGTCCAGCTTGTGATCGGGCAGGTGTTTGGGGTCGATGCCGTTGTCGATCAGCGACTTGCTCATGAAGTTGGCCGGGATGCCCGACACGGCCGGCGTATGGACGATGTCGGTCGCGCCGCTGTCCATGATCATCTGCTTGTAGGCCGGGACGGCCATCGCCTCGGTCGTGTTGATGAAGCGGGTGCCCATATAGGCGAAGTCGGCCCCCAGCATCAGGGCGGCGGCCACGTCCTGACCGGTCGAGATCGCGCCCGACAGGATGATGGTCCCGTCGAAGAAGCTGCGCACCTCATTGACCAAAGCAAACGGGTTGATGATCCCCGCATGGCCGCCCGCGCCGTTGGCGACCAGGATCAGCCCGTCCACGCCCGCCTCGGCCGCCTTTCGCGCATGTCGGATGTTGGCGATGTCGTGAAAGACCTGACCGCCATAGCCATGCACGGCGTCCACCACGTCGCGCACCGCGCCCAGGGAGGTGATGATCAGCGGCACCTTCTCCTCGACCGACACCGTCAGGTCTGCCATCAGCCGGGGATTGGTCGGGTGGACGATGTGATTGACGCCGAAGGCGGCGGCCTCGGGTTTCAGGCGGCTGCGAATCTCATGAATCCATTCCCGATAGCCCTCTGTCGTGCGCTGGTTCAGGGACGGGAAGGTGCCGATGACGCCGGCGTTGCACGCCTCGACCACCAGGTCCGGGCCGGACACGAGGAACATCGGCGCCGAAATGACCGGCAGGGTCAGGCCCTTTTGCAGCGAAGCGGGAATGGCCACGAGCGTCTCCTTGGTTTTCTTTCGCTACGCTTAGCGGGATGTCGCCGGGGAAGGCAAATGGTCCGGCGTCGCGGCGCCGGATGGGCAAAAACAGAGTCCGAACAGTCCGAAGAGTCCAACCAGTCCGAACAGTCCGACAGGCGGGACGCGCGAGGCGGCATTCTAAGGCCGTTTGCGACCGGGGCGCGCAGATGGGCGGTCGTTTTGGACAAGCTTTGGAAAAGGCGAGACAGTTTTCGCGGCTTTGGGCGTGCTGACTGATCTGCCCCCGGCGGGGGAGGATTTTCAAGCGGGGCGCAAGGGCCTAAATGGCACCCATGACCCACTATACCGAAGGCCTCAGCCAACTCGGCGCCCAGACCGCCGCCCCGACCAGTCCGGAAGAGGCGGTGCTGGAGCGGGTGCCCAATCCCCAGGCCGACACCCTGTATCTGGCGCGCTTCACGGCGCCCGAGTTCACCAGCCTGTGCCCTGTGACGGGCCAGCCCGACTTCGCCCATCTGGTCATCGACTATGCACCGGGCGATTGGCTGGTCGAAAGCAAGAGTCTGAAGCTGTACCTGACCAGTTTCCGCAACCACGGCGCCTTCCACGAGGACTGCACCGTCGCCATCGGCCGCCGCCTGGCCGACCTGTTGGCCCCGAAATGGCTGCGGATCGGCGGCTACTGGTATCCGCGCGGCGGCATCCCCATCGACGTCTTCTGGCAGACGGGCGCCCCGCCCGAGGGGCTGTGGCTGCCGGACCAGGGCGTGCCCACCTATCGCGGGCGGGGGTGAGTGAAAATAATAAAGCCGGTTCTCGAAGGAACCGGCTTTATTGGAATTATGCCTCCGAAGAGGCGTGGGGCAGCGGGCCCCCGCGGCCGAAACCGTGCTTCCTATATAGGCCGTGGGTCTTCGACGATCAAGCCCTATGGCTAGGAGCGGGGGGAGGCGGATACGCCCTTTTGAAGGAAGGGACTCAGTACCTGGAAAACCCTTCGGCTGATTTGCTCGATATCTTCCGGGTCGAGGGTGAACGGCTTGCGGACCTGATTGGCGGCGTTGCGGAGTTGGCGAAGGCGACCTGCAGAAACGGCGTAGATGTGGTCGCAGACGGCCCACGATTCATCAGCCGTTTGTTCGTTGGGATTGTGCTTGAGCTTGTACCCGTGCGGACTCGAGGATTGATCACGCTTCGTCAAAGGCACCACAAGCGAGGCGTCGCTCAGCTTGGCGGATTTGATCACCACGACAAGGTGTTCCGAATCGAACTCGGGGATGAGATTCGTATGCGAAAAATCGCACCAGTAGACTTCGCCTACCCGTGTGCCGCTTTTGAGAGTGGTCGTGGGCAGTCTCTTAGGCTTGGCGGGAGGGGGCGTGCGTTGCGAAAGAGCATCCTTGACGCTCTGGCTTGCAGACAGCGTTCCTGCCTTCCTGGGATTGTTCATGAAACAATCCTGGATGATATTTGGGTGGGCCACAATGGCTGACAAGCGCCTCCCGCTCGAAGCCTGGGGCCGTCGTCTGATGACGCGGGCGGAGGCGTGGGCGGATGGGTCGTGGGCGCGGCGCCAGGCCTATGAGTTCCTGTGGTTCGGGCTGAAGCAGGGGTGGCGTGTCTGTTCGGGGGGCTGATGCTGGCCCTGATCGTGGGGACATGGCAGGTGTGGCCCGACGATGCGGCGGTGTCGCGTTACGACTTTCTGGTCGTCGGGGCGGTTCTGATCCAGGCGGCGATGCTGGCCTTCCGGCTGGAGAGTTGGGAGGAGGCGCGGGTCATCTTCCTGTTCCACGTCGCCGGCACGATCATGGAGCTGTTCAAGACCGCGCACGGGTCGTGGGTCTATCCCGAGGACAGTCTGCTGCGGATCGGGGCGGTGCCGCTGTTCTCGGGCTTCATGTATGCGGCGGTGGGCAGCTATATCGCGCGGGTGCAGCGCATCTTCCACATCCGGGTGCGGCACTATCCGCCGCTTTGGACGACCTGGGTGCTGGCGGCGGCCATCTACGTCAACTTCTTCGCCCATCACTGGCTGCCGGACGTGCGCATCGCGCTGTTCGCGGGGACGGCGCTGCTGTTCGGGCGGGGCTGGTTCTATTTCACGGCGGATCGGACGCGGCGGTCGATGCCGCTGCTGTTGGGGTATTTCCTGGTGGCCCTGTTCATCTGGTTCGCCGAAAACCTGGGCACGCTGGGGCGGGCCTGGGTCTATCCGGGGCAGGCGGCCGGCTGGGAGATGGTGTCTCTGGCCAAGCTGGGCAGCTGGTTCCTGCTGATGATCATCTCGGTGGTGCTGGTGTCGATCGTGCACCGTCCCGAGCCGGAGGTCAGCGCCCCTGAAGCGCGCCGCGCATGACGGCTGAGCGACGGACCAGCCGCGCCTTCACCAGCCGATAGACCACCGCCACGACCAGGATGGCCAGGGCCACGCCGCCCAGCAGCAGGGTCGTGCCGTGCGCCTCGGTCAGCAGCTCCATCCGCGCCAATCCCTGCGCGGCCAGATAGCCGGGCGCCAGCATGGCCAGGACCCAGACGATCCCGGACGCGACATTGCCGAACTGGAAGGCGCGCTGGCGCATCCGGAGCATGCCCAGCGTCAGGGGCACGAAGGCGCGCAAGGGGCCGAAGAAGCGGCCGACGAAGATCGACAGCACGCCGTAGCGACGGCAGTACAGCCGGGTCCAGGCGATGCGGCGGCGGTGCGGCTTGAACATCGGGCGCTGAAGGAAGCGCACGCCCAGCCGGCGTCCGGCCCAGAAGCTGATGGCGTCGCCCAGGACGGCCCCGACGATGCAGCCGACGATGACGTTGACCGGATCCAGCACCCCCGCCGCCATCAGGCCGCCGGCCGCGATCAGCAAGCCGGTGGCGGGCACGAAGGCGCCGATGACCGCCAGGGATTCGACGAAGACGACCAGGCCCAGAAGGACGCCGGCCCACATATGATGGCGGGCGATGAAGTCGCCAGCAGCTTGCAACGCGGATTCCATACGGATGGCCTTGGGGAGAAAGGCGGCGCCGGTCGAGGGTGAACCGACGGGAAGCGACCTTATGCCGCCGTCTTACGGCAGGCGTGTGACCTTGGCCGACATTTCCGGGCGGGGTCGCTCCAGCGGCGGTTCGGCCAGGGTGCCGATGTGGATGAAGCCGGCGATGCGTTCGTCTTCGCCCACGCCGAACAGGGCGGCGCCTTGGGGATCGTAGCTGTACCAGTCTGTGATCCAGCTGGCGGAATAGCCGAAGCCGCCGGCGGCGTGCTCCAGGTTCATGCAGACGGCGCCGGCCGACAATTCCTGCTCCCAGATCGGCTTGGAGTCGGGGACGGGCGCGGAGACGACCAGGACGGTGACGGGGGCGGCGGTCAGCTTGGCCAGGACGGCCTGATCCTTGGCCGGCTTGTCGCGCAGCTCGGCCAGGACGGTCAGTTTTTCGGCGATCCGGGCGCGGCTTTGCGGGCCCAGCACGACGAACCGCCAGGGAAACAGCTTGCCATGGTCGGGGGTGCGGGCGCCCAGCGTCAGGATCCGGTCCAGTTCCGCCTCGGACGGGCCGGGGGCGATCAGGGCCTGGGCCGGGGCCGAACGGCGGGTCGCCAGCCGGTCCAGAAACGCGGGCGAGGGGACGGGCAGGGGCAGGGCGTCGGTCAGGTCGGTCATGGGGCCTAGCTAGGCTTTCGCCCTCGCATCCGCCATACCCGGACCATGAGCAATTCCGACAAGCAACCCCGCTGGGCCCAGGGCCTGGCCAAGCCGCCCGCCTGGCGCAGCGACGGGACCGAAACGGTGTTCGACAGCCCGTGGATGGCGCTGACGCGGCACCCGGCGACGGCGCCGACGGGGATGAAGGCCGACTACGCCGTGGTGCGGTTCAAGAACGTGGGAACCGGCGTTCTTCCGGTCCACGACGACGGGACCGTGACTCTGGTGGGCCAGCAGCGGTTCGCCCTGGCCAACTATTCCTGGGAAATGCCCGAAGGGGGCGCGCCGCTGGAGGAAGATCCGTTCGACGGCGTTCGGCGCGAACTGGCCGAGGAGGCCGGACTGGTCGCCGAACACTGGGCGCCTGCGCTCAGCGTGGAAATGTCCAACTCCATCACCGACGAGATCGGCATGACCTGGATCGCCTGGGGGCTGAGCGAGACGGCCACGGCGCCAGACCCCAGCGAGGTCATCACGGTCGTGCGCGTGCCGTTCCAGGACTTGCTGGACGAGATCGGGCGCGGGACGGTGCGCGACATGCTGACGGTGGCGACGGCCTATCGCGCCTACCATATGGCGATGACCGGCGCCCTGCCCGAGGCGCTGGCGCGGGCCTTGCTGTGCCGGCTATGATGGGGGCGAAGGAGCCAGGCATGGCCAAGCTGGAAATCGTCGCGCAGGCTGAACCGGACGCCGTCTGGAGCCGTTTGCGCGCCTCGGCCGAGGCGGCGGCGCGCGAGGAGCCGCAGCTGGGCTCTCAGATGAACGCCGTGATCCTGTCCCATGACGACCTGGCGGGCGCCCTCAGCTTCCAGATCGCGCGCAAGCTGGCCGACGGGGAAATGAGCGCCATGTCGGTGCGCGAGGTCTGTCTGTCGGCCTTCGTCGCCGATCCGGCCATGGTCGAGGCGGCCGAGGCGGACCTGGAGGCCGTGGCCGAACGCGATCCCGCGATCCGCAATCTGTTGCAGCCGTTTCTGTATTTCAAAGGCTTCCAGGCGCTGCAGGGCTGGCGCGTGGCGCACTGGCTGTGGGGACAAGGGCGCGAGACCCTGGCCTTTCACTTCCAGAGCCGGATTTCCGAACTGTTCCAGCTGGACATCCATCCGGCGGCGCGCATGGGCAAGGGTCTGTTTCTGGACCATGGCACCGGCATCGTGATCGGGGAGACGGCGGTGGTCGGGGACGACGTCTCCATGCTGCACAACGTCACCCTGGGCGGCACGGGCGCCGAGCGCGGCGACCGCCACCCCAAGATCGGCAAGGGCGTGCTGCTGGGCGCGGGGGCCAAGGTGCTGGGCAACATCCGCATCGGCGACTACGCCAAGGTGGCCTCGGGCTCGGTGGTGCTGAAGGACGTGCCTTCCGGCTGCACCGTGGCGGGCGTGCCCGCGCGCCTGGTCAACTGCCCCACCGGCGCCGAGCCGGCCCGGACGATGGATCATACGCTGGCCGAGGTCGTGTACGACTTCGTGATCTGACAGGTCAGCCAGCCGCAGACAATGCGTCGCATCGGGCGGCAAAATTCTTCGCCATTTCTGACGGTGGCGGCGGATATCTGACCGTTCCGCTCCCGTCTGCATAAACAGCCGCAACCTCGAACCACTCGCCTTGGAGCAGGCGGTCCCGCTGCCCTCGAGTTGGATGCAGGACATAGCTGGCGTGTTTGCTAAATCCTCCATGCTCCCAAATCGGTTCGGCCATCATCGAGACGCCGGGACTTCGTAACCCAAATACCGGCATCAGAGACGCGGGGCCGCCCACGTCCGTGGCGAAACCGTAAGCGTCTCCCCACACATCCAAAGCTCCGTCCTTTCGGCAGACAATAGCGATCTGGACGTAGGGAACTCTCGGATAGAAGCTGTCTTTTTCGGCGATTACGAGAGTGGGGGATGAGGCCCATTCAGCCGAAGCCAAATCCCAAAAGTAAGTCTTCTCGAATGTCGCAAGGTCGAAAGTGGTCGTTTCAGGCTGGGCGGCCGGGGCGGGAGCCCGACAGGCTGCAAGGAGCGCGGTGAACGCGATCAGACCGGCGAAGTGTCTCATGGAGTCGAGGATGAGCGGACTTTGCTCGTAACGGCAATGATCCACTGCCGTACCCTGAGCTTGAGCGGAAAATGCGTGATGCCGGTTTCCCTGACGCCGTGATGTCTCTAGGGTCCGCGGCCAACGCAAGACCATGAGGCCACCCGTGAAAGACACCGACCTGAAGCGCATCGAGGCCCACCTCAAGCGCACCTTCAACACCGGCGGCATCATCGTGAAGGCCCGTCCCAAGCAGAACGATTCGGCCGAGGTCTATGTCGGCGACGAGTTCATCGGCATCGTCTTCGAGGACGAGGACGAGGAAGGCTCGTTCATGTTCGAAATGGCGATCCTGGCCGAAGACCTGCCGGCCTGACGACTTTACGGGCGGGCCGCGACGACGCGGCCCGCTTAACGGCGCGCCTGGAGCCGCCCCTCAGCGCGGGCCGGCGCGTTCGAGGCCATACAGGGCCTCGACGATATCCTCGGCCTTTTGACGCACCAGCTGTTGGGCGTCCGCGACGCCGCGATTGTAGAAGGCCGCGCCAAGCTCCCGGCCGATGAAATCCAGCAGCATGTCCGCCGGCAACTGACCCAGATCCTGGTCCAGTTCTTCTCGGAAATAGGCGCGCAGCTTCGCCGTCGCGGCGACCCGTTCCTCCTTCGTGAACGCGATCGGCTTCATGCGACCTCCGCCAAGGCTTCCTCGGCGGCGATCCAGGCTTCTTCGGCGGCGTCGAGATCGGCCTGGGCCTTGGCGCGGGCGCGGGTCAGGCCCTCCAGCGCCTTGGGGTCGTTGACGGCGGCGGTGGCCAGATCGTCGTCCAGCCGGGCCAGATCGGCGGTCAGGCGAGCCATGGTCTCCTCGGCCTTCTTGACCGCATGACGCAGGGTCGACGGGGAGGGGCCGCTCTTTTTCTGGCCCCTATCGCTCGCGCCGCGGGCGCTTGCTGCTTGAGGGGCATCAGTGTTGGCTTCAGGCGTCTTCGCTGGTTCGTGTTTCACCTGCGACGGCTTGATGCCCGCCTGTTTGGCGCGGTCGAGCACGAACTTGGCGTAGTCGTCCATGTCGCCCTCGAAGGGCTTCACCGTGCCGTCGGCGGCCAGCCACAGCCGGTCGGCGACCAGCTCCATCAGCGACCGGTCGTGGGTGATCAGGATGACGGCGCCCGTATATTCGTTCAGGGCGTCCAGCAGGGCGCGGCGGCTGTCGATGTCCAGGTGGTTGGTCGGTTCGTCCAGGATCAGGATGTGGGGGGCGTCCATCGCCACCAGGTTCAGCAGCAGGCGCGCGCGTTCTCCGCCCGACAGAGCCGCGACCTTGGTGTCCTGCTTCTGGAAGGGCAGGCCGAACTGGGCCAGGCGGCTGCGGCGGCTGCTCTCCGAAGCCTCGGGCATGGCGCGCAGGATGATCTGCAGCGGCGTGTCCTCGGGGTCCATCGCCTCGATCTGATGCTGGTGGAACCAGCCGACCCGCATCTTGCCGTCGCGGTGGAACTCGCCCGACTGGACCGACAGGGCCTTGGCGATCAGCTTGGCGAAGGTGGACTTGCCCGCGCCGTTGACGCCCAGGAGGCCGATGCGGTCGTCCAGGTCCATGCGCAGATTCAGGTTCTTCAGGATCGGCTTGCCGTCCTCGTAGCCGACCGAGGCCTTCTCCAGCCGGATCAGGGGCGGGGGCAGGGGACGGTCGGGCGAAGGCAGGACGAAGGGGGCGACCCGTTCTTCGGGGGGAAGCTCGATCCGCTCCATCTTCTCCAGTTTCTTGACGCGCGACTGGGCCTGGGCGGCCTTGGAGGCCTTGGCCTTGAAGCGATCGACGAACTTCTGAAGGTGGGCGCGCTCGGCGTCCTGCTTGGCCTTGGTGGCCTCCAGCAGGCGCAGCTTTTCGGCGCGGGTGCGCTCGAAGGTGTCGTAGTTGCCGGTGTAGAGTTCCAGCTTGCGGTTCGAGAGCTGCAGAATGTGGGTGCAGACCGCGTTCAGCAGATCGCGGTCGTGGGAGATGATCAGGGCTGTGTGCGGGTATTTCTTCAGCCGCGCCTCCAGCCACAGGGCGCCTTCCAGGTCCAGATAGTTGGTCGGTTCGTCCAGCAGCAGCATGTCCGGCTCGGCGAACAGGGCGGCGGCTAGGGCGACCCGCATCCGCCAGCCGCCCGAGAAGTGCGACATGGGGCGCTGAAGGTCCTGTTGGCTGAAGCCCAGGCCGACCAGGATTTCGGAGGCGCGGGCGGGGGCGCTCTCGGCGTCGATCTCGATCAGACGGCCCCAGATCTCGCCCATCTCCTCGGGATCGGCGGTTTCAAGCCGGGTCATCAGGTCGTGGCGTTCGAGGTCGGCCTCCAGAATCGTGTCCAGGACGCTGACGGGGGTGGCCGGATGCTCCTGATCGACCGAGGCGATGCGGGCGGTCTTGGGCAGGGTGATCTCGTCGCCGTTGGCGGCCAGTTCGCCCAGGATCACCTTGAACAGGGTCGACTTGCCGATGCCGTTGCGGCCGACCAGGCCGACCTTGGCGCCAGGCGGCAGGCTGACCGAGGCGTCGTCCAGAAACTGGCGGCCCCAGGCGTTGAGGGTCAGGTTGTTGATCTGGAGCATGAAGGGATCGAAATCTGAGATCGTCCGATGGCCGCCTATCGCCGGGCGACGGGCCGTCAGACATGAAAAAGGGACAGTTGGAAACTCGGGAGGTCGTCGCTATAAGCCCGCGACCCTCAAACTCCCAAACAAGAAGTCACCCTTCCATGACCGAACGCACCTTCTCGATCATCAAGCCCGACGCCACGCGCCGCAACCTGACCGGCGCGATCAACGCCGTGATCGAAGGCGCCGGCCTGCGCATCGTGGCCCAACGCCGCGTCAAGCTGACCACCGAGCAAGCCAAGAAATTCTACGAAGTCCACGCCGAGCGTCCGTTCTACGGCGAACTGGTCGAGCAGATGACCGCCGAGCCGGTCGTGGTGCAGGTGCTGGAAGGCGACAACGCCGTGGCCAAGTACCGCGAAGTCATGGGCGCCACCAACCCAGAACAGGCCGCCGAAGGCACCATCCGCAAGCAGTTCGCCCTGTCGATCGGCGAAAACTCGGTCCACGGCTCGGACAGCCTGGACAACGCCAAGATCGAGATCGCCCAGTTCTTCACCGACGACCAGATCGTCGGCTAAGCGCTGAAGCCGCGCTCGGGACCGCGTCCCGAGCCTAGCGATATCCATGAAGCCCCGCGTCCGGAACCGGACGCGGGGCTTTCTTGTTATGGCGTGGAGACCTTTCCTCAACGGAAGATGAGAAACGCCATGAAGACCCTTGTGAAAGTGACCCCGGTCGTCGGCCTGCTGGCCCTGTTGGCCGCCTGCGGCACGACCATGGAACAACGCGCCGCGACCGGCGCCATCGGCGGGGCCGTGGTCGGGCAGGCGGTCGGCGGCAACACGGGCTCGACCGTGGCGGGCGCCGCCATCGGCGCCGTGGCCGGTGCGGCGACCAAGCCCCGCTAAGACCTCCGTTTCCCCGAAATGGAAAAAGGCCCGGAGCGTCGCTCCGGGCCTTTTCTGCGTCCGGCTCGCGCCCCTTACCAGATGCGGGCGCGGGCGTCGGGCGCGATATATTCCTCCTGGTCGGGCGACACGCCGAAGGCGGCGTACCAGGCGTCGATGTTGCGCGGCGAGGTGGCGGCGCGCACCGGGCCGGGCGAGTGGGGATCGGTGGTCAGCTGTTCCTTCATCGCCGCCTCGCGCGACTTCTCGCGCCAGACCTGCGCCCAGCCCAGGAAGACGCGCTGATCGCCGGTCAGGCCGTCGATGACCGGCGCCGGCTGGCCGTTCAGGGACTTGTGATAGGCGTCCAGCGCCAGCAGCAGGCCGCCCAGGTCGGCGATGTTCTCGCCCATGGTCAGCTCGCCGTTCACGTGCATGCCGGGGATCGGCTCCAGCTTGTCGTAGATGGCGCCCAGCACCTTGGCGCGTTCCTCGAAGCGGGCGGCGTCCTCCGGCGTCCACCAGTCGCGCAGCACGCCGTCGCCGTCGGACTTGCGCCCCTGGTCGTCGAAGCCGTGGGTGATCTCATGACCGATCACCGCGCCGATGCCGCCATAGTTGACGGCCGGGTCCGCGTTCGGATCGAAGAAGGGCGCCTGGAGGATGGCGGCCGGGAAGACGATCTCGTTGCGCGGCGGGTTGTAATAGGCGTTCACCGTCTGGGGCGTCATGCCCCATTCCAGCGGATCGACGGGCTTGCCGATCTTGCCGCGCTTGTAGTCCCATTCGAAGGCGGCCGAGCGTTCGACGTTGCCGTACAGGTCGTCGGGCTTCAGCTCCAGTCCGTCATAGCTGCGCCATTTGTCAGGATAGCCGATCTTCACCCCGAACTTGGACATCTTGTACAAGGCCTGTTCGCGCGTCGGTTCGCTCATCCAATCGACGTGCTTCAGCCGCTCGGTCATGGCGTCGCGGATGTTGCCGACTAGGGTCTCCATCTGGGCCTTGGACGAGGCGGGGAAGTGCAGGCGGACGTATTCCTGGGCCAGGACCTCGCCCAGCTGGCCGTCGACCAGGGCCACGCCCCGGTTCCAGCGCGGACGGTTCTCGGGCTGGCCGCGCAGGGTCTTGCCCCGGAACTCGAAGCGGCTGTCGACGAAGGCCTGCGACAGATAGGGGCTGGCCTGATCGACCACATTGAACGCCTGCCAGGCCTTCAGCGTCTCGATCGGGGTGTCGGCGAACACCTGGGCGATGCCGGGGATGGCCGTGTTCTCCATCAGCACCAGGGTTTCGACGTCCGACACCTTGGCGCCGGACAGGAAGGCGGCCCAGTCGACGCCGGGAGCCAGGGTCGGCAGGTCCGTCGCCTTGGCCGGATTGTACAGCTTGTCGATCTGGCGGCGTTCGACCGTGGTCCATTGTTTCTCGGCCACCTTGGTTTCGAAGGCCAGGATGTCGGCGGCGGACTTGGCCGGATCGGTCCAGCCGATGGCCGTCAGAGTGCGGGTCAGATAGGCCAGATAGGCCTCGCGCTGGGCGGCGAAGTCGGGCTTCAGATAATAGTCGCGATCCGGCAGGCCCAGCCCGCCCTGACCCAGATAGGCCGAGTTCATGTCCGGCTTCTGCAGGTCCTCGAACACGTCGATGCCGAATAGGGAGGCGCCGAAGCCCGAGTGGCTATCGCCCATCAGGCGCGCCATGTCGGCGTGATCCTTGACCGCCTTGACGGCGGCGAGGTCGGCGGCCAGCGGCGTCGCGCCCAGCTGCTCGATCCGGGCCTCGTCCATGAAGCTGGCGTAGAGGGCGCCGACCTTCTGGGCGTTGGCGTTGACGGGGTTGGCGGCGCTGGCCTCGATGATGGATTTCAGCTGGGCCTGGGCGTTTTCGTACAGGACGTCGAACGGGCCGAAGCGGGCCTTGTCCGCCGGGATCTCGGTCGTGCGCAAGTATGTGCCGTTGGCGTATTCGTTGAAGTCGTCGCCCGGCTTCACCGTCATGTCGCGTCCGGCCAGATCGAAGCCCCAGGTTCCGAAAGGATGCGCAGCGGCGGCGCCGTGCGAATGGTCCTGAGCCGAGGCCGCGCCGCCGGTCAGGGCGACGACGATGCAGGCCGAGCAGGCGGCCATCAGACGAATGCGAGTCATGAAAGATTTGGTCCCGATTTTGGTCGGCGGCACCATCGCGCCGGTGCGGCGGTCTGTCGCATGACGTTTTTGTAATGTTCGGACGGCTTAGCCCCGCTCCAAATCCCGGCAGAACGCGCTGAGCACCTGTGGATACAGTTCATGTTCCGCCGTCTTGACCCGTTCGGCCAAGGTCTCCGGCGTATCGCCTGAGACGATGGGCACGCGCGCCTGGCCCAGGATCGGGCCTTCGTCGACGCCTTCCGTCACCAGATGCACGGTGCAGCCCGCCTCGGCGTCGCCGGCGGCGATGGCGCGGGCGTGGGTGTCCAGACCCGGATAGAGGGGCAGCAGGCTGGGGTGGATGTTCAGCATTCGCCCGCGCCAGCCGCCGACCAGCCAGGGCGTCAGCACGCGCATATATCCGGCCAGGGCCACGACCTCGATCCCGGCGTCCCGCAACACAGCATCCACGGCCCGCTCATGCGCCTCGCGATCCTTGCCGAACGGCCTGTGCGGCGCCGTCGCCGTCGCCACGCCCTTCGTCGCCGCAACGGCCAGCCCCCCCGCGCCCTCGATGTTGGACAGAACCAGTGCGATCTCAAAGCCGCTGCCGGCCTTCTGCGCTGCGTCGATCAACGCCGCCATATTCGAACCGGCCCCGGAAATCAGGACGGCGACGCGGACGGGTGTGACGGCTTGGGGCGACATGGGGCCCGCATTGGCCGGGCGGGCGACGCTTGGCAAGGCGAAACGCGAATGGCCCTTGTCGTCGGCTGCGCCGGGACGTTAGCGTGTAACGTCGATCATGCGGCGAGGGGTTGCGGGTCGGCGCGTACAGGGGAGTATCGCATGAATAGACTGATCTGCCTCGCGGCCATCGCCGCGATGCTGGGGGCGCCCGTGGCGGCGTCGGCTCAGGACGGCGGCGCCAACAGCAGCAGCAACAACGGCGGGGGCGCGTCCATGCGCTCGGCGACCGATCGTTTCCGCAACGCCAACGCCGAGGCCATCGAGAAGGACTGGGCCCGCGCCCCGGTGCAGGAAACCGAGGTCGTCACCGCCCATTCGGTCAACGCCCACGGCAAGACGCTGCGTTACCACGCGACGGCGGGCACCCTGACCATTCGCGACGATGCGGGAATGCCGACCGCCAGCCTGTTCTACACCGCCTATACGCTGGACGGTCAGCCCGTCGGGACGCGGCCTGTGACCTATCTGTACAACGGCGGGCCGGGCTCGCCGACCGTGTGGCTGCACATGGGGTCGTTCGGGCCGATGCGGGTCCAGACCGACGAGCCGACCGTGGTGCGGCCCGCGCCCTTCGCCTTCGGGCCCAACGACCAGACCCTGCTGGACCAGACCGATCTGGTCTTCATCGACATGGTGGGGGCGGGCTTCTCGCGGCCGCTGGGCGAGACGCCGGGATCGGCCTTCTGGGGCGTGGATCAGGACGCCGACGCCTTCGCGCGCGCCATCATGCGCTACACGACCAAGTTCAGCCGCTGGTCCAGCCCGAAATACATCATCGGCGAATCCTACGGCACGCTCCGTACCGGGGCCGTGGCCTTCCAGCTGGAAGACCGCGGCATGTCGCTGAACGGCGTCGTGCTGCTGTCGTCGATCATGAATTATGGCGTGCGTCAGCCGGGCTATCCGCAGAATTTCGTCACCCTTTTGCCGACCTACGCCGCGACGGCCTGGTATCATCACAAGCTGGCCAACCCCGCGCCGACGGTGGAGGCCCAGGTCCAGCGGGCGCGCGACTTCGCCCTGGGCCCCTACGCCTCGGCCCTGGCCAAGGGGCATATGATCTCGGACGCCGAACGCGCCCAGATCGTGCGCCAGATGAGCGAACTGACCGGCCTGTCGACCACCTTCATTGACAACGCCAATATGCGGGTGGACCTGAGCAGCTTCCGCAAGGAGCTGCTGCGCGACCGGCGCCAGACCATCGGCCGGCTGGACACCCGTTATCTGGGCCTGGACGAGGATGCGGTCGGCGGCGAGCCGGAGGATGATCCGTCCAGTTCGGCGGTCACGGGGGCCTATTTCGGCATCTTCCGCGACTATGTGGCCAATCAGCTGAACTACAAGACCGACGTGGAATACCGGATGTCGGCGCGGGGCCTGCCCGGTTTCAACTGGAACTGGAACCACCGTCCGCCCGTGGGCGGGCCGCAGACCACGCCGAACACCGCCATCGACCTGGCGACGGCGATGCGGCGCAACCCGTATCTGAAGGTCCTGTCGCTGAACGGCTACTACGACGCCGCCACGCCCTTCTTCTCGACCGAGTTCGACTTGGCCCAGATGATGCTGGAACCCAGTATCCGGCCGAACCTGGAGTTCACCTACTACGAGGGCGGGCACATGATGTACCTGAGCCACGACGCCCTGGTGAAGCTGCACACCGACCTGTCCCGCTTCTACGCCGAGACGGCGAACGGCGGGGTTCGGTAGGCCTGAAAGGCTGGAGGCGGCTCAGGCCGCTTCCAGCTGGCCGCAGACGAAGGCGACTTCGCCCGCGTTGAGCAGGGCGGCCAGCACCGGCTCGGCGTTCTCGGGCGCGACGATCAGGATGAAGCCGACGCCGCAGTTGAAGGTGCGGCGCATTTCGTGGTCGCTGATGCCGCCGGTTTCGGCCAGCCACTGGAAGACGGGGGGCATGGGCCAGGCGTCCCAGTCGAAGCGGGCTTGCAGCCCCTCGGCGATGCAGCGGGGCGGGTTTTCGATCAGGCCGCCGCCGGTGATGTGGGCCGCGCCCTTGACCAGGCCCGCCTTCATGATCGGCAAGACCGGCTTCACATAGATGCGGGTCGGCTCCATCAGCGCCTGGGCCAGCGAGCGGTCCTTGGCGAAGGGGGCGTCGTCGCCCCAGGCCAGGCCGGACTTCTCGACCACCTTGCGGACCAGCGAATAGCCGTTCGAGTGCGGGCCGGTGGAGGCCAGGCCGATGATGACGTCGCCGGCCGCCTGGCGATCCAGATAGGGCAGGGCGTGGCCGCGCTCGACGGCGCCCAGGCTGAAGCCGGCCAGGTCGTAGTCGCCCTCGGTGTACATGCCCGGCATTTCGGCGGTTTCGCCGCCCACAAGGGCGCAGCCGGCCTGACGACAGCCCTCGGCGATGCCGGCGACGACGCGGCGGGCGGCGTCGATCTCGAGCCGGCCGGTGGCGTAATAGTCGAGGAACAGCAGGGGCTCGGCGCCCTGGGCCAACAGGTCGTTGACGCACATTGCGACCAGATCGACGCCGACGCCGTCATGACGGCCGGTCTCGATGGCGATCTTCAGCTTGGTGCCGACGCCGTCGGTGGTGGTGACGATCAGCGGGTCTTCGAAGCCGGCGGCCTTCAGGTCGAACAGGGCGCCGAAACCGCCCAACGACGGCTCCGATCCCGGACGCGCCGTGGACTTGGCCAGGGGCTTGATGTGTTCGACCAGCATTTCGCCGGCGTCGATGTCCACGCCGGCATCGGCGTAGGTCAGGCCGTTTTCGAGAGGCTTTTGGGTGTCGCTCATGATATCTCGGGCCTGAATCGGGGCGGAAATGCAGCGCGGCTCTTGCCACAGGTGGGATGCGGGGGGCTATAGCACCGGAATGACGCCGATCACCACCAATGAGGCGCTGGCCGAGTTCTGCGCCCGCGTAGCCAACGCTCCCTTCATCACGGTCGATACCGAGTTCATGCGGGAAACGACCTATTGGCCCCGGCTGTGCCTGATCCAGGCGGCCTCGGCCGACCACGCCGCCATCATCGACCCGATGGCCGAGGGGCTGGATCTGGAGCCGTTCCTGGACCTGTTGCGCGACGAAAGGATCGTCAAGGTGTTCCACGCCTGTCGCCAGGACGTCGAAATCTTCGTGCGGCTGGGCGCCATGCCCAAACCCTTGTTCGACACCCAGGTGGCGGCCATGGCGGCGGGGTTCGGCGAACAGGTCGCCTATGATTCGCTGGTGCGACAGATGCTGCGGATCGAGGTGGACAAGGGCAGCCGCTTCACCGACTGGGCGCGCCGGCCGTTGTCGGAGAACCAGCTGGTCTATGCGCTGGGCGACGTGACCCATCTGGCGGCCCTGTATCCCAAGCTGCGCGACCGGCTGCAGAAGGAAGGCCGGCTGGACTGGGTGATGTCGGAAATGGAGGGTCTGACCGATCCGGCTCTTTACGACACCAATCCAGAAAACGCCTGGAAGCGACTGAAGCCCAAGAAGTTCTCGGCCAAATACCTGGCCGCGTTCAAGGCCGTCGCCGTCTGGCGTGAGCGGGCGGCGCAGGAGCGGGACCAGCCACGCGGTCGCATCCTGAAGGACGAGGGCGTGGACGAGATCGCCCAGCAGACCCCGACCGACCCCGACGCCTTCAACCGCCTGCGTTCGGTGCCCAAAGGGTTCGGCGGCTCGCGCCTGGGACTGGAACTGTCCGAGGAGTTGAAGCGCGTTCTGGCCGATCCGGAGGCTCATGCGCCCGAGATGGAGCGTCCGGCCCATCGCCAGCCCGCGCCGCCGTCGGTGGTCGAACTGCTGAAGGTGCTGCTGAAGGCCAAGAGCGACAACGCCGGCGTGGCCTCCAAACTGATCGCCACCTCGGCCGACCTGGAGAAGATCGCCATCAGCGACGAGGCGGACGTGGAGGCCATGAAGGGCTGGCGCCGCCAGCTGTTCGGCGAGGACGCGCTGAAGCTGAAACGCGGCGAGATCGCCCTGGTCCTGAACGGCGCCCGCGTCGAGGTCGTCGAGATCGAGGGCTAGATCTTCAGCCCCAAATCCATCGCCTCGGCCAGGGCCTTGGCGCGCTTCTTCGTCTGTTCGCCCAGAAGCACGTCGGCGTAGCCTTCGGCGGCGGTCAGGCGCAGGTCGCCCCCCTTCACCTTCACCGTCGCATTGGCCAGCAGTTGGGGCGACCGGCCCGACAGGTCGCAGGCCAGACGGATGGCCAGGCCCAGGGCGCGGGCGCGTCGGGCCGCGTCGCCGTCCAGCAGCCGGTCGACGACCTCGGGCTGGGGCGTGGCGAGGCCGCCGCCGTAGCGGGCGTTCATCGCGCTGGCCAGGAAGGCGCGCTCCACATGGCTGATGCCGGCGACGGGCGCGCGCAGCACCTGGTCGAACACCAGCTCAAGCCGGTGGTCGGGATGCAGTCGGGCGCCCAGGTCGGCCAGACGACAGGCGGCGGACGTCAGGACCGCGTCACGCTCCTCGCCAAAGGCCGTCGGCAGGGCCGCGACGATGTCGGAGATCCAGCCGTTCAGCGCGCCGGGCAGGGCGGGGGCCACGCCCTGGCGTCCGCCCAGGGCGGTGCAGCCCGCCAGCAGGGGATCGGCCGTGCGCGTCGCGTCGTCCAGGGTCTCGAACAACAGACCTTCGCGCACCCCCCAGGCGGACATCTCGATCTGTTTCAGACCCAGGCGCTTGATCAGACCCTCCAGCACCAGGCCGGCGTAGGGCAGGGTCTCGGCGCGCTTCCTGGACACCCCGGGCAGTTTGGCCAGGCCGGCGACCGACTGCTGGGCGACCAGGCGGGCGGCCTCCAGGGCGTCGTCGGCGGACATCTGATACTGATGAACCACCTTCAGCGGATAGGCTTTCAGCGCCATCTGCACCTGGGCCAGGGTGCGCCAGGCGCCGCCGACGGCGTAGAGGCGCTCGCTCCTGAACTGATCCGCGACGGGCTTCAGCACCCGGTCGATGCGGGCCTTGATGCGTTCGGCGTCGAATCCCTTGCCGTCGGCCAGGGCAAACGGCCCCAGCGGCAGGGTCAGACCGTGTTCCACGCCTTCTCCGTTCAGACGCGTCAGCTCCAGACTGGCGCCGCCCATGTCGGCCGAAACGCCGTGGGCCAGAGGGGCGCCGGCCAGGACGCCCATGGCGGCGTATTTGGCCTCTTCCTCGCCCGACAGGACGCGGATGTTCAGCCCGGTCTCGGCGGCGACCCGCTGGCAGAACTCGGGGCCGTCCTGAGCCTCGCGCACGGCGGCTGTGGCGGCGATCAGGGTCGCGTCGGGCCGCACGCCCTCCAGCACGGCGGCGAAGCGGCGCAGGGCCGTCATGGCCATGACCACGCCCTCGGCCGACAGACGGCCGGTCGTCGGCAGGTCGCGGCCCAGGCCCGCCAGCACCTTTTCGTTGAATACGGTCCAGACGGCGCGGCCTTCCAGCCGATAGAGGACCAGACGGACCGAGTTGGAGCCGATGTCGATGGCCGCGACGTCGCGGCCCGGAAGCGTCGTATCGGGCATCAGCGACCGGGCCGCTCGTAGCGCAGGGCGGCGGGCAGGGTCTTCACCTTGCGACCGCGACCGGAAAGGCTGGGGTTGGTCATGAAGTATTTGTGAGCCGAGAAGGGCCGCTCGGGATCGGCCGGGGTGACGCGGGTGTAGCGCCCTTCGGAATCCAGCACCCAGCTCTGGGCGTCGTCCTTCAGATTGGCGACCATGATCTGGTCCAGCACCTGGTCGTGGACGGTGGCGTTGCGGATCGGGGTCATGACCTCGACGCGGCGGTCCAGGTTGCGGGTCATCCAGTCGGCCGAGGAGATGAAGACCTTGGCCTTGTCGTGGGGCAGGTCCCGGCCGTTGGCGAAACAGACGATGCGGCTGTGCTCCAGGAAGCGGCCGACGATCGACTTGACCCGGATGTTTTCCGACAGGCCGACGACGCCGGGACGCAGGCAGCAGATGCCGCGCACCACCAGGTCGATCCGCACGCCCCACTGGCTGGCGCGATACAGGGCGTCGATGATCTCCGGATCGACCAGAGAGTTCAGCTTGACCCATATGGCGGCGGGCTTGCCCATCGCCGCCGCCGACATCTCCTTGCCGATCAGTTCGATCAGGGTCGACTTCATGTTCAGGGGCGAGACGACCAGGGCTTCCAACACCTCGGGCGTCGCATAGCCGGTGATGTAGTTGAACACCCGGCTGGCGTCGCGACCCAGCACAGGGTCGCAGCTGAACAGCGACAGATCGGTGTAGATCTTGGCCGTGACCGGGTGATAGTTGCCGGTGCCGAAGTGGCAGTAGGTGCGCAGACCTTCGCCCTCGCGCCGCACGACGACGCTCAGCTTGGCGTGGGTCTTGTATTCGACGAAGCCGAAGACGACGTGGACGCCGGCCCGTTCCATCGCCCGCGCCCAGCGCAGATTGGCCTCCTCGTCGAAGCGCGCCTTCAACTCGACCAGGGCGGTGACGTTCTTGCCGTTCTCGGCCGCCTCGATCAGGGCGGCGACGATGGGGCTGTCCTTCGACGTGCGATAGAGCGTCTGTTTGATCGCCAGGACATTGGGGTCGCGCGCCGCCTGACGCAGGAACTGCACCACCACGTCGAAGCTCTCGAACGGGTGATGGATCAGCATGTCCTTTTCGCGCACGGCCGCGAAGATGTCGCCGCCGAAGTCGCGCACCCGCTCAGGATAGCGGGGTTCGTAGGCGCGGAACTTCAGGTCGGGATGGCCGCCAGGGATCAGGTCCGACAGTTGCGCCAGGCCCAGCATGCCGTCGACCAGGACCACGTCCTGAGGCGCGGCTTCCAGTTCGCCCACGATGAAGTCGCGCAGGTCGGCGGGCATGGAGGCCTCGATCTTGACCCGCACGACCGAGCCCAGGCGACGCTGCTTCAACGCCTCCTCGAACTCCAGAACCAGGTCCTCGGCCTCCTCCTCGATTTCGATGTCCGAGTCGCGGATCAGGCGCAGCACGCCCTTCTCCTGGACCTCGCAGCCGGGGAACAGGTGGTCGATGAACAGCAGCAGCAGGTTTTCCAGCGTGATGAACCGCTTGCGTCCCGGCGTGGAGCGGCCGTCGGTCGGCAGTTCCCAGAAGCGACGCACCTGGGTCGGCACCGGCACCAGGGCGTAGAAGGTCTTGGCCTCGCCCTTTCTCTTCAGTTTCAGCGCCAGGGAGAAGCCCAGGTTCGGCAGGAAGGGGAAGGGGTGGGCCGGGTCGATGGCCAGGGGCGTCAAGACGGCGAACAACTGGTTCAGGAACTCGGGTTCCAGCCTTTCACGCTCGGTCTTGGTGATCTTGGGCCGATCCACGACCTCGATGCCAGCGGTCGTCAATTCCTTCTGAAGCTGGCGCCAGCGCAACTGCTGCTCGGCCATCAACTCGCCGGCGGCGATGTTTATCCGCTCCAGCTGTTCGGCCGGCGTCAGACCGTCGGCCGACAGAACCCGCACCCGTTCGCGCAACTGGCCCTTCAGGCCGGCGACGCGGGTCATGAAGAACTCGTCCAGATTATTGGCCGAGATGGACAGGAAGCGCAGC
Organism: Brevundimonas sp. Marseille-Q4549; assembly: GCF_976940555.1. Taxonomy (NCBI): domain Bacteria; kingdom Pseudomonadati; phylum Pseudomonadota; class Alphaproteobacteria; order Caulobacterales; family Caulobacteraceae; genus Brevundimonas; species Brevundimonas sp. Marseille-Q4549. The sequence continues at coordinate 1,856,429 of NZ_CDRHXG010000001.1, forward strand.
CGCTCCAGCAGTGGGTGGTTGGGGTTGGCCGCCTCTTCCAGCACCCGCTCGTTGAAGGCCAGCCACGAGGTCTCGCGGTTGAAGAAGCGGGTCGGGGAGGTGATCAGGTCTTCGTCCAGCGCCAGTTGCGGGGCGCGCGAGGCGGGAACTTCCTCGCCTCGGGTGGTGTCATGGATCGCGGCGTCGGTCATGAACCGGTTCTCGCGCGCGACCATGACAGCCGCAAGTCGCCGGCTCGATTTTCGTGGGGCGACGGACGATTGTCGCCCAACCGATAGCGCCGGGACGGCCTTTCGACCGTCCCGACCGGTTGCTTATTGCACCACAGAGCCCGGAGCGGCGCCGGCGGGGCAGTCGCCCAGGCGCGTCGCGTCGACGGTCATCATCATTTCGGCCATCTGCGGCGGGACGTTGGCGCCGGTGGTCTTGGTCGTGATTTCGACCTTGTAGGCGCTGTCCATATTCCCCGAGACCTTGCCGTCCGAGGTGACGGTCATGCCCTGGCTGGCGCAGACCGAATGGAATTCGGCCCCGCCTGGGGCGGACTTCACGCTGTTCTCGCTGCAGGTGACGCCTTGTTGCGGCGCGCTGAAGGGGTTTTCGCCGGCGACGGTCGGGCCTACGCACATCTTGACCGTGGTGGGGGCGGGCATCATGCCGCCGGAGACGGTCTGTTGCCACAGGCCCGGCTTGGGCGCAGGCATGGACGCGTTTTCAGCCGCTGGAGCAGGGGCGGCCGCACCGTCCTTTTCGGCGGCGGTCTTGTTGTCGGCGTTCGAACAGGCCGCCAGCATGGCGACGGCGGAAATCATGGCGAGTTGAGCGCGCATTGGACGTTTCCCTATCCGGAGCGATCAGCCGCTCCTGGCGATCCAACGACCGAACGAAGCGTTGCGTTCAAATTTTCGCCGAAATTGCGCCCGGATCGACGGGGTCCGCCATCGCCTCCAGCACCTCGCGGGCCAGGACCCGGGTGACGGGGCGGTGCAGCGCGTCCAGCCGCGCGACCACGACGGCCGCCGCCTGGGCCGACCGGTCCAGTCGACGGACCAGATAGTCGATCAGGTCGTCGGAAGGCGTGATGCTGCGTTCGGCGAAACGGGCGCGCAGGATCGCCGACAGGACAGCATCGTCCGGCGCCTCCAGCGCCACGGCGCGCACGGCGTTCAGCCGCGAACGCAGATCGGGCAAGGCCACGGACCAATCGCGCGGCGCGGCGCGCGCCGCCAGCAGCAGGGCGCCGCCCGCGTGGGCCAGGTTGATCAGGTGGAACAGGGTCTCGTCGTCCGCCTCGTCGGCGCAGTCCAGCAGGACGGGGCGGCCCTCCAGCTCCAGCGGATCGATCAGTGCGGCCTCGGCGCCCTGAAGGGGCAGGGCGCCGACGCGTTCGGCCCAGAGAGCGGCTAAACGGCTCTTGCCCGCGCCGGCGGGGCCATGGAGCGCCATGACCGATCCCGCCCCGTCGGGCCAGGCGGCCAGGGTGCGCACGGCCTCGGCGTTGCTGTCGGACACGACGAAGGCGGCGTCCGCGACGGGACGTTCCAACGGCAGTCGGAGCTGCTCCCTGATCCTGACCTCGGGCGCGGACATGGGGCCTGTCTAGCAGACGGCGAGGTCGACCGCGTCGGTCGCGCGCTGTTGGTTCCGGGGAGCGAAGGCGCGCCCTGTGGATGAAATCAGACGAAGGGTTCCAGAGCGGCGTTACGCTTGCCGGCGTTGAACTCGGTTACGACATAGTCGGCCAGGCCGTGAACCTGGAACGGGTCTGCCTTTAGCAGCGCTTCCAGTTCCGCCTTCGCCACCCCGCTGCGGACGATCAGTATGCCGCCCGTGCGCGGGACCATCGGCCCGGCGGCGATGATCAGGCCGTCGGCCACCTGCTGATCCACCCAGGCGCGGTGCTCGGCCGTTCGGGCCTCGATCGCCTCTATCGGCTGGGTGTAGGTGATGGTGACGACGAACATGGGCGCGGCCTTTTCAGCGAAGGAACCTTGGCTATCGCGCGCCGAGGCAGGCTTTGCAACGGCGGAAACCTTGACTTTCGAGGGGGATGATGCGCCCTACGCCGCTTCCGATTTTCGCCGCGCGCGCGGCACAGTCCAGACGATTCTCATGCACGCCTATCGCACCCATACCTGCGGCGCCCTCCGTTCGACGGACGCGGGCGCGAACGTCCGGCTGTCGGGCTGGGTCCACCGCAAGCGCGACCACGGCGGCCTGCTGTTCATCGACCTGCGCGATCACTACGGCCTGACGCAGCTGGTGCTGCACCCCGAGACGCCCGGCTTCGCCGCCGTCGAACGCCTGCGCGCCGAGAGCGTGATCAAGGTGGACGGCGAGGTGGTCGCCCGCGACGCCTCGGTCGTGAACCCCAACCTGCCGACCGGCGAGATCGAAGTGCGGGTGCGGGGCGTCGAAGTCCTGTCGGAGGCCGCCGAACTGCCGCTGCCGGTCTTCGGCGAGCCGGAATATCCCGAGGAAATCCGCCTGAAGAACCGCTTCCTGGATCTGCGCCGCGAGACTCTGCACAAGAACATCGTGCTGCGCTCGCGCGTGATCCAGTCGATCCGCAACCGCATGGTTCAGCAGGGCTTCCTGGAATACCAGACGCCGATCCTGACGGCCTCCTCGCCCGAAGGCGCGCGCGACTTCCTGGTGCCGTCGCGGCTGCATCCCGAGAAATTCTACGCCCTGCCGCAGGCGCCGCAGCAGTTCAAGCAATTGCTGATGGTCTCGGGCTTCGACCGCTATTTCCAGATCGCGCCCTGCTTCCGCGACGAGGATCTGCGCGCCGACCGTTCGCTGGAATTCTATCAGCTCGATGTCGAGATGAGCTTCGTGACACAGGAAGACGTCTTCGCCGCCATCGAACCCGTCATGCACGGCGTGTTCGAGGAGTTCGGCGAGGGCAAGCCCGTCTCGTCCATCGACCAGACCCACACCTTCACCAACGATTTCGGCGAGACGTTCGAACACAAGGGTTTCGAGCGTCTGACCTACGCCCAGTCGATGGCCTGGTATGGTTCGGACAAGCCGGATCTGCGCAACCCGATCAAGATGCAGGACGTCTCGGATCATTTCCGCGACGGCGGCTTCGGCCTGTTCGCCAAGATCCTGGGCGCCGACGAGAAGAACGCCGTATGGGCCATTCCGGCGCCGACCGGCGGCAGCCGCGCCTTCTGCGACCGCATGAACAGCTGGGCGCAGGGCGAGGGCCAGCCGGGCTTGGGCTATATCTTCTGGTCCGAGGATCAGGGCGCATGGGGCGGTCCCATCGCCAAGAACCTGGGTCAGGAGCCGACCGAGGCCCTGATGTCGTCGTTGGGCCTGGGGCAGGGCGATGCGGCCTTCTTCGTCGCCGGCGACCCGGCGGCCTTCGCCAAGTTCGCCGGCCTGGCCCGCACCCGCGTCGGCACGGAGCTGAAGCTGGTCGACGAGGACCAGTTCAAATTCTGCTGGATCGTCGACTTCCCCATGTTCGAATGGTCGGAGGAAGAAAAGAAGGTCGACTTCAGCCACAACCCCTTCTCCATGCCGCAGGGCGGGCTGGAAGCGCTGGAGACCCAGGACCCGCTGACCATCCGCGCCTATCAGTACGACATCGTCTGCAACGGCTATGAGCTGTGCTCGGGCGCGATCCGGAACCACAAGGCCGAGATCATGCTGAAGGCCTTCGACATCGCCGGCTATGACGCCTCGGTGGTCGAGGAGCAGTTCGGCGGCATGCTGAACGCCTTCCGCTACGGCGCGCCGCCGCACGGCGGCCTGGCCCCCGGCATCGACCGGATCGTCATGCTGCTGGCCGGCCAGCAGGCCATCCGCGAAGTGATCGCCTTCCCGCTGAACCAGCAGGGCGAGGACCTGTTGATGAGCGCGCCGTCGCCGGTGCAGGACAGGCAGTTGAAGGAACTGCACATCCGCACCGCCCCGCCGATCAAGGTCTGATCGGCGTCCGCAGGGCCGGAAACGATGAAGGGGACGCTGCAGCGTCCCCTTTTTCGTATCAGCGATTGGACGTGATGACGAAGTTCCGCACGTTGGGCGGCACAGGCGGAACCGGCGGCGTGGGCGAGACCCGGATGATGCGAGTGCTGCGGCAGGCCTGGGCGGTCAGGCGGCCGGGCAGGCGGGTCGAGCCGTCGCCGCAGGCCTCCTGAATCTGGTCCTGGGTCAGGTTGCGGGCGCCCGACAGGTCCGCCCCGCGAATGTCCGCGCGACGCAGGGAAGCCTCCATGAAGTCTGCGCGGGCGAAATTTCCCCCGCTCAGCCGTGCGCCGTCCAGGCTGGCGCCGACGAAGATGGCGCCGGTGAAGTCGCCATTCGACAGATTGGCCGCGTTAAGCTCCGAACCGGCGAAGTTGGCGCCGCTGGCGCGCACATTGGCCAGGGTCGCCCCGAACAGTTCGCCGCCCGACAGATTGGTGCGGGTCAGAACCGCCCCGTTGAAGTTGGCGCCGTGCAGTTCGCCGCCCGACAGGTCCGCGCCGTTCATATTGCTGCGGACGAAGACGGCGCCCTGGGCCTCGACGCCGCTCATCGAGGCGCCGGTAAAGTTGGTGGAAGTGAAGTTGGCGCCGACGATCTGAACCCCGGTCAGATTGGCGCGGGAGAAGTCGCTGCCGGTGAAGTTGGAGCCGACCATCTCTGCGCCGCGCAGATTGGCGCCGACCAGGGTGGCGTTGGCGAAGCTGGCGCCGGTGAAGGTGGCGCCGGACAGATTGCGTCCGGACAGTTCGCAACGATTGCAGGATCCGCCCAGCGAGACCGAACGGGCGACATCGCGATCCTGGAGACTCAGTTCCACGCCCGCGAAGGCGGGTGCGGCGCCCAGCGTCAAGCCCAACCCCAGGCCCAACGCCATCAGGGCGGGGAAGGGACGGCGGATATGTGCAGCGATCTGTTTCACACGATCTGAATGCCTCGAAAGGCCCGTGAGACCTACTTAAATCGAGGTAACTTCGTTAAATCGCGGCAACCCCCGTGTTCCTCAGCAGGCGCGAATGCGCAGGGAACCGGGCAGAACGGTGGAGGCGTCGCCGCAGGCCTGATTCAGCTGGCTCTGTGTCAGGCCCGTGGCGCGGGCCAGCTGGGCGCCGGACAGGTTGGTCCCCGACAGGGTCGCGCCCGAGAAGTTCGCCCCTTCCAGATAGGCGCCGACGAAACTGGCGTTGGTCAGGTTGGCGCCGGCGAAGCTGGAGCTCGAGAAGACGCCGCCGTAACCTTCCACGTCGCGCAGATCGGCGCCGTTGAAGCGGGTGCGGTTCATGACGCTGAGGCTGAGGTCCGCCTGACGCAGGCGCGAGCGCGACAGGTTCAGGCCGCGCGCCTCCAGGCCCGAGAAATCGCCCTGGAACAGGTTGCAACCGCTGCAGGAGGCGCCGCGACGGACGCTGGCGATCTGGCCCGCGTTCTGGGCGAAGGCGGGGGCGGCGAAGGCCAGGACAGCGGCTGCGGCCAGACCGAGGCGGATTGTGTGTTTCATGGGCCGGGCTCCGACGTTTGGTCGTCTCCAGCAAGCCTTAGGCCATATCCCTTAACTTAAGCCTGATCGCCGCCCTGCATCGCCGGTGCGGCGCCGCAGGTGTCGCAAACCCAGGTTCCGCCCCGCCGCTGAAGGCTGAAATCGCCGCACGCGGGACAGGCGACGGCCTCGGTGGCGTCGACGGAGCGGGCCTCGGGCTCGGCCTTCTTGCCGAAGGGCAGGACGACCAGATTGTCGGGGGCCGAGCCGCGAGCAAAGCCCTTGGAGATGAAGCGGGCGGCGGGCACGGCCTCGCCTTCCGGCTTTTCGTCCAGGCCGTCGGCGCCATTGTCAGGGGCGGCGTTGGCCAGTTCGTGCCGGTCCAGATAGGAGACGCCCAGCTCGCGGAAGATGTAGTCCAGGATCGAGGTGGCCGAGCGGATGGAGTCGTTGCCGGTGACGCGGCCCGCCGGCTCGAACCGGGTGAAGACGAAGGCGTCCACGAATTCATCCAGCGGCACGCCGTATTGCAGGCCGATGGAGATGGCGATGGCGAAGTTGTTCATCAGACTTCGGAAGGCGGCGCCTTCCTTGTGCATGTCGATGAAGATCTCGCCCAGTTCGCCGTCTTCGTACTCGCCGGTGTGGATATAGACCTTGTGGCCGCCGACGGCGGCCTTCTGGATATAGCCCTTGCGGCGATCGGGCAGTTTGCGGCGGGCGGGGGGGCGTTCCACGGCGCGTTCGACCACCCGCTCCGGCCGCGAGATGGGGGCGGGGCGCGCGACCTCGGCGCGGGGCTGAGCCTCGGCGGACGGCAAGTCCAGAAGCGGCGTCGCCGGCGGCGCGGCGCGCGCCAGACGGATGGCGCGACGTCCGTCCAGGGCCGCCTGGCTGAGCAGACGCGCCGCCTGGGTCGGCCCCGCGCGCCAGTCCATGATCTGAACCGCCAGGTCCGGGGCGTCGCTGAACGGTTCGACGGCGGCGCGCAGGCTGGCCGCCGTCTGCGCCGGATGGGCCAGAAGCGCGGCTACGGCCGGGGGCGCGTCCGCCCAGTCCGACAGGTCGCCGGCGCCGAAGACCCAGCGCGCGGCCTCGGTCTCGGCTTCCTCAGGGACGCCCAGCAGGGTCAGCAGCGGGCCGTCGCCATCCTCGACGCCAAGGACGTCGCGGATGAAGCCGGGGTCCAGAACCGGGGCGGTGAAGACGGCGTCGAAGCTGTCGGCATCGGCCAAGGCGGCTTCGACGGCGGTCAGTTCGATGTCGGTGAAGCCCAGGGCGCGAAGGGCGGCGTGGTCCAGACCCGGCGCTTCGACCAGGGTGCGGCGCCCGAACAGATGGCGTTCGGCCCCCTGAACGTCGCCGCCGGCCGATTTCAGGGCCGCGGCCAAGGCCGGGTTCAGGCGGCGACCGATGGCGCCGTCAGCCGTCTGGAAAACATCGATGGCCGCAGGTTCGCCCAGACCCAGGCGCAGGCGCGCCTCGGCGTCGTCCACGAACAGGCCGATGGTGGCATGACGGCGGGGGGCGCCGGGTTTGGGCAGCCAGTTGGCGGCGGCGTCGGACAGCGGGTCCGGATTGGCTTTCAACCGCGCCTGACGCGACCGCGCCGTGTCGGCCTCCGCGCCCTTGAGGTCGTCCCAGTCGGGGCAGGGGCCACGCAGGCCCGCCAGTTCGACGGACGCCTGGGCCGCCGAGGCCGCGACGATGGCGGCCAGGGCTTGCGCGCGCGCGGTCAGGTCCCCGCCGGCCGGGACGACGGCCTGCATGATCCCCTCCAATCCCAGGGCGATGGGGGCGGCCTGGTCCGAAGTCAGGTCCAGAGCGACGGTCCACAGCCGGGCCAGGGCGGGCAGGGCGTCTGCGCCCAGCGCCAGGGCGGCGGCCAGATTCAGAACGACGCGGGCGGGCGAAGGGGCGGCCGCCGCCTCGGCGTCGCGCGGGCTGAAGGCCAGGACCAGGCCGCCGTCCAGCGCCGCCTCGGCCGCTGTCAGGGTTTCGGGCGCGCCTGCAGCGATCTGGGTGCGGTCAGCCAGGGCGACCAGGGGCGGGATGTTGACCCGGGGCTGGGGCGCCAATATGGGCCGCTCGCCGTCGATGGCGCGCAGGATGTCGGCGTCCGAAGCGCCGCAGCGTCGGGCGGTCGCCGCCACGCGGGCCAGGGCCGGGTTGCGCGCCGGGTCGCCGCAGTCGCCGCGCGGCCCCTCGCACCGATCCACCGCATCGGCGACCGCCGACAGGGCCTCGGCCAGGGCCTGGCCCGCCTGGGCGCCCAGACGCGCCGCGATCTGTTCGCCATGCCGGGCTTGAAGACGGGCGGACGCGGTCGGGTCGGACAGGTCGATGATGTCGAGGGGCGCGCTGGCGGGCGTCGCCGGCGTCGCCAGTCCGAGTTTGAGCGTGGCGACCAGTTCGTCGCGGAACAGGTCCGCCTGCGTCGGGTCGGGAAAGACGCCCAGGGTCAGGCCGCGCGCCGCCAGGGCCGCGCACCAGGCGTCGGGGCCGCCGTTCAGCCAGTCGCCGGTCGGGTCGGCGTCCTCGGCTTCCAACCAATCCAGCCAGGCCTCGATCTGGGCGTCGGACCAGCCGGCGGGCGCCAGGATTTCCTGAACCGTCCCCGCGCGTTCGACAGCGCGCGTCTCCATCGCGACTCGATCCGCAAGGGCGGCGAAGCCGGATTGAAAGCGCATGGGCGGCGTCTCCCGAAGGTTCGGGACCAACCTAGGGCCAGGATGCGAGCGATCCAATAGATATGGTGGGCTGGCGCAGGGTTTCCCACAAGATATCGATTTACGCGCGCGCGCCTCCGCGCTGGACGAAGACGATGCGGGTTTCTATGATCGCGCGCAGCCGACGAGCCTCCCCTCGCGGCGGATTTCGTGTGGGTGAAGACGTGCTGAACAAGATTTTCGCTTGGTGGAACGGGGCCACGATCGGCACCCTCTTCACGATCGCCAAGCGTGGCCGCTACGTCGGGACCGACGAGATCGGCAACAAATATTACGAGGCCCGGGACAACACGAGCTACGACGGTCGCCGCCGCCGCTGGGTGATCTACGAGGGCTACGCAGACGCCTCCAAGGTGCCGCCGGATTGGCACGGCTGGCTGCGCTACACCTTCGACCTGCCGCCGACTGAGGCGCCGTTGCCGCGCCGCGCATGGGAAAAGGACCATCTGCCGAACTTCACCGGCACGCCGATGGCGTGGCGGCCGCAGGGCTCTCTGGCCGCCGAGGCCAAACGCCCCGCCGCGACCGGCGACTATCAGGCCTGGACGCCCGAGTGAGGCGCGCGCGCCTGCTGACGGGCGTGGCGGCGGCGCTGGGCGTGCTCAGCGCCGGGGCCGTGACCGCCAGCGTGTTGCAGGACGCCCCGCGAGACGCCCGTCCGGTCCAGTCCAGTCCGGATCCCATCGGCGACATCCTGCGCACCAAGAAGGCGTCCGGCGCCAATGTGCCGACGGAATCGCCGCCTGCCGGCGCGCCTGCGCCCAAAAGCCCTGTCGCCGTGACGCCGCCGGCCACCGTGGTGATCGCCGAGGACGAGGCGGTCGAGGAAAAGGCCGCCGCGGAGGTGAAGGCGGAGACCCCCGTGGTCGAAAAGGCCATCGACCAGCCCGCGACGCCCGCCCGTCGCCAACGCCGCAAGTTCGCGATCATCCAGGCCATCGACAAGACGACCGCCGAGACGATGAAGTTCGAGGTCGAGGTGGGCGGGCGGCCGGTGCGCTTCAACCGCAATCTGATCTTCGCCGTGCGGGCTTGCGAGGTGTCGACGCCCGACGAGTTGACGGAAGACTCCATCGCCTATGTGGACGTCACCCTGCAGTCGTCGCGGGTGAACGGCCCGGCCGATCCGCGCCAGATCTTCCGCGGATGGATGTTCGCCTCTTCCCCGGCCGTCAGCGGCCTGCAGAATCCCAACTACGACGCCTGGGTGGTCGGTTGTAAGAACTGACCGCCGCGCCGAAAGGACGCCGTGATGAGCCGTCAAAGACCGCCGAAGAAGAGCGAAACGGTCGAGATCCGACTGTCGCATCCGGTCAAGACCGCCTTCATGGACCGATGTCGCGCCGAAGGGCGCACGGCCAGCGACGCCATCCGTCAATTCATCGAGGCCGAGCTGGCCGGCGGCGCTCGCCCTCGGGCGAAGACCCTCAGCGGCTGGCGGGCCCTTGTCGTCGCCGCCGTGGCCGGACTGGCGCTGGGAGCGGTGGCGGCCCCGTCGCTGGCCCAGTCGAACGCGGGCGGAGCCGAACGGTTCGAGCGGCTGGACCGTAATCACGACGGCGTTCTGAGCCGCGACGAATATCTGGCGCGTTAGCGGATACGGATCAGGAAGCGGTCGGGCCGCAGGTTCAGCCAGGTCCAGGGCTTGAACAGGCTGGCGTCGGCATTCCACGACATCAGAATCCATTCGGCGCGACCGATGATGTTCCCGGCCGGCAGAAAGCCGACGCCCAGGTCCGCCGGCCAGCGGCTGTCCAGCGAATTGTCGCGGTTGTCGCCCATCATGAAATATTGGCCCTGCGGAACACGATAGACGGGAGTGTCGTCTCCGGGCAGGCCGGCTCCGCCGTCATAGGTAAGGTAGGTGCGGCCGTCGGACAGGGTTTCGCGCGCCTCCAGCACCCGCCGTTGAGGCGCGTCCTTGTCATAGGTCAGGCGCAGGGGCGTGCGGGGGATGGGCCGTCCGTTGACATGGACCACGCCCTGGCGGACCTGAACCGCATCGCCCGGCAGGCCGATGACGCGTTTGATCCAGACCTGCCTGGGATCGTGCGGGCGGCGGAAAACCACGACGTCGCCGCGCGCCGGGCCATGGCCGAACAGCCGACCTTTCGACATATGAGAGTTCAGTGGAAGGGAGGCCGCACTCCAGCCATAGGAAAACTGCGACACCACGATGTAGTCGCCAGTGACCAGGCCCGGTTCCATCGAGGAGGAGGGGATGGTGAAGGGCTGGAACAGGACGATCCTCCGCAGGACGGCCACGATCAGGGCGATAGCCAGGGTGGCGGCGATCTCCTGGATTTCACGCCACAGGGACGGGTGGGGCGAGGCTTGGACTTTGGCTTGGGTCATGCCCCCTGATGCGATCCCCGGCTGGCGGCCCGCCAGCGAAACCCTGTCCGGACAGGCCTCCGATCGTGTCCGGACAGGTCGTCAGGCGGCGGCCAGAGCCCGGGTGACGGCTTCGACGCCGGTCAGGGAGGCGGTAAGGGCGGAGAGGTCGGGCCTGACCGTCAGGGCGGGCTTCAAGCGGCGGAGATAGGCCGCCTGAGGCGTTTCCAGGGCGCCGAACTGGCTGAGATGCTCGGTCAGGAACTGGGCGTCCAGCAGGGTCCAGCCGCCGGTTCTGAGGCGCGCGACCAGATGCACCAGCGCGACCTTGGAGGCGTCGCGTTCGCGGCTGAACATGCTCTCGCCGAAGAAGGCGCCGCCCAGCGACACGCCGTACAGGCCGCCGACCAGCCGCTCGTCCCGCCAGCATTCGATGGAGTGGACATGGCCCATGGCGAACAGGGCCGAGTACAGTCGCCGGATCGGGCCGTTGATCCAGGTGTCCTGGCGATCCTTCCCTTGAGCCGCCGCGCAGCCGTCCAAGACCGCCTCGAACGCCGTGTCGATGCGGATGTCGAAGGGTTCGGCCCGCACGGTCCGGCGCAGGCGGCTGGGGATGTGGAAGGCGTCCAGCGGTATGACGCCCCGCTGGTCCGGCTCGACGATGAAGACGCGCGGATCGTCGCGCGTCTCGGCCATCGGAAACACGCCCCGGGCGTAACAGGCCAGCAGGTCCTCGGGGCCGAAACCGCCGAAAGGCCCGCTGGCGCTGAAATCGGGGTCGGTCAGCTTTCGCCCTTCTGACGGGCCGCCCACTTCTCCAGCCAGTGGATGTCGTAGTCGCCCGACAGGATGTCCGGCTCGGCCAACAGCTTCTGGAACAGGGGGATGGTGGTGTCGACGCCGCCGATGACCATCTCGTTCAGCGACCGCTTCAGGCGCGCGATGGCCTCTTCGCGGTCGCGGCCGTGGACGATCAGCTTGCCGATCAGGCTGTCGTAATAGGGCGGGATCGAATAGCCGGCGTAGATGGCGCTATCCAGACGCACGCCCAGGCCGCCCGGCGCGTGGAAGTCGGTGATCTTGCCCGGCGACGGGGTGAAGGTCTCGGGGTTTTCGGCGTTCACACGCACCTCGATGGCATGGCCGTCGAAATGGATGTCGTCCTGGGTGAAGGACAGCGGCAGGCCCGCGGCGATCCGCACCTGTTCGCGCACCAGGTCGACGCCGGTGATGGCTTCGGTGACGGGGTGTTCGACCTGCAGGCGGGTGTTCATCTCGATGAAGAAGAACTCGCCGTCCTCCCACAGGAACTCGATGGTGCCGACGCCCAGATAGCCGATGGCGGCGATGGCCTTGTTGACCGTCTCGCCGATCTTCTTGCGACCCTCGGCCGAGAGGGCGGGCGAGGGGGCCTCTTCCAGCACCTTCTGGTGACGGCGTTGCAGCGAACAGTCGCGTTCGCCCAGGTGGACGACATTGCCGTGGCTGTCGGCGATGACCTGAATCTCGATGTGGCGCGGCTTCTGGAGATAGCGCTCCATATAGACGGCGCCGTTGCCGAAGGCGGCCTTGGCCTCGGACTGGGCGGTCTGGACCGCTTCGACCAGGTCGTCAGGCGTCATCGCCACCTTCATGCCGCGCCCGCCGCCGCCGGCCGCCGCCTTGACGATCAGGGGGAAGCCGATGGACCTGGACGCCTCGATGGCGGCCTCGACCGTCTCGACCTCGCCGTCCGAGCCTGGAACGACGGGGATGCCCGCATCCTTGACCGTCTGTTTGGCGCTGATCTTGTCGCCCATGACCCGGATATGTTCGGGCTTGGGACCGATGAAGGTCATGCCGTGGGCTTCGACGATCTCGGCGAAGCGCGCGTTCTCGGACAGGAAGCCGTAGCCGGGGTGGATCGCCTGGGCGCCGGTGATCTCGGCCGCCGCGATGATCGAGGGGATGTTCAGATACGACTTGGCGGCCGAGGCCGGGCCGATGCAGACGCTCTCGTCCGCCAGCCGCACCCACATGGCGCCGCGGTCGGCCTCGGAGTGAACGGCGACGGTGGAGATGCCCATCTCCTTGCACGCGCGGTGGATGCGCAGCGCGATCTCGCCCCGGTTGGCGATCAGGACCTTGGTGAACATCAGGGCGCCTTAGGCTTCCAGCAGGACGAGCGGTTCGCCGAATTCGACCGGCTGGCCGTCGCCGACCAGAATGTCCGCCACCACGCCGTCGCGCGGCGCCTGGATCGGGTTCATGGTCTTCATCGCCTCGACGATCAGCAGGGTCTGGCCCTTCTTGACCTTGTCGCCCGGCTGGACGAACGGCGCGGCTTCCGGCGAGGGCTGCAGATAGGCGGTGCCGACCATCGGCGACTTCACCTCTTCGCCGGCGCGGGCGACGATGGTGGCGGGATCGGACGGCATCGAAACCGGGGCGGCGGCGGCAGCGGTCGCGGCGACCGGAGCGGGAGCGGCGGCGTACTGCACCGGGGCGGCGTTGACGGTGACTTCGCGGGCGACGCGGATTCGCAGTTCGCCGCGCTCGACCTCGACTTCGGTCAGATCGGTCTCGTTCAGGATTTCGGCCAGCTGGCGGACCAGGGCGGCGTCGATCTCGGCGTGTTTCTTGTCATCGGCCATTGGAATGCGCCTTGTCTTTCGTGTGTGTAAGCGAACGGGCGGCCTTCAGGGCCGTTCCCGGATCAGGTTGAGGGCCGCCCGGACGGCCAATTCATAGCCGTGCGCGCCGAAGCCGGCGATGACGCCGGTCGCCGCGGACGACACATAGGAGTGATGGCGAAACGCCTCGCGCGCCGCCGGGTTGGACAGATGCAGCTCGATCACCGGGATCGACAGCGTCTTCAGCGCATCGTGCAGCGCCACCGACGTATGCCCATAGGCGGCGGGATTCAGGATCAGGGCGTCCGCGCTTTCACGCGCCTCCTGGATCCAGTCGATCAGCATGCCCTCGTGGTTGGTCTGGCGGAACACGATCTCGGCCCCGCCGGCCGCCTTGACGCACCGCTGCTCGATGTCCGCCAGCGTCTCGCGGCCATAGATGTGCGGCTCCCGAACCCCGAGCAGGTTCAGATTGGGGCCGTTCAGCACGTGGATGACAGGCGTTTCGGCCATGGGCTCCGGAATCGGCGGCGTTTGCAGCACAAGAGGGGCCTTTTAGCCGACGCGCGGCGCGGGTCAAACGGTCCAGGTGAGTGAAGTTTCCCCAAGGGCATGGTCGGCCAAGGCGGTTGGCCCGGATTTCGCAATGCGCGCCGCATCCGTCCCTCGCGGGGACGGGGCCAAGGAGGGCGCAATGCTCCAGAACGGCAAAATGTTTCTTCGCGCGGCGATGGCCGCCTGCGCCGCCCTGGCGGTCGCGGTCGGCGCCTTCGTGCTGGAGATCGGCTGACGGCTGGCGCGCAGGCGTCGCAGCCTCTATGTCCCGGCGGCGCACGCGTCCGGGAGCTCTTTCATGCCTCAGATCCAGTTGAACGGCGAACCGCGCCAAGTCCAGGCGCAGACCATCCTGGCCTTGGTCGAGGAGGTGTCGCTCGATCCTCGCAAGGTGGCGGTGGAGCGCAATCTGGAAATCGTGCCCAAGTCGCTGCATGGCGCGACACCTGTGGCGGAAGGCGACCGGATCGAACTGGTGCAGTTCGTCGGGGGCGGGTGATCAGACCTTGAGGATGGGGCCTTCATAAAGGTTGATTGCGCTATCCGCTGTCATCAGGATCAAGCCTTCGCAACGCGCCTGAGCGATCAGGGCGCGGTCAAAGGGGTCGCGGTGAAGCAACGGCAGTTGGCCCGCGACGATCGCGTGCTTGCTGGTCATGACGACCTCCACGAAACCGTTCACGGCGAGCAGATACTGAAGCCGCTTGGGATCGACCGAGAAGTCCTCGGAATTCCGTGCTGTTTTTATGGCGATTTCCCACAAGCTCATCGCGCTGAAATGAAGAACGTTGTCCCCATCGTTGATCAGTTCACGGGCCTTGTCGCTCAGTCTCCCTGTGTCGAAGGCAGACCAGATCAACAGGTGAGTGTCCAAAAGCAGGTTCACGATTTGCCGTAGAACATCTCTTCGATGTCGTCCTTGAACGGCGTCTTGATGTCATTGGGAACCACGCCTTCGCCCTTCATGAAGCCAATGCGCTGAACCGTCTTCTTCGGCGTGTCCTCAATAGCCGTCACCTTCACCATCGGCTTGCCGGCCTTGGCGATTATGAAGGGTTCGCCCTTCGCTGCCTTTTCGATCAGGCGGGACAAATGCGTCTTGGCCTGATGAATATTGACCGTCTCCATGACGTGTCTCCATTGAACTTAGTCCACTTAGTTTAGTCTATCTGATGGTCTCTCGCAACGCGGTGTGATCCTTGCGACCTTTCGCTCGGCGGCCGGGGCGCGTAGGTCAGCACTCATGACCGATACAGCCAACGAAACCTGGTCCGTCGCCGGCCGCACTTTCAACTCGCGCCTGATCGTGGGCACCGGCAAATACGCCGACTACGCCCAGAACGCCGCCGCCGCCGAGGCTGCGGGGGCCGAGATCGTGACCGTGGCCGTGCGTCGCGTGAACCTGTCTGACCCGAGCCAGCCGATGCTGGTGGACTATGTGAAACCGGATCGCTTCACCTTCCTGCCCAACACCGCTGGCTGTTTCACCGGGGAGGACGCGGTGCGAACCCTGCGCCTGGCGCGCGAGGCGGGGGGCTGGAACCTGGTCAAGCTGGAGGTGCTGTCCAACACCGCCCACCTGTATCCCGACATGATCGAGACGCTGCGAGCGCTGGATCTGCTGATCGAGGACGGCTTCGACGTCATGGTCTATTGCACCGACGACGTCGTGATGGCCAAGCGGCTTGAGGACGCCGGCGCCGCCGCCATCATGCCCGCCGCCGCCCCCATCGGTTCTGGCCTGGGTTTGCAGAACCCGATCAACGTCCGCCTGATCGTGGAACAGGCCAAGGTGCCGGTTCTGGTGGACGCCGGCGTCGGCACGGCCTCGGACGCGACCCTGGCGATGGAGCTGGGCTGCGACGCCGTCCTGATGAACACCGCCATCGCCGGGGCGAAAGACCCGATCCGCATGGCCCGCGCCATGAAACACGCCGTCATCGCCGGCCGCGACGCCTATCTGGCCGGACGCATGCCGAAACGGATGTACGCCGACCCGTCCTCGCCCCTGGCTGGCCTGATCTGACGTTGGGCCTGTCCGGCGGAGCGTTCCGTCGCTAGAAGGCGCGGTTTCCTTCGCGTCAGGGCGGCCATGTCGATCATTCCGGAAAAGCGGCTGAAGGCGGCCATCGGCTTCATCTTCGTGACGGCCGTGCTCGACATCGTGGCGATGGGGATCATCATTCCCGTCCTGCCGCAGTTGATCGAGGACTTCGTCGGCTCCAACGCCCGCGCGGGGATCATCAACGGCGTGTTCGTGGCCCTGTGGGCCGGGATGCAGTTCGTCGCCTCGCCGATCATCGGGTCGCTGTCGGACCAGTACGGGCGACGCCCGGTCATACTGCTGAGCTGCGCGGGCCTGGCCATCGACTATGTGCTGATGGCCTTGGCGCCCAACCTGTGGTGGCTGGCGCTGGGGCGGATCGTGGCCGGCGTCACCTCGTCCAGCTTCACCACCATCTACGCCTATATGGCCGATGTGACGCCGCCGGAGGGGCGGGCCAAGGCCTATGGGCTGATCGGAGCGGCCTTCTCGGGCGGGTTCGTCCTGGGGCCGGTGATCGGCGGGTTCCTGGGAGAGATCGGGCCGCGCGCGCCGTTCTGGGCCGCCGCCGCCATGTCGGGTCTGGCCTTCCTGTATGGTTTGATCATCCTGCCCGAGAGTCTGGCGGTGGAGAAGCGGATGCGGTTCAGCTGGCGGCGCGCCAATCCGGTCGGGGCCATGGTGCTGCTGGGCCGCCATCCCGAACTGACGGGCCTGGCGGGCGTGACCTTCCTGCTGCATTTCGCCCACCATGTCTTTTCGGCGGTCTTCGTGCTGTACGCCCAGTATCGCTACGGCTGGGGCCCGCGCGAGGTCGGGATGCTGCTGGCCATGGTCGGCCTTCTGGACATGGGGATGCAGGGACTGGTGGTCGGGCCCGTCACGAAGGCGCTGGGCGACCGCAAGACCATGCTGCTGGGACTGGTCGGCGGCACCATCGGCATCGCCCTGATGGGCTGGGCGCCGACGGGGTGGATGTTCGTCGCCGCCATGCTGCCGAACGCCCTGTGGGGCTTGGCCATGCCGACGCTGCAATCCCTGATGACGCGCCAGGTGTCCGAGAGCGAGCAGGGCCAGCTGCAGGGCGCGACCATGAGCGTGGCCTCCATCGCCGGGGTAGCCTCGCCCCTGTTCTTCGGCTGGGTCTATTCCCTGTCGGTGGGCGGCGGGTTCGAGCCGCTGACCGGCTGGCTGGATCGGCAGGGCCTGGGTCTGATCGATGCGGTCGTCCATTCACCGGGTCTCAGCTTCTACATCTCGGCCCTGGTGCTGTTGTTGGCGGGCGTCATCGGCTGGATCACGGCCCGGCGGGCGGAACGCGCCGAAACCCTGGCCGTTGATGACGCGCCCACGCCTTGATCCGGCCCGAAACCGGGTGCGGTATGGCGAGGCTTGAAGCCTGTTCTCCTCGGATGACCATGAAGACCCGATCGATCGTGCTCGCCGCCGCCCTGGCCCTGTCGGCCTGCGGCAATCCGCAAAGCTCCAAGGCGCAGGAGGGCGAGTTCGCCCAGCCCACGCGCAGTCCGCCCTCCGATGCGGCCGGAATGAAGTCCAGTTTCGCCCCCGTGGTGCGCGCCGCAGCCCCCGCCGTGGTCAATATCTCGGCGCGCAGCGTGCAGCGGGTGCAGGCCGATCCCTTCTTCCAGTTCTTTGGCGGCGGCATCCCACAGGCGCGGGTCGCCGAGTCGGTCGGATCAGGCGTCATCGTGCGCTCTGACGGGATCGTCGTGACGAACAATCACGTCATCGACGGCGCCCAGCAGATCAAGGTCGTGCTGAACGACCGGCGCGAGTTTCCCGCGACCGTCATCCTGGCCGACGAGCGCAGCGACATCGCCGTGCTGCGGCTGGAGAACGTGAACGACCGTCTGCCGGTTCTGGCCATCGACGATCAGGAGCAGCAGCAGGTCGGCGATCTGGTCCTGGCCATCGGCAATCCGTTCGGCGTGGGCCAGACGGTGACGAACGGCATCATCTCGGCCCTGAACAGGACCGAGACGGGGATTTCCGACTCAGGCTCCTTCATCCAGACCGACGCGGCCATCAATCCGGGCAATTCGGGCGGGGCGCTGGTGGACATGGACGGCGATCTGATCGGCATCAACACCGCCATCTTCTCGCGATCCGGTTCCTCGGCCGGGGTCGGGTTCGCGGTGCCGGCGGCCATGGTCAAGCGGGTGGTGGATTCGGCCCTGGGCGGCGCCCGCGCCGTGGTGCGCCCGTGGCTGGGCGTGAAGGGCGACACCGTCACCAGCGACATCGCCGGCAGCCTGGGCCTGAGCCGGCCGCAGGGGCTGGTCGTGACGGATGTTTACGCCAACGGTCCCGCCGCCCGCGCCGGTCTTCGCCAGGGCGATGTGATCACGGCGGTCGACGGCCAGGAGATCAACGACCAGGGCGGGCTGAACTATCGCGTCGGCTCTCGCAATCCGAACGATCAGGTGCAGATCGCCATCCTGCGCGACGGGCGGCCTCAGACCCTGACGGCGCGGGCCCAGACCCTGCCGGGCGAGGCCGATCCGAAACAGGGAACGGTGATCCAGCAGGGGCCGTTTCAGGGCGCGAGCGTCGCGGCGCTGAGCCCTGCGCTTGCGGACCGATTGGGCGGAGATCCCTTCGCCACGGGCGTCGTGGTGCTGGGCGTGTCCGGACGCGGCTACGCCGCCAGCGTCTTCCGCCAGAACGATCTGGTCCTGGCCGTCAATGGCCAACGCATCAACAGCGTCCGAGAGTTGGAAGCCGCCAGCGCCAGTCGCGGCCCATGGCAGGTGACGATCAACCGCGGCGGCCGCCAGATCACCGGCGTCCTGCGCTAGAAACCGGACGTCAGGCGGGCTTCGGCCCACCGATGGACCAGGTGTGGCCGAAGGGGTCGCGCAGGACGCCGTAGCGGTCTCCCCAGAACTGGTCGGCCATGTCCAGGACCGGTTCGGCGCCGCCGACGACCAGGGCGCGGGTCCACCAGGCGTCCGGGTCGGCGACCTGAAGATGCAGGGTCACGCCGGCGGGGCGCACGTCCTGCACGCCGCTGTATTCGGGAAACTCGTCATTCAGCATGACGCTGGCGCCATTGATCCGCAGATGGGCGTGCATCAGGCGCTCGCCGTCATCGGCAAGGCGGCGATCCAGAACCTCGGCCCCGAAGGCGATGATGTAGAAGTCCACCGCCGCCGAGGCGCCGCGCGACGGGATCGTCAGATGGGGCGTCACGCCCGAAGTCGGGCCTTGGTCGGGGCGGGCGTCGGTCATGAAGGCGGTCTCCGTATCGGGGTGCGATACTAGCGCGTGAAAAGCCGAGTGCGAACGCTTACATAGGTCGCACCCATGAGCGATCTGTTCGAAGCCTCCGGCATTCTGCCTCCCGACGCCCCCCTGGCCGACCGCCTGCGCCCGCGCACGCTGGACGAGGTGGTGGGGCAGGATCACCTGCTGGGGACCGGCGGGCCGATCCGGCGCATGATCGAGGCCGGTCGGCTGAGCTCCATGATCCTGTGGGGACCGCCCGGCACCGGCAAGACCACCATCGCCCGGCTGCTGGCCCAGGCGGCGGGTTATGAATATCAGGCGATCAGCGCGGTCTTTTCCGGCGTCGCCGACCTGAAGAAGGCGTTCGAGGCGGCGCGGATGCGGCGGGCGGCGGGGCAGTCGACCCTGCTGTTCGTGGACGAAATCCACCGCTTCAACCGCGCCCAGCAGGACGGCTTCCTGCCCTTCGTGGAGGCGGGCGTCGTCACCCTGGTCGGGGCCACGACCGAAAACCCCAGTTTCGAGCTGAACGGCGCCCTGCTGTCGCGCAGCCAGGTCTATGTGCTGAAACGGCTGGACGACGCGGCGCTGGATCAGCTGCTGGGCCGGGCCGAGGCGCATATGGAGCGGGCCCTGCCGCTGACGGCCGAGGCGCGACAGGCGATGCTGGCGCTGGCGGACGGGGACGGGCGCTATCTGCTGACCATGTCGGAGGTGCTGTTCGACCTGCCCGAGGACGAGCGGCTGGACGTGCAGGGGCTGGCGGGCGTGCTGCAGCGCCGGGCGCCCGCTTACGACAAGAGTAGAGAAGAACACTATAACCTCATATCCGCCTTGCATAAATCGGTGCGGGGGTCGGACCCGGACGCGGCGCTGTACTGGCTGGCGCGGATGCTGAACGGGGGCGAGGACCCGCTGTATCTGGCGCGGCGGATCGTGCGGATGGCGGTGGAGGACATCGGCGAGGCGGACCCCCTGTCGATCCTGGTCGCCAATGCGGCGAAGGACACCTACGACTTTTTGGGCAGCCCCGAGGGCGAGCTGGCGCTGGCCCAGGCGGTGGTGCATCTGGCCACCGCGCCCAAGTCGGTCGGGGTCTATGAGGCGTTCAAGGCGGCGAAGAAGGCGGCCTATGAAACCGGCTCGCTGATGCCGCCCGCCCATATCCGCAACGCCCCGACCAAGCTGATGAAGTCGCTGGGCTACGGCAAGGGCTATCAATACGACCCCTCGACGCCCGAAGGATTCTCGGGCGCCAACTTCTTCCCCGACGAGATGGACCGTCGCACCTTCTACAAGCCCAAGGGCGAGGGGCACGAGGAGAAGGTCAAGGCGCGGCTGGAGCGCTGGGCCGAGATGCGGGCGCGGATGGCGGCGGACGGGTCCGGCGACTGACTGAACGCCGTTCATTGTTGCCGGTCGAGAACGTGGCTAGTTTTCCGGTCCGACATCCTTGGGAGGGGACGATGATCGAGACTGTAAAAACGCCCTGGCATCTGTGGCTGGTGGGCGTGTTGTCGTTGTTGTGGAATGGATTCGGCGCGTTCGACTTCGTCCAGACGACGACGCGGGGCGAGGCCTATATGCGGGCGTCGGGCTTCGACGACGCCATGGTCGCCTACTACGAGGCCATGCCGAACTGGATGTACGTCCCCTGGATCCTGGGCGTCTGGGGAGCGGTGATCGGGTCGGTTCTCCTGTTGTTGCGCCGCCGCTGGGCTGTCCACGCTTTTGGCTTGTCGCTGCTTGGTGCGCTGGTCAGTCTGATCTATGGCAAGCTGATTGACCCTCCGCCGTCGGCGCCGCCCCAAATGGCGGCCATGAGCTGGATGCCGATCATCATCCTGCTGATTGCGGTTCTGCTGTTTGTGTATGCGTTCAATATGCGCAAACGCGGCGTGCTGCTCTGATGGGCTGACGCAGGGCGCGCCGTCGCGTATGGACGCGCCGTGACCCGTAGTCCTGTCGATCTTTCATCCGACGAAATCGCCGCCGTCCGGTCGTGGGTGATCCACGAGGATGCGCACATCATCGCCTTCTCCAAGCCAGCGGGCCTGTCCAGCCAGGGCGGGCGGATCAAGGCGCATACGCTGGACGATCTGCTGTGGGCGTTCGCGCGGTCGAACGGCAAGCGGCCGGAGCTGGTGCATCGGCTGGACCGTGACACCTCGGGCGTGATCCTGGCGGCCAAGACCAAGCCGGCGGCGGGCTTTCTGGGCAAGGCGCTGCAGATGCGGCGGTTCAGGAAATCCTATCTGGCCCTGCTGTCGGCGGCGCCGGACCCGCGATCCGGCACGGTCGACGCGCCCCTGCGTCGCGAGGAGATCGGGCGCGAATCCTATATGCGGGTCGTGGCCTTCGACGCGCCGGGGGCGCAAGGGTCGCAGAGCCGATACCGCACCCTGGCCGCCAGCGATCACGGGGCGGTGGTGGAACTGGAGCCGCTGACCGGGCGGATGCATCAGTTGCGGGTGCATATGGCGCATCTGGGGCGGCCGCTGATCGGGGACGTGCGCTATGGCGGCGCCCTGACCACGCCGGTCGGGGCCGCGCCGCGCCTGATGCTGCACGCGGCGAAACTGAGCTTTCCGCATCCCGAAGGCGGGACCACGACGGTCGAGGCCCCGCCGCCGGAAGATTTCCAGACGCTGAGGCGCGCGCTGGGTTTATAAAGACGTCCGAACACCGAGGAGCCGCCTGTGATCGCGACCGTTCTGATCGTCATCGTGGCCCTGATCCACGCCTATATCGTGGTGCTGGAGATGGCGCTGTGGACCACGCCGCGCGGGCGAAAGGCCTTCGGCATGAGCGTCGAAATGGCCGAAACGACCAAGGTGCTGGCCGCCAATCAGGGCCTCTATAACGGCTTTCTGGTCGCGGGCCTGGCGTGGGGGCTGTGGCTGGGCGCGGGCGGGTTTCAGATCAAGGTCTTCTTCCTGGCTTGCGTGGTGGTCGCGGGGCTTTACGGCGCGGCGACGGTCAGCCGGAAGATCCTGCTGGTCCAGGCGGTTCCGGCCGGTCTGGCCCTGATCGCCCTGACCTTGCATCTGTGAGGGAACGGCCGTCTGATTGCGACGCTATGTCGTCGAAAGGATTTATCCGATGAAGCGTCTCGCCATCGCCCTGACCGGCCTGTCCGTCCTGGCCCTGACCGCCTGCGCTAGCCTGGCACCCTATGGCCAGCAGCGGGGGAGCGGCGGGCAGGGGTATTCCGAGCAGCGGGTCGAGAGCAACCGATACCGGGTGACCTATAACGGCGTGGGCGCGGCCGGTCGCGTCGCCGATTGGGCGCTGGTGCGGGCGGCGGACCTGACCACCGAACAGGGATATGACTGGTTCGAGGTGACGCAAAGCTGGACCGACGGTCGTCCGGGTGGGGCGGGCGGGGTCCGCCCCAGCGTGTCCATCGGCGGCGGCAGCAGCCGGTACGGCCGCTACTCCGCATCCGGTGTCCGCGCGGGCGTGGGGCCGGACCTCACCCGGCCGCAGCCGACCCCGACCCCCCCGGGGGTCGGCATGGGCCCGGGCGCCAAGCCCAACACCCCCAACGCTTATGATGCGCGCTCCGTGCAGGGCCCCATCCCGCCCTGACCATCGCTTTCGTTGCGGTCCGCGTATAGAAAGCCGCACGATGACACGTTTTCTTCTCGTCGCGATCGGCGGCGCCATCGGCTCGGTGGCGCGCTATGGGCTGGGCGTCGCGGCCGGTCGGTGGGCGCCGAACGCCGGATGGCCGGTCGGCACCTTTGCGGCAAATGTCATAGGCGGCCTGCTGATGGGCCTTCTGGTCGGCTGGCTGGCTTTCCGGGGCGGCGCGCAGCAGGAGGCGGTCAGGCTGTTCGCCGCCGTCGGGGTGCTGGGCGGGTTCACGACCTTTTCGTCCTATTCGCTGGAGGCGGTGCAGATGATCGAGCGCCGCCAGATCGGCCTGGCCGCCGCCTATGTGATCAGCTCGGTGGTCCTCGCCATCGGCGCCCTGTTCGTCGGCCTGATGATCGCCCGCCGCGCCCTTGGAGTTTCCGTTTGACCGACCAGCCGCCCGCAGCCGACGCCCCCAAGCGCGAAGTCCTGACGATCTATGTCGCCGAGGATGAGGACGGCATTCGCCTGGACCGCTGGTTCCGCCGACGCTGGCCGCACCTGTCCAACATCCAGGTGCAGAAGATGGCCCGCAGCGGCCAGATCCGCGTCGACGGCGCCCGCATCAAGCCCGAAGGCCGGCTGACCGCCGGGGCCGCCGTGCGCGTGCCGCCGATCCCCGACGACACCTCGCGCCAGGCCGGGGACGCCCACACCCTGTCCGAAAGGGACATCGCCTTCGCCAAGTCGCTGGTCCTGTACGAGGACGACATGGTCATCGCCCTGAACAAGCCGCACGGACTGGCGGTGCAGGGCGGCACCAAGACCAGCCGCCACGTGGACCGTCTGCTGTCGGCCTGGGGCGAAGGGCTGGAGCGGCCGCGCCTGGTCCACCGTCTGGACCGCGACACCTCCGGCGTCCTGCTGCTGGGCAAGGGGCCGGAGGCGGCCAAGCGGCTGGCGGGCGCCTTCGCGCGGCGTCAGGCCAAGAAGACCTATTGGGCCATCGTGATCGGCAATCCGAAACCCTATTCGGGCCAGATCGACATGCCGCTGAAGAAGACCGGCATCAACGACTTCGAGATGATGCGACCGGCCGAGCGCAAGGACCCGCGCGCGGAACCGGCCGAGACGGCGTTCTCGACCATCAGTCGCGCCTCGCACCGGGCGGCGTGGATGGCGTTGCGGCCCTTCACCGGCCGGACGCACCAGCTGCGCGCCCATATGGCCGGGATCGGCCACCCGATCCTGGGCGATCCGAAATACGGCGACAAGAAATCGCGCGAACTGTCGGGACCGCTGAAGCTGCAACTGCACGCCCGCAGCATCGAACTGGACCACCCGCGCGGCGGCGTCCTGAAGGTCACGGCTCCTCTCAGCCCCGAACTGAAGGCCGGCTTCGCCCACTTCGGCTTCACCGAGGACGAGGCCGAGGACGATCCCTTCCTGGGTGTGAAGAGGGTCCGGTGACGGTCGGCGTCCAGGTCGAGGAGGCCAAGGCTCTGGCCGCCGCAGGGCGGCTGGACGAAGCGTTGGCGCTGTTGAGCCCGCTGGCCGCCCAGGAGGACGCGCCCTGGCAGGCGCTGTCGGTCCAGGCGGACCTGTTGAAGCGTGCCGGGCGGCTGGAAGACAGTATTGAAACCTCGCGCCGGCTGGTCGCCGTGCGTCCCCAGAGCGTACCCGCGCGGCACAATCTGGCCTCGACCCTGGGCGACCTGGGACGGGCGGTGGAGGCGGAACGTGTCTGTCGCGAAGCCATGGCCATAGGCGGCGACGCCCCCGAGACCTGGCTGGTCCTGGCCCGCGCG
The DNA here is from genome assembly GCF_976940555.1 of Brevundimonas sp. Marseille-Q4549. Taxonomy (NCBI): domain Bacteria; kingdom Pseudomonadati; phylum Pseudomonadota; class Alphaproteobacteria; order Caulobacterales; family Caulobacteraceae; genus Brevundimonas; species Brevundimonas sp. Marseille-Q4549. Next base: position 1,880,803 of record NZ_CDRHXG010000001.1, read on the forward strand.
TTGCAAGCGCAGGGACGGTTCGATGCGGCCGAGGACGCCTATCGCCAGACCTTGGCGCGCCGACCGGGTTATGGCGACGCGCTGGACGACCTGAGCCAGCTGATCTGGATGCGGACCGCCGACGCGGAGGCGGCCTGCGCGCCGCTGGACGCCGTCATCGCCGCGACGCCCGACGATCCGTCGCCTCGGCGGATCAAGGCGCGTCTGCTGGCCTATGCGGGCCAGCCGCGCGAGGGATACGAGGCCCTGATCTCCGGACCGCTGGACGCGCCTGGGGAACTGGCGGCGGCGCAGGCCGTGCTGCCGCTGGACCCGCGCCGCGCCCTGGAGCACGCGGACCGGGCGGCCGTTCTGGCGGGACGACCGATCCCCGCCATCATGGTGACGCAGGCCGAGTGCCGGCTGGCGCTGGGGGAGGCCGAGGCGGCGCTGGCGCTGATCGAGCCGCTGCGGCGCGCCGAACCGTTGGACCAGCACGTTCTGGCCTTCCAGGCGACCGCCTGGCGCATGACGGGCGACGCCCGCTATCGCACCCTCTATGACTATGACGCCTTCGTGCGCCCCTATCGACTGGAAACGCCCGAAGGCTGGGAGACGCTGGACGCCTATCTGGGGGATCTGGCGCGCGCGCTGAACGATCTGCACCAGTTGAAGACCCATCCGGTCGGCCAGTCGCTGCGCGGCGGATCACAGACGCCTGCACCGCTCAGCGAAAGCGATCACCCCGCGATCCGGGCTTTTTTCCGCGCCGTCGATGCGCCGATCCGGGCCTATATGGCGGCGGTCGGGCATGGGGATGACCCGCTGAGATCGCGCAACACCGGCCGCTATCGCGTGATGGGCAGCTGGTCCGTGCGGTTGCAGCCGCACGGTTTTCACGCCGACCATATTCACTCGCGCGGCTGGCTGTCCTCGGCCTGCCATATCGAACTGCCGCCTGCGGTGGCGGGGCAGGGACGCGAGGGTTGGTTGCGGTTCGGCGCGCCGCCAGGACGGGCGGACCTGCCGCCGGAATACTATGTTCAGCCCCAGGCGGGGACCCTGGTGTTGTTCCCCTCCTATATGTGGCACGGCACGGAACCGTTCGGCGGCGAGGCGACGCGTCTGACGCTGGCCTTCGACATCGTGCCCGCCTGACACGCCAAAGGACCGCTGATGACCGACCCTTCCGCTCCCCGCCGTCCACGTTTTGTCGAACTGTCTCCGGACCGCGTCACCCGCTTCTGGAAGGACGTCGGCGTGTCCCCTGCGGACGGGGGCGGTTGGGCTGTGACGTTGGACGGCCGCACGCCGAAGACGCCGGCCAAGGCGCCGCTGGTGCTGCCGACGGAGGCGGCGGCGCGGTTGGTCGCCGATGAATGGGCCGCACAGGGCGAGTTTCTGGACCCGCATTCCATGCCGGCGACCCGCCTGGCCTCCACCGCCATAGATCGCGTCAGTCAGGCGCGAGAACCGGTCGCCGAGGAGATCGCCGCCTACGCCGGGTCCGACGCGATCTGCTATTTGGCCGAACATCCGACGCCGCTGGTCGAACGGCAACAGCGCGAATGGACGCCGTGGCGCGATTGGGCCGCGCGGGAGCTGGGCGTGAGGCTGGAGCCGGTCGAGGGCGTCGTCCATCGCGCCCAGTCGCCGGAAGCCATCGGGCGTGTGAAGGCCCTGGCGCTGCAACTGGACGATTTCCGCCTGACCGGGCTGGCGACGGCGACGCCCTTGCTGGGCTCGGCGGTGCTGGGCCTGGCCCTGGAGCGCGGGGCGTTGACGGGGGAGGCGGCGTTCGACCTGTCGCGCATCGAGGAAGACTTCCAGGAAGGTCAGTGGGGCGTGGACGCCGAGGCCGAAGAGCGCACAGCCGCCCGCCGGTCGGAGGCGAACCTGCTGGACCGCTGGTTCAGGGCCTTGCGCTGACGATCAGGGCTTCGCGCTCGGAGGGCGTGAGGTGACGCCAGCGGCCCTCGGGCAGGTCGCCCAGACTCAGCGGCCCGATGCGGATGCGGTGCAGGTCCACAACCTCCAGCCCGACCAGTTCGCACATGCGGCGAATCTGGCGATTGCGGCCTTCTTTCAGGATGAAGCGAAGTTGCTGCGGGGCAATTTGGGTGACGCGGGCGGGCTTCAGCTGGCGGCCGTCCAGTTCCAGGCCGTAACGTAGGCGGCTGAGCCTGGCCTCCGTCACCGTGCCGGCGACCTCGACGACATATTCCTTGTCCAGGTCGGACTGGGGACCGATCACGGCCTTGGCCACCACGCCGTCCGAGGACAGCAGCAAAAGACCGCGCGAATCTTCGTCCAGGCGACCGATCGGGGGCAGGGAGGCGTCGCGGGCCGGCGTCTCGCCCTGTCCGACCTTGTTGGCGGGTTTCAGCAGGCGGACGGCGGGGACCTTGCCTGGTTCAGGTTGGCCCGAGACGTAGCCGACCGGCTTGTGAAGAACGATGGTCATGCCCGACGCCAGGGCGGCCTGGGCCGTGTCGTTCAGGGTCAGGGTCTGGCCCGGCTCAATCTTGCGGCCCGCGTCCCGCACGACCTCGCCGTCGATGGAAACCAGGCCGTCGGCGATCAGGCTTTCCGCCTCACGGCGCGAGCAGACACCGGCCTGCCCCAGCCATTTGTTAATGCGCACGGGCGCGTCGCCGTCGTAGGTGCGTGTAAAGGCCATGGGCGGCTGTCTAGGGGCCGGTGGGGCCTGGAGCAAGGCGGGCTCAGACGTCGCGGCGGAACAGCAGCATCAGATTGTTGGCGGGCATTGCCACGCGACGCGTCAGGGCCAGTCCGCAGGTGCGAGCCAGGGTCGAGACCATGTCGCGGTCGCGCAGACCCCAGGCGGGATCGCGGCTCTTCAAGCTGGTGTCGAAGGCGGCGTTGGACGGCGCCAGAGGCTGGTCAGGCTCGATGAATGGGCCGTAGAGCGCCAGAAGGCCGCCGGGCCGGCGCAAGGTGCTGCCCGCCAGACGCATCAGGCCTTCGGTCGCCGCCCAGGGACTGATGTGGATCATGTTGGCGCAGAAGACGGCGTCGACGCTGGCGTCGGGCCAGGTCGTCTCGTCCGTCGCGTCCAGCGCCGACGGCGGCCGGAGATTGGGCGATCCGAGGCGTCGGGCCCAGGCGGCGATGCTGGCGCGCGCCTCGGCGCTGGGGTCGGTGGGCGTCCAGCGGATGTCGGGCAGGGCGGATGCGAAGGCGACGGCGTGCTGGCCTGATCCGGCGGCGATCTCCAGCACCGCGCCGCGCGCCGGCAGATGGACGCGCAGCACCTCCAGTATGGCCGCGCTGTTGCGCGCGGCCGCAGGGGACGACAGGGCGCCTTCGGGCAAGGGGGCGATGGAATCCAGAGTCTGCATGGACTGTGTTTCTAGCGGGCGAGCGGGACGCAGGCACCCGCAATCTTTTGCCGTCCTGGCCTGTCCGTGCGGCGCCGTCATGCACGGTTTGACGCCGGTGGACGACAGGCGCATGACCCGTCGTAACAGTGCGTGATCGCTTTTTTCGGGCCACGACGGCGTCAGATCGTCGGGCCTTGGTTGCTCAGGAGACGTCCTTGTCCATTTCCACCACGCCCGGATTGCGTCCGGCGCCCACCGCCCATGCCGGGCTGATCGCCTGGGTCGAGCAGATCGCCGCCCTGACCCGGCCGGCCCGCGTCCATTGGTGCGACGGATCGGAGGCCGAGAAACAGGCCATCGTCGCCGACCTGCTGGCCAAGGGAACGCTGAAGGCGCTGGATCAGGACAAGCGGCCGGGCTGCTACTACGCCGCGTCCGATCCGCGCGACGTGGCGCGGGTCGAAAGCCGGACCTTCATCTGTTCCGAGGACGAGGCCGACGCCGGGCCGACCAACAACTGGGCCGATCCGATCGAGATGCGCGACCGTCTGGCGGGCCTTTTCGACGGCTGCATGGCCGGGCGGACGATGTATGTCGTGCCCTTCTGCATGGGGCCGCTGGGATCGGAGATCAGCGCCTTGGGCGTCGAGATCACCGACAGCGGCTATGTCGCCCTGTCGATGGGGGTGATGACGCGGATGGGCAAGCCGGCGCTGGATCAGCTGGGCGACAAGGGTGTGTTCGTGCCCGCCGTCCACACGCTGGGCGCGCCGCTGGCCGAGGGGCAGGCGGACGTGGCCTGGCCCTGCAACGACGACAAATGGATCGTGCATTTCCCCGAGACGCGGGAAATCTGGTCCTATGGCTCCGGCTATGGCGGCAACGCCCTGTTGGGCAAGAAATGCTATGCGCTGCGGATCGCCTCGGTCATGGCCCGCGACGAGGGCTGGCTGGCCGAACATATGCTGATCCTGAAGCTGACCGATCCCAAGGGACGGTCGAAATATGTCGCCGCCGCCTTCCCCTCGGCCTGCGGCAAGACCAATCTGGCCATGCTGCAACCCAGTCTGCCGGGTTGGAAGGCGGAAACCATCGGCGACGACATCGCCTGGATGCGGTTCGGGGACGACGGCCGGCTGTACGCCGTGAACCCGGAGGCGGGTTTCTTCGGCGTGGCGCCCGGCACGGGACGCGACACCAATCACAATGCGCTGGAGACGCTGGCGACCAACACCATCTTCACCAACACCGCCCTGACCGCCGACGGCGATGTGTGGTGGGAGGGGATGACCAGGACCGCGCCAGAGAGCCTGACCAACTGGAAGGGGCAGCCGCACGACCCGGCGTCGGGCGAACCGGCGGCCCATCCGAACGCGCGCTTCGCCTCGCCCGCCAGCCAGTGCCCGGCCATCGCGCCGGAGTGGGAAGACCCGAAAGGCGTGCCCATTGACGCCATCCTGTTCGGCGGGCGCCGGGCCAGCGCGGTGCCGCTGGTGACCGAGGCGTTCGACTGGGAGCACGGCGTCTTCATGGGCTCGACCGTGGCGTCGGAAGGCACGGCGGCGGCCGAGAACAAGGTCGGGGAGCTGCGCCGCGACCCGTTCGCCATGCTGCCCTTCTGCGGCTACAACATGGGGGACTATTTCAGCCACTGGCTGAAGATGGGGCAGGGGCGTGACGCCTCGAAACTGCCGCGCATCTTCTTCGTCAACTGGTTCAGGAAGGATCAGGACGGCAAGTTCGTCTGGCCCGGGTTCGGCGACAATTCGCGCGTGCTGAAATGGATTTCCGAGCGGATCGACGCCGTGGCTGAAGCGGTGGATACGCCGGTCGGTCGGGTGCCGTCGCCCGAGGCGCTGGATTTGTCGGGCCTGGACCTGACCGAGGCGCAACTATCGATCCTGCTGGACGTGGACGATGCGGTCTGGCGCGAGGAGGCCGCGCTGATCCCCGAGTTCTACGCCCGTTTCGGAGAACGTCTGCCCCAGGCGCTGTGGGACCAGCACGCGGCCCTGAGCGAACGTCTGGACCGCCGTAGGGCCGAGGCCATCGCCGCCGAATAGGTCCGTTTCGGGCGTTTCAACGCCTTGCATTCCCGGCGTCACGGGTCGATCAGACAGCCCGTGACGTCTTCTCCTCCTATCGTGATCGTCGGCGCCGGCGTGCTGGGCCTTTGCACGGCTTTTGCGCTGAAACAGCGAGGCCATGCGGTGCGGGTGGTCGATCCCGGCGGACCGAACGCCTCAGCTGTCGCGGCCGGCATGATCGCCCCGGCGATGGAATCCGCCATCGACGACCTGTCGCCGGACCAGGCGCGGCTGTTGAAGGCCGGGCGCGATCTGTGGCCGGCGTTCGCCCAGTCGGCGGGGATCGTCTTGACGCAGAGGCCGGCGGAATGGCGCGGGGGCCAGGCTGATCGGATCGCGGCGCGACTAGCGGCTCTGGGTTTCGATGCGGCGCGGGATGGCGACCGCGTGATCACGACCGACGACTGGCAGGTCCAGCCTGATCAGGCGATGGCCGCCTTGAAGGCAGCCCTGGGCGAGGCGGTGGTCACGGGTGAAGCCGCCGAAGTCCATGCGACGGCCGGTGGCTGGCGTATCGCGGCGGACGGACGCTGGATTGTGGCGTCTGGTCTGGTGGTGGCGACGGGCGCGGCCCCTGCGCTGACGGGGCTGCCGGCGGCGACGTGCGCCTTGATCGACGTCATCCAGCCGATCCGGGGACAGATCGGGGTGACGCGCGCGCTGGCGACCGATCGGGTGACGCGCGGTCCCGGCGCCTATGTGGCGCCCATGGGCGACAGGGTCGTGGTCGGGGCGACGATGGAGCCGGGACGCCGCGATACGACGCCGGATGAGCAAACCGGCCGGCGCATGCTGGAGGCGGCCTGGCGCGTCCTGGGGCGATCGCCGCAGTCGCTCGATATCCAATGGCGGGCGGGCGTGCGGGGCGCGACGGCCGACGGCCTGCCCCTGGCGGGCCCGGCGCCGGACGGCGAAAGTCTGTTTATGGCCCTGGCGCCGCGTCGCAACGGCTGGCTGCTGGGGCCGCTGGCGGGATCGGCCGTGGCCGACTGGATCGAGGGGCGGGCGCCGTCGCCGGACGCCCGCGCCCTCGATCCGCGACGTTTCTAGTTCTCCATCGCGAAGCGGACGGTGAAGTTCACCGTCGCCCCGTCCACGGGGCGGCCGTCGACCGTGCGCGGGTTCATGCGGAAGTCGCGCGACAGACCTTGCGCCGCGCGGCCGAAGCCCTGGCCGTTCGGCGTCTCGCCGGTGACGCGGCAGCCGGTCAGGCCGCCATCGACCCGCACGATGCACGACAGGCTGGCCGAACCCGATACGCCGTTTTCGGCGGCCCGCGTCGGATAGGCGCGGGCCATCTGCGCCGCCGAGGGCCGACTGGCCCAGGTCGGGTTGTTGATGACCGAGACGGGGCGGGGCGGAGCCTCTGTCGTCGCCTTGCCGCCCTCGACGCCGACGGGCGCGGTGCTGACCACGATCTGGCCGGGCGGGGCGGTGATGACGCCCTCGTCCGGCGGCGCGAGCGGCACGGGCGGCAGCGTGGTCGGCACGGTCAGAAGGGGCTTGTGAATGGGCGTGGGCGGCGCCGGCGTTACGGTCGACGGAAGCGGTTTGGGCTCAGGCAGCTTGAACATCGTCACATCGACCGGCGGGGTGTCCGGCTGCGTCGCGTCAGGCGCATTCAGTTCGAACCGCTGATTATAGAGCACCACGCCCGCCGCCACATGGGCCAAGGCCGAGACGCCGATGGCGGCCCACAGCCAACGGGGGATCGGCTTCCTGCGTTCCCCGAAATCGATGGGATTGACGGCGCCTGGGCCGCCGGCGGCACGGATCATCATGTCTGCACTTCCCTCGTTCACCGCCCCCCGGCAGCGCCCGTAAGGGAAGTGAGCGCGCAGGTTGTGGCGGCTTTACGGCAGCGCTTGCGCGATTCTCCACAGCAAGCCGTTAATGGCGGCGTTAAGAATTAGGGATTGATTAACCACGTTCAGCGACCCTCGAGTCGTCATGAGCGTGGGTGCGATTCCATCGTCCGGCGGGGTTGAGGCGGCCATTCGGCGCGCCTCCAACGCCGTGGGCGTCGATTTCGACTTCCTGATGAAGACCGCGCGCCGTGAAAGCGCGCTGAATCCCTCGGCCAAGGCGCCCACCTCTTCGGCGGCCGGCCTGTTCCAGTTCATCGAGCAAACCTGGCTGGGAACCGTCAAGAAACATGGCGCCCAGCATGGCTATGGCCAGTACGCCGACCTGATCCGTCGTGGCTCTGACGGGCGCTGGCGCGTGGACGGTTCGGCGCGCAACGTGGTTCTGGATCTGCGTTTCGATCCCCAGGCGGCCTCCACCATGGCGGCGGAACTGACGGCGTCGAACGCGGCCTATCTGCGGGGCCGAACGGGCAAGGAGCCGGGCGCCGGCGACCTGTACGCCGCGCATTTCCTGGGGCCTGCGGGCGCGGCCAGCCTGATGGAGGCGATGGATCGTTATCCCGGCGCCAGCGCGGCGTCCCTGTTTCCGGACGCGGCGCGCGCGAACCGCAGCATCTTCTATCGCGACGGACGCGCCGCCACGGTGGCCGAGGTGCACGCCAATCTGCAGCGCACGGCGGGCGAGGGCGCGCCCGCTTCCGGCGTGATCGACAACCGTCTGGCGCCGCCGTCGCTGAGCGAACGCGATCAGATGCTGGCGGCGCGGATGGATCGGTTGAAGCAGGACCAGGGTCTGCTGGCCCTTCTGCTGGGGCAGGACGGTTCGTCCGGCGGCGGTTTCGGCGGCGCCTTCTCTCCGGCCGGAAAAGAATCGGCCTGAGACGCATCTGCGTCGATGGTAAACCGGACATTAAGCATGGCAGGCTCATCGTCAGGGGCACGACCGATTCCCTGACGAGCCGTCCATGACCGCCTATCGCGCACGCCTTACCGAGATGGATATCCGACGCCTGGTCAAGGCGACGGACGAGGACGAGCGCGCCGAGGCCACGCACAAGCTGTGCCGCAACATGGACCGGATCGTACTGGACGACATCGAGCGGGACGCGGCTCAGAAAATCCTGCGCATGCTGGCCGATGATTCAGCCGAACTGGTTCGCCGCGCCATGGCCGTCACGCTGAAGGCCTCGACTCTGATCCCCAACGATATCGCGCGCAAGCTGGCCGCCGACCTGGACAGCATCGCCCTGCCGATCATCACGTCCTCGCCCGCCTTCAGCGACGAAGACCTGATCGAGATCGTGCGCGCGGGATCGGCCGTGCGTCAGGTCGCCGTCGCCACCCGTCCGCGGGTTCCCAGAGATGTCGCCGCCGTCCTGGCCGAGGAGGGGTGCGAGCAGTCCGTCCGCGCCCTGGCCGCCAACGACAACGCCGACATCTCCGAAGCCGCCCTGAGCGTCGTCGTCGATCGTTTCGCGCAGTCCCAGGAGGTGCTGACGGCGGTGGCCTATCGCCAGGTCCTGCCGTTGCACGTCACGGAGCGCCTGATCGCCCTGGCCAGCGAGACGGTGCGCGAGCACCTGGTCAGCCGCCACGCCGTCGCGCCGGAAACGGCGATCCGCCTGGCCCAGTATGCACGCGAGCGCGCCACGGTGGATCTGGTCGACCAGGCCGCCGCCAGCGCCGACCTGTCGGTCTTCATGGCCCAGTTGAACAGCCGCAAGGCGTTGAACGCCTCGTTGCTGCTGCGCGGTCTGGCGCGAGGACATATGGCGATGTTCGAGCATGGACTGGCGGAACTGGCCCAGACGCCGCATCAGCGCGCCTGGCTGATGGTGCACGATGCGGGGCCGCTGGGGCTGAAGGCCATCTACGATCGCGCGGGTTTGCCGCCCCGTCTGTTCCAAGCCTTCCGGGTCGGCGTGGACACCTGGCGCGCGCTGACGGCCGAGGGCGGCGCTGTTTCGACCGAGGAATTTCGCCAGCGGATGCTGGAACGCTTCCTGACCCAGCGGCCGAACGTGCAGCGCGACGACCTGGCCTATCTGATGGAGCGGCTGGATCAGCCGACGCTGCCTGCGGTCGCCGTCAACGCGGCCTGAAACGGCAAAGGCCCGCCGTCGGCGGGCCTCCTCATTCGCCTCAACCTGGCGGTCAGGCCTTCCGGTGTTCCGAGACCCGGGCTTCCAACGTTTCGGCCAGGGCGCGGCCGGTCGGATGTTCGTCCGTCTTGATCTGGTCGCGCACGACGGCGCGGATGGCGTCGATATGGGCGTCCAGTATCACCGCCGGCGCATTCATGCGTGTGGCGGGGTCGTCCAGCATTCGGCACAGGGAGCCGGCGATCCGCGTCACCAGCGGATATTCGTAGGTGGTGCCCAGACCCTTGAGGTCGTGCGCGCGGAAATAGAGGGCTTCGGCCGTGGCGGGGGTGTAACCCTGCTGGCGGATGTCAGTCTGGGCCTTGTCCAGCTTGACGATCTCCTCGGCCAACCACTGGCCGAACTGGGCCGACATGGCCTTCAGGGCCTCTTCCGCCTTGGCGATCGCGTCGGCGTTGATGCCGAATCCGCCGCCGACCTTGCTGCGAAGGGTGTTGGGGGGACGAAAGACTTGCGCCGGATCGCTCATCGCGGGCTCCACTGGAATTCGGCGCCAAGGTAGCCGGTCGCTGTTAAGAAGCGGTGACTCGCTCAGTTGGCGAATTGTTCCGCCATGACGCGTTCCCCGAACGAGCGGCCGGCGTCGAACAGCATGGTCAGATGGACGTCGCGGCGCTCGCGCACTTCGACCGAGGCCACGCGACGGACCTCGAAGTTGTCGGCGGTGGCGGAGACCGGGCGCTTGTCCGCTTCCAGCACGTCGAAACGCACCTTGGCTTCGTGCGACAGCAAGGCCCCGCGCCAACGGCGAGGACGGAAGGCGCTGATCGGCGTCAACGCCAGGATGTGGGCGTCCAGGGGGATGATCGGGCCATGGGCCGACAGATTGTAGGCGGTCGAACCCGCCGGCGTCGCCAACAGGCAGCCGTCGCAGGACAGTTCGTCCAGCCGCACGCGGCCGTCGACCGTGATCCGCAGCTTGGCGCTCTGTCGCGTCTGGCGCAGCAGGGAGACTTCGTTGATGGCCAGACCGGTGTGGACCTCGCCGCTCTCGGTCCAGGCGTCCATCTGCAGCGGGTGGATGATGGTGCGCTCGGCTGCCGCGATGCGTTCGATCAGGTCGTCCTCGTCATAGTCGTTCATCAGGAAGCCGACGGAGCCGCGGTTCATGCCGTAAACCGGCGTGCGGCGCCGCAGATTGGCGTGCAGGGTCTCCAGCATCTGTCCGTCGCCGCCCAAGGCGACGATGACATCGGCGTCCGCTTCGGAAACGGCGCCGTATCGCTGGATCAGCGCCCGGCGGGCGGCCTGGGCTTCCGGACGGTCGCTGGCGACGAAGGCCAGGGAAAGGGGCGCGCTTGGCTGGGTCACGGATCGACGTGAAACGAGGTTCGCACCGAAGTCAAACCGAGCCCGGCTTTTCCACCATCTGAAGGAAGGCGCGCGAGGCGGAGGCGGCGTTCAGGGCGGTCGCCGTCCAGCCGCCGTCGGCGGGAAATCCGCCGGTCAGCTTGCGGACCTCGACCAGCAGGGACGGGAACACCGCCCGGTCGACGCCGACCGCAATACAGGCCAGATAAAGCGGTTCGGCCGTCGGCGCGCGAATGGCGGCGTGAACCTGGGGAGAGGTGAATCCGCCAAGCGCCGCCAGGGTCTGTTCGAAGAGGACGAGCCGGTGTTCGCGCAGGGCGCGTACAAGCAGGCCGGGACGCAGCTGACCGGCGGCCTGGAGCTTGTCGACCAGCCTTCGCTCCATCTCGTGTCGGTCGCCGCCGTCCTCCTTTCGACCGGAGATCGGCACGGCGCGCCAGCCGCCATTGCGGGCCAGGGCGGCGCTGGCGTCCTGAACGGCGCCGTTCAACAGTCGGTCGTCGATGCGGAAACGCTCGCCGATCGATTGGCGCAGGGCCTGTCCGACCCATTGGTAGAGTTCCTGGGCCAACGCCTCGTTAAGGCGCGGATGGCGGCTGAGGGGCGCGCGCAGCCCGGCGAGGCGGCGCGATTCTTCGACCAGGCGATGCAGGGCCGCCTCGCTGATGTCGGCTGTGCGGTTCGACGCCAGGGCCGTCATGGTCACGGCCTCCCCGCGTTCGACGATGACGTCCGTGACGCTGCGCGACAGGCCCGGACGCCGGGCGACGGCGATCTGGTGTTCCAGGGTCGCTTCGACCAGAAGCCGGATCAGGTCTGCGTCCTTCAACAACGGGCTGGAGGTGATGACGGGGCGGGCGATTTCGATCTCGTCCAGCGCCAGCATGTTGATCAGGGCGGGCGGCGCCCAGTCGGCGTCGGCCAGGCGTTCGGCCAGAACCAGCCTGATCTCGCGCTCGGCCTGGGCCGTGAGAGCCAGGAAGATGTCGCCCAGAACCGGCGCCGCCCGAGCGGTCGGCGTCGATTCGCACAGGGCGGCGACGCCGAGCAGCAACCGCTGACGATCGTCGGGCGAGCGGCTGCGGGCGAGATTCAGAAGGGCGGACGCGTCGAAATCGTCACGAGGAGCGGCGGGCGACCTCATCTGAACGACAGCGGACACGGCGGCTCCTCGATGGGCGATCCAACGTCTGGATATTGCTCCATGGAGGTGAAGGCGCGGTTAACCAAGTCCGGTCCGCGTCGCGATTGACGTAGCGTCAGGTTCGAATCATCTGTCTTGACGAGGCTTCGGCCAGGGGAGACGTTCCTGCTCAAGCCCGTCAGAGGCAGGAGGAAATCATGGCCGATGGAACAAGCCCGTCACTGAAGTCTCGGGTCTCGGAAGCCGAATGGGCTGTGCGTGTGGAACTGGCCGCGCTCTATCGGCTGGTGGCGCTGCACGGGTGGGACGACATGATCTTCACCCACATTTCGGCCCGCGTTCCAGGGCCGGAACATCACTTCCTGATCAATCCCTACGGCTTCTACTTCGACGAGATCACAGCGTCTTCGCTGGTGAAGGTCGATCTGGAAGGAAACATCGTCCAGGAGACGACGAATTTCATCAATCCGGCGGGCTTCACCATCCATTCGGCGGTCCATGCGGCGCGTGAGGACGCCAAATTCGTCATCCACCTGCACACGGTGAACGGCGTAGGCGTGGCGGCCCAGAGGGAAGGCCTGCTGCCGATCAGCCAGAACGCGTGTTTACTACAGTATCAGGTTGCGTATCATGGGTACGAGGGGTTGGCCTTGAACCATGACGAGCGCGAACGTCTGGTCGCCGACCTGGGGGACAAGCCGCTCATGCTGCTGAGAAATCACGGCACGCTGGCGGTAGGGGAGACGGCGGCGCAGGCATGGATCGGGATATTCTTCCTGGAGCGGGCCTGCGCCCAGCAGGTGGCGGCCCTGTCGGGCGGTTTGGAGAACGTCCTGACCGCGCCGGACGCAGCCCAGGCCGAGACCAAGGAGCAGGGACGCGGCATCGGCTTCATCTCGGCCCTGGCCTGGCCTGGCGCGCTCAGGCAACTGGATCGCAAGTCGCCCGGCTACGACGCCTGACGATAATCGGAGCGGCCGCCGCCATGGCGGCGGCTGTTCCAGGCGGGGACGCGACGGCCGGAGCCTGGACCCAGCCCAAGGGGCGGACACAGGCGATCCTGAAATACGAACATATGGTCGCGGAAGAGGGGTTCGATCCGCAGGGCGACACCCAGCCCCTTCCAGCCGAACGACGGGACTCGGCGCTGGGCCTGTTCGCCGAATACGGCGTGACCGACGGGCTGACGCTGCAGTTGAGGGCCGACTGGCAGGATGGAGAGGACGCCTTCGTCGACTATGAGGGACGCGGCCCGATCGAGATCGGCGCGACCTGGCAAGTCTGGCGCGACGACCGTAACGCCGTCAGCCTGTACGGCGGCTATGCGAACGGCGGGGAGGGGCGAAACGCCGGCTACGCCCCGCCCGGTGTCGGCAAGCACGATTGGGAGGCGCGCCTGTCCGCCGGCCGTTCGCTGGGAGGGGCGGGCTCGCGTCTGGGCGTGGATCAACTCTTCGTCGAAATCCAGGCCGCACGGCGGTTCCGGGACGGGCTTCCGGACGAGACGCGCCTGGACGCCACGGTCGGCGGGCGGTTGGGGCGCGATTGGCTGGTTCTGGGCCAGGCCTTCGGCGGAGCGGCGGACGGCGGGGCGAGATGGTTGTCGCTGGAAGGGTCGGTCGTGCGCGATCTGGACCGCTGGAGCTTGCAGGTGGGGTGGCGACATACGGTGGCGGGCCGCGAGACGCCCATCGCGCGGGGACCGGTTTTCGCCCTCTGGCGTCGTTTTTAGCGTCGCCTTGAGCGACGGAGCCGCCGATCCGACGCGTTACAAAGAGATAAGGTTGCGCGCGCGGCGTTAGTCGCTATGCGTGCGGCGTCCCCCTGAACGAGAGACTCCGCGTGATCAAACGCCACTTCTTCATCATCGCTGCGGCCGTGCTCCTGGCGCTGATGGTGATAGCCGCTGTTCTGAAGATCACGTTCAAGGACGAAAAGACGGCCGGTCCGCCCGGCGGCGGCCGACGCGGCGGACAGGAGGTGTCCCAGGTCGTGGTGGGCCAGCGGCAGTTCTCGGACCAGATCAGAGTGCTGGGCGTGGCGCGCGGGCTGAAGTCGGTGAATCTGACATCGCCGACGACCCAGCTGGTCACGCGGGTCATGTTCTCCGACGGTCAGACGGTGACGGCGGGCACGCCCCTGGTGGAACTGCAGGCGCGCGAGGAAGAAGCCGACATCATCCAGGCGCGCGCCAGCGTCGCCCAGGCGCAGCGGGAGTATGATCGGTACAAGGCTCTGGCGGACCGGGGCGTGGCGCCGCGCGTGCTGCTGGAACAGGCCGAGACCAGCCTGGAGACGGCTCGGGCGGGTCTGCTGGCGGCCCAGGCGCGACGCGGCGACCGGGTGATCCGCGCGCCCTTCACCGGAACCCTGGGCCTGACCACGATTACGCCCGGCACGCTGATCAACCCGGGTGCGGTGATCGCGACGCTGGACGACGTGTCTTCAGTGCGTGTCGATTTCCCGTTGCCCGAGCGATATCTCAACGTACTGCGTCCGGGCGCGTCCATCACGGCCACGGCAGACGCCTATGGCGAGGAGCCGTTCCAGGGGCGGATCGCCCGGATCGACACCCGCGTGAACGAGACGACGCGCGCGGCCACAGCCCGCGCCGAATTCCCCAACCCCGGCGGCCGCATCCGTCCCGGCATGCTGTTGCGTGTCGCGGTTCAGCAGGGGCAGCGCCAGGCGGCGGCCGTGCCCGAGGCCGCGGTGCAGTATGAAGGCTCCGGCGCCTTCGTTTATCGTATCGCCCCGGGTCAGAACGGCACGACGGCTCAGCGAGTCGAGGTCGAAACCGGCGCGGTGGAGAACGGCTTCGTCGAGATTCTGTCGGGGATTGATGTGGGCGAACACATCGTCGGCTCGGGTCTGAACCGCATCCAGCCGGGTGCGCCGGTGACGGTGGCGGGCGCCAAGGGCGGTCGCCAGGGCCGTGCAGGCCCCGCCCAATGATGTTGTCAGACGTCTCGGTCCGGCGGCCGGTCTTCGCGGCGGTCGCGGCCATCGTGCTGTGCGTGATCGGCGCGGCGGCCTTCTTTTTCTTGCCGGTGCGCGAACTGCCCGACGTTGATCCGCCCATCGTCTCGGTCAACACCTCCTATGCCGGGGCCTCGGCCGAGGTGATCGAAAGCCGGATCACCGAACCGATCGAGCAGCAGATCGCCGGCATCCAGGGCGTCGAACGGATCAACTCCACCAGCCGGGACGGCCGATCGAACGTGAACATCGAGTTCTCGCTGGATCGGAACATCGACGACGCCGCAAACGACGTGCGCGACCGGGTCAGCCGCGTGGTCGGCCGTCTGCCGGATCAGGCCGATCCGCCCGAAGTGGCCAAGGCCGATTCCGACAGCCAGCCGATCATGATCGTCTTCCTGCGCTCGACGACCATGAACCGGTTGCAGCTGACGGACTATGCCGACCGTTATCTGGTGGACCGCCTGGCGACGGTTCCCGGCGTCGCCCAGGTCAACATTTTCGGCGAGCAACGATATGCGATGCGGATTTGGCTGGATGCGGCGGCGATGGCCGCGCGGGGCCTGACCGTCAACGACGTCGAAACGGCCCTGACCAACCAGAACGTCGAATTGCCCGCCGGATCGCTGGAATCGACCGACAAGGACTACACCGTCCGCGTGGCCCGCACCTATTCGCGGCCCGAGGATTTCCGTCAGCTGCCCATCGGCACACGCGGCGCGGCCTCGACATCGAACACGGTGGCGACGGGCACGGGCAGCGGTTCGTCGGCCATCATCCAGGGGCAGCCGACCTACGTCACGCGCCTGGGCGACATCGCGCGGGTGGAAGAGGCGCCGGCGGAGGCGCGCCGTCTGTTCCGCGGCAATGGGCTGGACCAGATCGGTCTGGCGGTGACGCGTCAGGCGCAGTCCAACGACCTGGCCATCTCCGACGGCGTGCGGAAGATGATCGAGGAAATCCGGCCAAGCCTGCCGCCTGGCGTGACGCTGGAGGTCGGATCGGACAATTCGGTCTTCACCTCCCACGCCATCGACGAGGTCTGGATCACCATCGGCATCTCGATGGCGCTGGTGGCCCTGGTCAACTTCATCTTCCTGGGCAGTCTGCGGGCGGCGCTGATCCCGTCGATCGTCGCGCCGATCTGCATCCTGGCGACCTTCATCGTCCTGGCCCCGCTGGGCTTCTCGCTGAACCTTCTGACCCTGCTGGCCCTGGTGCTGGCCATCGGTCTGGTCGTGGACGACGCCATCGTGGTGGTCGAGAACATTCAGCGCCGGCTGGACCACGGCGAGCCGCCTCTGGTCGCGGCCGAGCGCGGTGCGCGTCAGGTCTTCTTCGCGGTCGTGGCCACGACCATCGTTCTGTTGTCGGTGTTCGCGCCCCTGTTGTTCCTGCCCGGCTATGTCGGGCGGCTGTTCGTGGAACTGGCGGCCGCCATCGCGGCGGCCGTGGCCTTCTCGGCCTTTCTGGCGCTGAGCTTGTCGCCCATGCTGGCCTCCAAGATCCTGCGCCGGGCCGAGGGCGGCGGCTGGGTGGCCCGCCGGGTTGACTGGGCCATGGACCGGTTGAAGACCTCCTACGCTCGGTCGTTGGACATGCTGCTGGGGCGGCGCATCGCCGTGATCGGCGTCGGCGCCCTGATCGCCCTGGTGGCGGCGGGGGCGGGCGGCATCTTTCTGTTCCTGCCCAACGAACTGGTGCCGGACGAAGACCGTGGCCGGGTCCAGATCCGTGTCGCGGGGCCCGAGGGCGCGGGCTTCGACTATACCCGCAAGATCATGATGGGGCTGGAGCCCCTGTTGGCCGAATACAAGGCGAACGGCGAGGCCGACAGCTATCTGGTGTCGTCGCCCGGTTTCGGGGGCGGCAGCTACAATTCCGGAAACGCGGTGCTGGTGCTGGCCGACTGGTCCAAGCGAGAGCGTTCGGCCGCGGACATCGCCCAGGAGGTGAACCGCAAGCTGCGCGGTCAGACCGGCGCCCAGGTGAACGCCTCGACCCCCGGCGCCTTCCAGCGCGGCGGCGGCAACTCCAACTCGGTCGAGCTGATCGCCACCGGCACGGATTATCAGCAGATTTACAACTGGCTTCAGCCCTTGCTGGCGGCGGCCCAGTCCAATCCGGGTTTTTCGCGGCCGCGTCTGAACTATGAACCGAACTCGCCGCGCCTGCTGGTCGATGTCGATCCGCAGAAGGCGGCGGCGCTGGGCGTGTCGTCACAGTCCATCGGCCGCACGCTGGAGACCATGTTCGGCTCTCGCCGCGCCACGACCTATATCAAGGGCGGACAGGAGTACGATGTCATCCTGCAGACGGATCGTCAGAACCGGCGCGAGGTTGCCGATCTGGAGGCGTTGTACGTCGCCACCGGCTCGGGCCAGCTGGTGCCTCTGTCGGCGGTCGTCACGACCAAGACCAGCGGCGATACGCCCGACCGGCGACGTCTGGATCGTCAGCGCGCCATCTCGCTGCAGGCCGACCTGAACCCCGGCATGACCATCGACGACGCGGTGCAGTTCCTGCGCGCCGAGGCCGCCAAACAGCCGCAAGGCGGGGTGATCGTCCAGTGGGGCGGCGCCGCGCGCGATCAGCAGGAGGCGGGCGGGGCGGTGTTCGCGGCCTTCGGCCTGGCGCTGCTGCTGGTCTTCCTGGTGCTGGCGGCCCAGTTCGAAAGCTGGATCACGCCGGCGGTCATCATGTTGACGGTGCCCCTGGCGGCGGCGGGCGGTCTGTTCGGCCTGTTGATGGCGGGGTCCAGCCTGAACATCTACAGCCAGATCGGTCTGATCATCCTGATCGGGGTGGCGGCGAAGAACGGCATTCTGATCGTGGAGTTCGCCAACCAGCTGCGCGACCAGGGCCGTTCGATCCGCGAGGCGATCATCGAATCGTCTTCGCTGCGTCTGCGGCCGATCATCATGACCTCCATCGCCACGGCGTTCGGCGCCCTGCCGCTGGTGCTGTGGCATGGGGCGGGGGCGGGCAGCCGTCAGACCATCGGCGTAGTCATCTTCACCGGCGCCATCTTCGCCACGGTGCTGACGCTGTTCGTCGTGCCGGTGATCTATGGCGTCCTGGCGCGCTTCACCAAGTCGCCGGAATGGACCGCCCGCAAGATCGAGGAATGGGAAGCCCAGGAAATCCGCGACGGCGGCGAAAAGCCGATCCCCGAAGGCTGAATGAGGATCAGGAGGCGGGCGTCGCCGGCGGCTGATAGCCCGTCTCCACCTTCAGGAAGGCGATGACGTCGCGGCGGTCTTTGGCGTCCGGTAGGCCGGGGAAGGTCATCTTGTTGCCGGGCAGGAAGGTGCGCGGATTCTGGAGCCAGTGATCCAGCCGCTCGGCGTCCCATGTGAAGTCGGCGGAGCGCAGGGCGTTGGAATAGGCGTAGCGCGGCCGCGAGCCTGCCTTGCGGCCGAATACCCCGTGCAGGTTCGGACCGGTCATGTCGGCCCCGCCCTCGCCGATGGTGTGGCACGAGCGGCAGCGGGCGAAGGCGCGACGACCATTTTCCAAGTCGCCCTGATCGTAAGGTGGGGGCAGGGCGGCCAGCAGGGTGGCCTTTTCCGCATCTGTCAGGACATGGACCGGCTTGGCCGGGGCGGCCGGCGCGCTCGATCCCTCCGGACCACAGGCGCTCAATAGGACAAGCGGCGCGGCGACGGCGAGCAGGGCGATGCGGGTCATGGCGGATCCTCTTTCGACCGTGATAGCGCAATCGCGTATCGCGGCAATTGGTCATCCTGTCCTGCTGGACGAAGCGGCCTCGCACCTGATAATCACTGTCAAAGAAACGCGGGCCGCCGGGGAGCGGGCGTCCCGCCTATGCGAGCGTGGAATTGACCGACACCGTGAAATTGAGCCAGGCCCGACGCGGCGATCGCGGAGTCATCGTCCAGGTCGGCGCTCACTGCCACCATCAGGCCGAGGCGGTCGAACTGGAGCGTCGGCTGCTGGAGCTGGGCTTTGTCGAAGGCGCCCGCGTCGAACTGCTGCACGAAGGCCTGTTCGGACACGACCCCATCGCCCTGAAGGTGGACGACATGCGCGTGGCCCTGCGTCGGCACGAGGCCGAAAGCCTGGTCTTCCGCCGGGACGCCGCCTGATGGACATCGCGCTGAAGGCCGCCCGCGTCGCCCTGGTCGGCAATCCCAACAGCGGCAAGACCGCCCTGTTCAACGCCCTGACCGGCGCGCACCAGAAGGTCGCCAACTACGCCGGGGTCACGGTCGAGCGGAAAGAGGGGCTGATTCGGGCGACGTCCGGCCGAACGATGTCGGTGCTGGACCTGCCCGGCACCTATTCCCTGCGTGCGCGCAGCCCGGATGAGGAGGTCACGCGCGACGCCGTGCTGGGGCGTCTGGCGGGCGAGACGCCGCCGGACGTGGTGGTGTGCGTCGCGGACGCCACCAACCTGCGCTTGGTGCTGCGGCTGATCCTGGAGCTGAAGGCCGTGGGCCGGCCGATGGTCCTGGCGCTCAACATGTTCGACATCGCCCAGCGTCAGGGCCTGCGGATTGATCTGGAGAAGCTGCGCGCCGAACTGGGCGTGCCGATCATCACCACGGTCGCGACGCGCAAGCGCGGGATCGACGAACTGATCGCCGCCGTCGAGACCCAGGCCGACGCCGCTGCGGTGGGCGATAACCGCTGGCGTTCGCCCGACGCCGCCGAACTGCGCGCCGCCGCGCGCGAGGCCGAGCGCATCATGAAGGCCTGTGTGCGGCCGCCCGAACGGCCCGACACCCTGACCGGCAAGATCGATTCCGTCCTGCTGCATCCCGTCGGCGGTTTGCTGATCCTGTTCGCCCTGCTTTTCGTGATGTTCCAGGCCGTCTTCACCTGGGCCAAGCCCCTGATGGACGGTATCGAGGCGAGCATCGCCTGGCTCGGGGCCTTCGTCGCCATGGTTCTGCCCGACGGTCTGCTGCGAAGTCTTATCGTCGATGGCGTCATCTCCGGCGTCGGCAGCGTGCTGGTCTTCCTGCCGCAGATCCTGATCCTGTTCCTGTTCATCATTGCGCTGGAGGACTTCGGCTATATGGCCCGCGCGGCCTTCCTGATGGACAGGATCATGGGCGGTGCCGGGCTGCATGGCCGCGCCTTCATTCCACTGTTGTCCAGCTTCGCCTGCGCCATTCCGGGCGTGATGGCGGCGCGGGTGATCGATTCCAAGCGCGACCGCCTGACCACCATTCTGGTCGCGCCGCTGATGACCTGTTCGGCGCGCATCCCGGTCTATACGCTGATCATCGCCGCCTTCATTCCTAACGAGAAGGTGTGGGGCTTCGCCAATCTGCAGGGCGTGGTCATGTTCGGCCTCTACGCCGCCGGTATTCTCAGCGCGCTTCTGGTGTCGCTGGTGATCCGCAAGGTGTTCTGGCGCGGCGCGGTCGAGCCCTTCATGATGGAGCTGCCGACCTACAAGGTTCCCGATCCCAAGAGCGTCGGCTTCAACCTGTGGCTCCGGGCCAAGATCTTCCTGAACCGGGCGGGTCGGATCATCTTGCCCGCCGTGGTCATCCTGTGGGTTCTGGCGACCTTCCCCTATCCGCCCGAGAACGCGACCCTGCCGGCCATCGACTATTCGTTCGCCGGCATGATCGGCCGCGTGCTGGAGCCGATCTTCGCGCCTATCGGCTTCAACTGGCAGATGGTCATCGCCCTGATCCCCGGCATGGCGGCGCGCGAGGTCGCGGTGGCGGCGCTGGGCACCACCTACGCCATCGCGGATGCGGAGAATGCGACAGGTCTGCTGGCCTCGACCCTGGCGCAGCACTGGTCGCTGGCGACGGCTCTCTCCTTCCTAGCCTGGTACATTTTCGCGCCCCAGTGCGTGGCGACCCTGGGCGTGGTGCGGCGTGAAACGAACTCGCTGAAATGGACCTGGACCATGATCGGCTACATGTTCGGCCTGGCCTATCTGGCGTCCTTCGTGACCTATCATGTAGCCGTGGCGATGGGCGGAGGCTAAGCCAGACGTCTTCGCCGTCGGGCTGGACGTCTTATGAATTCTCTGATCGCTTCGGTCGTTCTTGGCGGGCTGGGTCTGATCGTCGGCAGTTTCCTGGCGATGGTCAGCGTGCGCCTGCCGTTGGAAGAGGACGTCGTGGCGGCCCCCTCGCATTGTCGGGGATGCGGACAACGCCTGCGACCTTGGGAACGGGTCCCAGTCGTCAGCTGGCTGGTGCTGAAGGCGCGATGCGTCCGCTGCGGCTGTCGGATATCGCCGCGCTATCCGTTGATCGAACTGGGGGCGGCCGCACTGGGCGTCTGGGCGGCGCTGTGGGCGGGCTGGAGCGGCGCGTCGGTGTTCGTGACGGCGGCGACGGCGCTGTTGGGCTGGCAACTGTTGCTCATCGCCCTTGTCGACGGTGAAAACTACTGGCTGCCCGACCGTCTCACCCTGCCGCTGATCGGTACGGGCCTGGCGGTCGCGGTCGCCCAGGGTTGGCATGTCGCCGCATCGAACCTGATCGGGGCCGTGGTCGGTTTCGTCGGGCTTTGGCTGGTCGGCCGGCTCTATCAGGCGGTGCGCAAGCGTCGGGGTCTAGGCGGCGGCGATCCGATCCTGTTCGCTGGGGCAGGGGCCTGGGTCGGCTGGCCCGGCCTGCCCAGCGTGATGCTTTGGGCCTGTGCGGCGGCGCTTGGATTGGTGTTCGGTCTGCTGGTGGCGCGCCGGTCGATCCAGGCGACGACCAGCCTGCCGTTCGGGGTCTTTCTGGCCGTCGGTGTCTGGCTGACCTGGCTTTACGGCCCGCTGGGCTTCTAGCGTCCGGTCGTCAGCTTCACGATGATCAGGGCGGCGGTATCCAGAATGGCCTCCGGCGTGTCGGCCCGCCGCAGAAGCTCGAAGCTGGCGGCCGTCGATTCGGCGATCGAGGCGATCTGGTAGGAGGCCAGGCGCGGATTGTAGTCCTTGGGGTGCAGGCCGCTGGCGTGGGCCTGAGCTACGCGGCGCTCGATGGCCAGGTGCAGGCGGCGCAGACGGCGAACGCGGCTTTCGACGAAGGCGGATTCGCCATTGTCGGCCAGCATGTGCTCGACCCGCAGGACCTGCCCGTGGTCGCGCCAGATGGACATGACGTCCAGGATGAAGGCGCGCGCGACGCTAAAGGCCCGGTCGCCGGGCCAGTCAGCCTGAAAATGGGCGGCCAGGGGCTGGAAATCCTCGGCGGCGCTTTCGCACAGGGCCAGGACAGGCTCCTCCACCGTCTTGAAATAGGTGTAGAAGTTCGAGGGCGAGACGCCGGCCGCCGACGCCAGGTCGGACACGCGGATGTCGCCATAGTGGCGCGCGTTCAGCAGATTGCGCGTCGCGTCCAGGATGGCCTGGCGCGTGCGGCCGCCGCGTGCGCCGATGCGGTGTCCCAGCTTGTTGGTGCTTTCGACCATGACCCTCGTTCGCCGTCTGGCGGGACGGCGTGAACGCAGATGTCCGGCGCCATTCAGACCGATCGGTCGCCCGGATCGCTCGGCGGAAATCCTAGCGAAACGGCGGCGGCTTGGGAAGCTTGAGCGTTTCGTCTCGTGTTTATCCAATTCGTGACGGTGTGTGGAGATTTCTTGGATTTTACCTGTATGTCAGCTGTAGGTTTTCATCGACCTCCGACATCAATATTGCACCTGTCCGTCGTCGGACTGTGAATTGCCGGACGCATAACTGCCGTATCCCCCGGAACCTCAAACCAGGGGATAATAATGCGCTCTCGCACCAAACTTCGTCTTCAGCTTCTGCTCGGCACCGCACTGGTCGCTGCGCCGCTGTCGGCCATGGCCCAGCCCGTCGCGGACGTCTCCGCCGGCGCGCCGGCGGCCCAGCCCGCCGCCGAAACCGCGGACCAGCAGCCCACCGGCCTGGCCGACATCGTCGTCACCGCCACCAAGCGCGAGACCAATCTGCAGGACACGCCGATCTCGATCTCGGTCGTGAACGCCCAGGCCCTGGAAGACCGCCACGTTCAGTCGCTGATGGATCTGGCCGACGGCGCCGTGCCCTCCCTGCGCGTCGCGACCTTCGAAGCCCGCCAGTCGGCCCTGACCATCGGCATCCGCGGCATCGTGCCCAACGACGCCAACCAACCCGCCCGTGAGCAGGGCGTGGGCGTGTATGTCGACGGCGTCTATCTGGCCCGCCAGCACGGTCTGGCCGCCGCCCTGCTGGACATCGAACGCATCGAAGTCCTGAAGGGCCCGCAAGGCACCCTGTTCGGCCGCAATACCGAAGGTGGAGCCCTGTCGCTTGTGACCAAGAAGCCCACGGGCGAGTTCGGCATGCGCGCCGTCGCCGGTATCGGCAATCTGGACTCCTACAACTCCGAACTGCACGTCAACTTCCCGGCCCTGGGCGACTTCGCCTTCAAGGTCGACGGCGTGATCGCCGTTCAGGGGCCGGTGACGCAGAACATCCTGCCCGGCGAAGAGGGCTTCGGCGCCTATGACCGTCGCGGGCTGCGCTTCCAGACCCGCTGGACCCCGACCGACAACTTCACCGCCGACCTGGCCGCTGACGTCGGCAAGGACAAGAACACCCCCTTCTACAGCCAACTGCTGAACTTCAACCCGAACGGCCTGGCGGTCGTGCCGTGGACATCGGCCACGGTGCCCAGCGGTTCGATCCGCGCGCTGTCGCCGCTGGTTCAGGTCGAGGGCTCGCGCCGGATGACCCAGGCCGACATCGGCGTGCCGCAACAGTGGAGCGTGGACGACACCCGCGGCGTCGATCTGCACCTGTCGTATCGTCCGACCGACAGCCTGGAACTGCGTTCGATCACGGCCTACCGCGACCTGGCTGTGGAACAGTACGACAACATCGCCGGCGCCCACCGTCCGCCGGTCACGGGTCCGAACGGCAAGTTCTCGCGCTACTCCCTGGCCGGCTTCTGGCAGCATCAGTTCAGCCAGGAAGTTCAGGCGGTGGGTTCGCTGGGCGATAGCATCGACTACGTCGGCGGCCTGTTCTACTTCAAGGAGACCGTGTCGGACGATGCGGCCACGCCTTCGACAAACCAGTGGAACAGCGACGGCACGGGCTACACCATCCTGGACCCGACGCCGACCATCCGCGGCTTCCGTTCGATCGACCGCGCCTCGACCGCCCATGCGGAATCGAAGGCCATCTATGGCCAGGGCACCTGGACGCCGGCGACGATGGACGCCCTGCACCTGACGCTGGGCGGCCGCTACACCTGGGACGACAAGGACGGCGTCCTCTACACGGTCAACAATCAGCCGACGAACTTCACGTTCAAGAGCTCGGTCAAACGATTCGACCCGCTGGTGACGCTGGCCTACGACCTGACCGACAAGGTCAATGTCTACGCCAAATATTCGACCGGCTATCGCGCCGGCGGCGCCTCGTCGCGCTCGCTGACGTATCGGTCGTTCGCGCCGGAAGAGGTCAAGGCCTATGAGTTGGGTCTGAAGAGCGACCTGTTCGACAACCGCGTCCGCCTGAACGCCGCGATCTACGCCATGGATCGCACCGACAGCCAGATCGACTTCAGCCTGGTCACGGTCACGGGCGCGTCGACCCGCAACACGCTGGAGACGATCAACGCCCCCGGCACGACGAAAATCCGCGGCCTTGAGCTGGAAGGTCAGTTCCAGGTCAACGAGAACCTGCGCCTGTCGGCCTCCTATGCCTATACGGACGCCAAGATCCCGGACACGGTGAACCCGTTCAACAACCAGGTGCAGAAGGTGTTCATCGCCTTCACGCCGCCGAACGCCGCCAGCGTCGCCGCCGACTGGAACTCGCCCTTCATGGGCGCGACCTTCAAGGCGCACGTCGACGCCAACTACGCCGACGCCACCCAGGCGTTCGACCAGTTCGAGCTGAAGAACGACTCCTCCTTCATCGTGAACGCCCGCCTTTCGGTCGCCGATATCCAGACCACCCCCGGCGGTCCTGAACTGGAACTGGCTCTGTGGTCGCGCAACCTGTTCGATGAAGCCTATGTCTATCGTCGTGATCCGTCGAACCGGAACTCCCTGGGCGACTACGGCAACTTCAACGCCCCGCGCACCTTCGGCATCGAATTGCGCGCCAACTACTGACCGCCCCCTGAGGTCGCGTGTGACGCCCCTTCCGCCTCTGGCGGCAGGGGCGTTCGCCGTTTCGGCCGGGTTTTGTGGCGGACTTGTGCAGCTTGTGTGAATTTTCGTCGGTGGCGGCGGATTCCGCTGGATTAAGCCGTGCGAGGCAGGAATTGGCGCGGACATGAGCCAGTTGATCCTGATCGCGGACGGCGACGCCGAGGCCGGCGAAAGGCTCGATGTTCATTTGCGCCGAGAGGGGTTTCGTACGGTCGGCGCCATGGACGGGCAGGCGGCCCTGGATCTGCATGGCCGGGTGCGGCCGGATCTGATTCTGCTCGACGCGGGTCTGCCGGGGCGCGACGGTTGGGACGTGCTGGGCGAAATCCGTCGTCGCGGCCCGACCCCCGTCGTCATGACCGCCGAAGTCGACGACGGCGTCAGCCGCGTGCAGGCTCTGCGGATCGGCGCCGACGACTATCTGGCCCGTCCCGTCGACGCCCTTGAGGCCGCGACCCGCGTGCACGCCATCCTGCGGCGCCTGGCAGGCGCGTCGGGCGCAGGTCTGCTCAAGGTCGGTGCGCTGGAGGTCGATCCGGCTGGATATCAGGCCGCCGTGGTGACGCCCGAGGGGCGTCGGAAACTGGCTCTGACCCTCACGGAATTCCGCATCCTGGCCCAGCTTGCGCAAGCGCCCTCGCGTGTCTTCTCCCGCGCCGAACTGTCCGAGGGGTGTCGGCCGAGCCGCGCCTCGGATACGCGCACGCTGGACAGTCACGTCAGCCACCTGCGCCGCAAGCTGGTGGAATCAGGGGCGATGGAGGTGGTCGTCAACGTGCGCGGCGTCGGCTACCGCCTGGACCCGGCCTTCTAAGCAGAACGCGCCAAATGGTCTCGCCGATCGGCGTGGTCGAGGCGGATAAGGCGTCTCTATTTGTGCGATAATATCGCGCGCAAACAGCCACTTGGCGGACTTGCCCATCATTTGACGGCGATCGGCGCCAGCGTCGCAATCCAAACACAGTTCTGACATTCCCGCCTGGCGGGGCTTGCGGGCCCTTCTGATGATGTGTCATGTAACCGATTACATGAGCCGTCGACGGACCCTTGCTGAAGAGGGCTGGCACGACGCTCTGCAGGAGAGGAAGCCGTTGGACATCGCGTCGTCGTCCGCCGCCAATGACCGATCGCGCGCCGCGAAGGCCGCGACGATTCGAGACGTGGCCGAGCATGCGCGGGTCTCTGTGGCCTCCGTATCTCGGGTGCTGAACGGCTCGGACGCCATCACCGAATCGACGCGCCAGCGGGTGCTCGACGCCGTCGCCCAGCTTCGCTACGTCCCCCACGTCGGCGCCCGCAGCCTGTCGACCAGCCGCACCGACACCATCGGCGTGATCCTGCCGGACCTGTTCGGAGAGTTCTTTTCGGAACTGATCCGGGGCATGGACCTGGCGGCCCGCGCCCATGGCAAACATCTGATCGTCTCCAGTTCGCACGACGACGCCGAGGACACGCTGACAGCGGTGCGGTCCATGCGCGGCCGGGTGGACGGCATGATCGTGCTGTCGCCACATGTCCGCGCGGCCAATCTGGCGGCGGACGTCGCGGGTCGGATGCCGGTCCTGCTGATGAACGGCGGCATGGAGGAGGCGGGCCGTCCCTCCATCGTCATCGACAACCAGGGCGGGGCGGGGACGGCGGTCCAGCATCTGATCGCGACCGGCCGGCGCCGCATCGCTCATATTCGCGGCCCCGAAGGCAATATCGAAGCGGATCAACGGGCCGCCGGCTACGCCTCGGCCCTGGACGGTCAGGCGCCGATCGTGGTCGAGGGCGAGTTTTCCCAGGCCTCGGGCCACCGGGCCGCGACGGCCCTCCTGGCCATGGGGCAGCGCCCCGACGCCGTCTTCGCCGCCAACGACATGATGGCGGTCGGCGCTCTTCTGGCCTTTCAGGAGGCGGGCGTCCGCTGCCCCGAGGATATCGCCGTCGTCGGTTTCGACGACGTGCCCATCGCCAGTCTGATGCGCCCGGCGCTGACGACCATGCGCGTCAACATTGCGGAGATCGGCCGTCGGGGCGTCGAGCGCCTGATCGGCCTGGTCAGAGCCGACGCGGCCGGAGAGCCGTCGGACGCCGCCTGCGAAACCGTTCGGCCGGTTCTGGTCGAACGCCAATCCACCGCGGCGGCTTCGTCCGCCAGGTTCAACAACGGGTGACGCGCCGCATGCCGCGGAAGACCGATCCCATCAGGAGGGGAAACACCAAGATGAAACCGTTCAACACACGCAAGGCCACGACACGCCAGGTTGCCTTGGCCGCCGCCTCGGCCCTGGCCATCGGCATGAGCTTCGCCGGCGCCGCGTCGGCGCAGACCGCGACTTCCACCCTCAGGGGCGTTGTCTATGACGGTGCGACTGCCGAGACCGGCGGCACGGTGACGGCGACCGAGACGGCGACGGGCTATGTCACGCGAGGCCGCGTCGGGGCCAACGGCCAATACGTCATTCCGGGCCTGCGCCCCGGCTCTTATCGCATCCAGGTCACGACTAGCGACGGCCAGACGACCGAGGACACCGTCACCCTGGCTCTGGGTCAGGTCGGCACGTTGAATCTGGACGTCGCCTCTCCGACGACGACGGCCTCGACCGCAGGCGCGACCGACCTAGGCGACATCGTCGTCACCGGCCGTCGCATCTTCGAAGTGCGCACATCTGAAGTCGCGACCAACGTCAGCCAGCAGCAGATCAACGACCTGCCGCAGATCAGCCGCAACTTCCTGAACTTCGCCGCCCTGGCACCCGGCGTAGTCGTCCAGGAAGACGACGCGGAGCGCACGATTTCGGCGGGCGGCCAGCCCTCTCTGGCCATCAACGTCTTCATCGACGGTCAGAACCAGAAGGCCACCATTATCGACGGCGGTGTCGCCGGCCAGGACGACAGCCGCGGTAATCCGTTCCCGCAGGCCGCCGTGCAGGAGTTCCGCGTCCTGACCCAGAACTTCAAGGCCGAGTATGAACAGGCGTCTTCGGCAATCATCACCTCGGTCACGCGCTCGGGCACCAACGAACTCAGTGGCGACCTCTTCGTCAGTTGGCAGGATGGCCGCTGGACGGCGCAGAATGTCTTCTCCAAGGCGCGTGGTGAAGCGAAGCCCAAGCTGGACCGTCTGCAATACGGGGGTTCGATCGGCGGCCCTATCATCGAAGACCGTCTCCACTACTTCCTGGCGTATGAGCGCAAGGATGAGACGCGGGAGCGTCCGGTTTATCTGAATCGGACCGAGTTCGCCTCCCAGTTCGACCAATATCTCGGAACCTTCACTGCGCCGTTCGAAGAAGACATGCTGTTCGGCAAGCTGTCTTGGCAGGTGAATGATAGGCAAAGGGTCGATCTCAGCGCGACGTACCGGACTGAGCAGGACATTCGCGATTTTGGGAACGGACCTACAGCTTATGATCGTGCAGTAGCGGTCAACGGCGACACACGTTCGGTAGTGCTGAAGCACCAGTATCAAGGCGACCGGTTCCTGAACGAATTTTCGCTCGATTACTTCAAGTCGAGCTATAATCCAGGCGCGCTCAATTTCGACAAGACCGGCGCGCGTTATGTGATCTACCGCGATAATGTTCCGGACGTCGCGACGAACCCGGCCTCTGCTGGATTCCAATTCTCCTATACCAATATCGACAGCACCATCTTCACATTGGGTGGTGGTGCTAACAACCAAGATATACAACAGGAAAGCATCACGCTCCGAAATGATCTGACGATTCCCGATGTTCAGCTGGCTGGGCTCCATACCTTCAAAATGGGCGTGAAGTATTCCATGCAGTCATATGATGTAACCAAGGAGTTCAACCGGAATCCATTCTATACCTATGACATCCAAGCTCGATCGGAAGTCATAGGTTCGTCCACAATTCCGACGCAGGTAAGCCTTGCCCTGCCAGTTCAGCCGACTTCGGTAGATAACAATGTTTTCGGCATCTATCTCCAGGACGATTGGCAAGTCACGGATAAGCTGGAACTGAACCTGGGGATTCGTTGGGATTACGAGGATAACGCCGTCAACAACGATTATCGGACGCCTGACGAAATCCGTCGCTTCATTACGGCTCTGTCGTCAAATCCGGCCTATGTCTCAGGCGTTGATTTGTCTCAGTACATCTCGGACGGGAATCGCGATGCGTTCAAGGGCGCGATCCAACCACGCATCGGCTTCTCCTACGACTTCTTCGGTAACGAACGCACGGTCTTGTTCGGTGGCGCTGGACGTTACTACGACCGGATCGGGTTCAACTTCGCCTTCTCTGAGCGTTACGGACCCGTCAACCGGACGAAGACGGTTTACTTCTCGCAAAATGGCGGGACCTACGGCGGCCAGCAGACGGTGGCCTGGAATCCGATCTATAACACGCAGGCAGGGCTCGATACGCTGTTGGCAGGAACCGTCGGCACTGGCGAAGTCTTCTTGATAAAGAACGACGCAGAAATGCCGCATACGGATCAGTTCAACCTCGGCCTTCGTCAGAAGTTCGGCGGCGTTCAGGCTGCTCTGACCTTCTCCTACGCCAAGACGAAGAACGAGTTCGGCTGGTATCGCCTCAACGTGAACGACGCGAACTCTGTCGTCATTGGTCTGCCCAATGCGGCTCTGATCGATCCGCAGACCAACCAACAATTTCCATATCGGAACGCCTTCTATTCCGATCACAACCGCGAACGCCGCTACAATGCGATCTACTTCACGTTGGACAAGCCGTTCAACATGCAGGACCGCTACGGGTTCAATGTCGCCTACACCTTCGCCGACGCAAAGCAGAACGGCAGCCGCGATCAGGGCCTGTCAAACTTCGACTTCGACTATTCGTCGATCGCCAACTCGCCTTGGTTCAAGTCGCCGGGAACAGAACGTCACCGCATCGTTGCGTCGGGCACCGTAGCCCTGCCATGGGACTTCCGCCTGTCGTCGATCATCACCTTGGGTTCGGGACGCCCGTTCACACGCAACAATGTCGGCGAAGGCGCTAAGCCGGATTGGTTCTCGGCCTATCCCGAAAAGCACGCTTTCATCATCCCGGCCTGGGAATGGGCTTATCGCCAGGTCGACCTGCGTCTGACCAAGGCGTTCCAGGTCTTTGGCGGTCAACAAGTGGAACTGACGGCCGACGCCATCAACGTGTTCAACTTCAAGAACTACTCCAGCTTCAACCAGACGTATCGCACGTCGAACACTGGATTGGCGCCGTTGAACCCGACCTTCGGTCAGCCCACGGCCCAGTTCCTGCCGACGCGCAGCTTCCAGGTCGGTCTGCGCTACAAGTGGTGATCTTCTGAGCCTGTGGCCGCTTCGACGCCTCGTCGTCGAAGCGGCCTTCTTTTTGTCTTCAGTTCATTTTGCGTGAGAAGAGCCGCCATGCATCGCCGCCGATTTCTGTTGGGTTCGACGCTGCTTGGCGCCATGTCCTGGGCGGGGTCGGCATTGGCGCAACAGGCGGTGACAGGGGCAGTCAATGGGACGCAGCGGCGGCCCTTGCGGCTGGACCCTGAGATCGAGGAGCTTCAGGAGCGGACGTTCCGCTGGTTCGAGAAGGTCACGGATCGGCGCACGGGTCTGACGCCGGATCGCTGGCCCACGCCGTCCTTCTGTTCGGTGGCGGCGGTCGGGTTCGCCCTGACCTGCTGGCCCGTGGGCGTCGAGCGGGGCTGGATGAGCCGGGCGGAGGCGCGCGAGCGGACGCTGACCACCATCCGCTTCTTCTCCGATCTGCCGCAGGGACCGGACCCCACGGAGACGGCGGGTCACAAGGGGTTCTTCTATCACTTCCTGGATATGGAAACGGGCCTTCGTTATCGAACCAACGAACTGTCGACGGTCGATACTGCCCTGCTGATCGGCGGCATGCTGTTCGCCGCGCGCTACTTCGATGGACGCCACCCGGACGAGGTGGAAATCCGTCAGAAGGCCCAGGCCATCTATGAACGGATCGAATGGCCTTGGGCCGTGATCCGCGACAACCGCATCACCATGGGCTGGCATCCCGAGAGCGGATTCATCCCGTCGGACTGGCACGTCTATAACGAGGGGATGCTGGTGCTGCTGCTGGCCATCGGCAGTCCGACCCATCCGGTGTCGGTCAATGTCTGGCACGAATGGGCGGCCAGCTATGACGAGAGCTGGACCGACCGGTGGGGCAGCTGGCACCTGAATTTCGCGCCCATCTTCGGGCACCAGTACAGCCATATGTTCATCGATTTTCGCGGCATTCAGGACGCCTGGATGCGGGGGCAGTCGGCCCAGCTGGGCGAGCGGCTGGATTATTTCGAGAACAGCCGCCGCGCCGTCTACGCCCAGCAGAAATACGCCCATGACAATCCGGGCGGCTGGGCCGGCTATTCGTCCGAGGTCTGGGGGCTGACGGCCTGCGACGGGCCGGGCGACTTCAAACAGGTGATCGCCGGCAAGGAACGCGAATTCTTCAGCTATTCCGCGCGCGGGCCGGGCGAGCGCGACGACGGCACCATCGCCCCGACGGCGGCGGCCAGCTCCATCGCCTTCGCACCCGAGATCGTCGTGCCCTGCGTCAAGGCGATGAAGCAGAAATACGGCGCGGGCGTCTATACCGAGTGGGGCTTCCTCGACAGCTTCAACCCGACCCTGACGGTGCGGGACGGGCCATTGCAGCACGGCAAGATCGTGGACGGCGTCGGCTGGGTGGACGGCGACTATCTGGGCATCGACCAGGGGCCGATCGTTATCATGACCGAGAACCACAGGTCCGAGTTCGTCTGGCGGTATATGCGCAGTGAGCCCAATATCCGCCGGGCGCTCGATATCGCGGGCTTCACTGGCGGCTGGATGAAAGGATGAGTCTGACGGCCCACAGACGCGGCGCATTGGCCCTGATGGCGGGAGGGGCGGCTGCGGCCTGCACCCCGCGCCGGTCGGGCGAGACCGTGCTGCGCTTCTGGGCCATGGGCAACGAGGGCGGGACTGTCGGGCAGTTGATGCCCGAGTTCGAGCGCCGCAACCCGGGCGTCCGCGTCTCGGTCCAGCCCCTGCCGTGGACGGCGGCGCACGAAAAGCTGCTGACCGCCTACGCCGGGGCCTCGCTGCCGGACGTCAGCCAGATCGGCAATACCTGGGTGGCGGAGCTGACGGCCATCGGCGCCCTGTCGCCGACGCCGCCCGCGGCCGCGAACCTGCTGACCGATCAGTTCCCGGCGGTCTTGGAGACCAACGAGATCGCTGGCCGCGCCATGACCACGCCCTGGTATGTCGACACCCGCCTGCTGTTCTATCGCAAGGACCTGCTGGCGCGGGCCGGGTTCGACGCGCCGCCCGAGAGCTGGGCCGAATGGAAGCGGGCCATGCACGCGATCAAGCGCGTGGCGGGCGACGGCAACTACGCCATCCTGCTGCCGTTGAACGAGTTCGAGCAGCTTTTGACCTTCGGGCTTCAGATCGACGAGCCGCTGCTGAGGGATCGGGATACGCGCGGAAACTTCTCCAACCCCGGCTTCGTCGCGGCCCTGGCCTTCTATCGCAGCCTGTTCGACGAGCAGTTGGCGCCGCTGGCCTCGTCAACGCAGATCTCCAACGTCTGGACCGAGTTCGCCAACGGCTATTTCAGCTTCTACTTCTCCGGCCCGTGGAGCGTCGGCGACTTCCGCAGCAAACTGCCTGCGTCGTTCCAGCCGAACTGGGCCACGGCGGGCGTGCCGGGGCCGAACGGTCTGGGCGCCTCGGCGCCGGGCGGGTCCAGCCTGGCGGTCTTCAAATCCTCTCCGCATCAGGCCGCGGCCTGGGCCCTGGTCCGCTATCTGTCCGAGCCGGCGGTGCAGGCCCGGTTCAACACCATCGTCGGCGACCTGCCCGCGCGTCAAAGCGCCTGGGACATCGCGGGCGTGGAGCGCGACCCGATGCTGGCGCCGTTCCGTGGCCAACTGGCGCGCGCCAAGGCTGTGCCCAAGGTGCCGGAATGGGAACGGATCGTCACGGAGATGCAGATCGTCGCCGAGCGGATGGTGCGCGGCGAATACACGCCTGAGACCGCCTCCGCCGAGATCGACCGCCGCGCCGACCGGCTGCTGGAGAAGCGCCGCTGGATGATGGAACAGGGCAGGGCCGTATGACCGTCGCCGATCCGACATTGTCCAAGGCAGGGGCCAGCGTTAAGCCGTCGCGCGGACGCGGCGCCCGTGAACGGGCCGCATGGGCCTTCGTCGCCCCGGCCCTGATCGCCATCGGCCTGTTCTTCGCTATTCCGATGATCGCGGCCCTGCTGCTCAGCCTGACCGACTTCGACATCTACGCCTTGGCGAACCTGGACAATCTGCGTTTCGTCGGCCTGCAGAACTACGAGCGGCTGCTGACCAATCCCCTGTTCTGGGGGGCGATGAAGAACACCCTGACCTTCGCCGTCCTCGGCGTGCCCCTGTCCATCGCCGCGTCCCTGGCGGCGGCGGTGATCCTGAACGCGCGGGTCGTGAAGTGGCGGCCGATCTGGCGAGTGATGTTCTTCGCCCCCTATGTCACGACCCTGGTCGCGACGGCGGTGGTGTGGCGCTATCTGCTGCACACCCGATATGGCGTCATCAACTGGGGGCTGGAGAGCCTCGGCCTGCCGGTCGTGGATTGGCTGGGCGATCCGTCGACCTCCATTCCGGCGATCCTGATGTTCGTGGTCTGGAAGATCTTCGGCTACAATATGCTGATCTTCCTGGCGGTGCTTCAGACCGTGCCGGACGACCTGTACGAGGCCGCGCGCATCGACGGAGCCGGGCCGTGGAAGCAGTTCCGCCATGTCACCCTGCCGGCCATCGCCCCGACGATGTTGCTGGTCTCGATCATCTCGGTGGCCAGCTTCTTCCAGCTGTTCGCCGAACCCTATGTGATGACGCAAGGCGGGCCGGCGCAAAGCACGGTCACGGTGCTGTATTTCATGTACGAGGAAGGATTCAAATGGTGGAATCTGGGGTCCGCCAGCGCCGTGGCCTTCGTCCTGTTCCTGTGCATCCTGGCCATCACCCTGGTCCAGCTGGCGGTCGCCAAGCGGGTGGGGGCGTATCAATGAAAATTCGCGCGCTCCTGCTCAATCTGGCCGTCGGGCTCATCGCCCTGATCGTGCTGTTCCCGCTGGTCTGGATGGTGTCGGTCAGCTTCATGGCGACCGGCGAGGCCGCCGTCTTCCCGCCGCCGTTGCTGCCGTCGCACTGGACGCTGGAGCATTATCGCGACC
The DNA here is from genome assembly GCF_976940555.1 of Brevundimonas sp. Marseille-Q4549. Lineage (NCBI taxonomy): Bacteria > Pseudomonadati > Pseudomonadota > Alphaproteobacteria > Caulobacterales > Caulobacteraceae > Brevundimonas > Brevundimonas sp. Marseille-Q4549. Next base: position 1,914,963 of record NZ_CDRHXG010000001.1, read on the forward strand.
TGTTCCTGAACCAGGGTATGGAGCGGTATCTGTGGAACAGCTTCGCCCTGGCGACCCTGGCGACGATACTGGCGCTGGGATTCACTGTCCCGGCCGGTTACGCCTTCGCCAAGCTGAAGTTCGCCGGGCGCGAGCGGCTGTTCCAGTTCCTGGTCGCCGCCTTGGTGGTGCCGGCCCAGATCGGCACCCTGCCTCTGTTTCTGATGCTGAAGGGGATGGGGCTGGTGAACACCTATGCCGGGGCGCTGGTGCCGTGGCTGGCCTCGATCTTCGGCCTGTTCCTGGTGCGCCAATATGCGCTGAGCATTCCCGACGAGATGCTGGAGGCCGCCCGGATCGACGGCGCCAGCGAGGGTCAGATCTTCCGCCGCGTGGTCCTGCCGACGCTGCAGCCGATCATCGTCACCCTGGGCCTGTTCGTCTTCCTGGGCAGCTGGAACGACTTCCTGTGGCCGCTGATCATCCTGACGGATCAGTCGAACTACACCCTGCCAGTGGCGCTGGCGTCCCTGTCGCGTGAGCATGTGCAGGACGTCGAGTTGATGATGGCCGGGGCGGTGGTCACGGTCGCGCCGGTGCTGATCCTCTTCCTGGCCCTGCAACGCTACTACATCCGCGGGATGCTCGCGGGCAGCGTGAAGGGCTGAGCTTTTCCCTGTCCCTTTGGGACGACGACAAGGAACAGGCCTCTTATGCGCCTTGCCGCCTCTCTGTTCGCCCTCGCCGTGGCGATCTCGAACCCCGCCTTCGCCCAGACGACGCGGGTGCTGGACCCGATGGAGGACGCCGCCGCGTGGAAGGCCGACGCCTCCACCGACGTTTCCTCGACCGTGTCGTCGGTCGCGGGGCATGACGGGCGGGCGGTGCGTCTGACCTATGATTTCAACGGCAAGGCGGGTTACGCCTTCGCGGCGCGCGCCCTGCCGTTCGACCTGCCCGACAATTACGAGATCAGCTTCTGGGTGCGGGGCGAGGGGCCGACCAACACCTTCGAGGTCAAGTTCACCGACGTCTCGGCCGAGAACGTTTGGTGGAAGCAGACGACCCGCTACGACTTCCCCGACGGCTGGACCCGGTTCGTCATCAAGCGGCGTCAGGTGTCCAAGGCCTGGGGGCCCAGTGCCGAGACCGAACTGCGTCGCGCCGAGCGGGTCGAGTTCGTGGTGGTGGCGGCCGAGGGCGGGCGCGGCTTCATCGACATCGACCAGTTGTCGATCCGCGAACTGCCCGTCGATCCGGCCGTGCCGCCCCAGCCGATCGCCAGCGACGGACGGTCGCCTTCCACCGCCGCGCGCGCCGTGGATCGCGACATCAAGACCGCCTGGGCCCCGCCGGTCGATGGCGCGCCGGTCCTGACGCTGGACCTGGGGTATGAGCGGGAGTTCGGCGGCCTGATCCTGCGCTGGGGCGAACGCGGCGCGGCGAGCGACTATCGCGTCTCGGCCTCGCTGGACGGACGCGACTGGAGGCCGCTGGCGACGGTGACGGGCGGGAACGGCGGGGTCGACTGGCTGAGGACGCCCGAGGCGACCGCGCGGTGGTTGCGGCTCGAACCTTTGAAGCCGCTGGCGGCGTCCGACGTGGTCGGCTCGTCCGGCGCGGGACAGCGGCTGGGCGCGGCCCAGGCGACGACCTATGCGCTAAACGAGATCGAGGTCGAACCCCTGGCCTTCGGCGCCGACGCCACGGCCTTCGTCGAGGCGGTGGCCAGGGAGAACCGGCGGGGCCTGTATCCGCGCGGCTTCTCGGCCGAGCAATCCTACTGGACCCTGGTCGGGGTCGACGGGGGCGGGGAGAGCGGCCTGATCGGCGAGGACGGCGCCATCGAATTGCGTCGCGCGGGGCCGAGCATCGAACCCTTCGTGGTCGACAACGGGCGGCTGATCACCTGGGCCGACGTCAATATCAAACAGGGGCTGAAGGACGGCGACCTGCCGATCCCGTCGGTGACGTGGACCGCCGATGACTGGACGTTGAAGATCACCGCCTTCGCCGACGGCCCGCCCGATCAGGCGCAGCTGTGGGGGCGTTACGACCTGACCAACACCTCCAGCCGGCCGCGCACCCTGACCCTGGCCATGGCCGCGCGGCCGATGCAGGTGAATGCGCCGCGTCAGTTCTTGGCCATTCCCGGCGGGGTCAGTCCGGTCGAAAAGTTCGCCTGGGACGGCGCGGGGCTGGCTCTTAACGACAAGGTGCGGGTGCAGCCGCTGGCGGCACCGGACCAGGTTGGGCTCGCGACCTTCGACGCGGGCAGCGATCCGCAGTCTCTGATCCTGCCGTCTGCCCGGCGACCGGCCGCCGAGGTCATGACGACGACCGACGCCACAGGTCTGGCCGCCGGCGCCCTGACCTACGAGATGACGCTGCAACCGGGCGAGACGCGCACGGTCGGCTGGGTCTCACAGCTATCCGGCGACGCGCTGGCGCCCGAGCCGGTGGGGCAGGCGGCCGCGATTCTGGATAAGGCCGAGGCCCGGTTGGCGGCTGAATGGCGCGCGAAACTGGATCGGGTGGATCTGACCCTGCCGCCCGCCGCCCAGCGGATCGAGGACGCGCTGAAATCGTCTCTGGCCCATATGCTGATGTCGCGTCAGGGGCCGATCTTGCAGCCCGGCACCCGCAGCTACAATCGCTCCTGGATTCGCGACGGGGCCATGATGGCCGAGGGGCTGAACCGGCTGGGCATGGCCGAGCATTCGGCCGACTATCTGCGCTGGTACGCCCCCTATGTGTTCGACAACGGCAAGGTTCCGTGCTGCGTCGACGCGCGCGGCGCCGATCCGGTGCCCGAGAACGACAGCCACGGCGAGTTCGTCTTCCTGGCCGCCGAAACCTATCGCTACACCCGGGACGAGGCCCGGCTCCGTCAGGTCTGGCCCCAAGTGCAGAAGGCCGTCGCCTATATGGACGACCTGCGCGCCTCGACCCGGACGGCGGCGTTCCAGACGCCGGATCAACAGCATCTGTTCGGCCTGTTGCCGCCGACGATCAGTCACGAGGGCTATTCGGACAAGGCGGCCTATTCCTATTGGGACGATTTCTGGGGGCTGCTGGGATATAAGGACGCGGTCTTCATCGCCGAGACGCTGGGCGATGCGGAGGCCGCCGTCCGTTATGCAGCGGCGCGCGACCAGTTCGCCGCCGACATCCGCGCCTCGATCACGGCGACGGCGGCCTATCACGGCATCGACTGGATCGCGGGGGCGGCGGACCGGGGCGATTTCGATGCCACCTCGACCACCATCGCCCTGTCGCCGGCGGGCGAAAAGGATGATCTGCCGCCGGAACTGCTGGCGCGAACCTTCGACCGGTATTGGGAAAACTTCCAGAACCGTCTGACCAATCGCACGGCGTGGAAGGACTATACTCCCTATGAATGGCGTCTGGTCGGGGCCTACGTTCGGTTGGGGCAAAAGGACCGTGCGCTGGCGGTGCTGGACTTCCTGATGGCCGACCGGCGGCCCGAGGCCTGGAACGGTTGGGCCGAGGTGGTGGGGCGCGAGAAGCGCGAGCCGCGTTTCATCGGCGACATGCCCCACGCCTGGATCAGCTCGGATTACATCCGTTCGGCCTTGGACCTGTTCGCCTATGAGCGGGACCGGGATCATGCCCTCGTTCTGGCGGCGGGCGTGCCCGAGGCGTGGCTGGACACGCCGCAGGGCGTGGGGGTGCGAAACCTGCGGACGGCGTATGGGCCGTTGACCTATGCTTATCGCAAACAGGGACGGGAGCATGTGCTGACAATCCAGCCGGGCGCCACGCCGCCCGGAGGTTTCGTCCTGCAATGGCCGGCGGGCGACGGACGGCCGCGCAGCGTGACGATCGATGGTCGCGCCGCCGTCTGGACGGGCGACGATCTGAAGATTCCCGTCGGCGCGCGGCGTGTGGTGCTGCGCTAGGGCCTATTTGGCCGGGGTGTCGATCAGGATCGCGGGGGTGACGGGCGCGCCCGTGGCTTCGGCGATCAATTCGGCCGTGCGCGCCTCGATCACCGCCTCCAGCCGCGTCATGAAGGCGTCCTTGTCCAAGCCTAGCGGGATCGGGTCCAGGAACTCCAGCGTCGCCGTGCCGGGATGCTTCTCGTACTTCTCCTCGGGCCAGAACAGGCCCAGGTTGGTGGCCAGGGGAACGACCGGCATCTGGAAGTCCCGATACATATGCCAGACGCCTGTGCGGTAACGGTATTTGCTTCCGACCGGCGCCAGATGGCCTTCCGGATAGATCAGGATCTTGCGATTTTCGGCGCGGGCTTCGGCGGCGCGCATGGCCAGGGCCTTTCGCGCCTCGTGCCCGCCGCAGGAGTTGACGACGATGGCGCCCAGCTTCTTCAGCACCCCGCCCAACAGGGGAAACTTCTCCAGATGGTCGCCGGTGACGAAGGCCAGGTCGTCGAACTGGTCGTAGGTGACGAAGCCGTCGCCCCAGCTCTGGTGCTTGGAGGCGATGATGAAGGCGCCTTCGGGCAGGCGTTCCTTGCCGCGCACCTGAAGCCGGATGCCCGCGAAGACCGCCATGGCCTGCACCATCCGCTTCACATAGCGGCGGATGACCCAACTGGCCGGGCCCCGACCGGGCGCCAGGGCGGCGAAGGCGGCGGTCAGTCCATAGCCGACCGACAGTATCCAATAGGCGATGTTGAAGGCGAAGCTGCGCATCGGCCGACTATGGGTGGAAAGCGTCGCCGTGTCAGGCCCGGTCAGGCCGCCTTTTCGAGCGTGGAGGCGCCGGTGACGCGATTTCGGCCCGCGCGCTTGGAGGCATAGAGGGCGGCGTCGGCGCGTTCCAGAAGAGCGGCGGCGGCTTCGCCCGGCAGGCGCTGGGCGAAGCCGGCGGAAATCGTCACCGTGCCGAGGTCGTCATTGGTGGAGCGGCGACGCAGCGAGCGCGACGCGACTTCGTGTCGGATGGTTTCCAACACCGCCGTCACCGACCCGGCCTTTTCGCCGGGGAAGATGATGGCGAACTCCTCGCCTCCGAAACGGGTGGCGAACCGGTCGCCTGGGCAAACGCGAGACATGACCGTGGCGACGTAGCGCAGGACCTGGTCGCCCGTCTGATGACCCCAGGTATCGTTGAATCGCTTGAAATGGTCGATGTCGAGGATGGCCAGGGTCAGAGGCGACGCGTCCTCGGCGGCGCACAGTTCCTCCAGGCGCTCGTCGAAGGCCTTGCGGTTGGCCAGGTTGGTCAGGGCGTCGGTCATGGCCTCGCGCCGCACCTGTTCCAGGTGCGTCTGCAGGCGGGCGATTTCCTTGTTGGAGCTTTCAAGGCGCTTTTCGAGGATGGCGGTCTCGCGGCGAACGCGTCTCGTGGCGTGGGACAGGCCGCCCACGAGGTCCTTCAGGGAGGAGGGGTCCTGGGCGCCGTCCATCGTTTCGGAAGCGTCGGCCAGGGTGACGCCATAGTCCGCCTGGGTCTTGTGCGCCTTGGCGATGGCGGTGGCGATGCTGGTCAGTTCGCGGTCCAGCACGGCGCCGGCGTCGCGGATCTCTTCGGATAGACGGCCGCGCGGCAGGAATTCCGCCGCCAGCATTTCCGAAGTCTCGTCCGATATGACGACGTTGTCGTTCAGCAGGCGGCGAATCTCGCGCCCCAGCGGCCCATCGGGGTCGCCCAGATAGTGGAGCCAGAGTTCGAAATTGAGCGGAGTCGGCCAGACGCCGACCGATTCCATCTCGGTGATGACGTTGCGCGCAAGGGAATAGGCTTCGGGTCCCCGAACAGCCACCTCGACCTTAACCGTCATACGAATCTCCCCGCAGCTTCGATTCTGAAGCTCGCGGGGGAGACTAGGGGGTGATCCGTAATGTCCGGTAAACGCCCGAACGATCAGGCGGGAATGACGACCGGCCGACGCAGGAAGGCGGGGATGTCGTCGCCAAAACCCTTCACGCCCGACCGTTCGCGCTCTTCCGGCCGGCGCTCGCCGCGACGCTCGGACTGGCGCGGTTGAGGCTCGCGTTCGGCGCGTGGCGGACGAGCCGCCTCGGCGGGTTCGGCCGCAACCATCGGCGGCGTTTCCAGCGGGGCGTCCACGGCGGCTTCCGGCCTGGCCTTGCGACGGCTGCGCGACCGGGCGGGCGCTTCTGCGGCCGTGGTTTCAGCTTCGGTCGCGGCGACGGGAGCTGCAGGCTCAGCCGCCTCGGCGGCGCGCGAACGGCCGCGGCCGCCGGAACGGTCGCGATCACGACCGCCACGCTTGTCGTCGCGACGCGGCGCGTCCTTGATGGCGGCGAAGTCGATGTCCAGAACCAGTTCTTCCGGGTCCTTCTTGATCAGCTTCAGCACCTTATCCAGCGACTTGTCGTCGGCCGGGGTCACGATCATGAAGGCCTGGCCCAGTTTACCGGCGCGACCCGTGCGGCCGATGCGGTGCACATAGTCGTCGGCGTGGTGCGAGACGTCGTAGTTGAAGACGTGGCTGACGTCCGGAATGTCCAGGCCGCGGGCGGCGACGTCCGAGGCGACCAGGATCTTCAGATTGCCGGCGCGGAAGTCGGCTAGGGTCTTCATCCGGTGCGACTGGTCCAGGTCGCCGTGGATGGCGGCGGCGTCGATGCCGTGCTTCTGCAGCGACTTGGCGACGATATCGACCTCGGACTTGCGATTGCAGAAGACGATGCCGTTTTTGACGTCCGCGCGTTCGATCAGGGCACGCAGGGCGGTGCGCTTGGCCTTGGGATCGCTGGTCGGGATGCGCACCAGATATTGGGTGATGGTGTCTGCGGTCTGGGCCGGACGCGAGACCTCGATCCGGGTCGGATCCTTTAGGAACTGGGTCGTGAGGCGCGTGATTTCCGGCGGCATGGTGGCCGAGAAGAACAGGGTCTGGCGGCGCGGCGGCGTCAGTTTGAAGATACGCTCGATGTCGGGGATGAAGCCCATGTCCAGCATCCGGTCGGCTTCGTCCACGACCATGATTTCCACGCCCGTCAGCAGCATCTTGCCGCGTTCGAACAGGTCCAGCAGGCGGCCGGGTGTGGCGATCAGCACGTCCACGCCCTTGTTCAGGGCCGCGACCTGATCGCCCATGGAGACGCCGCCGATCAGAAGCACCCAGCTCAGCTTGGCGCCCTTGGCGTATTTGGCGAAGCTTTCGGCGACCTGGTCGGCCAGTTCGCGGGTCGGCGCCAAGACGATGGCGCGCGGCATCCGGGCGCGGGCGCGGCCGGTCGACAGCCGCTCGATCAGAGGCAGGGTGAAGGCGGCGGTCTTGCCGGTGCCGGTCTGGGCGATTCCCAAGACGTCACGGCCCACGAGGGCGACGGGAATGGCCTGGGCCTGGATCGGCGTGGCGGTGGTGTAGCCCGTCTCGGCGACGGCCTGAAGAAGCGTGGGCGACAGGCCCAGTTGGGAAAATTCGGTCATGAATCCTAGGGAAAGAATGCGTCTGCGTACGTCTAAGCGACGGAACCGCCCCTCTTGGGCGAGCGGGCGGCGCGGATCGCAGACCTGTCCCGAGGCTGGGGGCGATATAGAAGCCCCCGCGCCAAAGTCAAGTATTCCCGGTTTTCGGACCCTGAATACCGGGCTTCGGAACAAGGTCTCCGAAGCCCGATCTTGCGGTCAACAGGCGGCGGGCGCGCTCCTGGGCGCATCGCGGCGCGTCAGGATCAGGACCAGCACGAGGCCAAGCCCTGCGGCGACGGCCCCCGCCAGGGAGACGGCCGGATAGCCCAGCCCCCCGGCGATGACCATTCCGCCCACTGCGGCGCCGATGGCGTTACCCAGGTTGAAGGCGCCGATGTTCATCGATGAGGCGAGGTTGGGCGCGTCCGAGGCCGCAGTCATCACCCTGACCTGCAGCGGCGGCACCAAGGCGAAGCTGGCGATCCCCCACAGGAAGACCAGGATCGAGGTCGGAACGGCGAACGGCATGGCGACGGCGAAGGCGATCAGCAGGGCCGAAAGCGCGGCCAGGGTGACGATCAAGGTGCGGTCCACGGACTTGTCGGCGAACTTGCCGCCCAACCAGTTGCCGACGGTCAGCCCCAATCCGTATGTCACCAGCATTGCGGTGACGAAGCCCAGGGAGGCGTGGGTCTGTTCCCGCAGAATCGGGGCGATATAGGTGAAGACGGTGAACATGGCGCTGGAGCCGATCACCGTCAGGGCCAGGGCCGCCAGCACTGGACCGCGACCCAGGACGCGCAGTTCGGCGGCCATGTCGCCACCGGCCGGGGCGGGCAGTTGCGGCAGGGTCAACCGCAGCGCCGCCATGACCAGAACCCCGATGGCGGCTATGCCCCAGAAGCTGGCGCGCCAGCCCAGCACGTCTCCGGCCCAGGTGGCCAGGGGCACGCCGACGACATTGGCGATGGTCAGGCCCATGAACATGGCGGCCACGGCGCCCGCCTGACGGTTCGGCGGCACAAGGCCTGCGGCGACAATCGAGCCGACGCCGAAGAAGGCTCCGTGGTTCAGCGAGGTGACGACGCGGGCCGCCAGCAGCAGGCCATAGCTGTCCGCCACGGCCGACAGCAGATTGCCGATGGTGAAAATAGCGACGAGACCGATCAGCAAGGCCCGTCGCGGGACGCGCCCCGTGGTCAGCGTCATCAGCGGCGCGCCCAGCATGACGCCCAGGGCGTAGGCGCTGATCAGCAGTCCGGCCGTGGGAATGGTGACGCCCAGATCGGTGGCGATGACGGGCAGCAGACCCATGGGGGCGAACTCGGTCACGCCGATGCCGAAGGCGCCGGCGGCGAGGGCGAGAAGGGGAGGATTGAGTTTCATGAGAGACGACTTGGGCTCAGACCAGCGGCGGGTTCAGACGCGCGAACCCTTCCTGCTGGCGGTAGGGAGTGTGGGGATAGGGTGGCATGACATCGCTGGCCGCATCGAGGGCGGCGATCTGGTCCGGCGTCAGACGCCAGCCGACGGCGCCCAGGTTCTGGCGCAACTGCTCTTCGTTGCGGGCCCCGACGATGACCGAGGCCACGGTCGGGCGCTGCAACAGCCAGTTCAGGGCGATCTGGGGCACGGTCCTGCCGGTCTCGGCCGCGACGGCGTCCAGGGCGTCGATGACGCGATAGAGGTGCTCGTCTTCGACCGGAGGGGCGAACTGGGCCGTCTCATGCAGGCGGCTGCCTTCGGGGATAGGCGCGTTGCGGCGAATCTTGCCGGTCAGCCGGCCCCAGCCCAGCGGGCTCCAGACAAGCGCGCCGACGCCCTGGTCGGCGGCCAGGGGCATGAGGTCGGCCTCATAGGCGCGGCCGATCAGGGAGTAATAAACCTGATGAGCGACGAAAGGGGGGAGGGAGGCGCGATCAGCCAGGCCTTGCGCCTTCATCAGGGCCCAGCCGGGATAGTTGGAGACGCCCGTGTAGCGAACCTTGCCCGAGGTCACGAGCATGTCGAGCGTGGCCAGAAGCTCCTCGACCGGGGTCGTGGCGTCGTAGGCGTGCAGTTGCAGAAGGTCGATGTGGTCCGTGTCGAGGCGGCGCAGCGCCTCCTCGACCGAGCGGATCAGGCGGCTGCGCGACACGCCCCAGTCGCCCGGACCGTCGCCGGTCGGCAGGCCGGTCTTGGTCGAAATCAGCACCTGGTCGCGGCGCCCCTTGATCGCCTGACCGAGAACCCTTTCCGAGGCCCCGTCCGAATAGACATCGGCCGTGTCGAACAGGTTGACGCCGGCCTCCAGGCAGATGTCCACCAGACGGCGAGCTTCCTCTACGTCGCTGTTGCCCCAGGCGCCGAACAGCGGTCCCGACCCGCCGAAGGTTCCGGCGCCGAAGCTGAGAACGGAAACCCGGAGGCCGGAGTCTCCCAACTGACGATATTCCATGACTTGGCCTTTCGATCCTGCGAACGAACGCACAAATGGACGGGCGTATCTGCTGTCGGTAGAGCGCATTCAGGCCAAGGATTTTTGAAATGAACGCAAAGGTGCGAGTCGCTGGTCTGGATCGCGCCCGCGAGATGGAAGTCTTCGCGGCGGTGGCGGACGAGGGCAGTTTTTCAGCCGCCGGGCGGTTGCTGGGCCTGACGCCCTCGGCGGTCAGTCGAACGTTGGACCGGATCGAGGCGCGGCTGGGCGTGCGGCTGATGCTGCGGACGACGCGCGTGCTGACCCTGACCGCCGAGGGGCATGCCTATCTGTCGGCGGCGCGGCGGATACTGGCCGATCTGGACGAGGCCGAGCAGGGGATCGCCGACCAGGGGGCGCCGCGCGGCCATCTGCGGGTCAGCGCGTCCCTGGCGCATGGGCGGCAACAGGTGGTGCCTCTGCTGGGCGAGTTCGTGCGCCTGTATCCGCATATCCTGATCGACATAAGTCTGACCGATGCCGTGGTGGATGTGGCGGCGGGGCAGGCGGATGTGGCGATCCGGTTCGGGCCCCTGACCGACAGCCCGCTGACGGCGCGCCGGCTGGGTGAGACGGGGCGGACCATCGTCGCTTCACCCGACTATCTGGCGCGTCGGGGCGTGCCCCGGTCGCCGGAAGACCTGTACGATCACGACTGTCTGAACTTCAATTTCCGCCGCGTCGAGCCGGTCTGGCCCTTTCGCAAGGATGGGCGAGACTATTCCCTGATGGTGAGGGGGCCGGTCGAGGCGAACAACGGCGAGACCCTGACGCAACTGGCTCTGGCCGGTGTTGGAGTGACGCGGGTCGGGCGCTTCAGCGTCCAGGACGCCATAGTGGAGGGACGGCTGGTTCCGCTGCTTGAAGAGTTCAATCCCGGCGATCGCGAGCCGATCCACGCCGTGTTCGTCGGTGGGACGAATCTGCCGGCGCGGGTGCGGGTGTTCGTCGATTTTCTGGCTGAACGTCTGCGCTGAAGGCACACAAAAGAAATCGCCGGACGCAAGTCGTCCGGCGATCTCTCCGTTTTCAGATTGAAGCGCGGATCAGCGCTTGCCGAAGATCAGGTCGCCCAGCTTGGCGAAGAAGCCCTTGTTTTCCTCGGCCTTGGGCGCGGCGGCCGCTGCTGGCGCCGGCTTGGCCGCCTCGGCGGGCTTGGGGGCAGGCGCGGGCGCAACAGCCGGAGCCGCCGTCGTCGTCAGGGCGGGCTTCGGCGCCTCGACCGGTTTGGCGGGCGCAGGCTTGGGCGCTTCGACCGGAGCGGCGGCGACTGGCGCGGCCTTTGGCTTGGCCGCTGCCTTGGGCGCGGCGGGCTTCGCGGCAGGCGCAGCCTTGGGCGTCTTTGGCGCAGCGGTCTTCGCGACCGGCTTGGCCGGCGCCTTGGTTCCGGCGGGTTTGGCGGCCGGCGTCTTCACAGCCGCCGGCTTGGCGGCAGGCGCGGCCTTCTTGGCGGGAGCCTTGGTCGCGGCCGCCTTGGGGGCTGCGGGCTTCGCAGCGGCGGTCTTGGCCGGTGCAGCCTTGGCCGGGGATGCGGCCTTCACCGTCTTGGGCGCGGCGGCCTTGGCGGTTTTGGGTTCGACGGTTTTCGCCGTCGCGGCCTTCGCGGCGCTCGACTTCGGCGCGGCTTTAGGCTTGGAAGCGGCAGGCGCCGCCTTCGGCGACGCAGGTTTAGACGTAGTTGGTGACTTGGCCATGTATTCCCCGACCCCTCGGTTTGATCAAAAAACGCGGCGGCGACGGGCAATGGGTGCGCCGGATCGCTCCGATTCGTCATATTAGCGGTGTTTGAGAAATGTCCGAGTCTGCTGTTCAGATAATCGCACGCGGCCTGCGCGTCCCGGCCGAGGCCGCCGCCGCCGCCATAGATGCGGATCCGATGCTGGAAGGCGCGACCTACTCCATCCTGGAGGAGGACGAGGACAAGGGCGTGTGGCGCATCGACGCCTTTCCCACCACCGATGAAGAAGCCGAGGGCATAGCCGCGACCCTTCGAGCGCGCGACGGGCTTGAGGTCGTGGTCGAGAAGCTGGCCGACGCCGACTGGCTGGCCATGTCGCTGTCGGGCCTGCCGCCAGTCGAGGCCGGGCGGTTCTTCGTCTATGGCGCGCACGATCAGGGCAAGGTGCCCGAAGGGCGTGTGAATCTGAAGATCGACGCGGGCGCCGCCTTCGGCACCGGCCACCACGGCACGACGGTCGGATGCCTGGAGGCGTTCGACAGGCTGCTGGAGACCGAGACGTTCGAGAAGGTGCTGGACGTCGGCTGCGGCACGGGCGTCCTGGCCATCGCGGCGGCCAAGACCGGATCGCCCATCGCCGTCGGCACCGACATCGACGAGCCGTCGGCCCGGATCGCCAACGAGAACGCCGAGATCAACGACGCCAAATGCGACTTCTATTTCGCCGACGGCCTCAGCGATCCGCGCATCGCGCAGCATCTGCCCTATGATCTGGTGTTCGCCAACATCCTGGCCGCGCCGCTGGTGCATCTGGCGCCCGAGATCGGCGCGGCGCTGAAGTCGGGCGGGGTCGCCATCCTGTCGGGCCTGCTGCGGACGCAGGAGGAGCGGGTGCTTGAAGCCTACCTGCCGCTGGGCTTCGCGGTCGAACAGACCATCCATCACGACGCCTGGAGCGCCCTGCAACTGCGCAAGGCCTGAGGAAAGACGATGCGCCAGACCTTCGACGAAACCACCGATCCGTCCTTCGGGGCCAAGCATCTGCCGCTGCTGCGCGCCGAAATGGCGAAACAGGGGCTGGACGGCTTTCTGATCCCGCACGAGGACGAGCATCAGAACGAGTATCTGCCGGACGCCAACGAGCGGCTGGCCTGGGCGACCGGCTTCACCGGCTCGGCCGGGGCGGCGGTGGTGTGCCAGGACCGGGCCAGCATGTTCACCGACGGCCGCTACACCGTGCAGGTGAAGGCCCAGACTGATCCGGCCCTGTTCGAACGGCGCGACCTGAACGATGTCGCCGCCTATCTGGAGACGGCGGCCAAGGGGGCGGTGATCGGTTACGATCCGCGTCTGCACAGCCCCGACGCCCTGATCGGCTTAAAGACGGCGGCCGAGAAGGCGGGGGCGACGCTGAAGCCCGTGGACGCCAATCCGCTGGACCTGGCCTGGGGCGGGGATCGTCCGGCCCAGCCCGCTGCGCCTGTCGTGCCGCATGAGGATGTCTATTCCGGCGAGGCCCATGCGTCCAAGCGGGCGAGGATCGGCGCGGCTGTGGCGGATGCAGGCGCGGATATGGTCCTGTTGACGGCGCCGTCCTCGATCGCCTGGCTGTTCAATGTGCGCGGCGGGGACGTGATCCGTTCGCCTCTGCCCATCGGTCAGGCCTTGCTGGCGACGGACGGGACGGCGCGCCTGTTCCTCGATCCGGCCAAGGTGACGAATGAACTGCCTGAATGGCTGGGCGATGCGGTCCAGTTATTGGCGACCGAGCGTCTGGCCGAGGCGCTGGATGGTCTGAGCGGTCAGAAGGTTCTGGTTGATCCGGCCCTGTCTTCGGCCTGGTATTTCGACCGTCTGGAACAGGCCGGGGCGACAGTGGTGCGCGGGGCTGACCCCTGCGCCGTGCCGCGCGCGACCAAGAACGCAGTCGAGATCGAAGGCAGCCGCCAGGCTCATATCCGCGACGGCGCGGCCCTGACGCGGTTCCTGCACTGGGTCGACACGGTGGCGCAGGAGACGCTGCCGGACGAGCGCGAAGTGGTCGAGACGCTGGAGCGGTTCCGCGAGGAGACCGGCGCGCTGAAGGACCTGAGCTTCGACACCATCGCCGGGGCCGGGCCGAACGGCGCCCTGCCGCATTACAAGCCGGTCGGCGCCACGATCCGCAAGGTCGAGAAGGGCTCGCTGCTGCTGGTGGACGGCGGCGGCCAATATCTGGACGGCACGACCGACGTGACCCGCACCATGGCCATCGGCGAGCCGACCGAGGACCAGAAGCGCAAGTTCACCCTTGTCCTGAAATCGCACGTCGCCATGGCGACCATCCGCTTCCCCGCCGGGACCAGCGGCATGGCGCTGGACGCCATCGCCCGGGCGCCGATGTGGGCGGCGGGACTGGATTACGATCACGGCACGGGACACGGCGTCGGCAGTTATCTGGGCGTCCACGAAGGGCCGCAGCGGATCGCGAAATGGGGCACCAGCCAGCCCTTGCTGGAAGGCATGATCCTGTCCAACGAGCCGGGCTATTACCGCGAAGGCCATTGGGGCATCCGCATCGAGACGCTGCAGGTGGTGACGCCGGCGGTGGTCCCGGAGGGCGGCGAGCGGCCGATGCACGGGTTCGAGCAGCTGACCTTCGCACCGCTGGACCGCAGGCTGATCGCCGTCGATCTGCTGACGCCGGACGAGCGGGCCTATGTCGACGCCTATCACGCCGAGACCCTGGCCAAGGTCGGTCCTCTGCTGGACGGAGAGGCGCGGGACTGGCTGGAGACGGTCTGCGCGCCGCTGTGATCCGGGGCTGATGCGATGACGATGATCGGGGCCATCGCCCTGCTGCTGTTCTGCCAGCTGGCCGGGGAGGTCATTCACCGGCTGACGGGCCTGCCGCTGCCGGGCGCGGTGATCGGGCTGATGCTGCTCTTGGCCTGGCTGGCGCTGGTTCCGAAGGAGCGGCCGACGCTGAAGGCGGTGACGGCCTGGCTGACGGCGCATCTGTCGATCATGTTCGTGCCGGCGGCGGTGGGGCTGATCGACGAGGGTGGGCCGCTGTCGCGATACGGCGTCGGCATTCTGGCGGCGACGGCCATTTCAACGCTGCTGACCATGGTGGTGACGGCCCTGGTGTTCCGCTGGGCGGTCAAGCGGTTCGGGCCGCCCGAGCCGCAGCCGGACGCGGTCGAGGAGGCGGCGTCGTGAAGGATTTGCTGACCACGCCGCTGTTCTGGCTGGCCCTGACGCTGGTGGTGTTCGAGGGCGCCGACCTGATGTCGCGCCGTAGCGGGCGCCATCCGCTGTGCCACCCGGTCCTGCTGGCGACGCCGGTGCTGATCGGTCTGCTGCTGCTGACCCGCACGAGCTATGCGACCTATTGGTCGGGGACGCAGGCGCTGAGCTTCCTGTTGGGACCGGCGGTGGTAGGGCTGGCGGTTCCGGTCTGGGCGCAGCGCGATCTGATACGGCGGCTGGCCTTGCCGATCGGCCTGGCTTTGATGGCGGGCGCGGTCACGGCCGTGGTCAGCGCGGTCGGGGTGCTGGCCCTGTTCGGCGCGCCGCACGAAATCCTGGCCTCCATCGCGCCGAGGGCTACGACGACGCCGGTGGCTATGGCCGTGGCCCAGC
Source organism: Brevundimonas sp. Marseille-Q4549 (assembly GCF_976940555.1). Lineage (NCBI taxonomy): Bacteria > Pseudomonadati > Pseudomonadota > Alphaproteobacteria > Caulobacterales > Caulobacteraceae > Brevundimonas > Brevundimonas sp. Marseille-Q4549. The sequence goes on from NZ_CDRHXG010000001.1 coordinate 1,930,076, forward strand.
AGCTGGGCGGGGTGCCCGCCCTAGCGGCGGTGATCGTGCTGATCGCCGGGGTGATCGGGGCGATGACGGCGACGCCGTTGTTCAACGCCATGAAGATGACCGACTATCGGGCGCGGGGCCTGGCGGTCGGCGTCTCGGCGCACGGGTTCGGGGCGGCGCGGGCGTTCCAGGTCGATTCGACCGCCGGGGCCTTCGCCAGCCTGGGAATGGCGCTCAACGCCGTGGCGACGGCGACGCTGCTGTCGGTTCTGGCGCTTCTTCTGTAGCGGGCGGGCATCGGCGGATGTGCTGCACCGGGCAGGGCAAGGCCTCCAGCGCCTCGGTCATGGCCGCATAGCCAGAAGCTACGGGTTCGTCGTAGGCTTTCCAGTCGCGGATGTCGGTGCGGTCGGTCCGAGGCAGGACCAGCACATCCGCTTCGGCGCGGGACTGATCCATTTCGGCGTCGGTGGTGATGGTCGCCGAGCGCATCAGGATGGAGACGATGGGCGGGCCGTTTTTCCAGGCGCCGCTGGCGATCCAGCGCCACCAGGATGGTGGATTTTCCAGAGAAGCGGGATCGACGCCGCGCGTCTGGGACATGTCGACGCCGATGATGGGCCCGCCGTTCAACTGACGCATCACACTGGTGGGGAAGTTCTTCAGCACCGCCCCATCGACCAGGACCTGGCCGTCGATGACGGCGGGCGGCAGGACGCCGGGAATGGCGATGGAGGCCCGCAGCGCCCGTCGCATCAGGCCGGCGCGATGCACCTCGATGTCGCCGGACGTCAGATTGGCCGAGACGGCGAAGAAGGGCAGGGCCAGGTCGGCCAGGTCGATTTCGCCATAGGCGCGCTGCATCAGGCCGGCGACCTTGCGCCCCCGCGACATGGCGATCAGCGGAAAGGCCAGGTCCGACAAAGGATCGGATTCGACGAAGGCGCGCCGAATCTCGAAATCCAGCCGCTCGAATGACCAGCCCAGGGCCGGGCCGGCGGCGATCACGGCGCCCATGGACGAGCCGCCCAGGAAGTCCAGCGGCACCTTGGCCTGTTCCAACGCCTTGATCGCGCCGATGTGGCAATAGGCGCGCGCGCCGCCGCCCGACAACACCAGGCCAATGGCCGTGCCGGTGATGACCCGGGCCATGCGTTCCGCGTCGGCGGCGACGCCTTCGACACAGTGGAACCAGCGGTCGGGGGCAAGGGCGTTCAGCCAGACGCGGGTGTTGGCCGGATGGCGCATGCGCGGGTCGCGAAGCAGGATCAGATCGGTCAGCCGGCGGCCGTCGCCGAAGCCCGCGCGGCGGGGCAGGTTCGACGGCGGCGCCATGACGCCGCTGCCGACGATAAACAACCGGTCCACCTGGCGCGCGCACAGATTGGCCCAGGCGGGCTGGTCCTGTTCGGCGACATAGAGGACGTAGTCGTGAGTGTCCTCGACCCGGCTGAACCATTCGGCGGCGGAACTGAGAGCGGACTGGTCGATGACCTGGCAGGTGAAGCCCATCGCCTGGACGGCGGCGGCGATGCGTTCGACGAAGGCGCGGATCGGGCGCGGTCGGGCCGAGACGAAGCCAAACACGCTGGGTTCCGCCGCCCCGCCGGCGCGTTCGCGGGCGCGGTGGATCATCAGGCGCGACAGTTCGACCATCAGGTCCGGCTCGGTCCGGGCGGCCTCGAAGAAGGCTTCGCGCGGCAGGGCCAGGATTTCGGTATCGCGCAGGGCCACGACGGCGGCGGTGTGGGGCGTGCCGGCCAGCATGGCCATTTCGCCGACGGGCTCGCCGGGGCGGATCACGCCCAGCAACTGGGCCGGCTGATTCTCCTCGATGCGGAAGACGCCCAGACGGCCCGAGCGCACCAGATAGAGGGTGTCGGCGGGATCGCCGGCGGCGAACAGTTGCTCGCCGCCGGTCAGGGCGAACCAGCTGGCGCGGTCAATCATCCGCCCTTCAAAGATTCGCGCCAACGCGGTGGCCAGGGTGTCGGGTCGAGACGTCGCCATGACCCGGTTGTAGGCGAGATTTTCGGGCCGGTGAATTGGCTTCACCACAGGCGTTCGGCCTTCGCGCGTTGCCCGACTCCGTTCCTGCGGATAAAGCGTTCGCTTCTCCCGCCCACCGAAGTTTCCAGAGCCATGCACGACATCAGAGCCATTCGCGAGAACCCGCAGGTCTATGTGGCGGGCTGGTCGTCGCGCGGGGTCGAGGAGGCCGACGGTCTGGTCGCGCGCATCCTGGAGCTGGACGCCGAACTGCGCCACGCCCAGACGACGGGGCAGGACGCCTTGGCCAAGCGCAATGCGGCCTCCAAGCTGATCGGCGCCGCCATGGGGCGCAAGGACATGGCCGAGGCGGATCGCCTCAAGGCCGAGGTCGAGGCGCTGAAGGGCGACATCGCGGCGGCGGCCGAGGTCGAGGCGCGTGTCGGCAAGGAGCTGCGCGACCTCTTGGCGGCGCAGAAGAACCTGGCGGCCGAGAACGTGCCGGACGGCGAGGACGAGGCGGGCAATGTCGAGGTCTCGACCTGGGGCGAGCCGCGTCGCACCGGTCCGGCCAAGGACCACGCCGACCTGGGCGAGGCCCTGGGCCTGCTGGACTTCGAGGCGGCGGCGAAGATGTCGGGCGCGCGGTTCGCGGTGCTGAAGGGGCAGCTCGCGCGGCTGGAGCGGGCCGTGGGCCAGTTCATGCTGGACATGCAGACGGACCGGCACGGGTATCTGGAGGTCAATCCGCCCTATCTGGTGCGCGACGAGGCGATGTTCGGCACGGGGCAGTTGCCGAAGTTTGAAAATGATCTGTTTGTTGCCACGCGATTTTTATCGATGGACCTGAGTTCCGAGGATACGGCCGGAGCAGGATTCCTTCAGCGGGGAGTCCCGGGGATGTCCATCAAGGACACTGGGAGCGGCCTTTCTATTGGCTCCGGATCTGGCAATTTTATCGAACGGCTTCGCTACCTTATCCCCACCGCCGAAGTCTCCCTGACCAACCTCGTGCGCGAGAGCATCCTGTCCGAGGACGAGCTGGCGACGCCGATGCGGATGACGGCGTTGACGCCGTGCTTCCGGGCCGAGGCGGGGTCGGCGGGGCGCGATACGCGCGGGCTGATCCGCCAGCACCAGTTCTCGAAGGTCGAGATGGTGTCCATCGCGCGGCCGGAGGACTCAGACGCCGAGCATGAGCGGATGACGGGCTGTGCAGAGGCGGTGCTGAAGGCGCTGGAGCTGCCGTTCCGGCGGATGCTGCTGTGCAAGGGCGACATGGGCTTTTCAGCGCAGAAGACCTTCGACCTGGAGGTCTGGCTGCCCAGCCAGGGGACCTATCGCGAGATCAGCAGCTGCTCGAACTGCGGCGACTTCCAGGCGCGGCGCATGGACGCCCGGTTCAAGCGCGCCGGCGAGAAGAAGACCGAGTTCGTCCACACCCTGAACGGCTCGGGCCTGGCGGTCGGCCGGACGCTGGTGGCGATCATGGAGAACTATCAGCAGGAGGACGGCCGCATCGCCGTGCCCGCCGTGCTGCGACCCTATATGGGCGGGCTGGAATTCGTGGGTGCGGCTTAAATGCGGATTCTTCTGACCAACGACGACGGGATCGAGGCCGAGGGGCTGGCCTGTCTGGAGCGGATCGCGCGGACGATCAGCGACGACGTGTGGGTGTGTGCGCCCGCCGTCGAGCAGTCGGGCAAGGGGCGGGGGATCACCCTGACCGAGCCTCTGCGCGTGCTGAACCTGGGCGAAAAGCGGTTTGCGGTGACGGGGACACCGACCGACTGCGTCGTGCTGGCGGTCAACGACCTGATGCCTGAACGACCGGACCTGGTGCTGTCGGGCGTCAATCGCGGGCACAACATCGGCGAGGACGTCAGCTATTCCGGCACGGTGGCGGGCGCGTTGCAGGGGATGGCGTTCGGCATCCGCTCCATCGCCCTGAGCCAGAGCCTGGAGCGGTTCCACGACGAGGTGGTCGCCCATTGGGAGACGGCCGAGGCCTTCGCCCCCGCCATCATCGCTCGACTTCTGGAGCAGAAATGGGCGCCGCGCGTGGTGATGAACCTGAACTTCCCCAACCGACGCCCCGAACAGGTCGAGCAGGTCGAGGTGACGACGCAAGGGTTCCGCGACGTGGGCGAAATGCACGCCGTGCGCCGCACCGACCTGCGCGGGCGCGACTATTACTGGATGAGCTTCCGGGGCGAGAAGCAGGAGCACGCCGAGGGCACGGACCTGAGGGCCATCGATGAGGGCCGTATCTCGGTCACGCCGCTGCACATAGACCTGACCCATATGTCCAGCGTCCACGACCTGAAGAAGGTGCTGGGCGGGGCGCCGCCGAAGAAGACGGACCGCGCCGCTTGAACCTGCACGACGACCGCGCCGGCCGTTTGATCCTGTCGCTGAGGCGGCAGGGCGTGACCGACGCGCGCGTTCTGGGAGCCATGGAGAGCGTGGACCGCTCTGTCTTCGTGCACGAGAAATTCCTGGACCAGGCCTGGGAAGATCAGGCCCTGCCCATCGACTGCGCCCAGACGATCAGCCAGCCCTATATCGTCGGCCTGATGACGCAGGCCCTGGAAGTGCAGCCGCGCCACAGGGTGCTGGAGATCGGGACGGGCAGCGGATACCAGTGCGCGGTCCTGTCGAAGCTGGCGCGCTATGTCTATTCGGTGGAACGCTATCGCAGCCTGCTGGCCGAGGCGGAGGGCCGGCTGAAGCTGCTGGGCGTGGACAATGTCATCACCCGGCACGGCGACGGCGGCCTGGGCTGGCCCGAACAGGCGCCGTTCGACCGGATCATGGTCACGGCGGCTTCCCCCACCGAGCCGACCGAACTGCTGAAACAGCTGAAGCCGAACGGGGTGCTGGTCGCGCCGGTGGGGCGCACCTCGGTGCAGATGCTGCATCGCTACGTCGGCCAGGCCGACGGCGCCTTCCGCCGCGAAAGCCTGACCGAAGTTCGTTTCGTGCCCCTGGTCGAGGGGACGGCGAAGGAGGGATAGCCCCTCATTTGCGGGCAGCCGTTCGTGACACAGGCGCTCGCTGTCTGGGCCGTTAACCTTCGCGCCCCAATTCCGCGATGATTGCGGGGTTGGATTTACGGGCGCGAGCGGGCAAACCGGACGCGCTAGAATTAACCTTGGGAGGAGCGGCCGGTGGCGAGAATGTCGGGCTGGATGAGAGCGGTGCTGATCGCGGGGGCGACGCTGACCACGGCGGCCTGCATGAGCTATCCGTCCGAGCCGCGCTATTCCACGCGGGCCACGCCCGCGCCGGGCCAGATGGGCGGGGCCTATCCCGCGCCGCAGGGCCAAGGTCAGATGCAGGGCGGCTATCCCGCTCCGGCGCAAACCCAGCCCTATTCGCCCCCGTCGCCGATGGCGACCGCGCCCGTGGGTCAGATCGACGGCGGCGCCCTGCCGCCGCCGCTACCGCCGCGCCCTATACGTCCAACCCGCCCGCCTATACGCCCCCTCCCAGCGCCACGACGCAACGCCGCCCCGCTCGGGATCGACGGCGCCGGGCGCCGCCTATGTGATTCAGGCGGGCGACACGATTTCGGGCGTGGGGCGTCGGTTCCAGACGCCGGTTCAGGTTCTGATCGACCTGAACGGCCTGGGGCCCCGCGGCGCGATCACGACGGGCCAGCGAATCATCCTGCCGGAATCGGCGGTTGACACCGGGCGTGATCCCTATGCGACCGGCCCGTCGCCGACGGGAGTCTATGTCCCGAACACGGGCGCCGTGCCGCCGCCGCCGCCGCCGCCGCCTTCGGGCAATGCGGCCCTGCCGGCTCAGAGCCGACCGACCGCAGCGGCTCCTGTCGCTGCCGCGCCCGCCGCATCCAGCGCCTCGGCAGGCCTGGCCTGGCCCGTGCGCGGCGACATCCTGCGCCGGTTCGGCCCGGTCGGAATGGGCGAGCGGAACAACGGGATCAACATCGGCGCGCCGGCCGGAACCGCCGTCACGGCCTCGGCCGCCGGCCGCGTGGCCTATGTCGGCGACGATCTGGTGGGGCAGGGGCTGACGGTCCTGGTTGTCCATGCCGGGGGCTGGCGCACGGTCTATGGCCATCTGGGTTCGGCGACGGTGCGCGACGGCGACGACGTGCGCGCCGGGCAGCAGATCGGGACGGTCGGCATGACCGCCGGCGACGGGCGCCCCTCGATCCATTTCGAAACCCGTCAGATGCGCGGCGACGACCCGGTCGCGGTCGATCCCTTGAGCGTATTGCCGCGCTGACGGCCGGTCTCGCAGCCTGATTCACATATCGGCCGCACCGCTGCGCGGTTTCGTCCGATCCGATCAGGCTTCAGCCGCGTTGCAATCCGCGAGGCGTGGCCCTAGGTTCCGCGCCTGGTTTTAATGGGACGCCGACGAGGGCTGTCCCCCTCGTGTTTCGGAGACTTCCCATGGGCGCCCCAGCTGACGGCGGCATGATGGCCGTGATCATGCAGTTCCTGCCGATCGTCGCCATCTTCATCCTGTTCTACTTTTTGCTGATCCGTCCGCAGCAGAAGCGCGCCAAGGATCACGCGGCGGCCATCAATGCGGTCAAGCGCGGCGACACCGTCGTGCTGGGCAGCGGCATGATCGGCAAGGTCACGCGCGTGGAAGAGGCCGAAGTGAACGTCGAGATCGCGCCCAGCGTGAACGTGCGCGTGGTCAAGGCGATGATCGCCGAGGTGCGCAACCGCGCCGCCATCGCCGCCAACGATTCCAAGGCCTGACACCGCGTATCGCTGACCGGGGACCGCCCAAATGATTCAGCTGTCGCGCTGGAAAGTCATTCTCGTCGTCGCTTCGGCGATCATCGGCTGCCTGTTGGCCTATCCCAACCTGCTGAGCCCGGCTCAACGGGCGGCGCTGCCCGGCTGGTTGCCGAAGAACGCGCTGAACCTGGGGCTGGACCTGCAGGGCGGATCGTATCTGCTGCTGGAAGTCGACGTGCCGAAGATGCGCGAAAAGCGCGTCACCAACCTGATCGAGGACGTGCGGGTCACGCTGAACGGGGCGGGCATCGCCACCAACGGCTTCCAGCGCGAGGCCGGCGGCGTGGTCGTGACCCTGGCCAACCCGGCCCAGAGCGACGCGGCGTTCAAGGCGCTTCAGCAACTGGGCGGCGCGGCCGGTCCGGGCGCGCAGGTCGAGCGGACCGCGACCCGGCTGGGCGATAACCGTATCCGTTTCGCCTATACAGACGCCGCGCTGAACAGCATGGGCGCGACGGCGGTGGATCAGTCGATCGAGGTGGTGCGCCGCCGGATCGACAGCCTGGGCACGCGCGAACCCTCCATCACCCGTCAGGGCGCCGACCGGATCGTGGTCCAGGCGCCGGGCGAAAGCGATCCGTCCAAGCTGGAGGAGGTCATCGGCCAGACGGCCCAGCTGACCTTCCAGATGGTGGATGTCGAGAACTCGGTGAACGACGCACTGGCCGGCCGCGTGCCGCCCGATTCCGAACTGCTGCAAGGCGAGGACGGCACCCCCTATCTGGTCAAGAAGCGCGTCTTGGTGTCGGGCGAGAACCTGACCCGCGCGGGCGTCGGCTCCGACCAGAACGGCCGTCCGGCCATCGACTTCCGCTTCGACGGCGCCGGCGCGCGCCGCTTCGGCGAGGCGACCGCCGCCAACCTGCAGAAGCCCTTCGCCATCATCCTGGACGGCAAGGTCATCTCGGCCCCGACGATCCAGAGCGCGATCACAACGGGTTCGGGCCAGATCACCGGCAACTTCTCGATCCAGGAAGCCTCGACCCTGGTGAACCTGCTGAACGGGGGCGCCCTGCCGGCGCCGCTGAACGTGGAGGAGCGCCGCACCGTGACCGCCGAACTGGGCGCGGACGCGGTCGCCGCCGGCGCCCTGTCCACGGCGGTCGGTTTCGCCATCATCGTGGTGTTCATGATCCTGGCCTATGGCTTCCTGTTCGGCGGCGTGTCCGTGGTCGGACTGGTGCTGAACGGCGTGCTGATCGTGGCGGCCATGTCGCTGACGCAGGCGACGCTGACGCTGCCGGGCATCGCGGGTCTGATCCTGACCTTCGCCGTGGCCGTGGACGCCAATGTGCTGATCTATGAGCGGATGCGCGACGAGGCCCGGTCGGGCCGCAGCGTGATCGCCTCGATGGACGCCGGCTTCAACAAGGCCATGGGCACCATCATCGACGCCAACCTGACCACCCTGGTCGCCGCCGGCATCATGTTCGTGTTCGGGGAGGGGCCGGTGCGCGGCTTCGCCTGGACCCTGACCATCGGCGTCTTCACCTCGGTCTTCTCCTCGGTCCTGGTCGCCCAGGTCCTGCTCGGCTACTGGCTCAAGACGGCCAAGCCCAAAAAACTGCCGATCGCGGAGTGATGGCGATGCGTGGATGGCCCCTTATCAAGCTGCTGCCGCAGAAGACGAACTTTCATTTCGTCAAATATTCGCGTGGCGCCGGCATCCTGTCCGTAATCCTGTGCGTGGCCTCGATCGTGGCCTGTTTCGTGCCGGGTCTGAACATGGGCATCGACTTCCGGGGCGGCGCCTCGATGGAAGTGTCCAAGCCCGCCGGCCAGGAAATCCAGCTGGACCGCGTGCGCGAGACGGTGAACGGCCTGAACCTGGGCGACGTGCAGGTGCAGGGCATCGCCCGGCGCGACACCAACGTCGATGACGGATCGACCGCCATCCTGCGCTTCCAGGTGCCGGAAGGCCGCGACCAGACCCAGGTGGTCCAGCAGGTCGAGGGCGCGATCAGCAAGGCCGTAGGTCAGGTCAACTATTCGGGCGTCAGCGTCGTCGGCTCCAAGGTGTCGGGCGAACTGTTCACCTCGGGCCTGCTGGCGCTGGGTGTCGCGATCGGCCTGATGTTCCTCTACATCTGGTTCCGGTTCGAGCCGCAGTTCGGCTTCGGCGCCGTGGTCGGCCTGCTGCACGACGTGATCCTGACCTTCGGCCTGATCGTGCTGTTCAAGCTGGAGTTCAGCCTGAACATGGTCGCCGCCGTACTGACCGTGATCGGCTATTCGATGAACGACACCGTCGTCGTGTTCGACCGCCTTCGCGAGAACCTGCGGAAATACAAGACCATGCCGCTGCGCGACGTGATCGACCTTTCGCTGAACGAGACCCTGTCGCGGACCATCATCACCGGCGTCACCGCCGTCATGGTGCTGGCGGCCCTGGCCATCTTCGGCGGCGAGGCCCTGTTCGGCTTCTCGGTCGCACTGATGTTCGGCATCATCATCGGCACCTATTCGTCGATCTATGTCGGCGCGCCGATCATCCTGCTGTGGGGCGTGAAGCGTGGCGGCGGGGCGTCGGACGACGCCAAGCCGGTCAAGCTGGGCATGGCCAGTCGACCCTGACGCTTGGTCTGAAGGCTAAAAAGAAAACGGCGGCTCGAACGAGCCGCCGTTTTTTGTTCGTGGTGACGGTAGCGATCAGCGCAGCGAGGCGGTGAAACGCTGGATGCGGGTGCAGGCCTCTTCCAGCACCGCGTCCGAGGTGGCGTAGCTGATGCGGAAATAGGGGCTGAGGCCGAAGGCCTCGCCCTGGACCACGGCCACGCCCTCGGCATTCAGCAGTTCCGTGGCGAAGGTGGAGTCGCCGTCGATGACCACGCCGCCCTCCGTCGTCTTGCCGATCAGGCCGGCGATGGACGGATAGACGTAGAAGGCGCCCTCCGGGGTGGCGCAGGTCACGCCCGAGGCCTGGTTCAGCATCGACACGACCAGATCGCGACGCTTCTCGAAGGCCGCCTTGCGCTCGGCCATGAAGTCCTGCGGGCCGTTCAACGCCTCGACCGCCGCCCATTGGCTGATGCTGGCGGGGTTGGAGGTGGTTTGGCTGGCGACCTTGCGCATCAGGTCGATCAGCGGCTTGGGGCCGCCGGCGTAGCCGATGCGCCAGCCGGTCATGGCGTAGGCCTTGGACACGCCGTTGACTGTCAGAGTGCGATCGATCAGGTCCGGCGCGACCTGGGCGATGGTGGTGTATTCGAAGTCGCCATAAACCAGATGCTCGTACATGTCGTCGGTCAGCACCCAGACGTGCGGGTGGCGACGCAGCACTTCGGCCAGGGCCTCCAGTTCGGCGCGGGTGTAGGCGGCGCCGGTGGGGTTGGACGGGCTGTTCAGGATCAGCCAGCGGGTCTTGGGCGTGATCGCCGCCTCAAGCACGGCGGGCAGCAGCTTGAAGCCGTCCTTCTCCTCGCCGACCACGGTGACGGGCTCGCCGCCAGCCAGCAGCACCATGTCGGGATAGCTGACCCAATAAGGGGCGGGCACGATGACCTCGTCGCCGGGGTTCAGGGTGGCGATCAGGGCGTTGAAAATGACCGGCTTGCCGCCCGGCGCGACGTGGATGTTGGCCGTCGTATAGTCCAGGCCGTTCTCGCGCTTGAACTTGGCGACGATGGCGGCCTTCAGCTCGGGCATGCCGTCGGCGTCGGTGTATTTGGTCTCGCCGCGATTGATCGCGTCGATGGCTGCCTGTTTGACATTGTCTGGGGTGTCGAAGTCCGGTTCGCCCGCGCCCAGGCCGATCACGTCGCGACCTTCCGCTTTCAGCTTCCGGGCCTGGGCGGTCACGGCGATGGTGGCCGAAGGCTTGACGCGGGCGAGGGCGGAAGATTGCAGGCTGGACATCATATTCCCGTCGATTTGAAAGATTCATGCCGGGGAGGCGGGGTTGTTTACGCGCCGTCGCCGCCCGGGACAATGCGCTGACGCTCGCTAATGCCGACGACGGGTGATAAGCGGCGGCTCTGATGCGCTGGATCGTCGATTTTCTGTCGAACATGGAGGCGCGTCGCTGGCGGGCGGTGCTGGCGACGGCCTTGCTGCTGGGCGCGATGGCGGCCCTGTTCGCGGTGGGCAAGAGCCAGTTGGGGCTGGAGGCCGAGGATCAGCTCGAAGCGTGGCTGGCCGGGTTCCGGCATGGACCGTGGGGGCTGGTCGCCGCTATCGTGGTCTTCACCCTCTCGGCCTTCTTCGGCGCGCCGCAGTTCATCCTGATCGCCGCCTGCGTCGTGGCGTTCGGGCCGTGGTTTGGATTCCTCTACAGCTGGATCGCGACCGTGGTGTCGGCGGGCGTCACCTATTGGCTGGGGCGCGGGCCGACGGCGCGGCTGCTGGAGCGGCACGGCGGCAAGACGGTCGGGCGGCTGACGCGGTTCGTGGGCAAAAACGCCTTCTACGCCAGTTTCATGATCCGCAACGTGCCCTCCGCGCCCTTCATCGTGGTCAACATGGCGTTCGGCGCGGCGCGGGCGTCGTTTCCGGGCTTTCTGGCCGGCTGCGCCCTGGGGGTGTTGCCCAAGACCGCCCTGGTCGCCTTCTTCGGCGGATCGTTCATGACGGCGGTCAGCGGCGACGGAATCTGGACGTCGGCCATCCTGGCCGGAGTGGCGCTGGCGTGGCTGGCGCTGATGCTTTTGGTGCGCGAATTGGTCAAGCGGCGCGAGGCCGCGCGAGGAGATTAAGATGCTGAAACTGTATTATTCGCCCGGCGCTTGCGCCATGGCCTCGCACATCGCGCTGGAGGAGGCGGGCGCGGACTACGAGGTCGTGAAGATCGACCTGAGGGCCGGCGAGCAGAAGACGCCCGACTATCTGGCGATCAACCCGGCGGGCGTGACGCCGGCCCTGGTCACGGACCAGGGCGTCCTGACCGAGAACCTGGCGATCATGAGCTATGTCGCCCAGACGCATCCGCAGGCGAAGCTGGCCGATGCGGCCTCGGCCTTCGACGTCGCCCGGCTGCTGGCGTTCAACAGCTTCCTGGGCGCCTCGCTGCACCCGGCGGTCGGGCGGGCCCTGTTCGCCAAGCCGCCGCTGGAGGGCGACGCCAAGGACGCGGCGCTGGAGACGGCGCTGGCCAAATATCGGCTGGTCGAGGACCATCTGTTCAAGGGGCCGTGGGCAATGGGCGAGGCCTATACGGTCGCGGACGGCTATCTGAGCGTCTTCACGCGCTGGGGGCGGCAGGCCGGTTTCCTGGACACGGCGCGGTTTCCGAAGCTGAACGATCACCTGGATCGCGTCCAGGCGCGGCCGGCGGTTCAAAGGGTCCTGGCGGCGGAAGGTCTGTCCGCCGTCTGATCGTCCGGCGCGGTTTCCGGCCGTCGCAAGGCGGCCGGCGAAGCGTCCGCAAGCCTACATTCGCCAGTCCCACGCCCGCGGACGCGCCTCTCACATGACGAGACCGTCATCGGGGCTTGTAATCCCGTTTCCATACAGGCAAACCCGCCGCTGGTAGGCATGGCGAAGACGATCAGGACCTGTCCGGCGTGGGGATGTCGGGCAGCGGGGCGTCGCCAGGTCGACTGCGAACAGAAGACGCCCTTGGCCAGCAAGCAACGGTATCCATTCCCATGAGTTTTTCCCTTTTCGGCGCGATCTCGAACGACATCGCGATGGACCTGGGCACCGCCAACACCCTGATCTACATGAAGGGAAAGGGCATCGTTCTGAACGAGCCTTCCGTGGTGGCGCTGCGTAACGTCGGCGGGCGCAAGATCGTCCACGCCGTCGGGATCGAGGCCAAGCAGATGCTGGGCCGCACCCCCGGTCACATGGAAGCCATCCGCCCCATGCGCGACGGCGTCATCGCCGACTTCGAAGTCGCCGAGGAGATGATCAAGCACTTCATCCGCAAGGTGCACAACCGCAAGGGTTTCGTGAATCCCAAGATCATCGTCTGCGTGCCGTCCGGCGCAACGGCGGTCGAGCGCCGCGCGATCAACGACAGCTGCCTGAACGCCTCGGCCCGCCGCGTGGGCCTGATCGACGAGCCGATGGCCGCCGCGATCGGCGCCGGCCTGCCGATTCATGAGCCAACCGGCTCCATGGTCGTCGACATCGGCGGCGGCACGACGGAAGTCGCCGTCCTGTCGCTGTCCGGCATCGTCTATTCGCGTTCGGTCCGCGTCGGCGGCGACAAGATGGACGACAGCATCATCAGCTACATGCGCCGCAACCATAATCTGCTGATCGGCGAAACGACCGCCGAGCGCATCAAGAAGGATATCGGCACCGCCCGCATCCCGGCCGACGGCGAAGGCCTGTCCATCGAGGTCAAGGGCCGCGACCTGATGCAGGGCGTGCCGCGCGAGGTCCGCATCTCGGAACGTCAGGCGGCGGAAGCCCTGGCCGAGCCGGTGACGCAGATCATCGAGGCCGTGAAGGTCGCGCTGGAAGCCACGCCGCCGGAACTGGCGGCCGACATCGCCGACAAGGGCATCATGCTGACGGGCGGCGGCGCCCTGTTGCGTGGCCTGGACGTCGAGATCCGCGACCACACCGGCCTGCCGGTCTCGGTGGCGGACGATCCGCTGTCGTGCGTGGCGATCGGTTGCGGCCGCGTGCTGGAACATCCGCGCTGGATGAAGGGCGTGCTCGACTCCGCGCTCTGATCCGCCGGCGGCCGGTGTTCGTCCAGGCCGCCACCACGATCAGTCTGTCGTGATCGGGTTTCTTTCGCCGCCCGATTTTGCGATAGGCAGGCAGAACGGCGGGCGGCGTCCCGCCGATTCCCAACCCTTTTGCTGGAAGGTCGCCCGTGGCGTTTCGCGACGGCCCCTTTGAAAACCTGAAGGTGCCGCTGGCGTGGACCGCCGCGGTGGTCGCCGTCGTGGGCGTGGTCGGGGCCGGGGTGCTGCTGGCGACCGACCGTACGACGCCCGAAGGCGGCTCCAGCGTTCAGGCCGTGCGCGGCGGTGTGGAAGCGGTCGCCGGTCCGGTCGGCGGCGTCCTGTCTGCGCCCGTGCGCTGGGCCGGATCGGTCGGTGACGCGATCGGCGGCTATTTCTTCGCCGTGTCCGAGAATCGCAAGTTGAAGGCGGAGGTCGCCGAGCTCAGGGCGTGGAAGGCCGAGGCCGTTGCGCTGAAGAACGTCAATGCGCGCTACGAGGCCCTGTTGGGGCTGCGGCTGGATCCGCCGGTGCCGACCGTCGCCGCGCGCGCCGTGCTGGAATCGCGCGGCCCCTTCAGCCGATCCAAGCTGCTGGACGTCGGTGCGGCCAGGGGGGTGCATGTCGGCAATCCCGTCGTGGACGAGAACGGTCTGGTCGGGCGTGTCACGGGCGTGACCGGCGGGGTCAGCCGTATGGTGCTGCTGACGGACGTGGCGTCGCGCACTCCGGTGTTGATCGAACGGACCGACGCGCGGGCGGTGTTGACCGGCGACGGCAGCAACAGTCCGCGTCTGGACTTCATCCGCGGCGTCGGGGCGCTGAAAGCCGGTGATCGGGTGTTGAGCTCGGGCGACGGCGGCGGCCTGCCGCGCGGCCTGCCGGTGGGCGTGGTGGCCAAGGGTATGGACGGAGCCTGGCGGGTCAAGCTGTTCAGCGACCGGGGCGCCGTCGACTATGTCCGGGTGCTGCTGTTCCAGAACTTCGCCCAACTGGTCGATCCCAACGCGCTGAACGCGCCACCTCTTGCTGGGCTGAACACAGCGCCGGAACCGACGGCGCAACAGGCCGCCGCCATCGGCGACGCCGCCGCGCGTCGCCAGGCTCAAGCCCAGGCGCAGGCCGAGCGCGCGCGCGCCGCTGCTGCCGCTGCCGCGGCGACCGCTGCGCCCAATCCGACATCCAGCCCGGCTGCGGGGGGCGCTACGCCCGCCGCAACCCAGCGACCGACGACGGCGCGGCCCGCTTCGCCGCGACCTTCGTCGGCCCAGGCTGCGCCGTCGGGCCAGATCCCGCCGCCACAGGCGGCCGCTCCCCAGGCCACGACGCCCGCGCCGACGACGGAGGGTCAGCGGTGAGACGCCCGGTCGCGGTCCGCGTCGTCGGGCCACTGCAATGGGTCGTCTATCCATCTCTGGCCGCCGTCGCCGCGACCGTGATCCTGGGCACGCCGATCCAACTGTTCGGTCTGAGATTGCCCGAGCCGGTCGTTCCGATGGTGCTGGCCTTTTCCTGGCCGCTGATCCGTCCGTCGATGGTCGCGGCGGTCGTACTGTTCGCCCTGGGTCTTTTCCTGGACCTGTTTTGGAACACGCCGCTGGGACTTTGGCCACTGTGTCTGATGGCGGTCTATGGCGTGCTGCTGCTGTCAAGAAACCTGCTGGCCGGCCATGAGGGGCTGATCCGGCTGGGGTGGTATGTGGCCTGCACTCTGGGGGCGTTCGGCTTGGCCTATGTCATCGTCACGGTTCGGGCCGGCAATGCGCCGTCCCTGTTTGCGGTGTTTGGTCAGATTGCGCCCACATTGCTGCTGTATCCGCTGGCCAACTGGATGATCGAACGGTTCGACGACGGAGATATTCGGTTCCGATGAGCGGTGAACCCTCCATCTTCTTCTCGGACGTCAACGAGCGGCAGGGGTCGTTCCTGCGGCGAACGTTCGTGCTGGGCGGGGCCACGGCCCTGGGCGTCGCGGCTCTGATCGGGCGGCTGGGCCAGCTGCAGGTCGTCCAAGCCCAGGAATATGCGACACTGTCGTCGCAGAACCAGTTCAACTTTCGCCTGGTGCCCCCGCCGCGCGGCCTGATCAAAGATCGGAACGGCGTCGTCATCGCCGGCAACCGCCCCAGCTTCCGCGTGCTGGTGGTCCGGGACGAGACCAAGGATCTGGACGAGACGCTGGACTTGCTGGGCCAGCTCTTGCCCGACACCCTGGAGCGCCGTCGGGCGATCATCCGCGACGTGAACGCCTCGCCCAAGTTCAACCCGGTGCCGGTCAAGAGCGACCTGACCTGGGAAGAGTTCGCCAAGGTCAATCAATACGCCAACGAACTGCCCGGCGTGATGGTCGATATGAACGAGGCCCGCTACTACCCGTTCGGAGGGGCGTTCGCCCACGTCATCGGCTATGTGGCCAAGGTCAACGACCGCGACGTCCAGGCGATCCGCGCCAAGGGCGAGCAGCCGCCGCCGCTTCTGTTCAACCCCAGCTTCCGCATCGGCCGCCAGGGCGTGGAAAAGGCTCTGGATACGTCGCTGCGTGGCGTGCCGGGCGGCAACCGGGTCGAGGTGGACGCCCGCGGCCGGGTGGTGGCCGAGGACATCGGCGGATCGCGACCGGCGGTGCCGGGCAAGGAAGTCGTCCTGACCCTGGACGCCGACGTGCAGAACCGGGCGCTGGAGGTGTTCGGCGACGAATCCGGCGCCTGCGTGGTCATGGACGTCCGCAACGGCGACATCCTGTGCATGATGTCGGCCCCGTCCTTCGATCCCAACCTGTTCGTCGGCGGGGTGCCGTCCAAGGTCTATCGCGCCCTGGCGGATTATGAGCGCAAGCCGCTGCTGGACAAGACGATCAACGGCACCTTCGCGCCGGGTTCGACGTTCAAGCCGACCACGGCCCTGGCCTTGCTGGAGGCGGGGGTCGATCCGAACCAGACGGTCGTCTGCACCGGGGCGTTCCGCAACGGCAATCGCATTCAGCGCTGCTGGGGCCGGCACGGCGTGCAGAACATGCACGACGCCATCAAGAACTCCTGCGACGTCTATTTCTACAGCATGTGCAACCGCGCCGGCGTGGACAATATCCGCAAGGCCGGCCTTGCGCTGGGGTTCGAGCACATCTTCGACATCGGCGTGGACAATCAGAAGAAGGGTCTTTTGCCGTCCACCGAATGGAAGGCCCGAACCTTCCCGCGTGATCCCGTCTGGCATCCGGGCGAGACGACCTCGGTGGCGATCGGGCAGGGCGCCATCACGGTCAACGCCCTGCAGCTGGCGGTCATGACCTCGCGCCTGGCGAACGGCAAGAAGGCTTTGATGCCGCGCCTGATCAAGTCGATCGGCGGTGTCGAGCAGCCCCGCGGCGACGAGGCGCCGGATCTGCCGTTCGATCCGGCCCATATCGAATATGTGCGCCAGGGCATGATCGCCGTGGCCAACGACCGATCCGGCACCGCCTATCGCCAGAGCCAGCTGGGGCTGGGCGATATCCAGATGGCCGGCAAGACCGGCACGGCCCAGGTCCGGAACTATGGATCCGGCTCGCGCAAGAGCAACGTCTGGGCCTTGAAGGATCACAACCTGTTCGTCGCCTTCGCCCCTATCGATGCGCCACGCTACGCTGTGGCGGTGATTATCGAGCACGGCGGCAAGGGCGGCGCCACCGCAGGCGCGCCGCGTGCACGCGAGGTGATGCGCACCGTTCTGCTGAAAGACCCGGACATGCGCGCCCGCATCGAACGGCCGCCGCCGCCTGAGGCGACCGGCCCCCAGATCGACGAGGGCCTGGTCGGCGCAGCGCCTGAGCCGGACGCCGTCGCGCCCTCGACGGCGGCCCCCAGTCCTGCCGCGCCGGCCGCCGATGGGCCGCAACCCTATCTGTCCGAGCCGCGCGTATGACGGCCTCCGCTCTGTCGCGTCCGGGCGAGCGCGAGCGTTTCTCGACCAAGCTGGGCCAGATCGATTGGCGACTGACTGCGCTCCTGTGCATCGTCGCCGGTACAGGCGGCCTGATGCTTTACTCGGTCGCGGGCGGGTCGTGGTCGCCATGGGCGGCCAAACACATGATCCGGTTCGGCGTCTGTCTGGCGCTGATGCTGACCTTGTCGATGATCAACATCCGCTACTGGTTCGCCTTGGCCTATCCGATCTATGGGGTGGCTCTGGTGCTGCTGGCGCTGGTGGAGACGCCGTTGGGCTATCACGCCCTGGGCGCCACGCGCTGGCTGGACCTGGGCTTCACCCGCATCCAGCCGTCCGAGATCATGAAGATCGGCGTCGTGCTGGCGCTGGCCCGCTGGTATCACGGCGTCACGGCCAAGGAGGCCAGCTTCCACTGGAAGCTGATCGTCCCGGTGGCGATCATCGGTCTGCCGTTCCTGTTGGTCGCGCACCAGCCGGACCTGGGTTCGGCCATGCTGATCGGCCTGACGGGGGCGGCGGTGATGTTCGCCGCCGGGCTGAGCTGGCGCATCATCCTGCCGCTGGTGATCGCGGCGGCGGTGCTGGTTCCCCCCTATGTCATGTTCGGCATGCACGACTATCAGCGGCACCGGGTGCTGACCTTCCTGAATCCCGAGGCCGACATGGCCGACAAGGGCTATCAGATCGTCCAGTCCAAGATCGCCATGGGGTCGGGCGGCCTTCTGGGGCGCGGCTTCGGACTGGGCAGTCAGAGCCAGTTGGAGTTCCTGCCCGAACGCCAGACCGACTTCATCTTCGCCGCCTTCGCCGAGGAATTCGGCTTTGTCGGAACCTTCACCCTTTTGGCCTGCTATGCCGCCATCATCCTGATCTCGCTCAGAATTGCGTCCCTGTCGCACAGCCATTTCGGCCGGTTGGGCACACTTGGCGTGACAGCGACCTTCGCCCTGTATGTTCTTATCAACGGGGCGATGGTGATGGGTCTGGCGCCGGTCGTGGGCGTGCCCATGCCGCTGTTGTCGAACGGCGGCACGGTCATGCTGACGGTGATGATCGGCTTCGGCCTGGTCATGGCGACCCGCGTCCACCGCTACGCCGAACTGCCTAAGGGGCATGGCCTGATCTAGGCCGGGAAACGCTTGCATCCGTCGGTGCGGAGGTCCTGCGCCGGTCGTCCGCTAGATGCGGGAATAGATGAAGCGCGGAATGTGGAAGCGCCGCATGTTCAGGATCACGCCAGCGATCTTGCCCCCCGAGGCCGCGACGCGCTCGATCAGATTGGCGGCGACGGCGGTGCGTGTTTCTTCGGCCTCGATCACGATGACGGACAGGTCCGCCAGCGGAGCCAGCAACAGGGCCGCCGATGAGCGTTGCAGCGACGGCGCGTCGATGACGACGACCGGGAACAGGGCCCTCACTCCGTCGATGAAGGTCTTCCAGCGTGCTTCGGAAATGGTGGAGCCGGCGCGGGCCATGGGCGTGGTGACATAGAGGTTGCTGTCCTCAATGCGCTGGACATAGGGGTTGTCCGAAGTTTCGCCCATGCGTGCGCCGGCGGATCGTAACGCCATGAACAGGCCGCCCGCGTCGGCCGGCTCGGCGTCGATCAGCAAGGTCGGGACCCCGGAACGGAAGGCCGCCGCTATGGCCAGGTCCAGGGCCATGCTGGTGACGCCGACCTCGTTCTCGGGGCCGATGACGACCAAGGCGCCGGATCGGCCGTTCGCGTCCTGAAGCCGCCGCAGGATCAAGGCCGCCTCGTCCGCCGTCAGCCGTTCGGGCAGGGGACGCCAGCGGGGAATGATGGGACGGTCGTCGTGATCGGCCAGCGGAACGGCGGCCAGGACCGGGACACGCAATCTGGTCTCGACGTCGCGCGGGGTCAGCATCACTGGGGTCGTCGCAGCCGAAACGATGATGACAGCCAGAGCAGCCAAGACGCCGACCAGCAGCCCGGCCGCCAGGATCAGCAGTCGTCCGGTACGGGCCTTGGTCGGGGGGCGGGCGGTTTCGATGACGCGGACGTTGGCGTTCGCGCCGGCGATGGTGTTCTGCAGGCGCGTGTCCTCGGCGTTCTCGGCGACGCTGCGATAGGCGGTTTCCGTCAGGGCGCGCTGGCGGGTGAGTTCGCGATACCGGGGACCGATCTCGACCAGTTGCGCCAGTCGTCGGCGCGCAGCCTGCAGGGCCTGTCCGACCTCGGTTCGGCCGGAACGCAGGCCCGCCAGTTCGCCGCGCGTCGTGGCCAGTTGGGTCTCGATCTGCTGACTGACCGGATTGGGACCGCTGCGGATCAGGTCGGTCTGGGATTGCGGCGCGGCGGCGATCTGGGCTTCGAGGTCGGCGATCTGGCGATTCAGTTCGACCACCAGCGGATAGTCGTCCGTATAGCGCGCGGCGGCGATGCGCTGGCGCTCGCGCAGCAACATCAAATTCTGGGTCAGAGTGGACACCTGTTGGGACCGGGCCTGGTCGGTGTTCAGCGGAATGACCGACGGCGAGGCGCGAAGCTGGGACGCCAGACGGTCTGCGCGGGCGGCGGCGTTGGCGATCGCCTGGTCCTGGGCCGCAAGTTGGGCGGTCAGAGTGGTCTGCTGCTGCTGGACCGCCTGGACCTCCTGGTCGAAGTCGCCGATGGCGTAGCGGTTCGACAGGTCAGCGATCTGTGCTTCGGTCGCGGCCAGCTGGTCCGACAATTCGCGCTGCTGGTCCGAGACGGCGGCGCTGTCGGACCGCTGGAAGATGTCGCGGCGTGTGGCGATGTAGTTGCGCACCAGCAGATTGACGAAGTCGGCCGCGACCTTTGGATCGCGATGCCGCAGCTGAACCTCGATGGTGTTGGACTGGGGCACGTTCTCGATCTTCAGATCGCGGCCCAACTGCTCCAGCGCCATGCTCATGCCCGCGTCGCCGCCGCGCGTCTTCGGATAGACGCGCGCCAGGCCGATTTCGTTCAGCGTCTTCTCACGCAGTTCGCGTGAGCCCAGAATCTCCATTTCGGCATGGACGATCTGGGCGCGGTCGAAGGTCTGAGGATTGCCGGTCGTGTCGTCGCCGACGGCGCGGCGGAACACATATTCGTCGCCCAACAGGATCAGCAGACGCGATTGGGCGGTGTAGATCGGCTTGGCCAGGGACGCGGCCGCCAATGCAAGAACGACCGGGATCAGAAAGGCGATCAACGCCTTGCGCCAATGGTAGAAGACCGGCGTCGCCAGTTCGCGGATCGTGACCGCCAGGCCGGGGCGGGGCGGCGGGCGTTCGTCCAAATCTGTCAGCGGTCGATCGGTCAATACGCGGGCTCTGAACAGGGCGATCCCGCCAAGGAGGGCGGCTGGCGTCCCAGCAGCCTTCATAAAGCCCTGAGTCGCGTCCGAAACGCCAGTCCGCCCTTGGCTTTGCGCCGGAAAGTCAGAAAGATGCGGCATGCGGCCGAACCGAGTCGGCGCGCGACTTGGAGAGCCGATGTCCGCCTGGCGCCGATGCTTGATCGCCCTGGTCCTGCTGACCGCCGCCTGCGCCTCGGGCGGTGGGCCGGTCCAGCCTGCGCAACCCTATGATTTCGCGCCCTGGGGCCAGGACGACTATCAATACCGGCTGAGCGCAGGCGACGCATTGCGGCTGGGCTTCGTGGTCGAGACGGACCTGGACGCGGACGTGGTCCTGGGCCCTGACGGTCAGGGCGCCTTTCCCACTATCGGCCCGGTTCCGGTCGGCGGCCTGACGGTGCGTGACGCCAGCCAGCGCCTGACCGAGGCCTATGCACGGGTGCTGCGCAATCCGCAGGTCCAGATCACCGTCACCACCTATGGCGCCTCGCAGATCTATGTCGGGGGCGAGGTCAAGACGCCCGGCGTGGTGCAGATCCGGGGCGAGATGAACACCGCCCAGGCCATACTGGCGGCGGGCGGGTTGGCGGAGACGGCGGGCACCGGCAAGGTGATCGTCCTGCGCCGGGCCGTCGACGGACGCCTAGCCGCCAAGACGGTGGATGCACGCGCTCTGATCAACGCGGATCAGCGGCAGGACTTCCTGCTGCATCCCGGCGACCTGATCTTCGTGCCGCGCAGCCGGATCGCGGAGGTCAATCTGTTCGTGCGCCAGTATCTGAACGGCGTCCTGCCGTTCAACTTCGGCTTCAGCTACGACCTGAACCGCTTCAGATGAGGGCCCCGGTCCGGCTGGGCACCCGGTTGGGCGGCGCCTCGCGCTATCTGACGGCGGTGGTCGAGCAGGGGCTGTTCTCGCTGCTGAACCTGGGCGTGGTCCTGGCCCTGGGACGTCTGATGTCGCCCGAGCAGTTCGGCGCCTGCGTGCTGTGGTTCTCGGTCGCCTATGTCCTGGCCAGCGTGCAGAACGCGGTCAGCGTGGCGCACCTGCAGGTGCTGCCGGCCGCGCGGGGGCATGATCCGGCGCGGTTGGAGACCGAGCGGGTCATGTTGGCCGCGACCGGCGTCTTCCTGTTGCTGACGGCGGTCGGGACGGCCCTGGCGGCGGGGATTCTGGGGCGGGCCGGGGCGTTCGGGGTCTGGACGGCGGTGCTGTTCGTCCCGGCCTATCTGCTGCAGCAATATGTGCGTCTGGCCTGTTTCAGCCGGGGCGAGGGCGGGGCGGCGGCGCTCCAGACCGGGGCGGTTCTGCTGGTTGCCGTCGGGCTGCTGGCCGTCGGCGCGGCGGTCCTTCGCCCCCTGACGGCCGAGCATGTGCTGGGTCTGATGGGAACGGCGTACGCGCTTGTAGGCATGGCGGGCCTGTGGCGCGCCAGCGATGGGCTTAGGCACGGCCTGTCGAGCGCGCTGTCGGGCTATATGGCCTATGCGCGGTCTTCGGGATGGCTGTTCCTGGGCGTGTCGAGCACCGAGATTCTGGCGCGCTTCTATGTGTTTGCGGTTGGGGCCGCCTATGGGCCGGGGGTGTTGGCCGCCTTGTCGTTCAGCCAGACCTTCCTACGGCCCGCGCCGCTGCTGGCCTCTTCGTGGAGCATGGCGGCCCGCAACGATCTGGCTGCGCGACGCGACGCGGGCGACTGGCGCGGCTATGTCGGGCTGCTGGCCGTGTCGGCGGCGGCGGGCGTGGTCTTCGCCGTCCTGTGGGCGGGCGTGGTCTGGGCGGCGTGGCCGACGATCACCGGGACCTTGTTCGCCGGGAAATACGCCGAGGCGCGGTGGATGCTGCCGCTGTGGGGGCTGAGCGCCGCATTCGGATTCGTGCAGGTGGTCGTCTCGACCGGGTTGCAGATTCTGAAGGCGTTCAAGGCCCTGGCCCTGTCGAACGCGACCGCTTCGGCTGTGGCGGCTCTGGGGGTGCTGTGGGGTATGGGACGCATGGGGCCGGGCGGCGCCATCCTGGGGACGGCGGCCGGACAGGCCCTGGAGGCGGCGGCCATGCTGGCGGTCCTGATCGTCCTGCTGCGGCGGTTCAGGCGCGGATAAGACGCCGCTCGATCTCTATCCCCAACAGCAGCAGCACCGTGCCGAAGATGGAGTTGGCGGTGAAATAGCTGCTCTCCATGAAGTTGTGCCCGAACACCATCAGGGGAAAGACGCCCAACACCAGGGCGGCGCCCAACGATCGGCGATGACCTTCGCCCAAAGAGGCGCGGATCAGCGACAGGCCGCCGCCGATCCAGCGCAGAAAGATGACGATCGCGCCGACCAGGCCGACCAGACCGGTGGTTACGGCCAAATCTAGGAAACCATTGTGCGCCTCGTTGGTGAAGGCGTCGGGGCGGGCGAACCAGGCGTCGGTCTGGAGGCTGGGCTGGACCGCCGGATCGATGTCCCAGAAGGATCCGAAGCCCCAGCCGCGCAAAGGCCGCTTCAGGAACTCGTCCCAGACGAAGGCCCAGACGTCGGTGCGCTGGGTGAAGGTGACGCCCGCGAACGGCGCCCAGGGGTCGGTCCCGTTCACGGCGTTGAACGCCAGCCAGCCGAAGAGGGCGCAGGCGAGGACCAGGCCGGCGACGGTCAGCAGGCCCGCCCGGACCAGGCGGCGCTGGGCTACGATCAAGACAATGAGGGGCGTCGCACAGGCCAGGGCGGCGAACAGCGCCAGGCTGGTCTTGGACAGGCTGGCGATCAGCAGGACGACCGAAAGCGCGGTGACGATCCACCAGAAGAGCTGTTCGCGCCAGGTCTCGCGCGACCAGGCGCAGGTTCCGCACACGAAGGCCGACAGCAGCATGACGGCGCCCAGGGTGTTCTTGTGAGAATGGATGGCGGCCAGGCCCAGCGGCGTCATCGATACGCCCGGCGCGACCGCCCAGGACCCCAGGTCGATCGCCACCAGGATCGCGCAGCCGACGGCCAGGCCCAGGTGCAGGCGACGACTGTCCTTCAGCCCCAGGACGATGGCGACGCATATCACCAGATTGACGACATAGAGGATCAGCCGTCGCGTCGAAACGGCCGGGTCCAGCGCCCAGCGCGTCGTCAGAGCGAACCAGACGAACAGCGCGAGCAGCGGCGCCAGGCGCAGGCCCATCGCCGGGATATCGGCGCGTCGAAACCACAGGATCGGCGCCGCCAATCCCAGCAATCCCAGCCATACCAGGCGATTGACCGGCGAAGTCTCGGCGCCGCCGGTCAAGGGGTCCAGAGTGATTTCGTGCTGGTAGGGATTGGGGCCGATACAGATGTACAACAGCATCAGAACCAGGACGGCCCCGGCCCACAACGACAGGATACGGTCTGACTGGCGATCTCGCGCGCGTCGATCCGCATCCAGGCGATCGCGCCAGGCTTCTGTTGCTGAAGCGTCAGCCATGTCCCGGCGTCTTTAGCCGCAAGCGAAAACGAACGGCGTCTCGCAGCCCCAGACCCAATCCATAGAATCCACGCACCAGATAGCGTTTCCACAGCCGCCCCGGTTCACGCGTCAAGCGGTACAGCCAGACCAGGCCTCGATCCTCCATCCACTGCGGCGCGCGGGGCAGGCGGCCGGTGATCATGTTGATCGAACTGCCGATGCACAGGCCCAGGCCCGTCGCCCGCCCGTCGTCGATCAGACGCTGGCAGAACTTCTCCGACTGGGGCGGCCCCATGGCGACGAAGACGAAGCGCGCGGGATGGGCGACGACGAAGTCCACGGCCGCCGCGACGGCGTCCGGATCGTGTATGAAACCCATCGGCGGATTGTGATGGGCGATGTTGGTCAGGCCGAATTGGGCGGCGAGGGCTGCGATAACCGCATCCTCTCCGCCGATGATGGTGACGGCCTCGTCGGGTGCGATGATGCGCTGAAACAGGATATCGACGATATGGGCGCCGGGGGCGAATCCCAGTTCGACACCGCCGAGCCTGGCGGCCTGACGCAGGACGCGGCTGTCGTTGGTGCTGAGCCAGGCGTTCGCGCTGACCCGGTCGAACTCGCGGTCCTGACGACGCAGCCAGGCGTGTTCGGCGTTGGGCGTGATCAGAAGATCGAACGGCAGGTCCGCTGGACGTGCGGCGACGGCGGAGACGGCGGCGTCCAGGGTCAGGGCGTGAAAACGCAGACCGGCGAAGCGGATTTCCGCCTGAGGTTCGAAGCTGTGACGGGGCGCGAGACTGTTCATGAACCTGATCGCTGTGCTCTACGCGCCCGGTGAATGCAATTCGCTTGCCGGAAATGACCGCCGATCCGGCGTGACAGCCCGCGCGTCATGGCGCGGTTCTTGATAGAGAGAGGCCATGATCGACGCCGCTCTTCCCTTGCCGAAACGAAACGTGGCCGGCCCGCGACTGGCGGGAGGCCGCGACGTGCGCGCCGGGTTGGCGGTCAAGCGGGCGATGGATGTCGTCATTTCCGCCGTGATGCTGGTCGTCCTGTCTCCGCTGCTCGCGGCCGTGGCGCTGGCGGTGAAGGCGACGTCGCAGGGACCGGCGCTGTACGGACTGGACTGGGTCGGGCAGGGCGGGCGGCGGTTCAGGGGCTACAAGTTCCGCACCATGGTCGTGGACGCCGACCGTCAGGAGGCGGCCTTGCAGGCGCAGAACGAGATGAACGGCCCCGCCTTCAAGATGGAGAACGATCCGCGCATCACGCCGCTGGGCCGGTTCCTGCGGCGCTACAGCCTGGATGAACTGCCGCAGTTGTGGAGTGTGCTGAAGGGCGACCTCAGCCTGGTCGGCCCGCGCCCGCCACGCGCCCACGAATATGCGCGCTTCACCCCGTTCCAGATGGGCAAGATGGCGGTGAAGCCGGGCATCACCTGCCTGTGGCAGGTCGAGGGCCGCCATCGGATCAGCGACTTCGACGACTGGGTGCGGCTGGACGTGCGCTATATCGAAACCTGGTCGCTGTGGCTGGACGTGAAGATCCTGGTCCGCACGGCGGGCGTGGTGCTGCGGGGGACGGGCGTATGAGCGTGGACATCAGCGTCGTCATTCTGAGCTACGACCGGGTTCACCTGCTGGAACGGACCCTGCGAGGCTGCGCGCGTCAGGGCGGCGACTGGGGCCGGTTCGAGATCATCGTCGTGGACAACCATCCCGACGAACTGGCGCGGCCGCTGGTCGAGGGGCTGGCGGCCGAGATGGGCGTGGCCATGACCTATCTGGCCGATCCGCGCCGCAACATCTCCATCGTCCGCAACAAGGGGATCGCCGCCGCGTCGGGGCGTTACGTCGCCTTCATCGACGATGACGAGGAACCGCAGCCGAACTGGCTGGCCGAACTGACCGCCTGTCTGGACCGCACCGGCGCCGACGCGGCGTTCGGCCCCAAACTGCCCGAGTTCGAGGGCGGCCGCGCGCCCGACTGGGACCCGCAGGGGTGGCGCTACACCCTGGATTTCCAGATGCCGGCGGACGAGGAGATCCATATGTTCGGCCGTCTGCGCAAACGCGGCAAGGGGCTGGGCAGCGGCAATGCGGCCTTCCGCGTCGCCACCTGTTTGTCAGGACCGGAGCCGTTCAGCGTCGCCTTCGGAAACGCCAACGGCGAGGACACCCAACTGTTGTTCCGGCTGGCGATGGCGGGGAGGCGGTTCGTCTGGTGCCCCGGCGCGGTGGTGCATGAGTTCATCGAACGCAGCCGGGCGCGGCCCGACTATATGGTCACGCGGATGAAGCGCGGGTCGCAGCACTATGCCGTCTGCCGGATCGACACCAGTCGCAACAAGCCCCTGACCACGGCCAAGGTGGCCTTGCTCGGACTGGCGCAGATGGCGGTTCACGCCGGTCTCTATGTGGTCAGCGGCGAGTGTCTGGATCGCCGGCATCGCTATGACCACCGCATCGGCATGGCCAAGGGGCTGGGCAAGCTGACCTGGACGGCGCCCATCGGCTTCATCGAGGAGAAGGCGGCGTGAGCGGGGCGTCGCCCGACCTGACGCTGGCGATACTGACCTACGACCGGCCTGAGGGGCTGGCGGCGACGCTGCGGTCGTGCCTGGAGCAGCGGAACCGGCTGGGGCTGAGCATCGAGATCGTGGTGGTGGACAACCATCCCAGCGGGAGCGGACGGCCGGTGGTCGAGGCTATGGCGGTGGGCTCGGCCTGGCCGATCCGCTACGTCCAGGACTTGACGCGCAACATGGCGACGCTGCGCAACCGGGGCTTTTCGGAGGCGAGGGGGCGCTGGCTGGCGGTCATCGACGACGACGAGACGGCGGCGGACGACTGGACCGACGCCCTGGCCGGCGCCTTGCAGGCGACCGGCGCCGACATCGCCGTGGGGCCGCGTTTCGCCCTGTTCGAAGCGGGCGCGCCGCCGCCCTACGACCCCGAGGGCCGCCAGTTCGTGCGCGACCTGAACCTGCCCGACCTAGCCGAGATCGAACTGACGACGGCGTCGGGACGACCGCGCTACGGCCTCGGCACCGGCAACTCCATTTTCGACATGGAGCGATGCTTTCCCGAAGGCCAAGGGGCGATGCGCGAGGCGTTCGGCGACGCGGGCGGCGAGGACGCCGAACTGTTCGTGCGTCTGCACCGTCAAGGGCGCCGCATCGTCTGGGCGGCCCGGGCGAAGGTGACGGAAACCGTGTCTCGGAACAGGACGGAAATCCCGTATCGCCTGATCCGCACCCGTCGCGAAACGCAACACTATGTCTCGATCTACGTCGACGGCGCCCGCTGCCCGCGACTGGCGCGCGCGGAACTTTTTCTGAAAGGGTTAATACAGGCGGCGGTCGGCGGCGTGCTGGCCTTCGTCACCCTGGAGGGGCGTTCGGCCACCCGCCTGCGCTGGAGGCTTCTTTTGGAACATGGACTTGGCAAGCTGAGCTGGCGGCGTCCTGTCGGCTATATCGACGAAACTCCGACGCTGGTCTGAGCCGGTCGAATTAACCCTGATGCAGGAAAAGCGCGAATGGGCGCTCGCATGGCATGCATCTTGGACTTATGACGCCGCACGCTGATACCGAGGACACGTCATGCTTACCCAGGTCGATCCATCCGCTCCCATCAAGACAGCCGGCGCTTCGTCGCTTGGCGGGCTGAAGGTGTTCGGCGACGGCGCCAGCCTGGCGGACTTCTCGCGTCTGTACGATCAGGGTCGCGTGACCGGCTTCACCACCAATCCGACCCTGATGTTCAAGGCGGGGATCACCGACTACGCCGATTTCGCGCGACAGCTGATCACCCTGATCCCCGACATGCCTCTGTCGTTCGAGGTTTTTTCCGACGACTTCGACGAGATGGAGCGCCAGGCGCGGCTGATCGCGGGCTGGGGCGACAACGTCTATGTGAAAATCCCGATCACCAACACGCGGGGCCAGTCCAGCCTGCCGATGATCAAGACCCTGGCCGCAGACGGGGTGAAGTTGAACATTACCGCCATGCTGACGCTGGAACAGGTCGCCGGGGCGATCGAGGTGCTGGCGGACGACGTCCCCGCCATCCTTTCGGTCTTCGCCGGCCGCATCGCCGACACCGGCGTCGATCCCGTGCCGGTCATGCGCGCGGCGGTCGCCATGGCGGCGCGCAAGCCGCTGGCCGAGGTGCTGTGGGCCTCGACCCGCGAGGTGCTGAACGTCTTTCAGGCGGCCGAGTGCGGCTGCCACATCATCACCGCCACGCCCGACATCCTGAAGAAGCTGGACATGGAGGGACGCGATCTGGAGGCCCTGTCGCTGGACACCGTCGCCATGTTCCGCGCCGACGCCGTGGCGGCCGGTTTCAGTCTCTGATCGTGGCGAAACGACCGGCCATTTTCCTGGATCGCGACGGTGTGCTGAACGACGTTGTCTGGCGCGACCGCAAGCCGGCTTCGCCGCGAACGCCCGAGGAACTCGTCGTCGCCGACGGGGCCGCCGCTGCGGTCGCGGCGTTCCGGGCGGCGGGCTATCTGACCTTCGTCGTCACCAACCAACCCGACGTGCGGCGCGGCAAGATGACGGCCGAGGCCCTGGACGCCATTCACGCTGCCTTGGTCGCCCAGGTTCCCGTCGACGAGGTGCGGGCCTGTCTGCACGACACCGCCGACGGCTGCGCCTGCCGCAAGCCCCGGGCCGGAATGCTGCTGGACCTTTCGGCGCGCTGGAACATCGACCTCGGCGCCAGCTGGATGATCGGCGACATGGATCGCGACGTGGAATGCGGCCGGTCGGCGGGCGTGGGGACCGTGCTGCTGGATCGCCCCTACAACAGCGGCGCCGGGGCGGACGTGGTCCTGCCTGATCTGGCTCAGGCCGCGGCCTGGATACTCGAAACCCAGTCGGCGTCGCGCGCGCCGGCGCTTCAGGACTGACCTAGAATGTTCGCCGACCATTTCTTCGCCGCCGCCGAAAAGGCGATGGCCGCCATCGACCGCAACGCTGTCGAGGCCATGGCGCAGCGTCTGGCCGAGGTGCGCGAGCGCGGCGGCCGCCTGTTCCTGATCGGCGTCGGCGGCAGTGCGGGTCACGCCAGCCACGCCACCAACGACTTCCGCAAGATCTGCGGCTTCGAGGCCTATTGCCCGACCGACAACGTGTCCGAGCTGACGGCGCGCATCAATGACGAGGGCTGGGAAGGCACCCTGTCGACCTGGCTGGAGACCAGCCGCCTGAAGGCCGAAGACGGCCTGCTGATCTTCTCGGTCGGCGGCGGCAGCGTCGAACCGCCGGTCAGCGCCAACATCGTGCGCGCCATCCAACTGGCCAAGTCGCGCGGCGCGACCGTGACCGGCATCGTCGGCCGCAACGGCGGCTATACGGCCGAGGCGGCGGACGCCTGCGTCATCGTGCCGACGGTCGATCCGCAACTGATCACGCCGCTGGTCGAGGGGCTGGCCGCCGTGGTCTGGCATCTGCTGGTGTCTCACCCGGCCCTGGCCCTGCACAAGGGCCACTGGGAGCAGATCGCCCCCGTCGCCGCGCCGGCCGTCTGAGGCCTGCATCATGATCACCACACGCACGCCGCTGCGCGTCACCCTGGGCGGCGGCGGCACGGACCTGGAAAGCTATTACCGGCACGACGGCGGCTTCATCTTCGCCATGGCGCTGGACAAATACATCCGCGTCGTCGCCCACCGTCCGGCCTTCGACGACCGCGTGGTGGTCTATGGCCCCCAGCCCGAGGTGTCCTCGCGCGCCACCGAGGTTCAGCACGAACTGGTGCGCGCTGCCCTGATGGCCCACGGTTTTGACGACCGGGTGGAGACGGCCTCGCTCGCCGACATCGCGGGCGGGACGGGGCTGGGCTCGTCGTCCAGCTTCATGGTCGGATTCCTGAACGCCCTGCATGGCCTGAAGGGAAACACGCCGTCGCCCCAGGCCCTGGCCGAAGAGGCCTGCGACCTGGAGATCCGCGTCCTGAACAAGGGCATCGGCAAGCAGGATCAGTATATGGCGGCCTATGGCGGCCTGACCACGTTGGACATCGCGCCGAACGGGCAGGTGAAGGTCAAGCGCGTCGATCTGGACGCCGAGGTCGAGGCGGCCTTCATCGCGCACACCCACATCTATTACACCGGCCTGCGTCGCGACGCCGCCGTGGTTCTGGCCGACCAGCATACGGCCATGCTGTCCGAGACCGCCCCGCGCCGCGAGACGGTCAGCGACAGCCTGGGCTTCATCAAGGACCTGGGCTACCGCATCCGCGACGCCTGGACGGCGGGTGATCTGGACGGCTGGGGCCGGATGCTGGACGAGCATTGGACCCAGAAGAAGAGGCTGTCGGGCAAGATCAGCTGGTCCGCCGTCGACGACCTCTATGACCATGTGAAGCGCGACATGGGCGTGACCGGCGGCAAGGTGATCGGGGCCGGGGGCGGGGGCTTCCTGATGCTGTTCCAGCCCGGCGACGGCGCCGAGCTTGAGGCCTATATGGCCGCCCAGAACATGCCGCGCCTGCGGTATGGCATCGACCGGACCGGTTCCTGTCAGATGATGGAAACGCCGCGATGATGACGCGGGCGGGCCAGACGCCGAACTGGGGCGTGCGCGCACGGGCGCCGCTGCGGCTCGGTCTGGCGGGCGGCGGCACGGACCTGTCGCCCTATTGCGATCAATTCGGCGGCGCGGTTCTGAACGCCACCATCGACCGTTTCGCCTTCGCCCATATCGACCTCAATCCCGAAGGACGCCTGGCCTTCCGCGCCCGCGACATCGGCGTGGAGGAGGTGATGGCCCCCGGCTTGCCTGCGCCGGATCATGGCGACCTGGCGCTGCACCGGGCCGTCTATCGTCATGTGGTCCAGACCTGGCTGGGCGGCGAGACGCCGGCCCTGACCGTCTCGACCACATCGGATGCGCCGGCGGGGTCGGGGCTTGGCTCGTCCTCGGCAATCGTCGTCGCCCTGGTCGAGGCGTTCCGGGTCGCGCTGGACCTGCCGCTTGGCCCTTATGATGTGGCGCGGCTGGCCTATCAGATCGAACGGGTGGAGTTGGGCCTGTCCGGCGGACGTCAGGACCAGTATGCGGCGGCTTTCGGCGGGGTGAACTATATCGAGTTTCTGGCCGACGACCGCGTGGTGGTGAATCCGTTGCGCGTGCGCCGGGCCTATCTGGCCGAGTTGGAATCCTCGCTGGTCATCTGCTTTACCGGCCAGTCGCGGCAGTCCGAGACCATCATCAACGAGCAGGTGAGGGGGCTGACCGATCTGGACCCTTCCGTCCTTGATGGCATGCACCGCTTGAAGCAGGACGCGACGGCGATGAAGGATGCCGTGCTGGAGGGCGACATGCGCCGCATCGCCCGTGTTCTGATGCGCTCGTGGGAGGCCAAGAAGATGACCGCCTCAGGCATCGCCACGCCTCTGGTGGACCAGTTGTTCAATCTGGCGATGCGCGAGGGCGCCTGGGGCGGCAAGGTGTCGGGGGCGGGCGGCGGCGGCTTCCTGATGTTCTGCACCGATCCCGAAAACCGTTATCGGCTGACCGCCGCCTTGAACGAAGCGGGCGGGGCGGCCAGCGCGGTCAAGTTCACGCTGGACGGCGCCGAGGCCTGGAGCGTGCCGCGATGAGCGGGGGACAGGCGCTGTTCCTGGTCGGCGGACTGGGCTCGCGCCTGGGCGACCTGACGGCGCGGACGCCCAAGCCGCTGCTGCGGGTGGCGGGGCGGCCGTTCGTCGAGCATCTGCTGGACAAGGCCGTGAGCGAAGGGTTCGACGACCTGGTCCTGCTGGCCGGCTATCGCCACGAAGCCGTCGAAGCCTATGCCGGCCAATGGCGGGGCGCCCGCCTGCGCGTCTCGGTGGAGCCCGAGCCGCTGGATACTGCGGGGGCGGTGGCCCATGCGCGGGACCTGCTGGACGACCAGTTCCTGGTGGTGAACGGCGACACCTGGTTCGATTTCGACTGGTCCGGCCTGACGCTGGCCGACGGGATCGACGGTCAGATCGCGGCGCGAAGGGTCGCGCACGCCGACCGCTACGAGACGCTGGAGATCGCGGAGGGCCGCGTGCGCGCCATCCGCCCGCGCGCCGACCTGGACGAAGGGCTGATCAACGGCGGGGTCTATCGCCTGCGCCGCGCGGTGTTCGAGGGGGACGCCGGACGCCGATCGCTGGAACGGGACGTCTTTCCCCGGCTGTGCGCCGACGGGCGGCTGGGCGCGGCCGTGATGGACGGCGCCTTCATCGACATCGGCGTGCCCGCCAGCCTGGCGCAGGCGGGCGACCTGCTGCGCCAGGCAGTGTGAGGCCCGTCAGGCCGAGGGCAGCAGGGCCCCGGCGAAAGACCGATAGCGGCCCGCGCGAACGCCGTCGGTGGCGCGGGCGATGTCCGGGGCGAAATAGTGATCGGACGCATAGGGGGCGGCGGCCTCGCGGACGATGGCGAAGACCTGCTCCAGCGCGGGCGACGTGGTCAGGGGGCGATGGAACTCGATGCCTTGAGCGGCGGCCAGAAGCTCGATGCCCACGACCGTCGCGGTGTTCTCGGCCATGTCCAGCAGGCGTCTCGCGCCATGAGTGGCCATGCTGACGTGATCTTCCTGATTGGCGCTGGTGGGGACGGTGTCCACGCTGCACGGATGGGCGACCATGCGGTTTTCAGCGATCAGGGCCGCGGCCGTCACCTGGGCGATCATGAAGCCGGAGTTCAAGCCGCTTTCCTTGACCAGGAAGGCGGGCAGTTCGCTCATCTTCGGATCGACCAGGATCGAGGTGCGGCGCTCGGAGATATTGCCGATCTCGCACAGGGCCATGGCGATCTGATCGGCCGCGAAAGCAACGGGTTCGGCGTGGAAGTTGCCGCCGGAGATGACGTCGCCGTCTTCGATGAAGACCAGCGGATTGTCGGTCACGGCGTTGGCCTCGCGCTCCAGCGTCGCGGCGGCGGTCTTCAAGACGTCGAGGACCGCGCCCATGACCTGGGGCTGGCAGCGCAGGGAGTAGGGGTCCTGAACCTTGGCGCAGTCGTCGCGGTGGCTGTCGCGGATGGCCGAACCGCCGATCAGGTCGCGCAGGCGGGCGGCGACCGCGATCTGGCCCGGCTGGCCGCGCAGGGCGTGGATGCGGGCGTCGAACGGGGCGTCGGACCCCTTCAGCGCATCGACCGACAGGGCGCCGGCGGCGATCCCGGCGGCGAAAACGGCCTCGGCCGCGAACAGGCCGGCCAGGGCCAGGGCGGTCGAACACTGGGTGCCGTTCAGCAGCGCCAGGCCCTCCTTGGGCCCCAGGGTCAGCGGCGTCAGCCCGGCCTGGGCCAGGGCCGCCTCGGCGTTCAGCGTCCGGCCGTTGCGACGCGCCTCGCCCACGCCGATCAGGACGCAGGACATATGGGCCAGCGGCGCCAGGTCGCCCGAGGCGCCGACAGATCCCTTGGACGGAATGCAGGGCAGGACGTCGGCGTTGACCAGGGCGATCAGGGCCTCCAGCGTTTCGCGCCGGACGCCCGAGGCGCCCTTGGACAGGCTGGCGATCTTCAAGACCATCAGCAGGCGCGTCACCGCGTCCGGCAACAGCTCGCCGACGCCACAGGCGTGGCTGAGCACCAGGTTCTTCTGCAGGGTTTCAAGGTCTTCCGGCGCGATGCTGGTGTTGGCCAGCAGGCCGAAGCCGGTGTTGACCCCATAGACGGTGCGACCCTCGGCGACGATGGCGGCGACGGTCGCCGCGCCCTTTTCGACATCGGCCCAGGCGGCGGGATCAAGGGCCACCGTCGCCGGCCCGTCCAGGACGGCGCGCAACTGGTTCAGGGTCAGGGGCACGCGGCCGAGGGTCAGGGTGGTCATGGCTCAGGCCTTGAGGCTTGGAAGGTTCAGGTCGTGTTCGCGCGCGGCGGCGCGGGCGATGTCGTAGCCGGCGTCGGCATGACGCATGACGCCGGTGGCCGGGTCGTTCCACAGGACGCGTTCCAGCCGCCGCGCCGCCTCGGGCGTGCCGTCGGCGACGACGACGACGCCCGAATGCTGGGAATAGCCCATGCCGACCCCGCCGCCGTGGTGCAGCGACACCCAGCTGGCGCCCGACGCGGTGTTCAACAGGACGTTCAGCAGCGGCCAGTCGCTGACGGCGTCGGAGCCGTCCATCATGGCCTCGGTCTCGCGGTTCGGACTGGCGACGGAGCCTGAGTCCAGATGGTCGCGGCCGATGACGATGGGGCCGGACAGTTCGCCGGACGCCACCATCTCGTTGAACATCAACCCCGCGCGGTGCCGGTCGCCCAGGCCGATCCAGCAGATGCGGGCCGGAAGCCCCTGGAACGCAATGCGGTCGCCCGCCATGTCCAGCCAGCGGTGCAGGCCCGCGTTGTCGGGAAACAGACGCTTCATCGCCGCGTCGGTCTTGCGTATGTCTTCCGGATCGCCGGTCAGGGCGGCCCATCGGAAGGGGCCGATCCCGCGGCAGAACAGCGGGCGGATATAGGCGGGCACGAAGCCGGGGAAGTCGAACGCGTTTTCGACGCCCTGATCGAAGGCGACCTGGCGGATGTTGTTTCCATAGTCGGTGGTCGGCACGCCCTGGGCGTGGAAGTCCAGCATGGCCTGGACATGGACGGCCATTGAGGCGCGGGCGGCGGCCTCAACGGTGGCGGGATCGGATACGCGCCTGTCCTCCCACTCGGCGACGGTCCATCCGGCGGGTAGATAGCCGTTGACGGGATCGTGGGCGCTGGTCTGGTCCGTCACCAGATCGGGGCGGACGCCGCGTTGGACCAGTTCAGGCAGAACCTCCGCTGCATTGCCCAACAGGCCGATAGAGATCGGCTTTTTCTCTTCCAGAGAACGGTTCAGAAGAGCCAGGGCCTCGTCCACCGTCTCGGCCATGACGTCGAGATAGCGGGTTCGGATGCGGAACTCGATGCGGCTGCGCTGACATTCCACGGCGATGCACGAGGCGCCGGCCATCGTCGCCGCCAGGGGTTGAGCGCCGCCCATGCCGCCCAGGCCCGCCGTCAGGATCCACCTGCCCAACCAGTCTCCGCCGTGATGCTGGCGGCCCGCCTCCATGAAGGTCTCGTAGGTGCCCTGAACGATGCCCTGGGTGCCGATGTAGATCCACGATCCGGCGGTCATCTGGCCGTACATGGCCAGGCCCTTGCGATCCAGTTCGTTGAAATGCTCCCAGGTCGCCCATTTCGGGACCAGGTTGGAGTTGGCGATCAGAACGCGCGGCGCGTCCGCATGGGTGCGGAAGACGCCGACCGGCTTGCCCGACTGGACCAGCAGGGTCTCGTCCGCCTCCAGCGCCCGAAGCGTCTCGACGATGCGGTCGAAGGCCGCCCAGTCGCGCGCCGCCTTGCCGATGCCGCCATAGACGACCAGGTCCTGGGGCCGTTCGGCGACGTCCGGGTCCAGATTGTTCATCAGCATGCGCAGGGCCGCCTCGGCGGCCCAGGTCTTGGCGGTCTTCTCCGGGCCGCGCGGGCTGCGGATGATGCGGTTGTTGGGCGTGTTCATCTGTGGCTCTCGGCGAAGGCGATGCAGGCGGTCAGGACCCGGTGCAGATGGTCGCGCATCGGCGCGGCGCGGTCCGGCTCGTAGGGGCTGGGCCAGTTGTCGGGCGTGACCGGTTCCGTGGGGTCGAGGATGTAGCCACGATCCGCCAACTCCATCTGGATGGCGTGGACGCCCATCTCGGGACGGCCGTAATGACGCGTGGTCCAACCGCCCTTGAAGCGGCCGTTGACGACCAGGCTGTCGCCGCTGACGGCGCAGGCGCTCTCGACGGCGCGGGTCAGCTCGGGCGCGCAGGTCGTCCCGTCGTTGTCGCCGATGTTGAACTGCGGCAGTTCCCCCTCGAACAGGCGCGGAACGACCGAACGGATCGAATGGGCGTCGTAGAGAACGACCGGACCCTTGGCCCTTAGTCGGTCGATCTGGGCCTGGAGCGCGGCATGATAGGGGACGAACCAGGTTTCGCGCCGTTCGGCGATCTCGTCCGCATCCGGCTCCTGGCCGTCGCGATACAGCGGCTCGCCGTCGAAGGTTTCGGTCGGGCACAGGCCCGTGGTTGTCATGCCGGGATAGAGCGAGGCGCCGGACGGATCGCGGTTCACATCGATCACGCTGCGCGAAACGCCCGTGCGCACCGTCGTCGCGCCGATCTCCGTCGCGAAATCGTAAAGCCGGTCCACCCACCAGTCGGCGTCCTTGCGCGCCAGCCAGGGCGATGTCATCCGCGCCTCGGTGGCGGCCGGAATGTCGGTCCCGGTGTGGGGCAGGCCGATGACCAGCGGCGCCGAACCCTCGTGCACGGTCAGCCAGTCGCGCGTCATGTCAGCCTCCCTCGCCAAATCATTCCGTCGTGGTATGTCTAGACATATTGATCGCAACGAGACGGACCTGTCCAGTGACCCTTCAGCCGCAGCCTGTGGATCGCACCCTCTGGTTCGAGGCTGCCCTGACACCGGACGGCTGGGCGCGCGACGTGCGCCTGACCATCGCGGGCGGACGGATCGCAGGGCTGGAAACGGGCGCGGCGCGGGGCGCGGGCGACGAGGGCGGGGGCGTGGCTCTGCCAGGTGTCGCCAACGTTCACAGCCACGCCTTTCAGCGCGCCATGGCGGGCCTGACCGAGGCGCGCGGACCGTCCGAAGACGACTTCTGGACGTGGCGCGAGCTGATGTATCGCTTCCTGGACCGGGGCGGGCCGGAGGAGATCGAGGCCATCACCGCCCTGGCCTTCATGGAGATGCTGGAGGGCGGATTTACCCGCGTCGCCGAGTTCCACTATCTGCACAACGATCCGGCCGGAGCCGCCTATGCCGGCCGGGACGAACTGGCCGCGCGGATCGTGGCGGCGGCTGAGGCGACGGGGATCGCCCTGACGCTGCTGCCGGTGTTTTACGCCCATCCAGGGTTCGGCGGACAACCGCCGTCGCATGGTCAACGGCGGTTCATCAACGATCTGGACGGGTTCGCAGACCTAGTTGCTCGCTGCCGGGCCCTGACCGCCGAAATAGACGACGCGGTCGTGGGCGTCGCGCCACACAGCCTGCGCGCCGTCAGTCCTGAGGAACTGGCCGTCCTGCCCGCTCTGGCCGGCGACGGGCCGATCCACATCCACGTTGCGGAACAGACCCGGGAGGTCGAGGACTGCGTGGCCTGGTCCGGCGCGCGGCCGGTCGAGTGGTTGTTGGCCAACGCCCCGGTCGATCCGCGCTGGTGCCTGATCCACTCGACCCATGTGACCGAGGCCGAATGGCGCGGCGTGGTCGAACGCGGCGCCGTTGTCGGTCTTTGTCCGATCACCGAGGCCAATCTGGGCGACGGGGTGTTTCCGGCCGTTGATTATCTGAACGCAGGCGGGCGGTTCGGCGTAGGAACCGATTCCAACGTCCAGATCGGCGTCGCCGAGGAGTTGCGGATGCTGGAATATAGCCAGCGTCTGGCGCGGCGCGGACGCGCGGTGACAGCCGACCCCGACCGTTCCACCGGACGCGCCCTTTTTGAGCGAGCCGTCGCGGGGGGCGCGCAGGCGACCGGCGCCGCGTCGGGCCTGGTCGTCGGCGCAGCGGCCGATGTGGTGTCGCTGGATACGCGCGGGATCGCCTTCGCCGGGCGGTCGGGCGATGCGGTGCTGGACAGCTGGATATTCGGCGCGCCGAGCGGGTCGATCGGCTCGGTCTGGCGCGCGGGCCGCGAGATGGTCAAGGACGGGCGGCATGTCGCGCGCGCGGCGATCCAGGCCCGTTATCGTCGCGCCCTGGCGACGGTTCTGGGATGAGCGCGCCGCTGCACCGGCGCATCTACGCCGAATTGGAAGGCCGTATCCTGTCCGGCGAACTGGCGCCTGGAGACCGTATTCCGTTCGAGCACGAATTGACGGCGCGTTACGGCTGTTCGCGGATGACGGTGTCCAAGGCGATTTCGGAACTGGCGGGTCGGGGGCTGGTCACGCGTCGGCGACGCGCAGGCACCTTCGTCGCCCAGCCCAAGGCCCATGCCGCCGTGCTGGCCATCCCGGACCTGCGGGCCGAGGTTCGGGAGCGGGGCCAGACCTATGACTACGCCCTGCTGGAGCGGATCGAGCGTGGGCCGTCCGATGCCGATGAGGTCGAACTGGCCTCGGGGGGGCGGCTGTTGGACCTGATCTGCCTGCACCGGGCGGACGGCGCGCCGCTGGCGCTGGAGCGACGGCTGATCGCCCTGGGCGCGGCGCCCCAGGCCGTCGATGTGGATTTTCAGACGGTTCCGCCCGGAAGCTGGCTTCTGGACTCGGCGCCTTGGACCGAGGCGGAAAACCGCATCTCGGCTGTCGAGGCCGACGCCGCAACGGCGCGCCTGCTGCAGCTTCGGCCCGGCGCCGCCTGCCTTTGCGTCGAACGTCGAACGTGGCGGGACGGGCAGGGGGTGACGCGGGTCTGGCAGACCTTCCCCGGCGACCGCTACGATCTGGTCGCCCGCTTCTCGTCCGCCCACGCCAAGGATCAAAGCCGATGAAGGCCGACCGCCTGCTGATCGACTGTCACGTCGCGACCATGACCCAGGGCGGCGTCCCCTATGGCGCCATTGAGGACGCGGCTGTGGCCGTCGCGGACGGGCGGATCGCCTGGGTCGGCTCGCGCGCGGCGATGCCGGACATCGACGCGGCGGAGACCGAGCGGCTGGACGGCCGCTGGATCACGCCGGGCCTGATCGACTGCCATACCCATCTGGTCTTCGGCGGCGACCGGTCGGGCGAGTTCGAACAGAGGCTTGAGGGCGCGACCTATGAGGAGATCGCGCGTGCGGGCGGCGGCATCGTCTCCTCGGTCAGGGCCACGCGCGCCGCCTCGGAGGACGAATTGTTCACCTCTGCCATGAGCCGGCTGGAGGGGTTGAAGGCCACCGGCGTCACCACGGTCGAGATCAAGTCCGGCTATGGGCTGGACTGGGACAGCGAGCTGAAGATGCTGCGTGTCGCCCGCCGGATCGGGCGCGAGGGCGGGGTCCGTGTCTGCACCAGCTACCTTGGCCTTCACGCCGTGCCGCCCGAATATCGCGATGACCGCGCCGCCTATTTGGACAAGGCTGTGGACGAAATCCTGCCGGCCGCCTGCGCCGAGGGACTGGTCGACGCCGTGGACGCCTATTGCGAACCCATCGCCTTTTCGACCGAGGAGGTGTCGCGGCTGTTCGACCAGGCGCGAACCTTGGGCCTGCCGGTCAAGCTGCACGCCGACCAGCTGTCGGACGGCGGCGGCGCGGCGCTGGCGGCGCGCTATCGGGCCCTGTCGGCGGATCATATCGAGCATTCGACCGAAGCGGGCGTCGCCGCCATGGCCGCTGCGGGCGTGACGGCGGTGTTGTTGCCCGGCGCCTATCTGATGCTGCGTGAGACCAAGACGCCGCCCATCGACCTGCTGCGCCGCCATGGCGTCAGGATGGCGGTCGCTACCGACTGCAATCCCGGCACCTCGCCCGTCGCCTCCATGACGGCGGCGCTGAACCTGGCCTGCGTCCAGTTCCGTCTGACGCCGGAGGAGGCCCTGGCCGGCGCGACGCGCGAGGCGGCGCGCGCGCTGGGCCTGTCGGATCGGATCGGCACGCTGGAAGTCGGCAAGGTCGCCGACCTGGCGATCTGGGCCATCACTCGCCCGGCCGAACTGGCCTATTGGCTGGGCAAGCCGCAATGCGAAGGCCGATATCTTGAGGGGTCGCTCTTATAGGTTGCGTCTCTATAATGAGTAACTTTAGATTGTTTCCATGTCGGGGAAGCAATCAGACGATGTCGAATCGTTCATCGCCCAATGGTCCGCTGCACCGATCAGCGAACGCGCCCACTACCAGACCTTCATCATCCAGCTTTGCCGCCTGATCGGCGTTGCGGCCCCGGATGACGAGCGTGTCGGCGATCTGGACTATTGCTTCGAACGACCGATCCGATTTCGGCACGAGGACGGTTCCGGCCAGCCGGGCTATATCGACTGCTCCAAACGCGGCTGTTTCGTGCTGGAGGCCAAACAGTCCCGCAAGCGTCGCACAGGAGGGCCGCTGGACCCGGAGGCCCAGCTGTCGCTGTTCACGCGGCTGAAGCCCCGGGCGTCGGTAGGGGCGGCGGCCTCCGACGGCTTCATGCGGGTCGCCAAGCGGCAGGCGGAAAACTACGCCAAGGCGCTGGATGAATGGCCGCCGTTCCTGGTGCTGGTCGACGTCGGCCGCTCCATTGAGCTCTGGTCCGACTTCGCACGGCAGGGAAAGATCTACGCGCCGTTCCCGGACAGGGCCAGCTATCGCATCTCCCTGGATCATCTGCGCGACCCCGAGGTTCGCGAGCGTCTGCGCCGGGTCTGGACCGACCCGATGTCGCTGGACCCGGCGGCCAAGGCTATCGAGGTCACGACGGCGATCTCGGCGCGGCTGGCCTGGACGGTGCGTTCGATCAACGATCGGCGTCAGGTCGGCATGGACCGGGTGGAAGCGGCCGCCCAGTCCGAGAAGACCGCTCTGTTCGTGATGCAATGCATCTTCGCCATGTTCGCCGACAGCGTCGGTCTGATCGAACGGCGCAGCTTCCTGGCTCTGTTGGAAAGCTATCGCGGTCAGGCGGACCGCTTTCACGAGGCCGCCCGGACCTTGTTCACGAACATGGATCGGGGCGGCTATTGCGTGGCGACGCAACAGCTGGTTCGGCGGTTCAACGGCGGCCTCTATCGCCGAATGGAGCCGGTTCCGATCACCGAGGACGAACTATCGGCCTTGATCGCGGCGGCGCGGTGCGACTGGGCCAATGTCGAGCCGGCGATCTTCGGCGCTCTTTTGGAACAGGCGCTGGATCCCGCGCAGCGGGCCGAACTGGGCGCGCACTATACGCCGCGCGCCTATGTCGAGCGACTGATCGAACCGACCATCATGGAGCCCTTGCGGACGGAATGGGAGGCCGTGGAAGTGGAGGCGATAGGCCTGTACCTGACCGGCGAGGGCGTCAGGGCGCGCGGCGTGATCCACGAGTTTCACGAGCGGCTGTGCAAGATCCGCGTGCTCGATCCCGCCTGCGGAACCGGCAACTTCCTCTACGTCGCCATGAGGATGATGAAGGAGCTGGAGGAGGAGGTTCTCGGCACCCTGACCGAAATGGGCGAACAGCAGGGCGTGCTGGCGCTGGAGGGCCACGTCGTCAGTCCAGAGCAATTCTATGGGCTGGAGAAGAACGCCAACGCCGCCTGGATCGCCGAGATGGTCATGTGGATCGGCTACCTTCAATGGCATTTCCGCACCTTCAAGGACGCCATGCCCAGTGAGCCGATCCTGAAGGACTTCAAGACCGTGCAGCATACGGACGCCTTGATCGAATGCGCCCGTGTGGAGATCGAGCCCAAGGGCGAAGCGACCACCGGCGACAGACTGTTCGACGCGACGTCGAAGGAGAGCGTGCGGTATGTCGATCCTCGACCCAAGCCCTGGCCTTCCGTCCATTTCATCGTCGGCAATCCGCCCTTCATCGGCGGGAAGGATTTGCGGAGCGAACTGGGCGACGGCTATGTCGACGCCTTGTCGGCGATACGTGGCGGCCGGTTCCGGTCGGCGGATTTCGTCACGGCGTGGTGGGATCGCGCGGCCGAGATCCTGACCGCCGAAGGTTCTATCCTTCGACGGTTCGGCTTCATCACGACGAATTCGATCACCCAGACGTTTTCGAGGCGCGTCCTCGAGCATCACCTGCAAAAGTCGCCGGCCATGCGACTGGTGTTCGCCATACCCGATCACCCGTGGGTAAGGGGGGCGGGCTGCGCCGATGTCAGGATCGCCATGTCCGTCGCCGAACGCGGCGAGCCGGACGGGCAGGGACGCTGGCTGAAGGCTCTCGATGACGAGGCGCTGACGTTCGAGGAACGGCACGGCGACATCGGCGCCGACCTGATGCTGGACAGCCGCCTGACCCGCGTCGCCGCCTTGAAGGCCAACGCCGGCCTGGCCTATCGCGGCGTGCAACTGATGGGCGGCGGCTTCCTGACGCCGCCGGCCAGAGCCCAGGCGCTGCTGTCGGGATCGGACCCGGACGCGCCGTCTCCGTTTCGCGAGTATCGCAACGGTCGGGACCTGGCGGATCGGCCGCGCGGTCTGAAGGTCATCGACCTGTTTGGATGGGACGAGGCGGATGCCAGGCGGCGTCATCCGTTGGTCTATCAGCATCTTCTGGAAACGGTGAAGCCGGAGCGGGATCGCAACAACCGCGCCGCCTATCGTGACAATTGGTGGGTTTTCGGCGAGC
Organism: Brevundimonas sp. Marseille-Q4549; assembly: GCF_976940555.1. NCBI lineage: Bacteria > Pseudomonadati > Pseudomonadota > Alphaproteobacteria > Caulobacterales > Caulobacteraceae > Brevundimonas > Brevundimonas sp. Marseille-Q4549. Next base: position 1,972,362 of record NZ_CDRHXG010000001.1, read on the forward strand.
CGCGCCGCGACCTTCGCGCGGCGCTGGAGGGCCTGAACCGCTATATCGTGACGGTCGAAACGGCCAAGCATCGCTGGTTCCGCTTCATGGACGCCGACACGCTGCCGGACAACAAGCTGGTGGTCGTGGCCAGCGACGACCCGATCGTCCTGGGCGTCCTGTCGTCGCGCCAGCACCGGGCCTGGTTCGGCGCGAACGCCGGGCGGATCGGGGAATACGAACGCGAATCGGTCTATGTGAAGGGCGCGTGTTTCGACGCCTTTCCCTTTCCCGCGCTCAGCGGCGACCTCGCCGCCGAAGTCGGGGCGGTGGCCGAGGAGATCGACGCGCTGAGGGCCAAAGTCCTGTCACGTCACGCGTTCCTGACGATGACGGGGCTCTATAACGCGCGTGCCCGTATCGGCGCGAACTGTGCGCTGACCGAAGCCGAACAGACCGTGCATGAGGAAGGCTGCGTCGGCGTGCTGGATCATCTGCATCAGCGGCTGGACCGGCTGGTGGCCCAGGCCTACGGCTGGCCGGATGATCTGAGCGACGCCCAGATCGTCGATCGGCTGATCGATCTGAACCAAGCGCGCGCCGAAGAAGAAGCGCTGGGGCATGTTCGGTTCCTGCGGCCAGTCTATCAGGCCGGTCGGGTCAAGACGGGAACGTCGGTCAAGCAGGCGCCGCTCAGTTTGCCGCAACCGCGCGAGAAGCCGCCCTTGCCCGATGAGCAGGCCGTGCTGGCGTCCACTCTGTTGTCGCTGCTCCGCAAGGCTGGGAGGCCGTTGCCGCCGGCCGCGCTGATCGACGAATTCGACGGCAGTCGGCCCCGTGCACGCCGCATGATCGACCGCACCCTTGCGGTCCTGGCGGTGGCGGGCTCGGTTCAGCAGACCGATGCGGGGTGGTTCGCACCGCGGCGGATGCCGGGGTGAGCCTTTTAGACGTCGGCGACGCCCAAGGCCTGCATCAGGGCGTCGCGCACGGCGGCTTCGGTGAACGGTTTCTGGATGGTCGGATTGCCGCGCCATTCGTCGGGCAGGCCGCTTTCGCCGTACCCGGTCGAAAAGACGAAGGGGACGCCGCGCGCCTTCAGGACGGCGGCGACAGGGAAGACCTGACGGCCGGCGAGATTGACGTCCAGCAAGGCGGCGTCGAGATCGACCGTGTCGCGCGCTATGGCCTCTCCCTCATCCACGTTCGACGCAGGACCGACGGGGGTGCAGCCCATGTCTTCCAGGATCGTCTCCAGAAGCATGGCGACCAGGGATTCGTCCTCGACCACAAGGACGCGGCGGCCGGAAAGAGGCTGGGTCATGATGCGGCGTCCTGGTATGCGGCGCGGGTTGTTCCGCAAAGGTTTGATGACGCCCTAGACCAGATCGAACGTCGTCGCCAGCGATGAATTCTACGCCCAAACAAGTCGATACCGGCTGTATTGTGTTCGGTTTCGTACATTTGCGTCGCAAGCCGATCGGACGATGTCGCAGAGTGTGATCCTATCGGCATTGGCGCGCGCGCAGGATTTGGTAATCAGCGGGCATGACAATCGCAGGCGTTTTCGCCACCCTCTCGCTCATGATGGCGCCCACAGCTGACCAGCCCACCGTCCAGATCGATCAGGGCGTCCTGATCGGGCGCGCCGAAGCCGATGTGACGGCGTTCAAGAACATCCCCTACGCCGCACCGCCGACGGGCGAGCGGCGCTGGCGGCCGCCCGGGGCCGCACCGCGGTGGCGCGGGCAGCGCGACGCCGGAACCGTGGGACCGATCTGCATCCAGGCCCCGCCCGGCGGCGATCCCGGCGTCGGTCCTTTGCCGATGAGCGAGGACTGCCTGAACCTGAACGTCTGGCGGCCGACTAGCACGATCCAGCCGGCTCCCGTGATGGTTTGGATCCATGGCGGCGGCCTGGTCAACGGATCGGGCACGGCGCCCCTGTACGACGGGTCGAACCTGGCGCGGCGTGGCATGGTGGTGGTGACGCTGAACTACCGCCTGGGACGGCTGGGCTTCTTCGATCATCCCGCGCTGGCCGCCGAACGCCCGGCGAACGAGCCGGCGGGCAACTACGGCCTGATGGACGTGATCGCCGCCCTGAAGTGGGTGAAGGCCAATATCTCGGCCTTCGGCGGCGACCCGGAGAACGTCACCGTCTTCGGGGAGTCGGCCGGTGGAGCCATCGTCACCCGGTTGATGATCTCGCCGCCCGCGCGGGGCCTGTTCGACCGCGCGGTGGTGCAGTCGGGCCTGGGGCGCGAGTTGCAGACGCCATTGGACGCCAAGGGGCCGGGCGGGGCGCCGTCGGCGCGTGACCGTGGCGCCGTCTGGGCCTATGCGGCTGGTCTGCGAACGGCGGCGGACCTGCGCGCCGCGCCGCCCGAGATGTTCCTGACGCCGGCGCCGGTGTTCGCCAACGGCGACCTGACCCTGATCGACGGCAAGATCGTGCCGACGACGGTGGAGGCGGCCTTTCGCGCCGGTCGGCAGGCCCGCGTGCCGCTGATCATCGGCTCCAACAGCGCCGAGTTCTGGTGGATGCGCCCCACGGACCGCAACGGCTATGGCCTGATCGACGACGACATGACCTGGCTGGAGCGAGCCGACATCGTTCAGGCCTATGGCGGGCTGGAGGCGTTCGACAAGCATGTGATCACCGACCTGGTCTTTTCGGAGCCGGCGCGGCGACTGGCGCGGCTGCACAATGCGGCGGGAAACAGGGCCTGGCTCTACCGCTTCGACGTCACTTCGCCGCAGAACCCCGAGCCCCACGGCGGGGCGACCCATGCGATCGAGCGTCCCTATGTCTTCGGCACCCTGAACACCCTGCCGTATCCGGTTGAGGAGCGGGACCGAAAGGCGTCGGACGTCATGATGAGCTATTGGACGGCCTTTGCGCGGTCGGGCGATCCCAACGGCGTCGGGCGGCCGCAATGGCCGAGGGCGCGGGGCGGAGACACCCAGCTGCTGAACTTCGGAAACGGCGGGCCCACGGTGACGCCCGTGCCGTTCAGCGCGCGACTGGACCTGCTGGAACGGTTCCGCGAGCGGGCCCGCCCATAAGGCCGCTTCAGGCGGCCAGGTTGGCGGCGTTCTGCTTCTCCTTCAGCGTCACCAGTTCCTCGGCCATGGTGGGGTGGACCGCGCAGGTGGCGTCCCACTGAGGTTTGGTCAGGCCCGCCTTCACGGCGATGGCGGCCAGCTGGATCATCTCGGGGCTGTCGGGGCCTACGATGTGGACGCCGACCACGCGCTGGCTTTCGGCGTCGACGACCAGCTTCATCAGCACCCGCTCGTCCGAGCCGGTGAAGGCGTATTTCATCGGGCGGAATCGGGTGACATAGACGTCCACCCCCTTGGCGCAGGACCGGCGCGCCTCGGCCTCGGTCAGACCCACGACGCCGACCGGCGGCTGGCTGAAGACGGCGGTGGCGACGGCCTCGTAGTCGAAGTGCTGAGGATTGTCGCGATAGACGGTCTGATGGAAGGCGACCGCCTCGCGGATGGCGACAGGGGTCAGGTTCATCCGGTCGGTCACGTCGCCGATGGCCCAGATGTTGTCGGCGGTGGTCTTCGAATAGGGATCGACCTTGATCGCGCCCTCGTCGTTCAACTCGACGCCCGCCGCTTCAAGCCCGAGGTCCTTGACGTAGGGTATGCGGCCGGTGGCGAACATGACCACGTCCGTCTCCAGGCTCATGCCGTTTTCCAGATGGTTGACCAGGCCGGTCTCGGTCTTCTCGATCGACTTGTGCTGGCAGCCCAGAATGACCTTGATCCCGCGTTTCTCGATCTCGCCGGCCAGATGTGCGCGCACGTCGTCGTCGAAGCCGCGCAGGATGTTCGGCCCACGATAGATCAGGGTCGTCTCGACGCCCAAGCCGGCGAAGATGCCGGCGAACTCCACCGCGATATAGCCGCCGCCCGCGATCAGGATGCGTTTGGGCAGTTGGGGCAGGTGGAAGGCTTCTTCCGACGTAATGGCGTGTTCGATGCCGGGAAGCTCTTCCGGCTTCCATGGTCGGCCGCCGGTGGCGATCAGGACCTTCTCGGCGGTGATGGTGCGGTTCTTGCCGACGATCTCGACCGTATGGGCGTCTTTCAGCACCGCCCGGCCGTGGACCAGTTCGACCCCCGCCTTGCCCAGGTTGGCGGCGTAGAGGCCGGACAGGCGCGCGATCTCGACATCCTTGGCCTCAAGGAAGGTCGGCCAGTCGAACGTCGCATTGTCGAACGACCAGCCGTAGCCCTGGGCGATCTCCAGCGCATGGCTGACCTCGGAGGCCATGACCATGAACTTCTTGGGCACGCAGCCGCGTATGACGCAGGTGCCGCCGACGCGGAATTCCTCGGCGATGGCGACCTTCTTGCCGTCCAGCGCGGTCAGGCGCGCCGCGCGAACCCCGCCGGAGCCGGCGCCGATGACGAAGAGGTCGTAGTCATAGTCCGCCATCTGGGTCTCCGGCGCGCGCGAAAAACAGAGTCCAAAGAGTCCGATCAGTCCGAATTGTCCGAATTCGGCGCCGGAGGTCAGGCCTCGGGGTCGCTCCGACTTAGGCGCCCCGGCCAGGACGGACAAGCGCAAGTCCCGCCTCAGGCGGCCTTTTCGCTCCACAGGTCCAGTTGGGGTTCAAGACCGATCAGGGCCAGGCCGGCGGCGATGGATTCGAACTCTCCGCCTGTTTCGATCTTCTCCGTACCGAACCGCTGGTGGAACAGGGCGCGCACGGCGGGGACGAAGGAGGTGCCGCCGGTCAGGAAGACGCGGTCGACGCCTTCGGGCGGCAGGCCGGCCTGATCCATGGCCCGATCCACGGCCTGTGCGATCGCGGACAGTTCGGGCGCGATCCAGCCCTCGAACTCGGCGCGCGCTACCTCACGCACGATCCGGACGTCGCCGGCGGCGAAGTCGAAGGTCGCCGTTTCCTGGGACGACAGTGCGGTCTTCAGGGCCGAGACGGCGCGATAGAGGGCGTGGCCGTGGTTGTCGTCCAGAATCTCGATCAGCCGCTCGATCTTCTCCGGCTCCAGAGCGGTGCGCGCCAGGGTGCGGATATCGCGCATGTCGCGCGAGGCGCGCAGCAGGGCCAACTGGTCCCAGCGAGCGAAGGCGGAATAGTAGCGCTGGGGGATCGGCAACTGCTTGTCCAGGGCGCGATAGAGGCCGCCCTTGCCCAGGGCGGGCGAGACCAGGTTGTCGATGATGCGATAATCGAAGGCGTCGCCGGCTACGCCCACCCCCGACCGCGCCAGCGGAATGGAGCGCAGGACGCCGTCGTCCTGTTCGAAGCGAATGATGGAGAAGTCGCTGGTGCCCCCGCCGAAGTCGGCGACGAGGACGGTGGCGTCCTCCTTGAGCTGACGCGCGAAATAGAAGGCGGCGCCGACCGGTTCATGGGCGTAGCGAATGTCGGTGAAGCCCAGACGGCCGAAGGCGGTCTGATAGCGGGACAGGGCCAGGGCCTCGTCCGGATTGTTCCCGGCGAAGGTGACGGGGCGGCCGACGACGACACGGGGCGGCAGGTCCGAAAGATGGTCTCCGGCATGGTGGCGCAGGCGCAAAAGGAAGGCCGACAGCAGGTCCTCGAACCGATAGCGGCGGTCGTCGATGCGGGTTTCGGTGAAGGCGGCGCTGGCGGCGAAGGTCTTGAAGGACTGGATGAAGCGGGTCTCCAGCGGGTCCTCCACATAGGTCTCGACGGCCCAGGGACCGGCCTCGACCACGCGTTCGGGGGGCTGCCCGTCCTGGCTGGGGTGGAACTGGAAGGCGAGGGCCGAGCGGAAGGTGGCGCCCGCCGCGCCGAAGGTCGTCAACCGAGCGCGGCCTTCGGCGTCGGTGACGGCGACGACGGTGTTGGTCGTGCCGAAGTCGATGCCGATGGTGATCGGCGACGGGGTGGTCATGGCGAATCTCGACGGGTGGGGAGCCCCGGCGCGCGGGCGCGGCCGTTCGTGGCGGTCGCCTTTACAGGTTTTCGTCCGGTTCAGCAGGCCGAAAACGCGCTGACGGCCCCGTCAGAGACGGTGAAGGGTGTCATAGACATGGGTGACGGCGTCGAAGCGCACGCGCGGCGGCTGGCCGGCGAAGGGCGCAGGCTTGTAGGCGGCGGCCGCCGGGACGGTCAGAGGGTCGTCGATCTTGTCGGTGTTCCAGCCCAGCAGCAGCAGGCCCCCGGGACAAAGGACGCGGCCCATGGCGGCCAGGGCCTGATCCTGCATCTGGGGCGTATCCGCTCCGAAGCCCAGGACGCCGTTGCAGACGACGGCGTCGAAGGTCTGTTCGGCGAAAACCTGGTCGATGGCGCAGACATCGCCCGTGCGATGCCGCCCAGGCTGTCCCCAGCGGACGGCCTTGGGGTCGATGTCGGTGGTCCAGACCTCGGCGCCATGACGGGCCAGGGCCGGGTAATCCTGGCGTGTATAGGCGCGGCATCCGATCCACAGGACCCGGCCGCCGATCCTGGCCAGGGCCGGGATATAGGTTTCGATCAGTACACGCCGGTCGGGCAAGGCCCGGATGTCGTCGATGCGGTCGCGCCCGGCCAGGCGACGGAAAAGGCGGGAAAGGGCGGTTTTGCCGGTCATGGAAACTCGGGAAGGCGCGTATCGATCCGGGTCGTCATGCGGTCAGGCGCGCGGCGGGGCCAGATTCGCTCGCGCCCGTCACTTCGATCCGCAGGCGATCCAATTCGGCCGCGCGCGACTGGGGCGCGTGGGTGCGGGCGACGAAGGCCTGGGCGTCGCGGGCCATGGCGATGCGGCCGGCGTCGTCCTCGATCAGACGCAGCATCGCCTGGATCAGACCGTCCGTCTCCGGCTCGGTATAGAGGGCGTGCAGGCCGCTGGCCTCGCGCAATCCGCCGCGTCCGGAAGAGATCAGGGCGGCGCCGGCGGCGTGCGCTTCCAGCGCCGTCAGGCCCATGGCCTCGGCGACGCGGGAGGGAACGGCGGCGATCGCGGCGCGGCGGGCGACGTCGCGAACCTCGGCCAGGGGCGCGGACTTGCGGATCTCGACGCGGTCGCCGAAGCGGGACAGGGCCTGGATGTGCGGCCTTGCCCATTCGCGGTGCTGGTCCCAGTCGCCCAGCATCAGGGCGCCGCGCCATTCCGGTTTGCGGTCCAGCACGACGGCCAGGGCTTCGCAGAAGGCGTCCAGACCCTTTTCCGCCATGGCGCGGCCCGAGAACAGGATCAGCTTTTCCCGATCTTCCGGGGCCCCGCGCCAGCAGTCCATGTCGATCGGGTTGCACACTACCGACGCCCGGGCGTCGAAGGCCGGATAGTCGGCCAGGAACTCGGTCCGAGCGGCCCGGCTGACGAAGATCAGCCGATCGAAGGCGCGCAGTCGCGCCCGATAGCGCATGCGGTCGATCAGATGACGGGGCGGACGGATGCGGGTGTGGCGATAGAGGACGTGCTTCACGCCCGGCAGGCGTTTGGCGAACTCGGCCGCGCAGCCCAGCTGTTGGTGGTATTCCACCAGATCGGGCGCGAAATCTTGAAGCGCCTTCAGCACGGCCCGTGAATGGGCGGCCTTGTTCAGTCCGGCCGGGACGGTGATCGTCATGTCGGGCGCCGCCGGTGTGTCGGCGCCGGCCTCGCAGATGAAGCGGGTCTCGGCCTTGAACTGACTGCGCCGGTTCAGAGCCAGGGCGACGTTTTCCATGGAGTTGAGGCGGTCACGATCCATGACTCCGCCTCGGGGCATGACGACGGCGATACGCATGTCAGGCCGCCAGCGGTGCGACGGGACGGCGCGGGCCGTTCAGGCCCAGCAGCCGCCGCATCTTGTAGAGAGTGCGCACGCCGCCCTCGGCCGGTGAGCGGCGCAGGCCCTTCACGTCGATGAAGGTCAGCCTGTCGTCGCCGGACAGGGTGTGCAGGCCGTCCGAATAGCCGTTCAGCAAGCCGTCCGGCGTGAAACGGCGCACCTCCACGGCCGAGAAATCGTCGGGCGTCAGTTCGTCGATGCGCAACAGCCGCACGGCGGCGCCGTAGGTCGGACGGCACTCCTGCACCGGCAGATGCACGGCGCCGTCGTGGACGAAGGCCGTGCCGCCGGGACGCGAGCTCAGGAAGTCTGCGCGGACCGGATTGGCCGCATGCGGGGTCCAGGGACCGTCCAGGCGCGGCGCCCAGGCCACATGCAGTTCGCGCATGGCCCGGTCGTCGGGGCCGGGCAGGGCGTAGAACATCCACCACAGGCCGTCATGCTGAACGACGGTCGCGTCGATGGCGGGGACGTCCAGCAGACGTCGCACCGGCGTCCAGCGGTCGGGAAAACGCTCGCACCGATAAAGGGTCAGGGCGCCGCTCTTGTGACCTTCCGGCAGCATGTAGAGTTCGCCGTCGTTTTCGATCAGGCCTGGGTATGACAGGTGGAACGGCTCGATCAGGGCCTCGCCCTCGCGCACCAGCCGGTCGCCGTCATACTGGGCGTAATGAATCTCGCCGCGCCGAACGCGATAGTCGAAATGCTCGAAGAAGACGGTGGTCAGGCCGTCGCGCTCGACGCCGAAGGGGTCGGCGATGAATTGGAAGGACCGGGGGCGAGGCGGCAGCCACACGATCGAATCTTCGCCAAGACCTGTTTCGTCCAGCACATGCGAAAGCGGACGCCGAATGAAGCCCACGCGCCAGTCGTCAAACATGCGGCGATCCCGTGCCGAAAATGCCGCTGGCCAGCACGCAGCCGTGCATGATCTTTCCTCAATGGACGGGCGCCCTTTTCGACGCCTCGAAGGAAAGACGGCGCCGGAGGGCGCTTGCCTCATCTTTTTCATGAAGGCATGAGGGGTTGGCGGGCTGCGGATCGGTCGCCTGCCGCGACCGCCTCCGCGCGGGCGCCGTCCCTTTCGACACCGCTGCGGCGCCCATGCTTGTTGAAGCCTATTTTGCGTATCGGGAGGACCTGCAGAGGTTCATCGCCGCGCGCCTGGGCCGCAGCGGTCAGGATGTCGACGACGTGCTTCAGGATCTCTATCTGAAGGCCTCGGTCGTGGGGCCGGAGGCGCAGGTGCGGGATCCGCGCGCCTATCTCTATCGTCTGGCGTCCAATCTGATGATGGATCGGTGGCGCTCCGGCCGGCGCGCGGCTGCCCGCGACGGCGCCTGGCGCCAGATTTCGGCGGGCGACGGGGCCGACGGCGGCCTGGACGACGCGCCCTCGGCCGAGGCGGTGGTCGCCGCTCGTCAGCGGCTCGAACGGCTGAGGGTCGATGTCGAAAACCTGCCGGAAAAGACGCGGCGGGTGTTCAAGCTGCACAAGTTCGATGGTCTCAGCTATGCCGAGACGGCCTCCATGCTGGGCATTTCGCGCAGTTCGGTGGAGAAGCATATGATGGAGGCGCTGCGCCGTCTGACGACCGGAGCAGGACGATGAGCGAGCCGGTGGTTGGAGGCGGGGGGCTGTCCGTGACGTCTTGGAAATGGGCGCCGTGTTTCGCGCCGGGCATGCGGTCGTGCAGATGACGGATCAGCGACGGATCGAGGAGGAGGCGCTGGGGTGGTTCGTCCGCCTGCAGGACGCCGACGCCGACGTCGCCGACTGGGAGGGATTCTCTCGGTGGGCCGCCCTCTCACAGGCTCACGCCGAGGCCTATGACAGGCTGGAGCAACTGTGGATCGACCTGGACGACATCGCGCCGGGCCAACGAGGACATCACGAGGCCCCGGCCGTGACGCCGCTCCGCGCGCCGGCTAACGACAACGCCTCGACCCGACGCCGGGTCTGGGCCTCGCTGGCGACGGTCGCGGCGGCGGCCGTGATCGGCGTCTTGGTCTGGCCGATGTACGAGGGGCGCGAGCGCCACTTCGCCACCACGACGGAACCGCAACGGATCGAACTGGCCGACGGATCGGTGATCCAACTGAATCGCCGGTCCGACATGACGGTGCGCCTCACCCGAGGCGAGCGCCGCGTGTCCTTGCGCGAAGGCGAGGCTGCGTTCGACGTGGCGCACGACGCCGCACGTCCCTTCACGGTCGCAGCCGGCGACAGCAGCGTGCAGGTGCTGGGAACCGCCTTCGACATCGTCAATCATGATCGCCGGTTCTCGGTGGGCGTCGAGCGCGGCGTGGTGGCGGTCAGGGCGTCCGGTCATCCGGCGCCGATCCGATTGACCGCTGGGCGCCGCCTGGACAAGGATGCGCGCGGGAAGGTCGTTCTTTCGCAGGTCGATCCCAGGCGGATTTCGTCCTGGCGGGACGGGGTGTTGCTGTATCGCGACGCGCCGCTGTCCGAGGTCGGGGCCGACCTCTCGCGCTATCTGGACAAGTCGGTTAAGGTTTCCGCTTCGGCGCAAGAGTTGCACTTCACAGGCGCTCTGCGTCTGGGAGACGAAACGACGATGCTGAACCAACTTCAGGCGTTCGCGCCGATCGCCGTCGAACGGACGGGCTCCGAAGTGCGCGTGACCGCGCGTGGCGGACACTGACCGCCGAAATGGCGGTCTGGCGGGTCATGCCTCTCTTGCCCTGATCGTCGCCTTGGCCGGCGTCGCCTCGCCCTTGGCGGCGAGGGCCTCCGCGCCTGTCGTGAGACTGGACGTGCCGCGTCAGGCCGTGCGCGAGGCGCTGCTGGACCTGGCGGTTCAGGCGCGGGTCTCGCTGGGCGGCGACCTGGGAAGTTGTCGCGGCCTGACAGCGGGCGTTTCCGGCGTCATGACGGTGGACGCCGCCTTGTCGCGCCTTCTGGCAGGCAGCGGCTGCGTTCATTCGATCCGACCGGACGGCGCGGTGATGATCCGTCGTGCGCCGCCGCCGGAAGCTTCGACAGGCGCCAGGCCCGCGCCGCCGCGCACGCCCCGGCCGCCTTCGCGCCCGGTCGCCGGCCCGTCTTCGCCGATCGAGACGACGATGGTCAGCGACGTCATCGTCACGGCGCAACGCCAACCTCAGTCGCCGCAGGACACCGCCGCCGCGCTGACGGCGGTGTCCGGGGGGCAGATCGTCGCGGCGGGCGCCGCCGACGCCAACGACCTCAGCGCTCTGGTCGCAGGAATGACGGTCACGAACCTGGGGTCCGGGCGAAACAAGATCCTGCTGCGCGGCATGTCTGACGGGGCTTTCACGGGCCTGACCCAATCGACCGTCGGCGTCTATCTGAACCGGGTGCCCCTGACCTATAGCGCGCCGGACCCGGACCTGAAGTTGGTCGATATCGATCGGGTGGAGATTCTGCGGGGGCCGCAGGGCACCCTTTACGGGACAGGTCCCATCGGAGGCGTGTTGCGCATCGTGCCGCGCACGCCCGATCCCGACGACGAGACGCTGGAGCTGTTCGGCTCGATCTCCAACACCCGTTCCGGCGGCGAGAACTCCGAGTACGGCGTGATCGTCAACGCCCCCTTGCCGGGTGAACGCGGCGCGGTGCGGGCTGTCGCCTATCGCGAAGCGGCGGATGGCTACATCAACGACGCCAATCTGAACCTTCGGCGGGTGAACGCCGGCGAACGACGTGGCCAGCGATTGTCGGCCCTGTACCGTCTGAGCCCGGAGTGGACGATCACGGCCGGTGCGGTCCGGCAGCAGATCGACACCCAGGACACGCATTACATCTATAGGACGTCGCAGGGGCTGACGCGCGCCAATCTGGTGCGCGAACCGCACGCCAACGCCTTCGCCCAGACCTATGCGACCCTGGAAGGGCATGGCGCGTGGGGGCGGGTCGAGGCGACCCTGGCCAAGGTCAGCCACGATTTCTCCAGCCGCTATGACGCGTCGTCAGCCTTGCGTCTGTTCGGATCGAACGGCCGGATCGGAGCGCTGGACGAAGGCCGGGTCACCGACCTGTGGGTCGGCGACGTCGCCTTCGTATCGCCGCGCGAGCGGCGTTTCCGATGGCTGGCGGGAGGGTTCTGGTCGGACAGCCGGTCGAACACCGACACCCGCCTTCAGGAACTGTGGCCGCAATACGGGCGCGTCTATTCGGAGCATCGCGACGACCGCCGCTCGGAGGCGGCGGTGTTCGGGGAGGCGGCCTATGACCTGACCTCCCGGCTGTCGGTGATCGTCGGCGCGCGATATTATCGGATCGACTACGAGGTCGACTCCCTGGTCGAACAAGGCGACGCCGCACGCGAATTCCGGGGCGCGGGACGAACCAGCGGGATTTCGCCCAAGGCGGTCGTGGACTTCACCCTGAACGACCGTTGGTCTGTCTACGTCCTGGCCAGCCAGGGGCACCGGGTCGGCGGTTTCAATACGGGCGGTCCGATCGGCCAGTCGTTTTCGGGCGCCGTCGGCAAGCCCGCGCGTCGCTACGAGGGCGATTCCCTGTGGAATTTCGAGACCGGCGCCAAGGGACGCCTGTTCGACGGTCGGCTTCAGGCGCGTGTCGCACTGTTTCACGCGGAATGGGACTCTCTGCAGAGCGATCAGTTCCTGCGCAGCGGGCTGGTCTATGCGGTCAATGTCGGCGACGGGGCGAACACGGGGCTGGAGTTGGAAGCGAACTGGCGTGCGACGGCTGAACTGGAAATGCGCGCCAACGCCCTGTTCGCGGACCCGAAGATCGTTCGTCCAGGCGACGCCTTCAACTCTCGCGGGGATGCGGGCCTGCCGGGGGTGCCGGCCGTCTCGGCCAATGTGAACGTCGCCTGGCGGCGCGGAACCCCGTGGGGAGTGGACATGGTCGCCGAGGGGCGCCTTGCCTATGTCGGCCCGTCGCGTTTGACGTTCGACGCCGCGCGGGGCTACCGCATGGGCGACTATGTCACCGGGCGTCTGTCCGTCGGCCTGGAGCGCAGCGATTGGAGCGCGAGCGTCTTCGTCGACAATCCGCTGGATACGCGCGCCAACACCTTTTCGTTCGGTGACCCCTTCCGACTGCCCGAAGCCTTGGCCACCACACCGCTACGTCCCCGGACCGTGGGGCTGTCGCTGCGGTGGACGCCGTTGGGCGGCTGAAGCGCGGGGCGGCCTCGCGCGACCGATTTATTGATCAAAATACTGATCGAACGGCCGGAAAGCCGTGCGCGGTCAGCGCCTTACGCAAGGTAAGAAACAGGCTTGTCGTGCAACGCCATTCCAACCCTACTGGTCTCGGAGAGGCTTGAACGAGGGATGAGGGGAAACTGGGCGATCGACTGCGCAATATTTTACCGCAGAAAACGTTGAAATTCTCCAGGGGAAGGTACGCGGCGGATTGATGATCGAGATGCGTGCGGGAATGTTTATTCGCAAATCGGGGCCGAAATTTTGGTGAAAATCTTTTCAAGCGTCACGTCTCTGTCGTCATAACTGTATATCGAGATTGAATAGATCTATTATCTATCGTTGAGCTTAAGTAAAATTAATTCTTACATTGAAATAATTTAGATGCAGGGGGAAGTGGGATGAAAAAGTATCTGTTGGCGTCGTCTGTCAGTTTGGTGGCGATTTCAGTGTTCTCTAATGCTTCTGCGCAGTCGACGGCGCGCTCCGGGGAACCTCAGGCCGCTCAAGTCGATGACATCATCGTCACGGCCCAACGTCGGGAGCAGGCCAGCCAGGACGTCGGCGTCTCGCTGAGCGTCGTCGGCGGCGAGCAATTGGACGAAAAGGGCATCTCGGTCGTCAACGACCTGGAGAACGCAGTCCCCAATATGGAGGTCGACAGCCAGTTCGGCGGCGGCCAGCCGCAGTTCCGCATCCGGGGCATCGGCGCCCGCGAATATTCCTCGAACAACGCCTCGACAGTCGGCATCTATGTCGATGAAGTCGCCCACCCCTATACGGTCACGACCCAAGGCGCCCTGTTCGACATCGCCAGGATGGAGGTCCTGCGCGGACCGCAGGGCACCCTGTATGGCCGCAACACCACCGGCGGCGCGGTCAACATCATCACCAACGCGCCGACGGCCGATTTTCGCGCCGGCTTCAACGCCGAATACGGCACGTTCGACCGTTTCAAGGTCGAGGGCTATGTCTCGGGTCGGATCGCGCCGAACCTCCTGGGCCGCCTGGCCGCCGTCACCGAACAGGGCGGCGCCTGGCAGTACAACCGCGACACCGGCGAGAAGCTGGGCGATCTGGACAAGACCGCCATCCGCGGCCGCCTGACCTGGGACGTCAACGAGGACGTCAGCGTCGAACTGGCGGCGACCTATTCGGTCGACAAGTCGGACGGTCGGGGTTTCCGCCTGCTGGGGCCGTACGCGGTATCCGGCAGCAGCATCGTCTATCCCAAGGACACCGCCTGGCGCATAACCGGCTGGGGAATCTCGCCCGCCATGGCGGCCGTGGCGGGTGTCGGACTGGACGCCAAGCCCTTCCGGGACAACGACGGCTTCGACATCAGCGCCCGCATCAAGGCGAACCTGGGCTGGGCCGATCTGACGTCGATCACCGCCTACCAGACCTTCTCGCGCAATGAGTTCAACGACTGGGACAGCACTCGTTTCAACGAGTCGAACGTCTTCTTCTACAACAGCATCGACGTCTTCGAACAGGAACTGCGCCTGAGCTCCAACGGCGAAGGCCCGTTCAGCTGGATGGTCGGCGCCTATTACGCCGACGAAAGCAACGACGGCGGCTTCTATACGAACTTCCGCGGCAACGCGAACTTGATCAACACCGGCTATGGCCAGTCGGTGTCGGCCTTCGGTCTTTTCACCCACAACTCCTATCAGGTGAATGAGCGCCTGAACCTGATCGCCGGCCTGCGTTGGGAGACGGAGACGCGCACCCTGGACAGCGGGGGCACCTTCGTCGCGCCGAATCCGCCGCCGCCCACCGTTCGCTACGACACCGACCTGAACGAGGTCTCGGGCCGCCTGGGGCTGGAATACAAGCTGACGGACGACGCCCTGTTCTACGCCAGCCTGGCGCGCGGGGTGAAGTCGGGCGGTTTCACCACCTACAATGCGACCTCGGCCACGCCGTTCAAGCCGGAAATCGTCATCGCCTATGAGGCGGGTATAAAGTCGGACCTGTTCGATCGCCGCATGCGGGTGAACGGCGCCCTGTTCTATTACGACTACAAGGACCAGCAGGTTCAGGGCTTGGAGTACGACCGCCTGACGGGGCGGCTGGGCAAGATCACCAATGTGCCCAAGTCGCATATCTGGGGCGGCGAGATCGAACTGACCTGGGTTCCGGTCGACGGCCTGACCATCAGCCAGAACGTCGGCTACAAGACCGGCAAGTACGACGAATACTTCGCCATCGACGGAACCAAGACCGACGCGGCCAATCCCGTGAACGGTCCGTGGGACGTCATCATCGCCAACGACCGCTCGGGCGAGCAACTGTCCTTCCCCAAGATGAACTACGGCGGCGCCGTGTCCTATGACTGGGAAATGGCGGGCTGGGACCTGCGGGCCGAGACCAACTACAACTATCGAGACGAGCTGTATTCGGTCAATTCGTCGTCGATCATCGACGCCTACTGGCTGTGGAACGCCAACTTCAGCGTTGCGCCGACCGGCGCCAACTGGCGGGCGGGGCTGTGGGTGCGCAATATGTTCAACACCTATTACGAAGAGACCCGCAACGGTTTCAACGGTTCGGCGCGCCCGACCACCTCGCCCAGCCAGGGCCGCACCTACGGGGTGCGCCTGTCCATGGACTTCTGAGACTTTCCACCCAAAGGCTGGCCGGCGTCGGCCGGTCCGCCGATTGCGTAAAGAGCGTGTCATGAGCGGTTTCATTTCCCGCGTCGATCGCCGCGCCGTGCTGACAGGCCTGGTCGCGGCGCCCGCCGTGCTGAGCTTTGGCCGCGCCTGGGCCGGCGGCGCCTATCTGTTTCCGCTGGGGGTCGCCAGCGGCGATCCCGCGCCGGACGGCTTCGTCATCTGGACCAGGCTCGCGGCCGATCCGCTGGCCGCCGACGGCCTGGGCGGCCTTTCCGACGCGATCCCGGTCCGTTGGGAAGTCGCCGCCGACGAAGGCTTTCGTCATATCGCCGCGGCGGGAGACGTAACCGCCGCGCGGGACGCAGCCCACAGCGTTCACGTCGAGGTCGCGGGACTGCGGCCGAACCGCCCCTACTGGTATCGCTTCACCGCCCAAGGCCAGCAGAGCCCGGCAGGGCGGGCGATCACCACGCCTGCGCCGAACGCCCAGACCGATCGGCTGCGCCTGGCTGTCGCCTCCTGTTCCCATTGGGAGCGCGGCTATTTCAGCGCCTATGGCCATATGGCCGACGAGGCGCCGGACATGACCCTGTTCCTCGGCGATTACATCTATGAATACAGTCTGGGGCCGGATCGCGCCGATCAGGTGGTGCGCCCCTATAATCTGGAAGAGGCGACGACGCTGGCGGGCTACCGCAATCGTTACGCCCTGCATCGCACCGATGCGAACCTGCAGCGCCTGCACGCCGTCGCGCCGTGCGTCGCCGTCTGGGACGACCACGAGATCCAGGACGACTATTCCGGCATATGGTCCAAGGTGCGCGGCGTGGCGCCCAACGATTTCCTGCAACGTCGCGCCGTCGGCTATCAGGCCTTCTACGAGGCCATGCCGATCCGTCGCACGCGGCTGGACGCCGCCTTGCAGATGCCGATCTATCGCCGCATCCGATATGGGAAACTGGCCGAGTTCTTCATGCTGGACGGGCGGCAATATCGCTCGAAACAGCCGTGCAGCGACGGCGAGAACGGCGGCAAGGGCCAGATTGTCGCCGACGCCACCTGCTGGGATCGGCGGGACCCGTCGCGCACCTTCCTGGGCTTCGACCAGGAACGCTGGCTCTATGACGGTCTGGCGCGCGCCGACGCGCGCTGGAACATTCTGGGTCAGGACCTGGTGATGGCGGGCCTGCGTCTGTCACGCACGCCCGAGGAAGAGCCGCGATACTGGACCGACACCTGGGATGGCTTTCCCGCCGCGCGCGACCGTCTGACCCAGGCGCTGTCGACGCTGAAGCCGTCAAATCCGGTGGTGTTGAGCGGGGACTACCATTCCTTCTGGACCAATGACGTGAAGCTGGACAGCCGCGACCCTGGCTCGCCCACCGTCGCGACCGAGTTTGTCGGCACCTCCATCACTTCGACCGGCCCGGCCTATGAGGGGCTGATGGCGGTCATGCCCAATAATCCGCAGGTGAAGTTCTTCGACAGTCGCCAGCGCGGCTATATGTCGATCGACGTGCGGCCGGATCGAATGGATACGCGCTATCGCGTCATCAGCGACGTCCGCGATCCGCAGGCCCCGATCTCGACGCTGAAATCCTGGACGGTGGAGTCGGGTCGTCCCGGCGCCGTCGCCGCATGATCCTCGCCAGCCGGAGTTTGCCCATGATCCCCTCGCGTTTGTCCGTTTCTTCGTTGGTTCTGGCGCTGGTCCTGACGACGGCCGGCTGCGCCAGCGCAGTGCCGACACGGACGGCCGAGGTCGCTGCGGTCCCCGCGTCGGCCGCCGCACCGGCGTTCTGGCAAGGTTTCCGCGACCATCCGCACGGCTATCTAACGGCTGACAACGCCCCGAACGCCGCGAACTTCCTGCCCCCGCCCCCGGCCGACGGCTCGCCGAGGGAACAGGCCGACATCGTCGCCTATCGTGCTTTGCGGTCGTTGGAGGGCGGCGAACGCTGGGCCATCGCCCGCGCCGACAACGAGATCGAGACCCCGGGCGCCCCGCGCGCCTTCGACTGCGCCCTGGGCTTCAAGTTCGAGCCCGAAAAGACGCCGACCCTGACGATGCTGCTGGGGCGGATGCTGGGCGACCTAGAGACGATCCAGACGCCGGCCAAGCGAGGGTGGTTCCGCAAGCGGCCGTTCGTGGTCGAACCCTTGCCGACCTGCATCGCGCCGGAAACCTGGCTGGCGGCCAGCGGTTCCTATCCGTCCGGCCATTCGGCGCTGGGCTGGGCCTGGGCCCTGGTGCTGGCCGAGATGGCGCCGGACCGGGCCGACCCGATCCTGCGACGCGGTCTGGCCTATGGCGAGAGCCGGGCGGTCTGCGGCGTGCATTACGTCAGCGACGTCGAGGCGGGCCGCATCGTCGGCGCCGCGATGGTGGCCCGCCTGAAGGCCGACCCCGGTTTCCAGGCCGACTTCGCCCGCGCCAAGGAAGAGTTCGACGCCGCCCGCGCCGCGTCCAAAGAGGCGACCTCCGCCTGTCCCGCCGCCCTGATGCAGCCGCTCATGTAATAGGATGCCGTGGGTCGCAAGGCTGCGGCTCGTATTTGAGCGTTAGACGGACAGCACACAGTTGGACGACCTGAAGTGGGGAAAGGCCAGTGCTAGATCTCTAGTGCTCCCAAAGCGCGCAAAAACATAAGTTTAATAGTTGCTTACAATCTGTCTGGATGAGGCAGTAGGTTTGGCGATGATCCATCGCGCGGGCAACATTATCGATTGTGGCAATAAAATCGTACATTTGTGGCGCAAATGCGTCTTGCTGTATCTGTTAGCGCGCGCGAGCCTTTCGTTCGCTGATTGCTGGAGCGAATCGGCTCAATCGAGGGGAACTACTTATGAATATCCAAGGATGTGCGCGGATCGGCCGTGGCGTGTCTCGCGCGTTGCTGAGCGGCGCTTGCGCCTACGCGGCCCTGATGGCGGGTGCGGCCCACGCTCAGGAAGACCAACACTCCCAAGAAGGTCAATCTGAAGCGGCGACACAAGTGTCCGACATCATCGTCACGGGCTCCCGCATCGCGCGCCCGGACTATGTGGCCAACAGCCCGATCGTGTCGGTCACGACCGAGGATATCGAGGACACGGGCCAGGTCTCGGTCGAACGCGCCCTGACGCAACTGCCGCAATTCACCGGCGCCTTCGGGCAGGCCAGCACCGGCAGCAGCACCACGACCCTGAACGCCGGCCAGGCCAACGCCAGCCTGCGGGGGCTGGGGCCGAAGCGCACCCTGATCCTGCTCGACGGTCGCCGAATGCAGCCCTCCTCCCCGGATGGTTCGATCGACCTGAACACCCTTCCCGAAGCCCTCATCGGCAATGTCGAGGTTATCACCGGCGGCGCGTCCACCGCCTATGGCTCCGACGCCACGGCGGGCGTGGTCAACTTTCGTCTCCGCGACGTCACCGGACTGATCCTCAGCAGTCAGTACGGGATCAGCGATTATGGCGACGGCGAGCAATTCCGCGCCACCATCACCGCCGGGGAACGGTTCGCCGAAGGCCGCGGCCGCGCCATGGTGTCGGTCGACTATTCGATGCGCGACCCCGCTCGCCAGAACGATCGGCCGTTCAATATCGCGCGAACGCCCCAGAACGGCACCGCCACCCTGGATTCCGGCGCGATGCTGTTTCCGGGAAACGCCCCCAGCGCGGCGGTGGTCAACAATCTGTTCCGCAACGTCTACGGTACGAACCCGGTCACGGGATCCTCGACCTATACGGGTCAACTGGGCTTCAATCTGGACGGCACCCTGTTCAGCCACGTCACCCCGGTCGGAAACTATTTCGTCGAGAATTTCCGCGACCCGGAAACGGACACTCAATATATCGCCGGCAGCCGCAAACAGCTCAACTTCGGCTGGCCGAACAGCCAGGTCGTGAACACCAACGAACGCATCACGGTGTTCACAAAGCTCACCTACGACATCACCGAAGACACCTCGTTCTTCGCCCAGGCGACCTTCACCACCTATGACGCGCTGACCTACTTCAACCCCACCCTGGCGTCAGGCGCGGCCTATGCGTTGAGCGCGCCCGTCACCAACCCCTTCCTGTCGCCTGACGCCCGGCTGGTCCTGGCTTCACGGCCAAACCCGACCGCCGATTTCACCTTCCAGAAGGCGTTCACCGCCGCCGGGGACCGACTGCAGACCAACACCTATGACGTCTATCAAATCGTCATGGGCGCGGACGGCGTCCTTCCGTATCGCGACTGGACCTGGGACGTCTTCGCCAGCGTGGGACAGACCAAGACCAACAACATCCAGCACGGCGCTCTCAGCAAATCCGCTGTCATGCAACTGCTGTACGATCCGTTCGGCGGCGCCGGCGGCTCGCGGATGGAATACGACCGCGTCAGCGGTCTTCCGGTGGGAATGGTCGCCTATCCCGTACTTTGCACTGGCGGCGCCAACTTCTTCGGCAACCATCCGATTTCCGACGCCTGTATGAACTTCATCAGCCGCCGGACCTCCAACACCAACGACATGAAGCAGCGGGTGGCCGAACTGAACCTGCAGGGCGGATTGTTCAATCTCCCGGCCGGCGAGGTGCGGTTGGCGACGGGGATCGGCTATCGCTACAACGCGTTCCAGTATAACTCTGACGAACTCTACAATATTCCGGGCGTCGGCAGCGACATCCTCGGCTACAGCGTGCTGCGGCCTTCCGGCGGCGACACCAGCGTCAAGGAAATCTACGTCGAGGCGCTGCTGCCTCTGCTGAAGGACTTGCCGTTGGCCCGAGAGGTCAACATGAACGTCGGCTACCGGTATTCGGACTACAGCAGCGTTGGCGGCGTGAGCGCCTATAAGGTCGACGTCGACTGGACTGTCGTCGATGCGCTGCGCCTGCGCGGCGGCTATAATCGGTCGGTGCGCGCGCCCAGCGTCGGCGAGTTGTACGCCCCGGAATCGTCGGGCAGCACGGGCATCGGCAGCCCCAGCTCGTCCACGCCGTACGGCGGCGACCCGTGTGATGTTCGCTCCGGCTATCGCGGCGGTTTTGGTCAGAGCGCAGCCAACGCCGCCCGTGTCGAGGCCCTGTGCCTGGCCATGGGCGTGCCGGCGGGCGTGCTCCCGACCTATCAGTTCGGCTCCAACCAGGTGTTCGCCCTGACGGGCGGAAATCCCAATCTGCAGGAAGAGACCACCGACACCTATTCCATCGGGGCGGTCATCCAGTCGCCGTTCAAGTCGCCGCTCCTCGAGCGGATTTCGACTTCGATCGACTGGTATTCGATCGAAGTCGCCGGGGCGGTCGGAAACCTGCCGATCATCCAGACCATCGAGAACTGCTTCAACCTCAATGGCGGCAATCCGACCTACGACGTGAACAACTACTATTGCCAGGTCATGGGGAAACGTAACCCGACCACCGGCTTCCTGTTCGAACCGGGCCAGCCCGCGTTGAATCTCGGGGCGTTCAAGGTCAGCGGCGTGGACATGCAGATCGACTGGTCGTTCGATCTGGCCGACATCGGCCTGCCCGCATCCGCCGGCAGCCTGTCGATCGGCACCGTGATCAGTTACCTCGACAAGTTCGAGATTCAGAACCTGCCGGGCGGTGCTTCCTACAACTACGCCGGCAGCCGAGGCACCGCCGTCGAAGACGGCGCCGGCCTGGCTCACCCGGACTGGAAAGCCAATACGACCGTCACCTATTCCAGGGACTGGATGAGCGTCGGCCTGCGGTGGCGCCATACCGCCGCGATGATCAGCGCCGAACAGGTGCGCAATGCGGCCAGCACGACGCTGGGAGTCGATTCCTATGACGTCTTCGACCTGAACGCGCGCTTCGCGTTGCCGAAGGACCTGAGCTTGCGGGCGGGGGTCTCGAACCTGTTCAACGAAGCCCCGCCGCAGGTGGGCAACTTCGCCGGCACCTATGACGGCCAGAACTACGATACGCTCGGCCGTTATTACTCGATCGCCGTGACGAAGAAGTTTTAGAGCCGTGCGCCGACGGGGAAGCAGGTCTTCCCCGTCGGTCGCCTCGATGATCAGGACGATCTTCGGTCCATCTCCTGGCTCGCGCCGGTCATCGACTTCGCGCGCCGAAACAGGCGCAGGCCGATCATTCGGACGATGGGCTGGTCGGCGCGTCGGCCCTTGGTCGCCATCACAGCTTCAACGCAATCCATAGCGGATCCAGATCATGAAATTCACAAGCCTGACGGCTATCGCTCTTGCTTTGTCGTGTTGTGCGGGCGCGTCCGCCTGGGCGGCGGAACTGCCGGCGGCGCAGCAGTCCGCCCTCATCGGAACCGTCGAACGCGATCAAGAGAAACTGGGGGCGACCGCCCTGGCCATATGGGGTTTCGCCGAGGTCGGCTATCAGGAGACCCAGAGTTCGGCCCGCCTGCAACAGGATCTGACGGCCGCCGGTTTCACCGTCACGCCGGGAATCGCCGGTCAGCCCACCGCCTTCGTCGCCAGTTTCAAGAACGGGGACGGCCCGGTGGTCGCCCTTCTGGCCGAGTTCGACGCTTTGCCCGGCCTGTCCCAGGCCGTATCGCCCGTCGAACAGTCGCTGCATGGGATCGCCGGTCACGGCTGCGGCCATAACCTGTTCGGCGCCGCCTCCAGCTATGCCGCCATCGCGGTCAGGCAATGGATGATCGACAACAACATCAAGGGCGAATTGCGCGTCTACGGCACGCCCGCCGAAGAGGGCGGCTCGGCCAAGGCCTTCATGGTCCGCGACGGCCTGTTCAACGACGTGGATGTCGCGCTCCATTGGCACCCCGCGACGGTCAACAGCGCCAGCCAGGGCACGACCAAGGCCAATGTCAGCGGTAAATTCCGTTTCTACGGGACGTCGTCCCACGCGTCCGGCGCGCCGGATCGCGGGCGTTCGGCCCTGGACGCCGTCGAGGCCATGAACGCCATGGCCAATATGATGCGCGAGCACATCCCCGACGGAACCCGCATCCACTATGTCATCACCAACGGCGGTGAAGCGCCCAACGTCGTGCCCAACTATGCGGAATCCTACTATTACGTCCGCCACGGCGATCCGCAGGTCGTGTTGTCTGTCATCGAACGGCTGAAGAAGGCCGCCGAAGGCGCCGCGCTCGGCACCGAAACCCGATACGAATTCCAGCAGATCGGCGGTGTCTACAGCATGATGCCCAACGGCGCGCTGATGAGCGTCATGGACCGTAATCTGCGTCGCGTCGGCGGCATCGCCTGGACGCCGGAGGAAACGGCTTTCGCGGCCGAACTCCAGAAGACCCTGGCCAGCCGTCCGCCGCTGTCGAGCGTCGGCGAAATTCAGCCAGCTCAACTGAGCTTCGATGGGGCAGGCGGCTCGACCGACGTCTCGGACGTCAGCTGGGTCGTGCCCACCGTCGGTCTGGCGACGGCGACCTTCGTGCCCGGATCGGCAGGGCACAGCTGGCAGAACACCGCCGCCGCAGGCTCCAGCATCGGGGTCAAGGGCGCGGTCGTGGCGGCCAAGACCCTGGCCCTGACGGCTGCCGAACTGTTCGTCAGCCCCGACACCATCGCCGCAGCGACGGCCGAGCTCCACGAACGCCGTGGCGCGGACTTCGTCTATCGCCCCCTGGTCGGGGACGGTCCGCCGCAACTTGACTACCGCGGCGCCGCCAAATGACATCGACAACGCCGCGACGGGAACGGTCGACGCTGCGGCCTCGATGAAACAGTTCGGCCTGCACGGGGAGGGCGCTGACGCGTACCGGATTCGAGCAGGTCGACATCCCTCAAGAGAGGGGAGTCAGCGTTAGGCCGGCAGAACCGACCGAGACGCTCGTTGCGCCGGCCCCGCGGCGTTCAAGTCGTTTGATTGCAATGAAGGGACGATGGTGGGTGATCACAGGTTCGAACTGTGGACCCGCTGATTAAGAGGCGCTGGATCAGGCCTGCGCCAGGCTGGGCTATCCGAAGGCGATCCGGGTCGACCAGGGCACGGAGTTCGTCTCCCGGAACCTCGACCTATGGGCCTACGCCCACGGCGTCACCCTCGACTTCTCGCGGCCCGGCAAACCGACAGACAACGCCTTCATCGAGGCGTTCAACGGACGCTTCCGGGCCGAATGCCTGAACGCCCACTGGTTCCTCACGCTTGCGGATGCGGCCGAAAAGTTGGAGGTTTGGCGCAGAGACTACAACGAGGTTCGGCCCCATGGGGCCATAGGCAACAAGCCGCCGATCACGTTGATGAATCCCGGTGACGCAGCCAGCCCGTCACCCTGACTCGGGCCGGAAAACTCCAGCTCCGAGTGCTCCAGAGAATGGGAGCGGATCATCAAGGGCCGGACTCTAGCTCCGCGTGGAGGAAACTCTCAGGGGCACGTCAGGGAGTGATTGCGTGGTATTGCAGCCGCCCAGCCGAGTGACGCCATGATCGCGCAAGCAAGTGAGGCGGGCGTCAGAACCGTCACTCATCCCAAAAAAGCCGATGGTTTATTGGCTATGTTCCATCAGCCGCCGTCGCCCAACAGTCTGTCCAGCGCTCGGGCCACGTTCTCGAGCGTGTAGGGCTTTTGAACGATGGGACGCCCGCGATGGGCGATCGGAGGATCGGCCTGTTCCCCGTAGCCGGTCGCGAAGAGGAACGGGATGTTCAGTTCGGCCAGACGATCTGCGATCGGATAGGAGTTCTGGTCGCCCAGATTGATGTCCAGCATCGCGACGGAGGGGCGGGCGGCGTCGATGCTGTAGAGCGCGCCCTGAACCGTAGCGGCGGTTGTGACTGTCTCGGCGCCGAGACGTGTGGCGATGTCTTCAGCATCCAGCGCGATGATCAGGCTGTCTTCAACCAGCAGAATGTCGTGACCTTTGAGAATGCTGGCCGGAGCCGCCTGGGGATGGCCGGCCGCAGGGCGGGGATATTTGATGATGCGTGGCCCGGCGCCGTTCTGTGGGTCCGACAGGTGGCGAGCCGGCACGCGGAAGACAGCCTGAACGCCGCTGGGGTCGTAGTCGACCTTGGCCGCGCCGCCGAGATCATAGGGCACTGACCGATCGATAATGGTGGTGCCGAACCCCTTGCGCGTCGGCGGCGAGACCGGCGGACCACCGGTCTCGCGCCATTCAAGGATCAGGTCGCCGGCTGGATTGCGATGCCAGCCCAACGTCACTCGCCCGCCCTTGACCGACAGCGCCCCGTACTTGTTGGAGTTGGTGACAAGTTCGTGGAGCACCAAGGCCAGGGTCGAATAGGCGTTGGGATTGAGAAGAACGGGTTCGCCCTGGGTGACGATCCGTTCTCCGTCATCGATGAAGGCTGCGGCCTCCGCATCGATCAGAGCCTGGATCGGCGCTGGGCCCCAATGATCGTCGGTGATCTGGTTATGGGCTCGCGCCAGGGCGTGGATGCGACCGTCGATGACCTTGACGAAATTGGTGATGTCGCCGCCCGTCGGCTGTGACTGACGGATCAGACCGCGGATCAGACCAAGGATGTTGCGCACGCGATGGTTCAACTCCGCGATCAGCAATTCCTGTCGTGCGCTGGCCTGCTGACGCTCGGTAGACGCTTCGTCGGCGAGGCGCAGCACCACCTCGATCAAGGTCGCCCGTAGTGTTTCGGCGACGCGAATCTCTGAACTCGAGAAAGGGCGAGAACGGCCTTCGACCAGTTCCTTCCATTCGGCGAAACTTTCGCGCGGCGTCAGACGAGGTCCATTGGGACCATAGGCCGTCGGCTTGTGGGGATCACCGCCCCAGCGGACTGAGTGGATCAGTTCCTTGCGAAACAGAACGACATAGTCGCGCGGCGAACGCGAAATCGGTATGGCCAGCATTCCCGCAGCTTCCGAGGCGAACGCCTCCGCGTCCGGAATGAGAGAGCCGATGTGGTCGGTGGCGAACACCTTGCCGGCTGCTGTGCCGTTCAGGGCGCGAACGATTCTTCTGAAAGCCTCGATCGGCGGCGTGACGCCGGAGAAGGCGTGGTTTCCACCTAACCAGACCCCGACCCCGTCGGCGGGGATGGCATGGGTCAGGATATCGCCTAGCCAATCAGGGTCCTTGAGCAGGGTCTCGTCGGATGCGACGGCGCCCAGAAGTTGGTCCGAGATGTCGCGGGCGCGGCGTTCGTAATCGACGGTTTCCTGACGCTCTCGGCTCTCCAGCCGCATCGAAAACATCTGCACGAACAGTTCCGCGACCGAGCGCCGTTCGAAGCTGGGTCGACGCGGAGCGTAATGGTGGCAGGCGAAGAGTCCCCACAGCCGCCCGTCCACGATGATCGAAATCGACAGGGACGCCTCTACGCCCATGTTCTTCAGATATTCGATATGGATTGGAGAGACAGAGCGCAGAACCGACAAGGACAGGTCCAGCGGCCGACCCGCTTCGTCGCGCTCAGGCAGAATGGGCACGGGCGTCGCGTTGACGTCCGTGATGATGCGCAGAAGGTTGCGCCGGTAGAGCGCGCGCGCCTGAGCCGGAATATCCGAGGCCGGATAGTGCAGGCCCATGAATTTTCCGATGCCTGATCGAGCTGCCTCGGCCACCACCTCGCCAGAGCCGTCTGCGGCGAAGCGATAGACCATCACACGGTCGAATCCGATCAGGGCCCGGACCTGGCGGGCGCCCTCCCTGTAGAAGCTTGCGAAGTCCGCACATTGGTCCAGGCGACTGATCATCGAACGGACCATGCCTGAGGCGTCGCCGTGTTCGCCCGACGCCGGCTCGGCCTCGATCACCACCTGCCCGTTCGAGAAGTGCAGGGCGATGTCGAAGGCGGGGCCGCCATCGACAATGGCGCAGTCGAACAGTCTTTCGACCGCATCAGAGACGCGCAGCATCGCTGCGCGATTGCGCAGATCGTGCACGGCGCGGGCGGAGAAGACTTGCTGTAGAGGCTTGCCGAACAGATCCGCGGGCGCCAGGCCCAGAAAGTCGATGGTGTTCGCCGAGGCGCGCGCCATCATCCAATCGGCGGTCAGGGCGAGGAGAAAACCGATGGGCTGGATGGCGCCCAGAATGTGTATCGGCTCGCGATCACAATTGGTCAGGTCGACCGGGCGTGAATCATCCGTGGCGGTTTCGGACTGCAAGATCATCCTCCCCAAGAGTGCGACGGGCAGAGGATGCAAAGGTCTCGAAAACGTCGGCGGCGGCGCGGGCTGCGGCGGCGACCACGGGTTCAGAGCTTAACCGTTGATCCAGAAGGTGAACAAATGCGCGCCAGGCCGCCGGGTTCCCGTCGGAAAGGAAGGATTTCGGAAGATCGTCGGGAACGGCGCGAACCAACATCGCCCCTCCAAGCCGCGAGCCTTCCAGGACGTAAAGTCCGCCGAGCATCGCCGCCTCTCCGAAGAAGGACGGCGCCGGCGAAGGAGTGGGGACCGCCAGATGCAGAGCGGTCAAGTCGGCCACCAGGGCGTTGGACCGCCGCCGATCGGGCCAGTCTGGAACCACGTCTGCGATTCCGGCGCGGTCGAGCGCCTCCTCGACGCCGAGGAAGCCGCCAGCCTGGGCCAGCAGAAAGTCGCCATAGCCGCCGCGATGGGTCAGATCGAAGCGAGAGAAGAGAGCGTCGAGCCTTTCATGGTCGCCTGCCGTGGCCGACCGAAGTGCGAAACGCGCGCTCATATATATAATCCGCTACTCGACAAATTCAGCCGAATTTCAAATCGTAACGGGTATTGAGGCGAGTTCCAAGCGTCCGAATAGCTTGCTGATATGGTCAGTATCTGCGCCTGAGCGGCTTATGCGCCTTAGTTACCGTTGAGCGTGCCCCGGAAATCAACCTTCTTCCGAGAAGGCCTGAATGGGCAGGGGAGGGCTGGTGTTGGCGATCAGGGCTTGTCGCCGCAGGAAGGTGCGCGTGTCACCGCTCTGAGCGATCCGTCGCCATCTTGTTGGAAAAGGAGTGAGGGACGATGGTGGGTGCGGTCCACAGTGAATGACCGATCCTGGCGCAAAGCCGACTCCAGTGCAGATCAGGACAAACGCACCATTGGGTTCGAGCGAACCAACCTGCTCACGTCGTGCGCGCACGATCCGAAAGTCGCTCTGACCAACGCTGCGCAGACGCGGTCGCGTGTTCAAACAGGGGCAGCAGAAAAAAGCGTTCTAGGGCGTTGATCAGTCCGACAAGGAGGTTGTGAGGCGGAATTAGCGATTTTGCTCTCGCGTCTCGCCAAGAAAGCTGGCCTTCCTAGCGCCCCAAAGCCTCCAACGACGTCGCCATCAGCTGCAGATCCTCACCCAGAAGCCTGAGGGGCGCGAAATCAACCTTAGTGAGCCAACTAACCCGGAAAATGGTTGAAATCACCAAACCGTAGGTGTGGCAGGGGGGCGAGCATCCGTCTGACCATTGCCCGATCACGGTGCGGATCGGGCGATGAAGGCGCGTTCTGTCCGAGAGGCCAGCCCGCGCGGCGCGTACTCCACGGCGGCGCTACCGCCTCTGCTCTCAGTCACGCGATCTCGGCGCTGGAAGCCCGCCGTGGCGTCCGATTGCTGAACAGGACCACTCGCAGCGTGACCCTTACCTCGGCTGGTGAGAAGCTCCGGTCGTCGATCGAAGGGCCGCTGGAGGCGATCAGCCAGGCCGCCGACAACCTCAACAGGTTCCGCGATACGCCGTCCGGCCGCGTGCGGATCAACGTCCTTGGTGATGCGGTCGCGCTTCTGCTCGAACCGGTCATGCCGACATTCGTCGAGCGATATCCCGACGTTGAGGTGGACATCAGTGTCAGCAACCGTCTGATCGACGTCATCGCCGGCGGCTTCGACGCCGACATTCGTTACGGGGGCACCGTTCCCGTGGACATGATTGCCCAACGGCTGTCACCTGACATCCGCTGGGTAACGGCGGCGTCGCCGGCCTATCTGGAACGCTTTGGCACGCCGACAGCGCCGCAAGACTTGGAGCGGCATCGCTGCATCCGCATCCGGCTGGGCAACGAGCTGCTTTACGACTGGGAGTTTGAGCGCGGCGCCGAAGTGATGGAGATCGCTGCCCCAGGTCCAGTCACCGTCGACGAAGGCCACGCAGCGCTCAGCCTGGCCCTGAGCGGTGTCGGAATAATCTACGGCGCCGAGCCTATCCTTCGGCCCCATCTTGATGACGGCGCCTTGCGGCTCGTCCTTCAGGATTGGGCATCGATGGGGCCCGGATTTCACATCTACTATTCCGGGCGTCGACAGGTGCCGACCGCGTTACGGCTGCTCGTCGATCTGATCCGCGAACTCTCCCCGCTTCGGTGACCAGTTGCGGGCGGAACGAGAGCCCGGAACATCCGCGAATTGTCGAGAGCGGATCATCGCCCAAGGGTGAGGCGGACGCCATCCTGTCTGGTCGAGGTGGCAGAGCGAAGGGGAAGTGAACACGCGGCCGCCAGACGACCGCTTCTGACTCAAAGCGGCGGTTGGTGACGTCCGCTTTCGGTCAGGGAAATTATGAAAACATCGGTGGCGTCCTCAGCACTGTTTGCCCAGGTGTGGCTTGCAGCTATGGACGGGCGGAATGAACTTTTCGGGTTGGAGAGCGAGCTTGGCTCAGACGCAGCATGGCGTTGGACGCATTCGATCGAAGGTCGAAATTTGGGTCGGAGTGGGCGTCGTGCTCGTTCTCGCCTTCTTCCTGATTAGCGGCGTCGTCGCCTACCTCAACGTCCAGGGCCTGCGCGCCAATAGTCAGAAGGTGGTTGGAACCCATACGACACTGGTGGCCATAGACCAGGTCCTGTCGACCGTGCAGGACGCTGAAACGGGACAGCGCGGTTACCTTCTCACGGGCCAAGACCGTTATCTTGAGCCCTACGAAGACGCCGTGGCCGCAATGGACCGTGACCTTGCGATCCTCACCGAAGTGACCTCGCGCGACCCAGCGCAGCAGGCCAACCTCAAAGAGGTCAAGCGCCATGTCGGCGTCAAGATGGAGCAGTTGACCCGGGGAATCGAAGCGCGGCGTACGGGCGGCCTCGCGGCGGCCGTCGCGATGATCGAAACCGACCGCGGCAGGACGGCGATGAATGCGATCCGGGAACGCTTGGCCATCATGCGCGCCGACGTCGCGCAGCAGCGGCGACAGTGGCTGTCTGAGATGGAGGTCGCTTACCGGACCGCCCTGCTGACCGGAATCCTGTCCGCCCTGCTCGGCGCCGCCCTCACCGTCGGGGTGTTCCTGCTCATCCGCAACAGCACGCGGGAACGCGCCCGGCGGGAGTGGCTTCAGGCCGGACAGGTTGGGCTCGCCGAAGCAATGAGCGGCGACAAGACCATCGAGGCGCTGGCCGACAGCATCTTGGGCTTCCTGGCTCGATATGTCGACTTTCAAGCCGCAGCGATCTTCAAGGGCGAAGGCGGCGTTTTCCGCCGCGCCGCCACCCTGGGCGTTCCATCAGACGCGCCCGTGCCTATGGAGTTCCGACTTAAGGAGGGCCTTCTGGGCCAGGTCGCCGCTGATGGGGCGTCAGTGCTGCTGACGGATGTCCCTCAAGGCTATCTGACTATTGGATCCGCGCTGGGACGGGATGACCCGCGTCATCTCGTCATCGCCCCTGCGAACGCCGATGGCGTCATCAACGCCGTGATCGAGTTGGGCTTTATCCATGCCCCGGGACCGCAGGTCCTTCGGCTGCTGGACGAAAGTGCGGCTGCGATAGGCGTCGCCCTCAGGTCGGCG
Source organism: Brevundimonas sp. Marseille-Q4549 (assembly GCF_976940555.1). Lineage (NCBI taxonomy): Bacteria > Pseudomonadati > Pseudomonadota > Alphaproteobacteria > Caulobacterales > Caulobacteraceae > Brevundimonas > Brevundimonas sp. Marseille-Q4549. The sequence goes on from NZ_CDRHXG010000001.1 coordinate 2,002,526, forward strand.
CGCTATCGTCTGGATCTTCAGAACGCCCTCGAAGAGACCCAGCGCCAGTCCGAGGAACTACAGGTGCAGAGCGAAGAGCTTCGGGTTTCCAACGAGGAGTTGGAGGAGCAGGGGCGCGCGCTCAAGGAATCCCAGGTGCGGCTGGAGCAGCAGCAGGTGGAGCTTGAACAGACCAACAGCCAGCTGGAAGAGCAAGCACAGGTTCTGGAGGGACAGCGCGACGACCTGGAACGGACCGGCGCCGATCTGGCCCTCAAGGCCCGGGAGCTCGAAGCGGCCAGCCAGTACAAGTCCGACTTCCTCGCCAACATGTCCCACGAACTCCGGACGCCTCTTAACTCCCTGCTGATCCTGTCGAAGCTTCTCGGCGACAACAGCGACGGAAACCTGTCCGAAGAGCAGGTTCGCTACGCCCGGACCATTCAGTCCTCGGGCGACGATCTGTTGACGTTGATCAACGACATTCTCGACCTCTCCAAGATCGAGGCCGGGCACGTCCAGATCCGTCCCGAAGCTGTTTCGGTCCAGAGACTGGCCGGCGACTTGCGCCAGCTGTTCGATCCGATTGCAGACCAGCGGGGGCTGAACTTCACGATCGACGTCGCCAAGGGGACGCCCGATCTGGTTGAGACGGACCGTCAACGTCTGGAACAGATCCTTAAGAACCTGCTTTCGAACGCCTTCAAGTTCACAGAGAAGGGGAGCGTAAAGCTGAGGATCGCGCCCGGCGACCGGGGCTTGGATTTTTCGGTGAAAGACACCGGAATCGGTATTTCGCGCGAACAGCAGAACAGCATCTTCGAAGCCTTCCAGCAGGCCGACGGCACGATCAGCCGCAAGTACGGCGGGACGGGGCTCGGACTTTCGATCTCCAGGGAACTGGCTCGGTTGCTCGGAGGCGCGATCACTCTGGAAAGCAAGCCCGGCAAAGGCAGCACCTTCACCCTCAGCGCGCCCCTCGCCTACGACGCCGCTCAGGTTGCGTCGCGCGCGCCCTTTGCTCCGCAACCCGCGGCGTCCTCAGTCACGCAGGCCGCCCCGAAATCGTCGCCCGCTGTCCTGCCCCGCGCGGTTGAGGATGATCGGGACGCGCTGGCCGTGAACCGGCGCACGTTGCTGGTCGTTGAAGACGACGATCGTTTCGCCGCCATCGTCCGGGACCTGTCGCGCGAAATGGCGTTCCAGTGTCTTGTGGCCAGTAATGGCGAGGACGCGATCAAGCTCGCCAAACAGTACCGGCCGAGCGCCATCGTCCTTGACGTCGGCCTTCCTGACCAGTCCGGTCTGACGGTCCTGGACACGCTGAAGCGCGACGACCAGACCCGCCATATACCGATTCATGTGGTGTCCGCTGGAGACCATGCCACGACCGCGCGCGCGCTTGGCGCGATGGGGTATCTCACCAAGCCGGTCAAACGTGAGGCGCTGGCGGATGTCCTTCGGGCCCTGGAGGAGAACCTCACCCGGACCGTTCGACGAGTCCTGATCGTGGAGGATGACGCCGTCCAGCGCGAGGCCATGAGAGCCCTTCTGTCGAGCGGCGGGGTCGAGACGGTTGGGGTGGGCACGGCGGCGGAATGCCTTCAAACCCTCGAACAGCAGACCTTCGACTGCATGGTTGTGGACCTGTCCCTGCCCGACGCCTCCGGCTTCTCGCTGCTGGAGACGCTCAGTCTGAACGGTCAGCAGGCCTATCCGCCGGTGATCGTCTATACCGGCCAGGATCTGACGGCGGACCACGAGCAACAACTGCGCCGCTACTCCAGCTCAATCATCATCAAGGGCGCCAAGTCGCCGGAACGCCTGCTGGATGAGGTCTCGCTGTTCCTCCACCAGGTGGTCGCCGACATGCCGCCCGAACAGCAGCGCATGATCCAGAAGGCGCGAAATCGAGACGCCGTGCTGGAAGGCCGGCGCATCCTCGTCGTCGAGGATGATGTCCGAAACATCTATTCCCTCACCAGCGTCCTCGAACCGCGCGGCGTCGTCGTGCAGATCGCGCGCAACGGGCAGGAAGCGCTCGACGCGCTCGATGCGTCCGCCGCCTCTGCACCCGCCATAGACCTCGTTCTGATGGATGTGATGATGCCGGTCATGGACGGGCTCACCGCGACACAGCGCATCCGGAGCGATGGACGCTGGGGCGGCCTGCCGATCCTGATGCTGACCGCCAAAGCCATGCCGGACGACCAGGAACGCTGTCTCGCAGCAGGGGCCAACGACTACATGGCCAAGCCCCTGGATGTCGATAAGTTGCTCTCTCTGGTCCGCGTGTGGATGCCGCGCTGATCCATGGCCGACACTCTCGAAGACCTCGAAATCCAACTGCTGCTGGAGGCGCTGTTCCAGCGCTATCATTTCGACTTCCGTCACTATGCCCGTGCGTCGATCAAGCGGAGGCTGGTCCAGGCCCGCGACCAGATGGGCTATCCGACGCTGACCGCGCTGCAGGACGCTGTCCTGCACGACCCGACGATGCTGCCCCGGCTGCTGGGCTATCTGACTGTGCAAGTCAGCGAGATGTTTCGCGATCCGACCTATTTCAAAGCCTTGCGCGAGACCGTGCTTCCACATCTGCGCACCTATCCGTCGCTCAAGGTTTGGATCGCGGGGTGCAGCACCGGCGAGGAAGTCTACTCCCTGGCCATCCTGTTCCAGGAGGAAGGGCTGTATGATCGCACCCTCTTCTACGCGACCGACATCAATCCCGATGCGCTCCGCGCAGCGGAAGCCGGGGTCTACGCCCTCGATCGGCTGCGCAAATTCACTGAGAACCACCAGAAGTCGGGCGGACGTTCGTCCCTGTCCGACTACTATACGGCCGACTACGGGCGGGCCGTCTTCGACCGTAGCCTCAGCGCCCGGGTCGTCTTCTCCGATCACAGCCTGGTCACGGACGCGGTGTTCGCCGAGATGCAACTGATCTCCTGCCGCAATGTCATGATCTATTTTGATCGCGCCCTGCAGGATCGCGCCATCGGCCTGTTCAAGAACTCCCTGCCACGCGGAGGCTTCCTCGGCCTCGGCTCCAAGGAAAGTTTGAGGTTTTCAGCCCACGCCGGCGAATTTTCTGAGTTCGTCCTCCAGGAAAAGCTCTACCGAAGGCTAGGCGCATGAGTGTCCCATCACAACGCGCGGTGGTGATCGGCGCTTCCGCCGGCGCCGTCCAGGCGCTTTTAGCCATCCTTCCCATCCTCCCAGCGGACTATCCCTTGCCCATTCTGATCGCGGTCCATGTCCCCCCGGATCGAGGCAATGGTCTCGTGCCGCTGCTTCAAGCGAGCTGCGCCCTTGCGGTGCTTGAAGCCGAGGACAAGGAAAGGGTCCTTCCTGGAACCGTCTATTTTGCGCCCCCCGATTATCACCTTCTGGTCGAGCGAGATGGCGGGCTGGCCCTGTCCTCGGATGAGCCGGTCAACTATTCTCGCCCATCGATTGACGTTCTCTTCGAAAGCGCCGCCGACGCCTATGGAGCCGGCCTGATCGGTGTCGTGCTGACGGGCGCCAACAACGACGGGGCCGCCGGACTGAGAGCCGTTATGGAAAGGGGTGGCGAGGCCTTCGTCGAACGCCCGTCAGAGGCCTATGCGTCAGCGATGCCAGAAGCCGCTCTCGCGGCCTGCGCGGGCGCAACGGCCATGAGTCTGGCGGACATCGCAAACTATCTGGTGGAACTCGAAGCCGCATGACGACCCTCGACACCCCGATAAAGGTTCTTCTCGTTGATGATCTCGAGGAAAATATCCTCGCGCTTGAGGCTTTGCTCCAGCGCGAAGGTCTCCACCTGCTCAAGGCGAAGTCCGGAGATCAGGCGCTTGAGCTGCTCCTTGCCGAAGACGTCGCTCTCGCCCTCCTAGACGTGCAGATGCCTGGCATGGACGGCTTCCAACTGGCCGAATTCATGCGCGGCAACGCCCGGGTCCGTCATGTCCCCATCATCTTCGTCACGGCGGGCAGCGCAGAACAGCAGCGCCGGTTTCGCGGCTATGAGGCCGGCGCGGTCGATTTTATCCAGAAGCCGATCGAGCCTGATATCCTGCGAATGAAGACGGAGATCTTCATTGAACTCTATCAGCAGCGTGAGCGGATACGCCTGCAACGAGACGAATTGGACGTGCATGCGACGGCCTTGAGCGCCGCAGATCAACGCAAGAACGAGTTCCTGGCGGTCTTGGGTCATGAGCTACGCAATCCCATCATGGCCCTGAACGCAGGGCTGAAGTTGCTCGATCGCGCCGGCGAGCCAGATCAAGCCGCCGTCATCCGGGAGCGGATGGCGACCCAAGTGTTTCACCTCTCGCGGCTTGTCGAGGATCTGCTTGACGTTTCGAGGATCGATCAGGGCAAGATCGCCCTGCGCTTCGAACGGGTGCAGTTAAAGACCGTGCTGGACTCCGCGATCGATACAAGCCGTCCCAGGATCGACGCGGGTGGGCATGCCTTCACGTTTGACCTACCGACGGAAGCCGTATGGGTCACAGCCGACTTCACCCGCCTATCGCAGATCGTCAGCAATCTGCTGACCAACGCAGCCAAATACACTCCGTCGGGCGGGACGATCCAGCTCCGGGCGAACGCCGGGCCCGACTACGTCGAAGTCGCCGTCTCCGACACTGGCGTCGGCATTTCCAAGGATATGCAAGCTCGGGTCTTTGAGCTGTACACGCAGTTGAAGGGGCCCGACGATCGATCCAGCGAAGGCCTTGGCATCGGTCTGGCCCTGGTCCGCCAACTGGTCGATCTGCATAAGGGCGACATCCGCGTGGAAAGCGACGGTCCGGGCGCCGGCAGCTGTTTCACCATACGGTTGCCGCGTTCAGCATAGCATCGACCGTCGGAGTAGGCGCGGCTATTGCCAAACAATGCGGCAGTGAATGTCTGGGACTGGCGCACAGAAGTTCATTATCTGGAAGCAGGCGTCACGACAGGCAGGCGACCTCAGAGAAGGGGGCATGCGACAGTCTGACCTGTTCCTACAACCGAAGCCCTCAGGGAACGCCGGCCGTCTAATCGGCCCCAAGGCGCCGCTTAAGCCCAAGCTCATCTGGTCCATCCGACAACAGTTGAGTGTGGCCAGGAGATTTCGCGACCTCGCCATGTTCAACTGCGCGTTGGATTCGAAACTACGCGCCTGCGACCTGGTCCGACTTCGCGTGAGCGATGCGGCGAGAGGCGGTGTTCTCCGTCAGCGGTCGGTCGTCATCCAACAGAAGACCGGGAGACCTGTGCCCGTTGAGATCACCGAGCCTGCGCGTGATGCGATCGCTGCTCGCCTGAGTGTGCGGCGCCAGCCTGAAGACGACTGGCCGTTCCCAAGCCGGAGCCGGTGCGGCCAGCACATCGGCGCCAGGCCGTATGCTGGGCTGATAGACCGATGGCGCAGCCCTAAGGGTACGGCGCTCACAGCCTTAGACGCACTAAGGTCTCGCTCATTCACAAGAATGACAGGCAATCTTCGCGCATGCCAGCTCCTGATCGGCCACAGGAGATTGGAGAGCATAGTCAGATATCTCGGTATCGAGGTGGATGACGCCTGGGAGATGTCAGAGCAAATCGACTTGTGACCCTAAGCCGGGCCCTGAAGCAGGCCCGGCGATGGTCAGCTTTGGGTGGGAAGCGGATGTTAGTGGGCAGGCGCCGAGAGGCCGTACCCTCCTGCGGGCGCCGTCTCGGCCACCCTCGACATTCCCGCGATCATCGGTCGCCCTCTCGAGATCGCATCGCGGACCGCCGGAAGCGTGAGTGACGCGCCGTGCGCTTCCTTGCTCTGCCATGCCTCTGTGATCCAAATCACCTCCGGCTCTAGCGGGTCCAAAGCAACGATGTAGCTCAAACAGCCCGGCAGTCCGCTTACACCCTCGATGAGGACTCTGACCAGCTCGTCGCGATGACCTGGCTGCGCTGTCATTTTGCCGATCAAGCCGTACATCGATGAACTTTCCATGTCCGCAGCAGACGCGCGAAGCGGTGAAGTGACGGCCAAGCCCACGCCAGCAACGACGATTCTGCGGCTGATTTCCATCGCAATACGTTAGCTGGCCGATGGATCGAGACAAGCGGATAGTTCCGCAACGGGTCGATTTCGGTCCTGGGCTTTGGCGCCGAACGCGGATGTTGGCCGTTAGGCCGGAAAGCAGTCGCCCTTGACGCCAAATCGGGGTGATTAGTGGACGTTCCTCATCGAAACAACGGGGCGTGGAACCATAGCCTCTAGAAACGACCGGTAACCGGACGGGCGTTGCCGCATTAAGGGAACGACGCCTTGTCGATCCTCCGGAGAGCCATGCCCGATCCCTATATCCTCATGCTGTTTGTGGTGGGGGCGCTGGTCGCGCTGGTGGCGTGGCTGCCGCTGGTGTTCCGGCGCGCGCCGCTTTCGCTGCCGATCGTCTGCGTCGGGCTTGGGGCCGCGCTGTTCAGCCTGCCGCAGGTGGGGTTCGATCCGCTGCCGCAGACCTATCCCGAGATCACCGAGCGGCTGACCGAGTTCGTGGTGATCATCGCTCTGATGGGGGCAGGGCTGAAGATCGACCGGATCTTCAATCCGAGGCGATGGGGCGTGACCTGGCGGTTGCTGGGCGTCACCATGATGCTGTCGATCGTGGCGATCGTGCTGCTGGGATGGACGGTCCTGGGGCTGGGCCTGGCGGGGGCGATCCTGCTGGCCGGCACGCTGGCGCCGACCGATCCTGTGCTGGCGTCGGACATCCAGGTGGCGGCGCCGGGCGAAGGGCGTGAAGACGAGGTGCGGTTCGGCCTGACGTCCGAGGCGGGGCTGAATGACGGGTTGGCGTTCCCGTTCGTGAACCTGGCCATCGCCCTGGCCCTGGTGGCGGAGGGCCAGAAGGACGACTGGTTCGTAGAGTGGCTGACCGTCAGCGTGCTGTGGGAAATCGGCGCCGGGCTGGGCATCGGCTGGGCGATCGGCTGGCTGTTCGGCTGGCTGACCTTCACCATTCCGGTCAGCACGCGACTGGCCGCGACGCGCGACGGGTTCATCGCCCTGGCGGCGACCTTCATCTCATACTCGGTGACGGAGATGCTGCACTGCTACGGCTTTCTGGCGGTGTTCATCACGGCGCTGGCGTTCCGGCACGCCGACCGGGACCACGATTTCCAAGTCGAGATGCACGACTTCATCGAGCAGATCGAGCGTATGGCGATGATGGTGGTGCTGGTGCTGTTCGGCGGGGCGCTGGCGTCGGGCCTGCTGGCGCCGCTGCGGCCGCTGGATGCGATGGTGGCGTTGGCGATCGTGCTGGTGGTGCGGCCTCTGACCGGGATGATCGGCTTCATCGGCTGGAGGCAGCCGATGCGCGAGAAGCTGATTCTGGCCTTCTTCGGGATCCGGGGCGTGGGGTCCTTCTACTATCTGGCCTATGGGCTGAACGCCGCGCCGTTCGAGAGCGACGACCGGCTGTGGGCCATCGTGGGGCTGATCTGCCTGATGTCGATCCTGCTGCACGGGATCACGGTCACGCCGGTGATGCGATGGTTTGACCGCAGCGAAGGCCGCGATCCGGATGCAGAGGCGGATGGGGTGCAGGCCGAAACGTCGGGGCGAGGAACGTCAGCCTGACTTTGTGACCAAGGCCGATTGGATCAGGCACCTCAAATGTCCGCTACGGGTGGTTAGCGGTCATCGACTGGCGGTAGCCTTCGCTTAGCTTCCGAGATGAGCCACTCCACGACTTCAAGGGGGATGCTTCCGTTATCAAACGTCGCCAAGGTCATCTGACCGTTTGCGTCAGCGTAGAAAACCTCTGCCAAGGGCGCGTGTTCGATCACCCCATCCGACAGTTCGAGGAACATGCCGTCACGCTGGACATCACTGCCCATGGTCAGTTCGAACGATCCAGCAGGCGACTTTGACATGCGAATACCCCAGATCGCACTAGCCTAATCGGCTGGGCCGATGTCCGCCTCGGGTGGGAAGCGGACATCGTCCCAACTTTCAATCAATGAGCTCGGTAATGCATAGCGACCGCGCCGTTACTGAAAGGCTTGGTCGAGAGCAGTTCTAGTCTGCGTGTTGCGGACAAGCCGGCGTGACAAAGGGTCGGACCGTGCCCTGCTATCCTTGGATGAACGACGAGCTTGTATTCGTCGATCAGATTCGACCGATCTAGTTCCGTCGCCAGCTTGCCGCTGCCGAGGAGCACGCCAGCCGGCGTAGCGTCCTTCAGCGCTTGCACCGCCGCATGTAAGTCGCTGCCAAGATGGTGGCTGTTTGTCCACGGGAACGTCGTACGCGTCGTTGACGCCACATACTTTGGTTTGTCTTCCAGCTTGACCGCCCACTCGCGGATCGCCGCAGGTGCATCCACCTCGCCACTAGCGACGGTAGGCCAGTATCTCTCCATCATCTCGTAGGTCACACGACCCCAGGGCATCGCGCCGCTCTCGTCCATCAAGCGGGTAAAAAAGGCGTGCGTCTCGTCGTCGGCGATGCCTTCCTGATGGTCGACGCAGCCATCTAGAGTGAGGTTGATGCTGAAGGTCAGAAGTCCCATGAGGCTAGCCTATGCGATCTTGGCTCGAGCTCAACGTCCGCAACGGGTTGGTTTGCGAAGCAGGCATCGCCCCCGAAAGAGGACCTCTGATCCACGCACGGAATGTCGTCTTTCCGGCATGGTCCGCATGACCGCTCCTGGCGCAATTCAGACATTCATATCCCGAAGATCGATCCGTCAGCGCATTCGGGGCGTATCGGTGAGGAGCTTATGGAGCTGAGCCGTGAATATAGCTGCCCCCTACATTTTGACCCTCCTCGTCTTCGCCGTGATCGACTCGGCCTGGCTCGGCAGCATGGGGAACCGGCTTTACCGCCCCCTGATCGGCTCGATGCTGGCGGACAACTTCAGGCTGGCGCCGGCGGTGGCCTTCTATGCGCTCTATGCTGGGGGCCTGACGCTCTTCGCGGTACTGCCAGGCCTTGCCGAAGGCGGGTGGAAGAAGGCGCTGCTGTGGGGCGGACTGTTCGGCCTGTTCGCATATGGGACCTACGACCTGACCAATCTGGCCACGCTCAAGACCTGGAGTCTGAAACTGTCGCTGATCGACATGGCTTGGGGCGTCTGCGTCAGCGCCGTTTCGTCATCGATCGCCTGCGCCCTGGCCATGCGCCTGCTGCGCGTCGTCTAACGCGGTTTCCGAAGGAAGAAGCGGCTGGTGCGGGCGGCGTAGGCGGCGAATGCGTCGGGTCGCGAACGGCGCATATGGGCCTCCAGCAAGGGGACGCCCGACACATGGTTCAGCAGCCAGTAGATGTAGGCAGGACCCGTCAGTGCCAGCCAGCCCCAGGGCCAGGCGCCGCTGACGTCGATGGCGAACACCGGCCAGGCGCACCAGCCCAGCCACTCGAAGAAATAGTTGGGGTGCCGTGACCAGGCCCAGAGGCCGGTGTCGCAGACGCGGCCTCGATGGGCGGGATCAGCCTTGAAGGCGGCCAGCTCACGGTCGGCCACACCTTCGCCCAGCAGGGCGGACATGAAGATCAGGGTCGCGAAACCATCTTGCAGGGTCAGCCCGGGCATCGGGTTGCGCGCCGCCAGCAGTACGCTGAGCGCCAGGAAGGCGGCGGCCCCGGACTGAAGCATCAGGAAGCCGAACATCCGGGCCTGGAATCTGTCGCCCCATTCGGTGCGCAGCCGGGCGTAGCGCGCGTCCTCGTTTTCGCCGGCGGCGCGGCGTGCGATATGCAGGCCCAGCCGCAGGCCCCAGAGCCCGATCAGGCTGGCGATCAGCCATTGGCGGTATGACGGCGCCACGCCGCCGAGAGGAAACAGGGCGACGCCGACGCCAGCCATACCGAGGCCGAATGACCAGAAGGCGTCGGCCCATCCGCCTTGGCCGGTGCGGCGCTGAACCGCCCAGGCCGCGCTCATGACCAGAACGAGAAACAGGGCCGCCGCAAACCAGAGCGGCAGCAGGGCGATCACAGCCGTACGAAGGGCTGCATCAGCCGCCCCAGCCAGCCGTCGATCTGGATTTCTCCATCCAGGGCGACGACGCAGAGGCAGGGACTGTCCGACACCACGCGCGGCTGGTGCAGCACGTCGTGGTCGGCTTCCTCCAGATCGCCGACGTCGAAGCGTTCGGTCTCGGTGGCGTAGGCGCCGGACAGGACGCAGGTCAGTTCGATCCCGCCATGGGTGTGACGCGGCGTCTCGCGACCCGGATCGATCTTCAGCAGGATGACCCGGCAGGCGCCGTCGCGCGGGGCGTGGACGTCGCGGGCGCGGATGCCGGGGCCGATCCAGCGCCAGGGCCCGAGGGCGTAGCGCCGCAGCGGCTCGGGCAGTTCGGGCATGTCGTTGAGCGGTGCCGGCGGCCTGGCTTCGCCTGCATCGGTTTCGATGAGCGCCATGGCGTGCGCCAGGGCGTGGTCGGACAGGTCCACCGGCGCGGCCTCCTCCAGAAACTCACCGCCCACGGCCTGAAGGCGGCGAACCCAGGCGTCGTTGGCGGGGCGCAAGGCCAGATGGGCGGCGACGACCACGGCCTCGGGCGGGCTGAGCGATCCGGCGGCATAGGCGAGCAGCCGTTCTTCGGATGGGTTGCGGTTGGGGTTCATCGTGGCGCCTCCTCGGACGGTTCGAGGATGAGGCGAAGTTTGATCATGGCGTTGCGGATGCGGGATTTGACGGTGCCCAGAGGCAGGTCGAGCCGCCGGGCGATTTCGGAATGAGGGCTGTCCAGGAAGAAGGCGAGGCGCAGAACCTCGACCTGATCGGGCTTGAGGCGCGACAGGGCGTCGCGAATGCGTTCGGCGTCCTGTGAAGCGGACAGGATGTCATCCGGTTGCTGCACCTCGGTCTCGGCCAGATCGATTTCGGGCGTCGGCAGGGGGCGGGCGTCGCGGCGCAGCATGTCGAGCCGGCGGTTGCGAGCGATGGTGAAGATCCAGGTCGCGGCCCGGGCCTTGCGCGCGTCGAACAGGTCCGCCTTGCGCCAGACCGTCAGCATGGCGTCCTGGGCGAAGTCTTCTGCGGCGGCAGGGGGCGCGCCTGACTTGATCAGCCAGGCCTTCAGGCGCGGCGCATAATGGCTGAACAGTTTAGCGAAGGCTTCGCGATCCCGCCGCAACGCCACCGCCTCGATCAGGCGGTCATGCGCAAAGGCGTCCGGCGAGGATCCGTCCGCGCTCATGCGCCGCAGGGTCCTGTCAGACGATTTGAAAGAGGCGGCCTCGACATGCATGCAGCCTAATACGCTTCGGCAAAATGTCTGGATCATTCGTAATCCGATTGCGACGCCGCTGCGTAATCCGATCAGGCCTGCAGCGATTGCGCGGGCGCGTTTCGGAGCCGTCATGTCGCATTCGTCCGCTCGTCCTTCCGATGGCCCGCTCAAGATCGCCGTGGTCGGATCGGGCGTGGCCGCCCTGTCGTCGGCCTGGTTGCTGTCGCAGCGCCACAGGGTGACGCTCTATGAAAAAGCGGATCGTCTGGGCGGGCATTCCCATACCGTGACCGCAGGGGCGGCGACCGGAGATGTCGCCGTCGACACCGGCTTCATCTGCTTCAACGACGCCACCTATCCCAATCTGATCGCCCTGTTCGAGCACCTGGGCGTGCAGGCCCGCGCGACCGACATGTCTTTCGCCGTGTCGCTGGACGACGGCCGGTTTGAATACGCGGCACCCGGTCTGTTCGCCCAGCGCCGCAATGTCCTTCGCCCGCGCTTCTGGTCAATGCTGGGCGAGATCCTGCGCTTCTATCGTGAGGCGCCGATTGATCTGGGCGGGTTGAGCGACCCAAACCTGACGCTGGGCGACTATCTGAAGCGCGAAGGCTTCAGCGAGGCCTTCCGTGACGACCATCTGCTGCCGATGGCGGCGGCGATTTGGTCCTCGCCAGCCCACACGCTGCTGGACTATCCGGCAGAGGCCTTCATCCGCTTCTGCGGCAACCATGGCCTGCTCAAGCTGATCGGCCGACCGCTGTGGCGGACGGTTGAGGGTGGAAGCCGGACCTATGTCGAACGGCTGGCCCGGGCCATAGGCGACGTACGGCTGAACCACGGCGTGACGGCGGTGCGGCGCACAGGCCAGGGCGTCATGATCCACGACATCCAGGGCGGCGTCGAGCGCTTCGACCAGGTCGTCATCGGCGCCCATGCCGATCAGGCCCTGGCCATGCTGGACGAGCCAACCGCGCAGGAAAAGGAGGTGCTGGGCGCCTTCAGCTACAGCCGCAACCTGACGGTGCTGCACACCGACGCTGGCCTGATGCCGCATCGCCGCCGCGCGTGGGCCAGTTGGAACTATATCGGCGCTGACGAAGACCTGTGCGTCACCTACTGGATGAACAGGCTTCAGGGCCTGCCAGGGCAGGACCTTTTCGTCACCCTGAACCCGCCGCGTCCGCCCAAGCCCGACACCTTGTTGCGCAGCGAGCTCTATGAGCACCCCGTCTTCAACCCCGCCGCCCTTCAGGCCCAGAAACAGCTGTGGAGCCTGCAGGGGCAGGGCGGTGTCTGGTTCTGCGGCGCCCACTTCGGCGCGGGCTTTCATGAGGATGGCCTGCAGTCCGGTCTCGCCGTGGCCGAGCAACTGGGCGGCGTGCGACGCCCCTGGTCGGTAAAGAACGAGAGCGGCCGCATCCACCTGTCGCCGTCTTCGGCCACTGTCCTGGAGAGGGCGGCGTGACCCGGGCCTCCGCCCTCTATCGCGGAGACGTCATGCATCGGCGGCTGCGGCCAAGGGCGCATCGGTTTTACTATCGCGTCTTCTGGCTGCTGCTGGATCTGGCGGAGATCGACGAACTGGACCGCAGCCTGAGCTGGTTTTCGCGCAACCGTTTCAACCTGCTGTCCTTTCACGATCGAGATCACGGCGACGGTTCCGGCGCGGCGTTGCGCCCCCAGATCGAGGCCTTCCTCGGTCGTGCAGGGATCGACATCGGCGAAGGGGCGGTGCGCTTGCTGACCATGCCGCGTGTGCTCGGCTACGTCTTCAATCCGATCAGCCTCTACTACTGCCATCACGGTGACGGTCGGCTGGCGGCCATGGTCTATGAGGTGACCAGCACCTTCGGCGTGCGCCACGCCTATGTCATTCCGGTGCCGGAAACGGACCAGACGGCGGGCCTGATCCGTCAGGGCGCGGCTAAGGCCCTCTATGTCTCGCCCTTCATGGGGATGGAGATGGACTACATTTTTCGCGGTCACGCGCCGGGCGCCCGGCTGGACATGACCATCGACGGCGTGGACGCCCAGGGGCTCTTGATCACCGCCGTCATGTGTGGCGAGCGCCGTCCGCTAGACGACAGGGCCTTGTGGACCGCGGCGCTGGTCCTGCCGCTGATGACCCTCAAGGTCGTGGCCGCCATCCACTGGGAGGCCCTGAAACTCTGGCTCAAGGGCGTTCGCCTGACGCGCCAGCCGCTGCCGGCCCGTGAGGCAGTCACAGTCCAGCGGCGGGCTCGAGAGAGCCGTGTCGCGCGTTGAACATCCGCCGTCCCCGAATAAAAGGCCGCCCGACGACATGACCACCACCTTCTATGGCGAGCGAAACGATCAGCGGATGGGGGCTCCGGTTCTGGGCCTGCTTGTGCACCTGCTGTCCGCCAACTGGACCTGGGGGCGGCTCACCCTCGTTCTACCGGACGGCGCCCGTCATCAGCTGATGGGCCGGACATCCGGCCAAGCCGCCGTCCTGACCATCCGGGATCCTCGCTGCGCAGCCCGTGTGCTGAAGAACGGGGATATCGGCTTTGCGGAAGGCTATATGGCGGGGGAGTGGGACACGCCTGACCTGGCGGTCCTGTTGGAGACCCTGGTCAACAACTACGACCACATTCGTCGCCTGTTCGACGGCAACCCTCTGATGAAGTTGGTCAACGGGATCGGACACCGGCTGAACCGCAACAGCCGCCGGGGATCGCGCCGCAATATCCACGCCCACTATGACCTGGGCAACGCCTTCTATGGCGCCTGGCTGGACCCCTCGATGACCTATTCCTCGGCGCGTTTCGAGGCGCCGGGACAGCTGCTGCAGGACGCCCAGCGCGCCAAGTACGCCGCTTTGGCGCGGATGATGGACCTTCAGCCGGGGCATAGCGTGCTGGAGATCGGCTGCGGCTGGGGCGGGTTCGCCGAGTTCGCGGCGCGAGAGGTCGGGGCCGTGGTCACGGGTGTCACCATCTCTCGCGAACAGCACGACTATGCGCGTCGCCGCCTGTTCGAGGCGGGGCTGGCGGAGCGAGCGGATATCCAGCTGGTCGACTACCGCGACGTGGAGGGCCGCTTCGACCGCGTCGCCTCGATCGAGATGCTCGAGGCGGTGGGGCGCGAATACTGGCCCGTATACTTCCAGAAGGTCCACGACGTCCTGGAGGCGGGAGGACGTGCGGGCCTGCAGATCATCACCATCCAGGACGACCTGTTCGACGAATATGATGCGCGTACCGACTTCATCCAGAAGTATGTCTTTCCCGGTGGGTGCCTGCCTTCCGAGGCGAGGCTGGCGCCCGTGCTGGCGCAGACCGGCCTGAAAAAAACGGGTGTCGAGCGTTTCGGCGACAATTACGCCGTCACCCTGGCTGAATGGGCGCGAGGTTTCGAGAGCGCCTGGACCGATATCGCTCGAAGGAACGCAGGCTTCGACGAGCGCTTCCGCCGTCTCTGGCGCTTCTATCTCGCCTACTGCGAGGCCGGTTTCCGGTCGGCCCGGACCGATGTGATCCAGATGAGCCTGAGTCGCGACTAACGAACGCGCCTTGCTGACCCTGACCTGTTGATGACGGATATGCCGATGAGCCTGAAACGCCTTTCAGTCATTCTTATCGCCGCAGCCACCTGCGGCCTTGGACTATCGGCCTGCGCCACGTTTCAGCGTGGCCCAATCGGCAATCCGAATGTTCACCTGCCGACCAGGATGGTCGACCTGAGCCGATATGCCGGGCTCTGGTACGAGATCGGCCGCTACGAAAACGGGTTCGAGCGGGGATGCGAGGGGGTGACGGCGGAATACACAAGACGCGACGATGGTCTTGTCGGCGTGCTCAACACCTGTCGTCAGGGTGGCGTCGACGGCCCGGTGAAAACGGTCGAGGGCAGGGCCCGGGTGGTGCCCGACAGCGGCGATGCACGGCTGAAAGTCTCCTTCTTTGGACCCTTCTACCTCGGCGACTACTGGGTGCTGGACCATGCCGACGACTATTCCTGGTCCATCGTCGGCGAACCCTCCGGCCGATATCTCTGGCTGATGAGCCGGACGGCGAAACCTTCCCAAGAGGTTCGCGCCACCATCCTGAGCCGGGCGGCAGAGCTTGGTTATGATCTCGCGCTGTTGCATCAAACTCGGCATCGCCCGTAAATCTGCTGGCTGCCGTCGTGCGTATCTCCTGTCAAAAGAGGAGAGAAGCCATGGCGGGCAAGATGTTTCGGGGGCTGGGGGCGATGACCCTGGCGCTGGCTTCAGGGGCTTACGCCGCGAACGGACGTGGTGCGCGCTGCGGTTGCGCAGCGCCGCGACGAGGGGCTGGCCTCGACCATCACCCCGCTCTGGGTGGCGCCGGCCGATGTGTTCGGCGTTTCGGAACCCATCCTGTCCGACAGCGACCGGCAAGCGGTCCTGGCCGAGGTGGATCGTCAAGTCTGCTATGAACTGAGCGAACGTTTCGACATCGCCGAGCAGCCTGAGCCCCTGGTCGGGACCGTGAGGGTGGGGGGTCGCCTACATCCGGCCGACGCATCAGGCCGGTTCGGCGGCCGCAGCCGTCGCCAACTTCTTCATCCCCGGGCGGATCAAGGTAAGGACGCCGGGAGGCACGGGCGGCCTTGGCGCAGAGGCGGAACTCCTGGCGCCGGACGGTCGTCAGGCGGCCGCCATAGTCTGGCGCCGCGACGCCATGGTGGTGGGAACGGGCAAGCCGTCGCTGTCGCGCATTGGCGACGCCCACCAGTTGGCCGAGCCTCTGGGCGACATGATCGGCGATGCGCTGGCCCCCTAGCGATCGGGCGGTGAGGTCCATATTTGACTCAAAGCGGCGGTCCGGAATATCCGCTTGTAGCTGGACCACTGAGCGCCCGCGAAAGGGCTTGGTTGAACGCGATGCCGTGACCAAGACCGGCCTGCTAGTGAAGGTTCACTGCCACTGCCTGGAGATCGATGCGAAGGGTAGGGTCCGGGTGGCCGATCGGTTCAAAACAACGCCTTGGCTTCGACCTCCTGCTCTACACCGCACAGAGATCCGGCGACGTGCGGCAGATGACCGTCCACCAGATCGCCGGCGACCGGGTGATCGTGCGCCAGGACAAGACCGGCCAGCCCGTGGACATTCCGTAGCATCCACAGCTTCAGGCGTCGCTTGCCGTCCACAAGCTCGGACACCTAGTTGTTCTGACCACGCAGGACGGCAAACCCTACTCGGAAAAAGGCTTCGGAAACTGGATCAAGAAAGCTGCGATGATCGCAGGCTTGCCGCACTGCTCGGCGCACGGACTGCGCAAGGCGGCGGCCAAGCGCCTGGCCGAAGCGGGCTGCTCTCCACATGAAATCATGTCGATCACGGGCCATCAGAGCCTGAAAGAAGTCGAACGCTACACGCGCGAAGCCAACCGTCGTGGCCTCGCTGACGGCGCCATGAAACGCATCGGCTGACCCACCAGGCGGGGGCTGGCGGAGGCCGCGGTCATCGCGTCTCGTCGCCTCCGAGTTCGCGCCGGTCCTGATCGCGCACCAGCCAGTGGACAGCGCCGAGCGCAAGCGCCGCGCCCGCGAGTGCGGCAATCCTGGATGTTTCCGTCTCGCCGAGGTCCAGGATGATGAATTTGCGCGCGATGGCGAGGAGCGCGATCAGCACGATCGTGCGGACCTGGAGGATCCCGAAGCTGCGTTCGGTCGCAACAAGAAGGGAGCGCTTGAACTCGAGCGCGATCACCACGGTGAAGATCATGCCGAACACCACCTGGAAGGTGGCGTAATCGAGAGTGTCGAATGCCCCGAGAACCAAGCGGTTCACGACTTCGCGCATCAGCGCCCAGACCGACGCCACGACGATCGCCGCAATGATGACGCTGAGGACGAAGATGACACCTTGCTCGAACTTCTCGTAGAGCGTCATCGCCGACCATTGTTCACGGGTCAGCCCGGATCGTTGCAAGTCTTTCATGATTGCCCCTCGAAAGCCGCCCCGGAGAGACAAGCTCCCCGGGGCTTCGCCAGACGGTGCGATATCGCACGGAGCGGAGGGGACGCCGCAAACCGGCGACACCCAATGTGGCAAATCAGCCGTTCTTGACCTCGATGCGCTTGACCTTGGCCTGCGCCTCGGGAGTCTGGGGCAGCTTGATCGTCAGAACCCCGTTCTTGAACGATGCTTGCGCCTTTTCGCCATCCACACCGGGGGGAAGCGGAATTGTCCGGTAGATCGCGCCGTAGCTGCGCTCGGAGAGATAGTATCCCTTCTTCTCCTCTTGGCGCTCGATCTTCTTCTCCCCCTTCACAGTCAACATGTCATCGTTGACCGTCACCTCGATGTCCTTCATCTCCATGCCGGGCAGCTCGATCGACACTTCGATCGCCTTGTCGGTCTCAACCATGTCAGATTTGGCTTCGCCGCTGCCCCAGGGCCATTCGAACTGACCGACCCGGTTCCAGAAGTTCTCGAACACATGGTTCATTTCGCACTGGAGCGTCGCGATCGGGTTGTCTTCGCTGCTCTTGGCGTCTGGCGCGCCGTCCTTGCGCGCCCAGGGGATCAGGTCCTTGATCTGCATGATGGTGTCTCCTTCGATTTTCAGGCGCCTTTGACGGCGATCCTTTTTGGCTGCGCTTCAGGGGCTCGGGGGAGCGTCAAAGTGAGGACGCCTCCGCGCATCTCGGCCTCGATCCTGTCGGGGTCGAAACCCTCGGAAAGCGTGAAGCCCTCTCGAAATCCCCCTCGCCATATTCGGCATAGGCAAGTTCCAGGTTTTCTGGCCGCATCGGCTCAACCTTGCCGCGGATCGTCAGCACGCGGTTTTCAAGCGTGATCTCGACGTCATCCGATCCGACGCCCGGCATTTCCAGCATCATGGAGACGCCCTGATCGGTTTCGACGATATCGGTCAGCGGGCGGTAGACGCGGCCGCCACCGATGGTCTCGGGCGTGTCGGTCGGCGTCTTTTCGGTGGCTTGCGTGATGTCGGTGCTCATCGTTCCAGCTCCTCTCAGGCTGCCTTGATCTCGATTTTCTTAGGCTTTTCTGCCTCGGGCCGGGAGATGACGATCCGCAATACGCCGTTCGTCATCTTCGCCTCGACCTTGTCATCCGAAGCGGTGAATGGCAGGCGGATAGCGCGGGAAAACTTGCCATAACCGCGTTCGTTGCGGTGCCAGCGCGCACCTTCGGGAACCTCGGGCAGCTTGCGTTCGCCCGACAGCGTCAGGACGTTGTCCTTGACCGAAATTTCAATGTCGCCCGGTTCGATGCCGGGAAGTTCAGCGGTGACGGCAACGGCCTCGGAGCCTTGCCACACATTCACCGCCGGGAACGCCGCGCGGGACGGGGGCCAGAAGCCGCGGTCGAGATCGCGCATCATGGAGCGCATCAGCGCGAAGGGATCGCTGCGGCGCAGATATGTCGGAAGAGCATTGCTGGCCTCCTGTTGCTGATCGATGCCCCCGAACCGCGGCATGGTCCGACCGGGCAACGGTGCCGGCTGGATGTCGGTTCGGAGACCGCCCATCAAGATAGGCGGATCCATTTATTATGCAAGCAGATATGATGCTTGCATTGCACTTTGGGTGGACCGCAGTCTATCCTGTTGCTCATGCAGACGGAGGAAAGATTCCCTTGATCACTTCTGATCTTGCCCTGATCGGGACGACGATCCACCGGGTCGCGCAGCTCATCCAGCAGCGGATCGACAACGAGATCAGCGACAGCGGCCTGACCCGCCTGTCCTGGATGGGGGCGGCACATGTCGAGGATTCGCCCGGGCTGACCATCGGCGATCTGGCCGGGCGGCTGGAGGTGGGCCGGGCCACTGCGGGCCAGCTCGTCGATCGCATGGTACGGGGCGGTTGGGTAGAGCGGGGGGCGTCACCCGACGACCGACGGGCGCAGATCGTCACGGCAACGCCAAAGGCCAGGGCGATGCTGGAGGAACTCACACCGCGGCAATCGGCGCTCGAAGATGAGATCCTGCAGGATCTGACGGCGGACGAGAGGCGCATTCTGCTGGCGCTGCTCGAGCGGATCAGGGCGCGGCTCGGGCGCTAGGGAAAAGGAAAAGCCGTATGGAAAAGAAGACCGAATACAACATCTGATACTGGGTGATGGCTTTCATGGCCGTGATCTTCATCCAGGATCTGATCGCCGGCTGGCAATCCGTGGCTCCCATCAGCTACAGCCAATTCGAAACCTATCTCGAGGACGGCAGGATCGCGTCGGTCGCGGTCGGGTCAGACACCATCACCGGCGCCTTCACCGAACTCGTCGACGGCAAGAGCCAGTTCGTGACGACGGTCGTGGATCCCGGGATCCTGCAGCGGATCGACCGCTCCGGCGTCGAGATCACGGGCGTTCCTCAGAATACTTTTTTCGGCACACTAATTTCCTGGGTGGCGCCAGCGCTTGTCTTCTTCGAAATCTGGATGCTGCTGTTCCGCAAGTTCGCCGACAAGCAGGGTTTTGGCGGCTTCATATCCCCAAAGGCATATTGCTCGTCGGGCCGCCGGGAACCGGCAAGACGCTTCTGGCGCGCGCGGTGGCAGGCGAGACCGGCGTGACCTTCTTTTCGATCTCGCGATCAGAGTTCGTCGAGATGTTCGTGGGCGTCGGTACCGCACGGGTGCGCGACCTGTTCGAGCAGGCCCGGAAATCGGCCCCGGCAATCATCTTCATCGACGAACTCGACGCTCTTGGATGGCGCGCTCCTCCGGCTAGATCGCCGGTGGCCATGATAAGCGTGAGCAGACGCTGAACCAGCTTCTGACCGAGCTCGACGGCTTCGACCCTTCAGAGGGCATCGTGCTCCTGGCCGCCACCAACCGACCCGAGATTCTCGACCCCGCGCTGCTGCGTGCGGGACGCTTCGACCGTCAGATGCTGGTGGATCGGCCCGACAAGACGGGGCGTGTGCAGATCTTGAACGTGCACATGAAGAAAGTGACGCTCGCCCCAGACGTCGATGCCGAGAAGGTCGCAGCTCTTACTCCCGGCTCTTCCGGCGCGGATCTTGCCAATCTCGTCAACGAGGCAGCATTGCTCGCCACGCGCCGCAAGGCTGATGCGGTGACGATGGACGACTTCAACAATGCGGTGGAACGCATCATCGCCGGGTTGGAAAAGAAGAACCGCGTGCTCAATCCGCGCGAACGCGAGATCGTGGCGCACCACGAGATGGGGCACGCGCTGGTGGCGATGGCTCTGCCGGGGGTGGACCCGGTGCACAAGGTCTCGATCATACCGCGCGGGATTGGCGCGCTCGGCTACACCATCCAGCGCCCGACCGAGGACCGCTTCCTGATGACGCGGGAGGAACTCGAAACCAAGATCGCAGTCCTGCTTGGCGGGCGCGCAGCAGAGAAGATCATCTACGATCATGTCTCGACCGGGGCGGCGGACGATCTGGTCAAGGCGACCGACATCGCCCGCGCCATGGTCGCGCGGTACGGGATGGACGAAGACCTCGGGCATGTCAGCTACGACACCGATCGGCCCGGCTTTCTCGGCACCGGCGACCAGTCGTCCTGGCTTAACCGCCGCTACAGCGACGCCACTGCTGAGCGGATGGACGCGAAGGTGCGCGACATTGTGGATGGCGTGTTCAAGCGCACCCTCACCTTTCTTGAAACCAATCTGGATCTTCTCGAGCAATCGGCGCAGGATCTCCTGCAACGAGCAACAGGTCGCTGCGTGACACTGTCACTGGCGCCTGACTGGATAATGAAGGCGGAGAAGACGAATGGCAAAAGGAGCTTGCGATATTTGCGGTCGCCCGGCGACGGCGCGTGTGCGCGCCTCGGTGAACGGCAGGGTTCAGAACATGGAGCTTTGCGACCAGCATTACAGCGAAATGGCGCGCCGGTCGGGGCGCAGCGCCTCGCCACTGGAGTCCCTGTTCGGACGGCGTTCCCTTCTTGACGAGTTCTTCGGCGAGAGCAGTTTCGGCAGCCTCTTTGGTGACAGTCCGCTGCGAGGCGGCACGCTCGGCTCTATGGGTGATGGCGATGACGCTGTCGTCGACGCCACTTTCGGCGAGGGCGCGCCGCGGCGTGGATCGCGGCGCGGCGGCGGACGCACCATCGCCGACCGGCTGAGCGAACAGGGCAACAAGCTGCTGCAGGATGCCGCACAGAAGGCCGGGGAATTCGGGCGCAGCGAGGTCGATACCGAACATCTGCTTCTGGCATTGACCTCGTCTGACGTAGTCAAGACGATCCTGGAACAGTTCAAGGTCGATGTGGACGATCTGCGGCGCCAGATCGAGAAGGAAGCGAAGCGTGGAGAGGCCGAGACGGAAGGCGAAGTCGGCGTCAGTCCTCGCCTGAAGGACGCGCTGAACCGGGCCTTCATCGCCTCGAACGAACTCGGCCATTCCTATGTCGGTCCCGAGCACCTGCTGATCGGCCTTGCCGAGGAAGGTGAAGGCCTGGCCGCGTCGATCCTGCGCAAATACGGATTGACGCCGCAGGCGCTTCGCCAGCAGGTGACCAAGGTCGTGGGCAAGGGAGCCGAGGAGGGCCGCGTGGGGGCGCCTTCCAGCACGCCCGATCTCGACCAGTTCAGCCGTGACCTGACGAAGCTCGCCCGCGAAGGCAAGCTCGATCCCGTCATCGGCCGCGCCCGCGAGATCGAGACGACGATCGAAGTGCTGGCCCGCCGCAAAAAGAACAACCCGGTGCTGATCGGCGAGCCCGGCGTGGGCAAGACCGCCATCGTCGAGGGACTTGCACAACGGATCGTCGCGGGTGAAGTGCCCGAGGCGCTGCGCGACAAGCGGCTGGTCGAGCTCAACATCAACTCGATGGTGGCCGGGTCGAAGTATCGCGGCGAGTTCGAGGAGCGAGTCCAGAAGATCCTCAAGGAGATCACCGAGGAGAAGGACAGCCTGGTCCTGTTCATCGACGAGATCCACACCATCGTCGGCGCCGGCCAGGGCGGCGGCGAAGGTGGTCTCGACATCGCCAACACCTTCAAGCCGGCACTGGCGCGGGGCGAGCTGAACCTGATCGGCGCGACGACGCTCAACGAGTACCAGAAATACATCGAGAAGGACGCGGCGCTCGAGCGACGGTTCCAGCCGGTTTATGTCGAGGAACCCACGGTAGCTCAGGTCATCATGATCCTGCGCGGCCTGCGCGACACGCTGGAGGCGCACCACAAGGTGACGATCACCGACGAGGCCATCGTCGCGGCAGCCGAGCTTTCTGATCGCTACATCACTGGCCGCTTCATGCCCGACAAGGCGATCGACCTGATCGATCAGGCAGCCGCACGGGTGAAGATCAGCGCCACAGCGCGCCCTGTGGACGTCCAGGAGTTGGAGGCCGAAGCCGCGCAGATCAAGCGCGAGCAGGACTATGCCGCAGCCCGCAAGCAATTCGACCGGGCAGCAGAACTGAAGAAGGAGCTGGAGCAGAAGCAGAAGGAGCTGGACGAGCTTCTGGAAATCTGGAAGCGCGACCAGGCTTCGGCGACCGCCGAGGTGCGCGCCGATCACGTCGCGCAGATCGTCTCCAAGATCACCGGCGTTCCGGTCACGGAGCTGACCACCGAGGAGAAGGACAAACTCCTCAAGCTCGAGGAGAAGCTGCACGAGCGCGTCATCGGCCAGGAAGAAGCGATCCGCGCCGTGGCCGATGCGGTGCGCCTGGCGCGTGCGGGTCTGCGGGAAGGTTCCGGTCCGACTGCGACCTTCCTGTTTCTCGGGCCAACCGGGGTTGGCAAGACGGAACTGGCCAAGACGCTCGCCGAGGTGATCTTCGGCGACCAGGATGCGATGATCCGTATCGACATGTCGGAGTATGGCGAGCGCCACTCGGTTGCCCGGTTGGTTGGCGCACCTCCGGGCTACGTCGGATACGACGAAGGCGGGCAGCTGACGGAGAAGGTGCGCCGTCGGCCCTACTCGGTCGTGCTCTTCGACGAGATCGAAAAGGCGCATCCCGATGTCTACAACATCCTGCTTCAGGTGTTCGACGATGGCCGCCTGACCGATGGCAAGGGCCGCGTGGTGGACTTCACCAACACCATCATCATCGCCACCTCGAACCTCGGTTCGGACATCATCCAGCGCAACCTCACGAAACGCGGCAGCAGGGAGTTCGACGAGGCCAAGCAGAAATCCGAACTGATGGAGGTGTTGCGCGGTCATTTCCGGCCAGAGTTCATCAACCGGATCGACGAGATCATCGTCTTTCATTCGCTGAATCAGTCGGAGATCCGCCAGATCGTCGAGTTGCAGCTCAACCGGGTGAAGCGGACCGCCCTCACCCAGGGCGTCGAACTCGAACCCGATGTGAGCGTCGTGGATCACTTCGGCGCGGTCGGCTTCCGTCCCGAATTCGGTGCCCGCGAGCTACGCCGGCTGATCCGGTCGGAGCTGGAGACCGAGTTGGCTCGCGAACTGCTCTCGGGGCGGATCGTGGATGGCGACAAGGTCCGCGTCGCCTGGTCAGCGGACGATCAGAAGGTCGTGTTCGAAAAGATCGCAAGGGACACCGGTGAAGACAGCCCGGACGATCCGGCCCAAGCCGGGATCGGCGAGTCCAGCGCAGTCGCCGAAGACAAGACGGACGTTCCGACGCCCAGCGTTGGGGATGAGGTGCAGTCCAAGGACGACAAGTCCGCCGAGTGACAGCACAAAAGACTGGCCCGGCGCGATATCGGTCGCGCCGGACCATCTCTTCGGAGAGTTATAGGAAGGTCCACGGCATGAACGTCATCAGATCATTCCGCAATCTCGACCGGCACGGCCAACAGCGCGCGCCTGAGGTCATCGAGGAAGAGGTGCGGCAACTTGAACCGCATCTTGTACGCTTCCGCGAGGATCTCGTCCGGCTCGAAGTCGTCGCCTCCCAGACGAGCGTCAAGACGCGCATCCAGGTCAGCCTGCGCCTGCAACTTCCGTCGGGCGTGATCGCGGCGCGGGAAGATGGATTCGAGATCGAGCCTGTCCTGCGCAAGGCCTTTGCCGACCTGCGCCAGCGGGTTGACCGGCATGTGGCGCGGCTCAAGCACGAGTCTGAATACAAGCGTCCCGCCCGCCGGCGCCGGATCGGCGCCCCGCTGCCGCCCGCGCGGGATGCGGCGGAAGCGGACCGGCGCCAACTCTTCTTCGACCTGATCGAGGATCATCTCGATACGGTCTACGATACAGTCAGGCGCGAGTTGACCTATCTCGAGTGTAGCGGATCGGTACCGGCTGGCTACCTGAGCGTTGGCGATATCGTCGATGCGACGATCCTCAAGGGGCTCGACCGCTTCGAGCGGCGGCCGACCGAATTCTCCGTCCGGGACTGGCTGACGCAGCTGGCCTTCGAGACCGTTGAGGCCGAGGCGCAGGCTGCGCGCCGCGCGGTGCCCGAGGATGCCGCCTCGATCTACGAAGCGCCCCAGGCGCCTAGCGGAGAGCTTACCGAGTCTGATGAGGAGATGTTCGAGTTCTACCAGCCCGACGACGTGTTGAGGCTGGAGGAACTCATCGCCGACGACGGCGGCACGGACCCTGAGACAGAAATGAGTCGTCATGATATCGCCGTGACGCTGCACCGGGCAATCGCCGATCTTCCGTCGGTCGAACGCCGCGTTCTCTATCGGCTCCACCTAGACGACGCCACGCTTGCGGAGACGGCGGACCTCCTCGGCCTTTCCGAAGCAGAGGTCGAAGAAATCGCCGAGAAGGCGGGCGAGACACTGCGCAGAAAGCTTGTCGAAGCGGGGTTGATCAGCGAGGCATCGGGGCGCGCGCCCATCGAACGGGAAATTGCCCTGACGCAGCGCCTGCCCCAGCCAGTCGAGCACCGGCGCCGCGTGGCTGCCGCGCTCGCCGGCGTGGAGACAAACGCAGAAAACTGAGTTGAAACAGGAACAGGAGATGGACCAATGAGAACAGCCTCTGAAAACCCGACCGACAAGATGCAAGACATGCTGTGCAGCCTGTCCCGGAATTGGTGGGCATTCGTGTTGCGCGGCGTGCTCGCATTGATCATCGCGGTGCTGGCCTTCGTCATGCCTGCTGAATCGCTTCTGGCGCTCACGCTGGTCTTCGGCGCGTTCGCCTTTGCCGACGGCGTGTTCGGCCTCGTCGCCGCGATACGTAACATCCGCAAGGGCAAACGCTGGGGCTGGCTGATGTTCAGCGGCCTCCTGGGGATCGCCACCGGCGTCGTCGTGGTTGTCTCGCCCTTTGTCGCGACGCTCGTGCTTGCGACATTCCTCTGGGCCAGCATCGCATTCTGGTCCGTGTTCTCCGGCGTCCTGGAAATCGTGGCGGCGATTCGCCTGCGCAAGGAAATCAAGGGCGAAATCTGGCTCATCCTAAGCGGCCTTCTCTCGGTCGTTCTCGGTGTCGTCGTGACCTGGATGCTGCTGACGCGCCCGGTCGAAAGCTTCCTCGCGCTCGGCTGGCTGATCGGCTTCTACGCCGCGGTCTTCGGGGTGATGATGATCCTCCTCGGGCTACGGCTTCGCAAGGCGGATCGTTCGGACGGTGCGGCCTTCGATGACGCTCCCCCATCGGCAAAGGCGTGAGGTGCCCTGTGGTGGATGACGAGCGACTTGCCGGCGAGGAGCACGATTTCACCCGATGGGACGAAACGATCTTCGACCGTTGCCTGAGCACCGGCTTCAATCCGTTCGGCAGCGGTCCGACGCCAATCTTCCCGCGGCACCGGGACGCAGAGGCGCCGGACGCCGATGCAAAGCCGTGCATGCCACCTGACACCGAAAATGCGGGGTGCTGATGTCGAACCGCCTGCCTGACTTGGCATTTGCTGCTGCGGCCGCTGCCTTGGGCATCGGAATCGTTTTCGTTTTTCGTTCGATGTATCTTGCCGAAGACATACTGCCTTTCGCGCAGGAGATGACGCTCATCTTCCTCGGCGCTGTCGTGACGATCATTCTGACCGCGGCGCTTCTCAATCGCCAGACCGATCTCGAGCTTCGCAAGGAAGGAAGGGTCATCATCCTCCAGCAGCAATGCGACATTTACATGGCCTGTATCGAAAAGGTCGCAGAGATCGTGGAAACCGCAAGGCACGATGCGAAGCTGATCGATGAACTGCGTGTTCTCAGCCACAAGCTGGCTGTGGTCGCGAGTGCAGGGGTCGTGTCCAGCTTCGAGCAGGTACTGGAGAGCTTGCAGTCCGGTTTTGCTGACGGCACGCTCTCGGACGGGGACGGAGAGGGCGTGATGAATGCCGTCGCCGATCTCACGATAGCGATGCGGTCGGACGTCCTGCACGCTGCTGCCTTTCCTTCGCAGAACACCGAACGCGCCGTTCGCCTGAATTCGAGGCGAATGGAAAAACTCGACGATCTCGAACGTCAACTTCTCGTATCCACCGACACCCGGGAGAACTGATATGCGCGGCCATAATCGCCCACCATTCCCGCCGAAAATTCCCGGAACCGATCAGCCATCCTGGGACGTGCCGACGGCAATCATCTACCGTCCTGCCCGTTCCGCGATGACATCGGCGCCTCGGCCCAACTACTGGGTTCTCGAGTTCGAGCCGTCCCGGCCGCCGCAGGTCGAGCCGCTGATGGGATATACCTCCAGCAACGATCCCTATCGTTCGATCCGGCTGAAATTTCCCGACCGCGAAAGCGCTGTGGAATTCGCGGAGCGGCAGAACTGGCGCTATTTCGTGCGTGAGGACGTGGCTCACCGGCATGCGCCTGACCGCTGGCGGGGAGAGGAGCGGCATCGCCTCTACAAGGGAGCCGACGCCCCGAACGCCTTTCGCATACCGTCCCGCCTGGATCGGGATCGCACGGACCACCGACTCCGACGCGCAGTCGATCAGGAAGGCTCGGTGGACCTGCCGTCGCAAGAACAGGCGGAATTCGATCCAGTTATCGAAGCCAGTCTTGAATCCTTCCCGGCCTCTGATCCTCCGGCGTGGACGGTGACGTGACCCCCTGAAACTCCTCCAGGAATAGCTAGAGTCCGCCCTAACGAAGGACGGACAGAATGAAGCGATCAAGGTTCACGGAAGAGCAGATCATTGGGATCCTGCGGGAGCAGGAGGCCGGTGTGGCGACGGCGGAGGTGTGCCGGCGTCATGGGGTCAGTTCGGCGACCTTTTACAAATGGAAGGCCAAGTTCGGCGGGCTCGACGTGTCGGAGGCTCGGCGGTTGAAGGCGCTCGAGGACGAGAATGCTCGGCTCAAGCGGATGCTGGCGGACGCGATGCTGGACAACGTGGCGCTGAAGGACCTGCTGGGAAAAAAGTGGTGACGCCCGCCGGCTATCGCGAGGCGGCTGGTCATCTGCAGGCCGCCTACGAGATGAGCGAGCGGCGGGCATGCCGTGTGCTGGGCGTCGATCGGACGAGCGTGCGCTATCAGGCGACGCGCCCGGACGACGGCGCCCTGCGCGACCGGCTGAAGGCCCTGGCCCAGGAGCGACGCCGGTTCGGCTATCGCCGCCTGCACGTCCTGCTGCGGCGCGAGGGTCATGCGGTCAACAGGAAGCGGGTCCAGCGGATCTATCGCGAGGAGCGACTGACGGTCCGTCGACGCGGCGGTCGGAAGCGAGCGATGGGGACGCGGCGACCGCTGGAGCTGCCACTGGCGGCGAACCAGCGCTGGTCGCTGGACTTCGTGGCCGACCAGATGACTGACGGGCGGCGCTTCCGCATTCTGACGGTGATCGACAACTGCACCCGCGAGTGCCTGGCGCTGGTGGCCGACACCTCGCTGTCGGGCGCGCGGGTCGTGCGGGAGTTGGACGCCGTCATCCGGCAGCGGGGCCGGCCCGACACCATCGTCAGCGACAACGGGACGGAATACACCTCGAACGCGGTCCTGGCCTGGTCCGACGACACCGGCGTCGGCTGGCATTATATCGCGCCCGGCAAGCCCCAGCAGAACGGCTTCAACGATAGCTTCAACGGACGCCTGCGCGACGAGTTGCTGAACGAGACGCTGTTCCGATCCCTGCCGCACGCCCGCGCAGTGCTGGAGGCGTGGCGACGCGATTATAACGAACGGCGTCCGCACTCGAAGCTCGGGTGGTTGACGCCACAGGCTTATGCAGAAGCGCTCAGCGGACAGATCGGCCGGTCCGCTGCGCTGGTTGGGGGCTGCGCTGACCGGCCTCTTGCCAACCCCGACAACCCCAGTTCAGATCAACCCAGGACTCTCGTTATGGCTGGATGAGAAACGGGGGTCACGTCACCAGTAACCAAACCCACGTCGAGCTTCTAAGTCGCGTTCTTGCAACGCCGACAGTGGCCGCTTCTGGCGCATCAGCGTTGTTTGGAGCGTATCTTGAGGAGGGGGGTGTTGATCGTGGGAGGTGGCCATGAGCCAGCCCGATCTGTTTCGTTTACCCCGCAAACCCTGGAACGCTGGTCGAATGACCGGTGCGAAGGCCCCACTTAAGCCAAAGCACATCTGGGCGATCCGTCAGCACCTGAAGTCCGTTGGATCGACACGAGATCTCGCGATGTTCAACATCGCATTGGACGCCAAGCTGCGGGGCTGTGATCTGGTAAAACTCCGTCTGGGCGATATTGCTCAAGGCGGCGTCATTCGGCAGCGGTCGACGATCATCCAGCAGAAGACCGGTCGGCCCGTGCCGTTCGAGATCACGGAGGCCGCGAGGGAAGCTCTGGCTCACTGGTTGGAGCGCCGAGGAAGACGGCGTGACGACTGGCTGTTCCCCAGCCGCAGCCGGGATGGAGAGCACATATGCACCAGGCAGTACGCCCGGCTGGTCGATACCTGGGTGAGAATGATCGACCTGAATCCCAGCGCCTATGGCACCCATAGCCTTAGACGGACCAAGGTGGCCTTGATCTATAAGAAGACCGGAAACCTACGCGCCTGCCAGCTCCTTCTCGGGCACGGAAAGCTCGAGAGCACCGTTAGGTATCTCGGCATCGAAGTCGACGACGCGCTGGAGATTTCAGAGCAGATCGACCTCTGAGCAGGCTTGGGGCGGCCCGCCGTAAAGCGGACTGCCCTATGTCTCAGAACTGTGGAAAGCGGACGTCACCACCAAACGACGGCGATCAGCGTAGCACAATAGAGGAAGAGGGCTGGCAGGGTCGCAACCGACGACCACATCATCCTGCCTCTCGAAGCCAATTGGAAACCCAATACTGGGGTTCCGAGCAGAACAGCTGTGATGGTCGTTATTCCGGCAAATGCACCGTATTCAGCCGTGCTGAATGTCCATAACCCGGCGATCAAGCACCAGAACGTAGCCAACACTCCCCCTAACGCCGTGGCCACTATCGAGAAAACTGCGGGTGCCTTGGCCCACCGATCTACGTCGGGGAGTGCGGACGACATCTGGATTTCCTTGCCAGCTAGCCGTTACACAAGCAGACGCCGTGAGCGTCTGCAACGGGTGGGAAGCGGCCATTGGCTATGGCTTGCGGTCAGTCCTCCGCTGACCCAGGGCATTCATTCAATGTGCGGCACATTATGGAGGTAAGGGCTCGATCTATGCCGGAAGCGGCTTTTTTCTTAGAACTCCTCCCAACTCGACGCCACGACCGCCAGCGCCGGGCCATTACGCCCTGGCGCCATACGGGCGCGCGAAGGGGCGGTATGAGCGCGGGCGAAGCTTTCGACGCGAGCCTGGGCCTTGTGGATCGGCGTCGGCGCCTTGGCGACTTGGCTGGTTTCGAAGCGGCCGACGAGTTCGGCCAGTTCGGCGGCTTCGCGGCTCAGGCTCAGGCTGGCGGCGGTCGATTGCTCGACCATGGCCGCGTTCTGTTGAGTGACCTGATCCATCTGGTTCACGGCGGTGTTGACCTCGGCCAGACCCACCGCCTGCTCCTGAGTCGAGGCGCGGATTTCGCTCATCAGGGTCGTGATCTCTTCGATCCGCCCCGCAATGCCGGTCAGAGCCTCGCCCGACTGACGCACCAGAACCACCCCGTCCTTGACCTGGCTGGAACTGGCCGAGATCAGCGTCTTGATCTCCTTGGCCGATTCCGCCGAACGCTGCGCCAGGGCCCGTACTTCGGACGCGACGACGGCGAAGCCACGACCGGCCTCGCCCGCACGGGCGGCCTCGACTCCGGCGTTCAGGGCCAGGAGATTGGTCTGGAAGGCGATCTCGTCGATCACGCCGATGATCTGGCTGATCTCATTGGACGAGCGTTCGATCTCGCCTATGGCGGCGACGGCCTTCTGGACCACCACGCCGCCGGTCTCGGCCTGGGTCCGGCCTTGGGTCACGACAGTGTCGGCAGCCTGGGCGTTCTCAGCCGTCTTGCGCACGGTGGCGGTTATCTGGTCCAACGCGGCGGCCGTCTCTTCCAGACTGGCGGCCTGCTGCTCGGTGCGGCGTGACAGATCCTCGGCGGCGCTGCCGATCTCCTGTGCGCCCGACTGCATCGACCCGGCGTTGACGCCGATTACGCCCAGCGCCTGATCCAGCGTCGCCATGGCTTGGTTGAAGTTGTCGCGCAGGACGGCGTAGTCGCTCGGAAAGTCGTCCTGGATGCGATAGGAAAGGTCGCCGGCCGCCATGGCCGACAGCCCCCTGGCTGTGCCTTCGACTACGGCGGCCTGAACTTGCGCGGCCTGACGGTCCGCCTCGGCCCGGCGTTCGCGCTCCTCTTCGACGGCGG
Organism: Brevundimonas sp. Marseille-Q4549; assembly: GCF_976940555.1. Taxonomy (NCBI): domain Bacteria; kingdom Pseudomonadati; phylum Pseudomonadota; class Alphaproteobacteria; order Caulobacterales; family Caulobacteraceae; genus Brevundimonas; species Brevundimonas sp. Marseille-Q4549. The sequence goes on from NZ_CDRHXG010000001.1 coordinate 2,033,283, forward strand.
TCACGTCCGTGGCGAACTTGACCACCTTGTAGGGACGCCCGTCGCTGTCCAGGATCGGATTGTAGCTGGCCTCGATCACCACCCGATGGCCGCCCTTGCCGAAGCGTACGAACTTGTCCGCCACGAACTCGCCGGCGTTCAATCGACGCCAGAACTCGGCATAGGCCGGCGTCTGCGCCTCGGCCGGATCGACGAACATCCGGTGATGGCGTCCGACGATCTCGCTGAGCTCATAGCCGATGAACGACAGAAAGTTCTGGTTCGCCTCGCGTACCGTTCCATCCAGATCGAACTGGATCACCGCCTGGGAGCGATGCAAGGCGTCCACCATGCTGCGCCGTTCCGCCTCAACAGCCTGCTGCACTGTGCGAGTCTTTGATCCGAAGCCGAACATCATCATCTCCAATCGGCTCCCGAGAGGGCCGATCTCATATTCAGACAAGAACCTTAACAGTGATGGTATCAAACTTGATTTAATTGCGGGCCGCAGTGTTAGCGTTGACCCTTTCCCTCTCGGATCGGCCTGATGAGCTCAACGCGACAGTTTGCAGAACCCGACGATTTGTCGGAGCTTCATGTCGATCAACAGCTCTGCCTGGCGCTCCAAACGAGCAGTAGTCTCATTACGCGGCTTTACCGAAAGCTCCTGGCTCCGCTTGGCCTCACGCACCCGCAGTATCTGGTCCTTATCGCGCTATGGGAACTCGACGGCCCGACGACCATGGGCGACTTGGGAGATCGGATCTCGTTGGAGACGGGATCATTGACCCCCCTCATTAAACGCATGGAGAATGCAGAGCTTGTCACCCGTAAACGCGACGATCGCGATAAGAGACGGGTGTGGGTCCAGGCGACAACAAAGGCGGGGGGACTTCGTCAGGAGCTACTCTCGGTACGACGCGAAGTCGTCCGGCAACTTCCAATCAGACCAGACCAGATCGCAGCCCTCACACGGCTGCTGCAAGACATGAACGAAGCGCTGTCGTAACCACCCGACTATCCCGCCGAGGTTCGAAGCCGACGTCAGGATCGTGGAATAGTGTCTTGGCGACTTCCGCTTGGGTTGCGCCGCCGTGGTCCCTGGCGGAATATGTCTGCTTAGGGTCGATTTCAGTCCAGAGGCCGAAAGCGGACGTTGGCCCCAGTCCGGAAAGCAGTTGCGGTCGACGTCAGCCAGGGGTTGTCAGGCGACGTTGGCGAGCTCAGTTGACCGAACTGCCGTGATCGCCTGACACACTTGGTCCAATAGACGTGTCGCCTCTATCGGCTTGGAGATATGCCCGTCGGCTCCAGCTGCCATAGACTTCGCGACATCTTCTGGCATTGCGTTCGCCGAAAGCACGTAGATCGGTGTGGTGAGGACCTCGCCCGTTGCCTCTAACGCCCTGATTTTGGTGATGGCAGTGAGGCCGTCCATAACCGGCATCTGCATATCCATAAGGATCAGATCGAAGGTCTCGCATTTTGCCGTATTGACGGCGTCGGCGCCATTCTCGACGGACGTCAGACTGGCCCCGGCCGCGCCCAGGATAAGCTTGACGACACGGCGATTGACGGGATGATCTTCGGCCAAAAGAATGCGGACGCCTTGTAAAGGCGCAGCTTCGATTTGATCTTCCTCGTCGGCTCGAACGGCCTGAGTATTTGAAGGGGCCTTGGCTAAATCCAGGATCAACGTGAAGGTCGCCCCCTGTCCGGGAGCCCCATCTGCGGTCAGCTGCCCTCCCATAGCACCCGCCAGTGCATGGGAAATCGACAGACCCAGGCCTGACCCGCCAAAGCTCCGGGTGATTGACCCATCAATCTGCTCGAACCTGGAAAACAGCTTTCCTTGCGCGGTCGCATCGAACCCGATGCCGCTGTCTCGAACCTTAATGGTGAAGCGGGTGTGAGAGGCGTCAGGTTTCGCGGCCACTGTCAGGTGGATGCTCCCGCTGCGTGTGAACTTGACGGCGTTGCTCAGCAGATTGGCAATGATCTGCCTGACCCTCACGGCGTCGCCTATGTAAGCGCCAGCAGCGTCGGGATGGACGACGACTTGAAGGTCCAGCCCCTTTGCCTGGGCCTGAGGGTCGAACAACGCCGCACAGGTATTGACGGCGTCAGCCACGTTGAAGGGCTCGGCCAAGACGGTGAGCTTTCCCGCTTCGACCCTCGCAAGATCGAGAATATCCGTGAGAAGCGTCTCTAGAGTTTTCGCGGACCCCTCGATCAAGTGGACCATTTCACGCTGATTTGAATCAAGATTCGTACGCGCCAGTGCGCCGGCCACCCCCATGACCCCGTTAAGGGGCGTGCGTATCTCATGGCTCATGTTCGCCAAGAATTCCGACTTGGCCTGGTTAGCGGCCCCCGCTTTTTCAGCTGCGGCCTTCAACGCTTCAGACGTCTTTTCCGCGAGATCCAGCGATGCCGATACGGCCCTGCTGTCCGCCAGTCCCCGTCGCGTCGCCGCAGCGAGATGAGCCAAGTACATGAAATTGGCGAGACAGACGAAGGCAGCGGTCGGTTTGCCCGGCTCGGTCACCAGCGAAATCAGAGGCAAGGCCACAAGCAGCAGGCCAAACGGCGCCGTAGCAGCCCAAACCATTGCGGCGGAGGAACTGGCGTGCAACCGCACATTCATCACCCCACCCGCAAGCACAGTGACGGCGAGCACTCGCCCCTGCCAACCTTCCATGAACCATGCCAACGGCGCGACGCTCGCAAACACGGTGGTGCTGACAACGACAGACGCGACAAAAAGCTGTTTACGCCAGTGGGGTGCGACAAACCCCTCCCTACGCATCGGCGCGCTTATCCAGGACGTGGCGAGTTGCGCGGCGACTGTCGCAATCAACCAAATGACCGGCCACGCTGCCGCGTCATGTAGAAAGACGGCTGCCGCGATTCCCACGCTGAATAACAGCCGGATGGGAAACTCCCGGACGCGGCGGCGTGCAATATCGGTCCAGTCTTCATCTCGCATCCAGGCAAGATGAGAGCGTTTAGTTGACTGGCCGTGAACGTGTCCGAAAAATGTCAAAATGATATTTGCCGACTTGGCCGTGGTCATCGGCTGCTTGGCAGCTAACGTCCGCTATGCCCTCGGCCACGTCCTCAATCGGCAAGGTCAGGTCGAAGACCTTGCCGGGATTGATCTTGCGGCTGAGGACGAGGTCCATCAGGTGGGGCAGGAAGCGGCGCACCGGGGCCGGGCCACCCATCAGGCTCTTCTGGGCGAAGAATAGGAACTCGCCGTTCAGTTCGACGCCGTGGGGGACGCCGACGAAGCCGACAGCGCCGCCGGGTCGGGCGCAGTTGATCGCCTGGTGCATGGATTCGTTGGTGCCCACGCATTCAAGAACCGAATCCGCCCCGACGCCCTTGGTCAGTTCCTTGATGCGGGCGACGCCGTCGTCGCCGCGCTCGGAGACGATGTCGGTCGCCCCGTATTCCAGCGCCAGGTTCTGGCGGCTCTTGTGGCGGCTCATGGCGATGATCCGCTCGGCGCCCATCTGCTTGGCCGCCAGAACGCCCATCAGTCCGACCGCGCCGTCGCCGACGACCGCGACCGTCGAGCCGGGCTGAACGCGTGCAGCGTCGGCGGCGTACCAGCCCGTGCCCAGAACGTCCGACACGGCCAGAAGGCTGGGGATCAGATCGTCGTCGGGGATGGTCTCGGTGGCGACCAGGGTGCCGTCGGCCAGCGGCACGCGGGCGTAGGATGCCTGCGCGCCCGACATGAACTCGCGCTGCTCGCAGGAGGACTGGAAGCCGTGGCGGCAATGCGGGCAGGTGTTGTCCGAGATGCAGAAGGAGCCGACCACGAACTGGCCGGGGCGGACGGTCTTCACGTCGGCGCCGACCTCGACCACGACGCCGCAGTATTCATGGCCCATGTGCATGGGGCCTTCCAGCGGTTGGAGGCCGCGATAGGGCCAGAGGTCAGAACCGCAAATGCAGGTGGCCGTCAGCTTGATGATGGCGTCGGTGGGCTTGAGGTTTTGGGGTTCGGCGACATCTTCGAAGCGGACGTCGCCGGGGCCGTGAAGGACAGTGGCAAGCATGGGTTTCGCCTTCTGATCAGGTTCGGGGAGGAATAAGTTCGATGCGGACGGGCGCGTCGATCTTGGCCAGCGCCTCGATGTGGCCTTCGAGGCGGCCCAGGCGGACCAGGCCGCGCGAGTAGCCGAAGTCGCGATAGAAGATCGCGAGATTGCCCCAGGGGGCGTAGTAGGCGATGTCGCCGGCTACGGGGGCGACGCCCTCGGGCGCGCCAGCCGTGGAAAGCGCGCGCGGCAGGTCGGCGATCTTCTCCGTGCGGTTGTAGTCGCTCAGCGTCAGTTCGATCGGCAGGAGGGCGGCGAGGTCCCGCGCCGCCTCGCTGTCATCCAGCACGGCCGTGAACGTCTGATCGGCGGCGATAATTCTGATCTTCATCGGCTCATCCACGGTTTGCTCCGAACGGCTCGGCTCACCGGCCGAGGCGTCGGACGTCGGCCCGCTGCAGGCGGCGGCGAGAACGGCGACGGCCAGCAAGGCGAGCGGCTGTCTCCAGGCCCGCATGATTTCAGCGCCCGCCGTCCGCTGTTGGCGGTCCAGCTAGGTATTGGTCGTCGGTCACATGCTCCATCCACTCGACCATCTTGCCGTCCAGGGCCTCCTGGATGGCGATGTGCGTCATGGCTGTGGTCGGTGACGCGCCGTGCCAATGGCGATGGCCGGGCGGACACCAGACGACGTCGCCGGCGCGGATTTCGACGATCGGTTCGCCTTCGCACTGGGTCCAGCCGACGCCGGACGTCACGACCAGGGTCTGACCCAGCGGATGGGTGTGCCAGGCGGAACGCGCGCCGGGCTCGAAGGTCACGCTGGCGGCGCCGTGACGCGCGGGGGCAGGCGCGGTGTTGAGCGGATCAATACGAACCGTGCCGGTGAACCACTCGGCCGGCCCCTTCTGTGAGGGCTGGGTTCCGTTGCGGTGGAGTATCATAGGGGCCTCCTTGATCGACTGTGCGGCCGTCGGCGCGACGGGCAGGAACAGTGCGGCGATCGTCAGGCCGATCACGAGCCGGATTGGACGACGCGTGATCATAACGCCGCGCCCTTAGACAAGATGCTGCTCGAAGAAGGACTGGAGTTTGTCGAACGGGATCTCGTCCAGGCGGTCGTAGAGATCGATGTGACTGGCGCCGGGAATGATCATCAGTTCCTTCGGCTCAGCCGCAGCGGCATAGGCGGTCTCGCTGAAGTAGCGCGAGTGGGCCTTTCCGCCGTGGATCAGCAGGATCGGGCGCGGCGAGATTTCCTTGATGTAGGTCAGGAGCGGCATGTTCATGAAGGACAGCGGGTTGGTGACCGTCCACGAGCCGTTCGAGTTGACCGCGCGCGGGTGGAAGCCGCGCGGCGTCCTGTAATAGTCGTGATAGTCGACCAGGAACTGGGCTTCGCCGCCCTTCAGCTCGTTCATGGCCGGGCCATAAGCGGGCGCGCCGTTTTCTGCATCCTGCCAGCGCTGCCGGCTCAGTTGCTCCAGGGTTTGCGCGCGCTCTTCGGCGGTCACGCTGTCATTGTAGCCCCGGGACATGACGCGGGTCATGTCATACATGGTGCTGGCCACGACGGCCTTGACCCGCTTGTCCACGGCGACGGCGTTCAGGGCCATGCCGCCCCAACCGCAGATGCCGATGACGCCGATGCGCTCGCGGTCGACGGACGGATGCAGGCCGAGGAAATCGACCGCTGCGCTGAAGTCCTCGGTGTTGATGTCGGGCGAAGCGATGTTGCGCGGCTCTCCGCCGCTTTCCCCCGTGAAGGACGGATCGAAGGCCAGGGTCGCGAAGCCGCGCTCCGCCATGGTCTGGGCATAGAGGCCCGATGACTGTTCCTTCACCGCGCCGAACGGCCCGCCGACGACCAGCGCGGCCAGGCGCTGATCGCTGCGAGCCTTGGGCAGATAGAGGTCGCCCGAAAGCGTGAGGCCGTAGCGGTTCCTGAACGTGACCTTCTGGTGGTCGACGATTTCGCTTTTGGGGAAAAGCTTGTCCCAGTCGTCGGGCATGGTCTGCGCCTTTGCATTGGACGTGTTGAAGAGCGACCCGGCGGCTGCGGCGACGACGCCGGCGCTGGTCAGTTTCATAAGGTTGCGTCGGCTCGTGTCTGAGGTGGTCATGGCTATCTCCTCGTTCATGTCGGTCATCGGGGTTTCAGCAGCCTGCGGCCGTTGCCGATCAGGACCAGCGCTGCCCCGGCCAGGACCACGCTGCCGATGAAGGTCGCCCGGATCGAAAAGCCGTCCAGCAGCCAGCCGCCCGCCACAGCGCCGAGCAGGATCGAGGCCTGGACGGCGGCGACCATCAAGCTGCCTGCGGCTTCCGGCGCGTCGTCGGCGTTCTGGGACATCCAGGTCATCCAGATCACCGACATGGCGGTGTTATTTGCGCCCCACAGCGCCAGCAGCACGCCGGCCGCGAACGGTGATCCGCCCAGGAACAGAAGTCCGAGCGTGCAGCCGCCCATCAGCAGGGCTGGCAGCCGCAGAAGGCGGGCGACATCGCCTTTCAGGAAACGGCCGGAGGCCCAGGTGCCGACGAAGCCCGCGCAGCCCAGCACCAGCAGCAGGACCGACAGCACCGTCACGTTCGCCCCCGTCACCCGCTCCAGGAAGGGGCGCAGATAGGTGAACATGGTGAAAGCCGAACCCCAGGACAGCATCGAGGCGATGATGCCGATCAGGAAATACGGCCGCTTCAGCAGGCTGAACATGGCCCGGAAGTCCTGCCGCTGGCCCGCAGGCAGGGAGGGTAGGGCCACAACGTGCCAGATCAGGTTGACGGCGACGATGGGCGTCAGCGCCCAGAACACCTCGCGCCACCCGAACAGGTCGCCGAGATAGCTGCCGACCGGCGCGGCGAAAGCCGCAGCGATGGCTTGGCCGCCGTACATCAGGGCCAGGGCGCGCGGCACGTCGTCTTTGGGAACCAGGCGCATGATGACGGCTGTGGCCAGGGCCCAGAAGCCGCCGATGCAGATGCCCAGCAAGGCGCGGCCGATCATCAGCACCGCAAAGTTCGGCGCGGCCGCGACCAGCACCAGCGACGCCAGCATCAGGGCGGTCATGGCGACTAGGACCCACTTGCGGTTCAGCCGTCCGGCCGCCGTGGTGATGAGCAGGCTGGCTGCGACCGCGAACAGGCCGCTGATCGAAATCGCCTGCCCGGTCTGGCCCTGGGTTGCGCCGAGGCCTTCGGCCATCGGCGTCAGCAGGCTGACTGGCATGAATTCCGAGGCGATCAGCATCGCCACGCACAGGGCCATAGACAGGACCGCGCCCCAGGCGGCGGCGGGCTTGACGGTCGTATCGGTAGTGAGGGCGACTTCGATCATGGCCGAACTTCTATCGGCGAACGCACAAAGCGATTAGTCGTCCTAATCGGCATGAACTAATCGATATGAACGAATAGTCTGACGCAGCGCCGAGGAGGAGACCGCCCGTGGAACGGACCGACTTCAATCAACTGACCTGGTTCCAGGCTGTCGCCGAGGAGCGCAGCTTCACCAAGGCGGCGGCGCGGCTCGGCGTGGCGCAGTCGACGCTCAGTCATGCGATCAAGCAGCTTGAAGCCCGGATGGGCATTCGTCTGCTGACGCGGACCACACGCAACGTCGCCACGACCGTCGCGGGCGAGCGGCTGCTGCAGACCGTCGCCCCGCGCATGAGCGAGATCGAGGAGGAGATCGCGGCGCTTACGGCGTTTCGCGACAAACCGTCCGGCTCAATCCGGCTGACCCTGTCCGACCATGCCCTGCAGACCGTAGTCTGGCCCAAGCTGAAGCCCGTGCTCCAGGCCTATCCGGACATCAGCGTCGAACTGCTGCTGGACAGCAGCTTACGCAACATTGTCGAGGAGGGTTTCCGCTGCGGCGGCGGGATGGACACCTGCGAAAAGCCGCGCCGCGTTCGAGAGGGTCTCGATCGCCCCTTCGTCGGCCAGGGTGCTCAGCAGGGTCAGGACCGGACCAGACGGGCGGGTGTACGCCAACTGCCTGCTCTCCAGTGTCGTGATGCTGGGCGTCGCGGCCGAAGCGCGGTTCCTGCACATGCTCGACGTGGCCGTTCGCAGTTCTAACCTGGGCTCGGTCTTTAAACCGGTCGACGAGGAGCGCTCGCTCCTGCGCAAGATCAACCGCTTCCAGAATCTGCTGGCGCCCCATCGGAAGGGGCTCGGCGCAGCGGGAGAAGATCTGGAGGTCAATTTGAACTTCATCCAGTCGGTGATCCGGACGTCTCGGAACGAGGCCGGCCACGCGATCGGCAAGCCCGCGGATCGGGCGCAGACCTATGTGCTTCTCCAACTGTTCGCGCCGTTCGCACGCAAGCTTGAGCAGCTTGAGGCGGCATTCGACTAGCGGAACGCTCCGGAGATAGCGTGCGGGGCGTAGCGCTCTGGAAACGGATCAAAGGGCTGCTCGAGCGTCCGCCTCTCCTGAGACGTTCGGAACCGGCTTCGCAGATTGGGTAGTGGAGGTTCTCACATCCGTGTCCGCCCAGGCGCGGAGGTCAGTGACAGAGTAGACGACCCGGCCTCCCAGTTTGCGGTAGATGGGACCGGTGCCGCTGGTGCGATGTTTCTCGAGCGTACGGCCTGAGAGCCCCAGAAGTCTGCCGGCCTCAGGTGTTCGAACGAAGCGGTTCATCAGATCTCGCGTCTCTGCCATCGTGCTCTCTCATCGCTGACATCGAGATTCTTCCGCGCTTGGCTCGGGAGGGACACCCGGTAGATCCCGGTGGCGAAATGACGGGCCGTCGGTCTCCACCCCGGCGCGGTGCTGACGGGCATGACGCGCTGCTACGATGCGCTCCCGCTCATAAGTTCAGGTTATCGACGGGACCCGCCTCGGCCTGCGCCCACGGCTCATTTCAGCGCGGCTAGCGCCCACCGTTTTTCTCACCGTTTTTCTGGATTGGCTGAAACGGTGAGACTGCCTCCGAAGAGGAAATCATCAGCGATTTCAATGAGAACGATGGTGGGTGATCACAGGTTCGAACTGTGGACCCGCTGATTAAGAGTCAGCTGCTCTACCGACTGAGCTAATCACCCACACCGATCGTCATGTCTTCGGCGGGGCGAGCGCCCTTGCCGAAGGGCGCTCCTACTACCCAGCGGAGGCGGGGTTGGCAAGCGCCTTTCGCAAACTTTCTTGGGCGGGCTATGGTTCACGCGGAATCAGCCGCGTGTCAGCGGCGGGGGAGTGAACGCCATGACCTTCTGGAACCGACGTCGATCCATCGACGCCATGCTGGCGCCGCACGAAGGGCCGCGACTGAAGCCGACGTTGAGCTGGCCGCATCTGTTGGCCCTGGGGGTCGGGGCCATCGTCGGCACCGGCATTCTGACGTTGATCGGTGTGGGCGCGGGTCTGGCGGGACCGGCGGTTCTGATCAGCTTTGGGCTGGCGGGCCTGGTGTGCGCCTGCGCGGCCCTGGCCTATGCCGAACTGTCGACCATGATGCCGACGGCGGGCAGCGCCTATACCTATTCCTATGCGGTGCTGGGCGAGATGATCGCCTGGATCGTGGGGTGGAGCCTGATCCTGGAGTATTCGCTGGTGGTCAGCGCCGTGGCGGTGGGGTGGTCCGGCTATGCGGTCGGCTTCCTGACGGGTCTGGGGATCGATCTGCCGACGGTCCTGACGGCGGGACCTCATGCGGGCGGGATCGTCAACCTGCCGGGCGTGGCGATCATCGGCGTGATCACGGGTCTGCTGCTTCTGGGCACCAAGGAGAGCGCGACGCTGAACGCCGTCCTGGTGCTGATCAAGATCGCGGCTCTGGCGGTGTTCGTCGCCATCGCCCTGCCGGCGTTCAAGCCAGAGCATTTCACCCCCTTCATGCCCAACGGGTTCGGCGCGCCCTTCGTCCAGACGGGCGTGATGGCGGCGGCGGCGATCATCTTCTTCGCCTTCTACGGGTTCGACGCCATCTCGACGGCGGCGGAGGAGACCAAGAAGCCCGAGCGCGACCTGGCCATCGGCATCGTGGGCTCCATGCTGATCTGCACGGCCTTGTATCTGGTCGTGGCGGCGGCGGCGATCGGCGCGCGACCGGTCGCGACCTTCGCCAGCAGCCCCGAGCCCCTGGCCCTGATCCTGCGCCAGATGGGGCAGGGGACGGCGGCCCAGTGGATCGCGGCGGCGGCGGTGGTGGCCCTGCCGACCGTGCTGCTGGCCTTCCTGTTCGGACAGAGCCGCATCTTCCTGGGCATGGCGCGCGACGGCCTGTTGCCGCGCCGTCTGGCCAAGGTGTCCAGCCGGGGCGTGCCGGCGGTGGTGACGGTGTTCACCGCCGTGGTGGTGGCGATCCTGGCGGGTCTGCTGCCGCTGGACGAACTGGCGTCCCTGGCCAACGCCGGCACGCTGGCGGCCTTCTGCTCGGTGGGCGTCAGCCTGATCGTGCTGCGGATGCGCGAGCCGGGACGCAAACGGGTGTTCAAGGCGCCGCTGTGGCCGCTGGTCGGGGCGATCACAGTGATCGGCTGCATCGTCTTCTTCTTGAGCCTGAAGCCGGTGACGCAGATCGGTTTCCTGATCTGGAACGTGATCGGGGTGGCGATCTATCTGCTGTGGTCGTCGCGGAACTCGCGCCTGGCCAGGGGCGAGGAGACGGCGGCCTGATGGCGCGGCGAGATCTGAGCGGGGCGGTCGATTTCGCCGTGCTTGAGAACATGACGGGCGGAGACGACGCCATCAACGAGGAGGTGCTGGGCCTGTTCGTGCAGCAGGCCGGCCTATGGTCCGCGATGCTGGACTCCAGGGCCGAAGGCTGGCGCGACGCGGTCCACACCATTCGGGGGGCGTCGGCGGGCATCGGCGCGGGCGAACTGGCGGCGGTCTGCGCCGAGGCGGAGAAGATCGAACAGCCTCTGGCTCCCGCCGCCCTGGACCGGGTGCGGACGGCGATGGACGCCGCCCTGGCGGATGTCGCCGCCTATCGCCACGAACTGATGTTGCGGGGCCTGAAAGGCTAGGCGGACTTATACCGCGTTGAAGGCTGGACGGCGGGGCCAGGAAAAAACAGAGTCCGAAGAGTCCGAAGAGTCCGAAGAGTCCGAAGAGTCCGAAGAGTCCGAAGAGTCCGAAGAGTCCGAAGAGTCCGAAGAGTCCGAAGAGTCCGAAGAGTCCGAAGAGTCCGAAGAGTCCGAACAGTCCGAATTCTCTTTCGCTTGGCGGGCGCCTCAAGGGAAGGCGGCGATGTCAAAGACCGGGCGCCCACTATGTTCGCAATGGGAGGCCCGGGAGGTCGATTGACGCTGCGGTGAGGCAAGGCGTTGTTTTCGAATTGGATTCTTTACGCAGATCGGATGGCTGGCGCTCGTATGCGACCGATCTTCTGAGCGTCGTTCGAGTTTTTCCTCCCGCTCATCCCGGCGAAAGCCGGGACCCAGTACTTTCGCATAGGTGGCGCCTGGGATGACCACCGAGCCTCAATCTCATGCGATTTTCGCCCAAAGGTCTGGGTCCCGGCTTTCGCCGGGATGAGCGGACATAATTAGGCTAAGGCTAGTCGCGCGTCCGGTCCCAGGTCGCGAACTCGTGGGCGATGCAGCGGTCGATCAACAGACGCCAGACGGGTTCGGCGATGTCGGGCGACAGGTGGTGGGCCTCGGCGGCGACCAGCACCTTGGCCACCACGTCGTCGATGCGGGCCTGGTCGAAGACGGCGTCGCGGTGGGGTTTGATGCGGGCGGCGGCGTCCATGTAGCGCTGACGTTCGGCCAGCAGGGCGACCAGGGCGCGGTCCAGGGCGTCGACGCCCTGGCGGACCTCGGTCATCGACTGGCATTCGGCGGGATCGACGCGGGGATCGACGGCGACAGGAGCGGGCTTCGACATGGCCGTGGGGTTAGCGGGTCAGACCGTTCAAGCCAAGACGTTCAACCGACGAAGGCGCGTTCAAGGACGTAGTCGGCGGGTTCGGCGTTGGAGCCTTCCTTCAGGCCATAGGTCTCCAGCAGTTCGCCAGCTTCCTTGATCATGGCCATGGAGCCGCACAGCATCGCGCGGTCACGGGCGGGGTCGAAGCCTTCGGGCAGGCCCAGGTCGCGGAAGAAGTCGCCGGACTTGATGCGGTCGGTAATCCTGCCCGGCGTTTCGAACGTCTCGCGGGTCACGGTGGGGTAGTAGGTCAGCTGGGCCCTGGCCTCGTCGCCGATCAGGGGATCGTCGTGAATCTCGCGGGTGAAGAAGTCGCGGTAGGCCAGGTCGGCGACCTCGCGCACCGTGTGGATCACATAGACATGGCCGAAGCGGGAATAGGTCTCCGGGTCGCGCGCCACGCTGAGCCAGGGGGCCAGACCCGTGCCGGTGCCGATCAGAAACAGTCGCTCGCCGCCGGTCAGGGCGTCCAGGACCAGGGTGCCGGTCGGCTTCTTGCCCATCAGCACCGTGTCGCCCGGCTGAATCTTTTGCAGGCGCGAGGTCAGGGGGCCGTCGGCGACCTTGATGGAGAAGAACTCCAACTCCTCGGCCCAGCCGGGGCTGGCGATGGAATAGGCGCGCAGCACCGGCTTGCCGCCGTCTTCGCCCGGCAGGCCGATCATGACGAACTCGCCCGAGCGGAAACGGAAGTCGTCGGGCCGTTTGACGCCGAAGCTGAACAGGCTGTCGGTCCAGTGGCGGACCCACAGAACCTCCAGTTCGTTGAACGGGCTGGCCTTGACGGGGGCAGGGGAGAGGGAGACGTCGGTCATTGCGCGCTATCTAATATGAGAACCCTTCGCAGGGAAGGACAAGCAGCATCGCGGCGCGCGACTTTCCGCGTGACGGGTCGATCAAGCGCGATTAGCGTCCGGCGCCATGCGCACTGTTCTCCTTGCTTCGACCATTCTCCTGTCCGCCACATCGGCGCTTGCACAGGAGGCGCCCTCCAACATCCTGACGCCCGAGCGGGTGTTCTCCAGCCCCAGCCTGAACGGGCCGGTGGCCAAGGGGGTCAGCCTGTCGCCCGACGGTCAACTGGTCGCTTTCCTGCGCTCGCGCGAGGACAATGTGGATGTGCAGGACCTGTGGGCCGCGCCCACGGGGCCGGGCGAACCCTATAAGCTGATCGACGCGCGGGCGCTGGTTCCCGACGCCGGCGAACTGTCGGAGGCCGAAAAGGCCCGGCGCGAGCGGATGCGGATCAGCGCGCGCGGCGTGGTCGAATATTCGTGGGACCAGCAGGGGCGCTATATCCTGGCGCCGCTGGAAGGCGACATCTTCCTGGCCAATCGGGCCGACGGCAAGGTGCGCCGCCTGACCGAGACGCCCGCCGACGAGATCGACGCCAAGGTGTCGCCCAAGGGCAGCTATGTCTCCTATGTCCGCGACCAGAACCTGATCGTCTATGACCTGGCCAGCGGCAAGGAAACGCCGATCACGGACGACGGCGCGGGCCTGATCAGCTGGGGGACGGCCGAGTTCATCGCCCAGGAGGAGATGGATCGCGACACCGGCTACTGGTGGAGCCCCGACGAGCGCTACATCGCCCTGACCCGCGTGGACGAAAGCCCGGTCGATATCGTGCCGCGCTTTGAGATCACCGGCGGCGGCGCGACGATGGTGGAGCAGCGCTATCCCCGCGCGGGCCGACCCAATGCGGTGGTGGAACTGTATGTCCGCGACCTGCAGAGCGGGGCGCGGGTCAAGGTGGACCTGGGCGCCAACACCGACATCTATCTGGCGCGGGTCAACTGGTCGGGCGACGGCAAGACCCTGTACGTGCAGCGCCAGTCGCGCGACCAGAAGACGCTGGACCTGTTGAGCGTCGATCCGACCACCGGCGCCTCGCGCGTGATCCTGAGCCAGAAGGCGTCGGCCTGGGTCGATCTGAACGACGATTTCCGCGTCCTGGCCGACGGCCGCTTCATCTGGTCGAACGAGGATTCGGGCTGGCGGCACCTGTATCTGTACGACCGCAACGGGCGGCGCATCCGGGCCATCACGCGCGGCGACTATCCGGTCAAACATCTGGACGGGGTCAACGAACAGACCGGCGACGTCTATTTCACCGCTTCGATGCGCGACGGCAAGGAACTGCCGATCGAGCAGCAGATGTTCCGCGCCAATCTGAACCGCACGGTCGATCCGGTCGCGGTGACGCCGGGCGGCGGCTGGTGGACCGTGTCGGTCAACGGGCCTGCGACCGCCTATGTCGGCAACTATTCCGATCCAGCGACCCCGCCGCAGTCGGCCCTGTACCGCATCGACGGCACGCGGGTGCGCTGGATCGAGGAGAACAGGCTGGACGCCAGCCATCCGTTCGCCCCCTATGTCTCGCGCCTGCGCACGCCCGAGTTCGGCACGATGCAGAGCCACGGCCAGACCCTGGTGTGGCGCATGACCACGCCGCCCGGCTTCGATCCGTCCAAGAAATATCCGGTGGTGATGCAGGTCTATGGCGGCCCCGGCACCGGGGCGGGCGTGCAGAAGAGCTGGCAGCCCCTGACCAACCAGTTGCTGACCGAGGCGGGCTATATCGTCTTCCGCATCGACAATCGCGGCGAGGGCGATCGGTCGCAGGCGTTCGAGACCAGCATCTATCGCCGCCTGGGCATTCCGGCGGTCGAGGATCAGGCCCAGGCCGCGCAATGGTTGAAGACCCTGCCTTACGTCGACGCCGACCATATCGCGGTGATGGGCTGGAGCTTCGGCGGCTTCCTCAGCCTGCTGACCCTGACGGACAAGGACGCGAACTTGGCGGCGGCCCTGGCGGGCGCGGCGCCGACGCAGTGGAGCCTGTACGACACCCACTACACCGAACGCTATATGTCGACGCCGCAGGACAACCCGGAAGGCTATGCCGCCACCGACATCCTGCCGCGCCTGAACGACATGACCGGGCGGCTGCTGATCCTGCACGGCATGGCCGACGACAACGTCATTTTCGGCAACGCCACGCGCGTCATCGACGCGCTGCAGGCCAAGAGCGTGCCGTTCGAGATGATGCTCTATCCCGGCCAGCGCCACGGCGTGCGCGGCGATCCGCGCCAGCTGCAGCAATGGCGCACCTATCTGGACTTCCTGGACCGCACCATCGGCAAACGGGCGCCGTAAAATTTGATCCGCATCAAGGCGCGGCGCGGCGATAGGGCGCAGCAAGGGGCGAAGGAGAACCTCCATGCCCCAAGCCGCCGTGCCTTTCGTCGCCGCCATCGTCGCGGCCTTCGCCTTCTTCATGATCGCTGTGGGGGCGGCCAGCCTCTACAGCGGTTCGTCGGACGAGAAGTGACGCCAGCTTTACCCGACGTGATCTTGGCGCCCCGGCAAGGGCGGGGTAGGGCTGGGGTTCAACCGTCCTATGGGAGACGCCCCTATGCCTGATCTGGCTCAAGTTACCGAACACATCCGCAGCGCCGTCGGCGACAACTCCGGTCTGGGCAAGACCGTGAAGCTGGACCTGGGCGACGAAGGCAAGATCTTCATCGACGGCGCCTCCACGCCGAACACGGTGACGAACGAGGACAAGCCCGCCGACGCCACCGTCTCGATCAAGTGGGACGACTTCCTGGCCCTGTCGGAAGGCAAGCTGGACCCGATGATGGCCTTCATGCAGGGCAAGCTGAAGATCGCCGGCGACATGATGATCGCGCAGAAGCTGGCGCCGCTGTTGAAGCGCTGATGCCGGTCTGAACGACCAGTTATGGCGGCGCGGCTCCTGATCGGGGCCGCGCCGTTTTCGTATCGGGCGCCCGGCAAGAGGCGCGAACGGCAAGAGGAAACACTATGGATTTCAATCATTCCGCCCGGGCTCTTGAATGGCAAGATCGCGTTCGCCATTTCCTGGACGCCGAGGTCGTTCCGAACGAGGCGTTGTACTTCGCCCAGGTGCGCGAGGATTCGACGCGCCAACCTCCGGTCATGGAGGCGATGAAGGCCAAGGCGCGCGAGGCGGGCCTGTGGAACATGTTCCTGCCCGGAGACCACGGCGCGGGCCTGACCAATCTGGAATATGCGCCGCTGGCCGAGATGATGGGCCGGCATCTGTGGTCGGCCGAGGTGTTCAACTGCAACGCCCCTGACACCGGCAATATGGAAGTGCTGCACATGTACGGCGACGCGGCCCAGCAGGACCGCTGGCTGAAGCCGCTGATGGCCGGTGAAATCCGTTCGGCCTTCCTGATGACCGAGCCGGAGGTCGCCTCGTCGGACGCCACCAACATCCAGACCCGGATCGAGCGCGACGGCGATCACTATGTCATCAACGGCCGCAAATGGTGGTCGACCAATATGGGCCATCCGAACGTCGCCATGACCATCGTCATGGGCAAGACCGACCCGGACGCCGCCACCCACGCCCAGCAGTCCCAGATCATCGTGCCGGTGGACGCGCCCGGCTTCCGTGTCGAGCGGATGCTGTCGGTCTTCGGCTATGACGAGAAGCCCATCGGCCATGCCGAGGTGGTGCTGGAAAACGTCCGCGTGCCGGTCGAGAACCTGATCGCGGGCGAGGGCCGGGGCTTCGAGATCGCGCAAGGGCGCCTGGGGCCGGGCCGCATCCACCATTGCATGCGCACCATCGGCGCGGCCGAGCGGGCCCTGGACCTGATGGTCGAACGCCTGCTGAGCCGCACGGCCTTCCGCAAACACCTGTCCGAACATTCGGTGTGGGAGCAGCGCGTCGCCGAAGCCCGCACCAATATCGAGATGTGCCGCCTGCTGGTGCTGAAGGCCGCCTGGATGATGGACGAGGTCGGGGCCAAGAACGCCCGTTCCGAAATTGCCCAGATCAAGGTCGCGGCGCCCAAGATGGCGCTGAAGGTCATCGACGACGCGATCCAGGCGTTCGGCGGCGCGGGCGTGTCGGGCGATACGCCCCTGGCCGAACTGTACGCCGGGGTTCGGACGCTGCGGATCGCGGATGGCCCGGACGAGGTTCACAACCGCACCATCGCCCGGCTGGAATACGCCAAGCATGGCGGAGGCGCCAGACGCTAAAGACCTGAATCCGTACACAAGTCTTTGGGAACCTTGATCTTGTTTTGACGTTTGGTGGTCATAAACAAGGAACTGGCGATGGCGCGTGACGGACTGCCGGACAAGGACGCGCCTGGCCGGGCGATCTCTTCCAACCTTACGAACGCCGACCGCTACAGGCGGGTGCGGGCCGTTATGCCGCGTCTGGCTCAGAGCTTGTCGCCGGAAGACCTGGCGGCGCAGTCCATGCCTGATTGCAGTCCGGGGAAATGGCATCTGGCGCACACGAGCTGGTTCTTCGAAGCCATGATTCTGGCGACCGAGCCGGGCTATCAGCCGGTCGATGCGCGGTTCCAGCAGATTTTCAACTCCTACTATGAGGCGCTGGGCGAACGGGTGGCCCGGCACGAACGCGGCTTGATGACCCGGCCGTCCTTGAATGAGGTGCTGACCTATCGTCGAGAGATCGACCGACGCATGGTCGACTGGCTTGGGCGCGAGCCGACGGATGCACGCCTGCTCTATCTGTTCGAACTGGGCCTGCATCACGACCAGCAGCACCAGGAACTGTTCCTGATGGATATGCTGAACCTGATGGCCCGTTCGCCGCTCGATCCCGCCGCCTATGCCGAGGAGCCGCGCGCGACACCGCGTCAGGCAGCGCGTGGCGGGATGCTGTCGTTCGACGGCGGTTTGACGACCATAGGCCATGACGGACCGGCGTTCGGCTTCGACAACGAGGGGCCGGCGCACAAGGTATGGCTGGAGCCGTTCGCCCTGGCGGCGGATTTGACCACGAACGGCGAATGGATCGCCTTCATCGAAGACGGCGGCTACGCCCGGGCCGAGTTCTGGCTGTCGGACGGTTGGGCCGTCGTGAAGTCGGAAGGGTGGACCGCGCCGCTGTATTGGCGCCGGGACGACGACGGCTGGACGACGATGGGCCTGACCGGCCGGATCGCCGTCGATCCTGCCGAACCGGTTCGCCACGTCAGCTTCTACGAGGCGGACGCCTTTGCGCGCTGGGCGGGGAAGCGTCTGCCCAGCGAGGCGGAATGGGAACACGCGGCGCGCGCGAACGCGGAAGCTTTCTCCAACCTGACCGGAGAAGCCTGGCAGTGGACGGCCAGCGCCTACGCCCCCTATCCCGGTTTTCGACCCACGCCGGGCACGGCCGCCGAATACAACGGGAAATTCATGGCCAATCAGATGGTTCTGCGCGGTGGTTCATTCGCCACGCCGGAAGGCCATGCGCGCGTGACCTATCGCAACTTCTTCTATCCGGACCAGCGCTGGGCGTTTGCGGGTGTAAGGCTGGCGGCCGACGTCATGGAAGGACGCGCCGCCACGGACGAGGATCCCACGGCCGCCTTCCGCCAAGACCTGATCGAGGGCCTGTCGCGGGCGCACAAGGCCGTGCCGCCCAAGTGGTTCTATGACGCGGAAGGCTCGCGCCTGTTCGAGAACATCACGGAGCTGCATGAATACTATCCGACCCGCCAGGAGACGGCCCTGTTGCGAACCCAGGCGGCGGCCCTGACGGCCGAGTTCGGCCCGGACGCCGTTCTGGTGGAATTCGGTTCCGGCGCCAGCGAGAAGACGCGCCTTCTGTTGGACGCTGCGCCGGACCTGGGCGCCTATGTGCCGCTGGACATCAGCGAGACGGCCCTGTCGGAGGCGGCGGACCGCCTTAGGGTTGCCTATCCGGCGCTGCGCGTGCAGCCGGTGCTCGGCGACTTCGAGAATTTGGCGCCCTTGCCCGATGATCTGCCCAAGGGCCGCAGGATCGGCTTCTTTCCCGGATCGACCATCGGCAATCTCGAGCCGGCGGAGGCCGTGCGGTTCCTGACTTCCGCCAAGGGTCTGCTAGGAGAGGACGCCCTGTTCATCCTGGGTGTGGACCTGGTCAAGGCGCCGGAGGTTCTGGTGGCCGCCTATGACGACGTCAGCGGCGTGACGGCGGCGTTCAACCGCAACCTTCTGGTTCGCGCCAACGCCGAACTGGGCGCCGACTTCGACCTGGACGCCTTCCGGCACCGGGCGGTGTGGAACGCCGAGAAGTCGCGGATGGAGATGCATCTGGAAGCGGTGCGTCCGAGCGTGGCGCACATCCAAGGGCGTCGGTTCCAGTTCGCGGCGGGCGAAACCCTCCATACCGAAAACTCGCGCAAGTTCACCGAGGCCGCGGTTACGGACATGGCCGAGGCGGCCGGTTGGCGGGTGGTTCGATTCGACGTTTCGCCAGCGCCATCCGTGGCCCTGGTGCTGATGTCGGCCTGACGAGAGGGACACATGAAAAGGGCGGCGAACCGAAGTTCGCCGCCCTGATCGTTTAGCCGGCGGATCGTCGACAGACTGTTCAGGTCGTCGGGTTGCTGGTCTCGTCCTTGCGAGAGCCGTGCGACGCCTCGCCGCCCTTTCGACCGGCCTGTGCGGCCAGACTTCGGTCCTGAGAGAAGCTTCTCTTCTCGCTGGGAACGCTGGCGCCGCCCTTGCGGGCGATCTCACGTTGACGTTCGGGGTCCATGGAGGCGAATCCTCTCTTGGAGACGCCGGAACCGCGGGTGGGCTGACCTTCCGCCATGGGGTTCGTCCTTTCCGATTTGCCGTTTCGCTTGCGTGATCAACACGATGAATCCCGCAGGGTTCCGCACCAACCGCTGCTTTTTACCGTCCGAACGGCGCCCATTTGTCGCGGCCTTGTCAGCGGTCGTTTTCCGGCGACGACGGCTCCTCCGGAGACCAGGGCGGCATCTCGTTCGGTGCGTTTGAAGGGTCCAGTTCCGGACCGGGCGCGGGCTCGGTCGGGATCTCGGGTGGCGGGGTTTGCGGTGTCGGCTGCGGTTCGACGTGGGACATGAAGTTTCTCCTTACGGAGGACCAACGCGTCGCACGTGTCGTCGTTCAGAGGAACCGGTCTCCGGCCCAGCGGTTGATGGCGCAAGTTCATCACCTTGCAGAGAGTCCGCCGAAATGACCTCGTCGCCCATCGCACCGCCTTCGCCCGACGACATTGTTCTGGAAGACGAAGGCCTGACCCAGCGTCTCGACCGAGAGGCCGACGCCTTGCTGGCCAGGGGAGATCGCGCCTCCGCCCGCGTGTCCTCGGTTCGCCAGGCCGTGCGCGAGGATGCGGCGCAGGTTCGCGAAAGGGTGAACCAGCGCGTCGCCCAGGCGCGTGACGGCATCCGCGAGGAGCCGATGCGCACCACGCTTTACGCCCTGGGCCTCGGCGTCCTTATCGGAATGCTGCTGCGTCGCTGATCGTCAGGCGGGGCCGATGGGCTCGCGCCGGATCGGCGCCTGCCTGATCGCCGCATCGGACACGAACGGATTGGTGCGGCGTTCCTCGCCGAAGGTCGAGATCGGTCCGTGGCCCGGCACGAAGGTCACGTCGTCGCCCAGCGGCCACAGCTTGTCCACCACCGACCGGATCAGGGCGGGCGGATCGCTCATGGGGAAGTCGGTGCGCCCGACCGAGCCCTTGAACAGCACATCGCCGACCTGGGCGAATCGCGCCGCCCGGTTGAAGAAGATCACATGGCCGGGCGTATGGCCGGGACAGTGGCGCACCTCCCATTCCGTTTCGCCCAGGCTGACCGTGTCGCCGTCCTCCAGCCAGCGGTCGGGCGTGAACGGGCGGGCGTCGGGCAGGCCGTACATCCGGCCGCTCTCGACGATGCGGTCGATCCAGAACTGATCGGCCTTCTGCGGGCCGACGATCCGAACGCCCGTCTTCTCCTGCATCTCGGCGGCGCCGCCGGCGTGATCGAGATGGCCATGGGTGATCCAGATCTGATCCAGCGTCAGGCCGCGCCGTTGGACTTCGCCCAGAACCGCATCGACTGATCCGCCGGGATCGATGACGGCGGCCTTGTTCGTCGCCGTGCACCAGACGGTCGTGCAGTTCTGTTGAAGCGGGGTGACGGGCGTGACGAAGACGCCGATGGGGGAGGCGGGTTGGGTCATCGGGCCAACATAGGGCCGGTCGATGCGCGAAACCACCGGTCGCGATCACGCTCGCGTTGACCTTTGGGGCCCTTCTCGACATAAGGGCGGGCTTCGAGGCGCCGCTCCACACGGGGCGGCCTTCTTGCTTTATCCATTCCGCGCCGGCCGTCTCGACGGCTCATGCGCCCCAGAGCGTCAGAATCCCGACCATGCAAGTCGTCGAAAAGTCGAACGAAGGCCTCAGCCGCGTGATCGCGGTCACTATTCCCGTCGCGGAGCTGAACGAGAAGCTCGAAGCCCGCGTCAAGGAAGTCGCCCCGCAGGTGAAGCTGAAGGGCTTCCGTCCGGGCAAGGTGCCGGTCGCCCACGTCAAGAAGACCTTCGGCCGTGAGTTCATGGGCGAGATCATCAACGCCGAGCTGAACGAGTCCAGCCAGAAGGCGCTGGACGAAGCCAAGATTCGTCCCGCCGCCCCGGCCGAGATGAAGCTGACCTCCGACATGGACAAGGTCATCGCCGGTCAGGAAGACCTGGCCTATGAAATGTCGCTGGAGATCATGCCGGACTTCACCCCGGTCGATCCCAAGACCCTGAAGCTGGAACGCCCGACCTATGAGGCGTCGGACGCCGATCTGGACGAGGCCCTGACGGAACTGGCCGGTCAGGCCAAGACTTACGAGGACAAGAAGGGCAAGGCCGTCAAGGCCGCCGAGGGCGACCAGCTGACGATCGACTTCCTGGGCAAGCTGGACGGCGAACCCTTCGAAGGCGGCGCCGCCGAGGACGCGGACCTCGTGATCGGCTCGGGCCGCTTCATCCCCGGCTTCGAAGAGCAGCTGACGGGCGCCAAGGTCGGCGAGGAAAAGACCATCGAAGTCACCTTCCCCGAGAACTACCAGGCCGCCCATCTGGCCGGAAAACTGGCCACCTTCGACATCAAGGTGAAGGCCATCAAGGCCGAGGCCGAAGCCAAGATCGACGACGACTTCGCTACCCGCATCGGCCTGGAATCGCTAGACAAGCTGAAGGAACTGCTGAAGTCCAACCTGGACCAGCAATACGCCGGCGCCGCCCGCTTCAAGCTGAAGCGCGCCCTGCTGGATCAGCTGGACGAAGCCCACGACTTCCCGCTGCCGCCCAAGATGGTGGACGCCGAGTTCGACGGCATCTGGCAACAGGTCGAGGCCGACAAGGCCGCCGGCCGCCTGCCGGAAGACGACGCCAAGAAGTCCGACGACGAGCTGAAGGCCGAATACCGCAAGATCGCCGAGCGCCGTGTGCGCCTGGGTCTGGTGCTGGCCGAGATCGGCCGCGCCAACAACGTCCAGGTCACGGACCAGGAGCTGAACGCCGCCATCCTGCAGGAAGCCCGCAACTATCCGGGCCAGGAACAGGCCGTCCTGAACTTCTATCGCCAGAACCCGAACGCCGCCGCCCAGATGCGCGCGCCGATCTATGAAGAGAAGGTCGTCGACCTGATCGTCGGCGTCGCCGACGTCACCGACAAGCCGATCACCAAGGAAGAGCTGCTGAAGGAAGAGGACGAGGCGTAATTCACGACATGGTCGTGTGATCGTTCAATTTGCCCTTGTGGGTCAGATATCGAAGGGGGGGCGCATCGCGACCCCCCTTTTTGCCTTTTTAGGGGCCGGCTAAAGCTCGTTTGAAACCCGTCTCGCTCGCCGAAATCAGCCAACGGGAAAGGACTATTTGACGGCTATCGAGTGCGTTCCCTCAGCTCGTGCGAACGGTGTCGTCAGGGATGCATCACCATTCGCAGCCTGATCCTGCAGTCGGGTGCTAAGCGAGGAACCTCCGGTCGAGACGCTCCGCAATGGCGATCCTTTTTGGGGAGGTCGATCAAAGGGGGCGACGAACCTCACTGTTCATTCGTCGCAAAATGTGTGTAGCCTGAATGTGGCGTTGAGGGAGTGTTTTCACTTCCCGCTGGTTGTGCGGACAAGTTTATGAATATCGTCGCAATAGTTTTCGCCGCCTTGTTGGCGTCCAATGGGCCTCAGTCCGTGGCGCCGGCGCCGGACGACCTTTCTACGACCGAACTCGAATCGATCATTGTCGATGGACGACGGTTCGAGGAGGCGGCACGCGCCTATATAGAGCAGGTCGGCGCCCCGCCGCGAGGAACTCGGCTGGCGCGCTGGAACCGTCCTGTCTGCGTCAGCATGACCAATATGCAACCTCGGTACGCCCAGTTCGTCATCGACCGGATCGCCGTCAATGCTTTGGAGGCGGGCGCCGATGTCGGCGAGCCCGGGTGTCGTCCCAACGTGATCATCTTTGCGACCACCGACGGATCCGCTCTGGCCAAGAAGCTGGTCAAGGAAGTCGGCTTGGGCTTCCGGCCGGCGATCAACCATACGAACTTGACGCGTGATGCCCTGGCGGACTTCCAGAACTCCGATGCGCCTGTCAGATGGTGGAACGTCGTTATGCCGGTCATGACCGATACCGGCGATGTCGCCATCACCCTGCGTGGCGATAGTATCGTCGACGGTGATAAATTCGCCATGACACGCGTCCGCGACGGATCGCACATCCGCTCGAACATCCGTTACGACATGGCCTGGACCATCGTCATTGTGGACATGAGCAAGACTGACGGCGTCCCGTTCGGTACGTTGGCCGATTATATCTCCATGGTTTCTCTGGCGCAGATCGATGCGGATGCGGATCTTACTGGTCAGTCGACGGTGATGAATCTTTTCGAGGCGCCGGGGCAGGTCAGAGGACTCAGCCAATGGGATAAGGACTACCTGGCCGGCCTCTATGCGGCGCCGAACGATCGCGCGTCTGCGGGGCAGCAGGTGAATGGCTTAATCCGCGCCATGGCTAGGCGGCAACATGCTGGGTCCGAAGAGATTTCGGCTGCTAATCAAGCCGCGACCGACGCGCCGCGATAGGAGCGCCTGCGGTGCGCCTTGCGTCCTGGGCTTGCCGACGCGATATGCTAGGGACGAAGGGCGCGGCCTGAATCGCGCCCACGGCATCTCGAGAAGGCCCTAATGCGCGATCCGATCGACTATCTGCAATCCAACCTCGTTCCGATGGTGGTGGAGCAATCCAGCCGCGGCGAACGGTCCTTCGACATCTTTTCGCGCCTGCTGCGCGAGCGGATCATCTTCCTGACGGGGCCGTTCGAGGACGGCATGGCGTCGCTGATCTGCGCCCAGCTGTTGTTCCTGGAATCGGAAAATCCGAAGAAGGAAATCAGCATGTATATCAACAGCCCTGGCGGTCAGGTGACGTCGGCGCTCGCGATCTATGATACCATGCAATACATCAAGTCGCCGGTGTCGACCGTGGTGATGGGCATGGCGGCCTCGGCCGGCTCGCTGATCCTGACTGCGGGCGCTGCGGGTCAGCGGATCGCCCTGCCGAACGCGCGGGTCATGGTCCACCAGCCGTCGGGCGGGTTCCGGGGCCAGGCGTCGGACATCGAACTGCACGCCGCCGACATCCGCTACACCAAGCGTCGCCTGAACGAGATCTATGTCCACCACACCGGCCGGACGTACGAGGAGGTCGAGAAGACGCTGGATCGCGACCACTTCATGTCGGCCGAGGAGGCCAAGGCCTGGGGCATCGTGGACCACGTCTATGACCGCCGCGAACAGGCCGACGCCGACGGCGTCAAGACGCCGGGCAACTGATCCAGGCCTTTCGGTCCAGAAGCGAGGCGCATCGGAAACGGTGCGCCTCTTTTCTTTTGTGCTAACAGGCCGGTCATGCAGCACACGAGAGATCAGCGCGGCGTCGTCGAGGTCGATGGCGAGACCTACGAATGGGAGTTGCGCCGCCAGCCCCAGCCGAAGGGCGGCGGACAGTGGGACGGCATCGCCGTCTCGCTGCGTCATCAGGACTTCAAGCGCGAGGCCATTGTCCAGTTCCCCATGCCCATGCGCGCGAACGGACGGCCGGATCTGGAGAAACAGCGGGTCAATGTGGACGCCGTGCGCAACGCCGTCGCCGCGGCCATCGAGGCCGGGTGGAATCCGACATCGCGCGGCAAGCCGGTCGTCTTCGACGTGGACGCCGACGGCCGCTGAGCCTTACGGCTTGCGGCGAAATACCCGAAAGCCCGCCTCCCTAGCCATGGCCAGCATTTCGGCGTCGCCCGAGGTGTCGCCATAGGCGGCGGTCAGGACCATGTCCTGGCCATGGGCGGCCTTGAGCCGACGCACCTTCTCCTCGCCGCGGCAGTTCGGTCCGACGAAGGCGCCGGTGACGCGGTCCTGGTCGTCGAAGGCCATTTCGGTGCCCAGCAAGGCTTCGGCGCCCAAGCGGCGGGCGAACGGGGCGACGGTGATGGTGGGGGAGGCGGTCACGATCACCCGGTGCGCGCCCCGGACGCCCCAGTCGTGCCAGACCGCCAGCGCGTCGGGCCGCATGAAACGGGGCCAGATTTCGTCGGCAAATCGCGCGGCGTCGGCTTTCAGCGTCGCCCGGTCCACGCCCAGCAGAAATTCGCGCACCGAGGCCGCCTTGATTCGTCCCCGGTCGCGGTCGCGCGCATAGGCCGCCACCGCCGGCGCCAGTTTGACCAGGCCCAGGGCCCAGCCGCCGGGTCCGGCCCGCCAGCGCAGGAATTCGGTGAAACTGTCGCGAATCGTCAGGGTGCCGTCGAAGTCGAAGGCGACGATGGGGCGGCCGGCGGCGTCGGACTGGCGCAAATCGTGCAGGCTTCCCATGTCAGACATTCGCCGCGATCCCCTGGGATGCTGAACCATCCACGCGCTGCGACAATCCCCTTCCGCCTTCGGGGTTGTCGTGGAACGTGCGATGGGTGATTGTCATTTTTTGAAGACCTTTGCGTCCACGATAGTGGAATCAGCGTGAAGGAAGCGCGTTTCGGGCCATTTCGGTCCGCACCGCGGGAGTGAGATAAGGGTCCATGACCAAAGCCGCCGGCTCTGACGCCAAAAGCACTCTGTACTGCTCGTTCTGCGGAAAGAGCCAGCACGAGGTGCGCAAACTCATCGCGGGCCCGACCGTGTTCATCTGCGATGAATGCGTCGAACTGTGCATGGACATCATCCGCGAAGAGCACAAGATCGGCTTCAAGAAGACGTCCGATGGCGTGCCGACGCCCAAGGAAATCCGCGACGTTCTGGACGACTATGTCATCGGCCAGGCCCACGCCAAGAAGGTGCTGTCGGTCGCGGTGCACAACCACTACAAGCGCCTGAATCACGCGACGAAGAACAACGACGTCGAACTGGCCAAGTCCAACATCATGCTGATCGGGCCGACCGGCTCGGGCAAGACGCTGCTGGCCCAGACGCTGGCGCGCATCATCGACGTGCCCTTCACCATGGCCGACGCCACGACCCTGACCGAAGCCGGTTATGTGGGCGAGGACGTCGAGAACATCATCCTGAAACTGCTTCAGGCGTCCGACTACAACGTCGAGCGGGCGCAACGCGGCATCGTCTATATCGACGAGATCGACAAGATTTCGCGCAAGTCCGACAACCCCTCGATCACCCGCGACGTGTCGGGGGAGGGCGTGCAGCAGGCCCTGCTGAAGATCATGGAAGGCACCGTCGCCTCCGTGCCGCCGCAGGGCGGGCGCAAGCATCCGCAGCAGGAGTTCCTGCAGGTCGACACGGCCAATATCCTGTTCATCGTCGGCGGCGCCTTCGCCGGGCTTGAGAAGGTGATCTCTGCGCGCGGTGCGGGGGCGTCCATCGGCTTCGGCGCCCAGGTCAAGGAGATCGACGAGCGCCGCACCGGTGACATCCTGAAGGGCGTCGAGCCGGACGACCTGATGCGGTTCGGCCTGATCCCCGAGTTCATCGGCCGTCTGCCGGTTCTGGCGACGCTGGAGGATCTGGACGAGGCGGCCCTGGTCACGATCCTGACCGAGCCGAAGAACGCCCTGGTCAAACAGTACAAGCGCCTGTTCGAGATGGAGAATGTCGAACTGACCTTCACCGACGACGCCCTGTCGGCGGTGGCGGCCAAGGCGATCAAGCGCAAGACCGGCGCGCGCGGGCTGCGCTCCATCCTGGAAGGCATCCTGCTGGAGACCATGTTCGAACTGCCGACGTTCGAGGGCGTCGAAGAGGTTGTGGTCAACGCCGAAGTCATCGACGGCAAGGCCCAGCCCCTGCTGATCTATTCGGAAGCCTCCAAGAAGAAGGCCGACGGCGCCGCCTGACCAGGGCGATTTTTGCGAGACGAGGGCCGGGCGGGCGACCGTTCCGGCCCTTTTGCTTGAGGCGCCCATCGGCGCCCCTGAAACCACGCAGATGTGGGTGGTTCTGCGGTTACGCTTGAACCGCGTCATCCGTAAACCACATACTCATCCGAACGCCGTCGGAATCGACGGGTCGTCACGCGCTGGCCGGGCCTGTTGTCCGGGCGACCGTGGCGGCGGGCCGGAGATACGCAATGGCCCGGGAGTATGTGCATCATGACTGAAACCAAGACCCTGCCCGTCCTGCCGCTGCGGGACATCGTCGTCTTTCCGCACATGGTCGTGCCGCTGTTCGTCGGCCGAGAGAAGTCGGTGAAGGCGCTCGACGAGATCATGAAGGGCGAGAAGCAGATTCTTCTGGCGACCCAGAAGAACAGCGTGGACGACGACCCGTCGCCCGACGCCATCTATCCCATCGGCGTGCTGGCCAGCGTGCTTCAGCTGCTGAAACTGCCCGACGGCACGGTCAAGGTGCTGGTCGAGGGCAAGGGCCGCGCGCGCCTGACCCGCTTCACCGACCGCGAGGACTATTTCGAGGCCGAGGCTGTCGAGATCGCCGACGAGCCGGGCGAGGCCTCGCAGGCCGAGGCCATGCTGCGCGCCGTGGTCGAGCAGTTCGAAAACTATGTGAAGCTGAACAAGAAGGTGCCGCCAGAGGCCCTCAGCTCCATCCCCCAGATCACCGACGCCTCCAAGCTGGCGGACTCGGTCGCCGCCCATCTGTCGGTCAAGATCACCGACAAACAGGGCCTGCTGGAAACCTTCGACGTGCCCAAGCGGCTGGAGAAGGTCTATGGGCTGATGGAGGGCGAAATCTCGGTCCTGCAGGTCGAGAAGAAGATCCGCTCGCGCGTGAAGCGCCAGATGGAGAAGACCCAGCGCGAATATTATCTGAACGAGCAGATGAAGGCGATCCAGCGCGAGCTGGGCGAGACCGACGACGCGCGCGACGAGATCATGGACCTGGAGAAGCGTATCCGTAAGACGCGCCTGTCCAAGGAGGCCCGCACCAAGGCCGAGGCCGAGGTCAAGAAGCTGCGCAACATGTCGCCGATGTCGGCGGAATCGACCGTGGTCCGCAACTATCTCGACTGGCTGTTGTCCGTGCCGTGGGGCAAGGCCAAGCAGAAGCCGATCGACCTGCAGAAGGCCGAGGACATCCTGGAAGAGGATCACTTCGGTCTTGAGAAGGTCAAGGAACGGATCATCGAATATCTGGCGGTGCAGGCCCGCACCGGCAGCCTGAAGGGGCCGATCCTGTGCCTGGTCGGCCCTCCCGGCGTCGGCAAGACCTCGCTGGCCAAGTCCATCGCCAAGGCGACCGGGCGTGAATACGTCCGCATGTCGCTGGGCGGCGTGCGCGACGAGAGCGAGATTCGCGGCCACCGCCGGACCTACATCGGCTCCATGCCCGGCAAGATCATCCAGTCGATGAAGAAGGCCAAGACCACCAACGCCTTCGTCCTGCTGGACGAGATCGACAAGCTGGGTTCCGACTGGCGCGGCGATCCGTCCTCGGCCCTGCTGGAGGTGCTGGACCCGGCCCAGAACTCGACCTTCGGCGACCACTATCTGGAGGTGGACTACGACCTGTCGCAGGTCATGTTCGTGACGACCGCCAACAGCCTGAACATGCCGCAGCCGCTGATGGACCGGATGGAGATCATCCGGGTGTCGGGCTACACCGAGGACGAGAAGGTCGAGATCGCCAAGCGTCACGTCCTGCCCAAACAGCTTCAGGACCACGGGCTGAAGGACGGCGAACTGATCGTGCCTGACGACACGATCCGCGACCTGATCCGCTATTACACCCGCGAGGCCGGGGTGCGTTCGCTGGAACGCGCTCTGGGCGGACTGGCGCGCAAGGCGGTGCGCGAAATGGCCAAGACCGGCGCCAGGTCGATCACCGTCGACGAGGCCAAGCTGGCCGACTATGCGGGCGTCAAGAAGTTCCGCTATGGCGAGACGGACGAGGAGGATCAGGTCGGCATCGTCACCGGCCTGGCCTGGACCGAGTTCGGCGGCGACATCCTGACCATCGAGGCGATCAAGATGCCGGGGCGCGGTCGCATGACCGTGACCGGCAATCTGAAGGACGTGATGAAGGAGTCGATCTCGGCGGCGGCCTCCTATGTCCGCTCGCGGGCCCTGGCCTTCGGCGTCAAGCCGCCGGTGTTCGAGAAGACCGACATCCACGTCCACGTGCCGGACGGCGCCACGCCCAAGGATGGCCCCTCCGCCGGCGTCGCCATGACGGTGGCCATGGTGTCGGTCCTGACCGGCATCCCGATCAGGAAAGACATCGCCATGACCGGCGAGATCACCCTGCGCGGCCGCGTCACTGCCATCGGCGGCCTGAAGGAAAAGCTGCTCGCGGCCCTGCGCTCCGGCGTCAAGACCGTGCTGATCCCGCAGGAGAACGAGAAGGACCTGGCCGACGTGCCCGACAATGTGAAGTCGGCGCTGGAGATCGTGCCGATCTCCACGGCGGACGAGGCGCTGAAGTGGGCCCTGGTCGGCACCCTGACCCCGGTGGAGTGGGACGAGGCGGCCGAACCGTTGCCGACGCCCGCGCCGTCCGTCGACGGTACGACGCCGACCGTCAGCCACTGACACTGACCACCTGAGAAACGCCGCCGGCCGCTGGCCGGCGGCGTCTTCTTTTTGACGTTGTGGCGATTTCGCCCTTAAGTGGGGACAGCGAGGGACGCCATGACCAAGACAGAACTGATCGGGCGTATGGCGCGACAGGCCAATATCAGCCGCGATCAAGCCAAGGCGGCTCTGGACGCCTTCACCGATGGCGTGGCCGAGGCCCTGGCGCAGGGCAGGGATGTGAAGCTGATCGGTTTCGGCAGTTTTGTTTCGGTGGACCGCAAGGCCGGCGTCGCCCGCAATCCCCAGACGGGCGAGGCTGTCGCAAGGCCCGCGTCGCGCACCGCGCGCTTTCGCCCTGGCGAAGGCTTGAAAAGCGCCTTGAACGCCTGACGCCGCGCGGGCATAAGCGCGGCTCGCCTTGGGGCGGCTAGCTCAGCTGGAAGAGCATCTCGTTTACACCGAGAGGGTCGGCGGTTCGAACCCGTCGCCGCCTACCAAGACAAAAGGCCGCCGGAGCGATCCGGCGGCCTTTGTCTGTTTCGATCCCGGGCGGATCAGAAGCGGAAGCTGGCCCGCAGCAGCAGCGAATAGCGGACATAGTCCTCGAGCAGTTCCGCGTCGCCGGTCAGCGACAACATGCCCAGTTCGTTGCCGAAGTTCAGGCGGAAGCCCAGGATCGGGCCGCCGCCCTCGATGGCGTCCGGCGTCAGGGTGAAGGCCTGGCCGCCGCTGGCGAAGCGGGCGATGGTTTCGCCGGCGTCGACCGAGATGTTCTGGCGATAACCGATGCGCAACTCGGGCCGCAGCCAGCCGTTGCGGCCGAAGCCATAGCCGATGTTCATCGCCGCGACCGCCGAAAAGATGTGGCTGTCGCGCGAATCGATGTCGAGGTCGA
This sequence comes from Brevundimonas sp. Marseille-Q4549, assembly GCF_976940555.1. NCBI lineage: Bacteria > Pseudomonadati > Pseudomonadota > Alphaproteobacteria > Caulobacterales > Caulobacteraceae > Brevundimonas > Brevundimonas sp. Marseille-Q4549. The sequence goes on from NZ_CDRHXG010000001.1 coordinate 2,063,882, forward strand.
AGCCGTCGCCGCCGCCCTTTTCGGAGCGCGCGCCTTCCGACAGGCGGAAGTACTCGGCGTAAACCTCGGGCCGGACGTTCAGACGGCCGAAATTGCGCTCATACGACGCGCCGCCCGCGGCGGCGGCTGTCCAGCCGTGCCAGTCGGACTTGTTGTTCAGATAGACGCCGTCGGCGACCAGGGACCTGTCGGCGCTGAAGCTGGCGTAACCGCCCGCCGCGCGGGCCCAGGTCGTCCAGTACTGGCCTTGGGCGCGCCAGTAGAGGCCCAACTCCAGAAGATTGGCCGACAGCACCTCTTCGGCTTCGGCCTCGGGGTCCTTGATGTCGGACGAGGTGAAGGCGGCCGAGACGCCGATGGCGCCCAGGCTCGTGCCCTTTTCGACGCCGCCGGCCACGCCGAAGCCTTCGGAGCGGAAACCGTAGGAATCCGTCTTGTCCTTGTCGGCGTAGAAGTTGATTTCCTGAACCCAGGCGCTGGTCTCGCCCGGCGCGGCCGTGGCGTTACGTCCCGTCAAGGCGCGGGTCACGGCGTCGACGCCTGCGGACAGAGACATCAGCGGACCGCCCGAATGGTCGGGCAGCATCTGCTCATAGGCGTCCATAAAGTCGTCGCGGTCGGTCTGGCGCAGGAAAAGGTTGCGGACCGTTTCGTTGGCTCCGAGTGCCGCGTAGACAGCGTCGAAGGCGGAGGCCTCAACCTTGATCATGCCGGCTTCGGAGGCGGTGCGGCGCCGCGCATCGACGTAAACCGTCCCCGCGGCCTGATCGACGCCGCTTTGAACGACGTACAGATAGGGCGAATTCTTCGAGAGCAACGACTGATCAATTTGGCCGACGTTCAGCGTGCCGGCAGTGATGACGTTGAACCGCTCCGGGCCGTCGAGCAGAGAGGCGAAGCGCACCCCCAAGTTCGCGCCTGTCGCCAGTGTGGCCGTGCCGCTGACGTTGAAGCCGCCTGCACTGTTGGCGTTGGGATCGACGGTGACGATCAACGTGCCGTCTGCGCTGACGTTCAGGTTCGAGATGTTGGTCGTGGTCGTTTGCGTGGCGTTTAGCGTACCTTTCGACAGGTTGATGTCGAGCAGGCCGTCGCTGTTCTTGATCGCCCCCGTTACGGAAGCGCCTCCCGAGATGTTGAGCCGGTCGGCGCCGGCGCCAAAGTCGATATCGCCCAAGACGACGCCGTTCTCGATATTGACGGTGTCCGCGCCCGAACCTAGCAGGATGGAGCCGACGATCGCGGGCTCTTTCGTGTCGGGTACGCCGTCACCGTCGGTATCCGTTTCGGTACTGCCGGAGGCGGCCGTGATGCCGTACTGACGCAAGGTGACGCCGGTGGTGTTGGCGGACAGATCGATCGCTGCGACCTTGCCGTCGACGGCGGTCGTGTCGGTGTTGTCGGCGACCAGGGAGGCGATGATCGAGCCCGCGTTCGACAGCTGGTTCAACGTACCGGATTGGTCGCGGATGGCGGCGGCTGAGCCGTGATTGCCGCCGAAGGATGCGACGATGTTGCCGGTGTTCGCCAGGCTTTGAACATTGGCGCCCAGGCCGAGCAGGATGGCGGTTGAGGATTGGGTTCCGCTGCCGGAAGCGACGGATTGAATGTTTCCTGTGTTGACGATGGCGGGAGCGTTGACGCCCGATCCGACCCAGACGGCGGTGGCGTTTGCGCCAAGCGCGGTCGAGGTGACGCCGCCTTCGTTGCGAACTCCACCAGCAACTGTGACCGCTTGACCGCCATCCACGCCCAGCTGAAGCGCGCGGGACTCGACTCCGGCGTACACTCCCGAGCCGGTGATCGTGCCACGATTGATGAGGCCATAAGCCGCGTCTCCCGTTCCGACCGCGCCTAGCGTCACGCTATTGGTCGTCGAGCCGATAAGGAGAGCGGGTGCGCCGCCATAGGACGTGAGGGAGGCCGTCGATTCGCTGGCGTCTGGAATGCCGTCGCCGTCGCGATCAGGATCATCGCGGTTCTTGATGCCGTCGCCGTCGTCGTCCTCGTCGCCGTTCTTGACGCCGTTGTTGTCGTCGTCGCCATCGATGCCGGCCGCCGAATAGGTGGGACCGGTGTCCAGCAGGACGCCGCCTGCGACGTTGGCGGCGATCCGGACGGCCGGCCCGCCCTGAAGCAGATCGTCGGCGTCCAGTTCGTCGAGGAACAGGGTCGTCGCGTTGTCGTATGTTCCAGTGGCGGGGCGAGCCGGCGGCGGGGTCGTATAACGGTATCCCGTGGCGACGACGTTGGAATGAATCTTCAGTGCGCCGCCGACGTCGCCCTCGATGGACACGCCGGTTGCGTTGGCGCCCAGGGCCGAGATCGTGCCGGCGAGATCGACGTTGCCGGAAATCGGACCCGTCGTGCGGATGGCGGCGCTGTTATCGCCGGTGACGCGCACGGTCCCAAAGCTTTGCAGCTTGCCGTTCAGCGCGGATTCTACGGACAGGCCGTAGGAGTTGTTGCCCTCGACCGTGATCGATCCGGTGGATTCGACCAGCACGTTTCCGGTGAAGGGCGAGCCGCCGACCAGACGGACGCCGTAGCGGTTCGTCCCCGTGGCGAAGGGACCGTCCAGATCGCCGTCGCCGTCCGTGTCCTTGATGTCGGCGGTCTCTTGCAGGTCGTTGACGGTGATGGCGCCGCCGACCGTGACCGAGCCGGTGTTGCCGCCGTTCACCAGGATGCCGGTGGAGCCATCAGCCGACTTCTCCATCGTGATCGAGCTGCCGGAATCGAGGTCGATCGAATGGCTGGAATCCACCGTCACGGCAGTTCCCGACGTGACGGCGATGCTGCCGCCGCTGGCCAGGCGGATGTTGTCGGGACCGGTTCCGGTCGCGTTGGACGTCTGGATCGGCGTGGTGCGGGCGTTCGAGATGACGATCTCGGCCTGGGCTCCAGTCGCGACCAGCATGGGGGCGATCGCAACGGCGGTCGCAAGCAGTTTACGCATTCGGAAAGAACCCCTGGGTGGCCACGCGATCACAATACGGCGGACCCATAGCAGGGTCCGCGCCAGCGTTCCCCAAGTTTATCGAATTTGAGGCGAATGCAAGGCCATATGGCCGCCACGCCGGCCCGATGTCTGGACCGGCGTTCGCTGGAGGTCGGGACGATACGTGGGTTCCAGCCGCCCACGGACGGATTTGCGCGTGACGCTATTGAGCTTTGCCATCGTCGGGTTTAGGGGGCGGGCGACGGTCAGGCGCGCTCCGACGCGACGCATCCAAACGGCGCCATTCGGCGTTCGTCAGCTCCGACCCGGCGAGACCTTACCGCATGAGCATGACCGACCTCGATGTCCAGGAAAGCGAACTTCGGCTGATTCCCGGGCTGGATATCGAGGTGGCGGAAACGCTGCGAGCGCTGAAGACGGCGTCGCTGGACGAACGGCCACGGCTGGTCGACACCACCATGTTGTATGCGCCGCGTTCAGGCGGGGTGAAGCGGTATCTGCTGTCGAAGAAGGCCTGGATCGAGGCCAACCGCCCTGGCGTCAGTCATTCGTTGATCGTTCCCGGCGCACGGCACAAGGCCAGGCCCGACGGCATCGTCCAACTGAGGGCGACCAAGCTGCCGTTCGGCGACGGCTATCGTTGGCCCACCTCGGTCAAGCGCTGGAGCGCCTGGGTGGCGGCCATGAAGCCGTCGATCATCGAGGCGGGCGATCCCTATACGCCGGGGCAGGGCGCGCTGGAGGCCGGTCAGCGGGTCGGATGCCCGGTCGTCGGCTTCTGTCATTCCGATCCCGCTGGATTGGCGGCGCTGCATTTCGGCGAATGGGCCAAGAAGCCGGTCGAGAAGCGCTGGGCCCGGCTGTTCTCCCAGTTCGACCGCGTGGTGTCGCCCAGCCGTTTCATCGCCCGCCGCCTGGAAGAGGCGGGCGTGGACAATATCGTCATCCGCCCGCTGGGCGTGGAGATCGACACCTTCCGTCCAGACCGGCGTGATCGGAAATGGCTGTTGAACGAACTGGGTCTGGAGGCGGATGCCCGCCTGCTGTGCTTCGCGGGGCGACCGGCCAAGGAAAAGAACGTCGATGTGCTGATCGAAGCGGTCCAGAAGCTGGGCGCGCCCTATTATCTGGTGTTGGTCGGGGCGGGGGCCGGCATGCCGGCCGAGGATCGCGTGATCTCCATGCCCTATGAGAAGGACCCCAGGGCGGTGGCGAAGATCATCGCCAGCTGCGACGCCTTCGTCCACGCCAACGACAAGGAGCCGTTCGGCCTGATCGTGCTGGAAGCCATGGCCTGCGGACGTCCGGTCGTGGGCGTCAACGCGGGCGGCGTGGCCGAGACCGTCGACAACAGCGTGGGCCAGCTGGCCGCGCGCGCCGAGGCGGCGGACTACGCCGAGGCGGTCGAGGCCCTGTTCGCTCGCGATATCGAAGCTATCGGTCGTGCGGCGCGTGAAAAGGCGGTCAGCCAGTTCGCCTGGAACCGCGTGTTCGCGGACCTGTGCCACCTGTATGGCGACCTGACGGGCGAGGCGGCCTTCATGGCCGCCGATGCGGAACTGCATCTGCACTGAGCGCGAGGCGATCTGCCCGCGCAGGCGGGGCGCGCCACTTCTTCATCGATGTCGTTTGAAAGAAGTGGCGCGAGTGACGGGGCTCGAACCCGCGACCTCCGGCGTGACAGGCCGGCACTCTAACCAACTGAGCTACACCCGCGTACCTGGGTCGAAACTTTGAAGCTGTCTCGAAAGCCTTGGGAAGGGCGGTTGCGCCACTCTTTCTATCTCTAGAGAGAGTGGCGCGAGTGACGGGGCTCGAACCCGCGACCTCCGGCGTGACAGGCCGGCACTCTAACCAACTGAGCTACACCCGCGTTTCCCGGCCGAAGCGGCTGTGCGCCCCGGCGAGGGGCGTCGTTTAGGCGGGCTTATTAAGCGCGTCAAGCGACCTTTTCCCAGAAACGTCGCCGTCAGCGCGACGGGGCTGTGGACGGGACGACCACGGCCGCCTGAGGCGGGCTGTGCGGGCCGGCCACGCCGCCGCTGACGGGCTCCTGAGCGGCGACGGCCGGGGCAGGCGGCTGGTAGTGGACGCCGACGCCCGGCCCCAGGGGCAGGTCGAATGCGACCCAGGCCGCCACCATGCAGAGCCCCGCGATCAGGAAGGCCCCGGCGTAGGGCAGCATGGTGGCCATCAGCGACCCCAGGCCGAATCGCGGATCCCAGCGCTGGGCGAAGGTCAGGATCAGCGGGAAATAGCTCATCAGCGGCGTGGCGATGTTCGTCACCGAATCGCCCATGCGATAGGCGGCGGTCGTCATCTCGGGCGAAATGCCCAGCAGCATGAACATGGGCACCACGATGGGCGCGAGGGCGGACCACTTGGCCGAGGCCGAGCCGATGAACAGGTCGAAGAAGCAGGAGACGAAGACGACGCAGATCAGCAGCAGCGGTGCGGGCAGGGCCAGGCTCTTCAGTCCGGCCGCCGCATTGACGGCCAGGATCGGTCCAAGGCCCGACCAGTTGAACATGGCCACGAAATGGGCGGCGAAGAAGGCCAGGACGATATAGGGCGCCAGCTGGGCGATGCCGTCGCGCATCATGACGACCAGATCCCGGTGCGAGCGGACGGACCGCGATCCCACGCCATAGGCCGCCCCGGTCACGAAGAAGGTCACGGCGAAGAAGGCGACCAAGGACCTGTAGAGCGGATTGAACTTCTGCTCGGGCTCGGCGGTCGGATCGACGAAGGGGGAGCCGGGCAGGACGGTGATCAGCGCCCAGAGCGCGATCATGGCCAGAAGCGACAGGCCGGCGAAGGCCAGGCCGCGCTTCTCGTCGGCGGTCAGAGGTTCCTTCTCGGGCGTCTTGGGCGGCGCCACGCCCGCGATCGGCGTCCAAGGGCCCAGGCGGGGCTCGATCACCCGGTCGGTCAGGAACCAGACGATGGGGGTGAAGACGATCACCACCCCGACGATGAAGAACCAGTTGCCCGCGATGTTCACCGAATAGGACGGGTCGATCAGATGGGCGGCGGGCTCGGTGATGCCCAGGATCAGGGCGTCGCTGGCGCCCGGAAACAGATTGCCGGCGTAACCGCCCGAGACGGCCGCGAATCCGGCCGCCAGCCCCGCCAGCGGATGACGGCCCGCAGCCGCGAAGATGACCGCCGCCAACGGGATGACGACCACATAGGAAGCGTCGGAAGCATGGTGGGAAACCATGCCGGTGATCACCACCACCGGCGTCAGAATGGCGCGCGGCGCATTCAGCAGGGCGCCGCGAATAGCCGTCGAGAACAAGCCGGCGCGTTCGGCGACCGAGGCGCCGTAGATGATGGTGATGACGATGCCCAGCGGCGGAAAGTCCGCCAGGGTTCGAGGCATGCCGATGATCAGTCGCTCCAGGTTCTCTGGCGACAGGAGGCTTTGCGCAGCCAGTCGGTCGCCGGTCACGGGATTTACGGCCGACCAGCCCAGACCCGCCCCGATCAGGCTGAGAACGATCAGGCCGCCGATCAGCCAGAGGAACAGGAAGACGGGATCCGGCAGGCGGTTGCCCACGCGTTCCACGGCGTTCAGGGCGCGGCTGGCGACGCTCATGCAGATGACTTTCGGTTACAGTCTAGGGCCGCAATAGGGCGTTCGGCGTCGGCTGCGCGCAAGCGCCTGGCCTGCGACATATGGCGCGTAGAGTTGCGATCCGTTCGCAACAAAAATCCAATGACCGCAGGGGTTTGAACCCCGGCGTCTATGGGTCTAAGAAGCGCCGAATCCGCCTCTCCCCGGCGGACGAGGTTCTACGAATGAACGCATTCCTGCTCCAATATCTGCCGGTTCTGATCTTCGCCGGCCTCGCCGCCGTGATCGGCGTCCTCTTCATCGTGCTGCCGCTCGTGCTGGCGCCGAAGAGCCCCGACGCCGAGAAGCTGTCGGCCTACGAGTGCGGGTTCAACGCCTTTGACGACGCGCGCATGAAGTTCGACGTGCGCTTCTATCTGGTGTCGATCCTGTTCATCATCTTCGATCTGGAAGTGGCCTTCCTGTTCCCGTGGGCGGTGTCGATGTTCGACCTGTCGCACGCCGGTATGGTCTTCGCCTTCTGGTCGATGATGGTCTTCCTGGGCGTCCTGACCATCGGCTTCATTTACGAATGGAAGAAGGGAGCCCTGGAATGGGAGTAATCGCGCCTTCCTCGCCGCTTCCGGGCGCGCTTGTGCCCGCCGGATCGGCCGCCCGCTCGACCGTGGAGGGGTACGACCCCAAGATCCACGACAAATTCTTCGAGGCGGTGAACACCGAACTGGGCGAGCGCGGCTTCCTGACCGCCTCGCTGGACGACGTCATCACCTGGGCCCGCACCGGCTCGCTGATGTGGATGACTTTCGGTCTGGCCTGTTGCGCCGTCGAAATGATCCAGATGTCGATGCCGCGTTTCGACGTCGAGCGTTTCGGCATGGCCCCGCGCGGCAGCCCGCGTCACTCGGACCTGATGATCGTCGCCGGCACCCTGACCAACAAGATGGCCCCCGCCATTCGGAAGGTCTACGACCAGATGCCCGATCCGCGCTATGTCGTGTCGATGGGCAGCTGCGCCAACGGCGGCGGCTACTACCACTATAGTTACAGCGTCGTGCGCGGCTGCGACCGGGTCGTGCCGGTGGACGTCTATGTGCCCGGCTGCCCGCCGACGGCGGAGGCGCTGCTTTACGGCCTGCTGCAACTGCAGAAAAAGATCCGCCGCACGGGGACCATCGACCGATGAGCTCTCTTGCCGTTCAGGCCCGATACGAGGCGGCGCTGACGCCGCTGGGCACGGAGATGGTCGCGGCGCTGGGCGTCGAGGCTCAGGTCGCCTATGGCGAGCTGACGCTGGTCGCGCCGCGAGAGCGCATCGTCGAAGTGATGACGGCGCTTCGCGACCAATTCGGCTTTCAGCAACTGCTGGACGTCTGCGGCGCCGACTATCCGGACCGCGTCGAGCGGTTCGAGGTGGTCTATCATCTGCTATCGCTGACCCGGAACGCGCGGGTGCGGGTCAAGGTCTCGACCGACGAGGTCAAGCCCGTCGACACCGTCACGGGCGTCTATCCGTCCGCCGGTTGGTTCGAGCGCGAAGCTTACGACATGTACGGCGTCGTCTTCGCCGGCCATCCGGACATGCGCCGCCTGCTGACCGACTATGGGTTCGAGGGACATCCGCTGCGCAAGGACTTCCCCATGACGGGCTATGTCGAGGTCCGTTACGACGAAGAACAGAAGCGCGTCGTCTATGAGCCGGTCAAGCTGACCCAGGAATTCCGGACGTTCGACTTCCTGTCGCCGTGGGAGGGCGCCGAGTATCCGGCGCCGGTTCTGCCGGGCGACGAAAAGGCTGGAGTGAAGGGCTGATGGCTGACGGAGCGCACACCCCCGCGACCGTGAACGGCGCCGTCGATCCGTTCGAGGACATGCCGGTCGATCACCGCACCGACCATGCCAAGGCGATGGACGACCGCAAGTTCACCATCAACTTCGGTCCGCAACACCCGGCCGCGCACGGCGTCTTGCGTCTGGTGCTTGAGCTCGACGGCGAGATCGTGGAACGCGTCGATCCGCACATCGGCCTGCTGCACCGCGGCACCGAAAAGCTGATGGAGTCCCGCACCTATCTGCAGAACGTGCCGTATCTGGATCGCCTCGACTATGTCGCGCCGATGAACCAGGAGCACGCCTTCTGTCTGGCCATCGAGAAACTGCTGGGGATCGAGGTTCCGTACCGCGCCCAGCTGATCCGGGTGCTGTATTCGGAAATCGGCCGGATCGGGAACCACCTGCTGAACGCGACCATGCAGGCCATGGACGTCGGCGCCCTGACGCCCCCGCTGTGGGGCCACGAAGAGCGCGAAAAGCTGATGGTGTTCTACGAGCGCGCCTGCGGCGCCCGTCTGCACGCCAACTATTTCCGTCCCGGCGGCGTCCACCAGGACCTGCCGATGGACCTGATCGACGACATCGGCCGCTGGTGCGAAGCCTTCCCCAAGGCCCTGGCCGACATCGAGAGCCTGGTCACGGAAAACCGCATCTTCAAGCAGCGCAACGTCGACATCGGCGTGGTGTCCAAGGAGAACGCCCTGGCCTGGGCCTTCACCGGCGTCATGCTGCGCGGGTCGGACATCGCATGGGACCTGCGCAAGGCCCAGCCGTATGAGTGCTACGCCGAACTGGAGTTCGACGTGCCGGTCGGCAAGAACGGCGACTGCTGGGACCGCTACCTGTGCCGCGTCGAGGAGATGAAGCAGTCGGTGCGGATCATGGAGCAGTGCATCCACAAGCTGCGCAACTGCCCCGGCGAACCGGTCATGATCGAGGACAACAAGATCGTGCCGCCGCGTCGCGGCGAGATGAAGCGGTCGATGGAATCCCTGATCCATCACTTCAAACTGTACACCGAAGGCTTCAAGACCCCCGAGGGCGAGGTCTATGCCGCCGTCGAGGCGCCCAAGGGCGAGTTCGGCATCTATCTGGTGTCGGATGGAACCAACAAACCGTATCGCGTGAAGATCTCGGCGCCGGGCTTCCGTCACCTGCAGGCGATGGACTGGATGAACCGGGGCCACCAGCTGGCCGACGTGTCCGCCATCCTGGGCTCGCTCGACATCGTTTTCGGAGAAGTGGACCGATGAGCGTTCGTCGTCTCGCCAAGGACCAGCCGGCCTCCTTCGCCTTCTCGAAGGACACCATGGCCAAGGCCGAATGGTGGATCAGGAAATACCCGGAAAACCGTCGCCAGTCGGCGGTGATCCCGGTCCTGTGGCTGGTGCAGAAGCAGGAAGGCTGGGTCTGCGAACCCGCCATCCGCGCGGTCGCCGAACTGCTGGGGATGCCCGTCATCCGGGTGCTGGAGGTCGCGACCTTCTACACCATGTTCATGCTGGAGCCGGTCGGCACGACCGCGCTGATCCAGGTGTGCGGCACCACGCCGTGCATGCTGCGCGGCGCCAACGAGCTGATGCGGGTCTGCAAGGAGAAGATCGGTCCCAAGGACCATCTGTCCGCCGACGGTCGCTTCACCTGGCAGGAAGTCGAATGCCTGGGCGCCTGTTCCAACGCGCCGATGGCCCAGATCAACGACTACTATTACGAAGACCTGACGCCGGAGACGATGGCCCAGATCATCGACGACTTCGCCGCCGGCAAGACGCCCAAGCCGGGCTCCTACATCGGTCGCACCAATGCGGCGCCGGCCGGCGGGGCCAAGACCCTGCTGGACCCGAAACTGTATGACGGCTCGGCCGCCAAGCCGATCAAGAAACTGCCCAACAGCGATCCGGCCCCGGCCGAGAAGGCGCCGGCCTGATGCCCGCGCCGGACCTGAACACCGAAGAAGGGCGCGCCGCCTATCGCAAGGAGCTGCGCGCCGTGGGGCGTCCGCTGCGGGCGGGCGGCCTGGCCCTGGTCGTGGGCGCGGCCGTCGTGATCCTGATGACGCGTCAGGGCGCGCTGGGCGCCTGGGCGGTCAACGCCTCCTACTTCATGCTGGCGGCCGGCTGGGTGATGGTCCTGGCGGCCATCTGGATGCGCACCCGTCACCACAAGCGCCGTCTGGCGGAAGGACTCTGAGGGCCATGGTCGGAATCCTCGAAGACAAGGACCGCATCTTCACCAACCTGTACGGCTTCCACGACTGGACGCTGGACGGGGCGAAGGCGCGCGGCGCCTGGAACGCCACCAAGGACATGCTGGACCTTGGCCGCGACTGGATCATCAACAACGTCAAGGCCTCGGGTCTGCGCGGTCGTGGCGGCGCGGGTTTCTCCACCGGCCTGAAGTGGTCCTTCATGCCCAAGGAAGTGAAGGATCGCCCTCACTATCTGGTGGTCAACGCCGACGAATCCGAACCCGCGACCTGCAAGGACCGCGAGATCATGCGTAACGATCCGCAGCTGCTGATCGAAGGCTGCCTGATCGCTAGCTTCGCCATGCAGGCCCATGCCTGCTACATCTATCTGCGCGGCGAATATGTGCTGGAACGCGAGCGCATGGAGGCGGCGGTCAAGCAGGCCTATGAGGCCCGGCTGATCGGCAAGGACAACGTCCACGGCTGGGACTTCGACGTCTATATCCACCATGGCGGCGGCGCCTACATCTGCGGCGAAGAGACGGCCCTGCTGGAATCGCTGGAAGGCAAGAAGGGCCAGCCGCGCCTGAAGCCGCCTTTCCCGGCAGGCGCTGGCCTGTACGGCTGCCCGACCACGGTGAACAACGTCGAGTCGATCGCCGTCGTCGGCACCATCCTGCGTCGCGGCGCCGACTGGTTCGCCAGCTTTGGTCGTCCGAACAACACCGGCACCAAGCTGATGTCCCTGTCGGGCCATGTGAACACGCCCTGCGTGGTCGAGGAGGCCATGTCGATCCCTCTGCGCCAGCTGATCGAGGATCACGGCGGCGGCGTGCGCGGCGGCTGGGAGAACCTGAAAGCCATCATCCCCGGCGGCGCATCCTGCCCGGTCATCACGCGCGAACAGGCCGAGACGGTCCTGATGGATTTCGATTCCATGCGCGAGGTTCGCTCGTCGCTGGGCACGGCAGGCGTGACCGTGATGGATCAGTCCACCGACGTCGTGAAGGCGATCGCCCGCATCAGCTACTTCTTCAAGCATGAGAGCTGCGGCCAGTGCACGCCGTGCCGCGAAGGCACAGGCTGGATGTGGCGCGTGCTGGAGCGGATGGCGGTGGGGGAGGCCGATCCGTCGGAAATCGACCTGCTGCTGGATGTCGCCAGTCAGGTCGAGGGCCACACCATCTGCGCCCTGGGCGACGCGGCCGCCTGGCCGGTTCAGGGGCTGATCCGTCACTTCCGTCACGAGATCGAAGAGCGGATCGCCAACTATCGCAGCCGCCGCGCGAACTTCGCCGGCCACGCGATCGCGGCGGAGTAGGGATGCGCCGTTTTCCGACCCTGATGCTGGTCCTGCCCGTCCTCGCCGCCTGCGGCGAGGCGGACAAGGCTGCGCCCCAGGCGGCGGAAGCCCCCAAGGCCGTTGCGCCGGTTGCACCTGTCGCGGCGGCCTCTGCCGATCTGGAGGCCTCGTGCCGCCAGGAGGTCGAGACCCTGTTCGGCCAGTCGGGCGGCGTGGTCAGCTACAGGCCCGCCGGTGACGGCAAGGCCGTGGTGTCGTGGCCCGCGCCGGTGGACGGCGGGGTGATGAGTTTTGAATGCCGGACCGACGGCGACCGCGTGGGACTGTTCCGCGACGGCCGCAAGATGTCCGTCGATGTCCAGATGGCGGCTCCCGCCGCCAAACAAGAGGCCCGCTGATGCCCGTCGCCAAGGTCAACGGCGTAGAAACCGAATTCGAGCCCGGCATGACCGTGCTCCAGGTCGCCGAGCTCGCGGGGCAGGAAATCCCGCGCTTCTGCTACCATGAGCGCCTGTCCATCGCCGGCAATTGCCGCATGTGCCTGGTCGAGGTGAAGCCCGGACCGCCGAAGCCGCAGGCCTCGTGCGCGCTTCCGGCCGCCGACGGCCAGGAAATCTTCACCGACACGCCGATGGTCAAGAAGGCCCGCGAAGGGGTGATGGAGTTCCTGCTCATCAACCACCCGCTGGACTGCCCGATCTGCGACCAGGGCGGTGAATGCGATCTTCAGGACCAGTCGGTCGGCTATGGTCGTGACGGCTCTCGCTACGCCGAGAACAAGCGTGCGGTCGAAGAAAAGCACATGGGGCCGACGATCAAGACCTTCATGACGCGCTGCATCCAGTGCACGCGGTGCGTCCGCTTCATCACCGAGGTCGCAGGCGTGCCCGACATCGGCATGATCTCGCGCGGGGAAGACGCCGAGATCACCACCTATCTTGAGAAGTCGGTCGCCTCGGAACTGTCGGGCAACGTCAACGACCTGTGCCCGGTCGGCGCGCTGACGCACCGTCCGTGGCAGTACCACTATCGTCCGTGGGAACTGAAGAAGACTGAGACCATCGACGTCATGGATGGCCTGGGATCGAACATCCGCGCCGACTATCGCGGGTCCGAGGTCATGCGGGTGCTGCCGCGCGTGAACGAGGGGATCAACGAGGAGTGGCTGTCGGACAAGAGTCGCTATGTCGTTGACGGCCTGACGGCGCGTCGTCTGGATCGGCCGTGGATTCGCGAGAACGGCAAGCTGCGTCCCGCCACCTGGAACGAGGCGCTGGACGCTGTCGCCGCCAGGCTGAAGGCCGCATCGGCTGACCGTATCGGCGTCATCGCGGGCGATCTTCAGGACGCCGAGTCGATGAAGGCGACGCTGGACCTGTTCCGCGCCCTGGGCTCGAAAAACACCGACTGCCGCCAGGACGGCGCCGCCCTGGGTTACGGCCCGCGCGAGGGGTGGCTGTTCAACTCCGGCCTGGAAGGTATTGAAAAGGCTGACGCCGTTCTGATCGTCGGCGCCAATCCGCGCACCGAGGCGCCGCTGCTGAACGCCCGTCTGCGCAAGGCCTGGCTGAAGGGCGACATGGAGATCGGCCTGATCGGCGAACAGGCCGACCTGACGTTCGACTACGCCTATCTGGGCGCCGGATCGAAGACCCTGGCCAAGCTGCCCAAGTCGGCGATGGACTTCCTGACCAAGGCCGAGCGTCCGGCGATCATCGTCGGCGCGGGCGCGCTGGGCGGGGAGGGCGGCGCGGCCGTCCTGAACGCCCTGGGCGCCCTGGCCAAGAAGGTCGGTGTCGTCACCGACGGCTGGAACGGTTTCAACGTCCTGCACCACGCCGCCGCCCGCGTCGCCGGTCTGGACATGGGCTTCGTCCCGGCTGAGGGCGGCCTGACGGTTTCGGAAATGCTGAAGCCGGGCGCGCTGGACGTGCTGTTCCTGCTGGGCGCCGACGAGGTCGATCCGACCGGCTCGAACGCCTTCCGCGTCTATCTGGGCAGCCATGGCGACCGGGGCGCGCACGGCGCCGACGTCATCCTGCCGGGCGCGGCCTACACCGAGAAATCGGGCCTGTACGTCAACACGGAGGGCCGGGTGCAGATGGCCGAGCGCGTGGTGTTCCCGAAAGGCGAGGCCAAGGAAGACTGGGCCATCATCCGCGCCCTGTCGGCCCGCCTCGACCAGACGCTGCCCTATGACACGCTGGAGCAGCTGCGCGACAAGTTGATGGGCGACCATCCGACCTTCGGCCGGATCGACTATCTGCCGGCGCCGGTTTCGTTCGACGTGGCGTCGCTGGGCGCCAAGGGCGATCTGGGCGACCGGACCTTCGTCTCGGCCGTCGCCGACCCCTATCTTTCCAATCCGATCGCGCGCGCCAGCGCGACCATGGCCGAGCTGTCCGCCCTGCGGATCGCCCCGGTCGCGATGGCGGCGGAGTAAGTCATGGACGCTGCTGCAAACTTCTCTCCGCTGGGATGGACGCTGATCACCGTCGGTCAGATCCTGCTGATTACCGTGGGCGTGCTGGTCGGCGTGGCCTTCCTGCTGCTGGCGGACCGCAAGGTCTGGGCCTCGGTGCAGATGCGAAAAGGTCCGAACGTCGTGGGGCCTTTCGGCCTGCTGCAATCGTTCGCCGACATGCTGAAATTCGTGCTGAAGGAGGTGGTCGTTCCCTCCGGCGCGGACAAGGCGGTCTTCCTGCTCGCGCCGATCATCACCGTGATCCTGGCCTTCATGGCCTGGGCCGTGATTCCGTTCGCGCCGGGCTGGGTCGTCTCCAATCTGAACGTCGGCATCCTGTACATCTTCGCGGTCTCGTCGCTGGGCGTGTACGGCATCATCATGGGCGGCTGGGCTTCGAACTCGAAGTATCCGTTCCTGGGATCGCTGCGTTCGGCCGCGCAGATGGTGTCCTACGAAGTCTCGCTGGGCCTGATCATCATCAACGTCATCCTGCTGGCCGGGACGATGAACCTGTCGGACATCGTCAGCAGCCAGAGCGGCTACGCCTGGAACTGGTATGCCTTCGGCGGGGGCAAGGACACCTGGCCCCTGATCGTCGTCATGTTCCCGATGATGATCGTCTTCTTCATCTCGGCCCTGGCCGAGACCAACCGCCCGCCCTTCGACCTGCCGGAGGCCGAGTCGGAACTGGTGGCCGGCTATCAGGTCGAATACAGCTCCACGACCTATCTGCTGTTCATGATGGGCGAGTACGTCAACATCGTCTTCATGTCGGCGTTCATCAGCATCCTGTTCTTCGGCGGATGGAACCCGGGCTTCCTGTCGCAGTCCTTCCTGGACAGCCTGCCGACCTGGGTCGCCTATACGATCTATCTGCTGACCTTCGTGACGAAGACGGTGATCTGGTTCCTGGCGTTCGCCCTGGTGAAGGCCTTCGTGCCTCGCTACCGCTACGACCAGCTGATGCGCCTGGGCTGGAAGGTCTTCCTGCCGGCCTCGCTGATCGCCGTGGTCGTCACTTCGGCCTGGCGCGTGTTCGCGGTGGGGGCGTGATGAAGGTTCTTTCGCTGGCCCTTCTGATGGTCGCCGCGCCAGTCGTGATGGCGTGCGCGCCCGACACCCGCATGCCGGAATCCAGCTATCAATGGGAGCGTCGACAGGCGCAGATCGAAGCCGACTGGCGCGCCGGTCAGGCCGCCCAAACGCCTGCACCGACGCCCGCCGCGAAGGATAAGCCCTGATGTTCACCCGTATCGCCCAAGCCGCGAAGGGCGCGATGATGCTCGACGCCATCGGCGCCATCGGCCTGACCCTGAAGTACATGGCGCGCCCCAAGGCGACCGTGAACTATCCGTTCGAGCGGAACCCCCAGTCGCCGCGTTTCCGGGGCGAGCACGCCCTGCGTCGCTATCCGAACGGCGAGGAACGCTGCATCGCCTGCAAGCTGTGCGAGGCCATCTGCCCGGCCCAGGCCATCACCATCGAGGCCGAACCCCGCGCCGACGGCAGCCGCCGCACGACCCGCTACGACATCGACATGGTCAAATGCATCTACTGCGGCCTGTGCCAGGAGGCCTGCCCGGTGGATGCGATCGTCGAGGGACCGAACTCGGAATACGCCGTCGAAACGCGCGAGGAGCTGCTGTTCGACAAGGCCCGCCTGCTCGACAACGGCGATCGCTGGGAACGAGAGATCGCCAAGAATCTGGAACTCGACGCGCCTTACCGCTAAGGCGCTTCTCGCTAAACGGGCCGACGATTCCGAAAGGGGCGCGGCCGAGACGAAAGGGGCTTCGTCCCGACATGCTGCAAAGCATAGCCTTCTTCCTGCTGGCGACGGTCGCCACGGTTTCCGGCCTTCTGGTCGTCACCGCGCGCAACCCCGTGCACAGCGTGCTGTGGTTGATCCTGACCTTCTTCTCGGCGGCGGGCCTGTTCGTCCTGATGGGGGCGGAGTTCCTGGCGATGCTGCTGGTCGTCGTCTATGTCGGCGCGGTCGCGGTGCTGTTCCTGTTCGTCGTCATGATGCTGGACGTCGACTTCCTGAAACTGCGCGAGGGCTATGCGCGGTATCTGCCGATCGGAGCGATCATCGCCGCGATCCTGCTGGCCGAAATGATCATGGTCTCCTTCGCCGTGGTCCGGGGCGGCGCGGCCGCCGACGGAACCAGCCTGGCGGCGCCCAGCGCCGGCATGACCAATGTCGAGGCGATCGGCCGGGTGCTCTACACCGACTATATCTACTTCTTCCAGGCGGCCGGGATCGTGCTGCTGATCGCCATGATCGGCGCCATCACCCTGACGCTGCGCCACAAGCCGCATATCAAACGCCAGAACATCGCCGACCAGGTCAATCGCCCGGCCGCCAAGGCGATGGAAGTCAAGTCGGTCCAAACCGGGCAGGGCGTCTCGCCCGAGGAGCTTCTCTGATGGCCATCGGTCTAACCCACTATCTGACGGTCGCCGCCATCCTGTTCACCATCGGGGTGTTCGGCATCTTCGTGAACCGCAAGAACGTCATCATCATCCTGATGTCGATCGAGCTGATCCTGCTGGCCGTGAACATCAACTTCGTGGCCTTCTCGTCCTATCTGCACGACATCAGCGGGCAGATCATGGCCATGTTCGTCCTGACCGTCGCCGCGGCCGAGGCCGCCGTCGGCCTGGCCATCCTCGTGACCTTCTTCCGTAACCGCGGTGACATCGCGGTCGACGACGCTTCCGTGATGAAGGGCTAAGCGTGAACCTCCATACCCTCGTCATCCTGGGCGTCTTCGCCCCGCTGCTGGGCGCCGCCATCGCGGGCTTCTTCGGCCGCCGGATCGGAAACATCCCGTCGCAGGCGGTCACGACCGGCCTGCTGTTCTTCTCGTGCGCCGTCGCCTGGACGGTGTTCGGCCAGTGGACCTGGGGCCATCTGGAGCCCTTCACCATTCGTCTGGCGCCCTTCATCAACGTGGGCGACTTCCACTCGGCCTGGTCGATCCGCATCGACGCCCTGTCGGCGACCATGCTGATCGTCGTGACCAGCGTGTCGTCGCTGGTCCACCTGTATTCCTGGGGCTATATGGCCGAGGACGACAGCCGGCCGCGCTTCTTCGCCTATCTGTCCTTGTTCACCTTCATGATGCTGGCGCTGGTGACGGCGGCCGACTTCATGCAGATATTCTTCGGCTGGGAAGGGGTGGGGCTGGCGTCCTATCTGCTGATCGGCTTCTGGTACAAGAAGCCGACGGCCAGCGCCGCCGCCATCAAGGCTTTCGTCGTCAACCGCGTCGGCGACTTCGGCTTCGTCCTGGGGATCATGACGATCTTCTGGATGTACGGCACCATCAACTTCGCCGAACTGTTCCCGCTGATCGCCACCAAGGCCGGCACGACCTGGGAGTTCCTGGGCGTCCACTGGTCGGCGCTGGATTTGGCCGGCTTCCTGCTGTTCATCGGCGCCATGGGCAAGTCGGCCCAGTTCTTCCTGCACACCTGGTTGCCGGACGCGATGGAAGGGCCGACGCCGGTGTCGGCCCTGATCCACGCGGCGACCATGGTGACGGCCGGCGTCTATATGGTCTGCCTGCTGAGCCCCATTTACGAACACGCGCCTGGCGCGGCCCAGATCATCGCCATCATCGGCGCGATCACGGCCCTGTTCGCCGCGACGGTCGGCCTGACGCAGAACGACATCAAGCGGGTCATCGCCTATTCGACCTGTTCGCAACTGGGCTACATGTTCTTCGCGGCGGGCGTCGGCGCCTATCAGGCCGCCATGTTCCACCTGTTCACCCACGCCTTCTTCAAGGCCCTGCTGTTCCTGGGCGCCGGCTCGGTGATCCATGGCATGCACCATGAGCAGGACATGCGGAAGATGGGCGGTCTGTGGAAGCTGCTGCCCGTCACCTATGCGGTCATGACCATCGGCACCATCGCCATCACCGGCCTGGGCATTCCCGGTGTCGGTGGGTTCGCCGGCTTCTATTCCAAGGATTCGATCATCGAGAGCGCCTACGCCTCGGCGGCTTCGGGCCATAGCGCGGTCGGTCTGTTCGCCTTCTTCGTCGGCATCATCGCCGCCGGTCTGACGGCCTATTATTCCTGGCGTCTGATCTTCATGACCTTCCACAACAAGCCGGTGTGGAAGGAAGAGGGCGATGCGCACCATGCCGCGCATCACGCGGATGATCACGCCTCGCACGCCCAGCTGGAAACCCATTCCGAGCCGGTCACGGACGCCCATGCCCACGACGATCACGCGCATGACGATCATGGCCACCACGGCCCGCTGAAGCCGCACGAAAGCCCGCCGGTCATGCTGATCCCGCTGATCCTGTTGTCGGTCGGGGCGGTCGCCGCAGGTTTCGTCTTCGCGCCGCACTTCATCGGCCACCATGAGGGCGAGTTCTGGCGCGGAGCGATCTTCACCGGCGCGCACAACCACGTCCTGCATGAAAGCCATGACGTGCCCACCTGGGTGAAGTGGTCGCCGCTGATCCTGACCCTGCTGGGCACCGCCGTCGCCTACTGGATTTATGTGGTCCATCAGGGCATGGCGCGCCGCATGGCCGAACGCGACGGCGTCGTGTACCGCTTCCTCTACAACAAGTGGTATTTCGACGAGCTGTACGACTTCGTCTTCGTGCGCGGCTTGCGCGCCATCGGGAACTTCTTCTGGAAGGTCTGCGACGTGAAGATCATCGACGGCCTCGGCCCGAACGGCGCCGCCTGGGCGTCGCTGAAATCCGCCGCGCGACTGGGCAAGCTCCAGTCCGGCTATGTCTATCACTATGCCTTCGTGATGCTGCTCGGGGTGGCTGGATTGCTCACCTTCGCCATCCTCGCGTGGGGAGCCTGAGCCCGTGCCCTACATCCTGAGCCTCGTCACCTTCCTGCCGCTGGCCGGCGCCCTGGCGATCCTGATCGCCCGGTTGTCGTCCAAGTCGCAGGACGCCGCCGCGCCCGCCGCGCGCTGGATCGCCCTGATCACGACCCTGGTCGTGCTGGCCGTGTCCGTCGTGCTGGTCGCCGGCTTCGATCCGAAGAACCCGGCCTATCAGTTCGTGGAATTCGCGCCCTGGTTCGCCGGCGCCAGCTATCACCTGGGCGTCGACGGGATTTCGATCCTGTTCGTTCTGCTGACGGCGTTCCTGATGCCGATCTGCATCCTGGCCAGCTGGAAGTCGGTCGAGAAGCGCGTCGTCGAATATATGATCGCCTTCCTGGTGCTGGAGACGCTGGTCATCGGGGTGTTCACCTCACTGGACCTGTTCCTCTTCTACATCTTCTTCGAAGGCACCCTGGTCCCGATGTTCCTGATCATCGGCATCTGGGGCGGTCAGAACCGCATCTACGCGGCCTACAAGTTCTTCCTCTACACCCTGCTGGGGTCCGTCCTGATGCTGCTGGCCATGCTGTGGATGGCGCATGAAGCAGGCACCACCAGCATTCCCGAGCTGAAGCGTTTCGCCTTCGATCCGGCTGTCCAGCCGATCCTGTGGCTGGCCTTCTTCGCCTCGTTCGCGGTGAAGATGCCGATGTGGCCGGTCCACACCTGGTTGCCGGACGCCCACGTCCAGGCGCCGACGGCCGGTTCGGTCATCTTGGCCGGCATTCTGCTGAAGCTGGGCGGCTACGGTTTCATCCTGTTCAACGTGCCGATGTTCCCGCAGGCGTCGGAGATGGTCCGACCGCTGGTCTTCACTCTGTCGGTCATCGCCATCGTCTATACGTCGCTGGTCGCCTGGCGTCAGACGGACATGAAGAAGCTGATCGCCTATTCGTCGGTCGCGCACATGGGTTTCGTCACCCTGGGCATCTTCTCGGGCAACGACATCGGTATGCAGGGCGCCGTCTTCCAGATGATCAGCCACGGCCTGATCTCGGGCGCGCTGTTCCTGTGCGTGGGCGTGGTCTACGACCGTATGCACACCCGCGAGATCGCCCTGTACGGCGGCCTGACGTCCAAGATGCCGTGGTATGCGGCCATCTTCCTGATGTTCACCATGGCCAATGTCGGCCTGCCCGGCACCTCGGGCTTCATCGGCGAAGTGCTGACCATGACGGGCGCTTATCGCGCCTCGACCTGGGCGGCGCTGGTGGCGGCCTCGGGCGTCATCTTCTCGGCGGTCTACGCCCTGACGCTCTATCGGGCGATGATGTTCGGCGAGATCACCAATCCCAAGCTTGAAACGATCAAGGACATCGACAAGCGCGAACTGCTGCTGTTCGTGCCGCTGATCCTCGGCACTCTGTGGCTGGGCGTCCAGCCGGGCGTCGTCCTTGATTACACCGGGCCCGCCGTCGAGGCCCTGACCAGCGCCTATCGCGCCGCGATCGGCGGGTGAGACCAACAATGCCTGATCTTTCCTCCGCCCTGCATCTCGCCGCTTCGGAACTGACCCTCGCGGTCGGGGCCCTGGTCCTGCTGATGGTCGGCGCCTTCATGGGCGACAAGAGCGCCCGCCTGGTGTCGATCCTGTCGGTGCTGCTGCTGATCGCCGCTGCGGTGATCGCCGTCACCGGTCCCTGGGGCGTCGCCTTCAACGGCGCCTATGTGGCCGATCCGCTGGCCATCTACGCCAAGAGCCTGATCTATCTGTCGGCGGCGGTCGCCATCATCCTGGGCGACGGCTGGATGAAGCGGACGCGGATCGCCAAGTTCGAATATCCGGTCCTGATCGTGCTGGCTTCGGTCGGCATGGGCATGATGGCGTCTTCCGGCGACCTGATCTCCATGTATGTGGGCATCGAGCTGCATTCGCTGGCGCTGTATGTTCTGGCCGCCTTCCACCGCGACGACGTCAAGGCGTCGGAAGCGGGCCTGAAGTATTTCGTCCTGGGCGCCCTGTCGTCGGGCCTGCTGCTGTATGGCGCCAGCCTGATCTACGGTTTCGCCGGCTCGATGCGGTTCGAGGACATCGCCGCATTCGCGGTCGATCATCCGTCGACCGGCCTGCTGTTCGGCCTGGTCTTCCTGATCTGCGGTCTGGCGTTCAAGGTTTCGGCCGCGCCCTTCCACATGTGGACGCCCGACGTCTACGAGGGCGCGCCGACGCCGGTCGTGGCCCTGTTCGCCACGGCCCCGAAGGTCGCGGCCATGGTGTTGATCGCGCGCGCGCTGGAAGCCGGTTTCGGCGACGCCCACGCCCAGTGGTCGCAGGTGCTGATCGCCATCTCCCTGATCAGCTTCGTCGTCGGTGCCTTCGGCGGTCTGGTGCAAAAGGACATCCAGCGCCTGCTGGCCTATTCGTCGATCGCCAACATCGGTTATGCGCTGTTGGGCATTGCGGCGGGCACGTCGGCGGGGCTTCAGGCCATGCTGATGTTCATGACCCTGTATGTCATCGACCAGTTGGGCTTCTTCGCCATCCTGCTGTCGCTGTCGCGTTCGGGACGTCCCATCCGCCGTATCCAGGATCTGGCGGGGCTGAAGAGGGACAAGCCGGTGACGGCCGTGGCCCTGACCATCCTGTCGCTGTCGGTCCTGGGGATGCCGCCGTTCTCGGGCTTCTGGGGCAAGTACTATGTGTTCGGCGCCGCCGCCAACGCCGGCCTGTGGCCGGTCGCGGCCGCCGGTCTGGTCGCCTCGGTCGTGGCCGCCTTCTACTATCTGCGGATCATCAAGCTGATGTGGTTCGATGCGCCCGTGGACGAAGTGGTCGCCGACAAGGCCCCGGTCGAGGCCCAATGGATCGGCTGGGCCTGCGCGGCCTTCGCCTTCCCGCTGGTGATCGTCGGTCTGACCTGGCTGGAGCCGCTGACCAAGGCCGCGAGCGCCGGCTTCGGGAACGGTTAGGGCGTTGGCGCCCGCCCCCCTGGTCATTCTCGACGAGATCGACTCGACCAACGCCGAGGCGCGGCGTCTGGCCGAGGCCGGCGAGCTGGGGCCCAGATGGATCGTGGCCCGTCGCCAGACGGCCGGGCGCGGACGGCGCGGACGGGCCTGGATCGACAAGCCGGGCAATCTGGCCGCAACTCTGCTGATCCGGGTGCAGGGAACGGCCCGCGAGGCCGCTCAGACGACCTTCATCGCCGCCCTGGCCGTCGCTGACCTGATGGACGTGTTCGTGTCGCCGGCCCTGGTCTCGATAAAATGGCCCAATGACGTGCTGCTGGATGGACGAAAGGCGTCGGGCATCCTGGTCGAAAGCGGGCCGCACCCGGCCGGAGGGCTGTGGCTGGCGGTCGGGATCGGCGTCAATCTGACCCATGCGCCCGAGGGCACGGAATCCGTCTCTGGCGCCATCGCCGACAGTCTGCGCGCCGACCTGACCTTCGCGCCGCCGGTCGAGGCCGCCGCCGAAATCCTGGCGGAGACCTTCGCCGTCTGGTGGGGGCGCTGGCAGACCCTAGGGTTCGAGCCGGTGCTGGACGCCTGGACCAGCCGTCTGACGGGATTGAACGGTCCCTGCACGGTGCGGCTGGATCATGAGACGATCGAGGGCTTGGCCGAAGGGGTGGAGCCCGACGGGGCGCTTCGTCTGCGTCTCGCCGATGGCTCTGCGCGCCTGATTTCCGCCGGCGATGTGTTCTTCGGCGCCACGCCCCGGAGCGGGGGCGTCTGATGCTGCTGGCGATCGAACAGGGCAATACGAACACGCTGTTTGCGGTTCACGACGGCGCAGAGTGGATCGCCCAGTGGCGGGCGGCGACCGAGGCCAGTCGCACCGCCGACGAATACGCCGTCTGGCTGCAACAACTGCTGGCCATGAAGGATCTGAAGTTCGGGCAACTGACGGGCTGCATCATCTCCAGCGTGGTGCCGCAGTCGATCTTTAACCTGCGCAATCTGGCGCGGCGCTATCTGAACCTTGAGCCCCTGGTGATCGGCGAGAATGTCGAACTGGGCATCGAGGTGCGGATTGCAAAGCCCAGCGAGGCCGGGGCGGACCGTCTGGTCAACGCCATCGGGGCCAAGCTGCTCTATTCCGGCGACCTGATTGTGATCGACAGCGGCACGGCGACCACCTTCGACATCGTCGCGGCGGACGGCGCCTTCGAGGGCGGGCTGATCGCGCCGGGCATCAATCTGTCGCTGCAGGCCCTGCACGAGGCGGCGGCCAAGCTTCCGCGTATCGCCATCCAGCGGCCCGACAAGGTCATCGGCAAGGGCACGGTCGAGGCCATGCAATCCGGCGTCTTCTGGGGCTATACCTCCCTGATCGAAGGTCTGGTCAGCCGCATCAAGACGGAGTGGGGCGCCCCCATGACCGTCATCGGCACCGGCGGCGTCGCCAGCCTGTTCGAAGGCGCAACGGACAGCATCGACCACTTCGATTCCGACCTGACGATTCGCGGCCTCCTTGAAATTTGGAGGAGAAACACACGAATGGGAGACCCATCTGTCTGACTTGTCCAGAAAAGCCGCGCGAATATTTCCTTGGCTTCTTTTAGCCGCGCTCGTCATCTATCTGCTACCCAGAGAAATTGAAGGACGCACGCCAGAGGGACGAAGGAAAGCGGCTCTAGCAGATGCTGCCGCCCGGTGCTTCGAGAAACACGAAGCCTCATCGGCGTTGTTCGAGACGTGCTTGGAAGCGGACGTCTATCCTTTATTCTCGTCCAAGAGCGCGCCTCCCGCCGACAAAGTGAAATCATGAAAAAGCAATCAGACGAACTCGTCTTCCTGCCCCTGGGCGGCTCGGACGAGGTCGGTATGAACCTGAACGCCTATGGCTATGGCCCCGAGACGAACCGTGAATGGCTGGTCGTCGATGTGGGCGTGACCTTCGGCGACCTGTCCACGCCCGGCGTGGACGTGATCGTGCCCGATCCCACCTTCCTGCAGGGTGAGAACATTCGCGGCATCGTCCTGACTCACGCGCACGAGGACCATATCGGCGCCCTGGGCTGGCTGTGGCCGCAGTTGAAGGCGCCGGTCTATGCGACGCCGTTCACCGCCTATCTGATCCGCGACAAGCTGCGCGAGCGCAATCTGCTGGACCAGGTCGAACTGATCGAGGTGCCGCTGGGCGGATCGGTCCAACTGGGGCCGTTCGGCGTGACCTTCGTCACCATGACCCACTCCATCGCCGAGCCGAACGGCCTGGCCATCGACACGCCGCTGGGCCTGGTGTTCCACACCGGCGACTGGAAGATCGACGATCAGCCGGTGATCGGCAGCCAGACCGACGCGCCCGCCATCCGCGCCCTGGGCGACAAGGGCGTTCTGGCGATGGTGTGCGATTCCACTAATGTCTTCGTGCCGGGCGTCGCCGGGTCCGAGGGCGATGTGGCGGTTGCGCTGGCCGATCTGATCTCGACCCTGAAGGGCAGGGTGGCGGTCGGCTGCTTCGCCTCCAACGTCGCGCGGATGGACAGCGTGATCCGTGCGGCCGAGGCCTGCGGGCGCCGCGTCGCCCTGGCCGGTCGGTCGATGCACCGCATCACGGCGGCGGCCAAGCACGTCGGCATGTTGCAGGGGGTGAAACCCTTTCTGTCCGATGAGGAAGCCCGCGTCTGGCCGGCCGATCAGATCCTGTATCTGTGCACCGGCAGCCAGGGGGAGGCGCGGGCGGCCCTGTCACGCGTGGCGGACGGCACCCATCCCACCGTCAAGCTGGGCCTGGGCGACCACTGTATCTTCTCCTCGCGCCAGATTCCGGGCAACGAACTGGCCATCGGCCGGTTGCAGGACCGGTTGGCGGATCGGGGCGTGCGCCTCTACACCGAGAAGGACCATCCCGGCATTCACGTCTCTGGCCACCCATGCCGCGAGGAACTGAAGCAGATGTACCAGTGGGCGCGGCCCCAGATCGCCGTGCCGACCCACGGGGTGCGCCGCTTCCTGCTGGAACACGCCAATCTGGCCCAGGAGATGGGCGTTGCGGAAACCGTGACCCCGCGCAACGGCGACATGGTGCGCCTGGCGCCCGGCCCGGCCGCCATCGTGGACGAGGTGCCGAACGGCCGCCTCTACGTCGACGGCGGCATGCTGGTGACGGAACAGGGGGAGGCGCTGAAGGAGCGTCGCCACGCCTCGACCAACGGCGTGCTGATCGTCAGCTTCTGCCTGGACAAGCGCGGGCGGATCGTCAGCGACATCGACATCCGCAGCGTCGGCCTGCCGGGCGACCTGAAGACGCCGCTGGGCGACGCCCTGGACGATCTGGCCGAACGGGTCGAACAGGTGGTCAAGAGCCTGAAGGGCGAGGCGCTGGACGACGAGATGGTCATCGAACAGGCGGTCGCGCGCGTGTTGAAGAAGGCCAGCCAGCAGATCTGGGATCGGCGACCGATCGTCGAAACCATCGTCCTGAGGCTGTAAGAGGCAGGGATGGCCGAACGTCTCTTCCTGCTGAACCCAGACTGGCGCGACGAACTGGGCGGGCCCTGGTTCTGTCCGCCCGGCGCGCTGATCGAAGGGGTGCTGGGTCTGTATCCCAGGCTCCGCGAACAGCTGGAGGTGGTTCGCCTGGATCATCCGCGCCCGCGCCTGCCCGTGATCGAACAGGTGGGCGAAGGCCATCAGAGCTGTCCGGTCCTGGTTCTGGACGGCGAACTGGACTGGCCGGAGGCGCAGACCAGCCAGACGACCGGCCGTCGCTTCCTGCAGGATGCGGCCATCATTCCCTATCTGGCCGCCCGGTACGGGATCGGCCTGCCGCACCCCTAGAGGTCCGTCATGCCCATCGGCGTCTTCACCATGGTCGGCATCTACATCATCGTCTGGTGGACGGTGCTGTTCGCGGTCCTGCCGCTGGGCATGGCGGGAGAGACCAAGGAGCCGCCGACGGACGGGGCGCAGTGGGGCGCGCCGCGCACGCCCAATCTGAAGAGGAAGTTCCTGACCACCACCTGGGTGTCGGCGCTGGTCTGGGTGTTCATCATGGTGCTGATCTTCACCGGTTGGCTGCCGCTGCCGGACTTCTCCAGCGCGCCAGCGGTCTAAACGTGACGGCGGCCTAGCTTTCGCCCTGCTGCACCGGCTAAAGCCTTGGGACTGTTTCGACGCCTAGGATTCCCGACCATGCGCCTGTCGCGCTTTTTCCTGCCCACGCTGAAGGAAGCCCCTTCGGACGCCCAGATCGTCTCGCACCAGCTGATGCTGCGCGCCGGCATGATCAAGCAGGAGGCCGCCGGCATCTACGCCTGGCTTCCGCTGGGGCTGAAGGTGCTGCGCAAGATCGAGCAGATCGTGCGCGAGGAGCAGATGCGGGCAGGGGCTGTCGAACTGCTGATGCCGACGCTGCAACTGGCCGATCTGTGGCGGGAATCGGGGCGTTACGACGCCTACGGCCCCGAAATGCTGCGCATCACCGATCGGCATGAGCGCGAGCTGCTGTACGGACCGACCAACGAGGAGATGATCACCGACATCTTCCGGGCCTATGTGAAGTCCTACAAGTCGCTGCCGCTGAACCTGTTTCATATTCAGTGGAAGTTCCGCGACGAGCGCCGTCCGCGCTTCGGCGTGATGCGCGGGCGCGAGTTCCTGATGAAGGACGCCTATTCGTTCGATGTGGACGAGGCCGCCGCCCGCGTCGCCTACAACCGCATGTTCGTCGCCTATCTGAACACCTTCGCCCGCATGGGCCTGAAGGCGGTGCCGATGCGCGCCGACACCGGCCCCATCGGCGGCGATCTGAGCCACGAGTTCATCGTCCTGGCCGAAACCGGCGAGAGCGAGGTCTTCTGCGACCGCAAACTGGTCGAGATGCCCGCGCCCGGCGGCGACTTCAGCCCGGAAGCCGTCCAGGCCGTGTTCGACGAACGCACCGCCCTCTACGCCGCCACCGAAGAGATGCACGATCAGTCGCAATTCGAGGCCAGGACGGCCGAAGGCGACCGCCTGTCGGCGCGCGGCATCGAGGTCGGCCACATCTTCTATTTCGGCACGAAATATTCGGCCCCGATGAAGGCCAAGGTCGCCGGGCCGGACGGTCAGGACGCCGAGGTCCACATGGGCAGCTATGGCGTCGGCGTGTCGCGCCTGCTGGGCGCCATCATCGAGGCCAGCCACGACGCCGGCGGCATCATCTGGCCCGACGCGGTCGCGCCGTTCGACGTGGTCGTGATCAATCTGCGCGCCAACGACGAAGCCGTCTCGGCCGCCTGCGAAGACGCGGTGGCCCAGTTGGAGGCGCGCGGCAAGGACGTGCTGTACGACGACACCGACGAGCGTCCGGGTGGAAAGTTCGCCACCGCGGATTTGATCGGCGTGCCTTGGCAACTGACCATCGGTCCCAAGGGTTTGGCCGATGGCGTGGTCGAGTTGAAGCGCCGCGCCACCGGCGAGAAGGTCTCCGTCCCCCTGGCCGAAGCGATTGAAAGGTTGACGGCTTGAGCCTGCCCGCCCGTTCTTCCGGCGCCTTCTCCTCCTGGGAGATCGGCCTGGCCCTTCGTTATCTGCGCGCCAAGCGCAAGGAGGGCGGCGTCGCCCTGATCGCCATCATCAGCTTCATCGGCATCCTGCTGGCGGTGATGGCGCTGATCGTGGTGTTGAGCATCATGTCCGGCTTCCGCACCGAACTGCTGGGGCGGATGCTGTCGTTCAACGGGCATATGTATGTGCAGGGACCGGTGCTGACCTCGCCGGATCGGGACGCCGCGCTGAAGCGGATCGCGGCCGTGCCGGGCGTGGTCAGCGCCAGCCCTCTGAACGAGGCGCAAAGCCTGGTGCGCGTCGGCGGCTATACGACGGGCGCCGTGGTGCGCGGCGTGCGGCCGCAGGATCTGGCCGACACCAAATTCGTGTTCGACAGCCTGACGCCAGCCGAGCGCGAAAGCTTCGGCAAGGGCGCTTATGGCGGCGACCGCATCCTGATCGGCGCGGCCCTGGCCAACAGCCTGGGCGTTCGGGTCGGCGATCCGATCACCCTCTATTCCCCGACGGGCGCCGACAGCGCCTTCGGCAATCTGGGCGGGCTGGAGAAGACCTATTTCGTGGGCGGGCTGTTCCGTTCGGGCGCCGCAGACTACGACCGGGCCTTCATGTTCATGCCGCTGGAGCAGCAGCAGCTGTTCTTCGGCAAGGAGGGCGTCTGGGACGTGATCGAGATCAAGGTCGCCGATGCCGACAAGGTGGGCGCCATGACCGACGCCATCCGCAAGGCCGCCGGACCTGGCGCGGTCGTGACCGACTGGCGCGAACGCCAGGCCGCCTTCTATGGCGCCCTGAAGGTAGAGCGGGTGGCCATGAGCATCATCCTGGGCATGGTGGTGGCCATCGCCGCCCTGAACATCATTTCCGGCATCGTCATGCTGGTGAAGAACAAGACCAAGGACATCGCCATCCTGCGCACCATCGGCGCCAGCCCGTCGGCGATCCTGCGCGTCTTCTTCATGGCGGGGTCGATGATCGGGGTTGCGGGCACCATCGCGGGTCTGGTGCTGGGGCTTCTGTTCTGCCTGAACATCGGCTCCATCCAGCATTTCCTGGAGTGGGTGTTTCAGACCAAGCTGTTCAACTCGGACGTCTATATGCTGGATTCCATCCCGGCCCTGGTCGATCCGGTGGATGTGATCTGGATCACCGTCTGGGCGACCTTCATGTCGTGCGTCGCCAGCCTGATCCCGTCATGGCTGGCCACCCGGATCGATCCGATCGAGGCGCTGCGTTATGAGTAAGTCCGCCCCCATCCTGTCCGTGCGCGGCCTGACGCGCACCTACGACACCGCCCAGGGCGGCCTGACGGTGCTGAGGGGCGTGGACCTGGATGTCTATCCAGGAGAGATCGTCGGCCTGATCGGGCCTTCGGGGTCGGGCAAGTCGTCGCTGCTGCACGCCGCGGGCCTGCTGGAGCGTCCCACGGCCGGGGTCGTGACTATCGACGGCGAGGCCGTAGGCGATCTGGACGAGCGAGCGCGCACGCGCCTGCGCCTCAGCCGGATCGGCTTCGTCTATCAGTTCCACCATCTGCTGCCTGAGTTCGACGCCCGCGACAACGTCGCCCTGCCGATGCGGATCGCCGGCGTGTCGCAGACCGAGGCTCGTCGTCGCGCGGAAGAGACGCTGAAGGCCCTGGGCCTTGGCGACCGACTGACGCACCAGCCGGCGCAGCTATCGGGCGGAGAGCAGCAGCGGGTCGCCATCGGCCGGGCCCTGGCCAACGGACCGCGGCTGTTGCTGGCCGACGAGCCGACGGGCAACCTGGATCCGACGACCAGCCAGTCCGTGTTCGAATCCCTAAGATCTCTGGCCAAGACGACAGGCGTCGGCGCCCTCATCGCCACGCACAACATGGAGCTGGCCGGCCATATGGACCGCGTCTTCGCCTTGAAGGACGGACTGCTGGAAGAGCGGGCGGCCGAGAGCCACGCCTACTGAAGCGGCCGGAGGCTCGAATCGCGACCCAGGTGGCAAGTGCGTGGGAATACGAGGTGTCGCTGCGCGTGGCGGCCCTATATCCTGGGTCGATGAAGAGGCGTGGGCTCGCCGCGAATGGTACTGCGGCGTGAGGAATATGAATCAGAAGGCCGAGGCTGCAGTCTCCGACGCCGGGCGGGCACGGAGCCGGACAGAAACCCGAAGCGGTCAGGAAATCGTGGTGGTGGACGACGACGCCGCCATCCTGTCCATGACCCTGCTCACCTTCCGCGAGGCCGGTTACGACGCCGTCGGATTCAGCGATCCGCTGGACGCCCTGATGTGGGTGTCGGACGCCGATCCGACCTGCATCGTCGTCGACCTGAAGCTCCCGGGCGTGGAAGGGTTGGACCTGGTCAGCGCCTTCTGCGCCTTCGGCCGGCACGCTGTCATCCTGGTCAGCGCCTATGTCGATGTCATCACAACGGTCGACGCGATGCGGATGGGGGTCGACAACGTCCTGACCAAACCGACGTCGCCCGAGACCCTGCTGGGCGCGGCGCGCCACGCCTTGGACGTGCTGGTCTCCATGCCGCGGCAGGACGTTTTGACCTTCACCCGGCGCGAGCGGCAGGTGGCCGAGTTCATCGTGGCGGGCAAGACGACGAAACAGATAGCCCAGGCCCTGGCCCTGAGCCCGCGCACGGTCGAGTTCTTCCGCGCCAGCCTGTTGCGCAAGACCCAGTCGCCGAACTCGGCGGCCCTGGCCTCGGCCTTGACCCGCATCGGATTTCACGCGCCCGACGCTTGACGGGAACAAATATGGAACATAGAACAATCCCGGAACACACAAGGTGATCTGGGGATAAGACCATGCCGCGTTTGATGAGGGATATGCTGTCGCTTGCGTCGTGCGGCGGCTTCGTCTGGATGGTCTGGCAGGCGGCGCTGATGGCCACGAGCGTTTGAGGCGGCGGCTCGGCCGTTGGCAGGCGCGCCGAGTCGGCGTCTGATCGGCGGTCGAGGTAAAGGAGCGAAGAATGAGCGCAGCAGGGGCCATGGGGTTCGTCCATCTGCGGGTGCGCTCGGCCTATTCGCTGCTGGAAGGCGCCATCAAGGCGGGCAAGATCGGCAAGATGGCGGCCGACGCCGGCATGCCGGCCGTGGCCGTCGCCGACCGGGCCAATCTGTTCGGCGCCTTGGAGTTCAGCCAGACGGCCAAGGACGCGGGGGTTCAGCCTATCGTGGCCTGCGCCCTGCCGGTGCGGGGTATCGGCGGCCAGATCAACGCGCGCTGGGCCAAGACGCCGACGGTGGTTTTGCTGGCGCAGAACGAGGCCGGGTGGCTGAACCTGTGCGCCCTGTCGTCCGCCGCCTATCTGGAAGCCGGCGAGATGGCCGAGCCGGGCGTGGAGTGGGCCCAGGTCGCCGCGCGCGCCGAGGGGCTTATCCTGTTGTCGGGTGGGCCGGACGGGCCGGTTGATCCTCTATTTGTTCAGGGCAAGGCAGCCGAAGCTGCGGAAGCCTTGCAGGCGATGAAGGCGGCGTTCGGCGACCGCTTCTATGTCGAACTGCAACGCCACAATCTGAACGACGAGCGCGTGGCCGAGGGCGGCCTGGTCCGCTGGGCCTATGACAATGACGCGCCGCTGGTGGCGACCAACGACGTCTATTACGCCAAGGCCGCCCAGGCGAAGTCGCACGACGCCTTGCTGTGCATCGCCGACGGCGCCTTTACCGGCCAGGAGGACCGCCGTCGGATCACCGGCGAACACTGGTTCAAGTCGGCCGAGACGATGCGGACTTTGTTCGCCGACCTGCCCGAGGCCTGTGACAACACCATCGACATCGCCCGGCGTTGCGCCTTCCTGGTCAAGACCCATGCGCCGATCCTTCCGCGCTTCGACACGGGCGCCGGACGGTCCGAGGCCGACGAACTGGCGCACCAGGCGCGCGAGGGACTGAAGGTCCGTCTGACCCAGGTGACGCCGGCCGTACCGGAGGAAGAATACTGGACCCGCCTGGAATGGGAGGTCGGGATCATCCAGCAGATGGGGTTCCCCGGCTATTTCCTGATCGTGTCGGACTTCATCAAATGGGCCAAGGAGCACGGCATTCCCGTGGGGCCGGGGCGGGGCTCGGGCGCCGGGTCTCTGGTCGCCTGGTCCCTGACCATCACCGATCTGGACCCCTTGCGGTTCGGTCTGCTGTTCGAGCGGTTCCTGAACCCAGAACGGGTGTCCATGCCCGACTTCGACATCGACTTCTGCCAGGAGCGGCGCGAAGAGGTGATCGACTATGTCCAGGCCCACTACGGCAAGGACCGGGTCGCCCAGATCATCACCTTCGGCACCCTGCAGGCGCGGGCTGTGCTGCGCGACGTCGGGCGGGTGCTGCAGATGCCGCTGGGGCAGGTGGACCGGCTCTGCAAGATGGTGCCGAACAATCCGGCCAACCCCGTCACCCTGGCCCAGGCCATCGAGCTGGAACCGCGTCTGAAGGAGGCGCGCGACGCCGAGCCGGCGGTCCAGACCCTGCTGGAGACGGCGCTGGAGCTGGAGGGGCTGTATCGCAACGCCTCGACCCACGCGGCCGGCATCGTGATCGGCGACCGGCCGCTGACCGAACTGGTGCCGCTGTATCAGGACCCGCGCTCCACCATCCCCGCTTCCCAGTTCAACATGAAGTGGGTCGAACCGGCGGGGCTGGTGAAGTTCGACTTCCTGGGCCTGAAGACCCTGACCACCCTGGACCGGGCGCACGGCTATCTCTCGCGGCGGGGCGCCGCGCCGGTGTGGAACCAGCTGCCGCTGGACGACGCCAAGACCTATGAGTTGATGGCCTCGGGCCAGACGGTTGGGGTGTTCCAGCTGGAATCCCAGGGGATGCGCGACACCCTGCGCAAGATGCGCTGCGGCTCCATCGAGGAAGTGACCGCCCTGATCTCTCTCTACCGGCCGGGGCCGATGGAGATGATCGACACCTATATCGACCGCAAATTCGGCCGCGCCGAGGTCGACTATCTGCACCCGAGTCTGAAGGAGGTTCTGACCGAGACCTATGGGGTCATCATCTACCAGGAACAGGTGATGAAGATCGCCCAGATCCTGGCGGGCTACAGCCTTGGCGAGGCCGACCTGCTGCGTCGGGCCATGGGCAAGAAGAAGAAGGAGGAGATGGATTTCCAGCGGGCGCGCTTCATCAAGGGCGCGCTGGAAAAGGATGTGTCCGAGACCCAGTCCGGCTCCATCTTCGATCTGGTGGCCAAGTTCGCCGGCTATGGCTTCAACAAGTCTCACGCGGCCGCCTATGCGCTGATCTCGTTCCAGACCGGCTGGCTGAAGGCCAATCATCCGGTCGAATTCTTCGCCGCCTCCATGAGCCTGGACCTGTCGAACACGGACAAGCTGGCGGTCTTCTATCAGGATGCGCGGCGGTTCGAGGTGCAGGTTCTGGCGCCTGACATCAACCGCTCATCGGCCGACTTCGACGTGGCGTGGGACGAGGGGCAGGGGGCGGTGCTCTACGCCCTGGGCGCCATTCGCAACGTGGGCCTGGAAGCTATGCGGCACGTCATCGAGGTGCGCGAGACGGGCGGACGGTTCGCGGACATCTTCGACTTCCTGGAGCGGGTCGATCCGCGCAGCGTCAACAAGCGGGCGCTGGAGGGGCTGGCCAAGGCCGGAGCGTTCGACAGCATTCATCCGAACCGGCGTCAGTTGGTCGAACAGGCCGATGTGCTGATGGCCTATTGCCAGAGCGTGGCGGCCGAGCGGGCGTCGTCCCAGGTCAGCCTGTTCGGCGGCGATCAGGCGCATGCGGCGCGTCCCCGGCTGAAGGCGGTCGATCCCTGGGTCGGGCCGGAGCGTCTGGACCACGAACTGGCGGCGGTGGGCTTCTATCTGTCGGGGCATCCGCTGGACGAGATGACTACGGCGTTGAAGCGCAAGCGCGTCACCTTCGTCGCCGAGGCCATTCCTCTTGCCGAGGGAGGACACGAGGCGTTCCAGATGGCCGGCGTGGTGCGGCGCAGGCAGGAGCGGGCCAGCGCGCGGACGGGCGAGAAGTTCGCCTTCGTCACCTTCTCGGATCCGACCGGGGAGTTCGAGTGCCTTTTCCCGCCCGAACAGCTGCGCAAATGCCGCGAGGTGCTGGAGCCCGGCGCCTCGGTCATGGTGCGGGTGCGCGCCAAGGCTTCGGACGGCGAGGTGCGCTTCTTCGGCGACGACGCCTCGCAGATGGACAATCTGCTGGATGACGCCAATCTGGGCCTGCGCGTCCATGTCTCCGCCCGCACCGCCGACGCCGAGGCCCTGAAGGCGCGGCTGGAGCGAGCGCGGTCGGGCGCCATCGGCAAGGGGGGCGAGATTTCGCTGATGATCGCCGGTCTGGAGCAGGGACGGGAGGTCGAGGTCAAACTGCCCGGCCGCTATCGCTTGGACGGCGCCTTGCGCGGCGCGCTGAAGTCGGCGCCCGGCGTGGTGATGCTGGAGGACGCCTGACGGGCTACAGCCGCTGATGTATGGCTAAGCTTTTGATATTTCGGAACCTCACGGCCGCGTGATGGGTTTGGGCAGTCCATAGGGAGACTGATCCAATGAAAACTCTGACCCTTGCCGGCGTCGCGTCGCTCGCGCTTCTGGCGGCCTGCAACAACAACGGCGACAGCGCCCGTCAGAACGCCAACGAGGCGGTTAACGCCACCCAGGATGCGGCCTCGGGCGTCGTCGGCCAGACCTCGGCGGCCACGATGGGCGCCAATACGGTCGATGGCTTCGTCACCGGTCTGGCGACCGGCAATATGTACGAATTGGAAGCCGCCAAGGTCGCCGAGGCGAAGTCCAAAAACGCGGACGTCAGGGCGCTGGCCGCCATGATCACCAAGGACCACACCGCCGCCGGTGAGAAACTGGCCGCTCTTGCGCCGACGGCCGCGCCGAACGTCACCATCCCCACGACGCTGGACGAGCGTCGCAAGGGCCTGATCGACAATCTGAACGCCGCCACCCCAGGCGACTTCGACAAGGTCTATCTGGAACAGCAGGTCGCAGCGCACAACGAGACCCTGACCTTGCTGAACGGCTTTTCGGACAAGACCGACGCCCCGGCCTTGGCCGGTCTGGCGCGCGAACTGATCCCAACCGTCACGACGCACCGCGACCGCGCCCAAGCCTTGCTGGACGCCATGAAGTAGGCTTGATCGTCGTCCCATCCGAAAGGCGGTCTCGAAAGAGGCCGCCTTTTTGGCGCGGGCGATGCAAGGCTTGCTATTTGGGGCCATCCCGCCTACATGGCCCCCGCATTTCGCAACGCGGGTGAGGCGCGATTCGGGGAGAAATCCCGATACGCACCATTCCGAGGGTCATCCGACCTTTAATCCCCCGCGCCACGTTGATCGGAAAAAGGACTGAACGATCATGGCTCTGCCTGAATTCTCGATGCGCACCCTGCTGGAAGCAGGCGCCCACTTCGGCCACCAGACGCACCGCTGGAACCCGAAGATGGACCGCTACATCTTCGGTTCGCGCTCGAACATCCACATCATTGACCTGTCGCAGACGATGCCGCTGTTCCACCAGGCTCTGGTGGCGGTGCGCGACGTCGCCGCCAAGGGCGGCCGCGTCCTGTTCGTGGGCACCAAGCGTCAGGCCGCCGAGCCGGTCGCCGAAGCCGCCAAGCGCTGCGCCCAATACTATATGAACAACCGCTGGCTGGGCGGCACCCTGACCAACTGGCGCACCGTTTCGGGTTCGATCGCCCGCCTGCGCGAGCTGGAAGGCATTCTGGAAAACGGCGGTGAAGGCCGGAACAAGAAAGAACTGCTGACCCTGCAGCGCGAGAAGGACAAGCTGGAACTGTCGCTGGGCGGCATCAAGGACATGGGTTCGATCCCGGACATCATGTTCGTGATCGACACCAACAAGGAAGCGATCGCGATCCAGGAAGCCCGCAAGCTGAACATCCCGATCATCGCCATCCTGGACACCAACTCCGACCCGGACGGCATCACCTATCCGGTCCCCGGCAACGACGACGCCGCCCGCGCCATCCAGACCTACTGCGACCTGATCGCAGACGCGGTTCTGGACGGTCTGGCCGCCGGCGCCTCGGCCTCGGGCGTGGATCTGGGCGCTTCGGAAGCTCCGGTCGAGCCGATGCTGCGTGAAGCCCCGGTCGTCGTCGAAGCCGAGGTCGAAGTCGTTCCGGCCGGCGCCGAAGGCGTCGCCGCCGAGCTGGAAGCTGTCGAAGCCGAGAAGACCGAAGGCTGATCGCCTGACGGCCTTCAGGTCGAGGGCCGTGCGTTGAACTGACACACGGCCGGGCTAAATCAGCCCGGCCGTTCCCACATACGAATCCCCCAAGGAGAAGAACATGGCCGAGATCACTGCCGCCCTCGTGAAGGAACTTCGCGAGCGTTCGGGCGTCGGCATGATGGACTGCAAGAAGGCGCTGGTTGAGAACAACGGCGACATCGACGCCGCCATCGACTGGCTGCGCGCCAAGGGCCTGTCCAAGGCCGCCAAGAAGGCCGACCGCGTCGCCGCCGAAGGCCTGGTCGCCGTGGCGTCCAAGGAAGACGGCAAGGGTGAAGTCGCCGCCGCCATCGAGTTCAATGCGGAAACCGACTTTGTCGCCCGTAACGAGCTGTTCCAGAACGCCGCCAAGTCGTTCGCCCAACTGGGCCTGGAGCACCACACGGTCGAGGCCCTGCACGGCGCCGAACTGGAATCCGGCAAGACGGTCCAGGACGAAGTGACCAACATGATCGCCACCATCGGCGAGAACATGCAGCTGCGCCGCGCCGCCCGCCTGTCGGTGTCGGAAGGCGTCGTTTCGACCTACGTCCACAACGCGGTTTCGCCGGGCGTGGGCCGCATCGGCGTGCTGGTGGCCCTGGAAGGCGAAGGCGACAAGACCGCGCTTCGCGAACTGGGTCGCAAGATCGCCATGCACGTCGCCGCCACCGCGCCGCTGTCGCTGAACACCGACGACCTGGATCCGGCCGCCATCGAGAAGGAACGCACCGTTCTGATCGAAAAGGCCAAGGAAGAAGGCCGTCCGGAAAACATGATCGAAAAGATCGTGGAAGGTCAGATCAACAAGTTCCAAAAGGACGTGGTGCTGTCCAAGCAGCCGTTCGTCATGGATCCGGACGTGACCATCGAACAACTGGTCGCCAACTCGGCCAAGGAACTGGGCTCCTCCAACCTGCATCTGGCCGGCTTCGTCCGCCTGGCGCTGGGTGAAGGCGTCGAGAAGGTCGAAGGCCCCGACTTCGCGTCGGAAGTCGCCTCCATGATGGGTGGCAACTAAGACCCTATCCCCTCATTCGTGAGGGTTTTGTATCGGAAGGGCGCGTTCGGCTTTGATGGTCGGCGCGCCCTTCGTCTATAAGAAGCCGCCTGATTCAAGGGCGCAGCAGCCAACGGACCCTCCGCCCATGCCCGACGCCCCTTCGAACTTCCGCTACAAACGCGTGCTGCTGAAGGTTTCCGGCGAGGTGCTGATGGGCGATCAGGCCTTCGGCGTGGACATGAAGACGGTGGACACCGTCGCCAAGGCGGTCGCGGACGTGGCGGCCGAGGGCGTCGAGATCTGCCTGGTGATCGGCGGCGGCAACATCTTCCGCGGCCTGTCCAAGGCGGCGGCGGGCATGGAGCGCGCCCAGGCCGACTATATGGGCATGCTGGCCACCATCATGAACGCCCTGGCCATGCAGTCGGCGCTGGAGAAGATCGGCGTCTCGACCCGGGTGCAGAGCGCCATTCCGATGGCCGCCATCGCCGAACCCTACATCCGGCGTCGCGCGCTGCGTCATCTGGAAAAGGGGCGGGTGGTGATCTTCGCCGCCGGCGTGGGCGCACCGTTCTTCACGACGGACTCGGGCGCCGCACTGCGCGCCGCCGAAATGGGCTGCGACGCCCTGCTGAAGGGCACCAGCGTCGACGGCGTCTACACCGCCGACCCCAAGAAGGATCCGACCGCGACCCGCTACGAGACCCTGACCTATCAGGACGTTCTGGCCAAGGATCTGCGCGTCATGGACGCCTCGGCCATCGCCATGATGCGCGACACGGGCATACCGATCGTGGTCTTCTCCATCCGGGAAGACAATTCACTGCGCCGGACCCTGACAGGCGAAGGCACCTTCACGGTCATCAAGGACGCCTGAGCGCGTTCATGTGATCCGAAAGACAAGAGAGACGAGACCATGGCGAAACCTGACGTGACCACCTATCGCGACCGCATGGACAAGGCGGTCGGCGCCTTGAAGGAAGAGTTCAGCGGCCTGCGCACCGGGCGCGCCAACGCCGGCCTCCTGGAGCCCGTGCGTGTCGAGGCGTATGGCTCGACCTCGCCCCTGACGGCGGTGGCGGCCATCAGCGTGCCCGAGCCGCGCATGATCACGGTCAATGTCTGGGACAAGGGCATGGTCGTCTCGGTCGAGAAAGCCATTCGCAACGCAAACCTGGGCCTGAACCCCATCGTGGACGGCCAGACCCTGCGCATTCCCATCCCGCCGCTGACGGAAGAACGCCGCAAGGATCTGGTCAAACTGGCCGGCAAATACGCCGAGCAGCAGAAGATCGCCGTGCGCAATGTGCGCCGTGACGCCAACGACGACTTCAAGAAGGCCGAAAAGGCCGGCGACATCAGCCAGGACGAACAGAAGAGGCTGGAGACCGACGTCCAGAAGGAAACGGACGCCGCCATCAAGCGTATCGATGAGACCTTGAAGACCAAGGAACAAGAAATCATGCAGGTCTGAGGCGGAACGGCTTGGCGCTGAACGGACATTCCAGCAGATGACGGCCGCGGCCCCAAGCCCGGACAGCCCCGCTTCGGGCGTCGCGGGGCCGCGCCATGTCGCCATCATCATGGACGGCAACGGCCGCTGGGCGAAGGCGAGGGGGCTGCCCCGCGCCCTGGGCCACCGTGAAGGCGTTCAGGCCTTGAAACGCACCATTCAGGCTGCGCCGGACCTGGGGATAGACTGCCTGACGGTGTTCGGCTTCTCGACCGAGAACTGGAGCCGGCCCGAGGACGAAGTCTCGGACTTGATGGGCCTGGTCCGGACCTATGTCGCCAGCGATCTGGCGCGACTGGAGAAGGCCGGCGTCCGTCTGCGCATCCTGGGCCGCCGCGAAGGCCTGCCCGCCGACATCGCCAGGATCATCGACAAGGCCGAGGCGCAAACGGCCCACAATGACCGGTTTCTGCTTCAGGTCGCCTTCAACTACGGCGGTCGGGCCGATCTGGTGGACGCCGCGCAGCGCCACATGGCCCGGATGCTGGCGGGCGAGACCGACGCCCCTCTGACGGAGGCCGCGCTGGAGGCGGGTCTGGCCACGGCGGGATCGCCGCCGCTGGACCTGATCGTACGCACCTCGGGAGAGCAACGGCTTTCCAATTTCCTGCTGTGGGAAGCCGCCTACGCCGAACTGGTGTTCCAGGACATCCTGTGGCCCGACTATGGCCCCAGGGCGCTGGCCGAGGCGGTCGAGACGTTCCGCCAGCGCGACCGGCGTTATGGCGGCCGTCAGTCAACGGTGTCGGCGGTGTCGGCCTGATGCCCGTCAAGCCGCGCGACATCGCTCTGCGGGCTGCTTCCGCGGTCGTGCTGGCGCCGGCGGCGGTCGCCGCGACCTGGGTCGGGGGCGTCTGGTTTCTGGCCCTGATGACGGTCGCCAGCGTGGTCCTGGCCTTCGAATGGGCGGCGATGAGCGCGCCCCACGCCCGGCGCGTCATGGGCGGAGCCGTCACCTTCGGCATCGTTGCGGCCGTGTTCAGCGCCTATTTCGGCGCCATGTCCGTGGCCTTCGTCATGCTGGTGTTCGGGGCCGCCGCCGCTGGCGTTTACGCCCGAAGCCGAGGACAGGAGGCGTTGGACGCCGCCTATGGGGTGCTCTACCTGGGCTGGCCGTCGGTGCTGCTGATCTGGTTGCGCGATGGTGTCGATCCCGTCGGCCTACACTGGACGGTGCTGGTGTTCGCGGTGGCCTGGTCGGCGGACATCCTGGCCTATCTGGTCGGATCGACGCTGGGCGGACCCAAGCTGTGGCCGCGCTTTTCGCCGAACAAGACCTGGTCGGGTTTCATTGGCGGCATTCTGGCCGGCGCGGTCGCCGGCGCGGTCATGACCGTCTTGGTGGATATGGGGCGGCTGACCGTATTCTGGGGCGCGGTCATGGGCCTGGCCGGGGCGCTGGCGACCATGGGCGGCGACCTGTGGGAATCGGGCCTGAAGCGCCGTTTCGGGGTCAAGGACGCGGGCAACACCATTCCAGGTCATGGCGGCCTTCTGGACCGGGTGGACGGACTGATGTTCGCCGTGGTCGTCGTGGCGGCCGGCCGCCTGGTCGTTCTGATTCTGGAGCGGGCGGCTTGATCCGTCGGCGTGTCACGGTTCTGGGATCGACCGGCTCGGTCGGCTCCTCGACGCTTGACCTGATGGCTCAGGCCGAGGCCACGGGCACGGGGGTGTTCGAGGTCGAGGCCCTGACAGGCGGGGCCAACATCGCCAAACTGGCCGAGCAGGCGCGGCGCTGGAAACCTCGACTGGCGGTGACGGCCGACCCGGCGCGTCTGGACGATCTGCGCGACGCCCTGGCGGGAACCGACATCGCCGTGGCGGCGGGAGAGGACGCCGTAGTCGAGGCCGCGCTGCGCCCGGCGGACTGGATCATGGCCTCCATCGTCGGCGCCGCCGGACTGAAATCGGCCTGGGCGGCCGCTGGAACCGGTGCGATCCTGGCCCTGGCGAACAAGGAAAGCCTGGTGTGCTGCGGCGCAGCCCTGATCGACCGGGTGTCGCAGGCGGGCGGGCGGCTGATCCCCGTCGATTCCGAGCATTCCGCCATTTTCCAGGTGTTTCCGGCCGAGGCCCCCGAGCGTGTGGCCAAACTGGTGCTGACGGCCTCGGGCGGGCCGTTCCGGCGGACGCCCCGCGATCAGATGACTGCCATCACGCCCGAACAGGCGGTGGCCCACCCGAACTGGAGCATGGGGGCCAAGATTTCCGTCGACAGCGCCACCATGGCCAACAAGGGCCTCGAGATGATCGAGGCGGCCTATCTGTTCACCATGCCGGCAGAACGGATCGATGTCGTGGTTCATCCGGAATCGATCATCCACAGCCTTGTGGAATATGTGGATGGTTCGACCCTGGCCCAGATGGGGCCGCCGGACATGCGTACGCCCATCGCCTGCGCCCTGGCCTGGCCCGATCGTATCGCCTGGCCTGCGCCCAAGCTGGACCTGGCGGCTCTGGGGCGACTGACGTTCGAGGCGCCGGACGCGCATCGCTTTCCCGCGCTGGATCTGGCGCGTCAGGCCCTGACAGCGGGCGGGGCGGCGCCAGCGGTGTTCAACGCCGCCAACGAGACGGCGGCCTTCGCCTTCCTTGACCGCAAGCTGGCGTTTCTCAATATTGCCGCAGTCGTCGCCGAAACCCTTGAGTGTGCGACGAAAGCGGAGACGGCTTTCGGCTCCGGAGACGCCTGCAACGCGGCCCTGTCGGTCGATGCGGAGGCCCGCCGGATGGCCCGGGCCGTCATCGCCAATCTCGCAAACGCGGCCTGATCGGCCAGGGGAGACGACTTTCGAATGCTGGGCGTCCTGGGTCAGGTCCTGATCTATATCGTACCGTTCCTGCTGGTGCTGACCTTCATCGTCACCATACATGAACTGGGCCACTTCCTGGTCGCGCGCGCCTTCGGGGTGAAGGTCGATCGTTTCGCCGTCGGCTTCGGCAGGGCGCTGTTCAGCCGCACGGACCGGCACGGCATCGAATGGCGGCTGGGCTGGTTGCCTTTGGGCGGCTACGTCAAATTCTCGGGCGACCTGGACGCTTCCAGCGTGCCGGATCAGGCGGGTTTGGCCGAACTGCGACAGCGCGTCGTCGCCGAACATGGGCCGGGCGCCGAGCGCGACTATTTCCATTTCAAGCCGGTGTGGCAGCGCGCCCTGATCGTGGTCGCGGGGCCGGCGGCGAACTTCATCCTGGCCGTCGTCATCTTCTCGATCAGCCTGATGGCCCTGGGCAAGGTGGTCCTGCCCGCGCGGGTGTTCGAGGTTCAGCCCAACACCCCGGCGGCCGCGGCGGGCTTTCGACCCGGCGACCTGATCATCGCCATCGACGGCCGCATGATCGAGGATGGGTCCGAAGTCAGCCGCGCCGTGATGCTGAGCGCGGGCGATCCCCTGCATTTCACGGTCGAGCGCGGAGCCGAGACCGTGGTGCTGACGGCCACGCCCCAGCGGCGAATCCAGGACGACCCCATCGCGGGTCGGATCAAGGTGGCGCAGATCGGCCTGATGATGCGCCCCGCCGCCAGCGATATTCGCCATGTCCGCTACGGACCCGTCGATGCGGTGGGCGGCGCGGTCGTGCAGGTGAAGGACACGATCGGCGCGACCCTGACCTATCTGGGCCGTATGATCACGGGGCGGGAGTCGGGCGATCAACTCAGCGGTCCCCTGGGCATCGCCAAGGTCAGCGGCTCCCTGACCAATGCGGTGGCCGAGGCCAGTCCGGACGCCGGTGCGTTCGCGCTGAACCTGTCGGTGACAATGATCCGCCTTGCCGCCATACTTTCGATCGGAATCGGCTTTCTAAACCTGTTGCCCATTCCGGTGCTGGACGGCGGCCATCTGCTTTTCTACGGCTTCGAGGCCGTGGCGAGACGACCCGTGTCGGCCCGGTATCAGGAGATGGGCTATCGCGCAGGTCTTGCGCTTCTGGCGGGATTTATGTTGTTCGCGACGTGGAACGACCTACAGAAGCTCAACCTCTTCCAATTCCTCGGCGGGCTCGTCTCGTGAGCCGACGCCAGCCCCCGATGGTTTTCAGAATGAACGACATGACCTCTCGCGCCGCCGTCCGACTGGGCGCCCGTTCCAGCCTGCTCGCCCTCGCCGTCGCGGCGGGCTTCACCGCCCCGGCCCTGGCGCAGAGCGCGCCCGCGCAGCCGACCGCCGCGCCTGCGGCCCCGGCCGAGGCGACGCCTCATGTTCAGATGGCCGCGCCGCAGCCCATCACCATCAACCGCATCATCGTGCAGGGCGCACAGCGTATCGACCAGACGACGGTCCTGTCCTACCTGCCGATCCGGCCGGGCGACGCCGTGGACGCCTCTGTCCTGGACGTCGCCGTCCGCACCCTGTCGCGCACGGGCCTGTTCGCCGATGTGCAACTGGGCGTGCAGAACGGCGACCTGGTCGTCCAGATCGTGGAAAATCCGATCATCAACCAGGTGGTGTTCGAGGGTAATCACGCCCTGTCGCAGGACAAGCTGAACAAGGAAGTGACGCTGAAGCCGCGCGGCATCTACACCCGCGCCAAGGTTCAGGAAGACGTCGGCTCCATCATCGAACTGTATCGTCTGCAGGGTCGCATCTCGGCCACGGTCACGCCCAAGCTGGTCCAGTTGGAACAGAACCGCGTGGACGTGGTCTTCGAGATCAACGAAGGCCCGCAGACCGGCATCAGCGCCATCAATGTGCTGGGCAACAAGGCCTTCTCGGATCGCGACGTGCGGGGCGTGATGGTCACGGAGAAGTCCCAGTGGTGGAAGTTCTTCTCGAACAACGACAACTACGACCCCAACCGGCTGGAATACGATCAGGAACAGCTGCGGAAGTTCTACACCAACCGCGGCTATTACGACTTCCGCATCATTTCGTCGGTGGCCGAGCTTCAACCCGATAATCAGGCGTTCGAGATCACCCTGACGTTGAACGAAGGTGACAAGTACAACTTCGGCAAGATCAACGTCGTCACCCAGAACGACCGGCTGAACGCCGATTTCCTGAAGGCGCTGGTGCCGATCCGCGAAGGTCAGTTGTACGAGAGCGACAAGATCGAGCAGGCGGTCGACGCCTTGACGTTCGCGGCCGGTTCGGCCGGCTATGCATTCGTCGAGATCAATCCGACCTATCGCGCCAATCCTGAAACGGACACGGTCGATGTGACCTTCAACGTGTCGGAAGGCCAGCGCGTCTACATCGACCGCATCAATGTGGTCGGCAACACCCGCACCATCGACCCGGTCATCCGCCGCGAACTGCTGCTGACGGAAGGCGACGCCTACAACCGCGCCCTGATGGAGCGGTCGCGCAACAACCTTCGGGCGCTGGGCTTCTTCAAGGATGTGAAGGTGGAAGA
This sequence comes from Brevundimonas sp. Marseille-Q4549, assembly GCF_976940555.1. Classification (NCBI taxonomy): domain Bacteria; kingdom Pseudomonadati; phylum Pseudomonadota; class Alphaproteobacteria; order Caulobacterales; family Caulobacteraceae; genus Brevundimonas; species Brevundimonas sp. Marseille-Q4549. The sequence continues at coordinate 2,107,617 of NZ_CDRHXG010000001.1, forward strand.
GGAGCGCGGCAGCGCGCCCGACCGTTCGGTCATCAACGTCAACGTCCAGGAACAGCCGACCGGCGAACTGTCCGTCGGTGCGGGATTCAGCTCGGTCGATTCCTTCACCGTTAACCTGGGCATTTCGGAGCGGAACTTCCGGGGACGCGGCCAGAACGTCGTCGCCCGTCTGGAATGGGGTTCGTTGCGCCAGCAGGTCGATTTCCGCTTCACCGAGCCGAAGTTCCTGGGGCGCGACCTGCGCGCAGGCTTCGACCTGTTCCACTCACGCTACGACCTCAGCAAATATTCGTCCTACGACTACCGTTCGACCGGCGGCGGTTTACGCCTGTCCTACCCGCTGAACGGCAACATGCTGCTCAGCACGCGCTACTTCCTGAAGTCGGACGAGATCATCGTGCCGTCGGGCTACTGCAGCGGAACCGGCGCTGGGTCGTCGGCCCTGTGCGATCAGATCGGCAGCTATATCAACTCGTCGATCGGCTATACGCTGCAGATGAACTACACCAACGATCCGATCCGCCCGACGAGGGGCTGGGCCGGGTCGATACGTCAGGATCTGGCCGGTCTTGGCGGCGACGTGCACTATGTGAAGACCGAAGCGGACGCCAGTTGGTACTACGGCATCACGCCCGACTGGGTCGTCAGCCTGCAGGGCTCCACGGGTTATGTCAGCGGCTGGAACGGCGATCCGATCCGCATCAACGATCGCTTCTTCAAGGGCGGCAACAGCTTCCGTGGCTTCGAGACCGCCGGCATGGGGCCGCGCGATCTGACGACGACCGACGCCCTGGGCGGCAACTTCTACGCCATCGGCACGGTGGAGCTGACGGTGCCGAACTATCTGCCCGAGCAGTACGGCATCAAGACCTCGCTCTTCGCCGACGTGGGCACTCTGGGCGTGTTGGACGACCGCTACAAGCTGACGGCGACCGGTACGCCCAACACCAATATCGCCGACGAATTGTCGCTGCGCGCCTCGGCCGGCGTCAGCATCCACTGGAAGTCGCCGATGGGGCCGATCCGTTTCGACATCTCCAAGGTCCTGTCCAAGGAAGACTACGACAAGACGGAATCATTCCGTTTCTCGACCTCAACTCAGTTCTAAGGAAGCGACGCAAAAAAGGCGCTCGCAGAGGAATACCCAATGAAAGCTCTGATCATCGCGGCCGCGGCCGCCGCTTCGCTTCTGGCCACGGGCGCCAACGCCCAGCAAGCCGCCGCTGCTCCGGCCAACCCCGGTCCGGTCATCCCCGGCGTCTGCGTCTACTACAACGCCCGCCTGCTGGCCCAATCTTCGGCCGGTCAGGCCGTCGAAACGCGCATGCAGCAACTGGCCCAGGAAGTTCAGGGCGAGCTGCAGCCCTACGCCACCGCCATCCAGACCGAGGCTCAGCAACTGCAATCGGCCGGCGCCAGCCTGCCGGCCGACCAGGCCAACCAACGCCGTCAGGCCCTGCAGCAGCGCGTACAGGAGGCCCAACAGCTGGAAGCCACGCGCGAGAACGAACTGCGTTACACCCTGGCCATGCAGCGCCAGGCGATCACCACGGCCGTCTCGCCGATCCTGACCGCCATCTATCAGGAAAAGGGCTGCGGCCTGCTTCTGGACCGCGAAAGCGTCTTCATGATGAACCCCGCCATGGACGTGACCGACCTGGTCATCCAGCGTCTGAACACGGCCCTGCCGACCCTGAGCTTCAACCGCATGCCGGTTCCGGCCCAGCAAGGTCAGCAGCCCGCCGCCGCCAACTAAGGCCGACATGCCCGACGCCCGCTTCTTCGAGACCCTGTCACCCCTGACCGTCGCCGCCCTGGCGGTCGAGATCGGCGGCGAGGTCGAGAGAGGCGGGGATCGGCTGATCGCATCGGTCGCGCCCCTGTCCTCTGCGGACGGTGGCGCGATCGCGTTTCTGGGCGATCGCAAGTTCGCCGACGCCCTGGCGGAGACCCAGGCAGGCTGTGTGATCGTGCCGCCGGAAGCGGTTCAGACAGCGCCCGCCGCCGCAGCCGTCATCGTGTCACGCACGCCCCAAGCCGCCTGGGCCAAGGTTTCGTTGCGCCTGCACCGCCCCTTGACGCTGGATAAGGCGGTTGATCGGGCTCTGGTCGCGGAAGACGAAAGCGTGGTCGTGGAACCCGGCGTGGTCCTGGGCGAAGGCGTCCGGATCGGGCGCGGAACGCGCATCTGCGCCAATGCGGTGGTCGGGCCGGGCGTCCAGATCGGCCGCGATTGCGTCATCGGCCCGAACGTCAGCGTCGGCTTCGCCCTGATCGGCGACCGGGTGAAGTTGTACGCCGGTGCGCGGATCGGCGAGGCTGGTTTCGGCGCCACTGGAACCGCAGCAGGCGTCATGGACATTCCGCAGCTGGGCCGTGTCATCTTGCAGGACGGGGTGACGGTGGGCGCCAACAGTTGCATCGACCGCGGCGCCTATGATGACACGGTCATCGGCGAGAACACCAAGATCGATAATCTGGTCATGGTTGGCCACAACTGCGTTATCGGCCGCAACTGCCTGCTTGTCGCGAATACAGGCATCTCAGGCTCGGTCACGGTGGGCGATAACGTCATTTTCGGCGGCAAGGCGGGAATCGGCGACCACATCACCATCGGCGAGGGCGCGCGTGTCGCGGCCGGCGCCGGCGTTCTGGCGGACATTCCAGCCGGCGAGACCTGGTCGGGTTATCCGGCCCGTCCCATCCGACAGTTCTTGCGCGAGACGGTCTGGCTCGCCAAACAGGCCTCTTCGAAGAAGGCTCCGAAGGAATCATAGGGATGAGCGACACGACGGCCGTCGAGGACAAGATCGATTACGCCGAGGTGATGCGGCGGCTGCCGCACCGCTATCCCTTCCTTCTGGTGGACAAGGCCGAGGCCTTCGTGCCGGCGACGTCCATCGTGGGCGTCAAGAACGTCACCCACAACGAACCCTTCTTCCCCGGACATTTCCCCATCGATCCGGTCATGCCGGGCGTGCTGATCGTCGAGGCCATGGCCCAGACGGGCGCCTTGCTGATGTCCAAGACGTTGGACGTGGCGGTGGCCGACAAGGTCATCATGTTCATGTCCATCGACGGGGTGCGCTTCAGAAAGCCGGCCCGGCCTGGCGACCAACTGCGCATGGAGGTCAAGGTGATCCGGGCGCGCGGCGACGCCTACAAGTTCCGGGGCGAGACCTTCATCGACGGCAAGCTGGCGGCCGAGGCCGAGTTCATGGCCATGGTCGTCACCGTGCCGGACCCGGCCGCCTGATGGCTGTTCACTCCACAGCCGTCGTCGATCCGACCGCCGTTCTGGACGCGGACGTCGAGGTCGGGCCGTGGTGCGTGGTCGGGCCGAACGTCGTTCTGGGCCAGGGCGTTCGCCTGGTCAGCCACGTCGTCGTCCAGCAGGACACCACGGTCGGCGCAGGCACGATCATCCACCCTTTCGCGGTCATCGGCGGCGACCCTCAGCACAACGGCTACAAGGGCGAGCGCGTGCGGCTGGAGATCGGGTCGAACAACGTGATCCGCGAACACTGCACCTTCAACAGAGGTACGCCGCAGGGGGCGGGCGTCACCGTCGTAGGCTCGAACAGCCTTTTCATGACCGGCGCACACGTCGGCCATGACTGCGTGGTCGGCGATCAGGTAGTGATGGCCAACAACGCCACCCTGGGCGGCCATGCCCGGATCGGCGACAGGGTCTTTCTGGGCGGGCTGTGCGCCGTGCATCAGAACGGCCGCGTGGGGCAGGGCGCCATCATCGGCGGTCTGGCTGCGGTGACGCGCGACGTCATTCCTTACGGCTCGGCCTGGGGCAATCATGCGCGACTGCGCGGACTGAACCTGATCGGGCTGAAGCGCAAGGGTTACGGCAAGGATCAGGTGCGTCGCCTGCTGGCCGCCTATCGCGAGCTTTTCGAAGGCGAGGGTGAGTTCGCAGGGCGTGTCGATGGCGTGGCCGAACGGTACGCCGACCTGCCAGAGATCGTGGAAATCATCGCCTTCATCCGCGACGGCGGGCGGCGGCCGCTGTGCCTGCCGAACGCGGAATGAGCCCGGTCGCCAAGCTGGGCCTGATCGCCGGAGGCGGCGATCTGCCGGCGGCGGTGGCCAGCCGGTGCGACGCTGAGGGGCGACCTGTCTATGTCGTGCGACTGAGTGGGTTCGCCGATCCGCATCTAACGCGGTGGCCCGGCGACGACTTCGGCATGGCCCAGATCGGCGCCATCCTGAAAGCGTTGAAGGCGAACGGATGCCGGGCGGTCTGTCTGGCTGGCATCGTCAACCGCCCCGATTTCAAGACGTTGAAACCCGATTTCAAGGGTGCGACCCTGCTGCCGGGCATCGTCGCGGCCGCGTCCAAGGGCGACGACGCCCTTCTGCGGAAAATTCTGTCGGTGTTCGAGGGGGAGGGGTTCGCGGTCGAAGGTGCGGACGACATCCTGGGCGGAGAGACCCTGCCGGCGAGGGCGCTGGGGGCGGTCGAGCCGACGGCGGAGCAGCTGAACGACCTGAAAAAGGCGCTGCATGTGGCGGAAAAGTCAGGTGAACTGGACATAGGTCAGGGCGCCGTCGTCTGCGACGGACTGGTCCTGGCGGTCGAGGCGCAGGAAGGCACCGACGCCATGCTGCGGCGCGTGGCGGCTCTGCCCGGCGATCTCAGGGGCGAACCGGGGGCGCCCAAGGGCGCGCTGGGCAAGGCGCCCAAGCCGATCCAGGACCTGAGGGTCGACATGCCCGTGATCGGACCACGCACGGTGGAACTGGCGGCAGAGGCGGGCCTGGCGGGCGTCGGCGGCGTGGCCGGCCGGCTGATTCTGATCGACCGGCCCGCGATCATCGCGGCGGCTGACCGCCTGGGGCTGTTCGTCTGGGGCGAAGCGACCGCATGAGCCGCCCGTTGAAGATCATGCTGGTGGCGGCTGAAGCATCGGGCGACGCCCTGGGCGCCGGCTTGGCCCGCGCGCTCAAGAGCCGTCTGGGCGATCAGGTCGTTTTCGTCGGCGTGGGCGGCCCGCGCATGGCGGCCGAGGGCGTGGTCAGCCCCTTCGACATCGCCGAACTGTCGATCCTGGGCTGGATCGAGGGTCTGAAAGCCTATGGCAAGGTCAAGCGGCGGGTGCAGGAAACGGCCGCCCTGGCCGAGCGCGAGCAGCCGGACGCCGTAGTCCTGATCGACAGCTGGGGCTTCACCATTCGTGTGGCCAAGGCCATTCGAGCGGCGCGTACGAGCGTGCCGCTGATCAAATATGTGGGGCCCCAGGTCTGGGCCTCTCGCCCTGGACGGGCGCGAACGCTGGCGGGAGCGGTCGATCACCTGCTGGCCCTCTACGCCTTCGACGCGCCTTGGTTCGAAAAGGAAGGTCTGGCGACGACCGTGGTCGGGTCCTCGGCCCTGCATGTGGACATGGATCATGCGGACGGCGCAGCCTTTCGGGCGCGACGCGGCATCGCGCAGGACGCCCGGCTGCTCCTGGTTCTGCCCGGCAGCCGACCCAGTGAAATCCGCCGGATGACGCCCGTTTACGAGGCGGCGATCCGCAAGCTGAAGGCCGTCGATCCCACACTGGAGGTCGCCGTGGTCGCCGCCGGCACGGTCGCTCAGGATGTGGCCGGCCGGGTCGCCGCCTGGCCTTTTCGCGTTCATCTGGTGGAGGAATCCGAGAAGTACGACGCCATGCGCGCGGCGACCGCCGCCCTGGCGACCAGCGGCACGGTTTCGACCGAACTGGCTTTGGCCGGCGCGCCCATGGTCATCGCCTACAAGATCGACAGCCTGTCGTATCAGTTGATGAAGCGGATGGTCACGGCCAAGCACATCACCCTGTTCAACGTCGCCGCCGACGATCGTATTGCGCCCGAGTTCATTCAGAATGAGGCGACGCCCACCCTGCTGGCGGCGGCGGTCGGGCGGTTGCTGAACGACCCGGCGGCGGCGGCGGACCAGGCGCATCGACAGACGGCGGCGCTGGATCTGATGGGACGCGCAGGACCCGATCCGTCCGAGCTGGCGGCGGATGCGGTGCTGCGCGTCATCGCCGAAACGTCCGAACATTGAGCCTATGGCGCGCGCTCTGAGCCCCAGACGCGCGGCGGAGGTTCGCGCAGCCCTGCAGATGGCGGCCGGTGCGACGGCGGCGCTTTATCTTGCGACTTGGTTGCGGCTGCCCCATCCCTATTGGAGCGTGATCTCGGCCATCGTGGTCATTCAGACCAGCGTAGGCGGCGGAGTTCTGACGGTGGCGCGGGATCGGGCCATCGGCACGGCCACGGGCGCCCTTGTCGGAGCCCTGGTCGCCTTCGTTCGGCCGCCGGGGCTGGAGAGCCTGGCCCTTGCCGTGGCGGTGGCGACGGCGACGCTGGCGTTTCTGGGCGCCGGTCGTCCCTGGTTGAAGATCGCGCCTGTAACGGCGACCATCGTCATCGCCGGCGGATCGGGCGCCGACGGGCCGGCGTCCCTGGCGATCGACCGCCTGATGGAGATCCTGGTCGGTAGCGGCGTGGGCGTGATCGCCATTCTTGCGCTGTTTCCTCGCCACGCGCGTCAGGCGTTTCGTCTTCAGGCCCGTGATGCGGCGGGTGAGGCGGCGGTGCTGCTGGCCCTTGTCTGCCAGGGCGATCCAGCCAATGCGGCGGAGATTTCTCGTCGCCATACCGACCTGAAGCGACGGCTCGACGACCTGGGAAAGGCGGCGAAGAACGTCATCGATCTGCCTGGGCCGCAACGCGAGACAGCCGATCGGCAGGCGCTGACGCGCGCCTTCTGGCGGGTTCGCAGCGACATCGTCATTCTGGGGCGCGGCTTTCAGGCCGAAGGCGCCTCCGCGCGGCTGACGCCCTGGGCCGAGGATGCGTCGCGTGCGGTTCAGCGGCTAGAGGCCCTGTCGCGCGGGAAACCGGTCGAACCTCTGGGGCCCATCGACGCGACACTGGCGCTTTCGCGGGCCGTGGAGGGCGACGACATGGCCCTGGGCGCGGCGGCCATCGGTCTGGCGCACATGCACCGCGACCTGGACGACCTGGCCGGTCGGTTCCAGGATCTGCGTCTGGTTTGATCATCCAAACGAAAACGCCGGGGATGGCTCCCCGGCGTTTGGCGTCTCGTCGTCGTGTGAACGATCAGCCGCGCTGATCGATCCCGACATAGTCGCGCTCGGTCGGGCCGGTGTACAGCTGACGCGGGCGGCCGATCTTCTGCGACGGATCGGCCATCATTTCCTGCCACTGGGCGATCCAGCCCACGGTGCGGGCCAGGGCGAACAGGACGGTGAACATGGTGGTGGGGAAGCCCATCGCCGACAGGGTGATGCCCGAATAGAAGTCCACGTTCGGGAACAGCTTGCGCGAGGTGAAGTATTCGTCCGACAGGGCGACCTTCTCCAGCTCCTTGGCGACCTGGAACAGCGGATCGTTCTCGCGGCCCGTGGCGGCCAGCACTTCGTAGGCCGACTGCTGCATGACCTTGGCGCGCGGATCGTAGTTCTTGTACACGCGGTGGCCAAAGCCCATCAGCTTGTACTTGCGGTCCTTCACGCCCTGAATGAACTCGGGAATCTTGTCGGGTGTGCCGATTTCCTTGAGCATGTTCAGCGCCTCTTCGTTGGCGCCGCCGTGCGACGGGCCCCACAGGCAGGCGATGCCGGCGGCGATGCAGGCGAACGGATTGGCGCCCGACGAACCGGCCAGACGCACGGTCGAGGTCGAGGCGTTCTGCTCGTGGTCGGCGTGCAGGATGAAGATGCGGTCCATGGCGCGCACCAGCGCCGGATCGACGTGATAATCCTCGGCCGGCACGGCGAAGCACATGCGCAGGAAGTTCTCGGCGTACGACAGGTCGTTGCGCGGCGAGATGAAGGGCTGGCCGATGTGATACTTGTACGCGCGGGCAGCAATGGTCGGCATCTTGGCGATCAGGCGAATGGCCGAGATGTCGCGCTGCACCGGATCATGGATGTCCAGGCTGTCGTGATAGAAGGCCGACAGGGCGCCGACCGTGCCGACCATGATCGACATGGGGTGGGCGTCGCGGCGGAAGCCTTCGAAGAAGCGGTCGAACTGAGCGTGCAGCATCGTGTGCCGCGTGATGCTCTCCTCGAACTTTTCGTACTGGGCCGCAGTCGGCAGTTCGCCGTGCAGCAGGAGATAGCAGACCTCGACGAAGTTGGACTTTGAGGCCAACTGATCGATCGGATAGCCGCGGTGCAGCAAGACGCCGGCGTCGCCGTCGATATAGGTCAGGGCCGACTCGCAGGCGGCGGTCGAGGTGAAGCCGGGGTCGAAGGTGAAGGCGCCGGTGGCGCCGTAAAGCTTGCGGATGTCGATCACGTCAGGACCGGTAGAGCCCGACAGGACGGGCAGATCGACGGTCTTGCCCTCGAAGGACAGGCTCGCCGAGCCGGCGGGTTTGGGTTGTTCAGTCATGAATTGCCCCTTCGCATGTTACGTCCGGTCGCGGAGAGGCGTCGGGCGCTTTTGGGTGTGTGGGTGATCACTTAGTCTGTTGCAGCGCATCATCCAAGCGCCCCAAGCTTTCCTCGCGGCCCAAGGCCGACAAAATTCGTGCGATATCGGGCGAAGTTGACCCTGCGGTAAGGGCGGCGCGGGCGGTGGGACCGATCTTTCCGAAGCCGACGCCTTCGTCTTCGGCGAAGGTTTTCAACTCCGCTTCCAGGGCGAAGACGTCCCAGGATTGGAACAGGGCCAGACGATCGCGCAGACGGCCCAGTCGTTCCAGGGTTTCACCGGACAGCAGGGCGCGCGCCTTGTCGTCCAGCGTCAGCGGACGCGCCTTCAGCACAAACTGCGTCTGATCCGCCAGTTCCAGGATGGTCTTGGCGCGATCCTTCACAAAGGGCATGGCGCGACGCAGCCGATCTTCATCGTCCGGCTGGAGCAGGCGGCCGCGCTGAAGGTGTGCGTCCAGCGCCATCTTGGCCAGGCGATCGTCGTCGGCCAGGCGCAGCCAGTGGGCGTTGACGTGGGCCAGCTTGTCGAAGTCCAGCCGCGCCGGCGCCTTGCCGATACCGGCCAGATCGAACCATTCGATGGCCTGGGCGTCGCTGAACAGTTCGTCGTCGCCGTGCGCCCAGCCCAGGCGGGTCAGATAGTTGCGCATGGCTTCGGGCAGATAGCCCATCTCGGCGTATTCGTGCACCGCCTGGGCGCCGTGACGCTTGGACAGCTTGGCGCCGTCGGGGCCGTGGATCAGCGGGATATGGGCGAAGATCGGCCGCGTCCAACCCAGGGCGTCGTAGATCAAACTCTGGCGCGCGGCGTTGTTCAGGTGGTCGTCGCCGCGAATGACATGGGTGACGCCCATGTCGTGATCGTCCACGACGACCGCCAGATTGTAGGTCGGCGCGCCGTCCGAGCGCAGCAGGACCAGATCGTCCAGATCGTCGGTTGACCAGCTGACGGCGCCCTGCACTTCGTCAGGCACGGTGACGGTCGTTCCTTGCGGCCGCCGGAAGCGAACGACGTGCGGCAGAGCCAGATCGTCCACCGTCGGTTCCCGGTCACGCCAAGGCGATTCGAACGGACGCCTCTCGGCCTTGGCCGCGTCCCTCAGGCGGCCGGTTTCCTCGGCCGTGGTGAAGTCGCGGTAGGCGTGACCGCTCTCCAGCAGTTGGTCGACCACCTCGCGGTGCCGGTCGGCGCGGCTGAACTGGAAGACTGGTTCCTCGTCGGCGAACAGCTCCAGCCAGCTCAGACCGTCGAAGATCGCCTTCACGGCTTCGTCCGTGGATCGCTCGCGATCGGTGTCCTCGATGCGGATCAGAAAACGTCCAGCGTGTCTCTTTGCGTACAGCCAGTTGAACAAGGCGGTTCTCGCGCCGCCGATATGCAGATAGCCTGTGGGCGAGGGAGCGAAGCGGGTGACGACGGTCGAGGAAGGCAAGGTCATGGGGGAAGGGTCCGTGAGGGAGGCCCTTATACCTCCCGGGACGGCAAAACCTACCCCCGCCGCGCGTTTGCACGCCTGGTGGACGGGCGAGATCGCGGCCCAATCGTCGCGCTGGCGGTTATGGGCGCCGGTGGCCTTTGGCGGCGGTGCGGCGATCTATTTTGGACTGCGGCTCGAGCCGCCGTTGTGGCCCCTGCTGATCCTGGCCCTTGCGACAGTCGTTGCGTGGTTATGGGCGCGGCATCGGGGCGTGGCGCGGGTTTGGACCTGGTCGTTGCTGATCGCCGCCTGTCTGACGGGCGGTTTGGCGGCGGCCAAGATGCGGACCGAGATGGTCGCCGCTCCGATCGCCCCGGCGCTGAACCGTCCCACTGTCATCGAGGCCTGGGTCGTTGACGTGGATAGTCCAGGCCAACGCGGGGCGCGGGTCGTGATCGCGCCGGTGCGGATTCGCGGACTGGCGCCGGATCAGACGCCGGTCAGGCTGAGAGCCACGGTGCGCGGCCAGCCGCCGCGTCCCGGCGATGCGATCAGACTATTCGCCATTCTGAACCCGCCGCCCGCGCCCGCCAGCCCTGGCGCCTACGACTTCGGCCGCAACGCCTTCTTCCAGAGCATGGGCGGAGTGGCCTTCGCCCTGGGCGAAACACGGCGCACCGAACTGTCGCCGCCGCCCTGGCGACTACGGCTGACCATGGCTGTGAACGGCGCGCGCTATGCCCTGGCCCAGCGGATCGTGGCTCGGTTGGGGCCGCGCAACGGCGGGGTCGCCGCCGCCATGACCACCAGTCACGAAACCTGGATCAGCCAGAGGGATCTGGACCTGATGCGCGATTCCGGACTGGCGCATATCCTGTCGGTATCGGGCCTGCACATGGCGATTGTCGGCGGCTTCGTCTTCTTCGTCGTGCGGTTGGGCGTTGCCGCCTGGCCTTGGCTGGCCCTGAGGGTGTCGGGCAAGAAGATCGCCGCGACGGCGGGACTGGCGGCGCTGGCGGTCTATCTGGTCGTATCGGGCGCGCCGCCGCCGGCGGAACGGGCGGCCATCACCGCCGCCATCGCCTTCCTGGCCATCCTTCTGGATCGGCAGGCGGTGACGATGCACGGTCTGGCGGTCGCGGCCTTTGTGGTCCTGGCCTTGCAGCCGGAGGCCGTTGTGACGCCAGGGTTTCAGATGTCGTTCGCGGCGACCGCTGCTCTCGTGGCGCTGGTCGAGGCCTGGCCGAAACGGACGCGAGAGATTTCCGTGCCCTGGCCGGTCGCGGCCGTTCAGCGTTTCGGCGGCTGGTTGACCGCGGCGGTGACGGCCAGTCTGGTCGCCGGACTGGCGACAGGTCCTTTCGCCATGCAGCATTTCAATCGCACCGCCATGTACGGCCTGCTGGCAAATCTGGGCACGGCGCCGGTGGCGGACTTCATCCTGATGCCGGCCCTGGCCCTGGGCGCGGCGCTGGAGCCCTTGGGCCTGGGCGCGCCTTTTCTGACCGTCGCGGGATGGGGCGTGGAGGTGATGCTGAGGATCGGCGGTTGGGCGGCCGGTCTGCCCGGCGCGGTCCGCACCATCGCCAGTGCGCCAGACTATGTTCTGCCCATCGCCTTTCTGGGCGTGCTGTTCATCTGTCTGTGGCGCGGTCGACTCCGATGGCTGGGAGCGCCGTTCGCGGCGGCGGTTCTGCTGTGGCCCCGGCCCGCCCCGCCGGATCTATGGATCGGAGACGGCGGGACCAATGCGGCCTTCCGTCGGGCGGATCAGGCCGTCGTGGTCCGGCCCGGCGTACGCGAATTCGCGGTCGATCTCTGGTCCCGCCGAAGGGGTCTGGAGATGACGGGTCGGCCGCAAGACGGCTGGACCTGCAAGCGCTTCTCCTGTCTGCCGGACACGCCTGTGTCAGGGCCTGTGGCGTTGTGGTGGGGCAAACGCAGCCCGGACGCCGATCAGATGGAAACCCTGTGCCGTTCGGCGCCGATCGTCAGCGTGCGGGCGGCGGTTCCAGTTCTACCGCCGGCCTGCGAGGGACGGCTGGTGCTGGACGGCGTCGATTATGCACGGGGCGGGGCGGTTGAACTGTGGCAGGAGGGGCAGGGCTGGCGCGCCGTCTGGACGATCCAGGTCCGGGGTCGGCGCCCCTGGACCCGCCAGCCCGATCCCGACGTCAGTGATAGCGCCGCATGAGGCCGACCAGACGGCCCTGAACCTGGACCTGATCCGGTCCGAAAATGCGCGTTTCATACAGCCGATTGGCGGGCTCCAGCGCGATGGAGGCGCCCTTGCGGCGCAGACGCTTCAGCGTGGCTTCCTCGCCCTCGACCAGGGCCACGACGATCTCGCCGTTGTTGGCCGTGTCGCCGCGTCGGATGACCACCAGGTCGCCGTTCAGAATGCCCGCTTCGATCATGGAGTCGCCTTCGATCTCCAGCAGATAGTGATCGCCCTTGCCCAGCAGGGATTCCGGCACGGGGAGACGGTCCTGCTCGTGCTGGATGGCGGCGATGGGGGTGCCGGCGGCGATCTTGCCCAGAAGCGGCAGTTCGCGGGTGTCGTTGGCGGGGGCGGAAACGGACGCCGACAGGCCGCCGCCGCCTTCGATCACGTCGGGTTTGAAGCCCGCCCGGCCCCGCGGGGCGCCGGCGGTGGCCTGTTCAGGCAGTTTGGTGACTTCCAGCGCGCGGGCGCGGTGGGCCAGGCGACGGATGAAGCCGCGCTCCTCCAGCGCCGTGATCAGCCGGTGAATGCCCGACTTGGACGCCAGGTCCAGCGCCTCCTTCATCTCGTCGAACGACGGGGAAACACCCGTTTCCTGAATTCGTTCGTGGATGAACATCAGCAGTTCGTGCTGCTTGCGCGTGAGCATCGCCGGCCCCTCATGCGCCCGACCGACGAATCGGAACGAGCCGTGAACATTGACGATGTTCTGTAAGTGTTCCTTCCTAATGTCAACTTAACGGCGGCCCTGATCTCCGCCGAGGCGGATGTCAGGCGGCCAGCAGTCGGCGGGTCGCCGCCTCCACGTCGTCCTGGCGCATCAGGCTTTCGCCGACCAGGATGGCCTGGGCATGGGCGGCCGAGACGCGTTCCACGTCCTCAGACGTGAAGATGCCGCTTTCGGCCACCAGCAGGGCGCGCACGGGGCTAAGCATCGACAGGCGTTCGGTGACTTCCAGATCCACTTCGAAGGTGCGCAGCGAACGGTTGTTCACCCCGACCAGATCCCCCCCCAAGACGCAGGCGCGAGCCATTTCGCCTTCGTCGTGCGTCTCGATCAGGGCGTCCATACCGAACCTTTCGGCCTCGGACAGCAGTTCAGCCGCCAGGGCGTCATCGACCATGGCCAGGATGATCAGGATGCAGTCGGCGCCCAGGGCCCGGCTCTCGGCGACCTGCCAGGGATCGACCAGAAAGTCCTTGCGCAGGCAGGGCAGGGCGACGGCGGAGCGCGCCTGGCCCAGATAGGCGTCGTCGCCCTGGAAGCTGGGGCCGTCGGTCAGAACCGACAGGCAGGCCGCGCCGCCGGCTTCATACGAAAGCGCCAGGGCGGTCGGGTCGAAATCGGCTCGGATCAGGCCCTTGGACGGACTGGCCTTCTTGATCTCGGCGATCAGGGCGGGGCGGCCGGTTTCCTCGACGGTCCGATCCAGGGCGTCGCGAAAGCCGCGAGGGGCGGAGGCGGCGCGCGCCAGGGCTTCGATCGCATCCTGAGAGGCGGCGGCCTTGCGGGCGGCGACGTCCTCGCGCTTGTAGGCGGCGATCCGTTCCAACACGTCGGTCATGCGTCCCCTTCCGTTTCCAAGGGCGTGGAGGTGATCCGCGCCAGGCGTTCCAGGGCCTGGGCGGCGCGGCCGTCGTCGATGGCGGCGGCGGCCAGGGCGGCCCCTTCGGCCAGGTCGGCCGCGCGATCGGATACCACGAAGGCCGCGGCGGCGTTCAGCAACACAATGTCGCGGTAGGGGCCGGCCTGACCCTGCAACAGCGCGCGCAGGGCGGCGGCGTTCTCCTCGGCGTCGCCGCCGCGAATGGCCTCGACCGGCGCGCGGGGCAGGCCGGCGTCCTCGGCCGTCACAGCGAACCGCCGCACCGCGCCGTCCTTCCACTCGGCCACCTCGGTCGGGCCCGAAATCGCCAATTCGTCCAGCCCCTGGCCATGGACGGTCCAGGCGCGCACGGCGCCCAGGCGGCCCAGAACCTCGGCCAGGGGCTCCAGCAGCCGGGGATCATAGACGCCCATCACCTGACGCCGTGCAGACGCGGGGTTCGAAAGCGGCCCCAATAGATTGAAAACCGTCCGAAAACCGATTTCGGCGCGCACCGGGCCGACGTGTCGCATGGCGCCGTGATAGGCCGGGGCGAACAGGAAACAGATGCCCGCCTCGTCCAGCGCCAACCGCTGCTGGGCCGGTGACGCCATCAGATTGACGCCCAGAATCGACAGCACATCCGACGATCCCGACTTGGACGACATGGCGCGGTTGCCGTGTTTGGCGACCTTCAGTCCGGCGCCCGCCAGGACCAGGGCCGCAGCGGTGGAGATGTTGTAGGTGTGTTGGCCGTCGCCGCCCGTGCCGCAGGTGTCGATCACCTCATAGGGATGATCCAGCGTCAGGGCGGCCTCGCGCATGGCGCCGGCGAAGGCGGTGATCTCGTCCACCGTTTCGCCGCGCAGGCGCAGGGCGGTCACGGCGGCGGCGACCTGGGCCGGGGTCGGTTCGCCACGCAGGCAGGCAGCGAAGAAGTCGTGCGCCTGCTGCGAGGTCAGGGGTTGGCCCTCGACCAGACGGGCGAGGATCGGCTTGAACCCGTCCGCCACGATCAGGCGGCCGCGAGGCGCTTCACGCCGGCCAGGGTCAGGAAGTTGGCTAGCATGTCATGACCGTGTTCCGTGGCGATGGACTCGGGGTGGAACTGAACGCCATGAATGGGCCGCGTGCGGTGCTGCAGGCCCATGATCTCGTCGTCGGCGGTCCAGGCGGTGACTTCCAGACAATCCGGCAGGGTCTCTCGCTTGACCGCCAGCGAGTGATAGCGCGTCGCCGTGAAGGGCGAAGGCAGGCCGGCGAAGACGCTTCTGCCCTCATGTAGGATGGGCGAGGTCTTGCCGTGCATCAGGGTCTTGGCGCGAATGACGTCCCCGCCGAAGGCCTGACCGATGGCCTGGTGCCCCAGGCAGACGCCCAGGATCGGCATGGACGCGGGCGCACTGGCGATCAGGGGCAGGCAGATGCCGGCCTGATCCGGCGCGCAGGGGCCGGGCGACAGCAGCACGGCGGCGGGGTTCAGCGCCCAGGCCTGGTCCGTCGTCAGGTCGTCGTTGCGCACCACATGGGTCGGCGCGCCCAACTCCGCGAGGTAGTGGACGAGGTTGTAGGTGAAGCTGTCGTAGTTATCGACGACGAGGATCATGGCGCGGTTCTAGGCGCGAGCGTCGCCGACGCCAAGCATCGGGACGCGCTAAAGCGCATCTTAACCGTTGCCGGCGTCAAATGAGCGCGTGAAACTGACCGCCGAACAAGACATCGCCGACAAGATCGCCGCCGCCAAGGCGCGGCTGGTCGTGGTCGAACCCCAGGCCAGCAGCCTGTCGGCCCTTGGCGCGGCCGCCTTGGCGGCGACGGCGGCGGTTCTGATGGCGTGCGTCATGGTGATCGGGCCGGGCGTCCACTTCGAAGACGCCACGTCGACCTATCAGCCCTGAAACCCAGGGGGCTGAGCCCTAGCGGTTGCCCGAGCGAAAGCGCCAGGCGTCTTCGGCCGCCCGCATCGGGGCGCGCGCCTTGTGTTGGGTCTCGGCGTACTCCGCGACAGGATCGCTGTCGGCCACGACGCCGGCTCCGGCCTGGACGAAGATGCGGCCATTCGCGAACAGGGCCGTGCGCAGGGTGATGCAGATATCCGCCTCGCCCCCCGCAGAGATGTAGCCGACCCCGCCGCCATAGCCGACGCCGCGTTTTTCGGATTCCAGCTCGTCGATGATCTCCATCGCCCGCACCTTGGGCGCGCCCGACAGGGTGCCGGCGGGCAGGGCGGCCAGCAGGGTGTCCACCGCGTCCAACTTCGGATCGGCCTTGCCGCGCACATTGGAGACGATGTGCATGACCTGGCTGTAGCGTTCGACGACGAAGCTTTCCGTCACCTCGACCGTGCCGGGCGCGGCGACGCGGCCCACATCGTTGCGCCCCAGGTCCAGCAGCATCAGGTGTTCGGCCAGTTCCTTGGGGTCGGCCAGGAGTTCGGCTTCCAGGGCCTTGTCGGCCTCGGGCGTGGCGCCCCGTGCGCGGGTGCCGGCCAGGGGCCGGATCGTGACCGTGCCGTCCTTCAGCCGGACCAGGATTTCGGGGCTGGATCCCGCCAGCTGGAAACCGTCGAAGTTCAGATAGAACAGATAAGGCGACGGATTCTGGCGGCGCAGGGACCGATAGAAGGCGAAGGGGTCGTCTGACCACGGGGCCGAGAAGCGGTGGCTGAGCACGACCTGGAAGATGTCGCCCGCGATGATGTAGTCCTTGGCGTGGGCCACCATCCGACCGAAACCGGCCTGATCGACCGGCGAGGTGAAGACCGGCGCCGGCGTTTCCTGCGGGGCGGCCCGAAGGGGCAGGGGCTGACGTAGGGCGGCTTCGAAAGCGTTCAACCGCTCCACGGCGGCGTCGAAGGCCGCCTGGGGGGCGATCTCCGCGTCGGGATAGGCGGCGGCGACCAGGACGATCTCATGCCGGACCGAATCGAAGATGGCGACCAGGGATGGTCGGGTCAGGACGGCGTCGGGCAGGTTCAGCGGATCGGGATTGGGCGCACCCAAGGGTTCCAGCAATCGCACCATGTCGTAGCCGAAAACCCCAAACAGGCCCGCCGCCATCGGCGGCAGGTCGTCGGGCAGATCGAAGCGGGAGGCCGCGATCAGGGCGCGCAGCGACTGAAGGGTCGGCAGGGGCTCGGCGATGAACTGGCCGTCAGCGATCTGCGCGCCGCGCGCGATTTCGGCCTTGTCGGATCGACAGCGCCAGACGACGTCGGGGTCCAGCGTCAGGATGGAGTAGCGCCCCTTTACCGCCCCGCCTTCCACCGATTCCAGCAGACAGGCGTAGGGGCGATCGCGACCCAGTTTCAGGAAGGCCGAAACCGGCGTTTCCAGATCGTCGATCACGCGTCGAACGACGACCTGGGGGCGACCGGCGGAAAGGCCGGAGGCGAAGGCGTCGAAATCGCCTTCGCCGAACGCAGCCTGGCTCATTGCGGCGGGGCGGCCGGGGCGTCGCCCGACAGACCCAGCGCCTGACGCGCCATCGCCGGGTCGTTCTTGGCCTTGGACGTCTTCGCGCCGGCGGTCATCTCGGCCTGAACCAGGGCCTGCACCAGTTCCTGCGTCAGGCGCGGACGGACCTGTTCGGCCAGGGGGCCCGCGACGGCCGGATTGGCGGCGTGGACATTGTCCACGCGCCCGATAACGAAGCCCTGTTCGCCCGGTTGCGAGAAGACTTGGCCCTTGCCCTGGCCGAACAGGCCCTGGAGCACGGCCTGGCCCAGCGCCTGCTGGGTGGCCTGGTCGCGCATCACGCCGGTGCGGACCGTCAGGGGCGCGTTGACCGAGCGGGCCACGGCGGCGATGTCCTCGCCGTTACGGACGCGGCCGGCCAGTTCCTCGGCCTTGGCCGACACCTTGCGCAGGGTCTCGCGCTGGACCCACTGCTGCGCGAGGGGTTCGCGCACCTCGGCCAGGGTCGGCAGGGCGGACGGGCGGATGTCGTTCACGCGGACGGCGAAATACTGACCCTGGCCGGCGTCGATGACGTCGCTTTCGCCGCCCTTTGTCAGGCTCCAGGCCGTTTCGAATATCTGGGGCGGGGCGTTCAGGGCCTGGCCGTTCGGCAGTTTGCCGTCCTTGGTGAAGGGCGGCAGTTCGACCAGGCGGGCGCCGACCGACTGAGCGGCGTCGGCGAGATTCTTGCCGGCCTGACGGGCGGCTTCGTACTTCTCGACCTTGGCGTAGGTCTGGGTTTTCACGTCCTCTTCGCGCAGCTCCTGCACGATCTGCTCACGGCTGTTCTCCAGCGTCGCAGGCTGTCCGGGCTGGATCGCCGTGACCTTGGCGACCGCGAAGCCGACGCCGGCCTGAACCGGATCGGACACCTGATTGGGCTGAAGGCCGAAGACGGCTCCGGCCGTGGCGGCGTCGCCGATGGCGGTGCGCGGCGTCGCATCGAAGACGGCCGGGGTGATGTTGTTGGCGCGCCCCGCCTCGGCCGGCGACTGACCGGCGCGCAAGGCGGCGGCGACCTTCTGGGCCGTTTCGCGATTCGGCGCCGTCAGGGTGACGAAGCTGCGGGTCTCGGGCTTGCCCAGGCTGTCCTTCTTGAACTGGAAGCGCTCGCGGATGCGGTCCTCGGAAATCGCAGGCGCGGCGTTGCGTTCAGGGGTGAACAGGACGACCGAGACCATGCGGAACTCCGGCGCGCGCAGGCGCTCGGCGTTTTCCTGAATGAAGGCGTTCAGCTGGGCGTCGGTGGGAGCGGCGACCTGACCGGCCATGGCGCGCGTCACCTCGAACCAGCGACCGTCGCGGGCCTCATAGGCCGAACCCGCCAGAAGGGCGCCGTAGATACGCGGCACACGGGCGCCGGCGAAGACGGCCGAACCGAAATGCTCCATGGCGTATTGGTCGCGCAGATCCTGCTCCAACATGGCCGGGGTCAGGTTCTGCTGGGCCAGGGCGGTCTGATAGGCCTGCTGGTCGAACTGGCCGGTGACGGAGTTGAAGAAGGCCGGGATCTGACGGATCTGCTTGACGATCAGTTCCTGGCCCGGCCGGATGCCGGCCTTCCAGGCCCAGTTCAGGAAGCCTAGCTGTTCCGTCTGGCTGTCCAGGAAGCGGATGTGGATGTTCTCCGCCACCAGGTCCTGATTGGTCAGTGGGCGACCCGCCTGTTCCTGCAGCCGGGTGCGGACCTGATCGAAGGCGGTGCGGAACTCGGCCTCGTTCATCGTGCGCGATCCGGCGTCGATCACATGTTTCGAACCCAGGTTGGCAAACACGTCCATGCGCGCGCCGACGATCACGAAACTGACGGCTATCAGGACCAGCAGGGCGGCGGCCCACTTGGAGCGGGAAAAGGCGCGGAAAGCGGTGATCATTCGAAAGCTCGAGGACGTGCCGAGATTGGCGTCATGGTGGCGTATAGTCGGGCCGGACGCGCCCCTGCAAGGACGGCTTCATGTCCGGAATGCGGCGAAAGGCCTTGGCTTCGCGTTTTACGGCGCCTAGAGAAGCGCCCATGAAACAATCCGTGAAGTTGATCGCCGGCAATTGGAAGATGCACGGCCTGTCCGCCGATCTGGCCCAAGCCGCCGCGCTGCGTGAAGCGCTTGAGGGGCAGGACGCCCGCTGCCGGGTCGCCCTGTGCCCGCCCGCGACCCTGCTGGATCGCATGAACGCCGTCTTGACTGGCGGCGGCGTCGAACTGGGTGGCCAGGATTGCCACGAGAAGCCGGCGGGCGCCTTCACCGGTTCGGTGTCCGCCGAAATGCTGGCGGATGCGGGCGCGACCCTGGTGATCCTGGGGCATTCCGAACGGCGCGCCGCATTCAATGAGAGCGACGCCGACGTGGCGGCCAAGGTCGAGGCGGCCGTCGCCGCGGGGCTGGAGCCGATCGTCTGCGTCGGCGAAACCCTGGTGCAGCGCGAAGCTGGCGAGGCTGTCGCCGTGGTCAGCGCCCAGGTGGAGAAGTCGCTGCCGGACAGCCTGGCCGAACGTCCGTTCGCCGTCGCCTATGAGCCGGTCTGGGCCATCGGCACGGGTCTGACGCCGACGCTGGAGCAAATCGCCGAGGTGCACGCCGCCATCCGCACGGCCCTGGTGCGGCGGCTGGGCCAGGCGGCGACGCGGACCCCGATCCTCTACGGCGGTTCGGTGAAGCCCGAGAACGCCGCCGAGATTCTGGCGACCGCAGAGGTCGGCGGGGCCCTGGTCGGCGGCGCATCCCTGAAGGCCGAGGATTTTCTGAAGATCATCCGCGCCGCGTGACGTTTGCCCCCGGCGGGCTTCGATGATAGAGGCCGCCGCTTGATCGGCGCACCTTCGCGCCCACATGAATGACGCCATGCTCCAGACCATCCTGCTCGTCGCCATCATCATCGTCGCCATTTCCCTGACGGGCGTGGTGCTGCTGCAGCGTTCCGAGGGCGGCGCCTTGGGCATGGGCGGCGGACCTTCGGGATTCATGACGGCGCGGGGCGCCGGCAATCTGCTGACGAAGGTGACGTGGGTCCTGGCGGCCCTGCTGTTCGGCCTGACCATTGTGCTGACCGTCGTCGGCAACATGGACCGCGCCGCCGTGTCCGGGATCGACGCCGACGCCGTCGGATCGCTGGCCACCAAGCCGGCGTCCAGCCAGCCTCAACAACAACCGGCCCAGCCGCAGCCCGCCCAGCCGGCCAAGCCGGCGGCGCCGTCGCTGGACGATCTGGAAGCCAGCGTCTCGGCCCCCGCCCAGGCGCCGACGCAACAGCCCGCCCGGTAACGGACGGACCCTCGACGACCTCTTCGAAAGCGCGCCGCAGGGCGCGCTTTCTTCTTTTGATCAACAGTTCGATTCGCTTCGGGCCATGCCGCCTTTGCGAATCATGGAGTAAGGTGTTCGCCCATGGCTCGCTATGTGTTCATCACCGGCGGCGTGGTTTCCTCGCTTGGAAAAGGCCTCGCCTCCGCCGCCCTCGGCGCTCTTCTTCAGGCCCGCGGCTACAAGGTCCGCCTGCGCAAGCTGGACCCGTATCTCAACGTCGATCCGGGCACGATGAGCCCCTATCAGCACGGCGAGGTCTTCGTGACCGACGACGGCGCCGAGACTGACCTGGACCTTGGCCACTACGAGCGGTTCACCGGCGTCTCGGCGGCCAAGTCCGACAACGTCACCACCGGTCGCATCTATTCGACCATCCTGGAGAAGGAGCGGCGCGGCGACTATCTGGGCGCGACCGTGCAGGTGATCCCGCACGTCACCGACCAGATCAAATCCTTCTGCCTGACGCCGGCCCTGACCGATGCGGGCGAAGACGTCGATTTCGTGCTGGTCGAGATCGGCGGCACGGTCGGCGACATCGAGGGCTTGCCCTTCTTCGAGGCCATTCGCCAACTGGGCCAGGACCTGCCCCGCGGTCAGTCGTGTTTCGTGCACCTGACGCTGCTGCCCTTCATCAAGACCGCCGGCGAGATGAAGACCAAGCCGACGCAGCATTCGGTCAAGGAACTGCGCTCGATCGGCATCCAGCCCGACATCCTGCTGTGCCGCTGCGAACAGCCGATACCCGCCGACGAAAAGCGTAAGATCGGCCTGTTCTGCAATGTGCGTGAGAGCGGCGTGATCCAGGCGATGGATTCGGCCGACATCTACGCCGTGCCGCTGGACTATCACCGCGAGGGTCTGGACCGCGAAGTCCTGGCCCATTTCGGTATCGCCGATGCGCCGGAACCTGACCTGACGGGTTGGGAAGAGATCGTGCGCCGCCGTCTGCATCCGGATGGCGAAGTCACCATCGCCGTGGTGGGCAAATACACCGTGCTGAAGGACGCCTATAAGTCTCTGATCGAGGCTCTGCACCACGGGGGCGTCGCCAACAACGTCAAGGTCAACATCGATTGGGTCGAGGCCGACACCTTCGAAGGCGACCCGGAGGCCTGCGCTGAACGGCTGGAGGGCGCCCACGCCATCCTGGTGCCCGGCGGCTTCGGCGAGCGCGGGGCGGAAGGCAAGATCGAGGCGGCGCGTTTCGCCCGTGAGCGCAACATTCCGTATTTCGGCATCTGCTTCGGCATGCAGATGGCGGTGATCGAGGCGGCGCGAAACCTGGCGGGCTATCCCAAGGCGTCCTCGACCGAGTTCGGCCCGACGTCCGAGCCGGTCGTCGGCCTGATGACCGAATGGACGCAAGGCAACCAGCGCGTCCTGCGTCAGCAGGGCGGGGACCTGGGCGGCACCATGCGCTTGGGCGCCTATGAATCTACGTTGAAGGCCGGATCGCGGATCGCCGACATTTATGGGACGACCGACATCAGCGAGCGTCACCGCCACCGCTACGAGGTCAACATCAACTATCGCGAGGCGATCGAGGAGAAGGCCGGCCTAGTCTTCGCCGGCCTGTCGCCGGACGGCGTCCTGCCCGAGACCGTGGAGCGGCCGGACCATCCCTGGTTCATCGGCGTCCAGTATCACCCCGAGCTCAAGAGCCGTCCGTTCGCGCCGCATCCGCTGTTCGCCAGCTTCATCGGCGCGGCGCTGGAGCAAAGCCGCCTGGTCTGAAAGAACGCCGTTCACGCATCTGCGATTCTGTCGGGCGCGGCTTTTGCTGTAATCCCGACTGAATGGACCGTATTGGCACAGTCCAGGATCGCGGGAGCGGTCGATGATCGGCGAGTTGCTCTATCATCTGCACAAACATGTCCGCGTGGCTCTGATCGCCGGCGGGCTGATGCTGGCTCTTGGCCTAGCCGCGGCAGGATATGGCCTGACACGCCACGCGCCAGAGGCGTCGGCCCGCCCGGCGACCGCCGAACGGGCCTGACCCGTCAATCGATCTTCAGCCGGACGAAGACCATGCCCCCGTCCGGATCGCCGCCATAGAGGGGTTCAAGCGCCTGGGGCACGCGATTGACCGCATAGAGGGCGCCTAGGCCGAACCGGATGTTCGGCGCGATCCGCCAGTCGCGAACGGCGCCGACCGAAGCCTTGCCGACGGCATAGAGCGGGCCATGGCCGCCGCCGACGCCAGGGACCAGTTCATCCGTTTCGATCCGCTCGGCGCGCCCGAAGACGGTCCAGCGCTCGTTGGGATGGACGGCCGATTCCAGCAGCCAGCCGTCCCTGGACTCGCCATGATCGTTGGTCTTGCGTCCCCAGGCCAGGGTTGAAGACCACCAGCCGGCCTCGCCCAGGCGCCGGGTATGGATGGCGCTGGCGGACCATTTGGTCTCGTCCTCGTCCGGCTCCAGCTGCTCGGGCGCGGAAACCTTGGCGTAGGACGCCTGGAGCGACCATTCATCGGTCGGATTCCAGCTGCCGCGCACCGACCAACTGTCCAGCCGGGGGGCGTCGATGTCCCACCGGTGCTGGTCGGGCTCACGTCCCTTGAAGGCGGATGTCTCCAGCTTGAACCGGTCGTGCGCCCAGCCCAGGGTGGCTACGCCGAAAACGATATGGGTCGAATCAAGCCAGTGGTGGGTGATCGGCGCCTCGGGGCTGTCCATTGCGCTCATGCGATGCATGAAGGCAGGGGGACCGAAGGCAGGCTCGCCCGGTAGACCAATGTAGCCATAGAGGCTGTCCTTGTCGGACAGGCGTTTCGAATAGCTGGCCGACAACTCCATGAAGGCGTCATGGGGGTGCTGGCGATCGACCAGGGGCGTGACCCCGTCCGCCGTTTCTCCCGCCGCCAGAAGCAGCGGATAACCGGATTTGCCCATCAGCGGGTCGGGGCTGAGCATGGCGCGCAGGTTCAGGGTGGAGCCGTCGCTGAAGTCGCGCCGCGCCGAGGTCATCAGCATGCCGGCGACGAAGGTCTTGTCGCCGCCGCGCGGTCCGGATTGACGGTCGTAGACGACATTCAACAGGGCGTGGGTCATCAGCATCCAGTCGCCACGCATGGCGTGGACGCCGCCGTGGTCGCCGGCGTCGGGTTGCCAGCTTGTGCCCGAGGCGTCGCGGCTCATGGGCCAGTCGCCATAGGGGCTGGTCATGGGCATGGCATGGGCCGCATCGGACGTCATGGCGTCATGGCTGCTCATGTCGTGGGGCGCGGGGCTCGCCGCAGCGGGGGCGGGCATGTGATGCGTGTGGTCTTGAGCTGTCGCCGCCTGGCCGAGGACCAGGAGGGACGCGCCGGCGCAGACGCCGACGAGGGTTCGGATGGCCATCAGGGCCTCCTTTGATGTGATCGTGACTGAGGGCGCCGAAACGACGCGCGGACTTCAGGCGATCAGGAGGCGCGGCGGTCCGGGTTCGGGCGACAGTCGGCGGCCCATGGGCAGGCTGGCTGAAACCGACGCGATCCGGATGATCGTCAGCGACGATGGGGGCAGGGCGGCCGGCGCGGAAGCGGGCGTCGCCACGCAGGCTACGCAGCAGGCCATGGCCTTCAGCGTCCTGGGCGCGTGATCGGATGGACGGCCGGTGTCCGTCCGGCCGACCGTCTGCGTCGTCTCATGACAGGGCGCTGCATGGGCGGCGGGCGCGGCGAAGGCGCCGCTGACGCCCAGCGACAGCACCGCCAGGGCGCCGATCAGCAACAGGATTGAGGAGACGATCCGCACCTGCTCAGGATAGGGCGCGCGTCTATCCGCCGCAACGCCTCAGGCTGGGGTTTTCTTGTCGATCAGAGAAAGACCGGGGGCGTCGGGTGGCGTGTCCCCGCCCTGGCTCAGGGCGCGCTGCATGAAGACGACATCGCGCCAATCCCCGTGTTTCCAGCCCGCCGCCTTGAACACGCCCGCATGCGAAAAGCCGCGCGCGTGGTGGAGGGCGATGGAGGCCAGGTTGTCGGAATCGCCGATGACGGCGACCATCTGCCTCAGGCCCATCGCCTCGCAGCGCCGGATCAGGGCGTCTAGAAGCGCGCCGGCGACGCCGCTTCCACGCGCCACCGGTGCGACGTAGATCGAATCCTCGACCATGTAGCGATAGGCCTGCCTGGTGCGGAACGGCCCGGCGTAGGCGTAGCCGACCACGCGCCCGTCGATCTCGGCGACCAGACGCGGCAGGCCCAGATCCGCCACGGCGGCGAAACGAGCCGTCATCTCCGTCTCATCCGGCGCTTCCAACTCGAAGGTGCCGCGTCCGTTCACCACGCTTTCGGCGTAGATGGCCGTGATCGCAGCCATGTCGCCGGGGCGGACATCGCGAACGACGGGCGAGGTCACGCCGTCTGCCAGCCCTTGTCGACGGCCCAGACGGCGAAGGCGTAGTCGTGGGCGACCTCCTTCAGATAGTCGAACCGGCCGGCCGCCCCGCCGTGCCCGGCCTCCATATTGATCTTCAACAGCACCGGCTTGCCCGAGGTGGTGGCGGGCCGCAGCTTGGCGACCCACTTCTCCGGCTCCCAATAGGTGACGCGCGGATCGGACAGGCCGCCGGTCGCCAGCACGGCCGGATAGGCCTGGGGCTTCACCTGGTCGTAGGGGCTGTAGCTCATCATATAGTCGTAGGCGGCGGGGTCTTCGATCGGATTGCCCCACTCGGGCCATTCCGGCGGCGTCAGCGGCAACGAGGTGTCGCTCATGGTGTTGACGACGTCGACGAACGGCACCTGGCCGATGATCCCGGCCCACAGGTCGGGCCGCATGTTGTTGACCGCACCCATCAGCATGCCGCCCGCCGATCCGCCCTGGGCCACGATGTTTCCGGCCCTGGCGTAGTTGCGGTCGATCAGGTGCTCGGCGGCGGCGATGAAGTCGGTGAAGGTGTTCTTCTTCGTCATCTTCCTCGCATCGAGGAACCAGCCCCAGCCCTTGTCCGATCCGCCCCTGATATGGGCGATGGCGTAGATCCAGCCGCGGTCGACCAACGACAGACGATTGGTCGAGAAGCTGGCCGGCATGGGAATGCCATAGGAACCGTAGCCATACAGAAGCAGCGGCGCGGAACCGTCTATGGGCGTGGTCCGTCGACGCAGA
This sequence comes from Brevundimonas sp. Marseille-Q4549, assembly GCF_976940555.1. Lineage (NCBI taxonomy): Bacteria > Pseudomonadati > Pseudomonadota > Alphaproteobacteria > Caulobacterales > Caulobacteraceae > Brevundimonas > Brevundimonas sp. Marseille-Q4549. The sequence goes on from NZ_CDRHXG010000001.1 coordinate 2,133,160, forward strand.
ACCGTCACCGGCACCAACTTACCGTCAGCAGCCGGGGCGTTCAGCCGCTCGACCACATAGTTCGCGATGTCGTGTCCCGAGGGAATCTGCTGGGTCTTGCGCAGCGTCCGTTCCCGCGTCGCCATGTCGTAGTCAAACGTCTGCGTCGGGGTGGAGGGCGAGTTGTAGGTGTAGCGGGTCGTGGTGGTGTCGAACTCCGAGGCGCCCGCCAAGGACAGGGCGAAAGCGGGTTCGTCCACCGCGATCTGGTGCTCGGTGCCCTGTCGGTCGCGGATGATGATGCGGGTGTTGGCGTCGGCCCGCTCCTGCCGGGCCAGATGATCCCTCGTCAGATCCATGCCTTCGATGAAGCGACCCGGCGTATGGGGTACCAGGTCCTTCCAATGTATCTTGCCTGGCGTCTCGGTCGGGGCCTGGACGATCTTGAAGTCTATGGCATCGTCGGCGTTGGTGCGGATCACCCAGCGGTCGCCCCAGTGATCGACGTCGTAGCGGACGGAGACCTGTCGTGGCTCCAGGATCACGGGTTCCGCCGTCGGCGCGGCGGCGGGGATATAGCGCGCCTCGGAGGTCTCCTGGTTCTGGATGCCGATAACGATGAACTTGTCGTCGGCGGTGCGTCCCACGCCAATGAACATGCCGTCGTCTGGCTCGTCATAGACCAGGGAGGTTTCGCCGCCGCGCGCCGGCCGGCGGAAGATCTTGTCCGGCCGTCCGTTGTCGTCGCGGTTGGTCCAGAAGATCCACTGGCTGTCGGGCGAGAAGGCGAAGTCGCCGGTGGCGCTCTGGATCACCTCCGGGAGGACAGCGCCGGTCGCCAGATCCTTGACGTAGATCTTGTGGACTTCCGAGCCCTGGGCGTCCTCGGCATAGGCGAACAGGCTATGGTCGGGGCTGTGAGAGGCGGCCGAGACTTCCGAATAGGCCTTGCCCTTGGCCAGTTCATTGGCGTCCAGCAACAGTTGGGGCGTGGGGGCCATGACGAAGGTCTTCGTCACCGGCTGACCATCGACGCTCCATGAGCCCTGGCGTTCGACGCGCATGTAGCGGGGATGCTGGTCGCCCGTCTGGTACTCGACATAATAAGTCCACGCGCCGTCGGGCGCGGGAACCGAGGAGTCGTCCTCCTTGATGCGGCCGCGCATCTCCTGGAACATCGCCTCCTGCAGGGGCAGGGTCGAGGCCATCACGGCCTCGCGATAGGCGTTCTCGGCCGTCAGATGGTCCTTCACCTCAGCCTTGATCAGGGTCGGATCGCGCAGAACCGCTTGCCAATTGTCGTCCTTCATCCACTGGTAGTCGTCGGTGCGGGTACGGCCCAGTTGTTCGATGACGACGGGAATCTTCTTGGCGACGGGGGGCTGGGGCATCGAGGGTCCGGAAGGCTGGCGGGCGAAGGTGGGGGAGGCCGACGCAGCCAGGGCCGACGCGGCGGTGGACAGAAGAATTTGGCGTCGGTTCATGATCGGTTCCCCATGGCGTGCGAACGCGACCTTGGGCGTTCGGGCCGCCCGAGGTCAAATGAGAAGATCGCGCCGCGCCTTCAGCCTGCCAGGGCTTCGACTGTCATGCGCTTCAACACATCGCCGCCCTGACCCACGGCCGCCAGCCGGCTGGAGACATGGCCCAACACATTGGCGGCGTAGAGTTCATAGAGGTCCAGCTTGCCCCGAAGCCAGGCTGGATCGCCATCGGCCGCGTCCAGCCGCGCCTTGGCCGCCAGCGCCCCCTTGGCCAGCATCCATCCGCCGACGACATCGCCCAGCAGTTTCAGATAGGCGTCGGCGGCGGCCAGGACATCGGCGGCCGCTTCGGGATCGGCCTTCTGGTCAAGCAGCCACAGGGTAGCGTCCTCGACCGCCTCGATAGCCGTGGCGAAGCGTTCGACAGGCTTGCCGCTGTAGAGACGCCCCAGATCGGCCAGGGTCGCCTTCATGTCGGCGATCAGCGCCCTGGCCGAGGCGCCCCTGTCCATCGACAGTTTCCGCCCGACCAGATCCATCGCCTGAATGCCGTTGGTGCCTTCATAGATCGGGGCGATGCGCGCATCGCGATAGTACTGAGCCGCGCCCGTCTCCTCGATGAACCCCATGCCGCCGTGGACCTGGACGCCCATCGAGGCGACCTCGCAGCCGACATCGGTGGACCAGGCCTTGGCGATGGGGGTGAACAGATCTTCGCGCCCTTTCCAGCGGAGACGCTCTTCTTCGGTCGCGGCGTGTTTGGCCAGGTCGGCGGCGACCCCGGTGGACAGGCAGATGCCTCGGGCGGCCGAAATCTTGGCCTTCATCACCCCCAGCATCCGGCGCACGTCCGGATGGTCGAAGATCGGGGCGGAGGCTTCGCCCGTCCAGACAGAGCGGCCTTGTCGACGTTCCAGCGCATAGGCCAGGGCGTGTTGATAGGCGCGTTCGGCGACGCCCACGCCCTCGACCCCGACCGCCAGGCGAGCGGCGTTCATCATCACGAACATATGGGCCAGGCCCTGATTGGGTTGTCCGACCAATTCGGCGGTCGCACCCTCGTAGCTCATGACGCAAGTAGGCGAGGCGTGGATGCCCAGCTTGTGCTCGACGCCGACGGGGCGGAAGGCGTTGCGGTCGCCGAGGCTTCCGTCGTCGTTCACCGCGAACTTGGACGCCAGAAACAGGCTGATGCCTTTGGGTCCCTTGGGCGCATCGGGCAGACGGGCCAGCACCAGATGGACAATGTTGTCCGTGACGTCGTGATCGCCCCAGGTGATGAAGATCTTCTGGCCATTCAGGGCGTAGGTCCCGTCGCCGTTCGGCGTGGCCGTCGCGGTCAGGGCGCCCAGGTCCGAGCCGGCGCCCGGCTCGGTCAGGACCATGGCGCCCGTCCATTCTCCGCTGACCAGTTTGGTCAGATATTTCGCCTTCTGCTGTTCCGTTCCGACCTGCTCTAGCGCCTCGATGGCGGCCAACGACAGCATGGGACACAGACCGAAGGCCATGTTGGCGGCGTGGACGGTCTCATAGGCCGCTAGCTCAAGCGCCTTGGGCAGGGCCTGCCCGCCGGCTTCGGCCGAGGCCGTCAGGCCGGTCCAGCCGCCCGCCGCGAACTGCCGATAGGCGTCGGCGAAACCGGGCGCGGCCGTCACCGCCCCATTGGCGTAGGTCGAGCCCTTCTGGTCGCCGATGCGATTCAGCGGCGCCAGCACCTCTTCGGAGAACTGGCCGGCGGCTTCCAGAACAGCCTGGGCCACCTCGGCGTCGTAGTCGGCGAAGACGCCGGCCGCGGCGAGGTCGGCTATGCCGGACACGGCTTCCAGGGTGAAGGCCAAGTCCCGAACGGGGGCGCGATAGGTCATGGGCTTTCCTCAATCGTCTGTGCGGACTAAGTGCCGCGATGGGGCCCGGCGCTGCAAGCGTCTTGGCGACGCGCCCCTTCTGAGCGCAGAGTGACGCCATGCCGTGACGGAAAGGAAGACATGGGCGAGCCCCGCAACCGATATTCGACCGTGTCGCTGCTGATGCATTGGGGCATCGCCCTGGCGGTGCTGATCCAGATTCTGCTGATCACCGCGCATGAGAACACCGAGGGGCCGATTTCTGGCCAGTTCGTCATGCTGCACAAGTCGCTGGGTCTGACCATCCTGGTGCTGACGCTGGCGAGGATCGGCTGGCGCATGGCGCATCCGGCCATTCCGCTGTCTCCGGACCTGCCGGGCTGGCAGAGGATCGCGGCGCGCGCGACCCATGTGCTGTTCTATTTGGCCCTGATCGCCATTCCAATGACCGGCTGGCTGGCTTCTTCGGCGGCGGGTCGTGAGATCGTCTGGTTCAACCTGTTCTCCTGGCCTCTGCTGCCGGTGGGCGGCGGTAGGGCCACGGCCCGCAGCCTGATGGGGCTTCATGAGCTGGCGCTCAAAGGGCTCTATGTTCTGATCGCCCTCCACGTTCTGGCGGCGCTGAAACACCAGTTCGTCGACCGGGACAATGTGTTGCATCGGATGATCCCGATCATCCCGCGACGACCGTGAGTGCGACGCCTGAACAGGCGGCCGAGGTTCTGCGCAGGGGAGAACTGATCCTTCTGCCGACCGAGACGGTCTACGGTTTGGGGGCGGATGCTGGCGATCCCAAGGCCGTGGCGTCCGTCTTCGCCGCCAAGGGTCGGCCGCAGTTCAACCCCTTGATCGCCCATGTCGCCAGCCTGGAGGCGGCGCGGGTAATCGGCCAGTTCAATGAGGCGGCGGAGGCGTTGGCGAAGGCCTTCTGGCCCGGCCCGCTGACCCTGGTCCTGCCGGTCGCGGATCGAAGCCGCGTCTGTGATCTGGCGCGCGCCGGCCTGGACAGCGTGGCAGTACGCGTGCCGGCGCATCCTCTGGCGCAGCAGGTTCTGGCGGCGTTCGGCGGTCCCGTGGTGGCGCCGTCGGCGAATCGATCCGGCCGGCCCAGCCCGACGACCTTTGCGGATGCGGTGGAAGAGACGGGCGCCGCCGTGGGCGCCGCGGTCGATGGCGGCCCTTGCGACGTGGGCCTGGAAAGCACGGTCGTGTCCGTTCTGGGCGATCGGGTCGCTCTGCTGCGACCGGGCGCCGTGACACGCGAGCAGATCGAGGCGGTCGTGGGACCGCTCCACGAGAGCGGGGAGGGGCATCGTTCGCCCGGCCGTCTGACCCTTCATTATGCGCCCGACGCGCCGGTCCGCATCGCGGCGACCGAGGCGCGGCCGGGCGAAATCCTCCTGGGCTTCGGACCCGGCGTGGGCGATCCGAGGTGGAGCCTCAGCCCCAGCGGCGATCCGCAGGAGGCAGCGGCCAATCTGTTTCGGCTGTTGCGGGCGGCGGATCGTGAGAAACCGGCTGGAATCGCCGTTTCCCCTGTTCCTTCAGAGGGTTTGGGCGAGGCGATCAATGATCGGTTGAGGCGGGCGGCCGGCTACGTCGGCTGACCGAAGCGGGCCTGAAGATCCACGCTGGATTGTCGCCCTACGCTGGCGAGGCAGGTGTTCAGCCAATCCTCGGCGGCGGCGCGGCCCCGCGCCTTGAGATCGTTCAGGAAGCCCCATTCGGTATTGAATTTGGACCGCAGCGACAGGTCCGACAGCCAGCCGTCGGCCTCGATGGCGTGCAGGCGGACGGGACGGAACGCCCCCTTGCCGCCCAACTGCCCCTTGTCGATCAGATCGTCGGCGATGGCGATGGCGCGCAGTTCGGCCAGCAGGGGCGCGTTGAACACGATCTCGTTCAACCGATCCATGATGTCGGCGGCCGTCCTGGGCGTCTCGTCACGCACCAGGGGGTTCAGGGTGATCAGCAGCACGTCGTCTGGGGTGTCCTCGCCGGTCAGGGGCCACAGCGCCGGATTGGTCAGATAGCCGCCGTCCCAATAGGGCTCGCCGTCGATCTCTACAGCGTGGAACAGGTGCGGCAAGCAAGCCGACGCCAGAAGGATGTCGGCCGACATTTCGGACGAGCCGAATATGCGCGCTCGCGCCTGACGCACGGCGGTCGCCGCCACGAAGAAGCGGATGGGCGAATCCCTGACGGCCTGAAAGTCCACGGCGGCGTTCAGGACGCGCTTCAGCGGATTGTGGTTCAGGGGATTAAACTCATAGGGGCTCATGGACAGGGCCAGGGTTTCCCCCGCACGCCAGAACGGCGTGTCCTTGATCCAATCGGGCGGTTGGGCGGTGTTCCACAGGCTGCTGTCGCCGAACACATTGCGCCCGCCGGACTGGTTCACCTCACGCCACAACCTGTCCAGCGCCACGCGAGGATCCGCCTTGGCCAGGCCGGAGATCAGGGCGGCGCCGTTCATCGCCCCGGCCGAAACGCCCGAGACGGCCCTCACCTCCAGCCGGTCGTCTTCCAGCAGGCGATCCAGAACGCCCCACTGAAAGGCGCCGTGGGCGCCGCCGCCCTGAAGCGCCAGGGACACGGGGATTCGACCCGAGGGAGGCTGTTGCGAAGACGCCGGAACAGCGGCCTTGCGTTTGAAGATCGCCATGCCGCCCCCCTGAAACCTTGGTCTATTGCGCGGTCCAGCCGCCGTCGATGGAGAAGCTGGCCCCGTTGGCGGAAGCGCCGAGATCCGACACCAGATAAAGGAAGATGCCCGTCAATTCCTGCGTCGTGACGAACCGCTTCGTCGGTTGGGAGCCCAGGATGACGGTCTTCAGTACGTCCTCCTCGCTCATGTTGCGGGTGCGGGCCTGGTCGGCGATCTGTTTCGCCACGATGGGCGTCTCGACGAAGCCGGGGCAGATGGCGTTGCAGGTGATGTTGTCCTGCGCGACTTCCAGCGCAACGGTCTTGGTGAAGCCGATGATCCCGTGTTTGGCCGCGACATAGGCGGATTTGAACGGGCTGGCGACCAGGCCGTGGGCCGAGGCCATGTTGACGATCCGCCCGCGTCCTTGCGCCTTCATCAGCGGGATCGCCGCACGCGTGGCGTAGAAGGCCGACGACAGATTGATGGCGATGATCTGCTCCCACTTGTCGGTGGGAAAGTTCTCGACGGCTTCGACATATTGAATGCCGGCGTTGTTGACCAGGATGTCCAGCCGGCCCAGTTCGCGTTCGGCGAAGGCGACCATGTCGGCGATCTCTTCACCCTTGGTCATGTCAGCCGGGTGATACAGAACGCGGGCGCCGGACGAGGATTCCAGCTCGGCGCGGGTCCGTTCGATCTCGGCGGCGTCGCCCAGGCCGTTCAGGACCACATCGCCGCCGTGGGATGCGACCGCACGGGCCAGCGCCAGACCGATGCCGGACGTGGAGCCGGTTATGACCGCAGTCTGGCCCTTCAGGTCGCCGATGTCGCGGAACGACGATGCTTCGTCCGGCTTCGATGACTGGTCCATTGTTTCGCCCCTCTTATTCTTTATGCGGCGCTAGATTAGCGGCAGGCGCGGGTAGGGATCAAGAATTTCCCGATCTGATGAATATCCATTCGCCCTCGGTGGAGGCGGCCTTATCGAACCGATAGCCGTCTCGGTCGAAGGCCTTCAAATCATCGGCTTTTTCGACGCGCTCATCGATGGCGAACCGCGCCATGGCGCCGCGCGCCTTCTTGGCGAAGAAGGAGATGATGCGGCTCTCGCCGTTCTTTTCTTCGCGGAACTGCGGCGTGACGACGGGCAGTTTCAGCGCCTTGGCGTCGACGGCCCCGAAATATTCCTGGCTGGCCAGGTTCACCAGGGTCGGGTCGGCCTGTCCCTCGGCGTCCGCGTTCAACTGTTTCGACAGACGGTCGCCCCAGAAGTCGTAAAGACTGGCGCCACGCCGCGTCTTCAACCGCGTGCCCATCTCCAACCGATAGGGCTGGATTCGGTCCAGCGGTCGCAGCAGGCCGTACAAGCCCGAGAGAATCCGCAGGTGATCCTGGGCCCAGGCCAGGGCCTCCGCGTTCAGTTCGCGCGCCTTCAGGCCTTCATAGACGTCTCCGGCGAAGGCGAAGGCGGCCTGGACGCCGTCCAGCGATTCGGGATCGAAAGCCTTGAACCGCGCGACGTTCAGGGTCGCCAGATCGTCGGATATACCCATCAGCCGACGCAGGTCGGCCTTGCTCTGACGCTTGGCGGTCTTGGCCAGGCTGGTCGTGTCTTCGAGGAAACGACGTTCCGAGGCGGGCAGGGCGACATCGGCCTCGGTGAAATCCAGCCGTTTGGCGGGCGAAAGAACGATCAGCAAGGCGCGGCTCCATGACGAAGCCGTTCAGATAGGCCGCTTCGATGACGATTTGAACCGGTGCGGCCTCACCATTCCAGCGACGCTTCGCCTCTCAAAAGGGCCTCGGCCTCCTGGGTATGCTTGCCGCCGCTTCGGTCATGAAGGATCAACGGCGGCAGAAGACGCAGCGGCGCGCGCCCTGTTTTGACGGCGTGAACCAGCACGCGTTTGGCCGGTTCGTCGTGAAAGGGATGGACAGGGCGGACGGCGAAAGACCCCGCCTTTTCGCCCAACAGCCGCAGAATGTCGGCCAGACGATCCGCTCGATGGATCATCACGATCCGCCCGCCTTCGCGCACGGCCTTCAGCAAGAACCGCGTCCAGGCCTCCAGCCCGTCGTCCGCCATCCAGGCCCCGCGCTTGCCTTCGGCCGGGGCGCGCAGGGCCGTGGCGTCATCGAAGAAGGGCGGATTGGACACCGCCCAGTCGAACGGTGCGAGGTCCAGCGCGCGAAATCCTTCAGCCACATCGCCGGTTCGCACCGAGAGACGGTCCTGAAACCCGTTCAACGCCGCGTTCGAACTCGCCAAATCGGCCACGGCGGGATCGCGTTCCAGACCCGTCAGCCGCGCCTGTGGACATCGCGCCGCAACCTGCATCAGCACGCCCCCGACGCCGCAGCCCGCCTCGATCAGTCGTTCGCCCGGACGAACCGGCGTCGCCGCCGCCAGGAGGGCGGCGTCCATCCCGGCGCGATAGCCCTTGGCCGGTTGCCGCAACCGCACGCGGCCGTTCAACAGGCCGTTCTCGACAATGTCCGGCGTCGCCGTTTCGACCGCGCTCACGCCTCAATCTCCTTGACCCTAAAAGGGGCGAACATCATTGTGCGCCGCGAAGCGCCGGGGCAAGCCAGCCCGACCACAGAAACACCCACGCGACCGTCCGTGCGTCGCGAAGCCCTTGTGAAAGAGTATCTCTTGGATCTTGCCATTGCAGCCGCTCCCCGCCCGAAGGGGGACGTCAACGCCCTCGTTCGGCTGGCCGAGGCCGACATGGCCGCCGTCGACGCCCTGATCCTTGATCGGATGCAGTCCGACGTGCCGATCATCCCCAAACTGGCCGAACATCTGGTGTCGGCGGGCGGAAAGCGTCTGCGCCCCCTGTTGACCGTAGCCGCCGCCCGCGCCACGGGCGCGACGGATGATATTCTGTCGCCCAAGAAACTGGCTGCGGCGGTGGAGTTCATTCACACCGCCACCCTGCTGCACGACGACATCGTCGATGCGTCAGAACTGCGTCGGGGCAAGGTCGCGGCACATCTGATCTGGGGCGCGCCCACCAGCGTCCTGGTCGGCGACTTCTTGTTCGCCCGCGCCTTCGAACTGATGGTCGAGACGGATTCGATGCGCGCCCTGGGCATTCTGGCCGAGGCGTCGCGGGTGATCTCGGAGGGCGAGGTGCTGCAACTGACCCGCGCCCACGATCTGAACCTGGATCAGGCCACCTATCTGCAGATCATCTCGGCCAAGACCGCCGAACTGTTCGCCGCCGCCGCCGAGGCGGGTGCGGTCGGGGCGGCGGCGTCGGCCGAGGCGGTCAAGGCGCTGCGTGATTATGGCATGGCGTTGGGCATAGCCTTCCAACTGGCCGACGACGCCCTGGATTACGGCGCGACGGCCGAGGCCCTGGGCAAGAACGCGGGCGACGACTTCAACGAGGGCAAGGCCACCCTTCCGCTTCTGCTGGCGGTTGCTCGGACCAAAGGCCGTGAGGACGCCTTCTGGGAGCGGACCGTGACCAAGGGCGAACGCACGCCCGAGGATTTCGCCCGCGCCCGCGAACTGGTGGTCGGCTCCGGCGCCATCGGCGCGACCCTGGATCTGGCAGGCGACTACGCCGACCAGGCCAAGGCTGCGCTGGCGGTTCTGCCTGCCACCGACTGGCGCATTGCGCTCGAGAATCTGGCCGATTTCGCGGTGTCGCGCGCCGCCTGATGGCCGGTTCGGACCCCCTGGATACGCAGGTCCGCGCCGCCGATCTGGACCGCTGGCTGTCCAGCCGACTGGTGTCGGACCCACAGGCGCGCGCCGATCTGATCGCGCTCTACGCCTTTGAGGCCGAGCTGATGGCCATTCCGACGCGCGTCACCCAGCCCCTGCTGGCCGAGATGCGCTACACTTGGTGGGCCGAACAGATGGACGGGGTGTTCGCCGGCGTGGCGCGCAAAGGTCATCCGGTGCTGGAAGCCCTGACCGACGTCGTCGCCCGCCACAGCCTTGATCGCGCCCCGTTCGATGCGCTGATCGAGGCTCATATCGGCCGTGTCCACGGCCAGCCTCACGATCTGGAGGCCTTCTACGTCGGCCCCATGCAGGCGGCGGTCCAGGTTCTGGCAGGGCCGGGCCACGCAGACGCGGTGGTCGAAACCGGCCGGGTCTGGGGTCTGGCGCAGGTCGGACGAATGGATGAAGCCAGGGCGGCACGCAAAGGCGCAAACGCGGGGCTGAAGCATTTGCCCATCTCCGGTTTTCCCGCTGTGGCCCATGCCGCCCTTTCGGGGCGAGACCGGCCTGAAGCCTATCGGCGGCTGCAGTTGATCCGGGCCGCCTTCATGGGACGGATCTGATCCCTCGGGTCCGGTCCAGATTCGGCTTGCGCTGACGGCTCCCAAGGTCTGCTGTATTTGTTAGCCACCCAGGAGGTCCGACATGCCGCGCAGCCATTCCGAACGCCATTTGATGGCGCGCGTCGGCTGGTTGAGAGCCGCCGTGCTGGGCGCAAACGACGGCCTGTTGTCGACGGCTAGCCTGATCGTCGGCGTGGCGGCGGCCGAAGCTTCGAAGGGAGCCGTACTTGTTTCGGGTGTCGCAGGCCTGGTGGCCGGCGCCATGTCCATGGCGGCGGGTGAATATGTCTCCGTCAGTTCCCAGTCCGACACCGAGAAGGCCGATCTGGCCCGAGAGGCGGCGGAGCTGGCTGCTGCGCCGGCCGCAGAGTTGGATGAACTTGCCGGCATCTATATTGCACGGGGCGTTCAGCCCGACACGGCGCGGACGGTAGCCGAGCAACTGATGGCGCACGACTCCTTGGGCGCTCATGCCCGAGACGAGTTGGGCATCACCAGCTTCACGACTGCTCGCCCCGTTCAGGCGGCCCTGACTTCCGCTGCGACGTTTGCGACGGGCGCGGCCTTGCCTTTGGCGACGGTGGCGATCGCGCCGGACAGCGTCCTGTTGGCCGCCGTCGCCGCAAGCGCCTTCGTCGGATTGGGCGTCCTGGGGGCGATGGGCGCCAGGGCAGGAGGGGCGAACGTGCCCCGTTCGATGATTCGCGTAGTGTTCTGGGGCGTTCTCGCCATGGCGGTCACGGCAGGGATCGGCCGTCTGTTCGGGACCGTCGTCTAGGGGCGAGCAGCGGCGTCCCGCCAGGCCTTCAGGCTCGCCATGGCGCGGAGGCTCTGCAGGCGTTTCTTGGCGCGACCACGTTCCTTGGGATGGATGCGCTTGCCGTCCTCGTCGACCTTGGGCGCCTCAAGCGGGGGCAGGAGGCCGTAGTTGATGTTCATCGGCTGGAACTTCGCGCCTTCCAGATGGCCGCCCGTGATGTGTTCGACCAAGGCGCCCATGGCCGTCTCGGGCGGCGGCGCCGACAGATCGCGACCCAGAGCCTGTGCGGCGGCTAGGCGGCCGGTCAGCAGGCCCATGGCGGCGCTTTCGACATAGCCCTCGACGCCCGTGACTTGGCCGGCGAAGCGTAGGCGCGGCATGGCCTTCATGCGCAGTTGCTTGTCCAGCAGCTGGGGACTGTTCAGATAGGTGTTGCGATGCAGGCCGCCGAGGCGCGCGAACTGAGCGTTCTGAAGCCCGGGAATCATGCGGAAGGTCTCGGCCTGAGCGCCGTGCTTCAGCTTGGTCTGGAAGCCCACCATGTTGAACAGCGTGCCCAACGCATTGTCCTGACGCAGTTGAACTATGGCGTGGGGCTTGACCGTCGGGTCGCGCGGATTGGTCAGACCGACGGGCTTCATCGGGCCGTGGCGCAGGGTTTCGCGACCGCGTTCGGCCATGACCTCGATGGGCAGGCAGCCGTCGAAATAGGGGACGTTCTCCCACTCCTTGAACTCGGCCTTGGGCCCGTCCAGCAGGGCGTCGATGAAGGCGTCGTACTGCGCCTTGTCCATCGGGCAGTTGACGTAGGCGGCGGCGTCTCCGCCAGGTCCTTCCTTGTCATAGCGCGACTGACGCCAGGCGATGTCGAAGTCGATCGAATCGGCGTGGACGATGGGGGCGATGGCGTCGAAGAAGCTGAGGCTTTCCTCGCCGGTCGCCTTCAGTATGGCGTCGGCCAGGGCGGGGGAGGTCAGCGGGCCGGTGGCGACGACGACATTGTCCCACTCCTCATGCGGCAGACCGGCGATCTCTTCACGCACGATGGTGATCAGGGGGTGGGCTGACAGCTTGGCGGTGACGGCGGCGGAGAAGCCGTCGCGGTCCACCGCCAGCGCGCCACCCGCCGGAACCTGATGGGCGTCGCCGCAGGCCATGATGACCGAATCCAGCGCCCGCATCTCGGCGTGCAGCAGACCCACCGCATTGTATTCCCAGTCGTCCGACCGGAAGGAATTGGAGCAGACCAGCTCGGCCAGGCCGTCCGTCTGGTGGGCGTCGGTCTTCACGCCCGGCACGCCGCGCATTTCGTGCAGGATGACGGGCACGCCCGCCTGGGCGATCTGCCAGGCGGCTTCGGAACCGGCGAGACCGCCACCGATGACGTGGACGGGGCCTGGGAGGGTCGAGGAGGGGGCAGGGGAAACGGTCATCGCGGCCTTCTAGCGGGCGTCTGGCGCGGTGTCATGGTCCACTGCTATATCCGCCGCCGGTCTTGGGAGCGGACGGTTTGACGGAGCGGCGAAAACGGTTGGGCCTGGGCGAGGCCTTGCGGATGACGGCGGTCGGACTTCGACGGAGCTGGAACGAGGCCTGGGGCGCGATTCTGCTGGGCGTCCTGGTTTGGGGCGCGCAGCCGTTCGCCGTGCACGGCGTTTCCGCCTGGATTTGGACCGGCGCCGCCATCGTCGCCACGCTGGTCCTGATCGGCGCCCTGGCGCGCGTGGCGACCAGCGCCGACGCCGCCCATGCGAGACGCCTGGGCCTGGGGCGGACGGGCCTGCAACTGACCAAGGTCGAGGCCCGCCTGTTCGGAGCCGGCCTGCTGTGTTCGGTGTTCCTGGCCATGGTCCTGTCGGTCGCGGCTCTTCTGCTGCTGGCGCTTTTCGGCGGCGCGGGGCTGGACGCCGAGGCCATTCGACTGGGGGACTGGAGCCGGGTCGGCCCAGCCTGGAAACTTGGTCTTCTGGCCGTCATGACGGCCTTTTGCATCTTCGCCATCGTCGCCCTGACCGCACGGCTTTTGCTGTTCGCGCCGGCCACCGTGGCGCGCGGTCATATGATTTCGCTGAACAGCATGGCGCTGACGCGCGGGATCTTTCTGCCCTTTCTGGCTGGCCTGATCGTGACCGCCGCGCCCAAGGTCGGGCTGCTGATCCTGACGGGTGCGGGCCTTTTGCCCGGAGCGGCGGGGTGGATGGTCTGGGTCGTGGTGTTGATCGGTCTGCAGGGGCCGCTGACGATGGCCTACCTCGGCGCCGTCTATCGGCGTATCGAACCTGGAACGCTTCAAGGATTCCCGCATGGTTGAGACCTTTTCGATCGCCGAGGCTTTGCGAGCGCCCTTGCGTGTGATCCGGCGCCATCCGCTGGCGGTCTTCGTCTGGGGGATTCTGATCGTCGGATTCGTGATGGCGATGATGATGCTGGTCTTCGGCGCCTTGGCAGACATTCCGCTGTCGCCGGACGCCGAGCCTTCGCCCCAGGTCATGGGACGGGTGGTGGCGATGCAGGGCGTCTCCATGCTGCTGAACGTCGGTCAGGTCGTATTGGGCGTGATGGTCTGGGCCGCCACCATGCGCGCCACCTTCCGCATCGGCCGGCCGGAGCGTTATTTCTTTCTGCGCGCCGGGATGGACGAGGTCCGCCTGGCGGTCGTGGGACTGGCCCTGTTCGCCGGTGCCTATGTCGCCGTCATGGCCTTCGTCATCGTCGCGGCCATCGTCTCCGCCCTGATCTGGCAGGCCAGCCCGACGGCGGCCCTGGCCGTCGGGGGCGTGTTGTTCGTGGTCATGATCGCGGGCGTCGCCCTGGCCATGGCGCGTGTGTCGATGATCGCGCCGGCGACTGTCCTGCTGCAACGTTTCGCCTTCCGTGAGGGCTGGGACTTGGGCAAGGGGCGCTTGATGCGGCTGTTCGGTCTGCTGGCCTGCACCTGGCTGATCTATATGCTGGTCTATTTCGTCCTGGCCTTCGTGGTGATCGCCGCCCTGTTCTTCGGCGGCGCCTTCGCGGTGCTGGCGGACGCTCAGGACGCCACGACCCTGGGCGAGTTGTTTCCTTCGCCCGCGGTTCTTTGGGGCGTGGCGGCCTTTGTCCTGCTTCCTGGTTCCTTCGTCTACGGCGCCGTTATCACCTTGCTCAGCGCGCCCTTCGCGGCGGCCTGCCGGGAACTGCTGGACGGCGCGCCGCACGACGCGGCCCCGGCGATCCTCTAGGATGAGCGCAAATCTGAACGGGAGCCCGTCATGAGTTTTTCCGCCACCGAAGCGGCGTTCGAGGGGTTTCGCGTCACGCGTCAGAACCCGCTGTCGGTTCTCGTCTGGGCGGGGCTTTGGCTGGTCGGCCTGATCGTCGCGGTGATGATCCTGGGGCCGATGACCATGCCCTATGCGTCGGAGATCGAGGCCGCTCAGGGCGATGTCGCGGCTCTGTCGCCCAGCGCGGTAAGCGCCCTGTCCTTGGGCATGCTCGCGGTTCTGCCGGTCTTGCTGGCGCTTCAGGCCATTCTGGCCCCGGCCGTCTATCGTGCGGTCTATGCGCCTCAGGCGAAGCGGATCGGCTATCTTCAGCTCGGCAAGGTTGAACTGAGGACGCTGGCCGTCGTCGCTGTCCTGGGCGTTCTTTCGATCGTGCTGAATCTTGGCGGCGAGGCGGCTGTCACCTTGTCGAAACAGGTCGGCGGCGTCCCTGCGGCCTTCGTGGTCAATGCGGCGGTGTTCGTGTTCACGACCTGGATTTCGGTTCGGCTGATGCTGACCGCGCCGCTGGTCTTACGACGCAAGGGCCTGCCGTTCCGCGATAGCTGGCGAATGACGGCCAAGGTTTTTTGGCCCGTGCTGGGCGTCTTCTTTCTCAGCCTCGCAATGACCCTGCTGGTTCTGTTGCTTCTGGTCCTGGTCGGATGGCCGCTCTACGCCGCCCTGACGATGGGCGGGGCCATGGCGGCGATTCCGGGCGTGTTGCTGCTGCTCCTGATGGGATTGGGCACGGCCCTGGTCTCGGTGCTGATGTGGGCGCCGTTCGCCTCGATCGTGCAGCAGTTGGACACACGCGCCTAGGCGCGCCGCAAAGGACAGGACATTGGCCGGAATCGAACTCTACGCGCCGCGGACGCCACGGCATCGGCGGACCTGGACAGCCGCAGCCCTGGTTCTGGCCGTGGTCTTCATCATCCTGGGGCAGACGCTTACCGCCGTGCCCGGGCTGATGCTGGGCTTCCTGGCAATGAACGGCCAGTCTTTCGGTTGGGCGGGCACGGCCTTCAGCCTGTTCGGCTTCGCGGCGACCGCCTTGATCGTCGTCGGCTGGGTGACGCTGTTCGAGCGTCGCAACCTTCGGACCATCGGTTTCAATGGCCACGCGCTCAAACGCTTTGCGCGGGGTTATGGCGTCGGTCTGGCGTTCCTCCTGGTCGTGGTGGGAGGGATCGCCGCTCTCGGCGGCTACAGGATCGAGGCGGGCGGGGCGTTTTCGACGCCAGCCCCTCTGGTCGCCTTGTGGCCGATCCTGGTTCTCCTGCTGGGCTTCGTCATCCAGGGTTCGACGGAGGAAATCCTGACGCGTGGGTGGCTGATGCAGGTCATCGCGTCACGACACGGCCTGGCCTGGGGAATTGGGCTTAGCTCGGCCCTGTTCGGCCTGCTGCACGCCGCGAACATCAAGCCGTCGCCGGAACTGGCGGTGGGCGTCGCCAATGTGGCGCTGTTCGGCGTCATGATCGGCCTCTACGCCGCGCGCGAGGGCTCGCTCTGGGGTGTTTGCGGCTGGCACGCCGCCTGGAACTGGCTGCTGGGCCTGGGTTTCGGCCTGGAGGTGTCTGGCCAGGTGGTCGAGACCAAGCCCCTGATCGTCGACTTGGCCACGCGAACCGAAGTCCCCTGGTGGATCACCGGCGCCGCCTTCGGTCCCGAGGGCAGCGTGGTGACGACCGTCGTCCTGCTGGTCGCCTCGGCTGTTCTGGCCTTGCGTTGGCGGAGCAAGGACTACGGCGTGACGAAGCCCGCCGCTTTGGAAACGGCCCCAGCCTAAGCCGGGGCCTTCGCCTTTTTCCGAGGCGGGTTGGTCGCAACGCCTTCACCCAAGGCTGCGACGCGGGCCCTGCGGCGTTCCTCGTGCCGGTCCAGCACTTCTTTCAGGTATTTGCCGGTCCAACTTGCGGTGTTGGCGGCGACCTGTTCGGGCGTGCCGACCGCGACGATCTCGCCGCCGCCGTCGCCGCCTTCGGGGCCGAAGTCCAGCAGATAGTCGGCGACCTTGATGACGTCGAGATTGTGCTCGATCACCACGATGGTGTTGCCCGTCTCGACCAGTTCCTGAAGCACCTCAAGCAGCTTCCTCGTATCCTCGAAATGCAGGCCGGTGGTCGGCTCGTCGAGGATGTAGAGCGTGCGGCCCGTGGCGCGTTTCGACAGCTCCTTGGACAGTTTGACCCGCTGGGCCTCGCCGCCCGACAGGGTGGTGGCGGGTTGGCCCACCTTGACGTAGCCCAGACCCACCCGCTCCAGCGTCAGCATCTTGTCGCGGATCGGCGGCACGGCCTTGAAGAAGGTCGCCGCCTCTTCGACCGTCATGTCCAGCACGTCACTGATGGACTTGCCCTTGAACACGATCTCCAGCGTCTCGCGATTGTAGCGTTTGCCCTTGCAGACGTCGCAGGTGACATAGACGTCGGGTAGGAAGTGCATCTCGATCTTGATGACGCCGTCGCCCTGGCACGCCTCGCAGCGCCCGCCCTTGACGTTGAAGCTGAACCGGCCGGGGCCATAGCCGCGCGCCTTGGATTCCGGCAGGCCCGCATACCAGTCGCGGATGGGGCCGAAGGCGCCGGTGTAGGTGGCGGGGTTCGAACGCGGGGTGCGGCCGATGGGCGACTGGTCGATGTCGATGACCTTGTCGAAATGCTCCAGCCCCTCGATCCGGTCGAAGGGGGCGGGGGCCTCGGACGCATTGTTCAGGCGGCGCGCGGCGGCCTTGTACAGGGTCTCGATGGTGAAGGTCGACTTGCCGCCGCCCGACACGCCGGTGATGCAGGTGAAGACGCCGACCGGGATTTCGCCCGTCACGCTCTTCAGATTATTGCCGCTGGCGCCCGAAATCTTCAGCATCCGCTTGCGGTTGATCGGACGGCGGCCCTCGGGCGGAATCTCAATCTCGCGCGCGCCGGTCAGATATTTGCCGGTCAGGGAGTTGGGATTGGCCATGACCTCGGCCGGGGTGCCCTCGGCGCAGACCGTGCCGCCGTGAACGCCCGCCGCCGGTCCCATGTCGATGACATAGTCGGCGGTCAGTATGGCTTCTTCGTCATGCTCGACTACCAGAACGGAGTTGCCCAGGTCGCGAAGCCCTTTCAGGCTTTCCAGCAGACGGGTGTTGTCGCGCTGGTGCAGGCCGATGGAGGGTTCGTCCAGCACATAGAGAACGCCGGTCAGGCCCGAACCGATCTGCGACGCCAGACGGATGCGCTGGCTCTCGCCGCCCGACAGGGTGCCGGACGACCGCGACAGGTTCAGATAGTCCAGGCCGACATTGTTCAGGAAGCGCAGCCGGTCGCAGATTTCCTTCAGAATGCGCCGGGCGATCTCCATCTGTTTCTCGGACAGGCTCTCTTCCAGCGTCGAGAACCACAGATAGGCCCTGGAGATCGACAGGGTGGAGATGTCGGCGATGTCCTCGCCCCCGACCTTGACCGCCAGGGCCTCGGGCTTCAGCCGCTTGCCGTGGCAGGCGTCGCACGGCGTCTCGGATTGATAGCGAGCCAATTCCTCGCGCACCCAGGCGCTGTCGGTCTCGCGCCAGCGGCGTTCCAGGTTCGGCAGCACGCCCTCGAACGGCTTGGACACCTCGTATTTGCGGGCGTTGTCGTCATAGACGAATTTGATCTTCTCGGACCCCGTGCCGTGCAGGATGGCCTTGTGCGCCTGGGCGGGCAGGTCGCGCCACGGCTTGTCCATCGAGAAGCCGTAGTGGAGGCTCAGCGACTGCAGCGTCTGGGTGTAGAGCGGCGAGGGCCCGCGCGCCCAGGGCGCGACCGCCCCGCCGTGCAGGGTCTTGTCCCGGTCCGGGATCACCAGATCGGCGTCGAAGGCCAGTTTGACCCCCAGACCGTCGCACACAGGACAGGCGCCGAACGGATTGTTGAACGAGAACAGACGCGGCTCGATCTCGGCGATGGTGAAGCCGGACACCGGACAGGCGAAACGTTCGGAAAAGACCAGGGTGCGGGGCGCGGTCTCGCCCTCGTTCGTGGACGCCCATTCCGCCGTCGCCAGACCGTCGGCCAGGCCCAGCGCGGTCTGAAGACTGTCGGCGTAGCGGCCTTCCTGATCCGGCTTGGTGACGATCCGGTCCACCACGATGTCGATGTCGTGCTTGAACTTCTTGTCCAGCGTCGGGGCTTCGTCGATGGGATAGAACTGCCCGTCGATCTTCAGGCGCTGGAAGCCCTGACGCTGCCACTCGGCGATCTCTTTCCGGTATTCGCCCTTGCGGCCGCGCACGACGGGGGCCAGCAGCAGGATGCGCTCGCCGTCGGGCAGGGCGGTCAGCTTGTCGACCATCTGGCTGATGGTCTGGCTCTCGATGGGCAGGCCGGTCGCGGGTGAATAGGGCACGCCCACCCGCGCCCACAACAGGCGCATATAGTCGTGAATCTCCGTCACCGTGCCGACGGTCGAACGCGGGTTCTTGGACGTGGTCTTCTGTTCGATGGAGATGGCCGGGGACAGACCCTCGATCAGGTCCACGTCCGGCTTGCCCATCAGCTCCAGGAACTGGCGCGCATAGGCCGACAGACTCTCGACATAGCGACGCTGGCCCTCGGCATAGATGGTGTCGAACGCCAGCGAGGATTTGCCCGACCCCGACAGGCCGGTCATCACCACCAGTTGCTCGCGCGGGATATCCAGGTCCACGCCCTTGAGATTATGCTCGCGGGCGCCGCGAACGCGGATGAAGTTGTGCTTTTCGGTCATGCTTTCCGGCAACGCGGGGAGGGGCCGGACGGCTCCGGCGCGACGACGCTATATGGGGATCAATTTGCGCGATTCAGCAAGAACAATGTGCGAACATTGTAACCAAGGGCCGCGGTTGCGCAAAGCTATGCGGCTGGTACCCTGTCGGCGACTGGGGGAGGAGACAACTGGATGAACCTTAGAGGCTTGTTGGCGCTGGCGGTCGTTTGGGCTTTGGCGGCGTGCACCTTCAATGCGAACCTTCCCAAGTCTGACCCGGCGCTGAACGCGGAGGCGCAGGCCTTGTATCGGGATTTGGCCACATCGAACGACTCTGCCGTGATCGGGCGTATGTCGGCCAAGAACCCGCCCGATACGGTCCGGGCTCAGCTTCCCATGCTGCGGAACCTGATTGGAAATGCGCCGGTTCCTGAACCCAAGGTCGTGGGCTTTCAGAGCGTGGCCAGCACTGAAGGACGCTTCTACGTCGTGCAGCAGGACTACGCCTATCCTGATCGCGTGGCGCATGTGCAGACCAATTTCGTCAAGGAAGGCGACGGCTGGAAGGTCTTCGGCTTCAATGTCAACGTGACGATTACTGGCGCTGCGCCCGCCGCTCAGGCCCCGGCGGGCTCTTCCGCATCGGGCGCCCAACCCTCGAACACGCCGCAATAACGTTCGCCCTTGCCCAGCAACACGCCGTTGGCGTTGGCGACGCCCAGTTCCAGGCTTTCGGCGATGCGACGCGCGCGTTCCATGAAGTGGTCGGCCGCCAGAGGCGGGCACAGATCGCGCGTCGTCGCCTCAAAGATTTCGAGCCAGCGGTCGAAATGGCGCGCGTCGATGGGCAGGGGCAGGTGTTTGGGCATGGGTCGGCCCTGATAGACGCCGGTCGATAGAGCGACGGAAGACCAGAACAGCTTCATCTGGGCCAGATGCGGTCCCCAGTCCGTGATGCGGTCGGCGAAGATGGGACCGATCAGACCGTCTTCGCGCACTCGGGCGTAGAAGCCTTCGACCAGGGCGTCGATCATCGCTTCGTCGATGCCCGTTTCCCGCCGTACCTGTTCCACGGCGGCCTGACGCCGCGCCGTTGCGTCGGTCGATCGGGCAAGATGAAACCGACTTTCCATGCTTCTTCCGTAGTCTCTGAAACCGACAAACGCCATTGGACGGATCGCCCATGTCACGCGGCCGTGTTCGTCAATGCGTGGGTTCGGGGTTGCGCGGATCAGGGTTAAGACCCATCATTCACTCTAGGACCACGCTTCAACTTGGAGGCTAGACGATCATGATCAGCGCGCTGGGAACTGGTTTCGCCCTTTCCGCCATGCTGCTTGCGATCCTCCATGCCAATCAACCCAAGCCCAAGCGCGTCCGTATCCGCGTTCGTGACGCTGACCGACGTCGCCGCCCGGACGCCTGACGGCTCCGCGCTTTTCGACAATCTGACTCTCGCCTTCGGCGCCGAAAGAACCGGCGTCGTCGGCCGAAACGGCGTGGGCAAAAGCACCCTGCTGCGCCTCATCTCAGGCGCATCGCTGCCGTCCGAAGGGACGGTGGCGCGCGTCGGGCGCATCGGCGTGTTGGAACAGCGGTACGATCCTGCGCCCGAAGAGACCGTGGCCGGCGCGCTTGGGGTCGAGCGGGCCCTGGAGCTCGTCGATCGTGTGGTTTCCGGTCAGGGCGCCATCGAGGACATGGATGTCGTCGATTGGACCCTGGAAGCCCGTGTCGCCGACGTTCTGGAGGCGGTCAAGCTTGCCGGCGTCGACCTGAAACGACCGATGATCGGCCTCAGCGGGGGCGAGCAGACGCGGGTGCGGCTGGGGCGGCTGTTGCTCGACGGGCCGGACATGATCCTTCTGGACGAGCCCACCAATCATCTGGACCGTGAGGCGCGCACATTGGTCGCCGAGATCCTGGGTCGATGGCGCGGTGGGGCCGTGGTCGTCAGCCATGACCGCGAACTGCTGCGCCGCATGGACCGGATCGTCGAAATCTCGAGCCTCGGCGTCGAGGTCTACGGCGGAAACTACGATCTCTACGCCGAAAGGAAGGCAGTTCAGCGCGAAGCGGCCGAGCGAGGGCTGATCGTGGCGGAAAAGGACGCTGCGCGCGCCGGCGCCGACGCCCAGCGGCGGCTGGAGAGCAAGGCGCGACGCGATGCGGCGGGGCGGCGCAAGGCGGCGAAAGGCGGCCTGCCGAAAATCCTCCTGGGCGCTCGAGCCGAGCGCGCCGAAAACACCGGAGCCGCCAACAGCCTGTTGGCCGGGCGCAAGACGCAGGCCGCCGCGGCCGCCCTATCCGTCGCGCGGGAACGGGTGGAGCGTACACGATCCCTGTCCTTTCAGACGCCGTCCAGCAGGCTCGTTTCGGGGCGCACGGTTCTGGCGCTGGACGCCGTGTCCTGGCGCACGTCGCAAGGGCGCACCCTCGTCGGCCCGCTGACGCTCCGTATCGTCGGCCCGGAACGGCTGGCCGTCACGGGGGCCAATGGGACGGGAAAAACCACCCTGCTGCGTCTGATCGCCGGCGAACTGGAACCCACTTCGGGACGGATAGAACGACCGGTTCCGGCCGCCTATCTGGACCAGGAAACGACGTTGCTGAGAGCCAACGAGACGGTGTTGGAGGCCTGGTTACGGCTCAACCCGGCTGGCGCCGAGCATGACGCCCAGGCGGCCTTGGCGCGTTTCCTGTTCCGCAATAGTGCGGCGCATCGACGGGTCGGCGCCTTATCCGGCGGAGAACGGTTGCGTGCGGCCCTGGCCTGCGTGATGACCGGAGCGACCCCGCCGATGCTCATGCTCCTGGACGAACCCACCAACCATCTGGATCTCGATGCGGTTGCGGCGCTGGAGACGGCGCTGCGGGACTACGACGGGGCGTTGGTCCTCGTCAGCCATGACCCGGACTTTTTGCGGGCCATCGGCGTGACACGCACGATCGCGCTTTAGCCGCTTCAGCCCCAGGCCTCGACCGTCCCGCGCCTGCGAGTGGGGGAGAAGGTGGCGAGTTGCGTTCGCGGCTCGGCCTCGGCCTTGCCGAACAGCCAGCCCTGGCCATAGTCCACGCCGAGGCCCTTCAGCGTGTTGGCGACGCCGTCGGTCTCGATCATCTCGGCGATCGTCTCCAACTTCATCGAGCGGCACAGTTCGACGATGCTGCGAAGCATTGCTGTGGCGCGCTCGTCGGTTTCGACGTCCTTGACGATGGCGCCGTCGATCTTGACCGCATCGACCGACAGCTTGCGCAGATAATCGAAAGAGGCCGCCCCCGCGCCGAAGTCGTCGATACAGACCTTGATGCCGGTCTCGCGCAGGCCGGCCAGGCGGCGGTCGGCGGCCTCGATGTCGGCCAGCGCCGAGGTTTCGGTCACTTCGACAATCAACCGTCGCCGCTCTTCCGGGGCGCCTGCCGTCATCCGCAGCAGGTTCTCCACATAGGCGTCGTCGCCTAGCGAGGACCCGGAGACGTTGATCGCCATCTTGAGAAGACCGGCGCCCGGCTGGCGCATGCGTTTCAGCACCTTCTCCGCCACGGCGAGGTCGAAGGATTCGATCAGGTCCAATTCTTCGGCCATGCGGATGGCGCCTGCGGGACCGCCGTTGGACCCGAACCGGGCCAGGGCCTCGAAATGGTGCACGGCGCGCGACGAGAGCTGCACGATCGGCTGGTAGTGAACCTGGAATTCGCGGGTCTTCACCACGTTTCGGAAAGTCTCGGCGTCCCGGAGCGTGCGGTTCAGCGAATCCGAGAAGGCGATCTGCGGATTGGCCAGTCCATCGTCCTTCAGGCAGCCTTCGATGGCGAAACGCATGGCGCGCAGGATGCAGAGTTTGTCGGAGCCTTGCGGCACCGGCGACTCGAACGATTGGGCCGCCAGGGTCAGGCCTTCGGCGCGGGCGGCCTCGATGATTTCGGCGGCGATGTCACGACCGTCGTAGGCGGCGCGCAGGATTGCGAAACGCTCCTGCGTCAGTTGGGCGGCGGCCGAGCCGGATACGGAAGTCGACTGCAGCGTCGCCTCGATACGACGGTTCATGCGCGCCGAAACGTCTCCGGACAGATCGCCAAGGCCGCGCACGTCCACGAAGGCGAGCGAGATCGCCGGGTCGGTCTCCAGTACGCGCGCCGCGTCGGCCATGAAGGTGTCGGCGTCGACCAGAGGAGCCGCCTCCAGATCGGCCGCCTGGAAGGCCGGACCTTCATAAGACAGGGCGCAGGACAGGGCGGGCGCCAACTGCGGAAGGGCGAAGGCCCTGATGGAAGCGCGCCGAACCCGGTCCGGTCCGGCCTTCACCAGCACCGCGATGGCCTCTGTGCGGACGCCCGATCCGGTCTTCCGGATCGTCGCGAGGGCTGACGCCCCTTCGTGGAAAATATCGGCGAAGGGCTTTCCGGTCCAAAGCGCGCCAGCGTCCTGACCGCCGACCGCGCCGGCGCCCATGGCGAACGCCACCACGCCCTGGGCGTCGATCTCGATGAGGGCGTCGGCCGAAGCAAAAGCCAGACCCAGGAGGCGGACGGTTAGCGACATCCCGTCACCTTGCACCACAGCGCTTAAAAAACAGGCAACGTCCTAGGCCATGCGATTCAGGGCCACGGCGCGTCCGTCGCCTTGCGCGGCCCGGCCATCGGAAGCGTAGGCCGAGGCGGGCGTCCGGGTCGCTGTGACTTCCTGGGCGATGGTGCGGACCAGTCCTTCGGAAATCGTCCGGGCGGCTTCGACGGCCAGCGCATGACGCGCTAGAACACCGTCGAATATCTCCGTCGCCTCCATCAGATCCCTGCGATCCTCGGTGGGCGCGGCCGCGAGCAGCGT
The DNA here is from genome assembly GCF_976940555.1 of Brevundimonas sp. Marseille-Q4549. Lineage (NCBI taxonomy): Bacteria > Pseudomonadati > Pseudomonadota > Alphaproteobacteria > Caulobacterales > Caulobacteraceae > Brevundimonas > Brevundimonas sp. Marseille-Q4549. Next base: position 2,156,962 of record NZ_CDRHXG010000001.1, read on the forward strand.
CGGATTGGCCTTCACATGCGCAGTGTCGCGGCGATAGAGATTGGCCATCTCCTGCGTCGCCGCCAGGCCGTGGGCGACGTCCTGCGGACGGCCTTCCTGAAAGGCGGTCATCTCCGATGACAGGCGCTGGGTCAGCGTCCTGGTCAGAGCGGTCAGTTGACGGACGCGCGCCTGGGCCAGATCGGCGTCGCTCATTGCCCGTGCTCCTGCATCTTCAACATTTCGCCCATGACGGTGCTGGACAGGCCGACGCCGCCGGCGGCCACCGTCTTCTTGGCGATTTCGTCCAGAAGAAAGCTGCGCCAGGTCGCCTCGCCCTGGCCGCCGCCGAACAGACCGTCGGTCGACAGCCCCTCGAACATCGGCTTCAGCATCTGCGACAGGAAGGAGGCCTCGAAGGCGTCGGCGATTTCCTTGATCTTCCGAGACGAGGCGCCGGGCGCGGCGACCGCGAGCCCCGGCGTCGGACGAAGCAGGTCGGGGGAAGTCGTCAGGTCGGTCATGCTCACATCACCTCGATGTCGGCCTGCAGGGCGCCGGCGGCCTTGATGGCTTGCAGGATGCTGATCATGTCGCGGGGGCTGACCCCCAGGGTGTTCAGACCGTTGACCAGGGTCGACAGACTGTTGCCCCCGCCCACGATCCGCATCTGGGTGCCCAGGTCTTCCTCGACGTTGACCTGACTGCTGGGAACAACCGCCGTCTGACCACGGCTGAACGGGGCGGGTTGACTGACCAGCGGCTGTTCATCGACCGATATGGTCAGATTGCCCTGGGCGATGGCGACCCGAGAGACGCGGACGGCGTCGCCCATGACGATCACGCCGTTGACCTCGTCGATGATGACCTTGGCGGGGGTATCGACGGTGACGGGCAGGTTCTCGACGCGACTGATGAAGCCGGCCATGCCCAGGTGGGCGGGCGCGCGCAGCGCAACCACCGTGCCGTTCTCGGCCAGGGCCGAGCCGGGATAGGCCGAGTTGACGGCGGCAGCGACGCGCTGGGCCGTGGTGAAATCCGGATTGCGCAGGTTCAGGCGCACTTCGTTCATGTTCGCCATCTCGAACCCGGTTTCACGCTCGACCAGAGCGCCCGAGGCGATACGGCCCGCGGTCGGCACGCCGCGCGTGACGGAAGACCCGGACCCGCCCGAAGCCGAGACCGCGCCGGTCTGGATGGAGCCTTGCGCCACGGCGTAGACCTGTCCGTCGGCGCCCTGCAGGCTGGTGACGACCAGTGAACCGCCCAGCAGGCTCTTGGCGTCGCACATGGACGAGACGTTGACGTCGATCTTGGACCCCGAGGTGGCGAAGGCGGGAAGTTCGGCTGTCACCATGACGGCGGCCATGTTCTTAGTATTGGCGTTGGCGCCGCGAATATTGACCCCCAGTCGCTCGGTCATGCCTTCCAAAGACTGGCGGGTGAAGGGGCAGTTGCGCAGACTGTCGCCGGTGCCGTTCAAGCCCATGACCATGCCGTAGCCGACCAACTGGTTGCCACGTACGCCCTCGACCGAAGCGATGTCCTTGATGCGCGATTGCGCCAATGCGGGGGTGGCGGCGACGCTCAAGGCGCCGATCATGGCGATCGGAGCTATCAGGCGGGCAAGCAAATTCTGCATCGGTCGGTCGTCCTCGCGGCGTTGCGCCATACGCGGTGCGAGGATCGTGCCGTGGGCTAACCGATTGAATTCGTGCATTCCGACGCTTCGCTGCCGATTGCTGACCGGCACTTTCTGCCCAGCCGTTAACCAAAACGTCACCGCCGTCGCCCATTCATCGACCCATGAGCTGGAGCATTCGGCAATGAAGGTCACAGGGACAGGCGCCCCCAGCGCGCCTTCGGCCGGCAAATCGGCCCGCAGCGCGTCCGGCTTCTCGTTGAACCAGACGGCGGCGACGCCCGGATCGACTGCCGCAGCGGCGACATCGGCTAGCGCGGGCTTGGCCGACGTTTCGGCCCTGATGGCGCTGCAGGGCGTGGAGGGCCCGTTGGAGCGCCGTCGACGGGCGATCAAGCGTGGCGGCGGACTTTTGGATCGACTGGACGAATTGAAACTGGCCCTGTTGTCCGGTGAACCGGACGAGGGCGTGATGGATCGGCTCGGACGCGTCATGCGCGAGGAACGTCCGCAGAATGATGATCCCGGGTTGAGCGCCTTGCTGGACCAGATCGATCTCCGAGCGGCGGTCGAAATGGCCAAGGCCGAGTTGCGCCGCAGCGAACGCTGACACAAAAAATCCATATGAATCAGTAGAGCTAGGCCGTTCGACTGAGGGCGAAATGTCACGCCTTGTCGCGGCTTTTGCGGCGCGCGATCACGGAATCGAGAACCACGTTGCCGCGACTCGTCCCGGTGACTATACGGCCTCTACGCCAGAGGGGGCGTGCTTAGAGAGCGTGAGTGCGATGAACGCTTTGGCGTCCGTTGTGTCCGACGAAACCGGTCCTTATCGGCCGTCCGACGATGAGCCGTTCATGAATGAACGGCAGCTTGCCTATTTCAAGAAGAAGCTGCTGGACTGGAAGGACGATATCCTTCGCGAGTCCAAGGGGACGGTCGTCAATCTGAAGGCCGAAACCGAAAACCATCCCGACCTGGTCGATCGCGCCACGTCGGAATCGGATCGGGCGCTGGAACTGCGCACCCGCGACCGACAGCGCAAGCTGATCTCCAAGATCGACGACGCCCTGCGACGAATCGAGGACGGCTCCTACGGCTACTGCGAAGACACTGGCGAACCCATCAGCCTGGGTCGTCTTGAGGCTCGTCCCACCGCGACCTTGTCGGTCGAGGCGCAGGAACGCCACGAGCGGCGTGAGCGCGTCCACCGCGACGACTGAGGTTTGGCGGCCGGACGTCTTGACTTCGTGGGGTTGCGGCGCGACCTAGCCGCCTCGCTTTCAAGGTCCTGATCCCCATGTCCGTCAAGGTTCGTTTCGCCCCGTCGCCGACGGGTAGGCTGCACGTCGGCAATGTCCGCACCGCGCTGGTGAACTGGCTGTTCGCGAAAGGGCAGGGCGGATCTTTCGTGCTGCGCATCGACGACACCGACGTGGCGCGCTCCACCCCCGAGTTCGAACAGGGGATCGAGGACGACCTGACCTGGTTGGGTCTGACCTGGGACGAACGCTACAATCAGTCCAAACGCTTCGACAGGTATGAAGAGGCCGCCGAGCGGCTGAAGGCGTCGGGCCGGCTCTATCCCGCCTATGAGACCGCCGAGGAACTGGATCGTCGTCGCAAGGTGCAGCTGTCGCGCGGCCTGCCGCCGATCTACGACCGCGCCGCGCTGGACCTGACCGACGAACAGAAGGCCGCCTATGAGGCCGAAGGCCGTCGCCCGCATTGGCGTTTCAAGCTGGAGGGCAAGCGCGTCGCCTGGGAAGACCTGGCGCGCGGCCATGCCGAGGTCGACACCGCCTCCATGTCCGACCCGGTCCTGATCCGCGAGGACGGCCTGTTCCTCTACACCTTGCCGTCGGTCGTGGACGACATCGACATGGCCATCACCCACATCATCCGGGGCGAGGACCACGTCACCAACACCGGCGCCCAGATCGAGATTTTCGAGGCGCTGGGCGCGGCGGTTCCCGGCTTCGCCCACATGCCGCTGCTGGTCGGCGCCGACGGCGCCGCCCTGTCCAAGCGTCTGGGGTCTCTGTCGATCAGCGACATGCGCGATCAGGGGTATGAGCCCATCGCCATCACCAGCCACCTGGGCAAGATCGGCACCTCGGACAATCTGGAAGTCGCACCGTCGATCCAGGCTCTGGGGGACAGCTTCGCCTTTTCCAAGATGGGCCGTTCGCCGGCGCGTTATGATACCGCCGATCTGGATCGTCTGAACGCCCAGGCGCTACATGAGATGGACTATGCGACGGCCCAGCCGCGCCTACAGGCGTTGGACGCTGATCTGGGAGCGGGCTTCTGGACGGCGGTGCGGGGCAATCTGAACACCTTCGCCGACGTGGCTGACATGGCCCGCATCGTGAAGGGGCCGATCCAGCCGGTGATCGAGGACGCGACCTTCGCCGAGGCGGCGCTGCGCCTGTTGCCGGACGTGATCGACGAGAACGCCTGGTCGGCCTGGACCAACGCCGTGAAGGCTGAGACCGGCGCAAAGGGCAAGGCGCTGTTCATGCCGTTGCGCCTGGCCTTGACCGGACAGCCGCATGGGCCGGACATGGCGGCCCTGGCGCCGCTGATCGGACGCGACGCGATCCAGCGACGGTTGCGAGGGGAGGCGGCCTGACGGACCGCAGGCCGGCCGCCTCGACCTATCAGGCGTTGCAGACCGCCAGGTCTTCGGCGCTCAGCTGCACGCCCTTGTAGGAAAAGGCGGTCACGGCGCCGAACTTGGCCACGACCCGACGGCAGGCGCGCGTCGCTGGTTGTTCCGTGCCGCCCGAGGCGGTGCAGGTCGCGCCCTCGCACGACCAGCGCGCGCCGTCGATAATGGTGGGGCGGCTCGGCGCCTTGGCGGCGTCCGCCAGCGTCAGGCTGGTGGCGGCAGGGGCCTGGGCGACGGCGGGAGCGGCGGCGAACAGGGCCGCGGCGAGGAGCAGGGCGCGCATTGAAAGTCTCCGAAATTGAAGAACGGCGTCACGCCGTCGCTCCAATGTCAGTTTCGTATAAAAACTGTCAATACGCCGACGTGCTATTTGTTAGCAGTGATCACTTACCGCAGATCATGTTGCAACTGAGGCATATCGTCCGCCTCTTGCATCAAGGCGATGGCCTCTTCGACCGTGTTCACGACACTATAGGCTTCGCGGAAGGTCTCGGGGGTCATCTTCTGTTCGATGCCGGTTTCGATCGCAGCCAGAAGAGTATCCCAGAACCCATTGATATTGAGGAAGATCACCGGCTTGTGGTGCAAATCCAGCCGTTTCCAGGATAGCACCTCGATGACCTCTTCCAAGGTGCCGACGCCGCCGGGCGCGACCACGAAGGCGTCCGATTCGTCATACATGATGGTCTTTCGTTCATGCATGGACGTGACCACCAAAGTCTCTACATCGTCGAACAGGCGTTCGCGGCTGCGCAGAAAGCCGGGCATGACGCCCAGCACCCGGCCGCCGGCCGCGTGGGCGGCTCGCGCCGAAGCGCCCATCAGTCCCACGCCGCCGCCGCCATAGACCAGCCGCCACCCCGCCGCCGCCGTCTGTGCGCCGAACGCCTGGGCTGCTGTTGTATAGGCCGGATCGGACCGGTCGGACGAGCCGCAGAACAGGCAGACGGACTTGCCGTCGAACGGCTGAATGGCAAGGGGGGACAGGGACATGGGGCCTCGAACCTAAGCAATCGCACGATCCGACATGGTCAAACCGGCGGCGGTCGGGCTAACAGATTCCCGAACGCTGGGTCGCCAGTCCTATATCGTCGAGGCGCAGGATGAAACGCCAGATCATCGTCGTGATGGCCGTAGGCCTGACCATCGCCGCCTGCTCGGATGATCGACGGCGCGCGACGAGCAACGACGACGCTCCCAAACCTTCCGCCTGGGTCCAGCCGCCGCACATCGACGGGCTGAGGCGCGACGGCGGCGCCATCCTGGTGCGGGGCGCGGCGGGTCCTGGCGCGCGCGTGGTGCTGCGCGGTGCAGACGGCGCGGCGGTCGCCGCGACGGCGGATGCTGCGGGACGATTCGAATTGCGCCTGCCTCCGCTGGACGGCGACGTGCTGTTGCGGCCGGAAGTGCAGGTCGGCGAGGACGCCGCGGTCTCACCCGAAACTCTTGTGGTGATCCGGGGCGGCGCGGGGCCGGTCGCCCTGGTCGCGGCTGGGCAGCCGACGGTTCGGCTCGACGCGCATGGCGTGTTGGACGCCGTCGATTTCGACGGCAAGACCTTGGCGGCGTCGGGGCATGCCCCCAACGGACCTCCGACGGTGTCTATCGACGGCGCGAAGGCCCGCGTGTCGTCGGTCGGCGGCGAGCAGTGGCGCGCCCTGTCCGCCGATTCGGGGGCGCAGAGTGTCGACGTCGGAGGTCGTGTCTTCACCCTCCCGGACATGGGCGGCGGCGCAAGCTTTTCAGTGGAGCGGGCTGGCGCGGGTTGGAAACTAACCTTGCCGATCGCTCCCCAAGGTCGCCAAACGACGTGGCTGCCGGACATTCAGCCCTAGACGGCAGCCTTGTCGCCTTCACGCCCGTCATTCAGCCGCGCTCGGCCCATTTCAGCAGTGGGATGAGCGGCAGGCCCCAGGCCGTGCCGCCGATTCCGAAAAATAGAAAGTCGATCCAGGCCGAGGCGGGCAGGGCGCCGCGTAAGGCGATCAGCCCCCAGACCCAAAGTACCAGAAAAGCCAAGACCCCGATGGCGGCCACGAACCGCCGTGCGCGGGGCGGCATCAACGCTTGCTCCGGAACAGGAAGAAGGCGACCAGACAGATCGCCGAGCCGGCCAGGGCCCACACGGTCCACAACCAGTCGGTCATGGCGCTGACTGCAAACACGCGCACCGCCAGGAACCAGCCGCAGACCAGGCCGACGCCGGACACCAGGGCCGTACCCCCGAATCCGCGCCGTCCGGTCGCCAGATCCGCGATCCAGGCCAGCAGGACGCCGCCTGCGACGGCGACGACGATTTCGGCGTATTGCACCCTGATCTCCCTGTCCTGCGTCAACGACGGCGTGACGTTGTTCGCTCAATCCGACTCGATCTCGACCGCAGAGGCGGGCATACCGCCGGGGTCGCGATTTGGTCATGGTCGAGCGCGACAGCATATCCGGGTCAACGTCGGGCGTCGAATGAACCGTTTCGGAAATCCTGATCGCAACCGCGCCGTCGCCGCGTGGCTGTTCGCCACGGCGGCGCTGGTCTTTTTGATGGTGGTGGTGGGCGGCGTGACGCGCCTGACAGGCTCGGGCCTGTCGATCACCGAATGGAAGCCCATCATGGGGGCGATCCCGCCGCTGAACGACGCCCAGTGGGCCGAGGCTTTCGACAAGTACAAACAGATTCCCCAGTACGCCCAGGTCAACGTCGGCATGACTCTGGGCGAGTTCCAGGGAATCTTCTGGTGGGAATGGCTGCACCGCCTGATCGGTCGCCTGGTCGGCCTGGTCTTCGGCCTGCCGCTGGTCGTCTTTCTGCTGTGTCGGGCCGCCCCGCCCAGATCGATCTTTCGTCAGTGGGCCATGCCGGACCGTCTGATCTGGCGCTGCGTCCTTCTGCTGGCGCTGGGCGGTCTGCAGGGTCTGATCGGCTGGTGGATGGTGTCCAGCGGCCTGTCCGAGCGGGTCAGCGTCGCGCCCGAACGGCTGGCCACGCACCTGGGCCTGGCCTTCGTGCTTTTCGCCGCCCTGATCTGGACCGGGCTGGAGGCCTGGAACGGCGAGGATCACGGCCGGCCGCCGTCCGGTTGGGCGCGGGGCGCGGCGCTCCTGGTCGGCCTGGTCTTCGTGCAATGCCTGCTGGGCGCCCTAGTCGCCGGCGGCCATGCCGGGCTGGTCTATACTGACTGGCCGCTGATGAACGGCGACGTCCTGCCTCCGGCGGATTGGAGCCTGGGCGCCGGCGCCTTGCTGCATGATCAGGCCCTGACCCAGTTCAATCATCGGCTGGTCGCCTATGGGCTTCTGATCGCCGTCAGCATCTACGCCTTCCAGGCCTGGCGCTGGCGCGTGGCCGAGGGCATGGGCCTGGGCGCTTTCACCCTGGCGGGCGTGGTTTGGATTCAGGCCCTGCTGGGCGTCGTCACCTTGATCAACGCCGTGCCGGTGTGGCTGGGCGTCTTGCATCAGGCGGGCGCCGCCGTGGTCCTGGCGGTCGCGACGATCAATCTGTGGCTGGTGCTGCGGGCTCAGCCCCGCATCTTCATGTCCGGACCGCGTTCCATGGGCCGCTGACGGCGAAGGTCGCGCCCGGATCCACGACCGATGATCGGGTATTTTAATACCGTTATTATAAAAGCTATTATATTCAATACAGTATGGGAAATTGGAGCATCTTTCTCGCATTGACGACACGGCGGGCGTCCTGTATCAGCGCGCCTTCCTTCGGTTCCCTCGGGAGCCGGAACCGATTTTCGTCTCCAGGAACCCCCTCATGCTGAAGAGCACTACGGCTTCGTTGAAGCCGGCCGAGGTCGAGAAGAAGTGGATCCACATCGACGCCGAAGGCGTCGTGGTGGGCCGGCTCGCGACCTTCATCGCCAACCGTCTGCGCGGCAAGCACCGCGGCGACTACACCCCGCACGTCGATTGCGGCGACTATGTCGTCGTCACCAACGTGGACAAGGTGGTGTTCACCGGCAAGAAGAACACCGACAAGATCTACTATCGCCACACGGGCCACCCGGGCGGCATCAAGGAAACCACCCCCGAGAAGGTCTTGGGCGGTCGCTTCCCCGAGCGCGTGCTCGAAAAGGCCGTCGAACGCATGCTGCCCAAGGAAAGCCCCCTGGCCCGCAAGCAGATGACGCATCTGCGCCTGTTCGCCGGCAGCCAGCACGATCACGAAGCCCAGCAACCGGAAACGATCGACTTCAAGTCGGCGTCGCCCAAGAACACCCGGAGCGTCTGAGCATGACCGACGTGACCAACGAAACCGCCACCGGCTTCGACGCCCTGAAGGGCCTGACCGCCTCGGCCGAGAACGACGCCCCCGTCTATGTCCAGAAGCTGGACGCCCAGGGCCGCGCCTATTCGACCGGCAAGCGCAAGAACGCCATCGCCCGCGTGTGGGTGAAGGCCGGCTCGGGCAAGATCACCGTGAATGGCAAGGACGTGGCCGCCTATTTCGCCCGTCCGGTGCTGCAGATGATGGTGGCCCAGCCGCTGAACGTCGCCGACCGCGCCACCCAGTATGACGTCGTCTGCACCGTCGAAGGCTCGGGCCTGTCGGGCCAGGCCGGGGCCATCCGCCACGGCCTGTCGCACGCCCTGACGCACTATGAGCCGGAACTGCGCAAGGTCCTGAAGCCGCACGGCTTCCTGACCCGTGACAGCCGCGTCGTCGAACGCAAGAAGTACGGCCGCGCCAAGGCTCGCCGCAGCTTCCAGTTCTCGAAGCGCTAACTCGCAACCGCGAGTGGGATACAAGGGCGCTTCGGGGAAACCCGGAGCGCCTTTTTCTTTGGCTGACATCCTGACGGATCGATCGCATGACCCACACCATCTTCATCGACGGCGAGGCCGGGACCACGGGTCTGGAGATTCGCGAGCGGCTGGAGGCGCGCGGCGATCTGGAACTGATGCTGCTGGGAGACCGGCGGCGCGACGTGGAAGCCAGGCGACAGGCGCTGAACGCGGCCGACGCCGTGATCCTGTGCCTGCCCGACGACGCCTCTCGCGAGGCGGTGGCGATGATCGACAATCCGTCGGTGCGGGTGATCGACGCCTCGACGGCCTATCGGGTCGATGCGGACTGGACCTATGGGTTCGCCGAGATGGACGCTGACCAGCGCGCGGCGATCACCGCATCGACGCGGGTGTCGAATCCCGGCTGCTACCCGACCGGCTTCATCGCCCTGATGCGGCCGCTGGTGAAGGCCGGGCTGGTGCCGGCCGACTGGCCCGTCACGGTCAACGCGGTGTCGGGCTATTCCGGCGGCGGAAAGACGATGATCGCCGAGTTCGAAACGCCCGGCGCATCCACCGCCTATCGCGCCTATGGCCTGTCGCTGAAGCACAAACATGTGCCGGAGATGACGAAACACGCAGGCTTGGCGCGCCCCGTTCTGTTCGCGCCGGCCGTCGGAAACTATCGCCAGGGCATGCTGGTCGAAGTTCCGCTGCATCTGTCCGCATTGCCGGAAACGCCCTCGGTCGAGCGGCTGCACGGCGCCCTGGTCGAGGCCTATGAGGGCCAGCGGTTCGTCGAGGTCGCGGACCTGGAAGCGACCGAGGCGATGACGGGCATCGAACCCGAAGCCCTGAACGGCACCAACCGCCTGCGCCTGCACGTTTTCGGCGACCGAGGCGGGGATCAGGCGCGTCTGGTCGCCCTGCTGGACAATCTGGGCAAGGGCGCCTCGGGCGCGGCCGTGCAGAACCTCAACATCATGCTGGGTCTGGACGAAGCGACCGGCCTGACCTGAGCCGCCGCGCTTGTCGTCCGGCTCAGGCCCGGCGCGCCCGGATCGCCGAATCGACGGTCAGGCCGAAGATCACGGCCGCAATGATCACCAGCAGCCCATAGTCGTGGCCGGGAAAGAAGACCGGCGCGCAGCCCATGCCGATCACGATCAGCGGGAACAGTCCGGCCCAGACGGCGGTGCCCGGCGCGTCGCGCCGGACCATCGGCTCGACAGCCGGCCGTTTCATCATCTGCGCCACACGGCCGTTCAACAGGATGAAACCGCCGGCGCAGATCACGGCCGAAATCAGATATTTCGCCGTATTGCCCGGCTCGCCGAACAGGCTGGCGGTCATCAGCAGCAGCGCCAGGGCGACGCCGGTGCTGAGGGCAAGAAGGGCGTTCGGTTCCAGACGACTCAAGACTTCACTTTCACATAGCTGCCGGGCGCCGGCTCGATGGGCTTTAGCGGGCCCTTGGCGGGATCGCGAGCGGGAACAGCCTTGCCGGAACGCTCGCTCAGCCACGCCGCCCAATGCGGCCACCAGCTGCCCTTGTGTTCGACCGCCCCGGCCTGCCATTCGGCCAAGGTCTCGGGCAGGGCGGCGTTGGTCCAGTGCTGGTACTTGTTGGCCGCCGGGGCGTTGATCACGCCCGCGATATGGCCCGACCCCGCCAGGGTGTAGGTCACGTCGCCCCCGAACAGCCGGGCCGATCGATAGACCGAGTTCATCGGGGCGATATGGTCTTCGCGGCTGGCCTGGAAGTACAGCGGGATCGTCACCTTCGACAGATCGGCGGTCACGCCGCCGATCTCGAACTCGCCCTCGGCCAGGGCGTTCGCCCCATACATCTGGCGCAGATAGGCCAGGTGCAGGGCCTTGGGCATCCGCGTCTGGTCGGCGTTCCAGAACAGCAGGTCGAAGGCCGGCGGATCCTTGCCCAGAAGATAGTTGCTGACGAAGAAGGACCAGATAAGGTCGTTGGACCGCAGGGCGTTGAAGGTCTCGGCCATCGCCGCGCCAGGCAGGACGCCGCCGGCCGCATCCATCTGACGTTCGATCTCGGCGATCCAGTGTTCGTCGGTGAACAGCAGAAGATCGCCGGCCTCTGCGAAGTCATGCTGGGCGGCGAAGAAGGTGGCTGCGGCGATGCGCGTGTCGCCCTTGGCCGCCATATGGGCCAGGGCGGCGCCTAAAAGCGTGCCGCCGATGCAGTAGCCGACGGCGTTCAGTTGCTTCGTCCCGGCCTGTTCCAGCGTCTTGTCGACGGCGCGATAGATGCCCTTTTCCAGATAGTCGTCGAAGCCGAAATCGGCCTTGTCGCGGTCCGGGTTCACCCAGGAACAGACGAAAACGGTGAACCCCTGCGCCGACAGCCAGCGGATCAGCGAGTTCGCCGGTTGCAGGTCCATGATGTAGAATTTGTTGATCCACGGCGGGAAGATCAGCAGTGGAATCTGATGTTGGGTCTCGGTCGCGGGGGCGTACTGGATCAGTTCGAACAGTTCGTCGCGCCACACCACCTGGCCCGGCGCCGTCGCCACGTTTTCGCCGACCGTGAACTTGCCGTAGTCGGCCTGGCTGATCCTCAGGGCGCCGCCTCCGCGCTCCATGTCGGCGGCGAAGTTCTGCATGCCCTTGACCAGAGACTCCCCGCTGGTCTCGGCCAACGCCTTCAGCGCCACGGGATTGGAGGCCAGGAAGTTGGCGGGGGAAAAGGCGTCGGTCAGCAGGCGGGTGAAGAACTGGGCGCGGCGCTTGACCGCCGGATCGACGCCTTCAACACCCGCGACCAGACCGTTCATCCAGTCCGAGGTCAGCAGATAGGATCGCCGCATCATGTCGAACATCGGATTTTCGGACCAGGCGGGGTCCTTGAACCGCTTGTCGGCGGGGGCGGGCGGTGCGTCCGCCTGGGTCGCGACCGAGGACCACAGGCCCATATAGCGATTGAACAGATCGGCCTGGGCCTGGAACAGCTTTTCAGGGCGCGCGGCGAGGCTGGTCATGACCGAGGTCATGGCCGGCGCGACATTGAATGGGTCGGCCGAAAGCGCGGCTGGGCGGTCGGCCTGGTTCAGCGCCGCCTCGGCGATGGCGCTCTGGGCCAGCATGGCGGCCTTGGCCAGGTTCATCGACAGGGTTTCGATCATCTGCGCCTGTTCGGCGCCCAGGACACCATGATCGACGGACTCTTCAGCCGACGGTTCGACGACAGGATCGACGGGCGGCGCCTCCACCTTGCCCCCCTTGTTCTTCTTCGCCTTTGCGCTGGCGGATTTGGCCGAGGTCGGGCGGCCGGCCTTGCGCGGCGTCTTTTCGGGCTGGGGAGCATCCGTCTTGGACTTGGCCATGGTGTTCGCCTCCGTATCCGGTCGGCCGGTTCATCCGCCCTTCCGCCGAAGGTGATGATGGCATAAGACCAGCCGTGAAATGAACGCGCAGTTTTGCAAAAAGATGGGTCTGGTCGCCGCAGTCGCCCTGCTGCCGTCCTTGACGGCCTGCGCGGCGGCCTTCGCGCCCAAGGTCGACCAGACTTCGCCCCTGGCCCCGCGCATCGAAGCCCTGATCGCGGCGAACCGCCATTATCCCAGCTGGAGCGACTTCCCGGCCGCGCCCGACGCCTTGCCGCCGGCCAGCCGGATCGCCGCCAATGTCGCCGGCCTGGAAGGGCAGGGGACGGCCCTGTCAGGACAGGTCGCCGGAATCGACTGGACTTTGGGCGATCCCGAAGCCCTGGCGGCGGAAACCCGCGCCCGGGTCGGCGCCGTTCCTGTCTCGCCGGACGCCATCCAGAGCCAGGCCGATATCGACGCCTTCGCCCAATCCCTGCGCGACCGGGCCAAGGCGCCGCCGCCGATCGACCGCCGCCCCCCGCAATGAAACTCGCCGGGAAGCGAGAATCCCGGGACAATGCTCTGATGGCGGACGACGGCGGCGCAAAGACCCTGAACGCATTCCTGGGCGTGGCCCGCTCGCTGTCCGGTCGTGCCTGGGCGCAGCGTCCGGCCGACGCCGCGACGATTCGCGCCCATATGCAGACGCTGGGTCTGGAAGAACCGCTGGCGCGGGCGCTGGCCGCACGCGGGGTTGGGGCGGACCAGGGGGCGGATTTCCTGAGGCCGACCCTGCGCGGCCTGTTCCCCGACCCGTCCAGCTTCATGGACATGGACCGCGCCGCCGAGGCCATTCTGGACGCGCTTCAGGCAGGGGCGTCGATCCATGTCTTCGCCGACTATGACGTGGACGGGGCTTCCAGCGCGGCGCTGCTGGTGCGCTGGTTCCGCGCCATGGGGACAGAACTGCCCATCTATGTGCCCGACCGGCTGACCGAAGGCTATGGCCCCAGCGCAAGGGCTTTCGATACGCTGAAAGCAAGCGGCGCCGATCTGGTCGTGACGGTGGATTGCGGCGCGGCGGCCAACGAAGCTCTGGCCCACGCCGCCGCCATCGATCTGAACGTGGTCGTGATCGACCACCACCTGATGCGCGCCGAGCCGCCCAAGGCCCTTGCCGTCGTCAATCCGAACAGACCCGGCTGCAATTCCGGTCAGGGCAATCTGGCGGCGGCGGGCGTGGTGTTCGTGCTTCTGGCGGCCCTTAACCGCGAGGGGCGTCGGCGCGGCCTGTTCGCGGATCGGCCGGAGCCTGACATTCGCCAATGGCTGGATCTGGCGGCCCTGGGCGCCATCTGCGACGTGACGGGGCTGACCGGCTTCAACCGCGCCCTGACCGGCCTGGGCCTGAAGGTCATGAGCGACTGGAACAACCCCGGCCTGCGAGCCCTTCTGGCCGCAGCCGGGGGCGAGGTCGGTCCGGCCAAGAGCCATCACGCCGGCTTCATCCTGGGCCCCCGCATCAACGCGGGCGGACGCATCGGCCGCTCGGACCTGGGCGCCCGCCTTCTATCGACCGACGACCCGGCAGAAGCCGAGGCTCTGGCGCTTGAACTGGACGGGCTGAACCTGTCGCGCCGCGAGGTCGAACGCGCCGTCGCCGAATCCGCCGTCCGCAAGGTCGAGGCGACGGGCGCTCATGCCGACGATTCTGCCGTCGTGGTGGTCGCCGGCGAGGACTGGCATCCGGGCGTCGTCGGCATCGTGGCCGGGCGCCTGCGCGAACGCTGGCGCAAGCCTGTCGTCGTCATCGGCCTCGATCCCGTGACGGGTCTGGGCAAGGGTTCGGGGCGGTCTCAACCCGGCATGAACCTGGGCCGTGCGGTCCAGGCCGCCTGGGAGGCCGAGGTGCTGCTGGCCGGCGGCGGACACGCCATGGCGGCGGGCCTGGCGGTGGAGGCGAAGCGGATTCCCGAACTGACCGCCTTCCTGAACGCCCGCCTGGCCGACGAGCGCGCGCAGGCCGTGGCCCTGGACGCGTTGGAGATCGACGCCTTGATCGACCCCGCAGCGGCGACCCGCGCCCTTTTCGACGCGTTCGAACAGTTGGCCCCCTTCGGCCCGGCCAATCCCGAACCGATCTTCGCCCTGTCCGGCGTCCAGGCGCGAGAGCCTGTGCAGATGAACGGCGGCCATGTCCGTTGTCGTCTGGTCGGGCCGGACGGCGCTTCGGTGCGGGCCATCGCCTGGCGCTGCGCGGACCTGCTTGGCGGTCAGGCCCTGCTGTCGGGGCAGGGCGGGCTGAACGTCGCCGGCCGACTGAAGGCCGACGACTGGAACGGGCGTCGCGGCGTCCAGTTCGAGATTGAGGACGTCGCCGATCCGCGCATGGTCTGAGCGCCCGCGCCGCGATCCGTTCCCGGTCGAAAAAACTCCAAATCGCAGCTTGCGCCCCCGAAAGGGCACGGCTATATCGCCGGCTCTCCCGCGCAGCGGTCCCTTCGTCTATCGGTTAGGACGTCAGGTTTTCAACCTGAAAAGAGGGGTTCGATTCCCCTAGGGACTGCCAGCGCCGGAGGTTTCAGGTCGCGCCGACCGGCCCCTGACCGTTTTCCTCCCATTCCTGCCATACCGCCAGCCTGGTTGTCCCGGCGTCGCGTTTTGCGCGATCTGTCCCGATTTGGCGCAATTCTCCTTTCCATAATTTCGCGGAACAGTGTTAAACATACCTGCGAGTCCGTGGAGGAGCGGGCGGGGGTGCTTGTGTTGTCAGACTATTCGATAGAGGCGGTCGAAACCGTCCACGTCGTCGGACGAGTGAAGTGGTTCGATCCGACAAAGGGCTATGGCTTCATCGTCCCGGACGATCCGACCTTGACCGAATTGCGCGACGTGCTTCTGCACATTTCCAGCCTGCGCGACACCGGCCGCGAGACGGCGGACGAGGGCGCGCCCATCACCTGCCGCTGCGTCAAGCGCCCGAAGGGATGGCAGGCCATCGAGATTCTGGATCTGGGGCAGGGGGAGGGCGCCGGTCCCTCCAGTCGGTCGGAGGCCGTGTCCGCCCGACCGGTGTTCGACGACGACGTCCTGTTGGAACCGGCCATGGTCAAATGGTTCAATCGCGCCAAGGGCTACGGATTCGTCGTGCGTGACGGCCAGGCCGGGGATATCTTCGTCCATATCGAAACCCTGCGGCGCTGCGGTCTGGACGATCTCCTGCCCGGCGACCCGGTCCGGGTTCGGTTCGCCAGCGGTCCCAAGGGGCTGGTGGTGGCGGATATCAGAACGGGCGGCTGAAGGGCGCGCCCCAGGGAGGGGCGCATGACCCGCGCGACACGACGTTTTATTCTGGCCTGTATGGCCGCGTTGACCTTGGCGGGCTGTGCGGCCAAGGCGCCCGTGGGCTCCGACGGCCAACCGCTGGAACGTCTGGCCATCGTCACCGCCTCTGGCGAGCACGCCTTCTGGGTCGAGATCGCGGACGAGGAGCCCGAGCGTCAGCGCGGCCTGATGTTCAGACCGCCCCTGGCCGACGACCGGGGCATGCTGTTCCAGTGGCCCGGCGATCCCGCCGGTGAGAAGAGTTTCTGGATGCGCAACACGCCCAGTTCTCTGGACATCCTCTACATCAATCCGCAGGGCCGGATCGTCTCTATCGCCACCCACACGACACCCTTTTCCGAAGCGCCTATTCCCTCGAACGGCGCGGTGAACGGCGTGTTGGAGCTGCGCGCCGGCGTAGCCGATCAGATCGGCGCCAAGCCGGGCGATCGGGTTCTGCATCATTATTTCAAGCCTTGATTGCGGATCGCGGCTCGAAGTGGCAAGAGAGCGCTCCGTTCGGTCCGGGGTGTAGCGCAGCCTGGTAGCGCATCTGGTTTGGGACCAGAGGGTCGGAGGTTCGAATCCTCTCGCCCCGACCAATGGACGGCCGCTGGATTCCGTGTCCCGCGCGCGTTATGGCAGGTCCGCAGACCTGAGGATTGCTAAGGATTTCGCCATGCTCGCTCGCATCTACCGCCCGGCCAAGACCGCGATGCAGTCAGGCAAGGCCAAGAGCCGCGACTGGCGCCTGGAGTTCGAACCGGCCTCGGCCCGGACCCTCGATCCCCTGATGGGCTGGACCAGTTCCACGGACATGAACGGCCAGGTCCGCCTGTCCTTCGAAACCAAGGAAGAGGCGGTCGCCTACGCCGAACGCCACGGCATTCCTTTCCGCCTGCATGAGCCGAACGAACCGCCGCTCATCATCAAGGCCTACGCCGACAACTTCGCCACCAACCGCAAGCAACCCTGGACGCACTGACCGGCGATCACGGCGCCCTTAGCTCAACCGGATAGAGCACCCGCCTTCTAAGCGGGATGTTGCAGGTTCGAGTCCTGCAGGGCGCGCCAGATTTCATGACGCTCGGCCCCGGAGGTTCGATGTCATCCCCCCACGGCCCCTACATGATCGCCGCCCTCTATCGGTTCGCCGCCGTGGCGGATTGCGAGGCGGTCAGGGCGCGGCTTCAGGCGCTTTGCGAGGCGGGAGAGGTGAGGGGCACCCTGCTGGTGGCGCGCGAGGGCCTGAACGGGACCATCGCGGGGCCGCAGGCCGGCGTCGACGCGGTCGTAGCCGCCATCCGCGCCATGCCGGGCTTCGATGCGCTTGAGGTCAAATACGCCTGGGCGGACGCGCCGCCGTTCCTGAGGCTCAAGGTCCGCGTCAAGGCGGAGATCGTCACCATGGGCCAGCCGAATCTGGACCCGGCGACCAACGCCGGCGCCTATGTCTCGCCGGCCGATTGGAACGCCCTGATCGCCGATCCCGAAACCCTGGTGATCGATACGCGCAACACCTACGAGGGCCGGATCGGCGCTTTCGAAGGGGCGGTGCAGCCCGACACCGACAGGTTCCGCGACTTTCCCGACTGGTTCCGCACCGAAGGCCAGGCTCTGTTGGATGCTCGCCGACCGAAACGCGTCGCCATGTACTGCACGGGCGGCATCCGCTGCGAAAAATCGACGGCCTTTCTGAAAGCCGAAGGAATCGAGGCCGTTTACCATCTTCAGGGCGGCATCTTGAACTATCTTGAGACAGTGGATGAAGCCGACAGCCTATGGCGCGGCGAATGTTTCGTTTTCGATGAACGCGTGTCGGTCGGCCATGGCCTGAAACAAGGCGATCATAGCCTGTGCCGGGCCTGTCGCATGCCGACCGACGCCGCAGGTCGAGCGTCTGCGCATTACGTCGAAGGCGTCAGCTGCGATCACTGCTGGTCGGCGCGCGACGCAGAACAACGCGAACGCTACGCCGAACGTCAGCGCCAGGTCGAAATCGCGCACCAACGCGGTCTCACTCACATGGGGGGTACGGCAGGGCGACGATAGCTGTCGCTGATCTGAATGCTTGCGACCCGCCCGCAGTGACTTCCAAGAAAGACGGCTGGAGAGATTGACGCGTAATGCGCCAATCCGACCCTTGGTGGGCGAATACTTCGCGAACCGGAATCGCGCGGGGTTTGCGAACAAAGCGCGCGGATCCTGCCGACTAGCCAGAGCGGTCGATGGCGATGGTCGGTCGTCATGCATGCAGTATCCCTCAAGCCCCTGCAGCACAGCTAGTGGCGCGCTGCAGGATTGGTGAGTGGCCGGATTAGAGGGATGCCAGCCGGGCTATACACAGCTTAGCGAAGCGGGTGGCGATGCGAAAGATGGTCTAGCGCGGACTGTTTGGCGGTCCGGAGGACTGGCACACCAGAGTTGGGACCCTGTCGCGAGGTAAGATGCCGAAGGTACGATCAGCGCCGATTTCGTTGAAAAAGGCGGCTGCTGAGATCGCCGCCAGTAACGGACGCTGCGGCTTGCTCCCGCCTCACGCGGTCGCCGGCGTCGGCGGCGGGATCAGTTTGGCGAGTTTGCGCAGGTTCTGGGCGGTGGCGGCGAGGAGGAACTCGTCTTTGGCGCCGTTGGGGCCTCTCAGGCGCAGTCGATCCAGCTTGAGAATGCGCTTGAGGTGGGCGAACAGCATCTCGACCTTCTTCCGTTCGCGCCGGGAGACGACGTAGGCGTCGGTCCTGGCGATGTCGCGGGCGAAGTCCCGGGCGCCTTCGTGGATGGAGCGCGTGACCTTGCGCATCGGCGTGTTGGGGCAGCACCGGGGCTTGAGGGCGCAGGCCCGGCAGTCGGCCGTACTGGCGCGATAGCGCAGGGTGTCATCAGGCGGCGCTTGGGTCCGGGGCGTCGAGAAGACGCGCCGACCGTGGACCAGCGTCTTGCCCGCCGGGCAGCGGTAGAGGTCCTGAGCGTGGTCATAGGCGAAGTCGCTGCGCGAGAAGGTCCCGTCGATCCGCTGGGCCTTATCGATGACGGGGATGTGCGGCTCGATGCCCTGGTCGTGGACCAGCCAGTCCAGCATCTCGGCCGAGCCATAGGCGGTGTCCGCCGCCAGCCGGGCGGGCCACAGATCATGATGCTCGCGCGCACGCTCGATCATGGTGCGGGCCGCCGTCACCTCGGCCTGGCGCACCGCCGTGGACGGCTCGACATCGACGATGATCGCGTGATCCAGATCGATCAGATAGTTGGTCGCGTAGGCGAAGAAGGCCAGGCCCTTGTTGGCGCCGGTCCAGCGCGAGGCCGGATCGGCCGGTGAGATGAACTTGGGCGTCACCGGGGTCGCGCCGCCGAAGGCCGCGTCGTCCAGCACGGCCAGATACTCGTCGATGGCGCGGCTGGCGGCCTCGGGCGGCAAGCCTTGGTCGCCGGGCACGCAGCGCTGTCGGTTGGCGTCGGCCTTGATCAGGCTGGCGTCGACCGCGAAGCCTTCGCCGCCGACCAGACCCTCGGCCATGCAGCGCCGTAGCACCGTCTCGAAAAGCTCCCGCAACAGATCGCTGTCGCGGAAACGCCCATGGCGGTTCTTCGAAAAGGTCGAGTGGTCCGGCACGTCGCCGTCCAGGCCCAGCCGGCAGAACCAGCGATAGGCCAGGTTCAGGTGGACCTCCTCACACAGCCGCCGCTCCGAGCGGATGCCGAAGCAGTAGCCGACCAGCAGCATGCGGATCAGCAGTTCTGGATCGACCGAAGGCCGACCGATGGCGCTATAGAAGGGCGCCAGATGCGCCCGCAGCCCGTCCAGTTCCACGAAACGATCAATCGCCCGCAGCATGTGATCCGCCGGCACATGCCGCTCCAGCGAGAACGCGTAGAACAGGGCCGACTGATCGACCCGCCGCTCGCCCATCATCGCTGCACCTCCCGTCTCAACGACCAGAGTGAATCAGCGCGGCGCCCTCATGCCAATTGCCGAAGGCCGCCTTTTTCAACGAAATCGGCGCGTAGGCGACCCAACTCCCGCTTTCCAATCGTTCCTTCGACGTATGGCAAGCGGTCATGTTCGCTCGCCCTCAACGCTAACTCGAAGAGTATCGTTATGATTGAGGCGAGAGTAACAGCAGGCGCCGACGCCCTGTAACCGAGCATCGACTTGACGCAGTTGTCGGCATGGGGCTCGACGGCCTGTCAGTCGTCCGATTACCGGCGCATGAATCGGAAAAGCGCCGGGTCGAGGACGTCTGACATCGGCAGACCACGAGGGGGCGGCCCTCAGGCCGCCAGGGCTTCGTCGGCAGGGCCGAAGAACTCATAGTGGATGCGATCGGCGGACACCCCGATGGCGACCAGGTCGGAGACCAGGGCTCGCAAGAAGGGGCGGGGGCCGCACAAGTAGTAGTCGGCTTCTTTCACCGGTGTTTCCGAGGCCAGCCAGGCGCCTGAGATCCGTCCAGTTCGTTCGTGGTCGGCCAGGTTCGCGGCCTCCGGCACGCTTTCGTAGAAGACAGTGTTGCGGCTGGCAGGAATGGCCGCGGCGAGTCGGCGAACATGATCGCCCATGGCGTGGGAGGCGACATCGCGCGCGCCGTGAACATAGTGAACCCGGGCTTGTGGTTGTCGGGCCGCCAGCGCCTCCAGCATGGAAACCATGGGGGTCAGGCCGACGCCGCCGGACAGGAGCACGATGGGACGTTGCGGATCATCCGGCAGGAAGAAGTCGCCCGCCGGCGCGCCGACCTTGAGGATTCGGCCGGGGCGGGCGTTTTCGTGGAGCCAGGTCGAGGCGAGACCATGTGGCTCCCGCTTCACCGAGATCCGATAGGTCTCCCCGTTTGGTGCGGAGGAGATCGAATAGTTACGCTTGATCGGCGAATGCCCGGGTAGGTCAAGCCAGAACGTGAGGTATTGTCCAGGCTTGTGAGCCAGCACCGGGCCACCATCGACCGGCCGCAGGATGATGGAGGTGATGACCGTACTCTCGGGTTGAACTTCCGCCACCTCGAAGGCGCGCCAGCCGTTCCATCCGCCTTCGGCGGCGGCGAGATTCTCGTACAGGGCCGCCTCGCGTGTGATGAGGATGTTCGCGAGGAACCAGTAGGCCTCGCCCCAGGCGGTGAGAACGTCCTCGGTCGCAGCCTCGCCCAGGACGTGGCCGATGGCGCCCAGCAAGGCGCTGGCGACATGGGGGTAATGGTCTGGCATGATCTGCAGTCCGACATGCTTCTGCGCAATGCGTTCAACTGCGGCCGTCAGGGCGCCGAGATTGTCGATATTGGCGGCATAGGCGAGGATTGCGCCTGTGAGCGCGCGGGGCTGAGAGCCAGAATCCCCATGATGCGACTGATTGAAGAGATCGCGAATTTCCGGATTTTGGAACATCCGGGCGTACATCTCCCGGACAATGTCCAAGCCATGGGCCTGAAGGGCTGGAACTGTGGCTTTGACGATCGTGACCGTCCGCTCGCTGAGGGCTTGCGACATCAGTAGGTGTCCTCGGTAAACTGGAAACTGGAAAACGCGGTCGTTCAGGCCGCGGGATTGTTTGGCGGCGTGGCCAAGCCGGGTCAGATCGGTCGGACGCGCGCGGCGCTTCTTAGATGTCGACGCGCGTGAGGGGGCAGACGGTTCGGTGGAGACGGCGAGGCTTCAGGCCGCAGTCTTCCAGGTCGGCTCCAGCGCAGCGTGAGGCGGGCAGGGCGCCACGGCCTGGACCGGCAATCCCCCGAGTTCGTTGGCGTAGCCGTGGTTGACGTCCCGGTGGTGGGCCTCGTCGGCACGAACGACGAGGACAACGTCGCGCAGGGTCGCAGTGTCAGGAAGGTTCCAGTAGCGTTTGGCGATCTCTGGGGCCAGGACATTGGGCGAGCGCCCTTCGTCGATTTCGGCGAGGTAGTGGGTGTAGCTGATCACGGCTTCTTCCTCGAAATAGCCGACCACCCGGTGGGCCGTCTTGTTGGACACGAGATAGAGACCAAAGAAGAAGAGGTAGAAGACCCACTGGACCGAGACGATGACGAACCGCTCGAACAGCGTCGGTTTCGAGATCTCGATGAAAGTCATCAGGTGCATGCGTTCGTTTTCGGCCTCGTCCATCAGGGTCTTGATCCAGCCCCGATCGTCGCACATCCGACGCAGGCAGCTCAGATGGTTGATGGTGGCGCCCACCATGCCCGGCACAGCCGCGACCGTTTCCAGCACGACAGCGCGATGTCCGTATCGCTTGGCGAAGAAGGTATCCGCACAGAAGCGGAGCAGCTTGGTGAAGCCGAAGGCGACGCGGTCCGACAACCCTTTGGGTTGATGGTGGACGGAGAGATCGACGAGTGGGGCGCTCATGGCCTTGGTCCTTGAAACCGGGGAGTCCCGGGCCGGTTCGTCCGGCGAAAGAGGATGAGGCCGATGTAGAAGAGGCGGGCTGAACGCGGTATCCGGGTCTTGACCCTAGGGGGAATTCCGGAGGCGCGGCCCATTGGTGAACAAGGCTAGAAAGCGGACGATGCGCGTCTTTCATTCGTCTTCTCCTCTTGTGAGGCCCTCTTCGCCTTGGCTAGCAGTCGCCACGGTTCTGGTACTGATCCTCATGGGCGCTTGGGCGCGAGCAGGCCTGCCGTCCCTCTTCGACGCCCGGCTGTCCTTTCTGGTCTTTGTGCCGGCCGTGGTGGCGGGCTCAGCCCTGGGCGGCGTCTGGCCCGGCGCCCTGGCCGCCGGCCTGGGCGTCGCGACGGGACTGCTTCTGGGCGACGCTCAGCCGCAGGTGGCGGAGGCCGCGCTATTCCTTGTCGTCGCGGGCGCCGTGACCTGGGGCGGCGAGTGGTTCCAACGGGTTCTGAAGGAGCTTTCCTCCCGTGAGACCCATCTACGGTTGATCCTGGACACCGTGCCCGACGCCATGATTCTCATCGACGAGAAGGGGGCCATGCGAGCCTTCAGCCCCACTGCAGAACGGCTATTCGGCTGGACTGCGGCCGAAGCCATCGGGCAGAATGTCAGCCTGTTGATGCCCGCACCTCATCGCGAAGCGCACGACAGCTATCTTGAACGCTATTATCGAACCGGAGAACGCCGGATTGTCGGCGTAGGGCGCGTCGTGGTCGGTCGTCGCAAGGATGGGTCCGACTTCCCTCTGGAACTCGCAGTCGGGGAGATGCGGACCAAGGAGGGGCGTTTCTTCACCGGGTTTGTGCGGGATCTGACGGAACGCCAACAGGCTGAGGCCAGGATGCAGGAGCTTCAGGCAGACCTGATCCGGGTGTCGCGTCTGACGGCCCTCGGCGAAATGGCGTCAGCGCTCGCCCATGAGCTGAACCAGCCGTTGACCGCGATCACCAACTACCTGAAGGGCGCGGGGCGACTGCTTCGCTTGGAGAATGCGTCGGTCGATCGCGTCTCCGACGCCGTGGACCGGGCGGCTGACCAGGCGCTGCGCGCCGGCGTGATCATCCGGCGCCTGCGAGAGTTCGTCGCCCGGGGCGAGACTGAAAGGCGGATCGAGAACCTGCACTCGCTCATCGAGGAGGCCAGCGCCCTGGCGCTGGTCGGGGCGCGGGAGCACGGCGTTCAGGTGCGGTTCGCCCTCGATCCGTCCGCTGACCTCGTCATCGTTGACAGGGTTCAAATCCAGCAGGTCCTGCTCAACCTGATCCGAAACGCCATGGACGCCATGCAGGACGGCGGGACACGGGACCTGGCCATATCCGCCTCGACGCTGGATGAGGATCATGTCCAGGTCACGGTTTCCGATACGGGGGCGGGGATTGATCCCGATGTGGCGGTCCAGTTGTTCCAGCCCTTCATCACGACGAAGCGGGCCGGCATGGGGGTTGGGCTTTCGATATCGCGGACCATAATGGAAGCCCATGGCGGGCGCCTGTGGTTCGAGGCCAACGCCGCTGGAGGCGCGGATTTTCACTTCACGCTACATCGCGCCCGACTTGAGGAAGAGCTCGCATGACAAACGCTCCGATCATGCACGTCATCGACGACGACGCCGCTGTGAGAGATTCGATCGCCTTCCTCCTGAGTACAGCCGGATTATGCGTGCAAACCCACGAGTCCGCCGTCGCCTTTCTCGCCGTGAAAGACCGACATCCCGGATGCATCATCACCGATGTGCGCATGCCTGACATGACCGGGATAGAGCTGGCACGCCGATTACAGGCGGACGGTTCGGGGGAACCTGTGATCGTCATCACTGGCCATGCCGACATGCCGCTGGCTGTGGAGGCGTTGCGCGCAGGCGTGGTGGATTTCATCGAAAAGCCGTTCGACGACGAATTGCTGTTGGCTTCGATCCAGCGTGCGGCGGATCGAGCGGGCGAAACGGCGTCGGCAGAAGCCGAGAAGCGGATGCTGGTGGCGCGTCTCGACGCCCTGTCAGGACGGGAACGCGACGTGCTCGCAGGATTGGTTCAGGGCCACGCCAACAAGGTCATCGCCTATGATCTCGAGATCAGCGCGCGGACCGTGGAAGTCTATCGCGCCAACCTCATGGCCAAGATGCAGGCTGGAAGCTTGTCCGAACTCTTGCGGATGTACCTCACGGTTCATCCCTAATCGGACGCCTAACTAAAGCGGTTTCAGCGCTGTTGATGGGTTTTTGGATATCTCTAGCGCAGGCAGTACTGGGCCAAGGCTGAACGTGTCCTCTGGGGCGAAAGCGGTCCTGAGGTTGCCGACGGCCGGACGTCCGCTTTCGGGCCGCCAGGCAATGTCCGTTCATGGCGGATTTCGTTGAAAAAGGCGGCCTTCGGCAATTGGCATGAGGGCGCCGCGCTGATTCACTCTGGTCGTTGAGACGGGAGGTGCAGCGATGATGGGCGAGCGGCGGGTCGATCAGTCGGCCCTGTTCTACGCGTTCTCGCTGGAGCGGCATGTGCCGGCGGATCACATGCTGCGGGCGATTGATCGTTTCGTGGAACTGGACGGGCTGCGGGCGCATCTGGCGCCCTTCTATAGCGCCATCGGTCGGCCTTCGGTCGATCCAGAACTGCTGATCCGCATGCTGCTGGTCGGCTACTGCTTCGGCATCCGCTCGGAGCGGCGGCTGTGTGAGGAGGTCCACCTGAACCTGGCCTATCGCTGGTTCTGCCGGCTGGGCCTGGACGGCGACGTGCCGGACCACTCGACCTTTTCGAAGAACCGCCATGGGCGTTTCCGCGACAGCGATCTGTTGCGGGAGCTTTTCGAGACGGTGCTACGGCGCTGCATGGCCGAGGGTCTGGTCGGCGGCGAAGGCTTCGCGGTCGACGCCAGCCTGATCAAGGCCGACGCCAACCGACAGCGCTGCGTGCCCGGCGACCAAGGCTTGCCGCCCGAGGCCGCCAGCCGCGCCATCGACGAGTATCTGGCCGTGCTGGACGACGCGGCCTTCGGCGGCGCGACCCCGGTGACGCCCAAGTTCATCTCACCGGCCGATCCGGCCTCGCGCTGGACCGGCGCCAACAAGGGCCTGGCCTTCTTCGCCTACGCGACCAACTATCTGATCGATCTGGATCACGCGATCATCGTCGATGTCGAGCCGTCCACGGCGGTGCGCCAGGCCGAGGTGACGGCGGCCCGCACCATGATCGAGCGTGCGCGCGAGCATCATGATCTGTGGCCCGCCCGGCTGGCGGCGGACACCGCCTATGGCTCGGCCGAGATGCTGGACTGGCTGGTCCACGACCAGGGCATCGAGCCGCACATCCCCGTCATCGATAAGGCCCAGCGGATCGACGGGACCTTCTCGCGCAGCGACTTCGCCTATGACCACGCTCAGGACCTCTACCGCTGCCCGGCGGGCAAGACGCTGGTCCACGGTCGGCGCGTCTTCTCGACGCCCCGGACCCAAGCGCCGCCTGATGACACCCTGCGCTATCGCGCCAGTACGGCCGACTGCCGGGCCTGCGCCCTCAAGCCCCGGTGCTGCCCCAACACGCCGATGCGCAAGGTCACGCGCTCCATCCACGAAGGCGCCCGGGACTTCGCCCGCGACATCGCCAGGACCGACGCCTACGTCGTCTCCCGGCGCGAACGGAAGAAGGTCGAGATGCTGTTCGCCCACCTCAAGCGCATTCTCAAGCTGGATCGACTGCGCCTGAGAGGCCCCAACGGCGCCAAAGACGAGTTCCTCCTCGCCGCCACCGCCCAGAACCTGCGCAAACTCGCCAAACTGATCCCGCCGCCGACGCCGGCGACCGCGTGAGGCGGGAGCAAGCCGCAGCGTCCGTTACTGGCGGCGATCTCAGCAGCCGCCTTTTTCAACGAAATCCGCCATCAGCAGACATTGGGTGGCGTCCGCAAACTGGACACGTCGCGCTCGCTGCTCGAGACCAATGGCGGACGTTCAAGTTACCTTAGCCAGACGCTCGGACATGGCCCCTCTTACCTTGGATGGCCTGCTTGCGGGGGTAAGCGTCACATCGGGATGGTCTGAGCGCCGTGCATGGGTCTCATGAAAATTCTGGGATCAACGCCCCCGAGATCCCGTCAAGTTCGCCCTTTGACCAACCGGGGCAGAAGTCCCAAATCAAAGACCGAGATGAGCCATTGTCAGGAGGTTCTTAGGATGAGCGAAACAACCAGCCCGAGGCCGGCCTCACCGTTCGACGGTCAGGCGTTCGACGTCGAAAACGCACTGTTGATGTACGCCGTGAGCTACGCGACCATGCCTGCGGAAGGAATCTATGAGGCGGAAGCCCTCGAGCCACTCCTTCCGCAGATCAAGGATTGTCACATCTATTTGGTCGGCCTGACGCCCGTCGTGCGCACCGAGGCCGTGGTTGTGGAAGGCGGCGACATGGTCACCAGTCACTCCGTCAACGGCGCCATCCATGACCTGAGGTGGCCCATCCCTCCCGGCATCGAGCTCAAGGGCGATGCCGACCAAGGTTGGTGGGGTGAAGATGCGGGAGGACGACGGTGCTTCCCGGATGACACGACGATCGCTCTGCGGATCCGACAGGCAGCGGGAGTCGACTTCAAGGTCCTCTACATTGGGCAGGCGTTCGGTGAGGATGGATCCCGCAATGCCTTGGACCGCCTTCGCAAGCACGAGACACTCCAGAAGATTGCCCTGAAGGGTGTCCCCGAGGGCTATCGCCTGACGCTGCTGATGCTGGCGATCCAGCCGGGTAACAGCACCATCACTGTCTTCAATCCCCGCGCCGCCGACCGTACCCAGGGACAGGAGCGGATTCGGAACGGTCTGGACAAGCTGTTCGGCACAGACGAGGCGGAGCGGACGACGCTCTACGAAGCGGCGCTGATCCGCTATTTCCAGCCTCATTTCAACACCGTCTTCAAGAACAGTTTTCCGTCGACCAACCTGAAGGTTCTGGCGGACTGTTATGACAAGGACTTCGCCGCGGTGATCGCAGAGATTTCAATCGACGAGCTGCCTTGGACGCTATTCAGCGACGCCGCGCCCCACCGTCTGAACCACATCGCCAAATTCGACCTGCATGACGACAAGGCCCGGCGAATGTTCTTCACCTGAATCAGGGCCTACCTCGCCGATCGCGGCTCCGCCAGGGCTCGGCCGCGGGCGGACTGGCAGCCAATGGCGGCCGACCCTCTTGGCCCGAAGGCGTGAACCTGCCTACGCTCGGGCCATGCGCCTACTGCCCACCGAGCTAGCGTCAGATCACGCAATGCGAAGGTATTAAAAGCGCCAATAGCGGTCGTAGGGACCCTCCGATAAACGCGATATTTGTTGCGCAGCAGGCGGGCCGCCTTTTGATGCGGTGCTGACTTCACCGACGTGAGCGGACACACGCGATGGTGGCGAAAAGACGCGCGCCTCACTAAAGTGGTCTGAGGGGAGCGAAACATGAAACTGGTGTTCGGACTCGGGGCTGACGGTCGCATCTGGCCGGAAACGGCGGAAGCCGCAGGCGATCTGGATGACGCCGTCGTCGGGCCGCACGGCCTTGTCGGCCTGATCGAATCCCAGCTCGGCCTCGGGGGACCGACCATCTCCCACCCCTCGCGCGTCGCCGCCTGGCTCAGCAAGATGCGGGCCGCCGGCTCCGGTCGCTTCTGGGCCCAGTCCTTCGACAAGGACCCTTGGTCCACCGCCGAGACTCTGTTGGACTGGCGCGACGCCCTCGTGGACGGGGGCTGGACGGGTCAGCGCGTCGGCGCGGCCCGGATCGACGATCTGGCCGATGCCGGTCATGCCGGCGCGCCGTTGCCGCCCAGCCTGGCGGACCGGCTCGCGCTCGCCGCCCTCAGCGTCGCCGACCGGCCCGGCCTGCGCATCGCCTCGCTCGCTCTGATCGAGCCTCGCGATCTGGCGCCTCCGGCCATCGCGCGTCTGCTCGATGCGTTGGAGGCGGCCGGGGTGGAGATCAATCCGCCCTCCGCCCCGACGCTCGCCGCCGCGGGATCGGACCTGCGCCGCGTTCAGGACGCCTTGGCCGGGGGTGGGCGGGACGCGCTCACCGGCGACGGCTCGCTTGTGGTGATCCAGTCAGACACCGCCGTCATGGCCGCCGAGACCGTGGCGGACTGGCTGGCGTCGGGGCCCGCCGACGCCGTGATCCTTGCGCCCGACGGCGACACCGCTCTGCTGGACCGAGCGCTCAAGGCCCGGGGTCTTCCGGCGCTCGGTCTGTCCGGAGCCTCGCCTTGGCGGGGCGCCTTGCAGGTCCTGCCCTTGGCGTTCGCGACGGCATGGCGGCCCTTCGACGCCCGCGCCCTCCTCGACCTGATGACGCTTCCGCGTCCGCCCATCTCCCGGTGGGCCGCCCGCCGCCTCGCGAGGACCCTGGCGGAACACCCCGGCACGGGCGGCGCCGCCTGGCTCGAGACCTGGGCGGGTCTCGAAGCGCGGCTTCTCGAGCTGAATGCGGCGGAGGAAGACCCCGAGGGGAAGACCGACCAGACACTAGCGCAGTGGCGCGCCTGGACACAGGTCGGCCTTCACGATCGGGCCGTCGGCATGCCGCTTGACGCCGTGCGCGAGATCGCAGGGCGCGTGGCCGCCTGGGCCATCCGGATCGACGCCGCCGGACAAGATCCCCTGCTGCTCGGCGTCGCCTCGGCGGCGGGAGCCCTCGTCGACGCCGCCACGCGCCTGGAGTCTCCGGTCATCCCCGCCCTGCTTCTGGAGCGAATGATCGGTCAGGTCTTGGCGGACGGCGTTTCCAATCCCGCCCACATCGCTGAGGCCGGTGCCCTGCGCGCCGTTCGGGTGCCCGGAGCGCTGTGGAGATCCGCGCCCCGGGTGATCTGGTGGGGTTTCGCCGGACCGGGCGAGAGGGTCGCGCCCGAGCGATGGGACCGGGCGGAGCGGGTCGCGCTCGCGACGGCCGGCGTGACCGTGGAAACGTCTGCGGCCGCCTCGGCGCGTGTCGGCGCCGGCTACGCCCGCGTGGTGATGAACGCGGCTGAGCAGATGCTGCTGGTGCGGCCGGCCCTCGCGGGCGGCGAGCCCACGACCGCGCACCCGCTCGCCCACCAGCTTCGCCCTCTCCTCCAGGGCGCGGCGGACGGCGTGTTCTTCCGGGCCGAACGTCTGTTGGCGGAGCCCGTGGCGGATCTGGCGCGGCGCTCCATCTCCCGCACCCCTGTCGCTACGGTCGATCCGCCCGCAGGCGCGCCGCGATGGACGGTCGCCGCCGACCTGTCGGCCGTGCTCGACAGCCGCGTGGAAAGCGCAACCTCCCTGGACCGGCTGTTCAACTGCCAGATGGGATGGTTCGCCCAGGACGTCCTCGGTCTGCGCCGCGGTCGCCATGCTCAATTGCCGGAGACGAGCCAACTATTCGGGGCTCTGGCCCACGAGATCGCGCGTCGGCTGCTGCCTGCCGGTCCGCCGCCGCCCTGGGCCGAGGTTCGCGCCAGCGCCCTGGCCCTGTTCGATGAACTCCTGCCCGCTATGGCCGCACCATTGGCGCGGCCCGAACACGCCGGCGAGCTCGCCGCCGCGCGGGAACAGGTGCCCGCGGCGATGGAGGCGCTGGTGCGACTGTTGCACGAGCGAGGGCTCGAGGTGGTGGGCGCGGAGTTGTCGCGCGAGGGCCGTTTCGGCGATCTGCCGCTCACCGGACGCATCGATCTGATGGTCCGCCGCGGCGCCGAGGTCGCCGTGCTCGACCTGAAGTGGACACGGTCCGACCGCCGCTACGTCTCGATGGTCGCAGACGGCGTCGCGGTGCAGCTCGCCGTCTATCACGCTCTCGCCCGGACCGACGGCGTTGTGGCGCCCGGCGGCTATTTCCTGCTGCGGCAGCGGCGTGTCGTCGCCAGCGCGGGATCCTTCCTGACCGGCGACCCGGTCGAGGCTGTTCGTCCCGACGACGACACCCTGCGGATCGTATCGCAGGATTGGGCGGCTTGGACGGCGCTCGCCCGCAATGGTGTTCTGGTCGCCGCCGGCCTGCAGGGTTCCGCGACGGACCGGCCCGACGACCTCGGTTTCGCGGCGCCGGCGGAGCCTTGCCGCTACTGCGACCTCACCGGCCTGTGCCGCATCAATGTGGAGGCGCTGTGATGGCCCGACTTACCGCCGTCACGGCCTCCGCCGGCGCGGGAAAGACCACGCGCATCGTCGGCGACATCGCCGCCGAGGTGGCCATCCGGCCACCCGAGGAGATCGTCGCCACGACCTTCACCATCAAGGCGGCGGATGAACTCGTCGAGCGCGCGCGGGCGCGCCTGTTCGGCGACGGGCGGACGGACGCGGCCGCCCGGCTGCTCGGCGCCCGGTTCGGGACGGTCAACGCCGTCTGCGGCCAGATCGTTTCGGAGTTTGCGCTCGATCTTGGACGGTCTCCCTCCACCGCCGTCATCGGCGCCGAGAACGAGTCCCTGATCTTCTCGATGGCGGCGGATCGCGCCATCGCCGCCCATGCGGCGGTCCTCAACGACCTGGCCGATCGCTTCGGCTACAATGACCCGCGACCGCCGACGGGCGCAGAAGGACCGGACTGGCGCCGGACGGTTCGCCGGATCGTCGACCTGGCGCGCGCCAACGGTCTGGACGCGGACGGCGTCCGCGTCTCCGCCGACCGCTCGATCGCTTCCTGTCGCTCGCTGCCGCCGGCCGCGGCGTCGGACGGCGACGCGCTCGACACAGCCCTGAGCGACGCCCTCTCGGCCGTCATGGCGGCGCGACCCTCCGGGCTGAGCGCGAAGGCGCAAAGGCCGATGGAAGTCGTCCGGGCGGCGCATCAGCGTCTCGCCCGCGGCGAGAGCCTGTCGTGGCCGACCTGGGCCAGGCTGGCCAAGGCGGAATGCGCGCCAACCAAGGACGGACCCGCCTTCGCTTCGGCCATGACGGCTCTGGCCGCCGCGGCTGGACGGCATGCGGATCATCCCCGTCTTCGCGGGGACATCGAAACTTTCATCCGCGCCACCTTCGACTGCGCGGCCGAAGCGCTCACCGCCTACCAGGACTGGAAGGCCCAGCGGGGCCTGCTGGACTTCACCGATCAGGAGGCGCTGGCGCTCGAGGTTCTGCGTGATCCGGCGATGGCCGCCCGGCTGAGAGAGCGGATCAGCCGGGTGTTCGTCGACGAGTTCCAGGATTCCAGCCCGCTTCAGCTGGCGGTGTTCACGGCGCTCGCGGGTCTGGTCGAGGAAAGCACCTGGGTCGGCGATCCCAAACAGGCCATCTACGGCTTCCGAGGCGCCGACACGGATCTGACGCAGGCCGCGTTCGCCGGCGCCGCCTCGCAGGGAGAGGCGGCGGACGTGCTGGCCACCTCCTGGCGCAGCCGTCAGGGCATCATTGACCTGTCGAACGCCCTGTTCACGCCGGCCTTCGACCGCATGGGATTGCCGGCGGCCAATCACGCCTTCGCCGGGACCAACCGCTCCGAGACCGGTTTTGACCGGGCCGCTTTGGGCTGGTGGACCCTGACCGGCAAGGTCGATGAGCAGGCTCAGGCGCTCGCCGCGCAGGTCGTCGCCTGCCTCGATGACGGCGGTGAATGGTTGGTGGAGGACCGGTCGGGCGAGCACCACCCGCTCTCGATCGGTGACATCGCCGTGCTCTGCCGCACCAACACCGACGTGGCCCGCTACGCCCGGGCGCTCAGCCAGGCCGGCCTGCCGGTGGCGGTGGAGCGTGGGGGGCTCGCGCGAACGCCCCATGTCGAACTGGTTCTCGCGGCCTGCCGCTGGGTCGCCGACGCTTCTGATCGCCTCGCCCTGGCCGAGCTGGCCCGGTTCTTCTCGGACGATCCGGAATCGGACGCCTGGCTCGGTGCCGCGACCGAGGCCGACGCCGAATCCGCCCTGTCCGACCTCGTGCCGGTCGCCGAGGCGCTCGCCGTGCTGCGTACGGACACACTCGCCCTCACGCCTGCGGAACTGGTCGACGCGGTGACCGCCCTTCCGGAGGTGATGGCGCGCATTGAGCGCTGGGGCGACACCTCGATCCGGTTCGACGACCTTGAAGCCCTGCGGGGGTTCGCGCGAACCTATGAGACAGAGTGCGTCTCGTCCGGCGCGCCCGCGACGCTTCCCGGCCTGATCCTCGCGCTCGACGGCGCCGATCCCAAGCGCCCGCCCAGCCTCGCGGCCGACGCCGTCCAGGTGATGACCTATCACGGCGCCAAGGGCCTCGAATGGCCGATGACGGTTCTCGTCGGACTCGGCTGGGAGCCCAAGGCCCGCCTGTTCGAGCCCGCGGCGGAAGTGGATGGTGAGATGGATTGGCGGGACCCGCTGGCCAATCGCTGGATCCGGTTCTGGCCATGGCCTTACGATTCCGCGGGCGGGGGCAGCGCCCTGGAGGCGGCGGCGGCCGGGTCCGCGTTCGGCCAGGCCGCCTGGCGACGCGCCGTGCAGGAAGACACGCGCCTGCTCTACGTCGGCGTCACGCGAGCCAGGGACTATCTGATCTTCGCCGCGCCGCCGAAACGCCCTGCGTGGCTGGCGGTGCTGGACGCAGCCGACGCGCCGCCCCACGTCACACCGCCGGCCGTGGAAGACAATCTGATCGGCGTCGGCGACGCGACCTTCCTGGCCGATGTGCGTGTGCTGGCGGCGGACGAGAGCGCAGCGCCACGGTATCCGCAGGCGCCTCACGTGACCGCGCGCGTCGCTGCGGCGCCGCCTGCGTCTCCCCTGTTCGTCAAGCCCAGCGGCGCGAGCGGCGGCGGCTGGCGCGTGGCCGAACGGGTGGATCTCGGACCAAGGCTCGGGATCGATGGGGTGACCGACATGGCGGCCCTGGGCGAAGCCCTGCACGCCATCCTGGCTTACGACGATCCGACGCGGGACGGTGCCCGGCGTCTCGCCGATGCGGACGCCATCCTGCGGCGCTGGTCGGTGGCCGGGCTGTCCGCGACAGACGCCGTGGAGGCGTCCACCCGTCTTCGCGCCTGGCTGGCAGAGCGGTGGCCCGACGGCGCGATCCTCAGCGAAAGCCCGATCCGCGCCCGCGTCGGCGATCAGATCGTCCAAGGGCGGATCGATCTGCTGGTCCGGCACGCTTCGGGCGTCGCTCTCGTGGACCACAAGAGCTTCCCAGGGGCGTTCGACCGGTGGGATGAACACGCGCTGGGACACGCCCCCCAGTTGGGACTCTACGCCGACGCGGTGACCGCGGCCTCGTCGGACGCCTGCGACGCCCTGTTCATCCATATGCCCGTGGTCGGCGCGATCCTGAGGCTGGAAAGGGACAGCGAAGCGACGTGAGAGCGCGGGGGCGACGCGCATGATCACGGTCGATCCCGAGTGGTGGGAGCATCTCACGCCGCCCGACATGCATCCGCATCGGGCGACCTTCGACGCCATGATGCACCGGTTCCTCGGCACGGCGCGCGGCGTGAGCTGGCTACGGTCGGCCCTGACGCCTGACGGCCTCATCCGAGTCCGTCCGGGCCAGCCGATTCCGGTCTTGCACGTCGCCCTTCTGGGCGGCGCGCTTCCGATCCTGATCCCGCCCCGGATCGTCGAACCCGAGCATCGCGCGCTGGGCCCGACCGCCATGCGGTCCGGCCGCTCCCTGGCCCCGGGCGAGCTGGCGCTCTGTCCCGAGATCCGGTTCGAGCTCGTGATCGATCCGGTCATGCTCGACGCCTTGCGGGTCGGCGCGTTCGATCAGCCCTTCGTCGGCGTGACCCGGCCAGCCCAGATCTTTTCAACGCCGGCGCACCATCTCCTTAGGCCCGCGTCCAGGCCGGAAGGGGCCTTCGTCCTATATCAGCACATCTTCGGCCACGCCGCGTCCTACCCCGACGACGGCTGGTTCTATGTCGGCGTCACGACCCGGCGTTGGCAGACCCGGTGGGCGGAGCATCGCCGCGCCATCGGCAGCGGGAGCCGACTCCGGTTCCATCAGCGGTATCGCGACGAGACGGCCGCCGACCGCGTCTCCTACGTCCATCATAAGGTCATGGCCGTAACCGAAGACATCGAGCGCCTCTACAATTCCGAGGCATGGCTGCTGGAAGGCCACCGGCAGGACGCGCGCCTTCTCAATATGAGCGCTGGAGGCCGGGCCGGCCGCCGCCGGACGCCGGGCGCCTCCTTATCGAGCGCCGACGCCAACTGTGCCCCGCCGCACCGCCGCCGCCGCGCCCCGCGCCTCACCCTGGACCAACTCAACGCCATCCGGGGACTGGAAGCGCTCGCGACAGTCTCCGAGATCGCAAAACGGGTCGCGGCCGCCAGCCCTCGGCAGGTGCGAGACGTTGTCGCAGGCCGCACCTACCGCAACGCGCGCTGAGGCTCGGGAGTTCGCGACGGACCTGGAGCCGACCGGGGCGCTGGCGATGGGGACCGGCCCGCAGCTCGCGCGCCGCGCGCTGGATGTCCCATGCGCGCTGGACGGTCGCCATTCGCAGAGGCCGAGCCTCCAGGCCGGGGCATCAGGCCGCGGGCCGGGCCTGCAGTTCCGTTCGACCCGACGCCTCGCAGCCGACCGGGCAGCCGGGATGGGCCGACAGGCCGAGCCGGGCGTATTCCCAGCCCTCGGGACGCAGCGGGCTGAACCAGGTTTGGTCCCCGGACAGGTGGCGATCGTCTTCACGGAACAGAAGCCGCAAGGCGAGGAGCAGCCCGGCCCAGAAGGAGACGAACGCCACCGTCGGGATCGGACCGTCGGTCATGCCGGCCTGCGGATGAAGGCAGCCGACGCAAGGGGTCGTCGCGTCGTGCGAAGACACCTGGACCGCGAAACCGACAGTGGCACCGACGCCCAGCCAGTCGGGCCGCCGCCGCTGCGCCGACCAGCGCGAGGGAATGTCATCGACGCCCAGCAGGACAACGGCGGCCAGGGGCTGGCCGTCGCGATAGCGCTCGACAAGCGGCTCGATCTGCAGGTCGCAGCCGTGACGGGCCAGGTCCGCCACCTTGGCCATGCCCAAGCTTGACCGCAGCAGCAGGGCGTTGCGGTTCAGGTTGCTGAGGGCGGACTCGTCATCGTCGATCACGCGGCAACGTCCGCGAATGTCCGGCGTCCTCAGCAAGGCGAACAGGGCCGCGTTGGCGATCGCCCCGCCGCTCACCAGGTCGAACGCGCCGAGCGACGGTTCGGGTCTCGCCCCGCCGGGCGCGAGGTCGAGAACGGCGTCCGTCGCCGGGCCGAACATCCGGTCGTAGGCCTGTGGGCTGCGCGCGAATGTCGACAGGCGGCGCATCGAGACCTTGAAGGCCTCGCTGGCGGCCAGGGCCCCCGCCGCCATCGCGCCGAACGGCTGATCGGCGGCCGTCCACGCCTGCGGCGCAGCCGTCGACAGGCTGGCGGACCAGTCGGACGCGCCGACGTAAAGAACACGCCCCGCCGCCGCGGGGCTCCGGTCGCCGAAGAC
The DNA here is from genome assembly GCF_976940555.1 of Brevundimonas sp. Marseille-Q4549. Lineage (NCBI taxonomy): Bacteria > Pseudomonadati > Pseudomonadota > Alphaproteobacteria > Caulobacterales > Caulobacteraceae > Brevundimonas > Brevundimonas sp. Marseille-Q4549. Next base: position 2,192,395 of record NZ_CDRHXG010000001.1, read on the forward strand.
GACGACGAGATCGGCCGTCGTCGGAGGGACGCCGATCTCGATCGTGCGGTCCGGCAGGAGGTCCGCTCCCCCCTCGCGAAGGGCGTCGTGGAGTCGATCCCCCGCCAAGGGCGGCTGGGGCTCCGGCATCGCCGCATCCGGGCAGTCGATCCAGACCCGGTGGCCGGACCGGGCCATCAGCAGGGCGGCCGTGACCACCGCCGTGCGTCCCGGCGCCGTCCCGACCACACGGGCGTCGGCCGAGATGACCACCGACAAATCCGCCAAGGCGTCGACCAAGGCGGACTCGGGGACATCGTCCCGAAGTTCGGCGCGCATCAACAGGGTGGTGCGGCTGAGAGCCTGGGCCAGCATCAGACGATCTCCAGAATGTCGGCGATCCTCACCTCGTGGAAACGGCCGTCGGGCTCGATCCGGGCGAGAAAGGCGTCGGTGAAATCCGCCGGCCCTTGGGCGAAGCGCGGGATGACCAGGCTCAGGAAGCCGGGCGTGTGGATCAGCGGGAAGGCGTCGTCCGTGGCCGAATGGTAGGCGGCGCCCGGATGGGTGTGGACCTGCACGCGCACGCCGGAGCCGCTGTCAGACAGGTCAAGCCAGAAGTCGGTCAGCCAGTCATGATCGACCTGGAAGCCGACGGCGCTGGCGGTGTGGCGGGGATGTCGGACCTCGCTGACGAGGGAGGGGTGGGCCCAGGGGCCCACCCACAAAGCCTGGCATTCCCGGCGGCCGCCGCCGCAGGACCTGAGGTGGTCGAACGTCTGCGCGAGGACCGCCGACGGAATCTGCAGCTTCATCTCAGCCCCCCTGGACGACGCGGGGACGCAGGATCAGACGCGCGCCGTCGGACAGACCGGCCTGGGCCACCGTCTGACCGAGCGCCAGCTCGGCCCCGCCCTCGCTGAACAGAACCGGGCCGCCGGCCGGGTGGCCGAAATCGGCCAGGGCGCGCTCCAGCACCGCCTGCAGCGTCACCTCGGGACGCACCCGCTGCGGAGCGGGCGCGCCATTGTACAGGACCACGATGCCGAAACCGGGCGTCTCGCGGGGTGCCAGGAAGAAGCGCTCAATGCCGGGTTCGTCCAGCTTGACGACGTCGTTGGGCCGAATGCGGCGGTTCTCGGCGCCGCGGGCCTGCAGATACAGGTCGGTCGTCTCGGGATCGGCTTCGGCGAGGCCGTACAGGATGCGGCCGCTGATGAGCGGCTTGCCCCAGCGCATCTCGCTGGACTCGATGACGAACTTGTAGTCGCGGTCGGTTTCGAAGCCGATGAACCGCTCCTCGCCGCGCGGGCGGACATCGATGGTCTCGTCCAGCCGGATATCCTCGAACTCACCGTCCGACAGGATCACGAACAGGCTGTAGGATTCCGCCGTGCGCCCGACGGCGGTGTTGAGGATCTGGCGGCCGGTCGGGACGGGGTCCGACAGGCTGATCGGGCGGAAGTTCAGGTCGCCGTCGGCGAACTGGATCACATGGGCGCCGGCGGGCCGGCTGTCGTTGGGGGAGGTCACTGGTCTTGTACTCCATGGCCGAGGGCGAAAGTGCCGGGCTCTGAAGGTCAAACCGCCGCCAATTGGGGGAACGGGTAATTCCGTCGTCAGATTTTCAGCGACCCCGCGGCGATCGGGCCGCAAACGAAGAAGGCGGGGCAGTTCGGGCAGGTGAAGGCGGATTCCCTGGTCGGAAAACGACCGTCCAGGATATCCGCCACGAAAGCGTTGATCGCGTCGCGGCGCTTGCCGACGTCCTTGGGCGCAAGGCCGCTCACCGTCTCGACGCGGCCGTCGCCCAGATAGACGACTTCCATCGCCGCGCCCGGCGACACGGCGTCGATCACCAGGGGGAAGACGGCTTCCGCCTTCGCGGTCGCGCTGGTTTTGGAATAATGCCCCGTCCGCACCCGGCGGAATACCGGCCCCCCGGCGCCGTCCAGGACCTCGTCGGGCTGGACATGAATGTCGGCCCGGTCGAGCGCCGCGACCAGACGTTCACCAGACCGACCGGAGCGACCCTGGCGGCTCTCGACGAAGCCCTCGACCAGTTCGACCGCGATCTGCCGGAAGTCAGACCCGTAGTCGTCCCCGGCGAGACCGCTGGCCTCCAGCGCGGCGTCCAGAAGCCTGTCGGCCCGGCCGGGACCGCCATCCCGGATCACGTCGGCGAGCACGTCCCGGACCACATCGTGCATGGTCAGGAAGGCCGGTCGCGTCCCACTGTTTCCACCGATCGCCAGAAGGACGCTGTAGAGGAACTGGCGAGGGCATTTTTCGTAGAGCGCAAGTTCGTGCAAAGCGAAGGCGGGCCGCTCGCCGGAGGCGACGGCGACGGGCAGGTCCTCCGGCCGCGGATCCGGCGCGGCCGGATCCGTGAGCCAGCGCTCAGGACTCTGTGTCGCCCGGCCCACGAAGGCCGACACCGCGCGCTCGGCCGCCTTCCGACCCGCCGACGCCTTGTTCTGGCGGGCCGAGTAGATGAAGAGGCGGTCACGTGCCCGGGACAAGGCCACATAGAAGAGACATTCCTGTTCGTCGTCGTGGGCGGACCGGAGCAAGGGACCGGCCGGCGTGTCGAGGCGTCCGATCAGGCCGTCAGGCGGCGGGCAGGGCTTGGTGCGGAACGATCGGGGCAGCGCCTCGTGATTGAGGCCCGGCAGGTGGACGACGGGAAACTCCAGCCCCTTGCTGCCGTGCATCGTCATCAGCCGCACAGCGTCGATGACCTGGGCGGCCGCAGGCAGCTGCCGCAGATCCCGATCGTCCGCCAACGCCACGAGCCGCCGAATGCGGTCCAGCAGACGCCGCACCGGTCCCCGAGCCCCGCCGCCCGGCTGGACGCGGACGAAGTTCAGGAACTGCCAGATCGCCATGCCCCGCGCCTTCGCTTCGGGCGCGACCGATGACGCGATGTCGGCGACCACACGGGTGCGGTCAAGCAGCACAGACGCTAGGACCGTCCAGGGATGGTCCTCGGCGCTGAACCCGTCCAGAGCCGCGCGAAGACGCTCCAGCGCGGCGCGCCCCTCGGGCGACACCACCGCCAGGGCGTCCGTCCAATCCAATGGATCCCGGTTCCGGGTTCGCAGGGCCGTCATGGCGGCCTGGACGTCCGCCAGCGACAAACCGGCGGACAGCGGCGTCTCTCGGACCAGACCCATGGCCCGCGGATCGGTGAGCAGGGTCAACCAGGACAGCAGATCCTGGACCTCGGGTCGTTCGAACAGGCTTCCGAGGTGGAGGACCGGAACCCCGCGCCGTTCCAGCTCGGATCCGAGGCGGGCGAGACGGTCGTTTCCCGAGCACAGGATGGCCTGATCCCGCAACGCGAAGCCCGCCGCCTTCAGTTCGCCGATCGCATCCGCTAGGGCCGCGGCCTCACCGTCATTGTCCAGAAACCGGCGATGCTCCACCGGATGACCCGAAGGACCGCGCTCGGCCTTCAGAGCCGCCGGTCGTCCGGCGCCGGCCGACATGCCCGTCGCGAAGGCAGAGAAGGCCTGAACGATCTCCTCGCTCGACCGGTAGTTCACCGCCAAGGGCAGGCGCGTCCCCGCGCCGAAGTCGGCTGACCCGAAGCGATCGACATTGAACGGCGAGGCCCCGCGGAAACGGTAGATCGACTGGCGCACGTCGCCGACGACCCACAGATTGCGCCCCGTCGGACTGAGCCGCTTCAGCAGTTCGACGCTCGCGTGGTTCACGTCCTGATATTCGTCCACGAGGATGTGGCGATAGAGCGCCCGCAGGCCGGCCTCGGCCTCGGGGTTTTCGCGCAACAGCGCCACGGGCAGGGTGATGAGGTCGCCGAAATCGATCGCCCGTCTGTCGCGCTTGATCTGCTGATAGCGCGCGTAGACCCGGGCGACCTCGACGGCCTTCTCGGCGGCGATCCGCGCCGTCGCGTCGTCGCCGGCGGCACCTTCCATCGCCTGGGCGAGGGCGAGATACTCGGCCGGATCGACGAGTTCGTCCTGCGCCCGCGAGATCGCGGCCAGGATGTCGGAGAGCTTGGACGCGGGATTGCGGATGTCCTTGTAGTGCCGCAGGCCCAGTCGGGCGGATTCCGGCTCAAGCAGTTCGATGGCCTCGACGCGATCCATCAACCGGGGCTCCTGGTCGAAGCCCAGCCTCGCGAAATGCCGTTGGACCAGATCTCGTCCGAAGGCGTGGAAGGTTCCGATCCACATGGCCGCCGCAGCCTCGGGGTTCCGGGCGGCGATCCGGTCCGCGAGTTCGCCCGCGGCCTTGTTCGAGAAGGTCAGGACCAGAAACCCTCTGGGATCCGCCCCCTCGTTCAACAGGTCCACGATCCGCTTCACGAGGGTCTGCGTCTTGCCGGTCCCGGGTCCGGCCTCCACCAAGGCCGGGCCGCCCCGATGCCCGGCCGCGGCGATCTGGGATGCATCGGGTTTCGCCGGCGGGCGGGCCGGCCCTTCGGGCTCGGGTTGGATCGGCGGCAACAGGAGGGCGTCGAAGAGCTGCTGAGCCGCCACCGCGAATGGCGCCGCGAACATCCCGGCGATCTCGGTGGCGGTCCTGCCCTCGTCGACGTGCAGCCTGCGGACGACCGGACGGGGCAGGATGAGCTCCCGCGCAAACAGGTCCATCTGGACCTCGCGTCGCTGACGCCGGCCGTAGTCAATGACGCGCTCCTCGCCGACCGGCGCGGCTTCGGCCGGACGGAAGGGGTCGATCTCGCAGGCGCCGGCCGGCGCGGCGTCGCCGAGAAGGGCGTGGCCGAGTTCGTGCGCCACGTAGATGGCCTGCTCGAACCCGGACCCTGAACGGGTGTGAATGATGCAGCCGGCGTCCGCATCCAGACGGGCGAGGGCGCCGTCCAGCATCGAGTCCGGCACGGGACACACGGTGAGGCCGTGCCTTTCCGCCTGCGCCACGACGAAGGCGTAGGGCGCAGTCGGATCGTCCCCCTTCTCCACGCCCTGTTGGTGAACGCTCGCCGCCTTCTGGCGGGCGAGTTCGATCGCATCCATCTAGGCTGGCCCGTCGAGCAGGCGACGCCGTTCTTCCTCCGGCAGGCCCAAGTCGCGCAGGAAGTCGGCGTAATCGAGTTTTTCGGCGGCGACCTGCGGCGCCTGACTGGCCTTGTACGCGGCCGCCTTGGCCAGGCCGGCCGGCTGGTCGAGGTAATCGGCCACCGCCTCCTTCGTTCGCTCCAGACATTGCGACAGGACGTCGAACAGATGGGACGGCAGGGATTCCGTTTTGAACCGTCGGTCACGCAGATTCATGACGACGGGCATGGGCGCGCCCACTGCCGCCTGGACCTTGCCCATCATGGCGCCCGTCCAGTCGGCCGCCGTCACCGCCGTGCGCTCGGCCGACTGGATCGTGGCCCAGCCCATGGCGATGAGGTCGTCTTCGTCCGACGACGGCGGCGCGTGCCGGCTGACTTCGGTGAACGCAATGTCGTGGGCGAGATCGAGCAAGGCCTCGGCGTGGTCCGGATAGCGTTCCAGATAGAGGGACAGTGTCCGGCTGTCCGCGGCGTCTTCGAGCAGGAAGGCCTCGATGACCTGGTCTTCGCTCAGTGCGGATCGGGTCATGTCAAGGCTCCGAGACCCAGCGCGCGCTGAATGAGTTCGACGGCTCGGTCTCGCCGCGCCCGCGCGGTCTTCGGCGTGCAGCCTAAAAGGCCGCTGATCGACGGCGTATTGGCGTCCTTCGCCTCGATCGGAATGTTGTTCAACGTCATGGTCGCTACCCTGCGATGTTTTTCAGGCAGAGTGTCAATCGTCGCCAGTACCCGTTTCAGGTCATCCGATACGTCATTTTTGGTCGCATCACTCAGTTCAGACAGCCGCGCGGCGGCCGCCTCGACCTCAGCAGACGCCTCTCGGCCATCCTCGAGAGGGTTGAGAGCCTCCTCGCGGTCCACCAGACGGTAAACTGCCTTGCGGGCCGAAGACCTGTCCTTGGCGGCCGCGAGCCCGAACCGGATTTCGTAAATGTCGAGCCGGTCATCGCCCTCGGCGCGATCCTTGCGGATTTTTTCGACAAAACGATCGACGGCGTGCCGCCGGAGGTCTTCCAGAGCCCCGTCCGTGCGGATCACGCCTTCGCGTTGGCGGTCAGGGCATCGGAAGAACGACAGGTAGTGCTTCATCACCGCCGTGTAGAGACGGTTGAAGCGACCCTCATGGTTGGCGCGCCGCTCCTCGCGCATGAAGTAGACAAGCGCTTCGGGACTCACGGGAGTCGCGTCCGAGGCTGCGGCCGGACACAGCCGCGCCATGCGCTCATCGACGTCGAGCGAAAGCAGCGCCATAATCTCGGCCTCCACCGCCTCTGGCCGATAGTACAGCTTCCCCGCCGTGGTGCGTGTAAGCGGTCGGATCAGAATCGCCTCCCCTAGACACGGCGACCTTAGCAGCACCATTGATTGCTCACCACCGGTTGCATATCTGTTCGACATGCCCGGTACAATTGGCGGGCCATTTCCGACATCTTCCGCCCGTGTTCGCGCGTGCATCCCTCACCAATAACGGCCTCCCCCAAGGTCGCCTCAGAGTCAGAAAGAGCTGTCCGCCGCCCGCAGCGGGATCGTGCAACGTCCCTCCCTCGCGGTAAACTGGCGCCGCCTACACTGACCTCGCCGAGAAGCGATCACACGAATGAATCAATACACCTTACTCCTCGACGATGACCGGGGCGGCGACCCTATGGAAGAGCGGGTTGAGGCGGTCCACGACGCAGAAGCGTGCGATCTGGCGCAGCTCCGACTGACTGTTCTTCCCGGCGTGATCAGCATCGTCGTGATGAAGGGCGGGATGGAGATTCGCCGGGTGCGTCGCCCGCAATGAAGAAGCGGTTCGCTCGCCTGTTCGCGCCAGCGAAGCCTTCGCCGAACGGTGGAGTGAACCTGCGCTGGCCGGCGGCCGGCGTGGCCGTCGTCACCGCGATTTCGCTCGCCCTGATCGCCTTGGACGGCGGATGCAAACTCTCCCCGAGCGAGGGGTGCCGGTCGGTCATCGTGCCCGTAACCACCATCGCATGGTCGTGGCAGTCGCTTCTGGGCGCCATCTTCACCCTGCTGGCGGCGGTCTACGGCGCCTGGTTCGTCCTGCGTCAGATCCAGCAGAACGATCAGCAGGAGCAGGACCGCAAGGCCCGGCGTCTCCGGGCCCAGCGCGCCGCCATGCCGTTGGTGATGAGCGACGTGTGCGAGTTCGCGGAGCAGAGCGTCGAGCGGCTGAAGCGGGCGCTTCCGGTCGCGCGGCAGTATGGCAGCGTGACGGGGAACCGGTTCACCGTGCGGGCCCCGAGGCTGGCGTCCGACGCGGTCAAGGAAATCACCGCGATGATCGAGGCGGCCGATGGAGCCGAAGCGGATGCTTACATCGACCTGTTGGCGGAACTGCAAGTTCACCTCGCGCGATGGCGCAGTTTCAAAGCGGACCTGACGGCTCGCCGCAAAGGCCGCGTGCCGCGGGACATCGAGGTCGAGATCGTCGACGCGGCGGAGATCTACGCCAGGGCGTCGAACCTTCTCGCCATTGCGAGACCGGCGCGGCAGCCTGAGGAGGGTCCCATGAGCCGTCGATCAGCGATGACGGTCCTGGGCCTGCACGACGCCATGTATGACGACGCGAAAGGGTATGCGGAGCGGATGGATGGGCGGACGCCGTTGTCGTTGCCCGACGATGGCGACGCCACCCTGGCTGGACCTGCAGCCGGCGCATGACGTCGTCCAATCCGCCTCGCAAGCACCACTTCGCGCCGGTCTTCTATCTCAACCGGTGGACCGGACCCGATGGACGCCTTGAGCAGTATGACCGGCCGTTCGGCGACGCCGTGAAGCGGCGGCGCGTATTTCCAGCCGGTACGGGATACGAGGACGGCCTGTACAGCATGCCCGGTCTGTCGCCCGACCTCATGCAGCAGGTGGAAGAGCGGTTCATGCAGCAGGTCGACCATCAGGCCGCCGGCGTGCTCGCGCTTCTGGAAAGGGGGCAGTTTCCCCAGACGTCCGGTACGAGAAGCGCATGGTCACGCTTCATCCAGTCCCTGCAGTTGCGCACGCCCGCGGATATCGCCGGGATCAAGGCGCGCACCCGAGCGGACTGGATAGTCAATCAGCCAGAGATTCAGGCCGCGTATGAGGAGATGGTTCGCCAGGACGGCGATCCGGCGACCTTTGAAGACTTCATGACCGCGCGGGACCCGGAAATCGTCGAACGGGTCGCCATGCAGATCGCGACGGTGCTCATCGATAATCCCACGATGGGCGAGTTCATCAACAATATGCGCTGGGCCGTGGTCGATTTGGCGGCGTCCAGCCTGTCGCTGCAGGTCTCCGACTGGTGTGTGGAGCAGGTGTCGGGTTTGCGGGATCCGGAGGCCTTCATCCATCTTCCGATCGGACCCAAACGCCTGTTCGTCGCGGCGAATGATCAAGGCACCATCGACGCTCTGCGACGGGCTCCTCCGCGAGAGTTGGTGAAACGCCGCAATCATACAACCGTCGCCTTGGCCCGCAGATATGTCTGGGCGGCTGATCGGCGGCAGGAAGCGTTCATTCACGCCAACTTCGGCTCGGTCACGAGGCCGACCCTCGGGGAGAGACTGGCGGATCTCGGCGCGACCGGCGCCTGACGCTCAGAGCGGGATGATTACAACCTGGGTGTAGCCCACGGCGCCGTCGCTTGTAGGAAGGGCGACGTACTCCACGCCCGATTTCTCCATGGCCTCGCGAGCGAGGGCGCTGAACGCCTCGCCCGACCCCGTCAGGATGAAGCCGTGATCGGTATCCTGAACGTTCGACGCCCGTGCGTCGCCCTTCAGCGCGGTGAGAAGTGGTCCCATAATCAATCACTCAGGATGAGCTTTGCAGATGCCAGAATAACGCACTCTGGTTGCGAGAAAAGACGAGCGTGGCGGTTATGATATCGGTTCAGCCGATTTGCTGACGGTCAGATTGAGAGCGAGCCAGCCGATGATCGTCCAGGCGCTTCCCAGCGCCCAGCCGGCGATGACGTCAGTCGGCCAGTGCACGCCCAGATAGGTCCGGCTGATGCCGATCACCACGACCAGAACGGCGGCCAGAGTACAGACCGCCGCTCTGGATCCCGCGGAGCGAAGCGCGGGGATCAGGATGATGGCCAGCATCATGTAGACGGCCGCGGACACTGCCGAATGGCCGCTTGGGAAGCTGTTGGAATAGACGTAGCTCTCGTGAGGGACCAGCGCCGGCCGGGGCCGGGCGTAGAGCGCCTTGAGAAGGTCGCTCGACAGCTGGGCGCCGAGGACCGTCACGGCCAGGATCATCGCCTCACGTCGGCGAGCCAGTCGCCACAGGCTGATGACGGCCACCACGGTAATGAGGGTCAGGACGGTGAACCCGCCCAGCGCGGTGACGTCCCGCATCGCTTCCTCGAACACCCGTGATCCAATCGGATCGCTGAGATCTGCGGGATTGCGCATCCGGAGCAGAGCCCATTCGTCGAAGGCCTGGGTTTCTCCTTCAAGCGCTTCGCCGCCCAGGGTCAGGCAGCCCCAAAGGGTGAAGCTTGTGAGGCAGAAGGCGAGGAGCACCCGTCCGACCGGTCGGCCCAGCAGGCGCTTCAGCTTTCCGGCGGACTGAGGGCTGCGAGCACTCTGTGCTTTTCGGGACGTCACGGCAGGACGATCGGAGCGTGAAGCCAGCCCGCCTGCTGGGCCGTTTCGACCATCTCAAACAGGGGAATGGCGATCAGGAACGCCAGACCGTCGCGCAGGGTGAGCAGGAAGAAGGCAGGGCGAACTTCCAGGCGATCCTCGTCGCGCCAGAGGCGGAAGTTGGGCCAGAACCGCGGCGTGCGCTCGTAATAGGCGGCGTAGACGTCGCCGAAGTTGGCCAGCAGCCAGACTTCCTCGCGTTTGACCGTGGCGTAGAAGACGATCACCGCGATGAGCAGAAACACCGTGGCGAGAACGATGCTGCCCGTCTGGGCGCCCATGCCGAAAGCGCCCATGAAGCTGAACACATAGAGGGGATTGCGGCTCAGCGAATAAGGACCGCGATCGACGATCTCCGCCTTCTTGCGTCCACCGATATAGAGCGAGCACCAAGCTCTCCCCACGATGCAGATGACGATCAGCCACAGGCCGACCGCCTCGAGGGCTTCGTGAAAAACGGTTTCGCCGGCCAGCGTCTGGCTGAGAGCGGCCACCGCGATCACGGCGATGATCGCCACGAACAGCACGGCCTTTCGGATGAGCTGGGTTCTTTGGATGTCACGCGCGGTATTCAAGGTCTTCATCCGATCAGGTGGCGATGCAGGAGGTGGGCGACGCGAAGGGTGGCGTCGGGGTTTCGTAATGTTGGCTCAACGATGGGCGGAGGGGCCTTAGGGCAGGTTCTCCTTGCGGACATCGGGTCCGCGAGGAGAACCGCATGAAGAAGTTGCAGATGATGGGGCTCGCCGCCGTCGCGCTGGCGGGTTCCGCCGGAGGCGTGCTCGCCCTGACAACCCACGCCGCGCCGCAGAATGAGGACGCCGCCCTTCTGGCGCGGGCGTCGGTCGCGCTGTCGCAGGCCGTGTCGATCGCCGAGGCCCGCACCCAAGGGCGGGCCGTCGAGGTCGCTCTCGAGGGTGCCGCGAGCGGTCCGGTCTGGGATGTAACGACGGTCGGATCGGCCGGCGAACAGAAAGCCCGGATCGACGCGACCTCGGGCTCCATTCTCGCGGTCGCGGCTGAGACCGAAGATCGTGACCAGGCGGAAGCCGAGGACGGCGAGGAAGACGACGACGGCGCTCGCTGAGGGCGCGCTGTCGATGTAGGTTGAGCCGCAACGTTTCCCCCGGCGTTGCGGCTCTTCGCCTGTGCGGTCGCCGATCTAGTCATTGCGGTTCGCCTGTTGTCGCGGGAAGACGATGACCCGCCAGATCCAGGTGACGACGCCGGCGACGAGCAGGAAGGTCGTGATCGGATCGAGCCAGCTGGCGACCCGTTCGTACTGGCTTTCCAGCGCATAGCCGGCGGCGGTCAGGGCGAAGGTGAAGATGGCTGTGCCGAGCAGAGTCCAACCGAGGAACGGGGCGGGCCGCATGTCCGCGACCCCGGCCGGAATCGAAATCCAGGTCCGGACGATGGGCAGGAGCCGGCCGAAAAAGACCGCCGGTGCGCCGAACCGTTGAAAGAACCGGGTCGAGCGGTCGATATCCTTCGGTGTGAGGGTGAGCCAGCGACCGTGTCGCGACGACCAGGCGCTGAGCCGATCCGCGCCGATGCGACGGCCGAGTTCGTACCAGATGGCCGCGCCCGCGGCGGCGCCGAGCGTGCCGGCCGTCACCGCGAGGAAGAAGTTCATGTCCCCGCGCGCGGCGGCGAAGCCCGCCAGAGGCATGATCAGCTCGGACGGGATTGGCGGAAAGATGTTCTCGGCGAACATCAGGATGAGCACGCCGAGCACGCCGGTCACGGTGATGATCTGGATGATGAGGTCGAACATCAGGCGATAGCCTCCTGGAGGCGAGTTGCGGGAGCCGCCTTCGCGGGCAGGGGGCGCCAGAAGCGCCAGATCAGCGCCGGCAGGACGAGCAGGGTCATCAGGGTCGAGGAGATCAGGCCGCCGAGGATGACGATGGCCATCGGGCCCTGGATCTCGCGTCCGGCCTGACCGGTCTGCAGAGCCAGCGGCAGGATGCCGAGGCCGGTGACGAGCGCTGTCATCACGATCGGCGTCAGCCGCTCCCGCGCCGCCAGGATCACCGTCTCCAGTGACCAGGCCTCACCCTCGTGCGACACCAGGTGCTCGGCATGGGAAATGAGCAGGATGGCGTTTCGGGACGCGATGCCGAAGAGAGCCACGAAGCCGACCAGGGCGCCCAGCGAGAGGCTTGCGCCGGTCAGGGCGACGGCGATCACGCCTCCGACCAGAGCGCCCGGCGCGGTTCCGAGGATCAGGCCGACGGCGCGTCCGCTGCGGAAGGCCAGCAGCAGCAAGACCACGACGCCGACTACGGCGATCGCCGTGTTGAGCAGCAGGTCATTGCGCGCGGAGGCCGCCCCGGCCGCCGCCCCGGCGTATTCGACGTAGACGCCCTGCGGAAGCCTGACCTGCGAGGAGATCGCGGTCTGTGCGGCCCTTGTCACGCGCGCCACATCGCCGGGCGCAGGATTGGCGGTCACGGTCTGGACCGGGCGGCCTCCATTGTGAGCGATGACGGTGCGGCTTTCCGCCAGTCGCACGTCCGCGACCTGGCGCAGCGGGACGACGGCCCCCGAGGACGAGCGAAGGAGCAGGTCCCCGACGGCTTCCGGCTGATTGCGCAGTGAGGGCGGGGTGGTGACCGCGATGTCGATGGCGCGATCCAGGCCATAGATCTGGGCCGGGATCGCGCCCTGATAGGCGGTCTGGACGGTGTTCAGGGCCTCGGCCGGGGACAGGCCGTAACGCGCCAGCGCGGGCAGGTCGAGCTCGACGCGCACAGCGGGGGTGGACGGCGGCGTTCCCAGCTGGACGTCCGTCGCGCCCGGAATCTTGCCCAGCACCGTGCTGATGTCGCTGGCGGCCTGATCGATCTTGTCGAGGTCCCCGCCATAGACGTTGACCACCAGACTGGCGGTCTCGCCGCTCAGGGACTCGCCGATCCGATCGCCCAGGAAGGTGAGCACTTCGGTCTCAAGTCCGGGATAGCTGGCGAGAATCTCCTGGATGCGCGCCTGGATCTGATCCTGCCGGGCGCCGGAGAGGCCGGGCTCGAGCTCGACATGGAACTCGCTGCGTTCCGTGCCCCAGGTGTCCTCGCCGCCTTGGGCACGGCCGATCTGTTGTTCGACGGACTGGATGCCGCGCACCGCCAGAAGATCACGGGTGATGGCCTTGCCATAGGTGCGCATCACCGCGAGAGAAGCGCCCGGCCGGGCGGCGATGCCGAGCACGAAATGGCCTTCGCGGAAGGCCGGCAGAAGCTCGCTGTTGAACAGGGCGAAGCCGGTCGCCGACATCAGAAGGGCCGCTACGGAAACGATCACAGCGCTGCGGGGACGGGCGGAGATGCGTCCCAGCAGACCGGCGTGGCGATCCTTGAGCCGCGCCAGCACGCGGGGTTCCTCGGGAAGACGCGCCGATCGAAGCAGCAGCAGGCTGAGCGCCGGGGTCACCACCACGGCAACCGCGAGGGAGGCGAGGGTGGCGAGGATGAAGGCGGCGGCCAGAGGGCTGAAGAACGCGCCCTGCAGGCCGTGAAGGAACAGGACCGGCGACAGGACAAGAGCCACGACCAGGGTCGCGTAGATCACCGGAGCCCGCACCTCGAGCGAGGCCTTGAGGATGGTCGCCGCCGCCGGTTCGCCGCCGTCGCGGGTTCTGAGACGCCGGACGATATTCTCCACATCGATGACGGCGTCGTCGACGACGACACCGAGCGCCACGGCCAGGCCGCCCAGGGTCATGGTGTTCACCGTCAGGCCCATGCGGTCGAGCACCACGACGGCGATCAGCAGGGACAGGGGGATGCTGAGGAATGAGATCAACACCGCACGGCCATTGCGTAGAAAGACGAACAACACGGCCGCGATCAGCAGGGCGCCGATGACCAGATCGTCGACGATGCCGCGCAGAGCAGCCTCGATGAAGTTGGCCGGGCGATGCAGGTCCGCGTTGACCGTGACCCCGGCGGCGTCGAGCGTAGGCTTTAGCTCGGCCAGCGCTTTCTCGAGTTCTCGGGTGGCCGTCAGGGTGTTGGCGCCGTACTGGCTCGACAGGCTGACCAGGACGCCGGGGCGGCCCATCATCAGGGCATCGCCATTCAGCGGAGCCATGCCGTCGACCACGTCGGCCACATCGGACAGGCGCAGGACCACTCCGTCCACCGTCGTGATCTGCGCTGCCCCGACCTCGGCCGCGGTCGCGGCCTGTCCTTGCGTCTCGATCAGGATCCGCTGTTCTGCGGTGTCGATGAAACCGCCGCCGGTCACGCCCGTCGCACCCTGGGCGGCCGTGATGATGTCGGAAAAGCCCAGCTCCCGCAGGGCGAGGTCAGAAGGGCGGACGCGAACCTCGATGCGGCGCGCCTCCCCGCCATAGACCGTGGCCCGTGCGACACCCGGCGCGGAGAGCAATCGGGGGCGGACGGTCCACTGGACGAGATCCCGCAGCTCGGCTGGCGTCAGCCGATCGCTGGTGAAGCCGACCTTGAGCAGGTCCATGGTCGACGACGTCAGGGGCGCCACCTTGGGCGCGCCGGCGGCGGCGGGCAGGCCGCTCGACGCTTCGCCCAGCGCCTCGGCGACGATCTGGCGGGACCGATAGGGGTCGGCACCGTCCTTGAAGGTAATGGATACGATGGAAATGCCTTGGGTCGATTCCGACCGCACGACTTCGACCCCGGCGGCGCCCGCGACCGCCTGTTCGATCGGGCGTGTCACCAACTGTTCGACCTGCTCGGCGGTCAGGCCCGGGGCCTCGGTCTGCACCTCGGCTTGGGCGGGCACGAACTCGGGAAAGACATCGTAGGACGCCCGGGTCAGGGTCAGGCCGCCGAAGAGCAGCACAAGGGCGGCGGCTGCGAGGACGATGCGGGCCCGGTCCAGGGACCAGGCGACGACGGCGTTGAGCATGGATCAGGACCCCGCCAGTTCCGCCGCATACAGGGCCGACGCGCCGCGGATCGCGACGATTTCTCCAGGGCGCACGCCCGATCCGGCGAACAGTCCCCGATCGACGGCCGCGACAGAGCCGAGCGCGCGGCGTTCAAAGGCGTCCGGGGCTGTCCGGACATAGACCCAACTCTCGCCCTCGGCCCGCAGCACCGCCGAGTCCGGCACAAAGACGCCGGCTGATCCGGCGCCGGCGGGCAACCGGACGGGCACGACAAGCCCGGTGGCGAGGCGCCGCGCCTGGTTGCCGGAGGCCAAGGCGAGGCTGCCCGAAGATTGCAGGCGGACATCGGCGGTGCGCGCCGCGCCGAGCACCCGCGCCGGGACCAGACCGTTCGGCCCGAGATCGAGCGTGACCGTACCGCTCAACGGCGTGTTGGGACCATCGATGCGAAGGAGGGCCGCCTCACCGCGCGCGATAGAGGCCACCAGGGCGCGACGCTGGCCGTCGCTGAGCGCCCCAAGCGCTGGTCCCCACTCCAGACCCAGTCTCGTCCGCAGGAGCGAGACCCGGGACTGATCGGCCGTGGCCTGGGCGGCTGCGGCCTCGGCGACTTTGGCCGCCACCAACTGATCTTCCGAAGCGAGGATGCGGGCGCGCGACGCCTCGGCGCGAGAGGCGCCTGCCGCGGCGAGCGCGGCTGTGAGGTCGGCTTCCAGCGTCGCCAGCGGAACGGGGTCGATCACCCGGGCATAGCCGGTGGCGCCCGGCGCCCAGCTCATGGCTTCCAGAGGCGCCGTCCGGACGGCCAGTCTCGCCTGCTGTACGGAGGTCAGGGCCGCTTTCGGCGCGGCGGCCGGCGCCGGAGCGGCCGGCGCGGCGCCCAGCAACAAAACGACGGCGAGGGCGGCGATCGGGGCTGCGTGCCCCAGACGTTGAAGCATCATGAGCTGGCGTCCAGACTGGCCATGGCGTTCGCGATGACGATGAGTTCGGCAGGATCGGCGGGCCGACGAATGGCGGCCTCGAGGTCGGCGATCGCCGCCGCGCGCAGACGCATGGCGTCGATTTCCGCGAGTCGGACGTCGAGGACGCCGGCCTGGGCCGCGATCAAGTCCGTCCGATCAAGCTCGCCCAGTTGAACTGCGCGCTGCGTCAGCCGCTCGGACCGCTGGGCCAGCGGCAGGTCCCGGCCCCGCAACTGGATCAGGCTGTCGTCCGCCGCCCGCAGGGCTTCGACCGCTGCATCCGTCTGGGCGTACACGGCGGCCTGGACGCTCTCCAGCGCCTTGCCCGCTTCGGCCCGGCGAGCCTCCGCTTCGCGGATTGTGGCCTGGTTCAGATCGGGCGGGGGCAACGACAGCCCGAGATTGAAGGGCAGTTTGGCGACGCCGCGCTCCCAGGTGTAACCGGGGCTCAGGGTCACCGAGGGGTACTGGCCCGCTACCGCCTGACGCAAGGCCTGTTCGGCCAGATCATAGTCGATGACCGCCTTCAGGACGTCCGCGCGAGCCGTGGCGGCGTCCAGCCGGGCGCCGCGAAGCTCGGCAGGAGTGGGGGGCGCAATGGCCGGATCGACCGTCACCTCTAGATCGGCGACAGCCTCAACTGGCAGTCCGAGAGCGGCGGCGAGGGCCGCTGTCGACTGGGCCTCGGCGCCCCGAGCGGTCGTCAGTCGCTGGCGGGCCAAAGCGTGGTCGCTCTGCGCCGCCAACGCCACGGATCGTCCATCCTCACCGATCGCGACCCGGCGTTCCATGGCCGCGCCGCGCTGTTCTCGCAACGCTACCTGGGCTGAGGCCAATGCGATTTCCTGCCGGGCGACCGTGCGGTCCAGAAGCGCCCGGCGGAGCGCGGTGCGGACGGCCCACACCGCTTCGGCCACGTCGTAGCGGGCCTTCAGGACGGCGAGATCCGCGCTATCCAGTCGCGCTTCGCGGCGTGTGCCGGCATCGACCGGGACGTCGACAGCGCCGCCGAACAGCCAGGGATGCTGGGGGTCGGCCTGACTCGAGTACTCGGCGGTCAGCGTCAGGGTCCAGGCGGACCCCACCCGCGCTGTACGCGAGGCGGCCACCGCAGAAGCGTAGGCGGCCTTGGCTTGATGGACGGAGGGCGCATTGACCAGCGCGAGTTCCAGCGCCTCGGCTTCGCTCATGATGCGCCCGGCAGGCCAGTCTGCCCGGCGATCCTGGAAGGCCTGAGCCGTGACGGCCGGATCAATGGGAGCGGGTCGATACGTCGTACAGGCGGACAGAGTTGCGCCCACGGCGGCGATCAGCACGACCGTGTGCGACAGAGGCAGGAAGACGCGGCGAAAAGCGGTCACGGACAGTCTTTCGGGACGATCCGCCAGCCCTAGCGCGGTGCGTTTACGCGTAGTGTGACGGCCCCGTTAAAACCGTCGCAGAGAGGCCGTGTGGTCCTTTCGCCCCGCGCATCCGCATGATTGGATAACTGTCGAAGCAGGCGGCTGAGGCGCGACGTGAAGGTTCTGGTTATCGAGGATGACGCCCGCACGGCCTCCTTTATCGGGCGGGGGCTGACAGAGGCCGGCCACACCGCGGATCTGGCCCATAATGGAGACGACGGCCTGCATCTCGGCTTGGCCGGGGGCTATGACGTGCTGGTCATCGACCGGATGCTGCCCGGATTGTCCGGTCTGGAGGCTCTGCGAGCGCTTCGCGCCGAAGGCGTCCGCGCGCCGGTTCTCTTGCTGACGGCCCTTGGCTCGGTCGATGATCGGGTCGCGGGTCTGGAGGGCGGCGCCGATGACTACCTGGTCAAGCCGTTCGCGTTCAGCGAACTGTTGGCGCGCCTGAACGCCCTGGTGCGGCGACCGCCTCTGGCCGATATCGAGACGCAGATCCGGATCGCGGACCTCGAGATCGACACCCGACGTCGGCGGGTGATCCGCGCCGGCAGACGCATCGATCTGACGCCTCAAGAATACAAGCTGCTGGAGTTCCTGGCCCGGAGGGTGGGTGAGACGGTTACCCGGACCATGCTGCTGGAGAACCTGTGGGGCTTCCACTTCGACCCGAGGACCAACATCGTCGATGCCCACGTGAGCCGACTGAGATCGAAGGTCGACAAGGGCTTCGATTCCGAGTTGATCCGGACGCTTCGCGGCGTGGGATATCTCATCGATGAACCGGAATAGGCCGCGGGCGCGACTTTGGCAGACCACCACCTTCCGGCTGGCGGTTCTGTTTGCGACGATCTTCGGCATCGGTTCGGCGGCGTTGCTGGTCGTACTGGATCTCGCGGTCGCCGATTTCGCCGAGGAGACCGCCCGCGATGCGCTGCGCGATCAGATGGCGGTCCTGAAGGCGGACGCTAACGCCGAGGGCGGCCTCGCCCTGATTTCGGCGCTTCGAGAGCATGTGGAGGGGGGGCTTCCGGAGCGCTTCAGCTATGTGGTGATCGCACCGACCGGCGAGCGGCTGGACGCGGGCCTGCCGCGCGCGGTGGAGACGATCTCCGGATGGGGTGAGCTGCGTATTCCGACCCGTGAGGAACAGCCGGGTCCGGATCCCTACAATATCAACCTCATCGTCCTGACCGATCGCGCCTCCGATGGCACCTTCATTGCGGTCGGCAGGGACGACTACGCCCTGTCGGAGCTTCGGGAATGGCTTCACAAGCTGGCCGTCTGGGGTGGATCGGCCATGGTGTTGCTGGCCCTGCTCGGCGGCGTCGCCGCGGGGCTGATCCTTCTCAATCGCCTGAAGGCGGTCGGCGCGGCCGCCGAGAAGGTCATGCGGGGCGATCTGAGCGAGCGGCTGCCTTCGCTGGGCCTCGGACGGGAATTCGACGATCTGGCCGACATACTGAACGTCATGCTGGAGCGGGTGGAAGACGCCATGGTCGCCTTGCGGCAGGTCTCCTCCGATGTCGCCCACGACTTGCGAACCCCGCTGACCCGGCTGCGCAATACGCTCGAGGAAGCGCAGCAGGCCGATGCCAGCCAGAGAGACGGGCTGCTGGCGGAAGCGATCGGGGATACGGACCGTCTGCTGGAGATCTTCAGCGCGCTGCTTCGCCTGGCGCAGATCGAGGGTGGAGCCGAGCGGCGGTTCATCGTGATGAACCTGACCGAGATCGTCGGCGACGTCGTGGAAGCCTACCGGCCGGCTGCCGAAGAGGGGGGAGGGGCTCTGACGGTGCAGGCTGACGGCCCGGCCATCATGTCCGGCGACCCGACGATGCTGGCGCAGGTCGTGGCGAGCCTCATCGACAACGCCATCACCCACGGCGGACCCGGTGGAGCGATCGTCATCGCCGTGCATGCGCTGGACGAACAGGTCGAACTCAGCGTGACCGACAACGGGCCGGGCGCGCCTGCGGAAGAGATGTCGAAACTGACCCGCCGGTTCTACCGCCTCGATCGCAGCCGCAACACCGTGGGATCCGGCCTCGGCCTCTCCATGGTGGCAGCCATCGTGGATCTGCACCGGGGCGAGCTGATCCTGGAGAACAGTCATCCTGGCATGAGGGTGCGGATGATCTTCCCCGGCGGCTGAGCCTGCAGGATCAGTTCAGGGTGAACTCAATGGCGACCGTCAGCGTCAAAGGCGCCGACAGGTTTTCCGGGACGGTCGGCAATGGCGTGGCACGCCGGACAGTGTCGAGCGCCTCGCGGTCGAGCGCTGCGACGCCCGAGGACCGGTCAAGACTGATCGCGCTCGGCCGACCGGAGCGGCTCAACGTGAATCTGACATAGGCCGTCCCGGTTTCACGGCGAGCCCGGGCAGATGCCGGATAACGCTTCACCTGCACCAGCCGCGCCATCACGCGTCCTTCGAAACTGTCCCGGGAGACCGGCGTCGGGGAAGCCGGCGGCGGATCAACACGCGGCGAGGCCGGAGCTGGCGTCGGCGGTGTGGGGGGCGCAACTGCGACAGGAAGAGGTTCTACCGCCGCCGCAAGCGGGAGGGGCGCAGGTCGTGGCGCGGGCGGCGCCGACGCCGGGGGCGGCGGCGTGGTCGACCGGATCACGTTCTGACGCGGACGCGGATCCTCAGGCGGGGTCAGCGCCCTGGGGGGCGATGGACGAACCCGGGGCTCCAGTTGCACGAGGATGACCGGCTCCGCCGCGGGCTCGCGCCGCAGATCGGGGCGGACGATCGAAAGCCCGGCAATCACAGCCGCGTGGCCGACAACAACGATCAGGACCGCGAGCATACGCTCGCGGCCCCGACGTCGTGACCCTTGAACGGCGACTGGCGTCAGCACGGGGATGGGCTCGCCAGTCGCCGATCTGGACGGGTAGGAGGCGCCGTCCATTTCATCAGGCCTAGAACCGCGTGGTCAGGCCGACCCGGAAAGCGCGCGGGCCGCCCGGGGTGATGTTGTTGTTGCTGTGCGCCGTGGCGAAGTAGTCCTCGTCCAGCAGGTTCTCGACATTGAGCTGAACATCGATCCGGTCGGTCAGCGCATAGAACAGGGCGCCGTCAACGCGGGTGAAGCTCGGCATCACCTGGGTGTTGTCGGACGCCGTGAAACGGTCGCCCTGGTAGATGACGCCGAGGCCAGCGCCGAACCGCGGCGTGAAGTCATAGCGGCTCCAGATCGAGGCGCTGTTTTCCGCCACGTTGGCCAGCTTGTTGCCGGCTAGGACCGTCGTCGATTGCGCCGCCGTGATTTCGGCGTCGAGACGGGTGTAGGCCGCGACCACGCTCCACTGTTCGGTGATCTGTCCCGTGGCGCTCAGTTCCACCCCCTTGCTGCGCTGGCCATCGACGAGGATGGACTGCGCCGGGTTGGCGGGGTCAGGCACGACGACATTGCTGCGATCGAGCTGGAAGACGGCGGCGGTCAGGCTCAGGCCCGGCGTCACGTCCCATTTGGCGCCGAGTTCGTAGTTGTCGAACTCCTCCGGATCGAGCGCGCGGTTCGTCGGCGTCAGGCCGGTCAGTTGCTCGCCCGAACGCGGCAGGTAGGTCTTGGTGTAGCTGCCATAGAGCGAGAGATTGTCCATGGGCTTGAACACCAGGCCGGCGCGCGGCGACCACAGATTGTCGGTTGCCTCCGTGCGGACGTTGTTGCGGCGGTTCAGAACCTCGCTTTCGATGTGCTCGTAGCGTACGCCCAGGATCAACTGCAGCTGCGAGGTCAGCTCGATCTGGTCCTGCAGGTAGCCAGCCGCCAGCTTCGTCACGCCCTCGTTGCTGGCATCCGTCGCACTCGGCGCCCAGGTCAGCGGTTGATTGATCGTCGGGTTGGTCAGCGGCGCGTTGAAGGTCGTGCCGCCGCCCGGGAAGTACCCGGTCAGGCGCAGGTTGTCGGTTTCCTGGCGGCCGAACTCGGCGCCGGCCAGGAAGGTGTGCCGAACCGAGCCGGTGTCCGCGTAGAAGACGAGGTCAGTCTGGTTGATCAGGTTCTGACGCGTGGTGGCGTTGTTGTATGCCGAGATCGGCACGGTCTGGGTGGCGGCGTTCACCGCGCCCGGGAAGACGTTCTGGTAGAACTTGTCGTAGTCGGCCAGGCGAGTGCGGTTGCGCAGGGTCAGTCCGTTGTCGAACCGGTGCTCGAAGGCGATGCTGAGAGCATCGACGTCGGTATCGGTCGGGCTGCGAGCCGGGTCGCCGAAGAAGGTGTCGCGATAGCCGTCCACCGGACGGGCCGGGTTTGCCCGTGTCCCGCCCGGATTGGCCGAGACCCCGCGGTCGGCGATGCGGCGGTCTTCAAAATGCTCGTAGCCCAGCTGCAGCAGGGTGTTGTCGCCCAGGCGGAAGCTGGCGGTCGGATTGATGCCGAACTTCTCGTAGGTCACGCCATCCCGGTAGCTGCCGCTGTCCTCATAGAGGCCCGTGACGCGCAGCGCGGTCGTGTCGCTGACCTCGAAATTGTAGTCGACCGTCCCGCGATAGAAGTCGTGTGAACCGGCCTCGAGGCGCAGCTCGTTCTCGACATCCCATCCGGCCTGGCGGGTCACACGATTGATCAGACCGCCCGAGCCGCCGCGGCCGAAGATCATGGCGTTGGGGCCCTTCAGGACCTCGACGCGCTCCACATTGTAGAGGTCGCGGTAGTACTGGGTGTCGTCGCGAAGGCCGTCGGTGAAGTAGTCCGCCGTCGAGGCGATGCCGCGGAAGATGATCGCATCGCGGTTGCCTTCGCCTTGGGCGTAGGTCACGCCGGGCACATAGCGGACAAGATCGTTCAGCCCAACCAGGCCCTGGTCATTGATCTGGTCGCGGGTGACGACAGTGATCGCCTGCGGAGTGTCGATCAGAGCCGTTTCGGTCTTGGTGGCGGAGGTGCTGGTCGGGGCGACGTAGCCTTGGTCGCGACGCGGCTGGATGCCGAAATCTCCGGCCTGGTCGTCGACACGAAGGGTGCCCAGAGGAACGGCGGGCTGTTGCTGCGCGAAGGCGGGAGCCGCCACGCACAGAGCCGTGGACGCCAGCAGAACGGGGGCGAGTTTGCGGATGAGCGGGGTCTGGATCGGATTCACCTGAAGGTCCTCACGCGGCGGGATAGCGCCGTTCGTTTTTGCGATTCATTCGCGGGACCGCCAGCTACTGCGATTGAGAATGCCTTTCAACAAGCAAGCAGGGCCTTCGGCGTAACCGTACTCTTCCCGTCATGTTACGCGAATGTTCGCCCTCCCATGGTCCCCGCCATCGAAGGAGCGCTCTTGGAAATTTGGGAAGCTTGTCGGCGGCGGGGTGTGCGGCCGACGGGGCCGCGCTTGGCCGTGGCCAGGGTCTTTGCGGAGACCGAGGATCTGCTCGACGTGGAGACGATCTGGCGACGTCTGAACGTGGAGGGCGCGAGTTTGTCCCGCACGGCGATCTATCGGGCGGTGAAGGATCTGAGCAACGCGGGCGCCATCCGCGTTCACGCGGTTGCGGGCAGCGGCAGGACCTATTTCCAGAAGCACACCGAGCTGCCGCCCATCAGCCTCGTCGACATCGATCAGGGTGACATCATTGCGCTGAACGCGCCGGATCTCGCCGCCAGGATCGGCAGCGCCGTTAAGAACGCGGGCTATGACCTGGCGGGCGGGATGGAGGTTCGTGTCACACGTCGTCGCTGAGTTCCGCGCGGGTGTCAGGCGGATTTGAGCGCGATCAGAATGACGCCGGAGGTGATCAGCGCCACGCCCAGCCAGGCGCGCGGCGAGAGATGTTCCCTGAGGAACGCGACCCCGAAGATCGCCACCAGCACGACGCTGATCTTTTCGACGGGAGCGACCTGCGCCGCCTGCCCGAGACTGAGCGCGCGGAAATAGCAAAGCCAGGACGCGCCGGTCGCGAGGCCGGAGAGGATCAGAAAAACCCAGGCGCGGGCCGGTAATGGCTGGTCCGTCTGAAATCCACTGGTCAAGGCGACGATGGCGCCGGCGAAGACCAGGATCACCAGTGTTCTGATGAAGGTCGCGTAGTTCGGATCGATCGTCTGAACCCCGGCCTTCGCAAAGATCGCGGTCAGCGCTGCGAAGGCGGCCGAGAGCAGGGCCCAGGGGAGCCAATGGGTCATGGACGCCCCGGCTTCGAGCCATCGACCCATCAGTCCTCAACTCCGCTTGGCGGCCGGGTCGGGGGCAGGGGAGAGATAGTGGGCGTGCCCGTATCGTCGGCCTCCCGCGGCAAAAACCTGAGGATCCAGAGACTGACCGCAAACACGATGACAAAGCCCGCCAGGCCCACGGCGATCTGATGGGGAAGCAGGCGTTCCCAGCCGAGGATGGCGGTCATGGCCAAAGCGAAGAAGCCCAGCGCGACGTATCCGAGCCAGCGTGCCCACAGGATCAACGAGGTCGTTTTCTGATGAGGAGACAGCGCCATCACGGTCCCTTGGGTGGTTCACGTCCCATTTCACTACGAAGTCGATGACTTTTCCAACCCTGTCGTCCGGAGCGCATCTGAGCGGACCTTCGCGCCATTGCGCAGGCGCACCCCTCCGATAGCTTGGGCGGATGTCCGATGACGTCGAAGTCTATGTAGGGTGCATAGCGCTCCCCTCCGCCGAGATCCTCGGCTGGCGCGCGCTCGTCGATACGGTCTTCACGGAGGCCGATTTTGTGTCGCGGCCGCGGGCAACTGCGCATCGGCAGTTACGCGAACATGCGGATCGATATCGCGACGAACCGCTGGCCAGCTACCATTATCTGCGTGCGCCCGCCCGCACCGTTCGCAAACGCCTCCTGATCCAGGGCTACACGACGGAGTTCTGCGCCCAAGCCTGGGACATCGCGCGACGCCATGCGGTCGAATTGAACCGTCGTTGGGCCAGCCCTGATGGGGACAGCGCGGCCGCGCTCGCCGTCATGGAAAGTATTACCTATGAGGCGTGGAAGAAGGCGGTGGCCGAGGCTGCCCGCTCAAAGCAACTGATCGCCGGGCGCCATCAGCCTTGGGATCTACTGAGCCTGCTGGATGGCCCGAGCGATCCGTTTGTTCAACTCGCCATGCTCACCGAGATAGAAGCCCGCTCGACGGTCTGGATGGATTGTTCGCACCTCTACGAGGATGAAGACACCGTCGTGCCTCCCCAGGAGCTGGCACGTGAAGAACAGGCGGAGGAGGCGCTTTACCCGAACGGCAAGATCATCGTCCTGACCGAAGGCAAATCCGATACGCGCATCATCACGGCGGCGCTGCGGGCCTTCTATCCGGAGTACGCGGACCTCTATCAGTTTATCGACTTCGATGAATTCCGCATCGAGGGCGGCGCATCTCTGCTCGCAGGGATGGTGAAGGCGCTGTCCGGCGCCCGCGTCCAGAACCGTCTTCTGGCGCTGTTCGACAATGACGCCGCCGGCCTGGAGGCCATGGCCTCGCTGAAGGCTGTGAAGTTTCCCCGCACCGTAAGACTGCGGTCGCTGCCCCGCACCGAACTCGCCGCCGACTATCCCACCTTGGGCCCGGGAGGTCTGACCCGAATGGATGTCAACGGCTCCGGGGCGCCCCTGGAGCTCTACCTGGGCCGTTCCTCGCTCACGGACGCAGCCGGCGCTCTGAGACCCATTCGATGGAAGGAATGGAAGGGCGGCGTGGAGCGCTATCAGGGGGTGGTTCAGGACAAGGACGCGGTCGCCAAGGCGTTCGAGACCGCCATCCAGGGCACGCATCACCCTTCGGCGCTGCGTAAGCGATTTCCTGAAATGGACCTCTTGCTGCGCTCCATCTTCGACGCGTTCGAGGACAACGCTCCGCCGCTGGACCTGCCCTAAGACCCGACGCTCTCCGGATATCGCGCAAGCGAGCGGTAGAGGGTGCTCCGGGAGACGCCGAGCGAGGACGCCACGCCTGCCATCGTCTGGTCCGGGTGCTCCAGAAGGAGCCGGGCCTGCGCGACCTGACGCTTGGTAAGCGACTGGCGCCGTCCGCCATTTCGGCCCCTCGCGCGGGCAGCGGACAGTCCGGCCATTGTGCGTTCACGGATCAGGTCCCGTTCCATCTCGGCGAGCGCCGCCATCATGTGGAAGAAGAACCGGCCGGCCGGCGTGGTCGTGTCGATGCCGTCGGTCAGGCTCCTGAACTCCACACCCCGACCCCGCAGACTGGCGACGAACTCGACGAGTTGACCGACTGTCCGACCCAGACGGTCCAGCTTCCAGACGACGAACACATCTCCCGCCCGGGCGTGGGACAAGGCTTCGGTCAGCGCGGCCCGCTCCGTCCGCACGCCGGACGCCACCTCGCAGAATGTGCGCTCGCATCCCGCCTTCTCCAGCGCGTCGGTTTGGAGGGCGAGGTTCTGGTCGGCGGTCGATACCCGCGCATATCCGATCAGCATGTCGCAAAACCCGTCAGCGTCTTCGATCCTGACACATAGAATCAGCGACAGGGTTTCGACACAAGAAGGGCCGAGCAGCGACGCGGGTCACGCTCCGTCGACCGGCAGCGTGTCAGAAACGAACGTTTGTGAGACGCCGGTCCTGCCCGATCTGGCAAACTGCAAACCTGCAAGTAGAGCGGTGCCGAGGACTCTCACACCAATTTGATAAGCCGCGAAATCCGTGCTAATTCAGTTAAGTCTTTGCGACGCGTTACATGTAATTCGCGCGCGCCAATAGCTGGCGAAGCCTGTAGCCGCCAGAGTTGCGATCATACATTTTCGGAGTCGTGAGTTGCCCTCCCATCCAGCTGGAGGACTTGCTCATGACTGCCCCGTCGTCTTCTCAAGGACCCGACTCGTCACATCGTGACGATCCGCTCGCCGGATTGCCGGAGTGCGTGATCGTCGCCACGGAACAGCTTCTCTGCGATCTGCTTGAGGCGGCGACCGCCGAGGTCGACCTGGACAACTGGGATGTCCAGGCGGCCGAACTCGACGTCGCGGTGAAGGGATCTCAGGCCGCTTGGTTGGTCACCGTCACGGACCTCACCACGCGGTCGATCTTGGGTTCGACCACGGTGTTCGAGCCGGTCTCGACTGAGGCGGTTGCGGCATGAGCGCGGTCGAGCCGATCACGGGCGGCGATCTCGAAAGCATGTCCGAGGAGCGGTTCGCGCAACTGGCCGCCCGGGCTCGTGGGATCGCCGACCTCGCGACGCGGGAGCGGAGAACTGTCTGGGACGTGGAGACGGCGGCCGAACGCGCCGGCGTCAGCCGGGCGACCGTTTACCGTGATCTACAACGAGCCCGAGGGGAGGGGAGGACGACCATCCGGGACCTGACGGGCCGCAAGGGCGGCTTCCCCAAGGGCCGGAGCCGCCTTCATCCGCATGTGGAGGCCGTTGTGGCTGAAGCCCTGAGGACGCACTACCTGTCGCCCAACAAGCCGCCTTTGACGGAAACGGTGAAGGTCATTGAAGACGCGTGTGAGCGGCTGGGGCTGCCCGGTCCGAGATACACTACGGTCCGACGCCGCCTCCAAAGGATGAAACGCGCAGCGGTGCTCGGACGTCGCGACGGAAGGAAGGCTCGTGAAGCTGCGACCGCTCGGCCGGGCAGCTATGAGATCGAGCACCCTTGGGACTGCTGGCAGATCGATCACACCAAGGCCGACGTCATTCTCGTCGACAAGGAGAGCCGGAAACCAGTCGGGCGCCCGTGGCTGACGGTCATCATCGATGTCGCCACCCGCATGGTGGCGGGCTTCTATGTTTCGCTCGAACCGCCCTCGATTCTGCGGGCCGGAACCGCTCTGGATCTGGCCGTGCAGCCCAAGGGCGCCTGGTTGAAACAGATGGGGCTCGACTATCGCTGGCCGGTCGAGGGACTGCCCAAGCTTGTCCATTCTGATCGTGCCGGCGAATTCCAGTCTCGCGCCTTCGAGCGGGCGTTGGCCAACCAGGGCGTAGACACTTTCCTGCGCCCGCCCGGCAAGGCTCACTGGGGCGGCCACATCGAGCGAATGATCGGCACGATGATGGGCCGGTGCAAGATGCTGCCGGGCGCCACCCAGCGAAGCCCTAAAGAGCGTGGCGACTACGACGCCAGCAAGGGAGCGGCCCTGGACATCGACCAGCTCGAGCTCTGGTTCGCCCACCAGATCCTTGGGGAGTACCACAACACCGTTCACAGCGCGCTTGGCTGCACGCCGCTCGAAGCTTGGGACCGTAAGGTGGCTGGCCTGCATCCGCGGCGACCGGACGATCCCGAGGGCTTTCGGATCGATCTCTTCCCGGAAATCACCCGCACTCTGACCCGCACAGGCCTGAAGGCCTTCGGCGAAGAGTACGCGTCAGAAGACACCACGCTCGCCTACGCTGAAGGACGAACCAAGGTGCGTCTGAAGTTTGATCCCCGCAACCTCGGCTGCGTCTACCTCCAGATAGCCAAGCGATGGATCCGCGTGCCGTACCGGCTGCCGAACTACTCAGGGCGCCATCCAACCCTCTGGTTCTACAACTACGCCCGTCGGCTCGCGCTGGTGCTCGGCGCGCCCCTCGAGGGCATCCTCGCGCGCGCGGCCCGCCAGCGGTCAGAGGAGTTGTTACACGGCGAAGCCCATGGATCCAAAATCGCCCGGCTGGCAGTCGAACGCCTCCGCCACGCTCGCGCGACCACGGAAGCCCCGCCGGCGCAGCATGAAGACGATAGCTGGGGAGGCGCGCTGTGATCGATGACACCAGCGATCCGTTCGCCCATCTGGACGACCGGGTGAAGGACAGCGCGCTGGCGACTGACGCATCCCGGCTGGCGCTCATCTCCAGCGACTGGTGGATATCCTATCCGCCCGGAGACGAGGTCATAACCAGGCTGTTTGAATTGATCGATCTGCCGCTCAGGCAAAGGCCGCCATCCGTCGTTGTCCACGCGCCGCCGAACTATGGGAAATCGGCGATCATCGACCGGTTCAAGGCGCTCTACGCCGGCCGGGTATCGCGTGACGAGGCTGACAAGGACGGCGTCGTCGTCATTCAGGCACCGCCCACGGTCGACGAGAAGCGCCTCTATCTCGAGATCCTCTCTGCGATTGGCGCGAGCGCTCCCGAGACGACGACGGCGCGGCTTCGGGCGATGGTCGTCAATCAGCTGCGCCTACGCCGCACCCGCCTGCTGATCATCGACGAGTTGCAGCACGCCTTGCTGCAGCGGGCCAGCGCTCAGCAGGTCGTCCTGAACACCCTGAAGTACCTGTCCAATGAACTGGGCCTTTCCATCGCCGGTTTCGGTTCGCGGGAGTCGAAGGCCCTCGTTTATTCCGACGAGCACCTTGCCCAGAGGTTTGAGGTTATCGCCCTCCCGGCCTGGGACAAGAAGCACAGCTGGGTCGTCGACGTGGTCCGCCAGCGCATCGCGTTGTTTCCGCTGCGTCGGCCGACCGTGGTCGATCGACGCTTCATGAACCTGCTACTTCAGCTGTGCGGCCCCACGGGCGGGCGAATGCTGGCCATGCTGGAACGCTGTGCACGGTCGGCTATTCGCGACGGCAGCGAGCGTCTGTCGGTCGAGCTGCTGGAAGCCGTGGCGCTCAAAGGCGAGCGGCTCGAAAATGGGGTTTGATCGGCCGCATGGGGCGACGCTCTCATTTCCCGTCGTCAAGCGGGAGGAGGGGGAGGCGCTGTCCTCCTGGCTGGCCCGCATCGCGAGGACGCATCTGCTGGATATGGATCATGTCGCCGTTGAGATCGGCTGTCCCCTGCAGTTGGTCGACCACGCGCCTGGCGAAGAGGTCCTCGTTCAGATCGCCCGGCGCACCGCCGTCGACCTCGACCAGGTCAGAGCGGCGGTGCATCCTATTCTCACGATTACTGAGCGACCTTCGCGCGCAGAGTTGGATTGGCGGGTATGCGCCTGCTGTCTTGCCGGAGACGCCGAGGCGGGGAGGCCGCTCCATGTGAGGACAGCGTGGACCCACCCGCTTTCGACGGTGTGTCTCAAGCATGGCGCGCCGCTCCTGATACCGACAGAGGCGCAGGCCTCGGTCATGCTTCCGTTCGATGTCAGCCTGCCCCGTCAGGATCATGGGTTGTCGAACGTCGAGCAGGAGCCCTTAGACAGCCTTCTATTCGCCGCCCAGATGGTCGACCCGGTCCGATCAGCCGCCTCGCACGTCACAACTTCAGTCCGCGAGGTGAGGGACCTCGTCGACGCGCTTTCCGTCCAGATCAACCTGGCCTTGGGAAGGGGCGCCGCGCTGACCCTTTTTGAAGAGCCTCGTCGGGGCCGTCACATCGCGCCGCTTGCGCTCACTCTGCCAGAAGGTCTCCTAATGGTGCTGGACCCGGCCGATCGGCTTCTGTTCGCGCGCGCCGCCATCGCTCTGCGCTGGCCGTCGCCCGGCTATTGTCATGAGCGGGAAGTGCTAGGCGATTGGTTTTCCCGCGTGGTGGCGCTCGTCGTGCCCAAGGGCCGGCGGCGAGTGATCGGCGACGTCGGCATGGACCCGCTGGGGCTGCTGGCCGTGGCCCTGCCAGTCCAAGCGTTTCATCAGCTACGCGCGCGGGTGCACGGCTGGTCCGACGAGCTCCAAACTCGATGGGCTGCGGCTGAGCAACTGGCCGCCTTGGCCGGCCTCAACTGAGGCGTGCGAAGTCATTCTCGATGGTGCTCACGGCGGACGTTAATACCCCGCCATGCTCGAGCTGCTCGCGAGAGAAGCGCTCCGAGAGCGAGCACCGCGAAGAAGACCAGCACGACCAACAATGAAAACTCGTCGAGCACGACCTAGCCCTCCGTCGAACGTTGCCAGATAGCTATATAGCCTGACCGAGAAATCGGAGCACGCTGTGTTGACGCCGGCGACTAGACGTGGAGTCCACGATCAGCGATTCTCCCGCCGCAGCAGGGAGTTTGCCGATGACAGAGCCAGAACCCACACACATCCGCGATGAAGTTGACTGGGGTATACCCCGGGCCAACCTGTCCATGCGTATTCCGCGATGGGCCCACAAACGGATGAAAGCCGTTGCCCGTGACGAGGGCAGGACGGTCGCCGACCTCTATTCCGACGTCGTGCAGGAATTCCTGGATAACCAGATCGATCGCTGGAAGAACGGGCTGATCGCGGGACCCACGTCGTCGCCCTCGACATCTCTCGCCGTGCCGCGGCCTCTGGCGAACCGCGTCCGTGGGATCGCCGAAGATCGCGACGTGATCATCAGCGACATCATCTACACCGCAGTTCTGCTGCACCTGGGCGAAGCGCCGCCGAGCGCCGCCGCCGCCTGAGCTACGAGCCGGGCTGGCCACTCAAGCTGCGCTCATGATCACGGAGTCGCAGCAATTCGATCAAACTCGACTGATCTGAACTCAAACCCGCTGCGAATGGTCGTGGCCGGTGAGATTCTCAAGGAATGAGAAAAGTGACAATAGCTAGGGCTACAGCGGCTCCAATATCTATCGTCTAAGATATATTATGCGAAATAATATGCCGCCCTCATTAAGGCGGATCTTGAATCCATAGCTCTCTCAATGCCTTCGGCAGGATTTCTGACAGGTCTTCCGAGATCAGACCTGGGCCGAACCCCAATGCGGCGGCGCTGTGCAGCCATACGGCGGCGCTGGCGGCGTCGAAGCTGGACATGCGTTGGGCGATCAGCCCGCCGATCATGCCGGCCAGGACGTCGCCGGTTCCGGCGGTGGCCAGCCATGGCGAACCGTTGATGTTGCGGCGGGCGCGACCGTCCGGCGATGCGACGATGGTCTGGGCGCCTTTCAGCACGACCACGGCCTGAGCGCGTCGAGCAGCCTCCAAGGCGGCCTTCTCGCGGCCCTGGTGCAGCAGTCCGGGAAACAGCCGCTCGAACTCGCCTTCATGAGGCGTCAGGACGTCGTCGCGGTCCACAAGGGCGAACAGCTCAGGGGCGCGACCCTTGAACATCGTCAGGGCGTCGGCGTCGATCACCAGCACCGCGCCGCTCATAGCCACGGCCTGAAGATTGGCGACCGTGGCGTCGTCCAGGCCCGCCGCCGGTCCGATGACGACGGCGTCCGCCATCTCGACCTCGCGGCCCAGAGCGTCGGCCGAGCCGAACGGCGTCAGCATCACCGCCTCGATCGCCGGCGCGATGACCGAGACCGCGTCCGGCGGACACAGAATACGCACCACGCCCGCGCCGATGCGCAGGCCCGCGCGCGCCGCCAGCCGCGCCGCACCCGTCTGGTGCGCCTTGCCCGACACCACCACCAACCGACCGCGCGCATGCTTGTGCGTGTCAGGCCCCGGCCAGGGCAGAAAATTGCGCCACAGCGCCGGATCGTTGGTTTCAATCATCAGAGCCCCGACAATCCGTGTTTCTTCTGCGAAAACTGCTTGCTTTCAGCGGCCTTGCCGTGTCCCATTCCCGCCCGAGCGCCGCTATTTTCCGTGCGCCGCTCAGGGGTCGCCATGAAGAAAATCGAAGCCATCATCAAGCCTTTCAAGCTGGATGACGTCAAGGAAGCGCTCCAGGACGTGGGCGTGCAAGGCATGACGGTGCTGGAGGCCAAGGGATATGGCCGCCAGAAAGGTCATTCGGAACTGTATCGCGGGGCCGAATACGTCATCGACTTCCTGCCCAAGATCAAGATCGAGGTCGTCGTCGCCAACGACCTCGCGCCCGCCGTCGTCGAGGCCATCCAGACCTCGGCGCGCACCGGCAAGATCGGCGACGGCAAGATCTTCGTCTCCGACGTGGCCGATGTGATCCGCATCCGCACCGGCGAGACCGGAGCCCAGGCCGTCTGATCGCGACTACCCCTCCCCTGGCCCTCGGCCCCCGGGTCGTCGGTCGGGTTCCTCCCCAAAACGACCAAGAACAGGACCCACGAGAATGAGCGCCAGCAAGATCCTTAAAGAGATCAAGGAGAACGATGTCGAATACGTCGACATCCGCTTCACCGACACGCGCGGCAAGCTGCAGCATGTCACCTTCGACATCGACCTGGTCGACGAAGACTTCCTGAACGAAGGCACGATGTTCGACGGTTCGTCGATCGCCGGCTGGAAGGCCATCAACGAGTCCGACATGCTGCTGAAGCCGGACCTGACCACGGCCTACATCGACCCCTTCTATCAGCAGAAGACGATGTTCCTGTTCTGCGACGTGCTGAACCCCGACACCAACGAACCCTATAACCGCGACAGCCGCTCGATGGCCAAGAAGGCCCTGGCCTATGTCCAGTCGTCGGGCGTGGGCGATCAGGTCTATTTCGGCCCTGAAGCCGAGTTCTTCATCTTCGACGATGTGCGCTGGTCGACCCAACCGCATGACACCGGCTACGCCTTCGATTCGACGGAACTGCCCGCCAACACGGGCTCGGAATACTCCGAGGGCAACATGGGCCACCGCCCTGGACCGAAGGGCGGCTATTTCCCGGTCAATCCGGTCGACAGCGGCCAGGACCTGCGCGGCGAGATGCTGGCGGTCATGCGCGACCTGGGCCTGCAGCCCGAAAAGCACCACCACGAGGTGGCGCCGGCCCAGCACGAACTGGGTCTGAAGTTCTCGGACCTGCTGACCATGGCCGACCGGCTTCAGCTCTACAAATACGTCATCCACAACGTCGCCGCCGCCTATGGCAAGACCGCGACCTTCATGGCCAAGCCCATGTTCGGCGACAACGGCTCGGGCATGCACGTGCACCAGTCGATCTGGCGCGACGGCAAGCCCCTTTTCGCCGGCGACAAATACGCCGGCCTGTCGCAGGAGTGTCTGTGGTACATCGGCGGCATCATCAAGCACGCCAAGGCCATCAACGCCTTCTCCAACTCGACCACCAACAGCTACAAGCGTCTGGTGCCAGGCTATGAGGCGCCGGTGAAACTGGCCTATTCGGCCCGCAACCGTTCGGCCTCGATCCGCATCCCGCACGTTTCGTCGCCCAAGGCCAAGCGTCTGGAAGCCCGATTCCCCGATCCGATGGGCAACCCCTATCTGACGTTCGTGGCCCTGCTGATGGCGGGTCTGGACGGCATCGAGAACCGCATCGATCCGGGCGCGCCCGCCGACAAGAACCTCTACGACCTGCCGCCGGAAGAGCGCGGTTCCATCCCCGAGGTCTGCGGCTCGCTGAAGGAAGCGCTGGAGAGCCTCGACAAGGACCGCGCCTTCCTCAAGAAGGGCGGCGTCATGGACGACGACTTCATCGACGCCTACATCGCGCTGAAGGAAGAAGAAGTCGCCCGCCTGCAACTGCACCCGCACCCGGTCGAGTTCGACATGTACTATAGCTGCTGATCCTCGGATCAGGTTGAAAAGCGAAAGGCCGGACGAGCGATCGTCCGGCCTTTTTGCTGCTTCATGGAATATCGAAACCCGTCAGGCGCAGGCTTCGGCAGTCGTTTCAGGCGACTTCGGCTTCCAGGGCGTCGGTCTTCTTGCGGCGCAGTTCGATGATGCGGACGCACCAGATCGAGACCTCGTAGAGCAGCACCATGGGCAGGGCCAGCATCAACTGGCTGATGGGATCGGGCGGGGTGACGACGGCGGCGACCACGACCACGGCGACGATGGCGTAGCGCCGGCTCTGAGCCATCAGTTTGGAGTTGATCAGGCCGGCCAGACCCAGGAGCGTCATAACGACCGGCAGTTGGAAACACAGGCCGAAGGCTAGGATCAGCGCCGTCACCAGGTTCAGATAGTCCGACACCTTGGGCAGCAGTTCGGCCGCAACCCCCTCCCCGATGATCTGCTGGCTCAGTGAGAACCACATCACGAAGGGCAGCATGACGTAATAGACCAGGGCCGCGCCTAGAACGAACAGCACCGGCGCCGCGATCAGAAACGGCAGGAAGGCGCCGCGCTCGTTGCGATACAGGCCGGGCGCGACGAAGCGGTACAGCTGCCAGGCCAGGACCGGAAAGGCCACGATCACGGCGCCCAGCCCCGCCAGCTTCATCTTGGTGAACAGGATTTCCAGCGGCGCAGTATAGATGAGCTTGACCGTATTGTGGTCGACGTCCGGCACGGGGATCAGCCCCGCCGTCCCCAGGATCAGGTTGAACGGCGACACATGGCCGTGCGGCCCCACCGTCTGGTGGAAGGCGGCGGACACCACATAGGGCTTCACCAGAAACAGATACAGCGTCTCGGAAAAGGCGAAACAGCCGATGAAGGCGATGATGAAGGCGATGACGCAGATCAGCAGCCGCGACCGCAGCTCGATCAGATGATCCATCAAGGGCGCGCGCGACGCCTCGATCTCGGCCTCGTCACGATCAAAGGAGGTCAAAGCTCGGCGGCCTTCTTGCGCGTGACCTTGGGCTTGGCGGCCGGGGTCGTCTTGACGGCGGGTTTAGCCGCCGAGGTCTTGGCCTTTGCGGGCGTCTTGCGGGCCGCGGGCTTGGCGTCTGTGGTCTTGGGCGACGCCCGTTTCGCTTTGGGCTTGGCGACCGCCGCCGGCTCAGGCGTGGCGGTATCGGGCCATTCCGGCGCCGCTGGCGTCATGACCGGCTCGGGCAAGGCGACTGGATCGACCGGTGGGGTCGCGGGCCCGGTCAGGCCGGCGTTGATCTCCTTGAAGGCCGCGTCGGCCTGGGGCCCGAGAGGGTACATCCCCTGCCCCGTCCGCAGCGCCTCGACCTCCTTGCGCAATTCGTCCAGTTCGGACTGACGCGCCATTTCGTCGAAACTGGCGCGGAACTCATTGGCCATCGCGCGCGCCTTGCCGACCATCTGGCCGACACGACGCATCAGGATCGGCAAATCCTTTGGCCCCACGACAAGCAGGGCCACCAGGCCGATCACCAGAATTTCGAATCCCCCGACTCCGGGGCCGAGCCCGCCCATGCGGCAGCCCTTTCAGACGGCGGTCAGCGCTTCAGTTCTTCTTTTTCCGTGTCCGTGCGCGGCAGGGAGCTGACGCCGTCCTGCGGGCCGTCCTTCTTGCCGTCGTCCGACAGGCCGTCCTTGAAGGCGCGAATGCCCTTGGCCGCATCGCCCATGATGCTGGACAGCTTGCCACGTCCGCCGAACAGGACGGCGACCACGACAATGACGATGGCCCAGTGCCAGATGCTCATGGAGCCCATGGCGTATTCTCCTCATGGGGATCGGTCGTCCGATCCCATCCACTCTTATTCGACCCGCATATAGGCGCAGTCATGGCGTCCCGCCAAGGGAGGCTGTAGGCCTGCGCGACCATGAGTCCTTCCAATCACGTCATCATCCACACCGACGGCGCCTGCAAGGGCAATCCCGGCCCCGGCGGCTGGGGCGCCGTGCTTCAGGCGGGCGGCGGTCATGAAAAGGAACTGTGGGGCGGCGAGGCCAACACCACCAACAACCGCATGGAGCTGATGGCCGCCATCATGGCGCTTGAGGCCCTGAAGCGGCCCTGCAAGGTCGAACTGCACACCGACAGCAAATACGTCATGCAGGGAATCACGGAATGGATGCGCGGCTGGAAGGCGCGCGGCTGGCTGACCGCCGACAAGAAGCCGGTGAAGAACGCCGACCTGTGGCAAAGGCTGGACGCCGCTCGCGCCCGCCACGAGGTCAGATGGCGCTGGGTGAAGGGTCACGCCGGCCATGAACTGAATGAACGCGCGGACCAATTGGCCAATCGCGGGGTGGCGGAGCTGAAGGCGCGCTAGACCGCCTCGACCTGCTTTTCAGGTTCGGCAGGCGGGCGACGAACCCTGGCGCCGCTCATCACCGCGCCGAACAGGGCGACGACGGCGGCGATCTGGAAGCCGTGCGCCACGCCGTTCGCCGGCGCGGCCGACAGCAGAAAGGCCACGACCACGGCGCCCAGCGCCTGGCCCACGACCCGCGCCATACCCAGCGCTCCTCCGGCCGCCCCGGCCCGTTCGCGTGGCGCTTCGGACAGCATGGCGCGATTGTTGGGCGACTGGAAGAAACCGAATCCGGCGCCGCAGACGGCCATGCGCCAGGCGATGTCGAAGTGGCTGGCACCGACGTCCAGGAAACTCAGCGCCATCAGACCACAGGCGAAGACCGTCAGCCCCATCGCCCCCAGAACCCCGGCCGAATAACGATCCGACAGATACCCCGCCAATGGCGCGGCGATCATGGTCGCCAGCGGCCAGGGCGTCATCAAGAGGCCGGTCTCCACCGCCGTCAGGCCCAGGCTGTTCTGCAGGAAGAACGGCAGGCTGACAAAGGCCATCATCTGGGCGGTGAAGGAGATCACCGAGGTCGCCACCGACAGGCTGAACATCGGGCGCTGCATCAGATCCAGCGGAAACAGGGGGGCGACGCGCGCGCGCTCGTGCCGAACCATAAGGACGCCGGCGACCAGGCCCGCGCCTGTCAGGCCAAAGCCCAGGACCGCCGCCTCGCCGTGCGCCAGCGATTGCAGACCGGTGATCACCAGGCCGAAGGCGGCGGCGTTCAACGCCGCCCCGCTCCAGTTCAGCTTGCGGCCTTGCAGCGGATTGCGCGGCAGGGTGAAGCCGGCCAGGGCTACGGCCAACAGGCCCAGCGGCACGTTCAGCGCGAAGAGCCAACGCCAGTGGCCGACCGCCAGGATTGCGCTGGCGATGGTCGGTCCGGCCGCGGCCGCCAGGGACACGATCACCGCATTGATTCCGACCGCCCGGCCCAGCAGGCGCTGCGGATAGGTGAAACGCACCAGGGCGCCGTTCACGCTCATGATCCCGGCCGCACCGAACCCCTGCAGCACCCGCGCCAGACTGAGCGTCTGAATCGAATCGGCGGAGGTGCAGGCCAGGGATGCAAGGGTGAAGACCACCAGGCCAGCCTGGGAGACGCGCCTATAGCCGACGATTTCGCCCAGCGACGCCAGCGGCAAAAGGGCCACGGCGATGGCGATCTGATAGGCGTTGACCACCCAGATCGAGGCGGCGGACGACGCTTGCAGGTCCTTGGCGATCGACGGCAGGGCGACATTGGCGATGGCCCCGTCCAGCACCGACAGGGTGATCCCCAGACCGATGGACACGATGGCCCAGTAGCGACGGGGAGCGGGAAGGCCGTCTTCGGTCAGCGCAGGACTGGAGATCATGCGCGTCGAACGCGCGCGACGGCGCCTATGTTCAACCGGCGCCCCGTACCGTCAGCAGAGACCCGTCCACAGCCGTCACCACGACGTCCTGCCCCAGGTCCGGGGCGGCGTCCTCCATTTGCGCGGGCCACTCTGCGCCCGAGACGAAGACACGCCCGCGCCCGCCCTCAAAGGCCTGCACCACTCGCGCCTTCTGGCCGATCAACCGGCTGTCCCGATCATTGATGTCCGGGCCGGACGGATTGGCCTTCTGGATAAGCCGGCGCGACAAAAGAGTGGCGATCACCGTCAACACGGCGAAGACCGCCACCTCGCCCGGCAATCCCAACCGCAGCCCTGCGGCCGTCATGACGGCGACGACGCCCGCCGAAACCGCCGGCCACAGCAGCCATTCGGTGGAAAACATCGCCTCCACCGCCAGCAGAAGCACGCCCACGGCCAGCCAGATCCAAAAGGGCTGGGCCGCATAGAGATCGGCGATCACGGACATCGCGCTTGTCTCCTCAGGCCGAAGGCGGGACAGCCGGACGACGTGGCGCCGACGGACGCGCCGGGGCCTCGCGCTGCTGCCCCTGGGCCAGACCGACCAGTTCGCCGATGCCGGCGATGGAACCGACCAGGGCGCCCATTTCAGAGGGCACGATCACCGTGCGCTGTTGCGGGCTGCGCGCCAGTTCGGCGAAGGCCTCGACATATTTCTGTGCGACGAAATAGTTGATGGCGTTCACGTCGCCGCGCGCGATGGCTTCGGACACCATGGCGGTGGCGCGCGCCTCCGCCTCGGCCTCGCGCTCGCGGGCTTCGGCGTCGCGGAAGGCGGCTTCCTTGCGCCCCTCGGCCTGGAGAATGGCGGCCTGTTTGGCGCCCTCGGCGCGGGCGATGGCGGCCTGTTTCTCACCGTCCGCCTCGGTGACGACGGCGCGGCGTTCCCGCTCGGCCTTCATCTGGCGAGCCATGGCGTTGGTCACGTCGGCGGGCGGAGTCAGATCCTTGATCTCGATCCGGTTGACCTTGACGCCCCACGGCTCGGTCGCCGCGTCGATGACGTGCAGCAGGCGGGTGTTGATGCTGTCACGCTGGCTCAGCACCTCGTCCAGTTCCATCGAGCCGACGACTGTCCGCAGATTGGTCATGCACAGCTGGGAGATGGCGTAGGTCAGGTCGTCGACGCGATAGGCGGCCCTGGCGGCGTCCATCACCTGGATGAAGACGATGCCGTCGACCCGGACCATGGCGTTGTCCTTGGTGATGACCTCCTGGGTCGGGACGTCCAGCACCTGCTCCATCATGTTCATGCGCTTGCCGACCCGTTCCACGAACGGGGTCAGGAAGCCGATGCCCGGGCTCAGCGTCTTTGTGTACTTGCCGAACCGCTCGACGGTGAACTCTCGGCCCTGCGGCACGATCTTGATGACGCTGAACAGCAGCGCGATCGCCAGCAGTAGCACGACGCCGGCGAAAATGGTGGCGACATCCATGGGAACCCTCCGTCTGGAGCCAGGTTAGCCGTCACAACCCTGAAGCGCCACCGAAACCGGACGCCGTTCGGCCGAATTATGCGCCCGCCTTGGCGGCGTAAACGGCGAGGCGCTCCGCCACGTCGGCTTCAAGATCGCCATAGAACAGGTTGTAAGGCCGAACCTTTCTCTGATCGGCCCAGCTTCCGCCCGCCCGAATCGAGTCCAGGTTCGGCCAACTGTGCCGCAGCAGGCCCTCGCGGCATTGGGTCTGGACCTCCCGCGCGATCAGGGCTGGACGGGCGCCCCATTCCAGGCCCGTGGCGTTTGTGGCGCCGCGGCTCTGGCGGGCCGGCGTCACCGCCTCGCTGGTTCCGCCCAGGACGGGATTGACGCAGACCGGGCGGCGTCCGCCCAGATCCACCAGATCCCCTCGCGCGTCCCAGACCACGGCGCGTCGGAAACGTCGGTGCGCCGGCGCCTCGTCATTGTCTCCAACCTGCGCCCAGGCCACGACGCATTGGGTCTGCTCGCGGTTGGCGCAGGCCGGGATGCGCGCCGGCAGGTTCTCGACCGCCACGATGGTATCCATCAGATAGGCCGCCACCAGCCGGTCGCGCACGGCCTTGTCAGGCGCGATCCGTTCTCGGATCAGTCGGTCCAGCAACTCGGCTCCCTGCTCCACTCCCGCCAGTACGATGGGCCCCTGCGGATGGCGCGCCAGCCAGGCGTCGAACGCCGCCAGGATGTCATCATAGGCGAAGGCCCGCGCCTCGCGCGCGTCGTCCCTCAGGGTCAGGCGCGTGTAGAGGCTGGCCTGGCGATAGCGCGGCGCGCTGACCGCGCCTGCCCGGGCGAAGGGTCCGGCGTAGTTGGGCAGGATCACCCGGCGCAAATAGGCGTCGGACTTGGCGTCGCCGATGGGGCCGTTCCATTCCGACCCGCCGTCGAAGGTCGTGGAATGGACGAAGAAGACCTCGGCCGTTCCGGCGCCCGGCGCGCGGGCGTCCAGAAGGGCCCAGGCCCTGGGATCGGCATAGTTCGGCGCCGCCGGCGGGCGATAGGTTTGGAACGGAACCTGCGGGTCCAGGGCGGCGCGCAGAATGTCGCCCCGCCACACCGCGACCGCGGCGGTCAGAAGCAGGACCAGGGCCAGCCCGATCCAGCCGATCCATTGCCTGGTCGTCAGCCGTCTCATCGATAGGGATCGTCCGTGGCCAGGAAATCCTGGACGTAGCGTCGCACGCCCTCCTCCAGCGGCGTCGATTGACCCTCGAAGCCGGCGGCGCGGATACGGTCCATGCGCGCCTCAGTGAAATACTGATACCGGTCGCGGATCGCCTCGGGCATGTCGACATACTGGATCGACGAGGGCTTGCCGGCGGCGGCGAAGGTGGCCTGGGCCAGATCAGCGAAGGACCGCGCCTGGCCGGAACCGACGTTGAATACGCCCGAAACTTCCGGCGACTGCAGGAGGAACTCGATGATATCGACCACATCGTCCACATAGACGAAGTCGCGCAATTGCCCGCCGTCGGCGTAGTGCGGGTTATGGGACTTGAACAGGCTGACCGTTTCGCCCGCCGCCACCTTGGGCCAGATCTGGGCTACGACCGACTTCATGCCGCCCTTGTGCCCCTCGTTGGGGCCATAGACGTTGAAGAATTTCAGCCCCGCCCACTGACGCGGCGCCTGGCCGCGTTCCGCCTGGCGCGCCGCATACTGATCGAACAGCATTTTCGAATAGCCATAAGCGTTTAGCGGGCGAAGCTGAGACAGAGATTCGGCGTCGTCATCGTCGTTGAAACCCGTCTCGCCGTCGCCGTAGGTCGCCGCCGAAGAGGCGTAGATCAGCCGTGCGTCGCGGATCGTGCACCAGTCCCACAGGTCGCGCGACAGGGTGAAGTTGGTGCGGAGGATCAGATCGGCGTCCGGCTCGGTCGTCGAGGAGATGGCGCCCATATGGATCACCGTCTCGATCCGGTCGGCGTGACGCTCCAATTGGTCAAACAGTTCCTCTGGCGACCAGAAGTCGGCGACAGGGTGTTTGGCCAGATTCTTCCACTTGGCCAGATCGGCGGTCTCCAGCCGGTCGCACACCACCACGTCATACGCCGTCTCGGCCGTCAGCCGCGCCACGATGTTGGAGCCGATGAAGCCGGCGCCGCCGGTCACGACGATCATTCTGGGCGTCATTGCGCCTCTCCCGTCATTTTCGCGATGGTCTGCGTTGTCGAAAATCCGTCCTTGAAATCGGCCAGCCGCACCACGCCGCCCCAGCTTTCGACCAGGTCGCCGCCGACCACGCCCTCGCGCGTATAGTCGGAGCCCTTGATCAGCACATCGGGCCGCAGCCGCTCGATCAGGGCGATGGGCGTGGGGTCGTCGAAACTGGTCACGCGGTCCACGCTGCTCAAGGCCCCGATCACGACGGCCCGGCTATCCAGATCATTGACCGGCCGTCCCTCCCCCTTCAGCCGGCGCACCGAGGCGTCGGTGTTCAGCGCCACCACCAGCCGGTCGCACCAGCCGCGCGCCTGAGCCAGATAGGCGACATGCCCTCGGTGCAGAATATCGAAACAGCCGTTGGTGAAGCCGACCTTCAGCCCCTGACGTCGCCAGGCCTCGACCTCGGCGGCCAGTTCGTCCAGCGGCGTCACCTTGGCCTGGGCGGCGACGGCGTGCTGGCTCAATTCCGCCTCGATCAGTTCGCCAGGCGTCACGACCGCCGTGCCGGCCTTTCCGACCACCACGCCCGAGGCCAGGATGGCGAACTGCACCGCCGTCTCCAGCGAAGCCCCGGCCCCCAGGGCCAGCCCCAGGGCCGCAAGACCGGTATCGCCCGCGCCCGACACGTCGAACACCTCGCGCGCGCGACCGGGGAAATGACGCACCGGTTCGCCACGTCGCGCCAGACTCATGCCCTTTCCGGCACGGGTGACGATGATGGCTCTGGCCGTCGTCGCCGCCAACAGGGCCGCCAACGCCGCCTCGACCTCGGCGTCCGTCTCGGCCGGCAGGCCCGTCGCACCCGCCAGTTCCGAAGCGTTGGGCTTGATGACGTCGACCGCGCCATAGCGGGCGAAGTCCCGTCCCTTGGGGTCCACAATCACCGGCGCGCCCATTTCCCGCGCCGCCGTCAGCGCTGCATCGATCAAGGCGTCGCCAACCACGCCCTTGGCGTAGTCAGACAGGAGAATGGCCGAGGCATCAGAAAAGGCGTCGGATTTCACCAACGCGGGCGCCATCGCCTCTTCGTCCAGGCGTAACAGTTGCTGCCCGCCCGCGACGAAGCGGGTCTTCACGATCGTGGTCGCGCCATCCGGCCGGTCGATGCAGTCGATGATCCGATTCTCGGCCGCGATCAGTTCGGTCAGTTCCGCCCCCGCCGCATCCTGCCCCGCCACGGCGCCGAGTTGGGCCAGACCGCCAAGCGCCGCGACATTGCGCGCCACATTGCCGACGCCGCCCGGCATGGCGATGTTGCGCCGTGTGCGCAGCACCGGGATCGGCGCCTCGGGCGAGATGCGGCTGACCTCGCCATAGACATAGCGGTCCAGCATCAGGTCGCCGACGCAGGCGATCTTCAGGTTGCGCACACGCTCCAGCAGCTTCTGCAGGGCGCCCAGATCCAGAGTGTCAGACATGGGTCCGACCTAGAGGATTCAGGCGGCCTGCGCCACCGGGGCCTTGGCGCCCAGCTTGATGGCCAGATCGTCGAAGGCGATCAACTGCGCGGCCAGGGCCTCGAACTGACCCAGCGGCACCATGTTCGGCCCGTCCGACGGCGCGTGATCGGGATCGGGGTGGGTCTCGATGAAGACGGCGTCCACGCCTACCGAAACGGCGGCGCGCGCCAGGACCGGCACGAACTCGCGCTGGCCGCCCGACGACGTACCCTGCCCGCCCGGCTGCTGCACGCTGTGCGTCGCATCGAACACGACCGGGCAACCGATCTCGCGCAAGATCGGAAGCGCCCGCATGTCGCTGACCAGGGTGTTGTAGCCGAAGCTGGCGCCTCGCTCGCAGGCCATGACGTTGGGATTGCCGGCGCCGACGACCTTGGCGATGACGTTCTTCATGTCCCAGGGGGCCAGGAACTGGCCCTTCTTGATGTTGATCGCCTTGCCCGTGGCGGCGGCGGCCAGCAGCAGGTCGGTCTGGCGGCTGAGGAAGGCGGGAATCTGCAGCACGTCCACCACCTCGCCCACCGGCCCGCACTGGGACTCGGAGTGAACGTCGGTCAAGGTCGGCAGGCCCGTGACTTCGCGGATTTCCGCGAAGATGGGCAGGGCGTCCTTCAGGCCGATGCCGCGCGCGGCGCTGGCGCTGGTGCGGTTGGCCTTGTCGAAACTGGTCTTGTAGATGATGCCCGCATTCAGCCGCTCGCCGATTTCCTTCAGCTGATGCGCCGTTTCCAGCGCGTGCTGGCGGCTTTCCATCTGGCAGGGACCGGCGATGAAGGCGATTCGCGCGCCGCCGCCGATGACGACAGGCGTCCGAAGACCTTCAGACAACGTAATGACGGCGTTGGGTCGGCTCACGGCAGGCGTCTTTCCGGTTGATTTCGGCGTTCAAGTGGCGCCCGGCCGCAATGATTGCAACCTGTCGGGCGGCCCCGCCACCATGATTGACGCCCTGGAGCTTAGCGTGAAAAGTAGAATTCGATGAGCGTCGTCGCCACAGAGATCGAAGCTGTCGCCCGCCAGACGCCGCGCGTCTTCGCCATGTTGATCCGACTGCTAGCCGCCAACTGGACGGTGGGCCGCCTGCTCTTGCGCCTGCCGAATGGCGAGGAACATCTGCTGTCGGGGGGCGAGCCAGGCCCTCAAGCGACCTTGATCGTCAAGGACTATGGCTTCGCTCGGCGCGTGCTGGCCGCAGGCGATATCGGTTTCGCCGAAGGCTATATGGCCGGCGAATGGGACACCCCTCATCTGGCGACGCTGCTGGAGACCCTGGTCGACAACTACGACCACATCCGCCGCCTGTTCGACGGCAACTGGCTGATGATGGCGGTCAACTGGCTGACCCACCGCCGCAACCGCAACAGCAAGACTGGGTCGAAAAAGAACATCCATGCCCACTACGACCTGGGCAACGCCTTCTACGCCGCCTGGCTGGACGGTTCGATGACCTATTCCTCGGCCCGGTTCTCGCGTCAGGACGAGGCTCTGGAAACGGCCCAACGGGAGAAATACGCCGCCCTGGCGCGGCTCATGGACCTGCGGCCCGGACATACGGCGCTGGAGATCGGCTGCGGCTGGGGCGGCTTCGCCGAGTTTGCGGCCAAGGAGATCGGCGCCGACGTCACCGGCGTGACCATTTCGCGCGAACAGTACGACTTCGCCCGTCAGCGCCTGTTCCAGGCCGGCCTGGCCGACCGCGCGCGCATCGAACTGATCGACTACCGTGACGTGGCGGGTCGATTCGACCGCGTCGCCTCCATCGAGATGTTCGAGGCGGTGGGCAAGGAATACTGGCCCGCCTATTTCGACAAGATCCACGCGGTGCTG
This sequence comes from Brevundimonas sp. Marseille-Q4549, assembly GCF_976940555.1. Taxonomy (NCBI): domain Bacteria; kingdom Pseudomonadati; phylum Pseudomonadota; class Alphaproteobacteria; order Caulobacterales; family Caulobacteraceae; genus Brevundimonas; species Brevundimonas sp. Marseille-Q4549. The sequence continues at coordinate 2,236,230 of NZ_CDRHXG010000001.1, forward strand.
AAGCCCGGCGGCAAGGCGGGGCTGCAGATCATCACCATCCAGGACGCGCTGTTCGAGGAATACGACGCGCGCACCGACTTCATCCAGAAGTACGTCTTCCCCGGCGGCATGCTGCCGTCGGAAGAGCGGCTGAAGCCGGTGATCGCCGCCTCGGGCCTGCAATGGTCGGCCATCGAACGCTTCGGCCTGGACTACGCCGAGACCCTGAAACGATGGGACGAACGGTTTTGCGGCGCCTGGTCCGACATTCAGCGGATCGCCGGCTTCGATGAGAGGTTCTTTCGCCTGTGGCGCTTCTATCTGGCCTATTGCGAGGCGGGGTTCCGGTCGCGTCGCACCGATGTCGTGCAACTGGCGCTGAGCCGTGCCTGAGACCCTCTTCATGACCTTGCCGCCCCTGATCTCGACCGATGAGCTGAGCGGGCTGATGGCCCAGGGTCGGCCGTTGCGACTGGTCGACGCCAGCTGGCATCTGCATGGTCGCGACGGGCGGACTGAATTCGAGGCGGGCCACCTGCCCGGCGCGGTCTTTATGGATCTCGATGCGACTTCGGATACCACTTCCGAATTGCCGCATATGTTGCCGACTTCACAGGTATTTTCGTCGAAAATGAGCGCATTGGGCCTGTCCGATCGGGATCGGATCGTGGTCTATGACGCCGCCGGTCTGTTCTCGGCCGCCCGGGCCTGGTGGATGTTGAAGACCATGGGCGCGACCTCGGTTCAGGTGCTGGACGGCGGTTTGCCGAAATGGCGCGCCGAAGGTCGCCCGCTGGAGCACGGTCTCCGTCCGTCGCCGGCCCTGGCCGATTTCGCCTCCCGCTTCGATGCGGCGGCGGTGGCCGATATGGAGGCCGTGCGTCGGGCCTTGGCCGAAGGCGTCCAGGTCGTCGATGCACGCGGCCCGGCCCGCTTTCGCGGCGAGGCGGCGGAGCCCCGTCCCGGCGTGCGGCCCGGCCATATGCCGGGGGCGATCAACCTGCCCTATTCCGCCCTGCTCAATCCGGACGGAACGATGAAACGGGACGAAAGGCTGGAATCCGCCTTCCTTGACGCCGGAATCGATCTGGACAGGCCGATCGTCACCACCTGCGGCTCCGGCGTGACGGCGGCCATCCTCGGCCTGGGCCTTGCCGTGCTGGGGCGTTCGTCGCGGCTCTATGACGGTTCTTGGGCCGAATGGGGCGGCCGCAGCGACACGCCCGTCGTCGTCGGCCCCTGACAACTTTAGCGAATCGGCAAGCCGTACATCAGCCCTGCCGGCCGCGCGTTCCATTGGGCGTTCAGCCCGCGCTCCAGGTTCAGGGCCGACTTGCCGCCCAGGTTGCGGTCGAAAATCTGGCCATAGTTGCCGACCGCCCCGACGGCGTCCGCCGCCCAGGTCTTGGACAGGCCCAGCATGGCGCCGTAGTCGCCCTCCAGCCCGACCAACCGCCGGACGCGCGGCTCCGTCGCGGTCTTGGACAGGTCGCCGACGTTCTCCTTCGTCACGCCCAGTTCCTCGGCCAGGATCAGCGCATTCAGGATCCAGCGCGTCAGATCGGCCCATCGGTCGTCGCCGGAGCGGACGATGGGGCCCAGCGGCTCCTTGGACACCACGTCGGACAGGATGGTGTGGGCGTTGGGGTCGGCCAGAACCGTCCGCGCCGCCGCCAGGGCCGAGATGTCGGCGCTGAAGGCGTCGCAGTCCTCGCGGCCATAGGCGTCGCGGGCCGCTTCTTCGGTCGGCAGGACGACGGGCCGATAGGCTACGCCGCGCGAGCGGAAGAAGTCGTCGGCGTTGACCTGGGCCGTCGATCCGGCCTGGACGCAGACCCGTGCGCCGTTCAGTTCGGCCGCGCTGCTCAGGTTCAGCGACCGCCGCACCAGAAAACCCTGGCCGTCGTAGTAGTTGACCCCGGCGAAGACCAGACCCTCGCCCGCATCGCGCGTCATCGTCCAGGACGAGTTACGCCACAGCACGTCGATCCGACCGTCGTTCAGCGCGGTGAACCTGTCCGCCGCCGACAGAGGTACGAAGCGCACCGCGTCGCCGTCGCCCAGGATCGCCGCCGCCATGGCGCGGCAGAAGTCGGCGTCGAATCCCCGCCACTGACCGCGATTGTCCGTATAGGCGAAGCCGACCAGGCCCTGATGCACGCCGCAATTCAGGCGTCCGCGCCGTTTGACGGCGGCCAGGGTCGGGCTGTCCGGTCGATTGGTCGTCGCCACGGGTCCGGTCGGGGTCTCGGCCTTCTCGGGCGGCGGCGCGGCGGGTCGGTCGCCGCAGGCTGCGACCCATAGGGCCGCCGTCATCGCTCCGATAGTCAAGACCCGCATCGCGTTCGTATCCTCTCCGCCGCTTGCGCCCCGTGGGACTTTAGAGGCCTTTAGGCCATGATCTGCAACCCATCGGAGCCGTCATGACCGCCTACTCCGACCGCACCCGACTGATCGCTTCGGCCACACGGCGCGGACATGGCCGCCGACCGGTCAATCCGCCTGTCGAGCGCGCCTCCACCATGCTCAGCGACCGCGCCGAGGCGATGCACGACGACGCGGATGGGCCTACCTACGGGCTGGAAGGAGGCAGCGCCGCGCGACAGTTGCGCGCCGCTCTGGCCGGTCTGGAAAAGGCGACCGACGCCGTGCTGGTTCCCTCTGGCCTCGCGGCTGTGACGGTTCCTCTGCTGGCCTTGACACGACCCGGCGACGAGGTGCTGACGCTTGACGGGGTATACGGCCCGACCCGGCGCTTCCTCAGCCGCTATCAGGCGTCGCGCGGCGTCGCGACCCGTTTTCTGCCGGCCGAAACGGACGCCGAGAGCCTGATCGCGGCCATAGGCGAGCGGACGCGCGTCGTGCTGCTGGAATCCCCGGCCTCTCTGACATTCCAGATGATCGACGTCGCCGCCGTCGCCGCCGCCTGCCGGGCGCGGGGCGTGCGCACCGTCATGGACAACACCTGGGCCGCCGGCCTGGCCTTCAAGCCCCTTACGCAGGGCGTGGACGTCAGCGTCCAGGCCCTGACCAAATATGTCGGCGGTCATTCCGACGTGCTGATGGGCGGCATCGCCGCCAATGATCCCGCCTGCCTGCGCGCTGTCCACGACGTGATCGAGGATCTGGGCTGGCACGTTTCGCCGGACGACGCCTGGCTGGCCCTGCGCGGCCTTCGCACCCTGCCGTTGCGTTACGCCGAACAGGGGCGTTCGGGCCTGCGCGTGGCCGAATGGCTGCAAGGTCGGCCCGAGGTTTCCCGCGTGCTCTATCCGCCCCTGCCCGGCGCGGTCGGGCATGACCTCTGGGCCCGCGACTTCAACGGCGCCGCGTCGCTGATGGGTGTCGTCATGAAGGGAGGCGACACCGCCGCCGGGCGCGCCTTCTTGGACGCTCTGAGTCTGTTTGGCATGGGCTATTCCTGGGGCGGCTTCGAAAGCCTGATCACCCATGAGACGCACCAGATGGCCTATCGCAGCCATCCGCCGTCGCTGGAAGGCGAACTGATCCGCCTGCATGTCGGCCTGGAAGACCCCGCCGACCTGATTGCGGACCTGGAGCGGGGCCTTGCCGCCTTCTCCGCCGCGCTCACCCTTCCTTAAGCGGCGACGGCGACTGTTCCGTCGTGCACGTCTCGCCCGGACAAATCCTTGATTCGGAGAGCCCGCCGCTGTGGGAGCAGTGGGCGGCCGGTTTTGTCGTCTTCATGCTGACGGGCGCCCTGATCGCGCCCGTCATCGCCCCGACCCAGGTCGAGACTCCGATCCTGCGGCTGATCTGGCTGCCGGTCTACGCCGTGACTGCCGGTCTTCTGGTCTTCCGTTTCGACAAGGTGATCCGCGCCTGGCCCGCCTGGCTGATGGTCGGTGCCCTGATCGCCCTGGCCTATGTGTCCCAATACTGGTCTATCGACCCCGAGGTGACGGACCGTCGTGTCATCGCCATGGCGATCAACAGCGCCTTCGCCGTCTATCTGGGCGCGGTGTTTCGCGGCGCCGCCCTGCCGCGCGTGCTGATGCACACCTGCCTGGTCATGGCGGTGGGCAGTCTGATCATGGTGTTCGCCTATCCCAAGGTCGGGGTGCATCAGTTCGACAACGCCGGCCTGTGGCGCGGTCTGTGGTACGAGAAGAACCAGATGGGTCTGGTCATGGTGGTGGGCGCCGTCTCGGCGGCGGCCTGTCTGGCGGCGGATCAGATCGCCGGCGCCAGCAGGAAACCCTGGGCCGCCCTCTTGACCCTGATCCTGACGACCGTGCTGATCCTGGCCACCCAGTCCAAGACCTCTCTGCTGTGTCTGATGATCGGCGTCGGCATGGTGGGCGGCTGGTGGACGTTGAAACAGGGCGGCGCGGCCGTGACCATCGTGGCCATCTGGGCGGCCGTGGTCGGGATTGTCGGGGGCGCCTGGACCTGGCACATCGCCTCGGCCTCCATCCTCCAGGCCTTGGGCAAGGACCCGTCGCTGACCGGCCGCACCCTGATCTGGGAAGCCCTGATGCGAAAGGTGGCCGAGCGTCCGTGGACCGGCTACGGCTTCAGCGCCTTCTGGGGCGTGGACTCGATCCCGGCGCGCGAGATCCGCATCCAGACCCAATGGCCGGTGCCCTCGGCCCACAACGGCTGGATCGACCTTCTGGTCCAGCTGGGCTGGCCCGGCGCGGTCGCGGTCGGCGCCCTGATCGCCATCGCCGCCATCATGATCCTGGCCCGCACCAACGGCCTGGGCGCGCGCGAAGGCTATTGGAGCATCGGCTATCTGTCGGTCTTCGTCGCGCTCAGCCTGTCCGAGAGCGTGCTGCTGAACCACGCCAGCCTGCCCTGGTCGCTGATGCTGGCCATTCTGACGCGCGCCGTGACCTTCGATCCGGCTCCCGTGCGCGCGCCGCTTGCCCGACCGGCCGCACGGGCCTACCAGAACCGGCCCCGAATCGCCTCAGACTATGTGAATGGCCGCCGACCTCTTCGCTTTTGACGACGAACCCGAAGCTCGCAAACCCGAGTCGCCCAAACCCGCCGCGGTGATCCCGCCCCAGGTCGTGCCTCCTGTCGCGCAACCGGCTGCGCCCAAACCCGCCCAGGCCGCCGCGACCACGGCCGCCGCCACCGGCTATTCCGCCTCGTCCATCGAGGTGCTGGAGGGGCTGGAGCCCGTCCGCAAACGCCCCGGCATGTATATCGGCGGCACCGACGAGCGCGCCCTGCACCATCTGTTCGCCGAAGTCCTCGACAATGCGATGGACGAGGCCGTGGCCCGCCATGCCAAGCTGATCACCGTCGATCTGGACGCCGAGGGCTATCTGTCCGTTCGCGACGACGGGCGCGGCATTCCGGTCGATCCGCACCCGAAACACCCCGGCAAGTCGGCGCTGGAGGTGGTCATGACCGTCCTCCACTCGGGCGGAAAGTTTTCGGGAAAAGCCTATGAAACCTCTGGCGGTCTGCACGGCGTGGGCGTCTCGGTCGTCAATGCCCTGTCCGAGCATCTGGATGTCACGGTCTGGCGCGACGGGTTCGAGTGGAAACAGTCCTTCTCGCGCGGCCATGTCCTCGGCCCCATCCAGCAGGTCCAGCCGTCCAAGAAGCGCGGCACCCTGATCCGGTTCAAGCCGGACGACGAAATCTTCGGCATGGGCGCGGCCTTCAAGCCCGCCCGCCTGTTCCGCATGGCGCGGTCCAAGGCCTATCTGTTCCGCGGCGTCGAGATCAAATGGACCTGCGCGCCGGAACGGATCACCGACACGACCCCGGCCCAGGCCACCCTGCACTTCCCTGGCGGCCTGGCCGACGCCCTGGCCGACCGCATCGGCCAGCTGGACACCGTCACCCCCACCTTCGCCGGTCGCGCCGAGCGTCAGGGCGAGGCGGGCGCCTTCGAATGGGCCGTGACCTGGTCGCCCGCCGGTTTCGGCGAGGCGGACGGCTTCATCCAGTCCTACTGCAACACTGTCTCGACCCCTGACGGCGGCACGCACGAAGCCGGCTTCCGCGCGGCCCTGGTCAAGGGGCTGAAGGCCTACGGCGAACTGACCAATGAGAAGCGCGCGAGCGTCATCACGGCCGAGGACGTCATCGCCAACGCCGGCGCCCTGATCAGCGTCTTCATCCGCAATCCCGAGTTCCAGGGCCAGACCAAGGACCGCCTGTCCTCGCCCGAGGGCGCGCGCCTGGTCGAGCAACTGCTGCGCGACCCTCTGGACCACTGGCTGACCGAGAGCCCCAAACAGGCCAACGCCCTGCTCGGCTTCGTCATCGACCGGGCGGAGGAGCGGCTGCGCCGTCGCAAGGACAAGGAGGTCCAGCGCGCCGCCGCCACCCGCAAGCTGCGTCTGCCCGGCAAGCTGTCGGACTGCAGCCGTCAGGCCGCCGAGGGCACCGAACTGTTCATCGTCGAGGGCGATTCGGCCGGTGGCTCTGCCAAACAGGCGCGCGACCGCACGACCCAGGCCATCCTGCCCCTGCGCGGCAAGATTCTGAACGTCGCCTCCGCCACGGCGGACAAGCTGCGCGCCAACGTCGAACTGTCCGACCTGGCCCTGGCCCTGGGCGTCCAGCCCGGCAATCGCTTCAACATCGACGACCTGCGCTACGAGCGGATCATCATCATGACCGACGCCGACGTGGACGGCGCCCACATCGCGGCGCTGCTGATCACCTTCTTCTATCGCGTCATGCCCGAGACGATCCGTCAGGGTCGGGTCTTCATGGCCCTTCCGCCGCTGTATCGCATCAGCGCCGGCCCCTTGAGCGAATACGCCCGCGACGACGCCCACCGCGACGAGCTTCTGGCCACCGTCTTCAAGGGCAAGAAGACCGAGATCGGGCGGTTCAAGGGCCTGGGCGAAATGATGGCCTCCCAGTTGAAGGAGACCACCATGGATCCCAAGAAGCGCACCCTGGCCCGCATCACGGTGCCCGACGCCGAGGCCAGCATCGAGGACTTGGTCGAGCGCCTGATGGGCAAACGCGCCGAGGCCCGTTTCCAGTTCATTCAGGAAAACGCCCAGTTCGTGAAGGAGGAACTGGACGTCTGACGCCATCGCGGCCCTTCCAACGAACGGCGACGCCTGACACAAGGGGCCCATGAGCACGACCGCCCCCTCGCCCGCCTTTCTGGATGAACTGAAAGCCGCCCTCGGCCCTGGCGGCTGGACGCAGGACCCGGAGGTCGTCGCCCCCTTCCTGACCGAGTGGCGCAACCGCTGGACGGGGGATACGCCCATCCTGCTGACCCCGCGCTCGACCGAGGCGGTCGCCCGCATCGTGATCCTGTGCGCGCGCGACGGCGTGGCCGTCACCCCCCAGGGCGGCGGCACCGGCCTGGTCGGCGGCCAGATTCCCTTCGGCGAAGTCCTGCTGTCGATGAAGAAGATGCGCGCCGTGCGCGACGTCACCCCCCTGGACGACGCCATGACGGTCGAGGCCGGCCTGACCCTGCTGGAAGCGCAACAGGCGGCGACGGCGGCGGGCCGCTATTTCCCGCTCAGCCTGGCGGCCGAAGGCTCCGCGACCATCGGCGGCGTCATCTCGACCAACGCCGGCGGCACCCAGGTTCTGCGCTACGGCATGATGCGCGATCTGGTGCTGGGCATAGAGGCTGTCATGCCGAATGGCCAAGTGTTCAACGGCCTGAAGCGGCTGCGCAAGGACAACACCGGCTATGACCTGAAGCAGTTGCTGATCGGCGCCGAGGGCACCCTGGGCGTCGTCACCGCCGCCACCCTGAAGCTGTTCCCCATCATGCGCTCGCGCGCCGTGGCCATCGTCGGGCTGGAGACGGCCGCCGCCTCGATCGAGCTTCTGGCCCGCGCCAAGGCTGAAACCGGCGGCGGCGTCGAGGCCTTCGAGCTGATGAAACGCCTCGGCATGGAACTGGTGCTCAAGAACATCCCCGACACCCGCGAACCGCTGGACACGACGCCCGACTGGTACGTCCTGATCGAGATCGCCTCGGGCACGCCCGGCGGCGCCGAGGCCCAGATGCAGGCCCTGCTGGAGGTCGCCTTCGAAGAGGGCCTGATCACCGACGCCGCCATCGCCCAGAACGACGCCCAGCGCGCCGCCTTCTGGCGTCTGCGCGAGGAGCATTCGGCGGCCCTCAAGCCCGAGGGGGGGGGCTGGAAGCACGACGTCTCCGTGCCGATCAGCCGGATCGCCCATTTCATCGACGAGGCCTCCGCCGCCGTCGAACGCTTCCATCCGGGCGCCCGCATCTCGGTCTTCGGCCACGTCGGCGACGGCAATCTGCACTACGACATCCTGCCCGGCGTCGGTCAGGACGTGCCCGCCTTCATCGGCCGCTGGAAGGAAGGGTCGCAGGTCGTTCACGACGTGGTCGCCCGCTACGACGGCTCGATCTCGGCCGAACACGGCCTGGGCCGGCTGAAGACCGACGAGGCCCGGCGCTACAAGTCGCCGCTGGAGATCGAGACCATGGCCGCCATCCGCCAGGCGCTGGATCCCCGACGGATCATGAACCCCGCCGTCCTGTTCTAGGTTTGATCGACAACGCCCGATAACGTCATTCCGGGGCTGAGCGCAGCGAAGAACCCGGAACCTAGGGCCGCAGACGCTCTGTTGAACCCACTAAACGTCCGATGCACGCCTCCTGGGTTCCGGGTTCGTCCTTCGGACGCCCCGGAATGACGTCGCTTGTCGAGTGTCGATGACTGGCGACTGAACCTAGCGTTACGCGCCCAACCGGCGGCTTGCGCGCGCAATGCCGCTGGTCGGACTCCCGTCTTTTCATGGACTTGTCGAATTCTCGCGCCGATCTGCGCGCCTTAGATCGGATCGCGCCCATCCTTGATCCGTCCCGTCGCACCGGAGGGCTCGTAAGGCCTGCGACCTTGCGGCGGCGGGAGCGTATGGAGCGGTGTCCGCCCGATGTCGGGGTTCCAAAGACCTCGCGCGGGCGAGCGGCGGCCGGCAGGGTCCGGCCGCCTTACGTGGCGGCTCGGAGGAGAGCCAACGGGGCGGACGTGCAGGCGTCACGCCCAGCCGCGGGGGGCGTTCGGGTCGGCGTGAAAACATTGCGTCGGTCCGAGGCTCGTCGAAAACCATGCGCGCGGAGCGTCGGCCTTCGTCGAAACGGTATTTCATCTCAGAACTCCGGGCGACGGCCCGGCGCTCCGCCTGCCCTCCCTTATTCCCCGCGCGACGGCGACGGGCGCCTCGGCCTGCCCGGTGAGCTGCCCAGGTTCAATCGACAGTCGAGAAGCTAGGTCTCTCAGTTCGTCATTCCGGGTCTGAGCGGAGCGAAGACCCCGGAACCCAGGGCCACATGCGCTCTGCTGGCTCATTCAACGTTCGATGCGCCTCTCCTGGGTTCCGGGTTCGCCCTTCGGACGCCCCGGAATGACGTCATCAGGCGGAATATCGATTGAATCAGGTCGACAATGTTCTTGATTTGTTCTGTTTTTCGTTCCATCCTCTCTCTATGGAAACCGCCAAGGGAAGAGGCGCGCGTTCGAATGTCACCGGCCGCTACGAGCCCCAGCAGCATGAAGCGTTCGACGACGGCTGGACGCACGATGACGCCCAGGTCGCGCCGCTGCGCACCACCCTCACGCCCGAACACGCCCGCACCATCATCGCCCGGAACGACAGTCCGGACGTCGGCTTCGACCGCTCCATCAATCCCTACAAAGGTTGCGAACATGGCTGCATCTACTGCTACGCCCGTCCGGCCCATGCCTGGATGGGCCTATCCCCGGGCCTGGATTTCGAGAGCCGGCTCTTCTTCAAGCCCGAGGGCGCACGTCTGCTGGAACAGGCCTTCCTCGCCCCCCGATATCGGTGCAAGCGCATCCACATAGGCGGCAACACCGACCCCTATCAGCCAGTGGAGCGGGATATGCAGTCCACCCGCGCGATCCTTCAGGTGATGCAGCGGTTCAACCACCCGTTCAGCATCATCACCAAGTCGGTCCTGATCGCCCGCGACGCCGATATCCTGGGGCCCATGGGACAGGCGGGCCTGGCCTCGGCCTTCGTCTCCATCACCACCCTGGACCGCAAGCTGGCCCGCGCGATGGAGCCGCGCGCCTCCACCCCCGCCAAACGGCTTGAGGCGGTCAGCCGCCTGGCGGATGCGGGCTGTCCGGTCGGGGTCGGCTTCGCCCCCGTCATTCCCGGCCTCAACGATCACGAACTGGAATCGGTGCTGGAGGCCGCCGCCAAGGCCGGGGCGACCACGGCCATGTACGTCGCCCTGCGTCTGCCGCTGGAGATCAAGGATCTGTTCCGCGAATGGCTGGCCGACGCCCGGCCCGACCGCGCCGCCCGCGTCATGTCCCTGATCCGCCAGACGCGCGGCGGTCGCGACTACGATCCCGACTTTTCCCAGCGGATGAAGGGGCGCGGCCCGGTCGCCGACCTGATCGCCGTCCGCTTCAAGGCCGCGCTGAAACGTTATGGGCTGGACGCGCCCCGGCCCCTGCTGGACGAAAGCCGTTTCCGTGTCCCGGCCGACGCCCGCCCCCAGCTGGATCTGTTCGGCTAGTCGTCGGCCGCCGACGGATCGATGGCGTTCGTCACCAGCTCGCGCCACGTCGGATCGGTGTCGTCGACCAGGTCGACATCGTCCATCAGGGCCACAACGGCGTCGCCGTCAGGCAGGATCAGGCCCAGAATCTCCATCGCCTCGCCCTCGGCGTTCAGATGGCTCTCGGCCTGGACCACGACCGCCGCCTGTTCCCCAGCGTCATCCCACCAAATGACCGGCTGCGGCAGGTCCATGGCGATGGCGCGCGGATCGTCCGTATCGCCCAGGGCGAAGACCGCGCGCCGCGCCTGCACGTCGTCCAGCGTCGCCACGGCCCCGACGAACGGCTTCAGCCGGGTCCAGTCCTCGGCGTCGAAGCCGCCGCCGTCCTCATCCTCGTCCGCCATCGTCCTCGCCTATCGCCTGAACACGCCGACCAGCTCCACATGAGCCGACCAGAGAAATTGATCCACGGGCGTCACCCGCTCCAGCCGGAACCCGGCGTCGATCAGAACCCGCGCATCCCGCGCAAAGGTCTGGGGATTGCACGACACCCCGACCACGACGCCGGCCTTGGTCCCGGCGATCTGGGCCGTCTGTTCGACGGCGCCGGCGCGCGGCGGATCGAAGACAATGGCCTCGCAACCCTTCAGATCGAAAGGCGTCAGAGGTCGGCGAAACAGGTCGCGCGCCTCGGCAACGATGGCCTTCATCCCCTTGGCCGTGTTGATCCCGGCCTTCAGGGCGTCGATCCCGGCCTTCGAAGCGTCGGCGGCGATCACGGGCGCGACCGTCGCCAGCGGAAAGGTGAAGGTCCCGGCTCCGCAGAACAGGTCGGCGACCCTTCTGGCGCCCTTCACCGCAGCGACGGCCCGTGAAACCATGGCGTCCTCCGCCTGCGGCACGGCCTGAAGGAAGCCGCCGGCGGGCAAGGCCACGGTCGCCGGACCAAAGGCCACCTTCGGCTGGCGCGCCATGACCAGGGTCTCGCCGGCCAGGCTCAGCCGCGCCAGATCGGCCGCCTGGGCCGCCGCGATCGCCCGGCTGCGCGCATCGCCCGACAGGCCGCCGCCAGATCGCCGCTCCACCCCCGTCACATCGACGTCCAGCCCCGTCAGGGTCCAGGTCACATGCAGGGTCGGGGCCGACTTGGGGTGTTCCAGAAAAGCCTCGGCCAAACGGCGCAGGGCCGGTATCGCCTGAACGATGCGGGGATCGGCGACGGGACAGGCGACGACCTCGACCAGCCGCCACGACCGACGCGCCTTGAACCCCAGGATCGCCTGCCCGTCCTCGGCGCGCCGCGCATGCAGCGCCACCCGCCGCCTAGTGCCGGCCGGCACGGCCACCGTCGGCTCGATCTCGGTTTCGATCCGTTCGCGCGCCAGGGCCAGCCGCACCTGCTCTCGCTTCCAGTCCAGATAAGGCGTGTGGGCCCAGTGCTGCAGCGCGCAGCCGCCGCAGTCGCCATATTGCGGCGAAACCGGCGCGATCCGGTCGGCGCTGGGCGTGACGATCTCGACTGTTTCCATCCGCCCATCGCGCACCTCGCCCCGCACGGTTTCACCCGGCAGCGTCAGGCTGGCGAAGACCGGCCCGTTCGGCGTCTCGGCGATCCCGTCGCCCTGTCCGCCGATGCGGTCGATCCTGAAGGTCTCCATCGCCGCGCTTCTAGCCCCGCCTCCCCGGTGCGCCAAGCCACGACCTCAGCGACGCAAACACGACGGGGCCAGCCATGGCCTCAAGTAGCGCCAAGCGCGGCAGGCAAAAAGATGAACGAAGATGAACGGGTCGCTCAAACACCGTTCAGCTTCGGGCGATTAATCATTCTTGCAACAGACGCGAGGCTTCGCCGTTATGCGGTTACGGAATTGGTCCGGTCCTCGAAGGGGTTGGAATATGCGTATCTCGAAAACATCGCTGGCCGCTGTCGCCGCCCTGGCGCTGGGCGTTACTGTCGCGCCGCTCGCCGCCTCTGCCCAGACCTACTACAGCTACGGTCAGGCGCGAAATTACGGCACCGGCGCCTATGGCCCCTCCTACGACTATTCAAACCGCGGCTATGGCTACGATCCGTGCGCGCGTGAGCGTCAGGGCCGGACCGGCGCCGGCGCGGTGATCGGCGGCGGCGCGGGCGCCGTCATCGGTTCGCAGCTGGCCGCGCGCGGTCGTCGCACCGAAGGCAGCATCCTGGGCGGCGTGCTCGGCGCCGTGGTGGGATCCCAGGTCGGCCGCTCCAGCTCCGACGCCTGCCGCAGCTATCAGAGCAACGGCTACAACGGCTACAACGGCTATTCTCAAGGCTACGGTTACAGCGAGCCGACCTACAGCTACTACGACAACCGCTATACCGGCGATCAAGGCTATGGCTACGGCTACAGCGATTACGACCGCCGTGAAGACTACGCCTACGACCGTGGCGGCTATTACAATGATCGCCCGGTCGGAAACTATCAGAATACCGACGGATGCCGCCTGGCTGAAAGCCGCATCCGTCTGCCCGATGGTCGCACGGACACCCGCTATGTCCGCACCTGCCCCGACCAGTACGGCCGCTATCGCGTCGTCGATTAATTTTCAGCCCCCCTGTCGATCGACGATGTGACGGGAGCCGCCGGAGGATCAATCCTCCGGTGGTTTCTCTTTGTTGAGGGGCCTATCGCGCAGTCGCGCTACTTGAGGCCGTTGTTGGGGGCCTATCGCGCGGTCGCGCTGCTTGAGGCCCTCTTGGCCCAGAGCAGGAATTCGACATTGCCGTCGCCGCCCGTGATCGGGCTTTCGGTCGTGGCCTGCACGGTCCAGCCGACGCTTTCCAGCCAGTCGGAAACCCGCTGAACCGCCGCCACATGGGCCTGGGGGTCCTTGACCACCCCCTTCTTGCCGCCGCCGCCGGGGCCGTCCGCCTCGAACTGGGGCTTCACCAGCGTCACCAGATCGGCGTCGCCCGCCGCCAGCGCCAAAGCGGCGGGCAGCACCTTCGACAGGCTGATGAAGCTGGCGTCGCAGACGATCAGGGAGGGCGCCTGCGGGATCAGGTCAGGGTTCAGGTCGCGGGCGTCCGTCCGCTCCAGATTGACCACGCGCGGATCGTCCGCGACCCGGTCGTGCATCTGGCCGAAACCGACATCCACGGCGAAGACCCGCGCCGCGCCGCGATCCAGACAGACTTCGGTGAAGCCGCCGGTCGAGGCGCCGACGTCCAGCGCCACCCGTCCCTCGACCGCAATCGGCCACAGGTCCAGCGCATGATCCAGTTTCAGCGCGCCGCGTCCGACCCAGCGGTGCGCGGGCTGGGCCTCCAGCACGGCGTCCTCGTCCACCTGCTCGGACGGCTTCTGCACCGCCACGCCGTCGGCGAGGACCAGACCGGCCTCGATCGCCGCCCTGGCCCGCGCGCGGCTGTCGAACAGACCGCGCGCGACCAGAAGCTGATCGATGCGGGACTTCACCCGATCTCGCTGAGCCGGGCCAGCGCCGCCTGCAGCTTGACCTTGCCGGCCTCGGCCTCGGCCAGTTTGGCGCGCTGTTCGTCCACCACTTCCGCCGCGGCGCGGGCGACGAAGTTGGGGTTGCCCAGCTTCTTGTTCACATGGCCGATGTCGCTGTCGAAGGCGGCGATCTCCTTTTCCAGACGCGCCCGTTCGGCGGTCAGGTCGATGATGCCCGCCAGCGACAGGGCGACGGTCGAACCGCCGGAGACGAAGGTCACGGCGCCCGTCGGGGGCGCGTCCGCCGAGCCGACCTCGGACACCCGGCCCAGGGTCAGGATCAGGTCGCGGTGACGGGCGATGCGTTCGGCGGTCACGGTGTCGGGCGCGACGAAGGCCAGCGGCGGCTTGGCCGACGGCGGCACGTTCATCTCGGCGCGCAGGCCCCGGATTTCACTGACCAGATCGACCAGCCAGCCGATCTCGGCCTCGGCCGAGGCGTCGATGAAGGCATCCGGCAGCACGGGCCACTCGGCGCCGATCAGCAGACCTTCACGGGCCGGGCCTTCCTTGCCCAGTTCGGCCCACAGCTCCTCGGTGATGAAGGGCATGACCGGGTGCAGCAGCTTCAGCGTCTGGTCCAGCGTCCAGGCGGTCATGGCGCGCGTTTCGGCCTTGGCGGCCTCGTCCGATCCCTGGAAGACGGGCTTGGCCAGTTCCAGATACCAGTCGCAGAAGACGTTCCAGACAAAGCGGTACAGGGCGCCCGCCGCATCGTCGAACCGCCCGCCCTCGATGGCGTCGGACACGGCGCGTTCGGCCTTGGTCAGTTCGCCTCTGATCCAGCGGTTGATCGTCTGTTCGACGGTCGCCGGATCGAAGCCCTCGACGCGGCGCGCCTCGTTCATCTGGCTGAAGCGGGCGGCGTTCCACAGCTTGGTGCCGAAGTTGCGATAACCCTCGATCCGCTGTTTCGACAGTTTGATGTCGCGCGTGCCCGACAGGATGGCCATGGTGAAGCGCAACGGATCGGCGCCCAGTTCGTCGATGATGCCCAGGGGGTCGATGACGTTCCCCTTGGATTTACTCATCTTCTGGCCCTTCTCGTCGCGGACCAGACCGTTGATGATGACCCGCTTGAACGGGACCTCGCCGTCCATGAAGTGCAGGCCCATCATCATCATCCGGGCGACCCAGAAGAAGATGATGTCCGCCGCCGTGACCAGGTCGCTGGTCGGATAGAACCGCTCCAGATCCTCGGTCTTCTCGGGCCAACCCATGGTCGAGAACGGCCACAGGGCCGAGGAGAACCAGGTGTCCAGAACGTCCTCGTCCTGGGTCAGGGCGACCTCGGAATCATAGTCCGCCATCGCCTGTTCGCGCGCGTCGGCTTCCGTTTCGGCGACATAGATTTCGCCGTTCGGGCCGTACCAGGCCGGGATGCGGTGGCCCCACCACAGCTGGCGCGAAATGCACCACGGCTCGATATTGCGCAGCCATTCGAAGTAGATTTTCTCGTACGACTTGGGCTCGAACACCGTCTCGCCCTGCTCCACCGCCCTCAGCGCGGGCTGGGCCAGAACCTTGGCGTCGACGTACCACTGGTCCGTCAGCCACGGCTCGATGACCACGCCCGAACGGTCGCCGTGCGGGGCGACGTGTTTGGTCTTCTCGATCTCGCGCAGCCAGCCTTCTTCCTCGGCGCGGGCGACGATGGCCTTGCGCGCGGCGAAGCGGTCGAGGCCGATCACTTCAGCCGGGATTTCAGGCGCCTCGTCGGCGACGATGCGCGCAAAGGCGTCCAGAATGTTCAAGGCCGCCAGCCCTGCCCGCTTGCCGACGCCGAAGTCGTTGAAGTCGTGCGCAGGGGTGATTTTGACCGCGCCAGACCCCTTGGTCGGATCGGCATAGTCGTCGGCGACGATGGGGATGCGACGGCCGGTGATCGGCAGGGTCACGAACTTGCCGACCAGACCCGCATACCGCTCGTCCTCCGGATGAACGGCCACGCCGGTGTCGCCCAGCATGGTCTCGGGCCGGGTCGTGGCGACGACGATGAAGTCGCGTGTTTCCCACTCCGTCGCCTTGCCGTCCTCGTCGAAAGCGACGGGGTGTTCATAGGTCACGCCGTCCGCCAGCGGATAGGCGAAGTGCCAATAGGCGCCGTCCACCTCGCGCTGCTCGACCTCCAGATCGGAAATCGCGGTCTGGAAATGCGGGTCCCAGTTCACCAGCCGCTTGTCGCGGTAGATCAGACCTTCCTTGTGCAGTTGCACGAAGACCTTGCGGACGGCGGCGTTCAGCCCCTCGTCCAGAGTGAACCGCTCACGCGACCAGTCGCATGACGCGCCCAGACGGCGCAGCTGGCGCACGATGGTCCCGCCGCTTTCGGCCTTCCATTCCCAGATTTTCTCGATGAAGGCGTCGCGGCCCATGTCGCGGCGGCCGACGTTGCCGGCGGCGGCCAGCTGACGCTCGACCACCATCTGTGTGGCGATGCCGGCGTGGTCCGTGCCCGGCAGCCAGAGCACCGCCTTGCCCTTCATCCGGTGATAGCGGGCCAGGATGTCCTGCAGGGTGTTGTTCAGCGCATGGCCGATATGCAGGCTGCCGGTCACGTTCGGCGGCGGAATGACGATCGAATAGGCCTCGGCCGCGCCGTCGGTGCGGGGCGCGAACAGGCCGCTCTCCTCCCACTGGGCGTAGAGACGAGGCTCGGCGGCCTGGGGTTCGAAAGTCTTCTCAAGCATCGGGGACTTCTTTGTTGCTAACGCTCCGCGCGCGGCGCGTCGCTCCTTGAGCATATCGAAAATGCAGAAAGGCGGCCCCTTCAGGAGCCGCCCCTCGGACTAGTCTGGGCTGAGGCGAAGGGCTAGGCGCTGCGCGCGATGCGTTCGACTTCCTTCTGTACCGCCGCCTGAACGATGCCGGGCAGATTGGCGTCCAGCCAGTCCTTCAACATGGGGCGCAGCATCTCGGCGACCATGGCCTCGACGGTGTTGCCGCTGACGAAGGGCATTTCGTTGGTTGGGGCGGCAGCCATCGGCTCTGGCTTTTTGAAGCTGGCGGCCAGGCCGGCGAAGGCCGAGGCGGCGCTGGCGGCGGCGCTGTCGCCGACCAGGGAATCATAGGCAGGAGCGGGCGCGGCGGGTTGCTCGACTTGAGGTTGATACGGGTCCTCCGGAAAGGGCTCGTCCGCCGTCTCGAGCACATCCAGATCGCCTATGCTGGCGGGCGCGGTCGTCTCGTAACGGTCCGTCAGTTCCAGGACGTCTTCTTCAACCGCCGCTTCGGCGGGCGCGGCGACCTCGACCGGCGCTTTGACCACGGCTTCCGCCGAAGACGTCTCCACGACAGGCGTGGCCTCTGGTTCCGACGGCGCTGCGGGCGCAGCCGCCGTTTCCGCAGGGGCCTCGTCTTCGGAGATGATCCGGCGAATCGACGCCAGGATCTCTTCCATGGTCGGTTCCTGAGCGGATTGGTCGGTCATGGGTTAGCCTTGGGCGAGACCTTCGGGAAAGATCGACGTCGGAACACGCACGCGCGACCGATGCCGGATTCTTGTCGTCGCATCAACGCTCGCCGGAATCAACGGCGATTTCCGCCGCCGCCGACGGACGTCGGTCAGTTCCGGGGCGCGGTGCGCACGACCTCGCTCTTGAGCTGGGCGTCGATCGGTGCGTCCGGCGCGTCCACGGCGCCGACGATCGGCGGCGACGCCACGCGGTCCAGCGTCTCGACCACCCCGTCCCACGGCAAGCCGCCGCGTCCCTGAACACGGTCGTAATTCGCCTTCGGATCGTAAGTCTCGACCGCAGGATTCAGCGCCGGCCCTTCCAACTGCCCCATGGCGGCCAGCAACGAGGCGCGCGCCACATATTCGGCGGCGCGTGCGGTGGCCAAACCCGTCTGCGAGGCGCGCAGCGTCACTTCCTGGTTCAGCACGTCCAGGGTGGTGCGCAGGCCCACCTGGGCTTCCTGGCGGACGCCCTCGGCCGCGACCGAAGCGGCGCGCACCGCCTCTTCGCCCGCCGCGACGCCGGCGCGGGCCGACAGGACCTGGGCGTAGGCGGCGCTGACGCTTTGCAGGACTTCGCGGCGTTGAGCTTCGACATTGATCTGGGCGGCGTTGGCCTGTTCCAGCGCCTGGGCGACGCGCGAACGGTTCAGCCCGCCGGTGAACAGCGGCACCGAAAGCGTCGCGCCGGCCGTGAAGCTGCGACGATCGGCCAATTCGCCCAGGTCGCGCAGGTCGTTCGTCGCCCCGCCGTAAGAGGCCGTGGCCCGGATGGAGGGCAGATATTCAGCCCGCGCCGCCGCCACGGCGGCCTCGGCGCCCTGCTGACGGTAGGTGGCGGCCAGGACGCCCGGGTTGCGTTGAAGGGCGGTCTCCATCGCGGCGTCGAAGTCGGTCGGAACGGCTGGCAAGACTGGGGCCGCCTCCAGTTCGGTTGGCGACTGCCCCACCACGGCGGCGTAGGTCGCGCGCGAGGTCGAAAGCTGGGCCTGGGCGTTGGCCAGATCCGACTGCGACTGGGCCAGGGACGCT
Source organism: Brevundimonas sp. Marseille-Q4549 (assembly GCF_976940555.1). Taxonomy (NCBI): domain Bacteria; kingdom Pseudomonadati; phylum Pseudomonadota; class Alphaproteobacteria; order Caulobacterales; family Caulobacteraceae; genus Brevundimonas; species Brevundimonas sp. Marseille-Q4549. Next base: position 2,254,672 of record NZ_CDRHXG010000001.1, read on the forward strand.
TCCGCCTGGGCCACGTCGGTACGGGTGATCTCGCCGACCTCGAATCGGGCGCTGGTCTCTTCCAACTGACGCTGAAGGACGCGCAGGTTCTCCTGGCGGATGGCCAGAATCTGCATGTCGCGGTTGACGCTCACATAGGCCTGGATGACCGACAACATCACCGATTGTTCGACGCTGCGCAGGTTCTCACGTCCGGCCAGGACGCCGGCCTGGGCCTGGTCGATGGCGCGGGCGACGCGCCCGGCGGTCCAGATGTTCTGCGACAGGCTGACGCCCACGTTGCCTGAATTGCTGTCGGACGAACGGGTGGTGATCTGGGTGTCCGGTATGCCGTCGTTGTTGGTGTCGACGAACTGCGTCACCGGCGGAAAATCGCTGCGCGTATAACTGACGCCGGCCGAGGCGCCGAGCGTGGGGCGCAGGCCCGAACGCGCCTGGACGACCGTTTCGTCCAACGCCCGCTGGCTGGCGCGCTGAGCCAACAGGTTGGGATTGGTCTGATAGGCCAGGGCGATGGCGTCCTTCAACGTTTCGGCCCAGGCGGGCGCGCCCAGCCCCGTCACAAGAGCGACCACTGCGGCCGAAGCCAGCACACGCGAGCGTTTCAACATCGTTCGTCCTTGACCGACGCCCCCGACGGGACGCCTGAATGTTCACCAGCGTAACTGCGGCTTGATCTCACCACACGCCAGTTAAGTTTTTTTCACGCAGCGGGCCAAGAAGCCCGTCGCGCGATTCGGCGTCGCACTAGAGCGAGAAAGTGGGCGCCGGCGTCAACTCGGCAAGGACCGCAGGCGAGGAATCGAACAATTCACGACGCGACAGGCCTTGCTCGCCCTTGATGAACAGCGCCGCCTTGCCGATCGGGCCGCGACGTTCGACCAGAACCATCCGGCCGCCGGTCCGCAGGGCCTCGCCCCAGGTCTTGGGCAGATCGGCGATCCCGCCTTCGCTGACGATCAGGTCCAGGCCTTGACCGCTGGGCTGAGCCAGGGGGGCGACGACCGTCTGGACGCCTTCCGCCTCCAGCGCCGCTCCGATCACCTCGAACACGGCCGCGTCCGATTCCTGGGCCGTGACCTTCAAGCCGATGCGGGCCAAGACGGCGGCCGCGTAGGGGGCGGCGATGGCCAGGGCGGTCTCCCCTGCCCGCGGCGCGGCGGCCTGCAACAGCTTGGCGACATCGCGCGCGGGCATGAGCCGACGATCGCCGGCGATCTTCACCGCCTCTTCGGAATAGGCGGCGAAGGCGCGGTCCGGTGCGCAGAACGTTTCACGCGCAACCTCCATCATGGCCAGATGGATTTCGTGGTTGGTGACGTCGTTCACCCGCACCTGCGAGTCGACCATGGCCTTGCGCTCGGCGGTGAAATCCATCTGTAAACAGCCTTTGACGATGATCCGGGAGGAATTCTGGCGCGCTTATAGGTCCGTGCGTTGCAGCGGACAATCCGATCTGATAGCGAACGCCCCTCGCGATGACCGCCCCCGGAGATTTCCGGGTCGAAAGCGGCCTGATGGCGGAGTGGTGACGCAGAGGACTGCAAATCCTTGCACCCGGGTTCGATTCCCGGTCAGGCCTCCATCGCAGACTACGGCAAAGGGCGCGGACCGCAGGGTTCGCGCCCTTTTCGCTTCAGCCGCCGGACAGGACGGGCGTGGTCAGGTGATGCAGGGCCACAGCGCTGGTCGCAGCCACGTTCAGCGAATCGAATCCACCCGCCATCGGAATGCCGACGGCGGTGCAGCGCCCTATGACCTCAGGCGGCAACCCGGGCCCTTCGGAGCCCAACACCACGGCGACGGGTCCATTTCGGCGATAGTCGGCCAGGCGGGTCGTCGCCGACGGCGTCAGGGCCAGAACCTCGACGCCGGCCGCTTTCAACGTCTCGACCAGGGTCAGCGCTGAATCGCCCATGGCGAAAGGCGTGCGCAACACTGCGCCAGCCGAGACGCGAATGGCCTTGCGGTAGAACGGGTCGCAGCAGGTCTGATCCAGCAGCACTGCCCGCGCCCCGAATGCGGCGGCGTTGCGGAACAGGCCGCCCATGTTGTCGTGATTGCCGATGCCGGCCGCGACGACGAAGACATCCTTCCGCTGTGGATCACGGATACTGGCGTCCAACGTCAAAACCTCCGGCTTTTCACCCAGCGCCAGGATGCCGCGATGGAGGGGGAAGCCCGCAATCCGGTCCAGCACGGCTTGGCTCGCGATATAGACCGGCGTCTGATCCGAGAGGCCGGCGATCACATCCGCAAGGCCCTGCGCCCGCTTCTCGGCCAGCAACAGGGCGCGCACCCTGCAGCGTGACGCATGCGAGGTCAGCACCCGCACCACCACCTCGCCCTCGGCGATGAACAGACCTTCGCGGCCCGTCAGGTCGCGCTCTCGGATATCGCGAAAGGCGGCGATACGGGGGTCGGCGGGGTCGGAGACGATTATCTGATTCATGACGCGTTTTTCCCGTTGCACGAATCCAAGAGCCGCTGCTATAGGCCCGCCTCCCGAGCAGTTCCGCGGTAGCTCAGTGGTAGAGCAGCCGACTGTTAATCGGCTGGTCGTAGGTTCGAATCCTACCCGCGGAGCCACTCGGGGTATTTCTGGCGCTGAAGTTTCAAACACTCGGCAGCCCATGAAAATCACCCCGACTTCCCCTCGTGACATGAGATCGGCATCAGCCGCACGGCTCTCAGGCGTCGACCGTCTGAAAGGCGTGCGCCACGCGGTCGATGAAGCTTGATTCCCAGGCTGGTCATCCAGTTCGCCGGCTTTCGATTGAGCGTGAAACGTCTCTCTCGCTCCGTTTGGACCTGAAGAGAAACACGGAGCGGCCTCAGATGGGCCGGACGCAACGAGCGCCCGAGAGAGCGCCTGCTCCAGGAAGGGCCTACACACGGCCCCAATTGCAAAGGGGTCGCCAACAGGCGACCCCTTGAGACCATTCCAAATCAAGGATCCAGATGGTCGGAGCGACAGGATTCGAACCTGCGACCCCTTGACCCCCAGTCAAGTGCGCTACCAGGCTGCGCCACGCTCCGAAGGCGCTCCCTATAGACGGGGGTTTCGCGCGCCGCAAACGCTAAAAGCAGGTTTTCCACCTACCGATCGAGAACGGCGTCCAATCGGGCCTTCGCGGCCTCCAGATCGGTCAGGATCAGCCCAAGACGCGCCGGATGGACGGCGGAATTTTCATGAATCGCAGCCGGTGGCGTCACTTCGCCGTCCTCGATCAGGGCGACGGCCTCTGCGCCGATCAGCTTCTTCAGACCCTGATCCTTGTGCAGGCGCTGCACACCGCGAATCGTCAGGCCGTCGTCGTGCAGCAACCGTTTGATCGACTGGAGAACGGCGATGTCCTGCGGGCGATAGAATCGTCGGCCGCCGGCTCGCTTCACCGGTGAAATGAAGGTGAACTTGGTTTCCCAGAACCGCAGGACGTGCTGAGGGACGCCGACCTCGTCGGCCGCTTCCGAAATCGTGCGAAAGGCCCCGGCGCTCTTGGCCACCGACCTCAGCCCTCGACGACGGCGTCGTGAACCCGGCTCTTCATGATCTGGGAGGCCCGGAAGCTGATGACCCGACGTGGATTGATCGCCGCCGGTTCGCCGGTCTTGGGGTTGCGGCCCATACGGGCGCGCTTCTCTCGCACCTGAAAGACGCCGAAGCCCGACAGCTTGACCGTATCCCCGCGTTCCAGGGATTCCACGATCAACTCCAGCGTGCGCTCGACCAGGGCCGAACACTCCTGACGCGACAGACCGACCTCTTCATGCACGGCCTCGCAGAGGTCCGCGCGCGTCACCGTCTGTTGGCCTGCCATCCTATCCCCGCTGTGGTGAGACCTGCTCGAAATCATAGGGCCGCAAAGAGCCCGGAAAATCAATGCCCCAAGGGGTCTTAAAGCCGCAGGGCGCAGGCGCCCCAGGTCAGGCCGCCGCCCATGGCCTCCAGAAGGACCATGTCGCCCTTCCTGATCCGGCCGTCCTTGATCGCCGCATCCAGCGCCAACGGGATGGAGGCGGCCGAGGTGTTGGCGTGCACGGCCACGGTCGAGATCACCTTGTTCTCGTCCAGGCCCAACCGGTCGCCGACGCCCTTGATGATGCGTTGATTGGCCTGGTGCGGTACGAACCAGTCGACATCGGCGATCTGGATGCCGGCTGCGGCGCAGGCGGCGGTGATGCCTTCGGCGATGTTGACCACGGCATGACGGAAAACCTGATTGCCCGCCATTCGCAGGTGGCCGACCGTGCCGGTCGTCGCCGGGCCGCCATCGACGTAGAGCAGATCGGTCTTTGACCCGTCGGCGCGCAGAGCGAAGCCCAGCATGCCCTGATCCTCGGCGGTCCCCTGCCCTTCGCGCGGCTCCAGGACCACGGCGCCGGCCCCGTCGCCGAACAGGACGCACGTCGTCCGATCGGTCCAGTCCATCAAGCGGGTCATTTCCTCGGCCCCGATCACCAGGGCGCACTTCGACAGACCGCGCGCGACGAAGCCGTCGGCGACGCTCAGCGCATAGACAAAGCCCGAGCAGACGGCTTGCACATCGAAGGCCACCCCCACGGGCGCCCCCAGCTTGGCCTGGACGATGGCGGCGACCGCCGGAAAGGTCATGTCCGGCGTCGTCGTGGCGACGATGATCAGATCGACGTCCGCCGCGGCCTTGCCCGCGTCGGCCAGAGCCTTCCTGGCGGCCTCGACGGCCAGGTCGCTGGTCGGCTGGTCGTCGCGCGCCTTGTGGCGCTGCTTGATGCCGGTGCGCTCCTGGATCCATTCGTCGGAGGTATCGACGACCTTGGCCAGGTCGGCGTTGGTGACGATCAACTCCGGAAGATAGGAGCCGACGCCGGTGACGACGCTGCGGGTGACGCTCACTGAGGGGATTCTCCGGCGGTGGCGGACGGCGTGGAATGGTCGAACAGGGCGTCCAGCTTGCCCAGGTTGGCGCCCACCTTGATCATGTAGTCGCTGCGCGCCAGATCGACCGCGATGCGGATGGCGTTGCCGAAACCCTTGGCGTCGGCGCCGCCGTGGCTTTTCACCACGATGCCGTTCAAGCCGAGCAGAGGGCCGCCGTTGATCGCGCTGGGGTCGATCTTCTGGCGCATCTTCTTCAGGGCGGGCATGGCGATGACCGCGCCCAGCTTGGCCTGGAGGTTGGAGCTCAGGGCCTCCTTCAGCAGGCCCGAGATATAGCGGGCCGTGCCCTCGGCGGTCTTCAGGGCGATGTTGCCGGTGAAACCGTCGGTGACGACCACATCCACCGTGCCCTTTGCGATGTCGTCGCCTTCGACGAAGCCGTGATAGTTCAGATCGAACGGGCCGTCGCGCAGAATGGCGTGGGCCTCCTTGACCTGTTCGTTGCCCTTCATGTCCTCGGATCCGACATTGAGCAGGCCGATGGCAGGTCGCTTTACGCCGTGCACCGCCGTCTGGAAGGCCTCGCCCATGATGGCGAATTCGACCAGCTGTTCGGCGTCGCTGCCAATATTGGCGCCGACGTCCAGAACCGCCGTGTGGCCCTTGAAGGTCGGCCAGCTGGCGACGATGGCCGGACGCTCCAACCCCGGCGCCGACATCCGCAGGATCAGCTTGGCGATCGCCATCAGGGCGCCGGTGTTGCCGGCCGAGACGACGCCGCCCGCCTCCCCTGTCTTCACCGCCTCGATGGCGTTCCAAAGGCTGGAGCCCTTGCCCCGCCGCATGGCCTGGGCCGGCTTTTCGTCCATGGCCACCATCTTGTCGGTGTGGCGGATTTCGATCCCGTCCCGCGACAGGCCGCAGCGCGCCAGTTCGGTCGCGATCCGAACTTCGTCACCATGCAGCAGGAAGCGGACACCCTCGCCGCCATGGGTCTGAACGTAGCTCTTCACGCCGGGAACGACGACGGACGGCCCGTGATCGCCGCCCATGGCGTCAAGCGAGATCGTAACTGGGGTGGGCAAATGGACCTCGTTTGGCCGCGTCGTCTTGTCGCGCGACGCTCGATAGGGGCGCGGCACGATAGCGCCGACGGCGGGGGATGCAACCACCCGGACCTTACGTCAACCTCGGCCTTCGCCGTCGCGTGGCTTCAGCGCCTTCAGGGCTGCAAAGGGTGAGATTTCCGCAGGCTCCTCCGGCTGGACAAAGGTCGCGCCGGGCTTGCGCGGGAACGGGTCCAGCGCCAGCGCCAGTTGCTCGACCGCATATTGGCCAAGGTCGATCTTGCCGTCTTCGATCAGGTCGGCGTCGTCCTCGTCCAGCGAGACCTCGATTTCATCGGTCTGTTCGGGCGCGGCCTCGGCCAGCTGGATCGAGAAGCGTCGATCCACATCGACCGGCAGCGGCTCCAGGGTGATTCCGCAGGTCTGGACCGCATGGGCGCGCACCCGCCCCTTCAGCGTCCATTCGCGGGTCGAGGGCGTCGGCGCCAGGCTCAGTTCCGCAGTGAAACCGTCCAGCGCCTGCAAATCCAGCGCGCGGGCGATTCGGCGGATCGCCTCTGGGTCAGGCGTCAGGGTGCGTTCCAGACCGGCGCCGATCTGGTTGATTCGCACCGGATCGCTGAAAGGAAGGGGGGGCGTGCTCATGTATCTCAAACCTCGGGCCAGGCCGGCGCGGCCTGCAGCGCCTTGAATGTCTGCACCGCCAGAGCGGCGCGCGCCGTCAATGCATAGGCCGCCAGGGCCGCCGCGTGTTCTGCACCGTCTTGCGCCCCATCCTGCGCATAGACGTTGCGCGCCAGGGCTTGGGTCAAGGCGGCTGGATCATCGGCGCGCAGCGGCGGCTCATAGGCGGCCATGCGGCCGTACAGCGCCTCGCCCAGCTTGCGCATCTTCTTGCCGACCGCGACGTCGCCGACGCCTTCCTCGCGCAGGACATGGTCCAGGGCGGAGACATAGATGTCGAACAGATCCTGCGCCGCCTCCTGCCCCTGGGCCGTGTTTTCGTCGCGCAGGCGCAGCACCAGCAGCAGGACGTGCAGGGTGTAGAGTTCGAACCGTGCATCGATCCGATCCGCCACGCCCAGACGGGTGTAGAAGGCGACATTGCGCGCCTGGGCTACGGCCTTGGCGTACAGGTCGTCGCCGATACGGGCGCGCAACCGAGGTTTGAACAGGTTTTTCAACATGGATTTCAGCGGCCCCTTTTCCGCCGCGCCGTTGAACTAGGACGCAGGTCCGTCTAGGTCAAAGACCTTGTTCTCTCGCAGGCGCCCGACATGTCCCGTTTCGCACCGATCTTCGCCGCCGTCTCCCTGGCCGGACTGAGCGCCGCTTGCGCGCCAGTGATTGGTTCCAACGGCTTCCAGGCCATCGACGCCAAGCCGCAGGACGTTGTGGCTGGAACCGACACCAAGGAAACGGTCCTGGCCAAGCTGGGCACGCCGTCCACGACCTCGACCTTCGAGCCCAATCAGGTCTGGTACTACATCAGCCAGACGACCGAGAAATACACCTACAACCTGCCCAAGGTCTCCAGCCGAACGGTGACGGAAATCACCTTCGAACCCACAGGCGACAAGGTGGCGGGCGTCCGCACCCTGGGCCTCGCCGACGGCGAGCAGATCGCGATGAATCGAAACGAGACCCCGACGCGCGGCCGCGCCCTGACGGTGCTCGAGCAGTTGCTGGGCAACGTCGGCCGCGGTCAGCTGCCGCGCACCGACGAGGATGCGCCGGGCCAGCGCCGCCCGGACTGAACATCCAACCCGCGCAAAGAAAAACGCCCCGGAGATCGCTCTCCGGGGCGTCTTCATTCCAGGATGCCGTGTCGATCTAGCCGACGCTTCCGCTGGCCAGCACCGCCAGCAACAACAGGGCCACGATGTTGGTGATCTTGATCATCGGGTTCACCGCCGGGCCGGACGTATCCTTGTAGGGGTCTCCCACCGTGTCGCCGGTGACGGCGGCCTTGTGGGCCTCCGATCCCTTGCCGTGGACCACGCCGTTCTTGTCGGTGAATCCTTCCTCGATCACCTTCTTGGCGTTGTCCCATGCGCCGCCGCCCGAGGTCATCGAGATGGCGACGAACAGGCCGGTCACGATCACGCCCATCAGCATGGCGCCCAGGGCCGCAAAGGCGTTGGCCTTGTCCGAGATCGCCATGACGGCGACGAACAGGACGATGGGCGACAGCACGGGCAGCAGCGACGGCACGATCATCTCGCGAATCGCCGCTTGGGTCAGAATATCGACCGCCCGACCGTATTCCGGCTTGGCTTGGTAGGTCATGATGCCGGGATTCTCGCGGAACTGGCGACGCACTTCCGCCACGACCGATTCGGCCGCACGTCCAACCGCCATCATGGACATGCCACCGAACAGGAAGGGCAGCAGCCCTCCGAACAGCAGGCCGACGACGACGTAGGGGTTGGTCAGATCGAAGGTGATCGGCCCCATCCCGGCGAAGAAGGGATAGTCCGCCGGATTGGCCGAGAAGTACTGCAGATCCGACGTATAGGCGGCGAACAGCACCAGCGCGCCCAGACCGGCCGAGCCGATGGCGTAGCCCTTGGTCACAGCCTTGGTGGTGTTGCCGACCGCATCCAGGGCGTCGGTCGAATGACGCACCTCGCTGGGCAGACCCGCCATTTCGGCGATGCCGCCGGCGTTGTCCGTCACGGGTCCGAAGGCGTCCAGCGCCACGATCATCCCCGCCACGCCCAGCATGGTGGTGGTGGCGATGGCGATGCCGAACAGACCAGCCAGTTGGAAGCTGACCACGATGCCGACGATGATGGTCAGGGCCGGCAAGGCCGTGGCCTCAAGGGAAACCGCCAGACCCTGGATCACATTCGTGCCGTGGCCAGAAACGGATGCATTGGCCACCGATCGCACCGGACGGAAGCCCGAGCCGGTGTAGTATTCGGTCACGACCACGATGGCCGCCGTCACCGCCAGACCGACCATGCCGGACCAGAACAGGGCCATGGGCTGGATCTCCAGCCCGCCGACGGTCACGACCGGCCCGGTGATCATGGTGTTGATCACCCACCAGACTGCGCCGATCGACAGGACGCCGGTGACGATCAGCCCCTGATACAACGCCCCCATGATGTTGTTGGATTTGCCCAGCCGGACGAAGAAGCTGCCGATAATGGAGGTGACGATGCAGACCGCGCAGATCGCCAGCGGCAGGACCATCATCAGATCGACGTAAGGCTGACCACGGAAGAAGATGGCCGCCAGAACCATGGTCGCCACCGTCGTCACCGCATAGGTCTCGAACAGATCGGCGGCCATCCCGGCGCAATCGCCGACGTTGTCGCCCACATTATCCGCGATGGTCGCGGCGTTTCTGGGATCATCCTCCGGAATGCCTGCCTCGACCTTGCCCACCATGTCGCCGCCCACGTCGGCGCCCTTGGTGAAGATGCCGCCGCCCAGGCGCGCGAAGATGGAGATCAGCGAGGCGCCGAAGCCCAGGGCGACCAGCCCGTCGATCACTTCTCGGCTGGTTGAGGCCAGTCCCAGATGGTGCGTCAGCACGATATAGTAGCCCGACACCCCGATCAGGGCCCCGCCCGCCACGAACATGCCGGTGATGGCGCCCGAGCGGAACGCCAGGTTCAGCCCCTTGGCCAGACCTTCGGAGGCCGCCTGGGCCGTGCGAACGTTGGCCCGCACAGAGATCAGCATTCCCGCATAGCCCGCCGCGCCGGACAGGACGGCGCCGATCAGGAAGCCGATGGCCGCATAGGGACCGATCAGGAAATAGGCGGCGATCAGGATCACGATCCCGACCATGCCGATGGTCATGTATTGCCGCTTCAGATAGGCGGAGGCACCTTCCTGGATGGCGGATGCGATCTCTCGCATCTTGTCGTTGCCGGTGCTCGCCTTCATCAGCGCGGCGGTCTGAACGGCGCCGTAAAGCACCGCCAGAACACCGGCCGCGAAGACCAGCGTCAGTGAATTCGTCATTGGCGTTTCCATGCCCTTGCAAACAGGCGCACAGGCCTTGGCGCGGCGGGCATTGTCGCCTCTATCCGCCTTCCGGTCCCCCCGCACGCGGCGGACGCGTCATTACGTCCCTTGGGATTTGCAGGATGGACGGTGTCACGGCCTCGCGCGTTATGCAACGCTTGGAAAGGTTTAGGTGACGCACACGTAGCGATTGCTTATCCATCCCCCTCATGAGAGCATTAGTACTTTGCGGAGGACGATCATGCTGGCTGCGATAATGATGTTTTCAGGACTGCTCGGGTTCCAAGATGCCGCACCTGTGGGTTCGGCGCCGACTCCGGCAACCATCCAAGCCCCTGCTGCGGCCAGCGCTCCCCAAGCTCCTGCCGCTCGCCCCCGGCGCATTTGCGAGCAACGCGCTTTAACGGGAAGAAGGATAGAGCAGCGCGTTTGTTATACGCCTGAACAGTATGCCGAGATGGTCGCGATACATCGGAAACAAGCCGAAGAAATCGTCTCTCGCGGCATCATCCAGGATGACCGACGGGCCGAAGGCGGCATACCCCGTTAGCGTCGCGTCGGCATTCCGGTACGACGGCGGGGGTTCTGGGCGACGACTTCGACGCGAGCGACAGAGCCCCGGCCGGAAATGGCGTTCGCCGCCGACATGACGGCGGCAGACAGGGCGCGTTCGTCCAGGCGGGTCCAGTCGCCCGGCACGGTGAAGGGGGTGCGGTGGGCCGCCTTGACCAGGGCGTCACGGAAGAAAGCCTCCTTGGGCCGCATCTGCTCGACGGTCTTGCCGCCGCCCAGCACCAAGCGCAGCGACACGAAGACATAGTTCCGCAGGCGGCCGTCCTCGATCACCGGCAGGCCCAGACCGGCGATGCTCAGGGCCGGCGGCGCAGCGGACGATTCGCTGGACGACGCGGCGGCCGAGGTTGCGGTGCTCGCCAGGGCGACAGCGCCCGCCGAGATCAGAGTTCTGCGATCCATGCCGCCATGGTGCCCCACGCCGGTTAGGATTCCCTTGCCGCCGTCAGTCGTGTGTCCAGCCTTGGCGCACCGGGGCGACTGAGCGCCCGTCGTAGGTCACGGTCAAACCGTCGCCGACAACCACTTCGCCGATCCTGGTCAAACGGAGCAGGCGTCGTTCCGCCTCGTGCCGCAGGGTTTCCTCGTGACGGGGATGGGCGGTGAAGGCGATCTCATAGTCGTCGCCGCCGCTCGCCAGATCCTCCAGCGACAGCTGAGGATCGACTCGATCCGCGAACCAGGCCTGGGCTGCGGTCGACAGAGGCAAGACATTCAGATTCAGCACCACGCCGACGCCGCTGGTGCGGGCGACGTGCGTAAGATCGGCGAAGAGGCCGTCCGACACATCGACCGACGCGCTCGCGAAATCGCGCACGACCTCGGCGAAATCCAGACGCGGCGTGGGCGTGCGGTAATGAGCGGTCAGGGCGTCGAGACGCTCGGGCTCCAACGTCAGTTCCCCCCGCGCGGCTCTGAGACCCAGCAGACCATCGCCGATCGCACCGGTGACGAACACCAGATCGCCGGGCTGGGCGCCCGCGCGGGACACGGCCCGACCCGCCGGCGTCCAGCCCAGGGCGGTGAGGGAGAAGGACGCCGGCCCCGGCGTCTTGACCGTATCGCCGCCCAGCAGATGGACGACGAACCGCGCCTGATCCTCGGCCAACCCTGCCGCGAAGGCCTCGCGTTCGGGCCAGCCGCACCGTTCGGACCAGAAGCAGGACAGCAGATAGCCGAACGGCTCGGCGCCCTTGGCAGCCAGGTCCGATAGGTTCACCCGCAACAGCTTTTTGGCGACCGTATCCAGCGGGTCGTCGGGCAGGAAATGCACCCCCTCGACCATGGCGTCCTTGGTCAGGATCAGGTCGTGGCCGGGTCGCGACGGCAGCACCGCCACATCGTCCATGAGCCCCCTCGCCCACTCGGGATGGGCCAGGGGCCTCAGCAGCCTCTCGATCGTCTCGAACTCGCCCGCGACGTCGAGCGCCGGCATTATTTGCGCGTGTCTTTGGCCACGCCGTCCAGCGCGGCGTTGACGAAGCGCGCCTCGGCGTCGTCGAAGAAGGCCTTGGCCAGTTCGACATATTCGTCGATCACCACTTCGCGCGGCGTCTCGGGGTGTTTGATCAGCTCCCAGGCGCCCGAACGCAGCAGGGCGCGCAGGGTGGCGTCGATCCGCTCCAGCTTCCAGTTCGACGCCAGCCGGGCCTTGATGGCCGCGTCGATGTCGCGCTGGCTTTCGATCACGCCGCGCACGATGTCGGCGAAATAGGCTTCGTCGGCCTCAGCCAGGGCCTCGCCTTCGATGTCGCCGTCGAAACGGAAGTTGGAGAATTCGGTGATCACCGTCTCCACGCCCTCGCCCGCCAGCTCCATCTGATACAGAGCCTGAACGGCGGCGAGGCGCGACACGGTGCGGGCGCGACGTTGTTTGGACGTCAGATTGGGCTCGGCGCGCTGCCTTTCGACTTCGGCGAGTTGTTCGAGGACGGCTTTTACGCTGTTCGGTTCAGTCATGCGCCGACGCCTACGCGCAATCGCTTCTTCAAGGCAATGAGGTCCAGACAGGCTTTCGCCGCCCCGCCCCCCTTATCCCCTTGTGAAAGCCGGGCCCGATACCAGGCCTGGTCCTCGTCCTCGGTCGTCAGGACGCCGTTGCCGATGGCCAGACCCTTGACGCCCAGCGCCATGATGCCCGCCGCCGACTGGTCCGACACGATCTCGAAATGATAGGTCTCGCCCCGGATGACCGTGCCCAAGGCGACATAGCCGTCATACCGGGGGGCGGTCGGGAAGCGGCCGGCCTCCTCGGCCATGGCGATGGCGGGCGGGATTTCCAGCGCGCCGGGCACGGTGACGACGTCGAAGTCGGCGCCGCGCGCCTTCAGCGTTTCCTTGGCCCCTTCCAGCAGGGCGTCGGCCAGGGCGTCGTAGAAGCGCGCCTCGACGATCAGAATATGGGGGGCTTCGCTCACGCCTTGGTTTCTCCATCCATGTCGCGCCAGCCGACGATGCGCAGGCCGTAGCCTTCCAGCGCCGTCGGCTCGGGCCGCGTCGAACTCATCACGATCATGTCCCTGACGCCCAGGTCCAGCAGGATCTGCGCCCCGACGCCATAGGCGCGCAGCGATCGATCCACCGCCGCCGGCCGATCCGCGCCCGACAGCCGCTCGGCCAGCGACGTCAGGGACGGATCGCGCAGGAAGACGACGACGCCCGGCCCGTCATGGTCGGTGATCTGCTTCAGGGCGCTGGGCACATAGTCCTGGCGCGCCTCGACGTGGCCAAGCAGATCGCAAGCGAAGTCCACCTGATGCATCCGCACCAGGGTCGGTTTGGCCGGATCGATGCGGCCCTTGACCAGGGCGACGTGTTCCGCGCCCTCGATGGTGTTCTTGTACAGCATCAGGCGGAACGGGCCGCCGTGGACGCTCTCGAACGGGGTGTCCAGGATCCGCTCGACGAAGCGTTCGGTGCGGCGGCGATAGGCGATCAGGTCGGCGATGGTGCCGATTTTGAGACCATGAAGTTGGGCGAAGGCGACCAGATCGGGCATCCGCGCCATCTCGCCGTCGTCCTTGATGATCTCGCAGATCACCCCGGCCGGCGTCAGGCCGGCCATGCGGCTGATGTCCACGGCAGCCTCAGTGTGGCCGGCGCGGACCAGAACGCCGCCGTCGCGGGCCACCAGGGGGAAGACGTGACCCGGCGTGACGATGTCGTCCATGCCCTTGGACGCATCGGTGGCGACCTGGATGGTGCGCGAACGGTCGGCGGCGGAGATGCCGGTGGTGACGCCGTCCTTCGCCTCGATGGAGACGGTGAAGGCGGTCTTCATGCTCTCGCGATTGTCGGCGGCCATCGGCGGCAGACGCAGCTGCTGCGCCCGCTCGGCCGTCAGGGCCAGACAGACCAGGCCGCGCGCCTGGCGGATCATGAAGTTGATCTGGTCCGGGGTGGCGAACTGGGCGGGGATGATGAGGTCCCCCTCGTTCTCGCGATCCTCGGCGTCCACCAGGATGTAGGGACGACCGTTGCGGGCGTCTTCCAGAATGTCCTCGATGGGACTGATCGGGCTATCGTTCATATTGGCGGCCAAGGCTTGCATCATGCTGTCTCCTGCCACCGCGCGAGGTAACGCGCCAGCATGTCGATCTCCAGATTGACCGGATCGCCGACTTTCAGCCCGCCCAGCGTCGTCACCTGCCAGGTGTGGGGGATGATGTTCAGCCAGAAGACCTGCCCCTCGACTGCATTCACGGTCAGGGATACGCCATCGACGGCGATCGAACCCTTGGCGGCGATATAGCGATGCAGCGGGGCCGGCGCCTCGACCGCGATCCGGTGCGATCCGCCTTCGGGTGTGATGGAGACGATGCGCCCCAGCCCGTCGACATGGCCCGAAACGACATGGCCGCCCATCTCATCGCCCAGCCGGGCCGCGCGTTCCAGATTGACGCCGTCGCCGGCGCTCCAGGCGCCCAGGGTCGTTTTGGACAGGGTCTCGTTCGACACCTCGACCGCGAACCAGCCGTCGCCCTTCTCCGTGACCGTCAGGCAGCAGCCCGCGTGGCTGATGGAGGCGCCCAGGTCGATGCCGGCGGTGTCCCAGGCCGTCTCGATCTCATAGCGGCGGTCGCGTTCGGTAGCCCGAACGTCGCGGACGCGGCCGATGTCTGTGACGATGCCGGTGAACATGGAAAGACTGGTCCCCCTTCGGACCCGAAAAATACAGTCCGAAGAGTCCAGACTGTCCGAAATGTCCGACCTGGACTCAAAAAACGGAGTCCAGACTGTCCGAATAGTCCGAAATCCGTCAGGCGCGGGCGTAGCGTTCCCACAGATCGTCCCCGACAGGCCGGACCTCCAGGCGACGGAAAGTGGGGGCGTCGGCCAGGTTTGCAAGGGCCAGAGCCGCCACGCAGGGCCGCCCCTCCCCGCCCAGCAGGATGGGCGCGCGGAACCACTCCAGCCGGTCCACCGCCCCAGCGCGCAGGAAGGCGGCCGCGACCTGCCCCCCGCCCTCGATCAGCAGGGATCCGACCCCGGCAGCCGTCAGCCCCTTCAATACGGCGGAGACGGCGGGGCGGCCGTTCTCGGATTCGACCCGGACGATACGGGCGGCGCCCAGCGGTCGGGGCTCGGACGTCGTCAGGATCAGGGCCGAGGCGCCGGTCGCCACCCTGGCCGACGGCGGTGTGCGCAGGCGGCTGTCCAGCACGACGCGCAATGGCTGATCGACCTGGCGGCCCGGCAGGCGGGCGGTCAGTTCCGGGTCGTCGTGCAGCACGGTTTCGACGCCGACCAGGATGGCGTCGTGGGCGGCGCGCAGGCGGTGCCCCTCAAGTCGGGCCGCCTCGCCGGTGATCCACCGGCTCTCGCCCGAGGCGGTGGCGATGCGCCCGTCCAGGGAGGTCGCCAGTTTCAGCGTGACCCGCATCAGGCCTTGCCGGACGGTTCGTCGAACCCTTCGTCGCCCAGGAATTTGGCGAAGTCGCCGGTGTGGCGGAAGTCTTTGTAGACCGAGGCGTAGCGCACATAGGCGACCTCATCCACGCCCTTCAGCGCCTTCATGATGAAGTCGCCGACCGTGCTGGACGGGATTTCCGTCTCGCCCAGGCTCTCCAGCTGACGCACGATGCGGTTGACCATCTGCTCCACCTGATCGGCCTGGACCGGGCGTTTGCGCAGGGCCACGCCCAGCGACCGTTCCAGCTTGTCGCGGTCGAACGGGGTGCGACGGCCGTTGCGCTTCAGGATGACCAGTTCGCGCAGTTGGACGCGCTCGAAGGTGGTGAAGCGCCCGTTGCAGTTGGGGCAGGACCGGCGGCGGCGAATGGCCGAGCCGTCGTCCGACGGCCGGCTATCCTTGACCTGCGTATCCTGATGACCGCAAAAAGGGCACTTCATCAGGCGGTTATCCGTAGATCGGGAAGCGGTGCGTCAACTCTCGCACCTGGGCCGCCACGCCTGCCACCACAGCCGGATCGGCTTCGTCGCCGCCGTTCATCGACGAGACGACGTCGGCGATCCAGTGACCGATCTGTTTGAACTCGTCCTCGCCGAAGCCGCGCGTGGTGCCGGCCGGGGTGCCCAGGCGGACGCCCGAGGTGACGGTGAAGGGCGCGGTGTCGAACGGCACGCCGTTCTTGTTGCAGGTCATCAGCGCCTTTTCGAGCTCATGCTCGGTCGCCTTGCCGGTCACGCCCTTGGGTCGCAGATCGACCAGCATCAGGTGGCTGTCGGTGCCGCCCGAGACGATGGCAAGACCGCGCTCGACCAGAACGGCGGCCAGGGCCTGGGCGTTCTTGACGACCTGTTGGGCGTACAGTTTGAACTCGGGCTTCAGCGCCTCGCCGAAGGCCACGGCCTTGCCGGCGATGACGTGTTCCAGCGGGCCGCCCTGCAGGCCTGGGAAGACCGCCGAGTTGATCTTCTTGCCCAGGTCCACGTCGTTGGACAGGATCATGCCGCCACGCGGGCCGCGCAGCGTCTTGTGCGTCGTGGTCGTGACGACGTGGGCGTGCGGGATCGGGTCGGGATAGACGCCGCCGGCGATCAGGCCGGCATAGTGGGCCATGTCCACCATCAGATAGGCGCCCACGCTGTCGGCGATCTCGCGGAAGCGTTTGAAGTCGATGTGGCGGCTGTAGGCCGAGGCGCCAGCCAGGATCAGCTTGGGCTTCTCGCGCTCGGCCATTTCGGCGACGTGGTCGTAGTCGATCAGATGGGTGTCTTCGCGCACCTTGTAGGTCACGGGACGGAACCACTTGCCCGACTGGTTCGCCGGCGAGCCGTGCGTCAGGTGCCCGCCGCAGGCCAGGTCCATGCCCAGGAAGGTGTCGCCGGGCTGAAGCAGCGTGAAGAAGACCGCTTGGTTGGCCTGGGCGCCCGAGTGGGGCTGGACGTTGGCGAAGGCCGCCCCGAACAGCGTCTTGGCCCGCTCGCGCGCCAGATCCTCGGTGATGTCGACGAACTCGCAGCCGCCATAATAGCGACGGCCGGGATAGCCTTCGGCGTATTTGTTGGTCAGGACCGAGCCCTGCGCGTCCAGCACCGCCTGGGAGACGATATTCTCGGAAGCGATCAGTTCGATCTGTTCGCGCTGACGGCCCAGTTCGCCCTGGATGCCCTTGAAGACGTCCGGATCGGCGTCGGCGAGCGTCTTGGTGAAATAGGCGTCGTGGGTGAAGGCCGTCACGCTGAAATCCCCGCAAATCAGAAGCTGGCCTATCTATCCTCCGTAGCGACCGACCACAACATCTTGTGGTCTGGCAAGGCACGGTCAGGGTGATGCGTTGAACATCGGTTTTTCGTCCAACGCTTCCCGCACGCCGATTGAGCAGGGCCGACAACTTCTCTTGTCGATCAGGACTGCGGGGCCTTCAAACAGGCTCGAGGGGTGATCCTTCAAATACTGCTGCACCTGAACGGACGAGCCTTTGTCGATGAACTCGAAGCCCAGAGCCGTTTCGAAACGGCGACCACCCGGATCGCTGGCCAAGGCGCGAGTGGCGACTTCGACAAAGTCGCAACGCTGAACCTGGGGACCTGTGCAGCCGGGAGCCGAATGGTCCGCACCAGCCAACAGGACAAGGCCGCCCAGAACCGCGAAAATCGAGAACGCTCCAAATCCCAGCATCGCTGGCCCGCCGGGTTGCAACATGTCCGCCTCCCCTATGCAGAGGAGATCATCGTTTCACAGATATGTCGATCACCACCCGCGCGATGAAGTGGACTCTAAAACCCGCCGTAGCTTGGCGATCGCGATCCGCTCGACGGACTTAGGTTCGTTCGCCGGCCCCATCGCGCTGACTTCACGGCCGGTGGCGACGTGGATGGCCGAGCATTTGACGTAGGGGCCGTTGCGGACGAACTCGACGATGACTTCGCCGAGGTCGTCGCCGGTCGTCATGCGGCGACGGGCCGGCGCGCCACGTTGCAGTGGGAGAAGAGCTGATCCATCGCCGCGACCAGATGGTCCATCATCGCATCCGTGTGGTTCGGCGAAGGGGTGAAGCGCAGGCGCTCGGTCCCCTTGGGCACGGTCGGATAGTTGATCGGCTGCACATAGACGCCGAAGTCTTCCAGCAGCATGTCCGAGATCATCTTGCAGTGGATCGGATCGCCGACCAGGACCGGGACGATATGGCTTTCGGACGGCATGACCGGCAGGCCGGCGGCCTCGAACCGGGACTTCAGAGATGCCGCGCGCTCCTGATGCTGGTCGCGCAGTTCGGGGTGGGTCTTCAGGTGACGCACCGAGGCCAGGGCGCCGGCGGTCAAGGCGGGCGGCAGGCTGGTGGTGAAGATGAAGCCCGAGGCCCAGCTGCGCACCGCATCCACGATCACGGCGTCGGCGGCGATATAGCCGCCCATGACGCCGATGGCCTTGCCCAGGGTGCATTCGACGATGTCGATCTGATCCAGGACGCCGTCGCGTTCGGCGACACCGGCGCCGGTTTCGCCGTAAAGGCCTACGGCATGAACCTCGTCCAGATAGGTCATCGCGCCGTACTTCTTGGCCAGGGCGATGGTGCCGGCCAGATCGGCGATGTCGCCGTCCATCGAATAGACGCTCTCGAAGGCGATCAGCTTGGGCGCGTCGGCGGGCGCCGCGGCCAGCAGGGCCTCAAGATGCGCCAGATCGTTGTGACGGAAGATGTGGCGTTCGCCGCCGCCGTGACGGATGCCCTCGATCATCGAGGCGTGGTTCAGGGCGTCCGAGAAGATGATCAGGCCCGGCAGGATCTTCTGCAGGGTCGACAGGGTCGCCTCGTTGCCGACATAGCCCGAGGTGAACAGAAGGGCGGCTTCCTTGCCGTGCCAGGCGGCCAGTTCGGCCTCCAGGTCCACGGCCGAGCGGGTGGTGCCCGAGATATTGCGCGTGCCGCCGGCGCCGGCGCCCGTGCGCTCGATCTCTTCCTGCATGGCCGAGACCACGACCGGGTGCTGGCCCATGCCGAGATAGTCGTTGGAACACCAGATCACGACGTCCTGCTCGGAGCCGTCCGCGCGGCGGCGCAGCGCCTGCGGAAACTGGCCGCGCACGCGTTTCAGGTCGGCGAAGACGCGATATCGCCCTTCGCTGCGGACCTGTTCCACCGAGTTTTGAAAGGCGGCCTTATAGTCGAACAAGAGACGCATTCTTTCGCTTATGGCGATTTATGCGGGATTGTTTGCGCCGGACGGAACGCCTTGTCCATGTCCGCGACGTGGACAAAACGCCCAAACCCTTAATTGATAACAGTTCTCAGAACGACTTGCAGCGACGTCGTCGTCAGCCCGGCTTGCGGAAGCGATAGACGAACTGGTCCGTACGGCCGCGGATCTTCTCGTCGAAGACATTCAGGCTGTGGTCGTCAGCCGGGTTGGCGACAACGGCGCTTTCACCCTCGAAGACGAATCCAGCGGCCTCCACCTCGCGCTTCAGATAGTCGCCCTCGATCCGGTGCAGGGTCTGGACGGCGGAAATCCCCGTCCCCGGCGCGGCCTGGTGGTCGATGACGACATAGCGGCCGCCCGGCTTCAGGGCCGCGAAGACCGCCGCATTCATCCTGGCGACGTCGGTGTCGAAGCCGGGAATGTGGAAGTCGTGGTATTCCTGGCTCATGAAGACCATGTCCAGCGGCTCGGGATAGGTCATGGCGTCCAGAAGGCCGTTGACCCGCGTGACGTTGGGATAGGCGGCGACCAGGAGATCAGCGGTCGGGTTCTCACGCGCCATGGTCCGGTTCGGCACGAAGGCGTAGACGCGGCCGTTCGGTCCGACCACATCGGAGAACAGGCGGGTGAAATACCCTGCGCCCGGCCGGATGTCGGCGACCTTGTCGCCCGGCGCGACCTGGGCGAAGGCCAGAATCTCGGCAGGATGACGCAAGGGGTCGCGCGCGACCTCCTCGGCCGGACGTTTCGGATCGGCCACGGCGTCGGCGTAGAGGCCGGCGTAGGACGGAACGCCCATGGCGCCGTCGGCCCCGGCTGAGGCGACCACGGTGCGCGAACCGCCCTCCGACGAGATTATGATACAGCCCGACAGCCCCGCCATCAGGGCCAGAACCGCCGCGCCCGCCGCCAAACGTCCGATCATTTCGCCTCTCCCTTGAATTCGGCGGTGATAGGTCCGCATTTCATGGCGTCGCGCAAGCGTTGATCACGACCGAAACGATCCGACGCATCTCGCGATTTGCGCCGTCCGGCCTGCGGCGCTAGTCCCACGCCAGATTTCCCAAGGTCACGCCATGCTTCCGTATCAGCCCGCCCCCTTCCCGCTCGCCCGGCCGCGCCGCCTGCGCGCCAGCCCGTGGGTGCGCCGCCTGGTCGCCGAAACGACCCTGACGCCCGCCGATCTGATCTGGCCGCTGATCGTGCATGACGGGGCCGAGGATCGCGTCCCCGTCGCCTCCATGCCTGGCGTGTTCCGCCTGTCGCCCAAGGCCGCAGCGGCGGCGGCCGTCGAGGCCCGCGAACTGGGTATTCCGATGATCGCCCTGTTCCCCAATGTCGACGGCGCGATCAAGGATGCGGTCGGCACGGGCGCGACCGACCCGGACGGCCTGATCCCCGAGGCGATCCGGGCCATCAAGGACGCCGCGCCCGAGATCGGCGTCATGACCGACGTGGCGCTGGACTGCTACACCGACCACGGCCACGACGGGGTGATGGAGGGCGACCGGGTCGTCAACGACGCCTCGCTGGAGCGGCTGGCCGAACAGGCCTTCATCCATGCCCATGCCGGGGCCGACGTCGTGGCGCCCTCTGACATGATGGACGGCCGCATCCAGGCGGTGCGCGAGGCGCTGGAGGCCAACGGATTTCAGGACACGCTGATCCTGTCCTATGCGGCCAAGTTCGCCTCGGCCTTCTACGGCCCCTATCGCGACGCCGTCGGCTCCTCGACCATGCTGCGGGGCGACAAGAAGACCTATCAGATGGACTACGCCAACTCCGACGAAGCGCTGAAAGAGGTGGCCATGGACCTGTCGGAAGGCGCGGACGCCGTCATGGTCAAGCCGGGCATGCCCTATCTGGACATCGTGCAGCGGGTTTCGGAAACCTTCCGCGTGCCGACCTTCGCCTATCAGGTGTCGGGCGAATACGCGATGATGCAAGCCTCCATCGCCAATGGCTGGCTGGACCAGGACCGCGCCATCCTGGAGACCCTGCACGGGTTCAAGCGCGCCGGATGCGCAGGCGTCCTGACCTATTTTGCGCCTCAGGCCGCACGGTTGCTGGGGGCCTGAATGCCCACGGTTTTGCGGATCGGCCCGTATCGCTTCTACTTTTAAAGTCATGAGCCGAACGAGCCGCCGCATGTCCATGTGGACCGGGACGACTGCACCGCAAAGTTTTGGTTGGCCTATACCGCAGTCGCACAGAATATCGGCTTTTCCGCACGCGAGCTTCGCGTGCTACAATCTCACGTCGCGACCCACGCGGCCGCATTGTCGCAGGCTTGGCATGACTTCTTTGGCGCATAGGGACACGGCCGATATTCGCGTGAAGTCGGTGCAGGTCGACGATGAACGCATAGTTGTCGAACTGATGGACGGTCGTGCGATCGCCGCGCCGGTCGCCTGGTATCCCCGATTGGCGAACGCGACGCCCGAACAGCGCGCCAATTGGCTTCTGGCTGGCGCGGGGCTGGGAATCCACTGGCCGGACATCGACGAAGACCTGAGCACCGAGGGTTTGCTCAGAGGCGCTCCGGCGCCGCGGCGAACGGCCGCCTGACCAGGCAGCGCCGAGTCTTTCAGCGCTGCAGCCGCGCCGTCAGGCTGGAGGTGTCCCAGCGGTTTCCGCCCATGGCCTGGACCTCGGCGTAGAACTGATCGACCAGGGCGGTCAGGGCCAGTTTGGCGCCGTTCGAGCGCGCCTCGTCCAGCACCAGCCCCAGATCCTTGCGCATCCAGTCGACGGCGAAGCCGAAGTTGAACTCGCCCTTCGCCGCCGTCTTCCAGCGATTGTCCATCTGCCAGCTTTGCGCCGCGCCCTTCGACACGGCCTCATAGACGGCGTCGGTGTCCAGGCCCGCGACCTGGGCGAAATGGACAGCCTCGGCCAGGCCCTGAACCACGCCGGCGATGGCGATCTGATTGACCATCTTGGTCAGTTGGCCCGAGCCCGCCGGTCCCATGTGCTGGATCGCCTTGGAATAGGCGTTCAGCGCGGGCTTCGCCCGGGCCAGAGCCTCCACATCGCCGCCCGCCATGACGCTGAGTTGCCCATTCTCGGCGCCGGCCTGTCCGCCCGACACGGGGGCGTCGATGAAATGGCGCCCCCGTCCCGTCGCCAGTTCGGCCATCTCGCGCGCCAGCCTGGCCGAGGTCGTCGTGTGATCGACCACGACGGCGCCGGCGGCGAGATGCGGCAGGGCCTCGGTTACGACCGCGCGCACGTCGTCGTCGTTGCCGACGCACAGGATGAACAGTTCAACGCCTTGAGCGGCCTCGGCGACGGTCGCCGCCGCCCGACCGCCGTTCGCGGCGGCCCAGGCCTCGGCCTTAGCCGTCGTGCGGTTGAAGCCGATCACGTCGTGGCCCGCCTGGACCAGGTGACGCGCCATCGGGGCGCCCATGACGCCCAGGCCGGCGAAAGCGATCTTCATGACAGGCTCCTTGGTTCGGCCGCCGGACTAGGCCCCCGCAGCGCCCCGTTCAAGGTCAACGCGCGGTTAACCTTGGTCGGACCAGAATGGGACACCACTCCTCGGGATACGTATCCATGTCCGTGAGCGATCGTCCGATCCTCATCAAGAAGGTCAAGAAGGTCTCCGGCGGGGGGCATCACGGCGGCGCGTGGAAGGTGGCCTATGCGGACTTCGTGACCGCCATGATGGCCTTCTTCCTGCTGATGTGGCTGATCAACACGACCGATCCCGAGCAGAAGAAAGGCATCGCCGAGTATTTCGCCCCGGCCAGCGTGTCCGAAACGACCTCCGGCTCCGGCGGCATTCTGGGCGGCACGGCCCTGGGCGACGACGGTCCCAAAAGTTCGGGCTCGCAGTCGGTGATAGAACAGTTGGCCCCCGAGGCGCCGCCCGACGCCACCAACCCCGGCCCCAGTTCCAACCTGTCGTCGGCCAGCGACGCCGCCCTCCAGGCGGAAATGCAGCGGCGCGAGGCGGCCGAGTTCGCCAGCGCGGCCGAATCGCTGCGTCAGGCCATGCAGTCGATGCCGGAACTGGCCGAGCTGTCGAAACAGTTGATCGTGGATCAGACGCCCGAGGGGCTGCGCATCCAACTGGTCGATCAGGAAGGCCGCTCGATGTTCGAGAGCAACTCGGCCCGACCCAACGCCCGCGCCCAGGTGTTGCTGCGCGCCGTCGCCAAGGTGATCAACCGGCTGCCCAACCGCATCTCCATCACCGGCCACACCAGTGCCCAGGCCGGTTCCAGCCGCGCCAGCCTGCCGGCGGACTGGAGCCTTTCGTCCGAACGCGCCAACGCCTCGCGCCTGGTCCTGCAGGGCGCAGGCGTCGATCCGGACCGGGTCTATTCGGTTGCCGGCAAGGCGGGGTCCGATCCGCTGTATCCCGACGACCCGAGCCTGGCCGGCAACCGCCGCATCGCCATCGTCCTGTTGCGCGAGGCGCCGGTGCTGCCGATGGACACCTCGCTGTGACGCGCCGGGCTGCGACGACGCTTGCAGCCCGGGCGCGAATGACGCCAAATCATGCGATGAGCGGATCATCGCAAAATCGTTCAGATCGGACGCGGAGCTGAGGCGGTGACACAGCACGTCCCTACCCGCCAGTTGCGATTCTACATGACGTCGGTGGCGCCCTGTCCCTATCTGCCCGGCAAGACCGAGCGGAAGGTGTTCGCCAACCTGCCCTTCTCGGACGGGGCGCATGTCAATGACGAACTGACCAACGCCGGCTTCCGCCGCAGCCAGAACATCGCCTATCGCCCCGCCTGCGAGGCGTGCGACGCCTGTGTTTCCGTGCGCCTGCCCGTCCCCGAATTCGACTTCAGCCGGTCGCAGCGCAAGCTGTTGAACCGTAACGCCGACCTGTCGCGCAGCCTGGTCGAGGCCGAGGCGACGACCGAGCAGTTTCAGCTGCTGCGCCGCTATCTGACGACGCGCCACCCGACCGGCGGCATGAGCGACATGGGCTGGCTGGACTATGTGGCGATGGTCGAGGACACGGCCGTCCGCACCCATCTGATCGAATACCGGCTGCCCTCGACCGACGGCGGGCCGGGCGATCTGGTCGCCGTGACCCTGACGGACCTGCTCAGGGACGGGCTGTCCATGGTCTACAGCTTCTATGAGCCGACGATGGAGCGCCGCAGCCTGGGCCGTTTCGCCATTCTGGACCATGTGCGCCAGGCCGCGCAGGTGGGCCTGCCCTATGTCTATCTGGGCTACTGGATCCAGGGATCGGCCAAGATGGACTACAAGGCCGAGTTCAGGCCCATGGAGGCGCTGAGGCCCCTGGGATGGATGCGGCTGGAGGACTGACCTCCAGCCTTCTCCCTTACCGGAACTTTCTCATACCGCGCGGACCCTGGCGGCCGGCGCCGGCGCGTTTGCCCAGCCAGTCCTTCCAGTCGGGCCAGTTGCGGCGACGTCCGCCGCCGTCGGCCCATTCCGGTCCCTGTTCGGCGTTGAACACGGTCACATCGGCCAGACCGCCCTGCTTGTAGTTCTGCAGTTTGACGCCCTTGCCGCGTCCCATTTCGGGCAGTTCGGCCAGGGGGAAGATCAGGGTCTTGATGTTCTCCCCGATGGTGGCGATGTGGTCGCCGTTGACCCGCAGCATGGCCAGCATCTCGCCGTTCAACACCTGTTTGCCACCGCGCTTCTGGGCCAGGGTGTCGTCTTCCGGCGCGATGAAGCCGTAGCCAGCCTTGGACGCGATAAGCAGTTTTCCGCCCGGCTGGTGCGCCAGAACCGCGATGATCTCGGCCTTTTCGTCCAGATCGATCATCAGACGCAGCGGCTCGCCGTGCCCGCGCCCGGACGCCAGCTTGTCGGCCCCGATGGTGAAGATGCGGCCGTCCGACGCCCCCACCAGCAGTTTGTCGGTCGTATAGGCCGGGACCAGATAGGCCAGCTGGTCGCCTTCCTTGAACTTCAGCTCCGACGGATCCTCGACCTTGCCCTTGGCGGCGCGAATCCAGCCGCGTTCCGACAGGATGACGGTGATCGCTTCGCGCGGGATGAAGGCCTCGGGCGCGACGAAGGCCGAGGTGTCCACGGCGTCGGCGATCGTGGTCCGGCGCGGCGAGATCAGGGCCTTGCGAACGGCCTCCAGTTCCTTCGAAATCGCCTTCCACTGCTTGGCTTCCGACGAGGTCAGCGCCTTCAGCTGGGCCAGTTCTTCCGAAAGTTCGTTGAACTCCTTCTCGATCGTCATCTCTTCCAGACGCGCCAACTGACGCAGCCGGGTGTCGAGGATGAAGTCGGCCTGAACCTCGGTCAGGCCGAACCGGGCGATCAGGACCGCCTTGGGCTGCTCCTCCTCGCGGACGATGCGGATGACCTCGTCCAGGTTCAGGAAGACGATCCGCAGGCCTTCCAACAGGTGCAGCCGCTTCTCGACCCGCGCGATCCGCCATTCCGACCGGCGGTTCAACACCTCGCGGCGGTGATCCAGGAAGGCGCGCAGACAGTCCTTCAGCCCCATGACGCGCGGCGTGCCGCTGGCGTCCAACACGTTCATGTTGATCGGGAAGCGCACCTCCAGATCGGAAAGCTTGAACAGGCTTTCCATCAGCATTTCAGGCTCGATGGTGCGGTTCTTGGGCTCCAGGATCAGACGGATGTCTTCGGCCGACTCGTCGCGCACATCGCCCAGCAGCGGCGCCTTCTTGTGTTCGATCAGATCGGCCAGGGCCTCGATCAGACGCGACTTCTGCACCTGATACGGCATCTCGGTGACGATGATCCGCCACACGCCGCGCCCCAGGTCCTCGGTCTCCCAGCGCGCCCGCAGACGCACCCCGCCCCGACCCGTCTCATAGGCGTCCAGGATCGAGGCTTGGCCTTCCACCGACACGCCGCCAGTGGGGAAGTCCGGGCCGGGAACCAGTTGAACCAGTTCGGTCGTCGTCGCCTCGGGCCGCTCCAGCAACAGCTGGCAGGCGTCGATCAGTTCGCCGACATTGTGCGGCGGGATCGAGGTGGCCATGCCGACCGCGATGCCGGACGAGCCATTGGCCAACAGGTTCGGGAAACCGGCCGGCAGGACGACCGGCTCCTCGTCCTGATCGTCGTAGGTAGGCCGAAAATCGACGGCGTCCTGGTCGATGCCGTCCAGCAGCAGGACGGCGGCGGGCGTCAGCTTGCACTCGGTATAGCGCATGGCCGCCGCGCTATCGCCGTCGATATTGCCGAAGTTGCCCTGGCCGTCGACCAGCGGATAGCGCTGGGCGAAATCCTGGGCCAGACGCACCAGCGCCTCATAGATCGAGGCGTCGCCGTGCGGGTGGTATCCGCCCATGACCTCGCCGACGACCTTGGCGCATTTGCGCGCCGCCGCCTGCGGGTTCAGCCGCATCTGGTGCATGGCGTACAGGATGCGGCGGTGCACCGGCTTAAAGCCGTCGCGCACGTCCGGCAGGGCGCGGTTGGTGATGGTCGACAGGGCGTAGGCCAGATAGCGGCGGCTGAGCGCCGTCTCCATCGGCTCGTCGATGATGCGGCCGCCTTCCGGCGGCGGGGCGTGGATCGTCATGGGCCAGCGAATCGAGGATCGAAGGCCGGAAGTCTAGCCCGAAGCGCCGTCTAAGTCGGGGATAGTTGGCGCACGGCGTAGCGAAGATGCAACCAGCAGGCCAGAACCGCCGCGCCGGCGAACGCGATGCGGATGGAAACCCATTCCTGCGGCCACGCCATATTGGCCGGCGCGCCCCATCGGAAGGCGAACACGCCGAGCAGAAGTCCGAAAAAGACCGGGTGGAAAAACACCGCCACGTCGCGCCGGGCGCGCCAGGTCGGCTTGCCATCCAGCCCCCACTGCATGGGCCAGAGCGCCCGCCCGTCGCTGCGACGACGATACGTCAATGCGAGGGTCAGGATGGCGCACCAGGCAAGGCCGGAGAGGATATCAGCCAGGATCATGGCCCAACGGTATCGGCCGCCTTCTTTTGAAGCAAGCGGCCTGGACCTCACGGACAGGCGACGCCGGCGTAGGGGCGTTAGAGCCGCCCCGTCTCGCCCAACTTGTCCAGCATCCAGACCCTGGCGGGCGGCAGAGGCTTGTTCAGGGGATGGAAGACGAACTGTTCGAGGAAATGACCGGTCAGGTCGAAACCGGCCTTCACGTCCCCCTCCACCAGTCCCGCCTGTGCGCCCAGCATGAAGGGCGGAAGGGTCAGCATCTTGTCGGCATAGGGGGCGCCGGCCTGGCGGCTGACGGCGCGGCCGGTGCGGGGGCTGACATAGATCAAATCATCGACCCCGCCCGTCGCGGCGCATCTGGTCAGGTCGAGGCCAAAGCCCAGATCGTCCAGCAGGCCCGCCTCGAACCGCACGAAGATGGCGGGCCAGACCGACGGCAGGGCGAAGGCGGCCATCAGCGCCTCGAACGCCAGGAAGACGCCCGGATGCGGCTCCCGCTCCGGCAATGCGCCCTGGGCCACGGCGGCGGCGGCGGCGAGACCGGTCAGGGCCACGGCGTCGTCGAACAGGGCGCTAGGGCCCTCGCCCATCGGCTCCAGCCGCGCGGCGCCCAGATGATCGGACGTGCGGGCGCGATAGTCGGCCACGACACGCGCGCCGGGCTGGAGGAAAGGCCGCATCTTGCGTGAGGCGCCGCCCGCCACATAGGCCGCGCGACGGCCGTGGCCTTCGGTCAGCAGATCGACCACGGCGCCCGTGTCGCCATGCGCCCGCGCCGACAGGACGAACGCCTCTTCCTGGAAATCCATCGGGCCGAACCGTCAGGGGGCCGGGGCGGCGATCAGGCCTACGACGGCGCGCGCCTTGTCGTTCGGCACGGCGAAGCTGAGGACATATTGTTCGATCTTCCAGGCGCCGCCCGCCCCCCGTCGCGACAGGACGCCCGAACCGCGCAGCGCGCCGTAGGCGTCGTTGTCCAGCACCTCGTCGAACCAGGCCATGTCGCCCGAAACGGTCAATGACCGCTCACGCGGGCGATAGGTCCAGCCCTTGCCTTGGGCGAAGAAGGGCTCGGCATAGGCGCGGAACTGCGCCAGGCTCCACCGCTCGGTGTTGTCGGTGCCGATGAAACGGGCGTCGGGCGCGAACTGGTCGAAATAGACGACCCCGTCCGCGCGCGAAGCCGCGGCGTGCATCCGATCCAGCGTCGTCGCCGCATCCTGCGCCGCCAGGTCGGCCTGGATGGAAGCCGGGTCGGGCGGTGCGCCGGGCGGCGAGGAGGACTGAAGGGCCAGGGTGGCCAGAAGAGCGAGGATCATGGCGATGTTCTAATCCTGTTCCGCGTTCGGGGGAACGGGTGTCGGCAGGGTGGATCATCGCAGCCCCGAAGGCTAAGCCTGCGGCATCATTTTGGCCCTCCCCGGCCGCTGACCCGGCGTTCCAATGTCCCGCGTGAAAAGCGAAGCCCTGCGCTCCAAGATCATGTCTGCCGAGGATGCGGCCGCGCTGATTCCCGCCGGATCGACCGTGGGCATGAGCGGTTTCACCGGCTCGGGCTATCCCAAGGCGGCGCCGCAGGCGCTGGCGGCGCGAATCGAGGCGGCGCACCAGGCGGGCGATCCCTTCCGTCTGAAGGTCTGGACCGGCGCCTCTACGGGGCCGGAACTGGACGGAGCCCTGGCCAAGGCCGACGGGATCGAGTTCCGCCTGCCCTACAACTCCGACCCGATCGCCCGCGACAAGATCAACAAGGGCCAGATGGAATATCTGGACATGCACCTGAGCCAGGTCGCGCCGATGGCGTGGCAGGGTTTCCTGGGGCCGCTGGACACCGCCCTGATCGAAGTGTCGGCCGTCAACGCCGACGGCTCGTTGGTCCCGTCCTCGTCCATCGGCAACAACAAGACCTGGCTGGATCGGGCGGAGCGGATCATCCTGGAGGTCAACCGCTGGCAGAATCCGGCGCTGGAGGGGATGCACGACGTCTATTACGGCACGGCCCTGCCGCCCTCGCGCGTGCCGATTCCCCTGACGCGGCCCGATCAGCTGATCGGCCAGCCCGTGTTCCGCTGCGATCCGGCCAAGATCGTCGCCATCGTCGAAACCGACGCGCCGGACCGCAACCTGCCCTTCGCCGCGCCGGACCAGAACGCCCAGGCCATCGCCGGCCATCTGATCGAGTTCCTGAAGCACGAGGTGAAACAGGGTCGGCTGCCGGCCGGTCTGCTGCCGTTGCAGTCGGGGGTCGGCAATGTGGCCAACGCCGTGCTGGCCGGGCTGCAGGACAGTCCGTTCGAACGGATGGCCGCCTATACGGAGGTATTGCAGGACGGGATGCTGGACCTGCTGGATTCCGGCAAGCTGACCGTCGCTTCCGCCACCGCCTTTTCGCTGAGCCCCGAGGCGGCGGCCGACCTGAACCGTCGCATGGACCAGTTCCGAGGCAAGATCATCCTGCGCCCGCAGGAAATCTCGAACCACCCCGAGATCATCCGCCGCCTGGGCTGCATCGCCATGAACGGCCTGATCGAGGCCGATATCTACGGCAACGTCAACTCGACCCACGTCATGGGATCGCGCATCCAGAACGGCATAGGCGGCTCGGGCGACTTTGCGCGCAACGCCTACATCTCGTGCTTCGTGACGCCGTCGACGGCCAAGGGCGGAGCCATATCGGCCATCGTGCCCATGGCCAGTCATGTGGACCACATCACCCAGGACGTTCAGGTCATCGTCACCGAACAGGGGCTGGCGGATCTGCGCGGCCTGTCGCCCAAGCAGCGGGCCAAGGTCATCATCGCCAACTGCGCCCACCCGACATACCGCGACGCCCTGTCCGACTATCACCAAAGGGCGCTGGCCGGCACCTATGGGCTACAGACGCCGCATCTGCTGAACGAGGCGCTGTCGTGGCACCAGCGGTTCATCGAAACGGGATCGATGGCGCCTAACTGAACCCTTAGCGGTTCAGGGTCGTCGGGAAGGGGCGGCCCAGAGCCTCGGCCATCGCCTGCTGGCTGATCAGGAAGACCTGGTCGCGCAGGTGATAGTTGTTGGACAGGACGATCACCGTCACGTCGGCGTCGGGCTGATAGAGCATCAGGTTGCGGAACCCGCCCCAACTGCCAGTGTGATAGATCTGGCGGTCGTCGAAGGCCGGTTCGACCTGTTCGCCCAGGCTGTTGACGAAGACGCCGTAACCCCAGTCGCGCCGCCTGTGCCCGCGCTCGTTCGGCTTCGTGTCGGCGGGGGCGTGATCGGCCAACATCTGGCGATAGGTGTCGGGTTTCAGCAGCCCCCCGTGGTGCAACGCCCGCTGCCAGACCAGGAGGTCGTCCAGGGTGGAATAGACGGCGCCCGCGCCGGCCACGATGGAGGTGTTGGCGTTCGGCTGGGCCGCCAGCCCGCCCGGATAGTTGGCGTAGCCCATGACGACGCCGTGATCGGCGCCGTCCAGGTCCAGACCGCTGTTCGTCATGCCCAGGGGCGTGAAGAAGGTCTGCCGCATATAGGTCTGGAACGGCTGGCCGCTGGCTTTTTCGACGATGGCGGCGGCCAGGTTGAAGGCGGCGTTGTCGTAGCTGACCTTGGTTCCCGGCGCGAATTGCAGGCCGAAACGCTTCGTATCCTCCGTCAGTTCGGCCAGGGTCGCCGGCGTCGTGCGCCGCGTCCCCCAGCCGGGGCGCGCCATCAGGTCGGGGATGCCCGAGGTGTGCGACAACAGGTGATGGATGCGGATCTGCGCCCAAGCGGGCGGGCACGGCTGGATCCATTTGCACACCGGATCACCGACGCTGAGCCTGCCCTCGTCCTGCAGGTGAAGGATGGCGGCGGCCGTGAACTGTTTGGAGATGGAGGCCAGGCGGAACCGAGACTTCAGCGTCAGCGGCTGGTTCTGCTCATAGTCGGCCTTGCCATAGACCTGGCGGAACAGGACCTTGTCGCCCTTGGCCACAAGGACGGCGCCCATGAATCGCCCAGCGGCGGCCTCCCGATCCAGGCGTGCGGCCAGAAGGGGCAGGTCCTGAACCACCTGTACGGGCGGGCGCGGCGCGGTCGGCGCATGAAGTGCGGCCGTCAAACCGTGAGCCGGCGACTTCCAGCGCGCGACGCCGACGCCGACGATGATCGCCAGGATCAGACCGCCCAGAAGGGTCAGAAGAAGCCGGGGAACACCCCCGGCGGTACGCGGTACTTCGAACACGGAAACTCAGACGTCGTAGTCGAGGCCGAACTGGGCATAGAGGGCGCGGCTGTCCTGCCATTTCGGATCGACCTTGACGGTCAGGAACAGATGGACCGGGCGGCCCAGAATCTCATTCAACTCCTCGCGCGCCTTCTGGCCGATCCATTTCAGCGTCTGACCGCCCTTGCCCAGAACGATGGGGCGCTGGCTTTCGCGTTCGACATAGATGGTCTGTTCGATACGGGCGGAACCGTCGGGGCGATCCTCGAAGCTGGTGGTCTCGACCGCCGCCGAATAGGGCAGTTCCTCGTGGACGCGCAGATAGACCTTTTCTCGCGTGATCTCGGCGGCCAGAACCCGCACCGGCACGTCGGCGGCCTGATCCTCTGGGTAAAGCCACGGCCCCTTGGGCATCGAGCGCGCCAGTCGCTGTTTCAGATCCTCCACCCCGTCGCCGTTGGCGGCCGAGATCATATAGACCTCGTCATAGACGCCGGTTTCGAACAGCTTCTGCGACAGGGCCAACAGGGTGTCGCGGCGCATGCCGTCGATCTTGTTCAGCGCCAGGATGACCTTGGTTCCGGTCGCCTGAAGATTGGCGATGATGGTCTCGGTGTCCTCGGCCGAGCGGCGGTCGGCGGCCGTGCCGTCCCGCCCTTCGGAATCGATGTGCGACTGGGCGTCGATCAGGTGGACCACCACGTCGGCGTCCTCGGCCCCGCCCCAGGCCGAGGCGACCATGGCGCGGTCCAGACGGCGACGCGGGGTGAAGATGCCGGGCGTGTCCACCAAAACGATCTGGGCGTCGCCCTCCATGGCGATGCCGCGCACCGGAAAGCGCGTCGTCTGCACCTTCTGGGTGACGATGGAGACCTTGGACCCGGTCAGCCGGTTGACCAGCGTGGACTTGCCGGCGTTCGGCGCGCCGATGATGGCGGCGAATCCCGCGCGCTGGTTTTCGATATCGGTCAAATGACGCCTTCTCTTTTCAGCAGCGCCGTGGCGGCGGATTTCTCAGCCTCCTGACGCGAACGGCCCTGTGCGGTCAAGGGTTCGACGCCCTGGACGCTGACCTCGACGGTGAAGGTGGGCGCATGATCCGAACCCGTCCGATCCGACACGCGATAGGTCGGCAGGGGACGCCCCTGCCC
Organism: Brevundimonas sp. Marseille-Q4549; assembly: GCF_976940555.1. Classification (NCBI taxonomy): domain Bacteria; kingdom Pseudomonadati; phylum Pseudomonadota; class Alphaproteobacteria; order Caulobacterales; family Caulobacteraceae; genus Brevundimonas; species Brevundimonas sp. Marseille-Q4549. Next base: position 2,287,006 of record NZ_CDRHXG010000001.1, read on the forward strand.
TTGCGCCCATTCCTGCAGGGCGGATTTGGGATTGGTCACGGCCCGCGACGGCGGCGCCTTCAGTTCGTCGGCCCATGCGCGGTCGAAGACAGCGCGCGCCGCCTCCAGCCCGCCGTCCAGATAGACGGCCGCCAGGATCGCCTCGACCGCATCGGCGATGACGCCTGCCTTGCGTCGCCCGCCGGTCTTGGTCTCTCCGGGCGACAGCCTCAGGGCAGCCCCGACGCCCAGGGCGTCGCCCACGCGAGCGCAGGCGCCCTTGTCGACCAGAGCATGCAGGCTGGACGACAGCTCGCCCTCGTCGGCGGTCGGATATTGGCGCGACAGGCGTTCGGCCACCAGCAGGCCCAGCACCCGGTCGCCCAGGAATTCCAGCCGCTCGTTGTCGCGCGGGCCGTGGACGCCGACGGGCGCCCCCTCCCCCACGCTGGCGTGGGTCAGGGCCCGTTCCAGCAGCGCCTTGTCGCGGAAGGCATGGCCCAGGCGCGCCTCAAGCGCAGCGACCGCTTCGGCGCGCAGATTGGCCATCAGTGCAGGACGTTGAAGAACCGGTCCAGACGCACGTTGAACCAGCTGGCCGGGTTCCACAGCGACGAGCCGGGCTTCCACGAGAACAGGATGATCTGCGCCTTGCCGACCAGGTTCTCGGCCGGGACCATGCCCACGCCGCTGGACTGTTCGACGCGGCTGTCGATGGAGTTGTCGCGGTTGTCGCCCATCATGAAGTAATGGCCGGCCGGCACCTCATAGACGGGCGTGTCGTCCAGATCGTTTCCGGGGCCGAAGTCCTGGGTCATGAAGCTCTTGCCCTCGGGCAGGGTCTCGCGGACCTCGGACACCATGCGCGGGCCGAAGATGTCCTCGATCTCGCGGCGAGTGACCAGCACGTCCTGAACGGGCTTGTCGTTGATATACAGCTTGTTGGCGATCATCTGGATACGGTCGCCGGGCAGGCCGATCACGCGCTTGATGAAGTCGGTCTTGTTGTCGCGCGGCAGTTTGAACACGACGATGTCGCCCCGCTTGGGCGCCGATCCCAGGATGCGGCCGTCGAACAGGGGCGGGCTGAACGGGATGGAGTGTTTCGAGAAGCCGTAGGACCATTTGGTCACGACGATATAGTCGCCCTCATAGAGGTTGGGCTCCATCGAAGCCGACGGAATGGTGAAGGGCTGGAACAGGAAGATCCGCAGCACCATGGCGATCAGCAGGGCGAAGACGATGGTCTTGAAGATTTCGCCCGTCTCGCTGGCGGCCGACTTGGCGGCGCTCTTGGGCGTCTTGGCGTAGACTGTCTGATCGGCCGTGGTCGGCTCACGCACCGCCGAGACCGGCGCGTCGGCTTCGGACGCCGCGAAAACTTCCTCGGGGGTGGCGTCGCGCCGGCCGGCGGGCTGGGCGTCGTCGGACTTGTGGTCTTCGCTCATGCGATCAGGAATCCCTTGCCGCATGTGCGCGGCCAACGCGCACGCCTATAACCTGATTACGACACCGGCAAGGCTTCGATCACCACGAAGGCGAGCGCATAAGGATGTTCGTCGCTCAGCGTCAGGTGAATTCTGGCCTCATGGCCGGGCGGCGTCAGACGCGCCAGATGTTCGGCCGCATGGCCCGTCAGCTTCAGGGTGGGTTGACCGGACGGCAGGTTCACCACCCCCATGTCGCGCCAATAGACATCGGCCCGCATCCCCGTGCCCAAGGCCTTGGCGCAGGCCTCCTTGGCCGCGAACCGTTTGGCGTAGCTCCAGGCCGGATCCGGTTTGCGATCCGATCGCGCGCGTTCCAGATCGGTGAAGCAACGCTGCTTGAACCGTTCGCCGAACCGATCCAGCGACATCTGGATGCGCCGGATGTCGGACAGGTCCGCGCCGACCCCGACGATCATTTCGCCTGATCCATCGCCGCGCGCATCCGACGGATGGCGGCGTCCAGGCCGATGAAGATCGATTCGCCGATCAGGAAATGACCGATGTTCAGTTCGCGGATTTCCGGAATGGTCAGCATCCTCGGCGCGGTGTCGTAGTCCAGACCGTGGCCGGCATGGACCTCCAGCCCCAGGATGTCGGCCTGGGCTGCGGCTGCGGCCAGACGTTCGAACTCGACCTCCCGTTCGGCCGGATCGGTCAGGTGGCAGTAGCGGCCGGTATGGAGCTCCACCACCTGGGCGCCGACAGCGGCGGCGGCCTCCACCTGGGCTTCGGAGGGTTCGATGAACAGGCTGACCCGGACGCCTGCGTCCGACAGAGCTCTGACGACCGGAGCGACGCGGACCTCATGCCCGGCGACGGCCAGACCGCCTTCGGTCGTCACCTCCTCGCGGCGTTCCGGAACCAGGCAGGCGGCGTGAGGACGATGGCGCAGGGCGATGGCCAGCATCTCGTCGGTGACGGCCATCTCCAGGTTCAGCGGCTTGCCGGCGCGGCGGCACAGGGCCGTCAGCACGTCGATATCGGCGTCGGTGATGTGGCGGCGATCCTCGCGCAGGTGGGCGGTGATGCCGTCCGCCCCCGCAGCCAGCGCCGCCTCGGCCGCGCGGGCCGGGTCGGGATGGGTTCCGCCGCGCGCGTTCCGAACCGTGGCGACGTGGTCGATATTGACCCCCAGACGGACGCGCTGACGCTTCATCCCTGCCCCCTTCGCTACTTCGCCAACCGCCGGCTGCCGGGGTCCTCGACCGGCAGGGCCGCCAGTTCGGGCGGCAGGGCGTCGGCCGGATAGGCCGGCACCGACAGGGACGCCAGGGCGATCAGCGGGACGCCGACGTCCGCCTTGCCGCCCGACCGATCCACGATACAGGCCGCCGCGACCACCTCTCCGCCCGCCGCCTGAATGGCCGCAATGCATTCGCGCGAGGACAGGCCGGTGGTGACGATATCCTCGACCATCACGACCTTCTCGCCCGGCTCGACCGAGAAGCCGCGACGCAGCTTGAACTGACCGCCTTCGCGTTCGACGTACATCGAACGGACCTTCAGGTGTTTGGCGGTCTCATAGCCGGGAATGATGCCGCCCACGGCCGGCGAGATGGCGACATCGACCGGACCGACCGTGGCCACGATCTTCTCGGCCAGCGCCTTGCAAAGACGTTCGCATCGCGCGCCGTCCATGAAGACAAGGTTCTTCTGCAGGAAGATCGGACTGTGCAGGCCCGAGGACAGGACGAAGTGACCTTCGCGCAGGGCGCCGGCGTCACGGAACTCGTTGAGGACGTCTTCGGTGTTCATGAAGGCCGTCCTTAGACCCTGGCTGCGCGGGAATGAACCCTGGGCGCGGCCTTATTCGATGTTTTCGTGGGGACGCAGACCACGGGCCAGCAATTCAGCCCAGACGCCCTCGGCGTCTTCGGCGAAGCCGATCAGGTCCAGGTCCGAACGCGCGATCATGCCGTGTTCGACCAGGGCGTCGAAGCCGATGACCGAGGTCCAATAGGCCTTGTCCACCAGGACGATGGGCACCGGCGGCGCCTTGCCCGTCTGGCGCAGGGTCAGCATTTCGAACATCTCGTCGAAGGTGCCGAAGCCGCCCGGAAAGACCACCAGGGCGTTGGCCCGCATCGCCAGATGCATCTTGCGCATGGCGAAGTAGTGGAAACGGAAGGTCAGCTCAGGCGTCGAATAGGCGTTGGGCTCCTGCTCGTGCGGCAGGGTGATGTTGAAACCGATCGAGGGAGCGCCGATGTCGGTGGCGCCACGATTCGCAGCCTCCATGATTCCGGGGCCGCCGCCTGTGGCGATGACATTGTCGCGCGGTTCGCCGACGCGCCCCCGCAGCGCCCCGCCCCGTTCGGACGCAAGACGACCGAAGGCACGGGCCTGATCGTACCAGGGCTGGCCTTCCCGGATGCGGGCGCTGCCGAACACCACGATCGTGGACCGGACGCCCCAGGCCCGCAGAGCCTCCTCCGGCTTGGCGTACTCCATCAGAAACCGGACGCCGCGCATGGAATCGCCCAGGAGGAAGTCCTGATCCATCGCCGCCATGCGATAGGAGGGCGAGGCCATCTGGGCCGCGTTTCGCTTCGTCTCGTCCCTCATCCGCCGCGCGCGCGCTCCACCGAATCGACCGACGGATTGGCCCTGAGGGCGGCGATGATGCTGGTCGCGTGTTTGGCGTCCTCGACCTCCACGTCCACGTCCACGTCGAAGAAGTCCTGCTGGCGATGGGCCATGGTCATGTTGATGATGTTGCCCCCGGCCTCGCCGATCAGCGTCGTGACCTGACCCAGGACGCCCGGCGCATTGCGGATGGTGGCGCGGATGCGCGCGGCGGCTACGGCGTCCGTCTCTGCCTGGGGCGTCCATTGCAGATCGTGCCAGACCGAGTCGTCGTCGGCGAAGTCGGCCAGGGTCTGGCAGTCGATGGTGTGGACGGTCAGTCCCGTTTCCGGCTCCAGGATGCCGACGATGCGATCACCCGGCACGGGCGTGCAGCACTGGCCAAAGTGGACCGAAACGCCGGGCGTCAGGCCGCCGCCGCGCACGAACAGACGCGCGGTGCCCCCTTCGATGCGCTGTTTCTCCGGCCCGGCCTTCAGGCGTCCTTTCAGCGCGGGAAACAGGGTTTCGGCGACGGTTGTCGGCGACAGACGCCCCCGCCCCAGTTCTTCGAACACATCATCGTCGCTGGCGACGGCCAGGGTTTCCAGAACAGGCTTCAGCGACACCTCCGACAGGGTCTTTTCCACCCGCGTCAGGGTCTGCTGCAGGGCGGCGCGGCCCAGTTTGACGAACTCCTCCCGCTCGGACGTGCGGATGTGGCGGCGGATGGCCGAGCGGGCGCGACCCGTGACGGTCAGACTGCGCCAGTCGGCGGGCACCTCGCGCTTGGCGCCGCGGATGACCTCGACCACGTCCCCGTTCTGCAAGGGCGTGCGCATCGGCTTCAGTTCACCATTGATCTTGACGCCGACAGCCGTGTCCCCGACCTCGGTATGGACGGCGTAGGCGAAGTCCAGCGGCATTCCCCCGCGCGGCAGGGTCACGAGCTTGCCCTTGGGCGTGAAGACGAAGACCTGATCCAGGTACATCTCCAGCTTGGCGTGTTCGACCCAGTCCTCGCCGCCCTCGCCGTGCTCGATGACCTGCACCAGGTGCCGCAGGTTCTGCAGCGGGTCGCGTCCCCCGCCCTTCTCCATCGCCTCGCGGTCGAAACCATAGGACTTGTTCTTGTAGCGCCAGTGGGCGGCCACGCCGTCCTCGGCCACCCGGTCCATCGCCTCGGTGCGGATCTGCATCTCGATGCGCAGGCCGCGGGGGCCGACGACCGTGGTGTGCAGCGAGCGGTAGTTGTTCGATTTGGGCGTCGAGATGAAGTCCTTGAACCGCTCCGGCACCATCGGCCATTCGCGGTGGATCACGCCCAGGGCGCGATAGCAGTCGTCCTCGGCCTCGACAATCACGCGGAACCCATAGATGTCCGACAGCGAGGAGAAACCGACCGACTTCCGCTGCAGCTTGCGCCAGATGGAGTACGGGGTCTTCTGCCGGCCGAAGACGCGGGCGCGCACGCCGGCTTCCGAGAGAACCCGTTCGATCTCGGCGGCCACGCCTTCGATGGCCTGACCATGCTCCAGCTTCAGCGCCTCCAACCGCCGCTCTATGGCGGTCTTGGCCGTGGGATTCAGGTGGGTGAAGGCCAGTTCTTCCAGCTCGGACGCGATGGAATGGATGCCGATGGAACGCCCCAGCGGCGCATAGACCTCCAGCGTCTCGCGGCTGATCCGCTCGCGCTTCTCCGGCTTCACGAACTGCAGCGTGCGCATGTTGTGCAGACGGTCGGCCAGCTTGACCAGAAGCACCCGGACGTCCCGGCTGATGGCCAGGATGAATTTGCGCAGGTTCTCGGCCTGGCGCGTATGTTCGGCCTGAAGTTCCAGCCGCGACAGCTTGGTGACGCCCTCGACCAGGACGGCGATCTCCTCGCCGAACATCCCGGCGATGTCGTCCCTGGTGGCCGAGGTGTCCTCGACCACGTCGTGCAACAGAGCCGTGACGATGGTGGCGGTGTCGAGCTTGTAGTCGGTCAGTATGCCCGCGACCTGGATCGGGTGGGCGAAATAGGGATCGCCCGAGGCCCGCAACTGCGAGCCGTGCATCTTCATCGCATAGACATAGGCGCGGTTCAGCATCGCCTCGTCCGCGGTGGGATCGTAGGCCTTGACCGCCTCGATCAGTTCGAACTGACGCAGGATAGGCGCGCGTTTGGGGGCGGCCGCGTCATCGGCCGCCGTCACCGTCAGATCTGACTTTGGTGCAGTTCGGGGGGCCGGCGGAACCGCGTCGGTCCGCGCCGGCAGGATAGTGACGCCTGTGGCTCCCTCGGGAGTCAGTAGCGCTCCTCCTGCCCGCCGTCGCGGTCGCTTTGCAGCGCGCGGATCAGCTCGGCCTCGGCCATGTTCATATGCTGCGGTTCGGCCAGCAGGGCCACGACCTCGGCTTCGTCCTCGGCCTCGGTGCGCTCGTCGACGCGCTGCAGGGTGGTGATGATGGTCTCGCGCAGTTCGTCCGGAACGACCGTGTCCTCGGCGATTTCGCGCAGGGCGACGACCGGGTTCTTGTCGTTGTCGCGGTCGAGCGTCAGGGCGGCGCCGTTGGCGATGCTGCGGGCGCGGTGCCCGGCCAGCAGAACCAGGCCGAAGCGGTTCGGAACCTTCTCGATGCAATCTTCGACGGTGACGCGGGCCATGGAAATCCTCGAACGCGGGGGAGAACCGCGTCAAATACAGATGAGGACGGCTTTTTGCAACGCCACAGGGGCGGAAGTTGGGCGTCAGTTCGCCTTTCGTGGTATCGCCTCCCGCCGTTCCCTGAACTCACGCACTCGTTCCGGAACCTCCGAACAGACCGTCCCGCCCTTTCCATATGTCCTACAATAGACTCCTTGATCAGCCGCATGGGCGCTGCGCCAGGGATCGAAGCGTGCAGGATCGGGCCTCGCTACGATTATGAAAACGCCGATCAGGATGGATATTGCGCCGACCGCGACCGCGAGCCCCAAAGGCCCCACCAACCCGGCCTGAAAAAGCGCAATCTCCAGCCGCCGTTGTTTAGATCGCATGAGCGTCTCTCCCAACGGAGGTCGACGCCGCCAAATCCAAGGCCGTTCGTCCATTCTTCGGATGCACCCAGTCGGGCGCGATTTCGGCGATCGGCCCCATCACGAACTTCCGCTCGGCCGCGCGCGGGTGCGGCAGGATCAGCCCGTCCAGATCGCCGCTCAGCCGACCAAAGGCGACCAAGTCCAGGTCCAGGGTGCGCGGGGCGTTGCGAACTGACCGCTGACGGCCGAAGGCGTCCTCGATCCGGCCCAGGGCCGCCATCAGGGCGTGAGGATTGTGATCGGTGCGGACCAGGGCGACGCCGTTAAGAAAGGGCGGATCCTGCGGGTCCGGCCAGGCCAGGGACGACCACCAGGACGACCTGGCCAGGATGTCGATCCCTTCGCTGCGGAAACGTGCGGCCGCCGCCTCCAGCGCCTCGCGACAGGATGACCAGACCCCCTTGTCATTGCAGCCCAGGGCCACGATGACAGCCTGGTCCAGATCGACAGGCGCATCGATTCCCGGTTCGGGGGCGTCGGCCGTCCGGACGCCATTTCGATCATCCCTTTTTGCGGTCTCGACCATGTTTCATCCCACCGACCGGCTGGCGATCTTTATCGACGGCTCCAACCTCTATTCCGCCGCCCGCGCCTTGCAGCACGACATGGACTTCCGGCGCATGCTGGACTGGTTCCGCAGCCGATCCGTTCTGACGCGGGCCTATTATTACACGGCCATCGTCGAGGGCGAAGAATTCTCGCCGGTGAAGCCGCTGGTGGATTGGCTGGACTACAACGGCTTTTCGGTCGTGACCAAGCCGGTCAAGCGGTTCACTGACGGGGCCGGCCACAGCCGGATCAAGGGCAATATGGACATCGAGATCGCGGTGGACATGCTGGAACTGGCCCCGCACATCGACCACGCCGTCCTGTTTTCCGGCGACGGCGATTTCCGCCGCGTGGTCCAGGCGGTTCAGGCCAAGGGGGTGCGGGTCACGGTGATCTCGACGCAAAAAACCCAGCCGCCGCACATCGCCGACGAACTGCGCCGCCAGGCCGACGCCTTCCTGGATCTGAACGACCTGATGGCCGAGTTTGGCCGCCCGAAGGCCGCGCAATGAGCCTGACGCCCGAACCGCCCCGCGACTGCCCGCTGTGCCCGCGTCTGGTCGCCTATCGCCAGGAGAACGCGCGCCAGAACCCCGACTGGTGGAACGGCCCCGCCCCCTCCTTCGGCGATCCGAACGCCCGGCTGCTGATCGCCGGCCTGGCGCCGGGACGCACCGGGGCCAATCGCACCGGCCGCCCCTTCACCGGCGACCATGCGGGCTGGCTGCTCTATTACACGCTGAAGAAGGCCGGATTCGCCCATGGGACCTATGATCCTAACGGCGACGACGACCTGACGCTGAAGGACTGCATGATCACCAACGCCGTGCGGTGCGCCCCGCCCGGCAACAAACCCCTGCCGGTCGAGGAGACGACCTGCCGCCCCTTTCTGATCGACCGGCTGAAACTGTTGCCGAATCTGAAGGTGATCGTGACCCTGGGCGACGTGTCCCGCCGCAACATCCTGAAGGCGTTCGGAAGGCCGGCGTCCGCCATGCCGGCGGGTCATGGGGCGGAAGGCGAAGCCGGGGGCTATGTCATCCTGAACAGCTATCACTGCTCGCGGCTGAACACGAACACCGGGCGGTTGACGCCCGAGATGTTCGAGGCGGTGTTCGCGCGGGTGCGGACGCTGATCGACGCCTGAGGCGCCAGACCGGCGTCAGCCCTTGTCGCGCAGCAGGCGGGCCTTGTCGCGCTGCCAGTCGCGCTCGGCCGAGGCTTCGCGCTTGTCGTGAAGCTTCTTGCCCTTGGCCATGGCGATCTCGATCTTCGCCTTGCCTGCCTCGTTCAGATAGAGGCGCACGGGAATGATGGTCTGGCCGTCGCGCTGGACCGCCCCGATCATGCGGTCGATCTGTTTGCGGTGCAGCAGCAGGCGGCGCGGGCGGCGCGGTTCGTGGTTGAAGCGGTTGGCCTGTTTGTAGGGCGGGATGTCGGCGTTGATCAGGACCAGATCGCGCCCCTCGGGCGAGACATAGCTTTCGGCGATATTGGCCCGGCCGTCGCGCAGGGCCTTGATCTCGGTGCCCAGCAACTGGATGCCGGCCTCGACGAAGTCTTCCAGGAAATAGTCGAATCGGGCCCGCCGGTTTTCCGCGATCACCTTGGTCTTGGGCTGTTCGGACGCCATCAGCCGACGCCCGCGTCCGCCATGGCGCGGTCGATCAGCGGCTTGACCGCGTCCGACGTCGGCGACAGAGGCAGGCGGGCCTCTTCCTCGCACAGACCCAGGCGGGCCAGGGCGTATTTGGTCGGCGCCGGCGAATTATCCAGGAACAGCGCCTTGCACAGGCCGATCAGCCGATCCTGCCAGTCGCGGGCGGCGGCGTAGTCGCCGGCCTGGGCCGCATTGTGCAGGGCCACCATCGCCTCAGGCGCCACGTTCGACGCCACAGAGATCAGGCCCACGCCGCCACAGGCATGATAGCCCAGATAGCTGGAATCATCGCCCGAGATCAGGTCGAACTGGCCGCCGATATTGGCCCGCATCCAGGCGACCCGGCTCATGTCGCCGGTCGCGTCCTTGATCCCGACGATGTTGGGATGGGCGGCCAGGCGGGCCACAGTCTCGTTCGCCAGGTCGGCGCCGGTGCGGCCCGGCACGTTGTAGAGCACGATCGGCAGCTGGACGGCGTCGGCCACGGCCTCGAAATGCGCGGCCATGCCCGCCTGCGACGGACGGATGTAATAGGGCGTCACGATCAGCGCCCCGTCCGCCCCCACCGCCTTGGCGTGGCGCGTCAGGTCGATGGCTTCCTTGGTGTAGGGCGAACCCGTGCCGGCGATGACGCGGGTGCGGCCGGCCGTCAGGCGAACGCACAGCTCGATCACATGCTTGTGCTCGTCCAGATCCATGCTGGCGCCTTCGCCCGTCGTGCCCATCGGCACGACGCCGTGAATCCCTGCGGCGATCTGACGCTCGAGCAATTTGGCGAATGCGGCTTCGTCCACGTTTCCGTCACGAAGTGGTGTGATCAGGGCGGTGATCACGCCCTTGAACAAGGGGGCGGTCATGAGACTAACTTGGCCTGCGTGGGAGGGACGAAGGACGAATGTCCATCGCCTTTGCAATGAGCGCGGGACGTTAGGTCGCCGACGGCTCCGCCGCAACTGGATTGAATGGGAACAGGACAGATCATGATAGCGACCAGTTTGGCGGCGGCCCTCGCCGTCCTTGCGCCCAATCCGCAGGACGTGGTTCCCGGCCAACCTGTTCCCTACACTTCGGTCGCGTCTGTTCCCGGCTATGGCGCGACGCCGCAGCCGCGCGTGCTGAACGATCAGGACACGGCGCTGTTTCGTCAGGGACTGGCCGCCGCCCGCGCACGCAACGTCGGCGCGGCCCAGTCGGCCATGGCCCAGATCGGCGATCCGGCGGCGCGCAAGCTGGTGGAATGGGCCCTGATCGACACCTCGGGCGAGCAGTTGTCCTATGCCGACCTGGCCCGCGCCCATCGCGATCTGGCCGGATGGCCTCGCGCCGATTCGCGTCAGGCGGCGACCGAGAAGGTGCTGGATCGTTCGGGCGCCGCGCCGGACGCCGTTCTGGTCCTGTTCGCCGACGCCAAACCCGCCACGGTCGAGGGAGCGATCGCCTACGCCTCGGCGCTGGAGCAGCGCGGACGGCGTGACGAGGCCCGCGCCCTCGTCCGCGACTGGTGGCGCACCCGCTCGTTCGACGAAGCGCCGCAATCGCGCATACTGGCCCGCTGGGGCGGCTGGTTGAGCCCGGCCGACCACGAGGCGCGGCTGAACATGCTGCTGCTGGGCCAGCACGGCCCGGCGACCCGCGCCATGATCGGCCTGGTCTCGCCCGAGCGCGCAGCCGTCGCCAACGCCGTGATGGCTCTGCGAACGGCCTACAGCCCCGACGCCGTGGTCGCCGGCCTGACCCCGGCCCAGGCCAACGATCCGGCCGTGGTGCTGGAACGCGTCCGCATCCTGCGCTCGCAGAATCGCCAATCGGAGGCCTTCCCCCTGCTGGCCGCCCTGCCCGCCGCCCCGGCGCATACTGTCGGCGACAACACCCTGTGGAGCGAGCGTCGCAACTACTATCTGGACGCGCTTCAGCAGGGCAACTGGCGCGCGGCCTATGACGCCATGAACGGCCACGGCTTCGCCTCGGGCGACCGGATGGTGGACGCCGAATTCTTCGCCGGCTGGGTCGCCCTGACCAAGCTGAACCAGCCCGAGGTCGCGGCCCGCCATTTCGAGGCGTTGCGCACCGCCTCCTCCACCCCGATCACCCAGGGTCGCGCCTTTTACTGGCTGGGCCGCGCGGCGGAGGCGCGGGGCGAGCGCGAGGCGGCGTTGAACTACTACCGCAGCGGGGCACGTCACTGGCAGACCTTCTATGGTCAGCTGGCGGCCGAGAAGGCGGGCATGACGACCCTGCAGCTGCCCGGCGATCCGGCCCCGACACCGCAGGACGTGGCCCGGTTCGAGGCCAATGAGATGGTCCGCGCCACCCGCATCCTGGGCGAGACCGGCGAGATGACCCTGCTGCGCGTCTTCGCCTATCAGTTGGACAACGACTTGCCGGGCATCGAGGATCTGGCTCTGTTGATGGATCTGTCGCGCGGCTATGGCGAAGGCTTCACCGCCATGATGGTCGGTCGCGCCGCCAGCCAACGCGGCTTCGTCATGCCCGAGCGCATGTATCCTGTTCGCGTGCCGCCCCAGGTGGCCGGCGCCGCGCCGCTGGAGTTCACCCAGGCGATCACGCGCCAGGAATCCAGCTTCGATCCGCGCGCCCGCTCCGGCGCCGACGCACGCGGCATGATGCAGTTCCTGCCGTCCACCGCCTCGGGCGTCGCGCGCCGCTTGGGCATGAGTTTCTCCGCCGAGCAACTGTGGGATCCCGACTACAACATGACCCTGGGCAGCTATCACCTGGGCGAGCTGATGGCGGCCAACAACGGATCAATGCTGCTGACGACGGTGGGCTATAACGCCGGCCCGGCGCGGCCGTCCCAGTGGATCGCCCGCTGCGGCGACCCGCGCGGCGACGCCAACGCCGCTATCGACTTCATCGAATGCGCGCCCTTCACCGAGACGCGCAACTATATGATGCGGGTGATGGAGAACATGGCGGTCTACAAGGCGCGGCTGAACGGTGGGTCGGCGCCCCTGACGCCCTCGGCCGACATCGCGCGCGGAACACCGACGGGCGCGCGGCCCTACGCGGCCTACTGAGCGCGACGGGCCGCCAGCAACGGCCCGTCGCGTCCCTTGATCCAGACGCCGTCCAGGCCGAAGACCTGATGCAGCACTTCGGGCGCCAGGGCCTGCATGGGCGGGGCGTCCGCGATCACCCGTCCTTGGTGCAGGACCACGACCCGGTCGGCGACCGAGGCCGCCAGCGTCAGGTCGTGCAGGCTGACCAGCACCCCCGCCCCCGCGTCGGCGCGCGCGCGCAGCCGCTCCAGCACCAGCCGCTGCGCGTCGGGATCCAGGCCCGCGATGGGTTCGTCCGCCAGCAACAGAGGCGCATCCGCGGTCAGCGCCCGCGCCAGCAGCACGCGCGCCCGCTCGCCGCCGGACATCTCCGCCACGCCCCGATCCGCCAGATGACCGACGCCGACCTCCTCCAAGGCAGCCCGCGCCTTGATCAGCGCCGCCGATCCCGACAGGAAGGGCGCACCCAAGGCCGCCACCTCCACCGCCGGCAGGTTCCAGGCGATGCGGCGTTCCTGGGGCAGATAGGCGAACCGCATGGCCCGTTCACGATGCGACAGCCGATCCAGCCGTTCGTCGCCTAGACGCACCTCGCCGGCGTGAATGGGCAGGAGACCCGCCGCCACACGGATGGCGCTGCTCTTGCCCGCGCCGTTCGGCCCGCAAAGGACCACAACCTGACCCGAGGCCACCGACAGATCGGCGGATTCCAGTACGGAGTTCGCCCCGAGCCGAGCATGGACAGCTTCCAGCGACAGCAGGCTCATATCCGCCACTCCCGCGCCGCGCGCCAGGCGATCAGGGCGAACAGGGGCGCGCCGATCAGGGCGGTGACAACGCCCAACTTCAACTCCTGATCCGTGGCCATGACCCGCGCCAGCAGATCGGCCACGACCAGCATCAGTCCGCCGGCCAGGGCCGAGGGCGCCAGGATGCGCCCCGGATCGCCGCGCACCGCCGCACGAACAAGATGCGGTGCGGCCAGACCGACGAAGCCGATCACGCCCGCGACCGCCACGGCCGCTCCGGTGGCCACGGCGGCGGCGATCAGGGCCAGGGCGCGCAGCCGCCCCATGGACAGGCCCGAGGTCGCCGCGCTCTCCTCGCCCAGAGTCAGCATGCGCAGACCCCGGGCCGACAGGGCGGCGAATCCGGCGGCGATCCCCACGGCCGGCGCCACCCAGGCCACATCGATCCAGCTGCGGTTCTGCACCGATCCCAACAGCCAGGCCATCACCTCGGCCTGGGCGATGGGGGATGGCGACAGGTTGAAGATCAGGGCCGTCGCCGCGCCCGCAAAGCTGGACAGGGCCACGCCGAACAGTACCAGCGCCTCGGGCGCCCGCACCAGGCTGGAGGCGACAATCAGCAACGCGCCGGCCAGCCCTGCGCCGATCAGGGCCGAAACCTCGACCACGCCCGGCGTTCCCGCCCCGCCCAGGATGATGGCGAGGGCCGCCCCCAAAGCCGCCGTCGCCGATACGCCCAGAACGCCGGGATCGGCCAAGGGATTGCGCAACAGACCCTGCATCACCGCCCCGACCAGGCCCAGCGCCGCCCCGACGACCAGGGCGCAGACGGCGCGCGGAGCCCGCACCTGCCACAGCACCTCGGCGGGACCGGAGGTCGGATCGTGGAAGGCGGCGGCGTACTGGCCGGGATCGAAAGCCGTCTCGCCGATCAGCACCGCCGCCGTCAGGGCCACAACGATGGCCAGGGTCAGGATCAGCCAAAGCTGGAGTTCACGGCTCATCGCCCACCTTCTTTGCGACCGTCCGCGATCAGCGCCACGCCGTCGGCGGCGAACCAGGCCGGACAGGTCAGGACCGCCGCCGGCAGTCGAGCGGCCGTCCGACCCTGCGCGGCGCGGCGCACCACCGGATGACGACCTGGCCCGCGCCAATCGGACCGGATCTGGTCGAAGAAGCCCAGCACGAACCGCATCGGCGACTGAAGGGCGATCCGCTCCACGCTGACGGCGCCGAAGCCCGGCGCCGTGGTCTGGTTCCGGAACCCGGCCGCCCTCAGCATGGCGTCCACCAATGTCCCCGGCCCGGCCGTGAAGCCGCCCGCCGTCAGATAGACCGCTTGAGGGGCAGGACGCGAAGGCGGCTTCACCGCGTCCAGGCGCGCGTCCATCTGCGCGATCAGGCGCCGCCCGCGCTCGATCTGGCCCAGGCCCTGCGCCACGGTGCGGATATTGGCGCGCACCCCGTCCAGATCGACGGCGTCCTCGATCGTCACGACCCGCGCGCCGCGCTGCTTCAGCGCCTCCAGCAAGCGCGGATCGCCGCCCCAGTATCGCACCACGACCTGAGGCCTGGCGCCGACCGCCGCCTCCAGCGTCGGGCGGACGCGACGCCGACCCGCAGCCTCATGCCGCATCCAGGAATCCGAATCGTCGGCGCGCGGAGACAAAGCCAGGTCGGCGTCGGGCGCCAGGGCCAGCACATATTGATCCGCGCACTGGTCCAGGCTCATCACGCGCAGCGGCGCGGCCTGCGAAGCCTCTCCCGCCAGGACCGCGACGACGAGGCCAAGAACGGTCGCGCGGATCACGAGGTCCGCAACCCTCGGAACAGGGCGTCCAGCGAGGCGTCGACCAACGCCTGCCGCTCGGCCCACGGGAAATAGGGTTTGGTGATCATCAGCGAGACGAGGCCATGCGCACTGGCCCAGATCAGTTGGGCGACCGTCGCCGGGTCGCCACGCATCCGGCCGGCCGCCACCGCCTCGGCCACCGTGGCCTGGAGGCCGACGAACAGGTCTTGGCCCAACTCCTGCGCCATGCCTTGAGCACCCTCGCGCGCCTCGGTCGGTCGGGTCAGGTAGATCAGCCGGTAAGCGTTCGGGTTGTCGAAACCAAAGGCGATATAGGCCTCCACCATGCGCCGTGCGCGCTGTTCGGGTGGGGAATCCAGGGTCGCCAGTCTTTTGGTCGCCTCGATCAGCCGGGCGAAGGCGTCGCGGCAGATTTCCTGCAGAATCTCGCCCTTGTCGGCGAAATGCATGTAGAGCGCCGTGGACGACAGGCCGACCTCGTCGGCGATCTTGCGGATGGTCGCGCCCTCGTAGCCGCGCTCCACAAAGATGCGTTCGGCGGCGGACAGGATTTCCCCGCGCCGGGAATGGCCTTCGCCCTTGGCCTTGCGACCTGAACGCGACGATGGGGGAACGGCGGACAACAGCGACTCCGGATCTGGTTCTTCCTGATAGCGGCTCCGGCGCGCAGACGCCAATCGTCTTGCAGAACACGGTTGTTGGAAATAATGATCACTGGTTGTGCGGTTGGGCGGGGGCGAGTGAATGGTCAAGACGGCGAAGATCGAACGCCCGCGCGGGGCGGCGCGACGTTCGCCGACGCTCGGCCAGGTTCTGTGCTGGTGCCTGGTCCTGGCTGTCCTTGTCGCTGGGTTCGTTCTGTCGGCGGCGCGCACCGTGTTTGTCCTGATCCTGGCGTTGCAGGTCGCCTTCGTCATCGCCGCCCTGTGGCGAGCGATCGTCGCCATCGCCAGCCTGAAACGCGCAGAAACGGCCCCGCCCCCCTTGGAGTGGCCGCGCTATACTGTGCTGGCGGCCCTGCATGACGAAGCGGCCGTAACTCCGCAACTGATCGCCAACCTGACCCGCCTGAACTATCCGCAGCACCGTCTGGAAGGTTTTCTTGTCCTGGAGGCGCACGACCACGCCACCCTGGCCGCCGCCGAGGCGACGCAGAAACCTGCGTGGTTGAAGGTGCTGATCGCACCGCCGGGTCATCCCCTTACCAAGCCCCGCGCCCTGAACCACGCCTTGACACGGGCGACCGGCGATCTGGTCACGATCTACGACGCCGAGGATCGACCCGATCCGGAACAGTTGAGAGCCGCCGCAGCCCGGTTCGCTGCAGAGCCCCGGCTGGGCTGTCTGCAGGCGCCGCTGCGGATCAAGCCGTCTAGACGTCGCGTCGGTTTCCTGGATCGCCAATTCGCCTTCGAATATGCCGCCCTGTTCGAAGTGGTTCTGCCGGGCATGGCGCGGCTGGGCCTTCCCTTTCCGCTGGGCGGCACCAGCAACCATGTGCGGATGGAGGCGCTTCGCGCCGTCGGCGGATGGGACGCCTACAATGTGACCGAGGACGCGGATCTGGGCTTTCGGCTGTGGTCCAGGGGCTGGACCCTGGGCGTCGTCGCCCCGCCGACCGCGGAGACGCCGCCCGGCGGCATCGACCGCTGGCTTCCGCAACGGACCCGCTGGATCAAGGGCTATATGCAGACCTGGGGCGTCCACACGCGCCGACCGACCGGCCTGGGCAGACGCGGCCTGCTGGCCCTGGTCATGACGCTGGGCGCCTCGATCATTTCGGCGGCCGCCCATGCGCCGACCCTGGCCTGGCTGTCCTCGGCGATCCTGATCGGTCTCAGCGCCGGGGTGCGGCCCGAGGCGCCGATCGGCGCCATCGCCGTTCTGACGATGGGGATCGTGGCGTCCTGGACCACCTGCGCCATCGGCGCGCGGCGCGCGGGCCTCCGCTATCGGTGGACAGACATGCTGGCCGCCCCGGCCTACTGGGCTCTGCTCAGCCTGGCCTTCGTCCATGCGCTGTGGCGGCTGGTGATGGAGCCGCACGTCTGGGACAAGACGCCCCATGACCGCGACGAGGACTTGCCCGACCTGACCGCATCCCTCGTCATGACGAAGGCCAAGTCTGGACGCGAGGCCGCCTGAGCGCCTATCAGCGGGCCAATGGCGCCCGTCCTCTCTCCCACTCCCGAAACGCTCGTGACCCGCGGCTGGTCCGACTACGCCCTGCTGGACTCCGGCGACGGCAAGAAGCTGGAACGCTATGGCCGTTACACGGTGGTGCGGCCAGAGCCCCAGTGTTTCTGGTCGCCGCGCGATCCCGCCGCCTTCGAGGCCGCCAACGCCCTGTTCGACCCGCAGCAGGAAGAAGAGGATTCCGGCCGCTGGCGGTTCGACAAGCACGGCCCCATCGACGCCTTTCCACTGAAGTGGCGAGACGTGAAGTTCACGGGACGTTTCACCCCGTTCCGGCATCTGGCCTTCTTCCCCGAACAGGCGGCCAACTGGGACTGGCTGGACGCGCGCATCCGCAAGACAGTGGCGGAAACCGGCGCCGCGCCGCGTGTCCTGAACCTGTTCGGCTATACCGGCGTGGCCAGCCTGGCGGCGGCGGCGGCGGGCGCCGAAGTGACCCACGTCGACGCCTCCAAGAAGTCCGTCGCCTACGCCCGAGAGAACGCCGAACAGTCCGGCCTGGGCGAGCACCCCATCCGCTGGATCGTCGAGGACGCCCGCAAATATGTCGCGCGCGAGGTGCGACGCGGCTCGAAATATCAGGGGATCATCCTGGACCCGCCGAAATACGGGCGCGGCCCGACCGGAGAGGTCTGGCGGCTGTTCGAGGACATGCCCGGCCTGTTGAAGGACTGCGCCGCCTTGCTGGCGGACGACGCCGACTTCCTGCTGCTGAACGCGTATGCGGCGCGGATCTCCGGCCTGTCTCTGGCGCATCTGATGGCGGAGGCGACGAAGGATCGCGGCGGGCGCATCGACTGGGGCGAACTGGCGTTGTCTGAGGACGGGCCGGACGCGCGGGCCATCGGCCTGTCCTTTTTCGCGCGGTGGAGCCGATGAGCGTCCACGATACACATCGCGTCATCACCTCCCTGACCAATGACACGGTCAAGGCGGTGCGCGCCCTGCACATGCGCAAGGAGCGCGAGGCGACCGGGACCTTCCTGGCCGAGGGGCTGAAATTCATCGGCGAGGCCCTGGATCAGGGCCGCGCGCCGCGCATGCTGCTGGTGGGGCAAGACGCCCGCCCCCACCCGCTGCTGGATCGCGCCAAGGCCGAAACGATCCGGGCGGGCGGCGAGATCGTGGTCGTCACCCATCCCATTCTGGAAAAGATCAGCCGCCGGGACAATCCGCAGACGGTGCTGGGCGTGTTCGACCAGGCCTATACCCCGCTGGACAGCCTGGACCCGACCTCGGCGCCCTGCTGGGTCGCGCTGGAGCAGGTGCGTGATCCAGGCAATCTGGGCACCATCATCCGCACGGCCGACGCGGCGGGTTGTGGCGGGGTGATCCTGATCGGCGACTGCGTCGATCCCTATTCCGTCGAGGCGGTGCGGGCCACAATGGGGTCGGTCTTCGCCGTTTCCATCAGCCGGACCAGCCCCGAGGCCTTTCTGACCTGGCGCAAGACCTGGCCCGGCAGCGTCGTCGGCACCCGCTTGGACGCCAAGGTCAGCCACCGCTCGGCCGAAATGCACAAGCCCGCCCTGATCTTGATGGGCAACGAGCAGGCCGGCCTGACCGACGCCCTGGCCGCCGCCTGCGACGTCAATGTGAAGATTCCGATGCGCGGGCGGGCCGACAGCCTGAACCTGGCCATCGCCACGGGAATTATGGTCTATGCGGCGACGGACGACCTCTAGGACGGTTTTTGGGGACGCTTTTCTGGCGCGACCCGACCCAGGCCCCACAAGGCCAGCACGCTGATCAAGGCCGCAGTTGCCAGATAGCCGCCCACCGCCGCCGGGCCATAGGTCTTGGCCAGCTTCATCGCCACGAAGGGCGCCAGGGACGCGCCCAGAATGCCCGCCACGTTGAAGGCCATCGACGCGCCCGTGTAACGCACCGTGGTCGGGAAGGGTCGCGCCATGGCCGTGCCGATGGGGCCATAGGTACACCCCATCAGACCGAACCCCAGGGCGAAGAAGATCAACAGGCCGGTCAGCCCCAGGCCGAACAGCGGCTGGAACAGGGCGCCGAACAGGCCGATGCCCACGGTGGACCAGATCATCACCCTAATCTGTCCGAAGCGATCCGCCAAAAGGGCCGTCACCGGAATGAAGGCGGCGAAGAACAGCACGCCGATCAGTTGGACGGGCAGGACATCGGCGCGGTCCAGCCCCATGCCGGTGGTGGCCCAGCCCAGTGCGAAGACGGTCATCAGATAGAACAGCGTGAAGGTGGTCACGCCGCTGAGCGCGCCCAGGACCAGAGCGGCCTTGTGGTGGGCGAACAGGGCGGCGGCCGGCGCCTTTTCCTGTTCGTGGCGGTCGGCGACTTTCTGAAACTCGGGCGTCTCGGTGATCTTGAGCCGAACCCACAGGCCGACGAAAACCAGCAGCGCGCTGGCGATAAAGGGAATGCGCCAGCCCCAGGCCTCGAAGCTGGTCTCGGGCATGGCCGCCGTCAGGACGATAAAGGAGGCGGTGGACAGGATGAAGCCGATGGGCGCGCCCAGTTGCGGGAACATGCCGAACCAGGCCTTCTTGCCCGCAGGCGCGTTCTCGGTCGCCAGCAACACCGCCCCGCCCCACTCGCCGCCCAGGCCCAGTCCCTGACCGAACCGACACAGGGCCAGCAGCAGGGGCGCCAGCAGCCCGACCTGATCATGCGTCGGCAGAAGACCGATGGCGACGGTGGACAGTCCCATGGTCACCAGGGCCGCGACCAGAGTCGCCTTGCGCCCTACCCGATCACCGAAATGGCCGAACGCCAGGGCGCCGATGGGCCGTGCGAAGAAGGCGATGGAGAAGGTGGCGAAGGACGACAGCAGGGCCGTGGTCGGATCCCCGCCCGGAAAGAACAGCTTCGGAAACACCAGGACCGCCGCCGTGGCGTAGATGTAGAAGTCGTAGAACTCGATGGTGGTGCCGATCAGGCTGGCGAACAGAACGCGCCCGTTTCTGGCTTTGGACGAAATATTGCGAGCGTCGGTCACGGCGAAATCCTGTTTTTAAGCAAGGGCAATGCGGCGATCGCCCGCCCCGGTCAAGGGCGCTCAGGTTCCACGGGGTTTGGCGCGGTTGGTGGCCTGAGCCTCGGCCGGGTTTTCAGGCCAGGGGTGGCGGGGATAGCGGCCGCGCATCTCGGCGCGCACCGCCGCCCAGGAGCCGGCCCAGAAGCCCGGCAGATCCTTCGTCACCTGCACTGGACGCCGCGCCGGCGACAGCAGGGCCAGGGTCAGGGGAACGCGACCGCCGCCCACCGTGGGATGGGTGGTCACGCCGAACAGCTCCTGCACCCGGATGTCCACGCGCGGCCCGCCCTCGGCGGCGTAGTCGATGCCGGACGAACCCAGCGGAGTCGTCAGCCGTGCGGGGGCCAGTTCGTCCAGGCGGCGCTGCAGGTCCCACGGAATCAGGCCGCGCAGGCCGTCCGCCAATTTGCCGTCGCCGACCGCCTCCAGCGACCGCGCGCCCTCCAGCAAGGGCCACAGCCAAGCGTCCGCGGCCTGGATCAGGGCGACGTCCGACATGTCGGGCCAGGCCGGATCGAGGGCGTGCAGGAAGGCCAGTCGCGCCCGCAGCGCCGTCGCCTGCTCGCCCCAGTTCAACACGCCCAGCCCCTCCGCCTGGACCTCGGCGCGCAGGGCGGCCGACAGTGCGCCGGCGTCCGGCGCGCCGGTGATCCGTTCGTCCAGCACCACGGCGCCCAGCCTTCGGGCACGCCGGATCACCATCCTGCCAGACGGTTCCTTGGCCAGCCGGTCCTCCTCCGAAATCAGCCGCGCCAAATCGGTTTCGATCCTCGCCGCGTCCAGGGCCGCGGCCAGACGCACCCGATCGCGCGCATCGCCTCCGCCTAGTTCCGCCACCGCCAGCCAAGGTTCGCGCGCCAGGTGATCGGACGGTTCCAGCGCCGCGCCCCGTCCGCTGGCCAGCAGCAATTCTCCCGGCTTGCCGCGCGCCCGAGCGATGCGCTCGGGAAAGGCTTCGGCCAGCAGAAGGCCCGGATCGGCCGCCTGCCCCGCCCCGCCGCCTGCCGCGCGCGCCCAGCGGTCGGCCAGCTTCATCGCATCGCGTGCCCGCTGCGACCGATCGCGCGCCAGACCGGTCAGGCGGTCGGCCAAATCCACGCTGTTTCCGCCCAGGCCAGGCTCGCTCAGGATCGCCGCGATCCGCGCGCCGGTCAGGGCGTCTCCGCCGTCCGAGGCGACAGCGACCATGTGGGCCAGGCGCGGCGACAGCGGGATGCGCGTCAATCGCCGGCCGTGCGGGGACAGGGCGCCGTCCGCCTCTAGCGCTCCCAGTTGGCCCAGCACCTTGCGCGCCTCGGCCATGGCCCCGGCCGGCGGCGGGTCCAAGAAGGCCAGCCCTTCCGTCGAGCGCGCGCCCCAACGCGCCAGGTCCAGCGCCAGACCGGTCAGATCGGCCTCCTGAATTTCCGGCCGTTGATGCGGGACCAGGCCGCGCGTCTGTTCCTCGTCCCACAGGCGATAGCAGACGCCCGGCTCGGTGCGCCCGGCCCGTCCGCGCCGCTGTTCGGCGGAGGAGCGGCTGACCCGCACGGTCGCCAGCCGGGTCAGGCCGCTGGACGGCTCGAACCGCGGCACGCGCGACAGGCCGCCGTCGATCACGACCCGCACCCCCTCGATGGTCAGACTGGTCTCGGCCACCGAAGTCGCCAGCACCAGCTTGCGCCGCCCCGGCTGGGCGGGCTCCACGGCGCGATCCTGCTCGGCGCGGTCCAGGCCGCCGTACAGGGGCACGACATCGACGTTCGGCAGACGCAACCGCTCACCGACCAGGCGCGCCACTCGGTGGATCTCGCCCTGCCCCGGCAGAAAGGCCAGGACCGAACCCGCCTCTTCGCCCAGCGCCAGCAGACAGGCGCGGGCCATCGCCTCCTCGAACCGTTCGGCCGGATTGCGGCCCAGATAGCGGGTCTCGACCGGAAAGACCCGGCCTTCGGCTTCTATGACCGGGGCCAGTTCGCCCGCGTCCGTGGCCAGCAGGCGCGAGACGCCCGCCACGTCCAGGGTCGCCGACATGACCAGCAGCCGCAGGTCCTCGCGCAGCAATGACTGGCTCTCGCGCGCCAGGGCCAGCCCCAGGTCGGCGTCCAGACTGCGTTCGTGGAATTCGTCGAACAGGACCGCGCCCGCGCCCTCCAGCGCCGGATCGTCCAGGATCATGCGGGTGAAGACGCCTTCGGTGATCACCTCGATCCGCGTGCGGGGGCCGAGACGGCTTTGAAGACGGGTGCGATAGCCGACGGTCTCGCCCGTCTCCTGGTTCAGGGTCCTGGCCATTCGGTCGGCGGCGGCGCGCGCGGCCAGGCGTCGCGGCTCCAGCACCAGAATGCGCCCCTCCCCCAGCCAGGGCTGATCCAGCAGAGCCAGGGGCACGACCGTCGTCTTGCCGGCCCCCGGCGGCGCGGCCAGGACCGCCGTATTGCCCCGCGACAAGACGGTCTTCAACGGCTCCAGGACGGCGTGGATCGGCAGCATTTGCGGCCTCTAGCCTGTCCAGGGGCGATCACGAAAGCGTCGTCATGCCTTTACCGGCCCGTCATCCGCGTTGCGCAGCGGGATTTCCCCCGCTAGCGTCCGCCCAAACCAGCCGAGGGGCTGTGGTAAACGTGGGGATATTCAATGTGGCGCGTTAAGTCGCTCGACGCGATTCTGGCCACGGCCGAGAAGAAATCGCTTCATCGGTCGCTCGGTCCTATCCAGCTGACGCTTCTGGGGATCGGGGCCATCATCGGCACCGGCATCTTCGTTCTGACGGCCGCAGCCGCGCAGAAGGCCGGCCCCGGCATGATGATCAGCTTCGTCATCGCGGGCGCGGTCTGCGCCGTGGCGGCGCTGTGCTATTCGGAACTGGCGGCCATGGCCCCTGTGTCCGGCTCGGCCTACACCTACACCTATGCCGTCATGGGCGAACTGCTGGCCTGGACGGTCGGCTGGGCCCTGATCCTGGAATACGCCGTGGCGGCCTCGGCCGTGTCGGTGGGCTGGTCCGGCTATGTGCTCGGGCTGATCGAGAAGGGGCTAGGGTTCGACTTCCCTGATCTGTTGTCCGCCGGACCGACCTGGGCGATGCACGGCCTCATTCCCGTGCCCGACTTCTCGGCCGGCATCGTCAACATCCCCGCCATCGTCGTGGCCCTTCTGGTAACGGCCCTGCTGATGATCGGCACGACGGAGTCGGCGCGCGTGAACGCCGCCTTGGTCGCCATCAAGGTCGCCGCCCTGACCGTCTTCATCGTCATCACCCTGCCGGTGGTGCAAGCCGCCAACCTGACGCCCTTCGCGCCGAACGGTCTGTTCGGTCAGTATTCGGGCATGGGCATTGTCGGGGCCGCCGCCTCGATCTTCTTCGCCTATGTCGGCTTCGACGCCGTATCGACCGCCGCCGAAGAAACCAAGAACCCTCAACGCAACGTGCCGATCGGCCTGATCGGCTCGCTGGCCATCTGCACCATCTTCTATCTGCTGGTCGCCCTGGGCGCGGCCGGCGCCATCGGCGCCCAGCCCGTGCTCGGCGCCGCCGGTCAGGCCGTGGAGCCCGGTTCGCCCGCCTTCGTCGCGGCCTGCGCCCTGCCCGCCAACGCCGACCGTCTGGTCTGCTCCAACGAGGCGCTGGCCCATGTCCTGCGCGTCGTCGGCCATCCGCAGATCGGCAACGCCCTGGGCACCGCCGCCTTGCTGGCCCTGCCTTCGGTCATCCTGATGATGATCTACGGCCAGACCCGCATCTTCTTCGTCATGGCGCGCGACGGCCTGCTGCCGGAAGGCCTGACCAAGATCCACTCCAAGTGGAAGACTCCCTATATCGTCACCCTGGCCACCGGCATCGCGGTCGCCATCGCCGGCGCCTTGTTCCCGGTCGGCAAACTGGCCGACATCTCCAACTCTGGCACCCTGTTCGCCTTCTTCATGGTGTCGATCGCGGTGCTGGTGCTGCGGGTGAAGGATCCGAACCGCAAGCGTCCGTTCCGGACGCCGCTGATCTGGGTCTTTGCGCCCCTGTCGGCGCTGGGCTGCGCCTTCCTGTTCTGGAACCTGCCGCACGACGCCAAGATGGTGCTGCCGATCTGGGGCGGTCTGGGCCTGTTGATCTATTTCGCCTACGGCTATCGCAAGAGCCACGTGGCCCGCGGCCTGGTCGAGGTGCACGAGACCGACAGTGACGCGCCGCCGCCGCCGGTCCCGCCGATTCAGTAGGACGACAGCGCCGGGCCTGTGCGCCAGGCCCACCTCTGGCCTCGAGCAGCCCGAAGGGCGGTAGGCCAAGAAAAGAAGAAAAGGCCCCGGAGCGATCCGGGGCCTTTTTGCTTTGGTGCGGATGAGAGGACTCGAACCTCCACGCCCTGCGGCGCTGGAACCTAAATCCAGTGCGTCTACCAGTTCCGCCACATCCGCATCGGGCAGGTCGCGGCTTCTACGGGCGTTTTCGGCCCTCGGCAAGACGGCGCGACCGCCTCAGCGCCGGCCGGCGACGAGTTCGTTGCGAATGGTGCGGCCCAGGGGATCGCGGGCGCGCCAGCTATCGCCGACATCGGCCTCCACCATCGGGCTGCAGAAACGGGGCAGGAACTGACGCGGGCGGAAGCCGGACAGGCACAGTTTGTCGTTCTCGACGGACCAACGCGCCTCCAGCCGCCGGCCATCGGAAAACTGGGACGAATAGCGACCGCCGGGCTCGAAATAGTGTTTGACCCACTCGCCGTTGGGATAGTGGGAGATGATGGTGTTTCCGAAAGCGCGGGACATGTCGGCCTGGGCCGACCCCACGACGCCAAACGCCGCCAAGGCCAAGGCGATCACGCCGCCCGCTGTTGAAATCCTCATGCCCCGCTCCCGCGCTCTCCTATCGAATATCGCCGATAGGAAAGCGCAGACAAGAGGCGGGTTCCGGCTCAGCCGTTTCCGCGACGACCGGCCTCGAACAGGAACCAGACGCGCTTTTCGGTTTCGTCCACCCAGTTCTCCAGCAGGCTGGCGGTGGCGATGTCGTTATGCTCGTCGCAGAGGTCGTGAACCTCGCGCATTCGATTGATCAGGTCGTGGTTGTCGTCCCGAAGCTCGGCCAGCATGTCCAGGGCGTCGACGAAGTCGGCGTCATTGTCGGCGATGCGGCTTTCCTTGGCGATCTGACCGATGGAGCGCAGGGTCGTCCCGCCGATCTTGCGGGCGCGTTCGGCCATCGGATCGGTCATGGCCAGGATCTCCGCCGACTGTTCGTCCAGCATCAGATGGTAGTCGCGGAAATGCGGTCCAGAGACGTGCCAGTGGAAATTCTTGGTCTTGATATAGAGGGCGAACACATCCGCCAGCAGGCCGGTCAGGGCCGCCGAAATGTCGCGCGTGGCGTCTTCCGACAGGCTGGTGGGGGTTCTGAGCGGCGCCAGACGCTTTTCACGAGCGGTGACCATGGGGATTCTCCTCGGCTGCGATCCTAACCGTCTAGCTAGGAAACCGGACGCTCCGATGAAAGCCCGGCCGGAGCCAAGAATGTGTCGAGCGGCGTTTTGTTCGCCGCGCCGTGGCGGACGATCAAGAGTATCTTCGCTTGAAGGAGAAGATGGTCGGAGTGAGAGGATTCGAACCTCCGACCCCTGCGTCCCGAACGCAGTGCTCTACCAGGCTGAGCCACACTCCGACCGTGGGAGCGGGCCGGAAAGGCGTCGCTCCGAAGTGAGGACGCGGCTTATAAACACGGGTTTCGGAACCCGCAAGCACCCATTTCGCCCGTAGGGGAAAGCCGAGGAAAATGTCCTGTAAGAGGGTGTTGCATCCGAAAACGGTTTGGCCTATCTGACCGCCTCCGCCGCACAGCGTCGCTGCGGAAACGCCGGACCTGCTGGGGAATGGTGTAATGGTAACACTACGGTTTTTGGTACCGTCATTCTAGGTTCGAGTCCTAGTTCCCCAGCCATCCATTAGCAGTCCGAGCAGCGATGCCGGTTAGCCCAATCTTCAAGGCTTTCCGGGCATCGTGCTAAGGAAAACTGCTAATAATGGCCTTCATGGAAAACGTGATGCTTCGAGGCACGACGTTTTACGTCGTCCTCAACATTCCCTTGGCCGCGCGCCCAGCGTTCGCGGGCAAGGCTCAGGTGTGGAAATCGCTTCGCACGAAGGACAAGACGGAGGCCCGGAACCGTGCGGCACCCGTTCTTGCTGCGCTTGAGGCACAGGTCAAAGCCGCATCCGCTCGTGCCGCTCCAACCGCGCCCGCCTCCGCCGTTCAACAGCGCATCATCATCCCCCGCGATCATGGCCTAGCTGCGATTGAACGCTGGCGCTTGGCGAGCATTCAGCGGGCCTACGATGAACACTGGAACGATGCGGCACCGCCATTCTCGAACCTCTCTGACGAGGGGCGACGCCTCTCCGACATCCGCTACAGGCTGTCGGTTGTGGATCGGCGTGGAAAAGGGACCCCGTTAGCGGTGTGATCGGCGTCGAATAAGGACCCCTCATTCCTGAGGTCTAACGGTGGCGGCTTGGCGGATGTCAGGCGGCGAGTTCGGGATGTTGGTGTTGGAGACGGTGTTGAGGATTCGGCGCGAGTTTGCGTCCGGGAAGGCGATCAAGGCGATCGCGCGTGACCTTCGATTGTCGCGCAAGGTGGTGCGCAAGGCGATCCGGGAGCCGGATGCGGAGTTCGCCTATCGGCGGGCGGTGCAGCCGTTGCCGAGGCTGGCGCCGTTCCAGGCCAGGCTCGATGAGCTGCTGGAAGAGGACGAGGCGCGGCCGCGGCGCGAGAAGCTGCGGATGACGCGGGTTCATGACCTGCTGGTGCGCGAGGGGTTCGACGGGTCGTACGACGCGGTCCGGCGCTACGCGGCGGGGTGGCGGCTGAAGCGACGCCGGGGCGTGGCGGACGCGCCATCGTTCATCCCGCTGATGTTCCGGCCGGGCGAGGCCTACCAGTTCGACTGGAGCCACGAGGACGTGGAGATCGCGGGCAAGCCGATGCGGGTGAAGGTGGCGCACATGCGGCTGTGCGCCTCGCGGGCGATCTATGTTCGGGCCTATCCGCGCGAGACCCAGGAGATGCTGTTCGACGCGCATGCGCGGGCGTTCGCCTTCTTCGGCGGCGTGCCGACGCGCGGGATCTACGACAACATGAAGACGGCGGTGACGACGGTGTTCACGGGCAAGGACCGGGTGTTCAACCGGCGCTTCCTGGTCATGGCGAGCCACTACATGGTGGAGCCGACGGCCTGCTCCCCGGCGGCGGGCTGGGAGAAGGGCCAGGTCGAACACCAGGTCCAGACGGCCCGGGGACGTTTCTTCCAGCCGCGCCTGCGCTTCACCAGCCTGGAGGAGCTGAACGGCTGGCTGGAGGCGGAGTGCCGGCGCTGGGGCGAGCTGCGTCAGCACCCCGAGCAGAAAGAGCTGACGGTTGCTCAGGCCCTGGCCGCCGAGCGGCCGGCGCTGCAGCCGATGCTGGGCCCGTTCGACGGCTTCCACGAGAGCGAGCACGCGGTGACGGGGACCTGCCTGATCAGCTTCGACCGTAACCGCTACTCGGTGATGGCGAAGGCCGGGCGCCGTACGGTGCAGGTCCGCGCCTATGCCGACCGGATCGTCGTGCGCTGCGAGGGTGAGGTCGTCGCCGACCATCGCCGGTTCTTCGGTCGTGACCGGACCCTCTACGATCCCTGGCACTACCTCCCGGTGCTGGCGACCAAGCCCGGAGCCCTGCGCAATGGCGCGCCGTTCCAGGACTGGGAGTTGCCGCCGGGGCTGGCCCGCCTGAGGCGCAAGCTGGGTGCGGGCGACGAAGCCGATCGCCGGTTCGTGCGGGTTCTGGCGGCGGTGCTGGAAGACGGCCTGGAGCCGGTCGAGGCCGCGGCGCGCGAGGCGCTCGCCGCCGGGACCGTCAGCGACGACGTCATCCTCAACATCCTGGCGCGCCGGCGCGAACCGCCCCGGCCGCTGAGCATCGTCACGCCCGATGACCTGGCGCTGCGGCATCCGCCTCTGGCGGACTGCGACCGCTACGACAGCTTGCGAGGCATGCATGCAGCGGCATGAGATGATGGCGGCCCTGACCGGCCTGGGCCTCAAGGGCATGGCCGGAGCCTTCGACGAGGCGGTCACCACGGGCCTGCAGCGCAAGCGCACGACCATGGAGATCCTCGCCGACCTGCTGCGCGCCGAGACGACCCACCGGCATGCGGCTTCCATCCGTTACCGGATGGCGGCGGCCAGGCTGCCCGCCGTGAAGGACCTCGACGCCTTCGTGTTCGACGACACGCCGATCAACGAGGGGCTGGTGCGCTCGCTTCACAGCGGCGCCTTCCTGGCGAACCGGCGCAACATCGTGCTGGTCGGCGGGACCGGCACGGGCAAGACCCACCTGGCCACCGCCATCATCGCCAACGTCGTGCGGGCCGGGGCGCGTGGCCGGTACTTCAACACCGTCGACCTGGTGAACCGCCTCGAGGAGGAGACCCGCCTGGGCAAGGCCGGTGCGCTGGCTGCTCACCTCTGCCGCCTCGACGTCGTGGTCCTCGACGAGCTTGGCTACCTGCCGTTCGCCCGCTCGGGCGGCCAGCTGCTGTTCCACCTGATCAGCAAGCTCTACGAGCGGACCTCGGTGATCGTCACGACCAACCTCGCCTTCGGCGAATGGCCGACCGTGTTCGGCGATCCCAAGATGACCACGGCCCTGCTCGACCGCATCACCCACCACTGCGACATCGTCGAGACCGGCAACGACAGCTGGCGCTTCAAACACCGCAGCTAACCCTCCACGAAGAACGCCAGGCGAGGGTTGAGCCTCCGGTCGGGCTACGCCCTCCCTACGCCCCAACCCTCGCAAGCGGTGCGCTCGTGACGTCCATCCCGAACCTCAAAAGGGGGTCCCTATTGCACGCCGATAGGGGGTCCCTTTTAGACGCCGATTGACACATGCGGACAGCCGATACCACCTCATCGTCATCCAAAACCTGATAGAAAATCTGCTCCCCCATAAGGTGGACGTAGTAGGGAAAGCCGTCGCTTAGCTGGCCAATCCTAATCTGGCTGTCTCGGTCAATCGCAACACCGAGCGCATTCGCCGCTATGGTCAAGATTTGCCAGCGCGCATCGTGGGGGAGCGGCTCTAGGGGGATCGTCGCCAGATAGCGGTCTGTTGAGAGGTGCACGCCGATAAGCTCGTCGAGGGAAGTCCCGATGCCGCAGATAATCAGCCGTAGATTGATGCGCTGGTCCGAAAGCTGCTTAATGAGATCGGCAACATACTTCTTCTCCACGTCGCTGCTTAGCTGATCAAACTCGTCGATCACAACGATCGGGGTCGGGCCAGCCTTCGGCGCGATGGAGGTCAACATCTCAACAGCGTCGTTGATCGTCTTTAGCGCCGGAAGTCCCAGCGCCTCGGTCGCTTTGACCTTCAGAAATCCCGCGTTGAGTTCTACGCCTTCAAACTTCAGCTTCCCCGTCGAATAGAGCCGATGAAGCTGGCGATAGATATCTTCCACCATGTCAAAAAAGGTGGTGCCCTGATCGCACGCGATAAACGCGAAACCTTCTTCGTCGCCGCTGTGGATTGCCGCCGCTGTGCGTCCGAGGGAGGTCTTCCCGACGCCTCGATCACCGAAGATGAAAATGTGTTTCCCGGGTGAGTGGAGAGCGCGTCCAATCAGCGTTAGCTTTTGCTCTCGACCATGCAGATGTTCAGGTTTGGAGATCGGTTGAGCCGGGGTCAGCAACCCCTTCAACTTCTCTCTGAATGCTGCCTCGTCTAAACCATGGATCATTTAGCCACCCTCGGTGCGACTCCGAGCGTGAGCCATCGAACCAAGGATAGCCGATAACGCCAATCCTTGAAGGGCCAACTCGTCACGGCTGTGGATGACGCAGCCACCCGCCTTGAAGCGGGAACGTAACCGGAACATCTATCCCCCATGCGTTCCCGGCCGGTTTCAGCATGGAAGGATTACAACGTCACGGCGCGTGACCTCGTAGCCGATGGCAGCATCACTGCGGACTTCTCGTGCGAGGGCTGTCGGCGGATAGTCGAGTTCAGCATCTGGAAGCTCGGTGCTCGGCTGGCTGATACGCCGATCCAGCGAATGCGGTTCAGGTGTTCGATGTGCGGCCTCTATCCAAGTTCGCTTCGGATCGGCCGCCGCACTAGCGGCAAAGGCGAAACCATCCTGACGATCTCGCTCAACCCGGCGTGCTGGGACGGCGAACATGAGACCAAGCAACGCAATGCGAAGGCTCGCGCCGAGGCGGCTTGGAAGGCCAAGGGCGGGCGATGAGCTTCAACCGGACGAGTCTGTATCGTCCGATCATCCAGACATGGAGCAAGAACGTCGGCTGGATGGTCGCCCACCATCCAGAATCTCGACATAGTTGACCGATGATGTGTGAGGTCAACTGGCCGTTAGTCGTTGAAGCATTAAAGGTGGTGCCGCCGCTGGCTGTGGCGGGCATCGTCGCTTGGATCGCCTATCAGCAGTGGGTCACTGCGAAGAACAAGCTAGCCTTGGACCTTTTCGACAAGCGATTCGTTGCCAACAAGCGGATCAACGATCTGATGGCGCATAGAGCTAAAGAGAGGGTGGATAACGTAACGCGGATGCTTGGCGCTTATAGCACTCCGTTGAGCGACGAGTTGGATCGCGAAATTATCGAGGCACGCTATCTCTTTGGCGAGCCGGTGTTTCAAAAAATGGTCGAGGCCACCGAGAAGCTGGACAATCTCGTCCGCGCGAACTCGAAACTTGCCGAAGTGAACGATGTGGTTCTCGACGACTCCGTCTTCGACGCGCTTACGCGAGACATTTCCAGTGCTTGGAAGAATGCTTCCCGGTTGAGGCACGAGATCGCTGATATGGTCGAGCCTTACATGATGCTTGACCATATCAGTGTGAGCCGACCGAGGAAGCTCCAGCCGAGACGACGCAAAGGTCTGTTCTCTGCCGGAGACGCCACGGGCAAGTAGTGCCCCACAGGCTCTTCTAGTCAGTTCAGCCGCATCACCTCGGCGGACGTATAGAAGCCGTGCGGGCCCATCTTGGGGAGGATCGCGAACTTGCGATCTCCGACCTCATAAAGGTGGGTGACCAGCGTATCGAACTCTTCCTCGCAGTCCGGGCGAGGCTGGATCAGGATGGCACCTGACATCGAAACAACGATATGGATGTCACTACCGGCGGCGAGATCGTCGAAGGTGAGCTTCACGGCTTCAAGAACTCGCGGACCATCGCGACGACCGCGTTCTGCTCGGCGGGACGAAGGTCCTTCCACAGAGCGAGAATAGCTCGCTCCGAGACCGTCTTGGCCTTTGGGTCTGGGAAGCCATAGAGATCGGTCACATGGCACTCCAGCGCATCGGCCATGTTTAGCGCGGTGGCCGCCGAAATGCGGTTCGTGCCCCGCTCATACTTCTGCACCTGCTGGAAGCTGATGCCGAGAGCGTGAGCAAGCTGGCCTTGCGTGATGTGGAGGGACTCGCGTCGCGTGCGGACGGTGGCGCCGATCTTTTGATCGTCTTCGGAGACTGCAATGAGGGCCATGTTCTCGCGCGACGTTCGGTGATGATGGGGTTCTATGCTGCTGTGCGGACGATCTCGAAGGCTCCGAGATTTTTGCCTCCGGCACGCCCGTGATGATCGAGGAACGCGCTGGACACATCAAGCCGATTTGGTGTGTTCAATCGGACGGCGACGGCTTCAATCTGTGCTCGGCGGAAGCTCGCCAAGGCTGCGGCTAGTGCCGCATCTCGCGTCTGATACGTCGCCCCCTCATCGAAAGGTTTGCCGCTCTCGCGATACAGGTTCACGACGAACGCGCCTTGGGCCGACAGCGCCGTAACGGCGGGTAGTTCATCGAGATAGACCACCCGTTGGTCGTCAGGATCGGCTATTTCGCCCGCGTGCTTGGCATAGAAGACGATCACCAGCACGACGGCTATCGTGATCGGAACAATCCATAGCATTGTCATCGAAGCCCCCCGGCTTGCCTTCAGCTCATATAACACTGGTCATGCTTAAGATCAGCACAATCTCGCAGCGAATGGGCGCATCGTGGGGGTGCCGGTTTCTGGCCCTGCTATGTGGAAGGCTCGGAGATCAGGAAAGCTAGGTGAGGGCGCTCCTGAAGTCGCGCCGTAATGAAGCCAGTTAGATCGGCCTCGCTCGCCTCCATCTGCTCCGGGGTGATCGCCCCACGAAATAGTTCGTAGCGCAGCCACACTCGATAGGTGTTCACGACATCCGTCTCGCCATAGTCAGCGCACTCTTGGATGCGACCGCCCCGAACGTGATCCCAGACCTTCGAGCCGTCGATCCCCTCCGGCTTACCCGGCAAACCCATCATCTTGCACAGGTCGTCGAGAGACGCTTTCGCATTGGACTGGAAGCTGGCCAGTTCGTCGCACAGATCGATGTGCGCTTGGTCGTATCGCTTGAAGTAGGGCCGAGAGGTCAGGCCCGGCGCGGCGATGCCATTGACCATGGCCCGGTATCTTAGGACCGGCATGTCAAACCCATTGCCGTTGAAGGTCACCAGCGTCGGTCGGAGGCTGTCCACGCGGGCTGCGAATGCCGAGATCAGATCGACCTCACTCCGCTCGCCAATGTGGGGGGCACCCAGCGACTGGACGCGCCAAACGCCGTCAATCCGCTCTGCGATCAGCGCAGCGAGAACAGCGACCTTGTGGAGCGGAAGCTTCGGAAACTTCTCGCCGAGGATTTCGACAGCCTCTTCGTCGGTGAGGGTGTCGCGGTTGTGAAGGCGCGCGAGCGTCTCAGTGCAAGGCACAGTTTCGAGATCGAAGACGATGGTGTGCTGGCTCAAATGGCCTCCGGGCTGTGGAGCAGCATTGTCTCGCAGATCGCGTCCATGTCACCCATTATGAGGGAGCCTAAGCTCTTTCTCAGCGAAGCCGAATCACCGCTAATGCGTGGTGCTAATAACCGCTCGATTTGCCTGTATTGGCATTGCCGGTATGCACTTGGATTTGCTAACTAAATCGGCTTCATGGGGACAATCCTAGTTCCCCAGCCACCGCCTGATCGAGGCGATCTCCCAACTCCACATTCGCCGCCCTCTAGTGGCGCAGGTCGCGACAGTCGGACCACGCGCCCCCGATGGAAATGGCGCGCGATGTTGGTTAGGCTTCGGCGCATGGCCGTCCTTATCACCCCCGCCTCCGTCGTCGCCTTCTGGAAGGACGCCGGTCCCGAGAAGTGGTTCGCCAAGGATGCGGCCTTTGACACCCTGTTTCGCGACAGCGGGCGCGCGCTTCATTGGGCGGCGGCGCGACGGGAGTTGGACGACTGGATGGCGACAGCCGAGGGCGCTCTGGCCTTGGTGATCCTGTTGGACCAGTACCCCCGCAACAGCTTTCGCGGCACGGCGCACCAGTTCGCCACCGACCCCCTGGCCCTGATGTTCGCCAATCAGGCGGTGGATGCGCACTATCACCAGGCCGTAGCGCCGGAACTGAAGAACTTCCTTCTGCTGCCGTTCGAGCACTCGGAAAGGATCGAGGACCAGGACCGCTACATGGCCTTGGTCGAAGGCGAGGCGGAACTGGAGAAGTGGGGCCGAATCCACCGCGACATCATCGTGCGGTTTGGTCGCTTCCCCCATCGCAACGCCGTCCTGGGGCGCGAGACGACGCCAGAGGAACAGCTATTCCTCGACGAGGGCGGTTTCGGCGGCTGATTCGATTTTCTGTGGACGCCCGCCCTGCGACGGCGATTTCCGGGGTCACGAATCACTTTCTGGGGCACCTTCGGTTCATGACCGTCCAGATGATCCTCGCTGATGTTCAGTCGCGCGCAGGCGCCGCCCCGGCGGACCATCCGGAATGGCAGTATCTGAACCTGCTGCGCGACATCCTGGACAATGGCGCACGACGCGAGGACCGGACCGGCACCGGGACGCTGGGGGTCTTCGGCCGGCAGATGCGATTCGACCTGTCCAAGGGCTTCCCGGTCCTGACGACCAAGAAGCTGCATCTGCGGTCCATTATCGTCGAACTGCTGTGGTTTCTGCGCGGTGAAACCAATATCGGCTGGCTGAAGAACAACGGCGTCCGCATCTGGGACGAATGGGCCGACGCCGACGGCGAACTGGGTCCTGTATATGGCAAGCAGTGGCGGTCGTGGACCGCGCCTGACGGCCGCGTCATCGACCAGATCGAAAAACTGGTCCATGGTCTGAAGACCAATCCCAACAGCCGACGCCACATCGTCACCGCCTGGAACCCGGCCGACGTGGACGACATGGCCCTGCCGCCCTGCCACTGTCTGTTCCAGTTCTTCGTCGCGGATGGAAAGTTGAGCTGCCAGCTTTACCAGCGCAGCGCCGACGTCTTCCTGGGGGTGCCGTTCAACATCGCCTCCTACGCCCTGCTGACGATGATGCTGGCCCAGGTGGTCGGTCTGGAGCCGGGCGATTTCGTGCACAGCTTCGGCGACGCCCACCTGTATCTGAACCATCTGGACCAGGCCGAACTGCAGCTGAGCCGCGAGCCCCTGCCCCTGCCGACCATGCAAATCGCGCCGAGGACCGACCTGTTCGGCTTCGAACTGTCGGATTTCACGCTGGAAGGCTACGAGGCCTGGCCGCACATCAAGGCCCAGGTCGCGGTCTGACGCTCCCATTCTGATTTTGGAGGCGCCGATGTCCATTCGCCCTGCCGTGGCCGCCCTGACCGGTCTGTTCTTTCTGATCGCGCCCGTGGCGCCGGCTGCGGCGCTTGAAGCCGCGTCCGTCGCACAAGCCGCGATCGCCCCGACGCACCTTTCCATTCCTGCACCCGACGGCCGCGCCGTCCTGCTGGACGTATGGGCCGCGCCCGACGAACGCGGCGTCGTCGTCTTCAGTCATGGTTTCGGCGGCGCGCCCGAGGCCTATGGGCGGTTGCTGACGGCCTGGGCGCGGCACGGCTTCACCGTCATCGCCCCGCTGCATGTCGATTCGCAGAAACACCCGAATCGCGACGCGACAGGCCAGGTCGCCTTCCTGACCCGGCTGGAGGACCTGAGCGTCGCCCGCGCCGAGGCGGCGCGAACACATCCGGGCAAGCCCCTGATCGTCGCGGGCCATTCCTTCGGCTCCCTGATGTCGTTGATCGAGGGCGGCGCCGTAACCGTCGCCGGCTCCATGGGCGATCCGGCGGTGAAGGGGGTGATCGCCTTTTCCTCGGCCGGGAACATTCCCAACGTCGTAACGCCCGAGACCTATAGCACCCTTGCCGGGCCCCTTCTGGTGATCACGGGCGACCGGGACCTGGTTCCCGGTTTCGCCGACGACTGGCGCGATCACCGCATCCCGTTCGACGTCAGCCCGGCTGGCGACAAGACCTTGCTGATCTTCGCCGGTGCAGATCATCAGTTGCCGGGAACGGCGGACGGCGCGCGCTTCGACCAGATCGTTCAGGCGACCGAGGATTTCCTCGACGCCTACGCCCTGAACGACGCCTCCGCCCGGGCGCGGCTTCAGGCCTTCGCCGCCGACGGCGTGACGGTCGAACGGCGCTGACGTCATGGACCTGAACGACCTGACCGCCTCGGTCCTGCGCATCTCCGACATCTATGCGGCCGAACACGACATCGACCGGGACGGGGATTGGGCCCTGCTGAAACTCCAGGAGGAGTTGGGCGAGCTGACGGCCGAGCATCTGCGCCTGTCCGGGCGCGCGCGCGGCGAACCGGACGCCCGCGCGCTGGGCGACGAAGCGGCGGATGTCCTGGGCATGTTGCTGATCTATTGCGCGCGGGCGGGCGTCGATCTGGACCAGGCCATGCGGCGCAAATGGCTGAAATGGTTGGAGACCGACGGCTAGATTTCCGGTGCGATCATGACCATCGGCTTCAGCCGCAGGGACAGGGTCTCGTGGCTGTCGATCCGCTCCACCTCGATGCGGTTCTTCAACGCGCCCATGGCCATGGTGGCGCGAAAGGCGACGACCTCCCCCGGCGCGGCGATGAAGCCTTCCACCGTCGGCTTGTTCTGCTTGGCCGCCAGGCCGACAAATCCCATCGACAGTTGATGGCCGCCGGGTGCGACAGAGATCGCGGTGAAGCGCGGGCTTTTCAGCTGGGCGACGAGGCGGTCGTCCAGCTTGACCTCCATACCCGCAGCCTTGCCGACGAAGCCTTCCCGAAAGACGATCAACAGGGCCTGTCCCGGCTCCGGACGGAAATCGAGCGCCGCCTGCTTCTGTTCGGGCGTCGCCGCCTTGCCCAGGCGCGTGCCTGCCAGATTCGCCATGATATAGGCGGTGAACATGCCGACGAAACCGCCGACCCAGGCCGGAAACAGGCCCGTCTCGGCGCCCGCCGAACTGAGC
Source organism: Brevundimonas sp. Marseille-Q4549 (assembly GCF_976940555.1). Lineage (NCBI taxonomy): Bacteria > Pseudomonadati > Pseudomonadota > Alphaproteobacteria > Caulobacterales > Caulobacteraceae > Brevundimonas > Brevundimonas sp. Marseille-Q4549. The sequence continues at coordinate 2,323,413 of NZ_CDRHXG010000001.1, forward strand.
ATGAAGGCCATGAGGCCTCCCGACAGGAGGGCGGCCACGAGGCCGGTGACGATGGCGGGCAGATACTTGCTCATGGGGTCACGCGCGTTCATTGATGAGACCTCGACAACGCATCGGAATGGTCAAGGTTCGTGCCCCAGCCCGTGATTTCCCTGGTCGTCGCGCGCGGGCGTAACGGCGTGATCGGCCGCGACGGCGATCTGCCCTGGCGTCTGCGCAGCGACCTGCAACGTTTCAAGGCCATCACCATCGGCAAGCCGTGCCTGATGGGGCGCAAGACCTGGGAAAGCCTGCCGTTGCGCCCCCTGCCCGGCCGTTTGAACCTGGTGCTGACCCGTGACCAGTCCTATGAGGCCGAAGGCATGGCCAAGGGCGCCCTGGTCTGCGCCACCCTGGACGAAGCCATCGAAATCGCCCGCGAGACGGCCGAAGAAGATAACGTGGACGAAATCTGCGTCATCGGCGGCACAACCCTGTTCGAAGCCGCCCTGCCCCGCGCGCGCCGCCTGTACGTCACCGAGGTCGACGCCGCCCCCGAAGGCGATGCGCGCTTTCCCGACTTCGACCCGGCGGACTGGACCGAGGTGTCGAGCGAACCGCATGAAGCCGGCGAGAAGGATGATCACGCCTTCACCTTCCGCGTGTTGGAACGCCGCTAGATTCGATCAGGCAAGGAGACCGAGATGTACGTCACCACCACCAACGACCTGCCCGGCTTTCGCGTCACACGTCACATCGGTCTGGTGCGCGGCGTGACCGTGCGCTCGCGCAATGTCGTCTCGGACGCCATCGGCGGGGTGCAGTCGATGCTGGGCGGGCGTGTCGGCGCCTATGTCAAACTGGCCGAGGCCGGGCGTCAGGAAGCCTATGACGAACTGGTCAAACACGCCCAGGACCACGGCGCCAACGCCATTCTGGCCGTCCGCTACGACGCCACCGAGATCATGCCCGGCGTGACCGAAGTCCTGGCCTATGGCACGGCCGTGATCGTCGAGGCGGTCTAGGGCTTCAGCCCCTCTACGACCAGGGCTGCGATGGCGGCGAACCGGTCGGCGATCACGCCGGCCGGATCGACTGCGACCGGTGGCCGGCCCGCATCCCCGCCTTCCCGCAGCGCGGCGTCCAGGGGCAGATCGCCCAGGAACGGGATAGCCAATCGTTGCGCCTCGGCCTGTGCGCCGCCCCGGCCGAAGATGGGACCGCTCATATTCTCGATCAGACCCAGGGTCGGCACGCCGACCCGCTGGAACAGGGTATGGGCCCGTCGCGCATCGGCCAGAGCGACTTCCTGCGGCGTCGAGACGATCACCGCCCCGTCCAGCGGCGTCTTCTGGATCAGGGTCAGTTGCACGTCGCCGGTGCCAGGCGGCAGATCGACCACCAGAATGTCCAGCGGCGCCTCGGCCGTGCCCCAGCGTGTCTGAGTCAACATCTGGGTGATCGCCTGGGACGCCATGGGGCCACGCCAGATCATGGCGTCGTCCGCCTTGGTCAAAAGGCCGACCGACATGGCCTTCAGCCCATGAGCGAGATGGGGAACGATGGCGCCATCCTCATAGGCCGGCTGACCGCCGATCCCCAGCATGGTCGGCAGAGACGGACCATAGACATCGGCGTCCAGCACGCCCACCGACAGACCCCGCGCCGCCAGGGCCGCCGCCAGATTGACGGCGACGGTCGATTTGCCGACCCCGCCCTTGCCGCTGGCGACCGCCAGGACGCGCCGCACATGGGCCGGCCTATCGGTCGCAACCGGCGCCTTGGGTCGCCCCTGATCGACGGCGGCCCTCGACAGGCTTGCCGTGCGCGGCTGGGGGGCCGCTTCGGTCGTCAGCACCACGGAAACGCGCGTAACGCCGGGCAAGGCCTTCAACGCCGCCTCCGCCGCATCCCGGACGGGGGCGTAGGTCGCCACGCGGTCGCGCGCGACCTCCAGAGCAAAGCCCGCCCGATCCTCCGCCACCACAAGCCCTTGGACCAGGCCGGCCGAGACCAGACCCTGGCCCGAAATCGGGTCGATGACAGCTTCCAGGGCGGCGAGAACGGCGGCGCGATCGACCAAGAGAAACTCCACAAGGCTTGCGGGCGACAAGGCGCGCGTTCTATCGCCGTTCCAGTCCCGCCGCGAGCCTGCATTTGCCCCGACCGCCCCTCATCACCTTGATCGCCGGCCCGACCGCCTCTGGAAAGTCGGCCCTGGCCCTGAAGATGGCGCGCGAAAACGGTGCGGCGATCATCAACGCCGACAGCCAGCAGCTCTATGCCGACCTGCGCATCCTGACCGCGCGCCCCTCCGAAACCGATGAAGCCCTGGCCGAGCATCGTCTCTACGGCGTCGCCGACGCCGCCGAGGCCTGGTCGGTCGGCCGCTGGAGCCGCGAAGCCTTAAGGATTCTGGACGATCTGCGGAGCGAAGGCCGGCCTGCGATCCTCGTGGGCGGCACGGGTCTTTATTTCATGGCCTTGACCAAGGGACTGGCCGACATCCCCGCCGTGCCGCCGCAGGTGCGGGAGCGCGTCGAGGCGGACTATCTGCAACAGGGCGAGACCGTGTTTCGGGCAAGCCTGGCGTTGCATGACCCCCAGGCCGCCGCCGCCATCGAGCAGAGCGACCGTCAACGACTGGTTCGGGCGATGAGCGTCCTGGTCGCCAGCGGCCGCCCCCTGTCCGCCTGGCGCAACGACACCCAGCCTTTGCTATCGCCCGACCGTTGGACCGGCCTGGTCATCGAGCCGGACCGCGCGTCGCTCTACGCCAACTGCGACCGTCGCGTCGATCTGATGATCCAGGGCGGCGTGGTGGACGAGGTCGGCACCCTGCTGGCCCGCGACCTGCCGCCGTCACTACCGGCGATGAAGGCCGTCGGCGTGCGCGAGATCGCCGCCTGGCTGAACGGCGGCATGACCGAAGCCGACGCCGTCTCGGCGCTGAAACAGGCCACCCGCAACTACGCCAAACGCCAACTGACCTGGTTCCGCAACCAGACGCCGGACTGGGCGCGTACGGCTTGAGGGGCGCATTGATCCGACGCCTTTTCGATGCCCCAGCTTCGCCTTGAGACTGGAGCGTGGGATCGAACCACGCGCTCGAAGCGGCGCCGTTTGAAACCGCATCCACCCGAAGCCGTTGGGTCAGGCAGCCAATCAAACCCAAGGAGATCAAGATGGTGGACGTTTCGCTGATCAAGGAACATCTGGAAGTCGTCGGTTCCGACGGCGGTCACGTCGGACGGGTCGATCACGTCAAGGGCGACCAGATCGAACTGGCCAAGCTCGATTTCGCCGGCGGCTTCAAACACCACATGATCCCGGTCAGCTGGGTCGAAAGCGTGAACGAAAACCATGTTTGTCTGAACCTGACAAAGGACGACGCCAAGGCTCGCTGGACCGAAAAGACCCACTGACATCTCACCAAAGCCGATTGTGGAAGGCCCCGCTGCAACAGCCGGGGCCTTTTGCTATTTGGAGGTTCGCCAAGCGAGGCGATTTGGAGACTGCTGTGATCCGACTGATCCTCAATATCCTGTGGTTCGTTCTCGGGGGATGGCTGTCCGGCCTGCTGTGGTTGCTGGGCGGGGCGCTCCTGGCCCTGACTGTGGTGGGCCTGCCCTGGACCTTCGCGGCCTGGCGCATCGCCAGCTATTCCTTCTGGCCGTTCGGACGTGAGATCGTATGGCAGGACGCCCACCCTGTCGCGGGCTGTCTGGGTCTGGTGCTGAACGTCGTCTGGTTCGTGGTGGCGGGCTGGTACATCGCCTTGTCGCATTTGGTCATCGCGGTGGTCGAGTTCGTGTCGATCATCGGCATACCGTTCGCGCTCAAGGATCTGGAACTGGCCAAGCTCGCCTTGGCGCCCGTCGGCCGCACCATTCGCACCAAGGCCTGAGCCGACGAAAAACGCCGGCGTCGTCGGCCGCCGGCGTTCTTGGTCTAGAATGGCTTCACCGCCTCAACCCGGCGAGATCATCTTCTCGGGACGGACGGCCTCGTCGAACTCGGCGTCGGTCAGATAGCCGCCGCCGACCGCTTCTTCGCGCAGGGTGGTGCCGTTCTTGTGCGCGGTCTTGGCGATCTTGGCGCAGATGTCATAGCCCAGCTTGCCGTTCAACGCCGTGACCAGCATCAGCGAGTTGTTCAGGCCGCGCGCGATATTGTCCTCGCGCGCCTCGATCCCCACGACGCAGTTGTCGGTGAAGCTGATCGCCGCATCGGCCATCAGGCGCACCGACTGCAGGAAGTTGTAGGCCATGACGGGGTTGTAGACGTTCAGCTCGAAATGGCCTTGCGAACCGGCGAAGGTGATCGCGGCGTTGTTGCCGAACACCTGGACGCACACCTGGGTCAGGGCCTCGCACTGGGTCGGGTTGACCTTGCCCGGCATGATGGACGAGCCCGGCTCGTTCTCCGGCAGGGCCAGTTCGCCCAGGCCCGAACGCGGACCGGAACCCAGGAAGCGGATGTCGTTGGCGATCTTGAACAGCGAGGCCGCGACCGTGTTGATGGCCCCGTGGCTGAAGACCATGGCGTCGTGGGCGGCCAGAGCCTCGAACTTGTTGGGCGCCGTGGTGAAGGGCAGGCCGGTGATTTCGGCGATGTGGGTGGCCACCTTCTCTGCGAAACCGATGGGGGCGTTCAGGCCGGTGCCGACGGCGGTGCCGCCCTGAGCCAGCTCCATCAGCTTGGGCAGGGTCTGCTCGATCCGCTCGATGCCGTTGGCGACCTGCTGCGCATAGCCGCCGAACTCCTGGCCCAGCGTCAGAGGCGTGGCGTCCTGGGTGTGGGTGCGCCCGATCTTGATGATGTGGGCCCAGGCCTTGGATTTGGTTTCCAGGGCTCCGTGCAGGTGCTTCAGCGCAGGGATCAGGTCATTGACCACCTGTTCGGCGCAGGCGACGTGCATGGCCGTGGGATAGGTGTCGTTGGACGACTGGCTCATGTTGACGTGGTCGTTCGGGTGGACCGGCTTCTTGGAGCCCATCTCGCCGCCCAGCATCTCGATGGCGCGGTTCGATATCACCTCGTTGGCGTTCATGTTCGACTGGGTGCCCGAACCCGTCTGCCACACGACCAGCGGGAAGTGGTCGTTCAGCTTGCCTTCGATGACTTCATTGGCCGCCTTGATGATGACGTCGGCCAGGGCCGGATCCAGCTTGCCCAGCTCACGATTGGTCTCGGCGGCGGCGCGCTTGACGATGCCCAGGGCCCGCACGACCGGCAGGGGCTGCTTCTCCCAGCCGATCTTGAAGTTTCCCAGCGAACGCTGCGCCTGGGCGCCCCAGTAGCGATCGGCGGCGACTTCGATGGGGCCGAAGGTGTCGGTTTCGATGCGGACGTTGCTCATGCGCGGAAATCTCGTCTGTCAGCGTGGCGATGGATTGCGCGGCGGTGTAGCACGGTCGCCATGCAGGACAAGAACGGCGCAGGCTGGATCGGCACGGGCAAGGTCCGCGCGCGCGAGCAGGGCGCGGCTGTCGAGATCGTCATCGACGGCCTGACGACCCAGGCCAAATACTACAAGCCGTTGGTCTATGAGTTCATGCGCAAGGAGTGGCGCGCCGGCCGACCGTCGTGGGGCGACCATGTGGTCGAAATCCGCATGGAGCATGTCGGCGATCCCCCGTGGATGGACCTGGACAATCTGGCCAAGGCCCTGCTGGACGCCATCAAGGGCTATCTGTTCCACGACGACAGCCAGGTCGCGCGCCTGTTGGTCGAGCGTCACGAAGGCGAGAAGGAGCGGATCACCATCCGCACCTATCCGCGCGTCGACTAGCCGCTATTTCTTGCGGAACTGATCCAGGGACACGACCTTCGGGCCGTCCGACGCCGGGGGAAGCTCCGTCGGTTGAACCGGCGTGTCCTCGGCAGCCTCGACCACGGCCGGCTCCTCGAATTGCAGCATGAACTGGACGCTGGGGTCGAAGAACCGCGTGATCGCGGCATAGGGGATGACCAGATTCTTGGGCAGACCGCCGAAACGCAGCTTGACCGAGAAACGCTCATCCTCGACCCGAAGATCCTCGTACTGATGCTGCAGCACGACCGTCATCTCTTGCGGATATTTCGCCAGGATGTCGGGCGGCACCACCACCCCGGCGGCGCGGGTGGCGAAGGTGATGTAGAAATGGTGGGCGCCGGGCAGGCCGTCGGCCAACACACGTTGCAGCGCCGCGCGCATGACGCCGCGCAGGGCCTCGTGAGCCAAACGCTCATACTGCATCTCATCGACCGGAGGGGCCTGATCGGTCATCGTCACCTCGCAACAGAGCGTGACTGATAGCGGCGCCGCCGTCCGGGCGAAAGCCATGATCAGGCGAAAGCGATGGATTCCCCGCTGGGGCGTCGATCAACCGTGAGGAAAGCGCCAGGATTCCGGCGCCAGGCTACCGATCATTTTGGCGAAAGTGCCGGGGGTTCTGTTGCCAGGCCCCCCGACGAGCCCCGCCCAGGGATCTGAACCCCTAGGACTTAAGATTCGAAATCACTCGAACCGCATTACGCGGCGAGAGCGACTTCTCCAGCGAAGTTATCGTTCGCAGTTAGAAAATGGCCCGATACGGTGGGCCAGGACGAGCGAAAGCAATCCTCTTTACACGTCCGTCGATGCTAGTCGGCCCCATGGCTGCCTCCGCCGATAACGCGGGGAGAAAGTTGGTGGAGCCGCCGGGAATCGCACCCGGGTCCGGTCCGCTTATTACAGGCGCCTTTATCGCCATAGTCCGGCCAAAGCCGGACGAAGCGAATATAGGTTCACGCTCGCCGCTTTCCAAGCTCTAGTCCCGAAGGCGATCAGCTTCCGCTGCTGCTGACCGCAAGATCCGGATTATAAGGCCGGTCCATGCTGTCACGAAGAGCCAGTCCATTTTGACGGCGGGTGTCGCGCTGCACAGCCGTCATGCAAACTCGTTGACGGCGATTGGATCCGACAACGGTTTCACTACGGCAAATAAGGCGATCACCAGGCCGGGCCGGTTCCGGCAACGTCCCAGGGGCGGCGGCGGTCGATGGCGCGCCCGGGGCGATTTCCACCGGGCGAGGAGCGGCGGCGGCCTGCTGTAACATGAGAGCCAAAGTCAGTGCGATCATCTTCAAACTCCAGAATAAGGGGGCAACATAGAATTTTGACGGCGGGTTGCAATCAATCCTGACATCCGAAGCGAATTCTACCGTCCATCAATATTAACGATCGAGGTCTCCGGAACGAGCATGATCCAGAGAAAGACTTCTAACACATCTGCCAAGTCAGTGCGGCCTCTCGATCCAACGAATCTTGGCGTCGTTCGCTTACACAGGATGGCGGCGGCGACCAGCGCACGGTAGAGGAAGCGCGCGCAATCACACGAGGCTGAACGGGATGCGGCGGATCGGATCGAGCCTTTTGAGCGTCGCCCTGGCGTTCACGCTGGCCGCCTGCGGGACGCTGGATCGTCCAACCGGCCCTCTTCGTATCGCCGACGGCGCCCTGATCAGGGCCGCCGATCCGCGTATCCGCGCCAGCGACGGCGCGCGGCTGAAAGCCTTTACCCAGGAGATCGGCGGGCGCCTGCGCGCCGACCACCCGACCTCCATCCTGGCTCTTTCGGGCGGCGGTGCGAACGGCGCCTATGGGGCCGGGTTGCTCGTCGGCTGGACCGAGCATGGGGACCGCCCTCAATTCGACGTGGTCACCGGGGTCAGCACGGGGGCGCTGGCCGCGCCGTTCGCCTTCCTCGGCCCGGACTGGGACGACGAACTGCGCGAGGCCTACACCAGCGGCGCCGCCAGCGGCATCCTGAGCTGGCGCAGCTTCGCCGGCTTTCTGAATCCCAGCCTGTTCTCCTCGCGCGTCCTGCGCGATCTGGTCGACCAGAACGTCACGCCCGAACTGATCCAGGCTGTGGCGCGCGAACACGCCAAGGGACGACGCCTGCTGGTCGCGACAACAAATCTGGACGACGAGGAAACCGTCATCTGGGACATGGGCCTTCTGGCGACCCAGGGCGACGACAACGCCCGAGAGCTGTTCAAGGAAGTCCTGGTCGCCTCGGCCAGCATTCCCGGCGTCTTCCCCCCTGCCCTGATCGCGGGCCTGCAGACGGACAATCAGGTCGCGCTGGAGATGCACGTGGACGGCGGCGTGAACACGCCGTTCCTGGCCATTCCCGAAGAGCTGATGCTGTGGACGCGACCCCACGATGAAGGGCGCGTCGGCGCGCTCTATGTCATCGTCAATGGTCAGACGGGCCGCAACGAGGGGGTCACGCCGGGTCGCCTGTCCGGCATCCTCAGCCGAACCTACGATAGCATGAGCAAGGCTTCGCTGCGGATTCACCTGGCCGTAACGGCCGCATTCGCCAGACGCAACGGGCTGGACATGTCGTTGTCGGCCATCCCGGACAATGTATCGGCGTCCAGCCTCAAGTTCGACCAGGCGACCATGACCGCCCTGTTCGATCTGGGACGACAGCGCGGCCGCGGCCCCGATGCGTGGACCCGGCTGGATCGGCAGGCCCCGGACAGTCCCTTGATACCGGCGACGACCATCTCGGACTCCCAGGTTCCCGCCGCGCTCGCCCTGCCCGCCACGGCGACCCCGAAACCGGAAACGCCGAAGGATTAGTCATGGGCGACATCGTCAACTTCAACCGCGCCCGGAAGGATCGCGCCAAGGCCGAGGCAAGGGCGCGCGCCGCAACCAACCGGGTCGCGCATGGCCGCACCAAGGCGGAAAAACAGGCCTCGGCCAAGGCGCGGGAACGCGCGGCAAAGCATTTGGACGGCCAGAAGCTGGAGGACTGAGCGCCCGCTTCAGGCCTTGGGCGCGCGGATCAGCAGAACCTGACCCGCCAACACCAGACCCAGACCCGCCAATGCGCTCCAGCCGAAACGGGCGTTCTCGAACAGCACCGACACCAGCATGGCGATCGGCGGCGTCAGTGCGGAGATATAGCTGGCCAAGGCGTAGCCCCTGCTGCGCGCCAGGCTGAAATACAGGCCAAACGCGATCACCGACCCGAACAGCGAGAGATAGATCAGCGACAACACATAGGCGGGCGTCGGCTCGATCCGCCAGGTTACGCCGGTCGCGACGCCATAGGCCGCCAGGATGGCCGCGCCGTAGGCCATGGCCCAGGCGGTCGCGCCCATGACCGGCGCTCCTGCCCTCTGTCCCCGCCAGGCGAACCAGTTGCCAAACGCCGACGCCAGCACCGCGATCACGGCGAACAGGACGCCTCGTTCCGGATCGAGACCCGCGTCCGCCGCCAAAAGCCGTCCCGTCGACAGCACCCCGACCCCGACGACGCCAAGCGCCGCACCCAGCCAGGCGGCCAACGACGCCCTCACCCCGCCCAGCACCCGAAAAAGGATCAGATTGACGAAGGCCAGGGCGGCGAAGATCACCGCCACGACCGCCGACGTCACCTGTTCCTCGGCCGCATAGACGAAGCCGTAGCTGACGGCGAAGGCGCAAACCCCCTGCCCCAGAGCCGCCAGATGCTGGGCGCGATTCAGACGCAACGGCCGCTTCGTGACCGCGCAGAAGCCGAACAACACCAGCGCAGCCAGCCCGAAACGCCAGACGATGGATACGATCGGGTCGACCGGGCCCAGTTGCAGGGTGATGGCGAACCAGGTCGTTCCCCATATCAGGGCGCAGACGGCGATGGCGGCGAAGGCGAAGGAACGGCTCAAGATGAACTCCGACGAACGGTCCGCAGCGCATAACACGTCGCGACGGGCCATGCCGCTCACGTCGCGGCGCGAGTTGTGGCACAGTGGAGATGAAGGAGACCCGCCATGCGCTACGCCCCGTTCGCCCTACCCATCGCCTTGACCCTGGCCGCCTGCGCTTCGACGGCGCCCGCGCCCAGCGAACCGGCGGAGAATACGGACTCGGCGGTCGTCACGGTCACGGCGCTGTATCGCGAGCGGATCATGCTGCCGCCGGGTCATGTGCTGACGGTGCGGGTCGAGGACGTCAGCCTGGCCGATGCGCCCGCGCGCGTCATGGTCGAGGCGCAAGAGCCCATCGCTGGCGCTCCGCCCTATCGGGTCGTTCTGGCCTTCTCCGGCGCCGAAGTCGATCCGCGCCACACCTATGCGGTTCGAGCCGATATCCGCGATCCGTCCGGCGCCCTGGTGTTCGTAACCGACACGCGCCACGCCGTCCTGACCCAAGGCGCGCCGTCCTCCGCCGACATCGTGCTCAAGGCGGTGCGTTGAGCGGACTGCGCAAACGGTCCGTTCTGCTGGCGGGCCACGCCACGTCGGTTGCGCTGGAGCCCGAGTTCTGGGCCGTTCTGGACCGGATCGCCGAAGTTCGCAGCCTGAGCAAGGCGCAGCTTCTGGCGAACGTGGATGCTCAGCGCGGCCGACGTCCGCTGGCCTCGGCCTGTCGCCTGATGGCGCTGGACTGGGTCGCGGAACACGGACGCGTAAGCTAGTCTGTCTAAAGAGGAGCATGCGTATGGACACGTCTCGACTGATACCGGCTGCGGCGGCTGGCGGGCTTCTGGCCATCGGCCTGATCGTCGGCGGGGCCTTGATCGGTCAGGGCGTCGTCAACGCCCGCGCCGGCGATCGCTCCGTCACCGTGCGCGGCCTGGCGGAAAAGGACGTGAAGGCGGATCTGGCCGTTCTGCCGATCCGCTTCACCGCCTCGGGCGACGTCCTGTCGGAAGTCCAGGCGCATATCGACGGCGACCTGGCCATCGTGCGCCAGTTCCTGAAGGCTCAGGGCTATCCGGACGAGGCCGTCGATCTGGGGCAGCTGGGCGTCGCCGACACCCGCTCGCGCGAATACGCCAGCCAGACCGGCGGCCCGCGCTTCATCCTGACCCAGACGGTCAATGTTCGGACCAACGACGTGGATCGGGTCCAGACCACGACCCGCAATTTGAACGACCTGGTGCGTCAGGGCGTGGTGCTGCAGGACTTTCAGGGGCCCTCCTACATCTTCACCCGGTTGAACGATGTGCGCCCCGCCATGATCGCAGAGGCCACGGCCGCAGCCCGCAGCGGGGCAGAACAGTTCGCCAAGGACTCGGGCGCACCGCTGGGGCCGATCAAGTCGGCGGGTCAGGGGTCCTTCGAAATCCTGGCGCGTGACGGCGCCGGCGATGAAGCCTCTTCTCCCAACAAGAAGGTCCGGGTCGTCACCACGATCAGCTATCGCCTGAAGTAGCCAGCCAGTCGGCCAGGACCACGGCGTCGTTGCGGGTTTCGTCCCTTGCCCCGTACACCAGGGTGGCGGGGCCGCGTCGCAGGGCCGCGATCAGTTCGGCGACGGCGTCCGGATTGGCCTCCAACTCGGCGCGATAGCGGCTCTGGAATTCGGCCCAGCGATCCGGGTCATGCCCGAACCATTGGCGCAGTTCGGTGCTGGGCGCGATGGCCTTGAGCCACAGATCGACCCGCGCCTTCGCCTTGGTCAGACCGCGCGGCCACAGGCGATCGACCAGGATTCGCGTTCCATCCTCGGCCGAGGGCGTTTCATAGACCCGCTTCAGTCCGGGTTTGCGCATCGTCCCTCTCCGGATGTTCGACATCAGGACAGCATGATACCGCGCCTGGGTTTCCGCATCCATTTGCACAAGGGCCTGACTTTGGCCGCTGTGCTGCTTATGTTCTCCTTTCAGATTCCGACGGCCCCGATTCCGACGGCCTCGGCCGTCCGCCCGAGTATGTTCCGCCCGTGACCGACCTGCCCTCTCCCCGTATTTCCGACCTCGCGCGCGTCCGCCCGCCCGGCGACGCGACACCCGACTATCTGGCCGGGCTGAACCCCGAACAGCGTTTGGCTGTCGAAACGACCGAGGGGCCGGTTCTGGTGCTGGCGGGGGCCGGCACGGGCAAGACCCGCGTCCTGACTACCCGTCTGGCCCACATTCTGGCCACGGGACGCGCCAGGCCCTGGGAACTGCTGGCCGTCACCTTCACCAACAAGGCCGCGCGCGAGATGCGCGAGCGGATCACCCATCTGATCGGCCCGTCGGCCGAAGGGTTGCGCTGGCTGGGCACCTTCCACTCCATCGCCGCCCAGATTCTGCGTCGCCATGCCGAACTGGTCGGATTGAAGTCCAGCTTCACCATCCTGGACACCGACGATCAGGAACGGGTGCTGAAACAGCTGCTGGAAGCGGCCAATATCGACACCAAACGCTGGACGCCGAAATCGCTGTCCGGCCTGATCGACCACTGGAAGAACCGGGGCTGGACGCCGGACAAGCTGCCGCCCGGCGAGGACTTCGCCAACGGCAAGGGCCAGGGTCTCTACGCCGCCTATCAGGCGCGGCTGCGGTCGCTGAACGCCTGCGACTTCGGCGATCTGCTGCTGCACAACATCACCATCCTGTCGCAGCACGCGGACCTGGCTGAGGAATATCGCCGTCGCTTCCGTTACATCCTGGTGGACGAATATCAGGACACCAACGTCGCCCAGTATCTGTGGCTGCGGCTGCTGACGGCCTCGACCGGCAACGTCTGCTGCGTCGGCGACGATGATCAATCGATCTACGGCTGGCGCGGCGCCGAGGTGGACAACATCCTGCGCTTCGAGCGGGACTTCCCCGGCGCCAGGATCGTCAAGCTGGAGCGGAACTATCGCTCGACCCGTCATATCCTGGGGGCCGCGTCCGGCCTGATCGCCGCCAATCGCGACCGGCTGGGCAAGACCCTGTGGACCGAGGACGACGGCGGCGACAAGGTGCGGGTGCGCGGCGTCTGGGACGGCGAGGCCGAGGCGCGGCTGATCGCCGACGAGATCGAGACCGCGCGTCGTCCCCATGCCGGCGAACCGGGCCTGAAATACAAGGACATGGCCATCCTGGTCCGCGCCTCGTTCCAGATGCGGGCCTTCGAGGAACGGCTGGTCATGCTGGCCATCCCCTATACGGTCATCGGCGGCCCGCGCTTCTTCGAACGGGCTGAAATCCGCGACGCCCACGCCTATCTGCGTCTGATCCTGTCCGAAGACGACGATCTGGCGTTCGAGCGGATCGTCAATGTTCCAAAGCGCGGCATCGGCGACACCAGCGTCCAGAAGATCCTGCAACTGGCCCGCCAGCGCGATCTGTCGGCCCTGACGGCCGTGCGCGGCCTGATCAACACCGACGAGCTTCAGGCCCGCACCCGTACCGCCCTGTCCAACTTCGTGCGCGACATCGACCGCTGGCGTCAGTTGTCGGAGACCACGCCGCACTGGCAGGTCATGGAGACGGTGCTGGAAGAGAGCGGTTATGCCGACATGCAGAAGGCCGACCGGACCAGCGGCCAGACCCGGCTGGAGAACCTGAAGGAACTGGTTCAGTCGATGCAGCAATTCGAGACGCTGCAGGCCTATCTGGAACACGTCTCTCTGGTCATGGATCTGGATCGCGGCGCGGGCGACGACCCGAACGGCGACGGGGCGGTGCAGATCATGACCCTGCATGGCGCCAAGGGGCTGGAGTTTCCTCTGGTCTTCCTGCCCGGCTGGGAGGAAGGCGTCTTTCCCTCTCAGCGCAGCATCGACGAAAAGGGCGAAAAGGGTCTGGAGGAGGAACGCCGTCTGGCCTACGTCGGCGTGACCCGGGCCAAGCAGGACGCGCGGATTTCGTTCGCGGCCAACCGTCTGGTCTATGGCCGCTGGACCTCGCAACTGCCCAGCCGCTTCGTCGATGAACTGCCCATCGCCCACGTCGATCCGCAGTCCGACACCGGCTACTACGGCGCCTCGACCGGCATGAAGGAGGCCAAGAGCCGCTGGGACGACGCCCCCTCCTTCGGCAGCGGCTATTCCTCGCCCGGCTGGAAACGCGCCCAGAGCTTCACCGCCGCCCAGACGCCCGCGCGCATCCCCGCCCGCAAGGCGGTCATCGAGGGCGACGGCCGCCTGATCGCCACCGCAGACCCCAAGTCCAGCTCGGGCTGGAAGAAGGGACAGAGGGTCTTCCACCTGAAGTTCGGCTATGGCTCCGTTCGGGTCGTCGAGGGCAACAAGCTGTTGGTCGACTTCGAAAAGGCGGGTGAAAAGCGCGTGATCGACAGTTTCGTGGAAAAGGCGGACTGACGACGGGTCAGACGGGCGTTCTGGCGTCGCCCAGCCGCACGGTCTCCCACAGGCCTACCGCCATCAGCACCATGGTCGTCACGATGCTGAGGATCAGCGGCGTCATCCACGGCAGAACCAGCCAGCCCGTGGCCAGGACGACGCAACCGACCAGTCGCGTCCAGGCCACCGTTCGCCAGATCGCCCAACTGGCCACCGCCGTCCCTAGGAGGAACAGGATCGGCCCGCCCAGCAAGGTCAGGGCTGTCGCCGTCGCAACGTGTCCGCCCGGATGCGCCAGCACGAGCTCGTCGCTGACCGCCACGACGATGATCCCCGCGATCACCAGGATCGGCGAATAGGTATAGGCTCGCCGCGCCATCCGCCCCGGATCGTCGGAATGCATGATGGCGTGCGACGCGGATTCGTGCGCCTGGCTGAAGAACACATGGCGACCGTGGACAGGACCGCCGAGACGCAAGCCGCCCACACTGCGCCCGACGACCAGTCCAGACCGCCGAAGGTGGCGCCCGAGATCAGAAGCGTCTCCCCCAGGCAGATGATGACGAACAGACCCACCCGCTCGGCCATATGCCCGCCTTCGATGTTCCAGTCGTCGGTCCGCGACCGCCCAAGCCCCGGAACGTAGAAATAGAGCGCCGGCGACGCATATTCCACCGCCAGGGCCGCCAGCCAGAACCACAGCCGCTGGTCCGGCTCCGCCAAACCGCCCGCGATCCACAGCACGGCCGCGGCGGACAGCCAGATCAGGATGCGAAGGGCGTTCCGCCGCAGGCTGGGATCGTCGCGCATCGCCCAGGCCATGAAGGCCGTGCGTCCGACCTGAATCCCGGCGAAGGCCAGGGCGAACACCAGGCCCTTTTCCTGAAAGGCGTGCGGCAAGGCTGCCGACATCACCAGGCCGATCCCCATCAGAACGAACAGCGCGATCTGCACCGGCTCGCGTTCGGGGTCCAACCAGTTGGTCGCCCATGAGGTGAATATCCACGCCCACCAGACCGCCGCCAGAAGCATCGCCGCCTGAAGCGCGCCCAGCGGCGTCAGATGCGCCAGCAGACCGTGGCTGACCTGGGTGATGGCGAAGACGAAAACCAGGTCGAAGAACAGTTCGACGAAGCCGACACGGGCATGTTCGCCCTCTACCCGATTTCTCAACAACGACCGCATCGACGCCCCTCCTCGCTCGACTGCGACGCTAGCGCGACAATCCGCCGCTGTCCTGTCCGATCAGCGTGCAGCCAGGCTAGAGGTGCAGAACGCGGCCATAGGCGTCCAGCGCCGCCTCATGCATGGCCTCTGACATGGTCGGGTGCGGATAGACGATGCCCTGAATGTCCTCTTCCGTCGCCTCCATCGTGATGGCGGTGACGAAGCCCTGGATCATCTCGGTGACTTCGTGACCCATCATGTGGGCGCCGATCAGGGCGCCGGTTGCCGCGTCAAAGATCACCTTGACGAAGCCGTCGGTCTCGCCCGCCGCCACGGCCTTGCCGTTCACGCGGAACGGGAACCGGCCGATCTTGACCTCGCGCTTCTCGGCGCGGGCCGCCTGTTCGGTCACGCCGACCGAGGCGACCTGCGGCTGGGCGTAGGTGCAGCCGGCGATGGGCGAATGGACGTTCGGCGTCTTGTAGCCGGCGATGTGTTCGGCGGCGTGGATGCCTTCGTGCGACGCCTTGTGCGCAAGCCACGGCGCCCCGGCGCAGTCGCCGATGGCGTACAGACCCTTCACATTGGTCTGGCAGTGGCTGTCGGTCTTGATGTGGCCGCGATCCAGCTCGACGCCCAGCGCCTCCAGACCGATGCCGTCGGTGTTGGCGGTGATGCCGACGGCCGAGATGCAGACCTCGGCTTCCAGCGTCTCGGCCTTGCCGCCGATCTCGACGTCGACCTTCACGCCCGACGCGCTCTTGGAGACCTTCGTCACCTTGGCGCCCACCTTGAACTTGATGCCGCGCTTCTCGAACGATTTCTGCGCCGCCTTGGAGACCTCTTCATCCTCGACCGGCATGATGCGTTCGACCGCCTCGACAACCGTCACCTCGGCGCCCAGGGCGCGATAGAAGCTGGCGAACTCGATGCCGATGGCGCCCGAACCGATGACGACGAACGACTTGGGCAGTTTTTTCGGGGCCAGGGCGTCGCGATAGGCCCAGATCTTGTCCCCATCCGCTTCCAGTCCGATCTGCGGCAGGGCGCGGGCGCGGGCGCCAACGGCCAGCATGACCGACTTGGCCTCGACCGTGCGCGAGCCGCCAGCCTTCAGGGCGATGACGACCTTGGGCGCGGCCGCCCCCTTCTCCAGCTTGGCCGAGCCTTCGATCACCTCGATCTTGTTCTTCTTCATCAGGAAGGCGACGCCCTTGTTCATCGTCGCCGCGACGCCGCGCGAGCGCTGGATGATGGCGTCCAAGTCGAACGACGCGCCGGATGCCGACAGGCCGTATTCCTTCAGATGCGACAAGCTCTCGAACTTTTCGCCCGACTTCAGCAGGGCCTTGGTCGGGATGCAGCCCCAGTTCAGGCAGATGCCGCCCAGATTCTCGCGCTCGACGATGGCGACCTTCTGGCCCAACTGGCTGGCGCGAATGGCCGCGACGTAACCGCCGGGGCCCGAGCCGATGACGACGAGATCGAATTCAGCAGCCATGATCAGATCAACTTCTCGATGTCGGCCTTGATGGCCGAGGGTTCAGTCTGAGGCGAATAGCGCGCAACGACGCGGCCTTCGCGGTCGGTCAGGAACTTGGTGAAGTTCCACTTGATGGCTTGGGAGCCCAGAAAGCCGCGCTTCTGACGGGTCAGCCAAGCGTAGAGCGGATGCCGGTTCGGCCCGTTGACCTCCACCTTGTCGAAAAGAGGGAAAGTCACGTCGAAGCTGGTGGCGCAGAAGGCGGCGATTTCCGCCGCCCTGCCCGGCTCCTGATTGCCGAACTGGTTGCAGGGGAAGCCCAGCACCTCGAACGGCGCATCCGCGAAATCCCGATGCAGCCTCTCCAGGCCCTCATATTGGCCGGTGAAGCCGCATTTGGACGCCGTATTGACGATAAGCAGCGCCTGACCGCGAAAGCGGTCCAGCGATACGTCCGCACCGTCGATGGCGCGGGCGGAGAAGTCATAGACCGAGGTCATGACCCGTCCCGCCCCTTACGCCAGCATCGCCACGGGATCTTCGATCAGCGGCTTGAACGCCTGCAGGAAGCGGGCGCCGGTCGCGCCGTCCACCACGCGGTGATCGCAGGTCAGGGTCACGGTCATGACGGTGGCCGCAACGATCTGGCCATCCTTGACGACCGCGCGCTGCTCGCCCGCGCCCACGCTCATGATGCAGCCCTGCGGCTCATTGATGATCGAGGTGAACTGTTTGATCCCGAACATGCCCAGGTTGGAGACCGAGAAGGTGCCGCCCTGGAACTCTTCCGGCTTCAGCTTGCGGTCGCGGGCGCGTTTGGCCAGGTCCTTGGACTCAGTCGCAATCTGCGCCAGGCCCTTGGTCTCGGCCTTCCTGATGATCGGGGTGATCAGGCCGCCGTCGATGGCCACCGCCATGGAGACATCAGCGTTGTGGTGCATGGCGATGCCTTCGGGGGTGTAAGAGGCGTTCGCTTCCGGCACGGCCTTCAGGGCCAGGGCCGCCGCCTTGATGACGAAGTCGTTGACGGAGACCTTGATCCCCTGCGGCTCCAGCATCTTGTTGACCTTGGCGCGCACGGCCATCAACTGGTCGATCTCGCAGTCGATGAACAGCGGGAAGTGCGGCACGTTCTGGATGCTGTCGACCATGCGACGCGCGACGGCCTTTCTCATGCCGTCCAGCGGGATCAGGTCGTAGCTGCCGTCCGGAATGCCCATCTGCGCCAGCGACTGGGCCTTGCGCGGTTCGGCTGCGGCGCTGGAGGCCGTCGTCGCGGAAGCGACCGCGGCAGGCTGGGTCGAACCCTTGCCGGCGGCCTCGACGTCGCGCTTGACGATGCGGCCGTGCGGGCCGGTGCCCTTGATCGACTTCAGATCGACGCCGTTCTGGGCGGCGATGCGACGGGCCAGGGGCGAAGAGAAGATGCGTTCGCCGCTGTCGGCTTTCGGCGCGGCGGGCGCCGGAGCAGCTTTCGGAGCTTCGGCGGCAGGCGCAGCCTCGACCTTGGCGGCCTCCTGCGGCTTGGCGGCGGGCGCCTCGGCAGCCTTGGGCGCAGCGGCGGCGCCGCCTTCGTCCTTCAGGCGGGCGATGGGCGTGTTGACCTGCACGCCTTCCGTGCCCTCAGCGACCAGAATGTCGGTGACTTCGCCCTCGTCCACAGCCTCGACTTCCATCGTGGCCTTGTCGGTCTCGATCTCGGCGATCACGTCTCCGGCGGAAACGACGTCCCCGACCTTGACGTGCCACTTGGCCAGAACGCCCTCTTCCATAGTAGGAGACAGGGCCGGCATCAGGATATCGGTCATGCCATCACCTGCTTCACGGCTGCGATGATCTTGTCCACGCCTGGCAGCGACAGGACTTCCAGGTTGGCGGCGTAGGGCAGCGGCACGTCTTCCTGGTGAACCCGCAGCGGCGGGGCGTCCAGATAGTCGAAGGCTTCGGCGATGACGCAGGCCACCACCTCGGCGCCGACGCCCATCCGGCCCCAGCCCTCTTCGGCCGAGACCAGGCGGCTGGTCTTCTTGACGCTGTCAACGATGGTGTCGGTGTCCAGCGGCCGCAGGGTCCGCAGGTCCACGACCTCGCAGTCGATCCCTTCTTCGGCCAGCTTCTCGGCGGCCTGCAGGGCGAAGCCGACCATGCGGCTGTGGGCGGTGATGGTGACGTCCTTGCCTTCGCGGCGGACCTTGGCCTTGCCGATCGGCACGATCCAGTCCTCGACCTCCGGCACGTCGAACTCCAGGCCGTACATCATCTCGTGCTCGAGGAAGACGACGGGGTTCGGGTCGCGGATCGCCGCCTTCAGCAGGCCCTTGGCGTCGGCCGCATCGTAAGGGGCGATGACCTTCAGGCCCGGCACCTGGGCGTACCAGGCCGAATAGTCCTGGCTATGCTGGGCGGCCACGCGGCTGGCGGCGCCGTTCGGGCCGCGGAACACCATCGGACAGCGGATCTGACCGCCCGACATATACAGGGTCTTGGCCGCCGAGTTGATGATGTGATCGATCGCCTGCATGGCGAAGTTGAAGGTCATGAACTCCACGATGGGCCTCAACCCCGCCATGGCCGCGCCGACGCCGACGCCGGCGAAACCGTACTCGGTGATCGGGGTGTCGATGACGCGACGCTCGCCGAATTCTTGCAGCAGTTCGCGGCTGACCTTGTAGGCGCCCTGATACTGGGCGACTTCCTCGCCCATCAGGAAGACGTTTTCGTCGCGGCGCATTTCCTCGGCCATGGCGTCGCGCAGGGCGTCGCGGATGGTGGTCTTCACCAGCTTGGCGTCAGCCGGGATTTCCGGATCGCGCAGTTCGACCTTGGGCGACGCCGTCTGAGCCGGGGCCTTTTCGGGATCGCCGGTCTTGCCTTCGGCCGTCGCCTTGGGCGCATCGGCCTCGGCCTTGGCGGCCTCAGACTTCGGCGCGGGCGCAGCGGCGCCGTCTTCGCCCGCCAAGCGCGCGATCGGCGTATTGACCTTCACGTTCTCCGAACCTTCGGGAACCAGGATTTCCAGCACTTCGCCCTCGTCCACGGCCTCGACTTCCATCGTGGCCTTGTCGGTTTCTATCTCGGCGATCACCTGGCCGGCCGACACGGTGTCGCCCGCCTTGATGTGCCATTTGGTCAGCGTGCCCTCTTCCATCGTGGGGGAGAGCGCCGGCATCAGAATGTCGGTCATTGAGAATCCTCCCCGACGATCGCAATCGGGATATTCAGTCCTTGGAGATCACGCATGGCTTGCTCGAATTGCGTGAATTGAATGTCCGGCGAGGCTGTCAAAAGGACAGTTTTGTCTCCGGCTCTGCGCTTAACCTCACTCGGTTTCACGACTTCTCCATCTATGGACAATGAACCGTCCTTTTCGATGGTGACGAGTGTCGAGGCTGGCGGTTCAACAGTAGGGCTGCAGGCCATGACAGCAACCGCTACCGAGGCCAACGCGGGTAAGAAAGTCAACCTCAAGCCCCCACGTAGACGTCGGTGTAGAGCTCGGACGGATCCGGCTCCGGGCTCTCTTGAGCGAATTGTACGGCTTCGGCGACGATCGCCTTGATCTCGGCGTCGATGGCCTTCAGCTCCTCGTCGGTCGCCTTGGCGGCCGAAAGCAGCATCTTCAGATGGTCGATCGGGTCGCGGGTCTTCTTGACCTCGTCCACCTCTTCCTTGGAGCGATATTTCGCCGGATCGGACATAGAGTGACCACGATAGCGGTAGGTCTTCACTTCAAGGATATAGGGGCCTTCGCCCGCGCGGGCGCGTTCGACGGCCTTGGCCGTGGCGTCGCGCACGGCCAGCACGTCCATGCCGTCCACCTGCTCGCCCGGAATGCCGAAGCTAGAGCCGCGCATGTAGAGTTCGGTCGTGGAGGACGAGCGTTCGATGCTCGTACCCATGGCGTACTGGTTGTTCTCAATGATGTAGATGACCGGCAGCTTCCACAGCTGGGCCATGTTGAAGCTCTCGTACACTTGCCCCTGGTTCGAGGCCCCGTCGCCGAAATAGACAAAGGCCACCGAATCGTCGCCGCGATACTTGCCGGCGAAGGCCAGGCCGGTGCCCAGCGCCACCTGGGCGCCGACGATGCCGTGACCGCCATAGAAGCCGGTCGGCACGTCGAACATGTGCATCGAACCGCCCTTGCCCTTTGACGAGCCGCCGATGCGGCCGGTCAGCTCGGCCATCACTTCCTTCGGGTCCATGCCGGCGGCCAGCATGTGGCCGTGATCGCGGTAGCCGGTGATGATCTTGTCGTGGCCCTGTTTGACGCTCTCCTGAACGCCGACCGCCACGGCTTCCTGGCCGATGTACAGGTGGCAGAAGCCGCCGATCAGGCCCATGCCATACAGCTGGCCCGCGCGCTCCTCGAAGCGGCGGATGAGGACCATCTCGCGGTAGAAGCGCAGCAGGTCTTCCTTGGACGCAGTCGGCGCATTGGGCAGTTTGTCAGGCGTGGTCGTCTGAGCAGTCTTGGCTGGGGCTTTCGCCATCCGGCATCTCCCGGCTAGGCGCCGGTGAGCGACGCCTTCTTATCGTTACGGAAGGGGGCTTTAGCAGCCTTCCTTCCGGTAACGCAAAGGGGTGCGTCGCCGCCTGTAACAATAGTTCACCGCTGAGAGCGGCTCAGCTCTGGGCCGTCTGGGCCGGAACGCGGATCACATAGTCGCGCGGGTCGGAAAAGCCGAGGACGGCGCGCGCGCGCTCCTCCAGCAGATCGCGCGACAGACTGTCGGACCGCAGGTATCGGACTCGAGTTTCAAGGTCGCGGCGTTGTTCGGTCAAATGAGCCAGCTGGTCCGCGCGCTGAGCCAACAGGCTGTCGCGCGAGGCGCAGCTGAGCAGCCCCCTCTCACCCGTGAGCGCTTGAACGCCGAGATAGGCGACCAGCAACAACAGGGCGAGGGACAGACGATAAGGCTTCATTCGTTCAAGCACTGAACGCTCCTTCTGAGCGTAAAAACACGGTTCAGAAACCGTGCCTCAGAATGCCTAACAAAATGTAGCTTGACCGTAAGAAGATCGGCGGAGAACCCAGATTCTCCGCCGAAAATTCAGCGTCCTAGCGCAGCAGCATGCCGTCGCCGAAATAGACGCCCTGGTCGCCCAGCATCTCTTCGATGCGCAGCAGTTGATTGTATTTGGCCACCCGGTCCGAACGGGCCAGCGAGCCGGTCTTGATCTGTCCGCAGTTTGTGGCGACGGCCAAGTCGGCGATGGTTGCATCCTCGGTCTCGCCCGAACGGTGGCTCATCACGGCGGTGTAGCCCGCGCGCTGGGCCATATCGACGGCGTCCAGGGTTTCGGACAGGGTGCCGATCTGGTTGACCTTGATCAGGATGGAGTTGGCTAGGCCTTCGCCGATGCCGGCGGCGAGGCGCGCCGGATTGGTGACGAACAGGTCGTCACCGACCAGTTGGATACGATCACCCAGACGTTCGGTCAGCAGACGCCAGCCCTCGAAATCGTCCTCGGCCATGCCGTCTTCGATCGAGACGATCGGGAAGCGTTCGCACAGATCCGCCAGATAGGCGACCATGCCCTCGGCGTCGACGGTCTTGCCTTCGCCCGCCATGACGTACTTGCCGTCCTTGAAGAATTCGGTCGAGGCGACGTCCAGGCCCAGGTGGAAGTCTTCACCGGCCAGATAACCGGCCGCCTGGCCCGCCTTGGTGATGAAGCTCAGCGCCTCCTCCGCCGAGGCCAGGTTCGGGGCGAAGCCGCCCTCGTCGCCGACGTTGGTGTTATGGCCGGCGTCCTTCAGTTGCGTCTTCAGGGCGTGGAAGATTTCCGTGCCCATGCGCAGACCTTCCGAGAAGTCGGCCGCTCCGGTCGGCAGGATCATGAATTCCTGAATGTCGATCGGATTGTCGGCGTGCGCGCCGCCATTGATGATGTTCATCATCGGGGTGGGCAGAACGCGGGCCGAGACGCCGCCGATGTAGCGATAAAGCGGCAGGTTGGCCGAAACGGCGCTGGCCTTGGCGACCGCCAGGGACACCCCCAGGATGGCGTTGGCGCCCAGACGCCCCTTGTTGGGCGTGCCGTCCAGAGCGATCATCGCCTCGTCGATGCGACGCTGATCCTCGGCGTCCATGCCGGACAGGGCGTCGAAGATTTCGCCGTTGACGGCGTCGACCGCCTTTTGAACGCCCTTGCCGCCCCAGACGTCCTTGTCGCCATCGCGCAGTTCGACCGCCTCGTGCGCGCCTGTCGAGGCGCCGGACGGCACGGCCGCGCGGCCGAACGAACCGTCATCCAGGGTCACGTCGACTTCCACCGTCGGATTGCCCCGGCTGTCGAGGATCTGGCGGGCGACGATGTCGGCGATGTCGGTCATGGCTCGGCTCTTTGGCTCAAGGCGGGAAGAAGGTCTGATCGTTTAGCCGCCTCCCCGCCAAACGCCAATGGCGCCGTGGCCTTGCGGGTCAGGAACAGCCTTCTACCAACTGGATCGACGGATCACCCGCGTGGATCATGGCGACCTTGCCGTCCTCGCCGATCTCATAGCGGACGCCGCGCGCCGCGGGATCGGTGACATAGGCGGTGGAGCCGCCCATAGACCAGGCGAACAGATCCTCGGCCGGCGCGGCCTGATATTTGTGCGGCTGAGCGAAGACGGCGCCGCCATAGGCCTGTTTTATCGCCAGGGCCGTGTCGCCCAGCCCGAAGCCGCGATCCGTCTTGATCGTCGCCCCGCGCGCCAAGGTGATTCGCGTCAGGACGCCGTCCTGGATCATCACCAGCACCCCCTGCGGCGCCTTTGCGGGATGGAAGATGTCGCAGGTTTCAGGGTCGGGTCCGCCGACGGCTGCGGGCTGGGCGTCGTCGCCCCACGCCTTAACCAGATCGGTCCGCCTCATGCCGATCCGGGCCGGTCCAAGGCCGTCCGCGGTCAGGACGTCGGCGGCGACCGGCTGGGGCGCCGGCGCCTCCGGCGACGGAGCAGCGGCCGCAGGGGCCGTCTCCTTGCGTTGATCGCAGGCCGCCAGTGTCAGTAGGCTGACGGCGACGACAGCGGCGAAACGAATCATCATCGAGGATCTCCAGGCGGAAGCTTCACCGTCCAGAACGCACGAAAACGGCGCGCGGTGGCACCGCGCGCCGTAAAAATCATCGTCCGGTCGAAACCGGAGGCCGGGAAAGACCTAGTCTTCCTTGGGCGTCAGGACCTGGCGGCCGCGATAGGTGCCGGTCTTCAGATCGATGTGGTGCGGGCGCTTCAGCTCGCCGGTGTCCTTGTCCTCGACGTACACGTTCGAGGTCAGGGCGTCGTGGGCGCGGCGCATGTTGCGACGCGAGGGGGATACTTTGCGCTTCGGAACGGCCATGTCCGTCTCAATCTTCTAAGTCGGGCGCCGCCCAGAGCCGAAGCCTGTCTGGCGCGAAAACAATAGCGGCGGCCCGATAGAGCCGCCACGCGAGGCGCGGCTTATGCATGAACCGCGCGACGATTTCAAGGCGTTTAAGCAGACGTCAGACGGCGCACGATCCTGGCCGGATTGCCGACCACCACCACATCGGGCGGCACGTCCTTCGTCACCACGCTGCCGGCGCCGATCACCGAGCGATGACCAATGGTCACGCCGGCCAAGACGATGGCGCCCCCACCGATCCAGACATCGTCGCCGATGACGATCGGTCGGGCCGTTTCGGTCCCACGGCGCGCCACGGCGTCCAGCGGATGCTCAGGCGTCAGAAGCTGGACGCCCGGACCGGCCTGGAAATTGTCGCCGATACGGATTTCGGCGCAGTCCAGAAAGACGCAGTTGGCGTTGACGAAGGCGCGGGCCCCCAGGTGGATGTTGGCGCCATAATCGCAAAAGAATCCCGGCATGACGACCGCCCGACCATCGGCGGTGTGGACCAGTTCGTTGACCAGACCGCTGCGGCGGTCGCGGTCCGGTTCGGCGTTGATGGCGACGGTCAGGCCGACAGCCCGCGCCCGCCCATCGCGCAGGTCCGGATCGCCAGGATCGTAAGGCAGGCCCGACAGCATCTTCTCGCGTTCGGTCATGACGCCTCCGTCAAGGCTTCGGCCACGGCCTCGCCGATGGCCAGGGAACTGGTCAGGCCGGGGCTTTCGATCCCGAACAGGGCCATCAGACCGTCGATCCCGTGATGTTCGCGCCCATGCAGCTGGAAGTCGGGTTGGGGTTCGCCCGGTCCATGCAGCTTGGGCCGGATGCCGGCGTAGTCGGGCGTCAGCCGATCCGCCTTAACGCCCGGCCAGAAGCGGCGGATGTAGCGCGCGAACTCCTCGGCCTTGGCCGGATCGACCGAATAGTCCTCGCTCTCGACATAGGCCAGGTCCGGCCCGAACACGGCCTGACCGCCCAAGTCCTTGCGGTAGTGGGTGCCCAGGGCGCCGGGAATGGGCGGCGGATAGATCAGCCGATCGAACGGCGCCTTGCCGATCAGGCGGAAATAGACCCCCTTGCCGAAATGGCCGGACGGAATGTCGTTGGGCGGATAGCCGACGACGGCGCCCGCCACAGCCTGGGCCGACAGGCCGGGCGCTGTGACCAAGAGACGGCTGGTGACGCTCATCGCCCCCTCCCCGCCGACCCGGACGGAAAAGCCGCCGCCCGGCAGCGGCTCCGCGCCCTCGAACGGCGCGGACGTCACCACCGATCCGCCCGCGTCCTCGATCTCGCCTTGCAAGGCCAGCATGTAGCCGTGGCTGTCGAACAGGCCGCTCTGGGGCGACAGGATGGCGGCGTGGGCGTTCAACTCCGGCTCAAGCGCGCGCGCCTGAGCGCCAGTCAGATGCTCCAGCCCCTCGACGCCGTTCGCCGTCGCCTGCTGAAAGATGGCTTCGATCCGCCCGACCTCGGCCTCTTCGGTCGCCACGACCAGCTTGCCGCACTTCCAGTGGTCGATCTTGTGGCTGGTCAGGAAGTCATAGAGGGCGCGGCGCCCCTCGACACAGAACTTCGCCTTCAGCGAGCCGGTCGGATAATAGAGTCCGCCGTGGACGACCTCGGAATTGCGCGAGGAGACGCCCTGACCGATGTGGCCTTCCTTCTCCAGCACCAGCACCGTCAGGCCCCGCTTCGACAGCGCCCGGCCGCAGGCCAGACCGACGGCCCCCGCGCCCACCACGACCGCGTCGAAATCGAAGCTCATGATCCGCCGTACCTGCGCTTCGCCTCGGCCTCGAAACAGCCGATCAGCTTTTCCACCGCGCGGTCGAAGTTGGCCTGCAGCATCAGGTCCAGCATCCGGGACTTGAAGGCGAAGTCGATCATGAACTCCAGCCGCGTCCCTTCGGGATGGGGAAAGAACTCCCAGCGGTTCTTCAGATGGTTGAACGGCCCGCGCAGCAGGCCGACCTCGACCTTGGGCGCATTGCGGTCATGTCGAACCCAGGTCGAGAACCGCTCTTTCAGCACCGCGAAGCCCACGCCCGCCTCGGCGTCCACGACGGTCACGCCCTCGGCCTCGCCGCGGTCGTTCCAGACGCGCATCGACGTCACCCACGGCACGAAGTCGGGATAGGTCCGCACATCGGCGACCAGATCGGCCAGTTGCTCGGGCGCATAGGGCAATATGCGCGTGACGCGATGGACCGCCATTCCAGGCTTAGCGCTTCAGCTGCGCCTCGCGCGCCGCCTTCAGCCGGGCGAAGTCGTCGCCGGCGTGGTGCGACGAGCGCGTCAGCGGCGACGAGGACACCATCAGGAAGCCCTTGGCCCGCGCGATGGCCTCATAGGCCTTGAACTCTTCCGGCGTGACGAAACGGTCGATGGCGGCGTGTTTGCGCGTCGGCTGCAGATATTGGCCGATGGTGATGAAGTCGACGCCGGCGGAGCGCATGTCGTCCATCACCTGCATGACCTCTTCCTTGGTCTCGCCCAGACCGACCATGATGCCGGACTTGGTGAACTGCTCGGGGTCGCGCTCCTTGACCATCTGCAGCAGACGCAGGGAATGGAAGTAGCGGGCGCCGGGCCGGATCTTCAGATACAGGCGCGGCACGGTTTCCAGGTTGTGATTGAAAACGTCGGGCTTGGCGTCGATCATCACGGCGGCCGCACCGTCCTTACGCAGGAAGTCGGGCGTCAGGATTTCGATGGTGGTGTTGGGCGCCTGGAGGCGGATTTGGCGCACCACCTCGGCGAAGTGGGCCGCGCCGCCGTCCGACACGTCGTCACGGTCGACCGAGGTGATGACGACGTGGTTCAGGCCCATCTGCTGAACCGCCAGACCGACCTTGCCCGGCTCTTCCGGGTCCAGCGGCTGGGGCAGGCCCGTCTTGACGTTGCAGAAGGCGCAGGCCCGCGTGCAGGTGTCGCCCATGATCATCAGGGTGGCGTGCTTCTGGCTCCAGCACTCGCCGATGTTCGGGCAGGCCGCCTCCTCGCAGACCGTCACCAGCCCCTTGGAGCGGACGATGTCCTTGGTGGCGTTGTACTGGCCCGAGCCGGGCGCCTTGACCCGCAACCAGTCGGGCTTTTTCAGCACCGCCGATTCCGGCCGGTTCTGCTTTTCGGGGTGACGCAGCTCCGACGGCTTGCGTTGCAGGGTGTCGATCAGTGTGACCATGGCCGGTATTTCGGACTTTGCGGCCGTTTAGGCAAGGCAAACCCGGTAACAGACCTCCCGCAGGCGTGATCGCGCCCGCACCTCACGGCACGTAACACATCTTTTCAAGATGACCTGGCGTCATTAATGACTGACGCCCCAATGACAGAGAGGGCCGCAGACGCCCTCCGTAGGAGACGCGCTTGCGCCAGGCCCTGGACCCCTCGCTCTACGACGTATCGCTGATCGACGCCCTGATCGAGGCTCGGGCGAAGTTCGGCGACAAGGAAATCCTGGAGGATCAGGACCGTCATCCCCTGACCTACACCGGCCTGATCCGCGCGGCCTTCGTGCTGGGCCGCAAGATCGCGCAGATGACGGACAAGGGCGAACGCGTCGCCATCCTGCTGCCGTCCTCCATGGGCGTGGTCGTGACCTTCTTCGGTCTGCACGCCCACGGCCGGGTGCCGGTCATGCTGAACTTCACCGCCGGCGAGGCCAATCTGAAGGCGGCGATCAAGGCGGCGGGCGTCAAGAAGGTGCTGACCGCCAAACGCTTCATCGACCAGGCCAAGCTGGACGAGTTGATCGTCGAGTTGAAGACCGTCGCCGAGGTCGTCTGGCTGGATGACGTGCGAAAGACCATCGGCCTGGCCGACAAGCTATATGGTCTGGCCGCCGGCGCAGCGCCCAAGCGGTTCCGCGTCAAGACCGATCCGGATGCGCCGGGCGTGGTCCTGTTCACCTCGGGCAGTTTCGGCACGCCCAAGGGCGTGGTGCTCAGCCAGAGGAACCTGGTCGCCAATGCGCGTCAGGTCGCCGCCCACATCGACCTGAGGCCGGAATGGGTGATGTTCAATCCGCTGCCGACCTTCCACTGTTTCGGCCTGACCGGCGGGGTCATCCTGCCCTTGTTGCAGGGGATGAAGGCGTTCGAATATCCGTCGCCGCTGCACGCCAAACAGATCACCGACCTGTTGCCCCAGGTGAAGGCCTCGATCCTGTTCGCGACCGACACCTTCCTGAGCCAGTACGCCCGCGTGGCGGAACCCGGCGACTTCGCCACGCTTGAGTTCGCCGTCGCCGGCGCCGAGAAGGTGCGCGAGGAGACCCGCGCCCTGTTCAACAGCAAGTTCGGCGGCGTCGAGTTGCTGGAAGGCTACGGCGCGACCGAGGCCTCTCCCGTCGTCGCCGTCAATCATCCCGACCGCAACGCGCCTGGCACCGTCGGCCAGATCCTGCCCGGCATGGACTGGAAGCTGGAGCCGGTCGAAGGCATCGAGGGCGGCGGCCGTCTGTTCTTGCGCGGCCCCAATGTCATGAGCGGCTATGTCACAACCGCCGAACCTCTGGCGTGGGAGCCCGTTCAGGACGGCTGGCTGGACACCGGCGACATCGTCGACGTGGACGCCGACGGCTATGTCACCATCAAGGGCCGCGCCAAACGCTTCGCCAAGATCGGCGGAGAGATGGTGTCCCTGACGGCCGTCGAGGGCATCGCCGGCGCCGTCTGGCCGGAACAACACCACGCCGTCGTCTCCATCCCCGACAGCCGCAAAGGCGAGAAGCTGGTGCTCGTCACGGATCACGCCGGGGCCGAGGTCGCGCCCCTGGCCGAATGGGCGCGAACCAACGGCGCGCCCGAACTGGTGGTGCCCAAGAAGATCGTCAAGGTCGCCGAAGTGCCGGTCCTCGGCACGGGCAAGACCGACTATGTCGCCATCCAGAAGATGGTCGAAGCGGCCTGATCAGCCGATCCGCACCCCGGTCATCGAGATCGAGCCGCCGTCGATCACGTCGTTGAAGAAGGATACGGGCTCGCCCGGGGCTTGCTGGGCGGCGACATACAGCAGCGGCAGATAGTGTTCGTCGGTCGGCACGCTCAGTTGGGCGTCCTCGGCCAGGCCGACCCAGTCGATCAGGGCGTCGTGATCGCCCCGCTCCAGCGCCGCCTTGACGGCCGTGTTGAAGCTGGAGGCCCAGGCGTAGGGTTCGGCCCCGTCCTCTCGTTTCCAGGTCCGCAGATTATGGACGAAGTCGCCCGAGCCGGCGATGACGATCCCCTCGTCCCGCAAGGGCCTCAGCGCCCTGGCTAGGTCGTAGTGCTGGCGCGCTGTCAGCTCGCGGTTCAGCGACAATTGCACCGCCGGCACGTCGGCCTCCGGCCAGACGTGGTGAAGCACCGACCAGGTTCCATGATCCAGGCCCCATTGCTGCGTCTGGACGGCGCCGGTCAGGTCCGACACCCGCGCCGCCAGGGCTGGAGAGCCGGGCGCGGGATATTGCATCGCATGAAGCGCTGGCGGAAAGCCCCCGAAGTCGTGGATGGTTTCGGGGTGTTCCTGCGCCGTGACGCCCAGCCCGCGCGTCTCCCAGTGGGCGGAGATCATCAGCACGCCCTTCGGCCTGCCTATGGCCTGCCCCAGGTCGCGCCAGGCGGCCGCGAAGGGACCGCCCAGGGCGTTCATGGGCGAACCGTGACCGAAGAAGACGGCGGGCTGGCGCATCGGATCAGCCGTGCAGCTTCTTGGCCAGTTCGGCGATGTGCTTGCCCTGGAAGCGCGCGCCGCCCAGGTCGATGTCGCTGGGCATGCGCGACCCGTCGCCGCCCGTGATGGTCGTGGCGCCATAGGGCGAGCCGCCATGAACCGCGTCCAGCGTCATCTGCGGCTGATAGGCATAGGGCAGACCAACCACCGGCATGCCATGGTGCATGAAGAAGTTGTGCAGGCCCTGGAAGGTCGTTTCCTGACCGCCATGTTGGGTCGCCGTGGCGGTGAAGGCCCCGCCGATCTTGCCGATCAGCGCGCCCGAGAACCACAGGCCGCCGGCTTGATCCAGGAAGGCCCGCATCTGCGAGGCGGCCGAGCCGAAACGGGTGCCGGCGCCGATGATGATGGCGTCATAGTCCTTCAGGTCGTCGATCTTGGCGATCGGGGCCTTCTGGTCCAGCTTGTAGCCCGAAGCCTTGGCCAGCTCTTCCGGTACGGTTTCCGGCACGCGCTTGATGTCGACGATGGCCCCCTCGACCTCGCGCGCGCCCTCGGCGACAGCTTCCGCCATGGCTTCGATATGGCCGTAGGTCGAATGATAGAGGACGAGAATCTTGGGCATGGGGAGGCTCCGAAAATGATGTGAATCGTTATTCGCAACAACGACCGTTGCGAACTTGGCGCGTCATCGGATCGGTTTCAAGCCCCCGCCGGCGGTTCCGGCGTGCTGAATGGACAGACGCGGTCATAGAAGGCCCGGTCGCCGGGTGTCTGGCTTCCTCTGCACGCGTGGAAGCGATGTTCCATCACCATGGCCTGCTGCTCGATATTCAGGCTGGACCACTGGCAGCCGTCGTCGGCGACATAGGCGTAGGACGCGGCTCGGTCGCCGGCCTTGAGCTTGGCGATCAGCAGGTTGACGCCCTGCTGCGCCTGCCACACGTGGGTCAACTCATGCACCAGCAGGCCCTGAAGTCCGGGTGCGGCGTCGGCGAAGTCGGCGCGCAGGCTTCGGCGGGGCCAGACGATCCAATCACGCCCGAACCAGCGCCCGGCGACGAACGCCCGCGCGAACGGCCAGCCGATCAGCCGGATGTGATCCAGCCGAAGCGCGTCGCCGAACGCTTCTTGCGCCAGGGCCGCTTCGCCCGGCGTCAGGGCGCGAACGATGGATCCCACGGTCGCACATACTCCCAATGCCAGGGTTCGTAGACGTAGGGCACGAAGCCGAACCGCCCGGCGTTGGCCGCCAACCACCTGTAGGTCGCCCCGCGCGACATGGCCTGACGGCTGGCTGGAACCGTCGAATCGACGCCCAGGCCAGGCAGGCGTCCGACATAGAGATCGACCGCCGTGCCGGTCCGGTGCGCTGAACAGACCGCGCGGCGCAGGCCGTCGCAATTGCCTTGCTGGGCGCATCGCGCCGCATCCGCTTCGGGGTCGCGGAAGCCGGAGAATATCTGCAGCAGTTCGGGATCGGATGCGATCTCCGGAACCTCGGCGCGTGCGGCGGCGGCCATCCGGCGATAGGCGTCCAGCACGTCACGGCGCAGCAGCCGGGTCAGCCGGTCGGCGTGTTCCTCCGAGACCACCAGATAGCCCAGTTGATTGATCTGCGGCGGATCGGGGCATTCCTGGCGCAGACGCGCCATCACGAACGGCCGCCGTTCCTGCCACACGCCCTTGAAGACCTGAAATGTCGCGCTGTCGAACAACCCTGTCGGCGCCAGGCCGTGCGTCTGCTGAAACCCGGCCAACTGAGAGGCGAAGACCGGCGTGCCCGGCCCGCATCGGGTGTGAATTTCCTGCTGGATCAGCGGCAGATAGGTTTCCCATCCCCATTCGACCGCCCCGAACGGCGCCCATTCCAGCGAATAGTAGGAGATGGCGTTGCTCAATCCCTGATCGCGCCACAGGTCGGCGTTGGTATGGCACGGCCCCGCCGCGCGCGCCCCGACGGCGCTGGCCGCCACCAGCCAGAAGGTGAGAAACGCGAGAAGACGCCGCAACATGGAGACAGCAAGCCCCAAGCCGCGGATTCCGACAAGCGCCAATCGACGGCTTGGCGGTGCAAGCACGGCCGATCGCTGGCATGGTGCATGCGCGGCCGACTCGCGCCGTCTTTCGCAGGACCAACGATGTCCACCGTGGCCGCCTCGACCGCGCCTCGCCGCTCCAACGCCGTATTGGCCGCCTTTTCCGGCCCCTGCCTGCCTCTGGCGGCTTTCGGCGTCGCCCTGCCCGTCACCCTGCCCGAATTCTACGCCACCTTCGTGGGGCTGGAACTGGGAGTGGTGGCGGCCGTCTTCATGGCCGTGCGGCTGATCGACATCGTCTTCGACCCCTTCATCGGCTGGGGCATGGATCGGACCAAGACGCGGTTCGGGCGATATCGGCCGTGGATGGCCCTGTCGACGCCCATGCTGATGCTGGCGGCCTTCATGATGTTCGTGGTCGTCCAGCCTGGCGCCCCGGCCGTGTATCTGTTCGGCTGGCTGCTGTTCCTCTACCTGGGCTTCTCCATCGGCACCCTGGGCCAGTTGGGCTGGGCCGCCGTGCTGGCGCCGCAATACGATCAGCGCAGCCGCGTCTATGGCTGGTGGCAGGTGTTCAACATCATCGGGGTGGTGCTGATCCTGGTGCTGCCGACCATCGTGGTGAAGACCGGCGTCGGGGACTATGCCGCGGGCGTCCGCATCATGGGCTGGGCCATCGTGATCGCCCTGCCCGTCACCATCGGCCTGGCCATGGTCGCCGTGCCCGAACCCGTGACCAAGGGCGACCAGCCGCACGGCAGCCTGAAGGCCTATCTGTCGCTGCTGGGCCAGAAGACGGTGCGCAAACTTCTGATCGCCGACCTGCTGCTGGGCGTGGCGCCGGGCATCACCGGCTCGCTTCTGTTCTTCTTCTTCGGCCAGATCAGGGGCTACGACCACACCCAGGCGGGGCTGTTCATGCTGGTCTATTTCGTCGCCGGTCTGTGCGGCGCGCCCTTCTGGGCCTGGTTCGCCACACGGGTCGGCAAGGACAGGGGCCTGGCCGTCGCCAGCATCGTCTCGGCCGTCCTCTATGTCGGGGCGACCCTGGTTCCCGGCGGCAACTTCGCCCTGACGGCGGTCGTCATGTTCATCGCCGGCCTGCCCTACGCCGCCGGCCTGTTCCTGACCCGCGCCATGATGGCCGACGCGGGCGACGAGGAAAGGTTCGAGACCGGCGTGGACCGCACCGGCCTGATGCTGTCGATCCTGTCGGCCACGACCAAGATCGGCCATGTCGTCGCCCTGGTCCCTTATCTGATCCTGCAGTGGGTGGGCTTTCGCGCCGTTCCGGGCGCGACGGGCAACAGTGAGACGGCCCTGATCACCCTGCAGGTCCTGTTCATCGCCGTGCCGGGCGTTCTGCTGGCCTTGGCCGCCGTGACCCTGAAGAACTATCCACTGACCGCCGAGCGCCACGACGCCATCCGCAAAGCCCTGGACCAGCGTGACGCCGAGGTTCGTGCATGAGACCCATCGACCGCCTGCTTGCCATCATGGAGCGACTGCGCGACCCCGATGGCGGCTGCCCCTGGGACGTGGAACAGACCTTCGCCACCATCGCCCCCTATACCATCGAAGAAGCCTACGAGGTCGCCGACGCCATCGAGCGCAACGACCTGATCGAACTGAAGGGCGAACTGGGCGACCTGCTGTTCCAAGTCGTCTTCCACGCGCGCATGGCCGAGGAACAGGGGTTGTTCGCCTTCGACGATGTCGTCGCGGCCATCGCCGACAAGCTGGAACGCCGCCACCCCCACGTCTTCGGCGACGAAGCCCAGCGGTCGTCGAAGGAACAGACCGTCGCCTGGGAGGTCATCAAGGCCGCCGAACGCAAGGACCGCAAAAAGCCCGGCGTTCTGGACGACGTGCCGGTGGGCCTGCCCGCCCTGACCCGCGCCGCCAAACTGACCAAACGCGCCGGCCGCGTCGGCTTCGACTGGCCCGCGACCGACGAGGTGTTCGACAAGCTGGCCGAAGAGGTCGAGGAACTGCGCGTCGAGATCGCCGCCGGCGATCAAGCCAAGGCGCGCGAGGAACTGGGCGACCTGCTGTTCGTCGTCGCCAATCTGGCGCGCAAACTGGACGTCGAGCCCGAGGATGCGCTCCGCGCCGCCAATGCCAAGTTCGTGCGCCGCTTCGGCTTCATCGAGGCCGAACTGGCCAGGGACGGCCGTACGCCCGACCAATCGACGCTGGAGGAGATGGACCGACTCTGGGACGCCGCAAAGGCCGCCGAAAAGCGCGCTTCGTGACCTACGATCTGATCATCTTCGACTATGACGGCGTCGTCGCCGACAGCGAGGTGCTAAACAGCACCGTCATGGCCGAACAGTTGACCGCCATCGGCCTGCCGACGAGCCTGGACGATGTGCTGGCCGCCTATACGGGCAAGCGCTGGCGCGACAACCGGCCTGTAGTCGAGGCGGCGCTGGGCGGTCCCTGCCCCGACGACTTCCATACCAACTGGTTCGCCACCTGCCGCGCCCGCGCCCCTCATCAATTGAAACCCGTGCCGGGCGTGTTGAGCTTCCTGAACACCCGTAGCGAGCGGCGTTGCATCGCCTCATCCAGCGGCCCCGACTGGATCGGCATCGGCCTGGACCTGTTCGGCCTGACCGACCATTTCGACGGCTCGGTCTTCACCGGCCTGGCGGTCGAACGCGGCAAACCCTACCCCGACCTGTTCCTGCATGCCGCCCACAGCCTGGAGGCTGATCCGGCTCGGACCCTGGTGATCGAGGACAGCGAGGCCGGCGTGACAGCCGGCGTGGCGGCAGGCATGACGGTCGTGGGTTTGACCGCCGGCGGCCATGTCCGCGACGGCCAGGCGGAGCGCCTAATCGCGCGCGGCGCCCACCACGTCGCCGACAGCTACGCCGCCGTCGACGCCTTCATGGCGCGCTGATCCCTCAGAGGTAGCGCAGTTCCTGCAGGTCGACCTCGCGGATCAGCCGTTTCGCCGTCTCCTCGTCCAGCAGGCGCGCCCGCCCCAGGCGGGTGAACTCAGCTCTTTCCGCAGACAGGCCCGCCAGGCGCAGGTGCCGCTCGATCTGATCCATCTGGCGCGCCGTCTCCAAGTCGTCTTCGTCGTGCCGCGTCCGACTCTCGATCCGGTGACGATAGATCTCCATCAGCCGCGTGGCGATCTCGGAATAGAGGTCGGGGTTGGGTTTGCCCTCCGCCATGGCGTGGGAAACGTCCTCGATGGCGCGCAGGGCGGCGCTTGCTGCGGCGATCCGGCTGCGGTCCTCTTCCTGCTGATGCGACGGCTCGGGCGGCAGTTCGATGTGCTTCATCAGGCGCGGCAGGGCGAAAGTCGCCAGCACCAGAGACACGATGATCACCCCCGCCGCCAGGAAGATCGCCAGGTTACGCGACGGCATCGGCGAACCGTCGCCCAGAACGAACGGCAGCGTCAGAATGCCCGCCAGGGTGATGGCTCCGCGCACCCCGGCCAGCGACATCACCATGGTCAGACGCAGTCCCACCTTGGGCGGCGGTCCGCGATGGCGACGGCGGAACAGTGTCAGCTTCAGCGAGGTCCACACCCAGACGAATCGCAGCGCCGCCAGGGCCGCGACGATGGCGAATACATAGATCGCCAGCCACCAGACCTCGGGCCGGCTGGTGCCCGACACGACCTCGGCCGCCCGCGCCATGATAGAGGGCATCTGTTCGCCCAGGATCACGAAGATGAAGCCGTTGGCGACGAACTGCACCGTGTCCCAGACGACCGCGCGACGGATACGCGTCATGGCCAGCGACTGACCTTTCGAACCGCCGCCGCGCTCGGTGAAACTCATGGTCACGCCGGCGGCCACCGCCGCCAGAATGCCCGAGGCGTGAAGCTCTTCCGCTACCAGATAGGCCGCGAAGGGGATCAACAGGCTGACCAAGATCTGGGCCCCGACATCCTCGCCCCAGCGGCGGCTGACGAACCCCTTGGCGTAGCTGATGGCCAAAGTCACCGCGACGCCGACCGCCACTCCGGCCACGGCAAGCCAGGCGAAGGTGCCGACCGCATGACCGATGGAAAAGGCGCCCGTCGTCGCCGCGATGACGGCGATCCGCATGCAGGTCAGGCCTGTCGCATCGTTCAACAGCGACTCGCCTTCCAGAATGTGCATCAGCCGCTTGGGGATCGGGACGCGGGCGGCGATGGCCTGAACCGCGATGGGATCGGTCGGCGACAGGATGGCGGCCAGGGCGAAGGCGACCGCCAGCGGCATCTCCGGGATCATCCACCAGATCATGAAGCCCAGGCCGACCACGGTGAACAGCACCAGGCCCAGCGCCAGTTCCAGGATCACCGCCCGGTCGCGAAACAGGTCTTCCTTGGGAATCCGCCAGCCGTCCAGGAACAACAGCGGCGGCAGGAACAGCAGGAAGAAGATGTCGGGCTTCAGATCCACCGTCGTGCCCGTCACCATGACGATGGCGGCCCCCAGCGCAATCTGCACCAGAGGCAGGGCGATCCGCGTGATCCGCGCGATCGAACCCGACACCACGACGGCCAGAAGCAGAAGCAGGACGGTTTCGATCAGATGCATGAATCAGCCGGCGAGGTGGGGGTAAAGGCGCTCGAATCGCCCAAGAGCCGCAGGATGCAGCCGCACCGTGACCTCAGTACGGCCAAGCTCGTCCGTTTCACGCGATGTGACCCGCCCGTGTTCATAAAGCCAGGCCAGAGCCTCGCCCTGATCAGGCGACAGCACCAGACGGCTCTCCGGGTCGTCGTCGATGAGGTCGGCGATGGTTTGGCGCAGGGGCTCGATCCCCTCGCCCGTCCAGGCCGACACCGCCACCGCCTCTCCGGCCTTGGCCAGACGCTCGGCCTGACCCAGCACCGCCTCGCGGGTCTCGTCCTGCAGCAGGTC
Source organism: Brevundimonas sp. Marseille-Q4549 (assembly GCF_976940555.1). NCBI lineage: Bacteria > Pseudomonadati > Pseudomonadota > Alphaproteobacteria > Caulobacterales > Caulobacteraceae > Brevundimonas > Brevundimonas sp. Marseille-Q4549. The sequence goes on from NZ_CDRHXG010000001.1 coordinate 2,360,009, forward strand.
GATCTTGTTCCAGACCTCCAGCACCCGGCGCGTCTTGCCCTCGGGCGTCTCGATCTGCTTCAGCACAGCCTCCACGTCCTTGGCCTGGGCGTCGCTGTCGGGCGAGGCGATATCGCGAACGTGCAGGATCAGATCGGCCTCTCCGACCTCCTCCAGCGTCGCCCGGAAGCTTTCGACCAGTTCGTGCGGCAGGTCTGAGATGAAGCCGACTGTGTCCGCCACAATGGCCGGGCGGCCCTGCGGCAGGCGGATGGTGCGCTGGGTCGTGTCCAGCGTCGCGAACAGCAGGTCCTTGGCGAAGACCTCCGACCCCGTCAGCCGGTTGAACAGCGTCGACTTGCCCGCATTGGTGTATCCGACCAGGGCGATGGTGGGGAACGGCACCTTCTGACGCTGCTTGCGGTGCAGGCCGCGCGTGCGGCGCACCTCTTCCAGCTCGGCCTTCAGCTTGACGATCCTGTCGGCGATCAAACGCCGGTCCAGCTCGATCTGGGTTTCGCCCGGCCCACCGGTCGAGCCGGTGCCGCCGCGTTGCCGCTCAAGGTGGGTCCAGGTCCGCACCAGACGGGACCGCTCGTAATCCAGCCGCGCCAGTTCGACCTGCAGACGCCCTTCCTTGGTCCGCGCGCGGCGGCCGAAGATTTCCAGGATCAGGCCGGTGCGGTCGATGACCTTCACCTCCCACGCCTTTTCGAGATTGCGCTGCTGCACGGGGCTCAGGGCGTCGTCGATGATGACCGCCTCCGCATCCGCCGCGCGGACCAGGGCGGCCAGTTCCTCGACCTTGCCGCTTCCGAACAGGGTGGCGGGGGTGGTCCCACGCAGCCGCACGATCTCTTCGGCGCGCACGTCGAGGTCCAGCGCGCGGGCAAGACCCACGGCCTCCTCAAGCCGTTCGCTCGCCAGCCGAGGACTGTCGGAGCGCCGGTCGGGATGGATGACGACCGCCCGGATCAGAGGGACGGCGTGGTCGATCAGTTTGCTCAAATGGTCTCTACTTTTGGGATCACCACTGCCGTCACCCTCGGGCTTGACCCGAGGGTCGGAGTTTCCGTCGTCGGTGCGGCGATCGTTGTTTCTACGCCTTATATAGGCGCTCGACAGTCTTTCCGAACCACACCCGGCCCTCGGGTCAAGCCCGAGGGTTGACGCGATGCGTCAATCTTCTTCGGCGTCGGGCTCGTACAGTTGCACGGGCGCGGACGGCATGATGGTGGAGATGGCGTGCTTGTACACCAGCTGGGACTGGCCATCGCGGCGCAGCAGCACACAGAAGTTGTCGAACCAGGTCACGATGCCCTGCAACTTGACCCCATTGACCAGGAAGATGGTCAGCGGGGTCTTGGTCTTGCGGACCGAGTTGAGGAAGGTGTCCTGAAGGTTCTGACGTTTGTCTTGCGACATGGCAGGTTTTTCCTGTTCTTGGTTGTTCGTCGCCGGGTGATCGGCGCGGGGCCGATACGGCCGGGAACGACCTTAAACGCGGCCTCCCTGCCGGGGCAACGCCCTAAATGGCCTCTCGACGCGCCTGTTCAAGATAGACTTCGCGCAAACGCGTGGCGACGGGGCCTGGCGTTCCATCGCCGATCCGCGCGCCATCCAGCGAAATCAGCGGCATGACGAAGGCGCTGGCGGCCGTGACGAACAGCTCTCGTGCCCGTTTGGCCTCTTCGACGGAGAAGGCGCGCTCCTCCAGTTCCAGCCCTTCCGCCTCGATCAGTTTCAGCACGGCGGCGCGGGTGACGCCGCGCAGGATGTTGGCCTGGGTGTCGCGGGTCCGGAGCTTGCCATGCTCGTCCACGATCCAGGCGTTGGTCGACGATCCTTCGGTGATCAGGCCCAACTCGTCGACCAGCAGGCACTCATAGGCCCCGCTCTCGCGCGCCGCCTGTTTGGCCAGGACATTGGGCAGCAGGCCGACCGTCTTGATGTCGCAGCGCCCCCAGCGGATGTCGGGCCGGGTTATGGCCGCCGCGCCATTCCCCGCCGCTCGACGTCCCTTTGCCGGGTCCAGCCGTTTGGCCGTGATCACCACGGTGGGCGCCACATCGATCGGAAAGGCATGATCGCGTGACGCCGTCCCGCGTGTGACCTGCAGATAGACCAAGCCGTCGCGGACGCGGTTGCGCCGCACCGTCTCCTTCAGCACTACGGCCAGGGCGGCGGCGCTCATCGGAATCTCGATGCCCAGTTCGGTAAGGCTGCGGTGCAGGCGCGCCATATGGCCGTCGAAGTCTGCCAGGCGGCCGTCCATTACGGACCAGACCTCATAGACCCCGTCGGCGAACTGGAAGCCGCGATCCTCGATATGGACCACGGCCTCGCCGTGCGGACGATAGACGCCGTTCACATAGGCGACGCGGGACATCAGGCCGACTCTTCGTCATCGCCGCCGCGCGCGGGCGACACGCCCAGCGACTTCAGCTTCCGGTGCAGGGCCGACCGTTCCATGCCGATGAAGGCGGCGGTGCGCGAGATATTGCCGCCGAAGCGCATGATCTGGGCGGCCAGATACTCCCGCTCGAACACCTCGCGCGCTTCGCGCAGCGGCAGGGCGATCGTGCGCTCGGCGCCCAGGGACGGCGTCGCCCCATTGGACGTCGCCACCTCCTGCGGCAGCATGTCCGCGGTGATCGGCTCGTTCGGATCACCCGTGGCCAGGATCAGCAGCCGCTCGATATTGTTGCGCAATTGACGGATGTTGCCCGGCCAGGGGTGAACCTGCAGCACGGCCACGGCGTCCTCGCCGATCGCGCGTCGCGGCAGGCCCTGGGCGGCGCTGATGGTCTCCACGAAATACTCGACCAGTTCGGCGATGTCCTCGCGGCGTTCCGACAGGGCCGGCACCCGGATCGGCACGACGTTCAGGCGGTGGAACAGGTCCTCGCGGAACCGTCCCTCGGCGATCTCCGTCTTCAGGTCGCGGGACGTCGAGGTCACGACGCGAACATCCACCTGCACGTCCTGTTCGCCCGCGACGCGGCGGAACCGCTGATCGACCAGAACCCGCAGGATGCGGCTCTGGCTCTCGCGCGGCATGTCGCTGATCTCGTCCAGATACAGGGTGCCGTTATGGGCGCGTTCGAACACGCCGATCTTGCTGGGCCGGCCGTCCTGCCCCTCCTCGCCGAACAGTTCCAGATCCAGACGCTCGGGCGTCATGCCGGCGGCCGAGATGGCGACGAACTCGGCCCGCGCGCGCGGACTGCCATCGTGAATCTGACGCGCCACCAGCTCCTTGCCGGATCCGGCCGGACCGGAAATCAGCACCCGGCTGTTGGCCTGGGCCACCTTGGCGATGGTGCTGCGCAGCGCCTGCGCCGCCTGTGACCGGCCGATCAGGCCTGACGGCGTCATGGTCGCCGCCCGCAGACGCCGGTTCTCGCGCCTCAGGGTCGCCGCCTCGATGGCGCGCTCCACCACCACCACCAACCGGTCCGACTTGAACGGCTTTTCGATGAAGTCATAGGCGCCGCGTTTCAGCGCCGTCACCGCCGTCTCGATATTCCCGTGACCAGAGATCATCACCACCGGCAGGTCGGGGTCGATCTCCTTGACCACTTCCAACAGCTCCAGCCCATCCAGACCGCCGCCCTGCATCCAGATGTCCAGAATGGCCAGGCTGGGCTTGCGCGCCCGGATCGCCGCCAAGGCCTCGTCGGAGTTTGCGGCCACGCGCACGGCGTGACCTTCATCCTCCAGAAGGCCGGAAACCAGGTCGCGGATGTCGGCTTCGTCGTCGACGACCAGAATGTCGGAACCGGTGGGTCGCATCTTGCCTCGCTTATTCGGCGGGAACGCTACGGAGCGGGCGCTCCGCAGTCTCGCCGGCCTTGTCGGGGGGAGTCAGGGGGAAAATCAGGCACACGCGCGCGCCGCGCAGGGTTTCGGCATCCGCCAGCCTCAGCTCGCCGCCGTGGTCCTCGCAGATGCGTTTGACGATCGCCAGGCCCAGGCCCGTGCCCTTTTCGCGCGTGGTGACATAGGGTTCGGTCAGACGGTCGCGGTCCTTGTCGGGCAGGCCCACGCCGTCGTCCTCGATGATGAAGACCGCCGCGCCGTTTTCGACGCTCAGGGTGGCGATGATGCCCGTGCCGGCGACGTCCGTCGCGCCTTCGGCCGCACGACGCGCAGAGACGGATTCGCCGGCGTTCTTCAGAATATTCAGCAAGGCCTGCCCCACCATCCGCGCGTCGCACCGCAGGGTGGTCTTGGCCAGGGGTTCGCCGATCTCCACCGCGATGTCGGCCGCCGCCACCCGCTGGGCGAACACCGCCTCGCGCAGCATCTCCGCCGGATCGGCCGCGCCGAATCGAGGCGCCGGCATGCGTGCGAAGGCCGAAAATTCGTCCACCATCCGGCCGATGTCGCCGACCTGGCGGATGATGGTGTCGGTGCAGCGGTCGAAGATTTCGACCTCGTCCACCTTGTTGCGATACTTCCGCTTCAGCCGCTCGGCCGACAACTGGATGGGCGTCAGCGGATTCTTGATCTCGTGGGCGATGCGCCGGGCCACGTCGCGCCAGGCGGCGTTCCGCTGGGCCGTCACCAGGCGGGTGATGTCGTCGAAGGTCAGGACCATTTCGCCGCCCTGCCCCCCCTCGATGCGGACGCGCAGACGCCGCGTCTCGCCGTCGCGGCTCACGTCGATGTCTTCTTCGATATGGGCCTCGACCCGGCGCACCAGGTTGCTCAACTCGGGCGAAAGCGCGGCCAGGGCCTGACCCAGGACCTCGCTCTCCTTGATGTGCAGCAGTTGCAGGGCGCTGTCGTTGATCGCCGAGATGCGGCCGCGCCGATCCAGACCGATGACCCCGGCGCTGACGCCCGACAAGACCGTCTCGATGAATGTGCTGCGGTCATGCGCCTCGTCGCTGGCGGCCTTCAACGCGGTCTGCTGTGCCTGCAGATCGTGGGTCATGCGGTTGAAGGCGTCGGACAGGGTGGCGATTTCGGCCGGCGCCCCGTAGCTGTCCACCCGCGCGCTGAAGTCCCCGCCCGCCACCTGCCCCGCCGCCTTCACCAGCCGGCCGATAGGGGCGGAAATGCTGCTGGCCGCCGACATGCCCAGCCACACCGCCCCCACCAGCACCAGCAGGGCCGTCTCCAGATAGCTGAGGATGAAGGCCGACTGGATGCGGGCTCGGGATTCCTTGGCCTCGTTGTAGGACTGGATCGACTGTACCGAGGCGTTCATCCGCGCGATCAGCCCGTCCTGCAGGGGACGAACCAAATAGAGATAGGCGTCGCCATAGGCCGGCAGGGCGATGACCGAACGCACGGCGTCGGGATGTTCGGTCACGTCGGTGGGCGGCTGACCGCCTTGGGCGGCGTCCTCCAGATAGGCGCGCGGCGGCGCGAGATAGGGGGGCGCGTTCGGCGCCTCGGCCCGCGCCAGCACCTCGCCCTGGCCATCAACGATGTAGAGGGCGGGATAGCCGAAAATGTCCCCCACCTGGGCCAGGGCGTCGTTGAACTGAATCCTGTTGCCGAACAGGCCGCGCGCACTGTTCAGTTGCTCGGAAATCGTGACCAGGTCCGTGTCCATGGTCTTCGCGACGTCCTTGATATAGGCCCGCCCCACCACGGCCCCGTTTTCCACGGACGCTTGGACGTTCTGGCTGAACCACTGATCGACCCCACGCGTGACCAGAACGCCGAACACCAGGGCGATGACCACGGACGGGATCAGGGCCACCGCTGAAAACAGAGTGACAAAACGCAGATGCAGTCTGGACCCGGCTTCGCTGGTCCGACGCGCCAGGGCCAGGACACGCCGCCCGACAATGGCGGCCAGCCCCAGTATAAGAACCAGATTGGCCAGCAGGACATAGAGAACCAGCTGATTGGCCGAGCCGCCGAGCCCGTCGGACGCCGCATCGGGCGCCACCGCCACCAGCCAGATCGAGGCCGCCGTGACGGCCACTGCGACGAAATAGGCCACGCCGAACCAGGCCCGCGCCCGCTCTCCGTCAATCCGCCCCCAGAACGACTCTTCGTCCGACGCGAGGTCGGCCTGGCGAGTCACGGCTGAGGGCGTATCCGTCATGCCACAGCACTCTCCGACAGCTGTGGCGCGTTTTCAACACCGAAGTTGTCCGATTGCGGTGTTTTCGGTCTCCATAGCTCCATCATGGCCGCCTCGACGGCCTCAACATCGTCCAACCGGCAAATTCTTGCCTTGGCCTCTCTTCGGTGTTGCGCGCCCGCCGGCCAGGGCGCCTGTTCGATGTACCAGCCCAGGTGTTTTCGAAACATTTTCAACCCCAGCGGCAGGCCGTAGAAGGCGGCCGAGGCGCGCAGATGTTCGATCACGATGGCCAGACGCGCCTCAGGCTCCGGCTCGTCCATCGCCACCCCGTCGATCAGCGCCCGATCCAGATGCGCCGCCAGCCATGGACGACCATAGACGCCCCGCCCCAGCATCAGGCCGTCTGCGCCGGACGCCGCAAGCGCCTGGCGCGCCTCTTCAGCCGTGACGATGTCGCCGTTGACGATGACGGGAATCCCGACCGCCGCCTTGACGGCGCCCACGGCGTCCCAATCGGCCTGGCCGGTGTAGAACTGCTTTCGCGTGCGGCCATGCACGGTGACGGCCTTGACCCCGGTCGCCTCGGCGCGTTCCGCCAGTTCGGCGGCGTTCCTGCTGTCGTCGTCCCAACCCAAGCGCATCTTGATCGTGACCGGACGCGACACGGCCTGCACCGCCGCCTCCATGATGCGGCAGGCCAGGTCCGGCGTCCGCATCAGGGCGGAACCAGCGGCGGCGCCCGTCACCTCCTTGGCCGGACAGCCGAAGTTCAGATCGATGATGTCGGCGCCCGCCTTTTCGGCCATGCGCGCGCCCTCGGCCATCTGCTCCGGATCACGCCCGACCAGTTGGATCACCGTCAGGGGCAGCCCCTGGCCCACGGCCGCGCGACGCACCACGTCGGGCCGCGCCCGGGCCAGCTCTTTTGCGGCCACCATCTCGGTCGCCACATAGGCGGCGCCCAGTTTCGAGGCCAGCATCCGGAACGGCAGATCGGTGACGCCGGTCATGGGCGCCATCAAAACCCGTCCCGGCACGGTCACGTCGCCGATCTGAAGCGTCTTCGTCATCGGGGCCTTTCGCCCTATCCGTCAGCCTCTCGTCAAGCCTGGCCATGGCGTTTAGAAGGCCGCCATGACCTTCTCCGCCCTTATCGTCGCCGCCGGATCGGGCTCTCGCGCAGGCGGCGACAAACAGTGGCGCAGCCTGGGGGGCAAGCCGGTCCTGCGCTGGTCCGCCGAGGCGCTGTTGAACGCCGGCGCCCAGGAATTGATCGTCGTGATCGCGCCGGACGCCCAGGATCGCGCCGCCCAGGCGCTGGCCGGCCTGTCCTCCTGGCGCGCCGTAACAGGCGGGGACACTCGCGCTCGATCCGTTCAGGCCGGCCTGGCCGCCCTGACCTGTTCGGCGGATCAGCCCGTCCTGATCCACGACGCCGCCCGCCCCCTACTGGACCGCGCCGTCATCGACCGGCTGGTCGCGACCCTGAAAGACGCCGACGGCGCCCTGCCCGCCCTGCCCGTCGCCGACAGCCTTCGCCAAGGTCAGGACGGCCGCATGGCTGGCGTGGTCGAGCGTGACGGTCTTTGGCGCGCCCAGACGCCCCAAGCCTTTCGTCGCGGCGTGATCGAGGCCGCCTACGCCGCCTGGCCCGCGGACGAGACGCCGACCGACGAAGCCGTGGTCGTGGATCGCCACGGCGGTCGCGTCGTCCTGGTCGAGGGCGACCCGCGCCTTATGAAGCTGACCTACCCCGAGGATTTCCCCATGGCCGAGGCCTTGCTGCCACGACGGACCCGCATCGGCTCCGGCTACGACGTCCATCGCTGGGGACCGGGCGGCTCGGTCTGGCTGTGCGGTATAGAGGTGCCCCACGACCAGACGCTGATCGGCCATTCGGACGCCGACGCCGGCCTGCACGCCCTGACGGACGCCATCCTTGGCGCTATCGCCGAGGGCGACATAGGCGATCATTTCCCGCCTTCGGACCCGAAATGGAAGGGCGCCTCGTCCGATCGTTTCCTGATCCACGCCGCCGATCTGGTGAAGGCGCGCGGGGGCCGGATCGTCAATATCGACGTCACCCTGATCTGCGAGCAGCCCAAGGTAAAGCCGCACCGTATGGTCATGCGCGAACGTATCGCGGGCCTGTTGGGGCTGCCGCTGGACGCCGTCAGCGTCAAGGCGACGACCAGCGAGGGGCTGGGCTTCACCGGACGGGGCGAGGGCCTGGCCGCCCAGGCGGTCGTGACGGTCGATCTGCCCGCCAGTCTCTAGATCAGGCGTTCAGCGGTGCGAATAGGTCCATTGCCGCAGCAATGAGCCGAACAGGTTCACATAGTCGTCCGTCCATGGCCGCACCGCGCTGGGTCGCAGCGTCCGCCAACGCGGATCGGCCCGGAAAGGCGCCAGGGCCGCTTCGTTCTTGCCGATGACCAGGGCTTCGGTCGACGCCTCGGCCATCTCCCCCTGGTTCGAGGCCTCGATATAGACTTGATGCAGATGCGGCGCGCCCAGCGTTCGGGCCGCCGCCTCGGCCGGCTGGGTGATCTCCAGGTTCCGGTTCGACAGGTGCAGCACCACCACCCCGTCCGGCGCCAGCGCCCGAAGATAGCCCTGGATCGCCTCGACCGTCAGCAGATGGGTCGGCACGGCGTCGGAGCTGAAGGCGTCGATGATCAGAAGGTCGTACCCCCCTGCCGGCTCCTTCGCCAAGGTCAGGCGCGCGTCGCCGATCACCGTCCGTACCGGCCCTTCGGCGCAGTCGCTGATGAAGCTGAACCAGCGCCGGTCGCGCGACAGCCGATCCACCATCGGGTCGATCTCGAAGAAGGTCAGTTGATCCTGCTGGCGCTTGTAGGCCGCCATGGCCCCGGCGCCCTGCCCCACCACCCCGATGCGTGCGCCCTCCGGCCGTCGCTCCTGGGTCTTCAGCGCCGCCTGCCCCAGCGGCGTCGTCGTGGCGTAATAGAGGGTGGGACGACAGCGATAGGCCGGGGCCTGGCCTTGCGCTCCATGCAGGGTCGTGCCGTGCATCAGCACATGGACCGGTCCGCCCAGCGGCGGCTCGTTGATCGTCGCGACCCGCATCACGCCGAAGAAGCTGCGTTCGGTCAGGTCCCAGTCATAACCACGCGCCAGCGTGTATCCGGACCAGGTCACGGCCGCCAGGATGCAGGCGAACAGCACGGCCCGCTCCCGCACCAGGAAGGCCAGGACGGCCGCCACGCCCAGCATCGCCTGGGCGATCCGCAACCACTGGGCGTCGGGAATGGCGGCGCGCACCTGGGGCGCATAGCGCACCATTTCCATCGCCAGGGGGGCCGACAGCGCGACCACCACCCCCGCGACGGCGCAGACGATCTGCCAGGCTCGCATGTCCTGCCGGCTCCAGGGCCGAAGCAGCGCCACCGCCACCAGGACCAACGGATATTCCCACACCATCTCGAAAACGGCCGGGGCGATCAGGGCGTTGAACACACCGCCGACCACGCCGCCCAGGGACAGCAGCAGATAGAATTCGGTCAGTCGATCCGGCGCGGGCCGTCGCGCGGCCAGCCGCTGGTGGCACATCAGGGCCGCAAAGAAGAAGGCCAGAAGATTGACAGCGAAGACAACCAGCCACTCCCCGCTGCGAAACGCCACCATGGCCGCGCAGGCCGCGCCCATCCCGGCCTGCAGCACCAGCGTGGTGCGCGGCGCAATGGCGGGTCGGTCCTGGAAGGCGATGACGAAGGTGAGCAGATATAGCGCCAGCGGGATCACCCACAGGAAGGGCGCCGAGGCCACGTCCGTCGACAGATGCGCCGTCACCCCCAGCATCAGGCTGGACGGCGCGGCGGCCAGCAGCACCAGCATCCCCTTCTCGCGCCAGGTGATCGGCGGACTGACGGCCAGGCGCGGCGGGGGCGCATGGCCCGAACCGCGTCGCCACGCCGCCAGGGCCAGACCTGCAACCATGACCACGAACAGCCCGTAGCCGAAGCTCCACCCCCAGCGTTGCCCCGACAGGCTGGCCAGGGGTTCGATTACCACCGGATAGGCCAATAGCGCCAGAAAGCTGCCAAGGTTGGAGGCTGCATAGAGGACATAGGGGTTCCTGCCCCCATCCTGGCCCACGCGCGCCCGCGCCCACCAGGCCTGAAGCAGGGGCGCGGTGGCGGACAACACAGCGAACGGCGCGCCGACCGACAGCGCCAGCGTCGCCAAAAGCCAGAGCGCCGGTTGCGTCGGGTCTGGATCGCCCAGAACGCCGCTGATGCTCAACGGCAGAAACAGCGCGGCGAGCAACAGCGCGCCCAGATGAACGCCCATCTGCACCCGCATCGAACCCAGCCTCTGCAGCAGATGGGCATAGGCGTAGCCGGCTAGCAGCGCGGTCTGGAAGAAGACCATGGCCGCGTTCCACACCGAAGGCGATCCGCCCAGGCTCGGCAGCACCAGCTTCGTCACCATCGGCTGCACCACGAAGACCAGACAGGCCGAGGTGAAGACGGCGACGGGGAACAGGATCGGCGTCAGGCGGTCACGCCCCGATTCGGCAGGCAGTGGACGATCCAGGGCGTCGGTCATGCCTCTGGTTAGAGCGGGTCTGGGGGCCTATGAAAAGGCCATGTTCCCCGATGACATACAGCGCCTGGCGCAACAGATCGTCGCGGCCGCCAGCCGGCGCGGCCTGATGCTGGCCACGGCCGAAAGCTGCACGGGCGGCCTGGTCGCCGGCGCCCTGACGGCGATAGCCGGGTCGTCCGCCGCTCTGGATCGGGGCTTCGTCACCTACAGCAACGCGGCCAAGACCCAGATGCTGGGGGTCGATGAAGGGCTGCTGAAGACGCACGGCGCGGTGTCCGAACCGGTGGCGCGCGCCATGGCGACCGGCGCCGTGGGCCATTCGCGCGCCGTCGTCTCGGTCGCCGTAACGGGCGTCGCCGGCCCCGGCGGCGGATCGGCCGAAAAGCCCGTGGGCCTGGTCCATTTCGCGGCGACCGGACCCACAGGTCTGGTGCACCGTGAAGAACGGTTCGGCGACCTGGGCCGCGAGGCGGTGCGCCTGGCCGCCCTGCGCGTGGCGCTGGAAATGCTGCTGGATCGCCTGGCGTGACGGACGCGGTCGTCATCGATGCGCGCGGCCATCAATGTCCGATCCCCAGCCTCAGGCTGATGAAGGCCCTGCGCACCGCCGCGCCGTGCGATCGCTTGGTCCTTTTGGCCACGGATCCCATGGCCCGAATCGACGTGCCCTTCCTCATGACGCAGACGGGCGGTCGCCTGATCGATGTGGAAGAAACCAATGGCGTGATCCGCCTTACGGTCGAGACCGGCGCGCCCGTCGCTCCGACAGATTGACCACGCCGGCGGGCGGAGCGGCCGCCTGAGCCTGAGCTTTTGCCGCCAGTTCCATCTCGGTCGCAAAGGCGCCGCCATAGAAGATGGCGTTGACGTTCCACGACAGCCAGATCAGCAGCACAACCACGGCGCCGACCGAGCCATAGGTGGCCCCCAGAGGCGCGATCTGCTCGACATAGATGGCGCACAGCCAGGACGACACCACCGACATCAGGGTGGCGACCAGTCCGCCTGTCGCCGAGGGCAGCCAGGCCACCGGCGACGTATGGCTCATGGCGTAGCGGTAGAGCAGCGTCAGACCGACCGCCAGACCGACGGCTGGCAGCAGGGCGTCCAGCGGCGCCCATCCGACCGCCTCATTCCCGGCCAAGGACGAGGTGTGCGCCAGAATCCGCACGGTCACGACCGCGCCCGAAACCACGGTGAACAGAGCGAAGGCAAAAACCGCGACGAAGAAGGCCAGGAGATTGAATTTGAAGAAGCCGTGCGGCTCGGTCTCGTCGTGGATCAGGTTCAGACCTGCCAGCAAGGCCTTGAATCCCCTGTGCGCGGCATAGGCGCCAACGAACAGGGCGAAGGCGCTCTGGGCGGAAACGGTACGGGCGGAGGCGTTGCTCAGTCGGGTGATTTCGCCCTGGAATATGGCCTGGGCCGCATTGGGCAGCAGGTCCGACAAGGCCGCAGCCTGGGCGCTGACCTCGGTGATCGACAGACCCAGTTTGTAGAAGCCGATCAGGATGGCGATGGCCGGAAACACCGCCAGCAGGGCGAAGAACGACACCCCGCCGGTGTAGAGCATGACGTCCCGTCCCCAGCTACGCGCAAAGGCGCGCACCGCCAGACCAGCCCAGAAACGCGGCGCCCGCAGGACGGACCGGGTCAAATGATCGCTCAAGCCGGTCCCCACAACCGTTGCACAAGCAGCGGAAACTAGCGGATTCCACGACAGGTGTAAGTCCTTTCCTCACGCGTGGATTTCTCTGCGCAAGTCGCATCGGGGGCTGTTTCCTTAACACCCAGGTCGGTATGGTCCGTCGACTCCCTTCAGGGGCTGCGGGCTGGACGCCCACGGAGACGACCGGCTTGGCTTTCGACGCGCGTGTATTGGTTCTGGCGGCCTCGGACGATCGAATCGGTCTCCTCGCCTCCGGTCTCGACGCCCTGGGCTGGCGGACGGTTACGGCGCGCGACATCGCTGCGGCGGAAGCGACCCTCAACGATTTCCCGCTGCAAGCGGCGGTCGTCGCTGTCGATTCGGCCTCGCCGGAGACCCTGTCCCGTCTGCGCGCCGCTGCGGAACCGCGCCGTCTGCCCCTGCTGGTCATCGGGGGCCGTCCCGATCAGGCAGGCGGGGCCGACCTGGTCATGTCGACGCCGCCGCATCCGGCCCAGGCCGCCTTGCGCCTGGAACAGTTGGTCCGCGCCGCCATTGCGGAGGAAGAGTTCCGCCTTCGGGTGGCCACCTTCGCCGCGCGCGGCATCGGCCTTTCCACCGAGAAGGACGACGACACGCCCTTGCGCGTTCTCGCCGCCGGCGTCGCGGATCGGCGCTTCCTGGCCCTGTCCAACGCCCTGACCGCCGCTGGCGTGGAGGTGATCGCCGCCCCGACGCCCTACACCGCCTTCGACTACCTGCACGAAAGTACCTTCGACGCCGCGGTTCTGTGGGGCGCCGACGACCATGCCCCGGCCCTGTCGATCGCCTCGGGCATGAAGCGCAACACGCGCCTCTATCACATCCCGCTGATGCTCTATCTGCGCGGCAAGAACGAGATCAGCCTGTCGGAGTTGTTCAATCGCGGGTTCGCCGACGTGGCTTCGGCCGACACGCCCGAGATGGAGACGGCCGAGCGCATCCTCAGCCTAGCCCGCGCCCACCGCCGCCACCTGACCATCCGCAAGGCGCTGGATTCGGTGCGCAGCCTGGAGATCATGGACCCGGCGACGGGCCTGTTCACGCCTGAACTCTTCGCCGCCCACCTGGGTCGCGTCGCCGAGGCCTCGCGCGCCAGAAAACGCCCCCTGTCGGTCTGCGTCCTGCGAGTGCGAGAGACCGAGGCCGTGACCTGGGCGCGCCAGGGCGGTTGGCTGGACCGCGCCATGCCCCAGATCGGAGCCATGGTGTCGCGTCTGGTGCGGGTCGAAGACACCCCCGTGCGTCTGGCCAAGGAGGTCTTCGCCCTGGCTCTGCCGGCCACCCACGGCGAAGAGGCGCGCCTGGCCGCAGAGCGCATCGCCGCCGTGATCGGCTGCACCGCCTTCGACGCGGGGGCCGACCGTTCGCCTTTCGTGGCCGAGTTCGACGTGGGTTCGGCCGAGATCCGGCCGGGCGAGAGCGCGGCCGTCCTTCTGGAACGCGCCTCGACCGACCTCTACGAAAAGACGCGCTGACGGATCAGCCCGCCATCATCCGTCTCCGTCACCCTCGGGCTTGACCCGAGGGCCGGGTTATCCACCGCATTGCGCCACGGGTGACGCACAGCCCGAACCACGCCCGATCCTCGGGTCAAGCCCGAGGATGACGCGAAAAGTTGGGACGAAAAACCTACGCCCCCGCCACCCGCGCCAGATCGGCGGTGATCCGCTCGGCCACCTTCAGCCGGTCCTCGGCCGTGGGCCAGTCGCCCGACACCACGATCTTCTGATCCGGCCTGATCTTCCAGAAGGCGTGGTTCTTCTGGATCAGTCCCACCAGACCGACCGGATTGGGGAAGCTGTTGTCCCGCAGCGTCAGCACCGCCCCGCGCGGCCCGATGTCGATCTTCTCGATACAGGCGCGACGACAGTTCGACTTGATGCCGACGATCTTCAGCAGTTGCTGCGCCTCGTCCGGCAACGGCCCGAAACGGTCGATCAGTTCGGCGGCCAGGGCTTCGCGATCCTCGCTCTGCTCGGCGTCGGACAGACGGCGATAGAGGCTCAGACGCACGTTCAGGTCTGGCACGTAATCCTCTGGAATCAGGACCGAAGCGCCGACATTGATCGACGGCGACCAGCCGCGATCCACGCCCACGCCCTCGCCCTTCTCCTTCAGTTCGGCGACCGCGTCCTCCAGCATCTGCTGATACAGTTCGACGCCCACCTCGCGGATATGGCCCGACTGTTCGTCGCCCAGCAGATTGCCGCCGCCGCGCTGGTCCAGGTCGTGGCTGGCCAGCTGGAAACCGGCGCCCAGATTGTCCAGCGACTGCAAGACCTGCAGGCGTCGCTCGGCCGACAAGGTCATCGGCTTGATCGGATCGGTGGTCAGATAGGCGAAGGCCCGCGCCTTGGACCGGCCGACCCGTCCCCGGATCTGATAAAGCTGCGCCAGCCCGAACATGTCGGCGCGGTGCACGATCAGCGTATTGGCTGTCGGAATATCCAGCCCGCTCTCGACGATCGTGGTCGAGACCAGCACGTCATATTCCCCGTCGTAGAAGGCGCTCATCACCTCCTCCAGCTGGGTCGCGCTCATCTGGCCGTGACCGACGACGAACTTCACCTCGGGGACCTGCTCGCGCAGGAACTTCTCGATGTCCGGCAAATCCTTCAGGCGCGGCGCGATATAATAGGCCTGACCCCCGCGGTATTTCTCGCGCAGCAGGGCCTCGCGCACCAGCACCGGGTCCCACGGCGTCACATAGGTCCGCACCGCCAGACGGTCGACCGGCGGGGTGGCGATGATCGACATTTCGCGGATGCCGGTCAGGGCCATCTGCAGCGTGCGCGGGATCGGCGTGGCCGTCAGGGTCAGCAGATGCACGTCAGCCCGCAGCGTCTTCAGCTTCTCCTTGTGCTTGACGCCGAAATGCTGCTCCTCGTCCACGATCACCAGGCCCAGATCGCGGAAGCCCACCTGTTCGGCCAGCACCGCATGGGTGCCGACCACGATCTCGACCGAGCCGTCCTTCAGGCCCGCGCGCGTCTCCGTCGCCTCCTTGCCCGTCACCATCCGCGACAGTTGCCGCACCTTGACCGGCCAACCGGCGAACCGTTCGGTGAAGGTCTTGTAGTGCTGGCGCGCCAATAGCGTCGTGGGCGCGACCACCGCCACCTGCTGACCGGTCATCGCTACGACGAAGGCGGCCCGCAGCGCCACCTCGGTCTTGCCGAAGCCGACGTCGCCGCAGATCAGGCGATCCATCGGCACGCCCTTGCCCAGGTCCTCCAGCACGTCGCCGATGGCGTTCAGCTGGTCGTCGGTCTCTTCATAGGGGAAGCGCGCGCAGAATTCGGCGAACAGGCCCGGGGGCGGGGTCACGGCCTCCGTCTCGCGCAGCGCCCGTTTGGCGGCCAGGGCGATCAGCCCCTCGGCCATGGCGCGCAGCCGCTCCTTGGCCTTGGCCTTGCGCGCCTGCCAGCCCGCGCCGCCCAGCCGGTCCAGCTGCGCCCCTTCGGAATCGGAGCCGTAGCGGGTCAGAAGATCGATGTTCTCGACCGGCAGATAGAGTTTGCTCTCCCCGGCGTACATCAGCTCCAGACAGTCGTGGGGCGCCTGCTGGATATCCAGGGTCTTCAGCCCTTCGTAACGGCCGATGCCATGATCCAGGTGGACCACCAGGTCGCCGGTCGTCAGGGCCGAGGCCTCGGCCAGGAAGTTCGAGGCGCGACGCTTCTTGCGCGGCCGCGCCAGCCGGTCGCCCAGAATGTCGGTCTCGCAGATCACCGCCACGTCGTCGGTGACGAAGCCATGCTCGACTGGCAGCACGCCGCGTAGATAAAGGTCCTTGGGCGCGGTCTGAACGTCGGCCCAGTCTCGCACGGCGACGATATGATCCAGCCCGTGGTCGGCCAGCATGGTCGCCAGCCGCTCGGACGAGCCTTCGGTCCAGCTGGCGAACAGCACGCGACGGCCATCCGCCTTCAACGCCTGGGCGTGATCGGCGACGGCCTGGAACAGATTGACGCTGTCATGCGCCCGCTCGGCGGCGAACGTCCGCCCCAGCCGTCCGCCCGCGTCCTCGCCGCCGTTCGAAAAGGGCGTGAACCGTCGCACCGCGCGGCATGCCAGCGCTTGGTTCCAGTCGCCCGCATCCATATAGAGCTGTTTTGGCGGCAAGGCCCGATTGGCCACCGCCCCGCCCTTCGCCCGCGCCGCCTCGGCCCGCGCCTCATAGGCGTCGGCGATCAGGTCCCACCGCTCTCCGCGCGCCGTCTCGACCTGATTGTCCAGGAAGACCTGCGCCTGATCCGGCAGATAGTCGAACAGGGTGTCCAGCGTCTCGTAAAACAGCGGCAACCACTGCTCCATGCCCTGACGCCGCGCGCCCTCGCTGATCGTCGCATACAGCGGATCGTCGCCCGGCGCCCCGAACAGGTTCAGATAGCCTGTGCGAAACCGCGAAATAGCCTCGGCGTCCAGCAGGGCCTCCGACACCGGCGCCAGCGACACCGCCTTCATCTGCCCCGTCGAACGCTGCGTTTCGGGATCGAAGGTGCGGATCGATTCCAGTTCCGAGCCGAACATGTCCAGCCGCACCGGCTCGGCGAATCCCGGGGGATAGACGTCCACCACCCCGCCGCGCACCGCAAACTCTCCGCGTTCCGAAACCGTCGAGGCGCGAACATAGCCGTTGGCGGCGAAATACCGTTCCAGCGCCTGAATATCGAGGTCGCGCCCGACCTTGGTTTCGAACCCGGCCTGCAAGGTCACCGACCGGGGCGGCGTCCGCTGCATGGCCGCCGAAATGGTGGTGACGACCAGCACGGGGGCGTCGTCCGGCTTGCGCTGGGCCAGCCGCGTCAGGGTCGCCATCCGCTGCGCCGCGATCGCCGCCGTCGGGCTCAGCCGGTCATAGGGCAGACAATCCCAGGCCGGATAATCCAGAACTTCAATGTCCTGCGCGAAAAACTGAAACGCCTGCGTAAAGGATCCCGCACGCTGATAGTCGCGCGCGACGAACAGGCCGACTCCGCCCTGCTCCATGATCCGCTCGGCGACGATCAGGGCGTCCAGACCCTCCGGCGCCCCGCCCAGTTCGGCGTCCGTCCGCTGCACGCGCGCGTCCATCAGCCGATCCCCTTGCCGACTTCGGCGGCGACATGGGCGCGCATGAAGGCCCGCACCTTGGCCATCACCGGCGTCTCGAACTCGGACGGGGTCGGATCACGTTCGATGATCCAGCCGTAGAGCCACTGATCTTCCTCGTTCAGCAGGGCCTCGAACTGGTCCAGTTCGCTGTCATCCAACCCCGGCGCCACCTGGTCCGCGAACGGTCCCAGAACCATGTCGGCTTCGCGGAAACCCCGCCGCCAGGCCCGGAACTGGATTCGGCCTAGGCGCAGCTTGCGCTCCGGGGTCATTTCACTCTCAAGACGCGCGTCGATTTCGGCCACAAGAATCCTTGCCCGGTCCAGACTTAAAACAGGACGGGGGAAATAGCGTTCCTGAGACCGTTTCGCCACCCGTCATGGTCACGCTATGTTCACGGCGATGCGTCCGCCGAGTCTCTTTCCCCTGTTCGCCGAGGTCTCGACCCTGAAGGGGGTGGGCCCACGCGTCCTGCCGCTGGTGCAGAAGGTCGCAGGCCGGCTGGTGCGCGACCTAGTGTTCCTCCCGCCATCCGGCGTCGTCGTCCGGCGCCCGATGCAGGCAGCGACCGCCGTCGACGGCGAGGTCGGGATCTTCGAGGTGATCATCGACCGCCTCTTCGCACCCAGCCGCCCGGGCGCGCCCCTGAAGGTCCGCGCCAGCGACCCGACCGGCTTCGTCCATCTGGTCTGGTTCGGCGGCTCGCCTCAGCACATCGATCGCCTCCTGCCCCGCGGCGAGACGCGGCTGGTGTCCGGCAAGGTCGAGCGGTTCAACGGCGAGGTCCAGATCGTCCACCCGGACATCGTCACGCTGGACAAGGCGGCCGACATCCCCGCCTCCGAGCCCGTCTATCCGGCGACGCAGGGGCTGACCTCGCGCCAGTTGCGAAAGCTGGTTCAGGCCGCCCTGCCCGCCGCCCCCGACCTGGCGGAATGGCAGGACGCCGCCTGGCTGAAGAAACAGGGCTGGCTATCCTGGCGCGCCGCGCTGGATGCGCTGCACGCCCCCGCCGGCGAGCCCGATCTGTCGCCCGATGCGCCCGCCCGACAGCGTCTGGCCTATGACGAATTCCTGGCCCATCAACTGGCCCTCGCCCGCCGTCGTCGCGCGCGCGAGATCAAGCCCGCGCCCGTCATCGCCCCCGGCGCGGCGTCCGACCGTCTGCTTCAGGCCCTGCCCTTCGAACTGACCAACGCCCAGGCCCAGGCCGTTGCCGAAATCCGTCGCGATCTGGCGGGCGGCAAACAGATGGGCCGCCTGCTGCAGGGCGATGTGGGCTCGGGCAAGACCGCCGTCGCCGCCCTGGCCCTGGCCGACGCGGCCTCCAGCGGCTTCCAGTCCGCCCTGATGGCCCCGACTGAAATCCTGGCCCGCCAGCATTATGAGAAACTCGGCCCGCTTCTGGAGGCCGCAGGCGTCACCTCGGTGCTTCTGACCGGCCGCGACACCAACGGCCAGCGGCGCGAGAAACTGGCCGCCCTCGCTGCGGGCCAGGCCCAGGTCGCCATCGGCACCCACGCCCTGTTCCAGGACGCCGTCCGCTTCGACAAGCTGGCCCTGGCCGTCATCGACGAGCAGCACCGTTTCGGCGTCAACGAACGCCAGCGGCTTCAGGCCAAGGGCGATCCGCGTCTTGGCGCCGTCCACCTGCTGACCATGTCGGCCACCCCCATCCCCCGCACGCTGGAGCTGACCCAGTACGGGGAGCTGGAGGTCAGCCGCCTGATGCAAAAACCGCCCGGCCGCACCCCTGTCACCACCGCCGTCCTGCCCTTGGCCCGCATAGGCGAGGTCGCCGCTCGACTGAAGACCGCCATCGAAGGCGGCGCCCAGGCCTATTGGATCTGCCCCCTGGTCGAGGAATCCGAGGCCATCGACCTGGCCGCCGCCGTCGACCGCGCCGACGACCTGCGCCGTCTGCTGGGCGTCGAGGTCGGCCTGGCCCACGGCCAGATGCCCGCCGCCGAGCGTGAGGCCGTCATGGCCGATTTCGCCGACGGCTGCCTGCCGGTCCTGGTCGCCACCACGGTCGTCGAGGTCGGGGTCGATGTGCCCAACGCCTCGATCATGGTCATCGAACACGCCGACCGTTTCGGCCTGGCCCAGTTGCACCAACTCCGGGGCCGCGTCGGTCGCGGATCGAAGGCCAGTTCCTGCATCCTGCTGTACGGCGGTCAGGACGGCGCTCTTGGAGAAACCGCCAAGGAGCGGCTGGAAACCCTGCGCCGCACGGAGGATGGCTTCGTCATCGCGGAAGAGGATTTCCGCCTGCGCGGCGGCGGCGACCCGCTGGGCCTGAAACAGAGCGGCTTTCCCGCCTACCGCTTCGCCGACCCCATTCGCCACCGCAGCCTGATGCTGGCCGCCGCCGACGACGCCCGCCTGATCCTGAACCGCGACCCCGACTTGACCTCCGAACGCGGCCAGGCGGTTCAGGTTTTGGAAGAGCTGTTCGACTGGAAGGGCCACAAGGCGGGAAGCGACTGAACCCGCCCCACCCCATCCTCCGTCATCCTCGGGCTTGACCCGAGGATCGAATGATCCGCACCCTTGCGTATCCGGAGAGGCACAGCACCAGCGACACCCGATCCTCGGGTCAAGCCCGAGGATGACGGCTGTAGAGACAAACCGTCAGCCGATCACCGCGCTCCAGCCATCGAACCCGACCTCGACATTCGCCGGAACAAGCGCCGACAACGCCTTGTAATCCATGTCGATATGCAGGTTCGTCAGTACCGCTCGCTCCACATCGGCGGCGGCGATCCATTCCAGCGCGCGGTCCAGATGGGCATGGGTGGGATGCGGCGCATAACGCAGGGCGTCCACGATCCACACCTGGCAACCCGCCACAGCCTTCAGGGCCGCCTCGTCCAGATCGGATACGTCGCTGGAATAGGCCATGTCGCCCAGCCGGTATCCAACCGAACGGATCGGCCCGTGCGCCTGATCGAAGGTCGTGACCGGGATCGCCCCGCCCGCGCCCTCGACCGACCAATCCACGCCATGCGGCGGAATGGTCCGCGCCTCCAGCAGCGGCGGATAGCCCAGCTTGGTCTCGAAGATGTAGTCGAACCGATGCGTCAGCGACGCCCGCGTCGCCTCGTCCATCCAGGCCGGAATCCGCTTTCGCGCGCGCGCGGCGAAGGTCCGCAGATCGTCGATCCCGTGGGTTTGGTCGGCGTGGTCATGGGTATAGAGCACGGCGTCGACGTGTCTGGTCCCGCTGGCCAGCATCTGCTCGCGCAGGTCCGGCGAGGTGTCGATCAGGACATTGGTGATGCCCTCAGCCCCCGTTTTTCGCGCCAGCATCGAACAGCGGGTGCGTCGGTTCTTAGGCTCCGACGGATCGCAGGCGCCCCAGTCGCCGTCGCCGCGCGGCACCCCGCCCGACGACCCGCTGCCCAGGATGACGGCCTCGAAACTCAAGCCGGCCTCGGTATCCGGTCGAACAGGCCGAAGAAGGCCTCGGTCGTCCGCCTGTCCGCCTCCTCGGCGCTCCAGCCCCGGATTTCAGCCAGCTTGTCCAGCACATGGCCGACATAGGCCGGCTCGTTGCGCCGTCCGCGGTGCGGGATGGGCGCCAGATAGGGGCAGTCGGTCTCCACGATGATCCGGTCGCCCGGCATATCGCGGATCACGGCCCGCACATCCTCGGCCGCCTTGAAGGTGGCGATGCCGGACACCGAGAACCACGCCCCCATTTCCGCAGCGATCTTCGCCAGTTCCGCCCCGCTTGTGTAGCAGTGCATCAACATCTTGAACGGCCCGGCGGCGTATTCCTCGCGCAGGATATCCCCCATCACATCGTCCGCCTCGCGCGTGTGGATCACCAGCGGCAGGCTGGTTTCCCGCGCCGCCGCGACATGCTGGCGAAACACCGCCGCCTGAACCTCGCGCGGGCTGAGATCATAGTGGAAATCCAGCCCGCATTCGCCGATCCCGACCACCTTCGGCCGCTGCGCCAGTTCGACAAGCGTCGCCGCCGTCAGGTCCGCCGCATCCTTCGCCTCGTGTGGATGGACCCCGACCGTGCACCAGATGTCGTCGTGGACCATGGCGATCCCGTGCGTCGCCTCGAAGGTCGTCAGCCTGTCGGAGATTTCGACCATCAGGGCGACGCCCGCCGCGCGCGCCCGCGCGATCACCGCGTCCCGGTCTTCGTCGAACTGCGGCGCGTGCAGGTTCACATGGCTGTCGATCAGCATCAGCCCATCCGTCCCTGCTGCGCCTGGACCCGCCGGATATCGGCCAGGGCGCCCGCCAGCACGTCGCCGCGATCCAGGTTCAGGCCCGCCGTCCGTTCCGGCAGGGGCTGCAGCCGTTCCCACAGATCGGCCCAGCGATGACCGCCGGCCGGCGCCCCGTCCAACGCGCGCATCTTCACCGCCGAAATCAGTCGATCCATCAACACCTCGAACCGCTCCTGCCCTTCCGCGCCCCGGAACTTGTCGGCGACCGCCAGGGCCTCGGCCCGGTCGATGTCGCCGTCGACCCAGCGCCGCGCCAGCTGATCCATTTCGAAGGTCGCCCCCGACGCCAGCGCCAGGGCCGCCCCCGGCGATCCCCCCGCCATGACGGCCGCATGTTCGGCATCCTCGCGCTCCACGCCCGTCCGGTTGCGCACCAGCGTCTCCAGTCGGTCGGGCGTCCAGATCGGAAAGCTCAACCGTCGACAGCGCGAGCGGATGGTGGCCAGCAACCGCCCCGGCGCATGGGTCACGAGGAACAACACGCCACGCTCGGGCGGCTCCTCAAGAACCTTCAGCAAGGCATTGGCGGCGTTGACATTCAGGTCGTCGGCGGCGTCGATGATCGCGACCCGATGCTGCGCCTGAGACGGACTTTTGGAGAAGAACTCGGGCAGTTCGCGCGATTGATCGACCGAGATCGACTTCTTGGTCTTGCCGCCCTCGACCAGCCGTTCCAGCACCAGCAGATCGGGATGGGCCTGGGCTGAGATCAGCCGGCTGACCGGATCGTCACGACGCGCGCCCAACGGTCCGCGCCCCGGATCGGCCGCCGCCCCCAACAACCGCCGCGCTGCGCGATAGGCGAAGGTCGCCTTGCCCACGCCTTCCACCCCGCACAGCAGCCAGGCGTGGTGCAGCCGCCCCCGCTCCCACGCATCCAGAAACGCGGCCTCGGCCGCCGCATCGGGGACCAGGTCGAAACGGTCGCGGGGATGATCGTCGCTCACAGCAGCCGATCCTGAACCGCCCGCCAGACCCGCGCCTCGACCTCATCCAGCGATCCGACCGCGTCGATCAGCACGCACCGTTCGGGATGGGCCTCGACGATCCTCAGAAACCCCTCGCGAAGCCGCTGGTGAAACGCCAGCCCCTTGGATTCGAACCGCGTCTCGAACAGCCCGCGCCCGAAGGCCCGCTCCAGACCCACCTCGACGGGCAGGTCGAACACCAGGGTCAGGTCCGGCTGATCGGTCCCGACCACGCCCGCATCGATCTGTTCGATGAAGCTCTGGGCCACGCCGCCGCCCGCCCCCTGATAGGCGCGGCTGGAATCGGCGAACCGATCGCACACCACCCAGTCGCCCGCCGCCAGGGCCGGCCGCACCGTATGTTCCAGATGGTCCGAGCGCGCCGCATACATCAGCAGGGTCTCGGTCATGGCCGACCAGGGCTCGGCCTCGTTGGCCACCACCAGATTGCGGATCACCTCGGCGCCCTTCGACCCACCCGGCTCGCGCGTGCGCACCACCTGCCGGTCGCCCAGCACAGGTTTCAGCCGCTCGACCAGCCGCCCGACCTGGGTCGACTTGCCGGCGCCCTCGCCGCCCTCGAATGTAATGAAGTTGCCGCGCGTCACGCGCCTTCATGGCGCGCCCACCGCGCCTGACGCAACCCCGCCGGACCTTTCAGCGGCCGGATATCAACAGGGCGCCCGAATAACCGCGCGCCATGACCGATAATCGCGCGGCCTCGGCGGCGTTGGCGCTGTCCCATGGCCCGACGACGACGCGATAGCGTCCGCCCTCGCCATCGGCGCGGACCCAGCCGCTCAGGCTGTCGGCGATTCGCCCGGCCTCGCCCGCATCGGCGAAGAGGCCCGCCTGAACCCAGAAGCTCGATGTCTCGGCCGCCGCCACGGATGTTGCGACCGGCGCAGGCGGCGCGACAGGGGGTGGCGTTCGCGGCGCGGGCGCTGGGGCTGAAGCTCTCAAGAGGGCGCCGCCGCCCTGCTGCGGCGCCGGCCCCAGATAGCGCACCCTCACCCGGCCCACGCCCTGTGACAGCAGGTCCAATTCCTTGGCCGCCTCGCGCGACAGATCGATGATGCGGCTGTCCACGAACGGCCCGCGATCATTGATCCGCACCACCAGCCGACGGCCGTTCTCGAGGTTCGTGACCTCGACCAACCCCGGCAGCGGCAGCGTCTTGTGCGCGGCCGTCAGGGCGTTCATGTCGAACCGCTCGCCGCTGGAGGTGGGCCGCCCGTTGAAGGCGTCGCCGTACCAGGACGCCAGGCCGACCTCCTCGTAATCCGGCTGATCCTTGGGCGTGTACCAGCGCCCGCGCACCTGATACGGCCGCATGGTCCCGGTGACGACCGGCGCCGGATTCTTCACCACGGGATAGGCCGAAGAACCGCCTCGCCCGCCGCCCACCGTCGAACAGGCCGCCAGAAAGGCGAACAGGCCCAGAATAGCCGCCCTGCCGATCCACCGTCTCGCCGTCATCCGTCCGCCTCGGCTGAAAAGTCGAAAACAGGATGGCCCAAGACATTTCCGCTTTGGTTAACGCTCCCTTCCCCTGCTATGGCGTTCGTCCGCACGGAGGACAGGTGGCCGAGCGGTTTAAGGCAGCGGTCTTGAAAGCTTATGCGGGCTTGGACCTTGAACCGAGGAGCGCGGCTGAATAGGAGTGTGGTTACAGCCGCTTAGCTGGCGGTCTTCGGCAAGGCCCAGGACGACGAAAAGTCACCCATAAGCCCACCGTAAGCGACAGCGCCGAGCCGGTAAGGAAGTGTGTCCGAGTGGTTTAAGGAACCGGTCTTGAAAACCGGCGACGGTGCAAGCCGTCCGTGGGTTCGAATCCCACCGCTTCCGCCGATTACGAGTTGGTGCTGGCAGTCTAACGCTAACTTCTCTCCAGTCAGGTGGTTAAGGCTGGAGGCAGGGTGAATCCCCAATCGATTTCAAGCGTCACCGGTTCCCTCCAGCGGTGATCCTGCTGGCGGTACGCTGGTATTTCCGGTTCACGCTGAGCATCCGCGACGTCGAGGAGTTGATGGCGGAGCGCGGGATCGAGGCCAGCCGCGAAACGGTGCGCTGCTACAGCCTGATCCGGTATGTCATCTTCAACACCGGCCTGACGCCATAGAAAGCAGGAGCATCCATTGCCATCCACCAGCGGCCCGCGTGGCGAAGTCCGGGCGAAGCGCCACGACGGCACTCCCGTCGTTATCAGCGTCTATCGCAAACGCAACTCAACCTATTTGAGCTTGGACGGGCATTCCCACCTTGTTCACCCATCCAATCTTCGCCGGGCCAACGGCTTCGCTATAGAAGCCACGCTCGTCTATCACGTGACCGACGCCGAATATCATCCCTACTAGAAACTAGAAGACTGGCGTCCGATGGCGGCGACTTTGGGTAGGGCTAGGGAGGCCCTTGCTCCTACACAACGCTTCTACTTTTTCCCGAAACTCCGGCGCTGCCTCCGGATGTATGATGACCTGTTGAACGATCTCCGACAGATTAATCGGTGGGGCAAAGAGCCTAAAGTTAGGGTCGTCTATCTTCGTGAAATGATGAGCATTGAAATCGGCCAATCCGTACGCCTCATCGTGGGGCGGGAAGATGACTGCACGAACCTCACACTCGCCCGCGTATAGTGCTTCCTTGTGCATGATCCACTCGAACATATTCGTCCGATCAGGCAGGGGTTGAGAGCTATAATCGAGATAGCGGACCACCCCCAGAAGGGCGAATGCCGGAAGATTGCGTTGGAGGTCGCCATAGGTCGTCCGGATTGCAACGGCCTCTTTCGTCCGTGTGTAAGCCCCCCACATGACGTTGTTCTCGAACTCGTTCATGTGCCAGCACGTGACGTAGTAGTTCTTTCTGAACGCCTCAGCGAAATGAGCAAAGAAGCTGCGGTTGTGAAGAATGGTCTTCCGGCGTTCCTCGGTATCTGCATTGGCAAGTTCTCGATCCCACCAATCTATTTCTGCCTGCGGCGTAGTGCCTTCCAGCGGATCGCCAAGGTTATCGGCGGTGGGAATGAACAGCCGCTCGTTTTCAGCCATCCATTCGAAGCGCGGAAAATCCATGTAGCGCCAGAGCGAAACGCTCGGCGATTCGGGTTGTGGAAACGAAGGATGGCATGGCGAGTCGGTCATGACGGAAATCTATCACGTCATTGTTCGACGAAAGGGCGGGTTTGATAGCTGTTAAACGTCCACAATCAAGCCGACCGGTGTTCCGCCCCCGCGTCACACAATCCGTCACACACGTCGGCCAAGTAGGCCTGTAACAAGTTGTTTTATATGGATTTTTAGGGGAATGGCGGAGACGGAGGGATTCGAACCCTCGGTACCCCTTACAGGGTACGACGATTTAGCAAACCGTTGCCTTCAGCCACTCGGCCACGTCTCCAGCGAAGGCGTCGATAGCGGAGGTCGGCGGCGCGTGCAATCCGGTTCGAGAGAAAGTGGCGACGTTAACGCGCCATAGAGGCGAACCGTGCTCCATGAGCGGCGACCGACACTACGGATGCCGATGCTCGATTACGCCTCACCCCTGGCTGCGACCGCCGCCGGCCCAGGTCGCACCGCGCCTGGCGACGTGGCGCGTGGACCGTTTCGGCCCGAGGTCTGGTTGAATACGCGAGAGCGCTCGGCCGTCCGACTGGCGCCGCACTATTTCCGCACCATCGACGTGCTGTGCGTCCTGGGCGCCTCCCTTCTGGCCCTGTCGGCCGACGGAGCGGCGACGCTGCTGAATCTGACGATGGCGACGGTCCTGCCGGTTATGTTCGGGGCCGTGCTGCTTCTGGCCCTGACCCGCGCGCTGGACCTCTATCGTTTTGGCCGGGATACGACGACGGCGCGGCAGCTGGCTCTGGTCCTGTGGGCCGGGCTGGCGGCGACAGGCGCGGCAGCGGCCCTGGACTGGCTGTGCGGCGGCGCCGGCGGCGGGCTGGAACGCATCGTGGCCTGGGGCGCCGGCGTGACCGCCGCACTGGCGGCCATGCACCTGATCTGGACGGCTGTCGTCGGCCATTGGCGGCGCAAGGGCGTGTTGACGCCCAACGTCGTCGTCGTCGGGGCCACCCGGAACGCCGAAGTCCTCATCGCGCGCGCGCTGGAGCGCCGCGACCTGAACGTGCTGGGCGTGTTCGACGACCGCCTGGCCCGATCGCCCAAGGCCGTGACGGGAGTGCCGGTCCTGGGCGACGCCGAGGCCCTGTTGACGCATCGGATGACGCCCTTCATCGACCGGATCGTCCTGGCTATCGACGCCGCCCCGACGCCGCGCATCCGTGAACTGACCCAGCGGCTGGAGGCTCTGCCCAATCCGCTGGCGGTTCTGGTCGACACCGAGGCGGGCGGCGAGCGGATGCTGGACCGCCTGGCCGATATGCCGCTGGCGCCCCTGTCGAACGGGGTGAACAAGGACCGGCGCGCGTTCAACAAGCGGCTGCAGGATCTGTTGGTCGGTGGAATCGCCCTGATCGCCGCCGCCCCGATCATGGCCCTGGTCGCGCTGGCGGTGCGATTGGACAGCCCCGGGCCGGTCTTCTTCCGCCAGCGCCGTCACGGCTTCAATCAGGAAGTCATCGTGGTGTGGAAGTTCCGCTCGATGCGTCACGAAGCCGCCGACGCCACCGCCAGTCGGCAGGTCTCGGCCGACGACGACCGGATCACCCGCGTCGGCCGCTTCATCCGCGCCACCAGCCTGGACGAGTTGCCGCAGATCTTCAACGTCCTGTCGGGCGAGATGTCCCTGGTCGGCCCGCGTCCCCATGCCATCGGCATGAAGACCGGCGAGACGGAATCGGCGCGCCTGGTCGCCGAATACGCCCACCGCCACCGCATCAAGCCGGGCATGACCGGCTGGGCGGCGATCAAGGGCTCGCGCGGACCGGTCGACACAGAGGCCCAGGTGCGCGAACGGGTCCAGTGGGACATCGACTATATCGAGCGCCAGTCCCTGTGGTTGGACCTGTGGATCATGTTGATCACCATCCCCGTGCTTCTGGGCGACCGGGCGGCCGTCAGGTGAGCGAGAAACACATGTTCTGGCGCGGCGTGTGGGGCTATCTGCCGGCTCAGATCGTCCAGGGCGTCGTCGGTTTCCTGACCATCGTCGTCTTCACCCGCCTGCTCAGCCCGGCGGACTTCGGCCACTACGCCCTGGCCTTTTCGGTCACGACACTGGCCCACACTGCGACCTTCAGCTGGCTGGAGGCGTCGATGGCGCGCTTCTGGGCCGCCGAGCGCACGCCGGAAGGTTTAGCGGCCCATTTCGCCAGCCTCTACCGGACGTCCTTCGCCATCATCGCGGTCTTCGTGCCGGTCGCGGCGCTGACGGTGTGGCTGCTGCCGCTGACGCCGTCGTTCAAGCTGGCGGTCGGCTTCGGGCTTGCGGGGGCGCCGATCCGCAACCTGGCCAAGCTGGCGCAGGAGCGCTATCGCGCGGCGGGCGAGGTGTCCAAGGCCGCCGCCGTGGACATGACCGTTGCGGTTCTCGGCTTTCTGGTCGGGGCCGGCTTCGCCCTCGCCGGCGCCGGCGCGTCTTCGCCCATGCTGGGCCTGATGATCGCGCCCCTGTTCGCCCTGCCCTTCATCCTGCCCGGAGAATTGCGCCGGTCGGTCGGCGGCGCCGTGGATCGGGCCCGGTTGAAGGCCTATGCGGCCTATGGCTATCCCATCGCCGCCTCGTTGACCCTGGCGCTGGTGCTGGCCTCCACCGACCGGTTCCTGCTGGCGGCCTTCATGGATGCGGCGGCGGTCGGGGCCTATCACGCCAGCTACAGCCTGGCGAACCGGACCCTGGACGTGATGTTCATCTGGCTGGGCGCGGCGGGCGCGCCGGCCATGGTGATGGCGCTCGAGCGCGGCGGACGCGAAGCGCTGCGCCAGACGGCCTTGGAGCAAGGATCGACCCTGATCCTGATTGGCCTGCCGGCGGCGGTCGGCCTGGCCCTGGTGGCGCGGCCCATGGCGGAACTGATGATCGGCGAACCTTTGCGCGTCGCCGCAACCCTGGTCACGCCCTGGATCGCCGCCTCAGCCTTCCTGTCCGGCATGATCGCCTACTATTTCGGCTTCGGTTTCACCCTGGGCAAGAAGACGGGGCTTCTTCTGGTGACGATGGCCATCCCCGCCGCGACCAACGTCGTGCTGAACCTGGTCCTGATCCCCCGGCTAGGCGTCATGGGCGCGGCCATGGCCACGGCGCTGAGCTTTGCGATCGGCCTGATCGCCTGCCTGATGCTCAGCCGCCGGGCCATCCCCCTGCCCGTGCCGTGGGACAGCCTGATCCGCTGCGGCCTGGCCTCGGCGATCATGGCCGGGGTGGTGACGGTGCTGCCGCCTCTGGGCGGGCTGGTCGAACTGATAATGGACGCCTCCGTCGGCGGCCTGGTCTATGCCGCCGCGGCCTTGACGTTGAACGCCGCCGGGGTCCGCGATGTGCTGATGCGCCTGATCCGAACGCGCCGAGGAGCGCCGGCGTGAGCGCGCATCTTCACGACAATCCGGCCTGGGTGACGGCCGAACCCGTCCTGTCGGTGCTGATCCCCTTCCTTCGGGACGATCCGGAGGCGCTGATCCGTCAGTTGGACCAGGAGCAGACAGCCCTGGCCGGACGCGTGGAGCTGATCCTGCTGGACGACGGCACGAGCGACGCCGCCCTGACCGACCGGCTTCGGGCCGTGCTGGACGGCCTGGCCCTGCCCGCCCGACTGATCACCCTGGCCGCCAACGAGGGTCGCGCCAGGGGTCGCAATCGTCTGACCCAGGCCGCGCGCGGGCGGGCCTATCTGTTTCTCGACAGCGACATGAAACCCGACACGCCGCATTTCCTGCGGACCTGGGCCGATCTGGTCATGACCGACGACCCGCCCGTGGTCTTCGGCGGCTTCTCCCTGGACCAGGCGCCGATCGACGCGCGGTTCGCCGTGCACCGGGCCCTGTCCGGCGCATCCGAATGCGTGCCGGCGACGACCCGCGCCCTGACGCCCGAGAAATACGTCTATACGTCCAACCTTCTGATCCGGCGCGACGTCTTCGAGGCCGAGGCTTTCGATCCCGCCTTCGCCGGCTGGGGCTGGGAGGATGTGGAGTGGGCCATGCGGGTCTCGCGCCGATTTCCCGTGCGGCACATCGACAATCCCGCGACCCACATGGGCCTGGACACGGTGAAGGACCTGGCGCGCAAGTTCGACCAGGGCGCCGGCAACTTCGCCCGTGTCGTCGCCCTGCACCCCGACATCGTCCGCACCTATCCCAGCTATCGGGCCGCCCGCGCGTTGAAACGCCTGCCCGGCCTGCCGCTGGTTCGCCCGTTGATACGTCAGGCGGCCCAGGCGGACATCCTGCCGGTGCGGGTACGCGCCTTCGCCCTGCGCCTCTATCGCGCCGCCGTCTACGCCCAGGCCGTCTGACAATGCGCAACGTCGCCGTCGTCATCCCCACCCTGCGTCGCCCCGGCAGTCTGGCGCGCGCGTTGCGGTCAGTTTTCGCCCAGACCGGCGCGCTGGACCGGGTCGCGGCTGTCGTTGTCGCCGACAACGACCCGCAAGGGTCCGCCGCCGACTTGGTCGCGCAACTACGCGCCGAGACCGCCCTGCCCCTGATCTACGCCCCTGCCCCCACGCCGGGCGTGGCCACGGCCCGCAACATTGGCCTGACCCACACCGACGCCGCCCTTGTCGCCTTTCTGGACGACGACGAGGCCGCCTCGCCCCAATGGCTGTCCGGCCTTCTGAACGCCCAGGAATCCACCGGCGCCGACGTCGTCTTCGGCCCCATTCGCGGACGCGTGCCGCCCGACACGGGTTGGACGACCGACTATCTGGAACGGTTCTTCGGCCGTGCCGGTCCGGCTGAAACGGGCCTGACCCACGTCACCCACGGCTGCGGCAACAGCCTGATGGTCCGCGCGACGGCCTTGCCGGGCGACGCGCCCTTCGACACTGCGATGAACGAGACGGGCGGCGAGGACGACAAGCTGTTCACCGCCCTGCAGCTTCGCGGCGGCCGCTTCGGCTGGGCGGCAGACGCCTGGGTGGACGAATTCGCGCCTGCTGACCGGGCGACCTTGCGATACGCCCTGACGCGCGCCTTCGCCTATGGCCAGAGCCCCAGCCAGATGGCGGCGGATCGCGGCGACGTCTTTGGCGTCGTCAAATGGATGCTGGTCGGCCTGGTCCAGACAGCCGTCTGGGGGGTGATCGCCCTGGGTCTGACGATCCTGCGCCGTCCATCGCGGGCCGAGGCCCTGGATCGTGCGGCTCGGGGGCTAGGCAAGGTTCTTGGACCCGGGGGTTCGAGCCGAAACTCTATGGGACGGCGATGCTCTCACGCGCCCCGCGCTGATCCCTAGCCCGCCAATCGTTTCAGCAGTGCCGGCGTCCTGTAGGTGGAACGATTCATCACCACCCCGGCGATCCGCCCGCCCACGGCCTCGATCTCGTCGCGCAGGATGACAGGCTCGTTCGCCGCGGTGCTGCCCGCCGCCACGACCAGAACAGTCATGTCGACGAAGGGCGCCAGGATGATCGCCATGTCGTTGCGATCCGCAGCCGGGCAATCCACCACGATGGTGTCCGCGTGCGGCCTCAGCGCATCCCAATAGCGCGGGTCCCCGACCGCCTCGACCCTGTGGCCGGAGCGCAGGGCCTCCATGTGAAAATGCGTGACCCACAGCCGCCCGCCCAGACACGACCGCGCCGTCGTCAGCCGGGCCGAGGGCACGGGCTTGCCGTCCCGGCCCGTCACACGTGGCGTGACGGCGTAGAAGGCCGAACCGTCGGGCGAGGCCTGGGCCGGCTTGCCCAACTGGCCGAACCGATCCGGTTCCGACGAAATGGCCTCCAGCTGGCCCTGCTGGGCCAGATCGCCGTCGATCAGCCAGACGGGTTTGCGCGCCCGCACGGCGGCCAGACGCGCAAACTCCCGCGCCACGGTCGAGACGCCTTCACCCGTCGCGGCCGAGGCGAACTGGATCACGCGCGCGCGATGGGCCGGCGCCGGTCCCAGCGCCGCCCACAGGCCGGCCATTTCAGACGTCAGATCGACCATCGAATCGCTAAGCGCGCTCCCTAACGCCTCAGCTTATCACCTATCGCGCCTTGACGGGCGCAACCGCCAGAACCGGCATGTCCAGGGTCCGACTGACCGATGCCGGGGTGGTGAAGCCCTTGCGGGTGAAGACCCGCAGAAGGCCGACGCACAGGGCCGTGAAGGCTGCGAACAGGAAGACCGCCGCCATCAAAGGAATCTTCAGGCTCTTGCCCGCCACGGGCGGCTGAGCCCGCTCGATCACCGTCACGTTGTCTGCGCCGGCCGCGACCAAGGCATTGTCGGCGCGGCTCTGGGTCTCGCGCTGCTGGAACTCGCGGATCGAGGCGCTCAGCACCTCGCGATTGCCGGCCAGGGTGCTGTTTTCCGACTCCAGAGCGGTCAGGCGTCCCTGCCGTGCGCGGATGTCGGCGAGTTGACGATCCAGGACGGCCAGGCGCGCGGCCAGCGAATCTCGCTCGGCCCGGGTGTTGATGCGCGTGGTCTCCAACTCGGTCCAGACAGGATTGGGGCCGGTACGGACCTCCTTGGGTCCAACGGCGGTTCCGGTCGAGACATAGGTCTGAAGCTGGGCGATACGGGCTTCGATATCCCTCACCGGCTGGGAGTCGGGCTGGTAGCGCGACAGCAGTTGCTCACGCTCGGTGCGCAGTTGCAGCACCTGGTCCTGGGCTGAGATGTTCAGATCCTGCTGCAAGGCCACTTCCGGCGGGGTGGCGGCCTGCTGCGCCTCCAGCGTCCGCAGGCGCTGGCTGGTCTGGTTCAACTGGCTCTGGGTCGACATGCGGTCGGCGAAGACGGTCTGATAGGTGGCCGCCAGCGTGGTCTTGGCGGCGGTGAAATCGCCGATGTTGTTCGAGGTCAGAAAGTTTTCATAGGCGCGGTCCGCCGCGCCCAGCTCGTCCTCGAAGGCCACGCGCTGGCTGGCGATGGCGGGCGTCTTGTCCTGAAAGACCTCGCGGCGATAGGCCAGATACTGCTCGATCACGGCGTTCAGCACCCGCGCCGCCCGTTCCGGATCGTTGGCCTTGTAGGTCAGATGAATCACCGCGCTGCCCGGCGCGGTCCCGATCCCCAGGCTGGAGCCGATCACCTTGCGCGCCGCCAGCTTGGCGGCGTCGGGCGATCCCTTGGGCTGTTCGCCCAAAATGGCGGCCGACCCCAGAGACTCCACGACGCGTTGCGCCACTGCGGCCGAGCCCAATATGGCGGCTTCGGAGTTGGCGACCTCGTCACCCTGGGGGGCCTGGCCCCGTTCGGCGGTGCCGACGCGCGGCTGATAGACATATTCCTGCCCCACGCCGGCGAACACCGCCCCTGTGGCCGTATAACTCTTCTTCAACGTCATGGCGGCGGCCACGCCCAGCGCCAGGATCACCACGAAGACGACGATCATCAGCAGCAGTTCGCGCAGCAACAAACCGACGACGTCCAGCACGCCGTAGCGGGGTCGGGTCGATACATAGGCCGCTGAACGCATGAGGTGGGCCGAATCCGCTGAAGGCTGTCCTGACCAACCCTTCGCTCAGCCACGTTAACCAGTCGTTACCTATAAATAGCGAGGGTCGGTTTCAGCGATCCTTGTGCGGGCCGACCGATTCTCATGCATTCAGAACGACGCCTGTTCCTGCTGGCCCTGGGTTCGGCGTCCCTCGCCGCCTCGCTTTCGGCGTGCGGCGCCGGAAACGCCGCGCGAATGCCTCGCCCGGCCGGCGCGGTGCGGCGCGTCGAACAGACTGCTCAGGCCGATTTTCCGACCATTCCCTTCGCCGCATGGACCGACGAAGAACCCGAATATCTGCTCTATCCCGGCGACGAGATCGAGGTGGCGACGCCGACGGCGGCCGAACTGACCCGCACGATGAAGATCGGCCCGGACGGCCGCATCGCCCTGCCCCTGATCGGCCAGGTGATGGCCGCCGATCGGACCTTGCTGGAACTGCAGCAGGCCGTGTCGGCCGCCTACGCCCCGCAACTGGTGCGGCCCGTGGTCGAGGTGACGCTGCGCCAGGCCGGACCGATCCGCGTCTGGGTCGACGGCGAGGTGCGCACCCCGGGGGTGTTTGAAATGACTGGCGATCTGGACGCCTATCAGGCGGTGATCCAGGCGGGCGGCTTCTCGCCGACCTCGCGGCCGGATCGCGTGGCGTTGATCCGGCGGGGTCCGGGCGGAACCCGGATGATGCGGGTGGTGGACCTTCGGCCTCGTCGCGGCGAGGTCGTCGCCCTACGGCGAGGCGACATCCTCTTCGTGCCGCGCTCGACCCTGGGCGAACTGGCGGCTTTCTTCACCCAGGTGCGCGCGGCTCTGCCGATCGGCTTCAGCTATTCGATCAACGGCACGCGCGGCAACGGCTACGCCCAGTTCTAGGGGCGATCAGGCGACCAGCTTGACGACGCCCTGGTCGATGTAGCGGCGCGCGGCCTTCTGGGCCTCGGCGATCTCTTCGCGCTCCATCTCCAGGCTCATCTCGCGGCGATAGACGCGCGCCTCGATCGAGCCCTTCATGGCCGCCAGATTGAAGATCATGTGGGCCGAGACCCGGTCCATCGGGCAACCGCCCGAACCGGCCGAATACATCATGCCCAGTTTGAACAGATCGTCGCCGGACATGTCCGGCGTGGGCAGGGGCAGGCTCTCGGCCTGCGGCTCTTGCGCCAGTTCTTGCGCGTTCATCACCGTTATCTCCCGATCGGGGCCGTTCTGGTCCCGCCTCTGACACGCATCAAATACCGGCGGTTTGAAGTTAATGTTAACGACGCAAGCCTGTTGCGGGACTTTTCCGTAAGCAGAAGGTGAACCCTTCCAGAAGCGTTCAGAAGTCTGAAATCTCTTGGAAATCTTTCGTTCACGAACGCTTCGTTCAGGCACCTGAGATCGCCTTCCTTCAACCTGACATGACCGTTCAGGAGGCGTTCAGCCGCGGAAATCGATCCTCGATCATCACCCGACCCAAGGCGTCCTCCGACGTCCGGTCCAGAACGGAGATCGAAGATGAACCGCCTGACCAAGGCCGCTGTCGTCGCCCTCGCCCTTTCGACCTCGGCGGTCCCGTTACTCGCCCAGGCGCAGCCGCGACCGCCCGAACCCCGCCACGAACGGCACGATCCGCGCTGGGGCCCCGGCCCCGGTCCCGACCATCGCGGCCCCGGCTGGGATCGTCATCGCGGCCCGCGGCCCGACTATCGCCCTGCGCCGCCTCGCGATCGCTGGGATCGCAATGATCCCAACTGGTGGCGCGGACGCTCGGACTTCCGCAGCTACAACGGCCCGCGCTCGGGCTACTGGTACGCGCCCAGCTACGGCTACTATCGGGTCGAGCCACGCTACTCCAACTATCGCTGGCGCACCGGCGGCTACCTGCCGGCCCAGTACCGCACCTACTATGTGCGCGACCCGTATTTCTATGGGCTGAGAGAGGCCCCGCGCGGCTATCGCTACGTGCACGCAGGCAACGACATCCTGCTGATCGCCGTGGCCACGGGCCTGATCGCCAGCGTCCTGTCGAACGTCTACTAAGGCGCGTCGGCGCCTGGAATCCCGGCCCCCGCGATCCCCTCGCGGGGGCTTTTTCTTGCGCATTTCGATCCGAAACGGTGTTCAGCCAGGGTTCATCGAGACGGCGCGATCCTTGCCTCAAGCCGCCGGTTTCCGGCGTGCAGGAACGAACGACCATGAAACGCCTACTGATGGCCTTCACCGCTATCGCCGCCGTCGCCGCCCCCTTGGCTGCGGCGCTGCCCGCCCTCGCGCAAGAAGAGCCGACCCCGCCCTCGCGCGAACGCCCGATGCGCGAGCGTGAGCGCGGTCCACGCCCCGAAATCACCCGCGACGCCGATGCGCCGACGATGATCGAACGCGCCCGCCCTCGTCCAGAACGAACGGACGCCGAAACCCCTCGCCGTAATCGACCCGAGCGGCCGCAGGGCGGCTGGAACCGCCCTGACCAACCACGCCCTGAACGGCCTGAGCGACCCGAAGGCTGGAACCGTCCCGAACAGCCCCGTCCCGAGCGGCCGGAGGGATGGAACCGGCCTGATCGACCCGACCGCCCAGGCGGCTGGAACAGACCTGATCGGCCACGCCCCGAACAGCCCGGTCCCAACAGGCCGGATAGACCAGGCGCCTCGCGCCCCGACCGGCCGGATCAGGAGTGGAACCGACCAGACCGCCCTGGTCGGCCCGGCAGCGGCTGGAACCGGCCGGATCGGCCCGACCGACCTTCGACCCGCCCCGGCCAGCCCGGCCGTCCCGGCTGGGACCGCGGTCCGGATCGTGATCGCCGTCATGAGGAGTTTCGCCGTCGCTTCGACAGCGATCAGTGGCGGCGTGACTTTTATCGCAACCATCGCTCCGACTGGTGGCGCAACGATCGCCGGTTCCGCGGCTACACCGGCGTTCGGGTGGGCTTCTACTTCGCGCCGGGGTGGGGCTACTACAGCGTCCCGCGCTCGTATTGGGGACGGTCGTGGTCGGTCGGCCAGTATCTGCCGGATGTCTTCTGGCGCTATCAGCTGAACGACTGGCGCACCTATGGCCTGGGTTATCCGCCCCCCGGCACGCGATGGGTTCTGGTCGACAACTCGATCTATCTGATCGACGATTTCGACGGCTATATCATCGAGGTCGTGCGCAACGCCTGGAGCTGGTAGCCTAGACGACAGAGGCCCGGAGATCGCTCTCCGGGCCTTTTTTCCGATGGAATTCCAGCGTCGCGGGAGCGGGTCCTAAAGCCCCAGCTTGGTCTTCAGAATGTCGTTGACGGCGGCCGGATTGGCCTTGCCGCCGGTCGCCTTCATCACCTGACCGACGAACCAGCCGATGGCCTGGGGCTTTTCGGCCACCGCCGCCGCCTTGTCCGGGTTGGCGGCGATGATCTCGTCCACGGCCTTTTCGATGGCCCCGGTGTCCGTGACCTGTTTCAGGCCGTGCTTCTCGACCACCTCGGCTGGCGAACCTTCGCCGTTCCAGACGTGGTCGAAGACTTCCTTGGCGATCTTGGACGAGATGACGTTCGTCTCGATCAACTCCACCAGCTGCGCGACATGCGCCGCCGGCAGCGGATTCTCGCTGAAGTCCTTGCCCTCGGCGGCCAAGCGCGCCGACACCTCGTTCGTGACCCAGTTCGACACCAGCTTGGCGTCCCGGCCCTTCGCCGCCGCCTCGAAATAGTCCGCCTTGGCCTGCTCCGAGATCAGCACGATGGCGTCGTACTGCGACAGGCCGTAATCGGCCATCAACCGCTTGCGCTTGTCGTCCGGCAGTTCGGGCAGCGACGCCTTGATCTCGGCGATCCAGGCCTCTTCCAGGTCCAAGGGCAGCAGGTCGGGATCGGGGAAGTAGCGATAATCCTGCGCCTCTTCCTTGGACCGCATGGAGCGCGTTTCGCCGGCCGTCGGATCGTACAGACGCGTCTCTTGCGTGATCGAACCGCCGTCCTCCAAGATCTCGATCTGGCGGCGCGCCTCATACTGAATGGCTTGAGAAATAAAGCGGAAGCTGTTGACGTTCTTGATCTCGCAGCGCGTGCCCAGATAGCTGAAGTCGCCCGTCTGCTTGAACTTGTCGTAGTTTCCGGCACGGCAGACGGACACGTTCACATCGGCGCGCAGATTGCCCTTCTCCATGTCGCCGTCGCAGGTGCCCAGATAGATCAGGATGGTCCTGATCTTCTTGACGTAGGCCACCGCCTCTTCCGGCGTGCGCAGGTCGGGACGAGACACGATCTCCATCAGCGCCGTACCCGCCCGGTTCAGGTCGACATAGCTCTCGGTCGGGGACAGGTCGTGGATCAGCTTGCCCGCGTCCTGCTCCAGGTGCAGCCGTTCGATGCCGACGTTGAAGAAGCTGCCGTCCTCGGCCTCAACCTCCACCACGCCCTCGCCCACGATGGGGTAGTAGAGCTGGCTGATCTGATAGCCGGTCGGCAGGTCGGGATAGAAGTAGTTCTTGCGGTCGAACTGGCTGCGCCTGTTGATCTGCGCGCGCAGGCCCAGGCCCGTTTTCACCGCCTGCTCGACACAGTGTTTGTTCAACGTCGGCAACATGCCGGGGAAACCCGCGTCCACCAGCGACACCTGCTCGTTCGGCCCTGCGCCAAAGCCGACGGCGGCCCCGGAGAACAGCTTGGCCTTGGACGCCACCTGAGCGTGGATTTCCAGCCCCATGACGATTTCCCAATCGCCGGTGCGGCCCTTGATGGTTTTCGCGTTCGAAACAGTGTCGGTCATGCGCCCGTCCTAGCGCCCTCGTCGGCGACGAGAAAGGGGGCTGTCTTGATGATGTCGCGAAAGGCGCTCAACTTCCGTCTCTCAACGGAGATTTCCATGACCAAGACCCTGTTCGCAGCCGCCGCGGCCTCTCTTCTGGCCGTCGGCGCCGCCTCGGCCCAGACGACGCCCGCCCCCGCGACCGGGCACGAGCATCACGCCGATCAACATGCCGCCCGTCCCACCATCGACAGCACCATCGAGGCGCTGGTGGCCGACCCGGCGACCAAGGCCGTGCTGGACAAGCACCTTCCCGGCATCGACCGCCACCCCGCCTACGCCCAGTTCAAGGGCATGACCCTGCGTCAGGTCGCGCCCTTCTCTCAGGGCAACATCACCGACGCCAAGATCGCGGCCATCGACGCCGACCTGAAGGCCATCCCGGTCGCCTGATCGCGGTTCCGGCGCAAAGTTAAGGGGCGGCCGGATCGTCCGGCCGCCCCCTTTTCATGCCTGATCGATGTCGGATCAGTTGATGGTCATCACTACTCGGCCCTCGATCTGACCCTTGTGCATCCGCTGGAAGATGTCGTTGATGGTCTCCAGCGGCTCGACCGCAACCGTCGCCTTGACCTTTTCGTCGGCGGCGAACTGAAGCGCCTCCTGCAGGTCCAGCCGCGTGCCCACGATGGAGCCGCGCACCGTCGTTCCGTTCAGCACCATGTCGAAGATCGACAGCGGGAAGTCGCCGGGCGGCAGGCCGTTCAGGGCGATGGTCGCCCCGCGCGAGGTCATGTTGACCGCCTGTTCGAACGCCTTGGGCGAGACGGCCGTGACCAGCACACCCTGCGCGCCGCCGTCCGTCTGGGCCTTGATGTCGGCGGCGGGATCGTTGGAGGTCTTGGCGTTGACCGTCACGGTCGCGCCCAGGCGTCGCGCCAGGTCCAGCTTGGCGTCGTCCACGTCCACGGCCGCGACATTCATGCCCATGGCCTTGGCGTACTGCACCGCGACGTGGCCCAGACCGCCGATGCCCGAAATGACCACCCAGTCGCCCGGCTTGGTGTCCGTCATCTTCAGCCCCTTATAGACCGTTACCCCCGCGCACAGGATCGGGGCGATGTCGGTGAAGCTGACGTTGGCCGGCAGGTGTCCGACGTAGTTCGGATCGGCGATGGCGTATTCGGCGAACCCGCCATTGACGGAATAGCCGGTGTTTTCCTGCTCGTGGCACAGGGTCTCCCAGCCGCCGAGACAATGTTTGCAGTGGCCGCAGGCCGAATAAAGCCACGGCACGCCCACCCGGTCGCCTTCCTTGACCAGCTTGACCCCCGCGCCCACGGCCGAGACGTAGCCGACGCCTTCATGGCCGGGAATGAAGGGCGGGTTCGGCTTGACGGGCCAGTCGCCCTCGGCGGCGTGCAGGTCGGTGTGGCAGACGCCGGAGGCTTCGATCTTGACCTGGATCTGGCCTGGGCCCGGCTGGGGCACGGCGACTTCCTCTATGGTCAACGGCTTGCCGAACTCGCGCACGACTGCGGCCTTCATGGTCTTGGTCATGGAACGTCTCCTCGATTTCATGGGAAGGCGACGGACGGGCCGAAAGCAGGAGATCGGCCCGTCCGCCGGGGAGTTTCGCACGCCGTGGGAGTGGTTCAGCGCGCAGGGCGAAAGATGAACGATCCGAAACCGGCCATCCTTGATTCAGATCAGAAGAAGCCCAGTTTGTCGGGGCTGTAGCTGACCAGCAGGTTCTTGGTCTGCTGATAGTGGTCCAGCATCATCCGGTGGTTCTCACGCCCGATGCCCGACTTCTTGTAGCCGCCGAAGGCCGCGTGGGCCGGATACTGGTGATAGCAGTTGGTCCAGACCCGTCCGGCCTGAATGGCGCGGCCCGCGCGATAGGCGGTGTTCATGTCGCGCGACCACACCCCGGCGCCCAGGCCGTATTCGGTGTCGTTGGCGATTTCGATGGCTTCTTCCAGCGTCTTGAAGGTGGTCACGGCCAGGACCGGGCCGAAAATCTCCTCCTGGAAAATCCGCATGTTGTTCGTGCCCTTGAACACCGTCGGCTCCACATAGAAGCCGCCGGACAGATCGTCCTTCAGCACCGCCTGTTCGCCGCCGGTCAGGACTTCGGCGCCCTCGGCCTTGCCGATGTCCAGATAGCCCAGGATTTTCTTGAGTTGCTGGTCCGACGCCTGGGCGCCGACCTGGGTTTCGGGGTCTAGCGGGTCGCCCTGCTTGATCGCCTTAACCCGCGCGATCGCCTTCTCGATGAAGGCTTCATAGATGTCCTCATGCACCAGGGCCCGGCTGGGGCAGGTGCAGACCTCGCCCTGGTTCAGGGCGAACATGGCGAAGCCTTCCAGCGCCTTGTCCAGGAAGGCGTCGTCGTGATCCATCACATCCTTGAAGAAGATGTTCGGCGACTTGCCGCCCAGTTCCAGCGTGACCGGAATGATGTTCTGAGTGGCGTATTCCATGATCTTCTGACCGACGGCGGTCGAGCCGGTGAAGGCGATCTTGGCGATGCGCGGGTTGGTGGCCAGCGGCTCGCCAACCTCGACGCCGGTGCCCGACACGATGTTCAGCACGCCGGGCGGCAGCAGGTCCTGGATCAGCTCGACCACCATA
The DNA here is from genome assembly GCF_976940555.1 of Brevundimonas sp. Marseille-Q4549. Lineage (NCBI taxonomy): Bacteria > Pseudomonadati > Pseudomonadota > Alphaproteobacteria > Caulobacterales > Caulobacteraceae > Brevundimonas > Brevundimonas sp. Marseille-Q4549. The sequence continues at coordinate 2,400,520 of NZ_CDRHXG010000001.1, forward strand.
AGGATGGAGGCCGGGGTCTGTTCGGCCGGCTTCAGCACGATGCAGTTGCCCGCCGCCAGGGCCGGGGCGATCTTCCACGCCGCCATCAGGATCGGGAAGTTCCAGGGAATGATCTGACCCACCACGCCCAGCGGCTCGTGGAAGTGATAGGCGACGGTGTCGTTATCCAGCTCGGAAATCCCGCCTTCCTGCGCACGGATGCATCCGGCGAAATAGCGGAAGTGGTCGATGGCCAAGGGGATGTCGGCGGCCAGGGTCTCACGCACGGGCTTGCCGTTGTCCCAGGTCTCGGCCTCGGCGACCGCCTGAAGATTGGCTTCGATCCGGTCGGCGATCTTGTTCAGGATCAGGGCGCGCTGGGCGGGGCTGGTCTTGCCCCAGGCGTCCTTTGCAGCGTGGGCGGCGTCCAACGCCAACTCGACGTCGGCCGCGTCCGAACGTGCGACTTCGCACAGGACGCGGCCGTTCACCGGGGAGGTGTTCTCGAAATAGCGACCGTTGACTGGGGCGACCCATTGGCCGCCGATGAAGTTGTCATAGCGCGCCTTGTATTTGGGGGTGGCGGCGCGGGTGAATTCGGGCTTGGTCATGATGGCTTCCTGACGTGTTCCTCGGGCGTCGCTTGTCGACGTCGTTGGGACCGGAAGCTCGGCCTCGCAGGGCGCGCGCGCCAGACCGGCGCTTCATGGTGCGCTGCAAACCTGTCGCAGGTTTGCGACAGGTCGGTTCAGTGAGCGGCGCCCACCAAGCCCAGCCGGTGCAGTTTGCGATGCAGGGTCGCGCGGCTGACGCCCAGGCCCCGCGCCGCCGCCGACACATTGCCGTTGTTCAGCGCAAGCGCCCGCCGGACCGCCCCGCGCTCGGCCTCCAGCAGGTCCGCCTCGATGGAGCCGCCGCCCAGAACCTCCGACGCCGCCAACTGGCCCGCGATCCGTTCGTCCGTGATCGACAGCGCGAGGCGCGCCGCTCGCGTCGCCCCGACCACTAGGTCGTCGCGGTCCACCGCCAGCAGGGCCGCCGTGTTGCGCTCGGCCGCATCCCCGGCCAGCACGATCCGGGCTTCGGAAAAGGCCTTGCGGAAGGCCTGGGCCTCGATGGCGCGCGCCGCATCGGCTACGGCGGCGGTGATCAGGCCCAGCATGGCCTCGGTCTGGTCCGCCCGGCACGACGACACGTCCAACGCCCCGGCCAGCCGTCCCAGATGGTCGTAGATCGGATGGCTGGAACAACTCAGGCCGATGTTGCGCGCATGGAAATGCTGGTCGCGGTGGATGGTCACAGGCCGCTTTTCGGCCAGGGCCGTGCCGATGCCGTTGGTGCCCTCGACCGCCTCGGACCAGACGGCCCCGGGCCACAGCCCCCAGCGATGGAAGGTGTCGTCGTCGCTGGCCATGCCCCGGCGCTCGACCGGCACGCCCGAGGCGTCGCATAGCAGGACGCAGCATCCGGCGTCGCCCACGGCCAGGAACAACCGGTCCAGCACGCCCTGCGCCGCCTGCGTCACCGGCTCCATCGCCTCGCGGGCGGCGCGAAGCTGGCCCTCCGTCAGGGTGGCGACCTGCCCCTGGCTTTCAGGGTCCAGGCCGTACAGGGTCATCGACCGTCGCCACGACGCCGCCAGCGCCGACCGGGCCGGCCCGGCCCCGTCGTCCAGCACCTGTTTGATCAGGCTGCGGTGGTCGTTTCCTGCGCGCTCGCCCATGCTCGGCTCCCAAAGGCCTCGTCGTTGGGAGCCATCAGACGCCCGCTGGATGCGGGCGTCAATGCGACCTTCCTACGCTGGGCGGCCTACCACCAGCGGCCCGGCTTGGCCGTGAAGCCCGCCGCGCGTTCCAGCGCCGCCCCGACCTGGAAGACCGTGGCCTCGTCCAACGCCTTGCCGATGACCTGAAGCCCCAGCGGCAGACCGCCGGAATCAACCCCCGCCGGTACCGAAATGCCCGGCAGACCGGCCAGATTGGTCGTCACCGTAAAGACGTCGTTCAGATACATGGTCAGCGGGTCGATCTGTTTGTCGCCCAGCGCAAAGGCGGCCGACGGCGTCGACGGCGTCAGGATCGCATCCACCTGCCCCCAGACGTTGTCGAAGTCCTCGGCGATGCGGCGACGCACCTTCAGCGCCTTGACGTAATAGGCGTCGTAGAACCCGGCCGACAGCACATAGGCGCCGATGGTCAGGCGGCGTTGAACCTCCTTGCCGAAGCCTTCCGCGCGCGAAGTGGCGTACAGGTCGTCCAGCGACTTGAAGTCGTCCGCGCGGTGTCCGAACCGCATGCCGTCATAACGGGCCAGGTTCGACGAAGCCTCGGCCGGCGCCACGATATAATAGGTCGGCAGGGCGTATTTGGTGTGCGGCAGGCTGATCTCGACGATCTCGCAACCGGCGTCCTTCAGCCAGGCCACGCCCTGATCCCAAAGGGCTTGAATCTCGGCCGGCATCCCATCCACGACATATTCGCGCGGCACGCCGATGCGCAGGCCCTTGACCGACTGGCCGACCGACTTCGTCCAGTCGGGCGTGGCGATGTCCAGGCTGGTCGAATCCCTGGCGTCGAACGAGCACATGGATTGCAGCAGCAGGGCCGCGTCCTCGACCGTCTTGGTGATCGGCCCCGCCTGATCCAGAGACGAGGCGAAGGCCACCATGCCGAAGCGGCTGGCGCGGCCATAGGTGGGCTTGATCCCGACGGTGCCGGTGAAGGCGGCGGGCTGGCGGATCGAGCCGCCGGTGTCCGACGCGGTTGCGGCCAAGCATAGGTCCGCTGCGACGGCGCAGGCCGAACCGCCCGACGAACCGCCCGGCGTCAGATCGGCGTTGGAGCCGTTCGACTTCCACGGGTTCTTCACCGGACCGAAGGCCGAGGTCTCGTTGGACGAGCCCATGGCGAACTCGTCCATGTTCAGCTTGCCCAGCATGACGGCCCCGTCGCGCCACAGATTGGCGGTCACGGTCGATTCATAGGGCGGCACGAAGCCACGCAGCATGTTGGACCCTGCCGTCGTCTGCACGCCCTCGGTGCAGAACAGGTCCTTGATCCCCAGGGGCGCGCCTTCCAGCACGCCGCCCTCGCCCGCCGCCAGACGGGCGTCGGAGGCCTTGGCCATCTCCAGCGCCTTGTCCGCCGCCACGGCGACATAGGCGTTCAGCGTCGGATTGGCGGCCTCGATATTGGTCAGGAAGGCCTGGGTGATTTCGGCCGAGGTGAATTCCTTGGCCTTCAGCCCGTCGACGGCGCCCTTCAGGGTCAGTTTGGTCAGGTCGCTCATCTTATTCGACCACCTTGGGCACGACGAAGAAGCCGTCGGCCGACTTCGGAGCGTTGGACAGGACGGCGTCGCGCTTGTCGCCGTCGGTGACGACATCGTCGCGCAGGCGCAGAGGTTGCGCCACGTTCGAGGTCATCGGCTCCACGCCTTCGACGTCCACCTGATCCAGTTGTTCGATCCAGTTCAGGATGCCGTTCAGCTCCTGCGCCAGCGGCTCCAGCCGGTCCTCGGGGGTCTTGATGCGGGCGAGATACGCAACCTTGCGCACCGTCGCGGCGTCGATGGCCATGCGGCCCTCCAGTCATGCGAGATCAGGAGGCGGTGACTAGCGGTCCGTGTCCGGATTCACAAGGTTTGCTCAGTCGGTCCGCGCCACGGAGACCGTATTCGGCGGCGCCCCGCCGCTCCAGCCGTAGTCGACATGGACATGACCCGTGCGTCTGACGATCTCGTCGCCCGCGCCCGCAACCTCCTCGCGCGTCTCGATCACGATCCGGCCCTGTCTGGCTTCGACGACCTTCCAGGCGGCGAAATCACCCAGCGGATAGACGCGCCAGCCGTCCGCCGGACCGGCGAACAGACCCAGGTAGGTGACAAGGCCGTTCACCGCCGGATCGCCGCCGGAAACGCTGAACACCTTGGCGTTCAAACGCGGCATGGCGTGGAACTGCGAGACGCTGGCCGCCTCCTGCAAATCATCGGGCGCGACGGCGGACACGGGAAGGCCCGGCGCGGTGGGTCGCGTGGGCGCGCGGGTCACGGTCATCGGCGTGGGTGCGCTCGCCTTCGGTCGGCTCGCCGGCGCCTTGTGTTCGCTACAGGCCGAAACCCCCAGGAGGGCGGTCAGGATCAGGATGCCGCGCGTCATGACGCCACCATCGCCTTTGACTTCCCGGCGCGCCAGTCCTAACCGCAGGCCGTGCCCGTTCTCGACCTCCTAGACATGCCCGCCGCCTGCCCGCCCGACACGCCGTGGATGGGTCTGGACCTAGGTGAAAAAACCATCGGGGTGGCGGTGTCGGACGCCACGCGTCTGATCGCCTCGCCGCTGGAACTGATCCGCAAGTCCAAGTTCACGCAAGAGGCCGAACAGCTGTTCAAGCTGATGGCCCATCGCAAGGTCTCGGCCCTGGTCATCGGCCTGCCGGTCAATATGGACGGGACCGAAGGCCCGCGCGCCCAATCCTGTCGCGCCTTCGCCCGCAATCTGGAACGGCTGCGGCCCGTCAACGTCGCCTTCTGGGACGAGCGGCTGTCGACGAGTGCGGTCGAACGCTTCCTGATCGAGGACCTGGACCTGAACCGCAAGCGCCGCGCCCAGGTCGTGGACCGCACCGCCGCCGCCTGGATTCTGCAGGGCGCGCTGGATCGGGTTCGGGATCAGGCGAGCTGGATTTGAGCGGGCTTCTCGCCGGCGTCGTGCCGGTCTTTCTGATGATCGCCCTGGGCTACGGCCTCAGAAAGTCCGGCTTCCTGCCCGACGAGGCCTGGCGACCGATCGAGAAGCTGTCGATCAACATCTTCTATCCCAGCTTCCTGATCCCCGCGATCTGGCACGCCGATCTGGCGGGCGGCGGCGCGACGGTCGCGGGCGCGGCGGCGGTGGGCGCCACCCTGATGGTGGCGGCGGCGACCCTGGCGGCCAAGCCTCTGATCACCCTGGACGGCCCGGCCTACACCAGCGTGTTTCAAGGCGTGATCCGCTGGAACAGCTTCGTCTTCGTGCCGGTGATCCAGTCGATCTACGGTTCGGAAGGCACGGCCCTGGCGGCGGTCGCCATCGCCTTCATCATTCCCGTGACCAACATCGCCTGCGTCGCCGTCCTGGCCAAATGGGGGGCGCTGCACCGCGAGCCGTCCGTCGTCGGCCTGATCAAGTCGATGCTGGCCAATCCGATCCTGTTGGCCTGCCTGATGGGTCTGGCGCTGAATTTCCTGCACGCACCTTCGATCCCGGGCCTGTCCGACACCATGAGCCTGCTGGGCGCCGCCGCCCTGCCCCTGGGTCTGATCGTCGCCGGCGCGGGTCTGTCCTTCGCGGAGGTCAAGCGCCGCCGCGTCGCCATCGCCGCAGTCACGGTGGTCAAGCTGGGCGTCATGCCGCCCCTGATGTGGTTCATCGCCTGGGCGCTGGGCGGCGACAGCCTGGCGCAGGGCATCGCGCTGATCTGCGGGGCGGCGCCGGGGTCGGCGGCCTCCTATGTCCTGGCGCGCCAGATGGGGGGCGATGCGCCCTTGATCGCGGGCGTCATCGCCCTGACCACAGTCGCCAGCGCCTTTGTCATCCCGCTGCTTCTGGCCCTGTTCCACTTCGCCTGAAGAACCGCGACGACTGGCGTTTCGGACGACTCCCGCCTATAGCCGCGTCTCGATGACCCAGGCCGCCCCCGTCACCGATCAGACCATCCGCGAGCGGCTGGTTCCGTTTCCCAAGGCCCATTTCCTGGCCGCCTCGGACCTGAACCCTTTCGTCACGCCGCAACTGCTGGACCTGGGCGACGCTTTCGTGGATTTCAATCGCCAGTCGTCCAAGGCGCTGGATCTGCTCCACGGCCGCACTGTCGTGAACCTGTTCTTCGAGAACTCCACCCGCACCAGTTCCTCGTTCGAGATCGCGGCCAAGCGTCTGGGGGCCGACGTCGTCACCATGCCGGTCGCCTCGTCCTCGGTGAAGAAGGGCGAGACCCTGATCGACACGGCGGTCACGCTGAACGCCATGAAGCCGGACATTCTTGTCATCCGCCATTCGGCGTCGGGCGCGGCGGAACTGCTGAGTCAGAAGGTCGGTTGCGCCGTGGTCAATGCGGGCGACGGCCGCCACGAACACCCGACCCAGGCCCTGCTGGACCTTTTGTCCCTGCACCGCGCCTTCGGCGATGTGACCAGTTTGACCGTCGCCATCTGCGGCGACATCACCCACAGCCGCGTGGCCCGCTCCAACGTCGCCCTGCTTCAGATGATGGGCGCGCGGGTGCGCCTGATCGGCCCGCCGACCCTGGTGCCGGGCGACGCCGACCGCTGGGGCTGCGAGGTGTTTCACGACATGCGCGAGGGGCTGCAAGGCTGCGACGTGGTCATGATGCTGCGGCTTCAGCTTGAGCGAATGGCCGGCGCCCTGGTCCCCTCCACGCGCGAATACTTCCGTTTCTGGGGTCTGGACCGCGAGAAACTGGCCTGGGCCAAACCCGGCGCCAAGGTCATGCACCCCGGTCCGATGAACCGGGGCGTCGAAATCGATTCCGACGTCGCCGACGACCTGGATGTCTCCCTGATCCAGGATCAGGTCGAGATGGGCGTCGCCGCCCGCATGGCCGTCCTGGCCTCCCTCTCCGCCCGTTGGGGAGACGCCGCATGAGCGACACCATCATCGTTTTTTCGGATGCCCGCCTTCTCGATCCCGCGACAGGCAGGGACGGGCCCGCGACACTCATCGTCCAGCACGGCAAGATCATAGAAGTCGCGTTCGAGCGGCAGTTTCATACTGAGCTCGGCACAGACTTCGAGATCATCGACTGCGACGGCCACTGCCTCGCGCCGGGCCTGATCGACATCCGGGTCAAGACCGGCGAACCCGGCGCCGAGCCCAAGGAGACGTTGAAGTCCGCCAGCCTGGCCGCCGCCGCCGGGGGCGTGACCACCATCGTGGTCCAGCCCGACACCGACCCCGCCGTCGACGACCCGGCCATGATCGACTTCATACAGCGACGCGGCGCGGCCCTAAACCTCGTCAATGTCCGCGCCGCCGGCGCGGCGACCAAGGCCCTGGACGGCCAGCGCATGGCTGAGATCGGCTTGATGGACGAGGCGGGTGCCCTGTATTTCACCGACGGCGACAAGGTCATCGTCAACAGCCGCACCCTGCAACGGGTGATGAGCTACGCCGCCGCCTTCAACGCCCTGATCGCCTGCCGCCCGGCCGACCCCTGGCTGACGGAAGGCGCGGTCGCCGCCTCCGGCGAACTGGCCACGCGCCTGGGCCTTTCCGGCAGCCCCGCCATCGCCGAGCGGATCGGGCTGGAGCGCGACCTGGCCCTGGTCGAACAGACCGGCGCCCGTTTCCTGGTCGACCAGATCTCGACCGAAGGCGCGCTGGAGACCCTGGCCCGTGCCCGCGCCAAGGGGCTGGAGGTCGCCGTCAGCGTCTCGATCAACCACCTGTGTTTTAACGAGGTGGACATCGGCGACTATCGCACCTTCTACAGGCTGGACCCGCCGCTGCGTTCAGAGGCCGACCGTCAGGCCCTGATCGAGGCCGTGCGCGACGGCCTGATCGACGTCATCACCTCGGCCCACGCCCCCGCCCCCGCCGAAGACAAGCGCCGCCCGTTCGCCGAGGCCGCGCCCGGCGCCATCGGTCTGGAAACCCTGCTGCCCGCCGCCCTGACCCTGCACCATGAAGATGGTCTGGACCTGCTGGACGTGCTGCGTCCCCTGACCCAGGGCCCGGCCGCCCTCTTGGGCCTGGACGCCGGCGTCCTGGCCGAAGGCGCGCCCGCCGACCTCGTCCTGTTCGATCCTGGCGCCCCGATCATCGTCGATGCCGACGCCCTTCACTCCAAATCCAAGAACTCCCCGTTCGACGGCCGCAGGCTTCAGGGCAAGGTCGTCGGGACATGGGTCGCGGGCCGAAAGGTTCACTGAACGCTCCGACTTTTCGCCGATGTCCGAGCGATGGAGCACGCATTGAAATCGCGCCGCTACCGGGCTTGGCGGTCCGCCCCATCGTCGTGGCCGACGAAGCCTGCCTGACCACCGCCTCTGTCGGCTTCACCTGGGCGGCTCAGCGCAACCTAGCCCGACCGCGCGCACGTCGCCGCCCTGGCCACCTCGGCGCCCAGCACCGACTTGACCGCCAGGGGCGTGTCCGTGGCGATCACCGTCACCCCCTGGCGCACCAGATCGCGATATTCCGATACGTCGCCGTCGGCCGCATAACGGTCGTCGCGCCGCGTTCCATCCGGCCCCAACGTTCCGAACTGAACCTCGACGCCCCGATCCCGCAGGGCGCGCCACAGCCTCGGCCGTTCCTCGCGCGTGCCGGTCCAGGCCAGAATCTGTGCGGGGTTCAGGCCGGTCAGGTCGTCCATTCGATTGACTCCGGCCGAGATCATCATCTCCGGCGCCAAGGCCGCCACCGCCTGGGCGTCGGCGTCGTTATAGGTGATCAGGATGACCCGTCCGCCGGCTCCAGAGCGCCGAACCTCATCGATCACCGCCCGCGCCAGATCGATCGTGCTGCCACCCTCCGCGGGCTTCAGGTCGATGGCGGCGATGGCGCCGACCCGGCCGGCGGCGTCGAGCGCCTCGGCCAGGGTGGGCGGCGCGGCCTGCGTCACGGCGCCGTTCGAGGCCTTCAGGCGCGTCCGTTTGATCTGCGCCAGCGTCAGATCGCCCACGCGGCCATGGCCGGTGGTGGTCCGGTCCATCGTCTCGTCGTGCATCAGGACCAAGCGACCGTCGCGCGTCAGAACGGCATCCAGTTCCAGAATCGCGCCCGGAATGGCGCGCCCCGTGGCCTCGATGGCGGCGATGGAGTTCTCGGGCTGATCCGGGGCCGATACCGCCCGGTGCGCCGAAATAGCCACGCCGCCCTCGCGCACGCAGTCGAAATAGGCCGCCAGCGCCGGTGGCACAGCGGGCGTCGGCAGATTTGCGGGCGCCGCAACACAGCCTGCGGTGGCGACCAGGGCCGTCACGACGGACAGGAGAGCGACAGGACGGGAAGGGGCGCGCATGGACGGTCTCCGGGTTCGAAGGGGGACATGCGGCGAGCGGCCGCAGCGGGTCAAGAGGTCGGATCGCCCTTGCTCGCGGGCGCGCACCGACGCATTTTGCCCCGACACTACGCGGGGAGCGAATCAAAGTGCAGGATCTTGTCGGCCCCGCGATCGGGACCTTGGCGCTGGTCGCGCTTGGCGGCTACCTGCTCGGCTCCATTCCTTTCGGCGTCGTCATCACCCGCGCAGCGGGCGCCGGCGACGTGCGCAACATCGGTTCGGGCAACATCGGCGCGACCAATGTGCTGAGGACCGGACGCAAGGACCTGGCCCTGGCCACTCTGCTGCTGGACGCCGGCAAGGGCGCTGTCGCCCTGCTGATCGCGCGGCATCTGTTCCACAGCGAACTGGCCGGGGCCATCGCGGGCGGCGCCGCCTTCCTGGGACATCTGTTTCCGATCTGGCTGGGCTTCAAGGGTGGCAAGGGCGTGGCCACCTTCTACGGCCTTCTGCTGGCGGCGGCTTGGCCGCTGGGCCTGATGGCCGGAGCAGTCTGGCTGATCTGCGCCTTCGTCTTCCGCTATTCGTCGCTGGCGGCCCTGATCTCGGCGGCCGCCGCGCCGCTGCTGGCCCTTGCGCCCGTGGCCGCCGCCGGTCTGCCAGTGGGGCGGCCGATCCTGTTCCTGACGGTCTTCGCGGCCGTTCTGATCTGGGTGCGGCACCATCAGAACATCGCCCGTCTGTTGAAGGGCGAGGAGCCGCGCATCGGGGCCAAGAAGGCGTGACCCTGCCCCCGGCCGAGCGGTTCGCCCGTCTGCGGCTGGCCCGCACCGACCGAATAGGCCCCGTCGCCTTCACTCAGCTTCTGACCCGCTATGGATCGGCCGAACGCGCCCTGGCCGCCCTGCCCGATCTGGTCCGCAAGTCCGGCGCCGCCTCGGTTCCTCCCCCGCCCGAGGCCGTCGAACGCGAACTGGCGACCGGCCAGCAGATCGGCGCGCGCCTGGTTGTTCTGGGCGACCCCGATTACCCCGCGATGCTGGAAGCGCTGGACCCGCCGCCCCCGATCCTGTGGACGCGGGGACGGACCGAACTGCTGAACCGGCCGTCCGTCGCCGTCGTCGGCGCCCGCATCGCCTCGGCCGGCGGTCAGCGCATCGCCCGCGGTCTGGCCCAGCAGTTGGGACAGGCGGGCCACGTGGTGGTCTCGGGCCTGGCGCGCGGCATCGACGCCGCCGCCCACGAGGGCGCCCTGGCGACGGGGACGGTCGCGGTCCTGGGCGGCGGGGTGGACGACATCTATCCGGCTGACCACGCCGATCTCTACGCCCGCATCGCCGACCTGGGCTGCGTGGTGTCCGAAAGCCCCGTCGGCGCCCGCGCCCAGGCGCGCGACTTTCCTCGCCGGAACCGCATCATCTCAGGCCTGTCGCGCGGCGTGGTGGTGGTGGAGGCCGAAATCCGGTCCGGATCGCTGATCACCGCCCGGCTGGCGGCCGAACAGGGACGCGACGTCTTCGCCGTGCCGGGCTCGCCGCTGGATCCCCGTGCGCGCGGGCCGAACGAACTGCTGCGACAAGGCGCCGTCCTGTGCGAGGGGATCGAGGACATCGAACGGGCCTTCGACACCTTGCGCACGCTCCGCGCGCCTGCACCGCCGCCATTGATCTTCGACGAGGGCGCCGCCGACCCCGCCTTCCTGGACCGCGTGGCCGCCCTGTTGTCGCCCACGCCGACGCCGCGCGACGAGATCGCGCGCGCCCTGGACGCCCCGGTGGGACGCGTCGCCGCCGCCCTGCTCGAGCTCAGTCTCACCGGACGCGCCGAACTGCTGCCTGGCGGTCTGGCGTCGTCCTAGCTCCGCTCCTGCGGCCTTGCGGCGATTTCGGCGGCCTGGTCCAGCTTGCCCGCCAGGTCCTCGTCGCCGTCGCCTCGCGCCATTCGCGCCAGCTCCAGCGCCATGGCGCCGATATATTCGCGTGTCAGAAACGCGCCCCGGTCCGACGGGGGCGGTTGTTTGGACCCTGGCATGGCCGATCGCATCGCTGAGACTCTCCCTACACACCACAATCTATGCGGGCATAGCAGGGAAATTCAACTACCTTTCCGGGTCCTTTGCAGCCGACGATTGACACGCGCCCCTGCTCCAACCACGTTCGCGCCCCTTCCCGAGACCGGACTGACATGAACCTCGTCATCGTCGAGAGCCCCGCAAAGGCCAAGACCATCAACAAGTACCTGGGCTCGGACTATGAGGTCCTGGCCTCGTACGGCCACGTCCGCGACCTGCCGTCCAAGGATGGTTCGGTCCTGCCCGACGACGACTTCGCCATGCACTGGGAGGCCGACGCCAAGGGCGCCAAACGTCTGTCGGAAATCGCCGAGGCCGCCAAGCGCGCCGACCGCGTCATCCTGGCCACCGACCCCGACCGCGAAGGGGAAGCGATCAGCTGGCACGTCCTCGAGGTGCTCAAGAAGAAGCGTGCGCTGAAGGACACGCCCGTCGAACGCGTCACCTTCAACGCCATCACCAAATCCGCCGTGCTGGAGGCCATGGCCAATCCGCGCCAGTTGGATATGGAGCTGGTCGACGCCTATCTGGCCCGTCGCGCGCTGGACTATCTGGTGGGCTTCACCCTGTCGCCGGTGCTGTGGCGCAAGCTGCCGGGCGCGCGTTCGGCCGGGCGTGTGCAGTCGGTCGCCCTTCGCATCGTCGTCGATCGCGAAATGGAGATCGAGAAGTTCAAGCCTCAGGAATACTGGTCCATCGAGGCCGACCTGAACGCCGACAGCCCGCCCTTCACCGCCCGTCTGGTCAAGCATGCCGGAAAGCGCGTGCAGCGTCTGGACATCAAGGACGAGGCGACCGCCGACGCCGCCCGCGCCGCGATCAAGGCCGGCGATTTCACCATCAACTCGGTCGAGAAGAAGCCGGTTCGGCGCAATCCGGCGCCGCCCTTCACCACCTCGACCCTGCAGCAGGAAGCCTCGCGCAAGCTGGGCTTCACCGCCCAGCGCACCATGCAGGCGGCGCAGAAACTGTATGAAGGCGTCGACGAGACCGGCGGCCTGATCACCTATATGCGGACCGACGGCGTTTCGGTCAGCCCCGAGGGCCTGGCCCAGGCGCGCGAGGTGATCGGCAAGGAATACGGCCCCGCCTATGTCCCCTCCGAGCCGCGCTTCTACAAGGTCAAGGCCAAGAACGCCCAGGAAGCGCACGAAGCGATCCGCCCGACCAACATCGCGCGCCATCCCGATTCCGTGCGCCTCGATTCGGATCTTCAGCGTCTGTACGAACTGATCTGGAAGCGGATGGTCGCCTCGCAGATGGAGGCCGCGCGTCTGGACCGCACCACGGTCGAGATCGAAACCTCCGACGGCTTAACCGGCCTGCGCGCCACCGGCCAGGTCGTCACCTTCGACGGCTTTTTGGCCGTCTATGAGGAAGGCCGCGACGAGAAGCAGAAGGGCGCGGAAGGCGACGAGGGCGAGGACGACACCAGCCGCCTGCCCGCCCTGAAGGAAGGCGCCAAGGCCAAGGTCGACGCCATCCGCACCGACCAGCATTTCACCGAACCGCCCCCGCGCTATTCGGAAGCCACCCTGGTCAAGAAGCTGGAAGAACTGGGCATCGGCCGCCCGTCGACCTACGCCTCGACCCTGTCGACCCTGCGCGACCGCGAATACGTCCGCGTCGACAAAAACCGCTTCTATCCCGAGGACAAGGGACGGCTGGTCACGGCCTTCCTGGAGCAGTTCTTCCGGAAGTGGGTCGAGTATGATTTCACCGCGGCCCTTGAGACCCAGTTGGACGAGGTCTCGGCCGGCGAACTGAACTGGAAGGTGCTGCTGCGCCAGTTCTGGCAGGACTTCCACGCCGCGACCCAGGCCGCCGGCGAGCTTCGCACCACCGCCATTCTGGACGCCCTGAACGAAAGCCTGGGCGCCCACATCTTCCCGGACAAGGGCGACGGCTCCGACCCGCGCGAATGCCCCCTGTGCCATCAGGGCCAGCTTAGCCTGAAGACCAGCCGTTTCGGCGCCTTCATCGGCTGCTCGCGCTATCCCGACTGCAAATACACGCGCCCCGTCGCCAGCCCCTCGGCCGAGGACGGATCGGCGGAAAGCGGCGACCGCGAACTGGGAAGCGACCCGGCGACCGGCCAGCCGGTGCAGTTGAAGATCGGCCGTTTTGGCCCCTATGTCGAAATCGCGCCGCCGGACGGAGAGAAGCCGAAACGCTCTTCCCTGCCCAAGGGCTGGTCGCCAGCGTCCCTGGACCTGGACCGTGCGCTGAAGCTGCTGTCCCTGCCGCGCCAGGTGGGCGTCCACCCCGAGGACGGCAAAACGATCAGCGCGGGTCTCGGACGCTACGGTCCCTTCATCCTGCACGACGGAACCTACGCCAATGTGTCGGATATCGAAGAGGTGTTCGACATCGGCCTGAACCGCGCCGTCGCCCTGCTGGCTGAAAAGCGCGCCGGCGGCGGTCGTGGACGCGGCGCGGCGACGACTCCGCTGAAGGACCTGGGCGCCCATCCGGAGACGGGCGAACCGATCCACGTCATGGCCGGCCGCTTCGGCCCCTATGTGAAGTCGGGCAAGATCAACGCCACCCTGCCCAAGGGAACGACGCCGGAAGACCTGACGCTGGAAGTCGCCCTGCCGCTGCTGGCCGCCAAGGCTGGCGCCGCGCCCAAGAAGAAGGCCCCGGCCAAAAAAGCGGCTGCGCCCAAGAAGGCCGCCGCCAAATCGACGACCAAGAAGCCCGCTGCGAAGAAGGCGACCGCCAAGAAGACGGCCGCCGAATAGTCCGTAGGCTCAGCCGGCCCAGTTCGGTTTGCGCTTGTCCAGGAAGGCCCGCACGCCTTCCTGGCCCTCGGGCGAGACCCGGGCGCGGGCGATGCGGCGGGCGGTGTCGTCCAGCAGACCGCTGTCGATCTTGTGCTGGGCTATGTCGTTGACCAGGCGTTTGGCGTCGCCCATGGCGCCCGGCGCATTGGCCACCAGACTGTCGGTCAGCATGCCGATAAAGTCGTCAACCGATCCTTCCGGCAGGATCAGGTCGATCAGCCCGATGCGCGCCGCATAGTCGGCGTCGAAGGCGTTGCCGGTCAGGAACAGCTGCCGCGCGCGCCGCGCGCCGATCGCCTCGATCACATAGGGGGCGATGGTCGCCGGAATCAGACCCAGCTTGACCTCGGAGAAGGCGAAGCGCGCGCCCTCGACCGCCACGGCCATGTCACAGGCGGCGACGATGCCGACCCCTCCCCCCATGGCCGCGCCCTCGACCAAGGCGACCGTCAGGGCCGGCACGTCGTGCAAGGCCTTCAGCATCCGCGCCAGGCCCAGGGCGTCATCGCGATTGTCGGCCTCCGACCAGTCGGCGGCGTCGCGCATCCAGCCCAGGTCGGCGCCGGCGCTGAACATGCCGCCCGCGCCCCGCACGAAGACTGCTCGCACCTTGTCGGCGCCGTGCAGGGTCTCGAACGCCTCATGCAGGGCGCCGATGGTCGCCGCGTCGAAGGCGTTCTTCTTCTGGGGCCGGTTGATGGTGACGAAGACCACCCCGTCCACGGTCGAATCGATCCGCACCAGATCGTCGTTCGCATCCGGTGCCGGATCGGCGACCAGCGGATGGGCGATGCGGTTGATCTCCGCCGCCTCGGCGTCGGTGATGTCCAGGGCGTTCAATTCGGCCTCGGTCGGGGTGTCGGTCATCGGCGGGTCCTTTCGAGGGCTCAACGTCTGGAGGAAAAGAAAGCTTCAGCCGTTCCGCTACATCCGGAACACGCCGAAGGTGGTGTCCGGGATCGGGGCGTTCAGGCTGGCGCTGATGGCCAGGCCCAGCACGTCGCGGGTCTGGGCCGGATCGATGACGCCGTCGTCCCACAGGCGGGCGGTGGCGTAATAGGGATTGCCCTCGTCCTCATACTTCTGGCGGATCGGCGCCTTGAAGGCCTCGGCCTCTTCCGGGCTCCAGGTATCCGCATCGCGGTGGACGGTGGCCAGGACGCTTGCCGCCTGTTCGCCGCCCATCACGCTGATCCGGCTGTTCGGCCAGGTGAACAGGAAGCGCGGCGAATAGGCCCGTCCGCACATGCCATAGTTCCCGGCGCCGAAGCTGCCGCCGATCAGGACGGTGAACTTGGGAACCTCGGCCGAGGCCACCGCCGTCACCAGCTTGGCGCCGTCCTTGGCGATGCCGCCCGCCTCATATTTGCCGCCGACCATGAAGCCCGAGATGTTCTGCAGGAAGACCAGCGGAATCTTGCGCTTGCAGGCCAGTTCGATGAAGTGCGCGCCCTTCTGGGCGCTTTCTGAGAACAGTACGCCGTTGTTGGCCAGAATGGCGACCGGGTAGCCCCAGATGCGGGCGAAACCGCACACCAGGGTCGTGCCGTACAGGGCCTTGAACTCATCGAACTCGGACCCGTCCACCACGCGGGCGATGACCTCGCGCACATCATAGGGGGCGCGCACGTCGTCGGGGATCAGGCCGTACAGTTCATCGGCGTCGAAGGCGGGCGCCTTTGGCTCGCGCACGTCCAGCGGCATCGGCTTGGTGGTGTTCAGATTGGCGACGATGGCGCGCACGATCTCCAGCGCGTGCTCGTCGTTCTCGGCCACGTGATCGACGACGCCCGACTTGCGGCCGTGGGTCTCGGCCCCGCCCAGCTCCTCGGCCGAAATGACCTCGCCCGTCGCCGCCTTCACCAGCGGCGGCCCGGCCAGGAAGATAGTGCCCTGATTGCGCACGATAACCGTCTCGTCCGACATGGCCGGCACATAGGCGCCGCCCGCCGTGCAGCTTCCCATCACACAGGCGATCTGGGCGATGCCGCGTGCGCTCATCCGCGCCTGATTGAAGAAGATGCGGCCGAAATGGTCGCGGTCGGGAAACACCTCGGCCTGGTGCGGCAGGTTCGCGCCGCCGGAATCCACCAGATACACACAGGGCAAATGGTTCTGCTCGGCGATCTCCTGGGCGCGCAGGTGCTTCTTCACCGTCATCGGGAAATAGGCGCCGCCCTTCACCGTCGGGTCATTGGCGACGATCATCACCTCGCGGCCAGAGACCCGGCCCACGCCCGCGATGACGCCCGCGCCCGGCGCTTCGCCGCCATACATCCGGCCCGCCGCCAGTTGCCCGACCTCAAGGAAGGGCGAACCGGGGTCCAGCAGCCGTTCGACCCTGTCGCGCGGCAGCAGCTTGCCCCGCGCCACATGCCGCTCACGCGACTTGTCGGACCCGCCGCGCGCCGCCTTGGCCACATGGTCGCGCAACTCCGCGACCAGGGCGCTGTTGTGCGCGTGCAGGGACTTGAATTGCGGGCTTTGCGGATCGACCGCTGATGTCAGCTTCGGCATGGGATTGGTTTAGGCGGGCTGGTCCAACCTCACAAGCACCTCGCCCTACCCGGCGCGGAAAGGGAGAAGCGTTGCGCCGCGCGCCCTTTTCGCCTATAGGCCCCGCCTTTCCAGGGCTTCGGTCCTGTCGCGGAGCACCAAAGGGTTGGACGTTCGGTCCGGCCGCCGCGCCAGGAGCCATCGTGGAGACCGACTTACCCGGTCGTTTCCGCGCCGACGCCCACAAGGGAGACTACCGCATGGCTCTTTACGAGCACACGGTCATGACGCGCCAGGACATCTCGGCGCAACAGGCCGAAGCGCTGAATGACACCATCAAGGATCTGATCGTCGCCGGCGGCGGCTCGGTCGCCAAGATCGAATACTGGGGTCTGCGCAACCTGACGTACCGCGTGAAGAAGAACCGCAAGGCTCACTATTCGCTGCTGGCCGTCGACGCACCTCCGGCCGCCATGGCCGAAGTCGAGCGTCAGCTGGGCATCAACGAAGACGTGCTGCGCTGGCTGACCGTCCGCGTCGAGGAACTCGACCTGGAGCTGTCGCCTCTGCTGGCCCGCCGCGAGCGTGAACGCGAGCGTGAGCGTGAGCGCGCCCCGCGCGAAGACGCCCCCGCCGACGCCGAATAAGGAACCCGGATCATGACCGATACAACCGCCCCGACCCCGGGCGCCCCGGCCGGCTCCGGCTCTGCCGGCCGCCGCCCCTTCTATCGCCGCCGCAAGGTCTGCCCGTTCTCGGGCGCCAATGCGCCGAAGATCGACTACAAGGACGTCAAGCTGCTGCAGCGTTACGTCTCCGAACGCGGCAAGATCGTGCCTTCGCGCATCACCGCCGTCTCCCAGAAGAAGCAGCGCGAACTGGCCAAGGCCATCAAGCGCGCCCGCTATCTGGCCCTCCTGCCGTACGTGGTGAAGTAAGATGAAGGTCGTTCTGCTGGAACGCGTCGATAATCTCGGCGCCATCGGCGACGTCGTCACTGTCAAGGACGGCTTCGCCCGCAACTTCCTTCTGCCGCGCGACAAGGCCCGCCGGGCTACCGCCGCCAACCTGAAGGCGTTCGAACTCGACCGCGCCGCCATCGAGCAGCGCAACGAGAAGAACAAGTCCGATGCTCAGAAGGTCGCCGACAAGATCGACGGCCAGACCTACGTCATGATCCGTCAGGCTGGCGAAACCGGCCAGCTGTACGGATCGGTCGCCGGCCGCGACGTCGCCGAAGCCATCCAGGCTGAAGGCGGCAAGGTCGAGCGTTCGCAGGTCGTCCTGAACACGGCGATCAAGACCCTGGGCGTCCACGAAGTGCCGGTTCGCCTGCACGCCGAGGTCCGCGCCACGGTCAAGATCAACATCGCCCGTTCGATGGATGAGGCCGAGCGTCAAGCCAAGGGCGAAGACGTGATCCGCAGTCAGTTCGACAATGAGCGCCAGGCCGCCGAGCAATCGGCCCAGGAGTTGATCGAAGGCGGCGCCGGTCAACAGGAAGGCTTCGGCGACGAAGCTTGATTCCTGTCCGGTCTTCGGACCGGATCGGTGAAGACATCAAGGGCGCGTTCCGCAAGGGACGCGCCCTTTTTGCTGCCGCGTCGCCTGACAGCCAAGAGATCGGCTTGACGAGCCTCGTTCATGACAAGTTTACAACACACCCGCCGGGAACCACGCCCCAGGCGGAACCCACGCACGATCTAACCTTGACGGCGCGCAGCAACGAAGAACACGATCACATAAATCGACGGAGGCTGCACATCCTGCAAAACTTTTGCGCTAGCCGCAGGCAGGCTTCTGGCGATGCACTGCAGGTCCCAACGCCGCGCTCTCGCCGGCCGAACCTTGGAGGCTGATGATGCCGAACGCGCGGCCTAGATGACCGAGCGTGTAGTTTTTCTAAGGATGACGGCGAACAAACATGGCCAAGCCTACCGATTGACCCGCCGCTTTCAGGCCCTGATATGGCCATGAACCTTGACGCTGTCGTCCCCCGACAGTGGGAGCCCTCGATGACCGAACCGATGAACTCTGCAGTATTTCTTCATCTGCTCCGGCGATGTCCGCGATAGCTCACGTCCTTTGAACGACTTCATCAAGACTCAAGACGGCGACCACGCCGCACACGCGCCAAGACCAAGAACAGGACTCTCTCTCCATGCGCCAATCCACCTCCGCCCTGCTGATCACGGCTTCCGCCTTCGCGCTGATCGCCGCCACCCCCGCCCTCGCCCAAGACCAGACTCAGGCCGACAGCGTCGATGACATCGTCGTCACCGGCACCCGCGTTCAGAACCGCTCGCGCCTCGACTCCGTCGCGCCTGTCGATGTCGTGACCGCCGAAACCCTGCAACAACGGGGTTCGACCGAGCTCGCCACCCAGTTGGCCGCGACCGTCCCCGCCCTGAACTTCCCCCGCCCGTCGGCGACCGACGGCACGGATTCGATCCGCCCCGCCACCCTGCGCGGTCAAGGGCCGGACCAGACGCTGGTCCTGGTCAACGGCGTGCGCCGTCACGCTACCGCCCTGGTGAACACCAACGGCTCGGTCGGGCGCGGTTCGGCCGCCGTCGATCTGAACGCCATCCCCTCCACCGCCATCGAACGGATCGAGGTCCTGCGCGACGGGGCGGCGGCGCAGTACGGTTCGGATGCGATCGCCGGCGTATTGAACCTGCGCCTGCGCAAGGCCGCCAGCGGCGGCGGCGCCAGCGTCACCTATGGCGGCTATCGCACCGACTACACCGGCTTCTACGGCGGCGGAAAGGACCTGAAGGATGGAGAGGCCCTGACCGTCGCGGGTTGGCAGGGCTTCGGCCTGGGTTCAGACGGCTTCCTGACGGCGTCGGTCGAATACCGCGACCGCGCCCGCACCAATCGCAGCGACATCGATCCACGCTTTAGCCCCGCCGAGGTGCGCGGCGCCCAGGGCGACCCGAAATCTGAGGATCTCGCCATCTATCTGAACGCCGGCAAGCCGCTGGGCGCCGGCTGGGAGGCCTATGGTTGGGTCGGCTATCAGACGCGCGACGCCTCGGCCGCCGCCTTCTATCGCACGCCGACCGACAACGCCCAGAACCCCGCCTATACGTCGGGCCGCGTCTATCCAAACGGCTATCTGCCCTACATCCTGACCGACACCACCGACTGGACCGCGACGGGCGGTCTGAAGGGCCAGGCCGCTGGCTTCGACATCGACATCAACCTGGGCTACGGCAAGAACAAGATCGATTTCAGCGTCGAGAACACCTTGAACCCATCCTTGGGTCCGACCTCTCCGACGAAATTCTACGCCGGCTCTCTGGCCTATGATCAGCTGGTGTTCGGCATCGACGCCAGCCGCGGCTACGAGGTCGGCTTCTATGGGCCATTGAACGTCGCCTTCGGCCTGGAGGCGCGCCGCGAGTCCTATCAGATCGGCGCCGGCGAACCTGGCTCTTACCAGCGCGGGACCTTCCTCAACATCGGCGGCACGGACCTGAACTGGGGCTCGCGCGGCTTCACCGGCTTCACCCCGGCGAACGAGGTGGACAAGGATCGCAACAACGTCGGCGTCTATGTCGACCTGGAAGGCGAACTGGTCGAGAACTTCACCGCATCGGCCGCCCTGCGCTACGAAAACTATTCCGACTTCGGCGACAACCTGTCCGGCAAGCTGGCCGCCCGCTACGACTTCACCCCATCGTTCGCCGTGCGTGGCGCGATCTCGACTGGCTTCCGCGCGCCCAGCCTGCAACAGCAGTATTTCACCCAGACGGCCATTCTCTACATCAACAACGTGCCGTATGAGACCGGCACCTTCCCGTCGGTCAGCCCGGTCGGCGTCGCCTTGGGCGGCACGCCGCTGGAAGCCGAAACCTCGACCAACTATTCGCTGGGCCTGGTCTATCGGAAGGGCGCCTTCGAGCTGACCGCCGACGCCTACCGCATCGACATCAAGGATCGGATCATCCTGTCCGAAACCCTGACCGGCAGCGCCACGGCCGCTGTGGGCACCAACGCCCGCACCATCTTCGATCTTCTGCAACCCTATGGCGCGACCGCCGCCAGGTTCTTCATCAACGGCGTGAACACGGAGACGACCGGCCTGGACGTGGTGGCGCGCTATCGGGTGCTGTCGGATGTCGGTTCGCTGGACTTCACCTTAGCCGCCAACGTCAACGATTTCGACGTAACCAAGACGCCGGAAACCCGCTCTGGCATCCTGCCCACGCCGGTCTCCTTGTTCGCGCGCCAGGCCACCCTGCGCTTCGAAGAAGGCACGCCGCCCTGGAAGACGGTGTTCCAGACGGACTTCACGCGCGACAAGTTGGGCGGCACCTTCCGCGTCACCGGTTATGGCGACGTGCTCGCGCCCGGCGCGACAGAAGCCACCGACCTGAAGTTGGGCGTCGGCGTGGTGGTGGATGTTGAGGCGCGCTATCAGCTCAGCGACCGTCTGACCTTCGCGGTCGGCGCGGACAATGTGTTGGACGAATATCCCCGCCAGAGCCTGCGCGCCAACAACACCTCGGGGGCCTTCCCCTTCTCCAACTTCTCGCCTTACGGCTTCAACGGCCGCTTCGTTTACGGTCGCATCGCGCTGAAGTGGTAAGCGCGCGACACCGTACGGATCAGACGGCAAAGGGCGCTCTTCGGAGCGCCCTTTCTCGTTCGAAGGACGCAACGGGCGCGAAGCTCCTGCATGACAGCGTTTATCCAGCATTCATGGTCCCGACTACAAGCTGGGCCATTCTTCCCTGGAGATGCACATGAGAACCGTCACAGGCATCTTGGCTCTCGTCGTGAGCCTTTCCGCATCGGCGGCCAACGCCATGACAGTGCAGGAATTTCTGACCACGGCCGACCATATTCCACGCAATCCGACCGCCTTGCTGCGATCGGACACACGGCGCCTGATGAATGAGATGAAGACAGCCTTCAAGACCGTCGGGGACGAACAGAAGGCCGCTCAGGCGGCGGGCCGCCATCCCGCGACCTGCGTGCCCGAAGGAACACGCATCAGTCTGTCCCCCGAAAACGTCCTGGCCCGCTTCAACACAATCCCTCAGTCGCGGCGCAACATCAGCGTGACCCAAGCTGTGCGGGAATGGATGGCGGAACGCTATCCCTGCGCGTCATAGCGATTGATTGAGGAATTTCGGTTCGCCCACAGGTGGGGCGAACTGTCCACGGCCCATGCGGCGTCCCCGTCTGACGCAGGAGACTGTCAGGGGTAAAGCGTTAATCGATGAACGCCTTCGCCCCCATGCCCTTCTCGTCATCCCCGATGGATCCGGTCAGCGTCAGCGCCATGCCGCACAATCTGGAGGCCGAACAGGCGCTCCTGGGCTCGCTGATGTTCGACAACGGCGTGTTCGAGCGGCTGAGCGACCGCCTGCGCGGCAGCCATTTCTACGAACCGTTTCACCAGCGCCTGTTCGACGCCATCGAAGACCACATCCGTCAGGGCATGCTGGCCGAGCCGACCATATTGATGGAGCGGTTCAAGCAGGACCCGGCCTTTCAGGAGTTCGGCGGCCTGCGCTATCTCGCCGATCTGGTTGACCGTGCGCCGCCGGCGGCCAACGCACCCGACTATGCCCGCGTCGTCTATGACCTCGCCCTGCGCCGCGACCTGATCCGCATCGGCGGCGAGATCATCAAGGAGGCGCCCAACCCCGAGACGCCCGCCGACGAACAGATCGAACAGGCCGAACAGACCCTGTATTCGCTGGCCGAGACGGGCAAGCCGTCGTCGGGCTTCGTCAGCTTCTCGCACGCCCTGTCCGGCGCCGTGCAGATGGCGGCAGAGGCCTATCAGCGCGAGGGCAAGCTGGCCGGTCTGGCCACCGGCCTGAACGACCTGGACCGCAAGCTGGGCGGCCTGCACCCGTCTGACCTTCTGATCCTGGCGGGTCGTCCCTCGATGGGCAAGACGGCGCTGGCGACCAACATGGCCTTCAACGTGGCCCGCGCCTATCAGTGGGAGCCGACGCCCGAGGGGCGCAAGACCGTCAACGGCGGGGTCGTCGCCTTCTATTCGCTGGAAATGAGCGCCGAACAACTGGCCATGCGTATTCTGGCCGACGCCTCGGGCGTGTCGTCGGACAAGCTGCGCAAGGGCGAGATTGACGCCTCGGACTTCGGCAAGCTGCGCGACGCGGCGGTCGAGATCGGCGAAAGCCCCCTCTACATCGACGCCACCGGCGGCCTGTCCATCTCCAAACTGGCAGCGCGCGCCCGCCGCCTGAAACGGATGGAACATGGGCTGGACCTGATCATCGTCGACTATCTCCAACTCGTGACCACCGGTGAAGGCGCCAGCCAGAAGAACAGGGTCCAGGAAGTGTCCGAGATCACCGGCGGCCTGAAAGCCCTGGCCAAGGAACTGAACGTCCCCATCATCGCCCTGTCGCAGCTGTCGCGTCAGGTCGAACAACGCGACGACAAGCGGCCCCAGCTGTCTGACCTGCGGGAATCCGGCTCCATCGAGCAGGACGCCGACTGCGTCATGTTCGTCTACCGTGAAAGCTACTACCTGGGCCGCGCCGAACCGCGCGAGGGCACCGAGGAACACCTGCAATGGCAGCAGGACATGGAC
Organism: Brevundimonas sp. Marseille-Q4549; assembly: GCF_976940555.1. Taxonomy (NCBI): domain Bacteria; kingdom Pseudomonadati; phylum Pseudomonadota; class Alphaproteobacteria; order Caulobacterales; family Caulobacteraceae; genus Brevundimonas; species Brevundimonas sp. Marseille-Q4549. The sequence goes on from NZ_CDRHXG010000001.1 coordinate 2,423,443, forward strand.
CGCCTGCAAGGCCAGGCCGAGGTCGTCATCGGCAAGCAGCGTCACGGCCCCATCGGCATCGTCAAACTGGCCTTCGACGCCGACACCGTCCGCTTCGGCAACCTGGCGCACGGCTACGAAGAGGTCAGCTACGAATAGGGCGACGCCCGGCTTGCCGAACATCGATCTTCGGCGCAGCATCAGCCATCGATCCGCCGATGCGAGATGACCGCCATGATCGCGCCCTTACTGCTCGCCCTCACCCTGTTCTTTCAGGACAATCCCGCCAGCCGGACCGTGCCGATACCGACGCCCGTCGTCGGTCCCACGACCGGCCAAGGCCCCAACCCCTCGCTTCCGTCCAGCCCGGCGACCAGCGGGGGCGGGCAAATCCCGATGAGCCAGGGCGATGAACCTGGCACGCCGCGCGGCGGTCCTCGCCGCGTCGTCGCGCCACCGCCGCCCCGCGCAACCCACGTCCCGAACGCCGCCCGCGCCAGAACATCTGACAGACAAGGCGGATCGACGACGGCGCACCGACACGCGTCGACCGACAGACCCAATTAGCCTTCGGCCTCTTCCATCGCGACCGACTTGGGTCATAACGGGCCCCATGCAGACTCCCGCCGTCCTCTCCGTCGATCTGAACGCCCTGGCGCGCAACTATCACACCCTTGGCGCCCAGATCGGCGCGCCGGTGCATCCGGTGGTGAAGGCCGATGGCTATGGTCTGGGCGCGGGCCCCTGCGCCCAACGTCTGATGGATGAAGGCGCGCGAACCTTCTTCGTTGCGCGCGCGGCCGAGGGCGTGGCCTTGCGGACGGCCCTAGGGCCGGAGCCGATCATCTATGTTCTGGACGGCTGCCACGGTGCGGTCGTGAACGACTTCAGGGCCGCAGCCGTGCGACCGGTGCTGAACCAGCCCGCGCAGATGGCGGCCTGGGCGGCGGCGGGCGGCGGCGCCTGCGGGCTTCAAATCGACACCGGCATGAACCGCATCGGTTTCCGCCCCGAAGACGCGCCCGAGGCGTTCGAGGGCCTGGCTCTGGTCCTGACCCACCTGGCCTGCGCGGACGAGCCCGCCAATCCGATGAACCGGCGCCAGCGCGACCTTTTCGACGCCGTGACCCATCGGTATCCGGGCGCGATCCGGTCCTTCGCCAACTCCAGCGGCTGTTTCCTCGGGGCCGATTTCGCCTTCGACGCGGCGCGGCCGGGCGTGGCCCTGTTCGGCGGGGGACCCGAAGGCCGGCCCGACGACCGCATCGCGCCTGTCGCCACCCTGCTGGCCGATGTGCTTCAGGTTCGCGAGGTCCCGGCGGGCGAAAGCGTCGGCTATTCTCGGGGTTTCATCGCCGAACGACCGGTGCGGGTCGCTACCGTGGCGACAGGGTACGCCGATGGTCTGCTGCGGTCCTACAGCCCGCGCGGCGAAGTCTGGGTGGCGGGCCAGACCCGTCCCCTGCTGGGACGGGTCTCCATGGACGTCTGCGCCGTGGATGTGACGGGACTGGATGTCGCGGTCGGCGACAAGGTCGAACTGTTCGGCCCGAACCGCCCCCTCGACGCGGCGGCGGCGGCGGCCGGGACCATCAGCTACGAGCTTCTGACCTCGATCACCGCACGCGTACCGCGCGTCTATCGTCAGTAGCCGCCCGTAAGCGCAGCCATACCGGCGGTCGAGGCCACAAAGGCGACGGCCACCGCACCGACGATGGCCGATGCGATGATGCCCAGCACCAGGCCGGCCACCAGGATCACGATATAATAGACGACCTTCTTGTCTTCCGGGACCTTCATCAGGATCGGCAGGCCGAGGAACAGCAGGACCAGGCTGTAGATCGCGCCGACCAGGGCGATCAGGCCGCCCAGAACCGGAATCAGATTGGCGATCCCCGCCACCCAGGCGGCGGTGTAGGAATAGACAGCCAGCTTCTGCGCCTGCACCGGATTCGGCTGGCCGCCGAAGCTCGACGCTAGGGCGTTGATGATCAGGCCCAGAATGAACACGCCCACCAGGCCCAGCACATAGGACAACACCGCCAGGATCAGAGCGCTGACGATCGACGCATGACCGAAGGCGACGCTTGCGATCAGGGTCGCGATCGGGCCGATGGCGGCTAGGATAAGGGCGTAACGCGTATAAAGGCTGTTCGTGGTGGCGAACTCGCGGTCGATGACCTGCCACTCGGCCTTGGGCTGCATCAAGATTCCGCGCACGCGGGCGATCAGGGCCGGATCGACGGCGGGCTGCGAGGGGGGAGCGGGATCGGTCATCGAGAGGCCTTGTCTGTGCGATGCGGGCTGCATCATGAACGGATACTGACGGTACGTCGCGTCTGTAGGCAAGCCTGATGCGACACGATCTCAAATCCTTCACAATGGCGAAGGTTGCGTCCCGGCGGCTCCACGACCGGGACTGTCGTAGATCGTAAGTAACCGCCTACGAACGCCCAGCCGAATCGCCGGGCCTGCTAAGGAAGCTCATGGCCCGCGAAACCGCCCTCTATGTCTGTCAGTCCTGCGGCACGGTGCACGGCAAGTGGTCCGGCCAGTGCAGCGCGTGCGGCCAGTGGAACACGCTCAGCGAGGAAAGCCGCTCGGCCCCGCCCGGCGCCATCAAGCCAGCGACCGCCGCCTCGGCGCGCGGGCGCGGCGTCCAGTTCGAGACGCTTCAGTCCGACACACCGGAGCCGCCTCGCATCACGACGGGCGTGGCGGAGTTCGACCGGGTCTGCGGCGGCGGCGTGGTGCCCGGCTCGGCCATTCTGCTCAGCGGCGATCCCGGCGTGGGCAAATCCACCCTGTTGCTGGAGGTGGCGGCAAAGGCGGCGCTGCGTGGTGCGCGGGTGGCCTATATCTCGGGCGAAGAGGCGGTTGAACAGATCCGCGCCCGGGCCAAACGGATGGGTCTGGCCGATGCACCGGTCAATCTGGCCGCCGCGACGGCGCTGCGCGACATACTGGGCACGTTGAAACGGGAGAAGTTCGACATCGTCATCGTCGACTCGGTCCAGACCCTGTGGTCCGACGTGCACGACAGCGGACCCGGCTCCATCACACAGGTCCGCGCCTGCGCCGGCGAACTGGTGCGCCTGGCCAAGAACGACGGCCCCGCCATCGTCCTGGTCGGCCATGTCACCAAGGACGGCCAGGTCGCCGGACCTCGTGTGGTCGAACACCTGGTCGACGCTGTCATGACCTTCGAGGGCGAGCGCGGCTATCCGTTCCGAATCCTGCGCGCCGGCAAGAACCGTTTCGGCGCCACCGACGAGATCGGCGTGTTCGAAATGGGCGACAGCGGCCTGCGTGAGGTCGCCAATCCGTCCGCGCTCTTCTTGGGCGAGGGCAAGGAGCGCGCGCCCGGCGCCGCCGTCTTCGCCGGGATCGAGGGCTCCCGGCCCGTTCTGGTCGAGATGCAGGCCCTGGTCGCCCCATCCGCCTATGGCACGCCGCGCCGGGCCGTGGTCGGCTGGGATTCCGGGCGTCTGGCCATGCTGCTGGCGGTCTTGGAGGCGCGCTGCGGCCTGGGGTTCGGTGACAAGGACGTCTATCTCAACGTGGCGGGCGGCCTGCGCATCAACGAGCCGGCGGCGGACCTGGCGGCGGCGGCTGCCCTGATCAGTTCGGCCCTGGACATGCCCCTGCCCCAGGGCTGCGTCGTTTTCGGTGAGATCGGCCTATCGGGCGAGGTTCGCAGCGTCGGCCGCGCCGAGGCCCGGATGCGCGAGGCGCAGAAGCTGGGCTTCGACCAGGTCCTGTCCCCCGCCCTGCTCGCCCAGAAAGAAGGCCGGACCAAGGGCGTGAAGGTCACATCGGCCGCGCGTCTGACGGATGTTGTCGAACGAATCTCCCAGAACCGGTATTAGGGTCGCGCAGCAACCGCCTGGGCCCTTCGTGACCGGCTACGACGTCTTCATCATCATCGTCCTGCTCTTCTCGGTCGCCGCCGGCTGGCTGCGCGGGGGCGTGCGCGAGATCGTCGCCCTGCTCAGCGCCGTGCTGGCGGCCCTGGTCGCCCTGATCGCCCTGCCGTGGACGGCGGTTCCGGCGCGCGCCGTGGTCGATCCCGACTGGGCCGGAACGATCCTGGCCGCCGTCCTTACCTTCTTCGTGGTCTATTTCGGCCTGCGCCTGGTCGGGTCGCTGATCTCCAAGTCGGCCCACGCAAGCCCCTTGGGGGTCGTGGACCGTGTCCTGGGCCTTCTGGTCGGGCTCGGCCGGGCGCTGATCCTGATCGGGGCGATCCATCTGGTCATCGTCGCCGCCCTGCCGGGGCAGCGTATGCCGCGCTGGCTGGCCGAAGCGCGCCTCTACACCGTCAGCGCCGTGGGCGCCCGCGCCATCCAGATCATCCTGCCCGGCGTGGCCAGGGGGGCCGACGCCCTCACGCCGGTGATCGATTCCTCCGTGCGCAGCGGGTTTTCGAACGACGAAGCCTTGCCCCGGACGCAATCCGGGCCTAACTCGCCGCGCGACGCCGCCCCTTGAAATCCCCCGGTCATCGGAGCCCGACGATGCGCCATCATATCGCCGATCCCGTCGTTCACCGCCCCCACTGGCGAGAGCCCGAGGACGATCAGTTGCGTCTGGAATGCGGCGTCTGCGGCGTATGGGGCGCCGACGAGGACGAGGGTTCGGCGGTCGTGGCCCTGGGCCTGCACGCCCTGCAGCATCGCGGTCAGGAAGCCTGCGGCATCGCCAGCGTCAAGGACGAACGCTTCTACACCGAACGCCATCAGGGCCTGGTGGGCGAGGCCTTCGGCGCCGCCGACCTGTCGCAGCGGATGCCCGGCCGGGCAGCCGTGGGGCACACCCGCTATTCCACCGCCGGCGGTTCCTTCCTGCGCAACATCCAGCCGATGTTCGCCGATCTGGACCAGGGCGGCATCGCCATCGCCCACAACGGCAACCTGACGAACTTCAAGTTCCTGCACAGCCAGCTGGTCAGCGAAGGGGCCATCTTCCAGTCGACTTCGGATTCGGAAGTCATCCTTCACCTGATCGCCCGCAGCCGCAAAGCCAAGATCGTCGACCGCTTCATCGACGCCCTGGCCCGCATCGAAGGCGGCTATGCGCTGGTCGCCCAGACCCGGTTCAAGATGATCGGCGCCCGCGACCCGCTGGGCATACGCCCGCTGGTGCTGGGTCAGATCGGCGAGGCCTGGGTGCTGGCGTCCGAGACCTGCGCCCTGGACATGATGGGCGCGACCTTCGTGCGCGACGTCGAGCATGGCGAGGTCGTGGTCATCGACAAGAACGGCCTGCGGTCGATGAAGCCCTTCCCCGCCCGCGCCGCCCGCCCGTGCCTGTTCGAATACGTCTATTTCTCGCGCCCGGACTCGGTCGTGAACGGCCGCTCGGTCTACGAGGTGCGCAAGGAGATGGGTCGCGGCCTGGCCCAGGAACACGGCGTCGAAGCCGACATCGTCGTGCCTGTGCCCGATTCCGGCGTTCCCGCCGCCCTGGGCTACGCCCAGGAAAGCGGCATCCCCTACGAAATGGGCATCATCCGCAGCCACTATCTGGGGCGCACCTTCATCCAGCCCAGCCAGGGCGCCCGTCAGAAGGGCGTGCGCATGAAGCACAGCCCCAACAAGGCGGCGCTGGAAGGAAAGCGCGTCGTGCTGATCGACGATTCCATCGTGCGCGGCACCACCTCCGTCAAACTGGTCCGCGCCGTCCGCGCGGCGGGCGCCAAGGAGGTCCACCTGCGCTCGGCCAGCCCGCAGATCCTCTTCCCCGACTTCTACGGCATCGACATGCCCGAACGCGCCCAACTGCTGGCCGCCAACAAGACGCTGGAAGAGATGCGCGAAATGCTGGAGGTCGATTCCCTCGGCTTCCTGTCCATCGACGGCCTGTATCGCGCCATGGGCGAGACCGGCCGCGACAATACGAACCCCCAGTTCACCGACCACTATTTCACCGGCGACTATCCCACGCGCCTTTTAGACCGTGAGATCGAGGAAGGCGGCCGCGAGTTCGGCGCCCGACAACTTTCGTTGCTGGTCAGCGCCTGAAGCGCGTTCGGTTCAGGTTTCGCCCACTCGACCGGCGGGCGCGACCAGCAACCCGACCAAGATAACACCGGCGCACAGCACAGCCGCCACCGCGAACGGCAGGCCCGGCGCGCGTTCGTACAACAGGGCGCTGCCCAGGGGCGCGATGATGGCGGCCACACCCTGCATCAGTGTGACCAGACCGGCCGCCGCACCCTGACGGTCCTGATCCACGGCCAGTGAGACGCCCGACATATACCCCGGAATGACCAAGTCCCGCCCCCACGCCGAACAGGGCGTAGGCCCCCGCATAGGTCGCGCGCGAGGCCGTGAACAACAGTACCAGCAGAGAAATCAGCAGGAACGGAGCGCCCGCTCGCACCAGCCGGCGCGGCGCCCATTTCAACAGCTTCATCTGCATCGTCTGGGTCGCCAGACCACGCTCAGCGACAGGGCCAGGAACCGCGCCGTCTCCGACCCGCTCAGATTCAGGCGGTCCTGAAAATAGAAGCCCGCGCTGACCTGAAGCGTCACGATGGTCAGCATCAACAGCAGGCCGATCAAGAGCCAGCCGCGCACGGCGGGAGCGAACGGGCTAAGCCGATGAGTGGTCGATCGCTGCACCACCAGGGCGACCATGACGAAGGCCAGAACCGGCAGGACCGACGCCAGGACCATCGGCCAGATCAACCCCCGCAACGCCAAGGCGCCGCCCTGGGCCGGTCCCGCGATCATGCCCAGGCCGCTGGCCGCGCCGATCAAGGCCATCCCCGCGCTGCGGGTCTCGGCCGTGGTGGTGTCGGCCATATAGGCCTGGGCGGCGGCCGGGGCGGCGGGCAAAAAGGCTCCGACAAACGCCCTGCCAGCGAACAAGGCCGCCAGAAGCGGGACGCCGACGAGGACGCCCTTCAGGCCCAAGTCGATCACCACGGCATAGACGGCATAGCTGACGCACAAGCCGGCGAACCCCGCCAGGATCACGGCCTTGCGCCCCCAATGATCGCTCTTGGCGCCCCACCAGGCTCCTGTGACCGCCATGACGATCGAACCGATGGAAATCATCCAGCCGCCCTGGCTTTCGCTCAATCCCATCGCCCGGATCAGGGGCGCGAGCATCGGCATGATGATCATGACTGCCAGGGTCGAGGCGAAGACGGACAGGAAGATCGCGATACGGGTCATGGCATCGGCTCAACATAATAATGAGAGTCGTTCGCATATCATGCATCCACTTTCAGCGTCGAGCCTCCCTTGGCGTTCCGGGCGATGCAGCCTATCAGACAGGGATGTCGACCGCCCCCGCCCCTCTCGCCGACCGCATCGCCCTTGTCGTCGGCGCCTCGCGCGGCATCGGCTATGAAAGCGCCCTGGCGCTGGCCAAGGCGGGAGCGCACGTCGTCGCCACGGCCCGCACCCAGGGCGGTCTGGAAGAGCTGGACGACGCCGTCTTCGCCGCCACCGGCAAGCACGCGACCCTGGTGCCGTTCGATCTGGTGGACGGCGGGGCCATCGACCGTCTGGGCGGCGCCATCTTCGAACGCTTCAAGAAGCTGGACGTCTGGGTCCATGCGGCGGCGACCATGGGGCCCTCCGGCCTGACGCCGGTGTCCCACGCCGACCCGCGCGAGTTCGCCAAGGTCGAGAAGACCAACTTCACCGCCGTCTATCGCCTGATCCGGTCGCTGGAGCCGCTGCTGCGTGCATCCGACGCCGGTCGGGCTATCCATTTCACCACCAGCGTCGCCACCAACCCGCGCGCCTTCTGGGGCATGTACGCCGCCACCAAGGCGGGCGCCGAGGCCCTGGTGAAGGCCTGGGCCGACGAGATCGAAAGCACGCCCGTCCGCGTCAGCATCGTCGATCCGGGCCGGATGCGCACCGCCATGCGCGCCCAGGCCTATCCGGGCGAAGACCCGTCGGTCCTGCCCCATCCGTCCGAGATCGGCCCCCTGGTCGTGGACCTGGCCCGCCCGGACGCGATCCCGCCCCTGACTATCCGGTTTCGGGATTGGAAGTCCGGCCCGTCAACCGAAGCCCTGATCTGAGGCTTTCGTCCCTGCCGGCCGCCGTTCGTCCCAGGACGATGGCGATGTGTGGCGGGCGGCGGCAAGGCGGGGTCCATGACCCTGTTCTCGTCCTTTCTGATCATCCACGTCTCGACCGGGCTTTGCGCCGTTCTGGTCGGCGTCCTTCCCGTCGTCACGCGAAAGGGCAGCCGCGCCCATCGGCTCTGGAGACGGCTGTTCGCCGGCCTGATGGCCGTCCTTCTGGTCTGCGCCTGGGCAATGACGGCGCTTAGGTTCAACACCTATTTCCTTGGCCCTGTCGGCGACCGCGACGCTCAACCTGTTTTCGGGCGCGCGGGTGTTGGGGCGCAAACGGCCCGATCTGAACGCTGAGGACCGCGCTCGCCCTCTGGACTGGGCCGCGACGCTGGGCGTGATCGGCGTCGGCCTGTGGGTTCTCGTCCTGCTGGCGAGCGGCCGTTCAGACGGTCCCGCAACCGTCTCCGCCGCCCTGGCCGCCAGCGCCCTGACGATGGGCGTCTGGGATCTGTGGCGGTTCGTCGCCCCGACATCCTGGCCCCTTTCGCCAAACCTCTGGACCTACGAGCATCTGGCGAAGATGCTCAGAGCCTATTCTGCGGTATTGAGCGCCTTCTCGGGCAACTTCCTGACTGCCCTGCCCGCGCCCTGGAGCCAGCTCTGGCCGACCGTCCTGTTCCAATGTCTGATGGTCGCCTGGATCGCGACCCTCCTGGTCCGCAAACGCCGTCTTCCCTTGTGCGCCGGTTGAAGCGCGCGCCCGTCGTAGCGGCCGTCGGCCTGTTTACGGCCTACAGCTATGTCGCCACCGTGCTGGCCCGTCGCCTGGTATCTGCGGCGCGGGTTGGCAGAGTTGTCCGTGGGCGCGTCCCTGCTTTGGGCGGCCCTGTCGTACACACCGTGGCTGGGGGTCGCGGGGCTGACATGGGCCGTGATCCGCCGGTTCGGCGCCGGGTGGCGGGCGACAGGTGTTCTGGTCGCTGTCATGCCGGACGTCGTTCCCGTGATCGCCACCCTGAACGCCCACACCGACATGGGTTTCCTCAATCATGCCGGCGACGGAAGCGAATGGGCGGCGCGGACCATCGACCGGCTGCCGGTCGTCCTTCCGCTCTACACCGCCGTCGTCGCCGTGGGTTTAGCCGCCGCCTATTGGCGCAGCGCCCGCGACGCCCGCGACCGATCGCTGTCCTGACCGCCGCCCTGTCCCAGGCCCGCACGCTGGAGCCGGACCAGAACCAGCGCATTCTCGTCTCCACGGGCCGGACGCGCGCCTCGATCCCTGTCGGCGACATCGAATGGTTCGCCTCGGCCGGCAACTATGTGGTGGTCAACTGGGACGGCAAGGAGGGCCTGATCCGCGACACGCTACAGGCGCTGGAAGCGCGTCTGGATCCGCGCCTCTTCACCCGCAGCCACCGCTCCAGCCTGATCAACCTGGCCCGCGTCGGTCAGGTCCAGCCGCTGTCGGACGGGGCCTGGCGGCTGACGATGGCCAGCGGCGCCGAATTGGTGGTCAGCCGCACCTATCGCGACGCTGTGCTGGAAAAGCTGGGGCGGTCACCTCAGGGCAGATAGGCAAACACCTTCAGCCAACCCTCGGCTTGGGCCAGGTCGATGGCTTCGAACAGGGGGATGGCCAGCAGGAAGACCAGGCCGTCGCGGATCGTGGTCAGGAAGAAGGACGGCCGCACCGACAGGTCCTCCTCGTCCCGCCAGAGGGCGAAGTTGGGCCAGAAGCGCGGCGTCCGGGCCTTGTACGCCGCATAGTCGGCGCCGAAGGTCGCGCCCAGCCAGGCCTCCTCGCGGCGAACCGTCAGATAGAAGACCGCCACCGACGCCAAGGTGAACAGCACCGCCAGGGTCAGGCTGCCGCTCTGGGCACCGACGCCGAACGCGCCGAAGAAGCTGAAGATATAGAGCGGGTTGCGGCTGATCGAATAGGGACCGCGCGACACGATCTCGGCCTTCTTGCGCCCGCCGATATAGAGCGAACACCAGGCGCGCCCCACGATGGCGAAGACGATGGCGGCCAGGCCCACAGCTTCGACGCCTTCGTGCAGCGGACTGTCCAGGCCGCTGGCGGATTGCGACACCATGGTCAGCCCGACCAGCGCCAGCAGGGCGACAAGCACGGCGCCCTTGCGGATCTTCTGAACGGCCTGAAGGTCGAACGCTTGGATCGGGGTCATTATTCGCTCCGTATTAGGCCTGAATCCAAGCGCCGCTTTACGACGACGCGCAAGTGGTATGTTTGCGAGCGAAAATCGGTCTCGAAAGCCGCCTGCGACGGTTCAGAGGGTCGCCAGCAGGTCCGCCAGTTCCGCCGGCCAGATCGTCTCGGTCGAGGCGCGGATGTCGTCGGCGCTCCACCAGCGATGCGCCGTCAGCACCCGCTGCTCCTCTTCCGTCCAGGCCACGTTCGACAGATCGAAATCCTCGGTTCGCAGCAGGAAGAACCGCTGATCGACCCTCGCCATTCGCCCGTCGGGCAGGCGGAAACATTCGATGACCTGCGCGACCTCCAGCCCGGGATCCTCGACGACCAGGCCGGTTTCCTCAAACAGTTCGCGACGCGCGGCGTCAGCATAGGTCTCGCCAGGATCGCAGCCGCCGCCAGGCGTCGCCCAGAAGGCGGTCCCAGCCAACGGTCCGTCCGCATAGTCGAAGCGGAACAGCAGAACCCGCCCCTGCCCGTCAACAATCAGCCATCGTGACGTGGGCCGATCAGGCAGGATGGAGGGATCGGCGTCGCTCATGCGATCAACGCCTCGACCTCAACGCTTTGCGCCGCCCTTCTGGCCGGTGCGGACGCGGCCAGAGCGCGAGACCTGGCGGGCCCCGCCCCGCGCGCCCTTGCCGACGAAGGCGTTGGTGCCGGACTTCTTGGACGCGCTGGCTTTCAACCCGCCCAGGGGTTTGACCTTGGGCTTGATCCCCGCCTTGGCCTTCTGCTCCAGCGCCTTGCCGGGCAGGTTCGACAACCGTTCCTCGGCCTTTTCGGCCTTCTGCACCCGGCGCGGGGCGGTCTTGGCCGCGCCCTTGAACCGTTCGGGGCCGGACTTGGCGCCGCCATCGACATAGGGGTTGGTTCCGCTGGTCTTGACGATCAGACGGATCGGCGTGCCCGGCAGATCGAAGCTCTCGCGCAGGGAGTTGATCAGATAGCGCTTGTAGTGGTCCGGCATCGCCTCGGCGCGGCTGGCCATCAGCACGAAGGTGGGCGGGCGGGCCTTGGTCTGGGCCATGTATTTCGGCTTGATGCGCTTGCCGTCCACGGCGGGCGGCGGGTGCCGCTGGGTCGCCATCGACAGCCAGGTGTTCAGGTCCTTGGTCTTCACCTTGACCGACCAGTTGTCATAGGCCTGAAGCACGGCGGGCATCAACCGGTCCACGCCCCGGCCCGAATGCGCCGACAGGGCGACGAAGGGCGTGCCCTTCAGCTGGGGCAGCTTGTCCTCGGCCATGGCCTTCAGCTTGGCCAGGCGCGACTGGGGCTCTTCCTCCAGGTCCCACTTGGACGCCACATAGACCAGGGCCCGGCCTTCGCGCTCGACCAGATCGGCCAGTTGCAGGTCCTGGGTGTCGAAGGCGTCGTCTTTGTCCATCACCAGGATCACCACCTCGGCGAAGGTGATGGCGCGGATTGTGTCGGCGACCGACAGCTTCTCCAGCTTCTCCTGCACACGGGCCTTGCGGCGCATGCCGGCGGTGTCCACCAGGCGGATATTCTTGCCTTCCCAGACCCAATCGACCGAGATGGAATCGCGCGTGATCCCCGCCTCCGGCCCGGTCAGTAGCCGATCGTCGCCGATCAACCGGTTGATCAGGGTCGACTTGCCCGCGTTCGGCCGGCCGATGACGGCGATGCGGATCGGCTTGTCCGGCTCGTCGATCTCCTCGACAAAGATATCCTGAGAGCCGGCGACCAGGGCGGCGTACAGATCGGCCATTCCCTCGCCGTGTTCGGCCGAAATGGCGACGGGCTCTCCGAACCCCAAGGCGTGCGCCTCGCCCACCCCGCCGCCGCTCTCGCGGCTTTCGGACTTGTTGGCCAGCAGGATGACCGGCTTGTGCACCTTGCGCAGGCGGTCGGCGAAGATGCGGTCCAGCGACGTCACGCCTTCGCGGGCGTCCATCATGAACAGGATCAGCTCGGCGTCCTCGATGGCCGCCTCGGTCTGCTCGCGCATCCGGGCTTCCAGGCTTTCGTCGGTGACGTCCTCATAACCCGCCGTGTCGATCAGCGTCAGGTCCAGATCGCCGATATTGCCGTCGGCGTAGCGACGGTCACGGGTCACGCCGGGGCGGTCGTCGACCAGCGCCAGACGCTTGCCGACAAGGCGGTTGAACAGTGTCGATTTGCCCACATTGGGGCGGCCGACGATGGCGACCTTCAGAGCCATATCGGCCTTCTAACGCAATTTGGCTGAAACGTCAGCGGATGCAGATCAGCTGACCATTGTCGGTCAGCACGTAAAGCGCGCCGTTATAGGCCGCCGGGGCGATATAGGCGGGCGCGCCCAGCTTCAGCGTGGTTTGCTGCGCGCCGGTCTTCGGATCGAACGCCACCGCTTCGCCGAAGGAGTTGACCATCACCAGACGGTTCGACGCCAGAAGCGGCCCCGACCATTGCGGCGTGATGGTGCGACGACCGAAGGTCAGGAAGCCCCCTTCCTTGCGCGCGCGACCCTCATTCAGTTCGCGCGTCCAATAGACCTGGCCCGTATCCCGGTTGACGGTGATCAGCTGGCCGGACTTGGACACGGCATAGACCACGTCGCCCACCGGCAGCGGCGCGTTGACGCCCGTGACCGGCAGTTGCCACTTGGGCTGGCCCGACCGCAGGTCCAGCGCCCCCAACACGCCCGAATGGCTGACGCCATAGACCATGCCGCGGCTGATGACGGGGCGGCCGGCGACGTCGCGAACTTCCGACAGGGCGCTGGTGCGGCTGGTGCGCGACAGGGTCTCTTCCCACACCGCCTGGCCGTTGACGGCCGACAAGGCGACCAACTGGCCCGAGGCGAAGGGCGCGACCACCGTATTGCCCGACACCGCCGGACTGGAGGCCCGCATCACGCGCGCCGGTTCCGCGATGCCGCGATAGGTCCAGTCCTGGGCCCCGGTCGTGGTGTCGAAGGCGAACAGCTGGCTGTCCACGTCCACGACGAAGACGTGGTTGCCCGCCACGGTCGGCGCGCCGTGGATCGGCGAATCGACCGCCTGGGTCCAGACCACGGCGCCCGTGTTGGCGTCCAGCGCGGACATGGAGCGATAGCCCGACGAGACGAAGACCTTGCCGCCGCCGACGGCCACGCCGCCGCCAAACCCGCCGCTACGGTCGCGCTCGGGGTTCTTGACGCTGGTCTTCCACAGAATCTCGCCCGTGTCGGCCGAGACGGCGGACACCGTCGAATCGCCGTCCAGCACGAAGATCTTGCCGTTGTCGGCCACCACCGGCGCCATGACGTTGCCGACACGGGCCGAACCAGCGCCGATGTTGCGCTTCCAGGCGATCTGGAAGTTCGGGGCGGCGATGACGTGTTCGACCAGATTCTCGGTCGTGCCGCCCGGCTGGGCCCAGGCCGTCGCGGCCTGAGGCCCCGGCAGGAAGAAGTCGCGGCCCGACAGGGCGGCGGACGGCGCCAGCTGCTGTTCGAACTCCAGCACCGAAATCCGCTGGCCGGCCGAGGCGGTGGCCCCCGGTTGATCCTTCTTGCCGATGAACGGCAGGTTGCGCGTCAGGGTGCCGCAGGAGGCCATGGTGGCCGCGACGCCGCAGATCAGCGCGACTTTCAGAACTCGAGTCATCGGGGGCGTCCTGTTGGGAGGCGTCACTGTTGGGCGGTCGCAGCGGCGGCCGAAGCCGAAGCCGGAGCCGGTGTCGAAGGCGTCGGCGCGTTGCCGGCCCGGGCGGCGGGCGGCGGAGCGTCGGCGGCGGCCTTGACGATGGCCGGCAGGGCCGCCGACGTCCCGGCGTCGATCGATTCGATGGCGATCTGGGCGCGTTGACGCACCGAATCCGGCACGTCCTGCCCCAGTTGCAGCAGCACGAAGGCCTCGCGCGCTTCCTTGGTCTTGCCGTGTTGCAGCCGCGCCAGGGCCAGGGCCTCCTGGGCGAAGGCATGCAGCGGCCGCTTGTCGTCAGCCAGCGGCTGCAGCCGCTTTTCGATCTCATCCAGCGGGGCGGTGTCCATGATCAGGAAGGCGGCCTTCAGGGCGGCCGGATCACCGAGGATGGGATCATTCGCGGCCTTGGACGCCTCGTCGAACAGGCGCACGGCGTCGGGAATCTTGTTGGCGGTCACGGCCAGGCCGGCCTGTTGCTGCAGGGCCAGGACCTTGTAGGCGCCGCCGGCCTTCACGGCTTCTTCGAAGGCGGCGCGGGCGTCCATCGGCTTTTCGGCGCGCAGGGCCTCCATGCCGCGATCATAGGCCGCCGCCCCCTTGGCCGCCTGGTTGGAGTTGTAGGAATCCCAACCCCACCAGCCCAGGGCGCCGATCAACGCGACCACCAGAACGACGCCCACGACAGGCAACCAGGTGCGGGCCAGACGCTTGTAGCGCTCGGAGCGAAGCTCCTCCTCGACCTGCTCGAAGACATCAACCACGGAAACGTCGCCCCAAAATCGCTAAAAGCAAACCGGCGCGGACCCTAGAAGGTCGGCGCTTCGCCCGCAACGTGATCCGTTACGGCCTAGCCGGCTTTTTCGAGCAGTAGGTCCCGACTTCGGCAGGAAAACGGCGGCCTGTCTTCCGAAGACCGAAAGCCAGGCCGGCGGCGCCGCTTTTCCGTGCACGGTCGATCGCGCATCCACGATTCGACAAATCCTGTCTTCAGACGTCCTGCGACAGCTTCACCGCGCCCGCCGCCAGCATGGCGACCAGAGCGCCGGCCACAGCCCAGAACATCACCATCCCCGACCCGCTCATCAGGTCCAGCGCCCCCAGGCCCAGGCCATCCAGCCCCGTCTGGACCACGCCCTGGGCGGCGGCGCTCGCCGATCTCAGGCCCTGGACCACAGGCGCCCCGCCCTCGTCGGAAAAGTTCACCTTGACCCCCTCGCGCAGAGCCAGACCGCCGCCGATCACAGCGGCTGCCGTCAGGATCAGACTGCGCCAGCGCGAGCGTTTTTCCAGCCTGGCCTGAAACACCGCCAGGAACAGGGCCTCGTCGGCCAATGGGGTCGTGCGGGCGAACAGCCGCTCGATCATCGGATCGAATTCGTCAGCCGACATGGCTCGACCTCCCGCCTGCGTCCGTCGCCGGCTGAAGCCGGGCGCGGAGTTTATCCAGACCACGTTTGACATGGGATTTCACCGTTCCGAGCGGCAAATTCATGGCCGCCGCGATCTCGGGGTGGGACATGCCCGCGCCGTGGCACAGGGACACGCACACCCGCTCGGTTTCGTTCAACGCCTTCATCGCCTCGTCCAGGTCCAGGGCCCTGGCGTGATCGACGGGCGTCGCCGCCTCATCGACCTCGCTTTCGGCGACATAGCGGGCCTCGTGCGCCACGCGCTTGAGATACAGGCGCGCGGCGATCTTCTTGATCCAGCCGGCGAAGGTCCCCTGCCCCCTGAACTCGGCGCAGCGCTGGAAGCCCTGCAGGAAGGCGTCCTGCGCCACGTCGTCGGCCAAAGAGGGCGCGGCGCCCATCCGGCGCAGCAGACCCCGCACCGCAGAGCCGTGTCGCCGCACCAGTTCGCCATACTCGCGCCGCCCCCCGGCCGCCGCCTGGACGGCCAGTTCGACATCGTGAAGCTCTCGAAGTGACTTGGTCATGACGGTTTCCCCCGGGACGCCGTCAGTCCTTGTGCGGATTGAAGAAGCTCAGAACGATATAGGCCAGGCCGATGGTGGCCGGGATGCAGGCCACGCCCAGCAGTCCGTTGCCGATATCGCCCTCCCAGTGACGGCCGCTGAACTGGCTGACCAGACCAAAGGCCGCCAGGCCGATGCCGGTCGCCAGCCAGATGATTCCGCGCCGGATGTCCTTGGTGCGCGACGGCAGCGACTTCTGCACATCCTTGGTCAGGGCGTCGATCAGTTCGGGCGGCAGGGCCTGGCCCTTGTCCACCGCATGCCGCACCGTCTCCTGGATGTCCCGCTTCTCGCGATACTTCAGGAAGGTGGGCCCGAAGACGATGGCCGTGATGGTGCCGAAGACGGCGAAGATGGCGAAAAGCGGAATGAAGTCTTCCATGGCGTATGCCTTGTGATCCGTATCGGGCCGCCGTTGCAGCGCCCTTATGACCACAAGAGGCTGCGGCCCGCCCCTATGGATGCGCGCCCGGACGTGAAATCTTCGTAAGGTCCGAATTCATCCGCGCAGAACCTGCCTGGCGACGACGAGAGCAGCGCCTGTCGCCAGGACTCCCGCCGCCGCCGTAACCTCCGCACCGTTCAAAACCGACAGATCCAGATCCGCGATCATCGGGCGCAACAACCAGAGAAGGGCCGCGCCCGCCACGACCAGCGGAATGGACGCCGCCGCAGAAGCAACCGCTCGACGCCGCGCGACGCGCAATGCTGTCTCGGCCTCGAAAACAGGATCGCGCGCGGGAGCGGCGGCGGCGGCGAACAGATGCTGCAGCTTTTCTTCAGGTGTCATCCGGACCTCCCAACGTCGCCAGCAGACGCGCACGTCCCCTGGCGACGTGCGACTTTACCGTTCCGATCGGCAGGTTCAACGCCTGGGCCGCCTCGGCATGAGACCAGCCGTCTGCAACGCATAGGGCGACACAGGCGCGAACAACCGGCGACAGACCCGCCATCGCCTGCGCCAGCGCGATGCGATCTTCCGCGCTTATTCCGAGCGGCGAAACAACCTGTTGCGACCATGCGGTCTCGCGCGCCGCCGTCCTCACGCCACGGCGAATGCGGTCCTGGGTCTTGCGCCAGGCGATGCCCAACAGCCAGGCGCGCAAGCCGGAAAGCTCTCTCAGCCGGCCCAGGTTAGCCCACGCCGCCAGGAAAACCTCCTGCGCCAGATCGTCCGCATCCTCCCAGCCCCCGGCCCACATTCGCCTGAGGAAAGACCGCACCGCGCCCTGATGTCGCGCAACGATTCTGGCGAAGGCCGCATCCGAACCGTCCCGCGCGGCGCGCGCCAGTTCGGCGTCGGTCATGTCCTGCGCCCCGTCGTCAAGGCGTCGGTTTGCGCCACTGAATCACAATGGCGCAAATCAACGACCACAAGGCGACCGCCCCCATCACGAAGCCGACGATCATGAACGCACCTGATCCGCCATCCATACGCCCGTCCAGCCCCCCCCATATGAAACCGGCGCACAAGGTTCCGAACAGGCCCGCCAACAACCAATAGCGCCCAGCCACGCCGGAAGCGCTATGGCTCCACTCGCCGTTGTTCTCCGTGCGGCTCAAGGCGTCGGTCACGCCTGGCGGCGGCTCTTGTCCTTTTTCGGCATAGACCTTGAGCACGTCGAGCAGCGCCTTCTGACGGCGATACTGAAGCCACTGCACCCACCCCGTGTAGGCGAAGGCCGCCATCGGGAAGAGAATCCACCAGAATTCACGAAAGAGGTCAGCCATCGTTCTTTTCCCCTGCGGCGCGACCGTCGCTCCGCCTCTCATGGTTCAGTCGTCGCGACCCGATCCAATGGATGCGGAAGCCGAACATTTATTTCGTGGAGAGGACGGGCCCCGCATGACATCGAGGTCGGACGCCGTTTCCAACCGCGCGTCGGCGGTCTAGTGTGCCTCGAACATTGCAAGGAACACCCCATGGCCCACGTCGTCTATCGTATCGTCGAACATGACGGAGGCTGGGCCTACAAGGCGGGCGAGACCTTCTCAGAAACCTTCTCCAGTCACGACGCGGCCAAGGCGGCGGCGGTGCGCGCCGCGCGCGAGCAGCGGGTGCCGGACCAGACGGCCGCCATCGAATACGAAACCGCCGACGGACGCTGGATCACCGAAAGCGCCGACGGTCATGACCGCCCGGAAACCGAGGTCGAGGGTTGAGGTCCGGCGCATGATCGCCAGACGCGCCCTGCTATGCGCGGCGGCCGCCCTGCCGCTGGCCGCCTGCGCGACGACATCTGCGGCCCCACGGCCCGCGCGGCTGAAGCTGGTCACGTTCAACATCTGGCACAATCAGGGCGACTGGGCCGCGCGGCGTCCGCTGCTGGTCGCGGCGCTGAAGGCCCAAGACGCAGACGTCATCGCCCTGGAAGAGGTGCTGGAAGACGCCAATGTCGGTCTGGAGAATCAGGCGCGGATGCTGGCCCGTGAACTGGGCGGCTATTCCGTCGCCTTCGTCTCGACCGATCCGGCAGGGGCGCCGCGCCGTTACGGCAACGCCATCCTGACCCGTCTGCCGGTCTTGGCCGAGGACACGGTCAAGCTGGAGCCGCTGGACGACTTCCGCACCGCCCTGCGTGTCCGGGTGTCGGTCGCAGGCCGGCCCGTCGATGTGGTCGTCACCCATCTGGCCTGGCAGGAGGACGCCGGCCCGGTGCGGGCGCGTCAGATCGAGCATCTGTTGCGCTGGCTGCCGCAGGACGGCGCGCCCCTGATCGTCATGGGGGACTTCAACGCCACCCAGGACGATTCCGGCCTGGCGACCCTGACCGGCGCTCGCTTTTTCAGCACCCTGCCCCGCAACTCGGTCGCCACCACCCTGAACCCGGCCAAGGGTCATCCGAACCGCGTCATCGACCATATCTTCGCCGAGAGGGAATTCTTCGACCCGGTTGAGGCGCACGTCTTCGGGGACGTTGCGACCGGCGGCGAATACCCGTCCGACCACTTCGGCGTGGCGGCGACGGTCGAACTCAGGTGAAGGCGGCGGCGTAGGCGTCCGGTCTGAAGCCGACCAGGCGCCGGTCGCCCAGGTCCAGCACCGGCCGCTTGATCATCGACGGCTGGGCGATCATCAGGGCGATGGCCTTATCCCGGTCCAGGTTCGCCTTGTCAGTCTCGGGCAGTTTCCTGAACGTCGTGCCGGCGCGGTTCAGCACCGTCTCCCAACCGTGTTCATCGACCCACAGGCCCAGCCGCGTCGCGTCGATCCCGGCCTTCTTGTAGTCGTGGAAATCATAGGCCACGCCATGCTGGTCCAGCCAGACGCGCGCCTTCTTCACCGTGTCGCAGTTGGGGATACCGTACATCGTGATCATGAACGCCTCCTAGCCGCTCAGAACCGCTTCGTCAGCCCCACGCTGATCACCCGCCCACGCGGATCGGCGACGACGGGATCATAGCCCAGGGCGAACTGGGCCAGGGGCGGCGCCTTGTCCATAAGATTGACCACGCCCAGCGACAGGTCCACCTCCGTTCCGATCTGGCGGGTGTAGAGCAGGTCCAGCGTCGTCTGGCTGGCGATGTGCGGGTCGGTGATGCCGCTGCGGTCGTTGCGATAACCGCTGGTGTAGTGAACCAGGGCGGTCACGGCCTGCGCCCCGCCGCTCCAGCCCACGGCGAACTCCCCACGGTCGCGCGGCAGCGACCGGCCGATGTTGTTCAGATTGGTCGAGCCGACGCCCGACACCGCAGCCGATCCGGCGTCCAACCGGATGTCGTAGCGGTCCACATAGGTCCAGGTCGCCGACGCCGTAGCCCGCCCGCCCCACAGATCGCGTCCATACCGGGCCGACAGGTCGATCCCCTGCGTCTGGATCGACGAGGCGTTGACGAAGGCCAGTTGCACGAAGGTCAGGGCGCCGTTCTGCGCGCGTGTCACCTTGCGCTGGGCCTCCGTTCCGGTCAGGCCCGCCGTCGTATCGGCGCTGGCCCGGTCGATGCCCGCCTGTGCCGCTTCCTTGACCACCAGGTCGGCGTAGTCGAACCGCCAGGCGTCCAAGCCCAGTTCCAGCCCCTCGGTCGGTCGCCACTGGGCGCCGAAGGTCAGGCTTTCGGACTTCTCGGGCTTCAGCCCCGGATCGCCCGAGGTGAGGGTGTTGACGAAGACGAAGGCGCCCCGGTCGAACACCGACGGCTGCGACGCCTGGGCGCCAGACAGGGCATAGACGGACGGCGCACGGAACCCCTGCCCCCAGGACGCGCGCAGGGCCAGGGCGTCAGTGACATCCCAACGCACGGCGGCCTTGGGGCTGAATCGGCCCTGATCGCCGTCATAGGTTTCATAGCGTCCGGCCAGTTGCGCCTCGATCCGTTCGCCCAGATGCAGTCGCGCCTCGGCGAAGGCCGCCAGCGCCTGCTGGTCGCCGTCGAAATCGGGCGAATAGCCGGCGGTCAGCATTTCCCCCGCATTGACCAGATCGCTCCAGTCATGACGGAAGGCGCTGCGGCGATACTGGGCGCCCAGGGCGACATCGACCGATCCGCCGCTCCAGGCCAGGGCCTGGCCGCCTGTCGAGGCTTCGGCGGCGATCAGGCTGGCGGCGCCCCTCAGTCCCACATTACCGGTCAGGCTGTCGATCAGGGCGGCGCCGTTCGCCGTGCCCGTGCCCAGATAGGCGCTGCCGAACGGATTGAAGTAACGGCACGGCCCCACGCCGGGCGCGCCCGTCGCGGCGTCGCAGCCGGCCCCGCCCAGACCCCGCAGGGCGTTCTGAAGCGCGCCGCCGATCACGTCCGGCTTGTCATAGGCGACGTGCTGGCGGCTGGCGGTCGCCGCCAGGGTCCAGGTCCAGCCCCCGTCGAATCGCCCGTCCAGACCCGCGGCCAGACGCCAGGTGCGATAGTCGAACTGGGACCGCATGGCTCCCGCCTCCGCCCCCAGCAGGCGCCCGCGAAACAGCACGTCCTCGCCGAACGGATTGTCGGGGTGCGACGCCGGCACGGTCAGCGCCCGCGCCAGGATCGGCAGGGACGGCGTCAGCCGCGCCTCGCTCCAGGTCGAGGACCAGGCGCCTTGAATCGAAAAGGTCGTCTCTCCGCCCATCGGCCGTCGATAGTCGGCGAACAGCTGGGTCCGCGTCTCCTGCGGGACCAGATCGAAGAAGTCGGAATAGTCCAGCCGACAGAAACTGTCGGTCGGCGAATTGAGATAGGCGTCGGCGAAGGCCGGATCGCCGCACGCCGGATCGGGCGAATAGGCCCCACGACTGGGCCGGAAATAGGATCCCGGCTGCCCATAGCTGGTCACGGCCGTCCAGGCCGCACGGCCGTAACGCCGGGCCTGGGTGAAGTCGCGCTCGTCCGACCCCAGGGCCGAACGGTGGAAATGCGACGCCGCCAGCGTCAGGTCGCCGCCCAGCAGGCCGAAGCCGCCCAGAGCCTCGACCACCGTCTCCTCGGACCCGTCCGCCAGGGCGTATTTGGCGCGCGCCTCCGGCGCCGTCACGCCGCGCCGCGTGATGAAGTTCACGACGCCGGCCACCGCGTCCGACCCATAGACCGCCGAGGCGCCGTCCTTGACCACTTCGATCCGCTGGATGGCGATGGTCGGAACCAGTGAATTGACGTCCACGAAGGCGGAGCCGTCGGTCGCCACCACGGCGCTGCTGGTCCAGCGTTGTCCGTCCACCAGCACCAGGGTCGATCCCAGGCCGAGGTTGCGCAGATTGAACTGGGCCGTGCCCGAGCTTTGCGGCTGATTCAGTTGATCGACCTGAGTCTCCGAGCCCGAATTGGCCGTCACCAGGCGCGGAGCTTGCGACAGGTCGGACACGCCGGCCGCCGTCAGGACGTCTGCGCCGATGATTTCCACCGGCGCGATACGGTCGCCGCCCGCGATTCGCGACCCCGTCACCACGACATCGTCCAACCGCTCCATCGGCTTAGCCGCGCCGCCATCCTGCGCCTGAGCGGCGACGGCGCCCGTCAACCACGCCACGGCCGCCGTGCTCATCAGGATATTTCGCTGCGCCATCGAACTGCTCCCCGCCGGTAGAGCGCGGCTTCTAGCCAGCGTCGCCATTTTGCGAAAGATCAATTTTACAACTTCGCAAAATTCAACCGAACGGGCGTCCGAGAGCGGCAGAGGATCGTCGCGCGTCCTTGATCCAACGATGTAACCGGTTACGGTGGCCCAAAATACAAAACGGGTTCAGGAAACAGGAAGCATGGCGAACGTTCGTCTGGTCGACGTGAAGAAGGCGTTCGGCGCCGTCCCGGTGCTGAAGGGCGTCGATCTGGAGATCGCCGACGGCGAGTTCATCGTCTTCGTCGGCCCTTCGGGCTGCGGCAAGTCCACCCTGCTGCGCACCATCGCCGGTCTGGAAGAGGCCACGACGGGTCAGGTCTGGATCGGCGACCGCATGGTCAACGACCTGTCCCCGGCGGATCGGGGCATCGCCATGGTGTTCCAGTCCTATGCGCTCTATCCGCACATGACGGCCTATCAAAACATGGCGTTCGGCCTGAGCCTGGCCAAGACCGACAAGGCCGAGATCGACCGCCGCGTCCGGGCCGCCGCCGAGGCGCTCAGCATCACCGACTATCTGGACCGCAAGCCCAAGGCCATGTCGGGCGGTCAGCGCCAGCGCGTCGCCATCGGCCGCGCCATCGTGCGCGAGCCCGATGTCTTCCTGTTCGACGAGCCCCTGTCCAATCTGGACGCCGCCCTGCGGGTGCGGATGCGCTACGAATTCGCACGGCTGCACGCCGAACTGAAGACCACCATGATCTACGTCACCCACGACCAGGTCGAGGCCATGACCCTGGCCGACCGGATCGTGGTGCTGAACGGCGGGCGGATCGAACAGGTCGGGGCGCCGATGGACCTGTACGAACACCCGGCCAACCTGTTCGTCGCCGGCTTCATCGGCAGCCCCAAGATGAACCTGCTGGACGTCACCATCGTGGAAGCGTCGGCGACCGGCGCGGTGGTGCAGATCGACGGGGGCCAAACCTTGCGGGTCGCCGTGGACGCCGCCTCGGCCCGCCCTGGCGACAAGGCGACACTGGGCGTGCGGCCTGAACACCTGGCCCTGTCGGGCGACGGCGATACGCTGCAGGCGCAGGTCATGTTCGTGGAGACCCTGGGCGCCGCCGCCCTGGCCCACCTGACCCACCCTGCCGCCTCGGACACCCTGACGGTCCAGGCCCCGGCCGACCTGAAGGCCCGGCCAGGCCAGCCGCTGACGCTGCATGTGCCCGCCGCCCAGGCCCATCTGTTCGATGCAGCCGGCCAGGCTTTCCGCCGGCTCTAGCGGCTCCTGGGCTTGCGCAGTTTCTTCTCGGCGGCCTTTTTCAGCGCCACGTCCAGCGACCGCCGCGCCCAGGCCGTCGCCGTCTCCGCGTCGTCCAGCGCCGCCCCCGGCAGGGACCAGAAACCCAGGCTGACCGACGCGCCCGCCTTGGTCGAATAGGTGAAGGGATGCGCACCCTCCGCTTCCAGAGCGGCCGCAAGAACCTCATCGGCCTTCAGCCAGATCACGCCGTCATCCAGCACGGCGAACATGACGCCCGCGGCATAGACCCCGGCCCCGCCGAACATCCGCTTGATCTCCAGTCGGCCCAGCGCATGGAAATGCTCGCGCACCCATTCGCCGAACTCGGCGTCGTAAGCCATCTCAGGCGCTGGCGGCCGGAACGATGGTCACGCTCTCGCCGCAGCCGCAGGCGTCGGTCTGGTTGGGATTGTTGAACACGAACTTGGAGGCCAGCCGCGTCGTCTCGTAATCGATCTCGGTGCCGATCAGGAACAGTACGGCCTTGGGCTCGATCAGGATGGTCACGCCCTTGTCTTCGACCACCTCGTCCAGCGGCCCGATCTCGTCGGCATAGGCGAAGGTGTATTCCTGCCCCGCGCAGCCGCCGTTCTTGACCCCGATGCGCAGGCCGATATGGGCGTTCTCGGCATTGTCCAGAATCTCGCGGACCCGCTCCGCCGCCGCGTCGGTCAGGGTGACGGCCTTGGGTCGTGGGCGGCGCGGCCGGGATGTGGCTTGAAGCTCGGTCATCAGAACATATTCAAGGCCAGCTTGGCCTCGTCGCTCATCTTCGAGGAATCCCACGGCGGGTCGAACACCAGATTGGCCTTGGCGCTGCGGACCCCCTCGACCTTCTCCACCGCCGTCTCGACCCAGCCGGGCATCTCGCCCGCCACCGGACAGCCGGGCGCCGTCAGGGTCATGTCCACCACCACGTCGCGGTCGTCGTTGACGTCCACGCGATAGATCAGGCCCAGCTCATAGATGTCGACCGGGATTTCCGGGTCATAGACGGTCTTCAGCGCCTCGATCAGGTCCTCGGTCAGCTTGTCCAGCTCCCCTTGCGACAAGGCGCTTTTCTGCGGCTCGTCCCAGGCGGCCTGGAAGGCGTCGCTGTCCTGAATGGTGTTCTCTGTCATCGGCTTACACGAAGAAGTTTCGCGCCTTGATCAGCGCGTCCACGAAGGCGTCTGCATCCTCCAGGGTGTTATATAGGGCGAAGGAGGCGCGTGTGCTCGACGTCACGCCCAATCTTTTCGCCAGCGGTTCGGCGCAATGCGTCCCGGCCCGAACGGCGACGCCGTAACGGTCCATGATCTGGGCTACGTCATGGGCGTGCGCCCCCTCGACGGCAAAGGTCAGGATGGCGCCCTTGCCCTCGGCTTGCCCCAGGATCCGCAGCCAGTCCTGCCCCTGCAAGCGCTCCACGGCGTGGCGATACAGGGCGTGTTCGTGCGCCTGCACCGCCGCGCGGTCGTATTGCGCCAGCCAGTCCAGCGCCGCGCCCAGGCCGATGGCCTCCAGGATCGGCGGCGTCCCCGCTTCGAACCGATGCGGCGGCCGGGCGTAGGTGACACGGTCCAGCGTGACAGTCTCGATCATCTCGCCCCCGCCCTGATAGGGCGGCAGAGCCTCCAGCGCCTCGGCCTTGCCGTACAGGGCGCCGATGCCGGTGGGGCCGAAAAGCTTGTGGCCCGTGAGCATATAGAAGTCGCAGCCGATAGCTTGGACATCCGGCGTGGCGTGAACCGCCCCCTGACACCCGTCGATCAGCACCTGCGCCCCCGCCGCATGCGCCAGCCGCGTGATCTCCGCGACCGGGTTCACCGTCCCCAGCACGTTCGACATGTGGGTGGCGGCGACCATCCGTGTGCGCGGCCCAAGCAGCTCGGCATAGGCCGCCATGTCCAGCGACCCGTCGTCCCGGATCGGCGCCCATTTCAGCACCGCCCCATGCCGCTCGCGCAGGAAATGCCACGGCACGATGTTGGAGTGATGCTCCATCTCGGTGACGATGATCTCGTCGCCGGGCTGGATCGACAGGCCAAGGCCATGGGCCACCAGATTGATCGCCTCGGTCCCGCCCTTGGTCCAGACGACCTGTTCCGGCGTCTCGGCGTTCAGGAACCGGGCCACGATCTCGCGCGCCTTTTCGAACGCCTCGGTCGCCTCGTTCGACAGGGTATGCAGGCCGCGATGGACGTTGGCATAGCCGCCCTCCATCGTCGCGACCAGGGCGTCGATCACCGTGCGCGGCTTTTGTGCCGAGGCCGCATTGTCCAGATAGACCAGCGGCCTGCCGTTCACCGTCCGCGACAGGATCGGAACCTGCGCCCGCACGGCATGGGGGTCGAAGGTGTTCACAACCGCGCCGTCAGCCATTCCCGCGCCACCTCTCTCGCGCCTTCGTGTTCGATCCGGTCGACGACCTCGATCAGAAAGGCCTGTGTCAGCAATGCCCGCGCCTCTTCGGCCGGAATGCCCCGCTGCTGCATGTAGAACAGGGCGCTTTCGTCCAGCGCCCCCACCGTATTGCCGTGCGCGCACTGCACGTCGTCCGCATAGATGATCAGTTCCGGCTTGGCGTCGATCTCGGCCCGTTCCGAAGCGATCAGGGCATGGTGGCCCATGCGCGCATCCGTGCCGTCGGCCCCGCGCTCGACCACGATCTTGCCCTGGAAGACGCCGCGCGCAGTGTCGCGCGCCACGCCCTTGATCAGTTGGCTGGTCGTTCCGTCATGCTCGACGTGGCGCACCACGCTGGTCAGGTCGGCATGACGCGATCCGTTCAGCAGATAGAGCCCATCCGCCTGAACGTACGCGCCCTGGGCATAGTGGGTGATCCGCGTCTCGATCCGTTGCAGCCTGGCGCCGGTGGCGATGATCGTCTGGCGATAGACCCCGCCCGCCTCGACCTTCACATGGGCCTCGGCGATGGAAATGGCGTCCTCGGGCTCCTCGACCAGGACCACGCGCGTCACGTCCGCGCCCGCCGCCACATCCAGCTCCAGCCGGTTGTGCGCCACATAGGCCGAGCCCGCGCCCTCATGCGTCTCCAGCAGCAGCAGCCGCGCCCCCGCTCGCGCCGACACCCGCGCGCTGGCGGTATGGCCCGTGCCGACCGCATCCGACACATAGCGCAGCCTCAGGGTCCGCTCGCCCGAGGCGATGAAGTCGGTCACGCCCAGCGCCCGCCCGTTGGCGAAGACCACGGCCTCGCCGCCCAGGGCGTCGAACGGCCCGGGCGCCCCGACCTCGGCTGTCGGAGACGGCTCGGGCGCGGCACGAAGATACCGCTTCAGATCGCTGTATTTCCACGCCTCGTCTCGCCGAGACGGAAAGGTCTCGGCGTCCGTCAGATCGATGGCGAAGGCCGTGCTCAAGCCGCTGTCGGCAGGTATTTGTCGTACCCTTCCGCCTCCAACTGCAACGCCAGTTCCGGCCCGCCCGAGGCCACGATCCGGCCGCCCGCCAGCACATGCACCCGGTCGGGTTTGATGTAGTCCAGCAGGCGCTGATAGTGGGTGATCACCAGCATCGACCGCTCGGGGCTGCGCAGGGCGTTCACCCCCTCCGACACGATGCGCAGGGCATCGATGTCCAGGCCGGAATCCGTCTCGTCCAGGATCAGCAGCGACGGCTCCAGCAGCGCCATCTGCAGGATTTCCATCCGCTTCTTCTCACCGCCGGAGAAGCCGACGTTCAGCGGCCGCTTCAGCATGTCGAAGTCCATCTTCAGCGCCTTGGACGCCTCCCGGACCAGCTTCAGGAAGGCCGGCGCGGACACCTCTTCCTCGCCCCGCGCGCGCCGCTGCGCGTTCAACGCCGTCCGCACGAAGGTCAAGGCGGGCACGCCCGGAATCTCGATCGGATACTGGAAGGACAGGAAGACCCCCGCCGCAGCCCGCTCGGCCGGATCGAGGTCCAGCAGATCGACGCCATTCCACGACGCCGAGCCTTCCGTCACCTCATAGCCGGGCCGCCCCGACAGGCTGTAGCCCAGCGTCGACTTGCCGGCCCCGTTCGGCCCCATGACGGCGTGCACCTCGCCCGACGGCACATCGAGCGTCAGCCCCTTGAGGATCGGCTTGTCGCCGACGGAGACGTGGAGGTTGTTGATAGAAAGCATAGTTCTCACAGGTCCGAACGAGTGGACACAAAGCCGTTGTAAGCGATGATCAAAATGATCAATGCGCCGAGGACGATCTGGCCGAAGGTCTTCTGCCCATTGAAAAGCAAAGCGAGGCCGGTTGCGCCAACAGCAAGAGAGACGGCCAAACCGATCAGACCAAAACGACGGGCTTTTGGTCCCTTGGAGTAAAAGCCGGTCAGACGACGATTGAAGAAACGCTGGTGAAAGCTCGTCACCCCACGCTCCCCTCGAGACTGATCGCCACCAGCTTCTGCGCCTCGACGGCGAACTCCATCGGCAGTTCCTGCAGCACGTCGCGGACGAAGCCGTTGACCAGAAGGGCCACCGCCTCCTCTTCCGACAACCCGCGCTGCTGGGCGTAGAACAGCTGGTCGTCGGACAGGCGCGTCGTCGTCGCCTCATGCTCAAGCTGGGCCGAGCCGTTGCGGGCCTCGATATAGGGGATGGTGTGCGAGCCGCAGTCCTTGCCGATGAGCAGGCTGTCGCACTGGGTGAAGTTGCGCACGCCCGTCGCCTTCGGATGTACCGAGACCAGGCCGCGATAGGTCGAGTCCGACCGCCCCGCCGACACCGCCTTGGCGATGATCCGCGACTTCGAGTTCTTGCCCAGGTGGATCATCTTGGTGCCGGTGTCGGCCTGCTGATGTCCGTTGGTGATGGCGATGGAATAGAATTCGCCCGACGACTCCTCGCCCTTCAGGATGCAGGATGGATATTTCCAGGTCACGGCCGAACCCGTCTCCACCTGGGTCCACGACACCTTCGACCGGTCGCCCCGGCAGTCAGCGCGCTTGGTGACGAAGTTGTAGATGCCGCCCTTGCCCTCGGCGTCGCCCGGATACCAGTTCTGGACCGTCGAATATTTCACCTCGGCGTCGTCCAGCGCCACGATCTCGACCACCGCCGCGTGAAGCTGGTTCTCGTCGCGCATCGGCGCCGTGCAGCCTTCCAGATAGGAAACATAGCTGCCCTTGTCGGCGATGATCAGGGTCCGTTCGAACTGGCCCGTCTGCGACGCATTGATGCGGAAATAGGTCGACAGCTCCATCGGGCAGCGCACGCCCGGCGGGATGTAGACGAACGACCCGTCCGAAAACACCGCGCTGTTCAGGGCCGCGAAATAGTTGTCAGAGACCGGCACCACCGACCCTAGATATTGCCGCACCAAATCAGGATATTCGCGTAAAGCCTCAGAAATCGGCATGAAGATCACGCCGACCTTGGCCAGTTCCTCCTTGAAGGTCGTCACAACCGAGACGCTGTCGAACACGGCGT
The DNA here is from genome assembly GCF_976940555.1 of Brevundimonas sp. Marseille-Q4549. Classification (NCBI taxonomy): domain Bacteria; kingdom Pseudomonadati; phylum Pseudomonadota; class Alphaproteobacteria; order Caulobacterales; family Caulobacteraceae; genus Brevundimonas; species Brevundimonas sp. Marseille-Q4549. The sequence continues at coordinate 2,451,987 of NZ_CDRHXG010000001.1, forward strand.
CCACGGCCACGCGCGGCGCGCCCTGCACCCCCGCCAGCACCTCCTGCTCCTTCAGCGGGATGCCCAGCTTCTTGTAGACCTCCAGGATCTCGGGATCGACCTCGTCCAGAGACCTGGGCCCCTCCTTCTGCTTGGGGGCCGCATAGTAGAACAGGTCCTGGTAATCGACCGGCTCGTATTTCACCGCCGCCCAGGTCGGCTCCTCCATAGCCAGCCAACGCTCATAGGCGGCGAGACGCCATTCCAGCATCCAGTCCGGCTCGCCCTTCTTCTCGGAGATGAAGCGCACGATGTCGGCGTTCAGCCCCTTGGGCGCGAACTCCTGTTCGATGTCCGAGGTGAAGCCGTGCGCGTATTTCTCCAGCGCGGCGACGGCGTCGATGGTTTCCTTGACGGCGGCCATCAGGCGACCTCTCTCACGCGCTCGGCGGCGCGCGTCTTGTGCTTGTCATAGGCGGCGACCCAGGCGTCGGCGAACCGGACCCAGTCGTTCTCAGTGGTCCCCCAACCGCCGGACACGCGCACGCCCCCGGTCGCCAGGGCGGTCAGGCCCATGGCGCTGATGGTCTTGGACGGCTTGACCTTGCCGGACGAACAGGCCGAACCCGCCGACACCATGACACCCGTGAGGTCCAGGGTGATCAGCTGCTGCGGGCTGTCCCAGCCCTCGACCGCCATGAACAGGGTGTTGGGCAGACGGGCGACCGACCCGCCGATGATGACGGCGCCCGCCGCCTTGACCCTGGCCTCGGCCGCATCGCGCCAGGCGACGTGCGATCCCATCGTCTCCAGATCGCGCGCGGCGCAGTCGGCGGCGACGCCGAAGCCCGCGATGCCCGGCACATTCTCGGTCCCGGCGCGCAGGCCCCGCTCCTGCCCCGCCCCATGCAGGATGCGGACGCCCGACACCCCTTCCTTCAGGATCAGGGCGCCGACGCCCTGCGATCCGCCCAGCTTGTGCGCCGAGAGCGTCAGGCTGTCGGCGTCCAGCGCCCGCATATCGACGGCGATCTTGCCCGCCGACTGGATGGCGTCGACGTGCAGCCAGCCGCCCGCCGCCCGCACCAGCGTCGCCGCCTCGGCGATCGGCTGGATGACGCCGCTTTCGTTGTTGGCGTGATGGATGGCCACGACCGCCCGACCCGGACCGCTCAGCGCCCCGGCCAGCCAATCCAGATCGACCACCCCGTTCGCATCGACCGGCAAAACCTCGACCGGCGCACCCGCGTTCGCCGCCGCCTCGGCCACGCAAGGATGTTCGGTCGCCGACACGATCAACCGTTCGCAACCGGCCGCCAGGGCGCTGGCGATCCCCTGGGCGTTCGCCTCCGTGCCGCCCGAGTTGAACACCACCGCCGTCGGGTCCGCCCCGACCAGTTCGCCGACCTGGGCCCGCGCCGTCTCGACCCGCGCCCGCGCCCGACGGCCGGCCGCATGGACCGCCGACGGATTGCCGTTGTCGGCCAGCGCCCGCGCCACGACGTCCAGCACTTCCGGCCGCACCAGACCCGAGGCGTTGTAATCCAGATAGACGCCGCTCATGCCGCCACCCCCACGGCTGCGCCATCGACATTGCGACGACGCTGGGCCGTGCGGTTCATCACCACGTCCTCCAGCGACACGCCCGCCAGATAGCGATGGATCTCGTCGCCCAGGTCTTCCCACAGATTATGGGTGATACAGCGTTCCCCGGCCAGCATGCAGCCCTTGGGCGAGCCATGCGCCACGCAGCGCGTCGCCCGGATCGGCTCGTCCACCGCCAGCACGATCTCCGCCACCACCGTCTCGTGCGCGCCCTTGGCCAGACGGTATCCGCCGCCGGGGCCGCGCACGCTCCTGACCAGTTCGCTCTTTCTCAGACGGGCGAACAGCTGCTCCAGATAGCTCAGCGAAATCTCCTGTCGCGCGGCGATTTCGGCCAGCGACACGGCCCGGATCTCGCCGCCCTCGCCGAGCCCGTTCTTGGCCAGATCGGCCATCGCCATCACGGCGTATCGTCCCTTGGTCGACAGACGCATTTCGCACCTTCAAAAATTGCGCGCTTTTCGGGGCTCCTGTGCTAGAACCCGCGCCTTCGCAAAGGCGGCGCGCTTGCGGAGGGACTTATAAAGTCCCACCTCTGCGGTCAAGTATTACGCACTCGCGAAATGACAGTTGAACGGATTCCAGAGCCCCTATGCCTGAAGTCATCCTGCCCGGCGCCTCCGGTCGCATCGAAGGCCGCTATTCCCCGGGCAAGCGCCCGAACGCCCCGATCGCCCTGATCCTGCACCCGCACCCCAAGGCGGGCGGGCATATGAACAACCCGGTCGCCGTCACCCTGCACCAGCTGTTCCAGCAGCGGGGCTTTGCGACCCTGCGCTACAATTCGCGCGGCGTGGGCAAGTCGCAGGGCGAGTTCGATTCGGGCATCGGCGAGCTGGCGGACGCCGCCACCGCCCTGGACTGGCTTCAGTCCAACAATCCCGGCGCCAGCCAGACCTGGGTCGCCGGCTATCAGTTCGGCGCCTATATCGGCATGCAACTTCTGATGCGCCGGCCCGAGACGGACGGCTTCATCTCGGTGTCCCCGCCGTCGAACATGTATGACTTCAGCTTCCTGGCCCCCTGCCCGGCGTCCGGCCTGTTCCTGCACGGCACGGCCGACACCATCGTCCCGCCGGTCGAGGTCGAGCGCGTGGTCAACAAGCTGCGGACCCAGAAGGGCATCGTCATCGACTACGAACTGGAAGAAGGCGCCAGCCACTTCTGGCAGGACCATATGAGCGCGGTCGAAACCCGCGTCGGCGCCTATCTGGACAAGCGGCTGGAAGAAAAGCCGGCCTGACGCCGCCTCTTCCGCCCCGTTTCCCGACGCCGCTTCAGCCCCGCCGAGGCGGCGTTCGTCGTTTCAGTGAGGCGTTTCCTCGACGGCGTGGGCCACGCGGTGCGCGCGCACGCACCAGACGACGCTGACGATCATCAGGACGATGGCGACGATCTCCACCGCCGCCGGCGCGCGCCGTTCCAGAACATAGCCGTAGAGGAAGGCGAACACCGTCTCGAACACGATCATCTGGCCCAGCATGGTCAGCGGCAGACGCCGGCTGGCCTGATTCCACAGGGCGTTGCCGATGATGGAAGCCAGCAGGGCCACGCCCAGGCACACGCCCGCCAGCCTTGCCCACGCCTCTGCGTCCAGCGCGGGCGACGTCATGACGGCCGGAACCGCCAGCACCAGGGCCAGACCGCCCGTGACCACCCCGGTCAGCAGCGACCAGTCGTGCGGCGACACCTGCGTCAGCCGCGCCATCCACCGGCTGTTGCCCACCGCATAGGCCGTCCAGGACGCCAGGGCGCCGAAGGCGCAGGCCAGGCCGACCAGGGCCTGCGTCCCCGTCGAACCGCCCGCCGTCCCCTGCCCAAGCGCGCGCCAGCCGATCAGCCCGACCGCCAGCGCCGCCAGAGCGATGGGCGGCGCCGTCCGCGATAACGGCGGCCCGTTCCGATCCCTCAACCCCCACAGGGCCACGGCCACGGGCACCATGCCGACGATCAGCGCCGAGGCGGCCACGCCCGCAAGATGCACCGCCACGACCAGAAAGGCGAAATAGACCAGATTCCCCGCCAGGCTCAGCCAGACCAAGGCCCTCCACGCCCGCGCGTCAATCAAGGGCGCCAACCGTCGCCAGCGCGGCGCGATCAGAACCGCCGCGATCATCCCGTATGCCAGATACCGCCCGGCGGTCAGCAACAAGGGCGACGCCTCGGGCGACAGCTTGGGCGCCAAGAAGACCAGCCCCCACAGCGCGCCCGCGCCCAGTCCGGCCGCCACGCCCCACAGACGTTCGCGGGATGCCGCCGCCATGCTCGCTCCATCGTTCGAAACCCGATCGGCGCTTACACCGTTCGTCACCCGGCGAACACCGCCGGTTAAGCCGACGCGCCCATCATGGCGCCGAACCTGCGTCAGGATATTCCATGCGTATCGCCGCCTGCACCCTCGCCCTCTTGCTCTCGGCCGTCGCCGTCCCCGCCGTGGCCCGGGACGGCCGCGACTTCTGCGCCGACCGTCCGGGCAAGGGTACGCCGCCCTGCGTCCTCGACCAGGGCCGGTTGCAGATGGAGTTGGGTCTGTTCGACGTCTCGCGCCAGACCCAAGGCGACACGCGCACCCAAACCTGGGACGCCGGCGATCTTCTGGTCCGCTATGGTCTGGACGGGCTGACGGAAGTGCAGCTGGGCCTGCCCGTCTGGAACCGGCAGCAGGTCACGGATCGCACGACCGGCGCCCGCGACACGGCTCAGGGTGTCGGCGACCTGACGCTCGGCCTGCGTCGCTCCCTGGCCAATCCCGACGGCTCGGGCCTGTCGGTCGCCCTCGCGGGCTTCGTCGCCGCCCCGACCGGCGCGCGTGGCATCCGTGCCGACGGGTTCGAGGGCGGCGTCCTCCTGCCCGTCTCGGTTCCCCTGAACCCGGACTGGAGCCTCAGCCTGACGCCCCGCGTCGAATGGGTGTCCGACGCCGACGGCGAAGGCCGCCACGCCGCCTATTCGATGGTCGCCGGTCTCGGGCGCGACATCGGCCAGTGGAACCTGGGCGCCGAAATCTGGATCAGCCGCGACGACGATCCCGATCAGGCGACGACCCAGTCCACCCTCGACCTGACCGCCGTCTGGTCGCCCCCGTCCCTGCCCGACGCCCAGCTGGACTTCGGCGTGAACCTGGGCCTGAACGACGACAGCCCCGACGTGGCCTTCGGCATCGGCCTCGCGCGTCGGTTCTAGGCCGCCTGGACCGCCTCTTCAGCCGGAACCGTGCGGATCATGTAGTCGAAAGCCGACAGCCCCGCCTTGGAGCCTTCGCCCATGGCGATGACGATCTGCTTGTAGGGCACGGTCGTCACGTCGCCCGCCGCGAACACGCCCGGCTGGCTGGTCTCGCCGCGATGATCGACCTCGATCTCCCCGCGCGGGGTCAGGGCGACCGCCCCGTGCAGCCATTCGGTGTTGGGCACCAGGCCGATCTGCACGAAGATACCTTCCAGATCGACATCGTGCTGGGCATCAGAGTTGCGGTCCTTGTAGGACAGGCCCGTCACCTTCTCGCCGTCGCCGTGAACCTGGGTCGTCAGGGCCGAGGTGACGATCCGAACGTTCGGCAGGGTCGCCAACTTCCTCTGCAGCACCGCATCGGCCCGCAGTTCGCTGTCGTATTCGATCAGGGTCACATGGGCGACGATGCCCGCCAGATCGATGGCCGCCTCGACGCCCGAGTTGCCGCCGCCGATCACCGCCACCCGCTTGCCCTTGAACAGCGGCCCGTCGCAGTGCGGGCAATAGGCCACGCCCTTGTTGCGATACTGGTCCTCGCCCGGCACGTTCATCTGACGCCAGCGGGCGCCGGTCGACAGGATCACCGTGCGCGACTTCAGCGAGGCGCCGTTCTCCAGCACCACCTCATGCAGGCCGCCCGGAACCTTGGCCGGGATCAGTTTCGCCGCCTTGTTCAGATTCATGATGTCCACTTCGTATTCGCGGACGTGCTGCTCCAGATGAGCAGCCAGTTTCGGCCCTTCGGTATGGGGCACCGAGATGAAGTTCTCGATGGCCATGGTGTCCAGCACCTGACCGCCGAAGCGTTCGGCGACGACGCCGGTGCGGATGCCCTTGCGGGCGGTGTAGATGGCCGCCGCCGCGCCGGCCGGGCCGCCGCCGACGACCAGCACGTCGAACGGCGCCTTGGCCTTGATCTTCTCGGCGGCCTTGGCCTCGGCGCCGGTGTCGATCTTGGCGACGATCTGTTCCAGCTCCATCCGGCCCTGACCGAACAGTTCGCCGTTCAGGAAGACGGTCGGCACGGCCATGATCTTGCGCGCGTCCACCTCGTCCTTGAACAGGCCGCCTTCGATGGCGACGTGTTTGATGCGCGGATTGATCACGCTCATCAGGTTCAGCGCCTGCACCACGTCGGGGCAGTTCTGGCAGGACAGCGAGAAATAGGTCTCGAACAGATAGTCGCCGTCCAGATCCTTGACCTGCTGGATCACATCCTGAGCCGCCTTGGACGGATGGCCGCCGACGTGCAGCAGGGCCAGCACCAGGGACGTGAACTCGTGCCCCAGCGGAATGCCCGCGAACCGCACGCCGATGTCCGTGCCCTTCCTGCGGATCAGGAAGCTGGGTTGACGTTCGTCGTCATAGTCCCCGCCCATCTCGACCTTGCCGTGCGAGACCGAAACGATGTCCTCCAGCAGGGCCTTCAACTCCTGCGACTTGGGTCCGGCGCCCAGCGAGGCGACCAGTTCGACCGGATGGACGATGTTCTTGAGATAGCCCTCGAGCTGAGTTTTCAGATTGGCGTCCAGCATGGCGGCTCCTCAAATTCGACTGGGAAGGATGCGACGCCTTCGAGCCATTACGGCGAGGCGGTCACGGGATCATACGGCCCGGATCGCGGGCCGGTTGGGTCCGACGCAAGGCCGGACCCAGATAGGCGTAGTGCTTAGATCTTGCCGACGAGGTCGAGCGACGGCGCCAGGGTGGCCTCGCCTTCTTCCCACTTGGCCGGGCAGACTTCGCCGGGGTGGGCGGCGACATATTGCGCGGCCTTGACCTTGCGCAGCAGTTCGGCGGCGTTGCGGCCCACGCCTTCCGACGTGATCTCCATGAACTGGATCACGCCTTCCGGGTCGACCAGGAAGGTCGCGCGGTCGGCCAGGCCGACGCCCGGACGCATGACGTCGAAGTTGTTGGTGATCACGCCCGACTGGTCGCCGACCATATAGTAGTTGATCTTGCCGATGGCGGGCGAGGTGTCGTGCCAGGCCTTGTGGCTGAAGTGGGTGTCGGTCGAGACCGAGAACACCTCGACGCCCAGGCCCTGCAGCGTCGAATAGGAGTCAGCCAGGTCTTCCAGCTCGGTCGGGCAGACGAAGGTGAAGTCGGCCGGATAGAAGAAGAAGATGGCCCATTTGCCCTTTACGTCGGCGTCGGTGATGTCGACGAACTTGCCTTCCTTGTAGGCGGTCGCCGAGAAGGGTTTGATCGTCGTGTTGATGAGGGCCATGTGAAATCCATCGGCTGGGGTGGTTAGGAGGACTCACTCCTACCGCACCGCAACACATAAGCCCAATCACTTATTTGCAGACGCACAATAGATTTTAGTTATAGGACGGTAATCAGGGGTTACATCCCCGGCACGGCCCCGGCCTTGATCGCTTCCTGCATACAGCCGCTGCGTTCCGCCTCGAACCCATCGGCGTCCCGCACCCTGCGCTGCTCCACCGCCGTTTTGACCGTCGCTTCCCGATCGTCCGTGGATTGCGCGTCATTCAGCCTGGCGTCCCACCACTCGCTAATGAACCAGCTCGGCCCCGCCACCCGACCGGTCTCGCGCGCGGCGTCCTCGATCAGGATCGTGACGTGGGCATAGCAAATCTCGGCCCGCTGCATATCCGTCGGATAGGGCGTCGCCGCCTGCGCTCCCGCGACCTGAAGCGCCGTCGCCGCCAGCATCGAAACGATCGTCATCTCATTCTCCCCCTCGGCCTCTCCCCCGGCCCCACGCGATCAATACACCAAGAACGGCCTGCGCGTCTCGTCCCACGCCGCCTCGTCGGGCTGCGTCGCCGCATCCAGATCGCCTGGCGTCGCCGCCGCGTCGTCCACCCATTCTCGCAGGCCCGGCCCGCCGTTGATCACGTCGATGGGCAGTTTGCCGAACGCATACTCATACGGAAAATCCCGCCACAGGTCGTAATCGGGATACAGCCGCCGGATCGCCTTGAAACCCAGGGCCTGAACCCGCCACGGCTTGAAGGCGGCATGGTCGTAGGCGGGGGGATCGACATGGATCTGCACCCCGCTGCACAGCTTTCCGACGTGCTTGTGGAAGGTCGGCTCGAACCACATGTCGCGCAAGACGCAGCCGCCCAGCCATTCCGGGGCCAGCGCCTGCATCTCCGCTATCACCGCCCTCGCGTCGATGTCGGGCGCTCCGAACAGTTCCAGCGGCCGGGTCGTGCCCCGCCCTTCCGACAGGGTCGCCCCCTCCAGCATCACCGTGCCCGCATAGGCCCGCGCCATCGACAGGTTCGGCGCATTGGGGCTGGGGTTGACCCACGACCGTTCGCCCAGCGGCCAGCCGAAGCCCGGCCCCGCCTCGGGCGCCCAGCCCTGCATCTCCACCACCCGGTATTCGACGTCCAGCCTGAAGTGGTCGATGAACCACAGGCCCAGTTCGCCCATCGTCATGCCGTGGCGCATCGGCATCGGCCCGGCCCCGACGAAGCTCTCGTATCCGGGCTTCAGCGTCATCCCCTCGATCGGCCGCCCGGCCGGATTGGGCCGGTCCAGCACCCAGACCGCCTTGCCGTGTTTCGCCGCCGCCTCCAGCACATAGAGCAGGGTCGTGACATAGGTGTAGATGCGGCACCCCAGGTCCTGCAGGTCGATCAGGATGACGTCGAACGTCTCCATCCATTCGTCCCTGGGCCGCCGCACCTCGCCGTACAGGCTGAAGACCGGGATGCCATACACCGGATCGCGATAATCCGGGCTCTCCATCATATTGTCCTGCAGGTCGCCCTTCATCCCGTGCTGCGGCCCGAAGGCGGCGCTGAGGGTGATCTCGGGACAGGCGGCCAGCGCATCCACCGCATGGGTCAGGTCGCGCGTCACCGAGGCCGGATGCGCCAGCAACGCCACGCGCCGCCCCTTCAACGGCGCCCTAAGCGCAGCATCGGACAGCAGGCGGTCGAGACCGAAGTTCATGGCAGTTCCAGCGCGAAGGAGTCGGGGTGATGAAAGTCCGGCTTATCCGAGGAATGCCTCAGCGCCCAGTATCCGACCGAACCGTTCATTCCCTGGATCACGGCGGTCAGGCCCAGCGCCCCCGTCGCCTGGTCCGGCAGGGTCACGTCGGCCGTCAGCGCGAACTGTCCCGGCGCCCGGCGCGTCACGATGAAGGGCGCCGCCATGTCGAAGACCCGCATCCCCTGCCGATACCCCGCGAACCGATAGGCCGCCCACGCCCCCGACGGCGACAGATTGTATTCGACATAGCCGTCCGGCGTCGCCGCGAACGCCTCAAAACAGGTCGCACGCCACAGATCGTCGGCCCGCACCCGCGCCGCCTGTTGCGGCCACAGCACCGCCTCCACCGGCCCCGACAACGCATAGTCCAGACTGAGCCGACCGCCCTGCCGCCGCGCCTCCGCCTCCAGAGTCAGGCCGTCGTGGCGCGATGTCGGATGGGGGATAAGGGGCAGCCGCATCCCGCCTTCGTAGCGAAGGCTTGACGCCGGTCAACGTCGGGCTCTATCCGAGACCCCATGTTCGCCGCCCGCGCCATCGCCGGCCTGTATTACCGCCCGCTGTAAGCGAGCGGCCCGCGAACACGCGCCGCCTTCGCTGGCGACGCGCTCTTCGGAAATGGAAGACGACCGCCGGCATCCCTGCTAACGGAGCCTCCGCCATGACCGAACCAGCCTTCAAGTCCGACTTCCTCCGCACCCTTCAGGCGCGCGGCTACATCCACCAGATCACCCACCCCGTCGAACTGGACGAGGCGGCGGCGGCGGGCGTTGTTTCCGCCTATATCGGGTTCGACGCTACGGCGCCGTCTCTGCACGTCGGCAGCCTGATCCAGATCATGATGCTGCGCCGCCTTCAGCAGGCGGGCGGAAAGCCCATCGTCCTGATGGGCGGCGGCACCACCAAGGTCGGCGACCCGACCGGCAAGGACGCCTCGCGCCCGCAACTGACGCAGGACACGATCCAGGCCAACATCGACTCGATCCAGACGGTCTTCGCCAAATTCCTGACCTTCGGCGACGGCCCGACCGATGCGGTCATGGTCAATAACGACGATTGGCTGTCGGGCTATGGCTACATCCAGTTCCTGCGCGATTTCGGCACCCATTTCACCGTCAACCGGATGCTGAGCTTCGACTCGGTCAAGCTGCGGCTTGAGCGCGAGCAGCCGATGACCTTCCTCGAATTCAACTACATGCTGATGCAGTCTGTGGACTTCCTGGAACTGAACCGCAGCCTGAAGGTCACGTTGCAAATGGGCGGCTCGGACCAGTGGGGCAACATCACTTCCGGCGTCGATCTGGTGCGGCGCGTGGATCAGAAGGCCGCCTTCGGCCTGACCACCCCGCTGCTGACCACCGCCTCGGGCGGCAAGATGGGCAAGACCGCCCAGGGCGCCGTCTGGCTGAACGCCGAACAGCTCAGTCCCTATGACTACTGGCAGTTCTGGCGCAACGCGGAGGACGCCGACGTCGGCCGCTTCATGCGTCTGTTCACCGACCTGTCGCTGGAGCAGATCGCGGAATACGAGGCTCTGGAAGGCGCCGCCATCAACGACGCCAAGAAGGCCCTGGCCGACGCCGCGACCACGCTCCTGCATGGCGCCGAGGCCGCCGCCACCGCCCGCGCCGCCGCCGAAACCGCCTTTGAAAAGGGACAGGTCTCGGCCGACCTGCCGACCGTCGAACTGCCGGCGGCCGAGGTTTACGGCGCCATGATCGCCGCCGTCGTGACAAAGGCCGGGTTGACCGCCTCCAACGGCGAGGCCCGTCGCCTGGCTCAGGGCGGCGGCCTGCGCCTGAACGACGCCGCAATCTCCGACGGCGCCCAGCTTCTGACCGAGGCCGACGCCAGGGACGGCGTGATCAAACTGGCCGCCGGCAAGAAGAAGATCGTGCTCGTCAAACCCCTCTAATCCGCTCATCCCCGCGAAGGCGGGGACCCAGAAGGTGTCAAAGCGTGGCCTTCTTCACCTACATCGTGGCCAGTCGTCGAAACGGAACCCTCTACACGGGCTCCACCGACGATCTGCTTCAGCGCGTGGCCCAGCACAGGAACAAGACCTTCGCCGGATTCACGGCCAGGTACGACGTTCATATGCTGGTCTGGTTCGAGCGGCATGACACGCGCGAAGGCGCCTTCCGTCGCGAGCGTCAGATCAAGAAGTGGAACCGGAGTTGGAAGCTCCGACTGATCGAGGAACAGAACCCGGACTGGCGCGACCTTTTCGACCCTGTTCGCCTTGGCGGACTGAAGGATGCAAAGGACTGGGTCCCCGCCTTCGCGGGGATGAGCGGAGGACAGGAGACGCACGATGACCAATGAAGGCCAACCCGCCCCCGCCCTGGACCTGCCCGCCGACAACGGCGGCCGCGTCTCGCTCGCCGCCCTGCGCGGCAAGCCTGCCGTGGTCTATTTCTACCCCAAGGACGACACGACCGGCTGCACGCGCGAGGCTCAGGACTTCACCGCCCTGGCCCCCGACTTCGCCGCCCTGGACGCGACCGTCATCGGCGTATCCAGGGACACGGTGAAGAAGCACGACCGCTTCAAGGCCAAATACGATCTCGCCGTCATCCTGGCCTCGGACGAGGACGGCGCCGCCTGCGAGGCCTGGGGCGTCTGGGTCCAGAAGAAGCTGTATGGCCGCGAATATATGGGCATCGAGCGCGCCACCTTCCTGATCGACGCCGAGGGCCGGATCGCCCGCATCTGGCGCAACGTCAAGGTCGCCGACCACGCCGCCGCCGTGCTGGAGGCGGTCAGGAGCCTGTGATCGGCGAGCGCGGTTCGCAAGCCGTGCTTGACCTGCGCCTCCAGCCCAAGCCTAGTGTCGCCTCGGGCTATTAGGGGCTTGGCCGGCCTTGGCTGGCAGATGCGGAGCGCACCATGTTCACCAAGAGCAAATCCCACGACACCGGCTCTCAGGGCCTCGGCATTCCGCCAGCGCCCGAGCCGACGCCGGCTCAACCCCTCGCCGCTGCGCCCGCGCCGCGGCCGCCGGAACCGGCCCGTCCCGCCGTCCGCTCCAGCAACCTGTCCACCCTCGCCGCCGGGGTGAAGTACGAAGGCAACATCTCCGGCGCGGGCGAGCTCCAGATCGACGGCTCGTTGAAGGGCGACGTCCGCGTGGCCCGCGTCACCATTGGCGAAGGCGGCGCGGTCGAGGGCACGGTTCATGCCGACGTCCTGGAGGTGCGCGGCCGTGTCACCGGCGCCATCGTGGCCAAACAGGTCAAGCTCTACGCCACCGCCCGCGTCGAGGGCGACATCACCCAGGAGCAGCTAGCCATCGACCAGGGCGCCTGGTTCCAGGGCCGCTGCAATCAGGCCAAGCGCGACACCCCCGGCGCCGCCATGCTGGAAACCCCCGTCCCCAAACCCGAAAAGACCGAAGCCAAGTCTCCGGTCTGAAACATTCAGGACAATCGTCATTCCGGCTTCTTCGCTGCGCTCAGCCTCGGAACGACGGCCAACACGGGCTCAAGCAGGCCGAAGGCCGATAGCCCAAAAAGAAAGGGGCGGTCCATGGGACCGCCCCTTTCGCCTATTCGACCGTCGAACCGCGGGTCTGGCCGACGCGAGCCGCCAGGGCTGCGCCCATGAACGGGTCCAGGTCGCCGTCCAGCACGCCTTGGGTGTCCGATGTCTCCACCTCGGTCCGCAGGTCCTTGACCATCTGATAGGGCTGCAGGACGTAGGATCGGATCTGGTGGCCCCAGCCGATGTCGGTCTTGGCGTCGTTCAGGGCCTGAGCCGCCGCCTCGCGCTTCTGCAGTTCCAGCTCATAGAGGCGCGCGCGCAACATCTTCCATGCCTGGTCGCGGTTCTGGTGCTGCGAACGGCCCGTCTGGCACGACACGACCGTATTGGTCGGAATGTGCGTCAGGCGAACCGCCGAGTCCGTCTTGTTGATGTGCTGACCGCCCGCGCCGGACGCGCGATAGGTGTCGGTCCGCACGTCCGAGGGGTTGATGTCGATCTCGATCGTGTCATCCACCACCGGCGAAACCCCGATGGAGGCGAAGCTGGTGTGGCGCTTGGCCGCCGCATCATAAGGGCTGATGCGGACCAGGCGGTGCACGCCCGATTCCGACTTCAGCCATCCATAGGCGTTGGGGCCGCTGATCAGGACCGTGGCCGACTTGACCCCCGCCTGCTCGCCCTCTTCCTCGGCCTCGATCGTCACCTCGTAGCCGTGGGCCTTGGCCCAGCGGGTGTACATCCGCAGCAGCATGCCGGCCCAGTCGTTCGACTCCGTGCCTCCGGCGCCCGAGTTCACTTCCAGATAGGCGTCGTTGCCGTCGGCCTCGCCTGACAGCAGGGCCTCCAGCTCGGCACGGGCGGCGCGGTCCTTGATGCCGCGCAGCGACTCGCGGGCGTCTTCCAGCGCGCCCTCGTCGCCTTCCTCGTCGGCCATTTCAGCCAGCATGACCCCGTCCTCGAGATCCTGCTCCATCTGTTTGACGGTGTTGATCTGGCCTTCCAGCCGTGATCGGTCGCGGCTGACGGCCTGGGCCTCGTCAGGCCTGTCCCATAAAGTCGGGTCCTCGACCCGGGCGTTCAGCTCATCGAGCTTTCTGACAGCGGCGTCCCAGTCAAAGACGCCTCCTGAGCAGAGCGACGCTCTGCTCGATGTCGGCCTTCATGGCCTCGACATCCGGTCTCATCGCAATCTCCAGCGACAGTTAGCCCTCAAGTAGCAAGGCCCGCAGGCCGCGCGATAGGGCAAGGATAATGAAAGAACGGCGCGTCACGAGGACACGCCGTTCGATAGCCCTAACTAGAGCGTCAGTAGAGCCCGCTCAAGTCCTCGGCCGGCGCCTTCTTCGGCGGCGGCGGCGCGGTCGGGGCCGGGCCGGCGGCCGGCGCACTGGACGCGGCCTCCTGCTCGCGGCGGATCACGTCATAATAGTTCTGCGGTCCGACCGGCGCGGCCGGGGCCTGGACCGGCGGCGGTGCCTGACGTTCGGTGCCGGGGCGGAAGGCTTCCTCGATGCCGTTGACCATGCGGAACACGGCGTTCTTTGGCCGCACGAAGGGCCGCGCGGGCCGTTCCTTCAGGGCCGACTGCATGAACTGGGTGAAGACCGGCACGGCCGCCGAAGCCCCCGCCTCCCCCGATCCCAAGGAGCGGTTGTCGTCGAAGCCGATGAAGACGCCGACCACGATGTCGGTGGTGAAGCCCACGAACCAGGCCGAGCGGTATTCGTTGGTCGTGCCCGTCTTGCCCGCGACCCACGGCCCCAGGCCGCGCGCGCTGGCGGCGGTGCCGCGCTGGACCACGCCTTCCAGCATGGAGCTGATCTGATAGGCGGTGATCGGGTCGATGACCTGCGTGCCGCGTGGCTGCAGCCGAGGCGATTCCTGGCCCGAGAACCCCCGCCCGCATTCGCGGCAGCTGCGGTTGTCGGCGCGGAAGATGGTCTCTCCATCCCGGTCCTGGACGTAGTCGATCAGGTAGGGGTTTATCCGGCGGCCGCCGTTGGCGAAGGCGGCGTAGGCGGCCGTGATCTCCAGCGGCGTCACCTCACCGGCGCCCAGAGACACCGACAGGTTCGGCGATAGGCCCGGAATACCCATCTTGGCCGACAGATCGACGATCTTGGGCATGCCGACCGATGAGGCCAGCCGCACCGTCATGACGTTGCGCGACAGCTCCAGCCCGCGCCGCAGGGTCTGCGGACCATAATATTGCCGACTATAGTTCTCGGGCGTCCAGCGTTGGCCGTTCGGTCCGCCGGCGAAGCTGATCGGCGCATCCAGCACGATGGAGGCCGGAGTGAAGTCGCCCTCCAGCGCCGTCGCATAGACGAAGGGCTTGAACGCCGAACCCGGCTGACGCCTGGCCTGGGTCGCGCGGTTGAAGCTGGACAGGGCGTAGGAATAGCCCCCGACCATCGCCAGCACCCGGCCCGACTGCGGCTCCACCGCCACCAGGGCGCCGTTGACGCGCGGCACCTGCTTCAGCGCGTATTGCCCTCCGCGCGGCTCCACGAAGATCAGCTCGCCGCGTCGCAGTTGACGGTTGGCGTTGGCCCAGGCGGCGTCGGCGGCCAGCAGGGTGCCGCTCTTGTCGCTCTTGGCCGTGCGGATGCGCACGGTGTTTCCGCTGACGCTCTCGATGGCGGCGGCTTCCCAGGTGCGGCGTTCCGGCGGCGCCTGTTCCTTCAGGGCCTGGGCCTGCCAGCCCTCGGCGAAATCGGTCGTGCCCCATCCGCCGCGCCAGCCGTGACGGCGGTCATAGTTTTCCAGCCCCTGCATCAACGCCTCGCGGGCCGCCGTCTGCAGCGTCGGATCAAGGGTGGTGCGCATATAGAAGCCGCCAGCGCGCAACTGTTCGCCGAACTGCGGATTGGCGGCGGCCTGACGACGCGCCTCCTCCACGAAGAAGTCGGCGTCCTTGTAGTCGGCGCGTTGCGGCGCATTACGCGTGACCAGAGGCTTCGCGCGGGCCTCGACCAGTTGCTCCGGCGTCAGCCAGCCGCTCTGTTCCATTTCGCCCAGCACCCAGTCGCGCCGGCCCTTGGCCGCGCCGGGGTGGCGTTTGGGATGATAGTTGTTCGGCCCCTTGGGCAGGGACGCCAGGAAGGCCGCCTCGTCCGGCGTCAGCTGGGCCAGCGACTTGCCGAAATAGTTGTAGGCCGCCGAGGCGATGCCGAACGACCGATAGCCCAGGAAGATTTCGTTCAGATACAGTTCCAGGATCTGCCGCTTGGACAGGGTCGCCTCCAGCCGGTTGGCCAGGATGGCTTCCTTCAGCTTGCGGTTCAGGCTGGATTCATTGGTCAGCAGGACGTTCTTGGCCACCTGCTGGGTGATGGTCGATCCGCCCTCCAGCCGCCGGCCGGCGGCGAAGTTGAAGACGTTCTTCAACGAAGCCCGCCCCAGTCCACCCACGTCGATGCCGCCGTGCTGGAAGAAGTTGCGATCCTCGGCCGCCAGGAAGGCGTGGATCACCGTCGTCGGAATCTGGTCGTAGGAGACATAGATGCGGCGTTCGTCCGAAAACTCGCCTATCAGGGTGCCGTCCCCGGCATAGACGCGCGTCGCGGTCGGCGGGCGATAGTCGGCCAGCTCCGAAGCGTCCGGCAGGTCGTGGAACAGCCACGCCGCATAGACGGCGACCACAAGCCCCGCCAGGGCGATGGCGCCCAGCAGAACCATGCCCGCCCACACGAACCAGCGTTCGGCAATCTTCACTGCGTTCTCCGACGACGCGCCCCGAAAGGGTGCTTTAGCCCGCGTCGCCCGTCGATGGCTAGAGCGACGATGCAACGCCCCCTTGGCCTTCGCCGTTGAACGCCCATCTCTGGTCTTCCAGCCCAAGGAGTCACCATGGAAGTTCTGTATCGCGCCCAGGCCACCGCCTCCGGCGGAGGCCGCGAAGACGGCCGTTCCACCACCGACGACGGAAAAATCGACGTAAGACTGTCCACGCCCAGGGAGATGGGCGGCAAGGGCGGCGACGGCACCAACCCCGAACAGCTTTTCGCCACCGGTTATGCGGCCTGCTATCTGGGCGCCCTGCGTCTGGTCAGCGGCAAGGCCGGCACGCCCGTCAGCCCCGACACCAAGGTCACGGCCGGCGTCGGCTTCGGCAAGAACACCCGGGGCGAAGGCTTCAACCTGGACGTCGACCTGACCGTCACCGACCATGGCCTGGACCAGGCGGTGATCGACGACCTGATCGAAAAGGCTCACCAGGTCTGCCCCTACTCCAACGCCACGCGGGGCAATGTGGACGTGCGCCTCAGCGCGAAATAAGGCGATCAAGGCCCGCGCGCGTGTTGAGCCGCGCGCGCGGCGCCTCTAGAGGAAGGCCATGACCTCCCCGCTCGACGCCTCCCCCGATCCGCTGATCACCCTGGAACCCGCCCGTCGCGTGACGCTGCGCGAGGCGTTCGGGATCGACAGCGACATGACCGTGCCCGCCTTCGCCGAGCGCGACAGCCATGTGCCCGAGATCGACGAGGCCTATCGCTTCGATCCCCAGACGACGATCGCCATCTGCGCGGGCTTCGCCTTCGACCGCCGCGTCATGGTCCAGGGCTATCACGGCACCGGCAAGTCGACCCATATCGAACAGGTCGCCGCACGCCTGAACTGGCCGCTGGTGCGCGTGAACCTGGACAGCCACGTCAGCCGCATCGATCTGATCGGCAAGGACGCCATCGTCCTGAAGGACGGCAAACAGATCACCGAGTTCCGCGAGGGTATCCTGCCCTGGTCGCTGCAACGCCCCGTGGCCCTGGTCTTCGACGAATATGACGCAGGCCGCCCGGACGTGATGTTCGTGATCCAGCGCGTGCTGGAGGCGCAAGGCCGCCTGACCCTGCTGGACCAGAACCGCGTCATCCGGCCCAACCGCTATTTCCGCCTGTTCGCCACGACCAACACCATCGGCCTGGGCGACACCACGGGCCTCTATCACGGCGCGCAACAGATCAATCAGGCCCAGTTGGACCGCTGGAACATCGTCACCACGCTGAACTACCTTGATCACGACGTGGAAGCCGAGATCGTCGCCGCCAAGGTGCCGGAATGGGCCGACGCCGAGGGCCGTCGCCGCATCGCCGCCATGGTCCGCGTCGCCGACATGACCCGTAACGCCTTCATGAACGGCGACATCTCCACCGTCATGTCGCCGCGCACGGTCATCACCTGGGCCCAGAACGCCATCATCTTCGGCGGCGATGTGGCCCTCAGCTTCCGCCTGACCTTCCTGAACAAGTGCGACGAACTGGAACGCCCCACCATCGCCGAGTTCTACCAGCGCGCCTTCGGTGAAGACCTGCCCGAAGCGGCGACGCGGGTGAAGGTGGGGTAAGGGCCAATGGCGGCATGGATTGCGGCGGCGTTCCTCGCGCTACAGCCCGCCCTCGACAACCAGGCGACCCAGGCTTTCACAGTCGAGGCCGAGGGGCTGCGGCATCAGTCCGGCTTTCTTTGCCCAAAGTCTCTTCCCGACGCGGTCTTGGTCGGTTCACGCAATGGCTCGCCTGAGGATTCCACCGCTGCCGGGACGTTTTGCGAGTACCAGGAAGACGGTCAGCCCGTGGCCTATCTGTCCTTTTCGCCGAAGCAGGACGCACCGCTGACGAATGGATGGTGCCGGAGTCTGCCTTCCAAGCTGCATCTTCAAATGGGTCCGCGACTGCCCGGCATCGCCAAATACGAAGATGTGCAAGCCTGGCCTCAAGGCCTGCCGTCTCCGACCGTCCTCGGCGAACCGCTTGCTCCGGTCACATGCTTGCTGGGCCGACCGCCATTCACACCGGCGATCATCGTCTATTCTGTGGCGGCCATCGAATACGACGCCTGGACAGTTCGAGCGGTGAACACTCCTATCCCACCGCCCTGCTGTGCAGGTTATCGTGGCGCTCGCCTGACCGCGAAGGATATGCTGGCGCTGATCCTGATCCTTGAAACGACAGACAAGTTCAGTCCGCCGGCCAGTTGATCAGAGAATCCCTGTGCCTTTTCACCAGCTAGGCGCGGCCATCGCCAGGGCGGTGTCCCTTCCCCCCTCGGGCCAGCCTTCCACCGCCGCCTCGAACGCCGTCCGGTCGCCGGCGAACAGCATGCGCGTCGCCTCCTCATAGTTCGGCAGATCGCCGGCCATGGCTGTCATGAACCGATAGGTCGCCTCGCGCGCGCGGCGGCGGCGGTCGGGGCCTTCGGCTTCGCGCATGGCCGTTTCGACCATCTTGCGCAGCGTGGCCGAGGCGCCGCCCGACTGGCCGGATAGCCAATCCCAGTGCCGGGGCAGCAGCGTCACCTCGCGCGCCGTCACCCCCAGCTTCGGACGGCCCGGCCCCTTCTTCGGTTCGATCTCCGCTTCGGGCAGCCGCCCCAGCGCCGTCTCCAGGTCGCCGCGCAGGTCGAACTCAACCGTGCGGCCGGTCGCCAGATCGAAGGCCAGGACGGTCTCTCCCGCCTCGCTGGCCGCCTTCATGGCCGGCAGAACGGCGCGCGGCGCGCCTCGGGCGATCAGTCGGTCGCCGGCGAAGATGGCGCAGTCCAGGTCGGGGTTCGGGATCATGTCGCCGAACTAACGCCGCCTGCTCCGCCCGTCAATATTACCCGGATTTTATAGAAGCCTCAGCGACGGCCTAGCAATCGGTCGCGCGCAGCGTTGACGCGGGTCGCCAGACCTTCGGTGCCGCCCTGATCGGGATGGGCGCGGGCCATGGCGCGTTTCCAGGCGGCGCGGATTTCGGCCTCCGTGGCCCTGGGGCCGACGCCCAGGACGGCGCGCGCCTCGGCCTCGCTGATCGGCTCGGTTCGGGGCAGGATGCGCGTGCGCGAGGCCCAGGCGACATAGAGCCCCGCTCCCGCCAGTCCCGCAGCCAGCAGCCACGCCCCGCGAAAAGCCGCCAGGGCGCCGCCGGCCAGCATGACCGACCCCAACAGCGTCGCCGTCACCCGCCAATGGCCGCGCCCGCGCCTCTCAGTCTGGCGACCGAGCCGAACCAGGGCCCAGACGGCGATCGCCGCCAGGGCCAGGCCGATCAATCCCACGGGGTCAGCCTGTCGTCAGTCGGCCGTCAGGCCGCCACGTCCAAAGGGTTCAGCACCTGCTCCAGCCCCATGGCCATCATCAGATTGCGCATTTCCTGGCGCGCGGCGACGTGGGCCAGGGACACCGCCACCGGCCGCACCTCGTTGGACAGGTCCGCGACGGTCAGGCCGAACGGAAACAGCTCGCGATAGATGACCCGGTCGCGCAGGCCCGGCCCGACGCGGAAACCAACCCGCTTGGCCAGCTTGCTCATCCGCTCTTCCAGCCGCTTGCGGTTGCGGGCCTCGGCGACGGCCAGACGGTTGGTCACGACCAGCCAATCGATCGTGGCGTGGCGGCCCTGGCTGATGGCGCGCTGCTTGCGCGCCTCCCAGACGCTCTCGGAATAGATGGAGGGCTTCAACAGCTCCAGCGACACCGGATCCACCTCGCCCAGCAGGTCGAAATCGACGAAACTGTCGTTCATCGGCGTCACGATCTGGTCGGCGCGGGCGTGGGCCGCGTTGGACACCGCCGTGTCCCCGCCGGGGGTGTCGATCAGGATGCAATCCACCCCGGCCGTCACGGCCTCGTCGAAGGCACGCTCGAAGGCGGCGATCTGATCTGCGGCCGCCAGCTTGGCCAGGGCCTTGCCGTCGCCCATGTCCGGGATCATCGGCTGCGGCAGGTCGGCGGCGTTCGCCGCCAGCCAAGCCTGCCGGTTCAGGAAGAAGCGCTGCATCGACCGCTGGCGCAGGTCCAGGTCGATGATCGCCACGCTGCGGCCTGCGTGCAGCAGGCCCGTGACTATGTGGATGGCCAGGGTGGACTTGCCCGCCCCGCCCTTTTCGTTGCCGAGGACGATCACATGCGGCTGCGTCATTGAGGCGACCTCTAAAGGCGGCCGACGCGACTCAGGAACTCATGCGCGGCCTTCGATCCCCAGAGTCGGGCGGATCGCGCCAAACGTCAACGCGGCGTTAACGGATGCCTGTGGACTTCATCCCGCGCGTCGGCACCAGGGATCGGACACCTGGGCGGCGCGGCACAGGTCGGCGGCCTGTTCCGCCGCGATCGGCCCGACCTTCAGCCGCGTCAGCACCCGACCCTCGACCTGCACGGTTTCATAGACGGGGGACAACTGGCCCAGGTCGGCGCGGACCTTGAGGCGGCGCCACGCCTCGCGGGCGCCCGCCTCGCTGGAATAGGCGCCCAGTTGCACCGTGCGACCCTCGGCGTGGATGACGGCGGGACGCAGGGCGGGCTTGGGGCGTTCGACAGTCGTGGTCTCGGCGGCGGGCGTGGGCTCAGGCTCAGGCGCCGACGTGTTATGCGACCGCATCGCCGTCGCCATGGGCTTCAGCGCGTCGCGCAGCCCCTGGGCCTGGGCGTCCCGCGCGTCCCACATCTCCACAGGGCTCATGACCGAGACCTTCACGGGCGAGAACGTCGCCGGCCGCAGCCCAGCGTCATGCGCCCTGGCCGGTCTGTCGGGCACGGCGTCGCCACGCCCAGGCGCCTCCAGGGGCACGTCAAGGGCCGCGACCTGATCGCCCAGGGCGCGGAATCGATGCGGATCGGCGTCCACCGCCCCGCAACCAACCAGGCTGAGGGCGACGAGGATCAGGAAAGGACGGGTCGCTTCTGCGGGCGTCATGTCCTTGTCCTTAAGGGTCAGACTTTGAAGTCTGGTTCACCAACAGGCTTAAGCCGCAGGGTTAATTGCTTCACCCTGCGCCCTGAACAGTCGAAGGGCCGCACCCGTTCCCGGATGCGGCCCCTGATCGTGTCAAACGAAGGGATCAGCCGATGGCGCCGACGCAGCCCTCGGCGTCGCCCGGCGCCAGTTCCGCGTCGGTCAAGGCGATGGTCCAGCCGTGGTGGGTGTTCAGACCCCAGCGCCGCGGGCCGCCGCCGTCGCCCGCGTCGCCGCCGGCGGTGACGACCACGCGGCGGCCCTTGGGCAGAGCCGGCGGATCGATCTTGCCCACGGCCAGAGACGTCGGCGTCTCGCCGCCGTAACCGTCGAAGACGCTCAGCATCGACCATTCGCGACGAAGGCCCATCCACCAGGCGTCCTCGGTATTGACGGCCAGGACGGCGACGCCATGACCCTCGGCGGCGAAGGCCAGCGCCTTTTGCGGATCGCGCACCATCTTGATGTCGGCGGCGGCGCCGAACCGCAGGCGGGCGCCGTCATAGGCGCGGGTCGGCTCGATCGGGGCCCACACCTGGACCTGAAGCCGGCCCTGGCGCGCCAGGCCCCAGCCGACGATCTCGCGCCACAGATGCTCGACCGCTTCTGCGTTCTCGGGTTGGCATTTGGACAGCATCCGCGACAGCACGGTCTGTTCGCGGTCGGGGCGCAGCTTGGTGTGGGGGCCGCTGGGCGCATCCTTGGCGCGGCCGACCGTGGCGGCGACGGCCAAGCGCTGCTCGAACAGCTCCAGGATCTGGTCATCCAGGCTGTCGATCTCGGCGCGCAGCGCCGCCAGGGCTTGCTGTTCCGGGGTCGGCTCAGCCACGTCGGGCCATACTTGCTGCAGGTTGGATTTGGACATGGGTTCGGTCTTTCGGCATGGGGGAATTTCGATGTGCGAATGCGGACAGCCGCCCTGGTCCAGGGCGGTCGCCGGCGAGACGGTCAGGGACAGAGTGCGCCCGACGCCTCAGCCGGCGTATCGAAAGCCGTAAAAGCCGTAGCCGAAATAATAGCCGGAAACCGCGCGCGAACGGTCGATGGAAACAGAAAGAACGCGCTGGCGGGACATGGGTCCTGGTCCGGTTATGCGGATCGTCGGCGATCCGTGAGGTTGTTAAGGACGCAAAGACCTTGCGCCGTCAACCCTCGACAGCCGTCAAAAGAACGAAACGCGTCTGATTATCGCTGGAATCCTGCAAATCGTTGCGCAGGATCGACAGACCATACACCTCGGCCGCGCCGGTAGGGGCGATGGCGGCCCGCGTCGGGTCGCCGGCCTCGGCCACGTCGCGCGCCGCGCCGGCGGTGTCGTAATGTTCAACCACCTCGACGGGCAGGCTCGCCAGATTGGCCCGACACTGAGCCAGGGCGATGGGGTGGCTCTCGACCGTGCGGATATCCGAAAGACGGGCGCCGTCGACGGCCATCAGAGCGTGGCGGATCGGACGCCACACCTCTGCGGCCGGCGTCAAACCCATTTCACGCACCAGGCTTGCGGCGGGTTCGACCACGCCGATGGTGGAGTTCTCGACCGGGATCAAGGCGCAGCCGCAGTCGCCGCTCCGGATCGATTCCAGCGCCTGGGCGAAGGTCTCGAAGGCGACCGGAATGTCCCAGGGCCGCAAGGCCACACAGGCCTCATGGCTGAACGAACCGGGCGCGCCCTGATAGGCCACCCGGCCGGGCTGTTCGTCGATGGGGGCCGTTGCCGTCATAATGCTCTCTCGAGACCTCAGCCCAGATGGCGATGCGTCCATGGCGTCACCGTGGCGGGATTGGTCCCATTTTAGGCGTCCGGGCGGGATCGCGCCCGCCCGTCTTTCCAGACCTGAACTAGGCCGCTTCCGACCGGCTGATCCGCCCCGCCTTCAGCCGCTCGGCCACCAGGAAGGCCAGCTCCAGCGCCTGGTCGGCGTTCAGGCGCGGGTCGCAGTGGGTGTGATAGCGGTTGGACAGGTCGTCCTCGGTCACGGCCTGGGCGCCGCCGATGCATTCGGTGACGTTCTGGCCGGTCATCTCCAGGTGGACGCCGCCGGGGTGCACCCCTTCCGCCTCCGCCACGTCGATGAAGGTGCGAACCTCGCCCAGGATCCGGTCGAACGGCCGGGTCTTGTAGCCGTTGCCGGCCTTCAGCGTATTGCCGTGCATCGGGTCGATGGACCAGATCACCTTGCGACCCGACGCCTTCACCTCGCGCATCAGCTTGGGCAGGCGCTCGCCCACCTTGTCGTGACCGAAGCGGCCGATCAGCGTCAGACGGCCCGACACATTGTCCGGGTTCAGCGCGTCGATCAGCGGCAGCAGATCGTCGGCCGTCATGGTCGGGCCGCACTTGACGCCGATGGGGTTCTTGATCCCCTTCATGAACTCGACGTGGGCGCCGTCCAGCTGGCGCGTGCGCTCGCCGATCCACAGCATATGGGCCGAGGTGTCGAACCATTCTCCAGTGGAGCCGTCCAGCCGCGTCAGGGCGCTTTCGACGTTGAGCAGCAGGGCTTCGTGGCTGGTGAAGACCTCGACCCGGCTCAGGTCCGGGTGGGTCTCGGGCGTGACGCCGACCGCCTCCATGAAGGCCAGGGCCTCGGTGATCTTGTCGGCCAGTTCGCGGTACTGGGCGCCGGCGGCGTTGTCTCCGGCGAAGCCCAGGGTCCAGCGATGGATGTTGTACAGATCGGCATAGCCGCCGCCAGCGAAGGCCCGCAGCAGGTTCAGCGTCGAGGCCGACTGATTATAGGCCCGGATCAGACGCTGCGGATCGGGCGCGCGTTCCTCGGGCGTGAAGCCCATGCCGTTGATGATGTCGCCGCGATAGCTGGGCAGTTCCACGCCGTCGATCTCTTCCAGCGGCGAGGAGCGCGGCTTGGCGAACTGTCCGGCGATGCGGCCCACCTTCACCACCGGCTTGCGGCCGGCGAAGGTCAGGACCACCGCCATCTGCAGGATCAGACGGAAGGTGTCGCGGATGTTGTCGGTCGAGAACTCCTTGAAGCTCTCGGCGCAGTCGCCGCCCTGGAGCAGGAAGGCCTCGCCCCGCTCAACCTGCGCCAGTTTCGACGTCAGGCGCCGCGCCTCGCCTGCGAAGACGAGCGGCGGCAGGGCGCGCAGTTCGTCCTCGACGGCGGTCAGGGCCTGCGCGTCGGGATAGTCCGCCGGCATATGCAGGGCGGTCTTGGTTCTCCAGCTTTCGGGGGTCCAGCGTGTCATCCGGCAAGAATAGAGCGTCCAGCCCCTTCAAACAACGCAAGGACGGACAGATTTCGCCACGACGCCACGCTTCTTCGATAAACGGCGCCTTTCCTGCCGCAGGCGGATCAGAGCAACCGCTCCTTGCGGGTCAGATATTTGGTCAGGCGATGGAGGCCGATCAGGATGTTGGCGAACAGAGACATGGACGCATAACGCCCCGGCGGCCCGACCGTTCGTATCGGGGACAACGCGTCGCAGTCCATTCGCATCGCGGCCTTCGACGCCATATTCTTGCAAGCTGGACGCCATTCTGCGCCCCGCCCACACGTTTCGGCCGCATCGCGCTTGATCCGCGCCAGGTTTTTGTATCGTAAGGTGGGTTCGTCCACCCTCGCTGGCGCCGCCCTCTCCCTCCCCCGCCGTTTGCAAAGCCGATGTCCGAAGAATTCTACCGCATGAAGCGCCTGCCCCCGTATGTGATCGCGGAGGTCAACGCCATGCGCGCCGCAGCCCGTGCGGCCGGCGAGGACGTCATCGACCTGGGCATGGGCAATCCCGACCTGCCGCCGCCGCCGCACGTCATCGCCAAACTGGTCGAGGTGGCGCAGAAGCCGGACGCCCACGGCTATTCGCAGTCCAAGGGCATTCCCGGCCTGCGTCGCGCCCAGGCCAACTATTACGGCCGCCGTTTCGGCGTCGATCTGGATCCCGAGACCGAGGTGATCGTCACCATGGGCTCCAAGGAAGGTCTGGCCAGCCTGGCCACCGCCATCACCGAGCCGGGCGACGTGGTCTTGGCGCCCAATCCGTCCTATCCGATCCACACCTTCGGCTTCATCATCGCGGGCGCGGCCATCCGCAGCGTGCCCACCACGCCGGACGAACGCTATTTCGAGGCGCTGGAGCGGGCCATGGCCTACACCGTGCCGCGCCCGAAGATCCTGGTCATGAACTATCCGTCCAATCCAACGGCGGAGACGGTGGACCTGGCCTTCTACGAACGCGTCGTCGCCTTCGCCAAGGCCAACGACCTGTGGATCATCAGCGACCTGGCCTATTCGGAACTCTATTACGACGGCAAGCCGACCGTCTCGATCCTGCAGGTGCCGGGCGCCAAGGACGTGGCGGTGGAGTTCACCTCCCTCAGCAAGACCTACAGCATGGCCGGCTGGCGCATCGGCTTCGCCGTCGGCAACAAGACGCTGATCGCGGCCATGGCGCGGGTGAAGTCCTATCTCGACTACGGCGCCTTCACCCCCATTCAGGCGGCGGCCTGCGCGGCGCTGAACGGGCCGCAGGAGATCGTGGACCAGAACCGCGAACTCTATCACCGCCGTCGCGACGTGCTGGTGGACAGTTTCGCCCGCGCGGGGTGGGAGGTGCCCAAACCCGCCGCCTCGATGTTCGCCTGGGCGCCCCTGCCCCCGGCGCTGGCGCATCTGGGCAGCCTGGAGTTCTCCAAACAGCTCCTGACCCACGCCAAGGTCGCGGTCGCGGCGGGCGTCGGCTATGGCGAGAACGGCGAAGGCTTCGTCCGCATCGCCCTGGTCGAGAACGAACAGCGCATTCGCCAGGCCGCCCGCAACATCAAGACCTATCTGAAATCCATGGGCGTCAACGTGCCGCCGGGCCGGGAAGACGCGGGGATTTGAAATCGAGACCGGTCACGAAAATTCTCGCATCACGGATCATTGATAAATACAGATAGTTGCAAGCGCGCCCGTTCGATGCCCAATCTTTTGCGAGGAGATTGGTCCTCTGGAGGCTTCAAATGAAAACTCTGCGCTCAAATGGCGTACGCTTGGCGGCAGCGACAGTTTTGGCTGCCACAATGTCATTGTTAACGGTAGACGGCGCATCTGCGGATCCGACCGATCCCGTCTGCATCATGCCGCCCGATGATTTTTGCTCAATGTACGGCGCGATGCTCTTCGGGACAGGGCCCGGGGCCCACGGCCGCTGCCTCCAGTACGCAATCGCACAGCAAGAAGGTGAGTACTGCAACACGATAGACTGGCGGCCGGTCGCGACAAAGCCGGATTGATTTCTGAGAGCCCACTCTTTTAGGGGCGGGCTTTTTCGCAGTCTGTCAAAGGAAGATGGTGGATGCGACAGGGATTGAACCTGTGACCCCCTCGGTGTGAACGAGGTGCTCTCCCGCTGAGCTACGCATCCATGCCTTGCGGAGGCGGCGACATAGCCCGACCGTCCGCGTCGCGCAAGCGTCCGTTTCAGATTCCGGCGGCGCGGACCGCGTCGGGCGTTTCCGCCTCCGGATCGCCCGGCAGCCAGGCGACGTGGCCGTCATAGACGTCCTGGTTCAGGATGCCCTCCTCCTTGGCCACCAGGACCGGCACCACCATCTGGCCCGTGACATTGGTCGCCGTGCGCATCATGTCGATGATCCGGTCGATGGCGACGATATAGCCGATGCCCTCCAGCGGCAGGCCCGCCGTGGACAGGGTCAGGGTCAGCATGACGATGCTGGTTCCCGGCACGCCCGCCGTTCCCAACGAGCCCAGCACCGCCGTCAGGCCGATCAGGATGTATTGGGTCAGCGTCAGGTCGATCTTGAAATACTGGGCGATGAAGATCGAGGCGATGGCCGGATAGATGGCGCCGCAGCCGTCCATCTTCACATTGGCCCCCAGCGGCACGGCGAAGGCGGCGTAGGCCTGGGGCACGCCCAGCCGCTCGACCGTCTGGCGCAGGGTGATCGGCAAGGTCCCTAAAGACGAAGAGGTCGCGAAGGCCGTCTGCTGGGCCGCGAAGGCGCCGCGGAAGAAGCTGACCACCTTCAGTCCGTGCAGCTTCAGCAGGCCCGAATAGACGATCAGGATGTGGAACAGGCAGGCCGCATAGATGGCCAGGATGAACTTCAGCAGCGGCAGCAGCGCCTCCCACCCATAGCCGCCGACGACCGAGCCGATCAGGCCAAACACCCCGATGGGCGTCAGCTGGATCACCCAGCGGGTGATGCGGAAGACGACGGCCGCCCCCTCGTCCACCATCCGCCGCACGCCCTGCGCCCGGTCGCCCAGCGCCACCAGCGCCACTCCGACCAGGGCCGAGAAGAAGATGATCTGCAGCACCTTGCCTTCGGCCAGGGAGGCGAAGGGATTGACCGGGACGATGCCGATTAGCACCTCCAGCGGCGTCGGTATGACCCGCTCCTTCACCTCGCCCAGCGGCAGGTTCGACAGGCCGACGCCCGGGTTGATGATGTGACCGAAGGCGAAGCCGACCAGCACGGCCAGCAGGGAGGTGATCGCGAACCAGACGATGGTGCGGACGCCCAGCCGCACCGCCCCGGCCCCCTCGCCAAGTTTGGCGATGGAGCTGGCGATGGTGAACAGCACCAGCGGCGCGACCACCATGCGGATCAGGTTCAGATAGACGTCGCCGATCGGTTGCAGCCAGACAGCCGCCTTCTCCCGCAGGATCAGGCCCGCCAGAATGCCCAGGGCGAAGCCTGCGGCGGTGCGTTGCCAGAGAGGAATCTTGAAGAATAGGGCGAACATGGGCGGACCTCCGGCTAGGCGGGTCTATGTGTCTCCCGCCGTCATGATCCGCAATCGCCGCAGCGACCGTTCAGGCGCGAGTTTTTCTGTCGACGCCTGTTAGAATTTCAGCGCCCTGAGCACGTAGAAGTCCGACAGCAGACCGTCGATCGCCTCTTCCACATCCTCGAAATGGTCGATCAGCACGTCGCCGCCCAGGCTTTCCACCGGCGTCGGGGTGTAGCCGAAGGTGGTCAGGATGCAGGCCATGCCCGCGTCGCGCGCCGCCTCTGCGTCCGGTGCGGCGTCGCCGACCATGATCGCCTGTTCGGGATCGCCCCCGGCCTTGATCACCGCCTCCTTCAGATGCGCGCCCGAGGGTTTGCGCGCGCTGACCCGGTCGGGACCGACCACGGCCTCGAACCGGTCGATCAGATCCAGCCTTCGCAGCAGCAGTTCCGACAGGTCCGAGCGCTTGTTGGTCGCCACCACCAGACGGGCGCCCCGCGCCTTCAGCCGATCCAGCGTCTCGGCCACGCCTTCGAAAGGCCGGCTGCCGTCGGCGATATGGGCGGCGTAGTCGGCCAGGAACCGCTCGAACAACGCATCGGAACGCGCCCGTTCCACGTCGGCCCCCGCCGCCTCGAAGCCATGGACCAGCAGCGCCCGCGCGCCCGACCCGATCAGGGTCGAGGCCGAGGCGGGCGCCACCATCGGCAATCCCTCCTCGACCAGCAGACGGTTCAGCGTGCCGACCAGGTCGGGCGCGGAGTCCACCAGCGTGCCGTCCAGATCGAAGGCGATGGTCCAGCCTTCCAGGTCGCGATCCGTCATCCCCATCTCCCGTTGGCCCGCCGAATGGGCTAGATCGCGAGACGACTAGCCTCCGGGACGATTCATGACCAGCCAGACACGCGCCCGCGCCGCCATCATTCTCGCCGCCGGTCAGGGCACGCGGATGAAATCCCCCCTGCCCAAGGTGCTTCACCTCGTCGGCGGCCGGACCATGCTGGACCACGCCATCGACGCGGCCCAGGCCCTGGGCTGCCAGCGTATCGTGGTCGTCGTGGGCGTCCATTCGCCCCAGGTCCGCGCCCATGTCGTGGCGCGCCTGGGCGAAGAGGCTGTCGCGGTTCAGGATCCGCCGCTGGGCACCGGCCACGCCGTTCGCGCCGCCGAACAGGCCCTGGCCGGCTTCGACGGCGAGGTGGTCGTCACCTATGGCGACGTCCCGTTGCTAAAGGCCGCCGATATCGAACCCGTCTTCAACGCCGACGGCGTCACCGTGATCGGGTTCGAGGCCCGCGACCCCGGCGCCTACGGCCGGCTGATTCTGGAGGGCGACTCTCTTGTGGCCATCACCGAGGCCAAGGAGGCTTCTCCCGAGGTTCTGTCGATCACCGCCTGCAACTCCGGCGTCATGGCCGCGCCTGCCGCCCTGCTGTTCTCCCTGTTGAGCCAGGTTCGCAACGACAACGCCAAGGGCGAATACTATCTGACCGACGTGGTCGCTCTGGCCCGCCAGGCCGGCCATCCGACCCGCGCCGTCTTCGCGCCCGAGGATTCGGTCATGGGCGTCAACGCCCAGGACGAGCTGGCCCAGGCCGAGGCCCTGTTCCAGAAGGTCCAGCGCGAAACCTTCCTGACCGACGGCGTGACCATGACCGCGCCCGACACCGTCCACTTCGCCTGGGACACCCAGGTCGGCGGCGGAACCGTCATCGAACCCTTCGTCGTCTTCGGCCCTGGCGCCGTGATCGAGGGCGGCGCCCGCATCCGCAGTTTCAGCCATATCGAGGGCGCGCGCGTCGCCTCGGGCGCCGAGGTCGGCCCCTACGCCCGCCTGCGCCCCGGCGCGGACCTGGCCGAAGGGGTCAAGATCGGCAACTTCGTCGAGGTGAAGAATGTCGCCATGGCCAAGGGCGCCAAGGCCAACCACCTGGCCTATCTGGGCGACGGGGATGTCGGCGCGGGCGCCAACATCGGCGCCGGGACCATCTTCTGCAACTACGACGGCTTCAACAAGGCCCGGACGGAGATCGGCGCCGGTGCCTTCGTCGGTTCGAACTCCAGCCTGGTGGCGCCGGTTCGCATCGGCGACGGCGCCCTGATCGCCTCGGGCTCGGTCGTCACCGAGGACGTGCCGGCCGACGCCCTGGCCTTCGGCCGCGCCCGCCAGACCGTCAAACCCGAAGCCGCCGCCGCCTTCCGCACGGAAGCCAAGGCCAGGAAGGAGGCGGCGAAAGTCGCCAAATCGCAATGAGCGACCATCTGAAGAAGATCGCCGGCGAAGCCGCCGCCGCCCTGGTCGAGGCCGGAATGGCCGTGGGGCTGGGCACCGGCTCCACCGCCGCCTGGTTCGTCAAAGCCCTGGCGGCGCGCGGCCTGCCCGACCTGCGTTGCGTCCCCACCTCGGAGAAGACGGCCGATCTGGCCCGCGACCTGGGCCTGGTCCTGTCGACCCTGGAAGACACGCCGCGCATCGACCTGACCGTGGACGGCGCCGACGAGGTCGGACCGGGCCTCGCCCTGATCAAGGGCGGCGGCGCGGCCCTGCTGCGCGAGAAACTGGTGTGGGAGGCCTCGTCCCGCTGCGTCGTCATCGCCGACGCGGCCAAGGTGGTGCCGGTGCTGGGGACCTTTCCCCTGCCGATCGAGGTCGTCGCCTTCGGGCACAAGACCACCGCCAACCGCATCGCCGACGTCCTGGTCGATCACGACATCGCCAACCCCGCCCGCGTGCGTCATGCGGATCGCGGGCTGATCCGCACCGATGGCGGCAATCTGATCTACGACGCAGCCTGCAAGGCCATCCACGACCCGTCGCGCCTGGCCGACGACCTGAAACTGATCACCGGCGTGGTCGAGCATGGCCTGTTCCTGGATCTGGCCGACCTGGCCCTGATCGGCACGGACGAAGGGGTCCAGGAACGCCGGCCCTGATTTGAACGCCCCTGATCCAGAGCCGGTCTTGCCTTGAGATCGGATTACTATCTAAAGTTGCAACATGGCCAGTCCCGAAGATCCCCGATCCGATGACGCCCACGGGCGCGGCCGACGGCCTTCGACCGCCCTGCTGATCGGCCTGGGTCTTGCGCTGTGGGTCGCCGTCGCCCTGGCCGCCTACTTCCTGGCCCGCGCCGTCGTCTGATCAATCACCGCCCCAGCGGCCCAGGCTGAGCGGAATCCGCTGTCCCGCCACCGACGCCGACCCCGTGATCACCGGCGTCTGATCACCCAGATTGCGCCGGGCCGTAGCCAGCGCGCCCTGATCCAGCCGCGCCTGCACCGTGACCTTGTCCCCGTTCGCGGCGCGCCCGCTGAACCTCAGGCTGTCGGCTGCCACATCATAGGCGTCAGGCGTGACCCGCGACGTCCCGCTGGGTCCTGTCAGCATCAGGATCAGGGGGGGGGCCGACCGGCCGCCCGCCTCCCAGGCTTGAAACGCCTCCGTCTGGCCGATGAACAGCGAGTCCACACGCCAGACGCCCGCGCCTTCGCCGACCGGCCGATATTCGCCCGACACGTCGGCGCTTAGCTGATGATGGAAGGCCGAGGCCGGCGTCTTCCCCGGCCCCTCGCTCCGGTCGCAGCCGGTCAGAACCAGAAGGCCGGCTACGACAGCCACAATCGCCCGCCTCATCGATCCAGCGCCTTGTCCAGCGCGCGAAAGCCCGCCAGCGCCAAGTCCGCCGCGCTGGCGAACACACCGGGCTTGATCCGCTCGAAATCGTCGGTCGGCCGGTGATAGTCGGGATGGTAGTCCACGCCGAAATACAGGAACGGCACGCCCGCCTCGTGGAAGGCCGCGTGATCGGAGGAATCGACCCAGTTGTCGTCTCCCGTATCCTGCGGCGTGTCCTTGCCGAAGGCGAAACTGACCGGCCCCGGCGCCGTCACCGTCTCCAGAATCGGTCTCAGGGTCGGGTGCTGATAGGTCCCCGTCACCCACAAACGGTTGTCCGTCTCGGCCCGCGCGATCATGTCGAAGTTCAGGTTCAGCGCGATGGCGCTCAGCGGGACGGGCGGCGCCCGAACGAACTCGCGCGCCCCCAGAAGACCCCGCTCCTCCCCGTCCAGGGCCACCAGCAGCACGCTGTGTTCGGGTGGTTCGGCCTTCAGCTTCGCCGCCAGCGCCAGCAGCGTCGCCACGCCCGAGGCGTTGTCGTCCGCCCCATTGTAGACCTGGCCGTCATTGACCCCGACATGGTCGTAATGGGCCGTCACGACGATATAGCGGTCCGCCACCCGCCGGCCGGGGATCAGACCCACGATGTTGTAGCCCTCGAACGTCTTGACGCCTTCGCGCGTCCTCCCCCGGCTCTCGAACCGTTGCAGCCGCCCGAACGGCGCCGGCGCCACGCCCATCGCCTCCAGGCGCGCGACGATATAATCCCGCGCCTTCTGTCCGCCGGCCGAGCCGGTGTCGCGCCCTTCCATGTCGTCCGCCGACAGGATGCGAACATCCTCCAGCAGCTGCGGATCGGCCGCCGGTGCCGGCGCGGCCGGGGTCTCCTGCCTGGGCGCGGGCGTCGAACAGGCCGAAAGGGCCAGGGCGACGGCGCAACTGCTCAACGTCAGGCGAAAGGCGGATCGGATCATGGGCGCTCCTGTTATCTCCCCAGCCTATCGTCCCGCCGCGCCCACGTCAGCCTGCGCTACGTCTTCGGCGGTGATAAACAGGAGCCGTCATGTCCAGCGCGATTCCCCCCTTCCCGCCCGTCGAAGCCCTGACCGCCGAGGCGGCGGCCCAGGAACTGGCCTGGCTGGCCGCCGAAATGGCCCGTCACGACGCCCTCTACAACGAGGCGGCGCCCGAGATTTCCGATGCCGACTACGACGCCCTGCGCGCCCGGAACCTGGCGGTCGAAACCGCCTTCCCCGACCTGATCCGCCCCGACTCCCCATCCAACAAGGTCGGCGCCGCCGCCTCTAGCCAGTTCGCCGAGGTGCGTCACGGCGTGCCCATGCTGTCGCTGGACAACGCCTTCGACGAGGGGGAGGTGCGCGACTTCGTCGCCCGCATCGCCCGTTTCCTGAAGCTGCCGGCCTACGAGCCCATCGTCTTCGTCGCCGAACCCAAGATCGACGGCCTGTCCGCCAACCTCCTGTATGTGGACGGCGTCCTGGCCATCGGCGCCACGCGCGGCGACGGCCGGGCGGGCGAGGACGTGACCGCCAATCTGAACACCATCGCCGATGTGCGACAGACCCTGGCCGGCGACGGCTGGCCCGACCGGATCGAGATCCGGGGCGAAGTCTATGCCCCCAACGCCGCCTTCGCCGCCTTCAACGCGGCGGCCGAGGCGGAGGGGCGGCGCACCTACGCCAATCCCAGGAATTTCGCCGCCGGCTCCCTGCGCCAGAAGGACGCCAAGATCACCGCCCAGCGTCCGCTGAACTTCTTCGCCTATGCCTGGGGCGAACATTCCAGCGACTTCGCCGAGACCCAGTGGGAGGCCCTGCAGAAGCTGAAAACCTGGGGCTTCCCCGTCAACGACCGTTCCCGCCGGGTCGAAGGGGCGGACGGCCTGATCACTGTCTATCGCGAACTGGAACGCGACCGCGCCACCCTGGGCTACGACATCGACGGGGTGGTCTATAAGGTCGACCGCATCGACTGGCAGCGCCGCCTGGGCTTCGTCGCCCGCAGCCCGCGCTGGGCCATCGCCCACAAATTCCCCGCGCAACAGGCGACCACCCTCCTGGAAGGCATCGACATCCAGGTCGGTCGCACGGGCTCCCTGACCCCCGTCGCCCGCCTGCATCCCGTCACCGTCGGCGGCGTGGTCGTCCGCAACGCCACCCTGCACAATGAAGACGAGATCGAGCGTCTGGATGTCCGCATCGGCGACACCGTACGCCTGCAACGCGCCGGCGACGTCATCCCCCAGATTCTCGGGATCGTCCCCGACCTGCGCCCCGCCGATTCGAAACGCTACGTCTTCCCCGACCACTGTCCCGTCTGCGGCTCCGAAGCTGTGCGCGAGGGCGACGAGGTCAAGCGCCGCTGCACCGGCGGCCTGATCTGCGACGCCCAGATCGTCGAACGGCTCAAACACTTCGTCGGCCGCCGCGCTTTCGATATCGAGGGTCTGGGCGAGAAACAGCTGATCGCCTTCCACGCGCGCGGCTGGATCAAGGAGCCGGCGGACATCTTCCGCCTGGCGCGAGACGAGGCGCGCCTGGCCGAACTGGCGGCGGAGGACGGCTATGGCGAAACCAGCATCCGCAACCTGGTCGCCGGCATCGATGCGCGGCGGACCATCGCCCTGGACCGCTTCCTGTTCGGCCTGGGCATACGCGACATCGGCGAACAGACCTCGATCGTCCTGGCCCGCGCCTTCGAAAGCTGGGCCGCGCTGAAGGCCGCCTGTCTCCAGGCCGCCGCAGGAATTCCGTCCGACGCCTGGACCCAGCTGGCCGGCGCCCACGCCATTTCGCCCCGCGTCCTGGCCCTGATGGCCGAGGCGACGCCCCCCGCCGTCGATCCCTGGCCCGAGGCGACGATGGACATGAAGATCGGCCAGGCCTTCCCCGGCATGGCCGCGCCGGCCCGCCGCTCCCTGGCGACGATGGCGGACGACTGGTCCGGCCTGGTCGAACTGGCCCGGGTGGCGCGCGAGGAAGGTCCGTCCGAGATGCTGAACCAGATCGCGGGCGTCACCGGCGTCGGCCCCGTCGCCGCCGAAGCCCTGGCCCACTTCTTCCACGAGCCGCACAACCTTCAGGTCGTCGCCGCCCTGGAGGCCGAACTGACCGAAATCCTAGACGCCGAACGACCCAAGTCCGACACCCCCGTGGCCGGAAAGACCGTCGTCTTCACCGGCGCCTTGGAACGCTTCACCCGCGACGAGGCCAAGGCCCGCGCCGAGGGTCTGGGGGCCAAGGTCTCGGGCTCCGTCTCGAAAAAGACCGACTATGTCGTCGCCGGGCCCGGCGCGGGGTCCAAGCTGAAGGAGGCCGAAAAGCACGGCGTCCAGGTGCTGACCGAAGACGAATGGCTGGCCTTGATCGAAGGCTGAACGGCGCCCCGACGCAGAGGCCAAAGCTTCCCTAAGGTCCGGTTTTCCTTGCGATAAGGTGATCGTGTCGGCCTTGTTTTCAACCGAAAGCCGGATCAACTTGCCGATCAACGAACGCCCGGACGCGTTCGAACAAAGGAAGCGACCATGAAGATCAAGATCATGCTGGCGGCGGCGGCCCTGGCGGCCGGACTGGCCTCCCCCGCCCTGGCGGGCGACCCGACCGGCCTGTGGCAGACCCCGACCAACGGCGGCCAGGTGCGCATCAGCCGCTGCGGCCAGGCCCTCTGCGGCGTGCTGGTGACGTCGGATCATATCCGCGCCGACGCCAACGCCCGCGACGAGCACAACCGCAACGCCGAACTGCGCGGCCGGACCCTTCGCAACCTGCCCATGCTGACCGGCTTCACCGGCGGCCCGACCGAATGGCGCAATGGCTCGGTCTATAATCCGGCGGACGGCGGCACCTATCGCGGCACCATCACCATGACCAACGACAACAGCCTGCGTCTGCGTGGCTGCATCGTCGCGCCCCTGTGCAAGACCCAGACCTGGACCCGCATCCAGTAGGTTGTCTTCGGCGTCGAAACAGAAAGGCCCGGTCGGATCGCTCCGACCGGGCCTTTTGTCGTTCAGGCGGGATGATCAACGGTTCAGCGAACTCATGCCGCCGGGCGCATAGCGTTCGCCCGCCGCCGCGCCGCGCGGGAAGACCGCCTCGATCCGCGCCAGGTCCTCTGGCGTCAGAACGATGTCGGCCGCCGCCACGTTCTGCTCCAGGGTGGAGATGCGGCGCGTGCCGGGGATGGGGACCAGATCATCGCCCTGGGCCAGCACCCAGGCCAGGGCCAGTTGCGCCCCTGTCACGCCCTTGTCCGCCGCGATGGCGCCGACCGCGCCGACCAGGTCCAGGTTCTTCTGGAAATTGTCGCCGGCGAAGCGCGGATTGGTGCGCCGGAAATCGTCGGGCGCCAGGTCGTCGATCGACTTGATCTCGCCGGACAGGAAGCCCCGGCCCAGCGGACTGTAAGGCACGAAGCCGATCCCCAGTTCACGCACCACGTCCAGCAGTCCGTCCTCGGGATCGCGGCTCCACAGCGAATATTCCGTCTGCAACGCGGTGATCGGGTGGGTCGCCTGGGCCCGGCGCAGCGTTTCGGGCGCCGCCTCGGAAAGGCCCAGGAAGCGAACCTTGCCCTCCTTCACCAGTTCGGCCATGGCCCCGACCGTCTCTTCGATCGGCGTATTGGGGTCGATACGGTGCTGGTAATAGAGATCGATGTGATCGACCCCCAGGCGGCTCAGGCTGCCCTCCACCGCACGACGCACATTGGCCGGCGAACCGTCGGTGACAGCCGAACCGTCCGGTTGGCGATTGATGCCGAACTTGGTGGCGATGAAGGCCTGATCGCGCCGATCCTTCAGCGCCTTGCCGACCAGAATCTCGTTTGTGTGGGGGCCGTACATCTCGGCCGTGTCGAACAGGGTGACGCCCAGGTCCAGGGCGCGGTGGATGACGGCGATGGACTGGGCCTCGTCGGCCCCGCCGTAAAAGGCGCTCATGCCCATGCAGCCCAGGCCAATGGCCGAAACCTCGG
Organism: Brevundimonas sp. Marseille-Q4549; assembly: GCF_976940555.1. Lineage (NCBI taxonomy): Bacteria > Pseudomonadati > Pseudomonadota > Alphaproteobacteria > Caulobacterales > Caulobacteraceae > Brevundimonas > Brevundimonas sp. Marseille-Q4549. The sequence goes on from NZ_CDRHXG010000001.1 coordinate 2,488,298, forward strand.
GACCGTCGCGGCCCAGCTTGCGCGTCTTCATGAGGCGCTCTCCTGTCGATGTGGGGGATCGGCGTTCATGCCGACAGTCAGGAGATGGTCGCTGACGCGGGGGACTGCAAGTGCCGCCACGCTTTGCGATGGTACCGCCTCTCAGGCTTGAACTGAGGACCTCCGGTTCCACAAACCGGCGCTCTAACCAACTGAGCTAAGGCGGCCCGCGCATCGCGAGGCGCGTTCTCTACCCAGCCTGACGAGTCCGATCAAGCGGGATTGTCGACTTTGCGACCGCCGCCCAAAGAAAAACACCCCGGAGATCGCTCTCCGGGGTGTTGGTCTCGATCAGGCGGTCCTTACCCGAGGGTGAAGGGCACCCGGACGCGGAAAGTGGCGTCCTCTGCTGCGCCATCGACGGTCCGCGGAGACAGTTGTCCACGCTGAACCACGCGAATGGCGGCGTTACCGAAGCCCATGCCCGAAGGCGACTCTTCGATCACCCGGCAACGCGTCGGACGACCGCTGGCCTGAGCCGTACACTCCACTGTGGCGGAGCCGCTGATTTCCCGTTCCAGAGCGCGGGCGGGGAAGTCGTCGGCGGTCGGACGCGGCTGGCGCGCCCATTGCACGTTGGTGATCACCGAAGGCCGAGGCGGCGCCGGAGGCGCTGGCGGCGGCGGCGGTCCGGGGACGACGACGGGCGGACCCGTATACTCGACCCGATCTTCCTTCTTCGTCGGCGTGATGTTCACCGGCGGAGGCGGAACGATGTTCGGAACCGGAGCCGGTACCCGCACCTGGAGCTTCGGCGGCGGAGGCTGGTCCGTCGGCGGCGGAGGCGGAGGCGGAGGCGGCGGAGGCGGCGGAACCGGCTCGACCAACTCCACATCGACCTTGTCGTCGACGTAGTTGAATTCCTTCAGCTTGAACTTCGATTGCTGGAGGAAGAACAGCAGCAGGGCGAACAGGATCGAAACAACCAGAAGACACACGATCAGCACGGGGTACGAAACCCCCATGAAGCCCTTGGCCTTAGGTACGTCGTAACGACTGCGATGATATGCGACGTCTGTCATACTATCTCCGCGTTCTATTGCGTAGCCTGGTCTTCGCCGACCAGTGCAACGCTGTAGAAGCCGCTATCCTGCAGGGCGTTCATGACCTGCATGAAGTCACCGTAGCGGGTGTTTTGGTCGGCCCGAATGAAAATCCGCTCATCGGCCGGGTTCCGGGTTCCGATCTGTTTGGTCAGATCTTCGCCCAGTCCTCCGACGCTGGTCTGGAAATCGCCCACATAGACGGAACCGTCGTTCTGGATCGAGATATAGACCGGCTTGGGCGGGTTCGGGGCCGCCTTGGCGACGGCGATTGGCAACTCCACCGGCACCGACACGGAGGCGAGCGGCGCCGCCACCATGAAGATGATGAGGAGGACGAGCATGATATCCACGAACGGGGTGACGTTGATGTCACTGTTCGCTTCGACCACGTTGCCAGCGCCGCCTGTTTTGATCTTGGCGGCCATCCGTCTTACGCCCCCTTGTCGAGCTGACGCGAGATGCCGTTCAGCAGTTCGGCGGCGAAGCCGTCGGCGCGGGTGCCGTAACCGGCGATGCGGGTGTTGAAGTAGTTATAGAAGACAACGGCAGGGATAGCGGCGAACAGGCCGATACCGGTGGCCAGCAGGGCTTCGGCGATACCCGGGGCGACGACGGCCAGGTTGGTCGTGTTCGATTCCGCGATGCCGATGAAGGAGTTCATGATGCCGTACACGGTGCCGAACAGACCGACGAACGGGCCGATCGAACCGACCGAGGCGAGGAACTGCTGGCCGCCCGACAGGCGCTTGGCCAGGCCGGATTGAACGGCGGCGACGGCGGCGGTGGCGCGGCCCATGGCCGAGTCCAGGTGGTCGCCCGTGACCGACAGGCCCGATTGACGCGACAGTTCGATTTCTTCGGTGGCGGCGGCGGCCATGTCGGCCAGCGGGTTGCCGTCGAACTCTTCCTGCGTCGCCACGGCGCGCATGTCGGCGATGGTGCGGGCGCCGCGGAAGTTTTCCAGGAAGTTGTCGGTCTTGCGGTTCAGCGAGCCGAACTCGAACAGCTTGATGAGCAGCAGGGTCCAGGAGAAGATTGAGGCGAGCAGCAGGCCGGCCATGACGACCTTAACGACCACGGTCGCTTCCATGAACATGGAGATCGGCGTGATGCCGTTGCTGTGGTGGCCGCCAACGGCTTCGTTGACGCTTTCGGGCTTGGCGTCCGGCGTGGCCGGAGCAGCAGCAGCCGGAGCCGAAGCCGGGGTAGGCTCGGCCGGCGCCTGCGCCAGAACCGGCGAGCTCGCCATCAGGACGGCGGCGCCGGCCATGGCGAGAAGGATGTTCGTCTTTTTGCTGTTCAGCATAGTTCGCCAGTTCCTGCTTGGTCTGACTCGTGGAACCAAAGGTGCGACCGTGTCAAAGGGCCGCCCCCCAACCTGAAATGTTTCCTTCGACACGCCGCGTCCGTTCAGGATCACGCCCCGTCGAATTCTGGAGACGAGCCCGGTCGCCCGAACCGCCTCCGATGGTGGAACGGTCGAAGGAAGGTCCTCCGCCGCTCGCGTTAACTCCCTCGGGAGAGGGCGTCCCAAACCCTTTGACGAACCCTTACCGGAGCGTCAAGGGCGTAAGGCCCGATTTCACCCAACCAAGACCGGTTAAAGGGAAGTCTTGCCTGACAAGGGCATTTGGGCCGCCAAACGCGACATTTTCATGATGCTTATCCAGCGATTAGCGCAAGCTTGTTCGAAAGCGGCGCTGAGGGGCGAATTCCTTCGCCCAGCCTCGGATACGTGCAAACGCGTTGCGGGCGGCGTCCGTATCGGGGTCGAAATGTCGCTGGAAAGAAGGTCGCCGGAAAGATTGTCGGGGAATGGTGCCTGGAGGCGGATTCGAACCACCGACACGCGGATTTTCAATCCGCTGCTCTACCAGCTGAGCTATCCAGGCGCCGACGCGGCGTCGCGAGAGGCGGGTCTATAGGCGAGCCGTTTCCGCCTGTCCAGCGTCGTTTCAGTCCTTTTCGTCGTCTTCGTCGGCCGTCTCGTCCAGGGCTGCGGGAATGGCGTAGGCGCCGGCGAACCACCGTTGCAGGTCGACGTCCGAGCAGCGGCGCGAGCAGAAGGGTTTGTAGCGCGGATCGGGCTCGGCCTTGCGGCAGATGGGGCAAAGGCTCACGGCTCAGATCTCCTGGATACGGCCGTGCCCGGCGGACGCGTCGGGATCGGCCTGGACGACAGCGCGCGGGCCGAGGCGGGCCGCCAGCGGCGCGGCGATACGAGCTTCTTCGGGATGGCAACGCGCGACGAACCGAGGGGTCACGGTGTCGGCCAGAATCTGACGCCGCAACGCCCGCACCAGGGCCAGGGCGCGCGTCCGCACTGTCGCCTGACCGTCGGCCCCCGCCAACACCTCTTCTATCGGCGTGCGTCGCCAGGGCAGCGCCACCTGAATCAAGCCGAACCGGCTGACCGGGGCGAACACCGCCTGGGGCTCATGCGCAAAGGCCGCCCGGGCGGCCTTCATCTGCGCCTCGGCCTCCTGACCGTCGCCGACCAGGTCGATGACCACCAGCCCGCCCGAGTTCTTCAGACCGATCAGCCGCGCCGTCTGACGCAGCCCCTCGCGATTCGCCGCCGCCCGGCCCTGTTTCGGATCGCGCCCGGCCGAGGCGGCGTAGTCGATGTCCACGGCGGTCAGGGCGCGCGTCCGCTCCAGTTCCAGATCGATTCCGTGCGACATAAAGACGTGCGTGGCGCTCAGAGCCTCCTCCTCGGCCTCGATCGCGGCGTCGATAGCCGGCAGCCCCGTCACTGATTCCACGCCAGGCGCGAGACGCTGCAACTGCTCCGCGACGCTGGGGGCCGCCTCCAGCAGGCGCGGCGCCCCCTCCCCTGGTCCAAGACGGCGCAGGGTCGCGCCCTTGCCCCGGCGCGGCTCGGCGACGACCGTCACCTCCAGCCGTTCGCCCTGGGTCGGACGGTCTTGCCGCCTCAGAGGCAAAAAGCCGGGCGCCGCCCCGCCCAGATCGACGAAGGCGCCGCGCAGGCCCGGATTGATCTCGACCACCCGCCCAATCGACCGAGCGCCTAGCCGCGTCTCGGCCGGATCGTCCTCGCGTTGGATCAAAAGATGCGTGAAGCGCCCGTCGCGCAGGACGACCCCCCGCGTCTCGCCCGGCGTCTCGTCGAGGAAGACCTCGACCGCGCTCATGCGCGCCAGCCGACGCCGTGCAACAGTTGGACGGCTTCATAGAGCGGCAGGCCCATCACCGAGGAATGGCTGCCGACGATCCTCTGGATAAAGGCGGCCGCCGGTCCCTGGATGCCGTACCCCCCTGCCTTGCCGCGCCAGTCGCCCCCGGCGACATAGGCGGCGATCTCGGCCTGGGACAGCGGCTTGAAGGTCACGCGGGTCTCGTTGACGCGCGACGACACCTGGCCGTCCCTCACCACGGCCACGCCGGTGAAGACGCGATGATTGCGCCCGGACAGCAGTTTCAGGAACCGCCTCGCCTCGGCCTCGTCCCCCGCCTTTTCCAGAAAGCGTCGGCCCATGGCCACCACCGTGTCGGCGGCGATGACCACCGCTTCGGGCCGGCGCGCGGCCACGACCTGGGCCTTTGACGTCGCCAGCCGGGCGGCCAGGCGCGGCGGCGTCTCGCCCTTCAGCGGCGTCTCGTCGATATCGGCGGGATCGATATGGTCGGGAACGATCCCGACCTGCGCCAGCAATTCGATGCGGCGCGGACTGGCCGAAGCCAGCACCAGGTCCGGAGAGGCCAAGCCGGCCGCTCCTTACTTAAAGCGATAAGTGATGCGGCCCTTGGTCAGATCATAGGGCGTCATCTCGACCAGCACCTTGTCACCGGCCAGCACGCGGATGCGGTTCTTGCGCATCTTGCCGGCGGTATGGGCGATGATCTCGTGGTCGTTCTCGAGCGTCACGCGGAAGGTGGCGTTCGGCAGCAGTTCGCTGACGGTGCCGGGAAACTCGAGCAGTTCTTCCTTAGCCATGCGGCCTCTCGCGCCCGTCTGAAATGCGTTCGGCTCCACGCCGGGCGGCTGCGTAGAGCGGAATGGACGGGCCTAATGCCCGAAAACGCAGAGATAGTCGAGGTCAGCCGCGACGGTAGAGGGCGCACAGCAGGGTGAACAGCCTCCGCGCCGTCTCGTGATCGACCACGATCTTGCCGTCCAGTCGGGCCGCCAGCTGTTCGGCGCCTTCGTTGTGCAGACCGCGCCGCCCCATATCGACCGACTCGATCTGACTGGCCGAAGAGCCGCGCAGCGCCTCGTAATAGCTGTCGCAGATCAGCAGATAGTCCTTCACCACCCGCTTCAGCGGCGTCAGGCTGATGGCGTAGGTGCGCGCGAAGTCCGTCCCCGTCAGGTCGAACACCAGGCGATTGTCCTGCAACGACAGCTTCAGCTGATACGGTCCGCCGTCGGCGCCCGCGGGCTGGAAGCTGTTCTTCTCGATCAGGTCGAAGATGGCGACCCGGCGCTCGTGCTCGATCTCGGCGGTCGCCGCCGGCAGGGTCGCGGCGTCCAGCTCGACCGAGGCCAGCCTGTGGGGCCCGCTCATGCCGCGTCTCCGGCGTCCGCCGCCACTTCGTCCAGATGGGTCGGGGCGACCCGCGCGGGCCACCGCTCGGAGATGTCCGTCACCACGGCGTCCAGGCATTCGACATCGACCCGCAGGTCCCCGCCGCCGGCGAACATCAGGATGACGCGCCCGCTCGGCGCCTCGGTCGGCATGAAATCCAGAGCCAGCAGTTCCAGCGAGGCGTCCGGATTGCGCGGCAGGCGGCGGCTCTTGACCGCCAGCACGTCGCCGAACTGCATGGCGCACATCACCCGCGTCCCGCCGCATTCCCAGCAGAAGCGGCTGAAGGCGATGGTCAGGGTCCGGGCCTGTTTGGCCCAGACGATGTCGACCGGCCGCAGGATGGCGTCCTGCAGCGCGGCCGAGATGATCTGAAGATCGTCGGCGTCCTCGGCCAGCAGGCGCAGCGGTTCGACCGGCGACCTGGCTTCGGAACCGACGCCTTCGATCTCAGTGCTCATCGCCTGTTCCCCTTATGCGTCGGATGGACGCTCCGCACGCGCCCAGCTTCTCTTCCAAACGCTCGAACCCGCGATCCAGATGATAGACGCGGCCGACCGTCGTTTCGCCCTCCGCGACCAGGCCGGCGATGACCAGGCACATGGAGGCGCGCAGATCGGTCGCCATCACCTGAGCGCCGTGCAGCATCGGCACGCCCGTTACATGGGCCTCGCCCGCATGGACGGAAATCTCGGCTCCCAGTCGCGCCAGTTCGGGCACATGCATGAAGCGGTTTTCGAAGATCGTCTCGCGCACCGTGCTGACGCCCTCGGCGGTCGTCATCAGAGCCATGAACTGCGCCTGCAGATCGGTGGCGAAGCCGGGATAGATGGCCGTCTCCACGTCCACGGCCTTCAGCCGCTGCTTGGGATCGCGCCGGATCCGGACGCCGTCCGCCGTTGGCGTCACCTCGACGCCGGCCTCGATCATCTTTTCGGTCAGAGAATCGATCAGTTCGGCCCGCGCCCTGGTCAGCCGCACGTCGCCGCCCGCCATGGCGGCCGCGACGGCGTAGGAGCCCATCTCGATCCGATCGGGAATCACCGACCAGGTCGTCCCGTTCAGCGAGGACACCCCCGTAATGGTCAGGACGTCGGTGTCGATGCCTTCGATCTTCGCCCCCATTGCGGTCAGGCAATGCGCCAGATCGCCGATTTCCGGCTCGCGCGCGGCGCGGCGCAGCACCGTCGTCCCCTGGGCCAGAACGGCCGCCAACAAGGCGTGTTCGGTGGCGCCGACCGAGACGAAGGGAAACTCGATCTCGGCCCCGCGCAGCCCCTTGGGCGCGCGCGCGGTGACATAGCCCTCGTCCAGTTCGATCTCCGCGCCCAGCGCCGTCAGCGCCTGCAGGTGAAGATCGACCGGTCGAGCCCCGATGGTGCAGCCGCCGGGCAGAGAGACCTTGGCCTCGCCGGTGCGGGCCAGCAGCGGCCCCAGCACGTTGAACGAGGCCCGCATCTGACGCACCAGATCATAGGGCGCGAACGTCGAGGTCAGGGTCTTGGCGTCGAACAGACTCTCCTGCCCGTCCGGCCCGTCGCTTTCCGTCACCTCGATTCCGAACTGACGCAGCAGTTGCCCCAGGAAGCGCGTGTCGGCCAGGCGCGGCATATTGGTCAGCCGCAACGGCTGATCCGTCAGAATCGAAGCGGCCATCAGCTTGATGGCGGAATTCTTGGCGCCGCTGACGGGAATGTCCCCGTGCAGCTGAGCGCCGCCCTGAATGACGATACTGTCCATAGACGTCCTTAAGCGCGCCCGAAGGAAACGCCTCGGGGGGATCGTTCTCTAGCAAGCCGTCCGCCGCTTGCCAAAGGGCGGAACGGCATGGCGGCGATGAACTTCAGTTGCTGTCTTTCGGCGCGGCCGGCGTGCGCGCGGGCGCCTTGCGTCGTCGCAGATTCGCCCTGAGGGCCGAGGCCAGCCGCATCGCCTTCTCGGCCTTGGCGCGCGCAGCCTCTGTCGGAGCAGCCGCCTGGGGCGTGGGGGCCGCTGCGGCGGGCGGCGTATCGGCGTCGTGCGGAGCGCGAGTCATGCCGGGATCATGGCGTGATCGGCGGCCATGTCCAAACTTTCTTTCCCGCAATCAAAATCGGGCTTCCCACGCCGGAAGGGTTTGGCTATACGGCCGCTTCCTCAGTCGGGGCCGCCGTAGCTCAGTGGTAGAGCGCATCCTTGGTAAGGCTGAGGTCGTGGGTTCGATTCCCCCCGGCGGCACCATCTGAGATCCCCGAAATCGCAATGATTTATTCCCCAACCGGGGACCGCGCATGACCGCGCGCCGATCTGATCGTCTCCGCCCGTCTGGCGTCAAGCGTGGTGCGCCGCCATGGCGAACAGATGCGGCCAGTTGCGGACCAGCATGATCACTGCGCCCAACCCCATCGTGGCCAACGGCGATAGAATTAAAGCCCGACGGAACCTGTGGGCCCAATAGACGGCTTCTCCGATGGCGACGGCCATCAACATCTTCTCGTCCCCCGACGATCATTACATCTTTATGACGTTAACGACGTAGGGCCGCCTCAAGGCGGAACGCAAGAGGTCAGTCGCGCGCGGCGTCCTTGCTCCAGTTCAAACCCACGGACATCGAACGGCTCAGCGAATCGACGCCGCGATAGCCGCCGGAGCCATAGCGCGGGTAGAAATAGCCGGGCGTCAGCCAGTAGTCGTTCTTGCCTTCGCGATAGGACAGGTCCAGCCGCCCGTTCTCGCCGATCGGCAAGGACACCGCCGCGCCATAGCTGCGATAGCCGCCAGTGCCGATCCCCGCCTCGACCATGCCGTGCATCTGTCGATCGTCGGCCGGCGCGGACGCCACCGCCTGCTCGAACGATTCGCCAGGCGCGCGCGAGGCGATCCAGTTCTGGATCTGCTGTTCGGTGGTCATGCCGTGCGGAGCGGCGTCCTGTGCCGTAGGCGCGGGGGCTTCGACTGCTGGCTGGGGCGCGGCCATGGCGGCCGCGACGCCCGACGAATTGGCCGGCGCCGTCGTCACCACGCCTTCGGGATCGGCCAGCGCCATCAGGCTGAGCAGAACGGCGATAGACATTGACGATCTCCCTTCAGCCGCACCCTAGCACGGCGAATGCGGCCAAGGTCAGGCCAAACCGTCGCCCCGACCCAGAGGGTCGGGCAGCGGCTCGCCCTTCGGGACGAAACTCAGGGCGATGGAGTTGATGCAGTAGCGATCGCCGGTCGGCGGCGGCCCGTCGGGAAAGACGTGTCCCTGGTGGCTGCCGCAGCGCGCGCACAGCGTCTCGACCCGCACCATGCCATAGCTGGTGTCGCGCACCTGGCGCACATGGGCCGCGTCCACCGGCTGGGTGAAGCTGGGCCAACCCGTACCGCTCTCGAACTTGGTCGCGCTCCTGAACAGCGGCAGGCCGCATTCGCGGCAGCAGAAGACGCCCTCGCGCTTTTCGCCCAGCAAGGTCCCGCAGAACGGCGCCTCGGTCCCGTGCGACAGCAGGACGCGCTTCTCTTCCGGGTCCAGGGCGGCCTCCAGTCGGGCGCGCGCCTCCGGGTCCGGCGGCGTCAGGTCGAAACCGGAGGGAGAGCGCAGGGCGTCGGAAGCAGAGTCTGTCATGACCTGCAAATGGGAAGGGCCGGGCCGGGGTTCCAGCCCCCCTGCCCGGCCCTCCTGTTTCAGGCGAAAACCGCGTCTTACTGGAACAGGGTTCCGACCCAGGCGCGCACGGCCGTCTCGTCCGTCGGATTGCCCGTATAGGCCAGGCCCTGCGCGGGGACATAGGGGGCGTCGTTGCCGCGCGTCCGCGTGGTCCAGGCCTTATGGCCATAGCTCAGTTCGGCGTAGTTGGACGGCAGGCGCATCACGGTGGGCTCGATGAAGATCGAATCCTCGGCCGTGGTCGAGCCGGCCAGACGCACGTTCGGCAGGCGCGTCAGCAGGTCCAGCGTATCCAGGCAGCCGCCGCTGCAGCCGCCATCCACCAGCACCACGACCTTGCCCGCGACTGGATTGGCCGCCCCGGTGTCCGGGACGGACGGACGGCCCGGCATGGTGAAGGTCTGCTGACCGGCCGCGATGGCCGAATCGAAGGCGGCGATCAGGGCCTGCGTCTGTTCGATCACCGCACCCGATTCCTGCACGAAGCGCGGATCGGCCTGCATCCGGCCCAGGGCCTCGGCGTACCACTGACGATTGCCCGGCGTGGCGCGATAGGTGATGGAGCCGGCCTCGGGCTGACGGCTGACCGTGAACTCAGGCGTCCAGATGCGGTTGGCCAGGCCATAGCCGCGCGCCGTCGCGTTCGTCGCAGCGCCGTTGGCGCCGCGCAGGTCGATCACCACCCCTTGCGCCGCGCGGATGGCGGGGGCCTGCGCTTCGATGGCGGCGTTGAAGGCGTCCCAGCCGGCGCTGTCGGCGAAGCTGTGGACGTGAATCCACGGACGACCATCGACGGTCTCGACCGACAGCGGATTGGCCGGCGGCATATAGACCGTGGCGCGATAGGCGGCCTCCAGGCTGGCGGCGTCCACCGGCTGGGGCTGCATCTGGAATTCGCGGTCGCGACGGCCGACCTTGAAGGTGCACATCGACGGCACGCCGCCGGCGAAGGGATTGTTGCGGTTCCACAGCAGATAGGGCGCTGTCCGCACCTTGCCCGCCTCGGTCGTCAGGTCGCCTTCCCAGCGGTCCAGCCGGTCCGACGCCAGGTCGGCGGCGCTCTTGTCGCCGCATCTGACCAGGGTCGCCCCCACCGGCGGCAGGTTGCGCACACCCGGCTTCACATAGGACACCACATATTCGCCGTTGCGCCAGGCGGTCGTCAGACCCGGCCAGCCGATGGCGAAATACGGTCCCAGTCCTTCGTAGGTCGGGCGGATCGCGATGTTCGAATCGCGAAAGCCGTTGGCGTAGTAGCGCATCAGATAGGCGTGGCTGTCGCCGCTGTTGACGCGCCCGGCGCGGCCTTGCGCGTCCTGCAGGCCCGCGTCGATCCAGGCGCGGAAGCCGTCGCCCGCCGCGCCGGGGACGACGGCGGCCGGATGGTTGGCGGCCAGGGCGTCATGCGCGGCCTGGAGGTCCTGTTGCGCCAGGGCGCGGAAATCCTGGGCGACGGCGGCGCCGGCCGCGAGCGTCAGCGACAGGACGGCGGCCGAGGCGGCGGCGATCGTGCGGTTCATGGGCGAAGTCTCCTGGGCCTGCTTTCAAGCTTGGTCGAGGCCGTTAAACCTTATGCGTCCTCGTCTTGCCAAGCCCGCGACGGCGATTTCACCCCTTTGTCGCACTGGCGAAGGGCGGATCGACCGCGACGGCGGCCCCGAAGATGCGCCCGAAGCTGGCGTGCAGGGCGGCGTCGGCCTCATCCATCGTCGCCAGCACGCCCAGATCGACCAGGCTGGTGACGCCGTGGTCCTGAATGCCGCACGGCACGATGCCGCCGAAATGGTCCAGGTCCGGCTCCACGTTCAGGCTGATTCCATGGAAGCTGACCCATTTGCGCACCTTCACGCCGATGGCGGCGATCTTGTCCTCGCGCGACCAGCCGGGGCCCTTGCGTTCGACCCAGACGCCGACCCTTCCCGGCCGCACGTCGGCCTGGACGCCGAACCGATCCAGCGCCCCGATCAGCCACAGCTCCAACCCGCGCACGAAGCAGCGCACGTCCCGCCCCCGCCGGTTCAGGTCCAGCATCACATAGGCCACCCGCTGTCCTGGCCCATGATAGGTGAACTGCCCGCCCCGTCCGGTGCGGTGAACCGGGAACCGACCGGCGTCCAGCAGGTCTTCGTCCTTGGCCGACACTCCGGCGGTGTAAAGGGGCGGGTGTTCCAGCAGCCACACCATCTCGGCCGCCTCGCCCGCCGCGATGGCGGCCACGCGCGCCTCCATGAAGGCTTCGGCGGCGGCGTAATCGACATATCCGGACGACACGGCCCATTCGACCGGCCGCCCGTCGTCGAGACGCAGTTTCTGAAGGGCGGGGCTTAACGGCTCAGCAAGCATGAGGCTTCAATGTGCAGCCCGAGGCGTTTCCGCAAGAGACGGCCTGAGGTGAAGAGAGTCTCCGTGACGCAGATCAACGCAGTCGACGTCGAAATTTCCGTGGTTCTGGGCCGGTCGGTGCTGCCGATGTCGCAGCTGCTGCGCATGGGCCGCGGCGCCGTGATTCCGCTGGACGCCGCCGAGGGCGAGGAAGTCTGGATTCTGGCCAACAACCACCCGGTCGCGCGCGGCGAGATCGAGATTCGCGACGACCGCATCGCCATCACCGTGACCCGTCCCGCCGACGTCTACGACTTCATGGCGGGTTCGGCCTGAGGTTGAGGACGGCCATCCTCGCGCGCCCGTCGCAACCCGCTCAATTCCCGCTTTCCTTTTCCGACGCACTCCGCTATTCGCCGCCGCTCCGATGCGAGCGGTCGTGGCGGAATTGGTAGACGCGCAGCGTTGAGGTCGCTGTGGGGCAACCCGTGGAAGTTCGAGTCTTCTCGACCGCACCATCTGGTTAAACAGGGCGATTCATCGGCTAACTGCGGCTGGACATTCTACCAAGGGAGGCGACAACGTGAGCACCACGGACCACGCCTTCGTCCCGGCCGAAGCGCCCGATAACGAAGACCACGCCGCCCTGGACGAGGACTATGTCCTCACCCCCGCCTTCGTCGAGAAAGTCGTGGACGCCGCCGACGACGGCGACGGCATGCGGCTGCGCTCCCTGCTGGAAGACCTGCACCCCGCCGACGTCGCCGACCTGATGGGCTTCCTGACGGCCGAGCATCGCGCGGTCGTGGTGCTGTGGCTGCCGCCGGAGCTTCTGGCGGAAACCCTGCCCGAGCTGGACGACAACATCCGCGAGGAGGTGCTGGAGCGCGTGCCGCACGGCACCCTGGCCGAAGCGCTGCAGGAGCTGGATTCCGACGACGCCGCCGCCGTGGTCGAGGACCTGGAGGACGATCAGCGCGAGCGCGTCCTGGCCGCCATGCCCGAGGTGGACCGTGCGGCCATCGAAAGCAGTCTGGGTTACGAAGAAGAATCCGCCGGCCGCCTGATGCAGCGCGAGGTGATGGCCGCGCCCCAGTTCTGGAGCGTGGGCGACACCATCGACCACATCCGCAAACAGGGCGACGACCTGCCCGAACTGTTCTTCGACATCTATGTGGTCGATCCCCTGAACAGGCCTGTCGGCGGTCTGTCGGTCAGCGGCCTGCTGCGCGCGCCGCGCACCGCCGCCCTCTCGGACCTGATGGAGCCGATCAACGAGATCGCCGTCGATCAGGACCAGGAAGAGGTCGCCTACATCTTCGAGAAATACCACCTGATCTCGGCGCCCGTCGTGGACGCGGCCGGCCGGCTGGTCGGCCAGATCACCGTCGACGACATCGTCAACATCATTCAGGAAGAGAACCGCGAGGACATCCTGCGCCTGGCCGGCGTCGCCGACGAGGACCGGGGTTCGTCCGTGACCGAGATCGTGCGCGGTCGCGTGCCCTGGCTGGCCATCAACCTGGCCACGGCGGCGCTGGGAGCCAGCGTCATCGGCCTGTTCGAGACCACCATCCAGCAGATCGTGGCCCTGGCCGTCCTGATGCCCATCGTCTCGGCCATCGGCGGCAACGCCGGCACCCAGGCCCTGACCGTCACCGTGCGGGCGCTGGCGACGCGTGAGCTGAACTCGGCCAACGCCACGCGCACCTTCCTGCGCGAACTGGTCGTGGGCCTGGCCAACGGTCTGATCCTGGCGCCCCTGATCGGCATCGCCGCCGCCGTCTGGTTCCGCGACGAGGACTGGCGCATCGGCCTGGTCATCGGCGCGGCCATGATCCTGAACCTGCTGGTCGCCGCCAGCATCGGGGTTCTGACGCCTCTGACCCTGTCGAAGCTGAAGTTCGACCCTGCCGTGTCGTCCGCCGTCTTCGTCACGGCCACCACCGACTTCTTCGGCTTCCTGATTTTCCTCGGCCTGGCCACCCTGGTCTTGCTCTAGCCACACCGGCCAACGATACGGCTCGGCCCTTGCTCGGACTCGCGTAAGGGCGCCTCGCCTGTTTCGAATTGGGTCAAACGTGTCCGACGACGTGCATAAGCCTGCGAAGGTCTCCCGCGAGGGGGTCGTGCTGATCAAGAGCTTCGAGGGTTTTCGCCCGCGGGCCGTTCAGCGCGAAGACGGCGGCTGGGTCATCGGCTACGGCCACACCCTGTCCGCGCGCGAGGGCGCGACCGTTTCGGAAGCCGAGGCAGAGCTTCTGCTGCAATACGACCTGATCCCGGTCGTGAAGGCCGTGGCCGAGGCCACGCGCGTCTCGCTGAATCAGCATCAGTTCGACGCCCTGGCCAGCTTCGCCTACTCCATCGGGGTCGCGCGGTTCCGCACCTCCGACGTGGTTGAGCATCTGAACGCCGGCGCCCCGGCCCGGGCCGTCGCCGCCATGGCCGACTGGGACGACGAAGGCGCGGCCCGCAAGCCGACCCGTCGCCGCTCGGCCGAATACGCCCTGTTCAACGCCGCGCCCGGCGCGCCCGTCGCCCTGGCCGATCTTCTGGCCGCCCCCCTGCCCTCGCCCTTCGTCGAAGCCGCGCCCGAACCGGCGGCCGACGAAACCGTCGTCGCCGCCCTGCTGGGTCAGGACGTCGCCCCCTTCCCCGAAGCCTCCGACGACGCCCCCGCCGCCGTCGCTCCGACCCCCGCCACAGAGGCGACCGCCGAGCCGGTTCAGACCTTGGCGGCCAACGGTATCGCCCCCACGACGGACGCCCAACCGACCGACGAACCCCGCCCGGTCCTGCCGAGGCGTCGCAAGAAGAAGGGCGCCGGGGTCGACCTGATCGTCATCCTGGCGTTGGGCGCCCTGGGGATGCTGGCCTTCGGAACGGCCATGGCCGCGTTCGTGCGGGCCTCCACCGCACGCGGCGGCGACGCGGCCATGATCGCCTGGGTGCTGATCGTCCTGGCGATCGCCTGCATCGGCGTCTCGGGCTACAATCTGTATCAACGCTGGGGACGGGCCGACCGCCCCTAGCCACGCTTTGCGAAACGCCGTGCGCGATGCTACGCCATCGTGCATGAGCATTCCCTTCGCGCCCCAATCCATGGAATTCGGCCTCGGCGAGACCGCCGACGCCATTCGCGACACGACCGCCCGCTGGGCCGCCGAGCGCCTGGCCCCTCGCGCCGCCGGGATCGACGCGACCAATACCTTCGCCCGCGATCTTTGGCCCGAGATGGGCGAGCTGGGCCTGCATGGAATCACGGTGGAGGAAGAGTTCGGCGGCCTGGGCCTCGGCTATCTGGAACACGTCGTGGCGATGGAAGAGGTCTCCAGAGCCTCCGCCTCCATCGGCCTCAGCTACGGCGCCCACTCCAACCTGTGCGTCAATCAGATCCGCCGCTGGGGCACGCCCGAGCAGAAGGCGAAATATCTTCCCAGGCTGATCTCGGGCGAACATGTCGGCTCCCTGGCCATGTCGGAGGCCGGTTCGGGTTCGGACGTGATGTCCATGCGCACCCGCGCCGAGAAGAAGGGCGACCGCTACGTCCTGAACGGAACCAAGTTCTGGATCACCAACGCTCCCCACGCCGAGACCCTGGTGGTCTACGCCCGCACCGGCGACGGCACCGGCGGCGTCACCGCCTTCCTGATCGAAAAAGGCATGAAGGGCTTCAGCGTTTCGAAGAAGCTGGACAAGATGGGCATGCGCGGCTCCGACACCGCCGAACTGGTGTTCGAGGACTGCGAAGTCCCCGAGGAGAACATCATGGGCGGCGAAGGGCGCGGCGCCGCCGTACTGATGAGCGGCCTGGACTATGAACGCGCGGTCCTGTCGGCCGGTCCGCTGGGCATCATGCAGGCGGCCCTGGACGTGGTCCTGCCCTACGTCCGCGACCGCAAGCAGTTCGGCAAGGCCATCGGCTCCTTCCAGCTGATGCAAGGCAAGGTGGCGGACATGTACGTCGCCCTGAACTCGGCCCGGGCCTATGTCTATTCGGTCGCCCGCGCCTGCGACGCCGGCCTGACCACCCGTTACGACGCGGCCGGCGCCATCCTGCTGGCCTCCGAGAACGCGGTGAAGGTCACGCTGGAGGCCGTCCAGGCCCTGGGCGGCGCCGGCTACACCAGGGAATGGCCCGTCGAACGCCTGGTCCGCGACGCCAAACTCTACGACATCGGCGCCGGCACCAACGAAATCCGCCGCTTCCTGATCGGGCGGGAACTGCTGGGAAGCTGACGGCTTCCTTTCCCACAGGAAAGGAGATCTCCGATGCCCGCCAAATCCGCAGCCCAGCAGAAGGCCGCCGGCGCCGCCCTGTCGGCCAAGCGCGGCGACACCCCCAAGTCCAGGCTCAAGGGCGCCGCCAGATCGATGGCCGAGTCCATGACGGAGAAACAGCTCGAGGAATTCGCCCACACCAGCCGCAAGGGCAAGCCCGAGCATGTGTCGGACTGAGACGCCGCGAATTATCTGAATCTGTTGCCGATCTGTAAGTGGCGGCGCGGGCGGCGACCGACTAGATGGACCCCACGTCCTGCCGAGCGCCCCGCCTGATGACCGCCCTTTCCTCCCCGAACGACGACCTGAGGCGGTTTTCCGACGTCCTGGAAGACCTGGGCGACGCCCCCGGCGAGAAGCTGAGCCTGGAAGAACTGGTCGCCGCCTTCGGAGAGCGCGGCTTCGGGGCCATGATCCTGATCCTGTCGCTCCTGGCGCTGCTGCCCTGGCCGCCGGGCGGCAAGGCGGTCTTCGCCGTTCCCATCATACTGATGGCGCTGGAACTGGCGTTTCAGCGCACCAGCGTCTGGCTGCCCCGTTGGATGCTGAACACCGCCGTGTCGCGCGACGCCTACACGGCTCTGATCCTGTCGCCCATCGCCGCCCCCAACTGGCTGCGGCAGTGGGTGCAGGGCACGAAGTTCCGGATAGCCGGCCGCACCTATGGCTTCACCAATGCGGTTCGGCGCGCCGTGCGGCGCCGTCGGAGGGGAACCAGCGTCCTCAGCCTGGTGCGCGCCATCGAACGGCTCAGCCGTCCGCGCCTGCCCTATTTGACCGGCGACGTGGCCGACACCTTCACCGGCCTGGTCTGCGTCTTTCTGGCCCTGACCATGGCCCTGCCCATCCCCTTCGGCGACGCCCTGCCGGGGATTGCGCTCCTGCTGTTTTCGCTGGGCATGATGCAGCGGGACGGCGTGGCCATCCTGCTGGGCGTGGTCGCGACCGCCGCCTGCGCGCTGTATCTGTTTCTGATCTGGGCGACGGTGGTCGATGTCGCCCACCACGTCGCGGCCTGGTTCGCCCGGCTGTTCGGCTAGGCCGCCTGCTGCGCGCCGCTCGACAGCCCCTGCATGATCATCCGGTTGATGTCGATCAGATCCTGAAAGCTCTCCTCGCCGCGCATCACCGCCGAGGAATGGCGATTGACGAACAGGCTCAGCGAGATGATCTGCGCGCGCATCGGCCCGCCCAGGGCGTTGGCCGGGTCGGCGCACGCGCCGGCCAGCGTCGACCACAGCCGACGGTTCCAGTCCAGCGCGTCGATGCGCGTGGTCAGGTCGGTTTCGGGGACTTCGGAGGCCTGAACCAGCGCGCGCGTGACCTGACCGAACAGTCGGTACTCCAGGTCGCGCGGGGTTTCAGCCCGCGCCGTCGCCGCCTTGTACGCCTGAAGCGACATTCAGAACTCTCTCTTCGTATTCGACAATCTTACGCGCAGACATCAGCGCCTTGTAATATTCGCGCGCCAGCACATGGCGCGACGCCGCCACGCACTCGGCCAGGATTTCCGGATTTTTCGTCGCGCCCATGAACTCGGACAGGCGCAGGGCCAGTTCGTCGTAGAATTTCGAGGCGGCGCTCTCGTCCAGATACATCATCATGATCGGGAAATAGATGCGTCGAGCGGGCGTGGTGACGTCCTCGGCCTGCATGATGTCCTTTTCGCGCAGGACGCTGGCGCGGTTCTGCAGGATCAGCACGCCGCGCCGATCGCCGTTCTGGACCACCGCCCCGTTCAGGACGAACTTCTCGCCGGGTTTGAGGGACAGCTTCAGGGCCATGGACGACCGCACTCCAAGGGGGGCGCGCGGGTCGTTGCCGATCCGTCGCCGATTAGAGACCAACCTACGCGTCAGGGGTTAATCATACCTTGTCCCGACCGGCCGACGGAACACCCCCGGATAGGCGGCGTTCCTTCTCCCAGGAGGAGACGCCCCATGCCGGACAACGACTATCAGGACGACCAGGCCCAGTCCGAAACCTTCGACGAAACCCACATCGACGACGATGGCGACGGCGACCTGCTGCTGGACGAGGCGGATCAGGTCCTGGACGTGACCCAGGCGGACGGCGACGCCGACGAGGACGACTTCGATGAGGACGACATCGACCTAGACGACCAGATGGCCCTGGACGGCATAGAGCGCGAGGCCGACGCCCTCCTGGGCGCCGACGCCGCTCGCGTCAGCCAGTCGGACGTCGACGGCGCGCCCCAGGAAGCGCCCGACGAGGTCGAACTGGTCTACACCGGCCTGATGCGCAACGTCCGCGGCGCCCAGGCCAGCGCCGCCCACTGGGAGGCCAAGCGCCTGTCGGACGACGATATCGCCGACCTGGGCTATGGCCCCGACGACGACGCTGACCACCCCTCTCACTGAACTCTTGAAGGAGCGAACGCCATGACCGACGACCGCCGCCGCGACCAGACGCCCGACGATCCCCACGCCGTCCGCTGCCCGCCCGAAGAGGGCAAGCCGGATCAGCTTCACAAGCTGGAAGAGGCTGAAGACCGACAACAGGCGCTCGTGGACGAAGGCCTCGAGGAAACCTTCCCCGCCAGCGACCCCGTCTCGGTCAAGCGCATCACCTGATCGCTGTTCAGGACCGTTTCAATCCGCTACGCGCTGATCGACACAGTCACGCGGGAGCGGGTACGCCATGAGCCGGTTCGAGGGCACCGACAACTATATCGCCACCGCCGACCTGAAGGTGGCGGTCAACGCCGCGGTCGCCCTTGAACGGCCCCTGCTGATCAAGGGCGAACCCGGCACCGGCAAGACCGTCCTCGCCTATGAGATCGCCAAGGCCTTCGACGCCCCCCTGATCACCTGGCACGTCAAATCGACCACCAAGGCCCATAACGGCCTCTATGAATACGACGCCGTCAGCCGCCTGCGCGACAGCCAGCTGGGCGAGGAACGCGTCCACGACGTCCGCAACTACCTGAAGAAGGGCAAGCTGTGGGAGGCCTTCACCGCCCCCGTGCGCCCTGTCCTTCTGATCGACGAGATCGACAAGGCCGATATCGAGTTTCCGAACGACCTGCTTCAGGAACTGGATCGGATGGAGTTCTACGTCCAGGAGACGGACGAGACGATCCGCGCCGAGGTGCGGCCCATCGTCATCATCACTTCCAACAATGAAAAGGAGCTGCCGGACGCCTTCCTGCGGCGCTGCTTCTTCCACTACATCCGCTTCCCGGACGCCGACACCCTGTCGGCCATCGTCGAGGTCCACTTCCCCGGCATCAAGCCGCGCCTCGTGTCCGAGGCGCTGAAGACCTTCTATGAGATCCGCGACACGCCGGGCCTGAAGAAGAAGCCCTCCACCTCCGAACTGCTGGACTGGCTGAAACTGCTGCTGGTCGAGGACATCGACGCCGAGACCCTGCGTGAAAAGACGCCGAACAAGCTGATCCCGCCGCTGCACGGCGCCCTGCTCAAGAACGAGCAGGACGTGCATCTGTTCGAACGTCTGGCCTTCCTGAACCGGCGCGAGGGAGCGCGGCCCGGCGGTTGAATTGCGGCAGTCCCTTACCGCGATTTCACTGGAATCTCTCCGGCCAGGGCGCATCATGGCGACAATGAGAGGTCAGATCATGCGTCCGTTTCTGCTGCCGCTGCTGCTGATCGCGGGTCTTGGCGCCTGCGACGGCGAAAACTCGTTCCGTATCACCGCCTCCACCTCGGACGACGGGGCGGGCAAGGGGGTGCTGCGGGTCATCGACGCCCTGCAATGCCCCGACGCCGTCGGCGTTCTGACCCGCAAGGGCCTGGCCGCCAACGGCGGCGCCAGCTGCGTCTATGGCGGGCCGAAGGGCGCCGAGGTGATCCTGCACCTGGTCAAGCTGGACGGCCGCAGCCCCGACGCCGTGCTTAAGGATTTCGAGGCCCAGATGGCCGCCAGCCTGCCCCAGGCCGACGCACGCCTGAAGGCCGATCAGCCCCCTGCCCCGCTGCCCGCCGCAACGAACGGCGGCGACGAGGCTACGGTTCAGGCCCCGGGCGTGGACATCCGCACCAAGGGCGACGACGCCTCCGTCCGCCTGCCGGGCCTCAGCATCGACACGCGCGGCGACAACGCCAATGTCCGCATCGGCGGCATCAACATCCAGGCCAAGGACGGCCAGGGCGTGCGCACCGAAACCAGCACCGTCAGCGTGGACAGCAGCGGCCCCTCGACCCGTGTGCGCGCCCGCGCGCCGGGTGCGGCCACCCGCATGACCTATGTCGTCGCCGACGATCAGCCCTCCCCCGCCGGCTGGCGTCGCGTCGGTTTCGAAGCGCGCGGTCCGGAAGGCGGCCCCCTGGTCGTCGCCACCATCCGCTCCAAGGACCGGAATGGCGACCGCGTCTTCGACTCGGCCAAGGATCTGGTCTCCCTGAACGTCGGCGACTGACGCCAGGGCGCGGGTCGTCCCTGGACTTTCCAAGGACTTGGCTCGAATTTTCGCCTTTCTGCGCCCGCTTCACGAAACTGGCGTACAATGGCCGCCTGGTCTTTGCCATCGCCACGCCACCCCGGTCCGCCCCAGGCCGGCGCCTTCCGATTTCGGACGGATCGGACTGTTCGGACTCTGTTTTCCGTCTTTCCGTCCCGCTGGCCATCATCGGGCTTGCCCCTGGGATGACGATCCAGAGAGATTTCGGACTAGTCGGACCATTCGGACTCCGTTTTTCCGTTTCTCCTCCGACCCGCGCCGCTTGATCCCGGCGCGTCTTTGCGTCACCTGACCAGCCCGTAAGCGATCAGGATGCGAACGCCTTGGCCGAGCGCCCCAAGAAGAAGACCGAAGTCCGCGCCTGGCAGCGCATGCTGTCCGGCCGCCGCCTGGACCTGCTCGATCCCTCTCCCTTCGACATCGAGATCGAGGACATCGCCCACGGCCTGGCCCGCGTGGCGCGCTGGAACGGCCAGACCATCGGCGAACACGCCTTTTCGGTCGCCCAGCACAGCGTGGTGGTCGAGGAGATCGCCGCCCACATCAAGCCGGGCCTGGATCCCAAATGGCGCCTGGCGGCCCTGCTGCACGACGCCTCGGAATATGTCATCGGCGACATGATCTCCCCGTTCAAGGCCGCGCTCGGCTCGGGCTACAAGGATTTCGAGGCCCGGCTGGAGGCGGCGATCCACGTCCGCTACGGCCTGCCGCCCAAGACGCCGCAAACGATCAAGACCCTGATCAAGAAGGCCGACAAGGCCTGCGCCTTCTTCGAAGCCACCCAGTTGGCCGGCTTCACCGAGAAGGAATCGCTCGGCTTCTTCGGCTCCCCGCCCGAGGGCTACAGCCTGACGATCGAGCCTCAGCCCGCCTCCATCGCCCAGGCCCGTTATCTGGAACGCTATCAGGTCCTGGCCAAGGCGGTGGGCCTGCTGCCGTCCGACGACGCCTGGCACACCGAATAGCCATGGCGCAGTCGGGCGGTCAGGGTGTCCTTATCGGCCTGTCGGTCGTCGTCATGACGCTGAAGGACCGACAGGCGGTGGTCCTCACCACCCAGGCCGAGAACGGCGACACCCTTCTGCCCTTCGGCCCGTTCGACCCGGTGCGCGACCGCACATTCGAACGCGCCCTGCGCGACTTCGTCACGGCCCAGACCGGCTTTCGTCTGGGCTTCGTCGAACAACTCTACACCTTTGGCGACGCCGGCCGCGCCGTGCCGCGCGCCGCGCCCGAGGGCGACCGCCCCCGCGACGTCTCCATCGGCTATCTGGCCCTGACCCCTGATTCGGCCGAGGGTCAGACCCACGACGCCCGCTGGCGCGCCGTCTTCGACGTCTTCCCATGGGAAGATCGCCGCCGCGAGAACGCTCACCTGACCGCCCTCGTGACCGACGGGCTGACCGCCTGGGCCGGGGACGACGACCGCCGCCTGGCCCGCATCCGCGCCCTGTTCGCCCTGACGCCCGAGCATCGCTGGAACGAGGAGCGGGTGCTGGAACGCTACGAACTGCTCTACGAGGCTCGCCTGGTGGCCGAGGCCTGGCGCGACGCCGGCCTGCCCCCGCCCGCCGTCCTGGCGCCCGGCCTGGTCATGGGCTCGGATCACCGCCGCATCCTGGCCACGGGCCTGGGCCGCCTGCGCAGCAAGCTGAAGTACCGTCCCGTCTTGTTCGACCTCATGCCCGGCCTCTTCACCCTGTCCACCCTCCAGGCCGCCGCCGAGGCCGTCTCGGGCCTGACCCTGCACAAGCAGAACTTCCGCCGGGGGGTGGAGCGCACTGGCCTTGTCGAACCCACCGGCCAGACCTCCTCGGCCACCGGCGGCCGCCCCGCAGAGCTGTTTCGTTTCAAGGGCGTGGATCCTCAGACCGGGGCCGCCCCCGGCCTGTCCCTGCCCGCGCAACGCTAGGGTCGGATTTCTTTCACAGACCGCTTGCGAACCGTGACGGCTCCCATTAGAGAAGCCGCTCGCTCGACCAAGCGATATCGGCGCCGCGGAGAGGTGGCAGAGTGGTCGAATGTACCGCACTCGAAATGCGGCGTGCCTGGAAGGGTACCGTGGGTTCGAATCCCACCCTCTCCGCCACCGGTTTTTGAACCGGATCAGGATGATCTTTGATCCTGCCTTCGGCTCGGCGTCATCATTCACTGAATCGCCTTGCCTGCCGCGCGCGCCGGAAAGATCGCCCGCCCCCGCAGGAAGCGCGGCCCGCTGAAAGATTCGATCCCGTCCAGGCGCCGTGACAGCGCGCGCCCATTTTTCAGCATCGGCCTTGCCATAGCTCGGCGACGCCGTGTAAGTCGCCGCTTCCTGTTGGGGAGTAGCTTCCGGCGCGTATCAGCCGGGGCCGGGTCAACACACTCGCGCTCAGGCGCGTGGCCCGGCCAGCGGATGACCGCCTAGCGAGACCAGCGCGTTCCACTGTCGCACCGGCAGGCATGGAATGCGTTGCGTGCTCGACCGGTGGATTTCGTCATGACCCCAGGGGCCATCGCCGTTCTTTCCCTCAGCATGTCGACCGACGCCTTCGCGGCCGCCGTGGGGCGGGGCGCCTCGCATCGTCCCAGTCTGGTCGGCGCAATCAAGGCGGGTCTCGTATTTGGCGTTATCGAGGCCATCACACCCTTGATCGGCTGGGGCCTCGGCATAGTTGCAGCCGGACTGGTGGAGCAGATAGACCATTGGATCGCCTTCGGCCTGCTCGCCGTCGTCGGCGGCAAGATGATCTGGGAAGCCTCCAAGCCCCGCGACGCGGACGAAGACGCCGGCCCGCGCCGCTCCGGCCCTTGGGCCTTGATCGCCACCGCGATCGGCACCAGCATCGACGCCGCCGCCGTGGGCGTGGGCCTGGCCTTCATCGGCGCCGATATCTGGGTGATCGCCGCCTCCATCGGCTGCACCACCTTCGTCCTGACCACCGTCGGCATGTTGATCGGCAAGTCGGTGGGCGCCCGCTTCGGCAAGACTGCGGAACTGCTGGGCGGGATCGCGCTGATCTGCCTGGGCGTGGGCATCCTGCTGGAACACCTGGGCGTCTTCGCCGCCTGACGCGAAGCCCCCTCCATCCGTCGCCACATCTTGCATCGTCGACGGCCGCTGGTCATAAGGACCGCCTTCCGCATGCGCGGGCCGGCTTAGCTCAGTTGGTAGAGCGCCAGTTTTGTAAACTGGATGTCGCGGGTTCGATCCCTGCAGCCGGCACCACCGCCCCTGCCCTTGCAAACTCCGCAACCGTTCAGTCGTCTGCGATGACGAGGTCGTCGCCGGGTCCAGCGGCCGGATCGGGTGCGGCGGCCAGGGGTTCGGGCGCGCCGTCCAGGGCGGCCTTCAGGGCGTCGCGATCCAGTTCGCCCTCCCAGCGGGCCACCACGATGGTGGCCACGGCGTTGCCGATGAAGTTGGTCAGGGCGCGGCACTCGCTCATGAAGCGGTCGATGCCCAGGATCAGGGCCATGCCCGCCACCGGCACGCTGGGCACCACCGACAGCGTCGCCGCCAGGGTGATGAAGCCCGCGCCCGTGATGCCCGCCGCCCCCTTGGACGACAGCATGGCCACCAGCAGCAGCAGGATCTGGTCCTGCAGGCTCAGATCGATGTTCAGCGCCTGGGCGATGAACAGGGCCGCCATCGTCATATAGATGTTGGTGCCGTCCAGATTGAACGAATAGCCGGTCGGCACGACCAGGCCGACGACCGACTTGGCCGCCCCCGCCCGCTCCATCTTGGAGATCAGGCTGGGCAGGGCCGCCTCGGAGCTGGAGGTGCCCAGCACCAGCAGCAGTTCTTCCTTCAGATAGCGGATCAGCTTCAGGATGTTGAAGCCGTTGGCGAGGGCGACCAGGCCCAGCACCCCGACCACGAAGATGATCGCGGTCAGATAGAAGGTGGCGATCAGGGCGAACAGATTGGCCACCGAGGCGATGCCATAGGCGCCGATGGTGAAGGCGAAGGCCCCGAAGGCGCCGATGGGGGCGGCCTTCATCAGGATGGCGACCAGCTTGAAGAAGGCTGCGCTGGCGGAGTCCAGGAAGGTCAGAACCGGCTTGCCCAGGTCGCCGACCAGGGCCAGGGCGATGCCGAACAGGATCGAGACGAACAGCACCTGCAGGATGTTGCCGGTCGAAAAGGCGCTGACGACCGTGTCCGGGATGATGCCGGTCAGGAAGCCGACGATGGTGCTCTCATGCGCCGCCTGGGCGTACTGGGCGACCGCGCCCGTATCCAGGCTGGCCGGGTCGATGTTCAGCCCGTGACCGGGCCGGACCAGATTGGCGATGATCAGGCCGACGATCAGCGCCAGGGTCGAGAAGACCAGAAAATAGGCGAAGGCCTTGGCCGCCACCCGCCCGACCCGGCCGATGTCGCGCATGCCCGCTATGCCCGTCACTATGGTCAGGAAGATCACCGGGGCGATGACCATCTTCACCAGCTTGATGAAGGCGTCGCCCAGCGGTTTCAGGCTCTCGCCGAACGTGGGCCAGAAATGACCGATGAAGGCCCCCAGGGCGATGGCGATCAGCACCTGGAAATACAGATGCCGATAGAAGGGACGACGCACGGTCGTCGCCGGCGCTGCGGACGCGGCAGGGATCATTTCGATACTCCAGACAGCAAGCCACGCTCGCCACTTCCTCCGCGCAATCTGCGTCGCACAGCCATGGAGCAATCCATACAATCAGGATCGCTGCTTCCACCAGAACCTTGTCAGCACTTGCAAAACCACGGAGCTCAGGTCGTGATCGGCGGCGCATGACCTGCGCCCCCGCAATTGCCGGGCGCCGACGCCGAGGCCGTCCGCGCGGAACGGCGAAGCCTGATCGTCGTTCTTGCTGACAAGCTTGGCCGTCTGGCGAGGCGCCTTTGGGAGACCGCGATGACTAAAGCCCCGGTGCTGGATACGGCGACGACCGGCTATATCGCGCGGGCGCCGCGCGCTGCCCTCTTGGTCGACATGGAGGCCTATTTCGACGCCGCCATGGAGGCGATGAAAGCCGCCCGGCACACCGTTCACCTGCTGAACTGGGCGTTCGAGGCCGACACCCATTTTCATCCCCAGCCTGGCGGCGACGGTCCACGCAGCGACCGCATCGGCGATTTTCTGAAGGCGCTGGCCGAACGGCCCGGCCTCGAGGTGCGCGTGCTGTGCTGGTATTCGGTGATGCCGGTCGCCGCCACACAGCGATTCTTTCCCTTCATGGATCGGCTGGCCTTTCACGGCTCCAAGGTGAAGTTCGTCCTGGACGGCCATCTGCCGCTGGGCGCCTGCCATCATCAGAAGATGATCGTGATCGACGACGCCATCGGCTTCTGCGGCGGCGGCGATATCGGGCCCGACCGCTGGGACACGCCCCAGCACCTGGACGACGATCCCCGTCGCGTGAAGACTCGCCGCGACAACAAGGATTTCGACAGCCGTCACGAGGTGATGGGTCTGGTCGACGGCGACGCTGCGCGCGCCCTGGGCGCCGTCTTCCGCGACCGCTGGCAAGCCGCGACGGGCGAGACGCTGCACCCCGCCCCGCCTGTGCCGGTACCCGCCTGGCCCAGCGACATTCCGCCCGCCTTTCACGACATCACCGTGGGCCTGTCGCGCACACGCTCGCCTTGGGCCAGCCGGAACGAACTGCGCGAGAACGAGGCCCTGCACGTCGCCGCCATCCGCGCGGCGACGACCTGCATCTATATGGAGAACCAATATTTCACCGCTCCTCTGATCGCCGAGGAGTTGGCGGCGCGGTTGCGTGAGCCCGACGGTCCGGAGGTGGTGCTGATCACCACCCAGCATTCGCCCAGCTATTTCGACCAGATGACGATGGACCGGACGCGTCTGGTCTTCCTGAAGATGCTGAAGGACGCCGATCTTCATAACCGGTTCGTCGCCTACAGCCCGGTGACGACGCTGGGGCGCACCATCATCGTCCACGCCAAGCTGACGATCATCGACGACACCCTGATGCGCATCGGATCTTGCAACATCAACAATCGCTCCATGGGCTACGACACGGAATGCGACATGTCCTTCGAGGCGTTTGGTCCAGCCGCCGAGGCGAACCGCGCAGAGATCACCCGCCTGCGCGACACGCTGCTCACCCATTGGCTGGGATGCCCGAAACCGTCGGTCCAGCAGGCGGTTGCGGAATTCGGCGGGGTCGGGCGCGCGCTGGAGGCTCTGCGTCTGTCCGGCTATTGCCGGCTAAGGCCGATCCCGATCGAGCGACTCAATCCGCTGGAACGCTTCGTCGCCGACAACCATCTGGGCGATCCGATCGGCCAATACGACGCCTGGTGGCCGTGGCGACGTCGCCGCGCGCTGGCCGAACGCCGCCGCGCGCTCTCGTCGCTCTAGATCCAGGAGACACGCCTTTTCATCATCATCGAAACGGCGCGGCGGAGGACATTTCTCCGGGCTTCACCATGCTGCGCACCGACGACGGCCGTTCGCTGATTATCGCCAACGGCACAATGACCCAGCAGACCTTGATCCGGATGCCCCTTGCGACATCGGCATCGCACACAGCCGCCAAGACCGAAGCGCCCAACTGACCCTCGATCAGAGGGCGCGCTGTCCCGCCAGCGGCTGATCCACGTCTGGGAACGGTGCGCGAAGCAAAGTCATTAACTGACGTAAGGCGGCACGATTCATTGAGGGATAACCCTCATTTTCATGAGGCCCAGCCAGCTTTAATGTTTCTGAACATCAGACAGGAAAGCCCCATGGACACCACCTCCGCCAGCAAGGAACCGCAACTCGACGAGGCCGAGTTCAATGCGTGGTTTCCGTCGCCCTACTCACTGAGCCAGTTCACCAGCGCCAAGAGCGATCTGTCGGGCGCCGACTATCCCGTCCCCTACACCGGCAACCGCCGGATTCTCGTGATCGGGACGGACGAGCGCTATCTGGAGATGGCGAACGGCAAGCTGTTCTCCACCGGCAACCATCCGGTCGAGACGCTGCTGCCGATGTATCACCTGCACAAGGCGGGATTTGAGTTCGACATCGCCACGGTGTCGGGCAATCCGGTGAAGTTCGAGTTCTGGGCCATGCCCAAGGAAGACAAGGAGATCACGGGGCTTCATCTGGCCTATCTCCAGCAGTTCCGGAACCCGCTGAACCTTCGAGAGGTCGTCGATACCCTCGGGCCTGATTCGGATTATCTGGCTGTCTTCATCCCGGGCGGACACGGCCCCCTGGCGGGCCTGCCGTTCAGCGACGAGGTCGACGCCGTCCTTCGCTGGGCGTTCGCCAACGACCGGCACATCATCTCGATCTGCCACGGCCCGGGCGCCTTCCTCGCCTGCGCCCAGGACGGGAGCGACAAGGACTTTCCGTTCAAGGGCTATTCGATCATGGCCTTCCCAGACGCCACCGACCGCATGACCCCCGACATCGGCTATATGCCCGGCCACCTGAGCTGGCATTTCGGTGAAAAGCTCAAGGCGCTGGGCGTGACGATCCTGAACACCGAGCCTACCGGCGCGGTCCATGCCGACCGCAAGCTTCTGACCGGGGACAGCCCTTTCGCCGGCAATGCGCTGGGCAAGCTGGCGGCCGAAGCGCTGCTGGCCGAGGTCGGCGCAGGCTGAAACCAATGCCCATGTCGGCGCCTTCCCCCCTGGCATCGACCGTCGCCTCCATCGAGCGAAGCGCCGATATCGACGCGCTTTGCACGGTGGTTCGAACATTCGCTCGACCGCTGGGTTACGACAGGTTCGTGCTCTACACCGCGCCCCCCGCGGGAGAAGGCGTCATCGACCGACTTCTGTGGGTGGAAGGCGACTGGTTTGGCGTCGGCGCCGATGTCGACGCCGAAACCTACCTCGCGCGATGTCCGATGAACCGCCACGTTCTGGAAACGGAACGCCCCTTCTTCTGGACCAAAAGCGGCGCAGAGGGGCAGGAAGCCTACCGGGTCGTCGCCCGCCCGACGGGGGACGGCGTGCACGGTCTTCAGGTGCCCGTCTTCGGGCAGGTGGGGCTGGTCGGAGCCATGAGCTTCGGCGGCGCCGACATCGACAGCTCCCTCGACGCCCGGCTCGATCTGGAGTCCGTCGCGATAGCGGCGGTCGGGACCGGCCGACGTCTGACGGCGGCGAGTGATCGCTCCGCCCAGACCCGCACCCTGTCTGCACGCGAGCTGGAGGTGATGCGATGGATCGCGTCCGGCCGCCAGCACAGCGACATCGCCCTGCGGCTGGGGCTGTCGGAACGGACCGTCGAAAACCACCTCAGGCGCATTCGACGTCGCCTGGGCGTCAGCAACACCGCCCAGGCCGTGCAGGTTCTGGTTCGGTCGGGCCAACTGGAAAACTGAAGGATAGAGGGTCAGATGTCCAAACGCGTGCTTGTCACCGGAGCGGCCTCGGGATCGGCCGGGGCGTTGCCCTTGGGCTGGCCCGAAAGGGACATGACGTCATCGCCGGTTGCCAGATTTGGCCCCAAGTCTGGGAGCTACGGCAGGCGGCCAAAGCCGAAGACCTGTCCTTGCGGGTCATCAAGCTGGATGTCTTGAACGAACTCGATCGCGCCAACGCCCTGACGCTGGAGATCGACACCCTGTTCAACAACGCGGGCATCATGGAATCCGGGCCGATGGTCGAGATCCCCATGCCGGTGTTCCGCTCGGTGTTCGAGACCAATGTCTTCGCAGCCCTGGAACTGGCGCAGGGTTTCGCCCGGAAAATGGTGCGGCGCGGCTCGGGGCGGATCGTGTGGACGTCGTCGGTCGCGGGACTGGTGAAGGTTCCGTTCGACGGGGCCTATGCGGCGTCGAAACATGCGGTTGAAGGCATCTGTTCGGCCATGCACGAGGAACTGAAGCCCTATGGGGTCGAGGTCGTCACCGTCAATCCGGGCGCCTATCGCACGGGCTTCAACGACACCGGCATGGAGAGCATGGATCAGTGGTGGGGGCACGGCGAACGGGTCGTCGAACACTGGCCCGTGCGCGAACTGGACAAGCAGCACGACCCCGCCGAGATGATCGAGGCCATCATCGGGGTGATCGAGGCGGAACACCCGCCTTACCGCACTGTTCGACCAGAGAGCGCGGAGGCCATGGTCAAGCGCGAACAGGACGAAGTCTGGAAGAGAGGTCTGTAATGGTCGAAGCCCTGCACGACTTCATCGTCGTGGGCTCGGGCGCCGGCGGCGGCCCGCTGGCGGCCAGCCTGGTCGAAGCAGGTTTTTCGGTCCTGATGATCGAAGCGGGCGGCGACCATCGGTGTCCTTACTACGACGTGCCGATCATGCAGGCGCGGGCCAGCGAAGACGCCGAGATGCGCTGGGACTACTTCGTCCGCCACTACGCCGACGACACGCAACAGAAGCGCGACGACAAGTTCGTGTCGGCTCGTAACGGGGTTCTGTACCCACGTGGCGCGACACTGGGCGGATCGACGGCGATCAGCGCGCTCGTCACCGTCTATCCGCACAATTCGGACTGGGATCACTTGGCCGAACTGACGGGCGATCCCGACTGGTCGGCGGACGCTATGCGCAACAGGTTTCAACGCCTCGAAGCCTGGCGCGGAAAGGACCCTGATCCGGAAGACCCCGCAAAGCCTGGCGACGCCCGCCGTCACGGATTCGACGGCTGGCTGAAGACCACGCGCGCGGACCCCAAGCTGGCTGGACGCGAGCCGTGGTTCCTGGACATCATCGGGGCTGTGGAGGCGGAAAGCCGGGCCACCTATGGCACGCCCGAAAACGTGTTGCTGCCGAACGACCCGAACGACTGGCGGTTCGTTTCCAAACGCCGCGAGGGCATGAGCTTCATTCCGGTGGCCATCGACCATGGCCGGCGCAACGGCGCCCGTGAACGTGTCCTGGCGGCCCAGGCAGCGCATTCGGACAGACTGACCATCCGCTACGACACCCTGGTCAGTCGCGTGATCTTTGAAGGCGACCGGGCGGTCGGCGTGGCCTGCCTGGACGGCGCGCACCTGTATGGCGCGGACCCGGACATGGCGCATGCGCACGGCCCCGGTCAGCCGGTGGAATTCCGCGCTCGCCGCGAAGTCATCCTGGCCGCCGGGGCCTTCAACACGCCGCAGATCCTGATGCTGTCGGGCATCGGCCCGCGCGAACATCTGGAGCGCCTCGGCGTCGAGGTGAAGCTGGATCGCCCCGGCGTCGGGTCCAACCTTCAGGACCGCTACGAGGTCGGCGTCGTTCATCGGCTGATCCACGACTATCCGGTGTTCGAAAATGCCGATCTGGACGTTCCGGGACGCGACGGAAAAGGCGACCGGCATTTCCAGGAATGGGAAAAGGACAAGAACGGCCCGTACAGCACCAACGGTTCGCTGGCGGCCTTCATCGCCAAGTCTTCCGTCGCGGAGGAAGAACCCGACCTGTTCGTGTTCGCCTTGCCGGTGGATTTCCATGGCTACTACCCCGGCTATGCCGCCGAGAGCGCCGCCAAGCACGATCAGTTCACCATGGTCGTGCTGAAGGGCCATACCCGCAATCGCGCCGGAACCGTGCGGTTGACGACGACAGACCCGCGCGATCCCCCGGCGATCAACTTCGCCTATTTCGAGGAGGGCAGCGACGCCGAGGGACGCGATCTTCAGGGCGTCGCCGACGGCGTCGCCATCGCGCGCCGGGTCGCGGCCCGGCTGGACGGCATCGTCGCCGAGGAGGTGCTTCCGGGGACGGAGATCACCAAACCGGAACAAGTCAAACAGTGGATCCGCGACAATGCCTGGGGCCATCACGCCTCGTGCACCTGCCCTATCGGGGCGCAGGATGACGAAATGGCGGTGCTCGACGGCGATTTCCGGGTGCGAGGCGTGGAAGGGTTGCGAGTGGTGGACGCCGGCGTCTTTCCCAGAATTCCCGGTCTCTTCATCGCCAGCGCCGTCTACATGATCAGCGAGCGCGCCAGCGACGTGATCATAGCGCAGACCCAGCGATCCGCATGACCGCTGTCGTCGCGCACCGCCCCAAACCAGGAGAGACCCGATGCATGAAGCGATAGATCCACAGGCGCGCCCCAGCGGGACCGGGTGCAAGGAATGTCTGGAAACCGGGGGCTGGTGGGTGCATCTGCGCCGCTGCGCCCAGTGCGGCCACATCGGCTGCTGCGACACCTCGCCTTCACAGCACGCCACGCATCATTATCACGCCAGTGGACATCCGGTGATCCGCAGCTTCGAGCCTGGCGAGGACTGGTTTTTCGATTACCGCTCCGGGGCCGCATTCGTCGGCCCTGCCCTCGCCCCGCCCCTCTCCCATCCGATCGATCAGCCCGTGCCTGGCCCGGAAGGCGCCGTGCCGGACGACTGGATGGACCTGATCAACCAGTAGGGCGTCCGCCCACATCTCTTTGACGTCAGCGGCCGACAGACGGCCGGAAGGCCACGACATGAACGTGCCGAATATCAAGCTCAACAGCGGACATCAGATGCCGCAATTCGGCCTGGGCGTCTGGCAGACCAGCGACCAGGAAGCCACCGCTGCGGTCTTGGCCGCCTTGCAGGACGGCTATCGCATGATCGACACCGCCGAGGTCTATCGGAACGAGCGCGGCGTCGGTCGCGGCGTGCGCGAGAGCGGTCTTCCTCGGGAAGACATCTTCGTGACCACCAAATACTGGCCCCAGGGCGGCTATGCGCAGGCGATCCAGTTTTTCGAGCAGAGCCTTGCGCTGCTGGACATTGACTATGTCGACCTGTTCCTGATCCACTGGCCGCCGGAACCACGCGAAGCGTTCCTGGAGACCTGGCGGGCCTATATCGAGCTTCTGGGCACGGGCCGGGTCAAGTCGATCGGCGTGAGCAATTTCGCGATCCCGCATCTGGAGCTTCTGGCCGATAACTTTGACGTGCTTCCAGCTGTCAATCAGGTCGAGATTCACCCCGACATGCAGCAGCGTGAGCTGGTGGCGTACTGCAACCGGAAGGGCATCGCGGTCGAAGCCTGGAGCCCGTTGGGCGGCAGCAGTCGGTCGGACAAGTCGCTGCTGGAAAACCCGATCATCGGCGCCATCGCTCGCAAGCACGGCAAATCGCCGGCCCAGGCCATCCTGCGCTGGCACATCCAGGCCGGCCATATCGTGATCCCGAAATCGGTCCATGCCGCCCGCATCCGCGAGAACAGCGAGATCTTCGATTTTGCGCTGGACGAAGAAGACCTCGCGCGGATCGACATCCTGGACGATCCCGACAATCGGGTCGGGCCGGATCCGGCGGAGGTTCGGATTTGATCATGTCAAAGGCTTGGACACTGGTCTCGCGCCCTGATGGGCTTCCTGACCTGAGCAATTTCGCCCTTCGCGATGTTGCGCTTCGCGCGCTGAACCCTGGAGAGATCAGAGTATCGGGGCGTCTTGACCGGGGGAACATGGTGCATCCAGTCGGTGCGGGGGGACCGCTCAACGCATAGAGCGAGCGGCGCGCCGCGACGAATTTCAGAACGTCGCCACGATGTCGCCCCTTGCGCGACACCGGGCGCAATCTCAGTTCCGCATCGGCGAGCAGGGACACGCCGAACACCGACTCGAAGGCCCGTGAATCGCGGTGCCAGGTGATCTCGGCACCCGCCGGATAATAGGTCACCAGCAGTTCGACCAGTTCTGATCGAGGCGTGCCCGTGCGCGCCGCCACGGCGTCCAGCACAGGATCGAAGATTCCGGGGATCGGCGGCGCGGCGACCGCGACCTTGCGCTCATAGTCGAAATCGACCCCGAAATTACGGACCTGCCGCCGCGACGGATTGCCCATGTGAACGAACGACTGGAGGTCGTAGTCAGCGAAGGCTTCGATCAGCCGCGCCTCTTCCTCCACGCCGATAAGATCGGGAATGTAACGGAAACCGTCGGGCATCGCCCCGATGCGGCTGGCGTCCAGCCCCTCAAAAAGTTCAGCCATCGTTGATGGCGATCCAGCGCCGTGGTCGATGATCAAGGCGGTGTCGTCGTAGGGCGCAATACCCCGGAAAACACCAAACTATCGCGTCCCGGTTTCGTCGCGCAAGCACAGTCCATCCCGGCACATGCCTGTCTGATTTGCGATGACGAAGAGTATTCCAGTTCGCTTTAGGCTTGATGACGGACCACGAACCAGGCTCGGATCGATCAATCCGAAGCGACGACGGCCTGGCCGAAACGAGCTCGGACCTCGGATGAAGCGAGGAACGCGTCGATCACCGCGATGGATTCGGCTTCGCTGAGGTCCGGCGCATGGCCGCGATCAGGCACGGTCACGGTCCTGGCGCCTGTCTGCTCCACCAACCGATCGACCGTCGCAGCCGACAGAATGTCCGATAGGGCGCCGCGGATCACCAAGGTCGGGATTGTCTTCAGAACCGCGAACGCCGGCCACATGTCGGGCGGGACGGCGTTCGGGTCGAGCGCCGCTGTCAGGTTGGGATCATAGTCCAGACGCAGTTCGTCACCGGTCTCGACAAAGGTCGCCCGCGCCATTCTCGCCCAATCCTCAGGGCCATAGGTGGGATAGGAGGTCGAGTGAAGGCTGGATACGGCGTCGGCGGCCGCGTCCCAATCGCCGACCGCGGACGTCTTTCCAACGTATCCCCGAATTCGCGCCAGTCCCTCCGGATCAACCTCCGGACCCGCATCGTTCAGCACCAGTCCTGCGATGCGGTCAGGTTGCTGATTGGCCATGACCACGCCCATCAGGGCGCCCATCGAGGTTCCGACAATGGCGGCCCGCTGGATCTCGAGCATATCCAGCAAGGTCCACATATCGCGACTTTGCGTGAAGAGATTGTAGTTGGCCGGATCGGAATCGTAGGCCGAACGCCCTCGCCCACGCTGATCGGGCGCCACGACCTGGAAACGGTCCGACAGGCGCCTGGCGAGCGTATCGAAGTCCTTTCCATTGCGGGTCAGGCCATGAAGGCACAGCACCGTCGCCGCACCGGATTCTCGACCCGGATAGATCCGGGCCGAGAGCATCAGGTTGTCGATGGCTGGAAAGACGAAAGCCTCTCCACCGATTTCGCTGATCCGAGCTACCGTCATTCTTACGCCCTCAGAAGGTATAACCGACGGTCAGAGACACGGTCCGAGGAGGTCCGTAGAAACCGATGACGGAGTCGCCATAGATCACGGTCGCAGGGGCGGCCGGCGTGTAGGCGAAGGTATAGGCGCCGGTGCGATAGCGTTCGTCGGTCAGGTTGCGGCCATGAAGGCCGACCTTCCAGCGCGAATCCGGCGAGGTGTAGGTGATGTTCAGATCGTACAGTTGATAGGCGGGCTGATCGACCTCGGGGAACGGCGTCTCGAACATCGAGGTGTCCGACCGGAACGACATCGACCCCAGGATAGAGACGTCGCCGCCGTTGCTGAGCGGAACGGCATAGGCGAGGCTGAAGTTACCCGTCCACTCGGGGGTGTTCTGGAACTGCCGCGAAGCCGACACGTCCGTCTGGATATAGGCCGGCGGCGCCGCAGGATTCGGCACATAGGCGAGATACTGGTCGAAACTGGCGTTGGTGTAGCCCAGGGCCAGGTTCGCCGTCAGACGATTGGTCAGGCGCGCCTGACCCTCGAATCCCCAGCCCCAGATCGTGGACGAGCCCACATTGTCGACGAAACTCACCACCCCGGTGCCGGCCGGATTGACCTGCTGGGTCGTGATCTGCTGACCTTGATAGTCGCTGTAGAAGAGCGCCGTCGACAGACGCAGACGCCGATCGAAGGCCGCGCCCTTCAGCCCGATTTCGTAGGAATCGACGATCTCTGGCGCATAGCCGTTCTTGGTCGCGGGCGTCGCCGTCGCATCGCCGCGCATGTCGAAGCCGCCCGATTTGAAGCCTCGGCCATAGGCGGCGTAAAAATTGAACTCGGGGGTCAACTCGTAGCTGGCGCTCACACGCGGCGTGAACTCCTCATAGGTGTCCGAAGCCGTGTAGTCGCTCAGGATCTGGGCCGGCGCGACATTGCGGCCGACGATCGGGCTGCCGAGGCCGGCATAGTTGGCCTTGAACACCACGGCGTCCTTGGTGTCCCGGGTCCAGCGCCCGCCCACGGAGATCGCAAGGCGGTCGGTCAGATCATACGAGAAGTCGCCGAAGATCGCGAAGCTGCGCGTATCGACGCTTCCCGAGGTTCCCAGCGTGAGGTTCGCCGCCTGCAGGATCGTGTCGTATTGGCCTCCCGCCGTGGCGTCGAGATAGTAGACGCCGGCGACGCCCTGGAGACGGTCGGAGGAATACTGAAGCTGGAATTCCTGCGAGAACTGATTGTCCTCATAGACCGTACCCCCTGCGGCGATGTCGAGGATCGGCCCGGGCAGATTGTCGAAGTCGATGCCGTTGCTGTGCGTGACCCCTTCGCGATAGGCCGTGATCGACTTGAACGTCAGGCTGTCGCTGGCCCGCCATTCCCCCAGAAGCGACACGCCCTTGTTGATGACCTGATTGCCGTCGCCAAGCCCTGCGCAGGTGTCGTAGACATTGGCGAATACGGAGCGGCACTCGGTCTGCGGGACAAGCGCCAGCAACGGCGCAGGGACGGGACGCTCGCGATGTCCGTGATTGGCGTTTGAATTGTCTTCCGTGTAGTCGCCGCTCAGCCGGAAGAACAGGTTGTCGGACGGATGGAACTCGATCGTCGCTCGGCCGGCGATCACATCCTTGTTGTAGGTGTCCGCGCCGGTGAAATGGTTGGTGCCGAAACCGTCGCGGTTATAGGTGGCGAACGCGCCTCCGACCGCCACCCGGTCGCCCAGCGGCGTCGAACCGGAAAGGACCAGGTCACGCTGGTTCTTCGTCCCGATCGCAGCTCGCACCCGAAAAACGGGTTCTTTCATGTCGAGGTCGCGCGTCACATATTTGATGGCGCCGCCGATCGTGTTCCGCCCATAGAGCGTGCCCTGCGGACCGCGCAGCACCTCGATGCGCTCGATGTCGAAGATGTCCAGCACGGCGCCCTGCGGGCGCGCCACATAGACGTCGTCGACGTAAAGCCCCACGCCGGGTTCGAATCCCCACAGGGGATCCTGCTGACCGACGCCGCGGATGAAGGCGGTCAAGGTCGAATTGGTCCCGCGCGAGACCTGGAGGGTGAGGTTGGGCGTCACCCGTTGCAGGGCGGTGATGTCCGTCGCGCCGCGGTTCTCGAGTTGTTCGCCGGTTTGCACCGTGATCGAAATCGGCACGTCGACGAGCGTCTCCTCGCGCCGTCTCGCCGTCACCACGATGTCGTCGATCTGCGACACCTGCTGTTCTTGCGCCGGCGGCGTCTGAGCCCACGCCGGCATTCCCAGACCGATCGCCAACGACGACGCGCCAGCCCCCAGCCAGACCTTCATCCCCTGCATTTCAACCTCCCTCGCGGGCGTATCCCCGCTTTGAGACAAGGCTGACATCGAGTCCGAAAGTCGTCAACAATTTTACTGATCGATCAATAAAATTCAATCTTTCGGTTGGGTTGGCGCGGCGGTGCGGCTAGTGCCTTATGACCAGGGTGGAGAATTCAGTGACCGCATCGCGCAAACGAACGAACACGGAGCGTCGTCAAGCCTCGCGCGACCGGATTCTGACAGCCGCGGAGGAGTTGTTCGCGACGGGCGGATATAACGGCGTCAGCATGAAGCAGATCGCCGATGCCGCGAAGGTCGATACCAGCCTCATGCACTACTACTTCAGCACCAAGGAGGGCCTTTTCGGCGCCGTCGCAGCGCGGCGCGCGGATGCAGTCAACGAGGTGCGCTTGACGGCACTCAAGCGCTACGCCGACGAGGCCGGCGACCGGATAACAGTTGAAGGCCTCCTTAGGGCCTATCTGGAACCGACCTTCGCCTATGTTCGCCGAGGCGGAGAGAGTCTGCGGCACTATTTGGCGATCATCGCTCAGTTGAACAGCACCCAGGCCAATGCCGTACCGGGGTTGAACGGGTCGCCCTTCGACCCGGCGGTGCGTGAATTCATCGCCCTCCTCCAACGCGCCGCGCCCCACCGCACGGCGGCGGAGGTTCACTGGTTCTACCATATGCTGTCCGGGGCGATCTCGCTGACCTGGGCAAGGACCGGCAGGCTGGACACCTTGTCCGACGGGCTTTGCAGATCGGATGATTTCGACACCGCCTGTCGGGAAATGATCGCCGTCTTCGCCAGGGGCCTCGATGTCAGGGAAGCCCCCGAAGCCTCCGACGCAGCTAGCCTCGCCTAGGCCCAGAACTCATTGATCCAAAAGATCATGATGGCTGCGATGGTGATAGCGGCCCTGACGGTTTGGGCGCATCGATCATCTCGGGTTGCGATACGCCGCCAGTCCTTGAGCCTGGCGAAGAGGTTCTCGGTGCGGTGACGACGGCGATAAAAGGTCTGATCGTGGGGTATGGGGATCTTGCGGCTGCGGCTTGAAGGAGTACAGGCGTCGGTTCCCACAAGCGGCCTGGGCGTCGTGGCAGGCAAGGCTGTCGTATCCCCTGTCGCCGATGAGGACGCGGGCGTGCGGCAGGGGTCGAGCATGAGGGGATCTGGTTCGCCCGCCTGTCCGAGTCCTGACCCTTAATCCGCAAGTGGCCGGGTCAGGTCGAACTCGACGCGGAAATGCCGGTTGGGACGGCGCAATTCATAGGCGAACATCCCTGCGGGATGGACCTCCATCGCCCAGACGTTGGTTGTCGAGACCGCCGCGTCATTGGCGTTGAACAGGGCGATAGATTCGGCGTCGACCGGGAACGCCTGCCGCTCGGCCGTGCCGGCGTTGACCGTGTCGCCGCCATACCAATGCAGCACGTCGGTCGTTCCATCTTCGTGCCTGTGATCGTGTTTCAGCCGCAGGCCCGCATCGGTGCGGGTGACGACCCAGGTGCGCGACCGATCCGCCCCTACGGCGAAGGGAATGCGCACCTCATCCGCCGAACAGTCGCGCACATGCATGATCAGACGTTCGCTGGCGAACCGGGCGTCGGCGGCGTCGGTGGTGACGACCCGACCCTCGAATCGCTGGCCGCACAGGGCGTTCAAGCGCGCCATGAAATCGTCCTGCGCCGGAGCGGGAGACGCGGCCGCAGCGCCGGTGAACGATAGGGAAGCCAGGGCCGCAGCGGCCAGCAGGGGTGCGATTTTCATGGCGTCACCCTAACTGTGCGGACGCCTGCATCAACGCGGCATCGCGCCCGTTGACTTTGGGGCGATCCTGAGTATGTTCCGCGCCTCTTATTTTAAGCGGCTTTCGCCGTCGCAGAGGTAATTCCGATGGCCAAACCGGCTTCCATCAAGATCCGCCTGAACTCCACGGCCGACACCGGCTTCTTCTACGTCACCAAGAAGAACGCCCGCACCATGACCGAGAAAATGGTCGTCAAGAAGTACGACCCGGTCGTGCGCAAGCATGTCGAGTTCAAGGAAGGCAAGATCAAGTAAGCACTTGATCCGTTGAAAATCGAAAACGCCCGGCTGGACCTCCCAGCCGGGCGTTTTCTTTTGTCGTGACTGCAACGGTCGCGGTCAGGCCGCCTTGGCGATGACCAGGTTGCGGCCCTTGGCCTTGGCCTCGTAGACGCCCTCGTCGGCCCGCTTCAGCAGGCTTTCGGGCGTGTCGCCCTCACCGGTCGTGGCCGCAACTCCTATGGAGATGGTGACGGTCAGTTGCTCCCTGCCGCCCAGCACGCGGAAGGGGGCGGCGGCGACATCGCGGCGAATCCGTTCGGCCACGCTCTCGGCCGCCTCCAGGCTGGCGCCCGGCATCACCACCACGAACTCCTCCCCGCCCATGCGGCACGGCAGGTCCACGGCGCGGACGTTGGTCGCCAGACGCACGGCGAACTCCACCAACACCTCGTCCCCGGCGTCATGGCCGAAGCCGTCATTGACCGCCTTGAAGTGGTCGATGTCCATGACCAGCACGGCCACCGAGGCGCCGCCATGGCTGGCGCGACCGACCAGGGCCTGGAGCTGGCTGGTCATGTAGCGGCGATTGTGAAGGCCGGTCAGGGCGTCGGTGACGGCCATCTCCAGGCTGCTGTCCAGCTTGTGCCGCAGGAAGTCGGTATAGCGTTTGCGGCGAATCTGGGTGCGGGCGCGGGCGGCCAGTTCTTCCGAATCGACCGGGCGAGCCAAGACGTCGGCTGCGCCCAGTTCCAGCGCCTTGATCATGCGCGACCGCTCGCTGGGATCGACCACAGCCAGCACCGGCGCCCGCCTTGCGTCGCCCGACTTCGCCTGGGCCACGATCCGCAGGCCGTCGAACGACTGGGCCGCCACATTGACGATGATCAGGTCCAGCGGCCCCTTGGCCACAGCCAGGGCCGCCTCGGGGTTGGATTCGATGGTGATGCGGTGCTCGCCGCTCAGTTCCGAGGCGATCTTGTCGGCCTGCAGGGCGTCGTCGTCGACGATCAGGATGCGTCCGCCTTCGCTGCGCATCCGGGCTACGCCGTCGGCGTCCACGCCCAGGCGGCGGCTGCTCTCCTCCCGCTCGCGCAGCTCGTCCATGATCTGCTTCAACCGCGTCAGAGACCGCACGCGCGCGAAAAGGACCACGTCGTCGATCGGCTTGGTCAGGAAGTCGTCGGCGCCGGCCTCCAGACCGCGAATCCGATCCTCGCGCCCGTCCAGCGCCGTCACCAGCACCACCGGGATGTGGCGCGTCTCGACCTGAGCCTTCAGCCTGCGGCAGGTCTCGAACCCGTCCATGCCCGGCATCATGACGTCCAGCAGCACCAGGTCGGGCTGCGCCTCCGCCGCCATGGCCAGGGCTGTCGAACCGTCGTTGCAGGTCAGGACGTCGTAATATTCGAGCGTCAGCTTGGCCTCGAGCAGGCGGACGTTCACGTCCACGTCGTCGACCACGAGGATGCGCGCGCTCATCCCAGATGCTGCCGGATGGTGTCGAGGAAATGCATGACCGAGATGGGCTTGGAGATATAGGCCTCGCAGCCGCCCTGACGGATTCGTTCCTCGTCGCCCTTCATGGCGAAGGCGGTCACGGCGATGACGGGGATGTGGTTCAACTCCTCGTCGTCCTTCAGCCATTTGGTGACTTCCAGGCCCGAGATCTCGGGCAGTTGGATGTCCATCAGGATCAGGTCGGGATGATGCGCACGCGCTAGGGCCAACGCCTGCAATCCCTCGCGGGTTTGCAGCGTCTCATAGCCCTGGGAATCGAGCAGATCATGAAAAAGCTTCATGTTCAGCTCGTTATCCTCGACGATGAGGACTTTCTTGGACATCGTCACCTGACCTGTGCGGCCCAGGAACGCGGGACGCCTCATGGGGGGCGATAGTGGCGGCGCAGTCTTAAGTTGGGGTGAAGCCAATCTTACGGAGACCTTAAACGTGGCCATCAAGGCCGTCTGTCGCGACTGTCTGTGGACCGGCGATGACCCCGCCGGGCCGCGCGAGAACCGCTGTCCGGCGTGCGGATCGCGGCGGGTGGTCGCAGACGCCGAACTGGACCAGTTGTCGATCGCCCATATGGATTGCGACGCCTTCTACGCCTCGGTGGAGAAGCGCGACCGGCCCGAACTTCGCGACAGGCCGGTCATTGTCGGCGGCGGCAAGCGCGGCGTGGTCTCCACCGCCTGCTATATCGCGCGGCAGTATGGCGTCGGCTCGGCCATGCCGATGTTCAAGGCGCTGAAAGCCTGTCCCAAGGCCGTGGTCATCAAGCCCGACTTCGCCAAATACGTCTTCGAATCCCAACGCATCCTGGGCGCCCTGGGCCGGCTGACGCCGCTGATCCAGCCGCTGTCGCTGGACGAGGCCTGGGTCGATCTGTCAGGGACCGAGCGGCTGAACGGCGGGCCGCCGGCGCTGCAGCTGATCCGGTTCCAGAAGCGGATCGAGGAGGAAACCGGCCTGACCGTCTCCATCGGCCTAGCCCCCAACCGCTTCCTGGCCAAGATGGCGTCCGAGATGGACAAGCCGCGCGGCTTTTCCGTCGTGGGGGCGGCGAACGCGCAAAGCCTCTTGGCGCCGCGCCCCGTCACCGCCCTGCCCGGCGTCGGGCCGGTGTTCGGCAAGGCGTTGCGCAGCGACGGCTATTCGACCATCGGCGATCTGGCGCAGGCCGACGTGCGCGACCTGGTCAGACGTTACGGCGAATCCGGTCTGCGCCTGCACGATCTGGCCCACGCCCGCGACGCCCGCGCCGTAAACCCCGAGCGGGACCGCAAGGGGATGAGCGCCGAGACCACCTTCAACGAGCACCTGACCGCGGCCGAGGCGCTGGAGGCCGAGCTGTGGCCCCTGTGCGAGAAGCTGGCGTCCAAGGCGCGTCGCGACGGGGTGGCCAGCCGCGTCCTGGTGCTGAAGCTGCGGCGCGCGGACTTCAAGATCGTGACCCGCCGCATCACCCTGCCCGATCCGGTGCAGACGGCGCGCGCCCTGTTCGCGGCCGGACGCGACCTGCTGAAACCCGAACTGGGCCGCCCCTATCGCCTGATCGGCATCGGCATGGCCGACGTCCAGGACGCCGAGGACGCCCCCGCCGGCCTGTTCCAGACCACCGAGACCCGCGCCCTGAAGACCGAACGGGCCATCGACGCCCTGCGCGAGAAGTTCGGCAAGGACGCGGTGGTGGCGGGGCGGGCGTTGAAGCCGTAGGACAAGGCATGGACCTCGCCAAACGCGCCTATGACCACGGTTTCCGCCTGGACCCGATCGTCCGCAGCCTGCTGGACACGGACTTCTACAAACTGCTGATGCTGCAGATGATCTGGCGCGAGCATCGCGACGTGCCGGTCGTGTTCCAGGTCATCAACCGGACGAAACGGGTCCGTCTGGCCGAAGAGGTCGACATCGACGCCCTGCGCGAACAGCTGGATCACGCCCGGACCCTGCGCTTCACCAACAAGGAACTGGTCTGGCTGGCGGGCAACAGCTTCTATGGGGTGAAGCAGATCTTCTCGCCCGACTTCATCGCCTGGCTGACCGATTATCGGCTGCCGGACTATGACCTGTCGGTCGAGGATGGTCAGTACGTCCTGACCTTTTCCGGCGGTTGGGCCGATGTGACCCTGTGGGAAATCCCGGCGCTGGCCATACTGAACGAGTTGCGTTGCAGGGTCGGGATGCGGCGGCTGGGCCGGTTCGAACTGGACATCCTGTATTCGCGCGCCAAGACCCGTCTGTGGTCCAAGGTGGAGCGGTTGCGCGCCCTGCCCGACCTGGCCCTGTCGGACTTCGGCACGCGGCGTCGCCACGGTTTCCTGTGGCAACGCTGGTGCATCCAGGCGCTGAAGGAGGGGCTGGGATCGGCCTTCATCGGCACCTCCAACGTGCTGCACGCGATGGAGAACGATCTGGAGGCCATCGGCACCAACGGCCACGAACTGCCGATGGTTCTGGCGGCCCTGGCGCCTGACGACGCGGCGCTGGCTCAGACGCCCTATGCCGTGCTGGACGAATGGCGCAGGCATTATGCGGGCAATCTGCTGATCGTCCTGCCCGACGCCTTCGGCACCGAGGCGTTTCTGGAACAGGCGCCGGACTGGGTCGCCGACTGGACCGGCTTCCGTCCCGATTCCGCCCCGCCCATCCCGGCGGGCGAGCGTCTGATCGACTGGTGGAAGGCCAAGGGCCGCGATCCGAGGGAGAAACTGCTGATCTTCTCGGACGGCATGGACATCGACGGCATCGAGGCGACCCACGCCCATTTCCACGGCCGCGCCCGTCTCAGCTTCGGCTGGGGCACCAATCTGACCAACGACTTCCGCGACTGCTCGCCCGCCTTCGCGCCCGAGCTGGAGCCGATCTCCCTGGTCTGCAAGGTGGTCGAGGCCGGCGGACGCCCCGCCGTCAAACTGTCGGACAACCCCGCCAAGGCCGTGGGCGATCCCGCCGAGATCGAACGCTATCGCCGCGTGTTCGGCGTGCGCGGCCTGACGGCCCAGCCCGTCACGGTGTGAAACCCGGCCTTAAGCCCGGCGTGTCATAAGGAGGGTATGAACGCCTTCATCGACAAGATGCGCCGCCGCGCCGGCCGCTATCTGGACGTCCGCCCCGTCGCCGTACGCCCGACGCGCGGCATCCTGAGCCTGTCGTTCGACGACATCCCCGTCTCGGCCTGGACCGAGGCGGGGCCGATCCTGGCCCAGCACGACGTCAAGGCGACCTATTATGTCTGCGGCGGCCTGTCGGGCGGGCGCAACATGGACCTGCCGCAGTTCGAGGTCGAACATCTGCAGACACTGCACGAGGCTGGGCACGAGGTCGGCTGCCATACCTATGAACACGTCTCGACCCTGACGCTGACGCCCGCCGAACTGGACGCCAGCCTGGCGCGCAACGCCGCCTGGGTCGCCGAGCGGCTGGACGGCTATCAGATGCAGACCTTCGCCTATCCGTTCGGCGACTGCGCCCTGGGGGCCAAGCCGATCATCGACGGACGGTTCCTGTGCGGGCGCGGCGTGCGTGACGGCGTGAACCGCGCCAGGGCCGACCGCAACCTGCTGCAGGCCGTGGGTCTGGAGAGCCGCCGCCTGCCAGGCTACGATCTGGAGGCGCTGGTCGAGGACACGGCGGCGTCGAAAGGCTGGCTGATCGCCTATGGCCACGACGTCAGCGACGCGCCGACGCCCTACGGCTGCCGTCCCGAGGACATCGACCGGCTGATCCGTCTGGCCAAGGCGGCCGATCTGGACATCCGGCCGGTCGCGGCGGCGTGGCGGTTGGCGACCCAATAGAAGTCGTCACCCTCGGGCTTGCCCCGAGGATGGCGGAGGCAGGTCAAGCGGTCGCCTTTCGCCGGTCCGCCCACGCGATCAGCTCCTTGCGAGGCCAGATCATCAGCCATGAGCGGGCGGTGTATTCGCCGCTGTCGATCAACGCCTTCCGCGACGGCGAGGCTGTGCCGGCCCGTTCGGTGTGGATCGGGGCAGGGCCCTGATGCACCATGAAGGCGCCGCCGTTCAGAGGGTTCAGGCGCAGGTGGGCCAGGCGCGGGCTGATCTCGGTCAGGGGCGGGTCGTAGAACCAACTGGAGCCGATCATGCCCGCCAGTTCCGGCCGCGCCCGGCACAGCTCGGCCGCCGTCGCCCAGGCCTCGTTCCAGCCGTCCTCGTTGAAGCCGCGCAGCCAGCGGCTTTCGGTATGCACCTCCAGCCACGGCTCGCGTTTCGCGCCCGCCGCCAGATAGCGGAACAGCGGCTTGAGGCCCCAGCCGTCGCGGACGTGTTTGACGATCTGCCCCGGCCCGACCGGCGAGGACAGGTCGATGACCTGGCTCTTTGCCCCCGGCACGCTGAGCGCCAGGGTGAAGCGCACATCCTTGGACCAGTGGTCGAAGACATAGTCGCCCTCGGCCTTGTCCAGAAACGCCGCCAGTTG
Source organism: Brevundimonas sp. Marseille-Q4549 (assembly GCF_976940555.1). Taxonomy (NCBI): domain Bacteria; kingdom Pseudomonadati; phylum Pseudomonadota; class Alphaproteobacteria; order Caulobacterales; family Caulobacteraceae; genus Brevundimonas; species Brevundimonas sp. Marseille-Q4549. The sequence goes on from NZ_CDRHXG010000001.1 coordinate 2,532,868, forward strand.
GTCGATCCAGTAGGGATAGAGGTCCATGACCTGCGGCGGAAGGCGCATCGCCGCCGCGCGGTCGGGCAGTTGCAGCGCCCAAGCGGCGATCAGGCCGCGTCGCACGTCGTCCGAGGCGTCCGGCCCCAGCAGGGCGTCGACCGCCTTGGCCGGCATTTCGAAATCCCAGTGGGGCGCGGCCTCGGCGGCCTTCTGCGCGGCCGGGCCGGCGGCGGCGTCGACCCGCGCCCGGTCGTCAGGCGACAAGCGCGCCAGGGCGGCATGGAAGGCGGCGACGTCGGGGGTCAGGTGCATATCCATGGTCGCACCCTGACACGATGCGGTTGGCGAACCTTTAAAGCCGGTCAGACGGGTGACGCCGCCCCCGCCCCGCGCTAAACCCCGCCCAGATCAACAGGAGCCGCCATGAGCATCGAAGCCCGCATCGCCGAACTCGGCCTCACCCTGCCGGAACCCGCCAAGCCGGTGGCCAGCTATGTGTCCTACGTCCGTTCGGGCGACCAGCTGACGATCTCAGGCCAGCTGTCGAACGACGCCAACGGCGGGGTCAAGGGCACGGTTGGCGTCGATGTGACGCCGGAGCAGGCCGCCGACGCCGCCCGCCTGTGCGGCCTGAACCTGATCGCCCAGATCAAGGCCGCCTGCGACGGCGACCTGGACCGGGTGGTCCGCATCGTCAAGCTGGGCGGCTTCGTCCAGGCCGGACCGGACTTCGAGGCCATTCCCGCCGTCATCAACGGCTGCTCTGACCTGATGGTCCAGGTCTTCGGCGACGCGGGCAAGCACGCTCGTTCGGCCGTCGGCGTCTATAAGCTGCCGCTGGGCTTCGCCGTCGAGATCGACGCGATCGTGGAGATCCGCTGATCTTTCAGATCTCGGTTCACGACGGGATCGCCGACATCGGCCGTGAGGCCTGGGACGCCTGCGCGCGTTGCACCGGCGATCCCTTCGTCTGCTACGACTTCCTGTACGCCTGCGAGGCGTCCGAGAGCGCCGCCCCGCGTCAGGGATGGGCGCCGCGTCATCTGGCACTGCGCGACGAGGACAATGCCGTCCTCGGCGTCATGCCCTTGTATCTGAAGGGAAACAGCCAGGGCGAATATGTCTTCGACCACAGCTGGGCCGACGCCTATGAGCGGGCCGGCGGGCGCTATTATCCCAAGCTGCTGGGCGCCGTGCCCTTCACGCCCGCGACCGGGCCGCGCTTCCTGAGCCATCCCGATGCGGACACCGCGACGGTGCGTCAGGCCCTGTTGCAGGGCGCCCTGACCCTGGTGGAGCGGCTGGGCGTCTCGTCCCTGCACGTCAACTTCCCGACGCAGGCGGAATGGGCAGCCATGACCGAGGCGGGTCTGCTGCCGCGTCAGGATATCCAGTTCATCTGGCGCAACGACGGTTATAAGACCTTCGACGACTTCCTTGCCGCCCTGTCGGCCAACCGCCGCAAGTCGATCCGGCGCGAGCGGCGCGACGCCCAGGCGGGCCTGGACATCCGCATCCTGACCGGCGCCGACATCACCGAGGCGCATTGGAACGCCTTCTTCGCCTTCTACATGGACACCGGCTCGCGCAAATGGGGCCGGCCCTATCTGACGCGCGACTTCTTCACCCGCGTCGGGGCGACCATGGCCGACCGCATCGCCCTGGTCATGGCGTTTCGCGATCAGACACCCATCGCCGGCGCCCTGAACTTCATCGGCCGTGACGCCCTGTATGGCCGCCAGTGGGGCACGCTGGACGATGTGCCATTCCTGCATTTCGAACTGTGCTATTATCAGGCCATCGACTTCGCCATCGCGCGCGGCCTGTCCCGCGTCGAGGCCGGGGCGCAGGGCGAACACAAGATCGCGCGCGGCTACCTGCCCTCCCCCGTCTATTCCGCCCACTTCATCGCCGACCCGGCTCTGCGTGATCCCGTCGCCCGCTATCTGGAGGACGAAGGCCCGGCGGTGGAGGAACAGCGGGCCGCAATGACCGCCGAACTGTCGCCGTTCAAACAGGGTGACGGCCTGATCCCGCGATAGCGGGGGACGGATGGGTTCATCACAACGCGCACAGCGTCGTGTTCGTTGTGATGAACCAAGCGTTCGACGATTACGACAAAAGAAAAGGCCCGGCTGTTTCCAGCCGGGCCTTCTGATGTCTGGCCTACCGACGATCAGGCCGTCTCTTCTTCCTCGGCCTTCGCCGGGGCGCCCGAGGGGCCGGCGATGTCGAAGTCGATCTTGCCGTCCTTGAGCTGGACCTTGACGTGTCCGCCGCGCGTCAGGCGACCGAACAGGATGTCGTCGGCCAGCGGCTTCTTGATCGAGTCCTGAATGACCCGCGCCAGGGGACGCGCGCCATACAGTTCGTCGAAGCCGTTCTTGGCCAGCCAGTCGGCGGCTTCGTCGGTCAGTTCGATGGTGATGTTGCGGTCCGCCAGCTGGGCTTCCAGCTGCAGCACGAACTTGGTCACGACCGAACGGATCGTCTCGGCGCCCAGCGGCTTGAAGGCCACGATGGCGTCCAGGCGATTGCGGAACTCCGGCGCGAACAGACGCTGGATGGCCTTGTCGTCCTCGCCCTCGACCTTGCCCCGGCCGAAGCCGATGGAGGCGCGGGCGTTGTCGGCGGCACCGGCGTTGGTGGTCATGATCAGGATGACGTTCCTGAAGTCGACCTTCTTGCCGACCGCATCGGTCAGCATGCCGTTGTCCATCACCTGCAGCAGGATGTTGTAGACGTCCGGGTGCGCCTTCTCGATCTCGTCCAGCAGGATGACGGCGTGCGGATGCTGGTCCACGGCGTCGGTCAGCAGGCCGCCCTGGTCATGGCCGACATAGCCCGGAGGCGCGCCAATCAGACGGCTGACCGTGTGCCGCTCCATATATTCGGACATGTCGAAGCGCTGCATCTCGATGCCCAGGGTGGCGGCGAGTTGCTTGGCCACCTCGGTCTTGCCCACGCCGGTCGGGCCGCTGAACAGGAAACTGCCGATGGGCTTGTTCGGATCGCGCAGACCCGCACGCGCCAGCTTCATGGCCGCCGATACCTGTTCGATGGCCTGTTCCTGACCGAAGACGACGCGCTTCAGATCGGTTTCCAGTTCGCGAAGGCTTTCGGTGTCGGACTTGGACACCGACTTGGCCGGGATGCGGGCCATCTTGGCGATGACGGCCTCGACCTCCTTCTGGCCGATGACCTTCTTGCGCTTGGACTCGGTCAGCAGCATCTGCGACGCCCCGGCCTCGTCGATCACGTCGATCGCCTTGTCCGGCAGTTTGCGGTCGGTCATGTAGCGGGCCGACAGTTCGACCGCGGTGCGGATGGCGCTGTCGGTGTAGCGGACCTTGTGGTGCTGCTCGTAGTAGGTCTTGAGCCCCTTCAGGATCTTGACCGTATCCTCGACCGTCGGCTCGTTGACGTCGATCTTCTGGAAGCGACGCACCAGGGCGCGGTCCTTCTCGAAGTGCTGGCGATACTCCTTGTAGGTCGTCGATCCCATGCAGCGCAGGGTGCCGGAAGCCAAAGCGGGCTTCAGCAGGTTCGACGCATCCATCGCCCCGCCCGAGGTCGCGCCCGCGCCGATCACCGTGTGAATCTCGTCGATGAAGAGCACGGCGTTGTCGTGGTTCTCCAACTCCTTGACCACCTGCTTCAGGCGTTCCTCGAAGTCGCCGCGATAGCGGGTGCCGGCCAGCAATGCGCCCATGTCCAGCGAATAGATGGTGGCGTCTTTCAGGACGTCGGGCACCTCGCCATTGACGATCTTGCGGGCCAGCCCCTCGGCGATGGCGGTCTTGCCGACGCCCGGATCGCCGACCAGCAGCGGGTTGTTCTTGGTCCGACGGCACAGGATCTGGATCGAGCGATCCACCTCGGCCTGACGACCGATCAGCGGATCGACCTTGCCCTGGCGCGACTTCTCGTTGAGGTCGACGCAATAGGCCTCCAGCGCCTCGCCGCCCTGTTTGACGGCGGAAGCATCCTCGGCTTCCTCAGGCGACGCGCCCCTGGCCGGACGCGCCTCGTTGGCGCCCGCCTTCTTGGCGATGCCGTGAGCGATGAAGTTGACCGCGTCGTAGCGCGTCATGTCCTGCTCCTGCAGGAAATAGGCGGCGTGGCTTTCGCGCTCGGAGAAGATGGCGACCAGCACGTTGGCGCCGGACACTTCCTCGCGGCCGGACGACTGGACATGGATCACCGCGCGCTGGATCACGCGCTGGAAGCCGGCGGTCGGCTTGGCGTCCTCGCCGTCGGCGGTGGCCAGGGCGGCCAGGTCGTTGTCGACATAAAGCGTCAACGCCGTCTTCAGCGCGTTCAGATCCACGTTGCAGGCCTGCATGACGCCGGACGCATCCGGATCGTCGATCAGGGCCAGGAGCAGATGCTCCAGCGTGGCGTACTCGTGCCTGCGCGCATTGGCGTAGGCCACGGCGCGGTGCAGGGTTTCTTCGAGAGGACGGGAAAACGAAGGCATCGGGAGGCTCCTCTCAGTCCTTTTCCATCGTGCATTGCAAAGGGTGCTGGTGGCGGCGCGCCGTCTCGATGACCTGCGCGACCTTGGTCTCGGCGACCTCGTAGGTGAAGACGCCGCAGACGCCGACGCCATGCTGATGCACATGCAGCATGACGCGGGTGGCCTCCTCGCGGCTCTTCTGGAAGAACCGCTCCAGCACATAGACGACGAATTCCATCGGCGTGTAGTCGTCGTTCAGGATCAGCACCCGATAGAGCGAGGGCTTCTGAAGCTTCGGCTTGGTTTCGGTGACGACGGCGGTTCCTTGTCCGCCGCCTTTTTCACCGGGCCTTTGAATGGGCATTCGTGTTCCGTAGTCGGGGAGTCGTCTTGGCTCTCAGATAGGGAATGATGGCCTGAATTGAAGCGGCGTCCAGTCACGGCTTTCGTGAAGAGCGTCTGACAAAGATTTCACGTGATCCAAGGCGGTCAACGGCTCAGGTTGAACGCCTCAGTTGAACAGCTCCCGATCGCCATGCCCGCCGCCCTCGTCGCCGCCCTTTCGCTCGCCGCCTTCGCCCAGCCTACCCCGCTCGAAACCGCCGTCATGGCGGCTGACGCGAAACTCTTCTCTGTCTTCTTCGAAGGCTGCGATCCGGCCGGACTTCGGGCCATGCTGACTGACGATTTCGAGTTTTTCGACGACCGAGGCGGACGTGTGGCGACCGACGCTGATAGCTTCGTGGCGCAATACGCCGCGCGTTGTCACGACCGCAGCGCGCCCGACGCCTGGCGGACCCGGCGCGAGGCCCTGTCGGACGGCTTGGCTGTCTACCCCATCAACAACTACGGCGCCGTCGAAACGGGCGAGCACATCTTCTACGAACGCCAGGGCAATGGACCCGAACAGCGCGTCGGACGCGCCCGCTTCACGCAGATGTGGAAACAGGAAGGGACCGAGTGGAAGCTGGCGCGTGTCTTCAGCTACGACCATTCCCCCCTGCCCTGACGGCAAAAAGGCCCCGAAGCGTACTCCGGGGCCTTCTCGATTCTTCAGGAGTTCGCTGGGTTAGCGAGCGGCCTGGAAGGTCTCGACCGAGGCGGTGACGCGCTCGTTGATCGGCTTCAGGCTGTCCTTGACCGTCGCGGTGACGATCTCGTTGGTCTTGGTCAGTTCGGCGACATAGCGCTCCATCGACTTCTTGGCCCAGGAGGTCTGCAGTTCGAAGAACTCCTGCACCGAACGGGCGGTCGTCAGTTCCTTGGAAGCGGCGACGCCTTCTTCCCACGAGGATTTGGCGAAGCCCAGGGCTTGTTGCGACAGAGCCTCGGCGCCCTTCTGGGCGACGCTGGCCGACTCGACCAGGGCTTCCAGGTTCTTCTTGCCATGGGCGTTCAGCTCGGCCAGCGAGGCGACGGACTTGTCCATGCCTTCGCGGAAAGCCTTGGCGCCGGCGGCCTGGGCGGTCTCGATCTGCTCCTTGGCCTTGGCGGCGGTCTGTTCGACGGTCTTCTTCACGGTTTCGGCGGCGTCGGCCATGATCTTGTCTCCAAAGACGCCCCGGCTTGGCGGGACGCGGGGTTGGGGGAAGCACTCTGCTCTTAGACGTCATATATTGCATGTGCGAAAAGACTTCAAGACATTTTGTGCAACGCAACATGACGATCGCATAACCGCGCTCGACGCTTCAAATTCGCGTTGACGAGCGGTTAACCACCATGAAACCCCCGCTTCCTATGGTAGGGCTCAGTCGCGGCGGCCGGGGGGCCTGTCGCACCCTGCTCACCGAGGGTTCGTAACCGCCCATGATGTCCCTGCTCCGCCGCGGCCTTTTCGCCCTCCTCGCCTTCTCCCTGATCACCCTGGGGACGAACGTCAGGCCGATCGAGGCCCAGTCGCAGGAAAACAGCCGCTACGCCGCCGTCGTGGTGGACGCCGCCACCGGCGAAGTCCTGTTTTCGCGTCATGCCGACAGCAGCCGATTCCCGGCGTCGCTGACCAAGATGATGACGCTCTATCTGACGTTCGAAGCCCTTTCTCAGGGCAAGGCGCATCTGGACGACGTATTGACCGTCTCGCCCCGCGCCGCGTCCCAACCGCCCTCGAAACTGGGCCTGCCGGCGGGTCAGACCATCACCCTGGACGACGCCATGCGCGCCACCGCCGTTCGCTCGGCCAACGACATGGCCCTGGCCATCGGCGAACACATCGGGGGGTCCGAAGCCAATTTCACCGCCATGATGACGCGCAAGGCGCATCAACTGGGCATGACCCACACCCGCTACTACACGGCCAACGGTCTGCCCGACGCCCGCCAGGTCACGACGGCCCGCGATCAGGCGACGCTGGCGCGCGCCATCATGCGCGATTTCCCGCAGTACTACAGCTACTTCGGCCTGCACGACTGGGCCTACAACGGCCGCAGCTATCGCAACACCAACGGCCTGTTGCCGACGGGTCGCGGCTATGACGGCATGAAGACGGGCTACACCAACGCCTCGGGCTACAATCTGGCGGCCTCTGCCGTGCGCGACGGCCGGCGCCTGATCACCGTGGTTCTGGGCGGCCGCTCCAGCGCCAGCCGCAACGCCCATGTCGCGGAATTGATGGACACCGGCTTCGAGGTCGAACGCCGCCGCGCCCAGGGCGAGAACATCCAGATCGCCCAGACCTTCTTCGAGCAGCGCGGCTTCGGCCTGGGCGGCGAAAGCCAGTCGGTCGGCGCGCCCATCGCCTACGCCTCCCTGAACGCCAGCGACGACGAGGAGACCGGCGCCGAATCCTCCACCGCCGTGGCCTATACGGCCGCCCCGGCGCCTGCGGCCCTGCCGACGCGCATCACGCCCGCGCCGTCCGAACGCGCCGCCAGCCAGCGCGCGGCCGCCACGGCCCAGACTGCTGGTCAAGTGGCCGCCAGTCAGTCGGCCGGCGCCCCTGCGACCACCGCATCCTCCCGCGCGCCTCACAACGTCACCGCTTCTCTGAACGGCGCCCCGCGCGGCGCGGCCGCCGCGCCCTCGACCACGCCGCGTCGCACGACGCCTCAGCCTCCACGCGAAACGGCGCGCACGCCGGCCGGCCGCTGGGCCGTGCAGGTCGGCGCCTTCCGCGACGAAAAGGTCGCCAACGACTGGCTTGGAGAGGTCAGCCGTCGATTCCGCGCCCAGTTCGCCAGCGCACAGCGCGATGTGCAGACCGCCGGCGACTGGTATCGCTCACGCTTCACCGGCCTGACGGAAGACGGGGCCAAGGCGGCCTGCGACGCCCTGGCCGAGCGTCGCGTCACCTGCATGGTCATCCGTCCCGGCTGATCCGTCTCAGGCCGCGCGCCGATCGTCGCCGCCGCCGATGAAGGCGCCGGCCAGCCAGCTGACCACGCCTGTCACGATGGCCGCACCGATCCCGGCCCAAAGACCGTCGACGACGAATCCGCCCAGGAACATGGCGGTCAGGCCGATCATGGCGGCGTTCACCACCAGCAGGAACAGGCCCAGGGTCACGACCGTGATCGGGAAGGTCAGCACGACCATGATCGGCCGCACGATCGCATTGACGACGCCCAGAATGATCGCCGCCGCGATCAGAGAGCCGGTATTGGTGAAATCGACGCCCGGCACCACCTGGGCCGACAGCCAAAGGCCCGCCATGGTGACGAGCGCCTGAACGATGAAACGGATCATGGCGTCCTCCTAGGATTAAAGCTTCACCATAACGCACCATGGCGACGAAGGCTCCCCTCGTCCGCGCACGACTGCTATCCAGGAGGCCGGATCGATACGGAGACCGCCCATGAGCCTGCACGGCGCCTATGACCCCGACAACATCTTCGCCAAGATTCTGCGCGGCGAGATTCCGTCGGTGAAGGTGTGGGAGGACGACAACGTCCTGGCCTTCATGGACGTCTTTCCACAGTCCGAAGGCCATGTGCTGATCATCGCCAAACAGTCCCAGGCGCGCAATCTGCTGGAGGTGGAGCCCGAGGTGCTGCAACGCCTGACCGCGGCCCTGCAACGCACGGCCAGGGCGGTCGAAAAGGCGCTGAAGCCCGAAGGTCTGGCGATCATGCAGTTCAACGGCGACGCAGGCGGGCAGACCGTCTTCCACCTGCATTTCCACATCATTCCGCGCTGGCGCGACCGCGACCTGAAGGGTCACGGCCATGCCCCCATGGCCGACGCCGCCACCCTGAAGGGCCTGGCCGACCGGATCGCCGCCGAACTGGACTGACCCTCAGGTCACGCGCCGTTTTTCCAACTTTCGGGCCAGGGTGCGCCGGTGCATGCCCAGACGCCGCGCCGCCTCGGAGATGTTGAAGTCCGTCTCGACCAGGGTCTCGTGGATCCGCTCCCACTCCAAGGTCTTGATCGAGGTCGGGCGCGTGCCCAGCGGCGTGTCCGCGTCGCCGCCCGCCCGGCCGAAGGCGGCCTCGATGTCGTCGGTGCTGGCCGGCTTGGCCAGATAGTGCCGCGCGCCCAGCTTGATCGCCTCGACCGCCGTGGCGATGCTGGCGAAACCGGTCAGGACGACGATGTCCATCTGCGGATCGAAGGCGTGCAGCGTCTCCACGCAGCTCAGGCCCGACGCGCCGCCCAGCTTCAGATCGACCACGGCGTATCCCGGCCGATGCGTCTTCAACACCTCGGCCATGGCCTCGGGCCCGGCGGCGGTCACGACCCTGTAGCCGCGTCGCTCGAAAGAGCGTTTCAGCGTCGCCGAAAAGGAGGCGTCGTCCTCCACGATCAGCAGCAGTCGCGCGTCTTCGGTCATCGCCGGTCTCCTTCCTCCGGCGCCAGGGCCGACAACGGCAGTCGCAGCCGCACCTCGCCGCCACCCGCCGGCGGATTGGCCGCTTCGACCGTTCCGCCCAGGGAACGTATCACGTTCATCAACAGGAACAGGCCCAGTCCCGCCCCCGGCCGCGTCTTGGTGGAAGTATAGGGCTTGCCCAGTCGATCCAGGATTTCGGGCGCGAAGCCGGGGCCGTCGTCACGGACCGTGATCTCCAGCAGTTCGCCCGCCTGGCCCAGGGTGACGACGATACGACGCGCCCCCGCCTCGGCGGCGTTGTCGAACAGGACACCCAGCACCTGGCGCAGGGCCGGATCGGCGATGATGGCCGGGTCCTGGCTCAGTTGGTCGCGGATCTCCACCGCCACGCCCTCGGCGCTGCTGGCCTCGACAACGGCCCGGATGAAGGCGCGCACCGTGGTGCGCTCGGGCGCCTGTCCCCTCGCCTCGCCCGCCGACATCAGGATGCCGGTGACGATGGCCTTGCACCGCTCGACCTCGGCCCGCATCGTGGTCATGTCCTGGGCCAGATCAGGATCGTCGGCCAGGCGCGGCATCCGCTTCCAGTCGCTCAGGATCACCGACAGAGACGCCAGGGGCGTGCCCAGTTCGTGCGCGGCGCCCGAGGCCAGAAGCCCCATCCGCACGATATGATCGTGTTCCACCGCCCGCTGGCGCATGTCGGCCATGGAGGCGTCCCGCTCCCTGAGGTTCTGGCTGATCCGCGTCACGAACAGCACCAGCAGAACCGCCATCAGCACGAAACAGATCAAACTGCCCTGAAGATAGAGGCTCAAAAGCGCGTCTTCGCGCGTCGGCGGCAGGGCCAGGGGTCGGTTGCGAAGGCCCAGGCCCGCGAAACACAGGCTGGTCAGGGCAATCAGCGCCCAGGCGTAGACCGGCGCCAGCAGCACCGCGCCCAGCACCACCTGAAGCAGATAAAGCGCAACGAACGGATTGGCCGCGCCTCCGGTCAGATACAGCAGCCAAGTCAGGGCCGTCACATCCGCCAGAAGGGCGAACATCAGCCCCTGATCCGTCACCCCGCCGGCCCGCGCCGAAATGGCCGCCGACAGCAGATTGACCGCCACCAGGCCCGCCGGCGCCATCAACAGCAGTCCGACCGGCAGCGGAATGCGCATGGCGTAGTGGACCAGCAGGATCGTCGCCACCTGCCCCGCCACCGCCAGCCAACGCAGCTGGATCAGCAGCAGCATGTTCCGACGGTTGGCCCCGTCGTGCGACAGAACGCCCTCGTTCCAGCCGCCCAGCCCCAGAAGATGACGCAGCGACGCGTTCATGGCCGTCGCCGCCGTTCCTCGCGCCAGAACAGCCCGTATCCTACCAGGGTCAGCATGGCCATGCCGAACCAGGTCAGGGCGTAGATCAGATGGCTGTTGGGAAAGCGGATGACCGTCAGTCCGCCGCGCGGCCAGCCGCCTGGATTGGCCTGCCCGTCCGCATCGACGAAATAGGGCGCCGTGTGCGTCAGGCCCCGCCGCGCGGCGATGGCGGCGACGTCGCGTGACCGCCAGCGGTCGCCGGCCGGATCGTTGGCCCGCAGGAAGCCGCCCTTGGGCTCGCTGATGCGCAACAGACCGACCACGGTGCGCGGTCCCTCGACCTGGCCGTCTGCGCGCATCGCCGGATCGCGCCGGTCAGGCGTGACGAAGCCGCGATTGACCAGAACGGTGAAGCCGCGATCCTCCGCCAAAGGCGTCATGACCCAGAAACCCGCGCCCAGATCCGTCACCGCCTGAACCATGGTCTCCTGATCGTGGCGAAAGACGCCATGAAGGACGACGCGCCGATACTGATCCCCTTCGCGCGTGATGGCGGACCAGCGGTCTGGACCCGGCGCGGGAACGGGCGCGGCGTGGACGCGGGCGTCCACCTGGGCGATCAGGGCCGTCTTCCAGGCCAGACGCTGCACCTGCCACCCGCCCAGCGCCAGGAAGCCGATGAACAACACCAGCGCCGCGACCGAGGCGACGATGCGCGTCGACCGTGATCGCGGCGCGGGGACGGGTGAATGGTCGGTGATCGCGCCCTCGTCAGCCCATCATCTGCGACATGTCGTGCGTCGCCGGCATCATGTTGGTGTTCAGGTGGTACATGACCCACAGCGAACCGGACAGGGCGATGACCACCACGATGACGGTGAAGATCAGCGCCAGCATGGTCCAGCCGCCCTCCGACTTGGAGTTCATGTGCAGGAAATAGACCATGTGGACCACGATCTGCACCACGGCGAAGCCCATCACCAGAAGCGCGGTCGCCTGTTTCGGCAGGACGCCGGTCATGACCAGGGCGAAGGGGATCGCCGTCAGGATCACCGACAGGACGAACCCGATCATGTAGCTCTTGAAGGAGCCGTGATTGTGGGCCTCGTGGCCCAGATGATCGGTCTCGTGGGACTCGGGCGAGTGGTTTTCGGCGCTCATCGCAGCATGCCCAGCAGATAGACGAAGGTGAAGACGCCGATCCAGATGACGTCCAGGAAGTGCCAGAACATCGACAGGCACATCAGCCGGCGCTTGTTGGCGGGGATAAGACCCTTCATGCCCACCTGCACCATCAGCGTCACCAGCCAGATGATGCCGAAGGTGACGTGCAGGCCGTGGGTGCCCACCAGGGTGAAGAAGGCCGACAGGAAGGCGCTGCGCTGCGGCGTGGCGCCCTCATGGATCAGGTGGCCGAACTCGTAGAGTTCGATCCCCAGGAAGGCCAGGCCGAACAGGCCGGTGATGGCCAGCCAGATCAGCGTCAGCCGGGTGTTGTTCTTGTCCATGGCCAGCATGGCGAAGCCGTAGGTGATCGACGAGAACAGCAGCATGGCGGTGTTGACCGCCACCAGCTCCAGGTCGAACAGCTCTTTCGGCCCCGGCCCGGCGGCGTAGTTGCCGCCCAGCACGCCGAACGCGGCGAACAGCATCGCAAAGATGAGACAGTCGCTCATCAGATAGAGCCAGAAGCCCAGCATGGTGCTGGAGCCTTCCTCGTGGTGCGGCTCCTCTTCCAGGTGGAAGACGGTCGGGTCGTCCAGCTTGATCGCGGTCGCGCTCATGGATCAGGCCTCCGTTCCGGCCAGGAGGCGGGTCCGCGCCTCCTCGGTTTCGCGCACCTCATCCGCCGGGATGTAGTAGTCGCGCTTGTAGTTGAAGGTATGGCCGATCGAGACCGCCAGCACGCCGACGAAGCACAGGGCGGCCAGCCACCAGATGTACCAGACCAGCGCCAGACCCATCACCAGGCACAGGCCCGAGATGATGACCCCCGCCCCCGTGTTGGACGGCATGTGGATGGCCTTGTAGCAGCTCAGCGGGCGCTGATACTTCTTCTTCTTCATGTCCCACCAGGCGTCGGCGTCATGCACGACCGGCGTGAAGGCGAAGTTGTAGGCCGGCGGCGGCGAGGACGTCGCCCACTCCAGCGTGCGGCCGCCCCACGGGTCGCCGGTGACATCGCGCAGCTTGTCGCGGTTGATGATCGACACGGCGAACTGGATGAACATGGCCGCGATGCCCAGGGCGATCACGCCCGCCCCGATGGCGGCGATGATGAACCAGATGTGCAGCGACGGATCGTCGAACACCCGCATCCGGCGCGTCACCCCCATCAGGCCCAGGACGTACAGCGGCGCGAAGGCCAGCCAGAAGCCGGGGATCCAGCACCAGAAGCTGATCAGTCCCCACTTCCTGTCCAGCTTGAAGCCGAAGGCCTTGGGCCACCAGAAGTTGATGGCCGCGAACAGACCGAACAGCACGCCGCCGATGATGACGTTGTGGAAGTGGGCGATCAGGAACAGCGAGTTGTGCAGCACGAAGTCGGCCGGGGGCACTGCCAGCAGAACCCCCGTCATGCCGCCGATAACGAAGGTCAGCATGAAGGCGATCAGCCACATCATCGGCAGTTCGAACCGAATGCGCCCGCGATACATCGTGAATAGCCAGTTGAAGATCTTCGCGCCCGTGGGGATCGAGATGATCATCGTCGTGATGCCGAAGAAGCTGTTCACCGAGGCGCCCGAGCCCATGGTGAAGAAGTGGTGCAGCCACACCAGATAGGACAGGATGGTGATGACGACCGTGGCGTAGACCATGGAGGTATAGCCGAACAACTTCTTGCCCGAGAAGGTCGAGGCGATCTCCGAAAAGACGCCGAACAGCGGCAGGATCAGGATGTAGACCTCGGGGTGCCCCCAGATCCAGATCAGGTTCACATACATCATCGGGTTGCCCCCGAAGTCGTTCGTGAAGAAGTTGGTGCCGACGTAACGGTCCAGCGTCAGCAGGGCCAGAACGGCGGTCAGGACGGGGAAGGACGCCACGATCAGCACGTTGGTGCACAGCGAGGTCCAGGTGAAGACGGGCATCTTCATCATGCCCATGCCCGGCGCGCGCATCTTCACGATGGTCGCGATCAGGTTGATGCCGGACAGGGTGGTCCCTACCCCCGCGATCTGAAGCGCCCAAATGTAGTAGTCGACCCCGACGCCCGGACTGTAGCCGATGCCCGACAGCGGCGGATAGGCCAGCCAGCCGGTGCGGGCGAACTCGCCCACGAACAGAGAGGCCATGACAATGATGGCCCCGGCCGTCGTCATCCAGAAGCTGAAGTTGTTCAGGAACGGAAAGGACACGTCGCGCGCGCCGATCTGCAGCGGCACGACATAGTTCATGATGCCCGTCACCAGCGGCATGGCCACGAAGAAGATCATGATCACGCCGTGGGCGGTGAAGATCTGGTCATAGTGGTGCGCGTTCAGATAGCCTTCGGACCCGCCGAAGGCCATGGCCTGCTGCAGGCGCATCATGATGGCGTCGGCGAAGCCGCGCACGAACATGATCAGCCCCAGGATCATGTACATGATCCCGATCTTCTTGTGGTCCACGGTGGTGAACCACTCCTTCCAGAGATAGCCCCACAGTTTGAAATAGGTCACGGCGCCCAGCAGGGCGACGCCGCCCAATACGACCACCACCATGGTGGCCAGCACGATCGGTTCGTGCGGCAGGGCCTCGAGCGTGAGGCGCCCGAACAGCATTGGAATGAGAGTGTCGGCGTTCATCGGCTAGGCATTCGCTCAGGCGTTGGGGGCGGAACGGATGTCGGTCGAGACCGGCCCCGCGGCGAAGGGATTGGATGTCAGCGCCGCCATGGGCGTGCCCTTGGGCGACAGTCCCTGTCCCGTCAGCCGATCCAGGCTAACAGGCGTGGCGACGGCCTGAACCTCGGCTCGGCGCATGCGGTCGGCGGCGGCCGCCTCGGCCTGCAGCGGGGTGCAGATGGTCATGACGTAGCTTTCGTTCGATCCGAAATAGGCCGGCGATTTCCCGCGCCCGGCGTATTTGTCGTAGATCAGCGGCATGGTGTTGCGCACCGAGGCCAGGCTGAGGCCGCCCTTGCGGTCGATCTGCATCATCTCGCCCATGCACATCTTGCCCGGCTCGACGCACATGTTGAGGATCGCGTCCCACAGTGCGCCGTCCACCTGGCCGAAATGCATCACCGGGACCTTCTCGCTGGGCTTCTCCAGCTCCAGATAGCGGTCGCGGTCCAACGTCTGGCCTCCCTGACGCACGCCGGCGATCCATTGGTCGAACCCGGCCTGGTCCAGACCGTGGAAGGCGAACCGCATGTGCGAGAAGCCGTCGCCGGAATAGTTGGCCGAAAAGCCCTGATATTCGCCGGGGCGATTGATGACGGCGTGCAGCTTCGTCTCCATGCCCGGCATGGCGTAGATCTGGCCGGCCAGGGCGGGAATGTAGAAGCTGTTCATCACCGAGGACGAGGTGATGTGGAAACGGATCGGACGATCCACCGGCGCGGCCAGTTCGTTGACCGTCGCAACGCCGTACTGCGGATAGATGAACATCCACTTCCAGTCCAAGGCCACGACATTGACCTGCAGCGGCTCGACATTCTCGGCGACGGCGTGCCCCGGCTTGATCCGGTCGATGGGCCGATAGGGATCCAGCAGGTGGGTGCCGGCCCAGGTCAGGGCGCCCAGACAGATGATGATCAGAAGCGGCGCGGCCCAGATCACCAGTTCCAGCGAGGTCGAGTGATCCCAGTCCGGGCGATAGTCGGCGTCCTTGTTCGACGACCGGTACTTCCAGGCGAAGAAAACGATCAGCGCCATCACCGGCACGATGATCAGCAGCATCAGCAGGGTGGAGATCATCAGGAGGTCGCCCTGCTGGGCGGCCACATCGCCCGCCGGCTTCAGGACGACCAGGTCGCAGGCCGACAGCATAGCCACGACAGGCGCGAGCAAAAGAAGGCGCAGACGGCGCAAGGCGGCTCCAATCGGAAAGCGTCGGGCAAGGGGGGGGCGCCGCGACGGTTGGCGTTTGAACCGCGCCGGATAGTCAGCTTCGATCTGGAACGACATTGGACAATCTGTCCTATCCTCTTGTAGCCGCTTTCATCGCAAAGGGCGCCCGGTCATAATGCGGCGATCCGCCGTGCCGCCCAAATCAAGTCCTACGGAGCGATCAAGCCCATGTCCGCCTCGACGACCCCTTCGTCAGAGTCGCTGGAACGCGACGCCGCCGCCCTTCATACGGGCCATGGCAAGGTTGACGCCGGCGAGATCGCCATCGGCGTCATTATCGGCCGAACGTCCGAGTTTTTCGACTTCTTTGTTTACGCCATCGCCTCGGTGGTCGTTTTCCCGCAGTTGATCTTCCCCTATGCGGGCGCGGTGGGCGGCACCCTGCTCTCCTTCGCCGTCTTCGCCCTGGCCTTCCTGTTCCGCCCGTTGGGCACGGTTCTGTTCATCGCCATCGACCGCAAGTTCGGTCGCGGGGCGAAGCTGACCACCGCCCTGCTGCTGCTGGGCACCTCCACCGTGTCAGTGGCCTTCATCCCCGGCTACGAAACCGTTGGGATGTGGGCGCCGGTGCTGCTGGCCCTGACGCGTATCGGCCAGGGCGTGGCTCTGGGCGGCGCCTGGGACGGAATGGCCTCGCTGCTGGCGTTGAATGCGCCTGAGAAGAAGCGCGGCTGGTACGCCATGATCCCCCAGCTCGGCGCGCCCATCGGCCTGCTGGTCGCCTCGGCCCTGTTCGCCTTCTTCCTGAACACTCTGTCGGCGCCCGACTTCCTGGACTGGGGCTGGCGCTATCCCTTCTTCGTGGCCTTCGCCATCAATGTCGTCGCCCTGTTCGCGCGTCTGCGCATCGTTGTGACGCCGGCGTTCCAGAAACTGTTCGAAACGCGCGAGCTTCAGCCCACGCCGGTGTCCCAGGCCCTGCGTGAAGAGGGCCCCAAGATCGCCATCGGCGCCTTCGCCCCCCTGGCCAGCTTCGCCATGTTCCACATGGTCACGGTCTTCCCCCTGTCGTGGGTCTTCCTGTTCACCAAGGAGACGCCGGTCCGCTTCCTGCTGATCGAGATGGTGGGGGCCGCCTTCGGCCTGGTCGCCATCCTCGCCTCGGGCCTGCTGGCCGACCGCTACGGCCGCCGCACCCTGCTGGCGATCACCGCCGCCGGCATCGCCGCCTTCTCGGGCTTCGCGCCCCAGCTTCTGAACGGCGGCCCCGTGGGCGAGTTGATCTTCATGATCTCGGGCTTCATCCTTCTGGGCCTGTCGTTCGGCCAGGCCTCGGGCCCCGTGGCGTCCAGCTTCAGCCTGACGAACCGCTACACCTCCTCGGCCCTGACGTCGGACCTGGCGTGGCTGTTCGGCGCGGGTTTCGCGCCCCTGGCGGCCCTTTGGATTTCCAGCCAGTTCGGCCTGATCGCCGCCGGCGCCTATCTGCTGTCGGGCGCCATCTGCACCCTTCTGGCCCTGTGGCTGAACCGCGAACTGGCGCGCAGTTCGTCCGACAAGGCGCGCCCCGCGCGCTGAGCCGCAAAGACCTCAGGCGGACGGCCGAAGGGCCGCGCGCCTGAGCGTCGCCTTTTCAGCCACGAACAGGAAAAGCGGCGCCCTATCGCGCCTCAGGGCTGCCGCGCGGGCGACGCGGCCTGGGCGTCACGGGCTGCCCCCGCCGGCTGGCGCTCCACCGTCAGGGCGTAGGGCCCGGTCTGGTTCGGCGCATAGGCCCTGGCGCGAATGACGTACCAGCCGTCGTCCGGCGCGGTCCAGTCCAGCCGGGCGTGCTTGTCCGACAGGCCGTCGTCGTCGGTGGCCAGGCTTTCGAACGTGTCCCCGTCCGACCCCAGGTCGATGAAGGCGTCGAAGGCGTTGGAGACCATGGTGATCCGCAGCTTCTCGTCCTTCTTCGCCTGAAAGCGGTAGGCGTCGAAATAGGCGCCCTCGTCGGTCATGGCGTCCTTGTCGGACAGTTCGCCGCGCACGGTGGCGCCGACCAGCAGACTGCCGGGCTTGGGCTCGGGGCCCCGGTCGCTCAGTTCCAGCGAATACAGGCCCTTGCCGTCGGCGGCGTAGGGCGTCACCCGAACGATATAGTCGCCGTCGGCCGGCAGGGTGTAGGTGATGCGGGCGTCGGTGCCTTCGCCCAGGCCGTCGTCGTCGCTGACGTCGGCGCTGAAGTCGCCCGAGGCCGATCCGATCTGCAGGAAGGAATCGAAGTCGCCCGACCGCAGGATGACCTGGATGCGCTGCCCTTCCTTGCCCGAGACGACATAGTCGACATAACGCTTGCCATCGTCTTCGCGCGGCGCATCCTCGGTGATCTCGCCCTCGATCGTCTGGCCCAGGGCGACCGGCGTGGGCGGTGGGGGCGGCGCGGTCTCGGTCACGACCAGGGTGAAGCGGCCTTCGCCGTCGCCGCTGAAGGCCCGCGCCTCGATTACATAGTCGTCGTCGGCCGGCAGGGTGTGGGTCAGGCGCGAGTTTGTGCCGTCGCCCCCGTCATCGTTCTCCGCCACCACCGAATTGTCCGAGGCGCGCCGCAGGGTCAGATAGGTGTCGAAGCCGCTGGCCTTCAGCTCGATGGATATCCGCTGACCGTCCGTGCCGCGGAAGCGATAGAATTCGGCCCGGTGTCCGTCGTCGTCGGTCGGGCTGGTCGTGCTCAGCGCGCCCTCGACCTTTTCGCCCAAGGTGATCGGCTTGGCCGCCGGCGCGGGCGGCGCCTCGGCCAGCCCCAACGAATAACGCCCCTGCCCGTCCGAAAAGCCCGTGGCGCGGATGATATAGTCGCCAGTCGCCGGCGCGGCGAAGATCAGGCGAGAATTCAGGCCCGTATCGGCGCCATCGTCGTTTTCGGCCAGTTTGAAGAAGTCGCCGCCGGTCATTCGCCCCACTTGAACCACGGAATCGAAGTCGTCGGAATTCTGGGTGATGACGAACCGCTGCCCCTGGGTCGCCCGAAAGACATAGGCGTCATAGCGGTGGCCGTCGTCGTCCTCGGGATCGCGCGCGTTGAGATCGCCCTGCAGGGTCTGTCCCAGGCGGATGCCCGTCGGGCGCGGCCCGCGCGGCGCCGGCGGCCGTTCGGTCAGCGACAGATCGTAGGCGCCGCCGTCCGTCCCGCTCAGCGTGCGGGCGCGCAACACATAGACGCCGCCCGTGCCGACCGTATAGCGCAGGCGCGCGTTGGTCCCGTCATTCAAACCGTCGTCGTCCTCGGCCACAGGCGTGTCGTCGCCCTCGGCGTAGAGCGCCAGATAGGCGTCGAAGGCGTCGGACCGCAGGGTGGCCTCCAACCGCTGACCGTTGCGGGCCTGGAAGCGATAGTCGTCATAGACATAGTCGCCGTCCTCGCCCGTCACCTTGGCGTCGTCCGCCGTCAGGGCTCCGCGCACCGAGCCGCCGATACGGATCGAGGCCGCGTCCTGGGCGATCGCCGGCCCGGCGGCCCACAACAGGACCGCCACGCTGGCGGCGGCGACGAGGGTGGGACGCTTCATGAAATCCTCCGCAGATTCGCCGCGATCATAGACGCCGAACCCGCCCGACTGTAAATCGCCGCCATCCCGATTTCTCCCCTCCGGAATCCGTCCATGTCGGCTCAGCCTCCCAGCCCGCCCACGTCCGCCGTCCTGATCGACGGCAAGGCCTTCGCCGCCGGCCTGGTGGAGCGCGTCGCCGCCGCCTCGGCCCGTCTGGAAGCGCGACATGGCGTCAAGCCGGGCCTCGCCGTGGTCATCGTCGGCGAGGATCCGGCCAGCCAACTCTATGTCCGCAACAAGGGCGAGACGACGCTGAAAGCCGGGATGCGCTCCGACACTCACCGCCTGCCGGACACGACCACCCAGGCCGAGCTTCTGGCCTTGATCGCCGATCTGAACGCCGATCCGGGCATCCATGGCGTCCTCGTTCAACTGCCCCTGCCCAAGGCCATCGACTCCTCGGCCGTGCTGGACGCCATCGACCCGGACAAGGACGTGGACGGCTTCCACGTCGTCAACGCCGGACGCCTGGCCGTCGGCCTGCCGGGCCTGGTCCCCTGCACCCCCCTGGGGTCGCTGATGCTGCTGAAGGATCAACTGGGCGATCTGACGGGGCTGAACGCCGTGATCGTCGGCCGCTCCAACATCGTCGGCAAGCCGATGGCCCAGTTGCTGCTGGGCGAGAGCTGCACCGTAACCATCGCCCACTCCAGGACGCGCGACCTGCCCGCCCTGTGCCGCACCGCCGACATCCTGGTCGCCGCCGTCGGCCGGCCCGAGATGATCCGCGGCGACTGGATCAAGCCGGGCGCGACGGTGATCGACGTCGGCATCAACCGCGTGCCGTCCTCCGATCCGGTCAAGGCGGCCGAGGGCAAGACCCGCGTGGTCGGCGACGTGGCCTTCGCCGAGGCCGTTCAGGTCGCGGGCCGCATCACCCCCGTCCCCGGCGGCGTCGGGCCGATGACGATCGCCTGCCTTCTGGCCAACACCTATTCGGCCGCCTGCCGCGCCAACAATCTGCAACCGGAGCCATTGGACGCTTGATGCATTGAGGCGGCGGGCCGATAGTCGGTCCAACGGCGATAGCGCCGACAGGGAGATGTCATGGTCCGCCTCAACGCTCGCTCTATCGCGCTCACCACGGCGCTCCTGGTCACGCCGGCCGTCGCCGGCTGCGGCTACAACACCATTCCGACCAAGCAGGAGCGGGCCGAAGCCGCCTGGGCCGACGTGCAAAGTCAGTATCAGCGCCGCGCCGACCTGGTGCCGAACTTGGTCGCCACGGTTCAGGGCGCCGCCATTCAGGAACGCACAACCCTGACGGACGTGATCAACGCCCGCGCGCGCGCCACGTCGGTCAACGTGTCGGCCGACAGCCTCAGCGATCCGCAGGCCTTCCAGCAATACCAGCAGGCTCAGGGCCAGCTGTCCGGCGCCCTGTCGCGCCTGCTGGTGACGGTCGAGGCCTATCCCCAGCTTCAGGCCAATCAGAATTTCCTGACCCTGCAGTCGCAGTTGGAAGGCACCGAAAACCGCATCCAGATCGCACGGCGCGACTACAACGAGGCGGTCCGCGACTACAACACCACCCTGCGCACCTTCCCCAGCGTGATCTGGGCCAAGACGATCCAGTCGGGATCCAAGCCGATGCAGCTGTTCACCGCCACGGCTGAGGCCCAGTCCGCGCCTCAGGTGAACTTCAACCTCGGCAATTCGCCCTCCGCCGCCCCGGGCGGAAACGCCGCGCCCGTGACGCCCGGCGCCACCCCGCCGGCCCAGTAAGTTCCGGCCTTGAACGCGCCCCTCGCCGCCGTCCGCCGATCCGCCGGCGGCGGCCTGTCCACGGTTCTGCTGTTGGGCCTGCTGGCGGCGCTGCTTTTCGCGCTGCCGGTCGCCGCCCAGAACAAGCCGACCTTCCCGCCCCTGACCGGCCGGGTCGTGGACCAGGCGAACCTGCTGGATGCGGCGACCGAGCAGGCGCTGACTGAAAAGCTGGCCGCGCTGGAGGCGAAATCCAGCGATCAGCTGGTCGTAGTCACGGTCGACAGTCTGCACGATCAGCCGATCGAGGATTACGGCTATCAGCTGGGCCGCGCCTGGGGCATCGGCCAGAAAGAGGGCGACAACGGCGCCCTGCTGATCGTCGCGCCCAACGAGAAGAAGGTGCGGATCGAGGTCGGCTATGGTCTGGAGCCCATTCTGACGGACGCCTTCTCGTCGCTCGTGATCCAGAACGACATCCTGCCGTCCTTCCGCCAGGGCGACTATCAAGCCGGGGTGGTCAAAGGCGTGGACGCCCTGATCGCCCAGCTGGAGCTGGACCCTGCCGAGGCCCAGGCCCGCGCGGCGGCCGCCGAAACCGAGCACCAGGCGTCCGGCGCCAAGATTCCGATCGGCACGATCGTCTTCATCGCCGTGATCTTCCTGTTCCTGTTCGTCCGGGCGGTCGGGGCGGCCGGGCGCGGACGTCGTCATGGCGGCGGCGGCGGGCTGGGGCCGATCCTGGTCTGGGCTGCGTCCGAGATGATGAAGAATCGCGACGACGACGACCGGGGCGGCTGGGGCGGCGGCGGTTTCGGCGGGGGCGGATTCGGCGGCGGCGGGGGCAGCTTCGGCGGCGGCGGGGCTTCGGGAGGATGGTGATGCGACTGACCGACGACGACCGCGCACGCATCGCCACGGCCATCGCCAGCGCCGAACAGCGGACCTCGGGCGAAATCTTCTGCGTGGTGGCGCGCAACGCCTCGACCTACGCCGACGTCAGCCTGGCCTGGGCGGCGGGCGCGGCCCTGATTCTACCCCTGCTGCTCCTGCCCCTGGGTCTCGATGTCGACTGGCCCGGCCAAGGCGGCTGGCAGGCGGCGCACGAGGCGGCCCGGTCCGCCACCGTGGTTCAGGCCCTAGGCGTCTACGCCTTGGTTCAGGCGGCGGTTTTCGTGGGCGTGTTTCTTCTGACCCGCATCCCGACCGTCCTGCGCTGGGCCACGCCGCGCGGCCTGCGTCGCGCCAGGGTGCGCAAGGCGGCGCTTCAGCAGTTCTTCGCCCACGGCGTCCATGTCACGCGCGAACGGACCGGCGTTCTTCTGTTCGCCGCCTTGGACGAACATCAGGTCGAACTGATCGCCGACGAAGGCATCCACACCCTGGTCGACGAAGGCGTCTGGGCCGAGGCCGTCGCGGCCTTGACGGCGGGTCTGCGCGCGAACCGGCCTGTCGATGGCTTCGAAAAGGCCATTGCCCTGAGCGGCCAGGTCCTGGCCGAGCATTTCCCGCCGCGCGCCGACAATCCCAACGAACTGCCCGATCACCTGATCCTGCTGTAAGCGTCGCACCAGGGTCTTATTGACCGTTCATAAGGCCGGCCCGCCCACCTCACGCCCTGCCATGCCCCGCCTTCTCACCTACAATGTCCACCGCTGCGTCGGGACCGACCGCCGCCTGGATGTGGACCGCATCGTCGCCGTGATCGGCGAGCATGAGCCGGACATCGTCTGCCTGCAGGAACTGGATGTCGGCCGCGCCCGCACCGGCGGGGTCGATCAGGCCCAGGCCATCGCCGCGGGTCTGGCCATGACCTCGCGCTTTCACCCCGCCATGCGGGTCGAGGCCGAACTGTACGGCGACGCCATCCTGACCCCGCACCCTGAACGGTTGATCCGCGCCGATTCCCTGCCGTCCGTGCGCGGCGTGCCGGGGCTGGAGCCGCGCGGCGCCATCTGGTCTGAGATCGAGATCGCCGGCGTCCGCATCAATGTCCTTAACACCCACCTGGGTCTCGTTCCGCGCGAACAACGGCTCCAGGCAGCAGCCCTGGCCGGCGCGGGCTGGCTGGGCGGCTGCACCGGCCCTACCCTGCTGGCGGGCGATTTCAACGCCACCTCAATCACCCGCCCCTATCAGACCCTGTGCCGCCGCCTTCAGGACTGCCAGCGTCAGTTGGCCCTGAAACCCAGCGTCAAGACCTTCCCCTCGGCCTTCCCCGCCATCCGCATCGACCATTGTTTCGTCAGCCCAGAAATCCGCATCCGCGCGGTGCGATCGGACTATTCGCCCCTGGCCCGCGTCGCCTCCGACCACCTGCCGCTGATCATCGACTTCGACATGGTCGCGGCCTGACCGCGCCATAAGCCGGCGGCGGTCAGCCTGGGGCCTGGCCGCCCTCGGAGCGTGGACGGGTGCGGTGCGATCTGTTCAGCCGCTTCCACGGCCGCCAGGCGTCGGACGACGACATGGGATCGCCCAGCTGCCATTCGGCGAACATCCGCTGGATGCGCGTGGGCGGCTCGGAGCCCAGAGGAACCAGCCGGTCGGTCTCGAAGCTGCAGATCGTCTTGCCCGTCGCGCCCATGACGGCCTCGACGGCGGCGAACTCTTCCGTCTTAACCCCGATCCAGTGAGCGATGGTGCGGTGGCGGTGATCGACGATGACCTGGCGCCCGGCGGCGTCCGTGGGCTCCATGGCCACGTCGCATTCGGTGTCCAATCCCATGGAACGGTTGTTCAGATTGGTCGATCCGATCCGCAGCAGACGGTCGTCGATGATCGACAGCTTGGCGTGCACGATGATCCGGTCGCCCTCGGCCGTGCGCGGGGCGAAGGCGAAGAAGCGGTTGTATTTGTCCGCCTGCTCCAGCCGATACAGAACCTCGGCCCGCGCCGTATCCATGGTCAGGCTGTCGAACCAGCTGGGGCTCTTGCCGGTGGAGACCAGTATGACCTCAGGTCCGTCCGCCTCGGCCAGCCGCTCGGCCAGGGCGGCGGCGATGATGGGCGAGGTGAAATACTGGTTCTCCAGATAAATCAGCTTTCTGGCGCGCCTGATGGCTTCCAGGTGCAAGGTTTCGTTCTCGCGCACCTCATGCCGCCCGCCCCATTTCGGCTCGGTGCGGGCGATACCCACCGGCACGTCGGTGATCTGAACCGGCACGCCGTCAGGCCAGGGGTCAGTGTCGGCTTGATCGGGCACGGTGCGCTCCCAGGTCGCGCGGAACCAGCGTTCGCGCGCCAGATCGCCCAGGGCGCGCGCCGCCTCCCCGTCCATGACGCACATGACCTCGTGCCGCGCCTTGCAGATCAGGCCGCTGGGCAGGGCGCGACGGGGATCGTGATCCAGATGCTCGGCCGAATCCCAGCGGTCGGTCGAAATGTCCCCGCCGCCGCAGAAGGCGATCCGATCGTCGATGACCACGACCTTCTGATGATGGCAGGCGCCGATGGGGCCGGGCGAATCCAGTCGGAATTCCACCATCCGTTTCCGGAACCACCGCTGCGCCTTGTGCGGATAAAAGCCCTGGGACGCCGCGATCAGCAGCGGCGACTTCCAGATCAGCAGCCGCACGTCCAGATCCGGCTTGCGCTTGACCAGCATCCGCAGTTGCCGACCGATCTCGGCGTGCCGGTCGCCGGGCCGCGCCTCGGGGTCCAGATGGGTGCGGGGATCGAACTGCCAGCCCAGAACGACGATCGACCGTTCAGCCTTATGGATCGCCGAGGCCAGGGCGTCGAAATAGGCTTCGTTCTCCATCAATATCGCGAACCGATCCGCCACGGCGGTGCGCCACAGGCCCGGCCCCGGCGCCAGCAAGCTGCCTTCGTAGGAAGCGCCGTCAGTCATTCGCGTCGTTCTGTTCGCTTCTCGATCAATGGCTTGGAAGTCGATCACCCGTTCCACGCGCGCCCCCTCCGGTCAATCGTCATAGGGCGGGATTGTGACGTTCGCTCATCTCAGGCATAGTTTCGTCATCCGCCGCCGCACCTGGACGGCGCGACAGGGAGGGCTCGATGCAGGTGCTGGTCGAATTCATCGCCGGCTTCATCGCGCTTCTGGCCGCCGCCGTCCTGTCGCAGTTCGGCGTCGACACCCACGCACCGTCGCAGGCTGACCGTGAAGTGCACCGCGTGGCGGACTGTTCCGCCGCATCGTCGCCCTCGGACCGACCATCCTCGCGCAGCTGCTGATCTCGCTCGGTTCGAACCGCCTGTCTCGCGCCGAATCGTTACGGAAATGAGCCGACTGGCGGATTCCTGTCGTCGCGCGCTTCAACTCGCGCGGTTCAGCCTCTAGGGTTCGACCGGGCGTGTCGCGCGGCACGCGAGTGTAGGGATCGAGTTGTCGGCGATGAAATCTCCCAAGCGACCGCCGCTGAAGTTGACCAATGAGGAAGCGGGCGCCGTCGAGGACGCACCGCCCGTCGTCGACGGTCTGGACGCGGCCGACGAAGAGGCCGCCCTGCCCGAGATCGAGCCGACGCCTGAAGTCGTCCCCGAACGCCCCATGTCCGAACGTCGTCGTCGCCGCCTGCTGGAAGAACAGCGCCTGGCCGAAGAACGGGAGGTCGAGGCGGCGCGTCAGCAGCGCGTCCTGGCTGAAGCCTTCGACCTGCCCAGCGAACCCGCGCCTGAATCGACCGCCGCCGTCGAACTGGGCGTCGCCGCTGGCAAGCCCCTCGCCCCGTTCGAACGGTCGTCCCCGCCCGCCGTCAAGACCATCGCCGCCACGCGCGCCCAACCGTCCGGCCGTCACGCCTATCTGATCGCCGGCGTCGCCTCGGCCCTGTGGATCGGCGGCGTCGCCTCCTGGGCCGCCTATGAGGTCGGGGCCGGCGGGGCCGATCTGGACGCGCTGCGGCTGGCCATCTACGCTCTGATCGCCCTGGCGCCCGCAGGCCTGGCCATTCTCCTGGCCCACGCCGTGCGCCAGGGCGCGGGCCTGGCCGCCGAGACCACGCGCGCGCGCCAGTTGGCCGAGGCTCTGGTCGCCCCCACCGCCCTCGCCGCCCAACAAACCGGCGAGGTGCTGCAATCGCTGCGCTCCGACATTGACCACGCGGCCCTGGCCGCCGAGCGCGCCCGCAACGACATGGCCCTGTTGCGCGAAGCCCTGGCCCAGGAGACGGCGCGCCTGAACGAGGCGGCCGAGACCGCCAGTCGCACCGCCCGCCGCCTGACCGAAAGTCTGGGCCGCGAGCGCGACCAGATGCAGACCCTGGGCGTCCACCTGGATTCACAGGCGACCGGCGTCGTGGATGCGGTGGAACGCCAATCCCGCATGGTGGCCGACGCCTCCGACCTGGCTCAGGCCCAGTTGCGCGAGGCCGAGGCGGCGCTGGCCGCCCGCGCCGCCGACCTGGCCGCCGCCGCCGGCGAAGCCCAGGACGCCGCCCGCGTCGCCGCCGAAGACCTGGCCCGCCAGACCATTCGACTGGAGAACGCCGGCTCCGGCGTCTCCGAACAGATTCAGTCGGTCGAGGAAGGCCTCAGCCAGCAGCGCGCGGCCCTCGTCACCGCCGCCTACGCCCTGCGCACAGACCAGGAGGACTTCTCCGCCCAGGTCGAAAGCCAGCGCGCCCAGTTGATAGAACAACTGTCGGCCAGCCGCGCCGCCGCCGCCGACCTGGGCCAGGCCTCCCAGACCTCGGTGGAATCGATGCGCGATCTGGTCGAGGCGGCGGCGGACCAGTTCCGCGCCCTGGTCGACATGTCCCAGCGCGAGGCCGACGGTTTCGACGCCGCCACCAAGCTGGCCCTGGATCGGTTCGAGGCCCTGGCCGCCGAATCCCGCGACGTATTGATGGAGGAGACGCGCCGCGCCCTGGAGCAGATGCGCGCCACGGCCGAGGATTCCCGCGCCGCCGCCGCCGATGCGGCCGAGCAGGCCCGCCTGCGCGCCGACCGCTTGGGCGAAACCCTGTTCGAGGCCGCCCAGAAGGCCGACCAGGCCGCCGACGCCCGCATCGAGGACGCCCGTCGCATCGTCGCCGAAACCTCCCATCTGGTCGATCAGACGGGCGAGCGCATGGTCAACCGGTTGGAGACGATGATCGACCGGCTGAACGCCGCCCTGTCCGAGATCGACGCCGCCGTAGCCGATGTCGACGAGCGCGCCGCGCGCCTGCCTCAGGAAGCCCAGGCCCGCGCCGATGCGGTGCGCGCCACCGTCGAGGAAGGCCTGGCCTCTCTCGCCGCCGCCTCGCGCAAGGCGGCGGAGGACACCGAGGCTCTGGACGTCGGCTTCCAGGAACGGGTGCGCCGCAACTACGACATGCTGACCGAAGCGGTCCGGCTGATGGGCGTTGTATCGGGCGACGCCCAGCCCGCCCGCCGCCGCGAGATCGCGCCCGACCCCGAGCCGCGTTCCATGCGCGCCCCCGCGCCCGTGGAGGATCGCCGTTTCGGCCTGCGCGGCCGCCTGCGCCTGGAGCCGACGGACGCGCCCGCCGCCGAGCCCGAGAAAGGGCTGGACTGGAGCGACCTGGTAATCGGCGACGATCCTGCCGAAGCGCCGCTGGAACTGAACACCCCGTCTGTTCCGGCGGCAGAGGCAGAGGCCTTGTCCGACCGGGTGACGGCCGCCATCCGTCGGATGGGCGTCGATCCCAACGCCCTTCTGCCTCGTTCCCGCGTCGAGGAGGCCGCCCGGGCGATCGGCAGCGGCGACACCGACGGCGCGCGCGCCATCGTGCGCCGCGTGGCTCCGGCCGCGGTCCGCAGCGTCTCGCGCCGTGTGCTGGGCGACGCGGAACTGCGCAAGGACGCCGAGCGCTATGTCCGCCTCTTCGCCCAGGAGCTGGCCGCCTCGGCGCGGGCGGGCGATGCGGCGGGCGTTCAGGGACGTCTGGCGTCAGACGCCGGCCGCGCCTTCATGCTGCTGGACGCCGCAGTCGGCGACCTGGGCTAAGCGGTCGGTCGGGGCTTGACGCGGCGCGCAAGTTCACGCCTCTTGCCTTGCGTCGCGGAACCGTCACGCATTGGGGGAAAGTATGGTGGATGCGACCTATCCCAGCGCCAGCGCCGCCCGTGCGGATCGTCGGCCGGGCATCGCCATCTGCACCTATGACGACGCGGACGGCGGCTGGGATCTGATCGAGGATCTGTCGGGCACGCCGTGGAGCCCTGCGGGCGCCCGCACGGTGCCGGTCTCCGGCGGGGATCCTGACGCCCTGGCCTCGCGCCTTGGCGATCATCTCAGGAACGGAGACTGTCGCGCCGTCCTGCTGGTCGGGCGCACGCACAAGGCCGGAGGGTTCCGTGTCCAGATGCGCGCCGAGAACCGGGCGCTGGATCGCAGGGAGCGGCTGTCCCTGACCGGTCCGGGCGTCGCCCGCACCACCGCCCCTGTCGCCGACATGCTTCGCGCCCTGAACGCGGCCGGTCTGGCCGCCGATGCGTCCTCGGACGCCGAGGAGGACGCCGGCTCCTACATCCTCTATCGCGTCCTTGCCGACCTGCCAGACGGCCCGCACGTCCCCGCCGTCGGCCTGCTGCGCGCCCCGATCCCGGCGGACGAGACGGCGGTGCGCAAGGGCGTGAAGGCGGCCGCTTCGGCCATGGCCGGACATCTGTCGCCGCAGACCCGCGCCTAGGCCGGCCGCGCCCGACGGCTCTTCAGGCTCAGAACCGCCAGCAGCCCCACGCCGGCCAGCCCCGCCATCGCCAGATAGCCGCCGCTCCCGAACGCATCGTACAGCGGCCCGCTAGCCAGGGTCGCCAGACCGATCAGCACCCCGGCCGACAGCATGGAGTTCAGGGTCTGCGCCGCCGTATGGCTGTCGCGCGGGGCCAACCGTTCGATCAGTTCGACGCCCGCCAGATAGCTGGCGGCGAAGCTCAGCGCGTGCAGGGCCTGCAACGGCCACAGCAGCCACAGCGGCGGCGCGGCCGCCATCGCCGTCCAGCGCAGGACCGCAGCCCCCGCCGCCACGGTCAGCAGCGTCTCCGGCCCGATCCCGCGCCGCCGTCGCCACGGATCGACCGCCCACATGAAGCCGATCTCGATCACCACGGCGAAGGCCCACAACAGTCCGGTCGTGGACGACTCGATCCCCTGCGCCCGCCACAGGATCGCGGAAAAGCCGTAGTAGAAGGCGTGGGCCGCCTGAACGGCGCCGATCGCCATCAAGGCCGTCATAAGAACCGGCTGTCTCAATAATCGCCCCAGTCCGCGAAACCGCTCCCATCCGGCCAGGGGAGCGCCATCGTTGACCGGCTCGGGCGGCAGAACCCGCCAGGCCGCGACCGCCACCCCGACATAGGCCAGGGTCACGATCACGATCACCGCCTCTGCTCCGGTCAAACGCAACAGAAAGCCGACGACGATGTTGGTGATCAGAAAGGCCGCCGAGCCGAAACCGCGCGGCACGGCGAAGGTGAAGGCCTCGCGCCGCGCCAATCTCAGGGTCAAGACGTCGGTCAGAGGGATCAGGGCCGCCGCGCTCGTCGCACCGATGAACCAGCATATGGCCCAGGCTGCGAATCCCTCGACCAATCCGGCCGCGCCATAGCCGAGGGCCGCCGCCACGGCCAGCAGGGCGATGGGCGTGCGGCGAAAGCGGAACCCGTCGGCCCAGACGGCGATGGCCGGGCCGGTGATCAGGCGCGCCAGCATGGGCGCGGCCAAAAGCACCCCGATCTCGGCCCCGCTCAGCCCCTGCGCCCGCATCCACAGGCCCGCATAGGGGAGGCTGACCCCCGTCCCCATGAACATCAGGGCGTATTGCAGCGCCGCGCGTGTCCGAGATTCGATCCTCATCCGCGCCGTCCTAGCAGACTTCGCCGCCCGCCAAGCCGCTTCCCTGCACGACGTTCAGGCCCTAGGGTCGGCTCCATGACCGCAGAGCGCAATCTGATCGTCTTCGCCGCCCTGAACGGCGCCCTCGCCGTGGCCCTGGGGGCCTTCGCCGCGCATGGCGCCGGTCCCCAGATCAAGACGCTGTTGCAGACCGGCTCGCACTATCAGCTGGGCCACGCCGTCTTCGCCCTGGCCTGCGCCCTGTGGACGGGCGGCGGCGGCCTGGCGCGACTGGCGGGCTGGTTGGGGGCGGCCGGCGGCCTGGTCTTCAGCCTGGCGTTGGCCGCCATCGGTCTGCTCGGCCTGCCGGCCATGGGCGCGGTCGCTCCGATCGGCGGATTGCTGATGATCGTCGGTTGGCTTTGCCTGGCCTTTGCGGCATTGCGTTCCTGACGCCCCGTTCGGCCGCCTTCGGCCGCTGAGAAAGACTCTACGATCCATGGCCTTCCCGACGTCTGCTGAACCGCGCCGCGAACTCTATCCCGAGATCGAACCCTATGCGTCGGGCTGGATGAAGACGGACGGCGTGCATGAGATCTATTACGAGGAAAGCGGCAATCCCAACGGACGTCCCGTCGTCGTCCTTCACGGCGGCCCCGGCGGCGCGGTCAATCCGGGGATGCGGCGCTATTTCGACCCCGCCCGCTATCGCATCATCATGTTCGACCAGCGCGGCTGCGGCAAATCCCGTCCGAACGCCTCGCTGGAGGACAACACCACTTGGGATCTGATCCGCGACATCGAGCGGCTGCGTGAGCTGTGCGGCGTCGACAAATGGGTGGTGTTCGGCGGCTCCTGGGGCTCGACCTTGTCGATGGCCTACGCCATCACCCATCCCGCGCGATGCCTGGCCCTGGTGCTGCGCGGCATCTTCCTGCTGACGAAAAAGGAACTGCACTGGTTCTACCAGGACGGCGCCTCGATGATCTTCCCCGACGCCTGGGAACGGTTCGTCGCCCCCATCCCGGAGGCCGAGCGCGGCGACCTGATGGCGGCCTATTACAAGCGTCTGATCGGCGAGGACGTAGCCGAGCGCGAACGCTGCGCCGTCGCCTGGTCCAGCTGGGAAGGTGAAACCGTCAGCGTCGAGGGTCCGAACGCCCGCCCGGACAAGTTCGCGGAACCCGAGTTCGCCGTCGCCTTCGCCCGGATCGAGAACTGGTATTTCACCAACGGCGGCTTCTTCGACTCCGACGACTGGATTCTGAAGAACGTGGACCGGATGCGCCATATCCCCTGCTGGATCGCCCAGGGCCGGTTCGACGTGGTCACGCCTATTTCAGGCGCCTGGGCCCTGCACCGCGCCTGGCCCGAGGCCCGGTTGGACATCGTCGGTGACGCCGGTCACGCCTCCTCCGAGCCCGGCATCGTGGACAGCCTGGTCCGCGCCACCGACTGGGCGGTCGTCGTCTGAAAAGCGAAAGGGCCGCCGCGCGTCACGCGCCGCAGCCCTTGATCCGCCTCAGCGGCGAACCGTCTGACGATCCAGGCTGAAGGCGCCAGGCCCGGCCGCGAAGATGTACAGGAAGACGAAGCAGAACAGGATGGCCGCATCCCCGCCGTTCACGGCCGGATACGGGCTTTTCGGCGCGTGGAACATCCAATAGGCCACCGCCATCTGGCCCGAGGCGATAAAGGCCGCCGGCCGCGTGAACAGGCCCAGGATCAGCAATCCGCCGGTCACGATCTCGATGACGCCGCCGATTCCGAACAGGGACGCAAGCGCCTGCTGCCCCGGTTCGGCGCCGGCTGGAAAGCCGAACACCTTCACCACCCCGTGGGCCAGAAACAACAGACCCGCCACGATTCGCAATGCCGCCAGCAACTGCGGCGACCACCGCCCCGCCTGATTGAACATTCGCTTCCCTCCTTGAGACTGGACCCCGCACGATACGGTTCGCCCGGTCGGCTCGATGTCCGACCGGGCAGCAGGATGATCCGAAAACTCAGGCGGCGTCCACCAGCACGATCTCGGCGTCAGACAGGGCCTTGACCGTGACGACTTCCTCCTGGGCGATGGCGACGCCGTCGCGGGCGTTCAACCGAACCCCGTTGACCTCCACCTCGCCCTTGGCGGGCACCAGATAACCGCGACGGGCGACGCCCAGCGGATAGTCAGCGCTGTCGCCGGCGTTCAGGGTCGCAGCCACGATCCGCGCATCGGTGCGGATCGGCAGGGCGTCGTCGTCCCCGTCGAAGCCAGAGGCCAGGACCACGAACTGGCCCGAACGCTCGCCCTTGGGGAAGGGTTTGGAGCCCCAGCTGGGCGCTTCGCCGCGCTTGGTCGGTTCGATCCATATCTGGAAGATCCGGGTCAGTTCCGGCTCTGCGTTGTATTCCGCGTGACGGATGCCGGTGCCCGCGCTCATCACCTGGACGTCGCCCGCGACCGTGCGGCCCTTGTTGCCCAGGCTGTCCTCGTGGGTGATGGCCCCGTCGCGCACATAGGTGATGATCTCCATGTCGGCGTGGGGATGGGGCGGAAAGCCGGTCCCCGGCGCGATCTCGTCGTCGTTCCAGACCCGCAGGTTGCCCCAGCTCATCCGCGCCGGGTCGTAGTAGTTTGCGAAAGAAAAGTGGTGTTTGGCGTTCAGCCAACCGTGGTTGGCGCCGCCCAGGGTGTCGAAAGGTCTGCGCTCGATCATTGTTCTGTCCTCTCGCCGGGCCATCCCGGCGTCATTGGCTTGACGCCAAGATAGAGATCGACGACCGAACAGAAATAGAAACAGCTGAAACTCATCGTTTCCGTCGCGGAGCCGTCCATGTCCCGCCTGCCCGATCTCGAAGCCCTGGCCATCTTCGCCAAGGTGGCCGAGACTCAATCCTTCTCGGGCGCCGCCGACCAGTTGGCCCTGTCCAAGGCCACCGTCTCCAAGGCCGTCGCCCGGCTGGAGCAGCAACTCCAGACCACCCTGCTGCATCGCACCTCACGTCGTTTCGCACTGACGGATGCGGGCCGCAGCCTGGCCGCCCGCGCCGGCCTGATGCTGGCCGAGGCCGAGGGCGCCGTGTCCGAGGCGCTGGACATGTCCGTCACCCCGCGCGGTCTGGTGCGTCTGGCCGCGCCCATGTCCTTCGGCATGGCCTATGTCGCCCCTGCCCTGCCCCAGTTTCTGGCCACCCATCCCGATGTCTCCATAGACCTGCACCTGTCGGACGAGGTGATCGATCTGGTCGGCGGGGGTTTCGACTGCGCCCTGCGGATCGCGGCCTTGGCGGATTCCTCCCTGACGGCGCGCAAGCTCCGTCCGGTGAACCGGCTCCTCGTGGCCTCTCCGTCCTATCTGGCGCAGCGCGGACGCCCGACCCATCCGGACGATCTGAACCGCCACGCCTGCCTCTGCTACGCCTATATGCCGACACCGGACGTCTGGCGCTTCTCCAATGCGGCGGGCGAAGAGGTGGCGGTGCGCCCACGCGGCCCCTTGCGCGCCAACAACTCCGACGCTCTGACCGCCTCGCTCTGCGCCGGCCTGGGCCTGTTTCCGCAGCCGGACTTCATCGCCTGGAAGGACATCGCCGATGGCCGGTTGGAGACGGTCATGACCGACTGGCGCCTGCCGCCCATCGCCCTGCATCTGGTCGCCCCCAGCAGCGGACCGCGCCCGGCGCGGGTCACGGCCCTGATGGATTATCTGGCCCGGACTTTCAGCGGTCCGCTGTGGCCCGGCGATACGGTGGGCCGTTAAGGCCTCAGCCGCACTTGACCTCGCGGATCACGCCCGTCGCCTCGTCATAGACGAAGTTCACCCGGTTCTCGCGATAGTCCATGGTCGCCGCGCAGGTGGTGCACAGGACGCGGAAGGTCTGACCGGCCGGCGCGCTGGGCAATGTGGAGCGATTGCGCCCGACATAGCTCTGATAGTCCTCGACCTTGCAGGCCTTGTAGGCGGTCTCGCCGCCGGGCGTCTCGGTCGACTGCGTCGGGGCGCAGGCCGACAGCGTCAGGGCCCCGGCGCAGGCCAGCAGGCTCGACATCAGAATCTTCTTCATGGTCGTCTCCCTTGCGTGGCGGATCAGCCGCACCGAACCTGTTCGATGACGCCTGTCTGCTCGTTGTAGAAGATGTTCAGCCTATAGGCGGAAAAATCCTGCGTCACCGGGCAGGTGGTGCAGGTCACGCGCCGGTTCACCACATCCACCGGCACCGGGATCTCGGTCTTGGAGCGGCCCACCAGATATTGCATCTCGCCGGCCTTGCAGAAGTCCTGGGTCTGGCCGGTCGGCATCCGCGTGCCTACGGGCGGATTGACCTGGGCCTGTTCGATGGTGCGCGGGGCGGAGGCGTCGGACGCCGGCGTCGAACAGCCGGCCAGAAGCGCGAAAGCGATCAGGCCGCCTTTTCCCAGCGCCCCTCGTCCGTTTGCCGCCAATAGGACAGGGCCGCGGCTTGATCCTTCAGCGCCTTCCAGCGGCCCCGGGCGTGCTGCAGCGCCCTCTCGTCCCGTCCGTCGAAAATGATGAAGCATCGTTCGAACCCTTCCGTCGCACCCAGTTCTGCGTCGTCCACTATGAACAGCGCCTGAGCGGCGTTCAGGTTCTCGCCCGTCTCGCTTAGCAGGACAGGTTGGCGCTCGGCGTGCGGCTGGTCTGCCCGGCCGTGCGGCAGGAAGCTTTCGTCCCGAAACGTCCACAGCGTCTCGTCGATCGCATCCAGCCGATGCGAATGCGCCGACTTGATCAGGGCGCGCCAGCCCCGCTCGAGCGTCTTCTCGAGCAGGGTCGGCAACACCTGATCCAGCGTCGACCGCTCCAGATGATAGAACCAGATTTCGGGCTTGCCGCTCATCCGGCCCTACCTCCAGCGATCAACCTTCGTAGGAATCCGCCACCATCCGATCCAGGGTGCGGACGGCGAAGCCGACGCCGCCCTCGGGCACGGTGGGGCTGGGGCTCTTGTTCGCCCAGGCGGTCGGGGCGATGTCCAGGTGCGCCCACGGCACGCCGTTCGTGAAGCGTTGCAGGAACAGGGCGGCGGTGATCGAGCCGCCGGCGCGGCCGTTGCCGGTGTTCTTCACATCCGCGATCTTCGAATCGATATGCTGTTCGTAGATCTCGGGGATCGGCATGCGCCAGAAGTTCTCGCCCACCTTCTTCGCCGCCGCCAGGATCGGATCGGCCACTGCGTCGGAGTTCGAGAAGACGCCTGCGTAGTCCAGGCCCAGGGCCACGATCATGGCGCCCGTCAGGGTGGCCAGGTCGATCATGAACTTCGGCTTGAAACGTTCCTGCGTGTACCAAAGGGCGTCGGCCAGCACGAGGCGGCCCTCGGCGTCGGTGTTGATGACCTCGACCGTCTGGCCCGACATGGACACCACGACATCTCCCGGACGCTGGGCGTTGCCGTCAGGCATATTCTCGACCAGGCCCAGCACGCCCACGGCGTTGACCTTGGCCTTCCGGCCGGCCAGGGCGATCATGGTTCCGGTCACGGCGGCGGCGCCGCCCATGTCCCACTTCATGTCTTCCATGCCGTCGGCCGGCTTGATGGAGATGCCGCCGGTGTCGAAGCAGACGCCCTTGCCGACGAAGGCGATGGGTTGGCCGCCCGCCTCGCCGCCCTTCCACTGGATCACGGCCAGCTGGCTTTCGCGACGGCTGCCCTGGCCGACGCCCAGCAGGGTGCGCATGCCCAGCTTCTCCATCTCGGCCTCGCCGAGGATTTCGACCTCCAGGCCCAGGCTTTCCAGCGCCTTGACGCGCCTGGCGAACTCGGCCGGATAAAGGACGTTGGCGGGCTCGGACACCAGGTCGCGGGCGAAGATCACCCCGTCCGCCACGGCCGACAGCGGCTCCAGCGCGGCCTCGGCGGCGCGCAGGTCCGAGGTCACGACGCGGATCGTCGTCACCGACGGAATCTTGTCGGCCTTCTGCGTGGTCCGGTATTTGTCGAACCGATAGGCGGCCAGACGCGCGGCGAAGGCGACCCGCGCCGCCTGGTCCGCCGACAGGTGCGCGGCGTCGATGGTCAGGACCTCTGCGCCCGACAGCTTCACCGCCGCATAGGCGGCGCCGCCGAAGGCTTCGACCGCCAGGTCGTCCTGCTTGTCCTGCGCGCCCGCGCCGACCAGCAGCACCGTGTCGGCGTCGACGCCCTGCAGCGCGGCGACGCCTAGGGTCTGGCCCGCCTTGCCGGTGAAACGGCTCTTGGTCATGGCCCTGGTCAGGGCGCCGCCGGCCTTGGCGTCCAGCGCCTGGCCCGCAGCCGTCAGGACGCGGTCTTCATAAACGGCGACCGCGAGGATTTCAGCGGCGTCGACGGCGGCGACGAACTCGATCTTCATTCAACGAACTCCAGCCAGGCCCCACCTGGCGTCTGCAACGGCGAAAAGACAATGGCGCGTCTGCGTTGTCGCGGACGCGCCCTGATGTGCTACTAGATGCGCCTCAATATCGCCGCCTGCAACCGGGCGAAGTTCATCCGCCCATGACCCTGATTCAACGCTATCTTTTTCGACAGATTTCACTGCCCGTGGTCGCAGCGTGCGCCGCATTGGCGGGAATCGGGATTCTGAGCCAGAGCCTGGACCAACTCGAGGTCATCGTCGAGCGCGGCCAGAGCGTGTGGGTCATGGTCAAGCTGACGCTTCTGGCCCTGCCCCAGCTGCTGTCCGTGATCCTGCCCATCGGACTTTTCGTCGGCGCCCTGATCGCCCTGACCCGCTTACAGCGCGAGCAGGAAATGACCGCCGCCTTCGCCGGCGGCATGACGCGCTGGCAGGTGATCTCTCCGGCCGCGCGCCTGGCCGTGCTGGTCGCGCTCGTGACCCTGTTTGTCAATCTGTTCATGCTGCCCTGGGCCCAGCACGAGGCGCGCCGCCAGGCCTTCGCCATCCGCACCGACCTGGCCGCCCTGCTGGTCGAGGAGGGCCAGTTCGTCCAGGGCCCGGACGGCCTGACCGTCTATGTCCAGCAGATCGAGCAGAACGGCCTGCTCAAGAACCTGTTCGTCTATCTGGACGACGGCAAGAAGCTCACGACCTGGAACGCGTCCGAGGCCCGGTTCGGCCGCGCCGGCGGCGTGCCCGTCCTGACCCTGACGGACGGTTCCTGGCAGCAATATTCCTCGAACGGGGTGCTGAACTATCTGTCGTTCGACAACTACACCCTGGACCTGACGCCGTTCGCCGGCACCACCGAGGTGATCCGCTACAAGCCGTCGGACCTCTATCTGCGCCAGTTGCTGAACCCCTCTCCCAAGCTGCTGGAAACCGCTGGCTCTCGCGGCGAACTGCTGGCCGAGGCCCATTCGCGCCTGTCCTCGCCGCTGTACGCCCTGGTCGCCATGGCCCTGGCCCTGGCCGCCATTCTGGGCGGCGCCTTCAGCCGGACCGGCTATTCGCTGCGGATCGCCAAGGCGGCCGGCCTGTTCCTGCTGGTCCGGGTCATCGGCTACGGCCTGGTGGCCGCCAGCGCCTGGAACGCCTGGATGAACATCCTGCAATACGCCGTGCCGATCCTGGCCATCGCCGTGGCCATGCGGGTGCTCTTCCGCGCCTTGAAGCCTCGGCGATCCAGACGGCGTCGCGCCGGCGCCCTGAAAGCGAGGACCGCATGACCGCCCTCGGCTTCCATCCCCGGCGTTATTCGCCGCACCTGCCCCGTCTGGGCCGGATCGAACGCTATGTCCTGGTCCAGCAGCTGCGTTCGCTGGGCGTCGCTCTGGCGGTGATATCGGCCCTGGTCATGTTGATCGACTTCGTGGAGGTGTCGCGCGGCCTGGGCTCCAGCATGGACCTGTCCGCCGTCCGCATCCTCTATCTGGTCATGCTGAAGTCGCCGTCGGTGATTGTTCAGCTGCTGCCCTTCGTCTTTCTGTTCGGCACGCTTGGCGCCTTCATCGGCCTGAACCGGCGCAGCGAGCTGATCGCCATGCGGGCGGCCGGCGTCTCAGCCTGGCGTTTCGTCCTGCCGGCGGCGGGCATGGCCTTCGCGCTGGGCGTCCTGACCGTGACCACGCTGGGGCCCCTGGCGTCGGCCGGCGACGGCCTGTGGCAACGTGAACGCGCCCGCATCTCGGGCGCCGTTCCCGGCGCGGGCGAGCAGCAGGCCATCTGGCTGCGCGAGGGCGACGACCAGCGTCAGATGATCATCCGCGCCGGTCGCCAGGATCGCGCCAACGCCCGCCTGCTGGACGTCAACTTCTTCATCTACACTACCGGCCCGAACGGGCGGCGCACCTTTTCGGAACGGATCGACGCCCAGTCGGCAACCCTCAGCGCCGGACGCTGGCGTCTGACGAATGCGATCGGCGCCAGCATCGGCCAGCGCGCGGTCTCGTATTCGACCCTGGACCTGACCTCCAGCCTGGCGGACAAGGAGGCTTTCGAGCGGTTCGCCCGGCCCCAGGCGACGCCCTTCTGGTCGCTGCCCAACCAGATCCAGCGCATCGAGAACGCCGGCTTCACCTCCACCACCTACCGCCTGCGTTTCCAGCAGCTTCTGGCCACGCCCCTGGTGTTCGCGGCCATGTCCATCCTGGCGGCGGCCTTCTCCCTTCGGCTGATGCGTCTGGGCGACATGGCGCGGATGAGCGTGGCGGCCGTGGTGCTGGGCTTCGCCTTCTTCTTCCTGAACCAGTTCTCGTCGGCCATGGGCTCGGCCGAGGTGGTGCCGCCGTTCGTCGCCGCCTGGCTGCCGCCGGTTCTGACGGCGCTCGCCGCCTTCACCTTGCTGTTCTATACCGAAGACGGCTAGAGCCTGATCGCCTTGGACGAAGCCGCGAACCCCGTCCCCAGACCACGGATGGCCTATGCAGAGTGACCGCCGCCCCCGGCGTTTCATCGATTTCCGACAAGGGCTTCTGGCCGGAGTCGCGCTTGCGGCCTGGGCGCCGCTGGCCTCGTCGGCGCTCGCCCAGGCGCAACCTGCTGCAGAGGTCCGCACGCCGGCGCCCGCAGCCGACGGCCTGCCCGAAGGCGCGGTCTATGTCGACGCCGCCAGCGCCACGCGTCAGGGCGATGTCGTCACCGCCGTCGGCACGCCGGACCAACGCGTCTATCTGCGCACGCGCGGCCATGTCCTGCGCGGAGAGAGCCTGTCTTACGATCTGCAGGCCGGCACGGCGACCGGCGACGGCCGGGTCGAGGCCGTGGCCCCTGGCGGAACCGTCGTCTACGCCAGCCATCTGGAACTGGACAAGGATCTGAAGACCGGCGTGGCCGTCGACTTCGCCACCCGTCTCAGCAACGGCGCCAGCCTGATGGCCGCCACCGCCGTGCGCCGCACCGAAACGGTCAGCGAGCTGAACTACGCCCTCTTCACCCCCTGCCCCATCTGCGACGAGAAGGGGCCGCGCCGCCCGACCATCTCGATCCAGGCCGAAAAGGTGGTGCAAGACGAACAGCTGCGCGCGGTGCTGTATCGCAACGCCGTCTTCTATGTCGGCCCGGTCCCCGTCTTCTATACCCCCTATTTCGCCCACCCCGATCCATCGGTGGAGCGCGCCTCCGGCTTTCTGGTCCCCATCATCAACTACGACCAGGGGCGCGGCCTGTCGGTGGAGGTTCCCTATCTCCACGTCGTCTCCAAGTCCGAGGACTGGTTGATCAGTCCCCAGATCAACACCCGGATCGCCCCCCTGCTGAACCTGCAATGGCGGCGCCGTTTCGCCGACGGCATGATCGTGGCGCGCGGCGGCTATACCTACGAACGCAACTTCGGCGACTTCGACCTGAACGGAGACGGCGACTTCGAAAGCAACGTCCGCTTCGGCGACCGCGAACACCGCAGCTATCTGCTCTCGCACGGCGCCTTCGACCCCGACGGCCCCTGGCGTTATGGCTTCACAGCCGAACGGACTTCGGACAAGACCCTGTTCGACCGTTACGACGTCCGCAGCCCGTATCAGGACAACGGCCTCTACTACGGCGACCGTCGCCGTCTGATCAGCCAAGTCTACGCCGAGCATCAGACCGACCGCTCCTACGTCTCGGTCGCGGCCTTCTCGATCCAGAGCCTGCGCGTCGATCCACGCTTCGCCGCCACCGACTTCCGCGACCCGAACGGCTACAAGGTGTTCGAGAGCGACGGCGACCTGCCTCTGGTCGCGCCCCTGGTCGAGGCGCGGTGGGAGCCGCACGAACTGGTCTTCGGCGGACGCCTGCGGCTGAAAGGCTCGGCCGTGGCGCTGTACCGCGACAACTTCGTCGGCGCGCCCATCCTGAACCCGGACCTGGTCCCGCCAGTCACCACGGGCCTGGGCGGCGTCGACAGCCGCCGCATCACCGGACAAATGGAATGGCGCCGCACCGTCATCCTGCCCGTCGGCCTGCGGATCGAGCCCTTCCTGGACACCCGGGTCGACCTCTATTCCCTGTCGGACCTGCCGCCGATGATGGGGTTCGGCGCCGACGAGACCGTGTCCCGTTCGCGGCTCAGCGCCGGGGTGGACGTCAGCTATCCGTTGATCAAGCGCACGGCCGGCGCCGACATCATCCTGGAGCCCCTGGCCCAGATGTCGGTGTCCAACAGCGCCGACTTGGATCCCCGCATCCCCAACGAGGACGCTCAGATCATCGAATTGGACGAATCGTCCCTGTTCCGCATGGACCGCTTCTCGGGCTACGACCTGATCGAGGGCGGGGCGCGTCTGACGGCGGGCGGCCGCGCCACCATCCGCTGGTCCGAAGGCCGCAGCGCCAGCCTGTTCGTCGGCCGCAGCCATCGCTTCAACCGCGAGGACGCCTTCCGCACCAGCATCCCGGACGCGCCGGCCCGTCTGTACGACCCCAGCGGCCTGGCGTCGGAGACTTCGGACTGGGTGGTCCAGGGCAGCTTCTCGCCATCGGACCGCATCCGCAGCTGGGCCCACGCCACCATCGACGGCTCGGGCGATGTGCGCCGAGCCGAGGCCGCGCTGGACGGCCGTTGGGGCCGCCGCAATCTGGCCAGCGTCAGCTACATTCTGGACCGCTCCAACCCCCTGCCCGGCCCGCTGAACCGCAACTACGAGTTCGTCCAGCTGACAGGCCAACAGTTCGTCTACGGCAACTGGGGCTTCACCGTCGCGGGCATCGCCGATCTGCGAGAAAACCAGATCACCCGGTCCGAGGTCGGCCTGTTGTTCGACGACGACTGCCTGCGGTTCGAACTGGGCTTCCGGCGCGACAACACGCGCGTGCGGCCCAGCGGCCCCTCCGAAGGGGTTTATGTGCGCCTAAACCTCGCCACTTTCGGAGGTTCAGGTTATGGACAGGGCGAAATGCGTTGAGCATGACGCTTGACGGGGCGCGACCGCCTGCCGGCCTGGCCGGCGGACCGCTGTGAGGAATCAGGACGACCGATGGGTTTGATGCGTTATTCGACGGGGGCTGCGCTCGCGGCGCTCCTCCTCGCCGGTTCGGCCTATGGCCAGACGGCCCAAGCCCAGGCTCAGGCGCCCGCTCGCCCGGCCGCCCAACCTTCGGCGCAAGGCCCCGCCGCCGCCGGGGCGCCGAATCCTGCGGCCGGCGACACGCCGACGCGTCCGGCCGCCGCCCAGCCTCAATTCCAGCTGGCGGACGGCATTGTCGCCACCGTCAATGACAAGATCATCACCGGCTTCGACCTGCGCCAGCGCATGCTGATGCTGATCGCTTCGTCGCAGATCCAGCCGACCGAGGAAAACCTGCCCGCCATCCAGCAGGCGGCCCTGAACGCCCTGATCGAGGATCGCCTCAAGAATCAGGAACTGACCAAATTCGCCAGCCAGCTGAAGGTCACGGACGAGGAAGTGGACGAGGAAATCGCCCAGATGGCGCGCCAGGCCGGCGCGACGCCCCAGGCCTATCTTGAGTTCCTCCAGCAGGGCGGCATCCGGCCCGAGACCTTCCGCGAGAACCTGCGCACCGAGATCGGCTGGAGCCGACTGACCGGCGGCCGCTTCGGCTCGCGCGCGCGGCCCAGCCCGCTTCAGGTGGACCAGGAACTGCGTCGCCTGAACGCCGCCGCCGCTCAACCGCAATATCTGATCGGTGAAATCTACATCGACGCCGCGCGCGTCGGCGGCCAGCAGGCGGCTCTGAACGGCGCCCGCCAACTGGTGCAGCAGATCATCCAGGGCGCCCCCTTCCAGGCCGTGGCCCAGCAGTTCTCCTCGGCCCCGTCCGCCTCGGCCCGTGTGCCCGGCGACGCCGGCTGGGTGGTCAAGGGCACGGTTCAGCCCGCCCTCCAGGCCATCTTCGACCAGCTTCAGCCCGGCCAGCTGTCCAATCCCGTCGCCGTCGATGGCGGGGTCTACATCATCTATATGCGCGACAAGCGCGACGGCGCCGCCACCAGTCTGGTCTCGATGAAACAGGCCATGGTCGAACTGCCGGAAACCGCCAGCGAGGCGGAAGTCGCCGCCGCGACCGCCAAGCTGGAGACCCTGCGTCAGGGCCTGACCTGCGACAACATCATGTCCCAGGCGCGCGCCACCGCCGGCGTCACCTATGCGGACCTGGGCGAATCCGACGTTCAGAACCTGGCGCCCCAGTTCCAGCAGTTCGCCCGTACCGGAGAGGTCGGCGCCGTCAGTAGCCCGATCCGCACGCCGTTGGGCCTGCACCTGGTCGCCGTCTGCGGTCGTCGCGTCGGCGGGCCGGACGTGCCCACCCGGCAGCAGGTCGAGAATCGTCTGCGCGCCCAGAACCTGCAGGTCCTGGACCGTCGCTATCTGCGCGATCTGCGCAACGACGCCCTGATCGAGGTCAAATGACCGCTGCGGCCGCGCCTCTGGTCCTGACGCTGGGCGAACCCGCCGGCGTCGGACCCGAGATCACGGCCGCCGCCTGGACCACGCTGAAGGATCAGTCCTTGGCCTTCGCCGTGATCGGCGACGCGGCCCTGCTGCGCGCCCAAGGCGTTCCGGTGGTTGAGATCGACAGTCCCCTGGACGCCGCCGACCGTTTCGCCCGCGCCCTGCCGGTTATCCACCGCCCCCTGCCCGTCCCGGTCGTTCCCGGGCGTCCCGACCCGGCCAACGCCCCCGCCGTCGCCGACGGCATCGAGGAGGCGGTCGGCTTCGCCCTGTCGGGCCAAGCCTCGGGCGTCGTCACCGCCCCCATCGCCAAGGCGCCCATGTACGCCTCGGGCTTCCGGTTTCCCGGCCATACGGAATTCATCGCCGAACTGACGGCCGACGCCCCTTACGCGGGCACGCGCGGCCCCGTGATGATGCTGACCGCGCGCGATCTGCGGGCCTGCCTCGTCACCATCCACGTCGCCCTGGACCAGGTTCCCGAACTGGTCACGGGCGAGCGCGTGGCCCGCACCGCCCGCGTCGTCCATGAAAGCCTGAAACGCGACTTCGCCATCGCCCGTCCGCGCCTGGCCATGGCCGCCCTGAACCCCCACGCGGGCGAAGGCGGCGCTCTGGGCCTGCAGGAGATCGAGACCTTGATCCCTGTCGCGGAGCAGCTGCGAGGCGAAGGGATCGACATCACTGACCCGCGCCCCGCCGACACCCTGTTCCATGACGAAGCCCGCGCGACCTATGACGCGGCCATCTGCATGTATCACGACCAGGCCCTGATCCCGGTCAAGACGCTGGACTTCTGGGGCGGGGTCAACGTGTCCCTGGGCCTGCCGATCATCCGGACCTCGACCGACCACGGCACCGGTTTCGACATCGCCGGCAGGGGCCTGGCCCGGCCCGACAGCCTGATCGCCGCCATCCGCCTGGCTTCGGAGATGGCGGCGGCGCGCGCCGCGCGCTAACAGGGCGTGTGACCGACCTTCCCTCCCTCCGCGAAACCCTGGACGCCCACGGCCTTTCGGCCAAGAAGAGCTTCGGCCAGCATTTCCTGCTGGACCTGAACGTCACCCGCAAGATCGTGCGGCTGGCGGGCCCGTTCGAGGGCCGCGCCGTTATCGAGGTCGGCCCCGGCCCCGGCGGCCTGACCCGCGCCCTGCTGGAATCCGACGCCGGTGCCGTGGTTCTGGTCGAGAAGGACCCGCGCTTCATTCCGCTGCTGTCCGAACTGGACGACGGCTCCGGCCGCCTGACCATCGTCGAGGCGGACGCCCTGAAGGTGAAGGAGGCGGACCTGGTCGCCGGCCCCGCCCATCTGGTTTCCAACCTGCCCTACAACGTCGGCACGGCCCTGCTGATCAAATGGCTGACCGGGCCCTGGCTGCCGCACAGCCTGACCCTGATGTTCCAGAAGGAGGTCGCCGAGCGGGTCGCCGCTGGCCCCGGCGAGGACGCCTATGGCCGTCTGGCCGTCATCTCCCAGGCCGTCTGCACCGCGCGCATCGTCATGCACCTGCCCGCCGCCGCCTTCACCCCGCCGCCCAAGGTGGCCTCCGCCGTCGTCCGCCTGGACCCGCTGGCCGAACGTCCCGCGCCCGAGCGATTGAAGAAGCTGGAGCACGTCACCGCCGCCGCCTTCGGCCAGCGCCGCAAGATGCTGCGCTCCAGCCTGAAGCAACTGGGCGGCGCCGCCCTGTGCGAGGCCGCCGGCATCGAACCCGACGCCCGCGCCGAAACCATCGACGTCGCGGGCTTCCTGAGATTGGCGGATGCCCTAAAATGACCGTCGAACCTTTCCGCGCCATCACCGTCAGCCGCCTGGCGCACGAATTGAAGGCCGAAGGCCGGTCGATCATCCATATGGAGTTCGGCCAACCGTCCACGGGCGCCCC
Organism: Brevundimonas sp. Marseille-Q4549; assembly: GCF_976940555.1. Taxonomy (NCBI): domain Bacteria; kingdom Pseudomonadati; phylum Pseudomonadota; class Alphaproteobacteria; order Caulobacterales; family Caulobacteraceae; genus Brevundimonas; species Brevundimonas sp. Marseille-Q4549. Next base: position 2,577,085 of record NZ_CDRHXG010000001.1, read on the forward strand.
CGCCGCCGCCATCGCCTGCGCCCATCAGGTGCTGGACCAGGACGCCATGGGCTATTGGGAAAGCCCCGACCTGCGCGCCCGCATCGCCCGCCTCTACGACGACCGCTACGGCGTCGCGGTGGACCCCGAGCGGATCGTCCTGACCAACGGCGCCTCGCCAGCCCTTGTCCTGGCCCTGACGACGCGGTTCCGGCCCGGCGACCGCATCGCCCTGGCCCGTCCGGGCTATGTCGCCTATCGCAACACCCTGCGCGCCCTGCATCTGGAGCCGGTGGAGATCGCCTGCGGGCCGGAAACCCGCTTCCAACTGACGGCCGCGCAACTGGCCGCCCTGGACCCGGCCCCGGCCGGCGTCATCATCGCCAGCCCGGCCAATCCGACCGGCACCATCATCCCGGCCGAGGAACTGGCCGCCATCGCCGAGGTCTGCCGCGCGCGGAACATCGCCATCATCTCGGACGAAATCTATCACGGCCTCAGCTATGTCGGCCCCACCCCGTCCATGCTGCAGTTCGCGTCGGACGCCGCCGTCATCAACAGCTTCTCCAAATACTGGAGCATGGCCGGCTGGCGCCTGGGCTGGCTGGTCGCGCCCCAGGACCGCATCGCCGCCGCCCGCGCCCACATCGGGAATCTTTTCCTGACCCCGCCCAGCCTCAGCCAGCACGCCGGCCTGGTCGCCATGGACGCGAAGGAAGAGCTGGAAGGCCACGTTCGGACCTATGCCCGCAATCGCGAGCTGATGCTTCAGGCCCTGCCCGCCCTGGGCCTAAGGAAGATCGCCCCGCCCGACGGCGCCTTCTACATCTGGGCCGACATCGGCCATCTGACCGAAGACAGCCTGGCGTTCTGCGAGCAGCTTTTGCGCGATACGGGCGTCGCCACCGCGCCGGGCGTCGACTTCGACCCGGTCGAGGGCCGTCATTTCATCCGTTTCAGCTTCGCCGTCTCCACGGCCGAGATCGAGGAGGCCCTGGCGCGTCTGACGCCCTGGTTCGCGCTCAGAACTCAAGAGGCGATGGCTTAGGCCGCATCGGCCTGCGCCCCGGCGTAGGTCGCGCGGTTCAGCGCCTCGTACAGCTTCTTCGGCTCCAACGGCTTGGCCAACCAGTCGGTCATGCCCGCCGCATAGCAGGCCGTGACCTGTTCCGACTCGGTGCCGGCGCTGAAGCCGATGACCGGCACATCCGCGTTCAACCCGCCCGAAGCCCGCAGACGCCGCGTCGTCTCGTTGCCGTCGATGCCCGGCATGTTGACGTCCATCAGCACCACGTCGAACGGCCGGTCTTCCAGCAACAGTAGGGCCACATGGCCGTCCGAGGCCGTGGTCAGGTCCACGTCCAGCGGCTGCAGCACCAGGGCGATGGTGCGGCGGTTGATCTCGTGGTCGTCGACCGCCAGCACCTTGATCCGACGGGTCAGGGTCGGAGCGCTGACCGCCCCCTGATCCTCGGCCTCGGTCGGCTGTCCCTCGGGCAGATCGACGCACAGGGTGAAGGCCGCGCCCTGTCCCGGCGGGCTGTCCACCGTCAGGTCTCCACCCATCAATCGCGCCAGCTCCCGGCTGACGGTCAGTCCCAGCCCCGTCCCGCCATAGGTGCGCGCCACCTCGGCCGAGCCCTGGGCGAAGGGGGTGAACAGACGGCGCATCGCCTCCGGCGCGATGCCGGCGCCCTGGTCGATCACCGTCAGCGTCAGGCGGCGCAACGCGCCCTGCGAAACCGCCCCGGCGACGATCCGGATCGTCCCCTCGGGCGTGAACTTGATGGCGTTGGAGATCAGATTGTTCACGATCTGACGCAGGCGATAGGGATCGCCCTTCAGCCAGACGGGCTGGTCGTCGCAGACCAGATCCAGCGTCAGCCCCTTCTCGGTCGCCGGCGCGGTCCAGAACCGCGCCGTGTCGCGGGCCATTTCACCCAGTTCGAAATCGCGGGCCTCCAGCGCCATGGCCCCCGCCTCCATCTTGGAGTGATCCAACAGGTCGTTCAGCATCCCCGTCATCAGACGCCCGGCGTCCACGATCAGATCGGCGGTTTCCTCGCGCTTGCTCGGTTCGCCTTCCCCCCGGATGACGTGCGCCCCGGCCAGGATGGCGCTGACAGGGGTGCGCAGTTCATGGCTGACGATGGCGGCCATGGCGGCGCGGTCGGCCATGGCGGTCTGGGCCTGCTCCAGCCGCCTCTCGGCCTCGGCGCGGGCGACGATCTCGGCCCGACGCATCTTGTGAACACGGAAATAGACGTTCAGCATTGTGCCGACGAACAGCAGGCTGGACAGGCTCATGACCACCAGGCCGCTGGTGTCGCCCTGGACGATCTTGACCACCGGCATCAGGGCCAGAACCGCCAGATAGGGGCCGCCGCCGATGAAGAACAGCGCGCGCGATTCGATGCCCGAGGCCACATTGGTCAAAAGCCCCCCGGCCACGATCAGGGCGGACAGGGTGACGAGCGCAGGATGGTTGGTGGACCAGATCACCAGGGCCACCCCGGCATAGGTCGCCCCCATGAGGGCGGTGGACATCAAGGCCGCGATCGCGCGGCGGCGGCTGTGCGCGCCGTGCGCGCGCCGAAACGGCCCCATCGCCAGAAGTTCGAAAGCCTGAACCAGCAGCGCCCAGGCGATCCAGGCCGGCAGCAGCGCATTCATGCCGGACGAATACAAGATCCAGCCGATCAGCCCGGCCAACAGCATGCGTACCGGCGTCTGCTTGACCCGCTCGTTCGCGCTGATGGCCAGCATCGGCGCGATATCATCCAGAAACCGCATGAGGCCTCCCTTTCGGCCTCACCCTAGCGGAAAGAGCGCGAACAGGACGTAAACCGACGATACGAGACCTTGGCGTTCAGACCGCTTCGCGCAGCAAAGCGGTCTTGTAGTTCTCGACCCACAGATTGCGGAACCGGCGCGAACGCTCCGCGTGATAGATGTGGGCCAGCTCGGCGTAGGATCGGTCGAAATCCTCGTTGACCAACACATAGTCGAAGGCGTCGCAGTGTTCGATCTCACCCTTGGCGTTCGCCACGCGGCGTTCGATCACGTCCTCGGCGTCCTGCGACCGTGTCACCAGGCGGCGACGCAGTTCTTCCAGGCTTGGCGGCAGGATGAAGACCCGCACGGCGTCCTCTGGGCATTTTTCGGCCACGTCGCGGGCGCCCTGCCAGTCGATGTCGAACAGCACGTCGCGCCCCTCGGCCAGGGCGCGGTCCACCGGCGAACGCGGGCTGCCGTAGCGGTTGCCGTGCACGTCGGCCCACTCCAGAAAGGCGTCGGCGTCGATCAGCCGCTGGAATTCCTCGTGGCTGACGAAATGATAGTCGCGCCCGTCCACCTCGCCCGGCCGGATACCGCGCGTGGTCATGGAGACCGACAGCTCCAGCGCCTTATGGTCCGCCATCAGGCGACGACACAACGACGTCTTGCCCGCGCCCGACGGGCTGGCGACGATCAGGAGGACGCCGCGGCGGGGCGTTCTTTCATTCGACATTTTGAATTTGTTCTCGAAGCTGTTCGATGACGGCCTTGAGCTCCAGGCCGATTCCGGTGAGCGCGGTCGTAGCGGATTTCGAGCAGAGCGTGTTCGCCTCTCTCATGAATTCCTGCATCAGGAAGTCGAGTTTCCGCCCGGCTGGCGCCGAGGCCACAAGTCGGCGCGCCGCCTCGACATGGGCCGTCAGCCGATCCAGCTCCTCGCGCACGTCCGCCTTGGTCGCCAGGGCCGCCGCCTCCAGAAACACACGCTCCTCCAGCTCCGGCGCGCCTGTCGCCGCGAGGGTGGGCGCCAGTTCGGCCATGCGGCGGGCGAACCGCTCGCGGATCGCCTCGACCTGCGCCCCGGCCTCGGTCTCGGCCTGGACGACCAGAGCTTCGATCCGGTCGATGAAATCCTCCAGCACGGGCTTCAGTTGCGCGCCCTCGGCCTCGCGCGACGCCTTCAGGGCGTCCAGCGCCGCCTCCACCGTGGTCAGCATGGCGGCCTCCAGCGCCGCGCGCGCCTCGGGATCGTTCTCCTCTTCCGGCGCCTCGATCACGCCGCGCAGGGCCAGAAGGCCGTCGGCGCTGGGGGGCGTCGCCCCGTCCTCCGCCAGTTGATTGGCCAGGGCCAGATAGCGGTTCAGGACGTCCTGATTGACCACCACGGCCGCCTCGCCGCCTTCGACCCGCCGCGCCTGCAGGCCGACGCTGACCTGGCCCCGTGCGAACCGAGCCTGTCCCGCCGCCTTGGCCGCGCGCTCCAGGGGGTCGAACCCGTTCGGTCCGCGGAAGCGGACCTCCAGGTTACGGCCGTTGACCGAGCGCGCTTCTACCGCCCACGTCCAGCCCAGGCCGGCGCCGTCGGCCCGCCCGAAGCCCGTCATGCCCGACAGCCGGCTCATCTCGCGCCCTGGCTGGCGCCAGGCGGCAGGGTGATCACGGCCTGCGCGCCCGACACGGGCTGGTCTGCAGGATTGGTCATGGGCGCGGCGCTGGCGTCCGGCGTCGCCGGGACCGGAGCCTCGGGCGGCAGACCCGCCTTCTGGCGCTCGATGGCGCGCCAGCGCGCCACATTCTGCTGGTGCTGCTCATAGGTGGCGGCGAAGGCGTGGCCGCCCGATCCATCGGCGACGAAGAACAGGGCCGGATCGGCCGGCGGATTCAGCACCGCCTTCAGCGCCTCCTTGCCCGGATTGGCGATCGGCGTCGGCGGCAGGCCGTTGATCTGATAGGTGTTCCAGGGCGTTTGCTGCAACAGCTCGGAGCGCCGGATGCCCCGGCCCAGCGGCCGCCCCTTGGTCACGCCATAGACGATGGTCGGGTCGCTCTCCAGCCGCATTCCGGCGCGCAGTCGGTTGGAAAAGACCGCCGCCACGCGCGGCCGTTCCGCCGCCAACCCGGTCTCCTTCTCGACGATGGAGGCCAGGATCACCGCCTCCTCCGGGCTGCGCGCCACCGTGCCCGGCCCGCGCTGAGCCCACAGCTGGCGCAGGTTCTCGCTGGCCGCCCGCTGCATCCGCTCGATCACCGACTGCCGGGTCTCGCCGCGCACCACCTCATAGGTGTCGGGCCAAAGACTGCCCTCTTCGGGTGTCTGATCGACGGTCCCGGTCAGGACCGGCTGATTGTTCAGGATGTCCACCGCTTGCAGCGACGACCAACCCTCGGGCAGGGTCACGAAATGGCGCACCACCCGCCCCTCGACCAGTAGGTTCAGCACCCCGGCCAGGGACGCGCCGGACGGCACCTCATACTCTCCGGCCCTCAGCTTGCGGTCCGCTCCCGTCAGGCTCGCGGCCGCGCGGAACAGATCGGCCGAACGGATCACCCCCGCCGCCTTCAACTGCAAGCCGATGGCCGAAACGCCCGAGCCGCTGGCCAGCGTCACCACTGTCTTGTCGCCCTGACGCGCGGACGGTCCCGGCCCGAAATAGACCACCCAGACCGACACCAACGCGACCAGCAGGAACAGGCCGAAGGTGGCCGAAGCCGTCACCAGCGAGACCGTGAACCCCGACCTGCCGCTGCGTTTCTCGACCCGTTCGCGCCCGAACACCTCAGTCGACCTTCTTGAAGATCACCGAGGCGTTGGTGCCCCCGAAGCCGAAGCTGTTGGACATGGCCACATCGATCTTCATCGGCTTGGCCTTGTTGGGGACCAGATCAATGGGCGTCTCCATCTCGGGATCGTTCAGATTGATGGTCGGCGGCGCGATCTGATCGCGGATGGCCAGGACCGAGAAGATGCTCTCGATGGCGCCGGCGGCCCCCAGCAGGTGGCCCGTCATCGACTTGGTCGAAGACACCGCCACGTTCGGGGCGTGATCGCCCACCAGCCGCTCCACGGCTTTCAGCTCGATCCAGTCGGCCATGGTCGAGGTGCCGTGGGCGTTGACGTAGTCCAGGTCCGACGGCTGCAGCCCGGCCCGCTTCAGCGCCGCCTTCATGGCCCGCAGGCCCCCGTCGCCGTCCTCGGACGGGGCGGTGATGTGATAGGCGTCGCCGCTCATGCCGTAACCCACGACCTCGGCGTAGATCTTGGCCCCGCGCGCCTTGGCGTGCTCGTACTCCTCCAGCACCATGACCCCGGCGCCCTCGCCCATGACGAAGCCGGCGTGGCCCCGGTCATAGGGACGCGACGCCGTCTCCGGCGTGTCGTTATAGGCGGTGCACAGCGCCTTGCAGGCCAGGAAGCCGGCGATGCCGATGGGCACGATGGAGCTTTCGGCCCCGCCCGCCACCATCACCTCGGCGTCGCCCAGGGCGATCATCCGCGCCGCATCGCCGATGGCGTGGGCGCCGGTGGCGCAGGCCGTCACGACGGAATGGTTCGGCCCCTTCAGGCCGTGGCGGATCGAAATCTGGCCCGACGCCAGGTTGATCAGGGCCGAGGGAATGAAGAAGGGGCTGACCCGACGCACGCCCTGTTCCTTCAGCACGATGGCCGTATCCGCGATGGGGCCCAGGCCGCCGATGCCGGAGCCGACCATGACGCCGGTGGCCTCGCGGTCCTCTTCGGTCTCGGGCTTCCAGCCGGCGTCCTCCAGGGCCTCGTCCGCCGCCGCGATGGCGTACAGGATGAAGTCGTCGACGCGCTTCCTGTCCTTGGGCGACATGATCTTGTCGGGATCGAAGTCGCCTTCGCCGCCGCCGCCGCGCCCGTCGACGCTCGGCACTTCGCCGGCGATGGTGCAGCCATAGCCTTCGGTGTCGAAGGCGGTGATCGGGCCGATGCCCGAACGTCCCTCGACGATGCCCTGCCAACTCTTCTCGACGCCCCAGCCCAGGGGGGTCAGCAGACCGATGCCCGTAACGACGACGCGGCGCATGGTGCGTGCTCCTTCAGCTCCAAACCTTCCCCTACGGAATCACACGGAGATTCGTCTGGGTCAGAAACAGTAAAGGCCGCCGGGCCTCTCCGCTAGGAGCGCCGGGCGGCCTTTTGAACCGTCAGCCTTTCGGCTTTCCGTCGGTAGCTGGGATCAGCCGGCCGACTTTTCGTCGATGAACTTGACCGCATCGCCGACCGTCTGGATGTGCTCGGCGGCGTCATCCGGGATTTCGATGTCGAATTCTTCTTCGAAGGCCATCACCAGCTCGACGTTGTCGAGCGAGTCGGCGCCCAGGTCGTCGATGAAGCTGGCCTTTTCCGTGACCTTGTCCGGATCGGCGTCCAGGTGGTCGATGACGATCTTGCGAACGCGCTCGAGGGTGTCGGACATGAGTGTCTCTCTGCCTGTTTGAAATCGCCGTAGAGGCGGGGGTAGCTTAGAAATCGCCGTCTCACGGCAGCGAAGGCGACGCAAGCCCGAAGGCCGTGATCGACAACGCATCCCTGCCCTTTAGCACAGGCTTTCGGGCAGGAAATAGTCTGTTGCGTGACGTGATGACGATCAGATCATCGCCATGCCGCCGTTCACATGCAGGGTCTGGCCCGTCACATAGGCGGCTTCGTTGGACGACAGATAGACGGCGGCGGCGGCGATCTCGTCGCCCGTGCCCAGCCGTCCAGCGGGGATTTTCGTCAGAATGGCCTCGCGCTGCTGGTCGTTCAGCACGTCCGTCATCGGTGAAGCGATGAAGCCGGGCGCGATGCAATTGACCGTGATCCCGCGTGAACCGACTTCCTGGGCCAGCGACTTGGAAAAGCCGATCATGCCCGCCTTGGACGCCGAATAGTTGGTCTGGCCCGGATTGCCGGTCACGCCGACCACCGATGTCACGCCGATGATTCGCCCCGAACGGCGCTTCATCATCCCCTTCACCGCCGCGCGGGTCAGGCGGAAATAGGATTCCAGATTGATCTGGATGACCGACTGGAAGTCCTCGTCCTTCATCCGCATCAGCAGGCCGTCCTTGGTGATGCCGGCGTTGGCCACCAGGATGTCCAGCGGCGAACCCGCCGCCGTCTCGGCCGCATTGACCAGATTGTCGACCGACTCAGGGTCCGACAGATTGGCGGTGGCGAAATGCGCCCGCTCACCCAGTTCCTTGGCCAGGTCCGCCAGCACCGCCTCGCGCGTGCCCGACATCACCACGGTCGCGCCCTGCGCATGCAGCGCCCGCGCCACCGCCCCGCCGATGCCGCCCGTCGCGCCCGTCACCAGCGCGGTCTTGCCTGCAAGATTGAACATTCGTCCTCTCCTTCTTCCGTCGTCCTCGGGCTTGACCCGAGGATCAGGCGCCGTGCGACGCCGATGTCTGTGTCAGCGCTCGTATTCAACGCCGAAGTGCGGATGGTCCGATCCTCGGGTCAAGCCCGAGGATGACGGCATGTGCGTGTTCAGACGCCCTTGGCGAAGGCTTCCAGATCTTCCGGCGTATTCAGCGCCACGCTCTCGGCGTCCGGGGCGATCCGCTTGGCCATGCCGGTCAGCACCTTGCCCGATCCGACCTCCACGAAGCGGGTCACGCCGCCTTCACCCGCCATCCATTCCATGCTTTCGCGCCAGCGCACGCGGCCGGTGACCTGTTCGACCAGCAGGCGGCGGATGACTTCCGGGTCGCTCTCGGGGCGCGCCAGCACATTGGCCACCACCGGCACGACCGGCGCCAGGATCGTCGCCGAGGCCAGGGCGTCCGCCATTTCGTCGGCGGCGGGCTGCATCAGCGGGCAGTGGAAGGGCGCCGAGACGTTCAGCGGGATCGCCCGCGCGCCCAGTTCCTTGGCCTTCTCGATGGCGCGGTCCACCGCCGCCTTCTCGCCCGAGATGACGATGTTGCCCGCATTATTGTCATTGGCGACCACGCAGACGCCGATCTCGGCGCCCGCCGCCGCAGCCGCCTCGGCCAGGGCCAGATCGGTCTTGGGGCCGATCAGCGAGGCCATCGCCCCCTGCCCCACCGGCACGGCCCGCTGCATGGCCTGACCGCGCAGCTTCAGCAGCCGCGCCGTGTCCGACAGGCTGATCGCGCCCGCCGCCGCCAGGGCCGAATATTCGCCCAGCGAGTGACCGGCCACATAGGCCGCCGTCGCCACGTCGAACCCGAATTCCTCCTTCAGCGCCCGGATCGCCGCCATGGACACCGCCATCAGGGCCGGCTGGGCGTTCTCGGTCAGGGTCAGCTGATCCTCGGGGCCTTCACGCATCAGGACCGACAGCTTCTGGCCCAGAGCCTCGTCCACCTCGGCGAAGACGTCGCGGGCGGACCGAAAGGCGTCGGCCAGTTGCACGCCCATGCCGACGGCCTGGCTGCCCTGTCCGGGAAACAGAAGTGCGAGGGTCATCGACCGCTCCCTGAATCATTGATCAAGGCGCGGAGCCCTAATCCCTGACTTCCGCAAGGGCAAGCGTCCGCGCGTCGCGCTCTCAACCGGCCCGCCGCGCCGCGACCTTGATCCGCACCTCGATCATCCTGGACACCCAGTCGGCCGTGGCGTCGGACGCCATGCCCAGGTCCAGGGCCGTGCGGTCCAGTTCCAGTCGCCCGTCGACCGTGGCGACCCCGTCCTTCTCCACGAAGGTGAAGGGCAGGACCACCGGCACGGTCGTCGTCTTGATCCGCAGCGTGCCCGTCGCCTCGTAGCGATCGCCGCCCAGGGCGCGGAAACGGTCCGCCTCGAGCCGCGCGGTCGGATAGGCGGCGGGATCGAACCATTCGGCGCCCTGCAACGAACCTTCCTGCGTGGGGTCGCCGGTGCGGGCGCTGGCGGTCTCCACCGTCACCACGGCCTTGGACCCCGCCAGGTCCGCCGGATCGAACCACACCTGCCCCCGCCAGCGGTCGAACCGCCCCTTGAAGGGCGCGCCGGCATGGGTTCCGCTGAATTCGATGCGTGAGGCGGCGCTGTCGATGGTCCAGGCTGCGGCGGTTCCCGGCGTCACGGCCACCTCGGGGACGGCTGGGGGCGTCGCCGGCTTGGGCGTCGCGGTCTCGGCCTGATGGGTCATGGGCAGGCCCGGCTGGGCGTAAGGCCGCCCGGCGATGGCCCCGGCCGCGGCGATCACCGCCACCAGCCCCACGCCGACGGCCCGCTCAGCCCAGGGCGCGCGCGACCTGTCGGCTCCGGCCGCATGGCCGCCCTTCAGTCCGGGAACCATCTGCGACAGCACCCCGTCGCGGTCCAAGAACTGGTGCTTCAACGCGGCCGCGACATGCAGGACGATCAGGGCGGTCGCGCCCCAGGCCATCAGCGAATGCGCCCCCATGGCCTGGAAGGCCAGGGCCCGCTTCACCCCGGCAGGCAGGTCCGCGACGCCCGGCAGGTGCGGGATCGGAAACAGGCCGAACCAGCTGGTCGCCACCTCCAGCGCCCGATCCTGGGCCACCGCCCATCCGGCCGAGACATACAGCCAACCCGTCAGCGGCAGGGCCAGCATCAGGGCGTAGAAGGCGATGTGGGTGGCGTGGGCGGCGAAGGCCTCCCACCCCTTCATGTCGCGCGGCAGGGCCGGCGGCCGATGCGTCAGCCGCCAGGCGATCCGCACCACCGTCAGCCCCAGGATCAGGAAACCGATCGACTTGTGGATCTGGAACACCCGATAGGCCAGGGCCTGGCTCTCGGGCCGTTCGATGGCCGCCGACATCCACAGCCCCATCGGGATCATCGACAGGATGCACAGCGCTATCGCCCAATGCAGGGCGATGGCGACGGCGGAATAGCGGCGGCGGTCGGCGGTCATGGTCGTCTCTTGATAGTCGGATTGAAGACGGCGGCCCCCTAACAGGCCCGCCGTCCAGGGGCCGTCGGCTCAGTTCGCCGGAACGGTCGGCGTCGTCTTGATGAATTCGCCGTCGAAGCGGATCGTCACCTCGTCCCCGACCGGCCCCACGGCCATGCCGAAGTCCGACCGCTTGAACCTGCCTTCGGCGGCGAAGCCGACGGCCGGGACATTGGCGAACGGATGGCGTTCGATCTCGCCGTTGAAGGTGGCGTCCAGCGTCACCGGATGCGTCTGGCCCAGGAAGGTCAGGTCGCCCGTCACCTTGGCCGTGCGCGGTCCGGTCGGCTGCACCGCCGTCGAGACGAAGGTGATCTTCGGAAACGCCTTGGCGTTCAGCCAGGTCGGGTTGTTGGCCATGTCGTCGTCCCAGCCGGAATAGGCGGAACCCGGGTGCGAGGCCTTGTAATCGGCGGGATAGGCGGCGCTGATCGAGGCGGGATCGATGGTCGCCGTCACCTTGGACTTGCTCAGATCGGCGGGGTCCAGCGTCAGGGTCGCCTCCACCTTGTCGAAGCGCGCCGTATAGTGAGAGATCGTATTGTGCAGTAGCGACCACTGCAGGGTCGCGTGGGTCGGATCCAGGGCGTAGTCGCCGGCCGGCGCCTTCAGCGTCACGGGCGCCTCGGCCTGGGCGGGGGCCTGGCCCTCGGCGGCCGGGGGCGTGCCGGGGCGGTTGCAGGCGGCCAGGGTCGCGACGGCGGCGGCCAGGATCAGGCCCGATGCGGCGGCGGTTCGGAACGTCATTCGGCGTCTCCTCGATACGGATGAAGGCCGCCATCTAGGCTGCACCTCCCGCATTTTGCAACAGTTTCAGTGCCGAATAACCGCGTCCGTTGCGACATGGCGCGAATCCGTCGCAGCCCCTATCTTGGCCTGCTCATGCCCATCCGTCGCCTCTCCCCCGAAACCGTCAACCGCATCGCCGCCGGCGAGGTGGTCGAACGCCCGGCCAGCGCCATCAAGGAGCTGGTCGAGAACGCCCTGGACGCGGGCGGGACGAACATCGAGATTCAGGCCGACGGCGGCGGCCTGTCGCGCATCCTGATCGCCGACGACGGCAAGGGCATTCCGCGCGAGGAACTGCCCCTGGCCATCGAACGCCACGCCACGTCCAAGCTGGAGCCCGACGACGCCGGCGACGTGGACCTGTTGCGCATCCACACCCTGGGCTTCAGGGGCGAGGCCCTGCCCTCCATCGGCTCGGTCGCCCGCCTGTCGATCACGACCCGCGCCCGAGATCAGAACGACGCCTGGGCCATCGCGGTCGAGGGCGGCGAGACCCGTCCGCTGGCCCCCGCCCCCTTCCCCGGCCCGCACGGCGCGCGGGTCGAGGTGCGCGACCTCTTCTACGCCACCCCCGCCCGGCTCAAATTCATGAAGTCCGAACGGGCCGAGGCCATGGCCATTTCGGAAGAGATCAAGCGTCAGGCCATGGCGCACGAGGCCGTCGCCTTCACCCTGTCGCTGGACGGCAAGGTCACGCTGCGCCTGCCCGCCGAACACCCCGGCGACGCGGGCCGTCTGCGCCGCCTGTCCGCCCTGCTGGGCCGCGACTTCGAGGCCAACGCCCTGTTGATCGATCAGGAGCGCGACGGCGTGCGCCTGTCGGGCTATGCGGGCCTGCCCACCTATTCGCGCGGCAATGCGGCGCATCAGTATCTGTTCGTCAACGGCCGCCCGGTGAAGGACCGGCTGCTGCAAGGGGCCCTGCGCGGGGCCTATGCCGACTTCCTGGCGCGCGACCGGCACCCGGCGGCCGTCCTCTTCATCGACATCGATCCGATGTATGTCGACGTCAACGTCCACCCGGCCAAGGCCGAGGTCCGTTTCCGCGATCCGGCCCTGGTGCGCGGCCTGATCGTGGGCGCCCTGAGGCACGCGCTGCACGCGGCGGGCCACCGCGCCTCCACCACCGTCGCCGCCGACGCCCTGTCTGGCTTCCAGCCCCACACCGGCGTGGCGAGGGTCGAGGGATCAGGGTCGAGGTTCGAGGGCGACCGCTCCGCCGCCGGCTGGTCAGGCTGGGACGCCTGGGCTCGCCCTGCGACGGCCGCCGCCCAGATCATCCCCGGCCTCAACGAACGCAGCGCCCGCGTCGAGCCGGCGCCCCTCGAACCTCGGACCTCGAACCTCGAACCTCCTCAAGATCCCCTCGACTACCCCCTGGGCGCCGCGCGGGGTCAGCTTCACGCCAACTATATCGTCGCCCAGACCCGCGACGGCCTGGTCATCGTCGATCAGCACGCGGCGCACGAGCGTCTGGTCTATGAGCGGATGAAGGCCCAGATGGCCGAGGGGGCCGTGACCCGCCAGGCCCTGCTGACGCCCGAGGTGGTCGATCTGGACCCCGCCGAGGCCGAACGCGTCGCCTCTCGCGCCGAGGAACTGGCCGAGATGGGCCTGATCGTCGAGGCCTTCGGCGCCGGCGCCGTCCTGGTGCGCGAAACCCCGGCCATGCTGGGCGATACGGACGTCCAGGGCCTGATCCGCGACATCGCCGACGACCTGTCCGAACACGGCCAGGCCCTGTCGCTCAAGGAACGCCTCGCCGCCATCTGCGGCACCATGGCCTGCCACGGCAGCGTCCGCTCCGGCCGCGTCCTCTCGGCGCCGGAGATGAACGCCCTGCTCCGCCAGATGGAAGCCACCCCCCACTCCGGCCAATGCAATCACGGCCGCCCCACCTATGTGGAGCTGAAACTGCACGATCTGGAGAAGCTGTTCGGGCGGCGGTGAGGAATGACCGATTGGTCGGCTTCGCTCTAGGAGCAGTCATAGACCATCCATCCAAACGGTCATTCCAGACAGCCCCACGGACGCGTTTGTATCTGGACCCGTTCTCGGCTGAGGCGCAGTGCGCCATTCCATGGGATGGCTGGAAAGAAGCGTCACCGCTACGCAGCGCGGTCGGTTATCACGAGCCGTTCCTCGACATCGTAGGTGAAGTCGAGTTCCAGTTGGATGGCAGGTTGATCGTCGTTGAGAGCGTTGTACGCATCGACATCGATCTTGAGCTGCAAGCAGTCGCCAACAATCTGCTCCCGCCGTTGAGTGAATGCCTTCTGCATATGCTGCAGCGGGGCATCCCCAAGAATAGCCCAGAAAGTGTGCTGCACTCCGCCCTTGGTAACCCTCACAGCATGGTTGACACGATAGCGCCGGCCTTGGGCGTCGGTCGCGTATTCCTCTCTCAGCGCGCGCGCCATCTCCTCCGAGAGAGCGTCATACGGGTCGATATCCGGCAGGCTGAGAAGTCCTTGGTTGACACCCCAAACGCTCGCCTCGCGAGCGGTGGCCGGTAGGCTGCCGTGCGCGCGCTCATAGAGGCGCCAGACCTTTTGAAACTGCTCGTTCTTTGTAGCCATCGACTAGCTCCTAAAGAGAGACTGGGGCGACGTGTCCCCAGCCATCAACCATCGCCCCAGGCAGCACGTGGGGCCGGACCTTGACCAAGTGCCTGCGGAGAAGATCCCAACGTCCAGTGCGACGCTGAATCTGTCCGACGACCAAGCCAGGATGAATCTGCAGGCGGCGGGCAAAACCGAGAATGTCCCTCTCGGCGAAGAACGGCGCCTTCCGGGCAACGAAAGATTCCATCTCTGCACGCGCGACAACGAAGTTCGCGGCTGCGTCATTTGCAGCGACCTCGTGCGGCGGTAACTCGCCAGCCTCCGGCGCAGCGTCCAAGTCTTCAACAATCGGTTTGTCCTGCCCGTCTTTGTTGAGGACGTGTTCGATTTCATGTCGGAGAACGAACCAGAAATTATCCACCCGATCGTGGCGCAAGCTCATGCCGATTACGGGGGATTGCTTGTTCAACCACATACAAGCGCCGTCGATTTTCGCGGTAGGGAGGCACTCCACGAAGACCAAGCGGACCCCACATTCCGCCAAGAGGCGAGGCACATGCCGTGCCTCTTCCACATCGACCAGAAGCTGCTGCAGCCGCGGCAGAACTTCCCGGAGTGCTTTCTCCGAATATTTCGGTACGACCATCTCGCTGGCGATCTGCCGTACCCGGAACAGCCAAGCGAGTTGAGAAGGCGGAGTGTCGCTGTAGTCGGTCTTTTTGGCGGCATGAGCGAGGTGGGGGATCTCGTTGGAGTTCGCAACCAGGAAGAACTTCGCCATCTGAGCTTCCAGCAAGGCTGCATCCGTATCTTGTAGCCAGCCGCGCTTGATCATTTCCCGAATAGGATATGCTGACTGAAGACGGGCCCGTCGTCCAACTGCGGGGTCAGGTTCACGCGCTTTCGCCATCTCGAACATTCGTTGGAGATTGGCGAAAAGGTCGGGAGTGACGTCGAACGCCTCGCCGAGCGCCTTTGCCATTTCCGGGCTTACGCCGCGCTTGCCTGAGATGATCAGGTTCACCGCCTGCTCAGGGACCCCGAGAATGTAAGCGAGGTCCCGTTGGCTCCAGCCTCGCGCCTCCAGCTCTTCTTTGATGAAGACGCCGGGATGATCGATATCCATGTATGCTGCGTCGTTCATGGGCATTCTCAGTGTGTGTCGCCAATTTCTATAATCTGAAGAACCGGTGGATGAGTTTCTTCGACTAGAAACACAATGCGATACTGTTCATTGATCCGAATTTGCCGACGACCGTCGGAAAACCCTTCGAGCTTTTTGTAGTTCAGGCTTTTCCAATTCCGTATTGTTCGTTCGTCCGGAGCTGCCTCGAGGAAAACTAACTTCTGACGTGCGACCTTGATCACTGCAAAGGGCAGGCCGAGCTCATGGGCTCGGTCTGTCCGAATGAGCGCCAAGCGCTTGTCGGCGAACTCGATCTTCATCACGAACTGGTCTAAGGGATTCGAGTGGGAAAGTCAACACCTCGACTGAACGCCATACGTTCAGTCGCTAGATTGACACTTGATAGCCTGTTAAGATCGGCGGCGTTGAACCGAGCCGACAGCGGACTAGTAGAAGGCCGCTACGAGCCAGCACCAGAACCAACACACCAACCTCCCCATGCCCTCCATCCTCTTCGTCTGCCTCGGCAACATCTGTCGCTCGCCCCTCGCCGAGGCCGCCCTGCGCGCCGAGGCCGAACGGCTGCGTCTCGATCTGATCGTCGATTCCGCCGGGACCGGGGACTGGCATGCGGGCGAGGCGCCGGACCCGAGGGCGCAGGCGACGGCGCGGCGGCATGGGGTGGAGATTTCGGGGTTGAAGGCGCGGCAGGTGACGCCGGCGGACTTTCGCCGCTTCACCCATGTCATCGCCCTGGACCACGACAATCTGAAAAACCTGCGCCGCCTGCGCCCCGCCGACGCGACCGCCGAGCTCAGCCTGCTGCTCGACCACGTCCCGGGCCGCGAGGGTCAGGCCGTCGCCGACCCCTACTATGGCGACGACGCCGGGTTCGAGACCACCTGGGGCGAGGTGACGGCGGCGGCGAAGGCGTTGGTCGCCAAACTTTGAGCCCCGCCCGAATCTGACGTAGCGCCGGTCTATGGCTGCGGTCATGACCGACGCCTATCGCATCCGTGAAGCCCGCATCTGGGCCCAGGCCCGCACCGACTATCTGTCGGGTCTCAGCGCCGAGGCCGTGTGTCGTCGCCACGACCTGGGCCTGTCCGCCTTTCGCCGCCGCGCCCGCAAATACGGCTGGCGGCGCAGCGATCAGGTCGAACCGCCGCCCGGAGAGCTGGACCTGAACCTCTATGCCGACCTGGACATGGACGACCTGGCCCGCACCGCGCGCCTGCGCTTCGCCGAGGCGGTCGAGGGCGGACGCGCGTCGGACGCCCGCCGCTGGCGCGCCCTGGCCGACGAACTGACCCGCGCGGCGCGCGCCTTCGACCGGGACTTCTTCAGGGGCATGAGCCGCGAGGAGGTGGCCGCTTCGATGGAAAACATGCGGCGCGAGATCGAGGAAGAAGACGAGGCCCTGCTGGGACCGCCGCCCGAGGACTGATTGCGATCCGCTCGCAAAAATCTGCACGAAAGTGCACTGTAAAAGTTCACAGTGCCCATTTTCCGCTCAGGCGGCGGGGTCCGCCACCTTCAGGAACAGCACCCTGGCTGCCCCATAGTCGCGCGCGTCCAGCCGTTCATAGCCGGGGGTGTCGATCTCCGGCTCGTCCGATCCGCGCTCGAACACCACCAGGGCGCCGGGCTTGAGCCAGCTTCCCTCGATCAGCCGCGCCAGAGTCTGTTCGCCCAACCCCTTGCCATAGGGCGGGTCCAGAAAGGCCAGGTCGAACGCCTCGGCGATCGGACCGGGCCGCACGCCCAGGTCCGTCGCGCTCCTGCGATGCACCCGCGTGCGGCCCATCAGCCCATAGGCGTCGGCGTTCTCGCGGATGGCGCCGCGCGCCGCGTCGTCCGTCTCGACGAACAGGCAGAAGCCCGCGCCCCGGCTGACCGCCTCGAACCCCAGGGCGCCCGATCCGGCGTACAGGTCGATGATCCGCATCCCTTGAAGGCTCTCGCCCCAGGCGGCGTGTTCCAGCACATTGAACACGGCCTGGCGCGCGCGGTCCGAGGTCGGGCGCGTGCCCTGCCCCTCCGGCGCGACGATGGCGCGGCCCTTCAGGCTGCCGGCGACGATCCGCATCAGGCCGCTCCGCCAAAGCGGCGTCCGACCCAGACCCGGCCGGCGATCAGCAGCCCGAGCGCCAGCGCCGTCACGGCCGCCAGCAGCCCCACGCCTCGCGCCATCAGGAAGAAGCTCAGCGCGCAGGCCAGCCCCGGCATCAGGGCATGGGTCACGACCACCGTGGCGCGCACCGCCCAGTGCGGCCGCGGCAGGATCGCATCGGTGACGAAGGCGGCCCAGCCATAGGCGCCGGCGTGCATCACGCCGACCAGGGCCACCAGGCTCAGATAGATCCACGCCCCCTCGCCGTTGCGCGGCTGTTCGTAAAGCAGGGTCGTGGCGAACGGCATCAGCACCACCCCGGCCAGGGCCAGCATGTTGAACAGCATCACCCCGTTGCTGAACCCGGTCATGCGGGCGAACACCCGCCGGTGCGTGTTCCAGAAGACGCCGATGATGGCGAAGCTGAGCGCAAAGGCGGTGAACATCGGCCACCGCTCGGCCCACAGGCTGGCCCACTGCCCGTTCCAGCCTTCGGGCACATGCAGTTCGATGGCCAGCAGGGTGATGGCGATGGCGAACACCCCGTCCGAGAACAGCAGCAGCCGTTCCAGGCTGTGATCCTTGTGCGGAACAACGTCCGCCGTCTGGTCGGTCATGTCCCCTCGCTCGCTCTGGCCTCAGCGCGGCGAACGGGGCTTGCCGCCGGGTCCGCGTCCGCTCGTTCCAGACGGACCGGCCGGCTTGCCGCCGCCCGTGCGAGGCTTGAAGTCGCGGCCGCCGCTCGGCTTTCCGCCGCCTGCGCGGGGGCCGGAACCGGCGCGTCCCGTCGGCTTGGCGCCGGGCTTGCCGCGCCGGTCGTCGATGAACTGGTCATCGCGCGGCTTGAAGGCGCGCTTGGGCCGATCTCCATCCCTCACGGAGTTGGCCTCACGCGCCGGGCGGTCGCCGGCGGGCGCGGTGCGTTCGCGCGGCTTGAAGGTCTTGGAATGCTCGAACCTGGGCGCGGCCTTGGCCCAGCCTTCCTTCTTGGGCGGACGTTCGCGGCGCTCGACCGCATCGGCCTGAGCCGTTTCGGCGGCGCGGACGCGGCTGGGCTTCCTCGACGGGTCCGACATGGCCGAACCCGACCGGCCCTTGACGATGGGCGTCGACACCCGACGGCCGGGGATGGGCGCGGGCGTCTCGACCGTATTGCCGGTCGGCAGGTTCTCGGGCCGGATGTAGTCGGCCAGCAGCTCGCGGATCACGCGCGGCCCGACCTCTTCCACCGACCCGACCGGCAGCACGTCCAGGCGGAACGGGCCATAGGCCAGGCGGATCAGCCGGTTGACCGTCAGGCCGACGGACTCCAGCACCTTCCTGACCTCGCGGTTCTTGCCCTCGGTGATCGAGACCGAGATCCACAGGTTCGCCGGCGCCTTGCCGTCCTCGGACTTGGACTCCTTGGCCTTGTCCAGCTTGGCCTCGATGGGACCATAGGACACGCCGTCCACGACCACGCCGTCCTTCAGCGCGTCCAGCTGTTCCTGGGTGATCTTGCCCCGCGCTCGCGCCCTATACTGGCGCACCAGGGCGGTCGAAGGCAGCTCCAGCGCCCGGCTCAGCTCCCCGTCGTTGGTCAGGAGCAGCAGGCCTTCGGTCGCCAGGTCGAGCCGTCCGACCGAGATCACGCGCGGCAGACCGGCCGGCAGGGCGTCGAACACCGTCGGCCGTCCCGTCGGATCGCTGTGGCTGGTCAACAGGCCGGCGGGCTTGTGATAGCGCCAGACGCGCGTCGCCTGGGTCGAACCGATGGGCTTGCCGTCCACCGTGATCACGTCGTCGCGCGTCACCAAGGTCGCGGGCGTGTCCAGGATGCGGCCGTTGACCGCCACCTTGCCCAGACCGATCAGTCGTTCGACCTCGCGGCGCGAGGCGATGCCCGCGCGGGCCATGGTCTTGGCGATTCGCTCGGCGCGCAGGGGCGTTTCCGGCGTCTTGGACTTGCTGTCCTTGCCGCCTCGGTCGCTGCGCGGCTTGTCGCTGCGGGGCCGATCAGGCTTGTCGCCGAACCGCTTGGCGCCGTCTTCGCGAGGGCCGCGCGGCTTGTCGCCGAATGATCTCGTCCCGTCGCCGCTCTTGCGGGGACCGGAGGATTTAAAGGGCCGGGGCGACCGTTCGTCTTGACGGGCGCGGGGCTTCTTGTCGTTGTCGTCTGTATGGCGGACCATGATGAGCGGTTCATGCGCATGGCGCTGGACCAAGCGCAAGCGGCGGCGGACGCAGGAGAGGTGCCCGTGGGCGCAATTCTTGTCGATCCGGCCTCTGGCGAGGTGATTTCGACCGGCGCCAACGGCCCCATCGCCGCCCACGACCCCACGGCCCATGCCGAGATCGTGGCCATGCGGCGAGCGGCGACGGCGCTGGGCAACTATCGCCTGACCGACCTGACCCTCTATGTGACGCTGGAGCCGTGCGCCATGTGCGCGGGCGCCATCAGCCACGCCCGCATCGGCCGCGTGGTCTGGGCCGCCGACGATCCCAAGGGCGGCGCCGTCATCCACGGTCCGCGTCTGTTCGAACAACCCACATGCCACTGGCGTCCGGCGACCGACTCGGGTCCTCTGGCCCAGGAGGCGTCCGCCCTGCTCAAGTCCTTCTTCCGTCAACGGAGGGGAACGGCGGCGGGTCGCGCACGTTAGACCGCCGCGAAAGCGGCGCCGTTGGGCGACGCCGAGGAGGGAAAGACCTTGTCCAAACTGGATCTGCCGCAATCCATCGTGTTCAGCGGCCTTGCGGCCCTGGCCTTTTTGACCGCCTGCGGCCCCAACCCCGACAAGGCCCCCCGCACCGGCGACGAGGTCAAGGAACGCGCCATCGAGGCCCAGACCGCCCGCCAGCGCACCGGCGCCGAGATCCAGGACCGCACCCTGAACCGCGTCGTCCACACCGTCTATCTGTGCGACAACGGCGAGCGCCTGTCGGTCGATTTCGACAATCCGCGCCAGATGGCCACCGTCCGCAACTCGTCCGGCGAGGCCGTGGACCTGTATCAGGAGCGCGCCGCCGACGGCATCTGGTATCGCGCCTCCAACGTCGAACTGCGCGGCAAGGGCGTCCTGGCCACCTGGTCCGTCGAGGGCCGACAGCCCACGGACTGCCGCGCCGTCGATTGATCCAGCTTCGCGGCGGCACACTGGGCCGGTCAAGACGCGCCCCTGCCCCGGCCCCTCCCCGCCGCCGACGTGATCGCAGCCTTGGTTGCGGAGATGCAGCCGCATTGGACCTGCCAGAAGTAAGACGTCAGGGCGCAGCTTTTTGCCGAACCACAACCCAAGACAGAAGTGACGACAACCTTGAATTTGCCGCATGAAAATGTGACGTATCGGCAGTCTTAGAGGGATAGGTAGATGATCAACCCCAAGTTAGTTGCCGCTTCGACCCTGGTTCTCGGTGTTCTGGCCCTTTCGGGTTGCGCCGCCTCGAACACAAATCAGTTTGCTGCTGCAAAGCCTGTGGAAGACCCGAGGTGGGGACTCGAAACTGCACCTTTGAACCCCCGGGTCGGCACGGATCAGGGCTTCTCCGGGCCGCGCTGATAAGCGATACGCCTTTAATCGGCCTCGCTCAGCCGAACGCCGCCAGCCGCCGGTCCAAACCCTCGCGCACCTGAGGCCAGTCGTCGTCGATGACGGCGAACATGGCGGTGTCGCGGGCGCGGCCGGTCCAGGTGGTCTTGTGCTTCCTCAACACGCCTTCGGCCCTGGCGCCCAGCTTGCGGATAGCGGCCTGGCTCTGGGCGTTGACGGCGTCGGTGATGATCTCGACCCGCACCGCCCCGGCGTCGAAGGCGTGGCCCAGCAACAGCCGCTTGCACGCCGGATTGATCGCCCCGCCTCGCGCCTCGGGCCGATAGAAGGTCGAGCCGATCTCGCAGCGGCGATGGGCGGGATTGATCTCGTACAGGCTGGTCGTGCCGACCACCGCCCCGTCCGACCGCCGCCGCACCGCATAGGCGATGCGCGTGCCCGCCCGCATCGCCGCCAGCGCCGCCGTCCACCAGCCGTCGAAATGCTCGCCCTGGGCCGAGCCGACCATGATCGCCCAGGCCTCGGGATCGCAGTCCAGCGCCGCCCGCACCTCGGCCTTCAGCCCGTCCTCGAACGGCTCCAGCCGCACGAAACGGTCCTCCAGTGGCCCGACGCCGATCCGCATCATGCCGTCGCGCCCTCTGCGATCAGGAAGGCGCGCACCCCGGCCGCATCCACGCCCTTGGCCACAAAGGCCCGGCCGATGCCGCGCGCCAAAATCAGGGTCAGCGCCCCGCCCTCGGCCTTCTTGTCCCCGGCCATCAGGGCCAGCAGCCGATCCGCCGCGAACGTCCCGGCCTGATCCAGCCGTGTCGGCAGGCCCGCCGCCGCGACCACCGCCTCGACCCGCGCGGCGTCCTCGGCCGAACACAGCCCCTCGGCCGCCGAATAGCGGAAGGCCATGCAGCACCCCAGCGCCACCGCCTCGCCGTGCGCCAGGGCGCTTTCGTCGAACCCGACCTCGGTCTCGACCGCATGGCCGAAGGTGTGGCCCAGGTTCAGCAGGGCGCGCCGCCCCGCCTCCTTCTCGTCCTCGCCGACCACCGCGCTCTTGATCTCGACCGAGCGGATCACCGCCCGCTCCAGCGCCGCCGGATCGCCGCGCGCGCCCGCCGCCCCCTCGTCCGCCAGCCAGTCGAAGAAGGCCGGATCGCAGATCAGCCCGTGCTTCAGCACCTCGGCCCAGCCCGAACGCACCTGACGCTCCGGCAGGGTCGCCAGCACGTCGATATCGGCCAGCACCAGACGCGGCTGGTGGAAGGCGCCGACCAGGTTCTTGCCGCGCGGCGTGTCGATGGCCGTCTTGCCGCCGACGGAAGAATCCACCTGGGCCAGCAGGGTCGTCGGAACCTGCACGAAGTCGATCCCGCGCATGTAGAGCGCCGCCGCCAGACCGGCCAGATCGCCCACGACCCCGCCGCCCAGCGCCACGACCACGTCCCTGCGGTCCAGCCCGATCTCCAGCAACCGGTCCAGCACGCGCTCAAGCTCGGCGAAAGACTTGGATCCTTCGCCCGCCGGAACCGCGACGATCTCGGTCCTCACCCCCGCCGCCGCCAGCGATCCGGCCAGGGTCGCGCCGTGGATGGCCGCCACCGTCTCGTCCGTGACGATCACCGTGCGCCCCTTCGCCAGCGGCGCGATCCGCGCCCCCGCCTGGGCCAGAAGGCCGCGTCCGACCACGACGTCATAGGCGGCGAAGGCGCCGCCGCTCACGGGAAGGGTGGTCATGTCCGGGTCTCCGCGCGTCGTCGGTTGCGCCAGTGCCGACGCAGGTTCTTGTGAATGGCGTCGACCGCCTGGCCGTGCGAGCCCTGGCCCACATCGACCGTCACGTCCGCCTCGCCATAGATGGGATAGCGGGCCTCGGCCAAGGTCGTCAGCACCTGCAGCGGGTCCTTGCCGCGCAGCAGGGGCCGGGTGTCGCGCCGCGCCACCCGCTCGGCGATCACAGCCAGATCGGCCCTCAGCCACACGGTGTCGGCCCGTTCCTTCAGCAGCGCCCGCGTCTCGGGGTTCATCATCGCCCCGCCGCCGGTGGCCAGCACGATGGGCGGCCCTTCCAGCAGGCGTCGAATTACCCGCGCCTCTCCGGCCCGGAACTCTTCCTCGCCCAGGGCGGCGAAGATTTCAGACACCGTCATTCCGGCCGCCTCTTCGATCTCCACGTCCCCGTCCGCGAACGGCAGCTTCAGCCGGTTGGCCAACCGTCGCCCCACCGACGATTTGCCCACCCCCATCAGGCCGACCAGGGCTATGGTGCGGCTGGGCGCCGGATTCGCGCGCCGCCTCATCCGGCGGCTCCGGCGGAACGGACGGTCGAAGGAACGGCGAAGGCGAAGGCGCAGGCAGGCATGATCCCTGAAACCTCTACACCAAGCCAGACCGTGCGCCATCCGTCCGAAGGCAGGTTCGGTCGATGACGCCCCAGATCGAGGCCTTTCTTGAGATGATGGCGGTCGAGCGCGACGCCTCGCCCCATACCCTGTCGGCCTATGGCCGCGATCTGGCCGACGCCGAGACCGCCCTTTCGGACGCCGGCGGCCTGATGGGCGCGGACGCCGAAGCCGTGGAGGCCTGGTTCGCCGACCTGTCGCGGCGCGGCCTGTCCGCCGCCACTGCCGCGCGACGACGCTCCTCCGCACGCCAGTTCTACCGCTTCGCCCTGGCCGAGGGCTGGCGCACGGACGATCCCTCGCGTCGCCTGGACGCGCCCAGACAGGGCCGATCCCTGCCCAAGGTCCTGAGCCGCGCCGAGATCGACTCCCTTCTGGCCGCTTCGGCCGCGCGCGACGCGGCGGCGGGCCTGCGTCTGGTCGCCCTGGTGGAGATGGCCTACGCCTCGGGCCTGCGGGTGTCGGAACTGCTGGGGCTGAAGGTCGAGGCCGTCCGCCGCGACCCCGCCTATCTGATCGTGCGCGGCAAGGGCGGCAAGGAACGGCTCGCCCCCCTCAATCCCGCCGCCCGCGAGGCGATCAAGACCTGGCTGACCGCCCGCGACGCCAAACTCAAGGGCAAGGACGGGCGCAAACCCGAGGCGCCCGACAGCCCCTGGCTGTTCCCCTCCTCCGGCCGCACCGGCCACCTGACCCCGCGCCGCTTCGCCCAGTTGCTGGACGAAGCCGCGATCACGGCCGGAATCGACCCGGCCCGCGTCAGCCCCCACGTCCTGCGCCACGCCTTCGCCACCCACCTGCTGGAAGGCGGCGCCGACCTTCGCGTCGTCCAGACCCTGCTGGGCCACGCCGACATCGCCACGACCCAGATCTACACCCACGTCGCCACCGACCGCCTGACCCAGGTCGTCCAGCAAAACCACCCCTTGGCGCGCGAGGACTGACGGCGCATATTCGGGCAATGGCTCAAGAGTTCTACGTCAAGGCGATCTGGGACCCCGAAGCGGGGGTCTGGTGCAGCGAGTCGAATATCGTGGGGCTGGTGTTGGAAACGGCGACGCTCGGCGAGTTCGAGAACCTCGCGCGCCATTTCGCGCCCGAGCTTCTGGCGGAAAACCTCGGCATTCACGGCGCTGTTCCGGTTCGCTTTGAGGCCGCAGGCGGGTTTGACGTCATCGCCGCCTGACATGATCTGGTGTTGTCAGAGCCGTACCGCACAACAAGCGGTGCATTCTCTCATTCGTATCGTGACGCCATCAACATTCCAGAACAACGCGTGATCTGGATAGGCCCAAGGGACTTCTATCCCGAACTGACCGCCCTTCTCTTCGCCGCTGGCTGGCGTCGCGTCAGCAACGCCAAAGGCAGTCACGAGAAGTGGAGACACCCGGATCAGCCGCATGGGGTCATCGTGCCGCGCTCGAAAAGCCGACACACCGCCAACTCGGTCCTCAAACAGGCCGGTTTGCCCAAGGCCTTCTGAACCCCCGCTTGCCCGGCGGCGTTGACCTCTCTAGTTTCGCCCGCCTTCCCCAAGGGCGCTTTCGCCCGTTTGCAGTCCCGGACGCCTTGATGGCCACGCACTATCTCGACTTCGAAAAGCCGATCGCCGATCTGGAAGCCAAGATCGACGAGCTGTCCGCCCTGTCCGAAACCACGGGCGGTTTCGAGACCGAAATCGCGGGTCTGCGCAAGAAGGCGGCCCAGCTTCGCAAGAAGACCTATGCGGGCCTGGACCCGTGGATGAAGACCCAGGTCGCGCGTCATCCGCAGCGGCCGCACTTCGTCGACTATGTCGCGGGTCTGTTCACCGACTGGAACGAACTGCACGGCGACCGCCAGTTCGGCGACGACCAGGCCATCTTGGGCGGTCTGGCCCGTTTCCGGGGCCGGCCGGTCGTGATCATGGGCCATGAGAAGGGCCACGACACCACCACCCGCCTGACCCACAACTTCGGCATGGCGCGCCCCGAAGGCTACCGCAAGGCCGTTCGCCTGATGGACATGGCCGAGCAGTTCGGCCTGCCGGTCCTCAGCTTCATCGACACCGCCGGGGCCTATCCGGGGCTGGGCGCCGAGGAACGCGGTCAGGCCGAGGCCATCGCCCGCTCGACCGAACGCTGCCTGACGCTGGGCGTGCCCTCCATCGCCACCATCACGGGCGAAGGCGGTTCGGGCGGCGCCATCGCCATCGCCGCCGCCAGCCGGGTGATCATGCTGGAGCATTCGATCTATTCCGTCATTTCGCCGGAAGGCGCGGCGGGCATCCTGTGGCGCGACGGCTCGCGCGGCAAGGACGCCGCCATGGCCATGAAGATCACCGGTCCTGACCTGATGCAGCTGAAGATCGTCGATCGCCTGATCGAGGAACCCGTCGGCGGCGCCCACGCCGACCGCCAGGCCGCCGTCGCCAATGTCGGCGACGTGCTGGCGGACGAGCTGAAGCGGTTCGACGGCATGACCCCCCAACAGATCCGCAAGGATCGGGCCGACCGTTTCTACGCCATCGGCGCCCTGGGCGGCTGATCGACCGACGGCGCGTTAACGACGCGTCCATCCTCGGCTGACATGCTCGATTCTCGGGATTTGCAGCAGCGGACGGTCAGCCATGATCGGAACGGCCGGATGATCGGGCCTGATCGGACATGAACGCCGCCTCGTCTCTGCGCGAGAGCGCCGTGTTCAACTTCAACGACGCGGTGACGATGATCGTCGACGATTCGCCGTTCTCGTTGACGCTGACCGCCAACGCCCTGGCGGGATTCGGCATCCGGCCGACCTACGCCGTCGGCGCCGGCGTCGAGGCCAAACGCCTGCTCCAGGAGAAGACGATCGACCTCCTGGTGATCGATACCGACATGCCCGACATCGACGGCTATGAGTTGGTTCGCTGGCTGCGACGTTCCAGTCCGAACCCCAACGCCTTCACCCCGGTCATCATGACCGCCAGCCATATCCGTCGCGGTCGCGTGGCCGAGGCGCGCGATTGCGGCGCAAATTTCGTCGTCACCAAACCGTTCAGCCCGACCCTGCTTCTGGAGCGCATCCTGTGGGTCGCGCGCGACAGCCGCCCCTTCCTGGAGGTGGGCGACTATCTGGGACCGGACCGCCGGTTCCGGAACGAGGACTACGAGGGCGAGGAGCGTCGGGCCGACCTGATCCGTCGGCGTGCGAACGGGGAGAATGCGGCATGACCGTCATCACTCACATGCAGCGCAAGTCACGTCTCGCCGAGATGATCGACAAACCCGGCGGCGTCAGCGTCGGGGTCGCCCTGGCCCAGGCCAAGGCCAATCTGGCCGTGCTGGAGGATCAGGCCAGGACGATCGTCGCCGACAATATCGCCGCCCTGCTGGCCGAGCCGGTTCCCGGCATGATCGAGCCGATGCGGCTGGACATGGCCTATTCCGCCTCGAGCCAGATCATCGACGCCGCCAGCCCGTTCGAGATGGACGACCTGTGCACGGCGGCCAAGGGGCTGTGCGACCTGCTGGACGCCGCGCCGCGCCAGGGCGGTTTCGACTGGCGCATCGCCACCGTCCACGCCCAGGCGATGAAGGTGCTGCTGTCCCTGCCCCCGCAAGAGGCGGCGGCGCGCTCGGCCATACTGACCAATCTGCACGAGGTGCTGAAGCGCAAGCTGCCGGGCCAGCCTCAGGGCTGACCCGGCCTTGGGGCAAGCCGTCTCAGGCCTGGCCCGTCTTTCCGGCTCGGGTCTGTTTCCGCCATAAGGCGGCGTATTCTCCGCCCTGTCGCGCCACCAGTTCGTGGTGCGCCCCGCGTTCGACGATCCGCCCGGCCTTCAGCACCAGGATCTGATCCGCGTCCGCCACGGTCGACAGCCGGTGCGCCACCACCAGGGTCGTGCGGCCGCTTCTGGCCTTGCGCAACGTCTTCTGGATCGCCGCCTCGGTGCGGCTGTCCAGGGCGCTGGTCGCCTCGTCCAGGATAAGGATGCAGGGATCGGCCAGCAGGGCGCGGGCGATGCCGACGCGCTGGCGCTCGCCGCCCGACAGTTTCAGCCCGCGCTCGCCGACCTTGGTCTGCATCCCGTCGGGCAGGCCCCGGATGAAGCCGGCCAGTTCCGCCGCCTCGGCCGCCGCCCAGACCTGGGCCTCGTCGGCGTCGGGGCGGGCGAAGGCGATGTTGGCGGCCAGGGTGTCGTTGAACAGGGCCACATCTTGCGGCACCAGGGCCACCGCCGCCCGCAGCGAGGCCTGGGTGACGTCGCGCGCGTCATGACCGTCTATCAGCACCCGCCCCTCCTGCGGGTCCAGCAGGCGCAGGGCCAGTTTGACGATGGTGGACTTGCCCGCCCCCGACGGACCGACCAGGGCCGTCGTCGTCCCGGGCGCGGCGTAGAAGCTGACGTTCTCCAGCCCATTGGCCCGGGCGTCGTGCCGGAAACCGACATTCTCGAACGCCACCGAGGCGCCGCGCGCATCGGCGGGACGCGGCAGGGCGACGGCGTGGGGCGCATCGGCGACCTGCGGCGTCTGGCGCGTCACCTTCAGCATCTCCTCCATGTCGATGAAGGACTGGCGGATTTCCCGATAGGCGAAGCCCAGGATGTTCAGCGGCGCGTAGAGCGAAATCATGATCAGGACGGCGGCGGTCACGTCGCCCGGCCCCATCCGGCCGGCCGCCGCCTCGAACCCGGCCATCACCGCCATGACGCCCAGGCCCAGGTTCATGATCAGGGCCTGCGCCCCGTTCAGCATGGCCAGCGAACTGTTGGCCTTCAGCGACGCCTGGGCGTAGTCGCCCAGCGCCTGGTCGTAGGTGCGGGCCGCCCGCGCCTCGGCGCCGAACGACTTGACCGTCTCGTAGTTCAGTAGCGCGTCGACCGAGACGCCCGCCGCCTCGGAATCGGCGGCGTTCATGATGCGTCGATGCTCCAGCCGCCAGTTGGACATGGCGAAGGTGGCGGCGGTGTAGATGACGACCACCACCACCGCGACGGCGGCGAAGCGCCAGTCGTACTTGCCGCCCAGAACGGCCGCCGCCAGCACCAGCTCCACCCCCGTCGGCACCAGGTTGAAGGCCAGGATGCGAAGCAGGAAGTCCACCGCCCGCGATCCGCGATCCATCGTCCGCGACAGGGCGCCCGAGCGTTTGGTTTGGTGGAAGTCCAGCGACAGGCTCAGCGCATGGGCGAAGGCTTCCGCCGCCGTGGCGCGCTGGGCGGCGGCGCGGACGGGGGCGAACACAACGTCCGACGCCAGCGGCGACAGCGCCGACAGCAGCCGCACAAGGGCCCAGCCGACCGCGAAGGCGGCGAAGCCCCAGCCCACGGCCGCCGCCGCGCCCTGCCCCGCCGCCAGTCGATTGACCGCCGCACCCAGCACCAGCGGCGCCAGCACGCCCAACCCCTTGCCCGCCAGGGTCAGGGCGACGGCCGAGATCAGCCGCAATCGTAACTGTGGCGCGCCGGAGCGTCCCACCAGCCGCGCCAGGTCCACGAGCGCCTTCAGCGTCGCCGGGCCGTCTGTCTTGTCATCCATGCTCCCGGCCTGCTGCGCCTTGACCATCGGGTCGCGCCGGCCGCCTGAGCGCTCACCACGCATCGCCATGATCCGCATATGGAAACCCAATGCGACCAGGGAAAGGCCACGCTGGCCGGCGGCGGGAATTCGTCGTTCAGTCCAGACCGACGATCGCTTCGATCAGTTCGTCCACCGCCGCCTGTTGCGTGGCCCAGGAACAGACGAACCGCACCGATCCGTCGTCAAATGGATAGCAGGCCCAGCCCAGCGCGTTCAAACGGCCATGCGCCTCGGGCGACATCCGCACGAAGACGGCGTTGGCCTCGACCGGATGGGCCAGAACGAAGGCGGAGCGCGTGGCGATCCCCGCCGCCAGCCGTTGGGCCATCAGATTGGCGTGGGCCGCCCCCGCCTCCCAGTCGCCGCTTTCCAGAAGGCCCAGCATCGGCCCCGACAGCAGACGGGTCTTGGACGCCGTCTGCCCGGCCTGTTTCAGCCGATTGTCCAGCCGCCGGGCCAGGGTCTTGTCGAACAGGACGATGGCCTCGGCGCAATTGGCCCCGGCCTTGGCCCCGCCGAACACCAGAACATCCACGCCCAGGCGCGGAATGTCCTTCAGGTCGAACCCGGCCGCCGCCGCATTGGCCAGCCGCGCCCCGTCCATATGCACGCCATAGCCCAGCGCCTTCGTCGGCTCGATCAGGTGGCGCACCTCCTCCTCGGTATAGACCGCGCCATATTCCGTCGCCTGGGTCAGGGACAGGGCGGCGGGTGGCTGGCGATGACCGACCTCGGCCTCGGCCAGCTGCGCCTGCAGGGCCACAGGATCGATCTTGCCGGAAAAGCCCGGCAGGCCGATCAGGCCCAGACCGTGGCCGAAGAAGCCGGGCGCCCCGGTCTCGTCGGTGCAGATGTGCGCCGCATGGTGCGCCAGCACCGCCTCATAGGGCTGGGCCAGCATGGACAGGGCGATGGCGTTGGCGGCCGTGCCGCTGAAGACGAACCGCACCTCGGCGTCCGCATCCAGCCGCTGGCGTATCTGATCGGCGGCGCGCGCGGTGATGTCGTCCGCGCCATAGGCCCGGGCGAAGCCCTTGTTGGCGCGCACCAGCCCCTCGATGGCGCTCAGCGCCATGCCCGCCGTATTGTCGGACCCGAAGTCGTAACGCATCAGCCAGCCTCGCGCGGATCAGCGGGCGTCGTCGCGCCGATGGGGTCGTCCTTGGCGTCGTCGTAGGGCACGGCCACCTGATGCGGAAACGGGATCTCGATCCCGGCGGCGTCCAGAGCCTCCTTGCCGCCCTGCATCAGATCGGCCTGTGTCTGCCACCAGTCGCCGACCTTGACCCAGGCGTGCAGCGTCACCTCCACCGCGCTGTCCAACAGGGCCGTAACCCCGGTCCAGGGCTTAGGATCGGCCAGCACCTTGTCATGGGCGGCGGCGACGCCGGCCAGCACCTTGCGGGCCTGGGTCAGGTCGTCGCCGTAGCCGACGGTGAATTTGATTTCGATCCGGCGGGTCTGCTGGCCCGTCAGATTGGTCAGGGAATCGCTCAGGACCTTGGAGTTGGGAATGACGATCTTGTGGTTGTTGGCGTTCGACAACTGGGTCGTGAACAGGTCCAGCCGCTGCACCGTGCCCGACATCCCGCCGACATCCACCACGTCCCCCACGCGATAGGGCCGCAGCACCAGCAGCATGATCCCCGACGCCACGTTCGACAGGGTGCCTTGCAGCGCCAGACCGACCGCCAGGGACGCCGCCCCCAGAACCGCGATGATGGATGTGGTCTGCACGCCCAGACGCTGCAACACCGCGATCATGCCCACGATGATGACCACGACCCGCACCACCTGGACCGCAAAGCTCAGCACCGTGGGGTCGTGACGGAAGCCGCGCACCCGCGACAAGGCCCTTCGCGCAGCGCCTGACGCCCATTTCGCCGCAAACAGGGTGGCGATGAAGATCAGGATGGCGATGGTCAGGTTGACGGCGAACTCGCCCGCCAATTCGGTCAACTTGGTCAGCATCACCGCGTCCACCGCAATGGCCTTGCGGCCGGCGGCGACCGCCTGGTCCAGGGAAGCAGCGTCGAGGGGCATCGGGGAAGACATGGGCCGGGTCTAACGCCTGACGCGCCGATTGGAACCCCCGGCCGGGCCGATTTTACGCCTTTGCGATACGCCCGCCGCCGCTTTCGATGGCGTCCAGCAGGTCCATGACGGACTCCAGGGTGTCGGCCTCGCGCGCCGGCTTGTCCCAGCGGATGCGGCTGACGCGCGGAAACCGCATGGCCACCCCCGACTTGTGCCGCGTGGATCGGTTCAGCCCCTCGAAGGCGATCTCCAGCACCAGGCCGAAATCGCGCTCGGCCCGCACCGACCGCACCGGCCCAAAACGCTCCACCGTGTGGTCGCGCACGAACTTGTCCAACTGCTTCAGCTCCTCGTCGGTGAAGCCGAAATAGGCCTTGCCGACCGGCGTCAGCGCCCCCTCCTCCGTCCAGACGCCGAAAGTGTAGTCCGAATAGAAGCTGGAGCGTTTGCCATGCCCGCGCTGGGCGTACATCAGCACCGCGTCGATGACATGCGGATCGCGCTTCCACTTGAACCAGGGGCCCTTGGGGCGCCCGGCCAGATAGGGGCTGTCCCACCGTTTCAGCATGATCCCCTCCGCCGCCGCCCCGACCGGCGGATCGGCGCGCAGTCGGGCCAACTGGTCCCAGTCTGCGTAGTCGATCAGGGGCGACAGATGCAGCCGCCCCCCGGCATGGCTCGCCACCACCGCCTCCAGTCGCGCGCGGCGGTCGCGCAAGGATCGGCCTCTCACGTCCTCAGCCCCGTCCGCCAGGATGTCATAGGCCAGGATCGCCGCCGGAAAGGCCGCCATCGTCCTGGCGTCCACCGTCTTGCGGTTCAGCCGCTGCTGCAGATCGCCGAACGGCGCCACCGCGCCGTCGCGCCACACCACCAGTTCCCCGTCCAGCGCCCCCTCGAACGCCAGCGCCTCCATCAGATCGGGAAAGGCGTGCGAAATCTCGTCGCCGGTTCGGGAGTATAGCTTGCGCGCCTCGCCTTCCAGCACGGCCTGCACGCGGATGCCGTCCCACTTCCACTCGGCGGCGAAGTCGGTCGGCTCCAGCTTGGGGAAATCAGCCGTCTCGTCGATCGCGGTCGCCAGCATGACCGGCCGGAAACGGCCTGGCGCATCCGGACTGGGGCGTTCGGCCCGTCCTTCCAGCCAGGCGAACAGATCGGCGTAGGGCGGCTTCAGCGCGTGCCACACCTCCTCGATATCCGACACGTCGACGGGCGCCAGCGCCGTCTCCGCTTCGCGACCCTGCGGCGAGGGCGGCGTGGGCGCGGTCTCGGGCCGCATGAGGGCCGCCGCGGTCTTGGCCAACCGCGCCGACAGTCCCACCCGAAGCGCGCCCGTCATCAGCTTCAGCAGCGCCCAGCGTCCCTTGGGCTCCAGCGCGTCCAGCCAACCTTCCAACAACCCCCGCACCTCGGCGCGGGAAGCGGTGCGCAGGGCCTCGACCACCTCCGACAGTTCCGGCTCGCGGTTCGGGCGGCGGC
This sequence comes from Brevundimonas sp. Marseille-Q4549, assembly GCF_976940555.1. Taxonomy (NCBI): domain Bacteria; kingdom Pseudomonadati; phylum Pseudomonadota; class Alphaproteobacteria; order Caulobacterales; family Caulobacteraceae; genus Brevundimonas; species Brevundimonas sp. Marseille-Q4549. Next base: position 2,609,308 of record NZ_CDRHXG010000001.1, read on the forward strand.
CCTGCGGCGCGGGCCAGATCAAGGCGACCGTCTCGGCCAGGTCGCCGACATAGTCGTAGGACCAGCCGAACAGCACGCCGTCCACCCGCCCCTCCACCGCCTTTCGGATCATGGCGGGCTTGGCGGCGTCGAAGGTCAGGTCGCCCGTCAGGGCAGCCAGCGCCCAGCCCCGATCCGGATCGGGCGTCGCCCGCAGATAGTCGCGCACCAGCACCAGCTTGGCGTTGCGCGAGGCCGTCAGGGACAATCGGTCCAGAAGTTCGGCGAAGGCGCGCATTCAGGGTCCATCCGGCGCGACCGTCGCGCGCCGTCTCTCAACGAAGAACGCCCCGGAGGTTTCCCTTCGGAGCGTCGGCGCCTTCATTGGTTTCGATCAGGCGGCGGCCGAACAGGCCGCGTGCTCGCCCTCGCGCAGGCTCTCGCGGCCGCCCGCCGCCCGCGCCATCAGTTCGGCCAGAGCGCCGAAATCGATCGGCTTGTTCAGATAGGCGTCGGCGCCCGCCAGCATGCCGGCCTCGTGATCCTCGTTGCGGGCCGAGGCCGACAGGACGATGATGGGCGTGTCGCTGTTGGGTCCGTCGCCGGCCCGGATCAGGCGCGTAGCCGTCAAGCCGTCCATGACCGGCATGTTCACGTCCATGATGATCAGATCGAAACCTTGGGCATCGGCCGCCTCCACCGCCAGCTGACCGTTTTCGGCGGCGACAGTGACGTGGGCCGCCGAGGCCATCCAGGCCTCCAGGATCATGCGGTTCACCGGATGGTCCTCGACCACCAGCACACGCAGGGAGTCCGCCTCCTGCACCTCGGCGTCGGCCTTCTGGGTCGAGGCCGGCCTGGCCCATTCGACCACTTCTGCTTCGATCGACAGGGTGAAGCACGACCCCTCGCCAAGGGTGGAGGTGACGCCGATATCGCCGCCCATGATGTTGGCCATGCGCCGCGCGATGGTCAGACCCAGGCCCGTCCCGCCAAAGCGACGCGTGGAAGAGGCGTCGACCTGGGTGAAGGGCTGGAACAGGCGCGTCAGATCCTCTTCGGAAATGCCGGAGCCGCTGTCGGTCACGACGAAGTCGAACCGGACACGTTTGTCGGAAATCCGCTCGCCCCGCACCAGAAACTGGATCTGGCCGCTCTCTGTGAACTTGACCGCGTTCGACAACAGGTTCTGCAACACCTGGCAGACCCGCAGCGGATCGCCGCGCACCACCGTCGGAATCTCGCCTTCGAACGTCGAGACGAAGTCCAGACCCCGCGCTTCGGCCTGCGCCTCGAACGGTCCCGTCACCCGCTTGTGCAGATCCTCCATATCGACGTCGACGACCTCGAAATTCATCTTCCCGGCCTCGATCTTGGTCATGTCGAGGATGTCGTTCAGCAGCGACAGCAGGTTGTCGCCCGAATTGCGGATGATCGACAGATATTCGCGCTGGGTCGTCTCCAGACGCGTCGCGCTCAGCAGTTGGGCGGCGCCAAGGACGCCGTTCATCGGCGTGCGCAGCTCATGCGAGATGATGCCCAGGAAGTTGGACTTGGCGTGATTGGCCGCATCCGCCTTGTCGCGCGCAGTTTCCAGTTCCTCGATCAGATGGGCCTGGTGCGACTGGAACGCCCGGATCCGCTCCTCGCGCAGCATGGTCATCGTCACCAGCACGAACAGTCCGGCGGCCGTGAACGGCAGAACGCCCAGCAGGGACCAGAACTCGGCCGTGCCCCACAGGCTGGCCAGGATGATCGCGGCCGCCGCGCCGTAGGGCGAGGAGATGATCATGGCCTGACGCGGCGAACTGCGCAGTTGGGTGAACACCAGCACATAGCCGGAAATCAGCAGGGCGATAGCCAGGGGCTGGCCGAAGGTGTTGTGCGAGAACCACGCCATCAGCGGCGCGACGGCCCAGGCGGCCGTGGTCACGGTGGCGACGATGGGAAACAGCATCCCCCAGCCCGTCTCCACATGATGGCTAAGTCGGTGTTCGACGACGCCGCGCACCGATCCGGCCACGATGGTCAATACGAACCAGGCCAAAGCCTGCCACGGCCCGACCGTGCCCAAAAGACCCAACGCCCAGGAGGCGATGATCAGATATCGCAGATACTGGGTCTGTAGGATCGCCGTCAGGGATTGGGCCGCATCGCCTGCGCGTTGATCGCCAGCAAGCGCTTTTGCGACGCCATCCGATTCCACCATTGCCCAGCGTCCCCACGTTCGGTTTGGAAGCGTGACGCTAGGACGAAGGTTCTAAGACGAAGTGAACGCTGATCTTTCCCTTCAGCCGCCCGCCTGCGCCTCACCGGGCGTCAGCGCCTTGACGGACAGAGCATGCACCGGGCCGGACAATTCGGCCTTCAGCAGGGCGTTGACCGCCCGCTGCCTCGCCAGACGCGACTGCCCCTCGAACGCGGGGGATACGATCAGCAGGTTGAAGTGGCTTTCGCCGCCCGCCCTGGCGTCCATGCCGCCTTCATGATGGTGGCCCGCGTGCCGCCAGCTGTCGTCTTCCAGCTCCAGCCGTTCGGGAGCCAGGGCGGCGGTCAGTTTTTCACGGATAATCGCTGCCACGGGGCCGTTCGACATGATCGATTCCTTGAAGAGGTCCAATTCCGGACTACACTTCGGGTGATGACCGCTTCCTTTCAATACAAGCCGCGCTTCACCGACATTCGCGTGAAGCCGCCGAAGGCCGAGGAGGAAGCCGCCCAGGGCGACGCCCTGCACCTGAAGCCGGGCGAAAAGCCTTGCCAATGGCCCGACTGCCGCCGCGCAGCGACGGCCAAGGCGCCCAAGTCGCGCGAGCGGCTGAGCGACTTCTACGAATTCTGCCAGGCGCACGCCGGCGAATACAACAAGGGCTGGAACTTCTACGCCGGCATGACCGAGGGCGAGATTCGCGCCGCTCAGGAGAACGAGGCCATGACCGGCGGCCGCCCGACCTGGGAAATGAAGGCCGGCAAGTTCACGCGCGAGGCCGCGGCCTTCGCCGCCAAGATGGGCACGTCCAACACCACCGGTTCTGGCTCGTGGCGCGACAGCTTCGGCCTGTTCGGCCGCAAGGGCGATCAGGCCCCGCAATCCCCGACGGAGGACCGTCGCGTCGGCAAGCTGGAACGGACCGCCCTGGCCGATCTGGATCTGGAGCCGGGCGCGGACCGGGCGGCGATCAAGGCGCGCTATCACGACCTGCTGAAACGCTTCCACCCCGACACCAACGGCGGCGATCGCGGCGCCGAGGCCAAGCTGCAGCGCGTCATCAAGGCCTGGAAGACGCTGAAAAAGGCCGGTCTGGCTTGACCGGGTCTCGCCTCAGCCGTTGGCGCTGGGCGTCGAAGCCGTCATGATCGGCGCAGACGGTTCGCGGAAATAGCGGTCGATTCCGTCCGCGACCGCCTTCATCAGTCGCCGTCTGGCGCGTTCGTCGGTCAGCAGCCGCTCATCGTCCGGATTGGTGATGAAGCCCATCTCCAGCAGGACCGCAGGCACGTCGGGCGCCAACAGGACAGCCAGCCCCGCATCGCGATGGCTGCGGCGCAGCAGCGGATGCTCCGAAGCCTCCAGATGCGTCAGCAGAACGCGCGCGAACTGGGCGGAGCGGTTCTGGGTCGCGCGCTGCGTCATGTCCAGCAGGATACGGTCCACCGAAGGATCGCGGCCCGGCAGGCGCAGGTCTCGGCCCCAGTTGTCGCCCCGTGTGAACTCGCGTACCGCGCGCCCGGCGCCCTGTTCCGACAGGGTATAGACGCTGGCGCCGCGCAGCGCCGGGTCCGAGCCCGCGTCGGCGTGCAGCGAGATGAACAGGTCCGCGTCCGCCTGACGGGCGATGGCCACGCGACGATACAGATCGACATAGGTGTTGGTTTCGCGCGTCAGACGCACGCGATAACGGCCGGTCTTCTCCAGTTCGGCCTTCAGCGCCAGGGCGGCGGCCAGCGTCACCTGGCTTTCGTTGACCGCGGCCCCCTGCGCACCGGGATCGCGGCCGCCGTGACCGGCGTCGATCACCACCAGCGGCCGCTCCGCCCGACGGGGGGGCGGATTCTGGGCCGGACGCGAAGCGGGCCGCGCTGCCGCGCCTGTCGCCTTGAGGTCCACCACATAGCGATAGTGCGTCACCCCGTCGCCGGGCGGCAGCAGGAAGCGACGCTCGATCTCGCCGCCGCGCGCCAGTTCCAGCATGATCCGCGAGGCGCCGCCGGACGAAGACACCTGGTAGGATCGCACCAGGCCCGATCCGCCGCCGTCCAGACCGCGCCCGGGCGATACGCCGTTCAACGCCAGGGTGACGCGCCCGTCCGCGCCCGTATCGATGACCCGCCCCTGCGCGGCCTTCTCCAGATCGATGACCACGCGGGTCCGATCACCGTCGGCGCCGAAGCGGATGCCCAGCACGTCGCCGTTCCCGCCCCAGGCCAGACCCCGCGTGGCGAACAGTCCGACCACGCAGATGACGACGAAGGCCAGGGCGGTCATCGCCCATTCCTTCGCGCCCCAGCGCCGCAAATCTGTCATAACGCGACCGCCCATTGCGACGCCGAACCCACGAAAACTACTAGATCGGCACCTTTGCACGCCGCTCGTATGCAGGGGGTTAAGGCGAGGCGCTTTTAATTCGCGTCCGGCGTGACTATGATTTGATCCGCTCGCGAACCGATCGCGCCGATTTCGCCCCTGGCGAAGCCTGGCGCGCCCTCCTCGCGGCGTTGACTTTCACCTATCCGAGAACCGCCCCGGCCTTGCCGATGGTTCGAAGAGCGGACCAGGGACGCGGCCTTCCCAAGGATTGGCGCGCCCGGTTCAGGACCGACGACTTCAATGGGCCTTTCCGCCTGCGCTCCCCAACGGCTTGATCAAGCCTTCTTCGCCGTTCTCGGCGAAGGGATGCCGCACGCGCCGGCCCTTCCCCTTATTCGGCGAGCCGCCATGACCCTGTTCCGTGATCCGGAACGGTCGGCCTGCGCGCGCCAGAGAGAGACTTTCCATGTCAAAGACCATGCTGATCGACGCGGCCCACCCGGAGGAAACCCGGGTCGCCATCGTGGACGGACGCCAGATTGAGGAATTCGATTTCGAATCCCGGGCGAAGCGCCAGCTTCGCGGCAACATCTACCTCGCCAAGGTCACGCGCGTAGAGCCCAGCCTTCAGGCCGCCTTCGTCGAATACGGCGGCAATCGCCACGGCTTTCTGGCCTTCAACGAAATCCACCCGGACTACTACCAGATCCCGGTCGCCGACCGCGAAGCCATCATGGCCGAGGCGCACGACGACGAGGACGAGGACGATCTGGATCGCGAATCCACCGGCGACGACGTCGATCCCGAGGCCGCCCTGGCCGACGAGGAGCGTCTGAAGCGCCGCCTGATGCGCCGCTACAAGATCCAGGACGTCATCAAGCGCCGCCAGATCCTGCTGGTCCAGGTCGTCAAGGACGAGCGCGGCGCCAAGGGCGCGGCCCTGACCACCTGGCTGTCGCTGGCCGGCCGCTACTGCGTCTTGATGCCCAACACCGGCAAGGGCGGCGGCATCAGCCGCAAGATCACCAACACCTCCGACCGCCGCCGTCTGAAGAGCGCCGTCGCGGCCCTGGACGTGCCCAAGGGCATGGGCCTGATCATCCGCACGGCCGGCGCCAAGCGCACCAAGGCCGAGATCAAGCGCGACTATCAATATCTGCTGCGCCTGTGGGAGACGATCCGCGAGACCACCCTGGCTTCTCACGCCCCCTCTGTGATCTACGAGGAAGAGAACCTGGTCCGCCGCGCCGTGCGCGACATGTTCGACAAGGATTTCGACGGCATCCAGGTCGAGGGCGTCGAGGGCTTCAAGGAAGCGCGCGACTTCATGCGCGTGCTGATGCCGGCCCAGGCCAAAAAGGTTCACCTGTATCGCGGCTCCCGCCCCCTGTTCGCCTCGAACGGCATTGAGGACCTGCTGACCCAGATTCACCAGCCGGTCGTGCCGCTGAAGTCCGGCGGCTATCTGGTCATCAACCAGACCGAGGCCCTGGTGGCCATCGACGTCAACTCGGGCCGCGCCACCAAGGAACGCAACGTCGAACAGACGGCGTTCAAGACGAACATGGAGGCCGCCGTCGAGGCGGCGCGCCAACTGCGCCTGCGCGACCTGGCCGGCCTTGTCGTCATCGACTTCATCGACATGGACGAGGGCAAGAACAACCGCGCCGTGGAGAAGGTGCTGAAGGACGCCCTGTCGTCCGACCGCGCCCGCATCCAGATGGGCCGCATCTCGCCGTTCGGCCTGATGGAGATCAGCCGCCAGCGTCGTCGCCTGGGCGTGATCGAGGGCGCGACCGAGGCCTGCCCCCACTGCCAGGGCACCGGCCGCATCCGTTCGGCCGAATCCGCCGCCCTGATGACCCTGCGGGCCGTCGACATCGAGGCCGGCAAGAACGGCGCGGGCGTCGTGGTGCTGAAGGTCTGCACCGCCGTCGGCCTCTATATCCTGAACTACAAGCGCGCCTATCTGCAGGCGCTCTTGGAACGTCGCGGCCTGAACGTCATCGTCCAGATCGACGACAGCCTGGGCCAGGGCGAACACACTATCGAGCGCACCGAGACCAACGAGGACTTCGTCGCGCCCGAGATCGAACTGCCCGACCTGGACGACGACTTCGACGCCGACCTCTATGAGGACGAAGACGAGGACGAAGACGAGGAGATCGTCCCGGACGACGAGGACGACGAAGACTCCCTGGAGCGCGAGGACACCGACGACGACGAGGCGCGCGAGCGTCTGGATCGTCACGACGGCCGGGGCCGCAACCGCCGTCGCCGCCGTGGCGGTCGTCGGGACGAGGAAACCGCCGAGGAAACGCCCGGCCTGGCCGATCTGTCCGACGACGAAGAGGACGAGAACGGTCGTCGCCGCCGTCGCGGCCGTCGCGGCGGTCGCCGCGCCCGCGAGGACGGCGAGCGCGACGTCTATACCTGGGTGCGGGGCCGCACGCCGTCGCTGGATGATCCCTATGTCTGGTTCGATCCGCTGAACCCCGGTCGGGGCGACAGCCGCCCGGAACGTGGCGAGCGGAGTGAAAGCTCTTCCGCCGCACATGAGACCGTGGAAGGTCTGGACGTGGTGGCGAAGAACGGCACCGGCGAGGAAGGCGGACGGCCGCGTCGTCGCCGTCGTCGTGGACGGGGCCGCAACGGCGACGCCCTGGCCCACGAGGTCAAGGTCGAGAACCGCGCCACCAACGAGGGTATGCCGCCCGACGGTTCGCCCGACACGCCGATGGCCGTGGTCATGCCCTCCGCCGATGAAGCCGAGGCGTCCGCCGCCCCCGCCAGCGTCGCAGAGCCCCAGCGCCGCCGGGTCCGCCGCAAGGCCGCCGTCGCCGCGCCCGAAGGCGCGGACCTGGCCGCCCAGACGGTCGATGATCCGCATGTCGAGGCCCTGGAAACCGCGATCGAGCCCAACGAGAAGCCGACCGAAGGCGAACCTGTCACTCTGGACGTGACGCCCCAGGAAGCCGCCGTGGTCGAACAGGCCATCGCGGAGGCGCGCGCACCCGAGCCGGTGGTTCTGGCCGAGCCCGTCGCGGCGCCCAAGCCCGAGATCGACGTCGAGGCTCTGATCGCCGAGGACCCGAACCAGATCGTCGCCCCGCCCGAAAAGCCGAAACGCGGATGGTGGCGCCGCTGATCGGTCACGATTAGACTGTCAGGATGCAGGCGGCGGGGGCCGGTCGTTCTTGGAGCATGCCATGACATGGCTTCCCCGATCTGCATCCCGCCTTCTGGCGGCGACGGCGGCGGGCCTTACGGCCTTCCTCGTCGCCGGCCAGGCCTCGGCCCAGAGCCTGATCCGCGACACCGAGGTCGAAGGCATTATCCGGGAATGGGCTGACCCGGTCTTTTCGGCCATGGGTCTGAACCCGGCGGACATCGAGGTCCTGCTGGTCAATGACAACGATCTGAACGCCTTCGCCACGCGCGGGCGGATCATGGGCGTCAACACCGGCCTGATCCTGCGGACCAAGACCCCCAACGAACTGCTGGGCGTGATGGCGCACGAGGCGGGGCACATCAAGAACCGCCATACCCTCAGCGACGGCGCCCAGAACGCGGGCAAACAGCCCATGTTCATGACCATGGCCCTGGGCGCCCTGGCCATCGCGGCCGGCGCGCCGGACGCAGGCGTGGCCCTGCTGGGCTCCAGCCAGTATTTCGGAACCCTGGGCGCGCTTCGCTATCTCCAGGGTCAGGAAGGCGAAGCCGACCTGACCGGCGCGCGAGGCCTTGAGGCCGCCGGCGAGTCGGGCGCGGGCCTGGTGTCTTTCTTCGATAATTTCCGCTCGCAGGAGGTCTTCTCCGATGCGCGCCGCTATCCCTATTTCCGCAGCCACCCCCTGTCGGCCCAGCGGATCGAAAGCCTGCGCCGCTTCGTGCAGGAGCAGCCGCACTACGACCACCGCGACAGCCCCGAACGTCTGGCCCAGCACGCGCTGATCCTGGCCAAGATCCACGCCTTCATGGATCAGCCGACAGCGACCCTGCGGGACTATCCTTCGACCGATACGTCCCTGCCCGCCCGCTATGCGCGCGCCATCGCCTGGTATCGCGACGGCCAGACCGAAAAGGCCCTGACGGCGGTGGACGCCCTGATCGCCGGCGACCCGGACAACCCCTATTTCCACGAACTGAAAGGCCAGATCCTGTTCGAGGAGGCCCGGCCGGCCGAGGCCATCGCCGCCCACCGCGAGGCGGTTCGGCTGAAGCCCGACGCCCCCCTGCTGCGGATCAACCTGGCCCACGCCCTGATCGAGACCAACGACAAGGCCAATCTGGACGAGGCCATCGCCCAGCTGAAGCACGCCGTGGTGGCCGAGAAGGACAACACCCTAGCCTGGCGCCTTCTGGCCCAGGCCTACGCCTCCCAGGGCAAGGAAGGCGAGGCGCGTCTGGCCTCGGCCGAATACTATTTCGCCGCCGGCGATGACAAACAGGCGACCCAGTTCGCCCTGCGCGCCCGCTCCATGCTGGACCCCGGCTCCATCGAATGGCGCCGGGCGGTGGACATCGTCCTGGCCTCGGGCGCCACGCCCGCAGACCTCCAGGACCTGGACCGGCGTGAGGCCGCGCGTCGCCCGACCCTCAACTGATCCCCCTGCTTTGACGACCGAGAGTTTCATGACCGATCACGACCCCGCGCCCCAGAACGCCCCCGCCGCCCCAGCCGCCGCCAAGCCCGGCGGCCTCGGCGCGCGCGCTTAAACTATCTGGCGCTGGGCCTGTCGGTCGTCGCCCTGGGCCTGGCCGCTGCGCCCTATTTCACGGGCGCCGGCGATGTGCGCGGCTATCTGCTGAAGCACCCCGAAGTCCTGCAGGAAGCCAGCGCAGCCCTGCAACAGAAGGAAGCCCAGGCCCGCGTCGACGAGATCAACCAGGCCGCCGCCGCCAACGCCGGCCTGCTGGCGCCCGACAGCCGCGATCCCAGCTTCGGCCCCGCCGACGCCAAGGTCACGGTGATCGAATTCTTCGACTTCCGCTGCCCCGGCTGCAAGGCGGTGGCCCACGACTATCGCGCCCTGATGGCCGCCCATCCCGAGGTGCGCTTCGTCTTCAAGGACTGGCCCATCCTGGACCGCGGCGAGGACGTCACCTCGCAATACGCCGCCCGCGCCGCCCTGGCCGCGCACCAGCAGGGCAAGTATCTGGAGGTCTACGACGCCCTGATGAACGCCCGCGCGCTCAGCATCGCCTCCATCGACGAGATCCTGGCCCAGCACGGCGTGGACATGACCCGCGCCAAGGCCGCCATCGCCGCGCCCGACACCACCCGCCACATCGCCGACATCCACACGACGGCCGCCGCCCTGCGCCTGCAAGGCACGCCCAGCTTCTTCGTCAACGGCAAGGCCAGCGCCGGCATCGACCCCGCCGAAATCGGCCGGATGATCGAGGCGGCCAAACGTTAGCGTCATTCCGGGGCGTCCGCAGGACGAACCCGGAACCCAGGAGGCGCGCAACCAGCGTAAGCCGCGTTTAGCCATGGGATGAGGCCCTGGGTTCCGGGTTCTTCGCTTCGTTCAGCCCCGGAATGACGTGTCAGGAACGTCGGACGCCTCTTTGCCCTAACCGAAAACTTCAAGCCTCAGCCAGACTCATCGCCCCGCCGATCCATTCGATTCCGGCGTGGCGCAGGGCGTCGTTGGCCGCCGCCTCGTCGCCCAAGGCCATCTGCGCCCGATAGAGGACGTAGTAGCTGTAAGGGTCGTTGGGCCAGTCCTTCAGCAGTTCACCGACCTTGTCGCGCGCACCCGCCGCATCGCCCGAGGCCAACAGGGCCGCCGCGAGGCTGCGTCGCGTCGGATACCAGATCATCGGCGGATCGCCGCCTTCCGGCGCCATGGCCTGGATCGCCGCGGCCCGGCCGTAGGCGGCGACCGCCGCGGGATAATCGCGGTCGATCATCGCCGCGCGGCCTTCCAGCACTTTCTGGAACAGTTCGGCGAAGCCCTTCTGCCGGTCGGCCATCGGTCCCTTGAAGACGCCCTGGGCCAGCAGGTCGGCGATGGCCGTCGCCTCGGTCCGCACGGCCGCCGCATCGCCGCGCCGAGCCGCCGCCTCGCCCCGGGCGTAGCGCCAACCCACCCGCATCAGGGGGCGTCCGGCGTCCGGTTCGGCCAGGACCGCCACCTGCCGCGCATCGCCGAACCGGCCGTAAAGGGCGTAGGCGTCGGCCGCCATGATCTGGCGATAGGTCTGATAGGGGTCTTCGTCCGGCTTGGGCGCGGCCAGAAGCTCGGGATAGGTCTGCATATACCAGTCGGCCAGTTCCAGCCCCCGCTCGACCCCGCCCGCCATCAAGGCGCCGCCCATGCCGAAATGGATGTTGTGGGCGTGCAGCCGCATGCCCTTGATCCCGCCGGGCGGCCCGACCAGCCGGTCGTAGGCCTTGTCCAGCGCCACGGCCTGGACGTTGGACATCATCGCGTCCTTGTAGCGGCCGACGCGATAGAAGGTGTGCGACGGCATATGCACCAGATGGCTGGCCCCCGGCGCCAGCAGGGCCAGCCGCTCGCCATAGGCCAGGGCGCGGTGCGGATCGTCCGACCATTCGGTCAGGTGAATATACAGGTGAATGGCGCCCGGATCGTTCGGTTTGACCTCCAGCGCGTGCTCCAGAATGGCCATGGCCCGCGTCACGGCCGGATCCGTCGCCTTGCCCTTGTCGTCCCACCAATCGTTCTCGGGCTTCAGCATCCAGGCGTCGGCCGTAATGGTCGCCACCGAGACGTCGTCGGGATGGCGCTTGGCGATCCGGTCCATGGCGCGGGCGAACCGGGTCGCCCGGCTCTTCTCGCCGCCCGAATAGCGCTGGATCAGGGCATCGATCATCTGGCGCTGCATCGGCGTCGCATCGCCCCCCAGTCGTCGCGCCTCGCGCGCCACGCGCAGGCCGGTCGCCAGCGAGTCCGGATCGGTCCCGCCGCCGTTCAGGTTCGGCCCGATGGCCCAGGCCTCGCCCCAGGCGCACATGCCGCAGCCGGGGTCCAGCATCCGCGCCTTGCGGAAGGCGCGCACCGATTCCGTGTGCTCGAACGCCCAGCGCAGCCGCACCCCATAGTCGAACCAGGCCTGGGCCTCCGGGTTGGCGGTGTCGATCTTGAACCCCTCGTCGCCGAAGCCGGGGACCATGACCATATCGGCCGTCGGCTGGGCGTCGCCAACGGCAGCCGCGCGGCCGCATATCTGGGGATTGGCGATCAGGGCCAGGGTCGCCGCCGTCGCGGTCGCATCGGCCACCGCGACCGGCGCGATCAGACAGGCGACCGAAACCGTCGCGACCCACAAACTCTTGCGCATTGCCGCCTCCCCGCGTGTGCAAGGTTCATTGTGCGCTGAAATCGCCAGCGCGCCAATGCGCCGCCGATCAGGGCCGGGTGACGGCCAAGGTGTCTTCGGGTCGACCATCGCCGGCCGGCGCCGCCAGGCCCAGCATACGCGCCAGGAAGGGCTGAACATCCACGCTATCCAGATCGCTCAGACGACGTCCGGCGACCACGCCCGGCCCGTGGGCGATGAAGACCGCCGCCATCTCGGGCGCCTGATTGTCATAGCCGTGCGCCCCGCCCGCCCGGGTCACGGGCCGGTCGCGCGTCGCCGTCAGCCAGCCGGTCTCGACCAGGCAGACGATCTGTCCTACGCGCGGGTTGGAGCCATAGACGAGGCGCGCGGGCACGTCGGCCTTGTTCCAGCATTCCATGTGCGGATGCCGGCCGACCAGCTTCTGCTGCACCTCCGCCTCGCGACCGAGCGCCGGATCGGCCGTCAGCACCGCCCCGCCATAGCCGATCTTCAGCGCCGCCGGGTCGATGATGTCGTCCAGCCAAATCACCCGGTCGGGCGAGGTCGCCGCCATGCCGTGATCGGACACCACCACCAGCATCGTCCGGTCGTACAGCCCCCTGGCCTTCAGCCCGTCGATCAACCGCCCGATCGACGCATCCACCGAGGCCACGGCCGCGCCCGTTTCCGGCGCATCCGGCCCATAGTGGTGGCCGGCGGTGTCGACGATGTCGAAATACAGGGTCTCCAGCTTGGGCCGCTGGTCCGTCGGCAGATCCAGCCATGACAGCACACGGTCCACCCGTGCGTCGCCCGGCATTCTCTGGTCGAAGGGCGCCCACTGGCTGGGGCGCACGCCGTGGATCTCGACCTCCGATCCCGGCCAGAACATGGTCCCGGTGCGCATCCCCGCCTTCTCGGCCGTGACCCAGATCGGTTCGCCCTGATCCCAGAAGCCGCTTTCCTTGCTGGCCATGGTGAAGACGCCGAGCCGCGCGTCGGTGAACCGGTTGGCCACCACGCCGTGATGGTCGGGATGCAGCCCCGTCACCAGCGTATAGTGGTTGGGGAAGGTCACGCTGGGGAACGACGGCCGCATCGGCCCGAACGCGCCCCCGGCGACCAGTCCGTCCAGCACCGGCGTCTGCCCCTTGCCCAGATAGTCCGGCCGGAAGCCGTCGATGGAGATCAGGATCACCCGATCCGGCAAGGCCGCCTGAACCGTCGAATCGACCACAGCCTGCGGCGTCTGCACAGGCGGGGTTCCAGCGCAGGACGACAGGGCGATGGCGCCGGCGGCGATCAGACCGGCGAGCGGGAAACGGAACATGGGCGACCTCGAATGCGATACGAGACGATTGCCTAAACTTAATGGGCGACAGGCGCACGACGGCTTGTGGGAACGACGTTCTCGCGCCAAGCTTGCATCATGGACACCGTCATTGAAATCCGCGACCTGACCAAGACCTATGGGGCGGTGAAGGCGCTGGACGGTCTGACCCTGTCGATCCCGCGCGGCGGGGTCTATGGAATTCTCGGGCCGAACGGAGCGGGCAAGTCCACCCTGTTCCGCACCCTGCTGGGCCTGATCAGCCCGACCAGCGGCGAGGCGACCGTCATGGGCGGACGCATCGGCGACCCGGCCGCCACCCGGCGCATGGGCTCGATGATCGAGACGCCGCGCTTTCCGCCCTTCATGACCGCCCGCCAGGTGCTGGAATGGCTGGCCCGCGCCCATGGCGGCGTTCCGGCCCAGGAGATCGACGGCTGGCTGGCCCGGGTGGGCCTGACCGAGGCGGCTAACCGCAAGGTGCGCGGCTTTTCGGTCGGGATGCTGCAACGCCTGGGCGTCGCCGCCGCCCTGATGACCAAGCCCGACCTTGTCATCCTGGACGAGCCGACCAGCGGCATGGACCCGCCCGGCATCCAGGAGATGCGCGCCCTGATCCGCAGCCTGGCCGACGACTACGGCGTGACCATCATCCTGGCCAGCCACCAACTTCAAGAAGTCCAGCGCGTCTGCGACCGCGTCGCCATCTTCAACAAGGGCCGGGTCATCACCGAGGGCCGGGTCTCGGACCTGACGGCGTCCGGCGAACGGCTTCGCCTGTCGGTCACGCCCCTGGCCAAGGCCCTGGGTGTCCTGGGCGAGCGCGCCAGTCTGGACGGCGACGCCCTGGTGGCCGCCATCGCCCGGTCGGAGACCCCGGCCGTCATCCGCGCCCTGGTCGAGGCCGGGGTGGAGATCGAAGAGGCCCGCTGGATCGGGGCCGACCTGGAGGACGTCTTCATGACCGAGACCGGCTGGACCGGCGTGCAGACCAACGCCGCCAAGGGGGCCGCCCATGCTGGTTGATGCGATCCGCGCCGAATCCTATCGCCTGTCCAAGAACCGGACGGCCCTGTTCTGGAGCCTGCTGTTCGTGCCGGTGGTCGGCCTTCTGATCTCGACGGCGACCTTCATCTTCGCCAAGGCCAACGAGGCCAAGCTGGCGGGCAAGCTCCCGCCCGAGCTGGGTCTGAACGCCTCCCCGCTGGACCTGGGCGCGGGCCTGGTTTCCAGCGCGGCCGAGTTCGCCAATCCGGCGGTGCTGATGTTCGTGCTGATCGGCGCGGCGACGATCTTCGCCGGCGATTATCGCTGGGAGACATGGCGCCTGACCACGGCCCGCAACAGTCGGCCCAACCTGTTGCTGGGCAAGGTCGTTGTGGTGGTCGGCCTGACCATCGCCGCCACGGTCGCGGTGCTGATCGGCGACATCGCCTCCAGCCTGATCAAGGCGATGGTGTTCAAGCGCGCCCTGACCTTCAGCCTGACCGGCGGCCAACTGGCCGACCTGGCCTGGCTGACCCTGTTGGGCTGGGGCCGCATCGTCCAGTTCGTCATGCTGGGCCTGTTGGCGGCGGTGATGACGCGGTCGCTTCTGGCGGCCCTGTTCGTGCCGACGGTCGTCGGAATCGGGCAGTTCTTCCTGCCCAATCTTCTGGCCTCCATGGGCGTCTCGCCGGAAGGGTGGCTGATGCCGCTTCTGACGCCCGGCATGGCCGCCGACCTGTTGAAGGCCGTGATCCACGGCGGTCCGGCCGCCGGGAGCCTGCCGCCCCAGGCCCTGGCCAAGGGTCTGCTGGGTCTCGGTCTATGGACCGGAATTCCCCTGGCCGGCGCCATCGTCTGGTTCCAGCACCAGGACCTGTCCAAGGAATAGGGCTAGAGCCGCTTTTCCATGAAGACGTGGGCCCGCGCATGGGGCGTGGGCCGCGTCGGCAGGCGGGGGAAGAAGCTGACCGCGACACCCCTCTTGTGGAACCTCGGCGCTCCTGATCGGGTTTAGTGCTCAAGCGTAGCGGTATCGGGGCGGCCTCCCCCTGCCCCGTCGCGGCGCCTCACCGAAAGGGATGTCCGCATGAGCCTGTTGTCTCGCAAATCCGCGCCGCGCACCGTAGCCGATCTGATCGTCGCCACCCTGCACAACGCCGGCGTCCAGCGTATCTGGGGCGTGACGGGCGACAGTCTGAACGGTCTGAACGACAGCCTGCTGCGCTCGGGCGAGATCGACTGGATGCATGTCCGCCATGAAGAGGTCGCCGCCTTCGCCGCGGGCGCCGAGGCGGCCTTGACCGGCGATCTGGCCGTCTGCGCCGGCAGCTGCGGGCCGGGCAATCTGCACCTGATCAACGGCCTGTACGACTGTCAGCGCAACCATGTGCCGGTCCTGGCCATCGCCGCCCATATTCCGTCCAGCGAGATCGGCCTCAGCTACTTCCAGGAGACCCATCCGACCGAACTGTTCCGCGAGTGCAGCCATTTCTGCGAAATGGTTCAGGACGCCCGCCAGATGCCCGAGATCCTGCACCGGGCCATGCGCACCGCCATCGGCAAGAAGGGCGTTGCCGTCCTGGTCATTCCCGGCGACGTGTCGTTGCAGGCCGTGCCGGACGGCGCCTCGGCCGACTGGCCGCCCCTGGCCCAGCCGCGCCTGTCGCCCGACCACGGCGCAGTCGAGCAGTTGGCCGACATCCTCAACGACTCAAAGGCCGTGACCCTGCTGTGCGGCTCGGGCGTCGCCGAGGCTCATGACGAGGTCGTGGCCCTGTCTCAGACGTTGAGGGCGCCGATCGTCCACGCCTTTCGCGGCAAGGAGTGGATCGAATGGGATAATCCCAACGATGTCGGCATGACCGGCCTGATCGGCTTCTCTTCCGGCTATCACGCGATGATGGAGTGCGACACCCTGCTGATGCTGGGTACGGACTTCCCCTATCGAAACTTCTATCCGACGAAGGCGCGGATCGTTCAGGTGGACAGCGACCCCGGCGCCCTGGGCCGTCGCGCGCCCCTGACCCTGGGCGTGGTCGGCGACGTGCGCGAAACGATCGCGGCCCTGACGCCCCGGCTGGACCATGATCGTAACGACAGCTTCCTGAACGCGGCGCGCAAACACTATGTCGAGGCGCGCAAGGGCCTGGACGAACTGGCGACCCCGCGCGACGGCGACCAGCCCCTGCATCCCCAGTTCGTGGCCAGGACGCTGGACGCCGTGGCGGCGGACGACGCCGTCTTCACCGTCGATGTCGGCACGCCGGCCGTCTGGGCCGCTCGCTATCTGAGGATGAACGGGCGGCGGAGGCTGATCGGCTCGTTCAACCATGGCTCGATGGCCAACGCCCTGCCCCAGGCCCTGGGCGCCAAGGCGGCGATGCCCGAGCGGCAGGTCGTGTCCCTGTCCGGCGACGGCGGCCTGACCATGCTGATGGGCGACCTGCTGACCGCCGTGCAGATGAAGCTGCCGATCAAGATCGTCGTCTTCAACAACGGCACTCTGGGCTTTGTGGAGCTGGAGCAGAAGGCCGCCGGCTATCTGGACGCCAATGTCGATCTGCAAAACCCGGACTTCGCGGCCGTCGCGCGCGACATCGGCTTCTTCGGCGTGCGCGTCACACGATCGGACGCCCTGGAGGACGCCCTGCGCCAGGCCCTGGCCCATGACGGCCCGGCGCTGGTCGATGTCGTCACCGCCCGCCAGGAACTGGCTATGCCGCCCAAGATCAAGGCCGAACAGGCCAAGGGCTTCAGCCTGTTCGCCATGCGCGCGGTGATGAGCGGACGCGGCGACGAACTGGTCGAACTGGCCAGGACCAACCTGCTACGCTGAGCCCGTCTGCGACCAAGCAAAAGGGCGGCCGGATCGCTCCGGCCGCCCTTTCGGCGTTCAGTGTCGAATGGAACGAGAGGCTTAGGCCTCGTCTTCGCCTTCGTAGGCCAGGACCGGACCGGAGTCCTTGCCCTTGGCTTCGACGTCACGGTCGACGAACTCGATCACGGCCATCGGGGCGTTGTCGCCGTGGCGGAAGCCCGCCTTCATGATGCGGATATAGCCGCCGTTACGTTCGGCGTAACGCGGGCCGAGCGTTTCGAACAGCTTGCCGACCTGCGGCACGTCGCGGACCTGGCTGATGGCCTGACGACGCGCGTGCAGATCGCCCTTCTTGGCCAGCGTGACCAGCTTCTCGACGAAGGGACGCAGTTCCTTGGCCTTGGGCAGGGTCGTGGTGATTTGCTCGTGCTTGATCAGCGAGGCGGCCATGTTGGCGAACATGGCGGTGCGGTGGCTGGTCGTGCGACCGAGTTTACGATGGGCGGCGCCGTGGCGCATCTGGGTCTCTCCTACTCCGGGCCCGGTATCTCCTGATCGGAGACCTAGGCCCGTAATCTTCTAACCGCCCCGACATTCTCCCCGAGAGGAGACGGGCGGAGGGTTGAACTTAGATCTGGTCGTCGAACTTCTTGGCCAGATCTTCGATGTTTTCGGGCGGCCAGTTCGGCACGTCCATGCCGAGGCTGAGGCCCATCGTCGCGAGAACTTCCTTGATCTCGTTCAGCGACTTGCGGCCGAAGTTCGGGGTGCGAAGCATTTCGCCCTCGGTCTTCTGGATCAGGTCGCCGATGTAGACGATGTTGTCGTTCTTCAGGCAGTTGGCCGAACGGACCGACAGCTCCAGCTCGTCCACCTTCTTGAGCAGCGCCGGGTTGAAGGGCAGGTCGGGCTTGCCGTCCGACTGCTCGACAGCCTTCTTGGGCTCTTCGAAGGTGATGAAGATCTGCAGTTGGTCCTGCAGGATGCGCGCGGCGTAGGCCACGGCGTCCACCGGCGTGACGGCGCCGTTGGTTTCCACTTCGAGCAGCAGCTTGTCGTAGTCCAGCGACTGGCCCTGGCGGGTCGGCTCGACGCGATAGGCGACGCGCTTGACCGGCGAATACAGGGCGTCGACGGCGATCAGGCCGATCGGCGCGTCTTCCGGGCGGTTCAGTTCGGCGGCGACATAGCCCTTGCCGTTCTGGACGGTCAGCTCCATGCGGATCGAGGCGCCGTCGTCCAGGGTGCAGATGACGTGATCGGGGTTCAGAACCTCGATGTCCGCCGGCACGTCGATCTGGCCGGCCGTCACCGCGCCGGGGCCGGTGGCGCGCAGGGTCATGCGCTTGGGGCCCTCGGCGTGCATGCGCAGCGCCAGTTGCTTGATGTTCAGGACGATGTCCACGACGTCTTCTCGAACGCCTTCCAGCGAGGAGAATTCGTGCACGACGCCGTCGATCTGGATGGCCGTGACCGCCGCGCCTTGCAGCGAGGACAGCAGAACGCGACGCAGCGCGTTGCCGAGCGTCACGCCGAAGCCGCGCTCCAGGGGTTCGGCCACCAGACGCGCCTTGCGTTGCGCGTCCGAACCGGTTTCCACCTGCGGCTTCTCGGGACGGATCAGCTCTTGCCAGTTTCTTTCGATCATTTTGTCCCTCGAACGGGTTTCGTCGGCTCCGGCCTTGTCGACGAGGCCATGGTGGAGCCGACGGAGATTGGGGGTGCCTGGAACGAAGTCGCGATCAGACGCGACGACGCTTGGGCGGACGGCAACCGTTGTGCGGCATCGGCGTGACGTCGCGGATAGTGGTGATCGTCAGACCGACGGCCTGCAGGGCGCGCAGAGCCGATTCACGGCCGGATCCCGGACCCGAAACATTGACTTCCAGCGTCTTCAGGCCGTGTTCCTGGGCCTTCTTGCCGGCGTCTTCCGCCGCCATCTGGGCGGCGTACGGGGTGGACTTACGCGAGCCCTTGAAGCCCATGTGGCCGGCCGACGACCAGGAAATCGCGTTTCCTTGCGCGTCGGTGATCGTCACCATGGTGTTGTTGAAGCTGGCGTTCACATGGGCGACGCCCGACGTGATGTTCTTGCGTTCGCGGCGCTTTACGCGACCCGGTTCCTTGGCCATCGGTCAGCTCTCTCTTACTTCTTCTTGCCGGCGATCGGCTTGGCCGGACCCTTGCGGGTGCGAGCGTTGGTGTGGGTACGCTGACCGCGGACCGGCAGGCCCTTGCGGTGACGCAGGCCGCGATAGCAGGCCAGGTCCATCAGACGCTTGATGTTCATCGAGGTTTCGCGGCGCAGGTCGCCTTCCACCGTATAGTCGCGGTCGATCGTCTCGCGGATCGACAGGACTTCGGCGTCCGTCAGCTGGTTCACGCGACGGGCGGCTTCGATGCCGACCTTTTCGGTGATGTCCTTGGCGGCGGCGGGGCCGATGCCATGGATGTACTGAAGCGCGATCTCCACGCGCTTGTTGGTCGGGATGTTGACGCCAGCAATACGGGCCACGAAATTCTCCAGATACGCGTTAGTCAGACGCAACAAACGCTCCGGTCAACAGACCAGGAGCGTGGCGCCCTTCGCGGGAAGGCGCCCTTATACAGATGATTCACCGGGCGTCAACGTCTGAGGCGCTCAGCGCGGTGGACGCCCGAAATCGACCCCGACCGTGACCTGCTGGCCCTCCACCGGACGGCCGTTCTCTATCGGAGGCTGGAAACGGAACAGGCCCGACACCGCCAGGCCGGCCTGACCGAAGCCCAGGCCGAGCGGCGTCTCGCGCACCACGCGGCAGCCGTCCAGACGAGTGTCCAGCCGGATCCGGCACGACAACTCGACCCGGCCGTAGCGGCTGCGGGCGCCGGGCGGATGGTTGGCGCGGACCTGCCCCATCGTCGGGCCTGTGATCAGGCGCGGGCCGCTGGAGCCGCTGCCCGGACCGTCACCCGCGCCGACGCCCTCGCCCTGACCCGTCCCCTGCCCGCCCTGGCCGAAGCCTGGCTGAGACGACGGCGCGGGCGCGACGCCGACCACGGGCGCGGGCGTCGGCGCGGGCTTGGGCGGGGCAGGCAGTTCGCGCGGCTGCTGAACCTTGGGCGGCGGGGGGATGTTGACCTTGGAGGGCGCGGCCGGCGCGCCGCCGCCGCTGACCGGGGCCGGCGGCCGCGGAATCGGCGGGGGCGGATCGTACAGCACGACTTCGAAGGGCCGGTTTTCGACCACGGCGACCTCGGGGGCGCGCCCCTTCACCTGGCCCAACAGCAGGAACAGGCCGATCTCCAGAGCGGCCACGCCAAGGAAGATCGCAGGCGCGCGCCAGCGACGCAGAGGGCGTGAGGTTTCGGCAGGCGCGGTATCGGACATCGGAGCTTTCAACGCCCGACGCCGGATTTGGTCACGCCAGCGCTTCGTCGATGGCCCTGGCCACGGATTCGATCGCGCCCATGCCGTCCACCTCGGTCAGCTTCCCCTGCCCTTCATAATAGGGCAGCAGTGGCGCGGTGTTGCGGTTGTAGGCGTCCAGGCGAACCTTGAAGGAGTCCGGATTGTCGTCGGGACGCCCCTGTTCGGCGAACCGTTTGGCGATCCGGTCGGTCAAGGCGGCGTCGTCGACCTTCAGCCGCACCACGGCGTCGATCTGGGCGCCGCGCTGGGCCAGCATGGCGTCCAGGGCCTCGGCCTGGGCGACTGTGCGGGGGAAGCCGTCGAAGATGGCGCCACCGGCGGCCTCGGCCTCGGGCAAGCGATCCTCGATCAGGGCGATGACGATCTCGTCCGTGACCAGATCGCCGCGCGCCAGCACGTCCTTGACCTTGAGCCCCAGTTCCGAGCCCGAGGCGATGGCCGCCCGCAGCATGTCGCCGGTGGAGAGCTGGACCATGCCCTTCTCTTCCACCAGCCGCTTGGCCTGGGTGCCCTTGCCCGCCGCGGGCGGTCCGAACAGGATCAAGTTCACGCTTCAGCTCCCCCTAGACGTCTTCAACCCGCTGCGATCAGCGACGCACCGGCGTGGGCGCGCCACGACCGCCACGACCGCGCAGCTTGGCCTTCTTGATCAGCCCCTCGTACTGGTGCGCCAGCAGTTGCGACTGAATCTGGGCCACAGTGTCCATCGTGACCGACACCACGATCAAGATCGACGTGCCGCCAAAATACAAGCTGTTGCCGAACTGGCTGACGATGAACTCAGGCAGCAGGCAGACGGCGGTGATATAGGCCGCGCCGATCACCGTCAGGCGGGTCAGGACATAGTCCAGATACTCCGCCGTGCGCTTGCCCGGACGGATGCCCGGCAGGAAGCCGCCGTACTTGCGCAGGTTCTCGGCCGTCTCCTCCGGGTTGAAGGTGATCGAGGTGTAGAAGAAGCAGAAGAAGATGATCAGGGCGGCGTAAAGCACCATGAACAGGGGCTGACCGTGCGTCAGTTGCGCCGTCACCAGCGGCAACCAGCTCAGCCAGCTGGGCAGGTCGGCGCCCGCCGTCATGGTCGCCACAGTGGTCGGCAGCATCAAGAGCGACGAGGCGAAGATCGGCGGAATGACGCCGGCGGTGTTGACCTTCAACGGGAGGAACGAACGCTCCCCGCCCGCCATGCGATTGCCTTCCTGGCGCTTCGGATACTGGATCAGCAGGCGGCGCTGGGCGCGCTCCATGAAGACGATGAAGACGACCACGGCCACGGCCATCACGGCGATGAACAGCAGGGCGAAGGGCGACATCTGACCCTGCTGAGCCAGGCCCAGCAAGCGCACGATGGTGGACGGCAGGACCGCCACGATACCGGCGAAGATGATCAGCGAAATGCCGTTGCCGACGCCGCGCGCCGTCACCTGCTCACCCAACCACATCAGGAACATGGTGCCGCCGGTCAGGGTCACGACCGTCGAGACGATGAAGAAGATCCCGGGGTTGTCGACAAGGCCGGCTTGGGCGTTCAGGCCCGCCGCGATGCCGAAGGACTGCGCCAGCGCCAGGAACACCGTCAAATAGCGGGTGTACTGGTTCAACTGCTTGCGACCGCTTTCGCCGCCTTCCTTCTTCAGCTTCTCCCAGGGCGGATACACCGTGCCCATCAGCTGCACGATGATCGACGCCGAAATGTACGGCATCACGTTCAAGGCGAAGATGGCCATCCGTTCGACGGCGCCGCCCGAGAACATGTTGAACATGTCCAGGATGCCGCGCTGACCCGAAGGGTCTTGGAAGAACTGCAGGAAGGCCTGCGAATTGATGCCCGGGATCGGCACATAGGTGCCGATGCGATAAACCAGCAGGGCGCCCAGCGTGAACAGCAGGCGCTTGTGCAGCTCGGTCGCTTTCGCGAACGAGCCCATGTTCATATTGGCGGCGAGTTGTTCTGCGGCCGAAGCCATCTATGCGTCCCCACGACTAAGAGAGTCGTCAGATAGGCGGAAAGCGGCCCCCATGCGAGGGCCGCTTCCGTTCTTTCGTCGTCGTCGGTGTAATCAGGTCACGGCCTGACGCCGCGACGACGGTGTGATCAGGCCTTGGCGGCGGCGCGCTTGGCGCGGGCCGAGACCTTGTTGGCGTCGCCCTTGGGCGCCTTGGCGGCCGGAGCCTTGCCCTTGGCGGCGTTGCGCTTTTCGATGCGCGCGGCGGCCTTGGCTTCAGCTTCGATGCGCTGTTCGACGACCGAACCGCCGGCGGCTTCGATGGCCTTCTTGGCGCCGGCCGTGGCCGACCAGACGACCAGGTTCAGCTTGGCCTTGATCTCGCCGGTGCCCAGCAGGCGCACGCCGTCCTTGACGCGACGGATCACGCCGGCGGCGACCAGGGCGTCGCCCTTGATTTCCGCCTTGGCGTCCAGCTTGCCGGCGTCGATGGCGTCCTGCAGACGCCACAGGTTCACTTCGGCCAGCTTCAGGGCGTTCGGGTTGTTGAAGCCGCGCTTGGGCATGCGCATGTACAGCGGCATCTGACCGCCTTCGAAGCCCAGCAGGCTGACGCCAGTGCGCGACTTCTGGCCCTTGACGCCGCGACCGGCCGTCTTGCCCTTGCCCGAACCGGGGCCACGGCCGACCCGCATGCGCTTCTTGTGCGCGCCTTCGTTGTCGCGGATTTCGTTCAGTTTCATATGCCTGATCCTTTCGGGTTCTAGCGCCCGGACATGACCTCGGGGAACGAGGCGACCGGACTCGGCTTGGAAAAAATGAAGGGCCGCTCATAGGCGACCCTCGAAACATAAGCAAGATGCGAAACGCCCTCCCCCGGTGTTCCGAAGGAGGGCGAAAGGCTTACTTTTCGACCACTTCCACCAGATGGTGGACCTTGGCGATCATGCCGCGAACCGAAGGGGTGTCCTCCAGGGTCGATTCACGACCCATACGGTTCAGGCCCAGGCCCATCAGAGTGGCGCGCTGGTCGTTCTTGCGGCGGATCGGCGAACCGATCTGCTTGACGGTGACGGTCTTCTTCTCGGCCATGACTTAGGACTCCACGGCTTCGGGCGCCGAGGCGCCGTCGTTGCGACGGCCCATCAGATCGGCGACCTTCTTGCCGCGCTTCGAGGCCACCTGACGGGGCGACGACTGGACCTTCAGAGCTTCGAAGGTGGCGCGGATCATGTTGTAGGGGTTCGACGAGCCGGTCGACTTGCCCACGACGTCCTGGACGCCCAGGGTTTCGAGGACCGCACGCATCGGACCGCCCGCGATGACGCCGGTGCCGGGAGGCGCCGCGCGCATCATGATCTTGCCGGCGCCCCAACGGCCGTTGCCGTCGTGGTGCAGGGTGCGGTTCTCGCGCAGCGGAACCTTGATCATTGTCTTCTTGGCTTCCTCGGTCGCCTTGCGGATGGCTTCCGGCACTTCGCGCGCCTTGCCATGACCGAAGCCGACGCGGCCCTTGCCGTCGCCGACGACCATCAGGGCCGCGAACGAGAAACGACGACCGCCCTTCACGGTGGCGGCGACGCGGTTGATGTGAACCAGCTTTTCGACGATGTCCGAATCCGGGCCCTCGACAGCAGGAGCGTTGCGGTTGTCACGACGGTTGCGATCGTTGCCGCCGCCGCCGCGTTGGGGTTGTTGCGCCATCTGTCGCGTCCCTTAGAAGTTCAGGCCGGCTTCACGCGCGGCTTCCGCCAGCGCCTTCACCCGTCCGTGATAGATGTATTCGCCCCGGTCGAAGACGACGTCCTTGACGCCCTTCTCGATGGCGCGTTCGGCGATCAGCTTGCCGATGGCCGAGGCCGCGGCGACATCCGATCCCTTGGCGCCCTTGCCGCCTTCCAGCGACGAGGCGGCGGCGATCGTGACGCCCTTGGCGTCGTCGATGATCTGCGCCGAGATGTTCTTGTCCGAGCGGTAGACCGACAGACGCAGACGACCGTTGGCGACGGCCTTCAGGCGGCGACGGGTGCGCTCGGCGCGGCGCTTGGCTTGTTGTCGAAGAGAAAGAGCCATGACTTACTTCTTCTTGCCTTCCTTGCGACGCACGGTCTCGCCGGCGTAACGGACGCCCTTGCCCTTGTAGGGCTCCGGCGGACGCAGCTTGCGGATGACGGCGGCGATCTGACCGACGGCTTGCTTGTCCGCGCCCGAGATCTTGATCTCGGTCTGCTTGGGAACAGCGAAGCTGACGCCGGCCGGCGGGTTGATGTCGACTTCGTGCGAGAAGCCCAGCTGCAGCGACAGGGCGTCGCCCTTCATCGCGGCGCGGTAGCCCACGCCGACCAGCTCCAGCGACTTTTCGAAGCCCGAGGTGACGCCGACGACCATGTTGTCGACCAGGGTCCGCGACAGGCCCCACATCGCGCGGGCGCGCGGCGTGTCCTGACGCAGGGCCAGCGACAGTTCGTCGCCTTCCTGCTTGACTTCGATCTCTTCGGCGACGGTCCAGGCGCGTTCGCCCTTGGGACCCTTGACCGTGACGTTCTGGCCGTCGAGCGTGACAGTCACGCCCTTCGGCACGGCGATGGTTTTCTTGCCAATACGGGACATATCAGTAGACCCTGCAGAGGACTTCGCCGCCGACATTGGCGTCGCGCGCGGCGGCGTCGGACATGACGCCCTTCGAAGTCGAGAGGATCGAGATGCCGAGGCCGTTTTTGACGGGCTTCAGATCGCCGATCGCGGAGTAGACGCGGCGGCCCGGCTTGGACACGCGCGCGATCTCGGCGATGACGGGCTGACCGTCGAAGTACTTCAGCTCGATCTCGAACTGCGGAAACTCACCCGGGTTCTGAACCAGGCTGTAGCCGCGGATGTAGCCTTCGTCCTGCAGCACGTCCAGGACGCGCTGGCGCAGACGGGAGGCCGGGGTCAGCACCTTGGAACGCTTGCGGGTCGCCGCGTTCTTGATGCGAGCGATCATGTCGCTCAGGGGATCGTTGATCATCATGTCTGTTCGCTCCCCTTACCAGCTCGACTTGGTCAGGCCGGGGATTTGCCCCAGGTTGCCCAGTTCGCGCAGCGCGATCCGGCTCATCTTGAGCTTGCGGTAGAACGCCCGCGGACGGCCCGTGACTTCGCAACGGTTGCGAATGCGGGTCGGCGCGGAGTTGCGCGGCAGCTCGGCCAGCTTCAGGCGCGCATCGAAACGCTCCTCCAGCGGCAGGTTTTCATCGTTGGCGATCGCCTTCAGGGCGGCCCGCTTCGCGGCATACTTCGCAACCAGGGCCTTGACGGCTTCGTTGCGGTTTACGGCGCTCTTCTTAGCCATTGTTCTCTTCCCTTCCCGCTCAGTTCTTCACGAACGGGAACTTGAACTCGGTGAGGAGAGCCTTGGCTTCCTCATCGGTCTTGGCCGTGGTGCAGACGACAATGTCCATGCCCCACATCTGGTCGATCTGGTCGTAGTTGATTTCCGGGAACACGATGTGTTCCTTCAGACCGGTGGCGTAGTTGCCGCGACCGTCGAAGGACGAACCCTTCAGACCGCGGAAATCTTTCACGCGCGGCAGCGCGATCGTGATGAACCGGTCCAGGAACTCGTACATCTGGTCGCCGCGCAGCGTGACCTTGCCGCCGATGACCATGCCTTCGCGCAGCTTGAAGCCGGCGATGGAGTTACGGGCCTTGGTCGGCACGGCCTTCTGGCCAGCGATGGCCGTCAGATCCTTGAGGGCCGCATTGACCTTCTTGGAGTCCGCGACGGCTTCGCCGACGCCCATGTTCAGGACGATCTTGTCCAGCTTGGGCACCTGCATTTCGTTCGTGTAGCCGAACTTGGTCTTCATCTCCGCGCGAATGCGGTTCTGATAGTCCGTCTTCAGGCGGGGGGTGTATTTCTCGGTCGCCATCAGATGACGTCTCCCGTCGTCTTGGCGATGCGGACCTTCTTGTCCCCATCGATCTTGAAGCCGACGCGGGTCGCCTTGCCGTTGGCGTCGGCGATCGCGACGTTCGACAGGTGAAGCGAGGCTTCCTTGTTCTTGATGCCGCCTTGCGGGTCAGCCTGGCTCGGGCGCGTGTGGCGCTGAACCATGTTGACGCCTTCGACGAGGACGCGGTTTTCGGAAGGCAGGACCTTCAGCACGTTGCCCGTGCGGCCCTTGTCCTTGCCGGTGAGGACGACGACGCGGTCGCCCTTCTTGATCTTGGCGGCCATGTTACAGGACCTCCGGAGCCAGCGAGATGATCTTCATGTGGTTCTTGGCGCGCAGCTCGCGCGGAACCGGGCCGAAGATGCGGGTGCCGACCGGCTCGTTCGCCTTGTTGACGATGACGGCGGCCGACTTGTCGAAACGGATGACCGAGCCATCCTTGCGTTGGATGTCCTTGGCGGTGCGCACGACGATGGCGCGAACGACGTCGCCCTTCTTCACGCGGCCACGCGGGATGGCTTCCTTCACGGAGGCGACGATGGTGTCGCCGATCGAGGCGTAGCGGCGCTTGGAGCCGCCCAACACCTTGATGCACATGACCCGGCGAGCGCCCGAATTATCGGCCACGTCCAGGTTAGTTTGCATCTGGATCATAAGATCAGATCCTTCTGATTACGAGGCCGAGGCCGGGGAAAGAACTTCCCAGCGCTTCAGCTTGGACTTCGGGGCGCACTCGACGATGCGAGCGATGTCGCCGACCTTGAGCGCGTTGGCTTCGTCGTGCGCGTGATACTTCTTCGAAAGACGCACGGTCTTCTTCAGAACGGGGTGCAGCAGGGTACGCTCCACCTTCACGACGACGGTCTTTTCGCCCTTGTCGGACACGACCACGCCTTCGAGAATTCGCTTGGGCATCTTCGTTTCCTTACGAGGCCGCACGCTTCTCGCGCAGAAGCGTCGAGATGCGGGCGATGTCTTTGCGCACTTCACCCACGCGGTGGGTCTTTTCCATTTGGCCAGTGGCCGCCTGGAAGCGCAGGTTGAACTGTTCCTTCTTGAGCTTCAGCAGCTCGTCGGCCAGTTGGTCGGTCGTCTGAGACCGCAGATCGGCGATCTTGGTCATTACGCGGCTTCCTCAACGTGAACGACGCCGGCGTCGATACGGGTCACGACCTTGGTGCGGACCGGCAGCTTGGCGGCGCCGAGACGGAGCGCTTCGCGGGCGATGTCGTCCGGAACGCCGTCGATTTCAAACAGGATGCGGCCAGGGTGGCAGCGCGCGGCCCAGTGGTCCACGGCGCCCTTGCCCTTGCCCATCCGGACCTCGGCCGGCTTGCCCGTGACGGGCAGGTCGGGGAAGACGCGGATCCAGACGCGGCCCTGACGCTTCATCTGGCGGGTGATCGCGCGGCGGGCCGCTTCGATCTGACGCGCGGTGATGCGCTCGGGCTCCAGCGTCTTCAGGCCGTACGACCCGAAGTTCAGCGAGAAGCCGCCCTTGGCCGAGCCGTGGATGCGGCCCTTGAAGGCCTTGCGGTACTTGGTCTTCTTCGGTTGCAACATGACTTAGTTCTCACGTCCCCGGTCGCGACGCGGACCGCGGTCGCCACGGGGGCCGCCGCGTTCGCGGCCTTCGTTCGAGGACGGACCCGAGGCTTCCTGGGCCCAACGCTTGTCCTGCGCCATGGGATCGTGCTCCAGCACTTCACCCTTAAAGACCCAGACCTTCACGCCGATGATGCCGTAGGTCGTCTTGGCTTCGTAGAAGCCGTAGTCGATGTCGGCGCGCAGCGTGTGAAGCGGCACGCGACCTTCGCGATACCATTCCATACGCGCGATTTCCGCGCCGCCCAGACGACCCGAGACGTTCATCCGGATGCCCTTGGCGCCCAGACGCATGGCCGACTGCATGGCGCGCTTCATGGCGCGACGGAAGGCCACGCGGCGTTCCAGCTGCTGCGCGATGTTCTCGGCGATCAGCTGGGCGTCGGTTTCCGGCTTGCGGACCTCGATGATGTTCAGGTGAACTTCACCCTCGGTGCGGGCCTGAATGTCCTTGCGCAGCTTCTCGATGTCCGCGCCCTTCTTGCCGATCACGACGCCCGGACGGGCGGCGTAGATGGTGATGCGGCACTTCTTGTGCGGGCGCTCGATGATGATGCGCGACACGCCGGCGGCCGACAGGCGTTCCTTCAGCCACTCGCGCAGCTTCAGGTCCTGGTGCAGCAGGCGAGCATAGTCGGCGCCGCCGGCGAACCAGCGGCTGTCCCACGTGCGGTTCACGCCGAGGCGCAGACCGACCGGATTGATTTTCTGTCCCATCAGGCGGCCTCGCCGGCTTCGCGGACCACGATGGTGATCTCGCTGAACGGTTTCAGGATGCGCGACGAGCGACCACGAGCGCGGCTCGCGAAACGCTTCATCACCAGGTTCTTGCCCACGAAGGCCTCGGCGACGACCAGGTTGTCGATGTCGAGGTTGTGGTTGTTCTCGGCGTTGGAGATCGCCGAATACAGGACCTTGCGGACGTCGCCGGCGATGCGCTTACGGCTGAATTCCAGCTCGTTCAGCGCCTTCTGAACCGGCATGCCGCGGATCGAGGCGGCAACCAGGTTCAGCTTTTGCGGGCTGATCCGCACGTTCACCAGCTTGGCGCGGGCTTCGGTCGAACCGACGCGGCGCGTGTTCTTGGTCTGGGCCATCGGTTACTTCCTCTTGGCCTTCTTGTCCGCCGCGTGGCCCGGGAAGTTCCGGGTCGGGGCGAACTCGCCGAGCTTCATGCCGACCATCTCTTCCGAGACCGACACGGGCACATGCTTCTGGCCGTTATGGACGCCGAACGTCAGACCGACGAACTGCGGCAGGATGGTGGAGCGGCGCGACCAGGTCTTGATCACGTCCTTGCGGCCCGACGATTGAACGGCGTCGGCCTTCTTGAGCAGATACCCGTCGACAAACGGGCCTTTCCAGGAGGAGCGGGCCATTCTTAGCGAGCCTTCTTAACGTGGCGGGTACGGATGATGTACTTGTCCGTAGCCTTGTTCTTACGGGTACGGGTGCCCTTGGTGTCCTTACCCCACGGCGTGACGGGGGTGCGACCACCAGAGGTCCGGCCTTCACCACCACCATGCGGGTGGTCGATCGGGTTCATGGCGACGCCGCGAACGTGCGGACGCCAGCCCATGTGACGCTTGCGACCGGCCTTGCCCAGGTTCTGGTTCATGTGGTCGGGGTTCGAAACCGCGCCAACCGTGGCGATGCAGCTGTCCAGGACCATGCGCAGTTCGCCCGAGCCGAGGCGGATCTGGGCGTAACCCTGATCGCGGCCGACCAGCTGGGCGTAGGCGCCGGCCGAACGGGCCAGCTGGGCGCCCTTGCCGGGCTTCATCTCGATGTTGTGGATGATCGTACCCACCGGCATCGAACGAAGCGGCATGGCGTTGCCGGGCTTCACGTCGGTCTTTTCGCCCGCCACGATCGTGTCGCCCGCCTTCAGGCGTTGCGGCGCGATGATGTAGGTCTTCTCACCGTCGGCATACGTCACCAGGGCGATGAAGGCCGTGCGGTTCGGGTCGTATTCCAGACGCTCGACCGTGCCGACCACGTCCCACTTGCGACGCTTGAAGTCGATCTTGCGGTACAGGGTCTTGGCGCCGCCGCCGCGGAAGCGGACCGCGATGCGACCGCCCTGCCCGCGTCCGCCCGACTTGGTCAGGCCTTCGGTCAGCGACTTTTCCGGACGGCCCTTGTGGAGTTCCGAACGGTCGACCAGCACGAGGGCGCGACGGCCCGGCGAAGTCGGATTGTAGGTTTTCAAGGCCATCTGATCAGAGCCCCGTGGTCACGTCGATCGACTGGCCTTCGGCCAGCGTCACGATAGCTTTTTTGATGTCGACGCGACGACCCAGGATGCCCCGGAAGCGCTTGGTCTTGCCCTTTTGAACCAGGGTGTTGACCTTGACGACGTTGACTTTGAACAGGCTTTCGACCGCTGCGGCGATCTCGTCCTTGGAGGCCGTGTCCGCAACGCGGAAGACGACCTTGTTCTGCTCCGACAGGATCGTGGCCTTTTCGGTGATCACCGGGGCCAGGATGGTGTCGTAGTGCTTGGCGGTAGGTTGAGCGGCCATTACGCGGCTTCCTTATCGCTGAAGCGGGCTTCGATCGCCTCGACGGCGGCCTTGGTCAGCACCAGCTTGTCCGCGCGCAGGATGTCATAGACGTTCAGGCCGGCGTTCGGCAGCACGTCGATGTGCGGGATGTTGCGTGCGGCCAGGCCGAAGTTCGTGTCGACTTCCGGACCCGCGATGATGAGCGCCTTGGTCCAGCCCAGCTTGCCGAACGTCTCGCGCAGGGCGGCCGTCTTGGCTTCCTTGACCGAGACGGTGTCGACCAGGATCAGGTCGCCGGACTTGGCCTTGGAGGACAGGGCGTGACGCAGGGCCAGGGCGCGGATCTTCTTCGGCAGCGAGAAGCCGTGGTCACGGACAACCGGACCAAAGGCGCGCGAACCGCCGACGAACTGGGGCGCACGGCGCGAACCGTGACGAGCGCCGCCGGTGCCCTTTTGCTTGTACATCTTCTTGCCCGTACGAGAATTCTCGTTGCGGGTTTGAACCTTGTGCGTGCCGGCGCGGCGCTTGGCCAGTTGCCAGTTCACGGTGCGGGCCAGGATGTCGCCGCGGATGTCGGCGATGCCGAAGACGGCATCCGACAGGTCCAGGTCGCCAGCGGCCTTGCCGTCGAGTTTGATGACAGAGAGTTTCATTACGCTTCACCGCCTTCGGTCGCTTCGACCGGGGCTTCTTCAGCCGGGGTCGAGGCGGGTTGAGCAGCAGCCTTGGCCGACTTGACGGCGCCCGGGAACGGGGCGTCGGCCGGACGGGCCTTCTTGATGGCGTCGCGAACCTTGACGTAGCCGCCGTCGTGACCCGGGACAGCGCCCTTGATCAGGATCAGGCCGCGCTCGGCGTCCACGCGGACGACGGTCAGGTTCTGGGTGGTGACGGTTTCCGCGCCATAGTGACCGGCCATCTTCTTGCCGGGGAAGGTGCGGCCCGGGTCCTGACGGTTACCCGTCGAACCGTGCGAACGGTGCGAGATCGACACGCCGTGCGTGGCGCGCAGACCGCCGAAGTTCCAGCGCTTCATGGCGCCGGCGAAACCCTTACCGATGGTCTCGCCCTGGATGTCCACCTTCTGGCCCACGACGAAGTGTTCGGCCGACAGTTCGGCGCCCACGTCCAGCAAACCGTCCGCATCGACGCGGAACTCGGTGACATAGGCCTTGGGCTCGACTTCCGCCTTGGCGAAGGTCTCGCGTTGAGCCTTGTTGGTGTTCTTAGCCTTCTTCGCGCCAGCGCCCAGCTGGAGAGCGACGTATCCGTCACGCTCCTGGGTACGTTGGCCGACGACCTGGCAGCCGTCGAGCTGCAGCACAGTGACCGGAACGTGCGCGCCGTCTTCGGCGAACACGCGGGTCATGCCCAGCTTCTTGGCGATCACGCCCGTGCGCATCGGATCCCGCCTCTTTCTACTTTAAATCTTGATCTCGACGTCCACGCCGGCGGACAGGTCGAGCTTCATGAGCGCGTCCACGGTCTGCGGGGTGGGGTCGACGATGTCGAGCACGCGTTTGTGCGTGCGGATTTCAAACTGCTCACGCGACTTCTTATCGACGTGCGGCGAGCGGTTCACGGTGAACTTTTCGATCAGGGTCGGCAGCGGAATCGGACCACGGACGGTGGCGCCGGTGCGCTTGGCGGTGTTGACGATCTCGCGCGTCGAAAAATCGAGGACGCGGTGATCAAAGGCCTTGAGCCTGATGCGGATGCTTTGATCCATATCGGTGCTTACTTCCAATGCGGTCGGAGGACCGCGTCCCTGTGAACCATTTCAAAGACCGAAGGCCTTCGGGCACGAGGCCCTCAGGAAACGCAAATCCGCAAAAACGATCGGCCCACGCAGTCGCCCGCGAAGGCCGTTGAAGTCCCAAGAAGCTGCAAAGAACAGTGACTTAGGTCGTTCTTGCGAACCGCGTCTGCACCGAAGTGCACAGCCGGTCCAACAAGAGTGGCGGCTTATGCCTGCCGATTCCGCTTTCGTCAAGCGCCGAAACCGGCCGGCGGGACTTTCCCCTTTCCGACCGCCGCGTCTGTCACCGGCGCCCAAATATGAGCCCGTCTTAATCCCTTGCCTCGGGCCGCCCTCACTAGCGACACATTCCCGCCACAAGACGTGGCCGATGCGCCACACGGCGGTTGCAAGACACTTATGTAACGGCGGTTTAATGCTCAGTTTCGCGGCAATGGGTTAGCAGGCCGCCTCCCCGGACCCCCATCCGAGGAACAGACTGCTAAGGAAAAAACAAAATGAAGACGATCCTCCTCGCCACGGCTGCCGCCGCCACCCTGATCGCCGCTCCGGCCTTCGCTCAAGAGTCGGTCGGTTCGGTCGGCCTGGGCTACACCCACACCGACACCGACGGCTTCAAGACCGACGGCGCGACCCTGGACGGCGTGACCGCCATGAAGGTCGCTCCGGAATGGACCGTGACCCTGAACGGTGCGGTCGCCTATTCGGACAGCGACCTGGGCGATGACACGGTCGGCGCCGCCGCCGCCCACCTGACCAAGACCTTCGGTTCCGACCTGCGCGCGGGCGGTTTCGTCGGCGTGTCGGACATCGGCGGCGAGAACTATTTCTCGGTCGGCGGTGAAATGCAGAAGTACCTGGCCTCCGCCACCCTGACCGGCGTCGTGGCCTACACCGACCTGGACGGTTCGGCCGCCTGGACCATCGGCGGCGACGCCGCCTACTACGTCAACCCGTCGCTGCGCCTGAACGCCGGCGTGTCGTACAACAACGTCGACGTCGACACCTTCGGCAAGGTCGACGCCTGGGCCTATGGCGTCGGCGCCGAGTACCAACTGGACAACAGCCCGATCAGCCTGTTCGGCGGTTATCAGCGCGTCTCGTTCAACGATGTCGATCTGGACTCCGACAACTTCACCATCGGCGCGCGCTACAACTTCGGCGGCGCGCTGCAGACGCTGGATCGCGCCGGCGCCAACCTGGGCCGCACCCTGGCCGGTCTGCCCGGCATCCGCGGCTTCTAATCCCGAAGCCGGTTCGCACCGGAAGACAAGAAGGCCCCGGCGGAGCGATCCGCCGGGGCTTTTTCGTGCTCGCACTCCAGGACGTCCGCCCATGCGAAAAGGCCCCCGGGGTTCCGCGACCGGGGGCCTTCCTCGCGCGGCGAGCGTTCGGGTCTTATCGCCCGATTATGACGGTTCCCGATCCGACGATGGAGCGCGACACCGACCCGGTGGCGGCTCCCACCCGGACGTCGCCGGAGCCGGCGATGCTGGCGCTGAGGTCGCGCGTGGTCCCGCCATATCGAACATTGCCCGAGCCCCCGATGGCGACCGATAGCCTTTCCAGCTGGCCGTCGCGGATGGTCACGTCGCCGGACCCGCCTATGGAGACGTCGCCCCGGCCGCGCGCGCTGGCCACCGTCACCGCGCCCGAGCCGCCCACCGCCGCACGCAGATTGCCCGTCGCTCCGGCCGAGATCGAACCTGATCCGCCGACGCTGGCTTGCAGCGCGCGCGAGGTCCCCGCCCGGATGGAGCCCGAGCCGCCCACCGCCAGCTCGA
This sequence comes from Brevundimonas sp. Marseille-Q4549, assembly GCF_976940555.1. Classification (NCBI taxonomy): domain Bacteria; kingdom Pseudomonadati; phylum Pseudomonadota; class Alphaproteobacteria; order Caulobacterales; family Caulobacteraceae; genus Brevundimonas; species Brevundimonas sp. Marseille-Q4549. Next base: position 2,643,197 of record NZ_CDRHXG010000001.1, read on the forward strand.
CGTCGCCGTCCACGTTGGCGACGTTCCAGTTGCCGCAGCCGCCGTTGCTCAGTTCGACCGAGCGCGCGTCCCGGCCGATCGCGCCGAACACGGCGCCGCCAGCGTTCAGGTCCACGTCGCGCGGCGTGCGCAGGATGATCATCGGCGCGTCCTCCAGCCGGATTCGCCCCAGGTCGCGGACCTCGACCGTGGCGCCTTGTCCCGGCTGGGCGGCGTCGGCGCGGCCGCTGTTGCAACTCCGGATGCTGTCCGATCCGCCCCACAGGCGGTTGCGGCCCAGACCACCGTCGATCTCGACATCGCGACCGTTGCGGCGAACCTGGATCGCCGGCAGGCGAGATCGGCCCTGCTGGACCTCCACCGCCACATCCTGACGATCCTCGGCGATCACGACCACGCGGGCCACGGCGTTGCGAATCTTGACCTCGGCGGCCGAGGCGGGCGCAGCGACAGTCAGGCCCGTCAAGGCGGCGGTCGCTGCGGCGGCGATCAATGCGAGTTTCATGAGAGTTTCCCTTCCCGTGTCTGAGGGAAAGGTGCCCGGCCCGCCGGACGAAGTCATTTTAACTTCAGGTCATGAACGCGATTTAACGCGCGGGCCGGCCCACGCCCCAGGACCTCAGGACGCCGTCAGCGCGCCCGCCCCGTCCGCCGCCCCGACCTGGGGTTCGAAGTCGCGTTCGAAATGGGCGATCCGGCTCTTCATCGCCCCGGCCTTCTTCAGCGCCAGCGACGCGGCCCAACGCGCCGCCAGTTCCGGCGTCGTCATGCCGTCGGTGAAGCGCGGCCTGCCGCCCCGACTGCGGATCACCGCATTGGTGAATAGCGCCCCGTTCCGGAACCGCGAGGGCCAGGTCTGGAAATCCATCGACAGGCTGACGCAGAAGCGGTCCAGGTTCTCCACCCGGTGCGGCGCATACAGCGGCCAGGTCAGCGCCCGCCCCGGCTCCAGGTCCATGACCTGGGCGTCGTTCTCGAACGCCAGCGCATAGGGCAGTTCCTCGGTCGTCTGGCGCGCGACCACCTGCTCCATGTTCCGCTCCGGCAGGTGCCGCTCGTCGCCCGGATAGATGAACAGCCGCTTGCGCCCGCGCAGGTGGAACAGCACCACCCCGGCCGCATCGAAATGATAGGGCACCCGCGCCTTGGGCGACGACAGGATCAACTGCCCCGCGTTCCGCACCGCCCGCATGCCCGGATAGGTCGCCTGGATGGCCGCGAAGTCCTTCATCGCCGCCGCCCACAGTTCGGGCCAGCCGCGTTCGACCTCGCGCAGATTGACCCACAGCCGTCCCTGTTTGATCGCTTCCAGCAGGTCCTCGCCCGACAGCCGCCCGCGCGCCCCGGTCCGTAGGGACACCTGCCCCGCGTCGTCGAAGTCGTACAGATTGATGTCGAACAGTTCGGCCGGATAGCGGTCCAGAACCGCCGCCAGGGCCGCGTCCTCGGCGAAGCCCTGCTCCACCAGCGTATGCGGATGGTCCCTGGCCTCGGCGATCGGGCCGGGATAGCGGGTGCGGCGGTCGGTCATGAACGGTCCTCTCAGGCGTGCGCCACGCGCGCGGTCGTCTTTTTTGCAGCGGTCGCCTTGCGGGCCAGGGCGCCCGCCGCCACCGCCGCACCGCGCACCTGTCCGGCCGCCGTCGGCTCGCACGCCTCGATAGTGGACCAGCGCCGGCGCAGAGAGGTGCGCAACGCCTCGCCCTTTCCACCGACCCGGCTCAGCGTCGCCGCCGCCAGGTCGCCCAGTGTCTGACCGAGGCCCGGCCGAACCACGATGGCCTCGCGCACCGTCTGGCGCGCGTTGACGAAGTACTTCTTGTAGGTCTCGCCCTCGAAACCGAAGTCGAACACGCGGAAGCCTTCCGCCGCCGCCAGCCGCATCGTGTCCATGCTCAGCAGTATGCCCGGCGAACACCGCGCCAGCGCCGGCTCATAGACCGGGAACCAGAAATGGTAGTGCCGTCCGGCGTACAGAGAGAACTCGACCGCCACCAGCTTGTCGCCCGCGTGCATGGCCGCCATCGAGGCGCCGAAGTCCGCACGCGGATCGGCCATCAGCGCCTGCAACAGATCGCGTGTCCAGCCACAGGCGAAGATGTCGTGCAGGCCCGAACGCCGATACTGCGCCGCCTTCAGTTCGATCAACCGGTCCAGCATGTCGGGATCGCGCAAGGCCCGCTCGACCCGGATCGGACCCAGTTCGGCCTCCAGGCTGCGGCGCGCCCGCTCCTTGTCCTTGAAATACTTGCCATAGGTCGCGCGGCGCTCGGCGTACCAGGCGTCATAGCCGCTGTCCGGCATGACCACCTGCACGGTCTGGCGGGCGCATCCGGCCTCGCCCGCGCCGATCCAGCCGGGCACGCTCAAACGACTGGCCTTCAACAGGCGCGCGACCTCTTCCAGGCTGATCGTCTCTTCCGCCGGGGCGATCACGCCATGATAGTCGTTCATCGGTGCGCCCAGCGGCTGCACCGCGCGCCCACGCCGCTGGAAGGGGAAGAACCCCACGATCCGCCCGTCGCGCCGGAACACCGCCAGCGCCGCCCCCGGGCAGACGCGCCCGGCGATCTCGGCGTAATCCCAGCGGAAATAGGGACTGGTGAGGGTCGGGTTCGTCGCCGTCCACTCCCGCCACAGGGCGATCCCGGCGGCGTCCAGCGCCTCCGTCCTGATGATCTCGACCTTTAGAATGTCGGGCATGGGCGTCCTAAACGGACCTGGCGTCGCCAAGTCAAATCCAGCCTCCATCCTGCCCGATCCGCCGTTTCGTTAGGGTTCACCGGCATGGTGAACAGCTGTTGACGACCAGGGATGGGAGCCGCCGCCGCCCGCGCGCGTTCCCTGTTCAATCTCAACCTTCGCCGGAAACGCCCTCATGACCGATCCTCGCCCCGACGACCGCGCCGTCGAGAACGAAAACCAGCGCCCCGACAGCGACGGCCAACCCCCGCGTCCGGCGACAGAACCAAAAGGCTCCAAGGGCTCCAGCAACTCGGGCGAGACCGCGACCGACCCCGCCACCGGCGAGGAAAACTGATCCCGCCCGACCCGCCTCCCTATTCGCCATCTGAAAGCTCCTGATGAATCGTCGCGTCCTGTTTGCGTCCGCCCTGTCCCTCGTCGCCCTCGCCGCCTGTTCGCGCGACAACACCCCCGACCGTTCGTCTGCGGACGCCGGAATCGGCCGCGCCGGCCCGCTGTCGCGCGACGCTATCGAGAACGCGGCCTATACGCCGCCGCCAGCCGATGTCCCGGCGCCCCCTGGGCAACCCGCCCAGCCCCAGCCTGCCCTGATCCGCGCCCAGGTCCTGCTGGAGCGCGCGCGCTTTTCACCCGGCGCCATCGACGGCCTTGAAGGCTCGAACATGAGACAGGCCGTCGCCGCCTTCCAGAAGGCCAACGATCTGCCGACGACCGGCCGATTGGATGACGGCGTGCAGGACCGCCTGCGCCGACAAGGGGCCGGTCCCGTCACCACCCTCTATCGCATCACCCAGGCCGATCTGGACGGCCCCTATCTGGGCGTGGTCCCGACCGAGCTGGAGGCTCAGGGCCAGGCGCCGCACATGGGTTACGCCAATATCGTCGAGGCCCTGGCCGAACGGTTCCATGTCACCGAGGCCCTGCTGCGGGCCATGAACCCCGGCGCCGACTTCAACCGCGCAGGCCAGGCCCTGCTGGTCCCCGCCGTCAACACGACGCCTCTGGCCGCCGACGTCGACCACATCGACGTGGACAAGCGCGAGGGTTCGGTGCGCGCCTTCGCCGCCGACGGTCGACAGTTGGCCTATTTCCCCGCCACCATCGGCAGCGGCGACAATCCGACGCCCAGCGGCACGGTCAAGGTCAACGGCGTCGCCCGCAACCCCGACTATCTCTACGACCCGTCAAAGCTCAGCTACGGCGACGGCAAGAAGAAGGTTCTGGTCAAGCCAGGCCCGAACAACCCGGTGGGCGTCGTCTGGATCGACCTGAACAAGCCCAGCTATGGCATCCACGGCACGCCCGATCCGCATCTGGTCGGCAAGACCGCCTCGCACGGCTGCGTGCGCCTGACCAACTGGGACGCCTGGACCCTGGCCGACAAGGTCAAGCCCGGCGTGACCGTGCGGTTTCTATAAGGCCTCAGTGGACGGCGCCGAACGAGGTGCCGTCCCAGAAGTCGCACTGATGGCGGGCGAAGAAGTCCTCGTCCAACCGGTCGCCTTCGGGGCTAAAGACGCGCACCGGCCCGTCGCCTTCCACAGCCGGCCAGTCGGCACCAAAGTCCGTCTGGCCGAAGCCCGCCCACAGCGCCTGCATTCGTCCCGACAGGGCCTTCTGCTCGGGCGTGAACCGCTTCACGTCGGCGAAGATCCAGCTGGTCCCGAACACATAGGCCAGTTCACTGGCGTGATAGGCGCCCAGGTCCAGCCCGACGATCCAGCGCGGCAGAACGAAGGGTGCGTTGCGGTCCGCGAACTCATAGCCGTGCACCGGCACGAACCGCGACAACTGACGCCGCAGGGCCTGAGACGGACAGGCGAACCTCTGGTCCGTGAACTGGGTCGCGATAGCGTAGGCAGGCCCCGCCGGCCCGACGGGGTAGCGCGCCAGCACCCGCGCCCCCTCGTCGCCATACATCCAGACCGTCTCCTTGTCGTAACGGTCCATTGTCTTGACTTCGTTGGCGAACAGCCGCCCCTCGTCCAGGTTGGAGCCGACGATGACCGGCACGCGCACGAAGCGCCCATGGGCGAAGGCGACTGCGGGGTTTTCCGGCACGGTCGCATCCGTATGCACCGGCCCCCAGGAGCCGAGTCCGTTGATCCCCGCCCGCACCGAGGCCGCCCGCGACAGCCGCCAGGCCGGTAGGCCCTTCAGACACCTCACCTGATCCTCGCCCGTGCAGCCCAGCCGTTCGGCGAACAGCCCCCCCGAAGCCGCCGCCGCCTCGGCGCCGACCAGGGACGACGGCTCCAGACAGCCACCGCTTTGCAAAATGACCCGCTGGAACAGACCCTCCGATCCCGGCGAGGTCATCAGATAACAGGCGGTCCAGGCTCCCGCGCTTTCGGCGAACAGAGTCACGTTCGACGGATCGCCGCCGAAGGCCACGATATTGCGATGGACCCAGCGCAGGGCCGCCTGCTGGTCCATCAGGCCGAAATTGCCGCCGAACCCCTCACCCTCGGCCTGAAATCCTGGATGGGCCAGCCACCCCAACGCGCCCAACCGATAGTTCAGCGTCACGACCACCCGCTTCTGCTCGCGCGCCAGCCTGGACGGGTCGTAGTTGGCGCCCGCCCCGATGGTGAAGGCCCCGCCCGGCGCATAGACCATGACCGGCAGGTCCGTGGCCTCACCCGCCTTAGCGCATAGATGTTCAGGAACAGACAGTCCTCGGACCCGACCACGATCCCGCCGCCCCCGCCCAGGATGGCGCGCCGCCCCAGCGCCTGGGTGCAGTCCGCCCCGATCCGCGTGGCGTCGCGCGTTCCGGTCCAGGCCTCGACCGCGCCCGGCGCGCGCCAACGTCGGTCTCCGACCGGCGGCGCGGCGTAGGGCACGCCCAGGAAAGCCCGCACGCCATTCCCCTCGACGCCCCGCAACGCCCCCGCCTCCGTCGTCGCCGTCACCGGCCGGGCGTCGGCTGCGAACCGCACCTGATCGACCTTGCCGGGATGGGTGGCGCAGGCGCCGAGCAAGACAAGAAGGGCGAGAAGCAGGAACGGACGCATAGGGACCCTTGGAGTCGGAACGAGGACAATACCTGAAGCCGCGGTCGGTTTCCGCCGGGCGAAGCACCGCCCGTGCGACGTCCGGGCCTCGGTCGGCGAACCCACATTCACAAAGCAGAAGCGGCCCCCGGATGTTTCCGGGGGCCGCTCTGTTACGCGACTGTTCTGGTTGGCCTAGGCGCGCCTCGCGGAGGCGCACACTTGAGGCCGGACCGTCGGGTATATTACTCGATGATCTTGGCGACGACGCAAAGCGCCGACGGTGCGGCCGCCTTCACGGATGGCGAAGCGCAGGCCCTGGTCCATCGCGATCGGCGTGATCAGTTCGACGTTCAGCTCGGCGTTGTCGCCCGGCATGATCATCTCGACGCCTTCCTTCAGCTGAACGATGCCCGTCACGTCCGTCGTGCGGAAGTAGAACTGCGGGCGATAGTTCGTGAAGAACGGGGTGTGACGACCGCCTTCTTCCTTCGTCAGGATGTAGGCTTCGGCCAGGAACTTGGTGTGCGGGGTGATCGAACCCGGCTTGCACAGAACCTGACCGCGCTCGACGTCTTCACGCTTGGTGCCGCGCAGCAGCACGCCGACGTTGTCGCCCGCCTGGCCCTGGTCCAGCAGCTTGCGGAACATTTCCACGCCCGTGCAGGTCGTCTTCTGGACCGGACGGATGCCGACGATCTCGACTTCCTCGCCGACCTTGATGACGCCCTTCTCGACGCGGCCCGTGACCACGGTGCCGCGGCCCGAGATCGAGAACACGTCTTCGACCGGCATCAGGAAGGGCAGGTCCACCGGACGCTCCGGCTGCGGGATGTAGGCGTCGACGGTTTCCATCAGGGCCAGAACGCGCTGTTCGCCGATTTCCGGGTTCACGCCGTCGGTCGCGGCCTTGGCCGAACCCTTGGTGATCGGGATTTCGTCGCCCGGGAACTGGTACGACGAGAGCAGCTCGCGCACTTCCATCTCGACCAGTTCCAGCAGCTCTTCGTCGTCGACCAGGTCGACCTTGTTCATGAAGACCACCAGGGTAAGCACGCCGACCTGACGGGCCAAGAGGATGTGCTCGCGGGTCTGCGGCATCGGGCCGTCGGCGGCCGAAACCACCAGGATCGCGCCGTCCATCTGCGCCGCGCCCGTGATCATGTTCTTCACATAGTCGGCGTGGCCGGGGCAGTCGACGTGGGCGTAGTGACGGTTGGCCGTCTCATATTCCACGTGCGCGGTGTTGATCGTGATGCCGCGCGCCTTCTCTTCCGGCGCAGCGTCGATGTCGGCGTAGTTCATCGCCTTCGCGCCGCTAAACCTTCGCCAGCGTCATCGTGATCGCCGCCGTCAGCGTCGTCTTGCCGTGGTCAACGTGACCAATCGTGCCGATGTTGCAGTGCGGCTTCGTGCGTTCGAACTTTTCCTTGGCCATTCTCTAGCTCCTAGGTCCCCGAACCGGGGTTCCTGTGGTTTGGGGGTGAAGGACGCCCGGTCCTTGCGGTCCGGGCGCATATAGGTCCGCTTTCCGAAAAGGGAAAGCTTAGGCGTACTTCTTGATCACTTCGTCGGCGACGTGTTGCGGCACCGGCTCGTAGTGGTCGTACTGCATCGTGAACTGGGCGCGACCCTGCGACATGCCGCGCAGCGTGTTCACATAGCCGAACATGTTGGCCAGCGGCACGAAGGCGTTCACGACGGTGGCGTTGCCGCGCATGTCCTGACCCTGGATCATGCCGCGACGGCCGTTCAGGTCGCCGATGACCGAACCCAGATACTCTTCCGGGGTCACGACCTCGACGGCCATGATCGGTTCCAACAGCTTGGGTCCGCCCTTCTCGCGCAGTTCCTTGAAGGCGGCGCGCGAAGCGATTTCGAACGCCAGGACCGAGGAGTCGACGTCGTGGAAGGCGCCGTCCACCAGGGTGGCCTTGACGTCGATGACCGGGAAGCCGGCCAGCAGGCCGTTGTCCTTGGCCGACTTCAGGCCCTTTTCGACGCCCGGGATGTATTCCTTGGGCACCGCGCCGCCGACGATGGCGGATTCGAAGACGAAGTCCGAACCCGGCTCGCCCGGCTCGAACACCAGCTTGACGCGGGCGAACTGGCCCGTACCGCCGGTCTGCTTCTTGTGGGTGTAGTCGATCTCGGCGCGGCGGCTGATCGATTCACGATAGGCGACCTGCGGCGCGCCGATCTGGGCTTCGACCTTGTAGGTGCGCTTCAGGATGTCGATCTTGATGTCCAGGTGCAGTTCGCCCATGCCCTTCAGGATCGTCTGGCCCGACTCGTGGTCGGTCGAGACCGTGAAGGACGGATCTTCCGAAGCCAGCTTGGCCAGGGCGACGCCCAGCTTCTCCTGGTCGGCCTTGGTCTTGGGCTCGACGGCGATCTCGATGACCGGCGCCGGGAACTCCATCTTCTCCAGGATGACGGGCGACTTGATCGGGTCGCACAGGGTGTCTCCGGTGCGGGTGTCCTTCAGGCCGGCCAGGGCGACGATGTCGCCGGCGTAGGCTTCCTTGATGTCCTCGCGGTTGTTGGAGTGCATCAGCAGCATGCGGCCGACGCGTTCCTTCTTGTCGCGGGTCGAGTTCAACAGCCCCATGCCCGTTTCCATCTTGCCCGAATACAAGCGGCAGAAGGTCAGCGAGCCGACGAAGGGGTCGTCCATGATCTTGAACGCCAGCACCGACAGGGGCTCGTCGTCCGAAGCCTTGCGCACGACGGGCTCTTCGGTCTTGAAGTCGATGCCCGGGGTCGGCGGGATGTCGATCGGCGACGGCAGATAGTCGACCACCGCGTCCAGCAGCGTCTGCACGCCCTTGTTCTTGAAGGCCGAGCCGCACAGGATCGGATAGAAGGCGCCGGTCAGCACGGCCTTGCGGATGCACTTCTTCAGCGTCTCGACCGAAGGCTCCGTGCCTTCCAGATAGGCTTCCATCGCCTCGTCATCCAGTTCGACGGCGTTGTCGATCAGGTACTGGCGGGCTTCATTGGCCTTGTCGATCAGATCGGCCGGGATTTCACCGACGGTGAAGTTGGCGCCCAGGGCGTCGTTGTCCCAGACGACCGAACGCATTTCGACGACGTCGACCAAGCCCTTCAGATTCGATTCCGCACCGATCGGGAACTGGATCGGCACGGCCTTGGCGCCCAGGCGGTCGCGGATCGACTGGACCGAAGCGTCGAAGTCAGCGCCGATCTTGTCCATCTTGTTGACGAAAACGATGCGCGGAACCTTGTACTTGTCGGCCTGGCGCCAGACGGTTTCCGTCTGCGGCTCGACGCCGGCGTTGCCGTCCAGCACGGTCACGGCGCCGTCCAGCACGCGCAGCGAACGCTCGACTTCAATGGTGAAGTCCACGTGGCCGGGGGTGTCGATGATGTTGAGGCGCTTCTCTTTCCAGAAGGCGGTCGTCGCGGCGGACGTGATGGTGATGCCGCGTTCCTGCTCCTGGTCCATCCAGTCCATGGTGGCGGCGCCGTCGTGCACTTCGCCGATCTTGTGCGACTTGCCGGTGTAATACAGGATCCGCTCGGTCGTCGTGGTCTTGCCCGCGTCGATGTGGGCCATGATGCCGAAGTTGCGGTAGTCTTCGATTTTATGCGTGCGGGGCATAGGAGCGTCCCTTGGGGGCTTCGGACGCCGAAAGCGCCCATCGGAATGTCGGATAAGACGGCGCGGGCGATTTAGCTCAAACCGCCCGCGCCGGATAGTCTCAGATAGTCACCGCAGTTGGCGGTTTTAAGACGCTTACCAGCGGTAGTGGCTGAAGGCGCGGTTCGCTTCGGCCATCTTGTGAGTGTCTTCGCGCTTCTTGACCGCGGTGCCGCGGTTGTTCGAGGCGTCCAGCAGTTCGGCGGCCAGCTTCTCGGTCATGGTGTTCTCGCCGCGCTTGCGGGCGGCGTTGACCAGCCAGCGGATCGCCAGGGCGCGACGACGGTCCGGACGGACCTCGACCGGCACCTGATAGGTGGCGCCGCCGACGCGACGCGAACGGACTTCGACCGCCGGGGCGACGTTGTCCAGCGCGGAGTGGAAGGTCTCGACCGCGGTCTGGTCCTTCTTCTTCTCGGCCAGGATGTCGAAGGCGCCATACACGATGTTTTCGGCGACGGCCTTCTTACCTTCGTACATGACGTAGTTCATGAACTTGGTGACGATCAGGTCCCCGAACTTGGGATCCGGCAGAACTTCACGCTTCTGGGCGCGGTGACGACGCGACATGGAGTATTCCTTGCAGTGCCCGGCCGACGCCGGGAAGATCTCGAAAAGACCTCCGGGCGCGACGGCCCGGAGAGAAACGGCTTACTTCGGACGCTTGGCGCCGTAGTGCGAACGGCGCTGCTTGCGGTCCTTGACACCTTGCGTATCCAGCACGCCGCGCAGGATGTGATAGCGAACGCCGGGCAAGTCCTTCACGCGGCCGCCGCGGATCAGGACGACCGAGTGTTCCTGCAGGTTGTGGCCTTCGCCGGGGATGTAGCACACGGCTTCGTAGCCGTTCTTGGCCAGACGGACCTTGGCGACCTTACGCAGAGCCGAGTTCGGCTTCTTCGGGGTCGTGGTGTAAACGCGGGTGCAGACGCCGCGACGCTGGGGCGAACCCTCCAGGGCCGGAACCTTGTTACGGACGGGCTTGGGCTTGCGCGGCTTGCGGATCAGCTGGTTGATCGTAGGCATATGAGACAGGTCTCGACTTCTATGGGGGGCGTGTGTCTTTCGACCGAGGCGCCCCGCGCCTTCTTTTGTGAACGAGGGACCATTCCCCCGCCCGGGTGTCATCGAGACTGATACCGTAACGACAAACAGCCCTCCGTTTCGCCCCGGCGAACCGGAACACGAAAACACAAAGGGCCGGAACGCGCGCTTCGGGCGTTCCGGCGGCGCACAGGCCGTCCGTTCGATTGTCACGATCTCAGCAACCGGCGAACCGGCCACGCCTCGAAAGTGCGCGGCTTCTACGCGCGATGAGGAGAAAGGTCAAGAAGGCCCCGACCGCCTCGCCGCCCGGTCTCGAACCGGGCGCGCATCCGCCTGAAAGCGGCCACGCTTCTAGCACAGCTTGTCCGCCCTGGAGGCGGGAGGCGCAGCGATTGGCGATCATACGATCCCATAGACCCGACTGGCGCAAGGCCGGGCTTGCGGCGGCGTCGGTGGCGATCAACACCGCCCTGATCGCGGCGCTGGCCTATACGACGCTGGGGATCAGGGCTCGCGACCTGCGGATAGAGCCGCCCCCGATCTATCTGGACATCGAGCCTCGCCCGCTGCTGCCCGACGAACGGCCCAGGCCGCCGGTCGTCTCGCCGCCCGAGGCGCAGCCGAACGTCGCCCGCTCGGCGTCGTCCGCGCCGTCGTCCGCGCGCACGATCCAGGCGCAGGTTCCCGCTCAGGTTCCAGATCGTCCCTCCCCTTGCGTCCCCGTCTGGCCGCCCCCCGCGCCCGAGGACGCACCGCCGCCGCCAGACGTCTGGCGCGTCGATCCGGCCAACCGCGAGGCCGCCATGGCGCGGTCCCTGCGTCAGGGCCTGATCGGCTGCGCCTCGCCCGAACGGCTGAGCGAAGCCGAGCGCCGCACCTGTCGCGACGATTTCGGCCGCCGCGCCGCCGCCGCGCCGCCGATCAGCGGCACCGGCAATCCTCGACGCGACGCCGAATTCGCCCGCCAGGGCGCGCGTCGACTTCAGCAATGGGAGGCACAGCGTCGTCCGCTCTCCGGCGGCGTGGGCGTGGTCGGACCGGCCGACTGCATCGGCTCCAACTTCGGCACCGGCTGCGCCGGCGCGCATCTGGACCCGTCCTTCGCCCCGGATTCCAGCCGCAATATCCGCACCCGCCGCGATGGGCCGCCCGCATCCGGCGTCCCGATGGTTCCCGGGGCGACCGGGCCAGGCCGCGAGCCGCAATAGAAAAGGGCGACGCCGTCGCCGGCGCCGCCCTCTTCGGTTCGTTTCTTGCGAAACCGGAGATCAGCCTTCGCTGCTCTCCAGCTCCAGTTGCAGATCAGCCGGCAGCGGCTCGATCGCCTCTTCGCGGGCCTGGGTCAGTTCCGCGTCGCGCTCGTTGGCGATCTTCTGCAGCGAGCGCAGATAGGCGCCCGTGCCCGCCGGGATCAGGCGGCCGACGATGACGTTCTCCTTCAGCCCTTCCAGCATGTCCTTCTTGCCGTGGACCGAGGCCTCGGTCAGGACGCGCGTGGTTTCCTGGAAGGACGCCGCCGAGATGAAGCTGCGGGTCTGCAGCGACGCCTTGGTGATGCCCAGCAGAACCGGCTGGGTGGTCGCCGGACGACCGCCGCGCTTCTCGACCTTGGCGTTCTCCAGAGCCGCTTCCGCCACTTCGACGGTGTCGCCGCGGATCAGGGTGGTTTCGCCCGAGTCGATCACCTCGACCTTCTGCAGCATCTGACGCACGATGACTTCGATGTGCTTGTCGTTGATCGGCACGCCCTGCAGGCGATAGACCTCCTGCACTTCGTTCACCAGATATTCGGCCAGCGCCTCGACGCCCTGGATGCGCAGCAGATCGTGCGGATCCGGGTTGCCGTCGATGATGTAGTCGCCCTTCTGGATCAGATCGCCGTCGTGGACGGAGATGTGCTTGCCCTTCGGGATCAGGAACTCGACCGGTTCGCCCTGCACGCCGTCGGCGTTAGGCTCGGGCGTAATCTTGATGCGACGCTTGTTCTTGTAATCGCGACCGAATTCGACGCGACCATCCATCTCGGCGATGACCGCGCAGTCCTTCGGACGGCGCGCTTCGAACAGTTCGGCGACGCGCGGCAGACCGCCGGTGATGTCGCGGGTCTTGGCGCCTTCGGTCGGGACGCGGGCGATGATCTCGCCCGGCTTGACCTCGTCGCCGTTCGCCACGGACAGAACCGCGCCGACGGGCAGCAGGTAGCGGGCGTCGGAGCCCGAGGCCAGCTTGGCGTAGGCGTCGCCCAGGGTGACGCCCATGGCCGGACGCAGGTCCGAACCGCGCGGGCTGGCGCGCCAGTCCGAGACGACGCGCTGGGCGATGCCCGTCGCTTCGTCGGTCTCCTCCTTGACGGACAAGCCTTCGACAAGGTCCTCGAAGCGCACGACGCCGCCCACTTCCGTCAGGATCGGGGTGGTGTAGGGGTCCCACTCCGCCAGGCGTTGGCCCTTCTTGACCTCGCCGCCGTCCTTGACGCGGATGCGGGCGCCGTAGGGGGCCTTGTGCGTCTCGCGGTCCTTGCCGTCGACGACCACGGTTACGGTGACGTTGCGGCTCATGGCCACCAGGTCGCCGTGCGCGGCCAGAACGGTCGGGCCGGTGATCTTGGCGGTACCGGCATTGGTCGCCTCCATGAAGGAGGTTTCCGCCACCTGGGCCGTTCCGCCGATGTGGAAGGTCCGCATCGTCAGCTGGGTGCCCGGCTCGCCAATCGACTGGGCGGCGATGACGCCGACCGCTTCGCCGATGTTGACATTGGTGCCGCGCGCCAGGTCACGACCATAGCAGTGGGCGCAGATGCCGGCTTCGGCTTCGCAGGTCAGGGCCGAACGCACCTTGACCGACTGGACGCCGGCGGCCTCCACGGCCTCGACGACTTCCTCGACCAGATAGGTGTCGGCAGGGAACAGCACGGTGTCCGTACCCGGCTCCTTGATGTCCTCGGCCGCATAGCGACCCAGGATGCGCTGGCCCAGCGAGACCAGGACGTCGCCGCCCTCCATCACCGCGCGCAGGGTGATGCCGCGGGTCGAACCACAGTCCTGCTCGGTGACGATCGAGTCCTGCGCCACGTCCACCAGACGGCGGGTCAGATAACCCGAGTTGGCGGTCTTCAGCGCGGTGTCGGCCAGACCCTTGCGGGCGCCGTGGGTGGAGTTGAAGTATTCAAGGACGGTCAGGCCTTCCTTGAAGTTCGAGGTGATCGGCGTCTCGATGATCTCGCCGGACGGCTTGGCCATCAGGCCGCGCATGCCGCCCAGTTGCTTCATCTGCGCCTGCGACCCCCGGGCGCCCGAGTTGGCCATCATGAAGACCGAGTTGATGTCGGGGTTTTCACCCTCGATCAGCACGCGCGGCTGCGCGATCTCGCCCATCATGGCGTCGGCGATCCGGTCCGTGGCCTTGGCCCAGGCGTCGACAACCTTGTTATACTTCTCGCCGCGCGTGATCAGGCCGTCGGCGTACTGTTGCTCGTACTCCTCGACCTGGGCGCGGGTTTCGGCGACCAGTTCGGCCTTCTTGGCCGGGATCACGATGTCGTCCTTGCCGAACGAGATGCCCGCCTTGGCCGCCTCGCGGAAGCCCAGGCCCATCATCTGGTCGGCGAAGATGACCGTCGCCTTCTGACCGCAGTGGCGATAGACCACGTCGATCAGGTTCCCGATCTCCTTCTTGGTCAGGTTCTTTTCGAGCAGGCGATAGCCGACGTTCGGGTTGCGCGGCAGCAGAGCGGCCAGCTTCATCCGGCCGGGCGTCGTGTCGATGACCTTCGTCACCTCCTTGCCCTCGGCGTCCTGTTCGGTCCAGCGCGCCTTGATGCGCGTGTGCAGGGTCACGACCTTGGCGTCCAGCGCCGCGTCGATTTCGCCGATGTTGGCGAACAGCTTGCCTTCACCCGGCTCGCCGTCCTTGACCAGCGACAGATAGTACAGACCCAGGACGATGTCCTGCGACGGCACGATAATCGGCTTGCCGTTGGCGGGCGACAGGATGTTGTTCGTCGACATCATCAGGACGCGCGCTTCCAGCTGGGCCTCAAGGCTCAGCGGGACGTGAACGGCCATCTGGTCGCCGTCGAAGTCGGCGTTGAAGGCGGTGCAGACCAGCGGATGCAGGCGGATGGCCTTGCCCTCGATCAGCTTGGGCTCGAACGCCTGGATGCCCAGACGGTGCAGCGTCGGCGCGCGGTTCAGCAGAACCGGGTGTTCGCGGATCACCTCGTCCAGGATGTCCCAGACGGCGGGCTGCTCGCGCTCGACCATGCGCTTGGATTGCTTGACGGTGCCCGACAGGCCCTTGGCGTCAAGGCGCGCATAGATGAACGGCTTGAACAGCTCCAGCGCCATCTTCTTGGGCAGGCCGCACTCGTGCAGCTTCAGTTCCGGACCCACGGTGATGACCGAACGGCCCGAATAGTCGACGCGCTTGCCCAGCAGGTTCTGACGGAAGCGGCCCTGCTTGCCCTTCAGCATGTCGGCCAGCGACTTCAGCGGACGCTTGTTCGCGCCCGTGATGACGCGACCGCGGCGGCCGTTGTCGAACAGGGCGTCGACCGATTCCTGCAGCATCCGCTTTTCGTTGCGGATGATGATGTCCGGCGCCCGCAGCTCCATCAGGCGCTTCAGGCGGTTATTCCGGTTGATGACCCGGCGATACAGGTCGTTCAGGTCGGACGTGGCGAAACGGCCGCCGTCCAGCGGCACAAGCGGACGCAGTTCCGGCGGAATGACCGGCACGATCGTCAGGATCATCCACTCGGGCTTGTTGCCCGATTCCAGGAAGGCCTCGATCAGCTTCAGGCGCTTGGACGCCTTCTTGGCCTTCATTTCCGAGGGATTGTCGGCCAGCTCGGCGCGGTGCTTTTCAGCCTCGGCGTTCAGGTCGATGCCCATCAGCAGGTTGCGGACGGCCTCGGCGCCGATCTCGGCGGTGAAGCCGTCGTCGCCGTACTCTTCCTGGTAGCGATAGAACTCGTCTTCCGTCAGCAGCTGGTTCTGCTTCAGCGGGGTCAGGCCCGGCTCGGTGACGATGTAGTTCTCGAAGTAAAGGACGCGCTCGACGTCCTTCAGCGCCATGTCCAGCATCAGCGAGATGCGGCTGGGCAGCGACTTCAGGAACCAGATGTGAGCGACCGGGGCGGCCAGTTCGATGTGACCCATCCGCTCGCGGCGAACGCGGGCCAGGGTGACTTCAACGCCGCACTTCTCGCAGATGATGCCCTTGTACTTCATGCGCTTGTACTTGCCGCACAGGCATTCGTAGTCCTTGGTCGGGCCAAAGATACGGGCGCAGAACAGGCCGTCACGCTCGGGCTTGAACGTGCGGTAGTTGATGGTTTCCGGCTTCTTGATCTCGCCGAACGACCACGACCGGATCTTCTCCGGCGAGGCCAGGGCGATCTTGATCTGGTCGAAGGTCGGCGTGACCGGGACCGGGTTGAAGATGTTCAGGACTTCCTGGTTCATCTTGATTCCTTCTGCGGGAAAGACCCGCGAAAATTATTCAGAACGGAGAGGCAGGCGGCGGAAGCGCCCTCCCCTGCCATTGGCGGGAGAGGGCTCATGATCCGGCTCAGCTGTTCTCCAGCTCCACGTTCAGACCCAGCGAACGCATTTCCTTGATGAGCACGTTGAAGCTCTCGGGAA
The DNA here is from genome assembly GCF_976940555.1 of Brevundimonas sp. Marseille-Q4549. Classification (NCBI taxonomy): domain Bacteria; kingdom Pseudomonadati; phylum Pseudomonadota; class Alphaproteobacteria; order Caulobacterales; family Caulobacteraceae; genus Brevundimonas; species Brevundimonas sp. Marseille-Q4549. Next base: position 2,659,255 of record NZ_CDRHXG010000001.1, read on the forward strand.
TGCCGGCCTCGAAGCTGTCGTCGCCGCGGACGATGGCCTCGTAGACCTTGGTACGGCCGGCCACGTCGTCGGACTTCACCGTCAGCATCTCCTGCAGGGTGTAGGCGGCGCCATAGGCTTCCAGAGCCCAGACCTCCATTTCCCCGAAGCGCTGACCGCCGAACTGCGCCTTGCCGCCCAGCGGCTGCTGAGTGACCAGCGAGTACGGGCCGATGGAGCGGGCGTGGATCTTGTCGTCGACCAGGTGGTGCAGCTTCAGCATGTAGATGTAGCCGACCGTGACCGGACGCTTGAACTGCTCGCCCGTCTGACCGTCGTACAGAATCGACTGGGCCGACTTGTTCAGCCCCGCCTCTTCCAGCAGACGCTCGATGTCGCCGATGTGCGCGCCGTCGAAGACCGGGGTCGCGAAGGGCACGCCCTTGGACAGATTGCGGGCCAGTTCGACCAGTTCTTCCTCGTCTTCCGGCAGCGGGGTTTCCGGGCCGTAGATTTCGGTCAAGCGTTCGACCAGGGCCTGCTTCTGACCGCCCTGCTGCCAGGCTTCCAGCAGACCGGAGATCTGCTTGCCCAGACCGGCGGCGGCCCAACCCAGGTGGGTTTCGAAGATCTGGCCGATGTTCATGCGCGACGGCACGCCCAGCGGGTTCAGAACGACGTCGACGTGGGTGCCGTCTTCCAGGTGCGGCATGTCCTCGATCGGCAGGATCTTGGAGATGACGCCCTTGTTGCCGTGACGGCCGGCCATCTTGTCGCCGGGCTGAAGCTTGCGCTTCACGGCCACGAAGACCTTGACCATCTTCATCACGCCGGGGGGCAGTTCGTCGCCGCGCTGCAGCTTCTCGACCTTGTCTTCGAAACGACGGTCCAGTTGCTTGCGAGCGTCCTCGAACTGGCGCTTCATCGCTTCCAGCTCGCCCATAGCCTTTTCGTCGTCCAGGGCGATCTGCCACCACAGACCACGGCTGACCTCAGCCAGCTTCTCTTCGGTCAGTTCGCCGCGGCCAATGCCCTTGGGCCCCGACACGGCGTTCTTGCCGACGATCAGCGGCTTCAGGCGGCCATAGACGTTGCGCTCCAGGATCTTGAGCTCGTCGTCGCGGTCCTTGCCCAGACGTTCGATCTCGGCGCGTTCGATCGCCATGGCGCGCTCGTCCTTGTCGACGCCGTGACGGTTGAAGACGCGAACGTCGACGATCGTGCCGGCGACGCCGGGCGGCAGGCGCAGGGAGGTGTCGCGCACGTCCGAAGCCTTCTCGCCGAAGATGGCGCGCAGCAGCTTCTCTTCCGGCGTCATGGGCGACTCACCCTTCGGCGTCACCTTGCCGACCAGGATGTCGCCCGGCTGGACCTCGGCGCCGATGGCCACGATGCCCGCTTCGTCGAGGTTGCGCAGGGCTTCCTCGCCGACGTTGGGGATGTCGCGCGTGATTTCCTCAGGGCCAAGCTTCGTATCGCGGGCGGCGACTTCGAACTCTTCCAGGTGGATCGAGGTGAAGACGTCGTCGCGCACGATGCGCTCGGAGATCAGGATGGAGTCTTCGAAGTTGTAGCCGTTCCAGGGCATGAAGGCGACCAGGGCGTTGCGACCCAGAGCCAGTTCGCCCAGGTCCGTCGACGGACCGTCGGCGATGACGTCGCCGCCCTTCACCTGATCGCCCACGCGCACGATCGGGCGCTGGTTGATGCAGGTCGACTGGTTCGAACGCTGGAACTTCGACAGGCGGTAGATGTCGACGCCCGAGCGGGCGGCGTCCACGTCGCCGGTGGCGCGCACGACGATCCGGGTGCCGTCGATCTGTTCGACGACGCCGTCACGACGGGCGACCACGACGGCGCCGGAGTCCACGGCCACGACCGCTTCCATGCCGGTGCCGACCAACGGCGCGTCCGACTGCACCAGAGGCACGGCCTGACGTTGCATGTTGGCGCCCATCAGCGCGCGGTTGGCGTCGTCGTTTTCCAGGAACGGGATCAGGGCCGCAGCGACCGAAACGACCTGTTTCGGCGACACGTCCATCATGTCCACGGCGTCCTTGTTCAGGAGCTGGGATTCACCGTTGATCCGGCCGGGGACCAGGTCCTCGACGATCTGGCCGTTCTTCAGTTCGATGTTGGCCTGAGCGATCGTGTACTTCGACTCTTCCATGGCCGAGATGTAGACCACCTCGCCCTGGGCCTGCCCGTCCTTCACGCGGCGGTACGGGCTCTCGATGAAGCCGTACTTGTTCACGCGCGCGTGGGTGGCCAGCGAGTTGATCAGGCCGATGTTCGGGCCTTCCGGCGTTTCGATCGGGCAGATGCGGCCGTAGTGGGTCGGGTGCACGTCGCGGACTTCAAAGCCCGCGCGCTCACGCGTCAGACCGCCCGGGCCAAGCGCCGACAGACGACGCTTGTGGGTGATTTCCGACAGCGGGTTCGTCTGGTCCATGAACTGCGACAGCTGCGACGAACCGAAGAACTCGCGAACCGCGGCGGCGGCCGGCTTGGCGTTGATCAGGTCGTGCGGCATGACCGTGTCGATATCGACCGAGGACATGCGCTCCTTGATGGCGCGCTCCATGCGCAGCAGACCGACGCGGTACTGGTTTTCCAGCAGCTCGCCGACCGAACGGACCCGGCGGTTGCCCAGGTTGTCGATGTCGTCGATCTCGCCGCGGCCGTCCTTAAGGCCGACCAGGATCTGCAGCACCTTCAGCACGTCTTCCTTGCGCAGGACGCGGATCTCGTCGGAGACCTCGGGGCTTTCCAAACGCATGTTCATCTTGACCCGGCCGACGGCCGACAGGTCGTAGCGTTCGCTGTCGAAGAACAGCGAGTTGAACATGGCCTCAGCGGCTTCCGGGGTGGGCGGCTCGCCCGGACGCATCACGCGATAGACGTCGAACAGGGCGTCCTCGCGGTTGTCGTTCTTGTCCACGCGCAGGGTGTTGCGCATGTAGGCGCCGACCGTGACGTGGTCGATGTCCAGCACTTCGATGGTGGTGAAGCCGTTTTGCTCCAGCACTTCGATGGTCGGGGCGTCCAGTTCGTCGCCGGCCTCGGCGTAGATTTCGCCGGTCTCGAAGTTGACGGCGTCATTGGCCAGATACTTGGTGACCAGGGCGTCGGCGGCCAGCGACAGCGAGGTCGTCGTCTCGCCCAGCTTCTTGGCGGCGCGGGCGCTGATCTTCTGACCGGCCTGGGCGACCACTTCGCCGGTGTCGGCGTCGATCAGGTCGAACTCCGGCTTAACCCCGCGCCAGCGCTCGGCCTTGTAGGGCGTGACCCAGCCTTCGCCGCGCTTCTCGTAAGGCACGGTCTCGTAGAAGGTCTTCAGGATTTCTTCGCCGTCCATGCCCAGACCCATCAGGAAGGTCGTGGCCGGCAGCTTGCGGCGGCGGTCGATGCGCACATAGACCACGTCCTTGGCGTCGAACTCGAAGTCGAGCCACGAGCCGCGGTACGGGATCACGCGGGCGGCGAACAGCAGCTTGCCCGACGAGTGCGTCTTGCCCTTGTCGTGGTCGAAGAAGACGCCCGGCGAACGGTGCATCTGCGAGACGATCACACGCTCGGTGCCGTTGACGATAAAGGTGCCCTTGTCCGTCATGAGCGGGATGTCGCCCATGTAGACGTCCTGCTCCTTGATGTCCTTGACCGAACGGGCTCCCGTTTCCTCGTCGGTTTCGAACACGATCAGGCGAAGCTTGACCTTCAGCGGCGCGGCATAGGTCATGTCACGCTGGATGCACTCTTCAACGTCGTACTTCGGGTCCTCGAACTCGTAGGAGACGTATTCCAGAATGGCGCGTTCGTTGAAGTCCTTGATCGGGAACACCGACTTGAAGACCGCCTCGATGCCCTGCTCCTTGCGCTGGCCCGGACGGACCTCGCGCTGCAGGAACTGCTCGTAGGAGGCGCGCTGAACCTCGATCAGGTTCGGCATCTGCACCGCTTCGGGAATGCGCCCGAAGGATTTGCGGATGCGCTTCTTGCCGGTGAACGAGGTGGCGGAAGCGATCTGACCGGGAATGGCGAGATCGTGGGAGGCGTCGGTCATTCAGTGTTTCCCATGCGCACGATCCGGGGAAACCGTGCGTGAAATGCAGCAGCCACGGCACGCGTTTCCACGTCCGCAGCCAGTTTTTTCGGCGTCCACCCTCGGCCCGCTGCCGGACCAGGACGCCTGAAATGTACCGGCTCCCTGGGAAGGAGCCGCGCCTTCGCTCCGGTCGGAGGGCGACTGACCGGGCCTCGGCGCTTGCGCGCAGACTCATATGGAGTGTTGCGGGAGCGCGCACATATACGCGCATTCGCGACGAAATAAAGGCCCCGGCGGAACCTTTTCCGCACGGCGCGCCAATCCGCGTTGCCGCCTTCACCGCCGTCATCTAGCGTCGCCCCATGACTCGCATCGCCCTGCCCCTGTTCGCCGTTCTCGCCCTGTCCGCCTGCGCGACGCATCGTGAGCCCGTGACCTATGCCGAAACGGCCTCCGCCGCCGCGCGAGCCGCCGCACAGGTTCAGGCTCAAGCCGACTTGACGCCCCAGCAGGTGTGGGACCAGGGTAATGTCGACTATCTGACCTGGAACGGCGCCCGGCGCGGCTGGACCACGACTGAGAGCGGGCTTCAGTATCGCCGCATCGGCAAGGCCCATCCCGAAGGCGCCCAGCCCAAGGGGACCGATACGGTCAAGGTCCACTATCGCGGGACCTTCATCGACGGACGCGAGTTCGACAGCTCCTATTCCCGCAACGAACCGGCCGAGTTCCCGCTGAACCGCGTCATCAAGGGCTGGACCGAGGGCGTCGCCCTGATGCACGTCGGCGAGACCTATGAGTTCGTCATCCCCGCCTCCCTCGCCTACGGCTCGCGCTGGGTCGGCGGCGACGAACTGCCGCCCAATTCGACCCTGCGCTTCTCGGTCGAACTGCTGGACGTGAAGCCGGGCTGAGGCTCGTCACGCTCGACACGGACGCGGCGCAATTTCGGACTGCGCCGCTTGACGCCCCGCCCCCTGCGGCGGACTGTCGCAGTTCCCCTGCTCGTGTCCGATAGAGTCCGCGATGATCCGACCCCGTCTCCGCGCCGCCGGCCTGGCGCTGCTTTTAGTCTCCGCCGCCCCCGCAGCCCTGGCTCAACAGGCGTCGACCTATCCGCCCGCCCTGCCCGCGCCGCTTCCCGCCATCCCGGATGCGCAGGACGTCGCCTATCCGGGCGTCATCGGCCTGGAGGTGGACGCCACCAACCTGACCCAGCACATCTTCGCCGTGACGGAAACGATCCCGGTCGCCCAGGCCGGGCCGATGACCCTGTTCTTCCCGGAATGGCTGCCCGGCAACCACGGGCCGGTCGGCCCCATCGCCCAGTTGGCGGGGATCGAGATCACCGCCGACGGCCAGCGCGTGGAATGGGTGCGCGACACCCTGCATCCCTTCGCCCTCCACATCGTCGTGCCGACCGGTGCGCGCGAGCTCAAGATCAGGCTTCAGCACCTGTCGCCGACCACCGGCGCCCAGGGCCGCATCACCATGACGCCCGAGATGCTGAACATTCAGTGGGAGAAGATGCTGCTCTATCCGGCCGGTCACTGGTCGCGGAACATCATGGTGCGCCCGACCGTCACCTTCCCCGCAGGCTGGCGCTTCGGCACGGCGCTGGAGCCCGACATGAAGTCCGGCGACGTCCAGACCTTCAAGCCGGTGAACCTGGAGGTTCTGATCGACAGCCCCGTCTTCGCCGGCCTCCATTATCGCCAGATCGACCTGGATCCCGGCGGCCGCTCGCCGGTGCGGGCCAACATCGTCGCCGACGCGGCCGACAGCCTGGAGGCCACCGACGCCCAGATCCAGATCCTGCGCAACCTGATCGTCCAGAAGGACCGCCTGTACGGCGCGCGCCACTTCGACCACTACGACTTCCTGATCGCCATGACCGACAAGCTGGGCGGCATCGGCCTGGAGCATCACCGCAGTTCCGAAAATTCGGTCGATCCGGCCTTCTTCACCGGCTGGGACAAACATCTGGCGGATCGCGATCTGCTCAGCCACGAGATGAACCATTCATGGGACGGCAAATGGCGTCGCCCCGCCGACCAGTACGTCCCCAACTTCAACAGCCCGCTGCAGAACAGCCTGCTGTGGGTCTATGAGGGCCAAACCCAATACTACGGCCAGGTCATCGCCGCCCGCTCGGGCCTTTTGACCAAGCAGCAGGCCATGGACTCCCTGGCCATGACCGCCGCCACGTATCAGACGCGCGTCGGCCGGGAATGGCGCGCCCTTCAGGACACAACCAACGACCCGATCATCAGCCAGCGCCAGCCCAAGGGCTGGCTGTCGTGGCAGCGTGACGAGGACTACTATTCGGAAGGCCAGCTGATCTGGCTGGATGTCGACACCACGATCCGGGAGAAGACGGGCGGCCGCAAGTCGCTGGACGACTTCGCCCGCGCCTTCTACGGCGTTCAGGACGGCGACTATGCGCCCGCTCCCTACACCTTCGAGGACGTGGTCGCGGCCCTGAACGCCGTGGTTCCCAACGACTGGGCCGCCTTCCTGCGCGCGCGCCTGGACGCGGACGGCCCGCAGGCGCACGCCCCGCTGGACGGGCTGGAACGCGGCGGCTGGCGGCTGACCTATACGGACACCCCGACCGACTACATGAAGACCCTGTATGCGGAGCTGAAGCGCAACGACTTCACCTATTCGCTGGGCTTCCAGACCGGCGAGGGCAACAAGATCCGCAGCGTCCAGTGGGACGGTCCGGCCTTCAAGTCGGGCCTGGCCGTCGGCATGGAGATCGTCGCCGTCAACGACCAGGCGGCCACCGCCGACCGTATCGCCGCCGCCGTCACCGCGGCCAAGGATCCGGCCGTGCCCGTCACCCTGATCGTCAAGGACGGGGACCAGTACCGCACCGTCGCCTTCGACTATCATGACGGCCTGCGCTACCCCCGGCTGGAGCGGATCGTCGGCACGCCCGACCGTCTGGGCGACATCCTGACGCCGCGCGCCCGCTGACGCCCGATCGTTCCTCCCTTCGGCGCGGGTGAGGAAAGTTCGGGTCATCCGTCTCTTGACGTGGCGGCGCCCGCCCTCGACGGTGGGCGCCTGCCCTTCTGTTCGGATGACCTGATGCCGCGTACCCGCCTGACCGTCGCCTGCCTCGCCGTCCTGATGGCCGCCGCCGTCCCGGCCGCCGCCCAGACCTTCCGATCCACGCCCGTCGTCACCGACGCCAGCCAGGCGCCCCTGGCCCTGCCCCGCGCCCAGCCGGCCATTCCCGCGCCCCAGGACAGGCCCTATCCGGGCGTGATCCAGTACCGGGCCGACATCACCGACCGTGATCGCCGGATCATCAGTGTGACCGAGACCATTCCGGTCACGGGGCCGGGGCCTCTGACCCTGCTCTATCCGAAATATCTGCCCGGCAATCATGCCGCCACCGGCCCGATCCAGCTGCTGTCGGGCCTGACCGTCACCGCCAATGGCCGGCGCATCGAGTGGCTGCGCGACACCCTGGACCCCTACGCCTTTCACCTGGACATTCCGGCCGGCGTCTCCAGCATCGACGTCGCCTTCCAGCAGTTGACCCAGCCGGACAATTCCAACTGGCGCGTGCTGATGACCCCGGCGATGGTCAATCTTCAGTGGGAGAAGGCCATCCTCTATCCGGCCGGCTATTTCAGCCGCCAGATCCAAGTCGCGCCCTCGGTGGTCCTGCCTGCGGGCTGGAAATACGGCACAGCCCTGACGACGGCGTCGCAGGACGGCGACGTGGCGACCTTCGCCCCCACCGACCTCTACACCCTGATCGACAGCCCCATGTTCGCCGGCGCCCACTATCGCCGCGTCGATATCGACCCATCGGGCGACAAGGTCCATCTGAACATCGTCGCCGACGAGGCCAAGGGCCTGACCGCCACCGAAGACCAGCTGAAGCTGTTCGAGAACATGGTCCAGCAGGCCGACCGCCTGTTCGGCGCCCGCCACTTCGACCACTACGAGTTCCTGTTCGCCCTGACCGACCAACTGGGCGGCATCGGGCTGGAGCATCACCGCTCCTCCGAGAACACCAGCGCCCCCGACTTCTTCACCAACTGGGCCAAGAGCGCGGGCGACCGGGGCCTCTTGCCGCATGAATACACCCATTCGTGGAACGGCAAGTTCATGCGTCCGGCCGACGAGCTGACCGCCAACCACAATGTCCCGACCCAGAACACCCTTCTGTGGGTCTATGAGGGTCAGACCGAATACTGGGGCGACGTTCTGGCCGCCCGTTCGGGCCTGCACTCCAAGGAGGTGGCCCTGGCCACCTTGGCGACCGTCGCCGCCTTCTACGACAATCAGCCGGGCCGAGAGTGGCGCGCGCTTCAGGACACCAACAATCACAACCTCCTAGGCTACCGCGTGCCGGGCCAATATCCGTCGTGGATGCGCGGAACCGGCGACTATTATCGCGAAAGCCTGCTGGTCTGGCTGGACGCCGACACCCTGATCCGAGCCGAGACGAACGGCCGCAAGTCGCTCGACGACTTCGCCCGCGCCTTCTTCGGTCACGACGACGGCGTCTGGGCGCCCCAGGGCTACACTTTCGACCAGGTGGTCGCCGCCCTGAACGCGGTCCATCCGCACGACTGGGCCGCCTTCCTGCGCGACCGGCTCGACGCGGTTGGCCCGGACGCCCGCGCGCCCCTGGCCGGGATCGAGCGTGGCGGATACCGCCTGACCTACACCGACACGCCCACGGCCGCCGAAAAGTCGGTCCAGACCGGCTGGGCCAACGACTTCCAGTATTCGCTGGGCTTCACCCTGTCGGGCGACAAGCTGACCAACATCCGCTGGGGCGGCCCCGCCTTCCAGCAGGGGATCGGAGCCGGCTGGAGCCTGGTGGCCGTCAACGGAAAGGCCGGCTCCGCCGAGGTGCTGCGCGACGCCGTCACCGCCGCCAAGGGATCGACCGCTCCGATCGAACTGCTGATCAAGTCCGGCGACCGCTTCCGCACCGTCGCCTTCGACTATCACGACGGCCTACGCTATCCGCGGCTGGAACGGATCGACGGAACGCCCGACCGCCTGTCGGACATCCTGGCGCCAAGGCGGCGTTGACCACGCCGCCGTCGAACGACAGGTCGCGCTTTTCCGCCGCAAAGCTTGCGGCGGTTTAAGTATCGACGGGCCAGCGCCTCCTCTAGCGTTTCATCGACGGAGGCGGACATGATCCAGAAATTCCCGGCCCAGACGGCGGCGTTGGCCGTCGCCCTTGGCCTGATGACTGTAACAGGCGTCCGGGCCGACCCCGTCGATGACGCCGTCGCCCGATTCATGGACGCCAGCCACATTCCCGGCGTCGCCGTCGCAGTCGTCGATTCCGGTCGGATCGTCAGGCTTCAAGGCTATGGCCAAGCCAATCTGGAATGGCCCAGCGCCGTCACCCCCGACACGCCCTTCCAGACCGCCTCGGCCTCCAAGATCTTCGCCGGGGTGGTGCTGATGCGGCTGGTGGAACAGGGCGTCCTCTCGCTGGACGATCCGATCACCCTCTATTTCGAGGGGGCGGCGTCGTCGATCCCACCGTCTTCACCGACCAGGCGCGCGACGGCGCAGCGGCGTTCTACAAGGACTTCGGCCAGGCGATGCTGACGGCCGTGGGGCCGATCGAGGGCATGGACCTGTTGTCTGAACGCGCGCTGGACGACGGCCTGACGCGCCGCCTCTATCGCGTTCGCTTTCAGCGAAGGACGATCGACTTCGTGGTCCGGGCGGACGGCGCTGGCCGGTTCGCCGAAATCCGCCCGCTGTCGGGCGACGATATCTAGTCGTCGCCAAAAAAGAAAAGGCCCGGCGGTTTCCCGCCGGGCCTTTCCGATATCAGCAGAGCTGAGATCCAGATTACTTGATCTGGATCTTGGCGCCGGCTTCCGTCAGCTTCTTGGCGATCTCGTCGGCTTGTTGCTTCGAGACGTTTTCGACGACGTTCTGCGGAGCGCCTTCGACCAGGTCCTTGGCTTCCTTCAGACCCAGGTCCGAACGGACGCCGCGGACTTCCTTGATCACGTTGATCTTCTTGTCGCCGCCGTCGACCAGGACGACGGTGAATTCGGTTTGCTCTTCGGCGGCTTCAGCCGGAGCGGCGCCGCCGGCGGCCGGAGCAGCCATGGCGACCGGAGCAGCGGCGCTGACGCCCCACTTTTCTTCCAGCAGCTTGGAGAGTTCAGCAGCTTCCAGAACGGTAAGCGCGGACAGGTCTTCGACGATCTTGGCGAGGTCGGCCATTGTCAGTTTTCCTTCGGAGGATGAGGTTTAGAGAGTGATGCAGAGATGAAAGGCGGGGCCGCTTACGCGGCTTCCTTGGTGGCGTAGGCGTTGAACACGCGGGCCAACTGACCGGCGGGTGCTTGCAGCACGCCGGCGATACGGGTCGCAGGCGCATTGAGCAGGCCGATGAGTTGACCGCGAACCTCGTCGAGCGTCGGGAGCTTCGAGAGAGCCTCGACACCCTTCTGATCGACGACGGTTTCGCCCATGAAGCCGCCGACGATCTTGAAGCGATCGTTGGCCTTGGCGAACTCGGTGACGACCTTGGCGGCCGTACCGGGGTTCTCGGAGTAGGCGATGCCCACCGGGCCCTTGAACAGGCCGTGGTAGTCGCTGCCTTCTTCGGCTTCGAGCGCCTTCAGCGCCAGGCGGTTCTTGACCACCTTGAACGCGCCGCCTTCTTTGCGAAGGCGACCACGCAGATCTTCCATTTCCGCAACGGTCAGACCCAGGTTGTGGGTCACGACCACGCTGCCGGCCTCGGCGAACACGCCCTTGAGCGATTCGATAGACTCGGCTTTTTGAGCGCGATCCATTGCGGTCTCCAGTCTTGGTATTCGCCGCCGGGCTTATTCCCGACGACGGATTGGCCAAAGCGCGCCGCATCGCTGCGAGACGTTCGGGCCGGTCGTATTGTCCGAAGGATGCGTCTGACGGCGTCCGTCCCGGAGTGCGGGCCGATACGCGGCAAGGTCGCGTCCCCATCTCCCCACGGCGTCGAAAGGCTTTTCGACAGTTACGGCATGGGTGGCCCCCACGCCCCGAAGTTCTCGGACAGGACCGCCGAAAGACAAGCTTTCAGCGGGAAGCGGCGCTCTTACAGGCGACGCACCGGAAAATCAACCCGCCGCGTGAAGGGATCGGCGTCTAGCGCCGTTGGGGCTTGGCGGCGGCTTGACCCGCGTTCGTCTCGCAATCGAACTGGGCGCAGTATTTTGTCGCCAGTTCGGTGACGAAGGATTGCAGGCTGTCGGTCATGACCTCTTGCGAGGCCATGCCCAGCTGCACGCTCTTGGTCGAGATGCGGCGACCGATCGGGGAATCGAAGAAGGCGATCTGCGCCTCGAGTTCCTCCGTCGTGTAGATGGTGGCGTAGCGCGGCGCCAGGTCGGCCAGCATCCGCTCGGTCATGGCCGTCAGCATCCGGGGCGCATTGGCGCGCATCCAGTCCGCCTCTCGTCGATGCTGGCCGCTGCCCTCCAATTGATTGAGTTGAGCCGTGATCAGGGCCTCCATGTCCTTCTGGAAATTCGGCCCGGCCGACAGCCGGATAAGCCGCGTCGCCAGTTCGGTCCGTTGCGCCGCCCCCGCGTCCGGCCTGACGACCACCTGCAGCAGCGGTTGACCGTTTTCGTCGGTCCGCGCCGCGCCCTGGTTCCTGTCCTGTGCGTGCCCCGGGCTCGCGACGGCGGCCAGCGCCAAGGCGATCGCAAGATTTCGAATAAAGATCATGGCCTCCCCCTCGCCGCTCTTATCGGGGGCTGACGCATCGTTGACCAGCCGAAATCGACCGAAGGTTGCTCAGCCTTCCACCGGCGTGGCGTCGAAGTCGCGGATCAGGGCGGCCAGGTCCGGCTCATGCACCACCTCGGCCGCCTCGGCGGGGGTCATCCAGCGGCGCTCGCGCTGATGCGCCTCGGGCCAGGCGCCCAATTGAATCAGCACCTCCAGCGGATAGACCGACACCACGCACAGGCGCTGTCCGCCATCCTTCAGCCCCTTGGCGTAGCGGAAGACGCCGATCGAATGATCCTTGATGTCGCCCTTGACCCCGGCTTCCTCCAGCGCCTCCTGGGCGGCGGCCTCGGGATCGGATTTGCCGACCATTCTTCCGCCCTTGGGAATGACCCACCGCCGCGTCTCGCGGGAGGTGATCATCAGGATGCGGCGCTGGCCGTCCTCGAGCCGCCACGGCAGGGCCGCGACTTGCCGCGTCTCCGACAGGCGTGTGCGTTTGGAAGCGTTGGCCATCAGGTAAGGAACAGTCCGCCGACGGCATAAAACAGCGCGCCGATCGCCGCCGCCGCCGGCATGGTGACGAACCAAGCCGTCACGATGCTGCGCGCAACGTTCCAGCGCACCGCCGACACGCGCTTGGCCGCGCCCACGCCGACGATGGCGCCGGTTATGGTGTGGGTGGTCGAGACCGGCACGCCCAGACTGGTCGCCGCGAACAGGGTGATGGCCCCGCCCGTCTCTGCGCAGAAACCCTGCTGCGGCGTCAGACGGGTGATGCGCGATCCCATGGTGTGAACGATACGCCAGCCGCCGAACAGGGTTCCCAGGGCGATGGCCGCCTGACAGGTGATCACCACCCAGAAGGGCACATGGAATTCGCCGCCCAGCATACCGCGCGAATACAGCAGAATGGCGATGATCCCCATGGTCTTCTGGGCGTCGTTGCCGCCGTGGCCCAGCGAATAGGCCGAGGCCGACAGGAACTGAAGCCCCCGGAACACCCGGTCCGCGAATGCGGGGTTCGCCTTCACGAACAGCCAGGACACGAGCAGCACCAGCAGCAGCGCCAGGACGAAGCCGATGGCCGGCGACAGGAAGATGGCCGCCACCGTCTTGGCCACGCCGGCGACGACGATCGCCCCGGTTCCCGCCTTGGCTACGCCCGCGCCCAGAAGGCCGCCGACCAGCGCGTGCGAACTGGACGACGGAATGCCCGCCAGCCAAGTCACGACGTTCCAGACGATGGCCCCCATCAGGGCGCCGAATATCACCTGGTCCGAGATGATCCCCGGATCGACGATCCCTCGCCCGATGGTGTCCGCCACATGCCGACCGAAGAACAGGAAGGCGATGAAGTTGAAGAAGGCCGCCCAGCCGACCGCGAACACCGGCGGCAGGACGCGCGTGGCCACGATGGTGGCGATGGAGTTGGCCGCGTCGTGCAACCCGTTCAGGAAATCGAACAGGATGGCCACGCCGATCAGGAAGACCAGGATCAGGAGGGCGTGATCCATGACGGTCAGAGGTGCTCGACCAGCACGCCGTTGATGCGGTTGGCCACGTCCTCGAACCGGTCCACCACCTTCTCCAGATGGTCGTAGATCTCGGCGCCGATGATGAAGCCCATGGCGTCGCCCCCGCGATGCGCGTGATACAGCGCCTTCATCCCCTCGTCGTAAAGGGCGTCGCTGTCGCTCTCCAGATGGGCGATCTGCTCGGTCAAGGCGTTCAACCGCTCGTGGTTCTTGCGCATGGCCGGCAGCAGGCCGACGGCCTCCACCGTCTTGGCGGCGCACAGCACGGCGATGTCGCCCAGTTCGCGCATCTTGGGCTGGAAGGCGCGCTGTTCGTACAGGCCGATGGTCTTGGCGGTCTTCTGCATCTGGTCGATGGCGTCGTCCAGAGAGTTGGTCAGGCCGCGAATGTCGGACCGGTCGAAGGGGGTGATGAAGCTGCGGCGCACGGCGAACAGCACCTCGCGCGCCACGTCGTCGGCCTCATGCTCGTGGGCGATCACGGCCTGGCGCCAGTGCTCGGTCTCCTCGCCGCCGTCCAGCATACGCCGCATGGCCTCCGCGCCCTTGATCAGGGTCGCCGCATGGGCGTCGAACAGGCGGAAGAAATTGTCTTCCTTGGGCAGCAACGCCTGGAACCAGCTCAGCATCCGACAATCCCCGATCAGGCGACGCCTTCGGGCGACCGCGCGCCCCCAAAAAAGGATACAGCGCGCGCCGTCAAGTTTTCCGACCACGGACGGTCCGCTTTATCGCTCGCATGGGCCTTGGCCTACGGTCTCGCAGCCCTCGCGCCACGCACCTGGACAGATTCAATGGGCGTCTAGACTGCGCGCATCATAGTCGGCCTGCGCCTGCGCGACCTCGGGCATCCGTGTCTCGGCCCAGTCGATCATGGCCTGCATCGACGCCATCAGCCCCCGCCCCAGCGGCGTCACCGCATAGGTCACCGTCACCGGCACGGTCGCGACGACGGTGCGCGACACCAGGCCGTCACGCTCCAGCGACTTCAGCGTCTGGCTCAGCATCTTCTGGGACACGCCGTCGATGCGCCGCTTCAATCCATTGAACCGGATCGGCCCCTCGCCCAGCACGATCAGGATCAGCGTGCTCCACTTGTCTGCGACACGATCCAGCAACTGGCGCGTTGGACAGTCAGCCGCGAACACATCGCCCCGCGTCCAGGTTTCTTCGGAGTGACCAGGTGAGTGAAAGGTGCCGTCTTGCATGGTCGCAGTCAGTATCACACCTAGTTACCATTGGATACCACAGGAGCCTTCCATGAAAGTCGCAGTCCTCGGCGCCAGCGGTCGCGCTGGATCGGAGATCACCAAAGAACTGGCCGCGCGCGGCCACACCGTCACCGCCATCGCGCGCAAGCCGGAGGCCATACCCTCGACGCCCGGCGTCACGCCCGTCGCGGGCGACGCCTCTGACCCGGCCGCCCTGCCTGACCTGATCAAGGGTTCGGATGCGGTGATCAGCGCCCTTCATTTCGATGTTCCCGCCGACGCCATACTGGCGGCGTTGAAGACGGCGGGCGTGCCGCGCCTGCTGGTCACCGGCGGCGCCGCCAGCCTTGAGGTCGCCCCCGGCGTCCTGCTGATCGACACCCCCGCCTTCCCGGAGGAATGGAAACCCCTCGCCGTCGGCGGGCTCGACTTCCTGAAAGCCCTGCGCGGCGAGACCCAGATCGACTGGACCTTCTTCTCGCCCGCCGCCCTGATCGAGGAAGGCCCGCGTCTGGGTCATTACCGCACGGGCGGCGACCAGTTGCTGACCGACGCCAACGGCGACAGCAGGATCAGCTTCGCCGACTACGCCATCGCCATGGTCGATGAACTGGAGCAGCACAAACACAGCCGCGCGCGCTTCACCGCCGCCTACTGACCATGAAAAAGGCCCCGGAGATCGCTCTCCGGGGCCTTCATTCTCATTCGACCGAAACGCTTAGGCGCCCAGCGAAGCCGGATCGACCTTGAAGCCCGGGCCCATCGTCGAGGACAGGCTGATGCGCTTCACATAGGTGCCCTTCGCGCCCGACGGCTTGGCGCGGACCAGAGCGTCCACGATGGCCTTGACGTTGGCTTCCAGGGCGTCCTGGGTGAAGGAGGCCTTGCCGATGCCGGCATGGACGATGCCCGCCTTCTCGACGCGGAACTCGACGGCGCCGCCCTTGGCGTCCTTGACGGCCTGGGCCACGTTCGGGGTCACGGTGCCGACCTTGGGGTTCGGCATCAGGCCGCGCGGGCCCAGCACCTTACCCAGACGACCGACCAGGGCCATCATGTCCGGCGAGGCGATCACGCGGTCGAACTCCATGAAGCCGCCGGCGATCTTTTCGTACAGGTCTTCGGCGCCGACGTGTTCGGCGCCGGCCGCCTTGGCTTCCTCGGCCTTGGCGTCCTTGGCGAAGACGGCGACGCGAACGTCGCGGCCCGTGCCCGACGGCAGGTTGACTACGCCGCGGACCTGTTGGTCGGCGTGACGCGGATCGACGCCCAGATTGACGGCGATCTCGATGGATTCGTCGAACTTGGCCTTGGCGTTGTCCTTGGCCAGCTTGATGGCGTCGGTGAACGGCAGCAGGTCCTGGGTCAGGCCGGTGCGGGCCTTTTGAGCCTTGGTTTGCTTAGCCATGGATTAGCCCTCCACCACTTCGAGGCCCATCGCGCGGGCGGAGCCTTCGATGATCTTCGTCGCGGCGTCCAGGTCGTTCGCGTTCAGATCCTTCATCTTCTTTTCGGCGATCTCACGCAGCTGGGCCACGGTGATCTTGCCGGCGACTTCACGGCCGACCAGCTTGGAGCCCGACTTCAGGCCGGTGGCCTGCTTCAGGTACCAGGTCGCCGGCGGCGTCTTGGTGACGAAGGTGAACGACTTGTCCTGGTAGACGGTGATGACGGTCGGAAGCGGGGTGCCCTTGGCTTCCTTCTCGGTGCGCGCGTTGAACTCCTTGCAGAAGCCCATGATGTTCACGCCGCGTTGACCCAGGGCCGGGCCGATCGGGGGCGAAGGCGTGGCCGAACCGGCCGGCACTTGCAGCTTGATATAGCCGAGAATCTTCTTGGCCATTGGTCTCTCCTATGAATGACCCGGCGAACGAACGCAGGGCCGGTGAGCCGTGGTCCGGCATGGCTGCCTCCCACGGATTTGCCGCCCCGCGAGCCGAGGCCCGCCGAGCGAAGGCGCGCGTGTAACAGAGGGGGGACGGAAAGGCAACGCAGGGACTTGCTGCCCCCATTCCGTCATCCTCGGGCTTGACCCGAGGACCGGACGCGGATCGGGCTGTGCGTCGCGCCAGGCGCAAGGCGGCGGACGACCCGGTCCTCGGGTCAAGCCCGAGGATGACGGCGCTGGTAGGTCATCCCGAAACGAAAAAAGCCGCGTCCTTTCGGACGCGGCTTAAATCTCTCGACGGGAACGCCGGCCTCAGCCCGCGACCTTCTCCACCTGACCGTATTCCAGATCGACCGGCGTGGCGCGGCCGAAGATGGACACGGCGACGCGCAGGCGGGCGTGTTCCTCGTCCACGCTCTCGACCGAGCCGTCGAAGCTGGCGAACGGGCCGTCGATGACCTTGACCTTTTCGCCGATGTCGAAGCGGATCGTGGGCTTGGGACGTTCGACGCCCTCTTCCACCGCGCCGATGATGTTCTGAACTTCACGTTCCGAGACCGGCAGCGGCTTGGTGCCCCCCGCCGCGCCCAGGAAGCCCGTCACCTTCGGCGTGTTCTTGACCAGGTGATAGGCTTGGTCTGTCATTTCCATCTTCACCAGCACATAACCGGGGAAGAATTTGCGTTCCGAGTTCACCTTGCGGCCGCGACGGATCTCGACGACGTCCTCGGTCGGGACCAGGATTTCGGAGAAGGCGTCTTCCAGACCCTGCTGCTTGGCCTGATCGCGCAGTTGCTCTGCGACCTTCTTCTCGAAGTTCGAATAGGCGTTGACGATATACCACTTGTGGCGCGGATTGGCCGGCTTGGCGGGCGCTGCGTCGGTCATGACGGTTCTATCTATCCTTACGAGCCGAGGCCGATGATCCAGCGGAAGAGGAAGCCCAGGCCGGTGTCCACGATCCAGAAGAAGATCGAGGCGACCACAACCATGATGAAGACCATCACCGAGGTGATCCACGTCTCCTTGCGGCTGGGCCACACGATCTTGCGCGCCTCGGCCATCACCTGCTGGTAGAACTGGGTGATGCTCGGGCGGGGCTTCTTCGGCTCGGACGAATCGACCGTGATGGCGGCGGCGCCCGCAGCGACCTGAGGCTTCGCATTGGCCTGGGGCCGCTTGCCGGGAGTTTTGGCCTTGGCCATCAGTTGCTCTTCACACAATTGTTCCTGTCGCCCCAGATGGGAAGTCCCATCCGGAAGCGACAGGGGGGATTGGCAGGAGTTGGGGGACTCGAACCCACGACCCCCGGTTTTGGAGACCGGTGCTCTACCAGCTGAGCTAAACTCCTAGACAATCGCGCGAACCGTCCGGCCCGCGCGTTCGCCAGAGGGGGGCGTATGCCCGACGCCGCCCGGCTTTTCAAGGGCGATGTGGACGCGCGCCCTACTCTTCCAGGTGGGCGGCGACGGCGTCTCGCTCGTCCTCGGCCTTGATCAGCTCCTTGAAGATCAATTTGTCGATGCGGCGGTCGTCCATGTCGACCACCTCGACCTCGAATCGGCCGACCTGCAGAACCTCGCCCTCGTCCGGCACGCGCGACAGCTGATGCAGGATCAGGCCCGCGACGGTGTGGAAGCCCTCGTGCTCGCCGAAATCCTCGCCCAGGGCGTCGGCCAGATCGTCCAGGTCCGTCTGGCCGTCGACCAGCCAGCTGCCGTCGGCGCGCTGCACGATCCAGGCCTGTTCCTCGTCGTGCCCCTCGTTGAAGTCGCCCGCGATCATTTCCAGGAGGTCGGTGGCCGTCACCACGCCCTCGAAGGCGCCGAATTCGTCGACCAGGAAGGCCATGTGAACCTTGGAGCCCTTCAATATCTCCAGCGCCTTCAGCACCGAGGTCGACTGCGGGATGAAGGCCGGCTCTTGCACCAGGGCCTCGATGTCGAACTTGCCGTCGGTCAGCAGGGCGTCCAGCAGATCCTTCTTGTGCACGACCCCCAGGGGATTATCGACGTCGCTCTCGCGCGCCACCACGATCCGCGAATAGGGGCAGGTGCGAATCTCCTCGCGCAGAATCTCCTCGGGATCGTCCAGCGCGATCCAGAAGACGTCGTGGCGGGGCGTCATAGCCACCCGGACGGGACGGTCGCCCAGGCGCAGGATCTCCTCGATCATTTCCTGTTCTTCGGGCTCGATCAGGCCGGCGGACGCGCCCTCCGCCAGGATGGTCGCCACCTCTTCCTGAGTGACGTCCGAGCCGTCGCGGTCCTTGACCCCCAGAAGCTTCAGAATGCCCGAGGTCGAGGCCGT
Source organism: Brevundimonas sp. Marseille-Q4549 (assembly GCF_976940555.1). Taxonomy (NCBI): domain Bacteria; kingdom Pseudomonadati; phylum Pseudomonadota; class Alphaproteobacteria; order Caulobacterales; family Caulobacteraceae; genus Brevundimonas; species Brevundimonas sp. Marseille-Q4549. The sequence goes on from NZ_CDRHXG010000001.1 coordinate 2,677,960, forward strand.
CAGCAGCAGGACGAACGGCTTCAGCACGATGGCCAGGGTCGAGATGGGCTTGGCCATCTTGGAGGCCACCGCCTCGGGGAAGATCAACGCCAGACGTTTGGGCACCAGTTCGCCGATGATCAGCGAGACATAGGTGATGCACACGACCACCAGGGCCGTGGCGAAGAATTCGGTGTAGGCGCGGAAGGCTGGAAAGGCGACTTCCAGAATGCGATCCAGCTCGCCCGCGATGGTCGCCTGACCATAGGCGCCCGCCAGAATGCCGATCAGGGTGATGCCGACCTGCACGGCCGAAAGAAACTGCGTCGGTTCGTCCGCAAGCTTCAGCGCGGCCCGCGCGCCGCGATCCCCCCGCTCGGCCCGGGCCTGGAGCTTCGATTTTCGAGAAGAGACGACCGCCAATTCGGTCATGGCGAACAGGCCGTTGAGCACCACGAGGAGCAGAACGACGGCAATGGCGATGAGTAACATCTAAGGGGGTGTGGGGACCGACGCGGCGCGACAGTCGGCGTCCGCGACGCTACATTAGGGCAGGATCGCGGCCAGCGCTACGTTTTCCTTTCGCCTCAGGCCGTCCGTCCCGCCTCGACCGAGCCATAGGCGCCCGACACGGGCCGTCCGTCGGCGTCGTAACGGGTCGCGCAGGCGCTCATGCCCAGAACGACGCCAATGAAAATGCCCAGCCGGATCGCGCGTCGCATGTAGTTACCGAAAGGTTAACGTCTGTTTCCGAACGTAAGCCGGGATTTTCGGTTGCAGGCAAGACCGCTCGCCCGCCGAGCGAGAGATCAGGCCCCTCGCTCCCCTTCCCCGTCATCCTCGGGCTTGACCCGAGGATCAGACGCGGATCGGGCTGTGCGCCTCCGGTGAGGCAATGCGGCGGAACCTCCGCCCCTCGGGTCAAGCCCGAGGGTGACGGCGCTTTATGTCGTGTCCCCACGCAGAAGCGGCCCCCGGATGTTTCCGGGGGCCGCTCTGTTACGCGACTGTTCTGGTTGGCCTAGGCGCGCCTCGCGGAGGCGCACACTTGAGGCCGGACCGTCGGGTATATTACTCGATGATCTTGGCGACGACGCCGGCGCCGACGGTGCGGCCGCCTTCACGGATGGCGAAGCGCAGGCCTTGGTCCATCGCGATCGGCGTGATCAGTTCGACGTTCAGCTCGGCGTTGTCGCCCGGCATGATCATCTCGACGCCTTCCTTCAGCTGAACGATGCCCGTCACGTCCGTGGTGCGGAAGTAGAACTGCGGGCGATAGTTCGTGAAGAACGGGGTGTGACGACCGCCTTCTTCCTTGGTCAGGATGTAGGCTTCGGCCAGGAACTTGGTGTGCGGGGTGATGGAGCCCGGCTTGCACAGCACCTGGCCGCGCTCGACGTCTTCACGCTTGGTGCCGCGCAGCAGCACGCCGACGTTGTCGCCCGCCTGGCCCTGGTCCAGCAGCTTGCGGAACATTTCCACGCCCGTGCAGGTCGTCTTCTGGACCGGACGGATGCCGACGATCTCGACTTCCTCGCCGACCTTGATGATGCCCTTCTCGACGCGGCCCGTGACCACGGTGCCGCGGCCCGAGATCGAGAACACGTCTTCCACCGGCATCAGGAACGGCAGGTCGACCGGACGTTCCGGCTGCGGGATGTAGGCGTCGACGGTTTCCATCAGGGCCAGAACGCGCTGTTCGCCGATTTCCGGGTTCACGCCGTCGGTCGCGGCCTTGGCCGAACCCTTGGTGATCGGGATTTCGTCGCCCGGGAACTGGTAGCTGCTCAGCAGCTCGCGCACTTCCATCTCGACCAGTTCCAGCAGTTCTTCGTCGTCGACCAGGTCGACCTTGTTCATGAAGACCACCAGGGCCGGCACGCCGACCTGACGGGCCAGCAGGATGTGCTCGCGGGTCTGCGGCATCGGGCCGTCGGCGGCCGAAACCACCAGGATCGCGCCGTCCATCTGCGCCGCACCCGTGATCATGTTCTTCACATAGTCGGCGTGGCCGGGGCAGTCGACGTGGGCGTAGTGACGGTTGGCCGTCTCATATTCCACGTGCGCCGTGTTGATCGTGATGCCGCGCGCCTTCTCTTCCGGCGCAGCGTCGATGTCGGCGTAGTTCATCGCCTTCGCGCCGCCGGCCTTCGCCAGCGTCATCGTGATCGCCGCCGTCAGCGTCGTCTTGCCGTGGTCAACGTGACCAATCGTGCCGATGTTGCAGTGCGGCTTCGTGCGTTCGAACTTTTCCTTGGCCATGGCCAAACTCCTGATGGCCCGGGTTGAGGGGCGCTGTGTGCATTCAAAAACCTGGAGCGGGTAGACGGGATCGAACCGACATCCTCAGCTTGGAAGGCTGCTGCACTACCATTGTGCTATACCCGCGCGGAGACTGCGGAAGTTCTTGGGGAACGCCGCAGCCGGTTCCTCTCCGTCGTCCTGATCCGTCGTGTCCGTCGAAGGCGCGTGGTGGGGGAAGAAGGACTCGAACCTTCGAAGCTTACGCAGGGGATTTACAGTCCCCCCCCTTTGCCGCTCGGGACATTCCCCCAGCGCGCCTTGTCGAACCGCCGGACCCCTCCGTTCCGCCCATAAAGAAGCGGGACGAAACAAAAGCCTTCGGCTTGCCGCCTCCTCTGCAGTAGAGGGGGCGCCCAGACCCGAAAGCCCTTGGGGCTCCAAATCGGAGGGCGTCTTATAGTGTCGTCGAAATCAGAACGCAACGACCGTAAAAGCGGTAAAAAACAGGCTTTCGGAAGCCGCACTTCCGGGCCGCGAGAAAGAGGCCAAAAGCCCGCCGTGCAAGGCTTTGGCGGGCGCGAGGAGACGCCGCGCCCGCAGCGTTCGCCCGACCGGAGCCGCGCCGACGCGGATAATTTCCTGTGGGGCCGCCACCCGGTTCTGGCGGCTCTGGCGAATCCCGCGCGGCGCGGAATGGGCCGTCTTCTGGCTACGCCCGAGCGGGCCGCCGAGATCGAGGACGGCAAGCTGACCCACGGCCACCGGATCGAGACCGTCGACAACCAGACCCTGACCCGGATGCTGCCGCCCGGTGCGGTCCATCAGGGCCTGGCCTTCAAGGTCCAGCCGCTGGAAGGCGTGGCGCTGGAAGACCTGGCCGAACCGGCTGAAGGCGTCATCGTCATGCTGGACCAGTTGACCGACCCCCAGAATGTCGGCGCCATCTTCCGCTCGGCCTTGGCCTTCGGCGCGCGGGGAATCATCGTCCAGGATCGTCACGCCCCGGCCCTGGCCGGCGCCCTGGCCAAGGCGGCGGTCGGCGCCACCGAACGCCTGCCCCACGCCCGGGTGACGAATCTGTCGCGCGCGCTGGAGCGGCTGGCCGACCTGGGCTGGCGCGCCGTCGGCCTGGACGGCTCGGGCGAACAGACGCTGGAACAGGCGCTGGACCGCCAGCCCACCGTCCTGGTCATGGGGTCGGAGGGCGACGGCATCCGCCGCCTGGTCGCCGAACATTGCGACGTCCTGGCCAAGATCCCCATGCCGGGCGGATTCGAGAGCCTGAACGTCTCCAACGCCGCCGCCGTGGCCCTGTACGAGGCCGCCCGCGCGCAACGCGGCTGACAGACGGTCGCGGCGCGGCTAGAGAGCGGGCATGGAATTCCTCTCCTCCCCCGAGTTCGCCAGCCAGGCCACGGCCCTGGGCCAGGTCGTCATGATGGATCTGGTCCTGGCCGGCGACAACGCCGTCGCCGTGGGTCTGGCCGCCGCCGCCCTGCCCCAGGATCAGCGCAAGAAGGCGATCCTGATCGGCCTGGCCGCCGCCGTCGTCATGCGGATCGGTTTCGCCCTGATCACGGTTCAACTGCTGGCCCTGGTCGGCCTGCTGCTGGCGGGCGGACTTCTGCTGCTTTGGGTCTGCTGGAAGATGTGGCGCGAGTTGCGCGAACAGGCCACCCACGACCAGGCCGAGGCCGAGGCCGAACTTCAGTTGGCCATGAGCATCGAGCACGGCACCGGCCCGTCACCCGAGGAGCTGGGCATCAAACGCAAGTCGTTCGGCGCGGCCCTGATCCAGATCATGGTCGCCGACATCACCATGTCGCTGGACAATGTCCTGGCCGTCGCAGGGGCGGCGCATGAGCACCCCTGGGTCATGGTCTTCGGCCTGATCCTGTCGATCGGCCTGATGGGCGTCGCCGCCACCTATATCGCCAAGCTGCTGCACCGTTTCCGCTGGATCGGCTACATCGGCCTGGTCGTCGTCCTCTATGTCGCGTTGCACATGATCTGGGACGGCGCGCGTCAGGTGATCGTGCGCACCGACAACACCGAACGGTTCAACGCCGCCGCCCCCGCCCTGCTGGACATCAAACCCGAAGAGGTCGCCAAGCACCGACGCCACGGCGGGACGGTCGACGCCCCTCCGCCCACGACGGTCGCCGCGCCGGAGCCCGCCGCATGACCGTCTCGACCGTCTCGACCGTCACCGTGGACGAAGCCGCCGCCTGGCTGGAAGCCGGCGAGGCGGTGCTGATCGACGTGCGAGAGCCGGACGAGTTCGCCGCCGCCCGCATCGACGGCGCCATCCTGGCCCCGCTCAGCCAGATGCCCGCCGCCTGGGAGGCGCTGGACCTGCCCGCCGACAAGAAAATCATCGTCCAATGCCTGAAGGGCGGGCGCAGCCATCAGGTCTGCGCCTTCGTCGGCCCAACCGCCGCCCAGGGCCAGCCGGTCTTCAACCTGACCGGCGGCATCCAGGCCTGGCACGCGGCCAGCCTTCCCGTGATCTTCGCCGACCGCTAGGCCACCTCGGCGAACTGGTCGAACGCCCTCAGGGCGTCGGCCGCATACATCAGGGCCGGTCCGCCGCCCATATAGACGCACATGGCCATGACCTCGGCGATCTCGTCGCGGCTCGCCCCCAAGTCTTTCAGCGCCTTGGCGTGAAAGCCGATGCAGCCGTCGCAGCGCTGGGTTACGCCGATGGCCAAGGCGATCATTTCCTTCGTCTTCTTGTCGACCGCCCGATCCGCCGAAGCCCCCTTGGCCAAGGCTGAGAATGCCTGCATCGGCTCTGGCTGGGCGCGGCGCAGTTCGCCGATGTAGGTCGAGATGTCGCGCGTGAGCGCCGCATAATCCTTGGCCATGAGGGTCTCCTTTTCATTTCGTGTTTTTATGATATGATCGAAACATGAAATGTAAAGACACGCTTGTGGTCGATTTCTCCCACGCCCTGCCGCCCCGCGCGGACGCGGCGGCGACCTTTCTGAAAAGCCTGGCCAATCCCCATCGGCTGCTGATCCTGTGCGCCCTGGCTCAAGGGGAACGAAACGTCTCGGCCCTGATCGAGGAGACGGGCGTGGCCCCAACCTCCATGTCCCAGCATCTGGCCAAGCTGAAGGACGAGGGCGTGGTCGATTTCCGCCGCGACCATCGCACCCTGACCTATTTCATCGCCCATCCGGCGGCGGTCGAGATCATGACCGTGCTCTACACCCACTTCTGCGCCAAGGATTGAGTCCATGACCGACACCGTTTCGCCCCGTCAGGCCCTGGAGTGGCTGAACCAGGGCGAGGCCATCCTGATCGACGTGCGCGAACCCTCCGAATTCGCGGCCGCCCACATTCCCTACGCCCTGTCGGCCCCGCTGACGCAGACGAACGACATCCTGCGCGGCATGGGCCTGCCTCGCGGCCGCAAGCTGGTGTTTCAGTGTCAGAAAGGCGGACGCGGCGGTCAGGCCTGCGCCGCCGTGGGCGCCGTCGCGCCGGGCGGTCAGCGGGTGTTCAACCTGGAAGGCGGGATCGAGGCCTGGGCCGCCGCCGGGCTGCCGGTGGTGTCGGCCGGCGCCGCCGCGCCGCGCCTGTCGATCTTTCGTCAGGTCCAGATCGCGGTCGGCCTTCTGGTGGTGGTCGGCGTCCTGGCGGGGTTCGCCTTCGGCCCGGCGGGGTTCGTCGTCGCCGGTCTGTTCGGCGCGGCCCTGGCCACAGCCGGCGTCACCGGCTGGTGCGGCTTGGCGATTTTGCTGAACCATGCGCCCTGGAACCGCACCTGACCCTTTCGAAAATCATCGAAATGCGGATTGTATAGCGCTGTGCGACGGGCCTATCCTCGCGCGGGGGCATAGGGAGGACAGGCTATGCGGTACGTCTTCGGCGCATTGACAGCGTGCGCGATTGTTCTTGGAGGCGCGGTTGCCGCCGACGCCCAGGCGGTTGAGCGCAGCCCGCGCCCACGAACGGAGGCGCTTATCGCGGCGCCTTCCGCGCCAGCCCAAAGCGTGTCGGTCAGAACCTATACCGCAGGCCGTTTCCGGATCGATCTGAACCTGGCGACGCCCCAGACCTGGATCGCCGATCCCGGCGCCGGCGACATCCGGGCCGCCGAAGCTTCTGCGTCTGGCATCCAGGCCAGACAGGCCGGGCAACCCATAGGGGGGATCGTCGTCAAGGGCGGCAAGAATCCCGGCGGCAGCCTCAGGAACCTTGTGCAGACGGCCGACGGCTACGCCCTGCCCTCCAATCCGCAACCGGGCCTGTACGACTTCGTCATCGAGATCCCGCGCACGGCCTTGCCGGCCGATACGCTCGGCGCTGGCCGAAACGGACTGCGCGTCACCTTCTCTCTCGAAGCCACGGCGGACGGATACCGGCTTGCATCGACCGGCCGCGCCCGAAACATCGCACCGAGGCTCAGCGCCTACTGACCCGAAGTCGGGGGGCAAGGGAGCGGTTCGCCCTATGCCCCCCGCAGCCAGCCCGTGACGGAAATCCGGTCGGCGCCCGCCGACAGAGCCACCTGCGTCACCGAATGGGGCGACGGCACCTCGAGCAGGTTCAGGGTGTTGAAGCGCGGGGTGAAGGCCTCGGCCACATTGCCATCCGGGCCATGGAAGGCCAGCAGCCCTCCCCATTCGATGCGCCAGGCCGGCGTCAGGCTCAGCACATAGGCGAAGAAGCGGTTCTTACCGTCTGCATGGTCGTCATGCTCGGTCAGGAAATGCCCGGCGCGAAACCGCGTCAGCTGGGCGTCGGCCAGGGCGATGCGCGGCTCGCCGGTCAAATCCCGCATCAGACCCAGAAACGCCTCGCCGTTCAGGAAGACCAGCAGGTCGCGCCAAATCGGCGCCGCCTGCCCCGCCTCCACCAGGTCGTAGATCGGATGATTGTCGTACAGGTACTGGAAGTCGCTCTGGGCCGAAGCCTGCACCGCCTGTCCCAACCCGCGCTTCTGATGCGGTGTCAGCGAAGCCAGCCAGGCGGCAGGCAGATCGACATGGCCCGTCCCGCGCCGCGTCACCACATTATACTTGGCGGCCGTGGCGGCTTCATACAGGGCTTGAGCGTCCGCCGGTTTCAGCACGCCATCGATCTGCGCCCGCCCCGTTTGCGCCAGACGGTCACGGATCGCGGCGCGGCGGCCTTCGTCGAGCAAGGTCAGGGTCGGCGTCATCGCGTCTGCCCTCGCCGCTCGATCAGGCGTCCGCGCCGCCGAAGCGCTCGGACCATTCCACCACCTGGGCGTCCTCGATCTTGGCGAACAACACCCCTTGCGCCTCCACCCTGCCGCCGACCGGCAGGGCGTTCAGCAGATCGGCGCCGGCGGCGGGCCAGCTCAGATCCGTCACCCCGACCGAGGCCGCGATTTTCGGCGCGGTGAAGGGCAGGATCGGCGCGGCCAGACGGGCGAACAAGGCGACCATGTTCAGGCCGGTGCGCACGCCGACCGCCGCCCGGTCGCGATCGGTCTTCAGCGCCGTCCAGGGCGCGGCCTCCTGCAGATATTCGTTGCCCAGAACCCAGGCGGCGCGCACGGCGGCGGCGGCCTTTCTGAACTCCATCGCCTCGAACTGTTCGGTCGCCTCGGCGACGGCGGCACGAAGGTCGGCCTCCAGCTTGGCTTCCAGCGGACCGGCCTCGCCGCCCTCGGGCACGACGCCGTCGAACTTGGATTCGGCGAACTTGACGATGCGGTTGACGAAATTGCCCAGCACGTCGGCAAGGTCCTTGTTGATCGCGCCCTGGAACTGCTCCCAGGTGAAGGCCGCATCGGAGTGTTCGGGACCGTAGGCCGTCAGATACCAGCGCCAGTAGTCGGCCGGCAGCAGGTCCAGCGCCTGGTCCATGAACACGCCGCGCTTCTGGCTGGTCGAGAACTTGCCGCCGTACCAGTTCAGCCAGTTGAACGCCTTCAGCTGGTCGACCGTCTTCCACGGCTCGCCCGAGCCGATGATCGTGGCCGGGAAGCTGACGGTGTGGAAGGCGACGTTGTCCTTGCCCATGAACTGGACGTAGCGGACATCTTCGGCGCCCTCGTCCAGCCGCCACCAGTCGCGCCAGGTCCGGCCCGTCGCCTCGGCCCACTCCTCCGTCGCGCCGATATATTCGATGGGGGCGTCGAACCAGACATAGAAGACCTTGTCTTCCATGCCGGGGCGGGGGAAGCCGTCCTTGATGACAGGCACGCCCCAGGCCAGATCGCGAGTGATGCCCCGATCGATCAGCCCTTCGTCCAGATGCTTGTTGGCGATGGACTTGGCCAGCGGCTGCCAGCCCGACTTGCCGTCCACCCAAGCGCGGATCTGCGGCTCGATCTTCGTTTGCAGCAGATACAGGTGGCGGGTGTCGCGCACCTCCAGGTTCCGCGATCCCGAGACGGAGGAATAGGGATCGATCAGGTCGGTCGGGTCCAGCAGACGCCCGCAGTTGTCGCACTGATCGCCGCGCGCCTTGTCATAGCCGCAGTGCGGGCAGGTCCCCTCCACATAGCGGTCGGGCAGGAAGCGGGCGTCGTCGATGGAGTAGATCATCCGATCCACCCGCTCCTCGATCAGGCCGTTCTTCTCCAAGGACTCTGCGAAGTGCTGGGTCAGACGGTGGTTCGGCGGATTCGACGACCGGCCGAACCAGTCGTAGCTCAGGCCGAACGCCTGGCCCGCCGCCTTCTGAATTTCGTGCTGCTCGTCGCAATAGGTCCGCACGTCCTGACCGGCGGCGGCGGCGGCCAGCTCGGCCGGCGTGCCGTGTTCGTCGGTGGCGCAGATATAGAGGACCTCATGACCTTGCGCCCGCTTGAACCGCGCCCAGACGTCCGCCGGCAGCATCGACCCCGCCAGATTCCCCAGGTGCTTGATGCCGTTGATGTAGGGCAGCGCCGAGGTGATGAGGATGCGGGCCATGATCGTCCAGTCGTTCGGGGAAGCGCAGGGATATAGAGCGGCCGAACCGCCGCGTCACCTGTGCTCAATCGCCGAATAAAGCGTCCCCCTGACCTGCTGCCTCCTCATCTTGCTCACCTGGCCTCGGCTCGGTGAAGCACGCTGTCAGAAGATCCAGGTCTCCATATCCATCCAAAAAGCTGTAGGCCTCGATCATAAAAACATAGCCAGCATCCACATAGAGAATGAACTCCAGCGGATATGCATTTGGCCCGACTTCACATCGGACCCAACCGCCAAAACCGGTGCCAAATTTGGCTGGTGGCAATGACCTGTCGACAGCGAAGCTGGTGTAGAAGCCGACGCCAGTGAAGTCGCGGTCAGTCACGCTTGCGGTTTCCAGTTGGTCGAGAAGGGCCTGGACGTCATCCTCACCCATCTGTGTCGCCATCAGACGTGCAGCCGCCATTTCGAGCGCTGAGAACTCCGTCATCAGAAAACCTTTAGCTTACCGACCGGCGCGGCGCGGGACTAACTAGCACTCCTAAGCGGCAACCGCCGCGCGATCCTTATGAACCGCCCCGTCAGCAACGCGCCCGAGATGACGCTGGCGACGATGACGGACCAGACCAGGCCGTTGACGCCGATCCGGTGCGCCAGCCACCAGCCCAGCGGGATCATGACCACGCCATAGGAAAAGACGTGCATCAGGGTCGGCCAGACCACGTCACCGGCGGCGCGGTTGGCCTGGGCCGCGACCACCTGCTGGGCGTCGGCGACGAAGAACAGGGTCGCCAGAACCAGAGCCGGGGCGGCGATGGCCAGGATCGCCGGATCGGTGGTGTAGGCGCCGACCACCGGCCGCGCCGCCAGCCACAGTCCGATGGCGATGACGAAGGCCAGGATCGTGACCACGCCGACGCCCAACAGGCCGCTGCGCATTACCCCCGCCTTGTCCCCGGCCCCATAGGCCCGCCCGACCAGAACGGCGGTCGCGGACGACAGACCCATCGGCACCATGAAGACGATGGCGGACACATTGATCACTACGGCCCAACTGGCGGTCTCGGCCGCGCCCAGTTGGCCGGCGAACAGGGTCATGGCGGCGAAGGCGCCGACCTCGACGAAGTTCGACGATCCCGCGCCGATCCCCACCCGAATCTGCTCGACCTCGGTCGAGCGGTCGCGGCGCGGCTTGGCGAACAGGCCCCACTGCCGCGCCTCGGGCAGACGCAGGATGTAGACGGCCAGAAACACCGCCAGGGCCGTGCGCGCGCCGAAGGTCGCCCAGGCCGAGGCCACGGCCCCGTGCACGCCCAGCCCGAACAGGTCGGGCACCAGCAGCAGATTCAGGCCCAGGTTGACCGCATTGGCCACCCACATGGCGACCATGCCCGCCTTGGGCCGATGCAGCCCTTCGAGGAAGAACTGCGCCGCCACCGAAATCAGATAGGCCGGCATCGACAGGGCGAAGACCATCAGCACGGGCGATGCGCCCTCGGCCAATCCGTCCTCCAGCCCCATGTGGACCATGCCGAACGGCCCCAGCAGAAGAAGCGCGATCATGGAGACCACGCCGATCTGCAAGGCATAGACCAGGCCGCGCCGCAGCACGGCCCCGACCTCGTCGTGCCGTCCCTCGCCTCTCAGTCGGGCGGTCATGACCTGAACCCCCATCATCAGACCGACCGCCGTGGTCAGCACCACCGACGACGGCGCCCAGGCCAGGGAGTGGAAGGCCAGTTCGCGGCTGGAATAATGCCCCACCACGATGGCGTCGGTCAGCCCCATGGTCATGATGCCCAATCGCGCCATGACGACCGGCCAGGCCAGGGTCGTCAGTTCACGAAGGGTGGATCGGGTCTGGGGAGTGAAACGGATCATGGGACGGGGCACAGGCCATGGGCGACCGCCGGGGTCAACTCCCAAAAACTTTGTGGGCTCAGCCTACCAGGCGCCAAGTTCGCGCAGCTGCCGCACCAGGGCCTCGGGCGCCTCGCCCGCGTCCAGCGTGTCCAGGTCGGCGGGGGCGTCCTTGCCCTCGAAATAGCGCCAGCCCTGGAAAGGACGGCGCGCCACCGGGGCGGTGCGGATCACGCGCGGCTCCAGAGTGATCTCGCAGCGGCTGGCCTTGCCCTCGCCCAGGGTGGCGATGTCCAGGATCGGCTGGCGGCAGACGATGGTTCCCTTGACCACCCAGTACAGCGATCCGCCGTCCTCGATCTCGGTCGCGCGCTTGGGCGTCATCCGGGTATGGACGATCAGCGGCTTTCCCGATGCGGCGCGGTTTTCCAGCCATTCGACGTCGGACACCCCGACGCAAAGCTTGATCATGTGAAGCGGCATGGCGACCACGTAATGTCCCTTAGGCGGCTTAGCCAGATTCTTAAATCTTCGGACCGTTAGGAACAGCTGTTCGCGCTCCCGTTCCGGCGCCCAAGGATCTGCATGTACGGCTTGATTACGAGATTGACGGCGCATCCCGGTCGTCGCGACGACCTGGCCTTCTGTCTGCTCGATCCCGGCGTGAAACGACCCGGCTGCCACTCCTATGTGGTGGCCCATGACGCCGTCGATCCCGACGCCCTTTGGGTGACGGAGGTCTGGTTCAACAAGGCGACCCACACGGCCTGGTCGGCCCATATCCACGAAACGGCGGAACTGCGACCGGCCCTGGGTCTGATCGCCGTGTTCGGGGAAACGACCTATACCCGCCCCATCGGCGGCGTCGGTCTCTAGGTCGAGGCCTTCACCACCGCCAGGACCGCGCCCTCCACGACCTGGTCGCCGACGGCGGTCGAGAGGCTCTCGACCACGCCGTCGAACGGCGCGGTCAGGGCGTGCTCCATCTTCATGGCCTCCAGCACCACGACCGGCTGGCCCTTGGTCACGACATCCCCGACTTTTGCAGGCGCGGCGACGATCTTGCCCGGCATGGGCGCGCGCAGGCCGCCGTCGGAGGCGGAGCCGCCTGCTCCCCCGGACCGCTGGGCACGACGGTCAAATGCGATGGCGTCGCCGTCATGGAAGAGAACGACCTGATCGCTCGTTACATAGGCTCGCGCACCAGTTGGTCGACCGTCCATGACCAACTCGTTCAGGGCGCTGCTTGAACCCATTTCAGTGTGCAAGACGTGCCGACTGTCGTTCCGGTCAACCAGGTAGCGCTCATCGATGCTGAAAGGAGGAGGAGGTGCCACATTGATTGTGGCGGCAATCGTCTCACCGTTCCTGCGAAGACTAAATTGCGAGCCTGCGGATCTGTTCAGACGGAAGCCGTACAAACCTTCCGAACTAGCATTCCAGGCAGAATACCGTTTCAGCTCGTCATACCAAGCCAAACTATGTTCATGCTCGGCCAGCGACGCGAGCGCTCCAGTATCCAGAAGGTCTTGGTCAGCATTTGCCGTGACTAACGCCCCCTCCTCAGCCGCGATGAACCCCGTGTCCACGTCGCCCTCGACGAAGCGCGGATGGTCCAGGCAGCGGGCCAGGAAGCCGGCGTTGGTGCGGACGGGCCAGACCTCGACCTCGCGGCAGGCGTCAGCCAGGCGCGCCGCCGCCGCCTCTCGCGTGTCGGCGTGGACGATCAGCTTGGCGATCATCGGATCGTAGAACTGGCTGACCTCGCCGCCCTGCTCCACGCCCGTATCCACCCGGATGTCGTCGGGCATGACGAAGTGATCCAGCCGCCCGATCGACGGCAGGAAGCCGTGGGCCGGGTCCTCGGCGTAGAGACGAGCCTCCATGGCCCAGCCGTTCATCGGAATGTCGTCCTGCCTCAGCGGGATCGGTTCGCCCGCCGCGACGCGCAACTGCCATTCGACCAGGTCGACGCCGGTGATGCTCTCCGTCACCGGATGCTCGACCTGCAGCCGCGTGTTCATCTCCATGAACCAGATGCGGTCGGCCTTCAGCCCGTCGGAGGCGTCGGCGATGAACTCGATGGTGCCCGCGCCCTGATAGTTCACGGCCTGTGCGGCGCGAACGGCGGCGGCGGTGACGGCCTGGCGCGTGGCGGCGTCCATGCCGGGCGCGGGCGCCTCCTCGATCACCTTCTGGTGGCGGCGTTGCAGCGAACAGTCGCGTTCATACAGGTGGACGACATTCCCATGGCTGTCGCCGAACACCTGAACCTCGATGTGGCGCGGGCGGGTGATGTAGCTTTCGATCAGGACGCGCGGATCGCCGAAGGACGACTGGCCCTCTCGCTGGGCCGAAGCCAGGCCGTCGGCGAAGTCCTCGGGCCGGTCGACCTTCTTCATCCCCTTGCCGCCGCCGCCGGCGACCGCCTTGATCAGAACCGGAAAGCCGATGCGGTTCGCCTCGGTCGTCAGGGTCTCAAGAGACTGATCCTCGCCCTGATAGCCGGGGGTGACGGGCACGCCCGCCTCGATCATCAGCTTTTTCGCCGCATCCTTCAGCCCCATGGCGCGGATCGAGGATGGCTGCGGGCCGATCCAGACGATGCCCGCCGCGATCACCGCCTCGGCGAAGTCGGCGTTCTCGGACAGGAAGCCGTAACCCGGGTGGATGGCCTCCGCGCCCGTCGCCTTGGCCGCCGCCAGCACCTTTTCCGCGTCCAGATAGGATTCGCGCGCCGGAGCCGGCCCGATCAACACCGCCTCGTCGGCTTCCCGCACATGCAGGGCGTCGGCGTCCGCCTCGGAATAGACGGCGATGGTGCGTAATCCCATCCGCTTGGCGGTGCGGAAGACGCGACAGGCGATTTCGCCGCGGTTGGCGACAAGGACGGACTTGAACATCCCCTATCCTTAGCCGGATCGTGCCGAGCGCGCGAGGGGCCGCGCACAAGCCTTCTCAGGCGACGTTACGCCCTGTAAATCCAGCCCATGTCCCTGCGCCCTCTCTTCGTCACCCAGGTCTATGAAGCCTCCCTCGCCGAGGGTCGCGGCTGGGCCGATTTCAACGCCCAGCTGGTCGATGTCGTCCGCCTTATGGCCGAGGAGGATGAAGCCGGCCGCCGCTGGTGCCGGGCCAACGGCTATCGCGGCTATACGTCCTACGGCTCCCTGAACGACCTGCCGCAGCGGTTCCCGGAGTTCGCGGAGCTGAAGCGTCACTTGGACCGCCATGCCGTCGCCTACGCCCGGGCGCTCAACTTCGACCTGGCCCGCAAGCCGCGCCTGGATAATCTGTGGGTCAATGTCCTGAAGCCCGGCGGCGGCCACAGCGGCCATATCCATCCCCACGCCTTCCTATCGGGCACTGTCTATGTCGCGGTGCCGGATGGCGCTTCCTCGCTGAAGCTGGAGGATCCGCGCCTGCCCTTCATGATGGCTCGCCCCTCAGTCGCCGAGGACGCGCCCGAGACCGAACGGCCCTTCGTCTATCTGCGCCCCCGGGCGGGCACGGTCCTGATGTGGGAAAGCTGGCTGCGGCACGAGGTGCCGACCAACCAGGCCAAGTCCGACCGCATCTCCATCAGCTTCAACTACGCCTGACCCGGCCCCGTCGCGCGGCCGCCTTATTTGCCCTTCGCGCGCCGGGTCGCTACATCGGGCCAACTCCCCAATCAGACGAACCCGAAGGGCGAAACCGCACCTCATGGCGCAGCAATATATTTTCCAGATGCAGGGTCTGACCAAGACCTTCCCCGGCGGCAAGAAGATCTTCGAGAACATCTGGCTCAGCTTCTACAACGACGCCAAGATCGGCGTCGTCGGGGTCAACGGCTCGGGCAAGTCCACCCTGCTGAAGATCATGGCCGGCCTGGACAACGAGTTCTCGGGCGAGGCCCGCGCCGCCGACGGCGTCAAGCGCGGCTATCTGGAGCAGGAGCCCCAGCTCGATCCCGCCCTGAACGTCCGCCAGAACGTCGAGGCCTGGTGCGAAGAGAAGCAGTGGGTCAACCGCTTCAACGAGGTCGCCGCCGAACTGGGCGAAAACTACACCGACGAACTGATGGAGGAGATGACCGCCCTTCAGGAAAAGATCGACGCCGGCGACGTCTGGGACATCGACAGCCGCATCGACCAGGCCATGGGCGCCCTGCGCTGCCCGCCCGACGACTGGGAAGTCACCAACCTGTCCGGTGGTGAAAAGCGCCGCGTGGCCCTGGCCCGCCTGCTGCTGTCCAAGCCCGACATGCTGCTGATGGACGAACCGACCAACCACCTGGACGCCGAATCCGTCGCCTGGCTGCAGCACCATCTGGAGAACTTCCCCGGCTGCGTCATCCTGGTGACCCACGACCGCTACTTCCTGGACCAGGTCACGAAGTGGACGCTGGAGCTGGATCGCGGCAAGGGCCACCCGCACGAGGGCAACTATTCCTCCTGGCTGGAAGCCAAGCAGAAGCGCGTCGTGCAGGAGCAGTCGGAATCCGAAGCCCGCCAGCGCGCCCTCACCCGCGAACTGGAATGGGTCCGTTCGGGCGCCAAGGCCCGTCAGGCCAAGTCCAAGGCTCGTCTGGCGGCCTATGAGAAGATGGTCGCCGAACAGGAGAACTCGGCCAAGGCCCAATCCTTCGCCGTCATCCAGATTCCGCCCGGCCCACGCCTGGGCAATGTGGTGCTGGAGGTCGAGGGCCTGCAGAAGTCCTACGGCGACAAGGTCCTGTTCGATAATCTGACCTTCAAACTGCCGCCCAACGGCATCGTCGGCGTCATCGGCCCCAACGGCGCCGGCAAGTCGACCATGTTCAAGCTGATCACCGGCCAGGAGAAGCCCGACGGCGGCACGATCAAGGTCGGCGAAACGGTCAAGCTGGCCTATGTCGATCAGTCGCGCGACGACCTGAAGCCGGAAGAAACCATCTGGCAGGCCATCAGCGGCGGCACCGACGTGATGATGGTCGGCAAGCGCGAGATCAACACACGCGCCTATGTCGGATCGTTCAACTTCAAGGGCGGCGACCAGCAGAAGAAGGTCGGCCAGCTGTCGGGCGGTGAGCGCAACCGCGTCCACCTGGCCAAGACCCTGGCGTCCGGGGGCAACCTGATCCTGCTCGACGAACCGACCAACGACCTGGACATCGAAACCCTGCAGAACCTCGAAGAGGCGCTGGAAGAGTTCGCGGGCTGCGCCGTGGTCATCTCCCACGACCGCTGGTTCCTGGACCGTCTGGCCACCCACATCCTCGCCTTCGAAGGCGACGGCCATGTGGAATGGTTCGAGGGCAATTTCGAAGCCTACGAACAGGACAAGATGCGTCGCCTGGGCGCCGACAGCATCATCCCCAAACGCGTCCAGCACCAGAAGTTCGGTCGCTGATCAAACCATGATAGGATGCGGGACATGAGCGATCTTCTGTCCCGCATCACCATCGACGCGAACCAGTGCGGGGGCCGCCCCTGCATTCGCGGCATGCGCGTCCGGGTTCAGGACGTGCTGGACATGCTCGCGGGCGGGGCCAGTCACGAAGACATCCTGACCGACTTTCCCTATCTCGAGCCGGACGACATCCGCGCCAGCCTGGCCTATGCGGCCGCATCGATTGGCGACACGGCCGTCATCGCCGCATGAAGTTCGTCGTCGACGCCCAGTTGCCGCCATCGCTCGCCGACTGGCTGAAGACGCAAGGGTTCGACGCAGACCATGTCTCCACCCTGCTCGCGCTAGACGCGTCCGACGACGACATCTGGCGTCTGGCCAGGACGGAGCGCCGCATCATCGTCACCAAGGACCGGGATTTCGCCCTGTGGGCTTCGGACCGGCGCGATGGCCCCCAGGTCGTCTGGCTTCGCATCGGCAATGCGACGACCCATTCGCTGTTGACCTGGCTGACGCCTAAGTGGCCCCTGATTCAGGATCGCCTGAACGAGAGCATTCATCTGATCGAGGTGCGCGCATGACCCAACGCCCCGCCGTTCTCATCATGCAGCGGCATCTGGCGCCGCTCTCCGGCTTTCTGGAGAGCGCATATGACGTCTATCGCTTCTGGGAGGGGCCGCCGGTCGAGGCCGCCCACGACATCCGGGCTCTGGTCGTCGCCGGGGAATATCCGCTCGACAAGGCCCTCATCGAGCGTCTGCCGAACCTCGGCCTGATCGCCTGTTTCACCGCCGGCTACGACGGTATCGACATCGATTGGTGTCGGACGCGCGGCCTGCCCGTAAGCCACGCGCCCGGCGTGAACCACGAGGATGTCGCCGACCACGCCCTGGGCCTGATCCTGGCCGCCCGCCGTCAGATCGTTTCCGGCGACCGTCAGGTCCGCAACGGCGAATGGAAGGTCGAAACCCGCACCATCACCCCCTCTTTGGCAGGGCAGAAACTGGGGATCGTCGGCCTGGGCCATATCGGCCGCGCAGTGGCCCAACGGGCCGGCGTGTTCCGGATGGAGGTATCCTGGTGGGGGCCGCGTCCGCATGAGGCCGATTGGCCCCGCGCCGACAGTCTTCTGGCCCTGGCCCAGGCCAGCGACATACTGGTGGTCGCCTGCAAGGCCGACGAGACCAATCGGGGCCTGATCTCGCGCGAAATCCTCCGGGCCCTGGGACCGGACGGTCTCCTGGTCAATGTCTCGCGCGGGCAGGTCGTGGACGAGGACGCCCTTATCGAGGCGCTGAAGACCGGCGCCCTGGGCCAGGCGGCGCTGGACGTCTTCCAGGACGAACCGACCGATCCGGCGCGCTGGGCGGACGTTCCCAATATCGTCCTGACGCCCCACACCGCCGGCGCGACCACCGCCGGGGTGCAGGGCATGCTGGTCCTGCTGATCGAAAACCTGCAGGCCCATTTCGCGGGCCAGGCGCTGAAGACGCCCGTGGCCTGATCAGTTCGGGCGCTGAGGCCGTTCGTCAGCGGTCACGACGCCGTCGCCGTTCTTGTCCAACGTCTTGAACAGGGCCTGTACGCCCGCGTTCATCTCGTCGCGCGTGACGCGGCCGTCGCCGTTCGCGTCAAAGCGCGTCAGCATCCGCCCGCCCCGTGCATTGGCCAGTTCGGCCGCGTCGATCACGCCGTCATGATTGGCGTCCAGACGGTCGAACAGCCGTCCGGTCCGCGCCTGCATCTCGGCCAGGGTCTCGCGCTCGGGCGGACGCATCATACCCATGCGCGGCCCCGCCTGATCGCCGGACATCTGCGGCATGGGCGGTTCGGGAAAATCGCTTTGCGCCAGGGCGGGGCCTGCAGCGGCCACGACCAGCGCCGTGATCAAAAGAAGACGCATTAGATTTCTCCAAAGGGTGACGTCTTCATCAAACGCGCGCACGAAGTTTTCCCGTCGCCGGATTTCCAGGGCCGCGTTTTTTCCTTGCTTAATCATATAAGGATATCTTTATATGACCTCATGAGCCTGTCCGCCGATCAGACCGTCGAAGCCCTGCGCGCCGCAGGCGAACCGACCCGTCTCCGTATTCTTTCGTTGCTGGGCGGCGAGGAACTGTCGGTCATGGAGTTGTCGCGCATCCTGGACCAGAGCCAGCCGCGCGTGTCGCGCCATCTGAAGCTGATGACGGACGCGGGGTTGATCGAACGTTTCCCCGATGGGGCGCGGGTCTATTATCGTCTGTCGCACGACGCCCAGGCGCGTCGGCTGATCGACACCGTGCTGGACATCCTGGCCGACGACGCGGGCGAGGCCGACCATCGCCGCCTGGACGACGTACGCAAGGAGCGCGAGGCCGCCGCCGCCGACTATTTCGAACAGGTCGCGCCCCAGTGGGACCGGCTGCGCTCCCTCTATGTCAGCGAAAGCGCCGTCGAGGCGGCGCTGGAGCGGGCGGTCGGCCCCGGCCCGTTCGAACGGGTCGTGGACCTGGGCACCGGCTCGGGCCGGATGCTGACCCTGTTCGGCAAGAAGGCGAAAATGTCGGTCGGGCTGGATCTCAGCCAGAACATGCTGAACATCGCCCGCACCAATGTCTCGCGCGCCGGACTCGACAAGGTCGAACTGCGCCACGGCGACATCTTCTCGACCCGCCTGCCCGCCGCCAGCGCCGATCTGGTGATCGTGCACCAGGTTCTGCACTACCTCGCCGATCCCGCCGCCGCCGTGTCCGAGGCCGCGCGCCTGGTCAGTGCGGGCGGCCGTCTGGTCATCGTCGATTTCGCCCCCCACGATTTCGAACACATGCGCGAGGCCCATCAGCATCGCCGCCTGGGCTTCGCCGACGCCGAGATTCGCGACTGGCTGATCAGCGCGGGCCTGACCCCTTCGGCGCCCATCGCCCTGCCCCCCGACAACGAGGGCCTGACCGTGACCATCTGGACGGCCGAGCGCCGCGCCCAATCCGACCGAAAGACCGCCTGATGGCCGCCCCCGCCCTGAATCTGGCCGAAGCCCGCGCCCTTCTGCTTTCGCCGCTGGGGCCCGTCGCGCGCGCCGGCTCGAACCACAACGCCGTCAACGTCTCCTTCGAATTCTTCCCACCCAAGTCGGACGAAGCCGAGGCCAATCTGTGGAAGGCGATCCGTCGGCTGGAGCCGCTGAACCCCGCCTTCGTCTCCGTCACCTATGGCGCCGGCGGCTCCACCCGCGAACGCACCCACCGCACGGTCCAGCGCATCATCAGCGAGACGACCCTGCGCCCCGCCGCCCACCTGACCTGCGTCGAGGCCAGCCGCGACGAGGTGGATGAGGTGATCGAGGGCTACAAGGCCATCGGCGTCGATCACATCGTGGCCCTGCGCGGCGACCCGCCGGGTTCGGCCGGCATCGGCGGCGCCTATCAGCCCCGCGCCGACGGCTACGCCAACGCCACCGAACTGACCGCCGCCATCGGTCGTGTCGGCGGCTTCGACGTCACGGTCGGCGCCTATCCCGAACGCCATCCCGAAAGCCCCTCCATCGACCACGACATCGAGGTGCTGAAAGCCAAGGTCGATGCCGGCGCCACGCGCGCCGTGACCCAGTTCTTCTTCGATATCGAGGCCTTCCTGCGTTTCCGCGACCGAGTGCGCGCGGCGGGCGTGACCATCCCCCTGATTCCCGGCGTCATGCCCGTGTCGAACTTCGCGGGGCTGAAGCGGATGACGGCGGCGTGCGGCGCGGCCCTGCCCGACTGGCTGGCGGCCCATTTCGACGGCCTGGACGACGACCCCGAGACCCGCAAGTTGCTGGCCGCCTCCATCGCCGCAGAGACCTGCGCGCGTCTTCAGGAAGAGGGTTTCTCGGATTTCCACTTCTACACGCTGAACCGGGCCGAACTGGTTTACGCCATCTGTCGTGTGCTGGGCGTGCGCGAACACAAGGCCGTCGCCTGATGCCCCTTTCCCGTGCCGAACGCATCGCCGCCCTGCATCAGGCGGCCAAGGAGCGCATTCTTGTCCTGGACGGCAGCTGGGGCGTCATGATCCAGCGACGCGGTCTGACCGAGGCCGATTTCCGCGCCGACCGCTTCGTCGCCGCCAACGGCTATGACGAAAAGCACCAGATGAAGGGGAACAACGACATCCTCTGCATCACCCGGCCCGACATCATTTCCGACCTGCACGACCAATATTACGCAGCGGGCGCCGACATATCCGAGACCAACACCTTCTCAGGCACCACCATCGCCCAGGAAGACTACGCCCTGGACGCCCAGGCCGTGTGGGACATCAATCTGGAAGGCGCCAGACTGGCCCGCGCCGTCGCCGACCGCTGGACGGAAAAGGAGCCGTCGAAGCCCCGCTTCGCCGCCGGCTCCATCGGCCCCTTGAACAAGATGCTGTCCATGTCGTCCGACGTGAACGACCCGGGCGCCCGCAGCGTGACCTTCGATCAGGTCTATGAGGCCTATCGCCATCAGGTGAAGGCGCTGAACGAAGGCGGCGTCGATCTGTATCTGATCGAGACCATCACCGACACGCTGAACTGCAAGGCCTGCATCAAGGCGATCAAGGACCTGGAGGACGAGGGGCTGGAGCCGCTGCCCATCTGGATTTCGGGCACCATCACCGACCGTTCGGGCCGCACCCTGTCGGGCCAGACGGCAGAGGGTTTCTGGAACAGCGTGCGCCACGCCAAACCCTTCGCCGTCGGCTTCAACTGCGCCCTGGGCGCCGACCTGATGCGGCCCTTCATCGCCGAACTCAGCCGCGTCGCCGACACCCTGGTCGCCGCCTATCCCAACGCCGGCCTGCCCAACGCCATGGGCCAGTATGACGAGGAGCCGCACGAGACCGCCCACTTCATCGAGGAATGGGCTGCGTCCGGCCTGGTCAACATCGTCGGCGGCTGCTGCGGCACGACGCCGGATCACATCCGTCACGTCGCCGAAGAAGTCGCGCCGCTGAAGCCCCGCGCGATCCCGGAACGGCCGGTGGCCTTGCGGCTATCTGGGTTGGAACCGTTCGAGCTGGTGGCGTGAGCAGAACCGCCGAGATCGAAGCATTCCGGCGCTTGCGCGGCGAACTGGCGAGTTTTGCCGCCGCCGAGCCCGCCTGCGAGATCGACCATGATTCCGCGAAGGCCGTCCTTCTGCGAATGGGAGATGGTGACGACATGTCCCTACTCGACGCGAGCATCGGCAGCTTCGAACTGCACATAAGCAGCGGCCAGGGGCTGAATTATGAGCTGCTTCGAAGTGAACGCGATGTGGAAAAAGTTCTCGCTCTTTGCGATGCCGTTGTGGCGGGGCGAGGCGTCTCTCTCAGTGGGCCGAACGGGTATCCGGCTCGTTCTTGGATTTTCCTCGACAGTCGGGGATTCAAGGAAGCGGTGACGACAACAGCTGTGTCTATCCGCTCCTGCCGACGCGCCCGGTCAATCAAGAAGAGCCTATGGCAGCGCAAGAGGCTGCCCATCCTGAAAGCCGAGTTCGTTTGATGCGTCCTGTCTTCATCAACGTCGGCGAACGCACGAACGTCACCGGCTCCGCCAAATTCCGCAAGCTGGTGGTCGAGGGCGACTATTCGGCGGCGCTGGACGTGGCTCGCCAGCAGGTCGAGGCCGGCGCCCAAATCATCGACATCAACATGGACGAAGGCCTGCTGGACGGCGTCGTCGCCATGCGGACCTTCCTGAACCTGATCGCGGCGGAACCCGACATCGCCCGCGTCCCGATCATGATCGACTCATCCAAATGGGAGGTGATCGAGGCGGGGCTGAAGTGCGTCCAGGGCAAGCCGATCGTGAACTCGATCAGCATGAAGGCGGGCGAGGCGGAGTTCCGCGAACACGCCGTCAAATGCCTGCGTTACGGCGCCGCCGTCGTGGTCATGGCCTTCGACGAAATGGGTCAGGCCGACACCGCCGCGCGCAAGATCGAAATCTGCACCCGCGCCTACGACATCCTGGTCAACGAGGTGGGCTTCCCGCCCGAGGACATCATCTTCGACCCCAATATCTTCGCCGTGGCGACGGGGATCGAGGAGCACGACAACTACGCCGTCGACTTCATCGAGGCGACGCGGGAGATCAAACGCACCCTGCCCTACGCCCGCGTCTCGGGCGGTGTGTCAAATGTGTCGTTCAGCTTCCGCGGTAATGAGCCGGTGCGCCGGGCGATCCACAGCGTCTTCCTGTACCACGCCATCAACGCGGGCATGGACATGGGCATCGTCAACGCCGGCGACCTGCCCGTCTATGACGACATCGACCCCGAACTACGCGAGGCGGTCGAGGATGTGATCCTGAACCGGCCGCAGCGGACCAATGTCTCGAACACCGAGCGACTGGTGGACATCGCGCCCCGCTACAAGGGCGAGAAGGGCGCGGCCAAGGTCGTGGACCTGAAATGGCGCGACGCCCCGGTCGGCAAGCGGATCGAACACGCCTTGGTCAACGGCATCACGGAGTTCATCGAGGCCGACACCGAAGAGGCGCGCCTGGCGTCAGAGCGCCCGCTGCATGTCATCGAAGGCCCGCTGATGGACGGGATGAACGTGGTCGGCGACCTGTTCGGCTCGGGCAAGATGTTCCTGCCGCAGGTGGTCAAATCCGCCCGCGTGATGAAACAGGCCGTCGCCTGGCTAGAACCCTTCATGGAGGCCGAAAAGGCCGGCAAGCCGCGCGAGCAGGCGGGTCGAATCCTGATGGCCACCGTCAAGGGCGACGTCCACGACATCGGCAAGAACATCGTCGGCGTCGTGCTGCAATGTAACAACTACGAGGTCATCGACCTAGGCGTGATGGTCCCAGCCGACCGCATTCTCGACGCCGCCGTCGAGCACAAGGTGGATATCATCGGCCTGTCCGGCCTGATTACCCCGTCGCTGGATGAAATGGTCTTCGTGGCCTCAGAGATGGAGCGGCGCGGCTTCGACATCCCCCTGCTGATCGGCGGCGCCACGACCAGCCGCACCCACACGGCGGTCAAGATCGAGCCGGCCTATCGCCGGGGCTCGACCACCTATGTCGTCGACGCCAGCCGCGCCGTCGGCGTGGTCTCGGGTCTGCTGTCGCCGTCCGAAAAGGCACGAAACGAAGCCGCCACCCGCGACGAATACATCCGCATCCGCGTACAGTATGCGCGTGGCCAGGAGGTCAAGGCTCGCGCCACCCTGGACCAGGCGCGTGACAACCGCTTCCGCCCCGATCCCGACCAACCCATGCCGGGCAAGCCCTCCTTCATCGGGGTGAAGGCGTTCGACGCCTGGGATTTGCAGGACCTGGCCGACCACATCGACTGGACCCCCTTCTTCGCCAGCTGGGAGCTGATTGGCCGCTATCCGCTGATCCTGGAGGACGAAATCGTAGGCGAGGCCGCCCGCGACCTGTTCAAGGACGCCCAGACCATGCTGAAACGCATCGTTGAGGAGAAGTGGTTCACGGCGAAAGGCGTAGTCGGCTTCTGGCCCGCCCGCGCCGTCGGCGACGACATCGCGGTCTTTTCGGACGAAGCCCGTTCCGAGGAAATCGCCCGTTTCCACACCCTGCGCCAACAGATCAAGAAGTCGAACGGCAAGCCGAACCTGGCCCTGTCCGACTTCATCGCCGAAGAGGGCGACGACTACATCGGCGCCTTCGCCGTCACGGCAGGCCATGGCGAACTGGAGATCGCCAAACGGTTCAAGGATGCAGGCGACGACTACTCATCCATCATGGCAACGGCCCTGGCGGACCGCCTGGCCGAAGCCTTCGCCGAACGCCTGCACAAGGAAGTCCGCACTCAGTTGTGGGGCTACAAGCCAGATGAAGCCAGCAGCGTCGATGACCTGATCGCCGAACAGTATCAGGGCATCCGCCCCGCCCCCGGCTATCCGGCCCAGCCCGACCACACGGAAAAGGCCACCCTGTTCCGCCTGTTGAACGCGGGCGAAAACGCCGGCATGGCCTTGACCGAAAGCTTCGCCATGACGCCCCCGGCCTCGGTCTCGGGCCTCTATTTCGGCCATCCGGGCAGCCACTATTTCGGCGTCGGCAAGATCGACCGCGATCAGGTCGAGGACTATGCGGTCCGCAAGGGGATGACGATCGAAACGGTCGAACGCTGGCTGGCGCCCATCCTCAACTACGACCCCTACGCCCAGAAACGCGAAACGGCGGCCTGACCGAGGCCAGACCGCCGCTTCCCGTCGCTTCACCCGTGGATCAGTTGGCGCTGGAAGGCGCAGCGGCCGGGGCTTCCAACCCGACCTCCGCCGGGGTCGCCGGCGGGGTGGTGATGTTCTCGCGGATACGGCGCGCCGCGTGTTCGCAGCGGCCCGGCAGGCCATAGAACAGGCCGAACGACTGGCTGCGCGCCGCCTCGTCCTGGCTTGCCAACAGCGGCGCCCATTGCGCCTTCACCGCTGCGACCGCACGCGCGGCCTCGGCCTTGGATGCGGCGTTCTGGCGCGGCTCGGCGACAGCCAGGGCGCTGCGGAAATCCTGCGCTTCCAGACGGCCCAGGCGGATCAGTTCCAGGTCTTCCGGCGCATGGTCGGTCAGGGTCTCCCCCAGATCGGCATGGCCTGTCACCAGGGCGTCGCACCAGGCGACAAGCGGATAGTCGGACGTCGGCGCCCCGCGCGGCAGCGGATTGGCGTAGGCGATGGCTTCGCGCACCTTCAGGGCGTCCGCCGTCTCGGCGGGTCGCGCGCGTGTCACCACGGGGCCTTCGGCCTCCTGAGCGAACACGGGGCTGCTCGCACCGATCAGCGACAGGGCGGCGACGCCGCCAAGAAGGGTCTTGAACATGATGGTCCTTGAACTCTGCGCCACGACTGCGGGCGGCGAAGCTTAACGCTCTCAGACCCAGATGGTTTTTCTGCGACCGCCCCCCAACGAAAAAGGCGGCGGAGCGTGGCCCCGCCGCCTCAGTTTTCGTGTTCAGACCGGCGTTAGAACTTGGCGGTCAGACCGACGTAGTAACGACGACCCAGCACATCGTAGGTCGACGGATCGGTGTTCGCTTGAACGCCCGGATCGAAGACGTTGGGTTGCTCGTCGGTGAGGTTGTTCACGCCACCGCGCAGCGACACGACGTCGTTGATCGCCCACGAACCATTCAGATCGAAGTAGTCGATCGAAGGCAGAACCTCCGTGGTGTTGATCACGGTGATCTCCCCGACCCGACGCCAGCGAGCGCCAATAGAGAACGGGCCGTCGGACCAGGTGACGGAGGTCAACGCCTTCCACTCGGGGAAGGTGTTGCCGAACGAGCTGTCGATCGTGCCGGTGCGATCCGTGAAGACACCACCAGCGACGACGTTGTCCTCATAGTTCTCAAGCCAGCTCACGACCGTGTTGAACTTCAGTCGGCCCCAGTCACCCGCGCCGATATCGGCCATGTTGAGCGACCAATCCGCCTGAAGGTCGATGCCCGACGTCTTGACCATGCCCAGGTTGGCTTGGTTTTCGACCGCGCCGACAATATTGCCCGACAGCGGATCGCGACGGAACAGCTGACAGTAAGAGTTGCTGGCGCTGAAGGTCGGATTTTCACCGGTGACGTTGAAGCAACCCTTCAGCGAGTCGGCCGCCGAGATGGAGCCGATCGCATCCGTGATCTCAATATTATAGTAGTCTATCGAGGCCGACAGCCCCGACAGCCAAGGCGACTGAAGCGGCGACTGATAAACCAGACCGACCGACCAGCTATCCGAGGTTTCCTCTTTCAGGTTGGGGTTGCCGCCGGTGCGGCTTTCGACCTGGTTATTGGAATACTGGTAGTTGTCGATCGCCAGGGCAGAAATGCCTTGCGCCAAGCACAGTGCACGCACGGCCGCCGCATTCGCACCTTGGCGGAAGCTGCTACGCGTGTCGCAAGGATCGCCGCCCGTCCCGGTCGCGGAAGGCGCGCCGATATTGGGGAAGTCCGAGCTTGCCGTTGCAAACAGC
The DNA here is from genome assembly GCF_976940555.1 of Brevundimonas sp. Marseille-Q4549. NCBI lineage: Bacteria > Pseudomonadati > Pseudomonadota > Alphaproteobacteria > Caulobacterales > Caulobacteraceae > Brevundimonas > Brevundimonas sp. Marseille-Q4549. Next base: position 2,704,222 of record NZ_CDRHXG010000001.1, read on the forward strand.
TCGCCGATGGAGGGCGCACGCACCGAGCGGCTGTAACCACCGCGTGCGCGAAGGCCGCCCGCGATGGTCCAGTCCAGCTCAGCACGATAGGCCTGGGTGCCACCAGCCGTGCTGTAGTCGGCGTAGCGATAGCCCAGGTTCAGGTCCAGCTGCTCGATGAAGGGGATGTCCGACAGAAGCGGTACGAGCGCTTCAATGAACAGTTCCTTCGAGCTTGTGCCGCCGGCCAGTGAAGGCGTGGGGTTGAAGCCAGCGATTTCCGACCCACCGATGTTGCCGCCGTCAGGCTGCCCATTCAATCCCAGGTGAGGCGTCGTTGCGTTGACTTGAGCCAAGGAGGAGTCAGCGCCAAAGGCGAAGTCGTCTTGGCGATACTGGGCGCCGAGGGCGACGCGCGCTTCACCGGCCGGCAGATCGAAAGCCTTGCCTTGCAGGGTGGCTTCAATGACGCGTTGTTCAGTTACAGTGGAGTTCCGCGCCGAGCGACCGATGTAGTTGATGCAGTCGGCCGACAGATCGGTGACGCCGAACGGATCGAAACCGCCCGAGCACAGGCTGCGTCCGCCATCGGGGGCGTCCAGCAAACGTTGGACCGAAGACCGCGAAACGTTGCCAGTTTGCGTCGTCGTGTTCGAGACGCGGCCATACGAACCGTAGACATCATAGGTCCAGGTGCTTTGCGGCACCTGCCCACGGACGCCCGCAGTGATTTGATAGATGTTGTATTCTTCGGTCGAGTGACGGCCGCCAAGCGAGGTGAAGCGCTTGTTCAGCAGGAACGAACCATTGGGGTTCGCACGCGCGTTGAGGAAGGTGCGCAGGTCGGCCGGAATGAACGGGTTGGTCGCCGGGACGCGGAAACCGGTGCCGTTGGCGGCCGGGCTGGCAGCCAGTTCGGTGTCGCCGATATACTGCGTGAACAGGGCGCTGGCGTAGACTTCGGCGTTCTCATTGATCTTGTAGCGACCGCCGCCGTACACATTGTAACGGTCGAGCGGAAGTTGAAGATAGTTAAGCGGACCAGTGTTGAACGTGTAGTTTGCACCCGGCGCCGTATATTCCGCACCCGCACCGGCAGGATTCTTGACGTTGAGCTTTCCGGTGTACGAAAACAGGCTGTTGTCGTCGTTGAAACCGAAAGCCCCCGTGTTCGACAGCGTCGCATTGTTGAAGTAGGCGCGAACGACAGCCAGGCTGGGCAGGTTGTTGCTGTCAAAGATGGTCGAACCCAAGGGGGAAGTGCCCGACGGACCCGAAACCTTCGAGAAATCACGCGCGGCGTTGTAGATGGTCGCGCGCGTGGAGCGGCCCAGCGACAACACCATGTTGCCGCGGTCATCGTCGAAGTTCCCGCCAAGCGTTACCGAATAAGATTCGGTCCGGCCGTCACCACGGTCCGTTTCACCATACTGGGCGTCCACCTGAACGCCGGTGAAATTGTCGTCGAGGATGAAGTTGGCGACGCCTGCCAGCGCATCCGAACCATAGGCCGCCGAAGCGCCGCCCGAGATGACTTCAATATTCTTGATCAGCGCGGTCGGGATCAGGTTGACGTCGACCGAACCGTCCGAGTTCGACGGAACGACGCGACGGCCGTTCATCAGAACCAGCGTGCGGTTTGACCCCAGGTTACGCAGGTTGATGTTGGCCTGGCCGCCATTGGACGGGTTGTTCGACGTCGAGGAGATCGAGGGCGTGAACTGCGGCAGGTCGTTGATCAGGCTGTCGATCGTGACGGCGCCGGTCGCCTGGAAGTCTTGCGCGCTGACGGTGACGATGGGGCTGGTCGAACGGTAGTCCTGGCGCGCGATACGCGAACCAGTGACGACGATTTCGCCGACTTCGGTGGCTTGATCATCGGTCGTTTGGGCGAAGGACGGCGAAGCCGCCATCGCCAAGGCCGCGCCGCCGATGATCGTGGTCGCCAGCAAGCCGCTGCGATATCTGTTGGTGGTCAAGGTTGCTCTCCCGAAAGAGTCGAAGCTCGCCAAACGCGAGTCGCTCAATAATTACCGCCCGATCACGCGATCGGTCTCGAGGAGAGCATACCAAGCCATGCGCCAAGTCCAGCTTGAAGCACACCTGCGAACACAATGGCGACACGAATGTCGCAAAGACGTCACACCTTAGGCCGCAAGAACGAAGTCTGTTCGTGCGAAATCTCATGCTAAAGATCGATACGAACCACCGCCCGTCACGAGAAATATCATGCCCCTTAAAAGCCATGCAGTTTTTACGTATGTCTCAACTATTGGCGCTTTATCGATTATTTTTTGCTCAAACACGGCCTTGTCTCAGGAATATTCACCACGAAACAGGGAGGGGCTTTTGGAGGCTGTCACGCGATGCCGAGATCTACAGGACGATAATGCTCGACTCGCTTGCTTCGACGCCGCCGCAACAAATCTGGCGGCCGCTGGGGAGCTCACCGTGGTCAGCCGGCAGGATGTGCAGCAGAACCAGCGGCGACTATTCGGCTTCAACGTATCGATCGCCAATCCGTTCGACCGCGAGGGTCGGTCCGAAGAGTTGCAGTCCATTTCGGGGACGATGATAGGCGCTCGAAATCTGGGACGAGGCGAGTGGATCATCACACTCGACGATGGATCGACTTGGCGGAAAGTCGATGGAGGAGATCCCATTTTCTCGGCACGGCGCCAATACCCCGTGACCGTGCGTCGAGCAGCCTTGGGGAGTTACATGATGAAAGTCGGCGACACGCCCCCGTTTCGAGTTCGCCGGGAGTAGTCGTCGCCTAACGCTGTATTGTCACTCGCGTCGCATACGGCGCGGGTTCGGGCGTGCATGAGGCTGCGACAAGTTGGATCGCCATGAGACACAGCAGGGCTGCGGCCAGGGCCTGGAGCCGTTTTGAGACAACGAGGATGATCGACCGGGCCAAGGGGCATGCTCCGACTGAGGTTGCGGGCTTCGAGAGGCAAGCGCCACGCCAGCAATGGTGGACGTCGTGATTCCCTTCGTTCGGGCGTTCGACTTCGCCTATGGGCGGCGCGACTTCGTCTCCCCCCTGATCCAGCGAGTGATCGCCGAGAATCCGGGGCCGTTCACCTTTACAGGCACGGGGACCTATATCGTCGGGCGTCCCGATGCGGGCGCGACTGTCGCCGTGATCGATCCGGGCCCCATGGACAAGGCCCACTTGGCGGCTCTGCTTGAAGCCGTTGCAGGACGCACGGTCAGTCATGTCTTTGTGACCCATACCCATCGCGACCACGCCCCCCTCGCCCGTCCTTTCGCCCAGGCGACGGGCGCCGCGATCCTGGCGGCGCGGCCTCCGCTACAGGAAACCCACGCCTCGGGCATGCTGGACGAGGACGAAGACGCCGATTTCCGCCCCGACATCGTGCTGTCGGGCGGCGAGATCGTCGTGGGCGACGGCTGGACGATGGAGGCGGTCGCCACGCCCGGGCACACCTCGAACCACATGGCCTTCGCGCTGAAGGAGGAAAACGCGCTGTTCAGCGGCGATCACGTCATGGGCTGGTCCACCACCGTCGTCGCCCCGCCGGACGGGAACATGCGCGATTATATGGACAGTCTGGACCGGGTGATCGCCCGCGACTTCGAGACGATCTGGCCGACCCATGGGCCGCCGATCACCCAGGTTCGACCTTTCCTGAGCGCCTATCGCGCCCACCGTCTGGACCGCGAGGCCCAGATCTTGGCGCGGCTTCAGGCGGGCGACCGCACCGTCGCGGAGATCGTCCCGATCCTGTACGCCGGCGTCGACCCGCGCCTCTGGCCGGCCGCGTCCTTGTCGGTGCTGGCCCATCTGGTGAAGTTGGTCGGCGAAGGGCGCGCGACCGTCGTGGGCGAACCGTCCCTGGGCGCTGTCTTCGGCGCGACCTAGCGCTGAGCTTCCAGGTTCGCGACGATCTTGGCTGTCAGGCGGCAGGTCGCGCCGCCGTCGGGGCGGGGGTCGCGGGCGACGACGCGGACGTCGGTGCGGCCTGGGCGGATGCGGACGACGGCGTCGTAGGGAAAGCCGAACCAGGCCCCTTCGTGCACGCCCTCGACCTCGAAGGTCGCGGCGCGCGCCACCGGGAATCCGGCATCGACCAAGGCGGAAACGGCCTGTTGGGCCAACATCTGGCTGGGCACGGCCTGAGCCCCGGGACAGGCCGGCGCGCCCTGGACGTCGGCGGCGCCGGGATGAAGGTCGGCCAAAGCGTTGAATCGGGGCGCCTCGGCCACATTGGTGCTGACGTCGCGGGGGTTCGGCTGGGCCAGGCGATAGGCCTGGAACTGGAACACCCCGACCGTGCCGCCGGCCAGGGTCAGGGCGATCAGGGCGAAGACGCCGCGTCGACGCAGGTCGCGCAGCGCCAGAACCCCTACCGCCACAGCCGCCGCCAGAGCGACCCAGCCCAGCCCCCGCGCCACCGTCCAGGTCAGCAGGTCATAGGCGACGGCCAGAGACACGCCGCCGAACCGCGTCGCCGCCACGGCCGCCACCACCAGCACCGGTGCTACGGCGGTCAGGGCCGTGAGCCACAGGATCAGGGGCGGAACAGGCTTTCGGGACAACATCGACGCTCTCGGCACACGATCAGGCGGATTCGGGCAGACGGTAGTCCTTCATCCGTTCGCGCAGAAGCTTCTTGTCGATCTTGCCCGTGGCGCCCAGCGGGATTTCCGCCACCGCCACCACGTCATCGGGCATCCACCATTTGGCGATCTTGCCCTTCAGGAAGTCGAGATGCTCCTGCTTGTCCAGGGTTTCATCGGGCTTCAGCTTCAGGATCAGCACCGGCCGTTCGTCCCATTTGGGGTGGGCCGCGCCGATCACGGCGGCGATATCGACCTTGGGGTGGCCCACGGCGATGTTCTCGATCTCGATGGAGCTGATCCATTCGCCGCCTGACTTGATGACGTCCTTGGCGCGGTCGGTGATCTGCATGAAACCGATCTCGTCCACCGTGGCCACGTCGCCGGTGTCGAAGAAGCCCTCGTCGTCCAGGATCGATCCTTCCTCCTTGAAATAGCCCTTGCTGATCGTCGGCCCCTTGACCATCAGCCGGCCGAAGGTCTCGCCGTCGTGCGGCAGTTCGTTCCCGGCCTCGTCCTTCAGCTTCAGCTCGACGCCCAGCGGCGGCACGCCCTGTTTCAGGCGATATTTCATCTGCTCGTCATAGGGCAGCTTCAGGATTTCGGGCGGCAGGTTGCCGATGGTGCCGATGGGCGAGGTCTCGGTCATGCCCCAGGCGTGGGTGACTTCGACGCCGAAATCGTCCTGGAAGCCCCGGATCAGGCTTTCCGGACAGGCCGAACCGCCGATCAGAACCCGCTTCAGGGTCGAGAAGCCCAGACCGTTGGCCTTCATGTGCGCGAACAGCCCCTGCCACACCGTCGGCACGGCGGCCGAGAAGGTCACGCCCTCCTGCTCGATCAGTTCGTAGATCGAGGCTCCGTCCATCTTGGCGCCCGGCATGACCAGCTTGGTCCCGGCGGCCGGGCCGGCGAAGGCGATGCCCCAGGCGTTGGCGTGGAACATCGGCACGACCGGCAGGATCACCTCCTTGGGCGTCGCGCCCATGACGGTGGCCTGAAGCCCCATGAAGGTGTGCAGGAAGTTGGAGCGGTGCGAATACAGCACCCCCTTCGGATTACCCGTCGTGCCCGAGGTGTAGCACAGGCCGCAGGCGGTCTGTTCGTCGAAGTCGCCCCAGACCACGTCCGCGGACTGGCCCGCGATGACGTCCTCATAGGCGACGGCCTTGGGCAGGCTGGTCTGCGGCATATGGGCGGCGTCGGTCATGATCACGACGCGTTCGACCTTGGGGATGTGCGGCAGGATGGCTTCCAGCAACGGCACGAAGGTCAGGTCGACGAAGATGATCCGGTCTTCGGCGTGGTTGATGATATAGACGAGCTGTTCGGGGAACAGGCGCGGGTTCAGGGTGTGGCAGACCGCGCCGATGCCCATGATGCCGTACCAGGCCTCGATATGATTGCCGGTGTTCCAGGCCAGGGTCGCGACCCGGTCGCCTGGTTTGATCCCCCAATCCTTCAGGGCGTTCGAGACCCGTTTGGCCCGATCGTGAATCTGGGCGTAGGTCGTGCGGACGATCGGTCCCTCGACAGAACGGGTCACGACCTCGCGCGCGCCGTGCCAGTTTTTGGCGTGATCGATGATCTTGTCGACCGTCAGCGGCCAGTCCTGCATCAAGCCCAGCATATGCGTTTCCTTGTGTCCTTGGGTTGCGTCGGCTTGGATGCGACGCTTGAGCAGACGCTATCATTGGTTATCAGCGATAAGCAACGTGACCTTGCGTCACCTTCGGCGCGGCGGATCGTCCCTTGTGGCGTCGACTGGCGCGGCGCCCTAGAAGGCCCGGATGGCTATTCTGATTGCGATCACGGGGGGGTCGGGCTCCGGCAAGAGCACGCTGGCCGAGGCCCTGGTTTCGGCCCTGCCGGACGGCGCGGCGGTTCTGGTGCGCGAGGACTCCTATTACCGGGACGCGGCCTCCCTGCCTGGCTTCGACGCAGCGACGTTCGATTTCGACGATGTGGCGGCGCGCGATCACAACCTGATGATCCGCGACCTGCAGGCGTTGAAGGCTGGAGAGGACGTCGTCGCCCCGGTTTATTCCTTCATCCATCACGGACGCGAGCCGGGCGGAGAACCCGTGCCCGCCGCCCAGGTCGTGATCGTGGAGGGCACCCACGTCCTGTGCACCCCCGCCTTGACGGCCCTGTTCGATATCCGGGTGTTCGTGGACACGCCGGCGGACATCCGCTTCATCCGACGCCTGCTGCGCGACCAGGCCGAGCGTGGCCGGTCGGCCGATTCGGTCGTGGCCCAGTATCTGGCGACCGTGCGTCCCGGCCATGAACGGCTGACCGAACCGTCGCGCACCCACGCCGACTTCATCGTCGCCGACGCCACCGCCGCCGTGCGCCTGGAAGACCCGCAGGCCGTGGTGCGCCTCGCCGCGCCGGTCCTGGCCCATCCGCTGCTTCAGTCCCTGCTGGACGACTGAGATGGATTTCGACGACCTTCCCCCCGACCTGCGCGACGGCCTGATCGCCGTGGGCGAGGCGGCTCAGGACCTGCGTGAGCCGTGGTGGATCTTCGGCGGCGCGGCCATGGCCCTTTACGGACTGACGGACCTGCATGTGCCCGACATAGACGTGCTGTGCGCGCGGCGCGACGCACCCGTGCTGCTAACCGCCCTGGGCGGCCATGTCGTGCCCGATCCGGGCGAGGGCCTGTTCCGTTCGGCCGTCTTCGGCCGCGCGCCGGACCAACCCCTGCTGGTCGAGGTCATGGCAGAACTGGAGACGCGCGACGGCGGCGAGTGGCGCCCTGCCGGCTTCACCTCGCGACGTCGGATCGTTCTGGACGACGTCGATCTGTTCGTGCCCGACATTCGGGACCATATCGCCCTCTACCGCCTGTTCGGCCGCCCCAAGGATCTGGTGCGGGTCGAGCAGCTTGAACGACTGATCGCCTGAATGCCCTTCCCCTTCGACATCTCCGCCACCGAAGGTCGCGCCCGCACGGGCGTGCTGAAAACGTCGCGCGGCGACATCCGCACCCCCGCCTTCATGCCCGTCGGCACCGCCGCCACGGTCAAGGCGATGACGGTGGATCAGGTCAAGGCGACCGGCGCCGACATCATCCTGGGCAACACCTATCACCTGATGCTGCGCCCCGGCCCCGAGCGGATGGAGCGTCTGGGCGGGCTTCACAAGTTCATGGGCTGGGACAAGCCGATCCTGACCGACTCGGGCGGTTTTCAGGTCATGTCCCTGGCCGGGATTTCCAAGGTGAAGGAAGAGGCCGTCACCTTCTCCAGCCATATCGACGGCTCCAAACACGTCCTGACGCCGGAACGCTCCATCGAGATTCAGGCCGACCGCATCGGCGCCGACATCTCCATGCAGTTGGACCAGTGCGTCGCCTTCCCGGCGGAGAAGGAGGCGGCCAGAAAGGCGATGGAGCTGTCGATCCGCTGGGGCGCCCGGTCCAAGGCGCGCTTTGGCCAGCGCGAGCATCAGGCCCTGTTCGGCATCCAGCAGGGTTCGACCTTCGAAGACCTGCGTCGCCAATCGTCGGAACAGCTTCAGGAGATCGGCTTCGACGGCTACGCCATCGGCGGTCTGGCCGTGGGCGAAGGCCATCAGGCCATGTGCGAGGTGCTGGACTATGCGCCGGAGTTTCTGCCCGCCGACCGCCCCCGCTATCTGATGGGCGTGGGCAAGCCGGTCGATCTGGTCGAGGCGGTGTGGCGCGGCGTCGACATGTTCGACTGCGTCCTGCCGACGCGGGCCGGTCGTCACGGCCAGGCCTGGACCTGGGACGGCCCGCTGAACCTGAAGAACGCCCGCTTCGCCGAGGATCAGGACCCGCTGGACCCGGCCATCGCCGGCCCATCGTCGCAATATTCAAAGGCCTATCTGCATCACCTGATCCGCGCCGACGAAATCCTGGGCAAGGTGCTGCTCAGCTGGCACAACATCGCCTTCTATCAGGCCCTGACGGCGGCGATGCGGGCGGCGATCTCGGAAGGTCGGTTCGAAGCCTTCCGCCGCGACTTCCACGCCCGGCACACGTCGAACGGCTAGCGCCTCGGCTGGAACCAGCCGGGCGCGGCCGGCGGGGCGCAGTTCCGCTGCATGCCGACGCCCTTCAGGAAGGCGCGCCGCATTCGGCCGGCCTGAATGGCGGATTGGACGTGCCTGGAATGCTGGTCGGCGCCGCTGAGCCGACGGATCCAGCTGCGTCCCGGAATGAAGTCGGTGGTCGTGTTGCGGATGGCGTCCAGCGCCGCCCTGGCCGCCGCATCCGCCGCCTGCTCGCTGCGGTACGATCCGTCCTGGCGCGGCGGTTCGTCGGTGTCCGACCCAAGGGCCTCATCCAGCCGCGCCACTTCCGCGCCGATGGTCGTGCACTGGTTCAGATTGCGCAGATCGTAAGGATTGGCCTCGGCCTGCAGCAGGACGGTGGGAATCAGCTGACGTCGCAGGTTCAGATCGTCCAGCGGCGCCGTGACCGCATCGCCCAGCCCGGTCCGCACCTGCTCCACCCCGCCCAAGGCCGAATGACCGGCGTTGCACCCCGCCAGGACGAGGGCGACGAGACTTACAGAGACGATACGCTTCATGCCGCCCTTAGACCACGTGGGGCGACGGGGATCAAAAGCCCATAGGCCCAGACAGCAAAAAGCCCGCCGAAGCGGGCTTTAGATGGTACGTCCTCTCGGGCTCGAACCGAGGACCCTCTGATTAAAAGTCAGATGCTCTAACCAACTGAGCTAAGGACGCACCGCGCGACGTCCGGGCTGGCCCGAACCGTCGAAGGGCGCCTTCTGTTGCAATCCGCTCTTCCGGTCAAGTGCGCCGCTGGCTACTCATGACGAATGCAACCCTTAGCTAGCCTACGCATCCTGGAGTTCGACGGTCTGGGCCCCGTCACCTTCGCCGGCATGATGCTGGCCGATCTGGGCGCCGAGGTGCTGCGTCTCAGCCGCGCGGCGTCCGTGGGCGCGGGCGCCTTCGATGAGGTGGGCGGCGCGGTGTTGCACCGGAGCCGCGCCTCCATTCCCGTCGATTTGAAGGACGCGGCCGACCGGGACCGCATCCTGGCTCTGGTCGAAAAGGCCGACGCTGTGATCGAGGGATTTCGACCCGGGGTGATGGAGCGCCTGGGTTATGGGCCCGACGTCCTGCAGCAGCGCAATCCCGCCCTGGTGTTCGGTCGCGTCACCGGCTGGGGCCAGACCGGCCCCCTGGCCCAGACGGTGGGGCACGATCTGAACTACATCGGCCTGTCGGGTCTGCTTCACGCCATGGGGTTAAGCGGATCGACCGCCCGCCCCGCCGCTGAACGTGGTGGGCGACTATGGCGGCGGGGCGATGATGCTGGTCGTGGGCGTGCTGGCGGGGCTGATCGAAGCGCGCACCACGGGGCGCGGTCGGGTGGTGGACGCCGCCATGACCGACGGCGCGGCCTTGCTGGGCGGTCTGTTCCAGGCCTTGCGCGGCCAAGGCGCCTGGAGCGACCGACGCGGGGCCAATCTGCTGGACGGCGGCGCGCCCTTCTATCGCTGCTATCGCTGCCGCGACGGCGGGTTCGTGGCCGTGGCGGCGCTGGAGCCGCGCTTTTACGCCGCCCTGTTGCACGGCCTGGACATCGCGCCCGAGACAGCGCCGCAATACGATTTCGCCGGATGGTACCCTTCATGCTCGGCTGGAGCAGATCTTCGCCCAGCGCGACCGCGACGACTGGGCCGCCGCCTTCGCCGACACCGAGGCCTGCGTCACCCCGGTCCTGTCCCTGTCCGAGGCGCTGACCATCCGCACAATCGCGCGCGGGCGACGTTCGAGGACGGTCTGCCGACGCCCGCACCCCGATCGACGGCGCCCCGGTTCGCGCAGCCGCACCCCCACCCTCCGTGACGCTTTCAGACGCCATTCAGGCTTGGTCACACACAGGATGACCTCGGACATTTTGCTCGTTATGGAACGGCGCAAGACCCTGAGACGTTGCAAGGGGTCTAAGCCGGGGACTTTTGTGATGAAACGCTCGATCCTTGTTCTGGCCGCCACGGCTCTCGGGGCGCTCAGCCTCTCGGCCTGCGACGACCGTCGGTCGAGCGACTACGACGATGACCGCACCCCGCCCGTCGATGTCGCCCCGCCCGAACCCGCCCCGCCGGAACGACCCGTCGAGACGCCGCCCGTCACCGACCCCGTGCCGACCCCGCCGCCGGAAAAGCTGAAACCTGACGAACGCAGTTCCGAACAGTCGGTCCAGCCCGACAGCGAAACCCTCTTCTACTGAACCGCGCGAGGCGCCGGGCCCGGCGCCCGGCGATGACACCTGTTGACGAAGGTTTCCGTTTGAAATTCCGGCCGACCCTGATTCTCGCCGCCATGGCCGCCTGGACGGCGTGCGCCGACGCCGCCTCGGCGGAGCCGCGCGCCCAGATTCGGGGCGACATGAGCGGCGATCTGCGCCGGATGCTGGAACGCGCCGTCGGCACGGTGGACGACGCCGCCGAGAGCCGGTTCGAGGCGCGCCGCCGCGCGCGTGGCGCGATGGACGCCGCCCTGGCCCTGTTGCGGTCGGAAGGCTACTACCAACCCCTGCTTGAGGATCAGGTCGAGGGCGAGCAGACCCCCGTGGCCATCGTCGACGTCACCCCTGGGCAACGCTTCCTGCTGACCGATCCGGCCGTCCGCTGGACCGATCCCGCGCCCGACGCCGACAGCGCCCATGACGCCATCGCCGCCATCGGGCTGAAGGCCGGCGATCCCGGTCGCGCCGTGGACATCATCGCCGGCGAGGGCCGGATCGTCGCCAGCCTGACCCGGGACGGCTACGCCGACGCCAAGGCCGAGCCGCGCCGCGTCGTCGTCGATCACGCTGCATTCACCGTCGCCCCCGAATACCACATCGCCTCGGGCCTTCTGGTCCGGTTGAACGGCGTGCGTCTGGTCACGCGCGGCGGCACCAATGCCGATTGGGTCGCGGGCCTGGCGCCCTGGAAGGAAGGCGACCGCTACGATCCCGACGAGGTGGCCGAGCTGGAGCGTCGGCTTCTGGACACCGGCGTCTATGACAATGTCGGCGTCGCCCTGGCCCCCGTCGATCAGACCACCGAAGCGGGCTTGCGTCCCGTCATCGTCACTCTTCAGGATCGACCGCGCCGCATTCTGGAAGCCGGCGCCACCTGGTCCACAGCCGAGGGCGCGGGCGTGGATGTGATCCAGACCCGTTACAATCGCTTCGGCCGGGCCGACACCTTGCGGCTTGAGGCCCGCCTGGCCAACATCGACAGCCGCCTCGGCGCCGACCTGTCGCTGCCCCACTGGCGCCGCCCGGGCCGGACGCTGAAACTGAGCGCCGCCCTGGTCAATCAGGAAACCGACGCCTTCCACCGCGCGGCCGTGGTCCTGGCCGCCGATCTGCAACAGCGCATCGGCAAGACCTCCTATTTCAACTACGGCGTCGGCCTGGACGCCGGACGCTACGCCGAGAGCCGCTACGACTACACCACCGTGCCGCCCCGCTCGGTCAAGCTGGACCGCGACCTGGCCATCCTGACGGGCCGGACCAGCGCCTATCTGGATCGGTCGAACGATCCGCTGAACCCCACCACCGGCTGGCGCGTGAACCTGTCGGTCCAGCCGACCGCCGTGACGGGCCAGGACACCATCGTCTTCCTGCGCACGGAAGGGCAATCCACGGCCTATTTCCCGATCCAGAAGGGGCGAACCGTCCTGGCCGGCCGCCTGCGCATTGGCTCCATCGTCGGCGGCGGCGAGCTGACCGTGCCGTCCGACCGCCTGTTCTATTCGGGCGGCGGGGGTTCGGTGCGCGGCTATTCCTATCAGGGCGTCAATCCCCAGTTGCCGGATGGCACGCCGGGCGGGGGCCTGTCGTTGTTCGAAACCTCGTTCGAGGTTCGACGCGACATCGGCGAAAGCTTCCAGGCCGTCGGCTTCGTGGACGCCGGCGCCGTCGGCTTCCAGGCGACACCGAACCTGACCAACACCCGCTATGGCGTCGGGGCGGGCGTGCGCTACAAACTCCCGTTCGGCCCCATCCGCGCCGACGTAGCCATGCCGCTGAACCGGCGTCCGGGCGACGCGGCCTTCCAGATCTATGTCAGCATCGGCCAGGCGTTTTGACCGACACCCCTCCCCCGCCCCCGACATCCGAGGACGCCCCGACGCAGGAAGCCCCGAAGACGCCTGCCCGGCGGGAAAGGGTCCGCAAGGCGGCCTGGCGGGTTTGGACCCGGCGTCTGGCCCTGATCGCGGTGGGCGTGGTCGCGGTCCTGTTGGTCTTGACGGCCGCCGCCCTGGTCGGCGGCCGCTACTACATCGGTTCGGATTCCGGCCGCGAACGGGTCGCCGCCCTGCTGCAGAACCAGAAGCTGAGCCGGTATGGCCGACTGAACGTCTATGGGGTGAAGGGCGACCTTCTGCATGACTTCAGCATCGACCGGCTGACCGTGACCGACGCCCAGGGCGTCTGGCTGGAAGCACGCAACGTCCACATGGACTGGTCCTACTGGCCCCTGCTAGGCCGGCGCTTTCACGCCAAGGATATCAGCGCCGACGTCATCCGCCTGATCCGCCAGCCGGTGCTGGAACCGGACACCGGTCAGCCGGGCGGCCCGCAGCCGATCTCCATCGCCATCGACCGCTTCTCGACCCACGTCGAACTGATGGAGGGCTTCTCCAAGGAGTACGGACGCTGGGCGCTGTCGGGCAAGGCCGACATTCCACGCACGGGCGTCAAATCGGCCGTCGTCGACGCCGACAGCCTGAACCGACCCGGCGACTTCCTGCGTTTGAACGCCAGCTTCGGCGGCAAGCTGGAGGACACCCGGCTGAACCTGCGCGCCAACGAGGCGCAGGGCGGCCCCCTGGCGGGCAGCCTGGGCTATTCGCCGGACCAGCCCTTCTCGGCGGTCGCCGTGCTGAACGACGAGATCGTTCACGCCAGGGTCCAGACCGGGCGATTCACCCCCCTGACGATCGAGGGGCAATTCGGCAAGAACGGATCACGCGTGTCGGGCTTCGCCGACTTCAGCGGCTCGGAACTGCTGGCGCCCTTCATCACCAAGATCGGCCGCACCGCGCGCTTCGGCTTCGCCATGGTACCGTCGAGGGACAAGGCCTACCAGGGCGTCGGCTGGAAACTGATCGCCGACAACGTCGCCTCCCAGGCCTCGGGCGTCATCCGCATGTCGGACCGCAGTTCGCCCGACGGGATCAGGCTGGATTTACAGATCGCCTCGCTCAGCCGTCTGGCCGGTTCGGACGTGGCCGGCCCCGCCGCCTATTCCGGCGTGTTCAAGGGCGACGCCGCGAACTGGAGCCTCGAGGGCCAGGCCACCGTGCTGAACGCCAACCTGGCCAGCTACCGCGCCACCCGCATCGCCGGCCCGCTGAACGTCCAGGTCAAGAACGGCCGCATGGACCTGGACGGCGACATCCGCGCCAATGGCGGCGTCGCCAACGGCATCATCGGCGGCCTTCTGGGCTCCAGCCCGCGCGTGCAGCTTCAGGCCGCGCGCATGAAGGACGGCGCCCTGCTGCTGGAAAAGGTCGATCTGACCGGTCAGGGCCTGACGCTGAAGGGCTCGGGCGGACGCAATCTCCTGGGCGGCATGAGCTTCCGCGGCGACGTTCGCCTGACCGACGCCTCGCGCATCCTGCCCAAGGCGCGCGGCGCCTTCGGGGGCCCCTTGCGCGCCTCTACCGCCCGCACAGGCGCGCCCTGGGTGCTGAACTTCGACGGACGCGGCCGCGACCTGTCGGTCGGCCTGCCCGAACTGGACCGGATCCTGGGCAAGACGCCCCGCCTGCAGCTGGACGGTCGTCTGAACGGCGGCCGTATCGAGGTCACGCGCGGCGAACTGACCGGCGCGGCCGGACGCGCCGGCGCCAAGGGCCTGATCGAAACGGCCGGACGCCTGCGCCTGGCCCTGGACTGGAACGCGCGCGGTCCCTTCAACGCCGGCCCGGTCGAGATCGGCGGCGACATGAAGGGTCAGGGCGCCCTGACCGGCACCCTGTCAGAGCCCCGCGTCGATCTGACCGCCGGCTTCCAGACCATCACCGCCGGCGCCCTGGTGCTGAACGACGCCGACATGGTGCTGAGCTTCCGCAAGGGCACGGACGCCTCCGACGGCCGCATCACCGTGACCAGCGGCTCCAACTACGGCCCGGCCCGAGCGCAGGGGAACTTCTTCCTGGGCGGCGACCGCATCCGCCTGACCGATCTGGACGTCAACGCCGGCGGAGTGACGGCCCAGGGCGCCGTGGCCCTGTCGAACAACATTCCCTCCAGCGCCGACCTGACCTTCACCGCACGTTCCGGCGCCTTCCTGGCGGCGGGCGAGGCCAACGGCCGGGTGCGCCTGACCGAAGGCGGCGGCTCCGACACCGCCGTGCTGGACGTCACGGGCCGCAACGTGCGGCTGGCGGGCCAGACCTGGACCCTGCGCACCCTGAACCTGAAGGGCCAGGGAACGCTGGCCCGCCTGCCTTTCACCCTGGCGCTGGACGTCGGCGGCGACACGCCGGCCCAGTTCAACGGCGCGGGCGTCTATTCCCGCCAGGGTCAGGCGCACAATCTGACCCTGCAGGGCGGAGGGCGTGTGCGCGAAGTCGCCTTCACGACCCGCAGCCCGGCCTCCATCACCCTGAACGGCGCCGAACGCTCGGCCCATCTTGACCTCGGTGTCGGCGGCGGCGTGCTGCTGGCCGACATGCGCCAGGACGCCCGATCCGCCCAACTTCAGGCCGATCTGACGACGGTGGACGTGGGCTCCCTGGCGCCGGACCTGCGCGGCACGGCCACCGGCCGGATCACCGTGCGCGGCACGGGCGACGACCTATCGGGCACGGCCAATCTGGTCCTGGCCAAGATCCGCAGCATCGACGCGCCCGCCGGCCTGGCCGTGGACGGGCGGCTGGACGCCGTCCTGGCCCGCGACACCCTGACCGTGCGCGCCACCGCCGTCGACGAGGGCGCCGTCCAGGCCTCGGCCGACCTGACCTTGCCGGTGGAGACCTCGGCAGCGCCGCTGCGCCTGGCCATCGCCCGCACCCGTCCGATGTCGGGCAACGTGGCGATCAACGGTCAGATTCAGCCGATCTGGGACCTGTTCCTGGGCGGCGAACGCAGCCTGTCGGGCCAGGTCGCCGGCCGCGCCGTCCTCGGCGGCACCCTGGCCGAACCCCGCATCAACGGCCGGTTCGACCTGAGCCAGGGCGCCTATCGCGAGAATGCGGTGGGTCTGGTCCTGGGCGACTTGACCCTGCGCACCAGCTTTGACGACACCACCGCCCAGATCGAGACCTTCACCGCCAACGACCGCTCGGGCGGCACGGTGACGGGTCAGGGCCGGATCGGCCTGCGCGAAGGCTCGGGCTCCACGGCCCAGCTGACGCTGAACCGCTTCCGCGTCATCGACAACGACATCGGCGAAGCCCGCGCCTCGGGTCCGATCACCATCGTTCGCGGCCAGGACGGCAACGTCCAGCTGACGGGCCAGATGAATATCGACGAGGCCCGGATCGAACCCGAAGTGCCCGGCTCTACCGGCATCGTCTCCATGGACGTGGTCGAGATCAACCGTCCCGGCGGCGATCCCGTCGACACCGAAAAGAAGGCGCGCGGACCGCAGATCGGCATGAACATCGCCCTGCGCTCCTCGGGCGGCAAGGTGCGGGTCAGCGGTCGCGGCCTGAACGTCGTGCTGGACGTCAACGCCCAGGTGCGCGGCACCATCGCCCAGCCCCAACTGACCGGCGTCGCAAACGTGGTGCGCGGCGACTACGAGTTCGCGGGCAAGCGTTTCGTCTTCGACGACGACGGCCGCGTCACCCTGTCGACCGATCCCAAGCTGATCCGCCTGAACCTGTCGGCGACGCGTGAGGACACGGCCCTGACCGCCTCCATCAACGTCACCGGCACGGCGGCGGAGCCCAAGATCGCCCTGACCTCCACCCCCTCCCTGCCCCAGGACGAAATCCTGTCGCAAGTGCTGTTCGGCCGTTCGGCCTCGCAGTTGTCGCCGTTCGAGGCGGCCCAGCTGGCGGCCGGGGTTGCGGCCCTGGCCGGCGGCGGCGGCTTCGACGTGATCGGCAATCTGCGCGAACTGGCGGGTCTGGACCGGCTGTCGTTCGGGGGCGAGGCTTCGGCCGTCACCATCGCGGGCGGCCGCTACATCACCGACAACGTCTATCTGGAAGTGATCGGGGGCGGCGAAGGCGGGGCGGCGGTCAAGGTCGAATGGCAACCCCGTCGCAACATCGCCGTGGCCTCGCAGTTCGGCGGTCAGGGCGACACCAGCCTGTCGATCCGCTGGCGGCGCGAGAGCCGCCCGCCCGGCGAGCAGCGCGACCGACGCCCCAACCGGCGTTAGAGAACCTCGAGCACCCGTTCGACGGGCCGGCCGATCCGGGCGCCCTTGTCGGTCTCGATGATCGGGCGTTCGATCAGGGCGGGCTCGGCCAGGACCGCCTTCAGGATATCGGCGTCCGAGGCGTTCGCCTCCAGCAGGGCCTTGGCCGCCGCCTCCTTGGCTCGCAACAGGCCGCGCAGAACTAGGCCCGTGTTCGACGCCAGGCGCTCCAGCGTCGCCTTGTCCCAGCCGGTCTTCAGATATTCGACCACCGTCGGCTCGATCCCCCGCTCGCGCAGCAGGGCCAGGGCGTTGCGCGACGTGCTGCATTTCGGATTGTGGTAGAGGACGACGCTCATGCTCAAGGCTCCTGCTTCAGGCGATGCAGCACCAGGGCCCCGCGCAGGGCGGCGACATACAGCACCCCACACACCAATTGGATCGCCCACGTCAGCACGCTCATCGTCACGAAGCCCGGGGCCATGCCGTGATACTGGCCGGTGCTCAGCCCCACCAGGCCTGTCACGGCGCTGTATGCGATCAGAATCAGCAGGATGATCGGAATGGCGCGGGTCATGAACTTCCATTGAACCCAGGCCAGGACCAGGCAGATCGCCACGGTCACGACCATGCCGCCCACCATCGCCCAAGGCATGATGGTCGCCATCATCGTCTGCTGGGCCTGCTGCATCTCGTCGGACATGCCCATTCGGGCGTACTGATTGGCCATGATGGTCGCCATCCATTCCGGATGCATCGCCATCAGCCCCGCCGAGGCCAGGCTGGACGCCGCCGAGAGGATCAGGGCGAAACTGGCGGTGCGCGCCGCCCGCTGCGCCTCGGCCATGGCGCGGGGGCGATTGAAAGGATTGGCGGCGCGCAGCCAGGATTCGAGCATGACGATGTCCCCTTTCCCCCGAAACTAGCGCCTGTTCATGCCCTGTCCAGCCAGTCCCGGCCTTCACCTTTGCGGTCCGTCCGTCTAGGGTCTGGCCGATGCGGATTCTGACCTCCGACCAGGCCGTCCTCGACCACGTCGCCGCGCGACGCGAGGCCATCATCGGACGCACCATCGACTGGGCGAACATCAACTCCGGCAGCCGCAACGCCGCCGGGCTGAACATCATGCTGGATGTGCTGGAGGCCGAGGCCCGTCGCCTGCCCGCCGTGGTCGAGCGGCTGCCGACCCAAGGCTCGACCACCGTTTCCGACGACGGCGCGGTGCGGACCGAGGCCCATGCCGACGCCCTGAAGATCACCGCCCGGCCCGAGGCGCCGATCCAGATCGTGCTGACCGGCCATTACGACACCGTCTTCCCGGCCGACAGCCGGTTCCAGACCGTCACCACGCGGGCCGACGGCGCCCTGAACGGGCCGGGAGTCGCCGACATGAAGGGCGGGATCAGCGTGCTTCTGGCCGCGCTGGAGGCGTTCGAAACCCATCCAGACAGACACGGCGTCGGCTGGACCGTGCTGTTGAGCCCCGACGAAGAGATCGGCTCGCCGGCTTCGGCCCCGCTGCTGGCCGACCTGGGCGCGCGCGGCCATGTCGGCCTGACCTACGAACCGGCGCTGGCGGACGGCACGCTGGCGGGCGCACGAAAGGGCAGCGGCAACTATCATCTGATCGTCACGGGCCGCGCCGCCCACGCCGGGCGCGCCTTCGACGAAGGCCGCAATGCGGTGGCGGGCGCCGCCATCATCGCCGCCGCCCTGCACGCCCTGAACGGCCAGCACGAGGGCGTCACCGTCAATGTCGCCAAGATCGCAGGCGGCGGCGCCCTGAACGTGGTCGCCGACAACGCCGTGGTGCGCTTCAACGTGCGTGTGCCGGACAAGGCCGCCGCCGACTGGGTCGACGCCCAGGTGCGCAGCCTTGCCGCCACGCCGCCGTTCGAAGGGCTGACGCTGGACCTGCATGGCGGCTTCACCCGCGCGCCCAAGCCGATGGACGCCGCCCAGACCGCCCTGTTCGAAGCGGTGAAGGAAGCCGGCGCCCTGCTGGGCCAGCCCATCGCCTGGAAACCGTCGGGCGGGGTGTGCGAGGGCAATAATCTGCACGCCGCGGGCCTGCCCAATATCGACACCCTGGGCGTCCGGGGCGGCGACATCCATTCGGATCAGGAGTTCGCCTGGCCC
The DNA here is from genome assembly GCF_976940555.1 of Brevundimonas sp. Marseille-Q4549. Classification (NCBI taxonomy): domain Bacteria; kingdom Pseudomonadati; phylum Pseudomonadota; class Alphaproteobacteria; order Caulobacterales; family Caulobacteraceae; genus Brevundimonas; species Brevundimonas sp. Marseille-Q4549. The sequence goes on from NZ_CDRHXG010000001.1 coordinate 2,723,262, forward strand.
GACAGCTTCGTCGAACGCGCCCAGCTCAGCGCCCTGATCCTGTGCAAGGTCGCCTCGGGCGAGATCGACGCAGCGAAACTGAAATCCCTGCGGATGGAAACCCTGTAGAATGCTCATCGTCCGTCCCGCCGGTCCCGCCGACCTGGATCATGTGCTGGAACTGGCCATCCTGTCCGGCCCCGGCTTCACCAGCCTGCCCGAAGACCCCGACGTCCTGTCCGACCGGCTGGAGCTGAGCCAGGCCAGTTTCCGGGGCGAGGTCACGCCGCAGGAGGCCTGGTACACCTTGATGCTGGAGGATGGCGACACCGGCGACATCGACGGTATCGGCTCGGTCAAGGCGACGGTGGGGCTGAAACGCCCCTTCTTCTCGTTCCGCGTCGTCAACAACACGGCGTCGTCGCCGTCGATCGGCGTCAAGCTGGACCACCAGACCCTGGTGCTGGTCAACGAATGCACGGGCTGGACCGAGGTCGGATCGCTGTTCCTGAAGGACGACCGGCGCAAGGGCGGCGCGGGCCGCCTGCTCAGCCAGTCGCGCTATATGCTGATCGGCGCCCAGCCCGATCTGTTCGCCGAGAATGTGCTGGCCGAACTGCGCGGCGTCTTCACCCCCGACGGCGCCTGCCCCTTCTGGGATCATGTGGCGCACAAATTCTTCCCGATGGAGTTCGACGACGCCGACCGGATGACCGGATCGACCGACAAACAGTTCATCCTCGACCTGGCGCCGCGCCATCCGATCTATGTCGAACTGCTGCCCGAACCCGCCCGCGCCGTGATCGGCAAGGTCCATCCCCAGGGCGTGCCCGCCATGGCCCTGCTGGAAAGCGAGGGTTTCCGCACCAATGGGCTGGTGGACATTTTCGACGCCGGGCCGACCGTCTCCTGCGGGCGCGACAACATCCGCACGGTGCGCGATGCGCGCCTGTTGACGCTGGAAATCGCCGACCAGGTTGAGGCCGAACTGCCGGCCCTGATCTCGACCGACAGCGTCGCCGCCTTCCGCGCCGTCCGCGCCAGGGCGGACATCCACGGCGAGACCGTTCGCCTGACCGCCGAAACCGCCGCCGCGTTGAAGGTTCGTAACGGCGCAACCATTCGTGTGAAATCATGACCGTTTTCAAATCCACCGATCCCGCCACCGAGGCCGTGAACTGGGAAGGCGAAGCCGCCAGCCCGGCCCAGGTTCAGGCCGCCGTCGACGCCGCCCGCGCCGCCTTTCCCGACTGGGCCGACCGACCGCGTCAGGATCGGATCGACGCCGTCAAACGCTATCAGACTGTGTTGAAAGACCGCGCGCCTCAGATCGCCGAGGCCATCAGCCGCGAGACCGGCAAGCCGCTGTGGGAGACCAAGACTGAAGCCGCCGCCATGATCGGCAAGGTCGACATCTCGATCCGCGCCTATGACGAGCGCACGGGCGAGCGATCCAACGACACGGCTTTCGGCCGCGCCACCCTGCGCCACCGCCCGCACGGCGTGGCGGCGGTGCTTGGCCCGTTCAACTTCCCCGGCCATCTGCCCAACGGCCATATCGTCCCGGCCCTGCTGGCGGGCGACACGGTGGTCTTCAAGCCGTCGGAAGAAACGCCGCTGGTCGGTCAGGTGATGGCCGAGGCCTTCGCCGCCACCGACCTGCCGACCGGCGTGGTCAATGTGGTCCAGGGCGGGCGCGAGACCGGCGCGGCCCTGCTGGACGCGGGCATCGACGCCCTGATGTTCACCGGATCGGGCGCGGCGGGCGCGTATTTCCGCAGGAAGTTCGCCGACGATCCGCACGTCATCCTGGCGCTGGAGCTGGGCGGCAACAATCCGCTGGTCGTCTGGGACGCCGCCGACGCCGAGGCCGTGGCGGGTATCGTGGTGCAGTCCGCCTTCGTCACCACCGGCCAGCGTTGCTCCTGCGCCCGCCGCCTGATCGTGCCGGAAGGGCCGCAGGGCGACGCCATCGTCGAGGCCGTGGCCGCCCTGTCCGACCGCCTGATCTTCGGCCCGTGGAACAGCGACCCCGAACCCTATGCCGGGCCGCTGATCTCGGCCAACGCCGCCCAAGGCGCGCTTCAGGCCCTTCAACAGCGCATCGACCTGGGGGCCAAGGTCATCCGCGCCTCCGGCCCCGTGGACAATCTGCCCGGCGCCTTCGTCAAACCCGCGATCATCGACGTGACCGGTCTGGACGTGCTGGACGAAGAGATGTTCGCGCCCTTCCTTCAGGTGATCCGCGTCCCGACGTTCGAGGCCGCCATCGCCGCCGCCAACGCCACGCGATACGGCCTGTCCGCCGGTCTCGTCAGCGACGATCCGAAGACCTGGGACCGCTTCATCCGCCGCATCCGCGCGGGCGTGGTCAACTTCAACCGACCGACGACCGGGGCGGCGGGCGACATGCCGTTCGGCGGTCTGGGCGCCAGCGGCAACCACCGGCCCAGCGCCTATTACGCCGCCGACTATTGCGCCTATCCGGTCGCCAGTTTCGAGGCGGACGCGGTCGCCAATATCGAAGGCGAGATCAAGGGGTTGCGGGCGTGACCTCGCACCGCGCCTCTCCCTCCCCGTACCGGGGAGGGTCGTCGCGCAGCGACGGGGTGGGGGCGGCCCGGCAGGATCGCGCCGGTCTGGTGCATGACAGGTCTGTGGGATGTCGCCTTGCCGCCCCCACCCGTCTTCGCCTTCGGCTCAGCCCCCCTCCCCGTGCCGGGGAGGGAGAATCCTGATGACCGCCGTCGAAGCCAACGCCGATGGCCTGATCGGTCCGACCCATTCCTACGCGGGCCTGAGCCCCGGCAATCTGGCGTCCAGCCTGAACAAGGGCGAGGCGTCGAACCCGCGCGCGGCGGTGCTGCAGGGTCTGGACAAGATGAAGACGCTGGCGGACCTGGGCCTGCCCCAGTTCGTCCTGCCGCCGCATGAGCGGCCGAACATTCCCTTCCTGCGGTCGCTGGGGTTCGCCGGTTCGGACGCTCAGGTGCTGGACAAGGCGTGGCGCACCGCCCCGTCTTTCGCCGCCGCCGCCTGTTCGGCCTCGCCCATGTGGGCCGCCAACGCCGCGACGGTGACGCCCAGCGCCGACGCCGCGGACGGCCGGGTGCATTTCACGCCCGCCAATCTGCACACCAATCTGCACCGCAGTCTGGAACACCAACAGACGAAACGGGCGCTGGACGCCCTGTTTCCCGATCCCGGCCGGTTCGCCGTCCACGACGCCCTGCCCGCCGTGGCCCATCTGGCCGACGAAGGCGCGGCGAACCATGTTCGCCTGTGCGCCGCGCATGGCGGTCGCGGGGTCAATCTGCTGGTCTGGGGCCGCGAGGCGTTCGAGCCGTGGGACGACCCCTTCCCTGCGCGCCAGACGCGCGAAGCCTCAGAGGCCATCGTCCGCCGTCATGAGGCGGGCCGCCCGGTCCTGGCCCAGCAGTCGCGCGCGGCCATCGCGGGCGGAACCTTCCACAACGACGTGGTCTGCGTCGGGGCGCTGGACACATTGTTCTTCCACGAACTGGCGTTCGAGGACACGGAGGCGACCAAGGCCGCCATCCGCCGCGCCGCCGACGGCCTTTTCGAGCCGCAGTTCGTCGAGGTTTCGGACGCCGACCTGCCGCTGGCCGACGCGATCAGCAGCTATCTGTTCAACTCCATGTTGATCCAGGTTCCGGGCGAGGATCGCCTGACCCTGATCTGCCCCACCGAGACGCGCGACAATCCGCGCAGCCATGCGGTCGCCGAACGGATCGCCGCCTCCAACGGCCCGATCGGCACGGTGCGCTATGTCGATGTGCGCCAGTCGATGCGGAACGGCGGCGGCCCCGCCTGCCTGCGCCTGCGCGTCGTGCTGACCGAGGCGGAGCTGGCGGCGACGAATCCGGCCATGCGCCTGACCGACGCCCTGCACACGCGCCTGTCGGACTGGGCGAACCGCTGGTATCGCGACGAACTGCGTCCGGCCGATCTGGCCGATCCGCAACTGCTGGACGAGACGCGCGGAGCGTTGGACGAACTGACGACGATTTTACAGCTTGGGACCGACTTCTATCCCTTCCAGAGAGGTTGATGCGCCGATGACCGCCGATACGCCCGCCGAGGCGACCATGAGCCCCGCCCGCCGCCTTCGGAACATCGTCGGCGGTTCGGCCGGCAATCTGGTGGAGTGGTTCGACTGGTACGCCTATGCGGCCTTCACCCTGTATTTCGCGCCGGTCTTCTTCCCGAGCGAAGACGCCACCGCACAACTTCTGAGCGCAGCCGCCGTGTTCGCGGTCGGCTTTCTGATGCGGCCCATCGGCGCCTGGATCATGGGCGTCTACGCCGACCGCAAGGGACGGAAGGCGGGTCTGACGCTGTCGGTGACGCTGATGTGCACCGGCTCGCTGATCATCGGCCTGACGCCCGGCTATGCGACCATCGGCCTTGCGGCGCCCGCCCTGCTGCTGTTCGCGCGGTTGTTGCAGGGCCTCAGCGTCGGGGGCGAATACGGCTCCAGCGCCACCTATCTGTCGGAAATGGCCGAGCCGCACCGGCGCGGCTTCTGGTCCAGCTTCCAGTACGTCACCCTGATCTCAGGCCAACTGATCGCCCTGTTGCTTCTGATCGTATTGCAGAACACGCTCAGCGAGACGGCGCTGGCGAGCTGGGGCTGGCGCATTCCCTTCTTCGTCGGTGCGGCGCTGGCGGTGATCGTCTTCTGGCTGCGTCGGCGACTGGACGAGACGCACAAGGCCGAAGACGTCAAGGACAAGCCCAAGTCCAGCGCCGTCCAACTGTTCGTCAAACACCCAAGGAGGCCTTCATGGTGCTCGGCCTGACGGCCGGCGGCACCTTGGCCTTCTATACCTACACGACCTACCTCCAGAAATTCCTGGTCAATACGAGCGGGTTTTCCAAGAACACCGCGACCGAGATCAGCGCGGCGGCCCTGTTCATCTTCATGCTGCTGCAACCCGCCGTCGGGGCGCTGTCCGACCGGATCGGACGGCGGCCGGTCATGGTCGCCTTCGGCGTGCTGGGCGTGCTCTGCACCGTGCCGATCATGACCCTGTTGTCGCGGGTCGAAAGCCCGCTGGCGGCCTTCGGACTGGCGCTGGCCGGGCTGGTGATCGTGTCGGGCTATACGGCGATCAATGCGGTGGTGAAGGCCGAACTGTTCCCCGCCCACATCCGCGCCCTCGGCGTCGCCCTGCCCTACGCCATCGCCAATGCGGTGTTCGGCGGCACGGCCGAGTATGTGGCCCTGTGGTTCAAGGGCGCGGGGATGGAGAGCGTCTTCTTCTGGTATGTGACCGGCATGATCGGGGTGTCGCTGATCACCTTCATCCGCATGCGCGACACGCGGCACAACAGCCTGATCACCCACACCTGACGGCGGTCAGGCCGCGAACCGGCCGCCGCGTTCCGCATAGGCCTGGGTGCCGCGCGTGAAGACCTGGTCGCTGGGCAGGATGGTCTCGATGGCCAGATCGTCCTGTCCCTTCAGCGCGGCGTATACCGGGCCGAAATCCTGGAGAGTCACGGCCTTCAGCGCCTCGATGCTGTCGATGACGAAATAGACCTGCTGGAAGTCGTCGATCCGGTACAGGGTCCGCATCACCCGCTCCAGATCGAAGCCCAGGCGGTTCGGCGACGGGTCGTCCAGCGCGAACACACTCTCGGTCGCCGAGGACACGATGCCCGCGCCATAGATGCGAAGGCCGTCCGCCTCCTGCATCAGGCCGAACTCGACCGTGTACCAGTACAGCCGCGCCAGGTTGGGCAGCATCCCCAACGACGCCGCCCGCTGTCCGCCCTTGCCATAGGCCTCCATATAGGCGGCGAAGTCCGGGTCGGTCAGCATCGGCACATGGCCGAAGACGTCGTGGAAGATGTCCGGTTCCTGCAGATAGTCCAGTTGATCCGGCTTGCGGATGAACTGGCCCGAGACGAAGCGGCGGTTGGCCAGATGGTCGAAGAAGACCTCGTCCGGCACCAGCCCCGGCACGCACACCACGGTCCAGCCGGTCAGGGCCTGAAGCTTAGGGTTGATGACGTCGAAGTCGGGGATGCCGCCGGCGTTCAGGTCCAGCGCCTTCAGCCCGTTCAGAAAGGCCGAGCAGGCGCGGCCCGGCAATATCTTCATCTGGCGGGCGTACAGGGTGTCCCAGGTCTGGTGCTCGACCTCGGTATAGGCGGCCCAGTTCTGGGGGATGGTCCAGTCGGCGGCGGCGCCTTCCGGCGGCTGTTCGAAGACGTGTTCGAAGTCGGACATGGGACGCTCCTCTTTGGGCCCATCCTAGGCCCGGCGACCGGGCCTTCCAACCGTCAGTGCAGGCCCGCGTCAAGCGGGGCGTGATGGCCTTGGTCATCGGTGGCGAACCAGCGTGCGATCTCGCCAGGGTCCAGGGCCCGACCGCCAGCCTCCAGCGACGATTCGGCGGCATAGGCGATGAAGCCGCCGTCGTCGCCCAGGGCGAACACGCGATAGAAGGGCTGATCGGCCCGCAGAAGGCCCAGATCGACGGCAGGACCGGCATAGGCTTGGTCGACATCCATGACCACGCCCTTGAAGGCGTCGTCGCGGTGGCGGACGGCCTGGCCGATGGCGAAACGGGCGGTGCGAATCTGGGTCATGCAGAGACCTTGCGCCTCGCGCCATGACCCCCGCCGGTACGGGCCGTTCATCTTCCTGACAGAATGGCTTGGCGCGGACGATCCCGCCGCGCTAGGCTGGTTCCGACGGGCGCCGCTTCGGACCGCCCACATCGGATGACGGCCCATGCCGGAGACCCACGGCGCGCCCGCACGGCGCGACGAGCGGTCCCAGCCTTCCCGCTCGCGGGATGCGTCGGGTCGGGACGCGCCGCTTTATGGCGCGCTCGATCTGGGGACCAATAATTGCCGGCTGCTGATCGCGCGGCCGGCCCGCGAAGGCTTTCGCGTGGTCGACAGCTTCAGCCGCATCGTGCGGCTGGGCGAGGGCCTGTCGCGCACCGGCTTTCTGGACCCGCGCGCCATGGACAGGGCCTATGACGCCCTGGCCCTGTGCGCCGAACGGATCATGCGCAAGGGCGTCGAGTCCGGCCGCCTCGCCGCCGTGGCCACCCAGGCCTGTCGCGCGGCCGAGAACGGCGCCGAATTCGTCGAACGGGTGCGCAAAGGCACCGGCCTGCGGCTGCGCATCATCGACCCGGCCGAAGAGGCGCGCCTGGCGGTCGAGGGCTGCCTGAACCTGATCGACGCCAAGGCCGAGGCCGTTTTGATCATCGATGTGGGCGGCGGCTCCACCGAAATGTCCTGGCTGAAGCGCGACGGCGCGGACTGGACCACCACCGCCTGGATGTCGGCGCCGCTGGGGGTCGTCACCCTGGCCGAACGCCACCCCGAGCCCGCCGACGCCGGAGAGGCCTGGTACGAGGCCATGGTCGCCGACATGGGCGCGGCCATCGCGGCGGGCGGCGTCTCTGACCCGGCCATGCTGGAGCTGTTTCGTCAGGATCGCGCCCATCTGGTCGGCACGTCAGGCGCGATCACCAGCCTGGCGGGCATCCATCTGAACCTGCCCCGCTACAATCGCGACCGGGTCGATGGTCTGTGGATGACGCGCGGCGACTGCGAGGCGGCGGCCGAGCGGCTGAAGGCTTTGGGGCCGGAAGGGCGGGCCAAGGAGGCCTGCATCGGCCCGGACCGCGCCGACCTGGTCCTGGCCGGGGCCGCCATCCTGGAGGCGGTTCAACGCGCCTGGCCCTCCAACCGCGTGCGCGTGGCGGACCGGGGCCTTCGCGAGGGTTTGCTGCTCCAGCGGATGCGCGAGGACCGCAAGCCAAAGCGCCGCCGACGCCGGCGCGGGCGTGGAAACGGCGCGGGCCGCAACGGCGCTTAGGCGGCCGGCGTCTCCCGCGACGGGATTTCGATGTCGCAGACCGAGAAGTCGGCCCCGCGCGCCTGCCGCGCCTGCTCCACGATGGTGTGGAAGGTCGCCGAGGCCGTGTTCAACACCTGCAGGCTGGGCCGTTCGGCCGTCGGCAGGTCGGCGGCGACACGGACCCGCGTCATCTGATCGGGACCGTCCACGATGCCGTCGGGGTTGGGGCTGGCCTTCAGCGCCCGCACCACGTCCAGTCCTGACACCACCCGCCCCCAGACGGTGTAGCGCTTGTCCAGCGCCGGATAGGCCTGGCGCATCAGGAAGAACTGGCTGTTGGCGGTGTCGTTTCCCTCGTCGCGCGCCATGCCGGCCACACCCGGGCAATACAGACCCCAGCCGTGCACCTTGTGATCGCCCGTGCCGGCCATCAGGGCGTCGGGCTGGGTCTGGACCGGCACGGAGCCGACGAAGCCGACCAGGGCGCCGGCCGGCGCCGCCACCGGCGTGAACGCCATGTCCGCCCCGCGTCGGAAGGTGAATTCGGCCTTCAGGTCCGGATAGAAGCTCTGGCCGTCTCCGGTGCCCAAGGGATCGCCCGTCTGGGCCATGAACCAGTCGATGACCCGGTGCCATTTCAGCGTGTCGTAAAAGCCGCGCGCGGCCAGCAGCCGGATGCGCTCGACATGCGCCGGCGCGATCTGTGGCGCCAATTCCACCAGGATCCGCCCCTTGTTCGTGTCGATCACCAGCAGGTCTTCCGGCGCAATGGTGCGCCATTCAGCCGGCGGCGGCGGGGTCGCGGTCTCCTGGGCCACGGCCGCCGACGCGCATAGCCCGAAGATCAGGCTCGACCACAGGCCGGTCAGGCCCTTCGCTCTGAATGTCCTCACAACGGTCCCCTCCCCAGGGAATCTCAGCCGCCCGTCACCTCGACCACCGGCTGCACATCGCAGATCGTGAAGCCTGCGCCGTGCTGGGCGCGTTCGGCCGCCAGGCGTTGCGCGAAGGCGGGGCTGCGGGCGTCCATCACCCGCACCGTCGGGCGCTGCGCCTCCGGCAGGGCCGAGGCCATGCGCACATGGGTCATGACGTCGGGATCCGTCACCTTGCCGTCGTCGGCCTCGCCGCCCTTCTTGAGCGACTTGACCACGTCCAGGCCGGACACGATGCGGCCGAAGGCGGTGTACTGGCCGTTCAGCAGATCCTTTTCGCCGGTCATCAGGAAGAACTGACTGTTGGCGCTGTCGGGCTGGCCGGAGCGCGCCATGCCCAGCACGCCGGGACAGAACAGGCCGTGCGCCTCCACCTTGAAGTCGGCCGTGATCATCATCTGGGCGTCGGGCTGGGTCTGGACCGGCAGGGTTCCGACAAGGCCGAACACGCCGTTTCCGACGTCGGGAACCTGGGCGAAGCCCGCGTCACGCCCGCGACGGAAGCTGAACTCGGCCTTCAGGTCCGGCAACTCGCTGCCGCCCTCGCCCGTGCCCTTGGGATCGCCGGTCTGGGCCATGAAGTCGGGGATGACCCGATGGAATTTCAGCCCGTCGTAGAAGCCTTGGTTCGCCAGGGTGCGAATGCGTTCGACATGGTTCGGCGCCGCCACGGGCGACAGCTCGACCAGGATGCGGCCCTTGGCCGTGTCGATGACCAGCAGGTTTTCCGGGGCCACCGTGCGCCAGTCGGCGGTCGCAGCCGCTGTCTGCGCCCTGGCCGGGGTCGTTCCCAGATCCGACAGCATCAGGCCCGACGCCGCCAGCACGGCCGTCGCCGCCATCATTCCCAGACGCATGCCCGTCCTCATCCCAGACCCTTGACCTTGGCCCGCACGCGCTCGGCGACGGCGGGACTGACGAAACTGTCGATCGCGCCGTCCAGACGGGCGATTTCCTTGACCAGCCGCGAGGCGATGGCCTGGTGGCGCGGATCCGCCATCAGGAACACCGTCTCGATGTTCTGATTGAGGCGCTGGTTCATCGCCGTCATCTGGAACTCGTATTCGAAGTCCGCGACGGCCCGCAGGCCGCGCACGATGACATTGGCCTCAACCTCTTCGGCGAAATGCATCAGAAGGGTCGAAAAGGGCCGCACCACGATGTCGCCGCCGAAGGCCGCCATCTCGGTCTCCAGCATCTCGACCCGCTCCTGGGTGGTGAACAGGGGCCCCTTTTCGTCGTTCTGGGCCACGCCGATGACCAGCCGGTCGACCAGCTTCAGCGCGCGTTTGACGATGTCCGTATGCCCGTTCGTCACGGGATCGAAGGTGCCCGGATAAAGGCCGATGCGCATGGCGTGTCTCCCCGGCGTTTCGCCTGCCGTTTGTGGTCGTTTAGCAGGTGCGAAATCGGCGGCCTAGCGGCCTGACGCCTTCGTCATCCCAGGATCTGCGGCGGCTGAGCCGCCCAGGCCTGGGCGATCCGGGTCAGGATCGCCGGATCGGGCTGGAAGACGACGGCGTCGACGGCTGTGATCGGACAGACGGGCGTGGCGCTGTTGCACAGGAAGGCGCCGTCGAAGGCGGCGACGTCCGACAAGGCGACCGGACGACGTTCAGAGACCAGGCCCTCCCGGGCCAGTCCTCGCTGGATCAGCGTCTGGGCGACGCCGGCCAGCATCGACGCCTGCGGCCAGACGATACGATCCCCCTGGACGAAGCCGATGTTCCACAATGCGCCTTCGGACACGCAGCCGTTCCGATCCACAAACAGGGCGTCGTCGAAGCCGGCGGCCCGCGCCGCACGCCGGGCGTGGATCAGGCCCAGGGTGGCCAGATGCTTCAAATGCGGGGCTTCCCGTTCATAGGGCAGGCTCATGACCCGTGCGCTGGTCGCCAGCGGCGGCGGCGCGGGCGAAACCACGGTCATCACCCTGGGCCGCCCGACGAAGGACGGCGCGCGATGGCCGATCTCGGGCGAAAACAGGCTGACCCGAAGCCAGCAGGCGTCACGGCCGCCGACCGCCAGCGCCATCAGACGGCGCAGTTCGTCCTCGCCAGGGCTGTCGCCGAACAGTTCGACCGCCGCCTGCTCCAGCCGCGCCAGATGCAGATCGAGGCCGCGCACCGCCCCTGCCTCGACCCGGAAGGAGGTGTAGGCGCCGTAGTTGACCAGGGCCTGGTGAGCCAGGTCGGCGGGCGTGGCGGGCAGACCGTCGATCAGGATGTCCACTGGCGGCTCCATGCCGCCTATCCCGGCGAAGGCGGGGATAGGCGCGGCTGATCAGCCCTCGCCCTCGTCGCCCGCGACTTCCGCATCGTCGCCGCCGCTTTCCGGCAGGCGTTCGACCGAGACGACCTTTTCGTCCTTGCCGGTGCGGAAGATGGTGACGCCCTGGCTGGAGCGGCCGACGATGCGGACCTGATCGATACGGGTGCGGATCATCTGGCCGCCCGATGTGACCAGCAGCAGATCGTCGGTTTCCTCGACCGGGAAGGCCGCCGCAAGGCGGGTGCCCGCGCGACCGCCCAGACCGTGCGCCGTCAGCCCCTGCCCGCCGCGACCCGTGCGGCGATATTCATAGGCCGAGGACCGCTTGCCGAAGCCGGTGTCCGTGACCGTCAGGATGAACTGTTCGGCCGCGCCCAGTTCGGCGATCCGTTCGACCGACAGGACCGCGTCGGCGGTCGCCTCGTCATCGGCCTCGACCGGGGCGGCGTCTTCCTCGCCATCGGCCCCGGCCAGGGCCTTGCGCATGGCGTTGGCGTGTTTGACATAGGCCGAGCGTTCTTCCGGCGTCGCGTCCACCCGGCCCAGGATGGCCATGGAGATGACCTCGTCGCCGTCCTGCAGGCGCACGCCCCGGACGCCGGTGGAATCCCGGCCCTTGAACACCCGCACGTCGTCGGCCTTGAAGCGGATCGCCCGCCCCAGCGCCGTGGTCAGCAGCACGTCGTCGTCGGCGGTGCACAGGCCGACGCCGACCATCCGGTCGTCGCCTTCCAGCTTCATGGCGATCTTGCCCGCGCGGTTGACCGTGGCGAAATCCGACAGCTTGTTCCGGCGCACGTCGCCCGAACTGGTGGCGAACATGATGTCGTAATCCCCCCAGGTCGCCTCATCCTCGGGCAGGGGCAGGACGTTCATGATGCTGTCGCCCGGCTCGATCGGCAGCAGGTTGACGAAGGCCTTGCCGCGCGACTGCGGATTGCCCAGCGGCAGGCGCCAGGTCTTCAGCTTATAGGCCTTGCCGTTGGTGGCGAAGAACAGGACCGGCGTGTGGGTCGAGGCGCTGAACACGCCCGTGATGGCGTCTTCGTCCTTCATCGCCATGCCGCTGCGGCCCTTGCCGCCGCGATGCTGGGTCCGATAGGCGTTCAGGGCCACCCGCTTGACGTAGCCGCCGTGAGTGACGGTGACGACCATGTCCTCGCGCGGGATCAGGTCCTCGTCCTCCATCTCGCCATCGCCTTCCCCGATCAGGGTGCGACGCGGAACGGCGAACTTGTCCTTCACCTCCAGCAGGTCGTCGCGGATGATGGCCAGGACGTTCTTGCGGTCCGACAGGATGGTCAGGTGGCCCTGGATGGTGTCCGACAGGCCGTGCGCCTCGCCGAAGATGTCGTCGCGGCCCAGGCCGGTCAGACGCGACAGGGTCAGGGCCAGGATGGCGCGGGCCTGTTCGTCGGTCAGGCGGATTCGGTCGCCTTCGACGATCACGGTGCGCGGGTCGGCGATCAGCTCGACCAGCGCCATCATGTCGCCGACCGGCCAGGCGCGGTCCTGCAACCGCTCGCGCGCCTCGCTGGGATCGGCCGACGAGCGGATGATGTGGATCACCTCGTCGATATTGGCGACGGCGACGGCCAGACCGACCAGCACATGGCCGCGGTCGCGGGCCTTGGCCAGTTCGAACTTGACCCGGCGGACCACCACCTCCTCGCGGAAGTCCAGGAAGACCTCCAGCAGGGCGCGCAGGCCCATCTGCTCGGGCCGTCCGTGGTTCAGCGCCAGCATGTTGACGCCGAACGACGACTGCATGGCGGTGTAGCGCCACAGCTGGTTCAGGATCACATCGCCCGAGGCGTCGCGCTTCAGCTCGATGACGATCCGCATCCCCTGGCGGTCGGACTCGTCGCGGACATCGGAAATGCCTTCCAGACGCTTTTCGCGCACCATTTCGGCGATCCGCTCGATCAGGGTCTGCTTGTTGACCTGATAGGGCAGTTCGGTGACGACGATGGCTTCGCGGTCCTTGCGGATTTCCTCGATGGAGGCGCGGCCGCGCACGACCACAGAGCCGCGGCCGTCGCGCAGGGCGTTGCGCGGCGCTGTGCGGCCCATGATCTCGCCCCCGGTGGGGAAGTCGGGACCGGGCACGATGTCCAAGAGGGCGTCGTCCGAAACGTTCGGATCGTCCAGCAGGGCGATGGCCGCATCCACGACCTCGCCCAGATTGTGCGGCGGGATGTTGGTCGCCATGCCGACGGCGATGCCGCCCGCGCCATTGACCAGCAGGTTCGGTATCCGGCTCGGCAGAACGACCGGCTCCAGCTCCTTCTCGTCGTAGTTGGGCTGGAAATCGACGGTGTCCTTGTCGATGTCCGTCATCAGGGCGACGGCGGCGGGCGCCATCCGGGCCTCGGTGTAACGCATCGAGGCGGGCATATCGCCGTCGACCGAGCCGAAGTTCCCTTGGCCGTCGACCAGCATCAGCCCCATCGAGAACGGCTGCGCCATCCGCACCAGGGCCATATAGACCGAGGCGTCGCCGTGGGGGTGGAACCGGCCCAGCACGTCGCCGACCACGCGGGCGCACTTCGAATAGGCGCGCTCGGGCGTCATGTTCAGATCGTGCATCGAATACAGGATGCGCCGGTGAACGGGCTTCAGTCCGTCGCGCGCATCAGGCAGGGCGCGGCTGACGATCACGCTCATGGCGTAGTCGAGATACGAACGCTTCAGTTCGTCCTCGATCGTGATCGTGGAAATGTCGGAGCCGCCGCCTCCGCTATTGATCGGGGTTGCGGCGTTTTCGTAGCTGTCGTCGGTCAATGAAGCGTGGCTTTATGCGGCCGGAATCGGAACGTGATCCGTTGTGACGATTTCTAGCATTCAAGGGGCCCGGTGGCAAAGCGACGCCGCCGTGAAAGCCCGTCTCTGAAAGGACTTTTCGCATGCGCGCCTCCCGTCTCGCCGTCCTCCTCGCCCTCGCCTCCCCCCTGGCCGCCACCGCCGCCTGCGCCTCGGCCGGCGACGCCGCCCATGTTCAGGCCGAACGCGCCCCTGTGGGCGCGACCGGCCAGGCTGTTCTGGTCAACGCCCAGGGCGCCAACATCGGCCGCGTCGACCTGCGCCAGGGTCCGACCGGCCTTCTGATCAAGGTCGAGGCCTCGGGTCTGACGCCCGGCTGGCACGGCATCCACATCCACGCCACGGCCGCCTGCGAGGCGCCCTTCACCTCCTCCGGCGCCCACATCAATCACGGCGAGCCGAAACAGCCTCACGGGCTTCTGAACCCCGCAGGCCCTGACGACGGCGACCTGCCCAACATCTACGCCGGGCCGGATGGCAAGGTGAACGCCGAACTGTTCACGACGCGCGCCCGCATTTCCTCGGAAGGCCCCGGTCTATGGCTGTGGGACGCCGACGGCTCGGCCATCATCATCCACGCCAATCCCGATGACCATTCGACACAGCCGATTGGCGGCGCCGGCGACCGGGTGGCCTGCGCCGCCCTCACCGCAAGCTGATCCTCAGTCCTCCCGTTCGGCCAGCAGGCGGCGGATCAGGGCGGTCTGTTCCTCCTGCCTGGCCGTCAGGTGCTCGACCTTCTCCAACAAGGCCATGATCTCGATCTCGGCCTTCAGATTGACCTGGTAGTCGTTGCCCGCGTCCAGCCTGTCGCGGGCCGCCTGTCGGTTCTGGCTCATCATGATGACGGGGGCCTGCACCGCCGCCAGCATCGACAGCACCAGGTTCAGGAAGATGAAGGGATAGGGATCGAACGCTTCCTTCCGCAGAAGCAGGTTCAGCCCTGTCCATGCCGCCAGAAACAGGCCGAAGGCGATGATGAAGGGCCAGGAGCCGCCAAAGGACGCCACTCGGTCGGCCAGCCGCTCTCCGAACGTCAGATGATCGTCGAACGTCTCGTTGACGTCCTCCGACACCGGGCGGCGGTCGGCGGCGCTGCGCACCACCTCGGCCTCGTTCTCGGGCAGGTCTCGGGTGGCCTTGCCCAGCCAGCGGCGGGAAACATGTTCGGCGTCGATTGGGGCGTGGGTCATCAAAGGCTCCGAAATCTTGCCCGCCCAGATCAAGCCTTCGCCGCCCCCGCACGCAAGCCCCGTTCGGCCAGGGCCACCAGCACAACCCCGCCCATGGCGATGGCGGCGCCGGTCAGAATCTGCGGCGTCAGCACATCGCCCATCAGCCCCCAGCCGATGGCCATAGACACCACCGGCGTCGCCAGCAGATAGGGCGTCACCCGCCCGGCCTCTCGCCGCTGCACCAGCCAGAACAGCAGGGTCGTGGCCAGAACCGACGACACCACCCCGGCCCAGATCAGGGCCAACCAGACCACCGGCGGCGCGGCCTGGATCGCCTGAATCTGATCGTGTTCGAACACCAGAGAGCCGAAGGCCATGACCGGCAGGGTGCCCGCCGCCAGCAAGCCCTGCATCTTCAGCGGCGGAATGGAGGTCGTGCGCCGCGCCACCACCGTCGCCAGGGCCCAGGCCGCGCCCGCCGCAATCCCCACCAGAATGGCGCGCCAGTCCTGCAGGGCGTGGGCGTCCAGCGTCATCCAGGCCACGCCGACGAAGGCCACCCCCATGCCGATCATCGCCCCCCGGCTCAGCCGCTCGCCCAGCATCAGGAAGGCGAACAGGGAGGTGAAGGGAATCCAGAGTTGGTTGGCCACCGTCACCGGGCTGACGTCATGGGCCAGCCAATAGGCGATATAGACCAGGCCGTACTGAATCGGGCCGCCCACCAGAACGATGATAAGCAGGCTCTTCCAGTCGGGGAACGGCGGTCGGACGAAGGCGAACAGACAGGCGCTGGCGATGCCGAACCGGATCGCCCCGACCAGAAGCGGGCTCAGATGTTCCGTCGCGACCTTGGCCCCGGCGTTGTTGACGCCCCAGACGACGATGATCGCCAGAATGGCGGCGATCTCCAGCCCGGTCAGGGCATGGGGCTTGGCGGGCGCGGGCGGGGCGGCGTCGGTCATGATCCACCTATGTCATTCTCGCGGGCGCGCGTCGGTTCACATTGGATGACCCGAAGTTTCCTGTTCAGAAATTCGGCTTGGCCACCATCAGCCAGTATATGGCCAACACGCCTGCGAAGGCGGGCCAGCCCAGAGCGAACCACCAGCGGAACAGTCGGTGATAGGCGGCCGGCAAGGGCGCGCCCTGCCCCACCGCCTGCTCGGCCAGCTTCATCATCCGATACTGGATCCACACCACCGGCAGCCAGCACACGCCGATCAGCACATAGAGGCCATAGGCGGCCAGCAGCCACGGACTGGTCAGGGACCAGCCCTGCAGATGGATCAGCCCCAGACCGCTGATCGGCTGGACCACCACGGCGCTGGCGGTGAAGACGAAATCGGCCAGAACCACGATCCTGCCGACATCCGCCACCGTCTTCGCATCCCTGGTCGCATTGGCGCGCAGCATGAAGAAGGCGATCCCCGCGCCCGTGCCGAACAGCACCGCCCCGGACAGGATGTGAACGATCTTCAGCAGGACATAGAGGCTCACCGGCGGGCGTCCGTCGCCGCAACGAACAGGCACAGCGCCATCATCGGCAGAACCTTCAGCCACGGCCCCAGAGGGTCGATCCAGTAGTACGGCAGGCTGAGTGTCCCGGCGATCAGATAGCCGACCGTGGCCAGACACATGAAGACGGCCACCCGCGCCGTCCACGGCCGTACGAACAGCATCAACCCCAGCACCACGTCCAGCAGAGCGCCCCACCAGGCGATGGGACCAGCCAGTCGGCCATAGCCGCCCTCATGCAGGATGGCGACGGCACGGTTCCAGCCCGGACCGAAGCTGATCAGACCGGTGGTCAGCCAGAACAGTCCCAAGGTCACGATGGCGACCGGCCGCACGAACCACAGCCGCGCATGCCAGACGTCCTGAACCGAGGCCGGCGTCTCGGCCAGAAAACGGGAGAAACCCCTCGCCTCGACACCCAGACGTTCGGCCCAGCCGCTGTCGCGACCAGCCACGTCGTGATCCATCTGGCGGATCGCCGTGGTGCGGATCGGCGACGACCAGCCCAGCCGCCCAAGCAGGTCGCCGACCGCCAGGGCCGGCGCGGCCAGGGCCCGCGGCACGCGCACCACCGGCGCCGGCTTCAGCCCCATCCAGCCGCGATACAGCCGCACAGTGTCGGCCATGGTCACAGCCTCCGGCCCCGGCATGTCCAGCGTCAGGCCGGACGGCGCGTCGGGCTTCAGGGCCGCGACCACGGCGGCGCTGACGTCGCCCAGAGGGATCGGGCGGAAGGTCTGGTCCCCGCCCACCACCGGCATGACCAGCGGAAAGGCCGCCAGCGCCCTGATCAGGCCCGTTCCCCCGAACGCCGCCCGATCCACCACCAGCGACGGCCGCAGGATCAGCCAGTCCAGGCCGCTGGCCTCCACCAGCCGTTCGGTCTCGGCCTTGGTGCGGGCGTAAGCCGTGCCCGCCTCGGCGTCCGCGCCGACGGCCGAGATATGGATCAACCGCCGCACCCCGGCCGCTTCACAAGCCGCGATCAGGGCGCGCGGCCCGTCGACATGGGCGGCGCGCGTGCTGTCGCCGCCGCCGTCCTGAAGCACGCCGACGCAGTTCACCACCGCCGACACGCCCGCCAGCAGCGGCGCCCAGGCCTCGGCCGTCGTCAGCCTGGCGAAATCGGCCGCTGCCCAGTCGAAAGCCGGCGCCCGGCGGGCGGGCTCGGCGATGCGGCGCGCCCCGGCCCGCACCGTCCAGCCTTCGGCGGACAGGGCCGCCGCGACGTGCGACCCGATGAAACCGTTGGCGCCCAGCACCAGCACTCGTCCGCTCATCCCAGCACCCGATCCTTCAGATCCACGCCGTGAGGCGGCAAGGCGCACCAGGCCTGACCGGGAAATCGACGACGGCGGCGCGCGATGAAGTCATAGGCCGTATCGCGGATGACGCGCGGCACGATCCGTCCCACGACCGCCAGCCGCCACGGCAGGGGCAATCGGGCGGCGATGGCCAGAACCCCGTCCGACCGCTCGCGCGCCCGGCCGTCGTGGACGATCAGCATGGTGTAGGGATCGTCGGGGTCCACCCCATAATGGACCAGCAGCGCCCGTCCCAAGTGCGACTGCGTCGGGGCCAGGCGGAACACCCCGGCCCGGTCATGCTTCAGAATCTTGCGCGCCGAGCCGGAGCACAGGGCGCAGTCCCCGTCGAACAGGACCAGGGGCCGGTCGTCCGGAAAGTCCGGCACGGCGGGATCGTCGCGATAGCTGTACGGCCCCCGCCCCACGCCGAAAACCTTAGAACGGAATGTCGTCGTTCAGGTCGTAGCTTTCCTTGGGGCCGCTGGGCTTGTTGGCCCCGCCAGTCGAGAAGCCCGAGGAATAGTCGTCATCGCCGCGACCGCCGCCGTAACCGCCGCCCGACGAACCGCCTTCCGAACGGCCGCCCAGCATGGTCAGTTCACCCTTGAACCGGCTGACCACGATCTCGGTGGAATATTTCTCAACGCCCTGCTGGTCGGTCCATTTGCGCGTCTGAAGGGCGCCCTCAACATAGACCGTCGAGCCCTTCTTCACATAGTTCTCGACCACCTTGACGATATTGTCGTTGAAGATGACGACCCGGTGCCACTCGGTCTTCTCCTTGCGCTCGCCGGTCGACTTGTCGCGCCACGTCTCGGACGTGGCGATCGACAGATTGGCGATCCGGTCGCCGTTGGGCATGGAGCGGATTTCCGGGTCGCGCCCCAGATTGCCGACCAGAATGACCTTGTTGACGCTGCCCGCCATGGAAACTTCCTTTTCTCGAAGGGCGGCGCGTTTCTCGCCCGCCCCGTAATTCAGCCGGATGTCTTAGGGCCGAAGCGGATCACCGCCAGACGCATTCGACATCAGACCCGCCAAATCGGTGGATTAACGAAATGTTCCACCTTTGTTCACGCTACGCAAGCCTGCGACGCGTTTTCTATTTCGCCTCGGGCTCGTCGGCGACGGCGATGGGCCGCCCCGTCTCGTCGCGGGTGATGGCGCCCGGAATGGCCAGACGGCCGTCGCCCGTGCGGGCCATGGCGAAGAAGCGGCTGCCGTTCAGGCTCTTGCCGAACTTCACGCCTTCGCGGTCGATGAAGATGAACCGGCCCTGATAGGCGCCCGTGACCTCCTGGTTGGAGCCGCCCATGCGCAGGAAGCGCAGCCGCATCTCTTCCAGACGCGCGGCGCACAGTTCGATCTGGGCGACGTTCTCGCCCAGCTTCTGCAACTCGGGCGGCTTTCCGGCGGGCTGGGTCACATAGTAGCAGGTCTCGGGCGTGAACTCGAACTTGGGTTCATTGCTGCAGGCGGCCAGTGCGGCGGCGCCGGCGACGAGGACAAGGGCGGTCGCGCGCATCAGTTCAGCTCCGGGAATTGGCAGTTGCGATCCTGTTCGGCCAGGGTGCGGAAGCGGGTGTTGTCGCCGGACTGTTCGACCCGGCGCGGCACCAGGCGCAGGGTCGTGTCGCCCCAGCGGCCGTACTGCGCCTCGCCCGGCCGCACGCACGTTCCGGCGTACAGGGCCTGGACGCAGGCGGCGCGGCTCATGCCGTTCGACAGCACGCGCCAGTCCGACCCGGTATAGCGCAGGCAGGGGCTGCCGGCGGCGGGGGGCGCGGCGGTCGGCTTGGGCGAGATCGGTTCGACGCTGGGGGTCGCCTGCGGCGTCTCGACCGTCTGGACGGGCGGCAGTTGCGGCGGCGGGGCGAAGGCGGCGGTCGGGGCGGCGGCCAGGGCCCCGGTCTCGTCCAGACCCACGTCCAGGGCGTCGGTGGCCAGACCGTTGCGCCGGGCGCAGTCCGCCAGGGTCGCCAGACCCACGAACTGCCCGTCCACGAAACATTTCAGCTCTCGCGTCGGCTCCAGCGACGGCGCATCGGCCAGATCGACCGTCAGCCCCCCCTTGGAGGCAGGGGGCGGCTCGGGCGTCTTGTCCCCGCCGCTGGTGAAGATCAGGGCCAGAACGACAGCGACGACGATCACCAGACCGGCGCCGACGGCGATGATGACGCGGTTGTCTTTGGGCGGGGTCATGGACGCCTTTCACGATTGCCGACCCAATAACCCCGAGCCGGCGCCGGGCGTCAACCGCCGATCCTAGCCTGCGCCCGCGCGCTGAGGCGATCAGGCGCTCAGACGATTGAGCGCCGCCTGGAAATTCGCCAACTGGGTCTGCTGATAGGCGGTGGAGGCGCCCTTGCCGGACTGGCTGTTGGTCTGGGGCGTGGTCTGCGGCCCCAGGGCGCGGTAGGCGGATCGCACCGCCGTCATGGCCTGGGCCAAGGCCTCCGTCGCCGCCTTGATCGAGGCGGGATCGTTCAGATTCAAGGTGTTGGCCAGGTTCAGGCCGAAGGTCTTGATCGACTTGTCCGCCGTGTTTCCGACGAAGCCCGGCGACAGCCCAAGCGCCGCCAGGGCGTCCTTGCCCACCGCGCCGGCCGATATCACCGCCCCGGCCTTGTTGTCGGCCGCGACGATCTGAAGCCTCTGGACGGGCGGAACCACCTTGGAATCCGTGATTACCGTCGCCTTCAACTGCCGATTCGAGGCGGTCATGATCTTCTTGGCCAGGGTGTCCAGCGTGTCCTTGGCGTCGATGGTCACGGTCACGGCCCGGCCGCCCCCCGCCGGCGAGATCGAGAACTGATCGCCCACCCGCGCCGCAGTGGCGACGGTCAGCAGCTTGGATTCCGCCTGCATGATCTCGCCCTGCGGCAGGCCCAGGCGATCCAGCACGCTGGCGCCGCCCGCCGCGATGCTCAGGCTGGTCGGCGTGACCTGATCGCCGTCGCCGCGCCAGGTGCGATTGTACTCCACCGTCCCGGTCGCCAGATCCAGCCGCGCCAGATAGGCCTGCGTCGGATCGGTCTTGGCTGCACCCGCGTCCCGGTTCGTGCCGGTGATCCAGACCTTGCCGTCCTTGATCTGCACGTCAGCCGCCGTGTCGTTGCCGGATCCGCCGAAATAGGTCAGCCGATCGCCCGCCCCGGCCTGAAGATCGCCGGACAGGCTGGCGACGAAGACATCCGTCCCGCCCGCATGGGGGTTCGTCACCGTCCCGGCGTCCAGGGCGGCGTTGTCGGTCTGGCCCGTCACGACCACCCGGCCGTTCTCGACCGAGACCCCGGCGATGGAGCCGCTCAACAGACCCAGGTCGCGCGTCGCCGCCAGGGTCGGAATCCCCGCCGCATCCAGGGTGAACCGGCGCACGACGGCCCGCCCGTTCTCGACGCCTGCGGTGTAGAGGTCCGACCCCGACACCGTCATGGCCTGGACCGAATCGTCGCCGGAGGAACCGAACTGCAGGGTCGAGACATTGACCCCCGCCACGGGCCCGATGACCGTCAGAGGCCTCTCCTCGAAGGTCTGCAGATAGCTGTCCCATCCGCCCAGGGCCGCCTGGCCAGGCATGGCCGACTTGGCTCGCCCGGCGACATAGACGCGCCCGTCGTCGCCGAAACGGACTTCGGTCGCCTCGTCGGCGGCCTTGGCGCCGCGTCGCTGGGTCCACAACTCCTTGCCGGTGTCGTCGAACACGGTGACGAAACTGTCGGCTACGGTGGCGACATCGCCGCTCTTGCCGGGTTCCAGTGCGCCGGTCACGGACCCGGCCACCGCCACGCGCCCGTCGGCGTCCACGGCGATGGAGAAGCCATTGGCCGATCCGGCCGCGCCCAGCAGCTTGGTCTGCGTCAGATTGCCGGCGGAATCGTATTTCATCAGGGCGACGTCGCGCGCGCCCTTGATCGGCTGATTGTCCAGCCGCTCGGTAAGGTCCGCCACGACCCAGACCGAGCCGTCGGGCGCCGTCGCGCTGGCGCGCACCGCCGCGACCCCGTCCGGCAGGTTGGTATGGCCCACCCGGTCCGCGACCCAGAAGGGATCGTCCACCCCCTGCTGGGCGGCCGGGGCGGCGCCGCCGTCGGCCTGGAACTTCAGCAACTGGCCCGCGCCCTTGGCCCCGACGCCCTGCGTCACATAGACGGCGTCGGAGGCGGCGGCGGCCGTGAAACCCACCGTCTCCCCCACCCCGCCCCAAATCTTCAGCGCCCATTGGTCCGGCCCCGCCGGCAGGGTGATGGTCTTGCCGCCGCTCTTGATCGTCTTGGGCTGAACCTCGATCGCCTCGCGCCCCACCCGCGTCGCGACGCCGGCGTTCTCCAGGCTGTCGTTGATGTGGGCGATGACGTTGTCCATCGTGCGCGGCGTCGCGCCCATGTTCGACAGGTCGATGTCGACGCTCCGCGTCCCCACCGCCGTGCGGATGGTCATGGCGAACTTCACGTCGCCCTCGAACGCCTTGACCGGATCGCTCAGGGCGCCGTCGTGGATCGGCTGAGTGACGAAGCTGGAGGGCGCCTTCTCCTGGGCGAAGCCGGTCTTGACCTTGGACTGGGACACGCCCTGCACCAGGCGCAGATCCTCGAACTTGGAGGTCTTCAGATAGTCCGACAGTTCCGCCAGGCCCGAGGCGAACCTCTTGGCGACCTGCCCGGCCTCTGCGGCCGACAGCCCCTTGACGTTGGCCCGATCCGCCAGGGCGCCGAGGGTGTTCAGCGCCTGATAGGTCGCGAACAGCTTGCGATAGTCGGCCGAGGCGCCGGCCAGATCCAGATTGACGGCGGATTCGTCGACGATGCGTCGCCCGCCCAGGGCGGCGCGCACCATGTCGCTGGCCTTGGGGGCGGTCGTGGCCTTTGACGACCACGGCGCCGTGGGCTGGGTCTGTTTGGCCTTGGCGGCCCCTTGCGAGGTCTGGGCCGAGGTCTGCGCGCCGAACAGCGAGGACGTATCGGTCGTCCCGCCGTACAGGCCCAACAGATAGCTGTTGTTGATCATCATTCGGCTCCGCCCCTCCACATTGCGGCGCGGGCCGATAACGAACCCTTAAGCGGCCGTCAGCCCTTGAACAGCGACAGGATGATCTGCGGCGACTGGTTGGCGATCGACAGGGCCTGGACGCCCAGCTGCTGTTGCACCTGAAGCGCCTGCAGCCGCGCGCTTTCCTTAGCCAGGTCGGCGTCCACCAGATTGCCGATGCCGGCCTCCAGCGCGTCGGAGAGCTTGCCCACATAGGTGGTGTGCCGCTCGATCTGCTTGGCCTGGGCGCCCAGTTCCGCCAGATTCGCCGTGCTGGTCGACAGGGCCGTGTTGATCCGCGTCAGCGCCGCGTCGGCGTTGGCCTTGGTCAGCAGGTCCGGCGCAGCCGGCGTCGTGCCCAGCCCCAGGCCGTTCAGCGTCATGTCCTGGCGGTTCAGCGTGATCGTCTCGGTTCCGTCGGCGCTGGCCAGAAAGTTGATGCCGGCCGTCGCCGATCCGTCCAGGATGTTGGAGCCGTCGAAGATGGCGTTGTCGGCGAACGACTGGATCGACTTCAGCAGCGACTGGAATTCGTCGTTGTAGGAGGTCCTCATCGCCAGGGTGGCGCTTTCGTCGGACGCCGCCGTGGCCTTGGCCTTCAGCTCGGTCAGCAGGTCCGAAATCTGTTCGCCCGCCGCCAGCGACACGTCGGCGATCGAGGTCGCGCGGTTCAGGCTGGTGGTGACGGCTTCCAGCGCCCCGCGGTCCGCCCTCTGCCCCTGCGCCACCGCCCAGACGGCGGCGTTGTCCTTGGCGCCCTGAACCTTCAGGCCGGTGTTCACCCGGCTCTGGGTCGCGGCCAGCTGGTCGCTGGTCTTGTTCAGGTTCTGCAAGGCGATCATCGCCGAGGTGTTGGTATGGATGCTGGTCATGGCTTCAAGCCCCGGGACTTCTGTTCCGTGCAGCATTAACCATGAGTCGTGAGCGGATGGTTAACGGCCCGGAAACCATGAATGCGCCGTCCGGCGAGCCGGCGGCGTTCCCAAGCCTCGATGCGACAGCGGCCTCTAGGCCGTGGTGTCGACGATCTTTCCGCCCCGATAGGTCGGGTCGCTGCTCAGTTTCTCGACCTCTTCCCTCGGCAGTTGGCGGATCACCTCGCCCGTCACCCGGTCCAGGACCTTGTACACATAGCGATGATCCCCGACGGCCTCGATGGTCAGCCGGTAGCGGCCGGCGTCGGCGTTGTCGTTGCGCGGCTCGGGCTGGACCTCGGGCGTAGCGACGACGGTCGAAGGCAGGGGCGAAGGCGCGCTTGTTATTCTGGCGACATTCTCTGTCATGGCTCCCAGCGCGGACAAACCCGCGCTCCTCTAAGGAAGTAGGAGACGTTCGGCCGGGCGGCCGTTCATGATCGCCCGGCCGTTCGCCTTAGCGGAACAGGCCCAGCAGGATCGAGCTGGACGAGTTGGCGATCGACAACGCCTGCACGCCAAGCTGCTGCTTGGTCTGCAGGGCGGTCAGACGGGCGCTTTCCTTGGCCAGGTCGGCGTCCACCAGATTGCCGATGCCGGCCTCCGTGGCGTCTTGCAGCTTGCCCACGAAGGTCAGCTGACGACCCACCGACTTGGACTGGGTGCCCAGGGTCGCCAGGCTGTCCGTGACCTTCTTCAAGGCCGCGTCGACGTTCGCCGTGGTGGCGTTCGCCGCCGTGATCGCGCCGGTGTTCACGGCCGCCAGCGCCGCGTCCGTCGAGATGTTGGCCGCGAAACCGACGCCATAGGTGCCGCCCGAGGTGTTGGTCGTCACATTGGTGACGCCCGCGGTGGCCCACAGATTGACGCCGTCGAAGCTGGCGCCCGACAGGGCCGAGGCCACTTCCTTGCCCAGGGCGTTGTAGTCGGCCAGATAGGCCGCCTGCGCGTCGCCGGTCGAGGAGGCGATGTTGACCGCCAGGGCCTTCATCTCTTCCAGAGCCGAGGTCGCCGTGTCGCCGGCCGCCAGGGCCACGTCGACCAGCGACTGCCCCCGTTGCAGCGAGTTCTTGACCGCGTCCATCGCCCCCATGTTGGCGCGCTGGCTCGTGGCGATGGCGAAGATCGCGCCATTGTCCTTGGCCGACGACACCTTCATCCCGGTGTTGATCCGGTTCTGGGTCGTTTCCAGCTGGGCGTTGGTCTTGTTCAGGCTCTGCAAGGCGACCGCAGCGCCGTAGTTGGTGTTGATGCTGTTAGCCATTTTGGCTCTCCTTCTTCACTTCGTGATGGCCGACGCCCTTTTGGCGACGGGAGCGTTTTGCTCGGGGTTTCAGACCTTTGGCCGGGACGCCGAAACGCCCCGGCCTTCCGGGCCTTAGCGGAACAGGCCCAGCAGGATCGAGCTGGACGAGTTGGCGATCGACAACGCCTGCACGCCAAGCTGTTGCTTGGTCTGCAGGGCGGTCAGACGGGCGCTTTCCTTGGCCAGGTCGGCGTCCACCAGATTGCCGATGCCGGCCTCCGTGGCGTCCTGCAGCTTGTTGACGAACGTCAGTTGACGGCCGATCGACTTGGACTGGGTGCCCAGGGTCGCAAGACGCGTGGTGACTTCCTTGATCGCAGCGTCCACGGCGGTGGTGGTCGCCGTGGCGGCCGTCGCCGTCGTGGTGACGCCGGTGATGCCGGTCGCCGCCGCGATGTCGGTCGTGCCGAAGCCGACCTGGTAGGTGCCGCCCGAGGTGTTGGTCGTCACATTGGTCGCCGTGGTGGTGTTCCACAGGTTGACGCCGTCGAACGACGCGCCCTTCAGCGCGGTGTCGACTTCCTTGCCCAGGGCGTTGTAGTCGGCCAGATAGGCCGTCTGCGCGTCCGAACCGGTGGCGGACGAAGCGATGTTGACCGCCAGGGCCTTCATCTCCTCGAGCGCCGACGTGACCGTGTCGCCGGCGGCCAGGGCCACGTCCACGATGGACTGACCCCGTTGCAGCGAGTTCTTGACCGCGTCCATCGCCCCCATGTTGGCGCGTTGGGTCGTGGCGATGGCGAAGATCGCGCCATTGTCCTTGGCCGACGACACCTTCATGCCGGTGTTGATCCGGTTCTGGGTGGTTTCCAGTTGGGCGGCGGTCTTGTTCAGGCTCTGCAGGGCGACCGCAGCGCCGTAGTTCGTATTGATGCTGTTAGCCATTTTGGCTCTCCTTCTTCACTTCGTGATGGCCGCCGCCGTTTTGGCGACGGGAGCGTTTTGCTCGGGGTATGAAGGCCGACCGTGATCGACCTCCGGTTTCAAGGCCATGACGCGACCGCCCAAGGCTGATCACGCCTCCGGGCCTCAGCGGAATAGGCTCATCAGGATCGAGCTGGACGAGTTGGCGATCGACAGCGCCTGCACGCCAAGCTGTTGCTTGGTCTGCAGGGCGGTCAGACGGGCGCTTTCCTTGGCCAGGTCGGCGTCCACCAGATTGCCGATGCCGGCCTCCGTCGCGTCTTGCAGCTTGCCCACGAAGGTCAGCTGACGGCCCACCGACTTGGACTGGGTGCCCAAGGTCGCCAGGCTGGTGGTGACGGTCTTGATCGCGGCGTCCACGTTGGTGACTGTGGCGTTCGCCGCCGTGATGGCGCCGGTGTTCACCGCCGTCAGGGTCGCGTCGGCCGACGGCGCGGCGGCGAAACCGATGGCGTAGGTGCCGCCCGAGGTGTTGGTGGTCAGGTTGGTGACGGCGGCGGTGGTCCACAGATTGACGCCGTCGAAGCTGGCGCCCGACAGGGCCGAGGCCACTTCCTTGCCCAGGGCGTTGTAGTCGGCCAGATAGGCCGTCTGCGCGTCGCCGGTGGACGAAGCGATGTTGACCGCCAGGGCCTTCATCTCTTCCAGGGCGGACGTCGCCGTGTCCCCGGCGGCCAGGGCCACGTCGACGATGGATTGGCCGCGCTGCAGCGAGTTTTTCACCGCGTCCATGGCGCCCATGTTGGCGCGCTGGGTCGTGGCGATGGCGAAGATCGCGCCATTGTCCTTGGCCGACGACACCTTCATCCCGGTGTTGATCCGGTTCTGGGTCGTCTCCAGCGAGGCGTTGGTCTTGTTCAGGTTCTGCAGCGCGATGGCCGCGCCGTAGTTGGTGTTGATGCTGTTCGCCATTTTGGCGGGTCCTTTTTCACTTCGGTGATCGCCGGCGTCCTTTTGACGCCAGGAGCTTTTTGCTCGGTGGGGGTGAAGCAATTGCCGGGCCAGGAAACGGCCGCATTGCCGGTCGTAACGTACTGATTTTACACGTTAACTCTTGATTTACCGTCCTTTCTGCCCGGCAGTTTCTGCCGAGCGCCCCCGATCACCCGGCAGAATTTACCGGGCGCGCGCTGAAGGTCGGGCGAAGACGCGGATCGTCTCGGCCTGAAATGGGAGGATCGAGCTCCGCTTAGTTGCGGAACAGGCTCAACAGGATCTGGCTGGAGGAGTTGGCGATCGACAGCGCCTGGACGCCCAGCTGTTGCTTGGTCTGCAGCGCGGTCAGCTTGGCGCTTTCCTTGGCCAGGTCGGCGTCCACCAGATTGCCGATTCCGGCTTCCGTGGCGTCCTGCAGCTTGCCCACGAAGGTCAGCTGGCGGCCCACCGACTTGGACTGGGTGCCCAGGGTCGCCAGATCGGACGTGATTTCCTTGATCGCGGCGTCGACGATGGTTGTCGTGGCGCCCGCACGCGCGGCCGTGCCGGCCGAAACGGCGGTGACGGCGGCGGCGGCGGCCTTGTCGGTCGTGCCGAAGCCGATCTGATAGCTGCCGCCGCTCAGATTGGTCGTGACATTGGTCGCCGTGGTCGTGTTCCACAGGTTGACGCCGTCGAAGCTGGCGCCCTTCAGCGCGGCGTCGATTTCCTTGCCCAGGGCGTTGAAGTCGGCCAGGTAGGCGGTCTCGGCGTCGGAGCCGGCGACGGACGACTGGATGTTGACCGCCAGCTGCTTCATCTCTTCCAGAGCAGCGGTGACGGTGTCGCCGGCGGCCAGGGCCACGTCGACGATGGATTGGCCGCGTTGCAGCGAATTCTTGACCGCGTCCATGGCGCCCATATTGGCGCGCTGGGTCGTCGCGATGGCGTAGATCGCGCCGTTATCCTTGGCGGTGGCGACTTTCAGGCCCGTGTTGACACGGTTCTGCGTGCGAGCCAGCTGATCGTTGGTCGCATTGAGGTTTTGCAGCGCGATGGCGGCGCCGTAGTTCGTATTGATGCTGTTAGCCATTTTGGCTGTCCTTTTTCACTTCGTGTGATGTCCGGCGCCATTTTAGCGCCAGGAGCCTTTTGCTCGGGCTCTTCAGGAGCAAGGTCGGGGCCAGTTCGGAACGGCCCGTCCGACATATTTCAACGTTGATTTTTATGTACTTATTCCGACGGTAGACGAACCGACCCGGCAAAATCCGGTCACATGCGGCAGATATTGCCGAGTCGTTTCTGCCCCCTTCACCGGGGCCGGGCGCCGGCCTTGATCCAGGCGTCCTGCATCGCCCGCTCCGCCAGCAGCGTCTCGACCGCCAGCCGCCGCGCGCCGTCGCAGGCCGCGATCTGGGCGCCCCGCCGCATATAGGCGACATCCAGATCGCCGGCCGTCGGCTCAGCCGGCAGGGTCGCCAGGTCGCACGGCCGCGTCGCCGCCTCGGGCAGGGTCAGCCGTGGCGGCGTAACCGCCAAGGTCGGGCGCGAGACGGCGCAGCTCGCGATCATGGTCGCGCAGGCGATCGGCCCTGCGGCTTTCAAGAGGGATGTCGGCGTCATCGGCGCTCCTCGCCTGTTCCACGGCGGCGGCGGTCGCCCGCTCCGATGCCGTGCGTTGTCGTTGATGGTCCTCCAGTCGGCGCATCTGCGCGGCCGCCCCTTCGGCCTCCAGGCCTCGGGCCCGGCGTTCGGTCTCGGCGATGGCGGCGCGGGCCTGGGCCGCCTGCGACCGCCGCCGCTCCAGCCCCAGCGGATCCCAGTGGACTCCCAGCCCGGCCAGGGCCGCCAGCATCAACACCAGGCCGACGCCCAGCACGACCGCCCATCCCAGCGGTGCGAGACTCTTCATGGGAACGCCCCCCGATCCAGTTCGAAATGGGGCCCGTCCCTCAGGGTGCGCCAGTCGCCGCCCCAGACGATGGGAACCTTCAGCTCCAGGGCCGCCGTCTTGAAGGCCTCGGCGATCCGGCCATACAGCGGCCAGTCCCACCGAACCTGCCCGTCGACCAGCGCCGCCACATCGACCGCGTGCCCGGTCAGGTGCCGCGATTTCAGGGTCCGGCTGGCTCCGGCCCTGACCAGGACCGCTTGGCGTTCGGGCGTCCTCAACCCCTCGACGATCATGAAATCGACCGACGTCCGGGCGATGGCGCGCTCGACCGCGGCGATCAGGGCCGGATGCACCCCGCTCAGCCGCGCGCGGGACCGCGCCGACAGGCGAAAGCTCATGGCCGCCCCCCCGCCAGACGCAGCTTAAGCTCCGCGATCATGGCCGCCAGTTGCTGCGCCGTCGGCGCCATCAGATAGAGCACCAGCGTCAGGGCCAGCAGCCCCATCAGCCCGTCCGCCGCATGGAGCAGCCTGTCGGGCGGCATCCGCCCCAGTGATCGCAGCAGCAGCAGCCACAGCCCCGCGCTGACCAGAAAGACGTAAAGCCTGCGCCACAGCCATCGCCCCTCGGCCAGCGGCTGTCCCGTCATCCGCCTGCTCGCCCTCATTCCTCGTCCTCCCCTTCGGCGAAACGGCGGCCGCACAGGCCGTCCATCCCGCTCTCCATCCGCCATTCGCCCGCACTCAGACTGTCGGGCGTCTCCCATGCCTCGGCGTCCAGCCCCTCGACCGGCTCCATCGGATCGAACGGGCTCATCCGACCGCCGTGACGCGGACCAGACCCGCGCCCCCTGGCCGCCGACGCCTGCGCCCGTCTGCCCTGCCCCGCCGCCGCCGCCGCCCGCGCCGAAGGCCCCGCCCGCGCCGCCCGCCTGTCCGGCTCCGGCGGCCGAGGCGTTTCCACCGCCGCCGCCCCCGCCGCTGGGCGACAGATCGGGGTTGGAAGCCGCCTGACCGGCCGCGCCCGCCGCGCCGCCGCTCGTCGCGCCGCTGGTCAGGCCCCCGCTTCCGCCCTTGCCGCTTAGCGCGCGCGGCGTTGGACGCATCCAGGCCGCCGCCGCCGCCGCCTCCGCCCGGACCGAAGGGATCGCGCCGCTCCTCACCGTCCGCGGCCGCCCCGCCGGTCGAAGATCCGCCTCCGCCGTTCGCGGCCAGCCGCCCCAGGCCGCCCAGGCTCGCCGTCGTGCTCCCCCCGTTCCCCCTGCACCGCCCGTCGCGCGCAACAGGGTCTGCCCCGCCAGAACCACTGTCGTCTCGCCGCCGCCCTGGCCGTTCGCGCCCGAACCGGACCCGCCCGCACCGCCGCCGCCCGGCGTGACGGTCAAATCTCCAGTCAGGGCCGCGCGCGCCCACCGCCCCTCGCTGCGTCCGCCGGCTCCGCCTCCCGCGCCGCCCAGGCGCGCGGTCCCGGCCGCGCCCGACTGGCCTGCCCCGCCGCCTCCGCCGCCGCCGACGCAGACCGCCTCGATCCACCGCGCCCAGGCCGGGGGCGAATAGACGCCGGTGCCGGTGAACACCGTCGTCTCCAGCCGCGTCGCGCCCTGGTCGAAGGCCACACGCCCCGTCGCCCGATCCACCGCAAAGGCGCGCCGCCAGGTCCCGCCGTCCGGGCTGACCTTCAGGCTCAGATCGTCGTCGCCGATCAGGCCCAGTTCCGCCCGGCCGCCCCAGCCGCTCTGGAACAGCAGCGACAGCACGTCGTCCGCCGCCTCCTTGTTGACCTTGATCCGCAGATCGCCGTCGCCGCCCTCGCCTGTCCCGCGCGCGGTGATCAGGGCGGCGTTGACCTTCATCGCCACCGGATTGGCCGCGTCCGCCGTCGTGCCGACGCCCAGCCGCGTCAGGTCCTGCGCCACGCCCAGCCGTTCGCCCAGCGGCCGCCAGTCGCCGCCCACGCGCACCACCGCCTCGCCCGCGTCGGCCACCATGGCGATCAGGCCGTCCGGCGTCGGCACGACGGCCCAACCGCCCGCCTCGAACCGCATCAGCGTCCCGGCCGGGCGTCCGCTCCAGGCGCTTCCCGTCGCGCCCTCGGGCAGAATGTAGAGGGCGCCGTCCGCCGGACCTTCGGGCTGCGCCGTGATCGTCCGGCTGACCGCCAGGGTCTGCAACAGGGCGTCCAGCCGCGTCAGGGCCGCGTTCAGGGTCACGTGTTTCTGCATCTGCCCCGCCGCCAGATAGGGCAGGGCCAGACGCGCGCTGAAATCGTCGCTCATGGGATCTCCGTCGTTGATGGAGATCAGTCTGGAACGCCCCGCGACCAGGGCTGGCGGATCGGGCCAAGCGAAAACCAAGCCGCTGTTTTCGCTGGCTTCATTTTCCCGAACTCGGCGCGCAGGCTCTGTCCTGCGCGCATATCAGTCGTGCAGATAGACGATGCGCTTCAGCTTCCGGTCGTTCTTCACAGTCTCCAGATGGCGCTCGTGGTCGCCGCTGGCGCGCGCCGCCGCCTCGCTGTCCTCGACCCAGTGAGTGGCCTCGATGTGTTTCTGCAAGGCGCCGGCCGCCATCAGCTGGCCGGGAAAGAAGGTGTCCACCACGTCGCCCGCGATCGGCACGGACCCCGTCGCCGTGTCCACCGCCATATAGGCCGCCATCCGCGCCAGGGTCGCCGGCGTCGCCTTCGCCCTTATCCCCTGCAGGATCAGCCAGCCGCCGGTCCCGACCGTATAGACGGTGCCCACCACCGGGATCCACGTCAGCAGGGCGTCCAGACCCAGGCCGAACGGCCCGAAGCCGATCACCCGGTCCGACAGCTTCTTGACGCCCTCGACATTGGACCAGATCTTCTCGATATCCCGGATGGACCGTTTGGCCATGTCGCGCTCCAATGGTCACGCTTAACGCGCCTGTGGCGTTGATGTTCACCCTCAAAGGACCGTTCATGTCCCTGCTGAAGACGGCGGCCAATCTGGCGGCCGGCCTGACCCTTCTCGGCCTGGCGACCATCGCCGCGACGGCCCTCAGCGGCGTCGGCCATCGCTGGGTGGACATCCTGGCCCAGTTCACCGCCCCGGCCCTGACGGCGGCGGTCGGCGTCACCCTGATCTGTCTGCTGCTGCGCCTGTGGCCGGCGGCCGGAACCGGCGTTGTGACCTGCGGCCTTCTTCTGCTCGCGGTCTGGCCCCAATGGTTCCCCCCCCGCGCGCCCGCGCCTCTGCCGGGTCAGCCGGTCGTGCGCGTCTATTCGGCCAATCTGTGGGTCTATAACGCCGATGTTCAGGCCATGCGCCGCTCCATCGCCGCCGCCGATCCCGACATCGTCATGCTGGTGGAGATGGGGGCTGTCGCCACCGCCCGGGCCGACACGATCCTGGCCGGCTACCCTTACCGCACCGATCTGCACCAGCCGGATCGCGGCCGCGACGCCCGCTCTATCGTGGCCTCGCGCTATCCCATCGTCCGGACCCTGCCCTCGCCGCCCGACGGTCTCAGCGCCGCGGGCGCGGTGATCCAGACGCCGCTTGGGCCGCTGGACGTCTTCGCCGTCCACCTGACCCGGCCCTGGCCGTATCAGTATCAGTGGGGTCAGATCACCCAGGTCATGGCCCTGACCCAGCGCCGGTTGGAGGCTCCCGTCCATCCGGTCATCGCCGCCGGCGATTTCAACAGCGTCTCCAGCGCCCGCATCGGCCGCCAGGTCCAGGCCGACATGAATCTGGTCGCCGCCCCGGCCTGGCCCGGCACCTGGCCGACGCGCCTGCCCGCCTTCGCCGGCATCACCATCGACCAGGTCTATCATTCGCCGGACCTGGCCCTGGTGTCGCGCCGCCTGGGCGAACCCACCGGCTCGGATCACCGCCCGGTCGTGACCCAGTTCACCCGCGCGGCGCAATAAGGCGTTTCAGCCGGTCCTCGTGCCCGTCCACGGGAAAGTCGTCGGCGATCCAACCGTCCTCGAACGCCTTCAGCACCCGCCCCGTCTCCGGTCCCGGCTTCAGGCCCAGCCGCGCCAGGTCCCGCCCGCCGACCGGCAGGGCCGGCGCCGTCCAGGTCTGGGCCATATCCCGCAGCCGCGCGCTGCGCCCTTGCGTCGCCTCGGCCCGCGCCAGCCGATCCTGAAACGCCCGCCGGCCCAGCCGATACAGCGCCGCCCGCGCCTGGGCGTCCGTCAGTCCAGTCGAAACCGTCGCTCCCTCGGCCACCGCCGCCGCCAGCCGATCCCGCACGGCGTTCGACAGCCTCAGGCTCCCCGCGATCCGCGTCACCGTCGCCGCATCGGCGGGCGCCAGGGCCGACAACCGCATCACCGGATCGTCGCTGACGCCGCACATCCCCTCGAACAGATTCAGCGGCTGAACCTCGGGCAACACCTGCGCCAGCACGCCGGTCTCGGCCATCGCCGCCACCGCCGGTCGCGGATCGGGGGCCGCCAGCAGTTTCAGCAACTCCTTGGACACCCGTTCTGCCGACAGGCGCGCCATGCCGTCCTTCAGCGCCGCGCACGCCGTCAGCCCCACCGCGTCCGGCGCCCCGCGCCCGTACCAGGCGTAGAATCGAAAGAAGCGCAGTATCCGCAGATAGTCCTCGCGGATGCGCGTCTCGGCCTCGCCCACGAAGACGATCCGCCCGGCCGCCACGTCCTCCAGCCCGCCGCCGGTCGGATCGTACACCGTCCCGGCCCGGTCGGCGTAGAGGGCGTTCAGGCGAAAATCCCGTCGCGCCGCATCCTCGGCCCAGTCCTGGGTGAAGGCCACCACCGCGCGCCGACCGTCGGTCTCCACGTCCCGTCTCAGGGTGGTGATCTCATAGGGGCGTCGATCCGACACGCCCGTCACCGTGCCGTGCTCGACCCCGGTCGGCACGGCCTTCAGCCCCGCCGCCTCCAGCGCCCGTATCGTCTGGTCGGGCGTCAGCCGGGTGGCGATGTCGATGTCGTCGACCGGCTGGTCCAGCAGGCTGTTGCGTACGCAGCCGCCGACGAAGCGCGCGCACCCTTCGCCCCCGGCCGCCTCCAGCGCCGTCATCACCGCCTGGGTCGCCGTCGCCTCCAACCAGGGCTGTCCGGCCATGGAGACGCTCACGCCGCGTCCTCGTCCGCCGCCGCGACCGCCTGCGCCTCGTCGCCGTACAGCCGCGCATGCAGGCCTTTCAGAATGCCCGCCGTCACGCCCCAGATGTAGCGTTCGCCCCATGGCATGGCCCAGAACCACCGCCGCAGCCCCTCGTCCAGATCGTAGAAATCACGTCGGTGGTTGGCCGCATCCATCAGGAATTCCCAAGGCGTCTCGAACACCTCGGCCACCTCGTCGGGCGAGGGCGTGGTCACGGGCGGGCGGTCGAGCCAGCCGATCACCGGCGTGACCAGAAACCCCGTCCCCGTCTCATAGGCGTCGGAAAGACCCAGCACCTCGACCGCGTTCGGCTCCAGCGCCACCTCCTCGTCCGCTTCGCGCAGGGCCGCCTGAACCGCCGTCTCGCCGGGGTCCAGCCGCCCGCCCGGAAAGGCGATCTGGCCCGTGTGCCGCGCCAGGGTGTCGGCCCGCCGGGTCAGCAGCACCGTCGCCCCCTCGGGCCGCGCGATCACGGGAATCAGGACCGCCGCCGGCCGCAGGTCCTTGACCGTGCGCGCGGCCTTGGGGTTCAGGTCGAAGTCCGATCGGTGGGCCGTCAGATCGGGCCGCCAGCCGTCCACCGGCTCCAGCCGTTCCGCCAGCCGCGTCTTCAACGTCTCCAGGCTCATGCGACCGCGCCCAGGGAAAAGGTCTCGCCGCCCGAACGGACAACCATCCGCCCGTTCTCCGCCTCGGCCATCTCGACCAGTTCGTAAAAGACCGGCCGCGCGATCCGCGCCCACAGGCCGCGCCGCACATGGACGCGCGGCGCCGGCTCGCCCGTCTCGGGATCGGTCTCGACCACGATGGGATCGTCCGCCCCGGCCCGAGCCACATCCCCGACATCGGTGGTGAACACCAGGTCGTCGCCGTCCCGCTCGACCGCCACGGCCCGGAAGGGCAGGTCTTCGACCGCGATCTTCAGCTTCTCGACCGGCGTGACCAGATGATAGCCGTCCGGGTCCTTCCTCAGGACGGTCGAGAACAGCCGCACCAGTTCCTTGCGGCCGATGGGCGATCCTTCGTGCATCCACACCCCGTCGCGGCGGATCACGATGTCGATGTCGCCGCAGTGTTCGGGATTCCACAGATGCACGGGCGGCAGGCCGCGCCCCGGCGCCTGTATCGCCGCCTGGTTCGCGGCCTTGGCCACCGCCGACAATCCGCCGTTCGAAGTCTGATCCGTCATGGACGAAGACTTAGGCGCGCGGGGCCGGTTCGTCACCCCGCGCGCCGTCGTCGCCCTTACGGCGTCATCGTCAGAACTTGCGGCCCACGCCCACCGACACGACCCAGGGGTCCAGGTGCACGTCGCTGTTCATGGCGCCGTCGTTGATGTCGGCGTCGGTCTTGAACCACACCTTCTTGACATCGACGTTCAGGCTCCACGGCCCTTTCAGCCCTAGGTCAGCCCCGGCCTGCAGGGCGTAGCCGAAGCCGTCGTCCAGCTTCACCTTGAAATTGTTCTGATCCTTGCCGTCGAAGAAGACCATGTAGTTCACCCCGGCGCCGACATAGGGGCTGAACCGTCCCTCGGTCAGCGGTCGGTACTGCAGGGTCACGACCGGCGGCAGGACCCAGGTCTCGTGCACCGCCACATCGGTCGTCCCGCCCTGGGCGCGAATCTCGTGCTTGGTCGCGCCCAGGATCGCCTCGACCGCCAGATGGTCGGTCAGGAAATAGGTGAAGCCCAGCGTCGGCATCACGCTGTCGCCCACATCGACATGCAGGCCGGTGTCGGCGGCGGCGGCGGTCTTGATGGCGTCGTCGGCCTGAGAGAAGACGTCCGTCGCCCGTCCGGTCACGATCCAGTCGCCGGCGCGCGGGGCGGTCCAGGCCTTGTCGCTCTGGGCCAGGGCCGGCGTGGCCAGCACGGCCGCAGCGGCGGCCAGCATAAGGGTCTTGAAGGCGTTCACTTGCAGTATCCCCGACGTCCAGGCCGCCTCATGCGGCCGATATCCGGCGTCGTGCGGGGCATGCGCGCACCTGATCGGCCGCGCCTTGATCCAGCGCAAATCCGTCAGCGGTCGATCCGCACAGGTCCTCTCGCCTCGGCGTCGCGCGTGGCCAGCCACATCACCCGACGACGAGCCACCGGTCCGGGCAGGACCGCTTCCGGCGCGGGGCGAAAGCCGAATCGTTCGAAATAGGCGGCGTCCCCGACCAGCAGCACGCCGCCGACATCCAGCGTCCTCGCCCGCTCCAGGCAGGCCTCGACCAGTTCGGCGCCCAGTCCGCCGCTGCGTCGCGTGGCGTCCACGGCGATAGGCCCCAGGAACAGGGCCGGCGTCTCTCCGACCCGGATGGGCCACAGCCGCACCGAGCCGATCACCGCCGCCTCGTCGCGCGCCACAAAGCCGACGCGCCAGTTCGACCCTTCGCGCAGCCGCTCGGCCGTCTTGGCGAACCGGCCCGGCCCGAAGGCTGCGGCGACCAGGGCGGCCACGCCGGCGGCGTCGGCCGGGGTCTCGGCGTCGATCCGGCGATCGGCCGTGGTCAGGGCAAGGGCGTGCGACATCGGCGCTCCGGGAAGGCGCGCGCACTAGACCCAACCGGGATGCGAATTCAAGTCAAGGTCGGATGAAGCGGCTCAGCCCGCCTTGGAAAAGTCCGGCGCCCGCTTCTGGCTGAAGGCCATGAAGGCCTCCATCGCCTCGGGACTGCTCATCTGCGATCCGAAGGCCTCGCCCTCGCGCTGCATCAGGGCCCACAGCCCCTCGGCGTCGCGCATCAGCCGCTTGGTCTTGCGGATCGAATTCGGGGCCCGCGCCGCCACCTTGGCCGCCAGTTCCGCCGCCGTCGTCTCGACCTGGTCGGCCGGAACCGCCCGGTTCGCCAGCCCCCAGGCCAGGGCCGTGCGGCCGTCCAGCGGCTCGCCCAGGGCGAACAGTTCGAACGCCCGCTGATGACCGATGGTCGCCGGCAGCAGCAGGCTGGACGCCGCCTCGGGCGCCAGGGCCAGATTGACGAAAGGCACGGACAGCAGGGCGTCCTCGGCCACCACCACAAGGTCGCAGTGCAGCAGCATGGTCAGGCCGATGCCCACGGCCCGCCCCTTCACCGCCGCCACCGCCGGCTTGTCCAGGTCGGCCAGCGCCTTGAGGAACCAGAACACCGGCATGTCGCCCGGCCCCGCGCTCTGCGACCCCAGCGAAATGAAGTCCTGAATGTCGTTGCCGGCCGAGAAACTGTCGCCCTCGCCGCGCAGCAGCAGCACCCGCACCGCATCGTCGGTGCGCGCCCGCTCGGTCGCCTCGGCCAGGGCCGCATACATGGCCTGGGTGATGGCGTTCTTCTTGTCGGCCCGATCCAGGGTGACGGTCAGGACGCCGTCGGCCAGTTCGCTGCGGATATGTTCGCTCACGTCGTTTCCTCGTCCTGTGCGACGGCGCTCCACCAATCGACGCCGTTCTCATCCCGCGTCCGCGTCGCACGGCCGCGTTTCTCCAGATAGTTCAGGTGCGCCTGGGCCTCGCCCGTGGCCATGCCCAGCGCCCCGTCCCCAACCGCCCGACCGAAGACGGCGGGGAAGCCGTCGATCACCCTAGACGGTTGACGCAACGTCCGCTCAAGCCGTTTCAGCGCGACCTCGTGTCCGCGCTTCAGCGCCTCCAGCCGCGCCTGCACGCCCGTGAACGGCTCTCCATGCGCCGGCAGCACATAGGTCTCGGCCGGCAGCAGGCCCGCCAGCCGGTCCAGCGACGCCATCCAGTCGCCCAGGGGATCGGCCTCCGGCTCCGTCGACCACACCGACACATTGGAGGAGATACGCGGCAGGATCTGATCCCCCGACAGGAAGACCCCGTCAGAGCGCTGCCACAGGCAGACATGCTCGGGGCTGTGGCCCGATCCGACCACCACGGTCCAGTCGTCCTCGCCGATCCGCACCACCTCGCCTTCGGACAGCCGGCGATAGCTGCGGGGCATGGGGGCCACCCCCTTGCCGAACCCGCCGTAGTCGTCGCGCCAGCGCGCGATCTGCGCCTCGCTCCAGCCCGCCGCGCGATAGAAGACCTCGCCGTCCGCCGGGGCGTCGCCCGCCTCTTCGGCCATCAGCATCCGCGCCGTCACATATTCCAGCCGCGACATCGACAGGGGCGCGCCCGACCGCTCGCACAGCCAGCCCGCCAGGCCGATGTGATCTGGATGCATGTGGGTGCAGATCACCCGTCGCACCGGCCGCCCGCCCAGCGGCCCCTCCAGCGCCGCCTCCCAGGCCGCCGTCGCCTCGCGCGTCCTCAGCCCCGTATCGACCACGGTCCAGCCGTCCCCGTCGGCCAGGGCGTAGGCGTTCACATGATCCAGTTGAAACGGCAGGGCGAACCGCAGCCACAACACGCCCCGCGCCACCTCCACAGCCTCGCCGGGGGCCGGAACCGCCGGCCCCGGATAGGTCAGGCCCCGCCCATCCTTCGTGGTCTGCGTCGCGCCGTCGGCCAAGTCCGTCTCCAATAACAACGGACGAACTCTAGGCCGTATCAAGCCTCCACGTCCAGCCATGCCTTGACCCGGCCATCTTGGAGCGCCACACGATCTCATACGCAGACACAGTCCTCGAGGTGTTGTTCATGAAGCTCTCCATCGCCGCCGTCACCCTTGCGGTTCTCGCCATCGGCGTCGCAACGGTCGTTCCGGCCGCCGCTCAGACCCGCCCGGACGATCCTCGGGAAAACGCCACTCGCGGCTCTGGCAACGCCCGCATGGGCCGTAGCCGCGACAGAGCCCCGCAGATGACTCCGGAACAGATCACCGCCGCCGCGCAGGAACAGGCCACCCTGGCCCAGACGGGCTGCCAGGTCTCCGAGGCCAAGCTGCTTGGCACGACCGCCGAGAAGACCTCCATCTACGAAGTGGCCTGTGCA
The DNA here is from genome assembly GCF_976940555.1 of Brevundimonas sp. Marseille-Q4549. Classification (NCBI taxonomy): domain Bacteria; kingdom Pseudomonadati; phylum Pseudomonadota; class Alphaproteobacteria; order Caulobacterales; family Caulobacteraceae; genus Brevundimonas; species Brevundimonas sp. Marseille-Q4549. The sequence goes on from NZ_CDRHXG010000001.1 coordinate 2,762,078, forward strand.
GCGGGCCCCGGCTATCTGATCGAGACGAAGACGCCCCCGGTGGCGACGGATTGCGTGCTTCTGGCCCATACGGCGACGACCGCCCGCGCGGCGAACCCGGAGGCCGCCGTCGGCCCGCAATGCACGATCCCCGCGAACCAGGACACCCAGAAATTCCTGCGCGAATACGCCCAGCAGGCCGGCGTGCCCTGCACGGTCGACCAGGTCGCGGTAGTGGGCAAGTCCAATGACGACGCTGTGGTCTACGAGGTCGGCTGTTCCGGGGACCAGGGTTACTGGATCAAGAAGATCAACAACGCCTGGACCAAGACCGCCTGCATTCAGGTGGTCGCCGAGAGTGGAACTTGCCGGTTCACGACCACGGGCGAAATCGCCGCCTCGGTAAAGACATGGCTGGCCGGTTCGCCCGCCGCTTCGTGCAATGTGACCGAGGCGCGTCTGATGGGTCGCAACGCCAACGGCGTCTTCTACGAAGCCAAGTGCGACGGCGCCGACGGCGTCATCGCCCGCCTCAACGACCAGAACGCCGTCCAGCAGATCTATCCCTGCGCCACCGCCCAGCAGATCGGCGGCGGCTGCAAGCTGACGCCGGCCCCGGCCGCCGCGCCCGCGCCGGCCTCGGGCGGCCGCCTCTAGGGGCCCGTCCATCCAAAGCCGAAAGGGCCGTCGGAGAGATCCGGCGGCCCTTTTCTTTTCGACCGCTCTTTTCCGAAGCGCAGACGCAGCCTAGCGTCGCCGTCATGCGCATCGCCACCTGGAACGTGAACTCCGTCAACGCCCGCCTGCCCACCGTCCTGGCGTGGCTGGAGCAGGCCGCCCCCGACGTCGCCTGTTTCCAGGAAATCAAATGCGTGGACGAGAAATTCCCGCGCGAGGCGTTCGAGAGCCTAGGCTACAATGTCGAGACCCACGGGCAAAAGACCTATAACGGCGTCGCCCTGCTGTCGAAACACCCGCTGTCCGACGTCCGGCGCGGCCTGCCGGGCGACGATGCGGACGATCAGGCCCGCTATCTGGAGGCTGTGGTCGAAGCGCCCCGCCCCGTCCGTGTCGCGGCGATCTATCTGCCGAACGGCAATCCGATCGGGACCGAGAAGTTCGCCTACAAGCTGGCGTGGTTCGACCGCCTGAACCGTCACGCCCAGGACCTGCTGAAGTTCGAGGAGCCGCTGGCCCTGTGCGGCGACTACAACGTCATCCCCGAGGCCGAGGACGCCAGGAACCCCGCCGACTGGACCGGCGACGCCCTGTTCCAACCCGAGAGCCGCCGCGCCTTGCGCGCCCTGAAGAACCTGGGCCTGGCCGACGCGCACGAGATCGGCGGTGAACCGGCCGGAACCTACACCTTCTGGGACTATCAGGCCGGCGCCTGGCAGCGGAACAACGGCATCCGCATCGACTTCGCCCTGCTGTCGCCTCAGGCCGCCGACCGTTTCCGGGGGATCGAGACCCACCGCGAGGCCCGCGACATGGACAAGCCCAGCGACCACGTCCCGGTGGTGATCGACCTGGACCTGTCGCCGGACGCGGAGGCCTGACGCCGATGGCCGACGCCTTGCGGGTGGTTCTGCTGATCGCCCTGGCGGCCGCCGTGCTGACGACCCTGGCGCTGGCCCTGTCCTGGTGGATGGAGCCGCAACGCCGCCTGCGTCGCGCCATGTTGAAGGCCCTGGGCGCACCGCCCGAGGTCGAGGCCCTGTCGCCAGGCGAGGGCCGCGCCTGCGCCCTGAACTTCGACGTCGAACAGGTGGTCGTGCTGTGGGCCAACGGCGCCCACGGCCTGGCCTACGCCTTCGAAGAGGTCGAGGGCGGCGAGATCATCGTCGACGGCCACGTCGTGGCCCGCATCCGGCGGGGCGAGGCGCGCAAGTCGCTGGACGTCATGGCCCCCGACGCCGAACAGGTCGTGCTGCGCCTCATGTTCGCCGACGCTCGCCATCCCGAGTTCGAAATGGCCCTGTGGGACGCCGCCTTGCCCGCCCAGACCGGCTCTCCCGGCGAGGCCCTGCGCCTGGGCCGTCGCTGGCTGTCGCATCTGGAGGCCCTGCTGAAGGGCTGAATGCGGCCGAACGCCCTTTGCGCTCCGCGCGCGGGAGCGTTAGAAGCGCCCGCTCATTCTACAGACCAGCCTTTATTCAGGGAGGCCGCCTTGGCCCGCCTTTTCGACGCCTATGTCGTAGCCGACTGGACCGCCGCCGAGACCAGGAAACTGGGCGACACCTCGCTGTGGATCGGCGTGGCCAAGCGCGACGTGCGTTTCCGCCTCTATGCCGAGACGCACAACGTCGCCACGCGGGCCGAGGGCGAGGCTCTGCTGGCCTCCATTCTGGCCGACCACAGAAAGCGCGGCGACCGGGTCCTGGTGGGGCTGGACTTCAACTTCGGCTATCCGGCCGGCACGGCCGCGCGCCTGGGGCTGGACGGAACCCCGTGGCAGGCGATGTGGAAATTCATCGCCTCCAACATCGTGGACAAGGCCGACAACACCAACAACCGCTACCAGGTGGCGGCCAAGATGAACCGGCTGATGACGGACGAGGCCTGGCCCTTCTGGGGCGCTCCGGCCAAACAGGCCCAGCGCTGGCTGACCACCACCAAGCCTCCCGCAGGGGCGGGCGCCGACATCCCCGAGTTCCGCGCCACCGAGGACGCCGCGCGCAGGGGCCGTCTCCAACCCAAGAGCGTGTGGCAGATGCACGGCGCCGGCGCCGTGGGCGGCCAGACCCTGGTCGGCGTGCCCGCCGTCCGTCGCCTGTTGGACAGCCTGGGTCCGTCTGGCGCCGTGTGGCCCTTCGGCACGGGCTGGCGCGAACTGACGCCTGACGACGTGGAGCCCCTGTCGGCCCTGGTGGTCGAGGTCTGGCCCTCGCTCTTCCCGACCAAGCCCGAACCGGGCGAGTTCAAGGACCAGGCCCAGGTCCGCACCACCGCCGAGGCGCTGGCCCGCCTGGACGAAGCCGGCGACCTTGCCAAGGCCTTCGCCCCGCCCAAGGACGCCGCGCCCGACCTGATCCAGAAGGTCGAACAGGAAGAAGGCTGGATCCTGGGCGTCTGATACGGTCTGGGCGCGCAACGCCACGAAAAGGGCGTCGCGTTTTCAATCACCTGAAGACGCGACTGCGCCTTCGACACGCCCTGGTTCAAAGCCGTGCGACACTGTCCGCCGGTCTTTGACAATCCCATCCTTTCCGCGAATTCGGACAGTCCGGACTGTTCGGACTCTGTTTTTTCCTGAATCCACCCAACCGTCATTCCGGAGCTGAGCGCAGCGAAGAACCCGGAAGCCAGGGCCGTCCCGCCGCTATCCGCAGCGTCAAACCCTGATCTGCCTTCCTGGCTTCCGGGTTCGTTCTTCGGACCCATCGGAATCACGACAGCGGGCATCCCCATCAGGCCCACGCCTGGTCGGCAATCGGACTGTTCGGACTGTTCGGACTCCGTTTTTGCGAAGACCGCCCGGCCTATCCGATCAGGGCCCGCGCCGCCGCGCGCGCTTCGTCGGTGATTTCGGCGCCGGACAGCATCCGGGCGATCTCCTCGCGGCGACGATCCTCGTCCAGGGCGACGACCGTGGTGGTGGTCAGGCCGTCCTTGTCGGCCTTCATCACCTTCCAGTGGGCATGGCCGCGCGCCGCCACCTGGGGGCTGTGGGTCACGACCAGGACCTGGGCGCCGGTCGACAGCCTTTTCAGCCGCGACCCCACCGCCTCGGCCACGGCGCCGCCGACGCCTTGATCGACCTCGTCGAAGATCATCACGGGCTGCAGCATGTCCTCGCGCCCGGCCAGAGCCGCCTTCATCGCCAGGGCGAAGCGCGCCAGTTCGCCGCCCGAGGCGATGGCGTCCAGCGGGCCGAAGTCGGTCCCGGCGTTGGTGGCGATCTGGAACCGAACCGTCTCGACCCCTTCGGGCCCACGTCGACCCTCGATCGGCTCCAGCACCACGCGGAACCGCGCCCGCTCCAGCTTCAGCGGTCCCAGTTCCTCCATGACGGCGGCGGTCAGCCGTTCGGCCGCCGCCTCCCGCGCCGAGGTCAGGAAGGTCGCCGCCAGGTCGTAGCCTTCCGCCGCCTCGGCCGCCTCGCGCCCGGCGTTGGTCAGGGCCTCCTCCCCGTCTTCGATCAGCCGCAGCTGTTCGCGCAACCGCAGCCGCAGGGTCGGCAGGCCGTCCACCGTGACGTGCAGCTTGCGCGCGGCGGCGCGCAGGGCGAACAGCCGTTCCTCGGCCTTGTCCAACCGTCCGGGCTCGTAGTCGAAGGCGTCGGCGGCGGCGTCCACGGCGGCGATGGCCTCCTCGGCCTCCACCAGGGTCCGGTCGATGGCGTCCACGGCCGCCGACAGCCGCACGATGACCGGGTGATCCCCCTCCACCCCGGCCTGGCCCGCCCGCTGGCGTGCATGTTCGACGGCGCGCAGGGCCGCGCCCAGCTTTTGGCTCAGCTTGTCGCCGCCCAACTGGGTCCGGGCGTCGGCCAGGTCGGCGATGGCCTTTTCAGCGGCCCCCAGCACGGCGCGCTCTCCGGCCAGCTCGGTCTCCTCGTCCGCGCGCGGGTCCAGGGCGTCCAGTTCGGCCAGGTTCAGGGCGATTTCCTCGCGCCTCGCGGCCGCATCCGCCGCCTGGGCCTGCAACTCGGCCAGCTTCGCCTCTGCGGCCTTCAGCCTGGTCGCGGCGGCGGCTACGGCCTGAAGCTGGGGCTGCACGCCGCCATAGGCGTCCAGCAGGCCCCGGTGATTGCGCCAGTCGAGGAGACCCACTGTCTCGTGTTGGCCGTGCACCTCGACCAGCGCCGCGCCGATCTCTCGCAGGGCCGTGACCCCGGCGGGCTGGTCGTTGACATAGGCCCGGCTGCGGCCGTCGGCGCCCAGCACCCGGCGCAGGATCAACGCCTCGCCCGGCTGAGCCTCGAACCCCTTGTCCGCGATCAGGGCCATCAGGTCGGCGTCGTCCGGGGCGGTGAAGACGGCCGTGGCCACGGCCTGTCTGGCGCCCGTCCGCACCAGGCCGGCGTCTCCGCGTCCGCCCAGGGCCAGGCCCAGCGCATCCAGAATGATCGACTTGCCAGCGCCCGTCTCGCCGGTCAGCACGGTCAGGCCGTCCTGAACCTCCAGGTCCAGCGCGTCCACCAGGACGACGTCGCGAATGGAAAGGGCGGTCAGCATCGGGGTCGGCAGCCGGCGGAACGAATCGGGACCGCAGAATCGACAGACGCGCGTCCCGGCGCAAGGCCCGAACGCGCATCCATAAGGCGGCTGGATCTGGCGATCAGCCCGGGATCAGCCGGTGCAGCCAGCCCTCGCGCTTGCCCTCCGGCGCCTTGTCCGGCGTGTGACCGTTCTCGGTCAGCAGGGCGTAGGCCTCAGCGTACCACGGGCTGCCCGGATAGTTGTAGCCCAGGACCGCGCCGTTGCGGGTCGCCTCTTCCTTCAGGCCCAGCTGCAGATTGACCTCGACCAGACGATACAGGGCCTCGGGCGTGTGCGAGGTGCGCTGGAAGTCCGGGTTGGCGATGACGGCCTTGTAGCGGTTCAGCGCCGCCAGCGGCTGGTTGGCGCGCTGATAGTAGCGGCCGACGTTCATCTCCTTGCCCGCCAGCTGGTCGTTGACCATGTCGATCTTGACCGCCGCGTCCTGGGCGTAGGGCGTGCCGGGATAGCGGCGGGCCACGTCGCGCAGGCCCGACAGGGCGGCGTTGGCGTAGCCCTGGTCGCGGCCCACGTCGGTGATCTGCTCGAAGTTGCAGACCGCCTTCATGTAGAAGGCGTAGGCCGCCGACGGATTGCCGGGGAACAGCTGGATGAACCGATCCGCCGCCGCGATGGCCTCGGCGTAGTTGTTGTTCTGATAGTAGGCGTAGATCTGCATCAGGATCGAACGGCGCGCCCAGTCGGAATAGGGGTGCTGGCGTTCCACCTCCTGGAAGTAGTCGACCGCGTCGGTCCAGCGGCGCTGCTGCAGCCGCTCGTAGCCGGTGTTGTACAGCGCCTCGACCGGGCGTTCCTCATAGGCCAGCTTGGGGCGGGTCTTGCCGGCGCAGGCCGACATCGTCATGGCGACACAGGCCACGGCCAACAGCACCAGGCCGGAACGGAACTTGGAAACGAGCAAGGACGACCCCATGACGAGCGGAGGCCGACCCTGCGGCCAAGCCTCCTGAAACGAACGTGGCGATCTCTAGCACCCGCGACCGAGCCGCGCCATGCCGACGAAATCTCTCGCCGCACGACTTGCCCTGCCCGGCTCCGCTGGTAAAGAGCGCGCCAACCGACTGTCGTTCATGAGGGTCGGATGACGGCGAAAGGATGACCGGCCGATGAAGCTGCTCTCTGGCAACTCCAACCGTGCGCTTTCCCAAGCCATCGCCGACCACTTGGACGCCCCGCTGACCAAGGCGCAGGTCAAGCGGTTCGCCGACAACGAGGTGTTCGCCGTCATCGAGGAGAATGTGCGCGGCGAGGATGTCTTCATCCTTCAGTCCACCTCCTACCCCGCCAACGACAATCTGATGGAGCTGCTGATCATGACGGACGCGCTGGTGCGCGCCTCGGCCCGTCGGATCACCGCCGTCATGCCCTATTTCGGCTATGCCCGTCAGGACCGGAAGACCGGCGGCCGCACGCCGATCTCGGCCAAGCTCGTCGCCAATCTGATCACCCGCGCCGGCGCCGACCGGGTCCTGACCATGGATCTGCACGCGGGCCAGATCCAAGGCTTCTTCGATATCCCGACCGACAATCTGGTCGCCACGCCGGTCCTCGCCCAGGATATCAAGGAAAACTATCCGCGCGGCGACGACCTGATGATCGTCTCGCCCGACGTCGGCGGCGTGGTGCGCGCCCGCTCGTTGGCCAAGCGGCTGGACGCCGATCTGGCCATCGTCGACAAGCGCCGCCCCAAGGCCGGCGAGAGCGAGGTCATGAACATCATCGGCGACGTGGAAGGCCGCCGCTGCATTCTGTTCGACGACATCGTCGATTCGGGCGGCACCCTGGTCAATGCGGCCAAGGCCCTGATCGACCAGGGCGCGACCGAGGTTTCGGCCTACATCAGTCACGGCGTCCTGTCCGGCCCCGCCGTTCAGCGCATCACCGACGGCCCGTTGAAGGAGCTGGTGATCACCGATTCCATCGAGCAACCCCACGAAGTTTTGAACTGCTCGAAAATCCGAACGGTTTCCGTGGCTCCGCTTATCGGTGAAGCTATCCGTCGGATCGCCAACGAGGAATCGGTTTCCAAACTGTTCGATTAACCATCGGATAACCACTTTCCCCGCGTTATAAGCGGCTTCAGTTACACGCGCTTCCCCCGGCGCCAGAGTTCTGTGGACGCTCCCTATGCCCAAGGCCTTCATGACCCGCGGCCTGTCGATCGCCGCCCTCGCTGCGGCCGTCGTGCTCGCCAGTTGTTCGACGAAGACGGAGACGGCCAGCGTCGCGCCGCCGGCTCCGCCGCCCCCGCCGCCCGTCACCCTGAACCAGAGCGTGGCCGAGGCCGCCGCCGTCTATGTCGCCTTCCTTCGCCAGGCCCAGACCATTCAGCCCGGCGGCTTCCCCGACGCCGAATCGATCCAGGCCGAAATCCGCAAGGGCGCGTCCTATGAACCGCTGGAGCTGTCGCGCGGCCTGATCGCCTATGGGTCGGTCATCGCGCTGCAATCGCCCGAATTCGTCGCCGGCGTGCGCCAGTTCGCCGTCGATCCGACCCAGCGCCAGCAGATGGTCGCCCGCATCGTGGCCGACCCCGCCTACGCGGCCACCCTGCCCGGCGCCGACGCCGCCGCCGGCCTGATCGCCTCGACCATCAACAAGGACGCGGTCGCCATGCGCGCCATCGCCGACGCGGTGGAGCAGGACGCCTACACCGTCCAGGGCCGCACCGACCCGCGCCGCCGCTGGGCGATCACGCCCATCCCCCACCGCGAGGTCCGGCTGGAAAGCGCCAAGACCCTGTCGGCGGTCGACATGCTGCCGTCGCCCGAGGAATCGGCCCGCCTGTTCGCCGCCGCCAATACGGGCACGGGCCTTCAGGTCGAGCCGTCGCGCAAGGCCCCGCCCTATACCCCCGCCATGGTCCGCTCCCTGGCGATCGCCGCGCTGGCCGCCCTGGGCGCGGCCGGCGACGAGGCCAAGGCCAACACCGACGCCCTGGTGTCCGAGCCGAACAGCGAATTCTGCCTGAACATGTCCAAGCTGATGCTGTTCCAATGCCTGGCCGCTTCGCGCCCCAGCTACGAGGACATGTTCTGCCTGGGTCGCCATGTCGCGCGCGACCTGTCCAGCTGCGCCACCCAGGCCGTCTTCGCCCCCATCATCACTGTGGGCGATCCGACCGAGACCGGCACGCCCGTCGCCACTCCAGTCGCCGCCTCCGCGGCCGCCGTGCGGACGCCGGCTCCTGCGGGCGGCTGAGCCCAGGCGAAAACCGGACGATCAAAGGCCCGCCCCGAGCGATCGGGGCGGGCCTTTTTCATACGGTGCGCTGCAACCTATTCGTAGCCGTGCGCAGCCTCGTTGATGACCTGCGACGGCATGGACGAGAAGTCGACCGCCACGGGATTGGCCACCTTGGCCTGATAGGTGCGAAGGACGTGCGTCAGGCGACGCCGCACCTCGCGCTCGGCCTCCGTGCCTGCATCCAGCGCCAGAGGCGCCAGGCAGAAGTCGATGATGGCTTCGGTTCGGGTCAGCGGTTCCATAGGGGCTTTCCTTTTCTGATCAGGCCGCGTGGGTGAACTGGGCGGTTTCGGTCGAGTCCTTCAGGGCGGTCGTCGAGGACTGACCCGAAGAGATGACCGTGGCCACGTCGTCGAAATAGCCTGTGCCGACCTCGCGCTGGTGACGCGTGGCGGTGTAGCCGATCGCCTCGTTGGCGAACTCGCGTTGCTGAAGCTCGGAATAGGCCGCCATGCCGCGATCGCGATAGCCGCTGGCCAGCTCGAACATGCCGTTGTTCAGGCTGTGGAAGCCCGCCAGGGTCACGAACTGGAACTTGTAGCCCATGGCCCCCAGCTCGCGCTGGAACTTGGCGATGGTGTCCTTGTCCAGCTTGGCTTCCCAGTTGAACGACGGCGAGCAGTTGTAGGCCATCAGCTTGCCGGGATGCGCCTTCTGGATCGCCTCGGCGAACTTGCGCGCGTCATCCAGATCCGGGTGCGACGTCTCCCACCACAACAGGTCGGCGTATTTGGCATAAGACAGGCCGCGCGCGATGCAGTGGTCCAGCCCCGTGCCCGGCTTCAAGCGGAAGAAGCCTTCCGGCGTGCGGTTCTCGCGATCGATGAAGGGGTGGTCCCGCTCATCGACGTCCGAGGTGATCAGCTGGGCCGATTCCGCATCCGTGCGCGCCACCGTCAGGGTCGCCACACCGCAGACGTCGGCTGCCAGACGCGCAGCGATGAGGTTGCGCTCGTGCGCCTGGGTCGGGATCAGAACCTTGCCGCCCAGGTGGCCGCACTTCTTCTCGGACGCCAACTGGTCCTCGAAATGGACGCCCGCCGCCCCGGCCTCGATAAAGGCCTTCATGATCTCGAAGCTGTTCAGCGGGCCGCCGAATCCGGCCTCCGCATCGGCGACGATGGGGGCGAACCAATCCCGCTTGGCGCCGCCCTCGGCGTGCTCGATCTGGTCGGCGCGTTGCAGGGTGCGGTTGATGCGGCGGCACAGCTCCGGCGCGGCGTTGGCCGGATACAGCGACTGGTCCGGATACATGGCCGAAGCGGTGTTGGCGTCGGCCGCGACCTGCCAGCCCGACAGATAGATGGCCTTCAGCCCCGCCCGGACCATCTGCATGGCCTGGTTGCCGGTCACGGCGCCCAGGGCGTTGATGTACGGCTCGGTGTGCAACAGGTCCCACAAGCGATTGGCGCCGCGTTCGGCCAGAGTGTGGGTGATCGGCACCGAGCCGCGCAGACGCAGCACGTCTTCGGGCGAATAGGGGCGTTCGATTCCGTCGAAACGGCCGGTGGGCGAAGGAACCAGATCGGCGAAGGTGGTCATGGTCGAACTCGTCTGTCGAAAGCGCGGCCGCAGCCGCCGTCTCCAGACAGAAACACGCTGATGTCACGAATGACACCGCCACGGCCGCAATGTCGAAGTCATTATGTCATATTATGACTTTGCTTATTTAGTCTTGTTGTGACAACTTTCGACTATGGATACCGCCGCCGACCGCAAGCTGTTCCTGGGCGCCCGCCTCAAGCGGCTGAGGCGGGACCTGGGTCTCACCCAGACGGCCATGGCCGCCGATCTGGCGGTTTCGCCCAGCTATCTCAATCACATCGAACGCAACCAGCGCCCCGTCTCGGCCCAGTTGCTGCTGCGTCTGGCCGAGACCTACGACGTCGATCTGCGCCATCTGAATCAGGGTGGAGAGGCCGACGCCGCCAAGCTGAGCGAGGTGTTCAGCGACCCGGTCTTCAAGGGCCTGACGGCGCCGCGTCACGAACTGCTGCATCTGTTGGACGAGGCGCCGGGCGTCGCCGACGCCCTGCTGCGGCTGTATCGCGCCTTCGACGACCAGCGCACGCGCGCACGGGCGGCTGTCGGCGCCGGCGAGGCCCTGAACGACGACAGCCCGGCCGAATGGGTGCGCGAATACGTCCAATCGCGCGGCAATCACTTCCCCGAGTTGGACACGATGGGAGAAGCTCTGGCCGACGCCCTGGCGGCCGACGCCCCCGCCCACGGAGACGGCTTCGAGCCCGCCGCGCGACGACGGCTGGCGGCCAAGCACGACTTGGCGGTCCGCACCCTGCCGGCCGAAGTGATGGTGGAATGGACGCGGCGTTTCGACCCGCACCGCCGTCGCCTGTTGCTGTCAGAGACCTTGACGCCGCCGTCGCGCGCCTTCGCCCTGGCCTATCAACTGGCCCTGGTCGAGCACGGCGTCGACCTGAACGGCCTGGTCGAGACGGCGGGCGCGCCGGACGGGCCGACGCGGTCCCTGTTGAAGGTGGCCCTGACCAACACCCTGGCCGGGGCGATCCTGATGCCCTACGGCGCCTTTCAGCAGGCGGCTGAGGCTTCGGCCTATGATCTGGCGCGGCTGCAGGCGCGGTTCGGCGTCAGCTACGAACAGGCGGCGCACCGGCTGACCACCCTGTCGCGGCCCAGCGCGCGCGGCGTGCCCTTCTTCCTGATGCGGGTGGACCAGGCGGGCAATATCTCCAAACGCTACGCCTCGGGCGCCTTCCCCTTCTCGCGCTTCGGCGGGGCCTGTCCGCGCTGGCGGCTGCATTCGGCCTTCCGCACGCCCGGCCGGATCGTGACCCAGATCATCGAGACGCCCGACGGTTCGCGCTGGTTCACCTTCGCCCGCACGGTCGAGCGCCAGGGACAGGACGGTTTCAGCGAAGGCCACGACCTGGCCATCGGCCTGGGGTGCGAACTGCGTCACGCCCACCGCCTTGCCTATGCGCGCGGGCTTGACCTGGACCGGCCCGAAGCGACGCCCATCGGTCCCGCCTGCCGCCTGTGCCACCGTCACCCCTGCGCCGAGCGTGCGGCGGCGCCCATCGACCGGCCGCTGGCCGTCGACGACTGGGCCAAGTCGGTCAGCCCCTATCCGTTCGTCGACGCATAACGGCGCTGATCGGCGGACCGGTCGCGGATGGTGTTGAACTCGGCCGTCGGCTTCCAGGCGGGCCAGGTCGTGCTGTCGGCCACCGTCAGACCCAGCCGGTACAGCAGGTCCAGATTCTGAAGCGCGGCGGTGAAGTCGTAGTCGGGCCGCCACTCGTCCTTCAGCTGGTGGTAGTATTTGGCCATATCGCCCTCATAGTAGGGCTTGCCCGCCGCAATCCCGCCCTCGACGAAGTCCCGGCCGGTCCACGGCATCAGGGCCGGCACACCGCCGGCGGCGAAGTTGAAGTGGTCGGAACGGTAGTAGAAGCCTTCCTCGGGATAGCCGTCGCCGGTCACGACGCGGCCCTGAACGGCGGCGAACCGGCCCAGGATGTCCTCCAGCTCCGACTTGCCGACGCCGAAGATCGCCACGTCCCGCGTGGCGGGCGTGAACGGCAGCATGTCGATATTGATGTCCGCCGCCGTCCTTTCCAGCGGATAGACCGGGTCGGCGGCATAGGCTTCCGAGCCCAGCAGCCCCTGCTCCTCGGCCGTGACATGCAGGAAGACGACCGTGCGTTCCGGCGCCGGGCCCGCCTTGAAGGCGCGGGCCATCTCGATCAGGCCGGCGGTGCCCGAGGCGTTGTCCCAGGCGCCGTTATAAATGTCGTCCCCCGTGGCGTCGGGCTGGCGCGCCTTGCCCACATGGTCCCAGTGGGCGGAGTAGATCACATACTCGTCCGGCCGCTTCGCGCCGGGAATCCGGGCCAGCAGGTTGTTGGAGTGGATGACCTCGGTCGTTTCGTCGATGTCGACCGAAAGCGTCCCATCCAGAGACACCGGGCCGCCCAGGCCGCCGGCCTTGGCGCGGGTCAGGATGGAAGCGAAGGCGGACCCGCCCAGCCGTTCGGCCGTGGCGGCGTCGATCGCGCCGGTGAAGCGCGTCTCCCTTGAGCCCTTGACGGTCATCTGGGGTCGCGTCGCCCCACCGACCGCGCGACGCCAACGTCCGGGCTCCTCCTGCAGGGTGATGACGCCGACCGCCCCGCGCTTCAGCGCCTCCTGCATCTTGTGGGTGGTCGAGCCGTAGAAGTTCGGATCGGCGCCCATGGAGGCCGGCTGGCCCCGCAGCACCACGACCACCTTGCCCGTCAGGTCGGCCGAACCATAGTCGTCCCAGCCCCGTTCGGGCGCCACGACGCCATAGCCGGCGAAGACGACCGGCAGACCGTCCAGCTTCACCTGCGGATCGGCCGGCCCCGCGCGCAGGGTGATGTCCGTCCCGCTGGTCAAGGCCAGGGCGACGCCGTCGGAACCCTTCCAGGTCGCCATGGGCGCCCGCGCGGGCGTGAAGCGGACCAGATCGACCGGCTGGAGCCACGATCCGTCGCGCCCGCCGGGTTCAAGCCCCATCGCCTCGTACTGAGCCTGCAGATAGGCCAGGGTCAGCCGTTCGCCGATCTGGCCGGGAAAGCGGCCCTCCAGTTCGTCGGAGGCCAGATATTTGATGTGGTCGGACAGGCGCTGGGCGCTGAACTGCGGATGGGCGGCCGAGGCGACGGCGAAGGCGTCGATGAGCGCGGCCGCCGGCCGTGGGACGCTGGCGCAAGCCGACAGGGTCAGGGCCGCAAGGATCGGCAGAGCCGAGGCGGCGAGGAAGGAACGGCGGATCATGCGCAGGCTCTAGTAAAGGCGGAAACGATGACGGGACGGACCGTCGCCCACCCCGTCTGGCGATTGGATCGGAAAGGTCAGCGCCGTTCGGCGGCCGTGGTTTCGCGCACGGGCCCGAACTCGGACCCCGGCTTCCATCGAGGCCAGTCGCGGCCATTCGCCAGGTCGCGGCCGACGTCGTAGAAGACCGTCAAATCCTCGATCATGCCGCGATAGTCCCAATCCGGCGACCATTCGTCCGCCGCCTGGTGATAGCGGTTGGCCCCGTATTCGCTGCGGGCCGCCTCACGCGCCGCGACCGGCGCATCCCGGAAATCGCCGCGGCTGCCGGCATAGGCCATCGGCACGCCGCGCTTGGCCAGGGGGAAGTGATCCGAACGATAGTAGGTGCCGGCCGCATTCTCGTGGTCGGGAACCAGGGTCCGTCCCTGCGGCTGGACGGCGGCGGCCAGGCGTTCGTCGAAGTCCGACTGGCCGTAGCCGGTGACGCCCAGGCCCGTGACCCGGCCATAAACGTTCATCGAATCCATGTTGAAGCCGCCGACCGTCCTGGCCAGCGGGTAGACCGGGTTGACGGCGTAGTATTCCGAGCCCAGCAGGCCGCTTTCCTCGCCGGTGAAGCTGATCATGACGATGGAACGTTCGGTGCGCGGCGCGCGGCCGAACATCCGCGCCAGTTCCAGCAATCCCGCCGTGCCCGAGGCGTTGTCCACCGCGCCGTTGAAGATGCGGTCGCCGGTCGCGTCTGGCTCGCCCATGCCGATGTGATCCCAGTGGGCGGTATAGAGGACGGTCTCGTCCGGATGGGTCGTGCCCGGCAGGCGGGCGATGACGTTGTGGGTCGTGACCTGGTTGGTCGCCACGTCGAACTCGGTGGAGAAGGACGCGCCCGGCAGGGCCACGGGCCGGAAGTCACGGCTGCGCGCCTGGACCTTCAGGGCGTCGAAATCCAGGCCCGCGCGGCGGAACAGGTCCACAGCCACATCGCGCTGAATCCAGCCCTCCATCGGCACGCGCTCGGCCGCCGCGTTCTGGCGCAGAATATCGAACTGGGGCACGCCCCAGGAGTTGGCCACCGTCTGCCAGCCATACGACGCCGGCGCCGTCTCATGGACGATCAGCACGCCCGCCGCCCCCTGACGCGCCGCCTCCTCGTATTTGTAGGTCCAGCGACCGTAATAGGTCATGGCCTTGCCGCCGAAGGTGTTCAGCGCCGGCTCCTCGAAGTCGGCGTCGTTGACCAGCACGACCAGCACCTTGCCGCGCAGGTCCTGGCCCTTGAAGTCGTTCCACTGACGCTCGGGCGCATTGATGCCATAGCCGACGAAGACCAGGGGCGCGTCCTTCAGGCTGACGTGTTCGGCCGGCCGACGGGTGGAGATTGCGACCTCCCGCCCCTGCGTCAGAGGCAGGCTCCAGTCGCCCAGTTTCAGCGCCGCGTGAACATTCGACTGGGTGAAGCGGTTCAGGATCACGTCCTGGGTCCACTGGCCGTTCGGTCCGCCAGGCTCGAAGCCGGCGGCGGCGTATTGGCGGCTGAGATAGTCGATCACCTTGGCCTCGGCCGGGGTGGCGATGCCGCGACCTTCGAAACTGTCGTCGGACAGGACGCGGATGTCCTCTGATATCCGGGCCGCGTCGAAGGCGGGCGCGGCGTTCTGCGCGGCGGTCGTGGCGCAGGCGGACAAGGCGACGCCGGCCAGCAGAACGGCGGCGAAGGAAGAGACAAGACGCATGAACTTAAGGCCCCACAGCCAAGAAGAAGACCGACGAACCCTAGGGGCCGATCCCGCCCATGTCGATTCCGTGACGGAGACGATTGGTCGCAAGCAAAAGGCCCGTCGGCGCGGACGCCGACGGGCCTGAAGGTCTCCGATCGGGAGGAGCGGCTTAGTGGGCCACGCCCTTCCAGATGCGGCGGTAGCTGGCGTAGGTGATCCCCGCGAAGATCAGCAGATAGATCAGAACGCCGAAGCCGGCCTGTTTGCGTTCCACCATCTTGGGCTCGGAGGTCCAGGCGATGAAGGCGGCCACGTCCTTGGCGTACTGGTCCACCGTCTGGGGCGAGCCATCGTCATAGGTGACGAGGCCGTCCTTCAGCGGCGGCGGCATGGCGATGAAACCGCCGGGCGGGACGTGCTTGTGATCGCCGTTCCAGAACGGCGTCAGGTCGCCGGCCATATAGGGGTTGTAGTGCTGACCGTCGCGGATGGTCAGGCCCGCCGGCGCGGCCTTATAGCCCGACAGCAGCGAATAGATGTAGTTGGCGCCGTCGTGACGGGCCTTGGCCATCACCGACAGGTCGGGCGGGGCCGCCCCGCCGTTGCCCGCCGCCGCCGCCGTGGCGTTCGGATAGGGGCTGCGGAACTTGTCGGCCGGGGTGGCGTCGCGCTGGATCGGCTCGCCCGTCTCGCTGTCGATGTCGGGAACCTGAACCTCCTTGGCCAGAGCCTTCACGACCGGGTTGTCGTTCGGGTTCGGGTATTTCGGATTCCAGAACGGGCCATGAGCGTCGCCCAGGTTCCGATAGTGCATGAGGTTCATGCTGTGACAGGCCGAGCAGACCTCGTGATAGACCTTGTAGCCACGCTGAAGCTGGCCCTGGTCATAGGTTCCGAACGGTCCGTCGAAGCTGAACCCGCCCGAGCGCGGATGGGACGCGCCGCCCGACGCCAGGGCCGGCGCCGCAGCGGCCAGCCCCAGGATGACGGCGGCCGAGGCCAGGATGGTCTTGATCGACACGGTCTTCATTCCAATCGTCATGACGCTCAGCCCTTCTGCTCGACGGCGTCCGCGCCGGTCAGCACCGGCTCGGAGATCGTCGCCGGGATCGGCAGCGGCGTTTCCTTCAGCCCCACCAGCGGCATGATCACGAAAAAGAACAGGAAGTAGTAGGCCGTGAACAGACGCGTGAGCCACAGGTAGGAGTTCAGCGCACCGTCGAAGAGGACAGGGCTGGGCATGCCCGGAATGACCGGCGCGTCCGGCAACTGCCCGCCGCACCAGCCCAGACCCACGCCCACCACCAGGAAGATGATGAAGAAGGTCCGCATGGTCGGGCGATAACGCATGGAGCGCACCTTGGACGTATCCAGCCAGGGCAGGACGAACAGCACGCCGATGGCGCTGAACATCGCCACCACACCGCCGAACTTGTCCGGGATGGCGCGCAGAATGGCGTAGAAGGGCAACATGTACCACTCAGGCACGATGTGCGCCGGCGTCTGCAGCGGGTTCGCGGGGATATAGTTGTCCGCGTGGCCCAGGGCGTTCGGCTGATAGAAGACGAAGATCGCGAACAGGATCAGGAACAGGATGATCGCGAACCCGTCCTTGACCGTGAAATACGGGTGGAAGGGCAGCGTGTCCTTGGCCTGACGATCCTTGGGGATCAGGATGCCGACGGGGTTGTTCTGACCCGCCGCGTGCAACGCCCACAGGTGCAGCACCACGCAGCCCAGAATGGCGAACGGCAGCAGATAGTGCAGCGAGAAGAAGCGGTTCAGCGTCGCATTGTCGATCGCCGGACCGCCGCGCAGCCAGATCAGGATCGGCTCGCCCACGCCGGGAATGGCCCCGATCAGGTTGGTGATGACCTCGGCGCCCCAGAACGACATCTGGCCCCAAGGCAGGACATAGCCCAGGAAGGCAGTGGCGATCATCAGGAAGAAGATCACGCAGCCGATGATCCAGATCATCTCGCGCGGCGCCTTATAGGAGCCGTAGTAGAGCCCCCGCAGCATATGCAGATAGACGGCGATGAAGAACATCGACGCGCCGTTGGCGTGGACGTAACGGATCAGCCAGCCGCCGTTCACGTCGCGCATGATGCGCTCGACCGAGGCGAAGGCCAGGTCGACGTTGGGCGTATAGTGCATGGCCAGGACGATGCCGGTGACGATCTGCGTCACCAGGCACAGGGCCAGGATGCCGCCGAAGGTCCACCAGTAGTTCAGGTTCCTGGGCGTCGGCAGGGACATATAGTCCGCGCCGAAGCGAATGATGGGCAGACGGCTGTCCAGCCATTTCTCGACGCCCGTCTTCGGGACGTAGGTGCTCTCGTGGTCGCTCATGATCCCCCCTTGTCCTCAGCCGATCTTGACGCGGGTGTCGGACAGATAGTCGTAGTCCGGCACCACCAGGTTCAGGGGCGCGGGCCCCTTACGGATGCGGCCGGAGGCGTCGTAGTGCGAGCCGTGGCAGGGGCAGAACCAGCCGCCGTAATCGCCCGCGCCGAAGGTCGGCACGCAGCCCAGGTGGGTGCACGACCCGATAACGACCAGATATTTCTCATGCCCCGGCTTGGTGCGCTCGGCGTCCGTCTGGGGCTGTTTCAGGTCGGGCGCATGGTCGTCGGCGATGACCCGCTGCAGCTCGGCCGGGGTGCGATAGCGCACGAACACCGGCTTGCCCTGCCATTTGATGACGACCTGCTGGCCTTCCTGAACCTTGGTCAGGTCGAACTCGATCGACGCCAGGGCCAGGGTGTCCGCCGCCGGATTCATCTGGTTGATCAGCGGCCAGGCGACCATGACCCCCGCGCCGACGGCCGCGGCGCCGGCCGCGATATGGATGAAGTCACGGCGATTGGGATCGCCGCCCTCGGGGCTTTCAGCATGCACGACCGATTCGGCCACGTTTCACCTCCCGCACGCCGTCGAATGGACCCGAAAGCCTCTTGTTCGTGACGGCTAAACCAAAGAACGAGGCCGGAGATCTCCAGCGGCCCGACGCCGACGCCCCCTCGGCGCAAGCTGCTGACGTTTCTTGCGAAACGATCGCAAAACAGGCCGCGACAAACCCCCTGGCCGCGCGTATGTCAGGGCTTAGAATGCGTCTCGCCCTTTTTCAACCGGACATTCCTCAGAACGTCGGAGCCTGCATCAGATTGTCGGCCTGTTTCGGCGTCGATCTGCATGTGATCGAGCCGACGGGCTTTCGATTCGACGACCGCGCCATGAAGCGGGCGGCGCTGGACTACGGCCCCTTGTCGCACATGACGCGGCACGCCGACTGGGACGCCTTTCTGCGGGACCGACCGGCCGGAAGACTGGTCCTGTTCACCACCAAGGGCGCCACGCCCTTGACCGACTTCGCCTTCCGGCCCGACGATGTGCTGTTGTTCGGCAAGGAGAGCGCGGGCGCGCCCGACTACGTCCACGCCGCCGCCGACGCCCGCGTCGTCGTGCCGCTGAGACCCCAGGCGCGCTCGCTCAACCTGTCCGTCACGGCTGGCGTCGCCCTGTGGGAGGGATTGCGCCAGACGGGTCAGGTTGGCGTGACGCCCCGACCCGGCTAGGACCATGGCGATGAGCGACGCCATGCCCCCCAACTCCCTGGACCTGAAGAAGGTCGAGACCCGCGCCTGGTTCGAGGCGTTGCGCGACCGTATCCATGCGGCGTTCGAGGCGCTGGAGGAGGCCGCCCCCGCAGATCTGTTTCCGGGCGAACCGGGGCGGTTCGTGCGGACGCCGTGGGAGCGGCCAGAGGGCGGCGGCGGCGTCATGGGGATGATGCACGGGCGGCTGTTCGAGAAGGTCGGCGTCCACGTCTCGACCGTGCACGGCGCCTTTCCCGCCGACTATGCCAAGTCGGTGCCGGGCGCGCAGGACGATCCGCGCTTCTTCGCCACCGGGATCAGCCTGATCTGCCATCCCGTCAGCCCGCGCGTGCCGGCGGTGCACATGAACACCCGCTTCATCGCCACGACCAAGAGCTGGTTCGGCGGCGGCGGCGACCTGACGCCGGTGCTGATGGCGGATCGTCGTCAGGATCACCCCGACACCCTGGCCTTCCACGCCGCGATGAAGGCGGCCTGCGACGCGCACGATCCGGACTGGCACACCCGCTACAAGGCGTGGTGCGACGACTATTTCTACCTGCCCCACCGACAGGAGCCGCGCGGCACCGGCGGCATATTCTACGACCACCACGACAGCGGCGACTATGACCGGGACTTCGCCTTCACCCGCGATGTCGGTCTGGCCTTCCTGGACGTCTATCCGCGCATCGTCGCCGGACGGATGACCGAGGCCTGGACGCCGCAGGATCGCGAGGAGCAGTTGATCCGGCGCGGACGCTATGTGGAGTTCAACCTGCTGTACGACCGCGGCACGATGTTCGGCCTGAAGACCGGCGGGAACGTCGAATCGATCCTCAGCTCCATGCCCCCGGCTGTGAAATGGCCGTGATCGGCGGTCAGGCCAGCGCCTGAACGAAGGCGTCGCCGGCCCGGCTACGATAGCGGTCCGAATGGCGCAGCAGACGGAAGGGGCGTTCCGGCAGGGAAAACGGCGCACGGACCAGGCGTCCGGCTGCGACCGATGCCTGGGCCACGCTTTCGGACAGGGCTGTGGCGCCCGCGCCCGCCTCTGCGGCGGCCAAGACCGCCTCATTGGCCGGCAGGGTCATGGCGACCGGCAGATCGGCCGGATTCACGCCCGCCTCGCGCAGCGCCGCCTCCAGACTGGACCGGGTGCCCGAGCCCGGTTCGCGCAGCACCCAGGATGATTCGATCAGGTCTCCCGCCGACAGTCGCTTCGCAAAGGCCCAGGGATGGTCGGGCGTCACCACCACCGCCAGCCGGTCCGAGCCGACCTGAACCTGCGTCAGGGCCGACGCGTCAACGACGCCCTCGACCAGGCCGATTTCGGCGTCGCCGTTCAGCACCGCCTGGGCGACTTCGCGCGTGTTGCCGATCTGGACGTCCAATTCGATGCCGGGATGGGCGACGTGGAAGGCCACGAGCCGGCGCGGCAGCCAATAGCTGGCGATGGTCTGGCTGGCGAAGACGGCCAGACGTCCGCGCCGCAGGGCGCTCATGTCCGCAAGCGCCGCCTCGGCCGCCGCCGCGCGGGCCAGAACGGCCTTGGCCTCAGGCAGGAAGGCGCGGCCGGTGGCGTTCAGGGCCACGCCCCGCCCGACCCGGTCGAACAGACGCACCTGATGCTCGGCCTCCAGCGCCGCCAGGGCGTTGGAGACGGCCGACTGGGTCAGGTTCAACGCCCGCGCCGCCGCCGTCACATGGTCGCGCTCGGCCACGGCGACGAAGATGCGCAGACGTTCTAAGGTCACAACCAATCTCCAAATCGGATTGAAACGACCATAACTATCCGTTGGACCGCTGTCGATGCGCGGCGCATCAGGCTGAGCGATGAAGCCCGCCGCCCTGCCCTCGCCCGTTCCCGCGTTTCATCCGACGGCGCCGATGGCGTTTCTGCGCCGTATCGCCCCCGGCGTCGGCCTGTCCATCGTGGTCATGGGAGCGGCCATCGGCCTGGCGCGGGTGGAGCATGGCCTGGTCGGCCACGGCTGGCTGGAGCCCTTGGTCCTGGCCATTCTGCTGGGGGCGGCGGTACGGACCGTCTGGACGCCGGGTGCGCGCTTCAAGCCCGGCGTCGACTTCAGCGCCAAGATTCTGCTGGAGGTGGCGGTGGTGCTGCTGGGCGCATCGGTCAGCGCGGCGACTCTGGCCGCGCTGGGCGTCTCCTTCGTCTTCGCCATCCTGGTTCTGGTCGTCGTCGGGATCGCCGTCGGTTTCGGCGTGGGACGAATGCTGGGCCTGAACCCGCGCATGGCGCTGCTGGTCGCCTGCGGCAACGCCATATGCGGCAACTCGGCCATCGCCGCCGTGGCTCCGGTGATCGAGGCGGACGGCGAAGAAGTGGCGGCCTCCATCGCCTTCACCGCCGTTCTGGGGGTGATCGTGGTTCTGGCCCTGCCGCTGCTGGGGGGCCTGCTGCACATGAGCGCGCCGCAATACGGCGCCCTGGCGGGTCTCGGCGTCTATGCGGTGCCGCAGGTGCTGGCCGCCGCCGCCCCCTTCGGCCCCGTCGCCGTCCAGACGGGCACGGTGGTCAAGCTGGTGCGGGTGCTGATGCTGGGGCCAGTGATCCTGGTCCTGTCGCTGCTCGCGGTGCTCAAGACGGACCCGGCGGCGCAGGACGGCGCCCGCGCCAAGGGGCCGGGCCTGCATCGGCTGCTGCCCTGGTTCATCGTCGGCTTTCTGCTGATGATCGGCCTGCGGTCCCTGGGCGTCATCCCCGAGACGTGGCTGGCGCCGACGGCGGCGGCTTCCGGCCTTCTGACCGTGCTCGCCATGGCGGGCCTGGGATTGCAGACCGACATCCGGGCCGTCGCGCGGGCGGGCGGGCGCGTCGTGGTGGCGGCGGTCCTGTCGCTGGGCGCCCTGCTGGCGCTGGCGGTGCTGCTGATCCGGATGCTTGGGCTCTAGATGCCGCTGCCCTGCTGCTCGACCGGGGGCGGGGTCAGGAGCAGGAAGGCCCTGATCCAGGCGGTCAGCACGGCCCGGTCGTTGGGACGTTTCAGACTGGCGACCGCCTCATCGGCCAGGGCTTCGGGGATGCGATGGCCGCGCCGACCCTCGATCAGGGCGGCGGCGTAGTCGGGCTGAAACTCCGGATGGCACTGGAAGGAGATGGCGTCCTGCCCCCAGGCCAGGCCGGCGTATGGGGTAAAGCCGCTGGAGGCGATGACCCGCGCGTCGGCGGACACGGCGACCACCTGATCCTGGTGCGACACGGGTATGGCGATTGTGCGCGCGCGCGGATGCATCCACGGCTCTTCCGTACGCACGTCGTAGCGGTGCAGGCCCACGCCCCAGCCCTTGTTCGATTTTTCGACCATGCCGCCGAAGGCGTGGGCCAGGACCTGATGGCCAAAGCAGATGCCGACCAGCCGGGTCCGGCCTCGCGCCGCCCTCAGCCAGTCGATCAGCGGCGGAATCCAGGGCAGGTCGTCATACACTCCCGCCGCCGAGCCGGTGACGATGGCCCCCTGGAAAGCCGCCGGGTCCTCCGGCAGATGGCCCGATTGCACGTCGAACCGCGTCGTCGGCACGCCTTCGCCCAGCAGCGCCCGAAAGCGCGCGGGATAATCATCGAAGTCATCCTTCAGATGCTCGGGCGGATGGCCGGTTTCCAGAATGGCGATGCGGGTCATGGGGTCAGCCTAGAGCACGCCGTCAGAAGGTCCAGACCTCGGCGCGGGCGCCGGGATCGCCCAGGGCGTCCGCGACCCAGCCGCAGATTTCGCGCGCGGCGGCTTCGGCTCCTGGTGGCGGGTTGACCACCACCAGGGCGCAACCGTTCATCTTCATCGGATTGGTGAGGGGACGCAGACGCGCCTCGGCCACCAGGGTCGGGCCGACCTTGCCCTGGAGCCGGCGAATGAAGGCGTCGAAGGTCTCCAGGTCCTTCAGCGGCGTCCAGATCGCCACGGTCGCGGACGGATCGCGGCGCACGACGGCGGCGGCGGTCTCGGCCGCGCGGGCATAGTCGTCCGGCCGTTCGAACGGCGGGTCGATCAGGATCAGGGGCGCACGGCTTCGGGCCGCCTCCGTGACCGCGCCGTCATAGCCGTCCCCCTCGCGCGCCTCGGCGTTCGCACGGCCGGCCAAAGCCTCGGCCAACAGGGCGCGGACGGGCGGGTTCAGTTCGAACCCGACATAGCGGCCACCGGTCGCCAGGGCGTCGACGATCAAGCGCGGCGAGCCGGGATAGAAGCGCGTCGCGCCATCGGGATTGAGCGCCCGAACCTCGTTCGCCAGGGCGTCCATCAGGGGCGGGCGACCCTGGGCCGTCATCAGACGCGCCACCCCGGCCTCGGCCTCCTTCGACCGGACCGCGTCGCCGGACAGGTCGTACAGGCCTGCGCCCGCATGGGTGTCCAGCACCGCGACCGGCCCCATCGCCTGGCGCGCCTGGACCAGCCACAGGAACAGGGCGTGCTTGACCAGATCGGCGAAATTCCCAGCATGAAAGCTGTGGCGGTAGTTCATCCGCCCTCGTCCCCCGCGTCGTCGTCCGGGTCAAGCGGAACCGGTGGTGACGATGCGACGTTGCCGCCACGCATGAACGCCCGCTCTCCCCTATCCGACAAGCAGCGCATCCCGCCCAAGGCCGTCGCGGACTGCGCCGCACTAGGCCTGATGCTGCGCGAAAAACATCGCCGCGGCGGCACGGAGGTCGGCCATGCGCGCGGTCTGCAGTTGAAAAACCGCGAGCCCGTCAGCGACCGGGACATCAAGTCGATGTACAGCTATTTCGCCCGGCACGAAGTCGACAAGCGCAGCCTTTACTGGGGCATGAAGGACAAGCCATCGGCCGGTTATATCGCCTGGCTGCTGTGGGGCGGCGATCCGGGGCGCGACTGGATCGAAGGGCTGCGCGACGCCCTCAGGGACGCCGAGTGATGGCGACCGACGTCGCCACGGTTCCGCAAGGGCTGAGCTATTGCAGCGACGAACATCCTGGCCTGACGCGACGGCGCGTGGGGACGGGCTGGTCCTATCGCGACGCGCAGGGACGGACGATCAAGGATGCCAGGGTCGTGGCCCGCATTCGCGCCCTGGCCATTCCGCCCGCCTGGACCGAGGTGTGGATCTGCCCGAAGGCGAACGGTCATATCCAGGCGACCGGCCGCGACGCCAAGGGGCGCAAACAATACCGCTATCACGCCGACTGGAGCGCCGCGCGGTCCGAAAACAAGTTCGAGCGCCTGCCGGCCTTCTCTCGCGCCCTTCCCCGGTTGAGAGAGAAGGTGGAGCATGACCTGGGCCTGCGCGGCGTGTGCCGCGACAAGGTTCTGGCTACCGCCGTGCGCCTGCTGGAGATCACCCTGATCCGGGTCGGCAATGCGGTCTACGCCAAACAGAACCGCAGCTATGGCCTGACCACCCTGCACAAGCGGCACCTGGACGTCGACGGCGCGGCCCTGACGTTCGAGTTTCGGGGCAAGAGCGGCAAGGACCATGTGGTCAGCGTCAAGGACCGGCGGCTGGCGGCGGTGGTGCGCGCGCTGGAGGGCCTGCCGGGCCAGCAACTGTTCAAATACCGCGCGACCGACGGCACACTGTGCCCCGTCGATTCCGACGATGTGAACGCCTACATCCGCGAAGCGATGGGCGAGCAGTTCTCGGCCAAGGATTTTCGCACCTGGGCGGGCACGGTCTCGGCGGCGCGGGCGCTGCGCGACATGGAGCCGCCGACCTCGCCCACCGACGCCAGGCGCAAGATCACCGTCTGCGTCAAGGCGGTGTCGGGGCTGCTGGGCAACACCCCGACCGTCTGCCGGGCGTCCTACGTCCACCCCAAGGTGTTCACCCTGTTCGAGGCCGGTCAGATCGGCGACGTCCTGCCGGGATCGGACACCAAGGGGTTCGAAAAGGCGCTGATCCGGCAGTTGCGCGCCTGAACGGTTCTTCCGATCAGGCCGCCTGATCCCAGTCCAGCACCACCTTGCCCGACTGGCCCGACTTCATCGCCTCGAAACCCTGGCGGTAATCGGTATAGGCCAGCCGGTGGGTGATCAGAGGGCTGAGGTCCAGACCGGCCTTCAAGAGGCCCAACATCTTGCGCCAGGTCGTGAACATCTCGCGGCCATAGACGCCCTTGATGGTCAGCGCCTTCAGGATGATGGCGCCCCAGTCGGTCTCCATCGGCTTGGCCGGAATGCCCAACATGGCCATGCCGCCGCCCATGATCAGGGTGTCGACGCACTGTTTGAAGGCGACGGGCGAGCCTGACATCTCCAGCGCCACGTCGAAGCCGACCTTCAGGCCAAGCTCCTTCATCACGTCCTGGATGTCTTCCTTGGTGGTGTTCACCGTTCGGACGCCCGGCGCGACCTTCTGCGCCAAATCCAGCCGGAAGTCGTTGATGTCGGTCAGGACCACGGTGCGGGCGCCGGCGTGGCGCGCGACGGCGGCGGCCATCATGCCGATGGGCCCCGCGCCCGTGACCAGCACGTCCTCGCCCAGGAGGTCGAACTGCTGGGCGGTGTGGACCGCATTGCCGAACGGGTCCAGGATCGCGCCGATCTCATAGGGCACGTCATCGGGCAGTTCGATGACGTTGAAGGCCGGGGCCACGACATATTCGGCGAAGGCGCCCTGGCGGTTCACGCCGATGCCCATGGTCGCCGGGTCCAGGTGGAAGTGACCGGCGCGGGCGGCTTCGGAGTTCAGGTCGATGACGTGACCCTCGGCCGAGACCCGCTGACCGACCTTCAGGCGACGGTCCACATCCTTGCCTATGGCGACGATCTCGCCGGCGAATTCGTGGCCGGTGATCATGGGCGTCGGGACGTTCTTCCGGGACCATTCGTCCCAGTTCCAGATGTGGATGTCGGTGCCGCAGACGGCGGTGCGGTGCACCTTGATCAGCACGTCCTCCGGTCCTGGCTGCGGGATCGGCGCGTCGATCAGCTCAAGACCTTCGACGGGGCCGGTCTTGGCCAGGGCTTTCATCATGTCGGTCATACTCTCAACTCCCTAACAGAAGCCCGTCGCCCCAGGCCTTGCACCTGGGATCCGGACTTCCGGCGCCCGTCGCGACCCCACGTCCACGACGGAGTTTATGGATCCTCGCCACAAGGGCGAGGATGACGACGTTTCGAGGGCGTCAGATGACGCCCAGTTCGCGGCCCGCCTGTTTGAACGCCTCGACCGTCCGGTCGATCTGATCGAAGGTATGGGCCGCCGACATCTGGGTGCGGATGCGGGCCTGGCCGCGCGGCACCACGGGAAAGGAGAAGCCGATCACATAGACGCCCAACTCCAGCGCACGGGCGGCGAAGTCCTGGGCCAGTTTGGCGTCGCCCAGCATGACCGGAATGATCGGGTGTTCGCCGTCCAGCAGGGTGAAGCCCGCGTCCGTCATGGCGCCGCGATAGCGATGGGCGTTGGCGGACAGGCGCGTGCGCAAAGCGTCGCCCTCCTCGCCCTGAGCGATGCGAATCGCCTCCAGGCTGGAGCCGCAGACGGCGGGCGCCAGGGCGTTGGAGAACAGATAGGGCCGCGCCCGCTGTTTCAGCAGTTCGACCACCGGCTTACGGGCGCAGATGAAGCCGCCCATGGCGCCGCCCAGGGCCTTGCCGAAGGTGCCGGTGACGAAGTCCACCTTAACGTCGTGATAGGCGAAAGAGCCCCGCCCCTTGGGCCCCAGGAAGCCAGTGGCGTGGCAGTCGTCGACCATGATCAGGGCGTCGTACTTGTCCGCCAGGGCGCGGATGTCCTTCAGCCGGGCGATATAGCCGTCCATCGAGAAGGCGCCGTCGGTGGCGATGATGATGTCGCGCGCGCCGGCCGCGCGGGCTTCCTTCAGCCGGCTCTCCAACTCGTCCATGTCGGAGTTGGCGAACCGATAGCGCTTGGCCTTGCACAGGCGCACGCCGTCGATGATCGAGGCGTGGTTCAGGCTGTCCGACACGATGGCGTCGTTTTCGCCGAACAGAGGCTCGAAAATCCCGCCGTTGGCGTCGAAGGCGGCGGCGAACAGAATGGCGTCCTCGAAACCCAGATAGCCGGCGATGGCGGCTTCCAGTTCCTTGTGGATTTCCAAAGTGCCGCAGATGAAACGGACCGAGGCGGTGCCCGCGCCCCATTTCTCCTGCGCCGCCATCCCGGCCTGCGCGACGCGTTCATCGCCCGCCAGGCCCAGATAGTTGTTGGCGCAGAAGTTCAGCACTTCGCGGCCGCCGACCCGGATCACCGGCCCCTGGCGCGAAGCGATGACGCGTTCGGGCTTGGTCAACCCTTGCGCGTCGATATCGGACAGTTCGCCGGAAACGCGGTCGTAGAAGGACTGGGTCATGATGGCCGACTTAGACCATTTCCCGCACGATTCCATCCGAAATCAGGAGGTCGGCGGCACGGCTGACGCGGTGCGGATCGGACTGACGCGAATCTTGCCGCCGCAGGGCTGAGCGTCGAACGGGGTGCTAAGGGCCGCCGTATCGCCGGGAACCGTGGCCTTCAGCGTCGCGGCCTGCGGACAGGTCGTCTGGCCCATGGCCTCGTTGGGGATGACGTTCCAGGCGACCTCGAAATAGGCCTTGGCCTGGGACGGCAGGGTGACGGGACGCGGCGCCTCGCCCTGACGGAAATAGCTGCCGGGGCTCTGGTCGGCGCGGATCGAGCCGATCGTGCGGCCGCGAGCATCGGCCAAGGCGACCATCGGATAGCCATCCAGGCGACAGGTCTCGCGGCCCAGGTTCTGAAGGCTGAAGTTCAGGACGCGGTTGCCGGCGCCGGCGTCGCCCTCGCCCGAGGCCAGTTTCAACTGCGGGGCCAGGCAGGCCGGGATCTTGTCGGCGACCGGGGCAGGCGTCGGGGCGCCGCCGGCCAGGACCGGGGCCGTGCCGACCGAGGCCAGGGGACGGACACATTGCTCCACCACCGACAGGGCCGTCGATTGATCGGGCGACAGCAGGCTGAGCGTGCCGGTCTCCTCAGTCTCGGCGGCGCTGGTGGCCCATTCGACGCCCTGGCCGATATAGCGCGCGCCCGTGGCGGCCGGCGCGCTGCGCAGCACGAAGTCCTGGCCCTTGTAGGTCAGACGGGCGGTGGTCTTGTCCGGATAGCGGGCCTGGATCAGTTGGCCGCTCTGACAGGCGTAGGCGACGGCGGCCACATCGGCGCCGGTCGCCGACGCAGGCTCGGCCGGCGCCGCGGGCTGTTCGGGTGCGTTCTGCTGGCAGGCAGCCGTCGCGCTCAGGGCGGCGATGGCGACGAAGGCGGTCAGACGGCGCGGCATGGTGAAAATCTCCCGTTCTGCGCTTCAACGGCGAAGCTGACGAAAGGCTCCGCGCCCCCCTTCAGTGCGCCCCTTTCGGCGTCTCCATCAGCTCGATCAGCACGCCGCCCATCTCCTTCGGATGCAGGAAGACGACAGGCGTGCCGTGGGCGCCGATGCGGGGTTCGCCGGTCCCCAGGACGGTCACGCCCTTGGCGCGCATTTCGGCGACGGCGGCGTGGATGTCCGCCACCTCGAAACAGATGTGATGCTGGCCGCCCTTGGGGTTCTTGGCCAGAAAGCCGACGATGGGGCTGGCGTCGTCATAGGGTTCGATCAGTTCGATCTGGGCGGTGGGGGTGTCGATGAAACAGACCTTCACCCCCTGGGCCGGCAGGTCGAAGGGCTCGCCGATCCTGGTCGCGCCCAGCACGTCGCGATAGAGGCGGATCGAGTCAGCGATGGAGGGCGTGGCGACGCCGACATGGTTCAGATTGCCGATCATGCCGGCTCCTTTCGCGGCGCGGGCTGGGCGTAGCCCAGGCGCTGGTTCAGCTTCTCGATCAGATCCGCCGCCGTCTCGGCGATCACCGAACCCGGCGGATAGACGGCGGCCGCCCCCATATCGAGCAAGGGCTGCACGTCCGACGGCGGAATGACGCCGCCGACCACGATCATGATGTCCTCGCGGCCCAGCTTGGCCAGTTCGGCGCGCAGTTCAGGAACCAGGGTCAGGTGCCCAGCCGCCAGAGACGACGCGCCGACCGCGTGGACGTTCTTTTCGACCGCGTCCCTGGCCGCCTCGGCGGGCGTCTGGAACAGGGAACCGGCTGTCACGTCGAAGCCGATGTCGCCGTAGCCGGTGGCGACGACCTTCTGGCCCCGGTCATGGCCGTCCTGGCCCAGCTTGGCGATCAGGATGCGCGGCGGGCCGCCGTCGTTCTCGATAAAAGTCGCGACCATCTCGCGGGCGCGGGCGACCTTGGGATCGTTCCCGGCCTCTTTCGCATAGACGCCCGAGACCGTCTTCACCGTGGCCACGTGGCGGCCGAAGGCGGCCTCCAGAGCGTCGGAGATTTCGCCCACAGTGGCCTTGGCGCGTGCGGCCCGTACCGCCAGTTCCATCAGGTTCTCACTGCCCCGCGCGCCCTCGGTCAGGGCGTCTAGAGCGGCTTGCGTCGCCGCCTCGTCCCGCTCGGCCCTGAGGCGTTGCAGCTTCTCGATCTGGCGGGCGCGCACCTCGGCGTTGTCGACCTTCAGCATCGGAATGTCGTCGACGACGGGGTTCAGATATTTGTTCACGCCCACGACCGTCTGCTGGCCGGTGTCGATCCGTGCCTGGGTCTTGGCGGCGGACTCCTCGATCCGCAACTTGGGAATACCCGCCTCGATGGCCTTGGCCATGCCGCCGTAGGCCTCGACTTCGTCCATCAGGGCACGAGCCTTCGTCGCCAGTTCCTGCGTCAGGCGCTCGACGTAGAAGCTGCCGCCCCAGGGGTCGATGACACGGGTCAGGCCCGTCTCGGCCTGCGCCAGAATCTGCGTGTTGCGCGCGATCCGGGCCGAGAAGTCGGTCGGCAGGGCCAGGGCCTCGTCCAGGGCATTGGTGTGCAGGCTCTGCGTCTGGCCGCCCGCCGCCGCCATGCACTCGACCATGGTGCGGCTGACATTGTTGAACACGTCCTGCGCCGCCAGCGACCAGCCCGAGGTCTGGCAGTGGGTGCGAAGGGACAGGGACTTCGGATCGACGCCGCCTTCGCGACGCACCGCCTCGGCCCACAGCAGGCGGCCGGCGCGCATCTTGGCCACCTCCATGAAGTAGTTCATGCCGATGGCCCAGAAGAAGCTGAGGCGCGGCGCGAAACGATCGATCTCCATGCCCGCCGCCTTGCCCGCGCGCAGGTATTCGATGCCGTCCGACAGGGTGTAGGCCAGCTCGATGTCCGCCGAGGCCCCCGCCTCCTGCATATGATAGCCGGAGATGGAGATCGAGTTGAACTTGGGCGTTTCCTTCGCCGTCCACTCGAAGATGTCAGCGATGATCCGCATCGAGGGCGCAGGCGGATAGATGTAGGTGTTGCGGACCATGAACTCCTTCAGAATGTCGTTCTGAATGGTCCCGGTCAGCTTGGCGTGGTCGACGCCCTGCTCCTCGCCCGCCACGACGTAGAGGGCCAGGATCGGCAGAACCGCCCCGTTCATGGTCATGGACACCGACATCTGGTCCAGCGGAATGCCGTCGAACAGGGTGCGCATGTCCAGAATGCTGTCGATGGCGACGCCCGCCATGCCGACATCGCCCTTCACCCGCGGGTGATCGGAATCGTAGCCCCGGTGGGTGGCCAGATCGAAGGCGACCGACAGGCCCTTCTGACCGGCGGCCAGGTTGCGGCGATAGAAGGCGTTCGATTCCTCGGCGGTGGAGAAGCCGGCGTACTGACGGATGGTCCAGGGCGCGCCCGCGTACATGGTCGGATAGGGCCCGCGCACAAAGGGGGCGAAGCCCGGCAGGCCGTGGATGAAGTCCAGCCCGTCCAGCGCATCCGGGCCATAGGCTGTCTGGACCGTGAGCCCCTCGGGCGTGGTCCATGGGGCGCGGTCGGGGCCGACGCCGGTCGCGTCCAGATCAAGGGCGACTTTGGAGAAGTCGGGAAAGGTCATTGAGCGGCCTCCTCGAAGGCGGCGGCGAAGCGGACAGGCGTCAGGGCCTCGAACATCCCGATGGCGGTCACGGCGGGCGCGGGCGTCACGGGCGTGGTGCGCACGTCCGGGTCGACGAATTTGGTGACGCCGACGATCTGGGCGGCGCCGTCCTTGAAGGCTTTTTCGGCCAGGGCGCGGGCGCGGGCGATACGGGGCTGGATCACCCCGCCTTCCAGACAGGCGATGACGCCGCCCTCGGCTTCATAGGCCTGGAACTCGGCCCAGGCGGCCTCGGCCAGTTCGCGGGTGCGGGCGTCCAGATACCAGGAACCGCTGGCGGGATCATCGACGCGGCCCAGATTAGCTTCCTCCATCAGGATCAACTGGGTGTTGCGGGCCTGACGCCGGGCGAAGGCGTCCGACAGACCGGCAGCGCGGGTGAAGCCGTCCAGCACCACCACGTCGGCCCCGCCCACGGCGCCGGCGAAACCGGCGGCGGTCAGACGCAGCATGTTCGGCCACGGATCGCGCGCCGACAGCATCCGCCGCGACGAGCGCGCCTCGACGATCGCCGGAACCTCGGCGCCGAACGCCTTGGACACACTGGCCCAGACCAGGCGCAGGGCGCGGATCTTGGCCAGCGAGTCGAAATAGGCCTGGTCCACGGCGACGCCCAGCACCACGCCTTTCAGCGCCGCTTCGACCGCCAAGCCCGCTTCAACGGCCGCCTTCACATAGGCCACGGCCGACGATGCGGCGAAGGCCAGCTCCTGCGCGATGGAGCCGCCCGCCTCATGGGCGACACGGCCCGAGGCCATGAACAGGGTCGCCTCGGGATAGGTGGCGGCCTGTGTCGTCGCCGCCTTCGCCGTCTCGGCCATCAGGCTGGCGAAATCACCGGGCGCGCCGCCCGCCTGGGCGTAGGCGGAGATGGGGTCGAGATGGAAGGCCAGCTTGGCGCGGGGCGAACCCTTGGCGACGGCCGCCAGGGCCTCGGCGGCCTTCACCCCGTCGAACCCGGCGTCCAGGGCCACGGGCGCCAGCTCCAGCGCCACGCCGTCCAGGGCGCGGGCCAGTCGGCCGGCGTCCGCCGCGACCGGCCCGGCGATCAGGACCGAAGCCGCGCCGTTCTCCAGATCGGTCAGGACGGCCTGTTTCAGGGCGTCGGCGTCCTCTCCCTCGTTCAGCGTGCGCACGTCCCAGGCCCGGCCTTCGGACTCCGACGGTCGGGGCGCGAAGATGGGCGCGCCGCCGGTCGCCGCTCCATAGAGGGGCCGCGTCGCCAGCTGGTCGGCGTCCAGATGGACCAGGCTTTCCAGCGGGCGGTCCTTCAGCGCCTTGACGGCGGCCTCGCGCCACTCCAGCGGGGTCGGGACGGCGAAGTCGGTCATTCAGTCGAACTCCACCAGAACGTCGTCGGCGGCGACGGGGTCGCCCGCCTTGGCCTTGACCGCCTTCACCCGGCCGTCGCGTTCGGCCTTGAGGATGTTCTGCATCTTCATGGCTTCGATGATGGCGACCGTCTCGCCGGACTTGACCTCCTGGCCCTCGGTCACGGGGATGTCCACCACCAGGCCCGGCATGGGCGAGAGCACCAGTTTGGAGGTGTCCGCCGCCTGTTTCTCGGGCAACAGGGCGTAAAGGTGCGCCACGTCGGGCCGCAGCACGCGCACCCGCGCCCTGACCGCGCGGTGACGGATGTCGAAGCCGTCGGCGACGCGTTTGACCTCGGCGGTGAAGGCGTCGTCATCCAGCACCGCCTTGAACAGCGACAGACCCGGCCGCCAGTCGATCTCGGACAGGGAAACCTCTTCCCCGTCGATAACGACGACCAGGTCCTCGGCCTCGTCATAGCCGACCTCCACCGCATGGGCCGTCTTGTCGACCAGGACGGTCCAGTCGGTGCGCTCGCTGGGGTCGCCGTCCTGTTCGGCGACAACCTCGTTCATGGCGACGGCGCAGGCGATCAGTATCTTCACCTGCTCGGGCGTCGGCGTCAGGCCGTGGAAACCCTCAGGGAACTCGTCCTTGATGTAGCTGGTCGAAAGCTGACCGGACTGGAACCGCTCCTGATCCATCACCGCCGCCAGGAAGGGCACGTTGTGGCCCAACCCCGCCAGATGGGTGTCCTCCAGCGCGCGAGCCATGCCGCGCACGGCGTCGTCGCGCGTCTCGCCCCAGGCGCACAGTTTGGCGATCATGGGGTCGTAGAACATCGAGATCTCGTCGCCCTCGCGGACGCCGGAATCGTTGCGGACGGTATAGTCGCCCTGATCGCCCTCTTGCGGCTGCTCATAGCGGACCAGCCGGCCGATGGACGGCAGGAAGCCGCGATAGGGGTCCTCGGCGTAGATGCGGCTCTCGATGGCCCAGCCGTTGATCGCCAGGTCCTTCTGTTCGAAGGCCAGTTTCTCGCCCCAGGCCGAGCGGATCATCTGTTCGACCAGATCGACGCCGGTGATCAGTTCCGTCACCGGATGCTCGACCTGCAGACGGGTGTTCATCTCCAGGAAGTAGAAGCTCTTGTCCTGACCGGCGACGAACTCGACCGTTCCGGCGCTGTCATAGTTCACAGCCTGAGCCAGGGCGACGGCCTGCGCCCCCATGGCGGCGCGGGTGGCCTCATCCAGCAGGGGCGACGGCGCCTCCTCGATGACCTTCTGGTTGCGGCGTTGGATCGAGCATTCACGTTCGAACAGGTGGACGACGTGGCCGTGCTTGTCGCCCAGCACCTGGATCTCGATGTGGCGCGGATCGACGATGAACTTCTCCAGGAAGACCCGGTCGTCGCCAAAGGCGTTCAGCGCCTCGGCCTTCACCGCCGCGAACCCCTCGGCCATGTCGGCATCTGAATGGGCCACGCGGATGCCCTTGCCGCCGCCGCCGGCCGAGGCCTTGATCATGACCGGATAGCCGATCTCGCGCGCGATCCTGACCGCCTCGTCGGGCGTCTCGATCAGGCCCATGTGGCCCGGCACGGTCGAGACCCCCGCCTCGGCCGCCAGCTTCTTGGAGCTGATCTTGTCGCCCATGGCCTCGATGGCCTCGGGGTTCGGGCCGATGAAGGCGATCCCCTCGTCCCTCAGCCGCCGCGCGAACCCGGCGTTCTCCGACAGGAAGCCAAAGCCCGGATGCACCGCCTGCGCGCCCGTCTGGCGCACCGCCTCGACGATCTTGTCGGCCAGCAGATAGGACTGCGCGGCCGGCGCCGGCCCGATCAGCACCGCCTCGTCGGCCATCTCGACCGCCAGCGACCCGGCGTCGGCCTCCGAATAGACCTGCACCGTCTGGATGCCCATCTTGCGGCAGGTCTTGATGATCCGAACCGCGATCTCGCCCCGGTTGGCGATGAGGATTTTGGAGAACATCTTAGTGACCTAACTGCCAAATGCTTTTGAGAAATCGACCGGCACTTTGGCTGCAACCAGCTCTCTGGTGAGCGTGTTTTTCCATCCGCCACTTAGGTCGAGTGGGACAAATGCTACCCCATCGTAATCCGATGGTGTCTCCACACCATCGGCGACCAACGCACAAACGCGGTCCGGTCCGAGGCGCCCGATAAAGAAGCCAAGCTCAAAAACCACGTTCTGCCGCGCTCTAGGCTTCGCTGCATCGCCAGCGAGGCCTCCTGCGTCATCCCCAGTTACCAAGACGACAGCAAAGCTTACGTCAGCGGACTCTTCTTGGAACTTGGATATTAGCGTACGACCAAGATTGGGTCTTTCGTGGAGAATTATGACTTGTAATCCGAGCTGCTCCAGAAACCGAGCAACTTCATTTTTTGGTGCATCGGCCCGGCCATGCACCAAGAACACGCGATTAGTTATCGCCTTATCTACATAAGGAGCGACGTCGATAGCTACATCATCACTTTCATCGATTATATCGATCAAGCTGTGAAGCTTTTTGACAGTCTTCGATACATTGTCACGAGCTAGCTCCATATTCCTAAAAGGATCGCTAGATGAAACACTACCGATACGGTGCTTAAATTTCGCAATCCATTGATCGTCGCCCATAATGCGCTCTAATGAGTGCTCTAACTTTGCAGCCCATCCGCTAGCATCGCTCTGGCGATTGATTGACGCAGCCAGTTCTTCGCCCTCCCTCATGCGTTGCTGCACAAGCGAAGTTGCGGTCGCCTTATCTATCAATATCTGCATAACGACCTACAGCGGAATGTTGTCGTGCTTCTTCCAGGGGTTCTCCTGGACCTTGTTCTTCAGCGTCCGCAGCGCCTTCACCAGCCGCCGCCGCGTGCCGTGCGGCATGATGACGTCGTCGATATAGCCCAGGCCCGCCGCCACGAACGGATTGGCGAAACGGTCCTTGTATTCGGCCTCGCGCGCCGCCAGGGCCTCGGGATCGCCGGCCTCCTTGCGGAAGATGATCTCGACCGCGCCCTTGGCGCCCATGACCGCGATCTCGGCGGTGGGCCAGGCGTAGTTGACGTCGCCGCGCAGGTGTTTGGAACTCATCACGTCATAGGCGCCGCCATAGGCCTTGCGCGTGATCAGGGTCAGTTTCGGCACGGTCGCCTCGGCGTAGGCGAACAGCAGCTTGGCCCCGTGTTTGATCAGGGCGCCGTATTCCTGCTTGGTCCCCGGCATGAAGCCCGGCACGTCGACCAGCGTCACCAGCGGAATGTCGAAGGCGTCGCAGAAGCGCACGAACCGCGCGGCCTTGCGGCTTGAATCGATGTCCAGCACGCCGGCCAGCACTTGGGGCTGGTTGGCGACGATGCCGACCGTCTGGCCGTCCAGCCGCCCGAAGCCGCAGATGATGTTCCGGGCGAAGTCGGCCCCGATCTCGAAGAAGTCGGCCTCGTCCACCACCTTCAGGATCAGCTCCTTCATGTCATAGGGCTGGTTCGGATTGGCCGGGATCAATGTGTCCAGCGACGGCTCGTCC
Organism: Brevundimonas sp. Marseille-Q4549; assembly: GCF_976940555.1. Classification (NCBI taxonomy): domain Bacteria; kingdom Pseudomonadati; phylum Pseudomonadota; class Alphaproteobacteria; order Caulobacterales; family Caulobacteraceae; genus Brevundimonas; species Brevundimonas sp. Marseille-Q4549. Next base: position 2,797,398 of record NZ_CDRHXG010000001.1, read on the forward strand.
CGCTCCGGCTCGTCATAGCTCTCGCGCACCGGCGGCTTTTCACGGTTCGACAGGGGCAGGAAGCCGATCAGGCGGCGCACCTCCGACAGGGCCTCCAGATCATTCTCGAACGCCCCGTCCGCCACGCCCGATTTGCCGGCGTGGACGCGGGCGCCGCCCAGGTCCTCGTGGCTGACCACCTCGTTGGTGACGGTCTTCACCACGTCGGGGCCGGTCACGTACATGTAGGAGGTGTCCTTCACCATGAAGATGAAGTCGGTGATGGCGGGCGAATAGACGTCGCCGCCCGCGCACGGCCCCATGATGACGCTGATCTGGGGAATGACGCCGCTGGCCAGGGTGTTTTGCAGGAAGATGTCGGCGTAACCGGCCAGGCTCTCGACCCCTTCCTGGATCCGCGCCCCGCCCGCGTCGAACAGGCCGATGATCGGGGCGCCGGTCGTCAGGGCCATCTTCTGCAGCTTGACGATCTTGGCCGCATGGGCGCCCGACAGCGAACCGCCGAACACCGTGAAATCCTTGGAGAAGACATAGACCAGCCGACCGTTGATCGTGCCACGCCCGGTGACGACGCCGTCGCCGGGGATGCGCTGGTCCTGCATGCCGAAGTCGTGGCTGCGGTGCTCCACGAACATGTCGGTCTCCTCGAAGGAGCCCTCGTCCAGCAGCACGCCGATCCGTTCGCGCGCCGTCAGCTTGCCCTTGGCGTGCTGGGCGGCGATACGCTTTTCCCCGCCGCCCAGCCGTGCGGCGGCGCGACGACGCTCCAGTTCTTCAAGGATGGCTTGAGTCATGATGAGTTTGCGCCTCTTGTTCGTGAGGCAAGGCGTGGCGCCTTCATCGCAAATACGCAAACGCAACTTTGCAAAAAGTGTGGAACTGCGCCGACTTGCAAAGGACGATCCGATGATCTGCAAAGTTGCGAATGGCTGAGAAACTCTTTTTGGGGGCCAAGCTGCGCAAGCTGCGCGAGGCGCGCGGCTGGACGCTGGAGGCCTGCGCCGAACGACTGGGCCTGTCGCCCTCCTATCTGTCGCAGTTGGAGACGAACCAGCGGCCGGCGACGGCGCGGGTGCTGATCGCCCTGACCCGCGCCTTCCATGTAGACGCCAGCCTGTTCGATCTGGAAGGGGACGCCCGGCTGATCGCCGACCTGCGCGAAGCGACCACCGACATCGCCGGGCCGGTCAGCGGCGGGGCCGAACCGCCATCCGCCGCCGAACTGAAACAGGCGGTCGCCAACACCCCGCGCCTGGCCCGCCAGTTCCTGGCCCTGCATCAGACCTTCCGTCGGCTGGACGAGCGGGTGAAGGCGCTGGACGACACCCTAGGCCGCGACGAGCGCGGGGCGGCGGCCGCCCTGCTGCCCTATGAGGAGGTGCGCGACTTCTTCCACTACCGCGACAACTATATCGACGGACTGGACACGGCGGCCGAGGCCCTGGCCGACGCCTTGCCGCCGGACGGTCAGCTGGAGCGGCGGCTGGAGGCGGCCCTGGCCCAGATCCACGGCGTGCGGGTGGTCAATGTGGCGGGCCAGGCGGCGCTGCGCCGCTACGATCCCGTCAGCCGGGTGCTGTCGCTGGACGCCTGGCAACCCGGTGCGACGCGCGCCTTCCAGATGGCGCACCAGTTGGCCCTGCTCTCGTTCCGCGATCTGATCGAAGCCGAGCTGGACCGCGCGGCCTTCCGCACCCAGGCGGCGCGCGACGTGGCGAGGGTCGGTTTGGCCAACTATGCGGCCGGCGCCCTGCTGCTGCCCTATCGCGCGTTTCTGGAGGCGGCGCGGACCGAGCGGCACGACATCGACCGGCTGCGCACCCGGTTCCAGGTCAGTTTCGAACAGGTCTGCCACCGGCTGTCGACCCTGCAACGACCCGGCTGGCGCGGCGTGCCCTTCTATTTCGCCCGTGTGGACATGGCCGGCAACATCACCAAGCGGCACAGCGCGACGCGGTTCCAGTTCGCCCGTTTCGGCGGCGCCTGCCCCCTGTGGAACGTGCACGAAGCCTTCGCCGCCCCCGACCGGATCGGGGTGCAGCTGGCCGAGATGCCGGACGGATCGCGCTACATTTCCATCGCCAGAAGCGTATCCAAGCCCAGCGGCTCCTACCTGGCCGAGGACCGGCGCTACGCCCTTTCGCTGGGATGCGAGATCGAACACGCGGGGTCGCTGGTCTATGCGGCCGGGCTGGATCTGAACGGGCCGGCGACGCGGATCGGCGTCAGCTGCCGCATCTGCGAACGCACCGACTGCACCCAGCGCGCCTTCCCGCCGCTGGACCGGACGCTGCACGTCTCTGAGAACGAACGGGGCGTCGTGCCCTATCGGTTGGAGGGGCAGGAGCCGGATCGCTGACACGAAGGGTTACGAACCGTCGTCCGGCCTCGACAAGACGGCGTCGGGCCGGTTGGATCGGGTCATGATCGCATCCCCCTCCTCCGCCCCGCTCGGTGTCGCCCTGGTCGGTTACGGCCTGGCGGGCCAGACCTTCCATGCGCCCCTGATCGCTGCGACGCCCGGACTGGCCCTGCGCGTCGTCGTCTCCTCCCGGCCCGAGGCGGTTCGGGTCGATCTCCCAGAGGTCGAGGTGCTGGCGGGCCTGGACGCGGCCCTGGCGCGCGCCGACATCGACCTGATCGTGGTGGCCACGCCCGACGCCCTGCACGCCGAACAGTCGATGCAGGCGCTGCGGGCCGGAAAATCGGTCGTGGTGGACAAGCCCTTCGCCGCCAGCCTGGCCGAGGCCGAGGTGGTCGCCGCCGTGGCCGCCCAGGCGCCGGGCGTGTTCAGCGTGTTCCAGAACCGGCGCTGGGACGCCGACTTCCTGACCCTGCGCCGGCTGATCGCCGACGGCGCCCTGGGCGAGATCGCGGTGTACGAAAGCCATTTCGACCGGTTCCGCCCCACCGTGACCGATCGCTGGAAGGACCGGCGCGACGGCGGGATCTGGGCCGACCTGGGGCCGCATCTGGCGGACCAGGCGGTCCAGCTGTTCGGCCCGCCCCTGGGCGTCTATGCCGACCTTCAGCCCCAACGTCAGGGCGCGACCGGCATCGACTACGCCCACGTTCTGCTGCGCTACGACCGGATGCGGGTGATCCTGAACATAAGCCTTCTGGCCGCCGACAGCACCTTGCGCTTCGCCGTCCACGGCACGGGCGGCAGCTTCATCAAACACGGTCTGGATCCGCAGGAAGATCAGTCCAAGGCCGGACTTCGTCCCGGCGATCCTGCCTGGGGCGTCGATCCGTCGCCCGGCGTCCTGGTTCGCGTGGTCGAGGGGGAAGCCAAGCGCACGACCGTCCCGTCCGAACGCGGCGACTACCCCGCCTTCTACGCCGCCATGCGCGACGCCATCCGGGGCGAAACCCCTCCGCCTGTCCCCGCCGACCAGGCCCTGACCGTCATGCGGGTGTTGGACGCCGGCCTGCGTAGCGCCGCCGAGCGCCGCGAAATCCGGTTATAGCCGCACCCTACCGCGAGTTCATCTCGCCGCCTCAATCCCGCCCCAATCCGCTACACATGTAACGCTACAAATGTAGCGAACATGAAACGGAGAGACCCGCGTGATCGAGTCCCTGCCCCGACGCGAGCGAGAGGTGTTCGAAATCCTCTGCCGACTGGAAAGCGGCACGGCCGCCGCAGTCCGCAACGCCCTGTCCGATCCGCTCAGCGATTCCGCTGTCCGAACCCTGCTGACACGGCTGGAGGGAAAGGGGTTGGTGATGCGGACTTCCGGCCCCGACGGCTTCGTCTACAGCCCGGCCCAACGCACCGAGACGGTCGCCGCCAACGCCATGCGGCGGATGATCGACACCTTTTTCGCCGGTTCCGCCGCCAGCGCCGCGACCGCCCTGCTGGGCCTGGGCCAGAGGCTGACGCCGGAAGAGGCCGCCGCCCTGGAACGCGCCATCGATCAGGCCGTGGAGCGCAAGTCGTGACCTGGACCCTGCTGCTGTCCCTCCTGGTCAAGTCCAGCCTGATCGCCGGCGCCGGCCTGATCTGCGCGCGGGTGTTGAGCCGACGCCCGGCGGAACGCGCCGACATCCTGCGCGGCGTGGTCTGTCTGTTGCTGACCCTGCCGATCTTGATGGCCGTCCTGCCGAACCTGACCCTGACGCTGCTGCCTGCGGCGCCGACGCCCACGGCCGTCTTGCCGATGTGGCGGGGCGAGGTCGGTCCCGTCGCGGGACTGGAGGTTTCCGCAAGCCTGCCGTGGCCGACGGCGGCGACCGCGGCCGGCCTGCTGTGGCTGCTGGGCGTCGCGATGCTGGCAGGGCGGTTGCTGCTTGGACTGCACACGCTGAACCGCTGGACGCGCGACGGTCGCGCAGTGAAATGCGCCGCCTGGTCCGCGCCGCTCGATGTTCTCTCGCCCTCGGCTCGGCCGCGCCTGGTGGCCAGCGACCATCTGTCCAGTCCGTTGAGCTGGGGCGTGTCGCCGGGGGTCATCCTGGTCGATCCGGCCAGCCTGGCCGAGCGCCAGGCCGCTCCGGCCATCTTGGCTCACGAATTGGCCCACCTGCGGCGCAACGACTGGATCTTCCTCATCCTGTCGCGCCTGGCCCTGGCGTTGTTCTGGTTCAATCCCCTGGTCTGGCGGCTGCACGCGGAACTGGTCGCCCGCTCCGAGGAAGCCGCCGACGAAAGCGCGCTGCAGACCGTGGATCGCCGCCTCTACGCCCGGACACTGGTTCGTCTGGCCGCTCAGCCTGCCCCTTACGCCGCGACCGCCATGGCCGCGGACGCCCGAACCCTCAAGACAAGGATCGCCTGCATCATGTCCGATACCGACGCCCGTCGTCGCCCGCTGACCACCGCCCTGTCGGTTGTCGCCTTGGCCGCCGTCGCCACGCCCCTGGCCGCCCTGGAGCTGAGCCGCAAGAGGGCCGAGACGCCGGTCGCCGTCGACACCATGCGTGAAGCCACGCCTGAGGCCGCCGTTCTCGTTTTGACCGGGCGAGCCGCTGAAACGACGCCGCTGCGCCTGATCAGGACCGTGTCGGTGAAGGCGCCGCCCGCACCGCCTGCGCCTCCGGCCCCGCCGCCTGCCCCACCGCCTGTCCCGTCCTGGTCTTCGAGCGCCGCGGTCCCGGCTCCGCCCGCGCCTCCGTCTCCGCCCGCGCACCCCGCTCCGCCTTCAAGGAGCGTCAGCTACACCTACACCGTCAACGGCTCGCCGGAGGACGAACAAATGGCCGAGGAAGCGCGCCAGATCGCCGCCGATGTCCGCGCCCGCGCCGCAGACGCCCGCCGACAGGCCGTCGAGGCCAGACGACAGGCGGTGGAGGCGCGACGCCAGGCCCAAGAGGCCCGCCTCGCCGGAGAACGGGCGCAGCAGCAGGCTCGCCAGGCCGAACGTCGTGGCGGCGAGGACCTGGCCCGCGGCGCCGAACAGATGCGGGCTGGCGCGGCCCAGATGCGGACGGAAAGCGTCCGCCTCCAGGACCCGAATTATCGGGCGCGCCAGATCGCCGAGAACCGCGCGCGAGGAAATCCGGTGACGGACGCGGAACTGCGCGCCCTGTCCGCCTCCCTGCCCGCCCGCGCCGATGAAATGCTGCGCCGCGCCGACGATCTGGAGCGCCAGGCCGCCCGAATGACCGGGCGTTGAGGCGAAGAAGGGACGCTTCTGGACGAAGTCGGCGGATGGTGCGGGCAGCCGGGATCGAACCGGCAAGGGCTTGCGCCCGGCAGATTTTAAGCGAGCCCAGATGGCCTATCCTTTGTTTATCCGGGGGTATCCGATTTCCCGATAACCGACTGTAGGCACTAGCTTTTTTCGGCTATCAATACATCCATACCTAACCGGGCACACGCCACGGCTGGATTTCTAGGTGCTCCTATTTTGCACCTGAAATCCGGCCTCAAAGGAGGTTAGGAATGGCCAAAATCAAGCTCACCAAGACTGCTGTCGACGCCGCAACCCCGCAGGAACGCGACTACGAACTCCGCGATACGACGATACCGGGCTTTCTCGTGAAGGTCACTCCCGCTGGTCGGAAAACTTTCATGATCGCCTATGTCACGAACAGCGGTCAGCGCCGAAAGCCCGCCATTGGTCGCTACGGCGAGATCACCGTCGAACAGGCGCGTGGGATCGCACAGGACTGGCTTGCCGAGGTTCGGCGCGGCGGCGATCCCAGCGCCGAGCGGACGGCGATCCGTCAGGCCCCAACGGTCAAAGAACTCTTCGATCGTTTCATCACCGATTATTCGGAGGGCCGCAATAAGCCCTCTACCGTCCAGTCCAATCGGGAACGGGGCAAGCGCCACCTCATTCCCAAGCTCGGCCACTTGAAGGTGCCGGACGTTACGCGCGCTGACATTGCCGATCTCATGAAGAAGATGGCGAAGTCTCCCACCAGCGCAAACCGCGTTCTGGCGCTGTGCCGGAAAATGTTCAATGTGGCCGAAGTCTGGGGATTGCGGCCTGATGGCTCCAATCCCTGCCGCCACGTCCCGAAATATCCCGAACGCGGCAAGACCCGCCTCATCACCGATGGGGAAATGCGCAAACTCTTCGAATATCTCGATCGCGCCGAGGCGGAAGGGTTGGAACACCCGTTCATCATTCTGGCCATTCGGCTCCAGTTCGAGTTTGCCGCCCGCATGTCGGAGATCACCGAACTCGAATGGGCCTGGGTCGATTTCGACAACCGCCGCGTCGTCTGGCCGGACAGCAAGACCGGCGGGATGTCGAAACCGATGAGCGCTGAGGCTCTGCGCCTGTTCGAGACCGCGCCGCTGGTGGTGGATTCGCCTTATGTCTGCCCTTCGATCTTCGACCCGGAAAAGCCGATGTCGGCCTATACCTACTATCAGGGCTGGAAGCGCATTCTGGAGCGGGCCGGCCTTCCTCATGTTGGCACCCATGGCATCCGCCATCGCTCCGCCACCGACATCGCCAATTCCGGCGTGCCGGTGAAGGTCGGCATGGCGCTCACTGCCCACAAGACGGTGACCATGTTCATGCGCTACGTCCACACCGAGGACGAGCCTGTCCGGGCGGCGGCGGAAGCCGTGACGCGGCGCCGACTGAATGTCATCGGCGTCGAGCATCAGCCGCCCGCGCCACCGTCTCCGCCCGTCATCGAGCCGCCGTCTATCGCGCCGGTCGGCGGGTCGGCACCCGCGATCCTGGGCCCGGACGGCAAGCCGCTCGGGTTCGAGGACGGCAAATACGCCTCGCGCACGCGCGTTGGAAATTACCGGCCGTTCCGCCACCGCAGCGGTGAGAACCGGACCCTGCCGCCCGGCAGCAAGCGCTCCGAGCCGGAGGTGGCCGATCATGCGTGAGGAAGCCAAAGCTCAACGCCGCTGGCCGACGCCCGAAATTCTGCGTCGTGCCCAATTCGTCGACGATGCCGGCCCCATCCGCTTCGTCGATACCGAAGCTGCAGCGCGATACCTCGCGCTGTCGGCCCACACGCTCGAATGCTACCGCTCGCTCGGCGGCGGCCCCGCCTACCACAAGTTCGGCAAGTGGGTCCGCTATTCCGTAGAAGATCTCGATACCTGGGCCGCGAGCTGCCGCCGATCCACGGCAGCCTCGCCGGACGCGCCAAGCGTCCTTTCCGTTGACCGAACATAGCCCTAAAGCTATACAGGCGCAGATTAATTGTCGGTAGAATCACGGCATTCGCTGATCGTCTTTTGGCAGTAACGTCACCACGCCAACACTAGTTAAGGAAAGGCAGCAAGATGGGTAGAAGCACCGATCATATCGTTGCTCGCCTTCCTCATGACCAGCAGGCCGTCATAGATGCGCGTCAACAGGGTATGACCCAAGAGGTCGAGGGTTTGCGCGAACTTCGTCAGATCACGGGCAAAGCTCAGGCGGATATCGCTTCCGCTTTGAATATTACTCAGCCATCCGTCTCCAAAATCGAGAAGCAGACTGACATGCACCTCTCGACTTTGCGCAATTACGTGGAAGCCGTCGGCGGCGAATTGGAGCTGACCGTCAAGCTGCCCAAGCGGCCGGTGCTGCGGATTCATCATCTTGGCGATCTTGCGCCTGTCAGAGCCGCATCGGTGCGGAAGAAGAGCGGCGATCCGACGTCAAGGCGGCGCCATGGATGAGTTGCAGCGGTCCATCTACGTCGATCGTTTCCGTTTGGCGTTTCACACCAAGAAAGGCGCCGCCTTTCAGGATTGGTTCGTGCTTCTCGCAGGCCATGCCCTCGGCGCTGATTTCGAGGAAGTCCGCCCCTACGGTCCCTATGGGGACCTGAAATGCGATGGCCGCCGGATCAGCTCCGGCTCGGTTTTCCAGTGCTACGCCCCCGATGCCATGAAGGAAGCCGACCTCATCGCCAAAGTCGATGAAGACTTTCACGGTGCCCGTGCCCATTGGAACGGCAACATGCAGGAGTGGGTCTTCGTCCATAACGACGGGCGCGGACTCCCCCCGAACGCGGTTCAGCATCTCGACGGCCTTCGTCAGGCTCATGCGCCGCTGCAGATTACCACTTGGTCCGAGCCGGAGTTGCTCGATCTTACCATGATGCTCGATCTGGCCGCGCTTCAGGCCCTCTTCGGTCCTGCGGCTTCGATAGCGATCGTGGATCGCCTCGTCATGTCTGATCTGGTGCCGATCATTGAGGCGCTCCAGCGGCAGGAGCCCAATCCAAGCGATCCGCCGCTGACGCCGCCGTCGCCGGAAAAGCTGGAAAAAAACGCTCTATCCGAGGAATCGGGCCTGTTTCTGCGCATTGGCAGGCGGAAATCGGCGCTCGTTGATACGTTCTTCCAGAAAATTCCCCGTCCTGATCTCGGCGAACGCATCGCCGAGGCTTTCCGACTGCGGTACGCTGAGCTGAAAGCTCTCGATCTTCCGGCCGACACGATTTTCAAGCATCTTCAGGACTACGCCGGCTTCAACGGCGAGCCGAAGCGTCAGGGAGCGGCGCTGGCAGTCCTCTCCTATTTTTTTGATAGCTGCGACATCTTCGAAGATCCGACCATCATTTCTGTGGAGGCATCATGATCCTCCCGACAAAGCATGTCCGTCCTGATCGCGCGCTCATTGGCGTTGGGGCAGAGGTTCTCGATATTTTAAAGCGACCGATGACCATGTCGCGGCTATGGGACGAGATGCGCGGACGCCGTTCGCTTCATGCGCCCAATGCTCCAATTGACTATCAGTGGTTCATTCTCTCGCTTGACCTGCTCTTCACGATTGGTGCGGTTGACTTTGATCGTGGCGTGGTGCGGAGGATTCAGCCATGATCCGCCGTTTCGGCAGCGACCTCGCGTCTTTCAAGACACTGACCTTCAAGCCGGGTCTGAACATCCTATTGGCTGACAAGAGCGAGGGTGCCAACGATCGCCAGTCGAGGAATGGCGCGGGCAAGACCAGTTTCATAGAGTTGGTCCATTTCCTGTTTGGCGCTGACGCCCGCAAGGACAGCATCTTCCGTTCTGATGCGCTGACGACGTGGACCTTCGACGTCTCCGTCGACATAGCGCAAGAAACCACCTCGGCGGCCCGTAGCGGCGCCAAGCCGAGTCGGATCTTTATCAATGGCGCCGTCGAGAACTGGCCAATCCCGCCGCAGTTCGACACGCGCGCCGGCCTGTTCGAGTTGTCGAACGAGAACTGGAAAGCCAACCTCGGCCAGCTCTGGTTCGGCCTGCCCATTTCGGCAGGGGACGAAGCCGAGCGTTTCCAGCCGTCGTTCCGCTCGCTCTTCTCCTATTTCGTCCGCCGTCAGAACAGCGGCGGCTTTCAGCAGCCAATGCAACATTCGGCGATGCAGCAGGCGTGGGATCAGCAGGTCTCGATCTGCTATCTGCTTGGCCTCGACTGGAGCATCCCCGGCCGCTTTCAAGAACTGCGCGCGCAGGAGAAGGTCGCTCAGGAACTGCGTAAGGCCGCCCGTAGCGGCGACCTTGGCCGGTTCTTCGGTAAGGCGGCCGACCTCAGAACGAAGCTGACTGTCGCGGAGGCTCGTGCCGTGCGGCTTCGCCAGCAGCTTGAAACGTTCGAGGTAGTGCCGGAATACAAAGCTCTGGAGCGTGAGGCGAACGAAATTACGCGCGAAATTGACGGGATGAACGTCGAGAATGTGATCGACGGCGATCTCCTGCAACAGCTTCGCGCTTCGCTGGTCGGTGAGGATGCGCCCGACTTGGGCGACGTTACGAAACTCTATGCGGAGGCCGGCGTCGTCCTCCCCGATATGGTGCGGCGGCGTTTTGACGAGGTGGAGCGCTTCCACCGAACCATCATCGAGAACCGGCGCGCGCACTTGACCGCCGAGATCGCCTCGGCAGAGGCTCGCATCGCTGAACGCGATCAGCGCACAGTCGATCGCGACCGGCGGCGGCGTCAGATAATGGGTGTCCTGCGCTCCGGTGGAGCACTCGAACATTATACATCGCTGCGCGAAGAAGCCGGCCGAGCCGAGGCTGAGGTCGAGGGACTTCGCCAGCGGCTCGATACCGCTGAACGGATCGAAAGCACCAAGGCTGAACTCGACATCGAACGGGCCAACCTGACCAAGGCGCTACGCGACGATATCCACGAGCGGACCGACATCATCCGCGAGGCTATCCTCATTTTCGAGTCGCTCTCGGAGTCCCTTTACGAAAAGGCGGGCAGCCTAACGATTGGCGAGACCGGAAGCGGCCCCCAATTCGAGGTCCATATCGATGGACAACGAAGCAAGGGCATCACCAATATGCAGATATTCTGCTTCGATCTCATGTTGACCGAAATCAGCCTGAAGAATGGGCGCGGTCCCGGCTTTCTGGTCCATGACAGCCATCTATTCGATGGGGTGGACGAAAGGCAGGTTGCTAAGGCGTTGCAACTCGGCGCGGAACGGGCTGAGGCAGCCGGGTTTCAGTACATTGTCACAATGAACTCCGACGCGCTGCCGCGTGAAGGGTTCAAGGCCGGGTTCGATATCCGCTCCTATGTCATGGACACGAAGCTGACCGACGCGACCGACACTGGGGGGCTATTCGGCCTGCGGTTTGAGTAGCCCCGCCCATGCGATCAGCTCCCTTCACCCGTCCGACCCTGGTTGCTGCCGTCGAACTGCTCGAACTGCACAGCCAGGCGCGCTTCAACCAGGTCGTGCTTCGTCTCGGGCTTGAGGATGAGATTTCGTCGGATACCGGCATCAGCGTCACGAAAAAATGCGATCTGCTTGGACGCATTGTCGTCCAGCGCGCCGATGCAATCCTCGACACGCTGGATGGTCGCATGACGCTCGGCGAAGCCGTCGTGCGCCAAGCGGCGCTGCTGGCACAACCCGACGCGATTCATCCATTGCAGACGGCGTTTGCCCGTGGGCTTGCCCGCGATGCCTTTGTGTTGGTCTGGGACGACAATGTTCGGAACGCAACCATTCGAGCCGCGCTGCCGGGAGAAATCCAGCTTCCCGAAACCGACGATGAAGTGCATCGGCTCCTAAAATCCTTCGCTTTCATGACCCCACTCGGTCATCTCGATCAAGCGATCGAGGCGCACAGCCGCGGCGATTGGGCTGCCTGCAACGGACAGCTTCGCACATTCCTTGAAAGCCTGTTCGACAACATTGCCCGCAACGTCCGCCCGGAAGATGCAGCGAAAAGGCCCAGCTCCGAAAATCGCCGGGCGTTGCTGGCGGAAATCGGCTTCCTGTCGACGAGCCGCAATGAATGGACCGGAGACGGGAAGAACTACGTCAATGGCCTTTTCAAGATGCTGCACACCGAAGGATCGCACCCCGGTCTTTCAGACGAGGATCACAGCACCTTCCGTCTCCACGTCGTGCTCGTTACCGCGCGAACCTTCCTCCGGCGCTTAGCCAACGGGCGGTAGGAGGCGCAAATGAGTAGGTGGACGGCGGACGATCTGCGCCGATTGGATCTGAAATACGCCGAGGATGGCGTTCACATTCACCAACGGCCATTCCGGGCCGCGATGGAGCTGCTCGGCTCCAGTTTCGTGATGGGTGTGGGCGGCAATCCCGAGGTCAAACGCATAATGGATGCTTATGCAGCCATGATGCCGGAAGTTGCGACGAACTGGCCCGGCGCCGGAATCGGATTAGTAGCTTCGGTCGATCAGGTGCGAAAGGCCGTTTTCCCCGTCGTGTTCGGTCAGAATTCTCTCCAGCCGTGGCAGATGACTGGCTTCGAGAATGCGGAAGAATGGTGGAATTGGTGCCGCCGGGATAGGTCGATCGCCGCTGACGTCGCCTTTGCTGGCGCGGACATTCACGATTTCACAATGGGTCTCAACGAGGTTGATCAAGGCAATGCTGACGCGGTGACGCTCTGGCGGATGGCAGGGTCGAATCTCGAAGACGTGGCGAACACATTGCCTACCGCGTTCAGCCACGACTCGGTGGTACAGCCGATCTGCATGGCCGCAGAGCTATCCATAAAGGCAACATTGGTTTGGGATGGTGTTGATCCCGACTCTTTCCGAAAAGGCAAGGACGGCCATAACTTGGCCGTGCTCGCCCAGCGTATGGTTACTGCACGGCCGCACCGCGACGATGCGCGGGTTCAAGCGGTGGTGGTGAGCCTGCCGCCCTATGTTGCCAGCCGATACAAGCCCGCTGGCTTGAAGCGACTTTCGGTAGTCAGGTTGGCACTCGGCGTCCAGTTCATTGCAGCGTCTAGCCTGAGGCGGATCGCAGCAGCCGATCTCGCAAGCCAGATGGAAACCGATCCCGATTGGCCGGGACCGAGACCCGCATTTGCGATCTGAAAGTCCGCTTGAGAAAGTGTCGAGTGATCGGGGTGGTACTCCGTAGTGGATTATCACTCGCTTGGTCGCGAGTCGTTTTGTTGATCCGGCATAGCTTTGAGGCTATGAACGGTGAAATGACATTATCGGGCTCGTAGCGGGCGGATGCATCCGGCGAGAGTCAGCAGCGGTTCTACCGGCAGCTCATCGCAAAAGCGGATCTCCGGTTTTCCGAGCATGTGGAAAGCCTGAAATCCGCAAAGAAGGAACGTTGAGATGGCACGAAGCCTGAATGAAATCATTGCCGCGCTTCCCGCGGACGAACAGGCGGCAGTCGAGGAGCGCTATCAGCAACTGCGGCAGGAGGTCGAGGGTCTGCGCGAGCTGCGCCAAATCGCCGGCAAGGCACAGGAGGACATCGCATCGGCTCTCAACATCAAGCAGCCGTCCGTGTCCAAGATCGAGAAGCAGGCGGATATGTATCTCTCGACGCTACGCAGCTATGTCGAAGCCATCGGCGGCAAGCTCGAACTCACGGTAAAGCTGCCATCGCATCCGGCGCTTCATCTCCATAGCCTGGGTGACATGACCATGGGCGATAGTGCTGGCGTTCGTACCGTGGCCCGTCGTCGGAAGCAGGCCGGGACCAGGTGAGCAGATTCAGGTGAAGGGGGAAAGCCTTCCCCCTGGCCGGCGCCGAGGTCGCCGGCACACCCCCTTCTGCGGGGAGACCCCGCAACGCCCCCTTGTCAGGCGATCGTCCAGCGCGATCTTCAAGGCGTAAGACGCCGAGAAGGAGAAAGCGCCCGAATGCGCTTCCTGTTTCCTCATAGCCATGCCTTTCGGAAAGGCCGCGTCACCGTCGACGATGATGGGAAGGCCGCGCCCGACTGCCTAGTCGAGTTCGGCGATGGCGTCACCGTCATCGCGGAATGGCGCGCCGAAGGCGATTCCATCCGTCTCACCGTTCCCGACTATCGCACCGCCCGCGGCACGCTCGTAACCGCGCGGAACTGGCGGCTCGCCAAGGGCCAAGATGGCCACTGGCGGTCCGAGCGCACTGCTTGATCACGCGCCGTTTCACTTGATCGCACCGCGCCAATCATGGCGCTGCCCGACCACACGATGCAGTGCCTGAACTATTAGAGTGAGAGTGCGGACCGGTTTTGCCGTGACGGGTAGAGAGCTGGAGGAGAGGCTTCCGGCGCCCGTCGCGGAGAGCCGCGATGTCCAGAAACGATCGCCGCGTTCGTGCCGGAGCCGACCGGGCGAACCTCTATGACGAAGTCACCGACAAGATCATCGCCGAGCTGGAAGCCGGCCGCGTGCCGTGGGTCCAGCCCTGGGGCACGTCGGCGGCCAAGGCCCCGCTTGGCCTGCCGCGCAACGCCGCAACTTCGCGAAGCTACAGCGGCATCAATGTCCTGATCCTCTGGGGAGCCGTCATCGAGCACGGCTTTCCCGGCCAGGGCTGGCTCACCTTCCGCCAGGCACTGTCGCTTGGCGGCCATGTCCGCAAGGGCGAGCGCGGCACAACCGTTGTCTATGCCGACCGCTTCACGCCGGAGGACGAGAAGCGCCGCGCCTTCGAGGCTGGCGAGGAAGCGCAGGCGATCCCGTTCCTGAAGCGCTTCACGGTATTCAACACGGCGCAATGCGACGACCTGCCCGAAGACATCGAGGCGACCGCGCCGCCGCCGCCGCCCGGCATGATCGAGCCCCAGGTGGAGGCGCTCATCAAAGCGACCGGCATCGATTTCCGCATTGGCGGCAACCGGGCGTTCTACGTTCCGTCGCTCGACTACGTGCAAGTCCCTCCGCCGGCCGCCTATTTCGAGCCGATCAACTGGCACCGGACGGCCTTGCATGAACTCGGTCACGCGAGCGGCGCAGAGCACCGGCTGAACCGGAACCTCTCAGGCTCCTTCGGCTCGAAGCTCTATTCGGTCGAGGAAATCACCGCCGAATTGATCTCGGCCTATAGCTGCGCCGCGCTCGGGATCGTCCCGACCGTGCGCCATGCCGACTATATCGGCTCTTGGCTCGACGTCCTGCGCGAAGACAACCGCGCCATCGTCCGAGCCGCCTCCCAAGCCAGCAAGGCGGCCGACTGGCTTCTCAGCTTCCTGCCGGATGCCGGCAGCATCGACCAGAACGACGACGAGCGGGAGGCGGCGTGATGAACGCGCTCGCCTTTCCGGGTTTCGTCCCCGACCCCGCGCAGTCGGCCGACATCCGCCTGCGCGTCCTCAGCCTCGGCGCCGGCGTCCAGTCCACCACGCTGGCGCTGATGGCGGCGCATGGCGAAGTCGGCCCCATGCCCGATTGCGCCATCTTCGCCGATACCGGGTGGGAGCCGCAGGCCGTCTATGACCATCTCGCCTGGCTGCGGTCGCCCAATGTCCTGCCGTTTCCCGTCCATATCGTCTCGGCCGGGGATCTACGCGCCGACCTCATCGCCGGCGCACAGGGCGAGCGCTGGGCATCCATTCCAGCCTTCACCCGCACCGTGACGCCTGCCGGGAGCGAGCTTCCCGTCTATGACGAGGATGAAAACGGCGATCTCGTCGTCGTCGGCTCCCGCATCGTGGCGACCGAGCGGGCCAGCATCGGCATGATCCGCCGCCAATGCACCGGAGACTACAAGATCGTGCCGATCAGGCGGAAAGTGCGCGAGCTGCTCGGCATCGCAGGGCGGCGCTCGCCCACGTCGCCGGTCGCCGAACAATGGATCGGGATTTCACTCGACGAGGCGCTTCGCATGAAACCCTCTTTCGAGAGCTGGCGGGTCAACCGCTGGCCCCTGATCGAGCGGGGCCTGACCCGACAGGATTGCCTGCGCTGGCTGGAACGGCATGATTATCCTCCGCCGCCCAAGAGCGCCTGCATCGGGTGTCCGTTTCATTCCGACGATCACTGGCGACAGATGCGCGATCATGATCCCGAAGCCTGGGCGGACGCCGTGTCGGTCGACGCCGCCATCCGCACCGGTTTCCGCGGCATCCGCGCCGAAGTCTATCTGCACCGCTCCGCCGTGCCGCTCGACCATGCCGACCTATCGACGGCCGGCGACCGCGGCCAGCTCGATCTCTGGCCGAACGAGTGCGAGGGCATGTGCGGGGTCTGATTCCCTGAAAGCCGCAGATGCGCAAAGCCGCTTCTCCGGCTTTCCGGCTTTCCGGTTCTGCGGTTTTCCGCGTTTCCGGCTCGTCAGCTTGCAGCCTTGCGCTACGACGCTCAGCCTACCGGCCGTCCTTCATCAACCCTGCCCAGACAGCGAGAATATCGCCTTCGGCCGCGTTGTCCTCAGCGACAACCACGCTGAACACGCCGAGCGTGCCGGCGAACTCCTCCATATCCATCACGCCCCGTGCGTGAAGCATTGTCGCCAACAGCATCAGTGTCTTGCCCTGCGCGGTGATGACGGCCCGGTCCGCCTCGGAAAAGCGGACATGGCGGGCTGGCGACGCGCCCAGCCATCGGCGCAGAACGCGCGCCAAGTCCGCCCAGGGCGGATTTCTCAAGCCAGAAATCATAGCGTCCATAGACAATTCCCCGCCGCCCCGACTGGCGCCGGGACGGTTGAACACGCGTGAACACTGGGAACCGCGCCCCACGTATTTCCCACGCCGGGCAAGCCCGACGCTGATGGGTATTCTATTCCGTGGGCCGCCCGACATAGTCGGTGACCCAGTGTTCAAACGCTTGATGCGATCGATGCGGTGTTCAAGCCGCAGGCGATGCAATCCCTATGGCACAGGAAGACAGTCCTGAACATCGCCGTTCCGTTCTCGCCCCTGGCCAGACGACAGGGTCCGACCAGCAGAGTGAGAGGGAGGTGGGGATTTTCGTGACGGGTTCGGGTCGAGAGAGAGGCTCTCGGCGCCCGTCGCGGAGACTACCACGATGGCTACTGCCGCCCAGAAAATCATCCTGTCGCCTTCCCGCGACATCCCCTTCAACAAGCTCGTGCTCAGCCAATCGAATGTCCGACGCGTCAAGGCCGGCGTCTCGGTCGAGGAACTGGCCGAGGACATCGCCCGCCGAGGCACGCTCCTCCAGAGCCTCAATGTCCGCCCGGTCCTCGACGCCAGGGGCGATGAGACCGACATGTATGAAGTTCCCGCCGGCGGTCGCCGCTATCAGGCGCTCGCCATCCTCGTGAAGCAGAAGCGTCTCGCCAGGACCGCGCCTGTGCCCTGCGTCGTGCGTGATCCCTCCACGTCGATTCTCGCCGAGGACGACAGCCTCGCCGAAAACACCCAGCGCGTGCCGCTGCATCCTCTCGATCAGTTCCGGGCCTTCTATGACATGCGCCGCAAGGGCATGAGCGAGGAGGAGATCGCTGCGGCCTTCTTCACGACCGCGCAGGTGGTGAAACAGCGCCTGCGTCTGGCCTCTGTCTCGCCCACGCTCCTCGACATCTATGCCGAGGACGGCATGAAGCTCGAAGAGCTGATGGCCTTCACCGTCAATCCCGACCATGCCCGCCAGGAGCAGGTCTGGGAGACGGTCCAGACCTCCCACAATCGCCAGCCCTGGTATATCCGCCAGTTGCTCACTGAAACCACGGTGCCGGCCACCGACAAGCGCGCCCTGTTCATCGGCATCGAAACCTATGAGCAGGCGGGCGGCAGCGTGCTGCGCGATCTCTTCCAGACCGATGGAGGCGGCTGGCTTCAGGACCCCGCGCTTCTCGACCGCCTGGTCGCGGAGCAGCTCAAGACCCTCGCCGAGGAAATCGCCGCCGAGGGCTGGAAGTGGATCACCGTCGATACCGATCTGCCCTATGGCTTCGATCAGGGGCTGCGGGCGCTCGACTTCACCCTCGTCGATCTGAACGATGACGAGCGCGCGGCCCGAGAAGCCCTGCGTGAGGAATACGAACGGATCGAGGCTGAATACTCGGAAGCCGATGAGCTGCCGGACGAGATCGACCAGCGTCTCGGCGAGATCGAGACGGCGCTCGAAGCCTTCGAGAAGCGCCCGGTCATCTACGATCCGGCCGACATCGCGCGTGGCGGCGTCTTCATCAGCGTCGACCGCAATGGCGCGCCCGTCGTCGATCGCGGCTATGTGCGCCCGGAGGACGAGACGCCGGTCGGCGTCGAGGACCCCGACGGCGAGGCCGAAGCCACCGGTACCGAAGTCGCGGCATCCGGCACCGTTCAGCGCGCCGTCATCACCATCGGCGGCCAGTCGGCCGAACCGGAGGATGACGACGAGGAAGACGTCATCAAGCCGCTGCCCGAACGGCTCGTTACCGAGCTGACTGCGCACCGCACCCTGGCGCTCCGCGATGCCGTGGGCGCCAATCCCCAGGTCGCGTTTACCGCCTTGCTGCACAAGCTCGTGCGCGACACCTTCCAGCGGACGGCCACCTCCGGCGCCAGCCTGCAGGCGTCCGTCAATCACGTCTTCTTCCGCGAACAGGGCAAGGATCTCGCCGAGACGGCCTATGCCAAGTCCGTCATCCAGCGGCATGAGGACTGGAAGGCTGACCTACCAGCCGATGAGGATGCGCTGTGGGACTGGCTCGCCGTGCTCGACGACGCCAGCCGCATGGCGCTGCTCGCGCATTGCGTCAGCTATGGGATCAACGCCCTCTATGAACGGCCCAATCCCTACAGCGGCAGCGGCGTGTCGCAGTCGGGTCTCGACCGGCGTATGGCAGAGGCCGATCGACTGGCCCGCGCCACCGGCCTCGACATGGTGGACGTCGGCTTCCGACCCACGGTCGAGAACTATCTCGGCCGCGTCACCAAGCCCCGCATTCTTGCGGCCGTCCGCGAAGGCGCGGGCGAACGCGCGGCCCAGCTCATCGACCACTTGAAGAAGGGCGACATGGCCAAGGAGGCCGAACGCCTGCTGGCCGACAGTGGCTGGCTACCGGAGCCGCTGCGCCTGATCGACCATGACGAGCCGACCACGTCCGATACCTCGGAAGGCGAGGCCGAGACGGCGCTCCCAGCCTTCCTTGCCGGTGAGGACGAGGACGAGGAAACCGCCGAAGACCCGGAAGCCGAGGCGCCAGCGATGATCGCCGCGGAATGACGCCAAACCCCGGCGGGCGGTCGAAGCCGCCCCGCCGTCTTCATTTTCAGCTTCAAGGCCCGGCGATCCGTCGTCGGACCTTTTTTCATTTTCAGGGAACTCCCACCTCCGACATTTATCTACCAGCCGGCCGTCAAATGGCGGTAGCCGGTTCCCCTCTCAGTGGGATTTCCGCTCGTAGACGTGATTGAGGTTATCGGCTTGGTGCTGGAGGCTCCTCGCCACCGTTGCAGCCGCGGCCCGGTTTGGAAACGCCTCTGTTGTCATCCCGTTCAGGCTTACGCACCACCCATCGGGCTTCTCAATGACCGTATAACGCCGTCGCTCGCCACCGATATTGGCGGACTTACCCGTCAAATAGCCACTCATCATGAGCGTCGATCGCCTTGTTGGTTCGGTGTGTCGGGCTTCGTCCAAATCCCGAAGGCCGCTCCGATAACCGTCATCGCCATACGCCAGGATGATCGGCTGCTCTCTTTCGTCTTCATCGTTGCCCGCAAAAGTGCATTTCTGCTCATGGTTTCACCTCAACAAGAGGCCGCATCAAAGCTTCGAGCGCGTATGAATTCCATCCTGACGCAACCGGCCGCTCATAGTATTCTCATCAATTCGACCGGTGGACCTCGGCGCCATGCAACGCCATAGCGGGCCAAGCTCGTGCCCGGACAGCTCAGACCCTCAAACATCTTCGCTTCACCATTAGGCGGGAAGTGCGGGGCAATGGCATCCCTTTAGATTGATGATCCGGCTGCTGTCTGATGCCGGACACCATCCCGCTTTCATTCGCAAACCTTGGTCCGATCCGTCTCCTTATCAATCAACCCGCAAGGGGTCGGCTTACGCGCGCGTGCCGCCCTCGGGGATTCGGAAAAGGTCCGAACGCCCGAGGGTGATTGCAGAGCCGGTCAGACACTTCGGGCGCCTGTCGCGCGGGGGATGGTCCCCCGCCTCCCAAGACAGGAGCCGGAACCATGTCCTATGCAGATGCCACCGCTTTCGCCGCAAGCCTAGCCACCACGCTGATGGTTTCGATCATCGTCTTCCAGGCCGGGGACGGCACTCACGGCGCCATGCCCGCCAACGAATTCGATGGCGACGAAGAAATGGTCAGGCTGGAACTTGATCCCTTCGGCTGAGGCGCGACAGCGCCTCACCCCGACGGCTCGGAGCGCAAGATCGCGTCCGGGCCTTCAGCGCTGCGCTACCGCTCATCGCCGGCAGCGGCACCGGCTCATGCCCCGGCAAGGGAGAGTGCGAGTGCGGACGGGTTTTCCGTGACGGGTTGGTTGCCGGAGAGAGAGCTCCCGGCGCCCGTCCTGGAGCATCCTGCGATGGCCCTTGCACCTCAAACCACCTTCGCCCCGATCGGCGACATCCTCGCGCATCAGATCCTGCCCCGGCTGCGCCTTGCCGCGAAGCTGCCGCTGCGCATCACCTGCATCGGCACGGCCCGCTATGTCGGCACCGACGAGGCCCACAGCTTCGACCGCAGCGTCTTTCTCGGCGACCGCCCGTCGCTGGAGAACGCCACCAGCTTCGCGGCCGTTTCGGTCAGGCGCGGCGGCATTGGCGTGAGACAAGATAAGACGCTGCGCTTTCATCCACGCTTCGCCGTCATCCAGGACAACGATCAGAATCTGGTTCTGGCCGGCGAAATCCGCGCTGGGATCATTCTCTGGCAACAGCCCGTCGCCAGCGACGGCGAGGCCCGCCGGATCGTGACCGAAGCCAGCCGCCTGCGCGGACTGGCTTTCGCCGCCTCCGGCCGGGGCGAGCAGCGTGCGGCCCGCAATCATCGCCACCAGGCCGGCCTGCTCGAAGCACGCCTGGTCGACCCCTTCTGGCGCGAGGCCGCCGCCGATCTGCTCCGGCTGCCTCAGGCCGCCTGATCCCATCCCCCGATTTCCACCCATCCGACCCGGCGCTTCGCTTCGCCGGGTTCTCACCTATGGAGTTTTCCCATGCCGAAATTCGTCGTCAGCAAAGGCCACGACGCCTTCGTCTATTACGAAACCGTCCTAGAGGCCGACACGCCCGAAGAGGCGCGAAGTCTCGTCCGGAGCGTTCATTACGAAGGCGCATGGCTCCCCACCGGCTATGTGCAGGAGTTCGACGATTACGAGATCGACGAGCATAGCGGCGTTCGCCTCCTCGAAGACGGTGAAGCCGTAGAGGCCTTCCTGACCATCGGCGTCACCGCCCAGTAGCGCGACGCCTTGCTGGCGGGGCTGCGCCTCCTCCAGCTCGCCCTTGGGCGCGGCGATCTCGAACCTGCGCTCGAAAACATCGTCACCAATGACGGCGCGCATACCGGCCTCGATCCGACTCGTATCGACGCTCTGTGCGAACGCATCAACGTCTAGGTGGTGGCGATGTATGCGACCTACCTGCGCCTCGACATCCTGGTCTGGGACAGCCAGCGCGCCGTAATCCGCGCCGCGCGCTGCAAGCTGGCTTTATCGGCCCGGCGCGATCCCGCACTGCGGGGCGCGCGAAAGCGGTTCTATCGCGACATGCTGCGCCACCATGCCGATGCCCAGCGGCTTGTGGCGCAGTTCCGCCTCTGACGCTTCCGCACCGCGTCCATCCCTTGAACCTCGCCCGGCCATCGCGCCGGGCTTTCTCGTTTCAGGAGCCTGACATGGCCAACTACTTTACCCATTTCTCGTGCCTGCTTGACGTCGGCACGCCCGATAATGCCGCCCGAGCGCTTGACCTCTACAACAAGCTTTCGGAGGAAGGCGCTTCCGACGAACCGCCGTCCGAGGGGTTTCTCCTATCGATCCAGCCGGAGCACGGGGGTGCCCGGCTCTGGATGCGCGATGACCAGACAGGCGATCCCGAGCGTCTGCTCCGGTTCGTGAAGATCTGCGCGACCGAGTTCCGCCTCAGTGGTCTCTGGGGCTTCCAATACGCCAACACCTGCTCGCGGCCACGCCTCGACGGTTTCGGCGGCGGCGCTCATGTCCTCGACCTCGCCACCGGCGAGACGGTGGCATGGACCTACACCGATGGCTGGCTCGCCCAGGTTCTCGATGGAGGCGGCTCAGATGAGTAAGGTCATCGAAACCACGGTCTATCAGCTCGACGAGCTTGCTGACGCCGCCATGGAGAAGGCCCGCGATTGGTATCGCGAAGGCGGCTTCGACTACGACTGGTATGATGCCGTTTACGAGGATTTCCAACAGATCGCGGAAATCCTCGGCCTTCGGCTGAAAACCCGCAGCATGCGGCTCAACGGCGTCGGCTCCCGGCAGAAGCCCTGCATCTGGTTTCGGGGGTTCTGGAGCCAGGGCGACGGCGCCTGCTTCGAGACCTTCTATTCCTACCGGAAAAACGCCCCGCGCCGGATCAGGGAACACGCGCCGCAAGACGCCGCACTGCACCGCATAGCCGATGCACTTCAGGCGGTCCAGCGGCGTAATTTCTACCAGCTTCGCGCCGAGGCGAGCCATCGCGGTCACTACTACCACGAATACTGCATGACGGTCTCGGTCGAGCGCGACAGTCCAACCTATCAGGATATGACGGCCGATGCGGAAGACGCCGTGGCCGATGCGCTGCGCGACCTGGCCCGTTGGCTCTATCGGCAGCTCGAACGTGAACACGAATATCTCACCTCGGACGAGGCCGTCGATGAGGTCATCGCCGCCAACGAATACACGTTCACGGCAACGGGCCGTCGCTTCGGCTGAACCAGGCAAGCGTCCTGCCATTCGGCAGGGCGCTTTTTGCATGCCAGCCACGGCCCACCTTTCGAGAGTCAGAGGAGGCCGGGACGGGTTTGAGCCTGTGCGGTCGAGAGAGAGCGCTGCGCGGCTCAATCCTGTCCTACTCTCCCGAGGTCTCCTCCATGAACATGATTTCCGCATCTGCGGCGGCATCGGTCGCCGGGCCGCTTCCGCTTGTCCCCGACAGCCATGCCGCCACGTCCGTCTTTTCGGCGGCAGGTCTTCTTCTGCCTCACCTCGAGCGCGGCCAGCGCATCGACGCCGCCACGCTTCGCAGCGCGATGGAAACCGCCTTCGGCGCGTCCGATACCGCTGGCGCCTGGGACTGGAAAACCGCCTATGACGCCTGCGAGGCCGCGATCGTCCTGTTCCTGCGCAAGTACGGAAAGGCGCTTTTCCGTAAAGCCGGTTCGCCAGCCGATAGCCTGCCGCTGCTGACGCGGATCGCCGGGCTGCTGCCGACCCATACACGCCGCTCGGAGGAGGCGCAGACCTTCCAGCAATTCTCCACCCCGATCCCGCTGGGGCTGGCAGCGGCGACCGCGGCCGCCATCACGCCCGCCGACCGGGTTCTGGAACCCTCGGCCGGGACCGGACTGCTCGCCATCCTGGCCGAGATCGCTGGCGGCGCGCTCGTCCTCAACGAGCTGGCCGAGATGCGCGCCGGTCTTCTTACTTCCCTCTTTCCCGCCTTGTCCGTCGCGCGTTTCGACGCGGCGCAGATCGACGATCACCTCGATCCCGCCCTGGTCCCGTCCGTGGTGCTGATGAACCCGCCGTTCTCGGCGCTGGCGAATGTCCAGGGCCGCGTCGCCGATGCCGCCTTCCGCCACGTCGCTTCGGCGCTTGCGCGCCTTGCGCCCGGCGGGCGGCTGGTGACGATCACCGGCGCGAGCTTCGCCCCCGATAATCCTGCCTGGACCCCGGCCTTCGTCCGGCTGCAGGAGCGCGGTCGCGTGGTCTTCTCCGCCGCAGTCGATGGTTCTGTCTATGCCAAGCATGGCACGACGATCGATACCCGGATCACCGTCATCGACAAGCTGCCCGCCGACGATCCGGCAGTCTTCCCGACCTCTCCCGGCGCCGCACCGGATGCCGCCACCCTGATGGTCTGGATCGGCGCGAGCCTGCCCGCGCGTCAGCCTGTCGATCCTTCAGTCGTTGTTCCGGTTGCCGCAGCGCCTACGCCTCGCACCGTGCGCGGCTATATCGCCGCCACGGCGAAAGCCGCCCGCCCGGCGCCGCAGACCGAACCGGAAGCCGCACCGCTCGACTATGAGATCGTCGATTGGCAGCCGGCCGAGGGCGGCCACATCACCGATGCCATCTATGAGGAATACGCGCTTCAGGTCATCCGTATTCCCGGCGCCCAGCCTCATCCAACCCAGCTCGTCCAGTCGGCGGCGATGGCGAGCGTCGCCCCGCCGAAGCCCAACTACCGGCCGCATCTGCCGAAGACCATTCTCGGTCTTCTGTCCGACGCGCAGTTTGAGACCGTCATCTATGCCGGCCAGGCCCATGCCGACCATCTCGCCGGGGCCTGGACCGTCGACGAGACCTGCGATGTGGTCAGCGCGGCGGCCGAGGACGCCAAGAACGCCGTCCGCTTCCGGCAAGGCTTCTTCGTCGGTGACGGCACCGGCGTCGGCAAGGGTCGGGAATCCGCCGCCATCATCCTCGACAACTGGATGCAGGGCCGCCGGAAGGCCGTCTGGATCTCCAAATCCGACAAATTGCTGGAAGACGCACAACGCGACTGGTCTGCGCTCGGCATGGAGCGCCTCCTGGTTACGCCGCTGTCGCGCTTCCCGCAGGGCAAGCCCGTGACGCTGCCCGAAGGCATCCTTTTCACGACCTATGCCACGCTACGCTCCGACGACCGCGGCGATAGGGTTTCCCGCGTCAAGCAGATCGTCGAATGGTTGGGCGAGGATTTCGATGGAGTGATCATCTTCGACGAGGCGCATTCGATGCAGAACGCCGCAGGCGGCAAGGGAGAACGGGGCGATGTCGCCGCCAGCCAGCAGGGCCGAGCCGGGCTTCGCCTCCAGCACGCCCTGCCGGATGCCCGCATCGTCTATGTCTCCGCGACCGGCGCCACTACGGTCCACAACCTCGCCTATGCCCAGCGCCTTGGCCTTTGGGGCGGCGAGGATTTCCCGTTCGCCACGCGGGCCGAATTCGTCGAGGCCATCGAGGGCGGCGGCGTCGCGGCGATGGAGGTTCTGGCCCGCGACATGCGCGCCCTCGGCCTCTACACCGCCCGGTCGCTGTCCTTCGCCGGCGTCGAATACGAGCTGGTCGAGCATGAGCTGACCCCGGAACAGACCCGCATCTACGATGCCTATGCCGGGGCCTTCGCCATCATTCACAACAATCTGGATGCGGCGATGGAAGCGGCCAATATCACCGGCAGCACCGGCACCCTGAATCGGCAGGCGAAATCCGCCGCGCGCTCGGCCTTCGAGTCGGCCAAGCAGCGGTTTTTCGGCCACCTCCTGACCAGCATGAAAACCCCGACGCTGCTCCGCTCCATCGCAGCCGATCTGGAGGCGGGCCATTCGGCCGTCATCCAGATCGTCTCGACCGGCGAGGCGCTTATGGAACGCCGGCTGGCCGAGCTGCCGACCGAGGAATGGAACGACGTCCGCGTGGACATCACCCCGAGGGAATATGTCCTGGACTACCTTGCCCATTCTTTCCCGGTGCAGCTCTACGAGCCGTTCACCGACTCGGAGGGCAATATGTCGTCGAGGCCCGTCATGCGCGACGGCCAGCCCGTCGAAAGCCGTGAAGCGGTCGCCCGCCGCGACGAGCTGATCGCAAAGCTCGCCAGCCTGCCGCCGGTCCCCGGTGCGCTGGACCAGCTCATCCAGCATTTCGGCACCGATACCGTGGCTGAAGTGACGGGCCGGTCGCGGCGCATCATCCGCAAGGCTGGCAAGGGCGTCACTGTTGATCGCCTTGTCGTCGAAAACCGCGCAGCTTCGGCCAACCTGGCCGAAACCCAAGCGTTCATGGACGACGGCAAGCAGGTTCTGGTGTTCTCCGACGCCGGCGGCACAGGCCGCAGCTATCATGCCGAACTGTCGGCCCGGAACACGCGGTTGCGCGTCCATTACCTGCTCGAAGCCGGATGGAAGGCCGATACTGCGATCCAGGGGCTTGGCCGAACGCACCGGACCAACCAGAAGCAAGCGCCCCTGTTCCGGCCGATCACCACGAACGTCAAAGCCGAAAAGCGCTTCCTCTCGACCATCGCCCGCCGTCTCGACACCCTGGGCGCGATCACGCGCGGCCAGCGACAGACCGGCGGTCAGGGACTGTTCAGACCGGAAGATAACCTGGAGTCCCATTACGCACGCGACGCGCTGCGCCAGCTCTATCTCCTGCTGGTGCGCGGTAAGGTCGAGGGATGCTCGCTCGACCGCTTTGAGAGCGCCACCGGCTTGAAGCTGATGGACTCCAACGGCATCAAGGATGACCTCCCAGCCATCACGACCTTCCTGAACCGGCTGCTGGCCTTGACGATTGAGCTTCAGGGCGTGCTGTTCACCGCCTTCGAGCAACTTCTGACGGCGCGCATCGAGGGCGCCATCGCGTCGGGCACCTATGACGCCGGGCTGGAGACGCTGCGAGCGGAGAGCTTTGTCGTCACCGACCGCCAGACGATCTATACGCACCCGCGCACCGGCGCCCAGACCCGCCTGCTGACCATCACCGAGCGCAAGCGCAACCATCCGGTCACGCTGGCGGAGGCCATAGGCAACCTGGACGATCCGCGCGCGGTCCTGTTGGTCAACGAGCGGTCGGGCCGCGCCGCCGTGCAGGTTCCGACCACCAGCGTCATGCTGGACGATGGCGAGATCGAGCGCCGTGTCCGGCTGATCCGGCCGATGGAAGCGCACAACATCCCGGTCAAGACCATGCCCGAGACCCATTGGGTCGAAGCCGACCGGGACGCCTTCGCCTCTGCCTGGAATGCCGAGATTGCCGAGGTGCCGGAGTTTTCCGACAGCACCCTGCATATGGTGACAGGTCTCCTGTTGCCTATCTGGAAGCGGTTGCCGAACGAATCCACCCGCGTCTATCGGCTCCAGACCGATGCTGGCGAGCGGATCATCGGCCGCCGCGTTTCGCCTGCCTGGGTTGCCCACGCGACCGCGACCGGCGTCGCGTCGATCACGCCGGAGGATGCCTTCACCGCCCTTATGGACGGAAAGACGATCCTCGATCTCGCCGAGGGCCTTCAGCTTCGCCGGGTCCGCGTCATGGGCGCGCTGCGCATCGAACTCACCGGCTTCACCGACACGATGCGCCAGCGCCTCACGGCCTATGGCCTCTATCACGAGATCATCTCGTGGAAGCTGCGCTTCTTCGTGCCGGTGGATGCTCAGGGGCCGGTAATCATCGGCAAGCTCTTCGACCGCTGGCCGGTCGAACGCATCGGCGAACGGGAGGCCGCATAAATGGCTTCGCGTCACGCCTCGGAACTGGCGCATCGTCTCGGCCGCGAGGCCGAGGCGGTCTGCCGCGAATACCTGTCCTCCGGTCGGAGGGCAGGCAATTACTGGCAGGTCGGGGACGCGCAGAACAGCCCCGGCCGCTCCCTCTATGTCCGGCTCAGGGACACCCCCAAAGGTCCGGCCGGGAAATGGACCGACGCCGCCACCGGCGACCATGGCGATCTGCTCGACATCATCCGCGAGGCGCTTGGCCTCGTCGATTTCAAGGATGTGGTCGAGGAAGCGCACCGTTTCCTCAGTCTCCCGCATCCCGCGCCGGAACAGACAGGGACGCCGACCGGCAGGACATCGGGCATTGCCGTCGGTTCGCCGGAAGCGTCGCGGCGGCTGTTCGCCATGTCGCAGCCGATCCCCGGCACGCTCGCGGCGACCTACCTCAGCGGGCGGGCAATCACGTCGCTCATCGGCGGCACCGCACTGCGCTACCATCCCCGGTGCTATTACCGGCCCGACGAGCAATCGCCCACGGAGATCTGGCCCGCGATGATCGCGTCCGTCACCGATCTTGACGGGCGACAGACCGGCGCGCACCGCACTTGGCTCGCCCCGGACGGCTCGGGCAAGGCGCCTGTCGAAACGCCGAGGCGGGCGATGGGCGACCTTCTCGGACACGGCGTCCGCTTTGGCGTTGCCGGAGATGTGCTGGTCGCCGGAGAGGGCATCGAGACCGTGCTGTCGCCCCGTCAGGTTCTGCCGCACATGCCGATGCTGGCGGCGCTCTCGGCCGCACACCTCGCCGCCATCCTGTTCCCGGCGACGCTGCGCAGGCTCTATGTCCTTCGCGATCGTGATCCGGCTGGGGACGGCGCGAGAGACAGCCTGATCGCCCGAGCTGCGAGCGTCGGGATCGAAGCGGTTGCGATGTCGCCAGCGCGCGAGGACTTCAACGAGGATCTGCGCTGGCGCGGCGTCGATGCCCTCCGGGCGGCCCTGAAGGATCAGCTTCATCCCGTGGACGTCAGCCGGTTCATGGAGGGGTGAGAGGATCGGCGGGGGATGGGGCAAAGCTCTGAATGGTTCCGCCTGCCGTCTCCACTCATCATCGGGAACACCCTTCCCGTGTCGGAGAGGGCGCCCACGGCCTTCTGAGGGGGCGATCGGCTCACAAACGGGCCAGCCGGGCAATGGCGCTGCGCTGTCGGCTATTTTCCGCCGGCGGGGCAAGCCCCGCCTTTGCATCGCGAAGCAAAATAGCCGGCTTGGCCATCAAGGCCCTCGCGGCAGCACGAGGGCTGCCAGGCCGGCCCGCCCGTGAGCTTCGACGCCTGCGAAGGCCGCGATGGGCGCGGTCTCCAGACGAAGGATGCTCCCGATGATGAACGAAGACGATGACGCAGGCTTCGAGCCGTTCCACACCTCATCCCCCACCGATCACGTCCTCACCGAACTCCAGCTCTATGGCTACCGCCCCTTCCAGGACGAACCCGATCCGCGTCCGCTGCCGGAAGGCAACACCGTCGCCGCAGCCGTCGCAGACATCTTCGACGCCCTCGTCTCGACGCTCGGCGACACCCGCCTCGAGCCCGATCTCGACGATCTCCTCTGGTCGACGGTCAATCTCTTCCATCGCGCCGCCGACCGGGCCGAACGCGAACTCGACGACAACGAGCAGGGGCAGCGCCGCCTCCAGCGGGAACAGGATGGCAGCGAGGTCAAGAGCGTCGAACTCGAACGCCTCACGGCGGAGGGACAGACCCTGGTCGAACGGCGCAACAGCATGGAACTCTTCCGCGACCTCTCGGCGGACGCCTTCGAGCACCACACCGGCACGCCCTGGCGGCCGCGCAGCGGTTCGATGGTCAACCATCGCAACCTCACCTCGGCAATGATCGACAGCCGCGATTTCCTCGCCGCTAAGCGCCGGGCCGAGACCGAGGTGCTGCTGCCCGCCGGTCCCAGGGTCGCCGTCACGGGCGGTGCGGACTTCAACGATCACAACCTGATCTGGACGAAGCTCGATCAGGTTCATGCCAAGCACACGGACATGGTGCTCCTGCACGGCGGCTCGCCGAAGGGCGCCGAACTGATCGCCTCCCGCTGGGCTGACAGTCGGAAGGTGCCGCAGGTCGCCTTCAAGCCCGACTGGACGAAGCACGCCAAGGCCGCGCCCTTCAAGCGCAACGACGCCATGCTCGATGTCCTGCCGGTCGGCGTCCTGGTCTTCCCCGGCACCGGGATTCAGGAGAACCTTGCGGATAAGGCGCGCAAGCTCGGCATTCCAGTCATGAAGTTCGACGGCGGCGCGTAAAGCGCCGCCGCTCGGCGGCCTGCCAGCCGCCTCTACTTGACTGAACACGAGGTTGATGGCTTTCTTGAAGAATATTTGCAGCAACGGCGAACTGGCATAGTCGCAGGCGGAGCGTATTATCCGGCAGCCTGTGGTGATCCTCAATCGTTCATGCGGAGGCTGCCGTGACCCTCATCCTGCTTGCCATCTCCCTGACGATCGCGCTTTGCGTCATCGCCTACAACTTTGCCATCTACGCCTTGCCGTTCATGGTCGGGCTGACGGCCTTTCAATATGTCTATGGAATGGAGGCCGGCTTCCTGCTGTCGGCGCTCGCCGCCCTCGGCGCGGCGCTGCTATCCGTGGCGCTGGTCATCGCCGTCGTAGGCTTTGCCAAGAACCCGGCCTTGCGGCTTATCGCCCTCGCCGTATTCGCGGTGCCGGCGATGATCGCCGGTTATGCGCTCGTGCATGGCGTCACGAAGAACTTCGTCGACTCGACGATTATGCTGAACCTGCTCGGCGGCGCCGGCGGTCTCTTCATCGGCATAGCGGCGATGCTCAATCTCAATGCGCTCGGTACAGGCGTCCTGTCTCGCTGATGCGATCGCGAATCGCCGCTCGTCACAAAAAAAATCTGCGCCGGTTTGCACTGTTGGGCTTCCGGCATCCTGCTCTGAGGAATGGCGCCACCGGCGCTGTAACGGCCAGGGTCTTCGCTCCGATTGGCCCCGCTGTGGAAGTCGGTCATCGGCCGGTGCTCTCTGCCGTAGCAAGGTCGCCACTCTCTGCTTCGTTCCCCTCCGTATCGTGGCGTCCGCGAACACCTTCATGCTCTCCAGCCCTGCAATTCACTAGATCGCACCTCCGGCCGACGGGGTGGAACAACGCCATACATCCTGGAGCCCAATAGCCGTTTCGTCCTGGTCCCGGCTCGCCTTCCGACTGGCGGCGTGCTGTGGCTCGTGACGGAGATCCCGGCGGCGCACACCCTGCTGATGCGGGTTTCATATCGGGGCCTGTAGCGCCCTCGTTGCCGGAAAGGACGAACGGTTCTGCTGTGCGTCCCCGGTGTGAGCTTTCCGAGGCGCCAATCCCTCCGACTGACTGATCCCCTAAGTCCGTTCGGTTTCCGACCGCAACCCCCGCGGCTCCGGACCGTGTTGCCGCGCAAGCGCGGCTGCCCGCTCCACTCCGGGCCTTAAGGGCGAGGTGCCGCCAAGGCAGCACTTGCTGGCGTCTCCCGACGGCCTTGGCCGGGTCTCGTCGGAGGGATGGTCCCTTCGAGAAGCAACGGAGACTTACAATGCAGAACATCGTCATTCTTGCCGGCAACATCGGCCAGGACCCCGAAACCCGCAACACGCAGAGCGGCACCTCGATCACCCACTTCACGCTGGCCACCTCGCGCCCCCGCTACTCGGAAGGCAAGGTTGTCCGAGACAAGGACGGCTATCGCGTCCAGGACACCGAATGGCACCGGATCACCGCCTTCAACGGCCTCGGTAAGACGATCCAGCAGCATTGCGAGAAGGGCATGAAGGTTCTGGTTCGCGGCCGCATCCACCACACCAAGTGGACCGATCAGCAGGGCGTTGAGCGCTACGGCTGCGAGATCATCGCCGAGACGGTGGACTTCCTCAGCCGGGCAAAGCAGACCCAGAACGAAGACGGCAAGTTCATCGACGACGATGACATCCCGTTCTGAGCGGGATACCGGGAGCCCGGCGGCGCAAGCCGCCGGGATTTCCTAATTGTCTGGCGTTCCTGGCATGAGTCGTCGTCTCCCGGCAGCACGATAAGCTTCGAACAATCTTTCCTACGCGCCTTGGCTTGCGGAGAGAGAACCAAGCACCTTCCGAATCGCCCCCGCCGCTGACTCCACGTCAAATCTGTAGGAACACCGATTCTGGATCGCTTTCCACTCAAACTCCGTCTATAATAGCCGTAGTTCTGGCGTGACGTTGACGCACGGTGGGAGGTGATCATGCATGATCACTTCCCGACAAACACGGGCCGCGCGCGCATTACTGGGTTGGACACAGGAGATGCTCGCTGACAAGGCCAAGGTTTCGCTGACGGCGCTCAAGCGCATGGAGTCGGCCGCTGAACTGCGAGTGTATGAAAGCACCAGCGACCAGGTCCGCAGAGCGCTTGAGGCCGAAGGAATCGCCTTCATCAGATCGGGCCGCAACGAAGGGGTGATGCTTGTCGATGTGCACGAAGCAGCCGAACGCAGCAAAGTCCGGTAATTCCCACCCTTCTACCGCCTCCCGCTTGTCATCGTCGCGCTGTAATGGTGCTTCAGAATAGCAACCGCCATCCCAGAGTGTCACGTGCCGACTAATGACCACAATTGATTTCCTCGACGAAGCCCCGTCCATGCTGTCGCTCACCGAATACGACCGACAGCACATCAAACTCTATGCTCGTCTGCTGGACGCAGAGGCAGATGGAGCAGACTGGCGGGAAGCGGCCGAGGTTCTTTTCGGCATCTGTCCAAGGACTGAGCCGGACCGCGCTCGCCGCGTCCACGACAGCCATCTGGCTCGCGCACACTGGATGACCGAGCAGGGCTACCGGCAGCTCAGGCGCGGCCGGCCTCATTAGATCCCGTGTTGTCTCAAGTGCAACGCCTGTTGCGCCTTGCAACCTTCCCAAGAAATAGAATCCCCGGAATCAATTCGCTCTGTACGCGTATTCGCTGAACGGGGAGGATTAAATGACGCCCGATACAAGAGAATGGCGATCATCAACTACATACGACTATCTCGATCGGGCAGATGTGGATGCACTGGCGTGGGAGTGCCTTCGGCGCAATCTCGATTACCAGCGCGACTACGCAAACTCCATCCGCACGGCCTCCGAACTCGGGCCTGAGACCGAAGCGATCGGCGATCGCTGGGGTCTCCGATTTCCCCGCCAGGCCCAGCCTGAATGCACTCGAACAACCTGTTTTCTGGACGCCGGAAGCTGACACAAGCGTAGTCCATATCGGACCCGCCCCGGAAATTGAGCAGGTCAGCCCTCGCATTTTCGAGGATATTCGCTCGGAAATCAGCCGCAGTTCAGAGGAAGGACTGCATATATCGGTTCTCACCGGAAGCGGTCGCCTGCACCTTGTCGCGAGAGCGGGTCTCGAGCCGACGCAGTCCATCGCCGCCATCATTCCGCTCGACGCCCACAGCCTGGATCGTGTCCAGTCACTGATCAGACTCTGGCGAAGCCTTCACGGCCTGCCTGTTCCACAGGACAGCCGGATGACGGCGCAGCAGCGCCGTCGTCTCAAAAACATGCTACGCGCCGCTGACGGCCGTTTGCACAATGCCGACTATCGCGAGATCGCCGAAGCGATTTTCGGCGTTGAACGCGTTGCCAGCGACCCCTGGAAAACGTCCGCGCTCCGGGACGCTGTCCTCGATCTGGTCAAGGACGGCTTCGCGATGATCGACGGCGGTTACCGCAAGCTTCTTCGCCACCGCCGTCGTTCGTAACCTGCGCTACTAGGGCAAGGTGTGCGAATTAGACCCCCCCAAGTTCGCACTCCCCCTTCGCTATTCTTCTTCGCCACCGTGGCCTTCGTTCGCCGCTGATCGCCAGCGGCTCCCGCGAAAGCCACGGAGGCCACCATGAACGCCAATCTCGCGACCCTGCCGCCGCGCTTCCTCCGCACCAAGGAAGCCGCCGAATTCCTCAGTCTCTCGGCCCGTACCCTCGAAAAGCACCGGACCTACGGCACCGGGCCGGCCTATCGCAAGCTTGGCGGGCGCGTCGTCTATTCTGTCAATGAGCTTGAGGCATGGGCTGAACGCGGCGCCGTGACGTCCACCTCCGATCCGCGGGGCAGCGTGCTGCCCGCGAAACGCCATGAGCCCGCACCGGCATCCCATGCCGGCCGTCACGCCCGCTGATCCGCGCGGTCTTTTCAATGACAACGCGGCATCGCCCATCTCCGGAGCGCGGACAACTCGATCTGTTCCACGCGCTCCCTGGCGATTTCGCGCCCCGCGACGCGCAGGACCTCATGGCCTATCCGTTCTTCTCCCTCTCCAAGTCACACCGCACCGCGCCGATCGATTTCGTCGCCGGCGACGTGAGCATCCGCGTCGAGGCGGTTCCCGATCATGGCATGGCCACAATCTGGGATGCCGACATCCTCATCTGGGCGGCGAGCCAGATCGTCGAAGCGCGCGACAAAGGTCTTCGCACTTCGCGCCTGATGGCCGCCACCCCCTACGAGATCCTCAATTTCATCGGCCGCGGCGTATCGATGCGCGATTATCAGCGCCTCAAGGCTGCCCTCGACCGGCTGCAGTCGACCACGGTCGCAACCTCGATACGGCAAGCAGCCGAAGGCCGCCGCCACCGTTTCTCCTGGATCAATGAATGGCAGGAGCGCACCGATCGCCAGGGGCGTCCCGCCGGCATCGAGCTGATCGTGCCGGACTGGTTCTACCGCGCCGTTCTCGACGATGCGCTCGTCCTGACCATCGACCGGGACTATTTCGGTCTCACTGGAGGCCTCGACCGCTGGCTCTACCGCATTGTGCGCAAGCATGGCGGCAAACAACGCAATGGCTGGCGCTTCGACTTCCGCCACCTGCATCAGAAATCCGGCAGTCTTTCGCCATTCAAGCGCTTCGCGTTCGAGCTGCGCGACATCATTCGCCGCCAGCCATTGCCCGGATACTCGCTGTTCCTTGAGGTCGAAGTCGGCGGCCGGTTGCTGCTTGCTTTCGAACCATCGGCGGCCTGTGGACAACCTGTGGACGGCCTCGTGCTATCAGGAACCCGACCTATCGTGCTATCGGGAACCGGAGGCTCGTGCTATCGGGAACCGAAACAGGGTGTAAGCTCTGGAAACAAAAAGCGAAATCGCGCCCTTAACTTAGAGTCTAACCAAGAATCTAACTTTGAAGAGCGCGCGCGCGATGTGGAAAACATCGCCGGAAGGCGTCCGAACCAGGCCAAAAAGCCATCACTTCAAGCGCATGTAACCGATCAGGCTCTTCGTAGCTCCGCCTGTACGGACCGCTCTTCCGGCCACGCGCATCGCACCTTCGGCGACGAGCCTGGAGGCGCGAAATGATCGTCGCGCTTCTCAATCAGAAAGGCGGCGTCGGCAAAACGACGCTCGCGCTGCATCTTTCCGGTCAATGGGCGCGTGAAGGCAAGCGCATCACCCTGATCGATGCCGACCCGCAGGGATCGGCGCTCGACTGGTCGCAGCAACGCACCCGCGAGGGCCTGCCTCGCCTGTTCGGCGTCATCGGCTTGGCGCGCGACACACTTCATCGCGAGGCGCCCGAGCTCGCGCGTGACGCCGATCACATCGTCATCGACGGACCACCGCGCGTTGCAGGTCTTATGCGTTCGGCGCTGCTCGCCGCCGATCTTGTCCTGATCCCTGTGCAGCCGTCACCTCTCGATGGCTGGGCCTCGGCCGAAATGCTGGCGCTGCTCGCAGAGGCCCGAATCTATCGGCCGCAACTCCTCGCCCGCTTCGTACTCAACCGCTGCGCTGCACGCACCGTCATCGCCCGCGAGACCGCCGAGACACTGGCCGATCACGATCCGCCCCTGATGTCGGCGACAATCGGCCAGCGGGTCGCCTTCGCCGACCTGGCGCAGTCCGGACGCCTCGTTTTTGAGGCCGACGACAATAGCGCGGCCGCGCGCGAGATCGCCGCCCTGACTGCGGAAGTCGGGAGGTCGGCGCCATGACCAAAGCCAGCGCCCGGCGCGGCTTCGTCGCCCGTCCTTCCGACCCAGACGACTGGATCAAGTCCGCTGAACCGGGGTCGCCCGGTCCAGCTTCCAGCACGGGCTTCACCGCAAGGCTGACCATCGACGTTACGCTGGAGGTGCGCGGTCGCATCAAGATCGCCGCCTTTCAACGCGGCGTCACCGTCGCCGACATGCTTCGCGAATTGCTCGCGCGCGAATTCCCCCAATCGCCAGGAGACCCGTCATGACCGGCATCGCGGCCCCCCGCATGCGCGGCGGCTCGATGCCGTCGTCTTTCCAAACCGACCGTCTCACCCACGTCGAGCTGACATGGGTGGAAAAGCAGATCGAATACTGGATCAGGTTCGGTCAAGACGTGCAGGAGACGATCCTTGATCGCCGCCGCCGCGTCCTCTTCTTCAGGCCCGGCACGACTTTCGCCTTCGTCCGGTGGGCGTCCAACGACTTCGGCACGATCATCTCGCGCATCGATATCGTGCGCGCCATCACGCCCGGCGAAGCCTATCAGACGCTGCCCTTTGTACGCCCCGGCGGCGACATCCTGCTCAAGATCGAAAGCTGGCCGAAGGTCGAACGCGTGCTGCAGCTCATCGACGCGATCGAGGCCCTTTCGCTCGATCCGGCCGAAGCCGCGCCAGACTATTGGCGGCATGTACACAACCGACTGAGCGCCGGCCAGGACGCACGCCGCTACTCGCGCGATCAGCACCAGGCGTGGCTTAAGCGTCGGAGGATCGCGCCATGACCGACCTCAAATGGGCCATGGCGACGTTCGTAGCGTCCAGCGCGATCGCCGTGACGACGTGGATCGACGCCCCCACCAAACTCATCTGGAATGCCTCGGCCAGCACTCCGATCGGTTTCTATTCGGTCGAACCTGCAAAGCGGCTCGAAGTCACCGATCTGGTCGCCGTCGCTGCGCCGGAACCGATTGCGAGCTTCCTCGCCGATGGCGGATACCTGCCGCGCGACACGCCGCTCCTGAAAAGGGTCCTTGGCCTTCCCGGGCAGACCGTCTGCCGCTCCGGCGTCCTGATCAGTGTCGACGGCGTCGCGATGGGAACGGCACTCCAACGCGACCGCATCGACCGACCGCTCCCCGATTGGCAGGGCTGCCGCATCGTCGCGGACGGCGAGATCTTCCTCATGAACTGGGACGTTCCCGACAGTCTGGACGGCCGCTATTTCGGCCCGATCCCGGCCAGCGCCGTCATCGGCCGCGCGGTTCCCTTGTGGACCGACGAGGACGGCCACGGCCGCTTCGAATGGCGGGCGCCAACGCGGTGATCGCCCAGCCTGAGGCGGGCGTGGTGCTCGCCCAATCCTTCTCCACCGCATCTTGAAAGGAAACCGCCATGCCGCAAATCGGCGAATTCACCCGCGAGGAATCCGGCTTCACCGGCCGCATTCATACGCTCACCCTATTTCGCGAGATCACCATCGTTCCCGTCGATCCTTCGGACGTCGAGAACGCGCCGAGCTACCGCGTCCACCACGGCGCGGATGACAACGCACCGGAGATCGGCGCGGCCTGGACGGAGTCCAGCGAAAAGGCTGGTGAATATCTCTCACTGCTGATCGACGACCCCAGCTTTGCGCAGCCGATCCGTGCCCGCCTGTTCCAGAACGGGGCTGATACGACCTCTTGGTCTTTGCACTGGAGCCGCCCTCAGAAGCGCGGCGAACGGGAATAGCGCATGCGGATCGCTCGCACCAACCCCGCATCGCCGATGTCAACCGGGCGGCCTCGCGCTGCCCGGTGCATCATCCTCTTCCTCCTTTCCGGCCTGTCTGTTTCCGCCGCGCCGCCGCTCGACGTACTGGCGCAGAGCGCTCCGTCGATCGCGCAGCCAACCCACGATCCTCACGCCGCCTTCGTGACCGAGGCCTCGCAGCGTTTCGGCATTCCCGAACACTGGATCAGGTCGGTGCGCCGCGTCGAAAGCGCCGATGACGCGCGCGCCGTCTCATCGGCGGGAGCAATGGGCCTGATGCAGGTCATGCTCGCCACCTGGGCGGAATTGCGCGTCCGTTATGGCCTTGGACGCGATCCGTTCGACCCGCGCGACAACATCATCGCTGGTACGGCCTATCTGCGCGAAATGTACGATCGCTACGGATCGCCGGGCTTTCTTGCAGCCTATAACGCTGGACCCGGACGCTATGAGGAATACCTCGCGGGCCGCCCCCTTCCGGCAGAAACCCGCGCCTATGTCGCCACGCTCGCGCCATTGATCGGCGGGGCTCACCTGTCGCCACCCGCACCGGGGACCGTCGCTGTTGCCGCCGCCGATCCGCACGCTTGGCGACGAGCTCCGCTCTTCGTCACGCCGACAGCCCACGGTCTGGATGCGCGCAAAACGGTATCCGAACCGCAAGAAAACGACGCCCGGACTGCGCCGTCATCGGGCGAAGGTCCCGCCAATTCTGTGCAAAGCGGCAGCATTTTCGTTGCCCGTGCCGACGATGGAGACCCGCAATGAGCCGGTTCGCATCATGGCGCAGCTTGGCGTGTTCCAGAGAGCGTTGTGCGCAAGGGTGGGAGGAGCAGAGAGCAACGACAGCAGGACGGCGAGATAAAAGGGCCTCGCCATATTCGCACAAGCCATTGACATGGCTTGGCTTTTGGCGTGCCGGTCGGTCGGGTCGCGTGCCGCGACTGCTGTTTTACCCAGCGATTTCAACGCTGTTTTCGGCACTGTGCGCCTTCGCGCCGTCTCGGGAGGCCCTCTCATGAGCGAGGGCGACAGCGATTTCCGCGTCCGCCCAGGACGCATCAAATCCACGCGCGCACCCAAGTCCAAGAGCTTCATCAATCAAGTGCTGAGGGCCTCGAAGAAGGCCGGGCACAGCTCAGGCGAAGGGCAGACCGCCAAGAGAAGCGCCGGCCATGGTCATTCGACCTTCGGGCGTGGACGAACCAGCTTCAGCCGTTCGCGCATATTCAGTGCTTCGCGCCGTGTCGTCATCAAGGCGCGCGTGGTCCGCCATCAGGGCAAGTCTTTCCGCTCCGCGCCACTCTCGGCTCATGTGTCCTACCTGAAGCGCGAAGGCGTCAGCCGTGATGGGAAGAAGGGGGTCTTGTTCGACGCGACGAACGAGCGCGCCGACGATCTCGCCTTCTCCGACCGATGCAGGGATGACCGGCATCATTTTCGATTCATCGTCTCGCCCGAAGACGCGGGGGACATGACCGATCTGCGAGAGTTCACCCGCGACCTCGCCAACCAGATGGAATCGGATCTGGGTACCAAGCTCGACTGGGTCGCCGTCGATCACTGGAACACCGACAATCCGCATGTGCATTTGCT
This sequence comes from Brevundimonas sp. Marseille-Q4549, assembly GCF_976940555.1. Lineage (NCBI taxonomy): Bacteria > Pseudomonadati > Pseudomonadota > Alphaproteobacteria > Caulobacterales > Caulobacteraceae > Brevundimonas > Brevundimonas sp. Marseille-Q4549. Next base: position 2,835,693 of record NZ_CDRHXG010000001.1, read on the forward strand.
TGTGCGCGGCGTCGACGAGACCGGCGCCGATCTGGTCATCTCGCGCGATTACATCAGCCGCGGCCTGCGCTCCCGCGCCGAGGATCTTGTCTCCATCGAGCTCGGCCCCAAGCCCGAACATGAAATCCGCAACGCGCTGGAAAAGGAAGTCACCGCCGAGCGCTGGACACGGCTCGATGTTGAAATCCGCATCGCCGCCGACGAGACCGGCTTTATCGACCTGCGCCCCGAGGCGAACGGCAAGGCCGATCCCTCGCTGCGCCGCCTGATGATCGGCAGACTCCAGCATCTCGAAAGCATGGAGCTCGCGGCGCAAGGCGCTCCAGGGGAATGGACCGTCGGGCTGCAGGCCGAACGCACACTGCGCGATCTCGGCATTCGCGGCGACATCATCAAGACCATGCACCGCGCCTTCACCGAGCGTGGTCAGGATCGCGGCGTCAGCGATTACACGATCGACGGCAGCGGGGCGGGTTCACCCGTTATTGGCCGCCTGGTCGATCGCGGCCTGCATGACGAGCTGACCGGCGAAGCCTATGCCGTGATCGACGGCACGGACGGCCGCGCGCACCATGTCCGCTTCCGCGGGATCGAGGCCTTCGAGCATGCGCCCCCGATTGGCGGCATCGTCGAGGTACGTCGCTTCGGGGGCCCCGACGATCCCCGGCCGACGCTGGCGCTCGCCAACCGATCGGACTTCGATCTCAACCGCCAGATCACGGCGCCGGGCGCGACCTGGCTGGATCATCGCCTGGTTGAGCGCGAGGCGATGCCCATGTCGATGGGAGGCTTCGGCGGTGAGGTGCGCGACGCCATGCAGGCGCGCGCCGAGCATCTGGCCGATGAAGGCCTTGCCCGCCGGCAGGGCCAACGCATCCTGCTGCAACGCGATCTCCTCAATACGCTGCGGCAGCGCGAGCTCGATGCCGTTGGCACGAAGCTCCAGAGCGAACACGGACTGCCGTACCAGAAAGCGCAGGCCGGCGAGCATGTCGCCGGTATCTATCGCCAGCGTATCGCACTCACCTCGGGCCGCTTCGCCATGATCGACAATGGGCTCGGCTTCCAGCTCGTGCCCTGGACACCGCCGCTCGAAAAGAAGCTCGGCCAGCATATCGCCGGCGTCGCCAAGGGGCATGGCGGCATCGAGTGGAGCCTGGGCCGCCAGCGCGGCCTGGGCCTCTAGCACCACAAGCAGCAAGAAAGGACCCGGCGAATGTCCGCCACCAAAATCCTCTGGGGCCAGATCCTCACCGTCTTTCTGATCATCCTCCTCACCACCTGGGGCGCGACGCAATATGTCGCCTGGCAACTTGGCTATCAGGCCCAGCTCGGCACACCATGGTTCGAGCTTGCCGGGACGCCGATCTATTATCCCCCTGCGATCTTCTGGTGGTGGTACTTCTTCGACGCATATGCGCCGGGCGTGTTCGCCAAGGGCGGCGTCATCGCCGCATCAGGCGGCTTCATCGCCATCGCGGTCGCCATAGGCATGTCGGTGTGGCGCGCCCGCGAACAGAAGAACATCGAAACCTATGGCTCGGCTCGATGGGCGAAGCCGCAGGAGGTGAAGGCGGCGGGCCTGCTCAACCCTGACGGCGTCGTCCTCGGTAAGCTCGATCGTGACTATCTTCGCCACGACGGACCGGAGCATGTTCTGTGTTTTGCTCCGACCCGATCCGGCAAGGGTGTCGGCCTCGTCGTCCCAACCCTGCTGACCTGGCCGGGCTCCGTCGTCGTCCACGACATCAAGGGCGAAAACTGGCAGCTCACCGCCGGCTTCCGCTCGAAGCACGGTCGGGTGCTGCTGTTCGACCCCACCAATCCGAAATCGGCCGCCTACAATCCTCTGCTCGAAGTGCGGTGCGGCGAGTGGGAGGTGCGCGACGTCCAGAACGTCGCTGACGTCCTGGTCGACCCCGAGGGTTCGCTGGAGAAACGCAATCACTGGGAAAAGACCAGTCACTCTTTGCTGGTCGGCGCCATCCTTCACGTCCTCTATGCCGAGAAGGACAAGACCCTCGCCGGCGTCGCAGGTTTCCTGTCCGACCCGAAGCGCCCGATCGAAACCACGCTGGCGGCGATGATGACCACGCCACATCTCGGCGAGGCCGGCCCGCACCCCGTCATCGCTTCAACGGCCCGCGAACTGCTCAACAAATCCGACAACGAGCGCTCCGGCGTCCTGTCCACCGCCATGTCCTTTCTGGGCCTGTACCGCGATCCCGTCGTCGCTGAAGTGACACGCCGCTGCGACTGGCGCATCGCCGACCTGATCGAGGACGCGCGGCCGGCCACCCTCTACCTGGTGGTCCCGCCATCCGACATCTCGCGCACCAAGCCGTTGATCCGGCTTGTGCTCAACCAGATCGGTCGCCGCCTGACCGAGGATCTGCACACCAAGGCCCGGCGGCACCGCGTGCTGATGATGCTCGACGAGTTTCCGGCTCTCGGCCGCCTCGACTTCTTCGAAAGCGCGCTCGCCTTCATGGCCGGCTACGGCATGAAAGCCTTCCTCATCGCCCAGTCGCTCAACCAGATCGAAAAGGCCTACGGCGCCAATAACTCGATCCTCGACAACTGCCATGTCCGCGTGAGCTTCGCGACCAATGACGAGCGCACCGCAAAGCGCGTCTCGGATGCGCTCGGCACAGCCACCGAAATGAAGGCGATGAAAAACTACGCCGGGCACCGTCTGTCGCCCTGGCTCGGTCATCTCATGGTGTCGCGCTCTGAAACCGCGCGTCCGCTGCTGACCCCCGGTGAGATCATGCAGCTTCCGCCCAACGATGAAATCGTCATGTTGGCGGCGACCCCGCCGATCCGGGCCAACAAGGCGCGCTACTTCGAGGACAAGCGCTTCGTCGAGCGCGTACTGCCCCCGCCGGACCCGGCCCAAACCAGTCGCACGACGCGCAAGGACGCCTGGACAGAGCTGAAGCCGCAGGCGCCGGACGCTGCGCTGCTCGCCGAGATCCAGAAGGCCGAGCAAGACGCGGCCAATAGCGGCCTTCGTCGAGAACCCGAGCTTCCCGATCATGTCGCCATCGTCAAGGAAACGACCGATCCGAACCCTGCCGACGAGTTCAAAGCTCTGCTCGACGACGAACCCGAGGACGCCGCGCGCCAACGGCAAGCGCTTCGCCGCCACATGACTGGAATCGCCCGCCAGGTCGCCATGGACCCCAACGACAATATGGAGCTCTGAGCCATGCGCGACCGCATGAATGTGTACTTTCCGCCTGAGATGCTGCGCCAGATCGCCGACCTCGCGGACCGCAAGAAGATCTCGCGCTCGGCGATCGTCGAGGCTGCGGTCGCATCGTTTCTTTCGCCTGATGGAGCAGACAAGCGCGAAGCCGCCCTCACACGCCGTCTCGACCGCATGACCAGGCAGATCCACCGCATCGAACGCGATCTCGGCATCACGGCCGAGACGCTTGCCCTATACGTTCGCTTCTGGCTGTCGGTCACGCCGCCGCTGACCGGCGACGCCAACTCAGCTGCGCAGGCGAAGGGCCGCGAACGCTACGAAGGGTTTATCGAGACGATCGGACGGCGCCTCCAACAGGGTCAGAGCTTCTTGCGTGAGATACCCGACGATATCGGTTCGGACGATCAACGCGAGAGCTGAAGAGTGGCGGGGTGGCAGCGACGGCTTTTGAGCACATTGCTGTCATCTGGCTTGGTTCAGCTTTCTCTCGATAAAGTCGATGGCGGCCGCGACCCCATTCTCGGCACGGATAGCTGTTCCAATTTCGGCGGCGCGGGCGCGCATGCCGACATCGTCCATCGCCAGAAAGGCGGAAGCCAGGTCCTCGGCTGTCATCGCATCCTTGACGAGGGGCTTTGGCCCCACCCCAAGAGCAACGACGCGACGCGCCCAGAAGGGCTGATCACCGAGAAATGGACAAATGGCCGTGGGGTTGCCCGAACGCAAAGCAGCGCCAGTGGTCCCAGCACCGCCGTGATGTAGCGTTGCGTGCATAAGCGGAAGGAGCCGGTCGTGCGGAGCGCCCGAGATGACATGGATATGCCGACTCGGCTCGATCTGCCCGAGCGCACCGCCCGCGGTCGCGAGCAACCCCCGCTTGCCCGCTCGCTTCAAACCGTCGACCACGAGACTTGCCAGCCGTTGCGGATCAATACCGGGCATGCTGCCGAAGCCGATATAGATCGGCGGATCGCCAGCCGCGAGGAAATCAGCAAGCTCCGCGTCGGGCTTCCAATCCGGCGTATCGAGGAACCAATAGCCGGTCACTGCAACGTCTGCGCCCCAGTCTTTCGGCTTCGGCAGTACATGCGGACTGTAACCATAGAGTGTTCCACTCAGCGGAGCCGTTTTGCCGCGAGCAGAAGCCCCGAGCGCCTCAGCTCGCCAAGCCCGGATTGTCTTTGCAAACAGGATGCGTCCGCCGTGGATCATCAGCGCATGACTTGCCCGATTGAGCGGTCCAAGCGAACCGAACGGAAGGATAGGTGTTGGAAAAGCCGACGTGTAGGTGAAGCCCGGCAGCGGCGATGCGAGAAAGAGTGGAATGCCGAGCTTCGCCGCGATATGGGGTGCGCCGAGCGCCTTGGGGTGGAATAAAATCGCTTCGGGAGCGAACATACGAGCGGCATCCCACTCGGCATCAAGCAGCTTTCGGCCTATCTCGCGATAATACCGCAGCAGCTTGAAGCCGGCTCCAAAACCAGCGCCCGAGCTGCCGATTGCGTAACGCCAACTTTATGGGCAGCGCTGGCCACGTCAGCTGGACGTCCAATGCCATTGGACACTCTCAACAGTAGCGATCGGGCGACAGAGCTATTCAACAAAGCGCCGTCGCCCGATCGCGGCTCCGCAACGACACCTCTCGATATTCCCTGCGTTGGTGGGGCATCGAAATGTTCACCTTGAATCAGGGTAGCTTGCGCAAATTCGTGCTGGCCTACACTTACGTGCACCCATGGACAGCCGAAGGGGCGGGCGCGCGCATGGAACAATCCCATGCTCCCCTGTGTTTCGGGCTCACGTTGGATCGGCTCGATCGAAAGGGGAAGAACGCCTCCATGCGCACGCCCATCCTGATGACCGCGATTGGTTTCGCGGCGCTGGCTCTCTCCGCCTGTGAACAGGCGACCCGCCCCGGCGAAGAAGATCCGATGCTGATCGAAACCAGCCCAAGCTCTACTGTAGCCGCAGCCGATGGCGACGAAAGCGCCAGCTGGGAATCTCTCGATGGATTTGTGGGCAAACACCCGCTCGAGAGCGGTCTTTTGGACAGGAGCGCGATTTCGGGCGAGCTGCGCGCGCTGCTAGGCGACGAGTTCGCCACGCTCCGAGCAAACCTTGAAACGTCGTCGGCGCTTCAACGGGAGGGCTCGACGCTGTTCACATCCGGCAACAAGGCCCACGAAGGGGGATTGAACGCCGCCTACCTGTTGATCGATCAGTCCGCCAAGGCGATTGAAGTCGGCTACTGGGAGAATGGCAGGCTGTCCGTTAGCAAGACTCCAGGCCCTGACATTGCCAAGCCGAGGGACATTCAGACGATCATTGCAAACAACAGCATGGGCGGATGACGGTGAGGAGCGGCGACGGCCTCGTGGCCGGGCCGCTCGCTTAGATCCCGCTTCCCGGCTTGGCCGAAGATTCGCGAACCAGAAACTGGGGCGGCGCCAGCGCGCCATAGTCCAGACGCTGAGGTCTGATCCGTTTGTGGCAGTTGGCAGGGGCGCAAAAGGTTGCTCCGGCCGCCAGAGTCACAATGCTGGAATTGGCCGGAGAGAGATAACAGCGCCAGTCCGGCGGTCCGTGGACCGCCGGACCGCATCTCGGGCGCAATTGTGCGGCACGATGGCGCAGCTTAACTGCGCGCCGGACCCTCGTTTCGTGGTGGAGCCGACGGCGGCGGGATCGGCAAAGGCCGCAACGAAGCCACGTCGGAGGGCGGCTTGCACCGACACTACTCGTCGAGGATCGGGACCCCTGACACGGCGAATTCGGCCATGTCCGCGACGACAGCGGCATGGCCCGGACCAGCCGGCTCAAGGACATTCCGGCCTCAAAGGTCCGATGCGATATGAGCTGTTCCCCGATTGCACTCGACCGGGCCGCATTGGTCGCGGTTCGCTCGGCGCGGCCGGCGGGGTGTGCGCGGGCGAACGTCGGCCAGAAGTTGCGCCAGCACGGCGGCGTCGATGTTGCCGCCGGAAACCACAGCGCATTTGCGCTTGCCGGCCACGCGCCGACCGGCGGCCAGCGCCAGCGCCCCCGCGCCTTCGGCGATCACATGTTCCTCCAGCGCCAGCCTGACCAGTGTCTCCCGCAGCTCCGCCTCACCCACGATGACGACATCGTCAAGCAGGTTGCGCAGTATGCGCTGGGTCAGGCGGCCCGGCTCGCTGACCCTGACTCCGTCGGCGAGCGTGCTTGCGGCGTCGCGCAGGATGTGGTCGCCGCGCAACGCGCGCGCCATCGCATCCACGCCCTCGACCTGTGCGCCAACAATGCGGACGCCCTGAGCCTTGAGCGCCAGCGCGACGCCGGCGGCGAGGCCGCCGCCGCCGATCGGGACCAGCACGACGTCCGGCGCCAAGGCTCCGAGTTCCAAGCCTACGGTGCCCTGACCGGCGATCACATCGGGATCGTCGAACGCAGAGAGCAGACGGTATTCGTGCTTTGCCGCAAGTTCGGCGGCGAAGGCTCGGGCCTCCTCGTAGCTGTCGCCGTGCAGGCGAACCGCCGCGCCCCAGTGGGCGACACCGGCGATCTTGGTCTGCGGCGCGGTGCGCGGCATCACCGTGATGACCGGTGTGCGCAGCCGATGGCCGGCCCACGCCAGTCCCTGCGCGTGATTGCCGGCGGAGGCGGCGATCACCGGCCGCGCATCGCCCCGCTCGCGCGCGGCGAGCAGGGCGTTCATCGCGCCGCGCACCTTGTAGGAGCCGGTGCGCTGGAGGTTCTCCAGCTTGAGCCAGCAGCCGAAGCGTTGGGCGTAGTGAAGCGGCGTCGCCGCCAAGTATGGCCGCAGCCGCGCCTGAGCCGCCAGCACGTCGGCGGCACTGACCTCGGCGTCCGCAACGCTGGCGTCAAACATGGGTGAGCCATGCGCCGTGGCGTCCGTCCTCGCCGCACACCACGCGCTGGTACAGACGCGCGATCTCGCGTCCGGTGTGGGTGTCGCCATAGGCGCGCTGATTGATGCCGGCGACCGGCGTGACTTCCGCGGCGGTGCCGACGATGAACACCTCGTCCGCCGCCAGCAACTCGTCGAGCGTCACCGCGCGAGACTCGGCGCCGGTCAATTCGATCACGGTGGCGCGCGTGATGCCGGGCAGGGCGTCGCGATGGTTCACGGCAGTGATCCGGTCGTCTTGAACCATGAACACATTGGCGCCGGTGCACTCGACCACATAGCCCTCGTCGTCGATGAACAGCGCTTCGTCGAAACCGTTCTGGCGCGACTCGCGCTTGGCCAAGATCGAGTTGACGTATGCGCCGCAGAGTTTCAGCGGCGGTAGAGAACTGGCCGGGTTGCGACGCCAGCTCGACACGCCCAGACGCACCGCGTCCTGGCCCAGGTGCACGTTGGTGGGAAAGGTCGCCACCATCAGGTGTTGGACGTTCGCGCCGACGTCCAGCCCGATCGAGCCGGTGCCGCACCAGGCCAGCGGCCGGACATAGGCGTCGCGCTGCCCGTTCCGGCGCAGGACCGCCAGCGTTGCTTCAGTGGCGCGTGCGACGTCGAAAGCGATCCCGAGCAGCTCGGCGCCCTGGCGCATGCGCTCCAGATGCTCCGGCAGGCGGAACACGGCGGCGCCCCCGTCGGCAGTGGCGTAGCTGCGGATGCCTTCGAACACGCCGCTGCCGTAATGCATGGCGTGGGTGGTCAGGGGGACGCGGGGGGAATCAGCGTCGACGAAGGCGCCGTCGAACCAGATTTGCGATGGGTTGCTCGCTGGCGGCGTCGCCGGCTCGGTCTGTTCAGAGGCACGGGGAGTTTCGGTCAGCACGGCGAGACCTCCACGGCAAGGCAGTCGTACAGCTTGGCCAGTTGCACCCGCAGGGCCTCGGCAGGGCGGTCGCCCTCCACCGCCAGGTGCAGACGCCAGCGTTCGCCGCCAGCGTTGGTCGCGCCGTTGACGCTGAGCGGGCGGAAGCCCCGGCGCTCGGCGACGCCCAGCACGCGGATCAGAGCGCCCTCGGCGTGGCGCAGGGTGAGGTCAAGTCGATAGCGTGGCATGGGTGTCCTCGTGGTCATGGGGGCGGGGGTCGAGCAGCATCTGCGCGTTGTTGTGATTGGGCGGGACGAGCGGCCAGACGTTCGCCGTGGTGTCGATCGCGACGTGCAGCAGGGCGGGGCCGGGGCTTTGCAGCAACTGCCGAAGAACGTCGTCGGCCGCGCTCATCTCGTCGAGGCGGAAGGCCGTCACGCCGAAGGCGGCGGCGAGGGCGACGAAGTCCGGATTGTCCGACAGGTCGGTCTCCGAGTATCGCTCGTCGAAGAACAGCTCCTGCCACTGCCGCACCAAGCCGAGGCGCTGGTTGTCGAGCAGGACGATCTTCACCGGCAGCTGGTAGCGGCCGAGGGTAGCCAGTTCCTGCACGTTCATCAGAAACGAGCCGTCGCCGCTGACGCAGATCACCTGCGCCTCCGGGTAGGCCAGCTGTGCGCCCAAAGCGGCGGGTAGGCCGAAACCCATGGCGCCGAGGCCGCCGCTGGTGAGGTGCTTGCGCGGATCGCTGAAGCGCCAGTGCTGCGCCACCCACATCTGGTGCTGGCCCACGTCGCAGCTGACGATCGCCTCCGGCGCCAGTTCCGACAGGCGGCGGAGTAGTGCCGGGGCGTACACATTCTCGCCCGGTGCGTCATAGCGCGCGGCGAAGCGTCGTCGCCGCGCCAGACAGGTCGTTCGCCACGCCTCGCAGGCCGGCCTCGCCGAGGCCAGCGCTTGGAGGCTGGGACGCAGGTCGCCGCGCACGCCGACATCGGCGGTGCGCAGCTTGCCGATCTCTGCAGCATCGAAGTCGAGGTGGATGACCCGCGCGTCTGGCGCGAACTCACTGAGCTTGCCGGTGACGCGGTCGTCGAACCGCGCGCCTACCACGACCAGCAGGTCGGCCTCCTGCACCGCCAGGTTGGCGGAGCGACCCCCGTGCATGCCGAGCATGCCGAGATCGAGCGGATGCTGGGCCGGCAGCGCCCCCAGGCCGCGCAAGGTCAGCACCGTCGGCGCCTGGACGGCGTCCACGAACGCGCGGAAGTCCGCCACCGCGTCGCCCAGCGAGATGCCGCCGCCGCCATAGACGACCGGGCGGCGCGCCTGCGACAGTAGGCTCAAGGCGGCGACAAGGTCCTCCGGACGTGGCGTTTCGGGGGTGTCCACCGGGGCTGCGATATGCGGCGCCAGGTGCGACGCGTCGGCTGTCTGCACGTTCTTCGGCAGATCGATCAGCACTGGCCCAGGCCGGCCCGAGCGCGCCAGACGGAACCCCTCGCGCACGGCCTCTGGCAGAGCGTCGATGCTGCGGACAAGGAAGCTGTGCTTAACGACCGGCAGGGTCATGCCGAACACATCGACTTCCTGGAACGCGTCGGTGCCCATCAGCGTGGTGGCGACCTGGCCGGTGATGACCACCATTGGCACGGAGTCCAGCATCGCGTCGGCGATCCCCGTGACCAGGTTGGTGGCGCCCGGACCGGAGGTCGCCACGCACACGCCCACCTTGCCGCTGGCGCGGGCGTAGCCGTTGGCGGCGAAGGCCGCACCCTGCTCGTGGCGGACCAGGACATGTCTCAGGTCCGCGCCATACAGGGCGTCGTAGAAGGGCATGATCGCGCCGCCCGGATACCCGAATAGGGTATCGACGCCCTCGGCGGCCAAGGCGCGTACAAGCCATTGGACGCCGTTCATGTCGCGGCCTGCGCGGGATGCTCAGCGCCCTGTGGCGAAGTCGTCAGCCAAGCCATCGACGCGCGCAGCTTCCTGCCGGTGGCCTCAATGGGGTGGTCGAGGTCGGCCTGCTTGAGCGCTCGGTAGTTGGCATTGCCGGCCTGATACTCGGCGATCCACTCCCGCGCGAAGGTGCCGTCCTGGATTTCGGCCAGCACCTTCTTCATCTGAGCGCGGACGCTATCATCGATCACGTAGGCGCCGCGTGTAAGCGAGCCGTACTGCGCGGTCTCGCTGATGAACTCGTGCATGCGCGTGACCCCGCCCTCGTAGAACAGATCGACGATCAGCTTCAGTTCGTGCAGGCACTCGTAGTAGGCGACCTCGGGCTGGTAACCAGCCTCGACCAAGGTTTCCCAGCCGACCTGCACCAGTTTCGTCGCCCCGCCGCACAGCACCGCCTGCTCGCCGAACAAGTCCGTTTCGGTTTCCTCCCGGAAGGTGGTGCGGATGGCGTTCTGGCGCGCGCCGCCGATGCCGGTGCAATAGGTCAACGCCAGTTGCTCGGCCCTGCCGCTGCAATCCTGGTGCGTGGCGTAGACAGCGGGGACGCCGCGCCCGGCCTCATATTCGCGGCGCACCAGCACGCCCGGTCCCTTCGGCGCCACCAGCACGACATCGAGATCCGCGCGCGGGGTGATCTGGCCGTAGTGGACGTTGAAGCCGTGGGCGAACAGCAGGCATGCGCTCTTCGCCAGATTGGGTTCGATCACGTCGCGGTAGAGTTGCGGCTGCACCATGTCGGGCGTGAGCAAGGCGACCAGATCGGCGCCGGCGACGGCTTCGGCCGGAGCTTTCACGGTGAAGCCATCGGCGGTGGCCTTGAGCTCGGTCGGCCCCCCCGGACGTAGGCCGACGGTCACGTCGAAGCCGGAATCGCGCAGGTTGAGGGCTTGGGCGCGGCCTTGGCTACCGTAACCGACGATGGCGACGAGAGGGCGAGAAGGGGTGGTCATGTTGGTGATCTCCGGGCGTTGATGGGCGAAGGAAAATGACTGGGCGGGGCCGCTGCCTCAGATGGCGGAAAGCACCGGGATTGAAGCGGCTGGTAGGGTCTCGTCCTGAAGTGGTCCGGGGGCGGTTACCGCGCCGCGCGAAGCCGAACTCACGCTGCGCGCGTACTTGGCCAGCACGCCTGTGGTGACGCGCGGAGCGATGCGGGCGGGTTCGCGCGCGGCCAGATCGGCCGCGACATCGATGCGGCGCGCGGTGACGTCGATGCGCACGCGGTCGCCGTCGCGCAACCGGGCAATCGGCCCGCCGTGCATGGCCTCCGGTGACACGTGACCGACCATGAAGCCGTGGGTCGCGCCACTGAAACGGCCGTCGGTGATCAGCGCGACTTCGTCGCCGAGGCCCTGACCGACGAGCGCGGCGGTGACGGCGAGCATCTCGCGCATGCCGGGTCCGCCGGCCGGACCTTCGAAGCGGATCACGACGACGTCGCCGGCGGCGATGCACCGGGTCTGCACGGCCTCGAAGGCGGCTTCTTCGGAATCGAATACCCGCGCCGGACCTTCGAAGAGCGTCCGCCCGTGCCCCGCCAGCTTGACGATGCAGCCGTCAGGCGCGAGGTCGCCATACAGGATTGAATAGCCACCAGACGGCTTGATCGGGTCGGTGACCGGCCGGACTATGTCTTGGGCCGGCATCGACCAGCCGTCGGCGCTGGCCTCCGAGAGGGACGCGCAGGCCGCATCGAGCTCGGTGAAGAATGAGCGCCCGGTAACCGTTGCGACGTCTTCGAGCAGCCCGGCGACGCGCAGTTCATGCGCCACCAAGGCCGTGCCGCCAGACGCGAACAGCTCGGCCGCCGTATATCGGCCAGCGGGTTTCAGGTCGGCGATGACCGGCGTACTCGCCGCCGACTCGAACTCTTCCAGTCCGAATTCGACGCCGGCCTCGTGGGCAATGGCCAGCAGGTGCAGCGCCGCGTTAGTGGAGCCGGCGGTTGCGGAAACCGCGCGGGCAGCGTTCCGCAGCGCCGCGGGCGTAAGCAGCTCGCGCGGCGTCGGCCCGCCGTCACGCAGCAGCCGCATCACCAGCTCACCGCAGGCGTGCGCCGCCCCCGCTTTGTCGGGGTGCACGGCCGGGATGTCGTTGAGCTGCAACGGAGACAGGCCGAGGAAGGTCAGGACCATCGCCATGGTGTTGGCCGTGAACTGACCGCCGCAGGCGCCGGCGCCAGGGCAGGCGTGCATTTCCACATGACGCAGTTCGGCGTCGTCGATGCGGCCCGCTGCATGCGCGCCCACCGCCTCGAACACGTCCTGCACCGTGACCGACTTTGTCCCGCCGTCGCGGGTGCGGCACTGACCCGGCAGGATGGTGCCGCCGTAGAGGATCACGGTCGGAACATCGAGACGCGCGGCCGCCATGGCCGCGGCGGGGATGGTCTTGTCGCAGCCGACCAGCAGCACCATCGCGTCGAGGCAATGACCGCTGACGGCGAGCTCGATCGAGTCGGCGATGGTCTCACGCGAGGCCAGCGAGGCCCGCATGCCGTCGCTGCCCATGGCGATGCCGTCGGTGACGGCGATCGTGTTGAACTCGACCGGCGTGCCGCCGCCGGCCTGCACCCCGGCGCGCGCATGCTGGGCGAGGTCGCGCAGCGTGATGTTGCAGGGCGACACGTCGCTCCACGTGTGCACCACAGCGACCAGCGGTCTGGCGATGGCGGCGTCGTCCAGCCCCGTGGCGCGCAGCATGGCGCGTGCGGGCGCACGGGCGGGACCGGATTTGATGGCGTTGCTTCTCACGGATTGGATGTCCTTTTGGATGGAATCCAGGCCGCCAAAACGAAAAACCCCGCGCCCTTGTCGGGCGCGGGGTTCAGGTTCTTGCTTCCTGGGTGTTGTGTAGTGGTCTGTTACCTACACGTGCCCGAACCCCGCGCTGTGATGCACGGTAATAATCTGAGCAGCGGCGGCGAGCGCGAGACCGCGCACGACCGTCACGCGCGAAAGCGCGTTGATGAGGGTCTGCGACTGGCTGTTGCGCGGCGACATGATGCGGCCGAAGACCACGAACGATGCGGCCTTGTCAACCCCGGCCCGCGGGAAACGGCCAAGCGCCGCGAGAACGTCAGCAATCGACAACCCGATGCGGTGATCACCCGCGTCGATCGCCCAAGCGATGCGTAGCCCCATCATCATGATCAGAAGCGAGGGCGTGCGAGACGCCAGAATGCCGGCGCATGGCGATAGAGAACGGCCAGCCCGCCCGTTAAAATTGAGATCACCAGCGCCATAGCCGCGCCCCATCGCACGTCATCTTCCGGACCCGTCGAAACGAGCGCCGCCGCCAGCGACAGCACCGAAAGCGCCGAGAACGTGATGATCGCTGGCCAGTTGGGTGTCCGTTGCTGGGCGACGCCGGGCTCGACCTCCGCGAGCGGTATATCACCGACGCGCGCCAAGGCGTCTGCCACCGGATCTTCACGCGAGACCGGCGCGGGGTCTGGTTGGGCCGGAAACGGGACGATGCGGGCCTCCAGGTCCGTCATCGTCGCCCCCGCGACTTCATTGTTTTGAAAGTCAGCGCCAGACGCTCGATTGCCCCGTCTTCGTCTTCGGGCGGCCCTTCGAAAACGGCGCGTGTCAGTTCACAGAGTTGTTCGGGCCGGGGCGCCAGTCCAGCCGTTCGCGCTTCTCGATCGACCGCCACGAGCAGGCGGCTGAACCGGGTCCAGTCGAGCCCGGCGCCATACTGACGAGGTCGGTCCCCTGGGCCGTGCAGCATCCAGTGAGGATCGATGCCGAACTCCTGGTGAAGAGCGTCGAGCAGCCAGATTGGGGGATCAGATTCGCCGCGCTCCCACCCCAGATAGGTGCGGCGGGCGAAGCCGAGCCGGGCTGCGAAGGCGGACTGATTGAGACCACTGTGCTGCCGCACGGCGATCAACCGTCGGGCGATGCCTAGGCCAGGATCATTGACGGTTGCGGTGTTGGTATTTCGCACACTATGGTCTCTGCGCCGCACAAGATGGAGCTGGAGCGATGATAGACGACAAAAGGCATGCACGGATCAAGTCCGCTCTCAGTCTCAAACGCATCAGCCTGTCGGACATCGCCCGGTCGCTGGCCGTGACGCCCTCCACGGTGTCCATCGTATCGCGCGGATTCAGACGCTCGCGACGGGTCGAGCAAGCTATCGCGGACGCCTTGGGACAGCGGCCGGAAGAAATCTGGCCCGACCGCTACCGCAGCGGCTCGGCCGATCGCCGTGAGGAGGCAGCCATGCCCGCCCCCTGACCAATCTCACGCAATCCACGCCTGAAAGTGAAAAGGCCCGCGCTCGGCAAAAGCGCGGACCCTTTCGGAAGAATGGTTCGTCGTTGCGACAGCGACCCCACCAATCTCCCCGAAAGCGTCATCGCCGTCAAGGAACTCCGTCGCATCAGCGCGACGACGACCGCTGACCCGCGCCTTCCTTTCAGGCTCCCATCATCGAAACTGAACAACGGGAGCTTCCATGTTCGACCCGCGAGGCCTGCTTCGCCTCATCCTCACCACGGCCCACGGAAACCGGCAGATCGGTCGCATGATCGGCTGTTCCTACACAACCGTCGCCCGCTATCGTTCACTTGCCCTGGAGCTGTCTCTGACCAGCGAGGGCCTTTGTGCGCTCGCGGACAGTGATCTGACGGGCTTCTTCAATCCGGGCCGATCGGCGCCAAGGGCCACTGGACAGCTACAGCCGAACTGGGCGGCCGTGGCCGTGAAGGTCAAGGCCGGCCATCATCTCAAGGATCTGCACGACGCCTACATCGAGACGGCGGGCTATCAGCCGACGATGTCCTATCGCGACTACTGCCGCAAATTCCGCGACTACGACGTGGCCGCCCATCCAATCATGCGACAGCGTCATCGGCCGGGCGAAACCATGATGGTCGATTTCGCCGGCTTTCGGCCGCGCGGGCGCGACGACGACCCGGCCAGCCTGGTCCCGTTCGAACTGTTCGTCGCGGTGCTTCCGGCCTCGGATTACACCTTTGCCTGCGTCACCCGTTCCCAACGCGTGGCCGACTGGATCTGGGCGAACGACCAAGCGCTTTGTTTCTTCGGCGGCATCCCCCAGGTGATCATCTCCGACAATCTCAAGGCCGCAGTGATATCTCACAGGCGCGGACAGGCGGCGGTGATCAATCCGACGTTCCAGGCCTTCTGCGATCATCACGGAACGCTCGCCCGCCCCGCCCGGGCCTACAGTCCCACCCACAAGGCGAAGGTGGAGATCGGCGTGAAGCTGATTCAGCGCCTGCTCCGGCTGGCGCTCGCGGATCGACCAGCGATGTCTCTCGGTGAGATGAACGTCTTGCTGGCCGGACTGCTCGCCCGCCTGAACGCAAAGGCGCTGCGGCGCGCGCCCGGAGAGTCCCGCAGCACCCTGTTCGAGCAACTGGATCGCCCGGCGTTGCGGCCTCTCCAGGCGGAGCCGTTCGCCTTCTTTGAAGTCCGGCGTCAGCTGCTGCTGGGGCCGGACTACCACATCATGCATGACCAGCGCCGGTACTCGGCGCCGCACACGCTGATCGGACGGCGGGTCGATGTGCGCGGGAATGCCGCCACGGTCGAAGTCTGGCACGACGGGAAACCGGTCGGCGTCCATCCGCGCGTCGGGGTCGTCGGCGGGGTCTCCACCGACCCGGCCCATATGCCGCCTAACCACTTGGCGCGGCGCGCGGGGGAGGACGAAGATCTTGTCCTATGGTCACGCCTCCATGGTCCCGGCGTTCAGGCCGTGGTCCAGGGAGAGGCTGAGCGTCCGTTCTTCGGCGCGGCCAAGACCTCCGTCTATCGTTCATTTCGCGACCTGGCGCGGCGTGTCGGTCCCGTAAGGCTGGAAGCGGCCTGCGCTCGCGCCGTGCGGAGCGGCGAACCCCGACTGGCGCATGTGCGCAACATCCTGGATCGGAACCTGGAGTTCACCGACCCGGCTGACTTCGTCACGCCCAACGCCGCCGCCGCCACGAACGAGAACGTGCGCGGTTCCGATTATTTCACCGGAGTCTGATTCATGAACACCACCCACATCATCGACAAACTCCGCGACCTCGGCCTCAACGGCATGGTTGGAGCGATCGAGCATCACTACGCCGCTCCGGCCTTCGCCGATCTTCCGTTCCACGACCGGCTGATGCATTTGTTGCAGGCCGAAGCTGCCCATCGTGATGATCGTCGCCTGAAGCGGATCCTGAAAGCCGCGCGGTTGAAGATTCCCGCGGCGGCCGAGGACATCGATTACCGCTCCGCCCGCAACCTGGACCGGGCCCAGATGGCCGAGCTTCTGACCTGTACCTGGGTGCGACAGGCTGAGAACTTGATTCTCACGGGGGCCACGGGGACAGGCAAGACCCATTTGGCGTGCGCCTTTGGCGGTCATGCCGCCCGCGTCGGCCTGACGGTCCGGTACTATCGAACCCATCAGTTGCTGGAAGACATGGCGATCGCTCATCAGGACGGCAGCCTCGCGCGGTTGCGGATGGCGCTCGCCCGCTTCGATGTGTTGATCCTGGACGACTTCGGCCTGACGCCGCTGACCGAGCTGGGCAAACACGACCTGCTGGACATCGTGGACGCCCGAACCCGCTCGGCGTCGATCCTGTTGGCTGGCCAACTCCCGTTCAAGGAATGGCACGCCTACATCGACAATCCGATGGTCGCCGACGCCATTCTCGACCGGATGGTCAACACCAGTCACCGGATACAGTTGGCCGGCGAGTCGATGAGACGGCTCAGCCCGTCCCCGGCTGGGTGATTCCTGAAGCCTGCGGCGCCCAGTCGGCGTCGCGGGCCGTCCGGCCCCGGAGTCGGCCACTGACCAGCGCGCCCGGCACCGGGTGCCCAGCTTTGCGGCCCCCTCTAGCCGATAGCCTTTTTCGCTTCAGCGGTTTCAAGGAGCTCTAGGAACTCGGCTGGCAAAGGCGCAAACGCAACGCCTTCCGCCGCTGCCATCTCGGCGAATTGAGCAGGCGCAACAATCAGCACCTCGTGCCCGCGCGCCTTGAGTCCACGAGAAAGCGCCAGATAAGACTGAATGTCGCCGCGCGTGCCGAGCGTATGGATGGAAAAACGCATCCTCTTATCCCTGTATAGGTCGCCGATGATGCAACGTAGTGAGTGTTACGATTTGCGCTCCAACGACGTGGGCAAGGCGGAACTGGCCTGCCTGCGATTAGAAATCCTCAGGATGAAGTAACCCGCCAATCCGGCGATCAGCGAACCAAACAAAATCCCGAACTTGGCTCGGTCCTGCAATGCAGGATCGTCAAACGCCAATAAGCCGATGAACAGGCTCATCGTGAAGCCTATTCCGCACAGCAGCGCAACGCCAAGCGTCTGTCCCCAGCTTGCGGCGGCAGGGAGATCGGCAAGCCGGGCTTTTACCAGAATGGCTACGGTGCCGAACACCCCAACCAGCTTCCCGACAACTAGACCAGCCGCCACGCCAAGTGTGAGCGGCTCGATCAAGACCGCAGGCGTCACGCCCGCGAAGGAAACCCCGGCATTAGCAAAGCCGAAAATCGGGACGATCAGAAAGGCGACTGGCTTTTGCAGAAGATGTTCGAGCTGATGCAGAGGGGAAACCGACGGCGAGGCTTCCGGGGTTCCGGGTGTGAGGCGGATAGGAACGGTCAACGCCAGTATGACGCCGGCCAGGGTGGCATGAATACCTGAGCGCAGCACCAGCACCCAAAGCACGGCACCAAGAATCAGGTAAGGCCAAAGGCGCATGACGCCGGACCTGTTCATCACAGTCAGCGCACCGACAACGAGCACCGCACCAGCTAACGCGGGAAGACTCAAATCGGCGGTATAAAACAGGGCAATCACGATGACGGCCCCGAGATCGTCTATGATTGCGAGCGCCGCGAGGAAGATTTTCAACGACGCTGGGACCTTTGGCCCGAGCAGCGACAGCACACCGAGTGCAAAAGCTATATCTGTTGCGGCAGGGATCGCCCATCCGCGCAGGGCGGCCGTGTTGCCGAGATTGAAGGCAATATAGATCAATGCGGGAACAGCCATTCCGCCCGCGGCCGCAGCGCCGGGAAGTAGCCTTCGGCTCCAACTGGACAATTGCCCGTCCAGCCTCTCCCGTTTGATCTCAAGCCCGACCAGCAGAAAGAATACGGCCATTAGCGCGTCGTTTATCCAGTGCTGGACGCTTAATGGACCGACATAGGCGTGTAGTGCGGCGAAGTAGCCCTCGGCGAGTGGCGAATTCGCCGTCAGAATGGCGAGCGCTGCAACGCCCATGAGAATGATGCCGCCAGAGGCCTCATTGTCGAGGAACTGCCGAAGCGTGGAATTGATACGCCCGCGATTGGGGCTGACAGGCTGCGTTGAGGCCATAGGGCTGCGTCCTCTGGGTAAGAGTTATTCTCTTCTCCGTATGAGGGCGAGACCCTGGCGCACGCAGCACACGCCGTGGTGTTCCTATCATACTCAAACCGTCCGACATCGCCAGCGAAACCGTGTCGATTGCGTCGCATTTTTTGGATTCGCGTCGCGACCACTCCCTGACCGCCCATGCTTTTCAGTAAAGCACTGTCCGCCGTTCTCCTGTATTTGCACGCCACGCTACTACTCCGACAAAGACTTGTTGAATCAGCCCAACTTCGGGCTCTTTTAATCGTCCCCGATCCAGGGCCGGCTGAACGGTCCCTGGCCGCAAGGGGACGACATGGCGGCATCTCACCAGAAATCGGAAGCGATCACGCGCGGCGCGCGCATGCTGCGCACAGCCCTTGGACCGGCCATCGCGCGGTTTCTGGAAGATCCGTCGATCGTCGAGGTGATGCTCAATCCTGACGGCCGGCTCTGGATCGACCGGCTGTCCGAAGGCCTGTCTGATACAGGCGAGCAGCTGGCGCCCGCAGATGGCGAACGGATCGTGCGACTCGTCGCGCACCATGTCGGCGCCGAGGTCCATCCCGGCAATCCGCGGGTGTCGGCCGAACTGCCCGAGACGGGGGAGCGCTTTGAGGGCCTGTTGCCCCCAGTTGTTGCGGCGCCGGCTTTCGCGATCCGCAAACCTGCCGTCGCAGTCTTCACGCTCGACGACTATGTGGCCGCCGGAATCATGTCGGCGGACCAGGCCGAGGCTCTGCGCGAGGCGGTCGCCGCCCGGGCCAACATCCTTGTCGCCGGCGGCACCTCGACCGGCAAGACCACACTCACCAATGCGTTGCTCGCCGAGGTCTCCAAGACCACGGATCGCGTCGTCATCATCGAGGACACGCGCGAGCTGCAATGCTCCGCACCCAACCTCGTCGCCATGCGCACCAAAGACGGTGTCGCCACCTTGTCGGATCTGGTGCGGTCCTCGCTGCGATTGCGACCAGACCGCATTCCGATCGGAGAGGTCCGCGGCTCCGAAGCTCTCGACCTGCTCAAGGCCTGGGGGACCGGTCACCCGGGCGGCATCGGCACCATCCATGCCGGCACAGGGATCGGTGCGCTGCGCCGCCTCGAGCAACTCATCCAGGAAGCCGTCGTCACCGTCCCAAGGGCGCTGATCGCCGAGACCATCGACCTCGTCGCTGTCCTCGCTGGTCGTGGCTCGCAACGCCGGCTCGCCGAACTCGCGCGCGTCGATGGCCTCGGCCCGGACGGCGACTACCGCGTCACTCCCGCAACCTCAGCCTCAAGCCCAACAGGAGATCCCTCATGATCCGTCACGCCCGGCGCATCCGCCGCCATGTCACGGCAGCAGCAGCCGTCACCTATGCGACCCTGATCCTCACCCCCGCCGCTCACGCTTCCGGTTCGTCCATGCCCTGGGAAGCGCCGCTTCAATCGATACTGCAATCGATCGAGGGCCCGGTCGCCAAGATCGTCGCTGTCATCATCATCATCGTCACCGGCCTCACACTGGCCTTCGGCGACTCGTCCGGCGGGTTCCGCCGTCTGATTCAGATCGTGTTCGGTCTGTCGATCGCGTTCGCCGCATCCAGCTTCTTTCTCTCCTTCTTCTCGTTCGGCGGCGGGGCGCTCGTGTGATGGCGGGGAGGCTGGAACAGCTCGACGAGGTGCCGGGCTTCACCGTGCAGGTCCACCGGGCGCTAACCGAACACATCCTGCTCGGCGGCGCACCGCGCTCCATCGCCATCATGAACGGCACTTTGGCCGGAGCCGTTGGCCTCGGTCTGCGCCTCTGGCTTGTCGGCCTGGCCATCTGGGTTGTCGGCCACTTCGCCGCCGTCTGGGCCGCCAAGCGCGACCCGCTCTTCGTCGAGGTCGGCCGAAGGCATCTGCGCATCCCCGGCCACCTGTCGGTCTGAAGGAGCAGCGCTCATGATGAACCTCGCTGAATATCGCCGCACTTCCAGCCGCCTGGCGGATTTCCTGCCTTGGGCGGCTCTGGTGGGCCAGGGCGCCGTCCTCAATAAGGACGGTTCGTTCCAGCGCACCGCACGCTTCCGCGGCCCTGACCTCGACAGTGCCGTTGCGGCCGAATTAGTCGCGGTCGCGGGACGCCTCAACAACGCCTTCCGTCGGCTCGGCTCCGGCTGGGCGATCTTCGTTGAAGCGCAACGGCACGAAGCCTCGACCTATCCCGAGAGCCGTTTTCCCGATCCGGCGTCGGCCTTGGTCGATGCCGAGCGCAAGGCGGACTTCGAGGAAGCCGGCGCCCATTTCATTTCCGGCTACTTCCTCACCTTCATCTATCTCCCGCCGGCCGAAGATGCGGCGCGGACTGAAGCATGGCTCTATGAGGGACGCGACCGAAACGGCGTCGATCCGCATGAGGTCCTGCGCGGCTTCATCGATCGCACCGACCGGGTGCTGTCGCTGCTCGATGGCTTTATGCCGGAATGCGGCTGGCTCGATGACGCCGAGACGCTGACCTATCTGCATTCCTGCGTTTCAACCAACCGTCATCGGGTGCGGGTCCCCGAAACGCCGATCTATCTGGATGCGCTGCTCGCCGATCAGCCGCTTACCGGCGGGCTTGAGCCGCGTCTGGGACATTCCGATCTGCGCATCCTCACTATCGTCGGCTTTCCCACCGCGACGACACCCGGAATCCTGGACGAGCTGAACCGTCTTGCATTCCCCTATCGCTGGTCGACACGGGCAATCCTGCTCGACAAGACCGACGCCACCAAGCTGCTGACAAAGATCCGGCGGCAATGGTTCGCCAAGCGCAAATCCATCGCCGCAATCCTGAAAGAGGTCATGACCAACGAGGCGTCCGCCCTCGTTGACACCGACGCAGCCAATAAGGCCGCAGACGCCGATCTCGCACTTCAGGAACTAGGGGCCGACTATGCCGGCCAGGCTTATGTCACGGCGACCATCACCGTCTGGGACAAAGACCCGCGGATCGCTGACGAAAAGCTGCGTTTGGTCGAGAAGGTGGTCCAGGGCCGCGACTTCACCGCCATGCCCGAGACCATCAACGCCGTAGACGCATGGCTCGGCTCGCTGCCGGGCAATGTCTACGCCAATGTTCGGCAGCCGCCGATTTCCACGCTCAATCTCGCCCACATGATCCCGCTTTCAGCGGTGTGGGCGGGGCCGGAACGGGACGAGCACTTCGGGTCGCCCCCCTTGCTGTTCGGCAAGACCGAAGGAAGCACCCCGTTCCGGTTTTCCCTTCATGTCGGAGATGTCGGCCATACGCTCGTCGTCGGTCCGACTGGTGCGGGCAAGTCCGTGCTGCTGGCGCTGATGGCGCTCCAATTCCGCCGCTACAAAAATTCTCAGGTTTTCGCCTTCGACTTCGGCGGCTCCATTCGGGTCGCGGCATTGGCGATGGGCGGCGATTGGCACGACCTTGGCGGTGATCTGACGGACGGCGCCGAGTCTTCCGTATCACTTCAGCCTCTCGCGCGCGTCCATGACGTGCCCGAACGCGCCTGGGCCGCTGACTGGCTCATCGCCATCCTCATGCGCGAAGGCATCCAGATCACGCCAGAGGTAAAGGAACACCTCTGGTCCGCCTTAACGTCGCTCGCCTCCGCCCCTGTCCAAGAACGGACCATCACCGGCCTGTGCGTGCTGCTGCAATCGAACGATCTCAAGCAAGCCTTGCGGTCCTATTGCGTCGGCGGGCCTTATGGTCGGCTTCTTGATGCCGAGAACGAGCATCTTGGGCATGCAGCGGTGCAGGCGTTCGAGATCGAGGGCCTTGTCGGCACAGGCTCAGCGCCCGCTGTTCTCGCCTATCTCTTTCATCGCATCGGCGACCGCCTCGACGGATCGCCCACACTGCTGATCATCGACGAAGGCTGGCTCGCCCTCGATGACGAAGGCTTCGCAGGTCAGCTCCGCGAATGGCTGAAGACCCTTCGCAAGAAGAACGCATCGGTCATCTTCGCCACCCAATCGCTCAGCGACATTGATGGCTCGGCGATCGCCCCGGCCATCATCGAAAGCTGCCCGACGCGGCTGCTGCTGCCTAACGAGCGGGCGATCGAGCCCCAGATCACCGCAATCTATCGTCGCTTCGGCTTGAATGATCGGCAGATCGAGATCCTCGCGCGGGCCACCCCGAAGCGGGACTATTACTGCCAGTCGCGACGAGGCAATCGCTTGTTCGACCTGGGCCTCTCCGAAGTGGGCCTCGCGCTCACCGCGGCTTCTTCCAAAACCGATCAGACGGCCATCGCCAGGATCTTCGCCGAGCATGGGCCAGACGGGTTCCTCCCCGCATGGCTGCGCCTGCGCGGCGTCGACTGGGCCGCCGACCTTATCCCCGATCTCGCCAATCTCGTTCCCCCAGCCCCCAAGGAGACTACGTCATGACCATCCATCGTTCCCGCTCGCGCGCACTATTCATGGCCGCGACAATGCTGGCGATGCCCGTCGCACTGTCGCCGATCTTCATCTCTCCGGCGCAAGCTCAATTTGGCTTCGGACGGATCGTCTATGATCCGTCCAATTACGCGCAGAACGTGCTCACTGCCGCGCGCACGCTGGAGCAGATCAACAACCAGATCACACAGCTCCAGAATGAAGCGCAGATGCTCATCAATCAGGCGCGCAATCTCGCGAGCCTGCCGCATTCCTCGCTCCAGCAGCTTCAACAGGGCTTTCAGCGCACGCAACAGCTTCTGAGCCAGGCTCAGAACATCGCGTTCGATGTTCAGAGCATCGATCGGGCCTTTCAGCAACAATACGGCAATGTCTCACTGTCGACGACGGAACAACAGCTCGTCGCCGATGCACGCTCACGCTGGCAGAACACCGTGGGCGGACTGCAGGACGCAATGCGCGTCCAGGCCGGCGTGGTCGGCAACATCGACACGAACCGCGCCGAAGTTTCGACGCTGGTCGGCCAAAGCCAAGGGGCGACAGGCGCGCTCCAGGCGACCCAGGCCGGCAACCAGCTTCTCGCTCTCCAGTCGCAGCAGCTCTCTGATCTTGTCGCATTGCTCGCGGCCGATGGACGTGCCGGGGCGCTGACCGAAGCAGAAAGGGCTGCCGCAGCCGAACAGGGGCGCGAACAACGCCGCCGGTTCCTGACGCCTGGCTCCGGCTATCAGCCCGGCAACGCCCAGATGTTCAACAACGGCAACTGAGGGCGCAAGCATGGATGGCAAGCTGCTGGCCCGGCTCGGCGCGGTCGTCTTCGTCGCCATCGCGATCACTGCGACGGCGATCGAGATGACCCGGAAGGAGGGAGCTCCCGCAGAGGAGCCCGCGCGTCTCGCAGAGCCCGTGCGAGATCCCCTGCGCGAGGCTCAACGCCGGTGCCAGCAGCTTGGTCAGAGCGCCGCAAGCGATGCGGACTGCATGCGCGTCTGGGCCGAAACCCGCGACCGCTTCCTCGGCCGTGCGCCGGCGCCCACAGCCCCACCTCAGAATCAAGGACAGTGATCCATGGGCGGCACCGGCGTCATCGACACATTCCTCGGGACCTTCACCCGCTACATTGATTCCGGCTTCGGCCTGCTTGGCGGCGAAGTCGCCTTCATCGCCACAACCCTTATCGTCATCGACGTGACGCTGGCCGCGCTCTTCTGGTCCTGGGGAGCCGACGACGACATCATCGCGCGCCTTGTAAAGAAGACACTTTTCGTCGGCGTCTTCGCCTACATCATCGGCAACTGGAACAATCTGGCGAACATCGTCTTCGACAGTTTCGCCGGCCTCGGTCTGAAGGGTTCGGGCACCAGCTTCACCGTTCAGGATCTTTTGCGCCCCGGCAAGGTGGCGCAGACCGGCCTCGATGCCGCCCGTCCATTGCTCGAATCCATTTCCGATCTGATGGGGTGGATCGCCTTCTTCGAGAACTTCATCCAGATCGCCTGCCTGCTGTTCGCATGGGCTCTGGTGCTTCTCGCCTTCTTCATCCTGGCCGTGCAGCTCTTCGTAACGCTGATCGAGTTCAAGCTGACGACGCTTGCGGGCTTTGTGCTGATACCCTTCGGGCTGTTCGGCAAGACCGCCTTCATGGCCGAACGCGTGCTGGGCAATGTCGTGTCATCCGGCATCAAGGTCCTGGTGCTTGCCGTCATCATCGGCATCGGATCGACCCTCTTCTCCCAGTTTACCGCTGGCTTCGGCGGCGAGACCCCTACGATTGACGAGGCCATGGCCGTGGTCCTCGCTGCGCTTTCGCTGCTCGGCCTGGGAATCTTCGGTCCTGGCATCGCCAGCGGCCTCGTCTCAGGCGGTCCGCAGCTCGGCGCCGGCGCCGCTGTGGGCACGGGGCTTGCCGTCGGCGGCGCGGCGCTGGCCGCAGGTGGTGCAGCGGGTCTGGCCGTCAAAGGCGGCGCCGCCGCCATGTCCGGTGGAGCCGCCGCCGTGCGTGGTGGCGCTGCCGCTGCCGGCGCCGCATCGTCGGCCTACAGTCTCGGTTCTCTTGGTCAGACTGGCGCGTCAGGCGTGGCCTCGGGCCTCGGAGGCGTCGCACGCGCAGCAGGTTCGGCTGCCGCATCGCCGCTCAAGCGCGCCGCAACGAAAGCTGGCGAAAGCGTCAAGTCCAGCTTCGCCGACGGCGCGAAGGCCGGTTTCGGAGCCACCGGCGGGTCCTCGACCATGGGGACCATCGGCGGCGGCGACGCTGCCGCTGCTTCCGCCAGCCCCCCGCGAGATGGAGCCCCTGACTGGGCGAAGCGCATGAAACGCAGCCAGGCCCTCAGCCACGGCGTCTCAGCGGCCGGTCACGCCGTGCGCTCCGGCGACAGCCATGGCGGCGGCTCTTCCGTCAACCTTTCTGAAAGTGATCGCTCATGAGCCTCTTCAAACGACCCGCAACCCACTATGGCAAGACACCCGAGCCTGAGACGCCTTATCAGAAGGCTGCTCAGGTCTGGGACGAACGCATCGGCTCGGCCCGCGTGCAGGCGAAGAACTGGCGCTACATGGCGTTCGGCAGCCTAATTCTCACTGCGGGGTTTGCCGCAGCCCTGGTCTGGCAGTCAGCTCGCGGGACCGTCGTGCCTTGGGTCGTGCAGGTCGATAATCTCGGCCAAGCGCAAACCGTCGCGCCAGCCTCCGCGGACTATCGGCCCAACGACCCTCAGATCGCTTTCCACCTTGCTCGCTTCATCGAACAGACCCGCGCGATCCCGTCTGACGCCATCATCGTTCGCCAGAACTGGCTTCGCGCTTATGAATGGACCACTGATCGCGGCGCCGCAGCGCTGAACGACTACGCCCGCTCCAACGACCCCTTCACACGGGTCGGCCGCCAGCAAGTCGCCGTAGAAGTCTCAAGTGTGATCCGGGCTTCCCCCGACAGCTTCCGTGTCGCCTGGACAGAGCGTCATTATGAAAACGGCCAGCTCGCCCGAACGGAACGCTGGACCGCCATCCTGACCATCGTCATCCAGACGCCGCGCGACGCAGAACGCCTCCGCGCCAATCCTCTGGGCATCTATGTCAATGCCATCAACTGGTCGCGGGAGATGAGCCAATGAGCCGCCCTCCGATGAGCAAATCCGCGTTTCAGGGTTTATCCAGATCTGGCCTCGCGATCGTTCTGCTTTCCGCGACCATACTTGCCGGTTGCGCGACCAATCGGCCGCCGCAAATCAGTTACGATTCGGACGTGCCGCCGCTGCCCGCCGTGCCGGCAGTCGTCACGGACGCGCAGCCGAGGCCATTGCATGTCCCTCCCGCATGGACGCCGGCAAGAGGGGGGACAGCCGCCAACACCCCGGAGGGACGCGTCCAGAACGCCAACTCGGCCGCCCGCGTTCAGCCTCGCCGCGAAGGCTATTTCAACTCGATCCAGATCTATCCCTGGAGCGAAGGCGCGCTCTATCAGGTCTATGCCGCGCCCGGCCAGATCACCAATATCGCGCTGGAGCCAGGGGAGAGCCTGACCGGAGCCGGCCCCATCGCCGCTGGCGACACGGCACGATGGATCATCGGCGATACCGAAAGCGGCAGCGGCGCGACCCGTCGCGTCCATATCCTCGTCAAACCAAGTCGCGCTGACATCACGACCAACCTCGTCATCACGACCGATCGGCGGGTTTACATGATCGAACTGCGCTCCGGCGAAGCGCCCTATATGCCCGCCGTCGCTTGGGCCTACCCGCAGCCGCCCGCAGGTCAGAGGCAGAGCGTCCCGGCGACGCCCGTCATCCCCGTCGCCTCGGCGCGCAACTATCGCTACGGCTTGACCGGTGATTCACCGCCCTGGCGGCCCGTGTCGGTCTATGATGACGGGCGGCGGGTCTATGTCGAGTTCCCGCGCGGCATCGTCCAGGGTGAGATGCCGCCGCTGTTCGTCATTGGCTCCGATGGCGAAGCGCAGATCGTCAACAGCCGCATTTTCCAGCACATCCTGATCGTCGATCGCCTCTTCGGCGCGGCCGAGTTGAGACTCGGCAGCGGCGACCGCCAGCAAACCGTCAGGATTGTCCGTACCGACGGGAGGCCAGCGTCATGAGCAACAAGGAAGATAACCGCGATGATAGCCTGGCGCCCGCCGGCCCCACTGTCGAGTCAACCTCGACCATGCGGCTGCGCGCTGAGCCTCCGCGCGTCACCCGGCTGTCCCGCAAGGTATTGGCTGGTGTCGGCCTCGTCGCCAGCATCGGCATCGGCAGCGCTCTGATTTATGCGTTGCAGACGCGCCAAGCCGGGCCTGGCAACGAGGAGCTCTATTCCACGGAGAACAGAACCACTGCCGATGGTCTTGCGGGACTGCCGCGCGACTATACCGGACCGGTCCTCGGCCCGCCTTTGCCGGGCGATCTCGGCGGTCCGATCCTCGACGCCCAGAACCGCGGCCAGCCCGTCGTGCCGCCAGCAATGGCGACACCCCAGGTCGATCCCGAGGAGCAACGCCGTCTCGCCGAGGAGGAAGCAGCCCGAACGAGCCGGGTGTTCTTCCAAACAGGACCTGGAACGGGCGCGCCGCCCGCAAGCCCCGGCATGAGCAATCCGTCGCTGGCGGGCCTCGGTCTGCCGGGGCAGGTTGGAACGCCAACCGCCCAAGACCGGCAGAGCGCTTTCCTCAATGCCGCCGTCGATCGGCGAACGGTGTCGCCAGATCGCGTCATGGCGCCGGCATCGCCCTATGTGCTTCAGGCCGGCGCAGTGATATCCGCCGCCCTCATCACCGGCATCCGCTCCGACCTTCCCGGCCAGATCACCGCGCAGGTGACCGAGCACATCTATGACAGTCCCACCGGCCGCATCCTGCTCGTCCCCCAGGGCACCCGTATCATCGGCGAATACAGCAATGATGTCGGTTTCGGACAGCGCCGCGTGCTCTTGGTCTGGAACCGGCTGATCTTGCCGAACGGGCGCTCTATCGTCCTGGAACGCCAGCCCGGCGCCGACACGCAAGGTTATGCCGGCCTTGAGGACGGCGTCGACTACCATTGGTGGGACCTTGCGAAAGCCGCCGGGTTGTCGACCCTTCTCGCCGTGGGCGCCGAGCTCGCGGTCGATGATGAGGACCGCCTGATCCGCGCGATTCGCGACGGAGCCCAGGACACCATCAATGACGCGGGCCAGCAGATCATCCGTCGTCAGTTGCAGGTCGCGCCCACGCTGACAATCCGGCCGGGATTCCCGGTCCGCGTGATTGTCACTCGTGACCTGGTGCTCGAACCCTACGGAGCAGCGCAATGACCAAACTGAAGCTCGCCCCAATCGAAGAGGATAAGCCGGTGAAGATCACGCTCGACCTGCCAGGCGCTCTTCACCGTGACCTCAGTGCCTATGCGGAGGCGCTCGGCCGTGAATCGGGCCAGCCCGTCAGCGACCCCAAAAGGCTCATTGTACCGATGCTTGAGCGGTTCATGGCGACGGACCGGGCGTTCGCCAAAGCGCGCCGAAATCGCGAGTGATCGCGGCACCGACTGCGGTTAGGCGAGATCAGATTAGCCGCCGCGGACGTTCCCCAGAGTCTTTGGACGCCAGTCTCGAGGCCAGCGAGAGAAAACGCCGAAGTGACGGGTTATCCCGGCCGGGTGCCCAAACTGCGCTGAACGGTACAATGTCTTCGTCCTCGACCAAAGGTCGCAGTACGAGCCGAGGGATAGAGACAAAGCGCCAGCCGGCCGACACAACGGTTATGCCCCTGCCAATTGCGACCATATTCATCAAGGTCTCCTGATTGCAGGGCATGATCTCGATCGCAGGATAGGTGCTGTAGTCCGCCAGCCTACGAACGATGTAATCATGCACTTCGAGCCCCGGCGCGCATTTTGTCGCTAGGAATTTCTGGTCGCGGAGCCACGACCATTCGACCGATTCACGCTCGGCTAGATGATGATCCGCCGAGAGCGCAACATGCACTCGTTCCTGCCAGAGTTCGGCTGTTTCACAATCGGCGATCGCGCCATTCCCGGTGATAAAAGCGATATCCAGTTGTCGCGCCCGCAGTGCGGCGACGTGTTCAGCCCGTCCCCCATCTCTGATCTCTATGGCCACCTCTGGATGTAGCAAGGCATACTTTTCGATGAGCTCCCTCAGAAACCCGCCCGCAAGCGACGTCAGAACGCCGATGCTCAGGCTTCCGTTTTCGCCGCGGCCCGCCGCGCCGGCGGTTTGGGTCGCTCGCATGATCTGCTCAATCGCTGGACGGACGGCGGCGACAAATTGCTCTCCGGCATGAGTCAGGCGAATCCCGGAAGGGCATCGCTCGAAGAACGAAACGCCCACCACATCCTCAATGCGTTGCACGCCCCGGCTCACCGTCGCCGGATATTGGCCCAACGCCTCCGCAGCGCGCCGAAAGCTGCGGTAGTCTGCCGCCGCTACGACATACTGAAGCGAACTCAGATCAAACGGGATCTTCGCGGACACGGGAGGAAAAGAAGGCCCCTCTGAGTCCTGGTTTTCCTCCTCCATCCGGTCGACCCTTCAATCAATCGGCGGAGGAAGCGATAAATGCCTCAGGACCAACGGCCTCGCGCAACAATCCCATTTGGAGAAGACGACCGCGGTCAGTCCCGGCATCGCCGTTCGGGCGACGCCAGTGACCTCGACGACCTCGTGTCGATCCGGCCGTCGGAACCTCCTCATACCGGCTGTTCTACCAGGACCGAATACGCGGCAGGCGCGGTCTTCGCTCCGCGCAGCATTTTCATGACCTGCTCATCGCGCGTCCGACGGGCGACCGCCGCGAGAATCTTCAGGTAGTCGTTGCTGCCTTCGGGGGACGACAGCAGCAGAAAGACAACATCGACGGGCAGATCGTCCACCGACTCGAATTCGATTGGCTTCTTCAGCACCATCAGCGCCGCAAAGGATGCCTCCAGCCCAGGGACCGGTGCATGAGGCATGGCGACGCCATGACCGATGCCGGTCGAACCCAGACGCTCGCGGCCCAGTAAAGCAGTATGGATTGCTTCCTCGGCCACCCCCGTGCGAGCGGCCGCATGCGCGGCGAGCTTCTTTATCAGGACGGCTTTTGTTGAGATGGATAGATCAAGGATCACGTCCTCTGGTGCAATTGCAGATGACAGGTTCATAAGAGTACTCACGTTAAGTCGCCCGCCCGTGGACGAGCGCGCGCGGTCACTGCTCCGGCTCACGGAGGCGGTAACCGACACCTGTTTCAGTAAGGATATATTGCGGCTGATCGGGCGTGGCCTCGATCTTCTGCCGCAACTGGCGGACATAGACCCGCAGATATTGGACATCGGTCGAGCCCCCCCACACATGCTTGAGGATGTGCTGGTGCGTGATGACCTTGCCCGCGTGCTGCACGAGAATGCGCAGGATCTCGTATTCCTTGGGTGAGAGCTTCACCTCCTTGTCTGCGACCTTGACGATCCGCTTCACCAGGTCGACCGAGAGATCGCCGACCTGGAATATCGGGCGCTCGCCCTGCTGCTGGAGCTTGTGCCTGAGCGCCACCCGGATGCGCGCCGCCAGCTCGCGCATCCCGAATGGTTTGGTCAGATAATCGTCGGCGCCCAGTTCCAGCGCCTTGACGATGCCCGTTTCATCGGTCCGGCTGGAGAGGATGACGATCGGCAGTTCGACAAGCTCGGCCCGCCACCTTTCAAGCAGCTCATGGCCGGAAATATCGGGCAGCCCGAGATCAAGCAGAATGAGATCGGGCTTTTCCTCTGTGAGCAGCGCGACGGCGTCCTCGCCGTTTGCAGCCTCGACCATGGCATAGCCTTCGGCTGTCAGGCCGACGCGCAGAAGTTTCCTGATCGGCGGCTCGTCATCGACGACGAGAATCTTGACTACGGACGTACTCATATCCTTCCTTCCAAAGTCGAGGGCTCCGGTCCGATCGGAAACCGCAGCGTGAAAATGGCGCCGGGTCTGTCGGCCCGGTTGGTCGCGAAAATCGTTCCGCCCATCGCCTCGACAAATCCCTTGCAGATGGAAAGTCCAAGCCCGGTTCCAGCCTGGACGTGGTCCTTCTTCCGGACGCGATAGAAACTGTCGAAAATCCTGGTGAGATCGTCGGGCGGAATGCCGGGCCCTTCATCGACGACCTGCAATGTGACGTGGCTCTCGTCCGCCCACGCCCGAAGCGCGATCCGCGACCCTGACGGTGCGTATTTGCGGGCATTGTCGAGCAGATTGAACAGCACCTGTTCGAACAGGACCGGATCGAGCCGAACCATCGGCAGATCGGGCGGCACTGCAAGGTCTACCCTGTGGAGAGCCAATATCTTCTCGGCACGGCGCAGGGCGCTGCCGACGCTGTCGCCGATGAACAGCGGCGTCAGCGACACCGCCGCAGCGCCGGATTCCAGCCGTGTCATGTCGAGAAGGTTCGCGATGAACCGGTTCAGCCGCTCGGCCTCTTCGACAATTGTCGTCAGCAACTCGACCCGACCGGAATCGGTCAGGGATGTCGAATAGTCTCTGAGCGCTCCCGCCGAACCGAGGATCGACGCCAAAGGCGTCTTGAGGTCATGCGATAGTGACGTCAAAAGCGCGGAGCGCAGCTTGTCCGCCTCGGCGGCCAGACGCGCATTGTCGACATCGGCCACCAGCTGGATGCGCTCGATCGCCAGAGCGGCCTGATCTGCCAGTGAGTCGAACAGCCGCTGTTCTAAGGGCGTCAGAACCGGCCCTTGCTTGTCATTGTCTAGACCAATGACGCCCACCCGTGTCCTGCCGGTTTTCAGGGGAAGGTAGAGGCGCTTCGCACCCGGCAGCGTGTCCGCTCCACGCCCTGCAGGCTTGTCATGCTCCCAGGCCCATTGGGCCGCCGCAATGTCGGCGTCATCGAGCGTATCGTCGGGCGGGAAACCCGCCTGGACCGCGATGCGGCCATTCTCCGGCAGCAGAGCGACGACCCTGACCTGAAGCATCGAGGCGATCTGATAGACCGTCGCCCAAAGAACGTCGCCCAAGGTCCCGGCGCCGGCGAGCTTCTTGCTGAAGAGATAAAGGCCCTCGGTCGTTTTGGCCCGCTGACGTGCTGTCACAGCCTGGCGTTGAACACGCCCGGCAAGATTGCTGGCGATCACCGCAACGCCGAGAAAGAACGCGAAGGCGACGACGCTCTCGGGATCGCCGATATCCAGCGTGTAGCGCGGTTCGAGGAAAAAGAAGTTGAAGACTAGCGCGCCCAATACGGAAGCGAACAGCGCCGGCCAGAGGCCGCCGCCCATCGCCGAGGCCAGCACGGCCATCAGAAAGACGAGG
The DNA here is from genome assembly GCF_976940555.1 of Brevundimonas sp. Marseille-Q4549. Lineage (NCBI taxonomy): Bacteria > Pseudomonadati > Pseudomonadota > Alphaproteobacteria > Caulobacterales > Caulobacteraceae > Brevundimonas > Brevundimonas sp. Marseille-Q4549. The sequence goes on from NZ_CDRHXG010000001.1 coordinate 2,867,681, forward strand.
GCGATGTTGCGGACGTCCAGAAAGCGCGAGAGCGCCGTTCCGATGCCTAGCGCCATGGCGACGTAGAGCGAACTCCACAGATAGTGGCCGAAATCGATTCGTCGTTTGGGCCGCGCGCTGACTGTCGCTGGAGATCGCGTTTCCTCGCCGTTGCCCGGCGAGATGACATGCACGCTCACATCCGTCTTGGCGCGGATCAGATCATGCGAAACGGAGCCCACGAAGATCTCCCGCCACCTGGGCGAGGTCGGCATGCCGACGATGACGTGCGCATAGTTGTTGGTCGATGCGTAGGCCAGGATCTCTTGCGCAACGTTCTCGCCTGGCAGGGTAACAGCCTCGGCGCCGAGCTGCTCGGCAAGACGCAATGCACTGGCGATCTTGTCCTTCTGCTGCTCTGAGAGTCGGGCATCCTTGCTCGTCTCGACGTGAACCGCGGCCCATGGCGCACGAAGCCGGTCGGCCTGACGGCGGCCGTAGCGGACAAGCGCCATCGCTCCGGGCCGTTCGTTGATGCACACCAGGACGCGCTCGCCGGCCGACCAGGGGCCGGCGATGGCATGCGCCTGCATATGCGTGACCAACTGGTCATCGACCCGCTGCGCTGTGCGCCGCAGCGCCAACTCACGAAGGGCTGTCAGGTTGCTGGGCGAAAAATAATTCTGCGTCGCGCGCTTGGCTGTTTTGGGCAGATAGACCTTGCCCTCGTTCAAGCGCTTGATCAGGTCGCCCGGCGTGATGTCGATGATTTCGATATCGTCGGCGCGGTCAATGATCGAATCCGGAACGGTCTCGCGCACCCGAATCCGTGTGATCTGCGCTACCACGTCGTTGAGGCTTTCGACGTGCTGGATGTTAAGGGTGCTGTAGACGTCTATGCCGTTGGCGAGCAGTTCCTCGACATCGAGATAGCGCTTCGGATGGCGACTGCCCGGCGCATTGGTATGGGCGAGCTCGTCCACCAGGACCAGCGCCGGCTTGCGCGCCAGAATTGCGTCGATATCCATCTCATCGAGCACATGCCCTCGATACGGCACAGTGCGGCGCGGAACGATCTCGAACCCCTCGACCAGAGCCTCGGTCTCCGCCCGCCCGTGGGTCTCGACCACCCCGATGACAACATCGACGCCGTCTGCGCGCTGGGCCCGGCCCGACATGAGCATCTCGTACGTCTTGCCCACACCCGGCGCCGCCCCAAGAAAGATCTTGAGGTGGCCGCGCGTCTCCCGTTGCGCACTTTCCAGCAACGCATCTGGCGATGGACGGCTCTGCTCTCGTATTGGGTCGTCAGACACTTCATGACTCCGGATCAACGGTCAGGACGGCTATTATAGCCGCCCTGACACCTTCATTCAGCCTCTATTGGCGCTGTCGAGCGCCAGGTTCAGCTTGAGAACGTTGACCACGGGTTCTCCCAGGAAGCCGAGTTTGCGCTGCTCGACGTGCTGATCGACCAGAACGCGCACCGTGGCCTCATCGATGCCGCGCGCTCTGGCGACACGGCCCACCTGGAAGTAGGCGGCCTCAGGCGTAATATGGGGATCGAGGCCGCTGCCAGAGGCCGTAACAAGGTCCATGGGGACCGCTGCGCCACCGTTCTCCGTGCGTGATGCCTCGGTATCCGCAGCGACACGATCGCGAAGCGCCTGGCTGGTGGGGCCAAGATTGGAGCCGCTGGAAGCGCCGGCATCGTAGCCATCTGAACCGGCAGCCGAAGGACGCGGGTGGAAGTAGCGCTCGCCGGCAAAGTTCTGTCCGATGAGTTCGGAGCCTATGACCACGCCTTCACGTTCGATCAGGCTTCCATTGGCCTGTTGGGGAAAAATGGCCTGCGCGATACCGGTCACGCTAAGGGGGTAGATGAGACCGGTGATGACGGTTAGTGCGACAATAAAGAAAATCGCGGGTCTGATTTGCTTGAGCATCGTTTCTGTCCTGAATGGTCCGCTGCTGATCAATATCGCTTCGCGGATTGTGTCTCTGGTGACCGCTTTCGACTAAACGAGGCCAGCGGCTGTGATGGCCATGTCGATGAGCTTGATACCGGCGAAGGGCACGAGAATGCCGCCCAGCCCGTAAATCAGGAGATTCCGGGACAGCAGCGAACCGGCTCCGATCGCACGATACTTCACGCCTTTCAGCGACAGCGGGATCAGCGCTACGATGATGAGGGCATTGAAGATGATCGCCGACAGGATAGCGCTCTGCGGTGAAGCAAGGCCCATGATGTTGAGCGCACCAAGCTGCGGATAGAACGCCAGGAACATCGCCGGGATGATCGCGAAATACTTCGCGATATCGTTGGCGATCGAGAACGTCGTCAGCGCGCCGCGCGTCATCAGCAATTGCTTACCGATTTCCACGATTTCGATCAGCTTGGTCGGATCGCTGTCGAGATCCACCATGTTGCCGGCCTCGCGGGCTGCGACCGTGCCGGTGTTCATGGCGACGCCGACATCCGCCTGGGCAAGCGCCGGGGCGTCATTGGTGCCGTCGCCGCACATGGCGACCAGCTTGCCCTTGGCCTGTTCCTCACGGATCAGCGCCAGCTTGTTCTCCGGCGTCGCCTGCGCCAGGAAGTCGTCGACACCGGCTTCGGCAGCGATAGCCGCCGCGGTCATGGGGTTGTCGCCGGTGATCATCACCGTGCGAATGCCCATGCGGCGCAGCTCGGCGAACCGCTCCTTGATGCCGCCCTTGACGATGTCCTTGAGATAGATGACGCCGAGGAGGCGGCCATCCTTCACCACGGCAAGCGGCGTGCCGCCCGCCTTGGCGATCTCGTCGGCGATAGCCTGGAGCTCACGGACGCTCTCACCGGACGCACGCGGGCTGCCGGTCGCGACCGTGGCGAGTTCCACATGCTTCAAGACCGCATCGACCGCGCCTTTACGGACGGACGAGCCCTCCAGGTCGACGCCGCTCATACGGGTCTGCGCCGTGAACGGGACGAATGTCGCGTTGAGGCTCGCCATGTCGCGTGCGCGGATGCCGTATTTTTCCTTGGCGAGCACGACGATCGAGCGGCCTTCGGGGGTCTCGTCGGCAAGCGAAGCAAGCTGCGCTGCATCGGCGAGTTCCTTTTCGGTGACGCCCCGGATCGGCCGGAACTCGCTCGCCTGACGGTTGCCGAGCGTGATCGTGCCGGTCTTGTCGAGCAGCAGCGTGTCGACGTCGCCGGCGGCTTCAACGGCACGGCCGGACATGGCCAGAACATTGAAGCGGACCAGCCGGTCCATACCGGCGATGCCGATGGCCGATAGCAGTGCGCCAATGGTGGTCGGAATCAGCGTGACGAACAGGGCGACCAGAACGATGATGGGAACATACCCGCCCGCATAGGTCGCGAAGCTCGGGATGGTCACCACGGCCAGGACGAAGATCAACGTCATCCCCGCAAGCAGGATATTGAGCGCGATCTCGTTCGGCGTTTTCTGGCGTTCGGCGCCTTCGACGAGAGCAATCATCTTATCGATGAAGGTCGAGCCGGCCGCGGCCGTGATCCGGACCTTGATCCAGTCGGAAAGGACCTGGGTGCCACCAGTGACGGCAGAGCGATCCCCGCCAGACTCGCGGATGACCGGAGCTGACTCGCCCGTAATCGCCGCTTCGTTTACCGAGGCCACACCCTCAATGACTTCGCCATCGGAGGGGATGATGTCGCCCGGTTCGACGAGAACAACGTCACCGACCTTCAGCGTGGCGCCCGGCACCATTTTGTAGTCGGAGCCGCCGTTCGAGAGCAGCTTGGCCTGGGTCTCCGTGCGGGTTCGCCGAAGCGATTCAGCCTGCGCCTTGCCGCGCCCTTCGGCCACGGCCTCTGCGAAATTGGCGAACAGCACGGTGAACCAAAGCCACAGCACGATCTGCAGAGAGAAGCCGACACTTTCGGCTCCTGTAGCAATGTCCTTGAGCAGAAGCACCGTCGTCAGGACCGACACGACGGCGACGACGAACATGACCGGGTTTTTAGCGAGGCTTTTCGGATTCAGTTTCCGAAACGCATCTCCTATGGCCGGAACGAGTATGCGAGCGTCCAGCATGCTCGCGGATTTGGACTGGTTCATAAGAAACTCCAGCGAGTTTGTTCTTGGGGGCCAACCACTCGGTCACGCCGCCGCGAGCAATTCAGTGATAAGTTTGGCGAGGAGCACCACGCCCCCCAAAGCCAGTGTCATGCCGAGAATGATCGTCGATGCCCTGGGCGGTCTGGCCGCCCCTCGCTCCTCAAACCAGGAGCGAGGGTTCACGACAAATCGGATCGATCTCAGCCATTTGGCCGTCATCGAGGCTCTCAGAAAGTCTGGCCCGCCAACATGGCGAAGTGCTCGACGATCGGACCCAGCGCCAAGGCAGGGAAGAACGTCAGGCCGCCGACGATCAGGATCACGCCCACCAGAAGACCGACAAACAGAGGCCCGGTCGTAGGCAGGGTGCCGCTGGATTCAGGAACCGTCTTCTTGGCGGCCAGGGACCCAGCGATAGCCAGCGCCGGAACGATCACCATGAAGCGTCCCATCAACATCGCCAGGCCAATCGTGATGTTGTACCAGGGCGTGTTGGCGGAAAGACCTGCAAAGGCCGAACCATTGTTCGCCGTGCCGGATGTGTAGGCATAGAGAACTTCGGAGAACCCGTGCGGACCTGCGTTGGCCATCGAAGCCACGCCCGTGTCGAGCACTACGGCTATCGCGGTGAAGCCAAGTATCGAAAGAGGCAGGCACAAGACGGCCAGCATGGCCATCTTCACTTCCTTCGCCTCAATCTTCTTGCCGAGATACTCGGGTGTCCGCCCGACCATGAGCCCTGCCACGAAGATCGCGACGACGACGAACAGGATGATGCCGTAGAAGCCTGCGCCGACACCGCCAATGATGATCTCGCCGAGCATCATGTTGATGATCGGGATCATCCCGCCCAGCGGCATGAAGCTGTCGTGCATCGATATGACCGCGCCGCACGATGCAGCGGTCGTAACGACTGCAAAGAGTGCCGACGTGAGGATGCCGAAACGGGTTTCCTTTCCTTCCATGTTGCCGCCCTCAAGGCCAAGCGAATGGAGAAGCGGATTGCCTGCGGCCTCGGCCCAATAGGTGATTGCGACACCGGCGAGGAACAGAACGCCCATGGCGGTGAAGATGGCCCAGCCCTTCTTCTCGCTGCCGACCATGCGTCCAAACACGTTGGTCAGAGCCGCGCCAATGGCAAAGATCGAGACCATGTGGATGAGGTTGGTGAAGGCATTAGGATTCTCGAACGGGTGCGCGGCGTTGACGTTGAAGAAGCCGCCACCGTTGGTTCCCAGATGCTTGATCATCATCTGAGATGCGACCGGACCCTGAGCAATGGTTTGCTGCGCGCCTTCGACGGTCGTTGCGATAGTGTATGGGTTGAGGTTCTGCGGGACGCCCTGCCATACAAGCACCAGGCTGCCGACAAAGCAGATCGGCAATAGGACGTAGAGCGTGATGCGGGTGAGATCGACCCAAAAATTGCCGACCGTTTTGCCAGATGCCCGAGAGAAGCCGCGGATCAATGCGACCGCAATCGCGATGCCTGTCGCTGCCGACACGAAGTTCTGCACGGTAAGACCGGCCATCTGGGTCAGGTAGCTCATGGTGGTCTCGCCGCCATAGCCCTGCCAGTTGGTATTGGTCATGAAGCTGACAGCGGTATTGAAAGCGCTGGTCGGCTCAACCGCCCCCAATCCCTGAGGGTTGAACGGCAACCCTCCCTGGAGACGTTGAACGAGGTAGAGAACCGTGAAGCCGGCGAGGTTGAAGAGCAGCATGGCCAGCGCATAGGTCGTCCAATGCTGCTCCTCTTTCTCATTCGTTCCAGCGACGCGGTACAGTCCCCGTTCGAGCGGTCCAAAAATGACCGAAAGGAGTGTACGCTCGCCGTTCAGGACGCGGGTGAGATAGCCGCCGAGCGGCTTCACCAGCGCGATGATGATCCCGGCGAAGACCAGGATCTGTATCCATCCATTTATTGTCATCGGTGGTTTCTTTCCGAGCTACTGTCTTGATCAGAACCGCTCGGGACGAGCGAGGGCATAGAGCAGATAGCCAGTCACAAAGACCGCAACGGCTGCTCCGAGGAAGTATTCCAAGATCATGATTGATTTCTCCCGGTCAGAGCTTTTCGCAAACTCTGATGTATCCAAACATCAGTGCGAAAAATCCAACACCTATTGCCAGCACAATAACGTCCATTGCTTTCGCCTCCGGCGCCGAAGTTGATACGAATGACCAGCCAAGACGGAAGACCTGGCAAGCCACAGCTATAATTCTTCCAGCGCGCCCTTGCGTACGCACGGGTGCCGGAGGAGGAATTTGGCGGAAATATGGACGCGAACCGCATATAGGTTCGAGAGAGGACGGGGCCTCAAAAAATAGGAATCCAATAGTTATTTTGGCGGCGCGCATAAAAATTCCATAGGAATTTCTGCCAAACCGCCCATTGGCAAGCAAAAAGCCCGCCGACTCGGTAGAGGCGGCAGGCTTTGCTTATGTCAACGAGAAGAGTTACTTCTCCATCTCACTCGTCACGGTAACGTCAGCGAGCGTGAGCGGGTCATCGATAGCAACCGGCTAGGCGGCGGCCCGGCGTCCAAACAGCGGGTCAAGGCTCAGGCGCTGGCTTTCGGCCATGCAGATCACAGCCCCTGGCGCGTTATTGGTTTCCTGACGGGCGAAGTGAATCGCCGCATCCTTGCTGACAAAGCAGCCGCCGACGAGGTTACGCTCATCGCGGACGGTCCAGCATCCTCGGTTGTCCTGGCCGACGAAAAAATGGTTCAGAGGTTGGGGAGGCTCTTTCGGCTGAATGGCGCTTGCCATGGAAGATGATCCTGATTGTTCGTTGAAGAGTGAGCTGTGGACGTCGTTGGCGCGCTAGCCGGCCAACGCGGTGACTGTGGCGACGGCCGCAATCACGAGGGCCATTACGACTCCGAGCCGCAGGAACATTCCAACGTCGGCCATCGGCTCATCCGAGCGCACGGCAACCTTGGCTTCGCCATCCGTCCGCCCAGGGTTGGCCTTGTTCTGTTGTTGCATCGCATAGAAATAGTAACCACGAGGGTACATCGCAGACATCCTTTCTCGGTATCGGCAGGCCATTCCACGCGTCGAGTCAAATGATGCCTTTTGCCGATACGTTGAATTTAAAGATGTCGGGATTTGTTCTCCATTTCACGGATAGCCGGATTTCATAGTATTTTCATTGGAGAACACAGCAGCATCATGCTGTTCTTATAAGGAGACCCGGTCAGGCCGAGAGGGGGACGAGAGACCTCTCGGCGACCAGAGACGTATCGATCTCCAAGGAGTCGATCTCCGCCACGGTCGCGCGTATTCTTGCTGCGGTGCCATCGGAAACCTCGACCAGCGGAAGGCGGACGGCGGGCGAGTATCCGCGCGCGCAATGCAACGCGAACTTGATCGGGCATGGATTGCTTTCAAGCTCCAGCGCCTCGATCAGCGGGAAAAGATGGGCGTTGATGCGCCGAGCTTCCAGATAGGCACTCTTCCGCACCGCGCCGATCATCGCCGCTGTCAGCATCGGGGCGACGTTCGACACGACCGAAATGGCGCCGTCGCCGCCGCCCGCCATGAAAGCCAGCATGGATCGGTCATGGCCGGAAAGCTGCGTGAAACGATCGCCGAAGCGGACGGCCATCGTGCTTACCCGCGTCGGATCTCCGCTTGCGTCCTTGACGCCGACAAGACCGGGCAGGTGCGCAAGGCGGTCGAGCGTTTCGATCTTGATATCGACGGCCGTCCGGGAAGGCACATTATAGATGATGATCGGCAGCTCGGCAGCTTGCGCGACGCTCTCGAAATGCCGGAACAGGCCCTCCTGGCTCGGCCGACTATAGTAAGGCGTGACGACCAAAGCTCCGTTCGCGCCAAGGCGAGCCGCCTCGCAGGTCGATTCGACGGTACGCCGGGTGTCGTTGGTGCCCGAGCCGGCGATCACCGGCACACGGCCATTGGAGACCTCGACGCACAAGCGGATCACCGCCGCCCATTCCGGATCAGACAGGGTCGGCGCCTCGCCCGTAGTACCGCAGGCGACAAGACCCTGTACGCCCTGGTCGATCTGCCAGTTGGCGAGCTCCGCCAAGGCGTCGAAATCGATAGCCTCACCCCTGTACGGGGTGACAAGTGCGGTCATCAGACCGCCGAATAACGGAGGGTCGCCACTGGGTTTCATGCTGCCTCTTCTCCACCTTGCGAGAGTTCTTTCGGCCGGCGCCGGCGACGATCGAGGGAGCCCAGCAATGCGATCAGCATGGCAGCGGCCAGATCGTCGTGTCGGCCCACGCACCTGCGCAAATTGCCTCGATCGCTCCACGCCACGCGACAACGCCAACGATCTCCCGAGCGGCCCATCGACCAAGGGTGCCGTGTTGGCTGCAGATGCGCTCCGAGTTCGAGAACCGCTTCAAGCAAGGCACTTGCTTCGAGCAGATCACGGAGCCGGCGGTGCCGTCGAAACTGCGGCTGGTCTTCGCGCTCCTCGATAATCCTCACAGCCAGCCAGATGTGGTGCTCCTTGAGGACTCTGGCCATCTCCAACTGCGTCCTCAGGCCTGGCAACTCAGCCAGACGGCTTTCACCGATAGCCCGCCTTCGGTCGTCGGGTTGGAGAGCGGGAGCAGCAGGGCGTGTCATGCCGCTCTCAGAAAAACTATGGCGACGACCTGCACCGCGGCACAGCTCGCAGCAAACATCAGAAGCAGGTATTCCGATCTACGGCGTCGCTCGCGTTTGCTGAACCTCGGTTTCGGTCGTGGCAACCTGGGGTGAGCAGGACGGCCCGAAAATCTGCATTCAGCCGCCATTTCTGAGCACCAGGTAGATGCTGGGGCCTGCGGCAGCAAGAACAGCGCAACCGGCGATCACCACCAGAGCGATGATCTCCACGGCGCAGCGGAAGACGTGTCGGGAGACTTGGCGATCGCTTGGTACAGCCCGGCTCAATTTTCGCCCTCGCTCCCCATCTGAGGTGGCTCGCGCCGCCGACTGAGGTTCATCATCTCCAGGCAGAAGCGACCGTCTGGCAGTTGAAGATAGAGGCGGTAGCAGCCGTAGCTCTCGCCTATCAGCCTTGCCGCACCGACGGCATCATTGCGCGTCGGGTGGCACCATTCGGAGTCTTCACCTTCAAGATGCACAGTCCAGCGATCATCATAGTTCCGGTAGACCCAGAGAACGGGCAGGACCGGATACACAGTCGCTGTGGCTTGAGGAGCCTCCAATTTCGATATGATCTGTTCCAAACCCATGTATCACCTAAGCTCGCAGAGCGTCTGCGGAGCCGGTGGCTCCGCATGTCCGCCCGCGCCCGTCCTAGAAAAGCACCCCAGCTTCAAACATCCCGCGAACCTGGTCGCGCTTGTCGAAGTTGGACCCAAAGCCGTAGCCTTCGGTGACCCGATCGATGCGGGTGTACGAAAGCTCGGTACGCGCGAAGAAGATCCCGCGCTGGTAGGTCGGCGTCACTGTCAGCGACCACGCCCTGCTTTTCGGCCCATAGAGCAGATTGGTGGGGGCGCAGTCTGCGGCGACGCCGCAATCTCCTCCGCTTGAAGCGATGTACTCGGCGCGTCCAGCGATCGAAAAATTCTCATTGATGGCATATCGAGCCAGCAGCGCTCCGCCGAATGTTTCGGCCGAGCGATCGATCCCGATGTCCCTGTTCGAGCGGACCGTTGTGTATTGCAGGTAGGGCTGGAGCGTCAGCGGGCCGTCGACATAGGTGTAGATCACATTGAAGATGCTGCTGTTGTTCTGCGCCAGTGGCGTCGCGGCGCCGGTCTTGCCCGACTCTGCAAAGTTGCCTGCGGCGACCAGCGTGATCGTGCTCGACGGCGTCGCCGCATAAGACACCAGACCGGATACCCAGTTGTAATCCCCTGAGTAGAACCCATCATTGACCGACACCGAGGCGTTGACCGGTCCATTGCTATAGTTCACCTGCACACCGCGGCTGATCGCCGGCTCCTGGTTCCAGAGCAGGCCGCGCGCGATATTCATATTCTGGAACGTGAAGGTCGATTCCGCGCCGATCAACGTCGGCAGCAAACCCGCCTGCACTGAGAAATTCGGCGACAGCTCGAGCTTGCCATAAGCAACCGGCACCGGCCCGTACAACTGATCGGTGACGTCGGTTGCGCGGGTGTAGGCAGAGCCCAAAGAAGGCAGCGAGTAGACACCGCCCTGGACGAAGAACGTCAAAGGCGCCCCGGTTGTCTGCACCTGAATTTGGGCATTGCCGATATCGACGAGGGGATCTGTCGTTCGCGGATCGACGCCGGGAATGCCGTTCGTCTGCGCATTGCCGATGCCTGTGAGCTGGCCGGTGATATGAAGGCGACCAAACACGCCCGCATCCATGCTCATCGGATCGGGGTTCGGGCGCAGAGGGCCACCAAAGCTCGGCGCGCTCAGGGGTTCGGCCGCTGCCTGGCCAAGACCCATCACCGAACCGGCCATGATCGCGACCGCGCCAACTGCGCTCCGGCAAAGCATCCGCCGACGCCCAGCCCCCGGTCTTGTTGGGAGACCGGCCTCGGCTGTGGCCGTAGCGGCGGGTGCGAGGGACGGTTTAAGCGGCTTCATACCTTCAGGTCCTTCCGGTTTGGTGGGACCCTCAAGCTAAATAGAGCCGCATATTGTTTCGACGGGAGCTCAGCCGCGCTGCGATAGTATTTTCATAAGAAAAAGCCCTGACAAAAATATACGCACTCATATAGTTGGATTTTTATTTGACTGAGCACGACTTTGCGCCCTCTCTCGCGCGGGAGTGTGCTTCTATGATTGACCAAAATCTCGACTATCTCGCTAGCTTGCTTTGCCAAAACCGTCGGCAGGGAATTACCTCAGATATCCCGTTCGATCTGCTTCGAAGCGAGGATGACGCCTGGGCGGTGCAGTCAGCAGCAATCTCGGCCTTCGCCAATGACGCGGTAGGCTACGCACTGATAGGCACTTGCCCCGCCATCCGCGGCACGCTCGGCCTTGCCAGTCCCATCTACTGCCCGATCCCTGTGGGATCAGTTCTTCAGGACTCCCACGGGCCGTTCCGGCTTCCCCAAGGCTTCATCGGAGCACAATGCGAAATCGTCTTTACGATAGGCGGTCCCTTGGGGGCGGACCATTGGCCCATCACTCGCGATCAATTTTGCAAGGCGATCCTGAGCTACCAACCGGCTATCGGTCTTGTTGGGCGACGTGGTCACCTGACTGGGCAACCACACCTGGCCGCCATTGCTGACTATGCGTTCCATGTTTCGACGATCGTCGACAAATATCATGAGCCAACAGGCCTGGAGGCCATGGACACAATCGACATGCGAGCGTCGATCAACAACGTTCCAGTGTTTCAGTCGGCATCGGGAGAGGGGCTGGTTGATCCGATCAACTCTGCGCTCTGGCTCGTGAATGACCTGATCGCCAGAGGCAATTATCTCAGCGCCGGCGATATCGTAGCAACCGGATCGATCATCCCGATGCTGCTGCAAATCCTTCCTGGTCAGGAACTGAAGGTCGAGTTGTCAGGCGTTGGCGACGCATCCGCACGGTTTCTTTGAACCAACAGAAGCGGCCGATCAGACGGCCAACTGATGGCCACTGAAAATGTAGAGACCCAACGCCGTCGCCGCCAACCATAGAGCCTCATCCCAATAGGTGAACCTGGTCTTGCCGAATCGTTCGCCGCGATGAACTGCGTAAGCGACGGCCATTACGCCGTATATGCCGGTCCACAGCGCGAATGTGGCAAGGAAGTTCTCGCTCTTCAGAATGTAGGCGATTGCCGCAGCGACGACCAGCTTGATGCCATAGCGCCCAATGTGCTCTCGCGACTGCTCGTCTAACCGCATAACACGCCTGGATCGTTCGTTAGATCAGGCCGAAGACGAGGGTCAGCCGGTAGCCGACATACCCAACGCCGATCGCGGTAATCGCCAGGACAAGCAGCAAGCCAAGCCCACCATTCCCTGGCTCTTTCTGAGGGCGCGGCGCCTCGTTCTGATTCTTCCGGACCCTACCATTTCCAGCCATTTGCGATGAGCGCTCCCTCGGCGCTCCAGTGCGCAGCTATTTCTAGGATGCTGCTGCATAGGAATTCGAGAGGGACCGTCCGCAAGCTGCATAAGCGGATTTTATTTCGGGGTTTGACGTGCGTTGCTAGGTGAACTGCATCACAGGGTCAGGATCGAAAACGTTAACGCCCGTTCCACTTCGATCTTCGGAACAGCGGCTGTAGTGTTCATAGTTCGAAGATGAAATGGCGCGCACGATATTTTGGACTCGGACTCACCGAACACGATCTTATTATGCAAGATCATCCGCCACCGCTTAATGCTTGGATTCCAGCGGCACCCTGTGACGCTGGATAATGGTGCGGACGACGGGACTCGAACCCGTACTCTCACAGAGAAGCAGATTTTCGTACCACCTCGACTTTCGCCGCCGCCATATGGCGTTCGTGGTCTGGACTGTCCCTTCGCCGTGGCCCAAAGGCTTTAGGCGCCGCCCGTCCAGTCTCTACACCTTCCCCCGAAGAGGGGCTTGGCTCGGGATTGGCTTAAGGCATCTGCCCGTTAGCGTTCCCCGACTTTGAGCGGTTCTACTCCGCGGATTTCCCCACGGGCACTCCAATTATAAAGTCTGCTGCGTCTACCGATTTCGCCACGTCCGCCTTTTGCCGCCGATTCTCGCACTAGGTCTCTGCACCTATATTGCACCTAGCACAAAAACAGCCCTTTTATGCCTCCCTTAGCCCGCACTCCCAACATTCTGAAATGCCAACCTTTTTCCTCTCCAAAACTTTTTTTCAGCACGGTAGAAAAAAGACTTTTTAAGTCACACACGCCAGCATCAAACCACTGATACTTAAATACAATCTATCACAAAGAAGGCGAGTGTGTAAGCATTTGTGTAAGGCGGCAGCCCCCACAGGCAAGGCCTAAGATCGCTGTATGCGTCCGGTTGTGGAGCGTCCTCGTGCGATTTCTAAGCGGAGAGACGCGCACGCAAGTCTATTTCCGGTTCCTGTGAGCCAACCCGGAATCGATATCCCACCTGTCGCCCCATCAATGCGTCGAGAACGTTGACGGCGAGGCCCGCTGCCGTCTCGAAACGCACGGGTTTATCGACGATGCGGGGGACGACTTCGGCGAACTCCTGCACATGACTGATGTAGCTGTTTCGATGGTTGATCTTGAGATCGTTGACCGCTCCCCGATACGCCTTGACCTGCTTCTTCAGCTCCTCGGCCCTCTTCGCTTCCAACCCCTCACGGTTCATAGCCGCCAAAGCGTTTGGGAACGACCGTGACCCCGATCCGTCGTCGTCCAGAGCTGTAAGCCGCGCGACAATGTCGCGCGTCCCGCTCTCCAGCAGAACCAGGTCGAGCACGAGGTCTTCCCGCGACATCTTCGCCAGATTGAGCAGGCGTTGCTTTTCGCGGTGGGCCAGGATCGTGAGGAGCAGATAGAGGATGTCGCCCTTGAGACCTTCGAGCAGATCCTCCGCCGCCGTGTAGCGCTTCTTAGACATTCAGGGTGTGCTCGGAGAGGGTCTCCCCTGCGGACACCAGCTTGAGGATCCAGTTTCCGTAAATCCGCAACATGCCCGTTGGGTTGTCCGGCGTCGCTTCGCCGGTCTCAAGCGCGACATACAGGCGGGGGAACGGATCAGTCTGCTCGATGACGAGGAAGGGCTTGTTCCCTCCGTCGAAGACGAGCGCGCCATGCGCCACCGCCTCCCGTCGCTCGGTTTTCGCGGTTCGGGTGATCACAAGCTCTGCATCGACAGCGTAGCACTCGCGCGGAAGTTCATGGTTCTGAAGATATCCAGGTGAGGTCGCCTGCCCCTTAACCTGTCCCAGAACGACGGCCGTCAGCCGGTCTCCGGCCTTAAGCGTCAGCGCATAGAGGGGCGGATCGAAATCACCCATCTGGAATGCGGACCCTGGCTTCAGTCCGGCGACATCGACAGGGGCAGGAAAGCCGACAACCTTCACCATGAACATTCTCTCCACTGTTGTGGAGCTTGAGATGGGAAGCCCTATCTGCGCACGCCAGCGCCTGAAGCCGCTATCTCAAGTTTTGTCAGAAACCGTCAAGCTTCAATCAGGCATTGCGCTATCGCAGGCTGATTGGTGAAATCGTTCCGAGTTGGGAGGTGCGCGTGATCAAGTGGGGAGACAGTCGACGGGATCACGATCCGATCCTCGCCATATGGCCGAGCTATCGCCCGCTGCATAAGCGTTGGTTCATGGTTGAACTGGTCGAGACTGACGATGGCGGCGTGCGCTGGCGAGACCGCCGCATCCCTTCGGAGGAAGGGTGGGTGAAGATGGACGTGCATCCAGATCGGGACACCGCTGTCTCCGTAGCCGAAGCCTTGAACCCATCCCTGACGGCGGCGCTCGCCGCGAGGCAGATGGACGCAACAGAGAAGACCTCTCTCACCTTGAAGGTCCGCAAGGCGCTTCAGTCGCGGCAACGTCTGGCGGACGAGGAAGCCCTGATGCTTTCTGAGGCGGTCCGACGCCACGCGGACACGCCCCGGATCCCGATCGATCAAATCAAGCTGCACATTGAGGCCGAGCCCTATCGGGAGGCTCTGGCGCAAGAGCTGCAAACCTACCCCTATCTTTGGATGGCTCTTCTCGATGGCCGCGGGCGGCAGGTCGTTCTGTATCGGAATGCCGACGACGTCTGGAGCAAGCCCTATCCCGCCGGAGAGAAATCAGCTGAAAAAGCTATGCGCGCCCGGATCGCCAACGGGTTCAAGTTTCACCACGATCAGCACTGGGGTCAAGTAAAGGCCCGGATCCGCGCCGAACTCCTGCCGCGCGCCAATCAGCTTCTTCAACTGGCCAGCGTGCAACGCCTGCTCGCCGAGGCGCTGGCGCGTGGCGAGCGCGTTCTTGTCAGCAACGGGATCGTCTTCTGGTATGAGCCGGACGGCCAGCTTGGCTGGACGGTTAAGGCCACGACCAGCGACAAGGGAGAGGATGGCTCGACGCTTTGGCGCGAAGGCACAATCCTCTCGACCAATCACGGTCGCCTAGTGGTCCTTCCGTACGTCAAGGAGAACGGCGAGCACGTCAGGGGCCACACAAAGAACGGTCCCGGAGATGGTCGGGCTAAGCCCAGACATCGCGACCATTTCGTCGAGATTCCGTTCCGCGAGCTCAGGGGCGATCTGATGATCGGCCTCTTCGGAGAGCTGCCTTACGAATAGCCTCCGAACCCTCGGGCAGCGCGACGAAGGTTCCCAGCCCCTCGACTGAACCAAACAACATTTCTGCAGGAACAATGGACTCCAGCTTCGTAGACCTCGACATCCTCCTGACCAAGGTCCGCAACCCGCAGTCTCGCGTCTACTTTCTGGACGCGGTGCGGGCCTACAAGGCTGGAGCGCTGCGCGCCTCGCTTACGGCGGCCTGGGTCGCCATCGCGTACGACCTGATTGCTAAATACCGCGAGCTCAGCGCAATGGGCGACGCCGCCGCGACCACCTTCCTGCAATCATGGGACAACGCGACCGCTATCAGCGACATCCGGCAGCTGCTGCAGCTCGAAGGGAAGATTCTGGAGGACGCCGCCAACAACACTCAGGCGATCAGCCAAATTGCAGGCCGGCAACTCGAACGCCTCCGCGAAGACCGCCACCTCTGCGCTCATCCGGCTTTTTCCGCCGAAGCTCTGCTTTTCGAGCCTACGCCGGAGTTGGTCCGGATGCATCTCGTCAACGCCGTCGACCTTGTTTTGGGACACGAGGCCTTGCAAGGACGCGCCATCTTTGAGGTCTTCGACGGCGACGTTCAGTCGGCGGGCTTTCCCAGGGATCACGCACGGATTCTCGACTACGTCGAGCAGCGCTACCTCGCCCGGGTCCGCCCGCAAAACATTCGGAACTTCGGAACCGTGCTGGCGAAGTCGTTGCTGAAAGGCGTCCCGGCTCATCTCGTCGGCTTCCGCTCCAAGATCGAGTCCGCCTTGGTCGCCGTTCGCGATCGCGCGGCAGGCGCTTGGCCCGATGTCGTGCCTGCTATCGTCCGCCTGCTCGATACTCTCGACCCGGCTGATCGGCCCCGAGCCATCGCGTTCGTCGCGGCGTTCCCAGATTTCTGGCCCCGGCTGCAGGAGCCGACACGGACCGCTCTTCAGGAAACGGTCAACAACGCCAACGCCGCCAATCTGGCGGACCCGTTGATCCTCAAAGGCGTCGCCTTTGCTCAGTTCCAAGCGCCGATCGTCGCGCTGATTGCCGGGCTCGACCGCGATGCCTTGGCTCAGGCTATCGCCGCCGCTCCTCTTCCGGAGCTATGGGCGCAGGCGGTGGAGATCTACGCCAGTTCCGGAAGCTTCCGCGGATCGGAAGCAAACTTCAGCGAGTACATTACGCCCTACGCGGGGACGCTCGATGCGGCGGCCCTGGACCAGTTGCTCGACGCGGTCGCCGGCAACGGCCAGAACTACGCGGCAGCGGGTACCAGCACCCTGCTCCTGAGCGTTGTCAGGAATGCTGGTGCGGGACGGCTTCCGTCAGTCGATGCTCGGAACCGCTTCTATCAAATGCTTCTCAGGTCGCGCCGCCGAGAAGCCTTCGCCGAAATGACCGCTCTGTTCGAAGCGGATGGTTGGACGCCGCCCCCGGCCGCACTCGATGATGACGAGGATTGAGCATCATCAGGCGATCGGTCGATCGGCGCTTGTCCCGGGCAGCGGTGTTCGGGGGCGAGGCGGATTGAGCCTTGTTTGAACCGGGCGGTCGAAGCCGTAGCGGAAAGCCGCAGCACCAAGGAAAGCCGCGATGAGCCCCGCCGTCCACACACCCCACCGGACGGCATCCGACCAGCCAGACTGACCGAAGGCGTCAAATGCTCCAAACCAGACGATCCGGCTCACCTCATTGGTGAGGAACATGGCGAACGACATAAGTCCGAGGTGTTCGATCAGCCTCGATGGCCGCACGGTTGGCAAGGCTCCGGCCGCCCAGATCAGAACGGTCAGCAGGACCACCGAGACAAGAGCGAAGTGGCCGATGACTTGCGCCGCGACGAGACCTACGAAAGCGAGCAGACCGATGCGGCCGGCCCATATCGGCGTCGAATAGATGCGTGATCCAAAAAGAGCGGCGGCGACCCCAAGGAGGAACAGCGGAAGCGCTCGAATGAATCCGAACCTCAGAGGCAGGCGGTAGAGGGGCTCGCCGAGCCATGTCCGGCACGCCCAGTCTGTGGCAATCATCAACAAGCCGGCGCCGATCACCACGGTCCAAGGATCGAGCCGCCAGAGCAGGCGGCATATCCAGGGAAGTAGAAGGTAGCAGCCGAGAAGGGCGGATAGCGTCCAGGTCGGCGCGTTCCACCCCAGCCCGCCTGGAACTCCGTAGGCCTGAACCAGAAAGACCTGCGCCGGCAGCTGACCCCAATCGAACCACTGCGGATTGCTCGGGGCGATCCCGAAAAGCCCGGCGAGGGCGATCAACAGCGCCAGCACGCCGACGACCACCAGATGAGAGGGCGCGACGCGAAGAAGGCGCTGGCGGACATAGGCGTGTAGCGGGATTGCGCGGGCCGCGAAGCCGTCGCCGTAGATCCGGGCAAGGACGTACCCGGAGTCGATGATGAAGAAATTTGTCAGGAGATAGCCCCGGTCGAACACCGGGTGGAACTGACCCAAAGGCGTCGGGGCCGCTTCGCGGAAGTGGTAAAGAATGATCAGCGCGCCGGCGACAAAGCGCAGGATATCGAGCCAACCACCCCGCGAAATCCTGACGGGCTGCGGCCGTGCGTGCTCCGATGCAATCATCAGGGTCGTGCCTGTCCGGCCGCTGCGGGGTGATCGTGATGACGTGGAGCGAACTGCAACTGATCTCGCGTCAGAACAAGAAGGCCGAACCCCAAGAGACATACAGCCGCCATGGCGGCGGTCATGACCCGTCCAGCCTGCCCCTTCCGCCCGAGACGATAGGTCATGATCGCCAGGAGCGACATGAGAACGCCGAAGGACACGAACACCGGGATGCGGTAGGTCGCCGCCAGCGGTACGGCGAGACAGACGACGATCGCGCCGGCGACGAGGCTCGCGCCAATCGCGATCAGTGTGTCCTGCACCGGCCGGAACGGCTCTGGCCTCCCGTATAGCTTGGACCGGCCGCGCCCCTTGTAGCGCCCTGGACGCCATCGAGGAGCCTTGCTCCGGATCGGGGATCGCTTGCCCCCCATGGCTTCAGCCCTGCGCGTCCGCCGGGCGAGCCGCGCGGTTGGCCAGCCACACCCGCATACGGACAATTTCAGCTTCCTGAGTCCGAATGATCTCCTCCGCGAGGCCCTTGACCTCGGGATCCGAACCTTGGTCGAGCGCAATCCTTGCCATGGCGACCGCCCCCTCGTGGTGGGCGATCATCCCGCGCATGAAGTCGACATCGGCGTCGCCGCTGTAGTCGATGTTCATAGCGGCGTGCATCCGCTCGTTCGCCTCCTTGTAGGAACGGGTGGCGGGATTATCCGAGGCGGCATCGCCGTGCCCGGCATGCTGGTCGATCGGGCGTGCATCGACTGCCGTCGGCTCCGGCGCCGGGCGACCCTGCCGCGAGAGCATCCCGAAGCCGAAGACCGAGATCAGGAGAAAGGCGGCGATGACGCCAACCCAGCCGAGACGTTTCATTGGACTATCCTTTGCTTTCCTGAAGGCGGGTCATTCGACGCCGCGCGGACCGCGCCACGCCAGAAGGCGAAGCGCGTTGAAGACGACCAGCAGGGTGGAACCCTCGTGGAGGGCGACGGCAGGGCCGATGCCGAGACCGAGGATCGTCGCCGGGACGAGGAACGCCACGACCCCGAGGCTGACGAACAGGTTCTGGCGGATGATGCGGCGGGTTTGACGGCTGAGACCCACGGTGAAGGGCAACTTCGACAAATCATCCGCCATCAAGGCTACGTCGGCGGTCTCCAGGGCGACGTCCGATCCCGCCGCACCCATGGCGACGCCGACCGTCGCGGTGGCCATCGCCGGAGCATCGTTGACGCCATCGCCGACCATGGCGACCTTGGTCTCCGCCCGGAGTTTCTTGATGGCGTCGACCTTGTCCTCCGGCATCAGGTCGCCCCACGCCTCGGTCAGCCCGACCTGACCGGCCACCGCCTGGGCCGCCTTCTGGTGGTCGCCCGAGATCATGATCATGCGGCGAATGCCGAGCGCGCGGAGCGCGGTAAGGGTCTCGCGCGCCTTGGCCCGAGGCGTGTCGAGAAGGCCGATGACCCCGAGATCCTTTGTCCCGCGGCGAACCACCATGAGCGTCCGTCCCTGGTTTCGAAGGCCCGCGACGGCGATCTCGGTGTCCGGTGCGAGCGGAGCGATGGCGTCCGAACCGAACATCTCCGGTTTGCCGATCCAAACATCCTGGTCGTCCAGGCGTGCCGTGACGCCCTTGCCAGTCAGGCTACGCAAATCCGTTGCGGTTCGAACGGGGGCGGCGACCAACCGCTGGCTTCCGTCGCGGACGATCGCTTCCGCCAAGGGGTGATCGCTGAGCCGTTCGACCGCGACAGCAATCTCCAGGAGCTCGCTCTCTGTCGTCTGGCCGAACGGAACGACATCGGTGATCCGCGGCCGCCCCTCGGTCAGCGTCCCGGTCTTGTCAAACGCGATGGCGTCGAGCGCTCCCAGGTTTTCGAGCGGCGCGCCACCCTTGACGAGAACCCCGGCGCGGGCCGCCCGGGCGACCCCGGACAAAACCGCGCTCGGCGTGGCGATCGCGAGAGCGCACGGACTGGCGGCCACCAGCACGGCCATCGCCCGATAGAAGCTGTCGCGGAACGGCTCGTCGACGACAACCCATGCAAACAGGAGGACGAAGGCCAGACCGAGCACGAGGGGCACGAAGACGCGCTCGAAGCGATCGGTGAAGCGCTGGGTCGGCGACTTTTGGGTCTCGGCCTCACTCACCATCCGGACGACCTTGGCCAAGGTGGTGTCGTTGGATCGACGCGTCGTTTCGATCTCGATGGCGCCGCCGCCGTTAATGGTGCCGGCGAAGACCACCGACGCCGCCGAGACATTCGCCGGCTTGGCGCGGGCCTCCTCGGGGTTCAGGACAGGCTGCTTGTCCACCGGAATGCTCTCCCCTGTCACGGGAGCCTGGTTCACGCTGGATGTTCCCTTCACGACGAAGCCGTCGGCCGGGAGACGCTCGTTCGGCCGGACGACGACGAGGTCGCCGACTTCCAGCTCTTCGACCGGAAGTTCGACGACGGCCTCTCCTCGCCGCACATGAGCGGTGCGCGGGGCCAAGGCGGCCAGAGCCTCGATCGCCTTCTTGGCGCGACCCATCGCGAAGTGTTCGAGGGCGTGCCCGAGGCTGAACAGGAACAGTAGCAGCGCCCCTTCCGCCCAGGCTCCGAGCGCCGCGGCGCCGGCTGCGGCCACCAGCATCAGGGTGTCGATCTCGAAACGCTTGCGCCGCAGATTCCCGACAGCCTCGCCGACCGTGAACCAGCCGCCCAAGGCATAGGCGATCAGGAAAAGGCCGAAGGGCAGCCATCCCGGCACGCCCGGAATGAATTTCTCGATCAGCCAACCAATCGTGAGCGCGACACCGCTGCCGACCGCGAAAATGAGCTCCGTGTTGGGTCCGAGGAAGCCGCCATGACCATGGTCGTGCCCGTCGCCTTCGGAATGTCCGTGGTCATGGCCATCGCCATCGAAGTGGCCATGGCCGTGACCGTCATCGGGCGTATGACTGGCCTCGTCATCGGATGGCGCAGTCGGCTGCGCATCAGGGCGCTTTGCAGTGGCTGAAGCAGCGTCCTCCGTCGCTCCGACCAGTGCGAGGCCGTGGCTCGCAAGGCGATCGACAAGCGTCTCACGGTTCGTGATCTGCCGGTCGAACTCCAGGCGCAGAGCGCCAGCCGGATCCAGCACCGCCTCGATCACGCCGGCTTCTTCGCCGAGCGCGGCCGCGAGCGTGCGGGCGTGCCGGGCGTGGCGGACACCCTCCACTCGCCCGACGAGATGCCCGAAACGCTCACTGACCTCGGCTCCGGCCTGACGCGCACGGCGACGGACCTGAGCCAGCGACAGCTGGTCGGGGTCGTAATGGATGCAAAGCTCTGGGCCTCCCTCGCCTTCGGCGACATGCGCCTCAGAGACGCCGGGTTCGGCCCGCAACAGCGCGATCAGCCGTCCAACGCAGCCGTCCTGCACATCGGGCGCATGAGGCAGGAGGACGGGAATGTTGAGGCGGAGGGTCTTGGGCATGATCGGGCTCCTCAGGAGACATCACGGGTAGGGATCGAGCGGTCAGGCACGAACATCCCGGCGCGCTGGGCGACGGCTCCAGCGACGAAGGCGGCGATCGCCAAAGCCGCACTCAGGAGGATGACCAGTCGCTTGCGGTTCATCTCGACCTCACGGTAGGGCGATGAGAGCGTCGAGCCAGCCGAGGTTCTGGAGGTGCTCCAGTCCCTCGAACACGGGCAACGCCAGAAGGAAGACAAGGCCGTCGCGGACAGTCCGGAGGAAGAAGGCCGGCCGGACGGACAGTTCCGCCTCATCACGCCAGAGGCGCAGGTTCGGAACGAAGCGGGGGGTGCGCACGACGTAGCTGCGGTAGGTGTCGCCGAAGGCCGACGTCAGGAAGCTTTCCTCTCGGCTCGCGACGATGCGGAACACGATCCAGCAGGCGACGGCGAAGGTGGCGCCGACGGTCAGGCTGCCCGTCTGTGCGCCGATCCCGAATGCGCCGAT
The DNA here is from genome assembly GCF_976940555.1 of Brevundimonas sp. Marseille-Q4549. Classification (NCBI taxonomy): domain Bacteria; kingdom Pseudomonadati; phylum Pseudomonadota; class Alphaproteobacteria; order Caulobacterales; family Caulobacteraceae; genus Brevundimonas; species Brevundimonas sp. Marseille-Q4549. The sequence goes on from NZ_CDRHXG010000001.1 coordinate 2,889,465, forward strand.
GAAGCTGAAAACATAAAGCGGGTTTCGACACAGCGAATAAGGCCCGCTGGTGACGATCTCCTGCTTCTTTCGGCCGCCGATGTAGAGCGAGCACCAGGCGCGCCCCAAGACGCAAACCATGATGGCGATCAGCCCGAGATGTTCGACGGGATGCTCGAGCTGTGGCTGGGCCTTCACGAGAGCGGTCCAGGCCAGCAGGGCGAACAACCCGGCGGCGATGAAGAGTTTGCGCCAGCGCTGGACGGAGGCGATGTCGATCAACGGCGGGCTCATGTCACCGAGCTCTCCGCGTCGCGTCGCGCAAGGCGCGCATCGCGTAGAATGTCGAAGCCGCCCTTGGCGGCTATGGCGGCGACCAGCACCCCCACCAGCAGGTCGGGCCACGACTGGTCCAACCACATCACCAGGCCGCCTGCGACGAGGATGCCGCCGTTCGAGGCGAAATCGTTCAGGCTGAATGTCTCGGCCGCCTTCATGTTGACGTCGCTGCTCTGCTGCCGACGGATCAGCAGCAGGCAGATCAGATTGATAACCGCCGCTACGACAGCGAGCACCATCATGGTCGGTCCGACCGGCTCGGTTCCCGTCAGCGTCCGGCGCAGGGCGTCGAGCAGGACGAGGACCGAGAAGATCAGCAGCATCACGCCGGAGACCTGAGCCGCCCGCGTCTTCCAGATCAGCGCGCGCCCGACGGCGAGGAAGCTGATCAGATAGACGGCCGCGTCGGAGCCGTTGTCGACGGCGTTCGCGAGCAGAGCGCTGGAGTCGGCGGCGAGGCCGCCGACTCCCAGGCCCACGAACAGCAGAGCGTTCAGGAACAGCACCACCAGGAGGGTGCGGCGCTGGACCTGCTCTGTTTCGTGGGCCCCGCTCATTCCTCGATCCCTTCCGCCTTCCGGTGTTTCACGGCCTTGGCCGCGAAGGTCGGAAGGACAAGGAGCGTCAGCGCGGTGGCCGTGAGCAGGCCTCCGATGACCACGGTGGCCAGCGGCTTCTGCACTTCGGCGCCGGCGCCGTGAGCGAATGCCATCGGGATAAACCCGACGATGGCGACGAGAGCCGTCGTCAGGACGGCGCGAAGCCGGCTTGTCGCGCCTTCGATGGCGGCAAGACGCGGCGCCGCTCCGCCCGTGAGACGCTCCCGAATGGCCTGCATCAGCACGAGACCGTTCAAGGTCGCGACGCCGGACACGGCGATGAAGCCGACCGCTGCGGAAACCGAGAACGGCATCCCCCTGAGGACAAGCGCCAGGGCGCCGCCGACCAGAGCCAACGGAACGCACGCGAACACCAGGCCCGCCTCGGCGAAGGATCCCAGAGCCATGAAAAGCAAGACCCCGATCAGGATGAAGACGATCGGAATGACCAGCCCCAGACGCTGTTCGGCCCGCTTCAGGTTCTCGAACTGGCCACCCCAGGTCAGGGAGTAGCCGGTCGGAAGATCGACGTCGGCCTCCACCTTGGCCTGGGCCTCGGTGACGAAGCCGCCCAGGTCGCGCCCGCGAACGTTGGCCTGCACCACCATCCGCCGGCTGCCGTCATTGCGGCTGATCTGGTTCTGTCCTTCCGCGACCTGAATCCGGGCGACGGAGGAGAGCGGCACGGTCACGCCTGTGGCGGTCGTTACCGGCAGAGCCGCAAGGGCCGCCGGATCATTCCGTGCATCATCCGCGAGACGGACGACGACGCTGAAGCGACGATCGCCTTCGAAGATTTGCCCGGCCTCGGCGCCGCCGACCGCGGCCGAAACCGCCTCGGAGACATCGGCGGCCGACAAGCCGTAGTTGGCGGCCGCGAAACGATCCACGCTGACGGTCAGGGTGGGCAGACCCGACGCCTGCTCGACGCGAACGTCGGCCGATCCGGGCGTTGCACGAAGGGCGGCGGCGACCCGGTCCGCAGTGGCCTGCAGCTGGGTGAAGTCGTCGCCATAGACCATCACGGCGAGGTCGGTCCGAACCCCCGAGATCAGCTCGTTGAAGCGCAGCTCGATGGGCTGGCTGAACTCGAAGCTGTTGCCGAGTTGTCCGGCGGCGAGCTCTTCGAACCGTTCGATCAGCTCCTCTTTCGGAAGGTTCGGATCGGGCCACTCCTTGCGGTCTTTCAGGACGATGACCGCGTCCGAAATGTTCGGCGGCATCGGGTCCACCGCCGCCTCCGCCGTCCCGGTCCGGGCGAAGACAGTCTTCACCTCGGGCTGGGCCTTGATGACGCGTTCGAGGGCCATCTGCATCGCCAGCGATTGTTCCAGCGAGGCGGACGGCACGCGCAACGCCTGCATGGCGATATCGCCTTCATCCAGGGTCGGAATGAACTCCCGCCCCAAAGAACTGAAGGCGATGCCGCCAATGACGAGGGCGCCGAGCGCGGACGCCAGGACGACTTTGGGCCGGTCGACGGCGGCGCGGATCGCCGGTTCGATCCAGCGCCGCGCGTATCGGAGGATGAAGGTCTCGTGCTCGTGGGCGTGGCCGTGCTCATCGACCTCGACCTTCTTCGGATCCCGGACCAGCAGGGCCGTCATCGCCGGCACGAAGGTGAAGGAGAAGATGAAGGCGCCGACGAGGGCCAGCATCACCGTTGCGCCCATGGGGATGAAGGTCTTGCCCTCCACGCCCTCAAGCATCAGCAGCGGCGTGAAGACCAGGAGGATGATCAGCTGGCCAAAAGCAGCCGGTTTGACCATCTGACGCGCCGCGGCTCCAGCAACCTCGAGCCGCTCCCGGCGTGTCAGCATTCGACCGGCTTCGGCCCGCCGCTGGCTGAGCATCAGCAGGGTATTCTCGACCACCACGACCGCGCCGTCGACCAGAAGGCCGAAGTCCAGCGCGCCGAGGCTCATCAGGTTTCCGCTGATGCCAAAGCGGTTCATGCCGATGACCGCGAACAGGAAGCTGATCGGGATCATCAGGGCGGTGATCGAGGCCGCACGGATGTTGCCGAGCAGCAGGAACAGCACCACGATCACCAGCAGAGCGCCTTCGATCAGGTTCTTGGCGACGGTTGAGATGGTCTTGTTGACCAGCGAGCTGCGGTTCAGGACCGGTTCGGCGACAACGCTCGGCGGCAGGCTCGCGGAAACCTCCTCGAGACGTTCGGCTGCGGCTTGGGCCACCGTCCGGCTGTTGCCGCCGGCCAGCATCAGCGCCGTACCAACCACGGCCTCGTGGCCGTCGCGGCTGGCGCCGCCGAGACGCGGCGCCTGGCCAATCTCGACGGTGGCGACGTCGGCGACCCGGACGACCAGTCCGTTGCGGTTGACGACGGGGGCCTGGGCGAGATCCGGGATGGTCTGCGCCAAGGCGTCGGTCCGCACGGTCAAGGCTTCGCCGGACCGCTGGACATAGCCAGCGCCAGCCTGGGTGTTAGCCCGTTCCAGCGCGACGACGAGATCGTTCAGGCTCAGACCGTAACCCGCCAGACGCGCGGCGTCGGGTCGGACCGCATACTCCTTCACATAGCCGCCGTTCACATCAACGCCGGCCAGTCCCTTCGCGGTCCGCATGCGCGGGGCGATGATCCAGTCCTGAACCGTGCGGAGATAGGTTGCGCGGGCCTGGGGCGTGGTCAGGAGTTCGCCTTCGGGCGTCAGATAGGCGCCGCCCGCCTGCCAGCCGGGCTCACCCGGTTTGGCGAGGTTGGCGCTGTTGAACGGCTTGAAGTCGACCGTCCACATCAGCACCTCGCCCAGTCCCGTGGTGATGGGCGCAAGCGCCGGCTCCACGCCTTCGGGCAACCGTTCGCGCGCCTGGGCCATCCGTTCGGCCACCTGCTGGCGGGCGAAGTAGATGTCCGTGTTGTCGGAGAAGATGACCGTGACCTGGCTGAAGCCGTTTCGGCTCAGCGACCGCGTGGTCTGGATGCCAGGAATACCCGCCATCGCGGTTTCGAGCGGATAGGTGACCTGACGTTCCATCTGCTCGGGCGCGAGCGCTGGCGCGATGGTGTTGATCTGAACCTGCCGGTTGGTGATGTCCGGCACGGCGTCGATGGGTAGCTGCGTCAGGTTGTAGAGGCCGAAGGCGGCGACGATCGCCGTCGCCAGGACCACGAACCATCGGAAGCGGACCGAGGCTTCGATAAGTGCTTTGAACATGACGCCCCCTAGTGCCCGTGCTCGGCTTCGCCCTTGGCCATTTCGGCCTTGAGCAGGAAGGCGTTGGCGGACGCCACGCGTTCAGATCCGGTGAGCCCGCGCAGGATCTCGGTGCGGCCCGCGGCCTGGCGGCCTGCGAGCACTTGCACGGCTTGGAAGCCGCCCTCGACCTGCACGAAGACCACGGTGTTTCCATCGACGGTCTGGACCGCCTCGGTGGGCACGGTCATCCCGCCAGTCGCCTCGCCGGTCACGATGGCGCCAGTGACGGCCGAACCGGCTGGCGGCAGAGACGCGCCAGAGGGTCGGGCCCGGATCACGGTCGCGCCGCTTTCGCTGAGACCGGCGTCGGCGGCGACGCCGGTGACGACGGCGTCGAACTCGCCGTTCGGCCCGGTCACGCGCATTGGCGCACCGGCACGCACATTGGCCGCAAGGGCAGGCGGTGCGTTGAAGACCATCTCGACACGAGCAGGATTGCTGACTTCCGCCACCACGCCGCCCTGGGCGACGAACCCGCCCGGACCGACCTGGACGCTGCTGACCACGCCCGAGATCGGACTGGTCACGCTGAGCCTGCCCGAAGCGTTCGGAGAGCCAGCGGCCGCCGAGCGGGCGCGAGCGGCGCGGGTCGCCGCCTCGGCGCTCAGGAACTGGGCGCGTGACGCTTCGACCTCCTGCCGCGCGACGATGCCCTGATCCGCCAGACTGCGATTTCGCTCATAGGCCTGGCGCGCCGCTTCAGCGGATGCCCCGGCCGCGTCGGCGTCCGCGCGGAAGGTCGCCGCCTCGCCGCTGACAAGGCTCACAAGCGGCTGACCGGCGCGGACCGACTGACCCGGCGCGACGAGAACGCGCTCGACGCGACCTCCGACGGCAGCGCCCACGGCAGCGCGAGAATCGACCATCGGCTCTACGCGGCCGGCGAGCCGGGTCTCCCCTCCTCCTCCGCCGCCGACGCCGACGACCGTGATGCCCGCTGCCTGGATCTCTGCTGTGGTGAGTTCAATCCGACCTTCGGTCTCTGCCCCGGCGGCCTCCCCCTCGGCGTGTCCCCCCTCTTCCTCGGCATGGCCGGCTTCGCCTTCGGCGGCAGCCGGCGCGGCGGGTTCGGAGGACCGGGTGGCCAACCAGAGGCCGCCGCCTCCGAGAATGACCAGGGCGGCGACGCCGCCGATCAGCAGGGTCTTGTTCGATGTGCGCTTGCGCATCACTGGGCTCCTTCGAAGGGGGCGCGGCCATCAAGGCGCGCGAGATCGATCTCGGCTCGGACGCGCGCGAGACGCGCGTCGACCGCTGCAGACCGGGCGTTGACGAGGGCGGTGCGGGTCACCCGCAGTTCGACCTGGGAAATGCGGCCGGACTCAAAGCCGATGCGGGACAGGCGATAGGCTTCCTCTGCGGCGGTGACGCCGCCGTCAGCAGCGTTGACGCGACTGACCGAGGCCGAAAGGCGAGCGACCGCGGCAGCGCGGTCCGCCTGGGCTTCCTGCCGCGCACTCATCAGCCGGGCGTCGGCAGCGCGAAACTCGGCTTGCGCCGCTTCGATGTTTCCCCGGTTCCGGTCGAACAACGGCAGCGGCATGCTGACGCCGAAAGTCAGCGCCGTCGCATCTTCCGCCTCGAAGCGGCGGATGCCGATACTGGCGTTGATGTCGGGGCGGGCCTGAACCCGTTGAACATCGATGCGTCGTTCGGCGGCGGACCGTTGGGCTTCGGCGACGCGGACCGTCGGCGCATCCTCGATCACGGATCCGATCGTCGTCGGCGCCTCGTCGAGAAGGCTGTCTTCGATCTGCGTGACCGGAACCGGGATCATGGCGACAGCCGTGAGACGGGCATAGGCCGCGTCGCGTTCCGCGACAGCTTCATCCCGCGTCGCGCGCGCCGAGGCAGCCTCGGCCTCCCCCTGAATGCCGCGGAGGAGAGGTTCGCGACCTTCCTCCACGAGGGTCAGGGCCGCGCGGGCATCCGCGACGGTCAGCGTGAGGGTTTCTTCCGCGAGCGTGGCTCGCCTCTGCGCGGCCTCCGCTTCGGCATAGATCAGGGCCAGGCGGCCTGCGGCGTCGATGACCGCAAGGTCTCGTTGAAGGCCCACTGCGCCGGCCTCGGCGCGAGCGGCGGCGATGCGCGTCGAACGACGTCCCCACAGCTCGAGATCCTGACTGATCGCCAGGGTCATGTCCGCGTTGTTCAGACCCGAATAGGGGCCTGAGCCATAGGCGTTCTCGACATCGAAGCCGAGGACAGGGTTGGGACGCACCCGTGCCTGACGGACACGGGCTTCCGCTGCGTCGTAGTTGGCGCCCGCCTCAAGGGTCGCAGGCGCATTCCCGAGTTGAGCGAGGAGTTGGGCATAGGTCGGAGCTGGGTCAGCCCATACGGGACTGGCCAGGGTCGCCGCGATCGCAGCGAGGGCGCAGCCGACCGCGTAACGCGGCCGCCTGCGAGATGTGGGAGACATGATTCATTTCCAGAGTTTCTGAGGACGAAGAGGCGCGCTAAGGCGCAGGTCTTCGGTCAGACTCTGGGAGGACGCTTCAGGCCGTCAGGCGTGATGGACGCCCGGAAGTCATCCTGTCGGCCGCTTTGCAGAGGAGGCTCGCCGAACGACGGAGCAAAGGCGTCCACGGCAGGACCGCGCGCCGTTGAGGTGTGGTGGCAGTGGCCGTGCGAGCAGATCCCGTGACCGCCGCTCTTGCCGCTGTGGTCGCCCTCGCTTTGATCATGATCGACGACCGCGTGAGCCGCAGGCGGTTCCGGCAGACAGGTCGCGGCGTCGACGGCGGGCGCAAAGAAGAAGGCGGCGAAGACAAGAGTCATCGCCACGATCAGCTTCGCCCATGTCGTCATCGACCAGGTCATCGCGCGCTGCATACTTTAGTTCTCGAAGTCAGGCAATGCGTTACAAAGTCCGAGCAGCGGCGTGGGCTGCGCGGCTCTCCGCCCTAGCCTGCACCAAGATCGAAATGGCGGACTGGAGGAAGACGCCGCCCAGCAGAAGGCCCGCCAGCAAGTCCGGCCACCGGGATCCAGTCAGCCAGACCAGCCCGCCGGCCGCGGCGACGCCCAGGCTGTGGATCAGATCGTTCCGTGTGCAAAGCCAGACGGAGCGCACGTTGGCGTCACCGTCACGGAAACGCACGAGCAGCAGGGCGGCGATTAGATTCGCGGCGAAGCCGACCAGTCCCAGACCGGTGATGACGACGCCTTCGGGCGGCTGCCCCGTGACCGCTCTCCAGACGGCGTAGCCGAGAATGCTCACGGCCATGACGAGGAGGCTTGCGCTTTTGAAGACTGCAGCGCCGGACCGCACCTGCACGGACTTGCCAATGGCCCAGAGGCTGATAGCGTAGGTGGCGCTGTCGGCAAGGAAGTCCATGGCGTTGGCGGCGAGAGCCGCCGAGCCCTGCATGAGACCACCGGCGGCGACCGCGAAGAACCCACCCAAATTAAGGGCGATGACGGCCACCAGCACACGCCGATAGGCGGGCGAGGCCCCGTCGAACCGGACCTGATGGCCGCAGCAGCCTCGTGACGGGGCGCAGGATTCTGTCGGGGCGGGCGTCGTCATGCGACCTTCATGCATCCTCTAGCCACTAGAGGATCAAGCCCTATATTTCGCGAATGGCCAGAGACCCATCCCCTCCCCCGCTCCGGACGATCGGTCGCCTCTCAGCCGAGACCGGCGTGAAGGTTCCGACGATCCGGTTCTACGAGCAGATTGGCCTGATGAAGGAAGCGCCCCGCACGGCAAGCGATCGGCGCCTCTACGACGGCGCGGCGACGCGGCGGCTCGCTTTTATTCGTCACGCGCGACAGCTGGGTTTCGAGATCGACGACATCCGCGCCCTGCTGGCGCTGTCCGACGAACCCGACCGCCCCTGCACGGAGGTCAACCGGATCGCCGAGCGCCAGCTTGCGGCGGTTGAGACTCGCATCGCCGGGCTTCAGACGCTCCACGCCGAGCTCGCCCGGATTCAGGCGGCGAGTTGTTCGGGTGGGCGGATCTCCGATTGCCGGGTGATCGAGGCGCTCGGAAACCATGCGCAATGCGACGGTCCTCACGCATAGGTGCGACGCTCGGCCTCCACCATTTCAGACGGTCGTGGTTGTCCCGGTCAGGTGAACTGCTGGGCGGCATCGTTGAGCGCCTTCGCCAATCTCATCGCCCCCACAGGGTCGCCGGCCGGGACCATGTGCGACACCATGCCTTTGATCGCCATGGGATGAGGCCCGCCGCCGTACGTCGGTTGAGCGAACGCGGCCGCTTGGCCAATGAACATCACCGGCAACGCCGCTTTTCGATCCGGCCCAAGCGCGGCGAGCCAGTCCTCGTTCGTAATCTCGGCGAGCGGCGCGATGATGCCCTCGACCTGCCGGAAATAGTCGGAGATGACCGCTGCTTCGGGAAATGCCGTCGCAGGCGCGGGCCACAGGGCATCGTAGTCGAGCAGGTTCTTTACGTTCAGGACCACCAGCCCATGGTCCGCCTCGCACGCCTCGATCTGATCGGAGGCCTTCTTGATGTTGTCGTAAATCGTTCGGGCGCTTCGGCTGTGCAGGGTCTTCAGGGCCAGAGCCCAACGCCTGGAGCGGAAGGTCAACATAACGTCCGGATTGTCGCCCTTCGAGGACGAGGGGTGATCCAGCTTCACCTCGTCAGCAAACGTCATGGCCAGGGCGGCGACATAGAGCTCGATGACCTTGTTGCCGGCGTCATCGGTCACCTGGCTGGCGGCATTCTGCAGCACGGTCGTCTTCGCCAGCATCTTCAGATGGGGGATCAGCTCCCCGAAATCCTTGTGTCCGGCGACTCTCACCACTTTGCCGGCGAGATCGACGAAACCCATCGCCGCGCGCAGTACAGGCCGCGGATCCAGCGGCCTCAGAGCAGGATTTCGCCACATCTCGATGACGTTCGTCATCTGCAGCGCCTCATCCTGCGACGCGCCCGCCAGATCCACGCCGTGTTCCGACAGGATCTCCAGAAAGCGATCAACCGTCGCCTCTGCGCTCGTGAAAGAAGGGTAGGACATCAGGTCACCTGTCGCTCGCAGTCGCTCCGCACAGTCTAGCAGCTTCAATCCGCCAGACCTGACCGCATGCCGCTCGCGCGAGAGGATCGACTCGACCGGGGAGCTGACCCTAGACTGTATGGCGGCGGGTTCCGGAACGGATAGGCGTTGATCGAGAGCCAGGGGACGCGAAGGCGTCGGCGGCGATCAGCGCTGAAACACCCGGCTTCCGTACAGAAGTTCCAGGCCCGCCCCCTTTTCTCGCCCTTATTCGTCGTCTGGGTCGATGAGGCCTGCGCGAACCGCCACGGCGACCGCTTCGATCCGGGTTCTTACCCTTAGCTTTGCGCAGGTCTTTTCCAGGTAGCTATCGACTGTTCGCGGCGAGAGGCCGACGATCTGGCCGATGTCGGCAGAGCTCTTGCCCCGGCTGACCCACAGGAGACACTCGGATTCGCGTGGGCTGAGCGCGGGGATCTCGCGGGGCTGGGCCGGTGACGCGCAATCCATGGACAACTCCTCAACTGAACGAGATTCACGTTGCGCGGGAATCGCCGTCTCCGGCAACGACAGTAAATTGCGGGCTTCCCGCCATTTTCTTGCGGAAGCCCCTCATCGGCTCTCGTCGGTTGCGCGGCTTGCGCCCGCCGCGCCTTTGATTCATGCTTCCGGTGCCGACGTCCGCGTTGGTGGGGCCTGGAATCCCCTGTGCGACATCAGATCATCGACGACCCTGCGCGCTGCGTGGATGTCGGTTGCCGACGCCTGTGGAGGCGTGCGCTGACGCGTGCGAGACCCTGTGCGCGGTCTCGCCCGGATTCCGGACTTCCCGTGAAGAAGTCGGAGAGGCGTGGTGACAGACACGGAGCAGCTGGGAGCGGAGGGGCAGGACGGTCTGGGCCGTCTGTACCGTCAGTACGCCCCATGGCTGGGCCGGCGTCTGCGCGGGCGCATCGGCGCTGATGCGGCTGCGGACGTCGTTCAGGAGACCTACATCCGGGCCGCGCCCTACGTTCTGTCCAACATCCGGCATCCCAAAGCCTTCCTGCTGCGCATCGCTCTCAATCTGTTGAGCGACGAGAGGAGACGCGACGCTCGGCAGCAGCGCTTCCGTGAGACAGCGCCCCCGCCTGACAGCGAAGCCGCGTCGCAATTCGATGCGACCGTTTTGACCGAGATCATCCGTGCGATGCCGGCGCTCTATCGAGATGTCTTCGTTCTCAACCGCTTTGGCGGTATGACCTATCCTGAGATCGCCCGGATGCTCGACATCAGCGTAAAGACCGTGGAGTGGCGAATGGCCCGGGCGCTCGACTACTGCACGTCTCGGCTGGACCTTTAGGCAAGACGGATGACGATCGAGGCGGAGGCCGACATCAGGCGCAAGGAAGCCGTCGAGTGGTTCGCTCGGCTCAATCAGCGCAAGGTCACGACAGCGGACGTGCGCGGCTTCAGCGTCTGGCGCCGTCATCCGGACAATGCGCGCGCCTTCCAGAAAGTCGAGGCCATGTGGGACGCGGCGGGCGCTCTTGCCGGCAACCCGGAGATGGCCGCTTTGACCACTGAAGCGGTCCGGGCCGCCCAAGGCCGCAGACGGAGACCGTCCGGCCTGCTGGTTCCCCTTGGCGTTGCGGGCGCAGCGGCTCTGGCGATCTGTGTCGTCAGCATCGCCTGGCTTCAGCAACGCCCGGTGTCCTATGCAACGGCGATCGGGGAGCAGAGGACCGTGCAGCTGGACGACGGCTCAAGGATCGTTCTGGACACCAACTCTGTCGTTTCAGTCCGTTACACGCGGGACAACCGCTCGGTCACCCTGACCTCCGGCCAGGCGATGTTTGATGTCGAAGACGATCCGTCACGCCCGTTCGTCGTGGCGGCGGGCGACACCCGGGTCACCGCCTTGGGCACCCGGTTCGATGTGCGCCGGTCGGGCGAAGGCGCGCGGGTCATCCTGGTCGAGGGCCGCGTCGCCGTTCGACAGGAGGAGGCGCGGTCCGCGCAATGGTCCCTCAAGCCTGGCCAGCAGGTTACGACATCGGCGGACCGGCCGCGCGTGATCGCGGCCAATGTTCCTGCCGCGACGAGCTGGACCGTCGGACGACTGACGTTCGAGAACACGCCCATCTCGGTCGCCGTGGCGGAGGTCAACCGATACAGCCGCGAGCCGATCGAACTCCGAGATCCCCGCATCTCCGAAATACGGGTCAGCGGGGTCTTCAATGCGGGCGACATCGACGGCTTTGTCGCCGCGCTCACGGACCTCTATCCCCTCAGGGCGACGCGAAGCGCCGAGGGTCGCATCGTACTGGCCGGCGGCGCCTGAAAATAATCTGCCCCCGGACTTAGGGGAAACCCCGCGACCCAACGTCTCCTCCCCGCCCCGCAAGTTCGCGGGTAACTAACGGGGGAAACCATGGGCCACGGATACACTTCAACCGCGCTCGCCGCGCTGATGCTGGCAGTCGCTACGCCGGTGATCGCACAGTCGTCGGACAGCGTCCGGCGCTTCGACATCGCCGCCGGTCCTCTGGAGCGCACCCTGCCCGCCTTCGGTCGCCAGAGCGGTCTGCAAATCCTGTATCCAAGCGCCCTCGTCGCGGGTCGCCAGTCTCCGGCCGTCAGCGGCGACTACACGCCGGAGGCGGCGCTGCAGCTGATGCTCCGGGACAGCGGGCTAACCTATCGACAGAGCCGCCCCACGGTCTTCGTATTGGTCGATCCGTCGGTCCGCGCCGAAAACGACCAAACGACCGAACTGGAGGAGGTCGTGGTCACCGGAACCTACCTCAGGGGCGCAGACAGCACCTCCCCCGTGACGATCGTCACCCAGGCGGACGTCGATCGACAGGGGCGCGGAACCGTCGCCGAAACCCTGGCGGCCATGCCGCAGAACTTCACTGGCGCCGCCCATGAAGGCTCGACCAACACTGGAGCCGACCGCTCCGGGCGCAATGTCGGCTCTGCGACGTGTCAATCGGCGTCTAAAAGGGACCCCCTATCGGCGTGCAATAGGGACCCCCTTTTGGGGTTCGTGATGGACGTCACGAGCGCACCGCTTGCGAGGGTTGGGGCGTAGGGAGGGCGTAGCCCGACCGGAGGCTCAACCCTCGCTTGGCGTTCTTTTGGTGGGGTCAGCTGCGGTGCTTGAAGCGCCAGCTGTCGTTGCCGGTCTCGACGATGTCGCAGTGGTGGGTGATGCGGTCGAGCAGGGCCGTCGTCATCTTGGGATCGCCGAACACGGTCGGCCATTCGCCGAAGGCGAGGTTGGTCGTGACGATCACCGAGGTCCGTTCGTAGAGCTTGCTGATCAGGTGGAACAGCAACTGGCCGCCGGAGCGTGCGAACGGCAGGTAGCCGAGCTCGTCGAGGACCACGACGTCGAGGCGGCAGAGGTGAGCAGCCAGCGCACCGGCCTTGCCCAGGCGGGTCTCCTCCTCGAGGCGGTTCACCAGGTCGACGGTGTTGAAGTAGCGGCCACGCGCCCCGGCGCGCACGACGTTGGTGATGATGGCGGTGGCCAGGTGGGTCTTGCCCGTGCCTGTCCCGCCGACCAGCACGATGTTGCGCCGGTTCGCCAGGAAGGCGCCGCTGTGCAGCGAGCGCACCAGCCCCTCGTTGATCGGCGTGTCGTCGAACACGAAGGCGTCCAGGTCCTTCACGGCCGGCAGCTTGGCTGCCGCCATCCGGTACCGGATGGAAGCCGCATGCCGGTGGGTCGTCTCGGCGCGGAGCAGGTCGGCGAGGATCTCCATGGTCGTGCGCTTGCGCTGCAGGCCGGTGGTGACCGCCTCGTCGAAGGCGCCGGCCATGCCCTTGAGGCCCAGGCCGGTCAGGGCCGCCATCATCTCATGCCGCTGCATGCAGGCCTCGCAGACTGTCGTAGCGGTCGCAGTCCGCCTGAGGCGGATGCCGCAGGGCAAGGTCATCCGACGTGACGATGCTCAGCGGCCGGGGCGGTTCGCGTCGGCGCGCCAGGATGTTGAGGATGACGTCGTCGCTCACGGTCCCGGCAGCGAGCGCCTCGCGCGCGGCGGCCTCGACCGGCTCCAGGCCGTCTTCCAGCACAGCCGCCAGAACCCGCACGAACCGGCGATCGGCTTCGTCACCCGCACCCAGCTTGCGCCTCAGGCGCGCCAGGGCGGGCGGTAGCTCCCAGTCCTGGAACGGCGCGCCATTGCGCAGGGCGCCGGGCTTGGTCGCCAGCACCGGCAGGTAATGCCATGGGTCATACAGGGTGCGGTCTCGACCGAAGAACCGGCGATGGTCGGCGACGACCTCACCCTCGCAACGCACGACGATCCGGTCGGCATAGGCGCGGACCTGCACCGTACGGCGTCCCGCTCTAGCCATCACCGAGTAGCGGTTGCGGTCGAAGCTGATCAGGCAGGTCCCGGTCACCGCGTGCTCGCTCTCGTGGAAGCCGTCGAACGGGCCCAGCATGGGCTGCAGCGCCGGGCGCTCGGCGGCCAGGGCCTGGGCGACCGTCAGCTCCTTCTGCTCGGGATGCTGGCGCAGCTCGCCCCAGCGACGGCATTCGGCCTCCAGCCAGCCGTTCAACTCCTCCAGGCTGGTGAAGCGCAGGCGCGGCTGGAAGAACCGTCCCCGCGCCGTCTGGACCTGGTGCTCGACCTGGCCCTTCTCCCAGCCCGCCGCCGGCGAGCAAGCCGTCGGCTCCACCATGTAGTGGCTCGCCATGACCAGGAAGCGCCGGTTGAACAGCCGGTCCTTGCCCGTGAACACAGTCGTCACCGCCGTCTTCATGTTGTCGTAGATCCCGCGCGTCGGCACCCCGCCGAAGAAGGCGAACGCCCGCGCATGCGCGTCGAACAGCATCTCCTGGGTCTCGCGCGGGTAGGCCCGAACATAGATCGCGCGTGACGCGCACAGTCGCATGTGCGCCACCTTCACCCGCATCGGCTTGCCCGCGATCTCCACGTCCTCGTGGCTCCAGTCGAACTGGTAGGCTTCGCCCGGCCTGAACATCAGCGGGATGAACGACGGTGCATCCGCCACGCCCCGGCGTCGCTTCAGCCGCCACCCCGCCGCGTAGCGCCGGACCGCGTCATACGACCCGTCGAACCCCTCGCGCACCAGTAGGTCATGGACCCGCGTCATCCGCAGCTTCTCGCGCCGCGGCCGCGCCTCGTCCTCTTCCAGCAGTTCATCGAGCCTGGCCTGGAACGGCCCCAGCCTTGGCAACGGCTGCACCGCCCGCCGATAGGCGAACTCCGCATCCGGCTCCCGGATCGCCTTGCGAACCACCTTGCGCGACAATCGAAGGTCACGCGCGATCGCTTTGATCGCCTTGCCGGACGCAAACTCGCGCCGGATCCTCAACACCGTCTCCAACACCAACATCCCGAACTCGCCGCCTGACATCCGCCAAGCCGCCACCGTTAGACCTCAGGAATGAGGGGTCCTTATTCGACGCCGATCACACCGCTAACGGGGTCCCTTTTCCACGCCGATCCACACGCAGAGGCGGACGCCTTCCTTCCGGGTCTTGGGCTGCAACGGCGCGAGGCCCTATGGGCGATCAAGGCGCTTCGCGACGATCCCCTGCCGTTGTTCGCCGTTGTCCAGGACGACGGCGCGACCACACCCGAGGTCTCCGAACCGACCCTGAGCCTGCCGGCCATGCCAGAGGGTCAGGAGGTCGTGGAAGACTACAGCCACGTCGGTCTGACCCTGCGCGATCATCCTGTGGCCTTCCTGCGTGACACTCTGCAGTCGCACCATGTCATGACCTGCGCCGACGCCTCGGCCATGCGCGATCGGCGACTGGCCAGGGTCGCCGGCCTGGTGCTCGTCAGGCAAAAGCCCGGCTCGGCCAAGGGGGTGATGTTCATCACCATCGAGGACGAAACAGGCGTGGCCAATCTGGTGATCTGGCCGAGCCTCTACGAGCAGCAGCGCCGGATCGTGCTCGGCGCCAGCCTTCTTGTCGTGGCCGGCAAGGTCCAGCGCGAGGGCGACGTCGTCCACATCGTGGCGACCCGCCTGCACGACGGGTCGAACTTGCTGGCCTCACTCGGTCGACGCGACGCCTTTCCCCTACCCCACGGTCGAGGCGACGAGGTCTATCGTGGCAGTGCTCCCGACGCCCGGTCTCCCAAGGTCCGCGACATCTACATCCCCGACCTGTCGCTTGAGGCGATCAAGGTGCGAGCGCGGGATTTCCGCTAAGGTCCTTCGGACGGAGGATGCGCGATGCCTGAGACCACCATCACCTTCTCGGCGGTTCCGATCCAGACTTGCGAGGCGCGCGCGGCGGGCGAGCGTCAACGCCGTCTTGAGCCCCGAACTGGGGAAGGCATCGAACAGTTCCTCGTTCAGGACCCGTTCGGCATCAGGCGGGCGATCCTGCCAATGTTCGCGGTCGACGAGCAGGGACGGCTGCACGGTATGGGGACGTCGTTCGCCGCGGACCCGTGGGGCACGTTTCTGACTGCCGACCATGTCGTCGACTTCATGAGGACAGGTCGTCCCAAGGCGGGCGCACAGTCTGATCAGGTCTACGAGTTCAACGGGGACCAAACGCTGATCGCCATGTTGGGGATCGGCCTCATCTTCGGCACCATCGGCATTCCCCAAGAGGCTCTGGCGCGGATTGCCCAGACCTACACACCCGGCATCGAGGTCGAGGATCCTATGGCCTTCACGGGCGGCGGCGTCGCACGAAAGCCGCTGGACCTGGCGGTGCTGCGCTCCGCCGAACGACCACCGAAGACACTGATCGCAAATCTGCCGATCCGCATCCGCGAGCCGGGACCGCGCATCGGAGATGTCGTGGTTGCTGTCGGATATCCGCAGATCGACACCTTCCATGGTGACGCCGAGCGGGCGAAGACCCGCGTCGCCGAGGGGATGTTCGCTGGCTACGGCATCGTGAAAGACCTTCACCCGCGTGGCCGTGATCGAGCCAATCCGACGCCGGTTTTCGAGGTGGGCGCCAACTGGCCGTCTGGGATGAGTGGTGGCCCCGTCTTCAACATGGACGGCGAGGTGATCGGGCTCGTCAGCCGAGGCCTGGAGCCCGCCGAAGGAGACACGATCGGCACCGCTTGGGCCACTTGGTTCGAGGCGCTTCCGCAGATGACGGATTGGGTCCCCACGCTGGCCCCGGACAATACCTGTCATCGTATGGGCTGGGGGGTCAGGCGGTTCGCGCCCTGGTCACTTGCGGGCGTAACACCCAGCGAGGACGAAGCAGACGCAATCCTTGCCCAAGCCGGCCCTGGTTTCGAGAAGCTCAAAGGCTCCTGGAAGGTCGGGACCGATGACTTCATCTCAGGTGGATGACCACCCCCGCCGCAGTTAGGCCGGGCCGTGACCATAGCTGTGTGCCTGACCGAGTTTCAGGCTTTTCGAGAGGCGTCGGAACTCGGCCTGGACGTCGACTAGCGGCGTGGATGAAACCTCTCCCGCCAACCAACGTCGAACCTCGGCTTCCAATTGAAAACTGAGAATTTCGTCGAGGAGATCGCTGAACAGTATCGGGAAGAACTGGGGCCGCATCGCCGATTTCACGAATACGCCTTCGGTCGCTGACACCCGGATATAGTGCATCCCTCGTATCACCTCGTCGGCGTCATATCCGATGAAGCCTGAGGAACATGGGTCGAGAATGCGCCCCGCCGCGCTCATTCGGCGTAATCTCTCGCGTGCGGCACCAGCGAGCATATACGGAAACCGGTCTTCACCGGGTGTCGTGCTCATCAGCCAGAAGGGATCGAAGGGCTCGTCGGCCGCGATCCCGCCTCTCTCCTGAATTCGATAAAATTCCTCCTGAATCTCGCGGACATCCATGATCCACGCCAGCAGCGTCATCTTCCCGAAGTCATTTGTGAGATAGCGACTGTTGATCCGAAGAATTGGAAAGTCTGCTCGCTTGCAGAGTTCGTCCTTCTTGGCGTCGCGCGCAGCTTGCACGTCGGTCGAGTGGAAATCGCCGTCGAACTCAACGGCGTAGATTGGCGTCCAGGTCTCCTTACAGACCACGAAATCGAAGTGAGCCTGAAGGCCGAAGCGTTTCAGTTCGCCAACCGCTCCCACGCCATCCAGCGAGATGACATCAGCTACGCGAACTTTCGGATAGACCGACAGGCTCCATCGGTCGGCACTGCCCTTGATCTCGCCGTGCGCGATCTCCTCGTACCGATTGACCAAGCGCAGGGTTGTCATTTCGGTCTAGTCAAACGACGCCTGACGCTAGTCAGACCTCGCCCTCAGCCTCTTCGCGCATCTGGGCCAGCCGCTCTCGGCATACCGTAGTTGCCAGCGCGCGCAGCACCTCGACCCGCTCCGCTAACCAAGCGAGTTCGTCGTCGCTGATCTTGTAGTGCTTGGAGTAGCGCGCCTTGACGTAGGCTTCCCGCAACAGCTCAAAACATCGGCGCTCGAACTTGGTCTCTCGCGGCCAAGCGTCCGCCAAACGGGCGTCGATTGCCTCGGACTTCTTGCGCAGAAAGGCGAGGTTGTGAGCCTTGCCGCTGTAGAGCGTTACCACCAACAAGACGCAGTGGTAGAGGTGCTCTGTTGCTTGATGGAAGTTGAACGCGGCGAGTTTCGGGTCCGCTCCTTCCCCCCTGAAGAAGTTGGCGCCACGAGTGAAGCCCGCTGAGCTCGACATCCACTCGGCGAAGAACTCCTCGGCCTCTGCCAACGCGGCTTTTGCCTTAATGCTCGCCGGCTTATGCAGTCTGGCTCCGGGCGTGTCGTAGAGCACGGTGCCGTCGCGCAGGATGTCGGCGAAGAAGTAACGCCCGCGATCCAGCTGTTCGTTCACATCGTCCAAGCTGTGAACGATGATGCTGACGGGCGTGCGGATCTCTCCCTCGCCCGGCATGGTCCGGTTGTTGGCATCGTACCAGAACTCGCCGTCTGTCAGGTCCTGGTGATCGACGATGACGAGGAGGTCGAAGTCCGAAAAGTAACGGCCGACCGGATCGTGGACCCAATCGCCTCGTGCATACGATCCGTAGAGGATGATCTTGAGAATCTTGCCGTGCTTGAGCCGCTCGGCCCGACGCGTCGAGATCGCGTCCTCGAACGAGGCCCGGATCACCTCGACGACGTGGCGCAGCTCAGACTGCTTTGGCAGCGGCAGATGATCGAGCGTCTTCTTCACTCGGCGAGTCTCCCCGATGGCACCACCGCAAGCAAGGCGTGATTGAATCTTCCGCACATCATTCAGCGTCTGCTCGCCCCGGATCGCATCTACCTCGGGACGGCCGCCTTCACGTCTTCGAGCTGCCCCTCCAAGACCCCAGTCGCCATGGCGCGGATCGCGTCGGCGCTCTGTGGTTCCTGATCGATCAAATCCCGCACCTGCGCCAGCGCCATGCGCACGAACGACAGGCAGACGATCGCGCGTTTGTCTGGAACCGACAGCGACCGGCTGGGCCCCATCATCCCTTCAATCACCGCTTCGGTTCGCCGATCGAGTTCGGCGAGCCCCTCGGTCGCGCGAATGTCGGGCCGCCACGCGTGGCGAGATAGCATGCCGCCACGATAGCCCCACTCAAGGTCCGCGAGGCCGTTCTCCTCCACTTGATCCGCGAGCCCGCGCAAAAGCATGGCGGCATCGGCTAAAGTTTCGGGATTGCGGCTCTTGTAGGTTACGCCGCTGATCGCTGCCGAGACCATGGCTTCGGCGATATCCCAGCCGATATCCGTCCTGGACGCATCGAGGCTTGCCGCGTCCAGGTCGCGCGCCTTGAAGAAGGCGTTCAAGGCGACATCATAGATTTGTGCCTTGTGTTTGGTTCTCTCCGAAATCGCGCCCACGAATCTCCCCTCCGTTCGGCTGAACTGGGGGCATAGCGAGGCGCAGACGCATCGCAAGCCGCTGAGACCGGCTACTTGCCGAGAAGATGGCCTGCGTAGGTCGCCAACAGAGCGCTCACGGTTCCGATCTTTCCGCCCGCCGCGACCCAGAACGCCAGACCGACCAGGCCGGTCCCTACTGCAGTCCCGACCCCGCGATAAAATCCCTCCTCCACCATCGCGAGCCGTTTGCGGGCCCAGCTGGTGATCTTGCGCACGCAGTTGTCGAGGGTCGCGATCGCAGCGGGAAGTTCGTCAGCCCCTAGGTCGTCCTTGACCGCTCGGGCGCGCAAGGTGACGAGTGTCTCCCTGACAGCCTCGTAGTCCTCGGTGGAAAGAGCTTCAGGCTCCGGCGGCCCGTTGTGGCCGGCGACCTCCTCTTCGTCGTAAGGCGTGACCAGTTCGAGTGCCGCCAGGGCTTCATCGATAGCATCGACCAGCGCGCTGTCCGGCCGCTTGGTGAGGGCAACCAGAGCGTCCTCCCCCTCTGCGCTCCGGAACAGGCGATACCATGAAACCAGTTCGCCGCCCCGGGCGGGATCGACAGAGGGAACGGCTTCCAGTTCGAGGCACAGATGCAGATCGCCTCTGGTCAGGATGTAGACGCCGCCGACGTTGGCGAGACGGAAGCCTCGGTTAATCGTGGTCGGGCCGAGAGTGCGGAACGCAGCCGGTCCCAACTTGGTCAAACTGAGTGTCGCCCCGTAGCTGAGGGTGAAACCGTCGATGGGGCCCAGATTGAGCTCGCCTTCGACGAAGCGCACCGGCACCTGGAACCGCTCTCCGGCCGCCTCGATAACGAGATCCAGCTCCCGCCTCTCGCTACGCACCTCGCCATAGTCGAGTTCGGTGAAGATCAACTTCGGACTCCGTGGGTGTCCTTCCGGACGTTGAGTATGGTGTCTGAGCTCGGTTTCGCCCCTCTTTGCCCATTCGTCGCCGGGCCAACGCTATCAAGTGGGCTCGAGACTGAAAGGCCTCGAGTTAGGAGTAAAGCCGACGTCCACCCGTGCGTTGACGACGATGCGGCGATAACTCGCCACATCAATGTTGGCCGAAGTCCGCACGAAGTTGGAGCGCACCGTTCGTTGGGCCGCGCTTTCGGCTCGGGAGTCGCCGATCAGGATCAGCGCTCCGGCCGGTTGGGTGAGGCGCGGAATGCGAGCGTGGCTCCGTATGGCGTCAATGTATTCCCGGAAGTGGGAAAGATAGCCTGCCGCCTGACTTACCGCCTTATGGCCGGAGGGGCTCATGCCGCCACCCTGGGCATCCGCGAACTGGGTATCGAACCGCTTGAGCTCAACAACCCACCAATGGTCGCCCAGTGACGACCGGGTCACGGCGAGAAAGTCGGGTATGAGACCGGGCTCGCCCGTGGCCGCTTTCGGCCGGATCATCTGTTTGGGATACACCCAGGTGCCGTGATGGCCGGACTCACGGATGGCGTACTGCACCAGATAGGGGTTCTCGGTCAGGCACACCTGGATCGCCTCTTCCGATCCGGCGTGAAGCGCGTGCTCAAAGCGATCCACCACCTCGGCCGTCAGGTCCGGACGCATACCGAAGGACGAGCCTGGAAACTCGCGTTCAGCCTCGGCTCGGCGCTCAATCCAGTAGGCTTCATCCATCTGCGTCAGCTTCATGTGACAAGCCTAACGCAACCCTTGAATGAAAGGGAATGTCTCAGACAGCGCGCGCACGACGACGGGTTTGGGACGCCGGTTTCGCCGCCGTCCTAGCCTTCGCCGCAGCTCTCACGGCGGCCTTCGCAAGCTTGGTGTCGATCTTGAAGATCGGCAGGCCGGCTATGACCTCGCACATGGCGCTGTTCTCGGCCCTGTATGGGTGGTCCGCAGGGATCGCTTTGATCTCCGCGATCGCGGCCTTGTACCGCCGCCGCAGCCAGAGAAACTTTTCCTGCACGCTGGCGTCGTCGTGGCGCAGGCCGTCGCGGATCAGGATGCTGAGGCAGCCGAGGTAGTCGGCGTAAAGATCGTTATCGCCGCCGGTGATCGCGACGACGGATCTCCATGAGATGTAGTCGAAGAAATAGTGACCGTCGGTGTCTCTCGTCATGAAGTCGGAGACGTAGCCGGCCTCGTCATCCGGGGAATGCTCTGAACGGCGCGCGGCGCGCGCGACCTCGAGGACCTTGGGATCGATAAGAACCCGAGGATGCTTCGCGACCTTCGACTCCAGCCGATAGGCTTCGTTCATTGCAGGGCCGACGACGTGGCGCTTGGAATGGTAGAGTTTGCCGACCGTCACACCGCCACGAACCAGGAAGCCCCGTTCAGCAAGATCGAGGACGCCGAAGGCGATTTCGTTCAGGAGCAGGAACACAGCTGACGGCTCCGACACCTTGTATGAGACGACGATGCTGTCCGAGAACTGGGTGACCTTCTGGCTTTTCAGAACGCCCTTGTGAGAGGCGCCGATGCCTCCGACGATGTCCATTGCAGCGACCAGACGGGCCAGATGCGCTGGTTCGCGCGCAGAGCGTTCGACGTGTTCCTTGAACCCGAGGAAATCGAGAAACAGCACCAACCGCTTCTGGTAGCGTGGCGTCTTCTTCTTTTTGGGTTTCGGATCGGCGCTGGTCATTGGACGAACATAGTCGCGCGTCGGCGTTTCGCCACGGACTGACGCTTGCCGGTAGATGATCCAGACGGCACGTCTATCGCGCGCCCTCTACTCCTTGCGCATTGTGCGACTCGCGGCATTCTGATCGCCGGGTTAGGCGCCTGTGACCTGTCGCCGGGTCAAACGTCTCGTGGCTTGCAATCCCTTCCTCGGCCCCACGTTTTCCTCGTGTGCCGCAGCGTAATCGGCGACCTGCGCACCACAGAGGCAAACGCCATGGTCGAACTCGACATCACTCTGAACCCTGTCACCCTCGAGCGCCTAAAGGCCGGACTTCGACAGACCGCTTCCGAAATCAAATCCTCGCATCGCGTCGAAGCGCTGGCGCGTGGGCTGGGGTTTCACTCCAACGCCGAGTTGCGCGCTCGCATCGACGCGTCCGGTTCCCGGCGGATCGATCCTGAGCCCTTCGGGCGCTACCTCACCGAACGCGGCTTCGATGCACCGGCGTCGATGCTGCTGCGCGCCGCAGCGCATGCAATCACGCTCACGGCCATGGACCGTGATGATCGTCTTCATAAGTGGGGATGGGGTTTCGGGCGGCCCGAACGCCGAAGCGATGGTCGCTGGGAGACGCCCTACGAGCACTTTGACCGGGTGCAGGCGTATCGGGAGGAGCTGAAAGACATCGCCGTCGCCGATCACGTCCTGCGCGCGCTCGCCATGCTGGCCTCGGTGCCAGCGACGAAAACCATCCGCCCTGATACCGACAGCTATCGCCTGAAGCACATCGCGGAAAACTTCGCCTGCACCTTTCCCGACGGCGCGCCTCTGGGCCCTGACTATGTCGCGAATGGCCCTCTGATCGTGGCGGCCGTCCATCTCGGTTTCCGATACCGAACGGCCCATGACCGTGAAGGGAACGAGTGGCCTAACGTCACCTTCAACATGTCGCAGTCGCACTTGCTTGAGCTCGACATCGCCTGTCGGCCGAACGGCGCTCGGGCGCAGGATCGGCGCCGCAAACAGGAGGCGCGGAAGTACGGTTCGCTGTGGCCACAGATCAGGGCAGCCTAGTGGTCGCCGCGATGCCCTGACGCTGATGCGACGGCGTTTCGACCGGGGACGTGGGCGACCCGACCCGGAGCCGTTCGGTTCGGAAAGGGTCGCCCGAGTTCCGGTCCATCGGTCCGTCCCCCCGACCACTGGGCTTACAGCGTTATGCCGAAGCGCGACACCCCGCATGGGCGTCCTGAGCAGAGACAAAAAGCCGCGCGCCCCAAAGGGCGCGCGGCGAGTTTTCGGTCCGGACGGCCCCTATTCGGCGGCGAACCGATAGGCGTCGTCATCGGCGGCGGGCGGCTCGGTCGCCTCGCCTTCCGGCTCCGGGGCGCCCGGTTCCGCCGCATCGGAAACGGTGCGCAGCACGGACGGAAGCCAGCCCTTGCCCTCGACCAGCCGCTCGGCGGCATCGGCCATGTCGCCCTTCTTGAACCCGGCGATCCGCCCGGCTTCCTCAGGCGTGGTCGCATCGGTCACCGCTTCCAGCACTCGCGCCTTGGAGACGCGCGAGAAGTAGCTGGCGGCGGTGGCCGTCCACGTCCCGGTCATGTCCAGACCAGTGGCGGTCGCCAGCGTCTCGGCATGGGCCAAGGCGTCCGGCTTGCGGTCGTGAGGGTCACGCACGGCGTAGAGGCCGACTCCCGCGCAACAGGCCATCAGGTCCAGCAGGTCCGAGGGCGGCAGGATCATCAGCACGGCCCAGAGGTCTCGCGCCTCTTCCGGCAGACGGGCGCCCCACGCCTCCAGCCGGTCGGCCACGCGCCGCCCGGCGGGGCTGTCGCTGACGCCCGGCGCCAGCCGCTCCAGGCCGGTCACGCTCAGCCGCAGTTGCAGGGGCGTCCACGTCCCCCACGCCGGGTAGAAGACCTGCAGGGCCAGCGCATGAACCACCACCGTCAGGGCGACGCTTTCATCGGCCTGAACCGCATCGCGCAGCCCCATGGTCCGATGGGCGGTGAGGTCGATCACCAGCCGTTCCGACAGGGGCGCAAGTCCCTCGTCGGCCTCGGCTTCCGTCGCGGGCGGCGCCGTCTCGCCGTCCTGCGTCTCCGGCTCGGACCAGCTTTCCGGGGCGTCCGGATCGGGCGCCCGGTCGCTGACCGCGTCCTCCGCCTTGACCAGACCCCGCTCGAACCGGCCCAACCCGTCATGGCCCAGCAGAACCATAACCCCGGCCCGCGCCTTGACCTCGGCGGGGTAGTCGAAGTCCGGGCCGAAGGCTTGGAGAGCCTTGTCGATCTCTTCCAGCCGGGCGTCGGCTTCGGGCGTCAGCCCTTCCGGCCCAGCCTCGGACACGAGGACATCATATTCCTCGGACAGGGCGGCGATCTGCGCCGCATCGGCCTCGGAGCGGACGACCTCGACCGGATAGACCCGGCCCAGGGCGTTGACGGCGACGTAGTCGGACGCGGCCTCGGCCCATTTCCAGTTCTCGCGCTGGCGCGCCTCGTCGGCCAGAGCGGTGAGCTTGTCGCCCACCATCCGGTCCAGCAGGGCCGGGTCCTCCAGCCAGCCGCCGCCGTCCTCGGTGAACAGGTCGCGCAGCACCGACCCGCCCTCGGCCTCATACGCCTCGACGCCGACGAAGACGGCGCGGCGGTCGTCCGCCCTGACCTTGGCCTCGGTCATGGCCCGTCGAATGGCGTGGACGGGACGGTATTCGCCCAACTGCTCGAACACCTGACGCTGCCGGTCCTGATCGCCGCTGACGCAGAAGGCCATCAACTGATCCAAGGCCAGCGCCCCGCCTCGATAGGCCGCCATCAGCTCGGGCGCCGCCGCGCCGAGCCGCAGCCGTTGACGCACCACGGTCGCGCTCACCCCGAACCGGGCGCCGATCTCCTCGGCGCCATAGCCCTTCTCGTCCGCCAGCCGATTGAAGGCCTCGAACTGGTCGGCGGGGTGCATGGCCTCGCGGGTGGTGTTTTCGTCGAGGCTGATTTCGTGCGCGTCGTTCTCGGTATCGACGACCACCTTCACGGGGTGGGTCCGCTTGATCTGCTTGCGCTTG
Source organism: Brevundimonas sp. Marseille-Q4549 (assembly GCF_976940555.1). Lineage (NCBI taxonomy): Bacteria > Pseudomonadati > Pseudomonadota > Alphaproteobacteria > Caulobacterales > Caulobacteraceae > Brevundimonas > Brevundimonas sp. Marseille-Q4549. Next base: position 2,914,063 of record NZ_CDRHXG010000001.1, read on the forward strand.
GCCAGCAGCCGCAGTCCCTGACGCCGCCCCTCCCCGATGGTCACGAGGTAGTTGCCGCTGGCGGTCCCGTCCTCGCCGCGCTCGATCTCGACCACGGGAGGCTGCAACACCCCCTTGACCTTGATGGAGGCGGCGAAAGCCTCGATGGTAGCCGCGCTGTGTGGGACTTTCCGGGCGTTCTTCGGGGACGCCTTCAACCGGTTCAGCGGAACCACGATCTCCGCGCCGTGAATCGGCTCCTGATCCGCTCCCGTCGCGGCGGCGCCAGCCGCCGCACGGGTACGGGCTTGGGTGGATTGAGCAGTCATGTCTGCCTCCTTTGGGCAAGGGTTGCAGGCACGCGAAACGCGCGCCTGAAACCCTGCCCGTCGGCGAGACCGGGGTAGCAAGGGCCAGGGCGGATCGGCCGGAGGGGGATCGCCCGGCCTGCACAAGCCTCGCATCGATCGCAGGCGTCGCGCCCGTGGCGGGCGCGGAAGGTCGGGGAGACCGGCCGATCCGGCGGCGAAGCCGCTTCACCCTGGCCCGCGCGAGGGCGGAGCCCTTAGCCGCTCCTCCAACCGTGAGAGCCCCCGATGCCTCTACCTTCGAAGCCTGACCCGGAGGCGGCGGGCTCGTTCCTTGAAGGCGAACTCGCCCCCCTCGAGGATATCGCAGACCATCTTCCGGATAGTCTGGTTCTCGAGACCGCCGCTCGTGTAGGTGATCGGAGGGAGGCTTCCGGCCGGGTGCGGCCCCGAGTCCGCGACGATGATCTGATCAGCGTCCGTGTTGATGACCAGGTTCGCGTTGTGCGTGACCAAGATGACCTGCCGCTTGTGCTTCGCGGCGATGAACAGTCCGACGAGTTCTTCGAACACTGACTTGGGATCGAGGTTCTCCTCGGGCTGATCGATGATCAGGGGGCGGTCATCCCCTTCGTCGAGCGCAAGATAAAGCAGCAGCAACACGATACCGCGCGTGCCCGGAGACAGTTTACGGATGTCGATGCCGTCGTAGGCGATGCCGTAACGGATTTCGAAGTGATCGGTGCTGAACAGCCAGAGGGCAAAGCGCTTGAGCCATGCACGCATCTCGACGGGATCGTCGCTCGGGACCGGCGAATGCTGGAGCAGATCCTTCTGATAGGCGTCGCGGAAAGCGCTCATTGCGGCAACCACATCCTGGGCGCTTCCGGTCTCCCAAGTCGGTCCGAGTTGGGTCCGGGCGGCGTCGATCAAAGCGCCCCGCCCCCGGAAAGGGCCTTGCTTCCGAAGGTCGAGAAGCCCCTCTTCCGCCGCGCTTGCCCAACGGTCGACATCGGCCACCCGCGACACTGAGAAGGTAAGCTTCTTCAGGGTTCCGGGAGAGGTCGCAAGCCGGTCCATCAGCGGGCGATACAGGTCCTCCAGCACAGTCTGCTCCGCGACCAATGCTGCGAACGCGCGTTCGTACGCGGCGTCGCGCTCGAGGTTCAGCGTTTTTATCCGGTCAGCAGCGCCCTGCGCCTCTGTGAGCCGCGCCTTGGCCGACTCCAGGGCCGCGGTCTCGATCGTGATCTTCTGGGTGAGATCGCCGTAACGTCGCTGGATATCTCGATCAGCGCTGATCAGGCTCTCGAGGCGGGTCATTTCCGCTTCGATGACGAGCAGAGGCAATGAGGTGAGGTCTGCGTCGTCCGCGATCAACGCTACGGTCGCATCCTGCTGCGGCGGTGGCGGCGCGCCGCGAAGTTTGGCGATCTCTCCATCCACCCAGCCCACGTAACCGACGAGGTTGTCATCAACCTTGCCCTTGTAGTCGAGAAGGAAGGCGGCCCACTGCTCTTCGTTCATGAAGCCGTCGCGGTGCCGCGCCATCATGGCGCGGAGCGCTTCGGGGGCGCCTGTGGCGCGCATGGCGCCGACCTCGGACTGCAGCGCCATGAACGCTTGACGCTGGGCGACCAACTGGCGGTTCCTCGTTCTTAGCGCTTCGGCTGCCCCGAAGAGTTCGGTGTGACGCGCGACCTTGGCTTCGCTGTCCTTGGCGACCAGTTTGGCGCGGTCCGTCGAGTAGGCCTGGATGAGGTTTGTTTTCTGGAGGATCAGCGCCTCATGGGCGCCCTTGAGCTTGTCCTTCTCATGCTCGAGGCCGATCCGCTCGGACATGGCGGCGATGGCTTCGACCTCCCTCGCTCGCGCGAGGCTGTGGAGCCGGGTCCTGCCCTCACGCAGTTCGGCAAAGTCGACGGCGCCTTCCCGACTGGCATAGGGATGGGCTTCGAAGATCACCCGTTCGATTTCGCGTAGAAGAGCGTCAGTCATTCCGTTCGCCGAGCAGAGCTCCTCGACGAACTGCTGGGACAGATAACGAGCCCGCGGATAATTGAGGGGATCATCCGCATCTCGTCCGTCGAGATGGCGGGTTGCGCTGTCACCGCCCGCCCAACTGACGCTGATGGCTTCTTCCCCGATCAATGGCCTCGCTCGGGCCAGAAAGGAGGCGCTCACCCCTTTCTGATCCTGCCAAACGCCAGCAGGAACGGCATCACATCCGGCTGCGATCATATCGGCCAGGGCTGTCTTGCCGGAGCCTCGCGCGCCAATGATGGCAACCAGCCCAGGGTTAAGCTGGATCTCGGGAGTGACGACCCAGTTCGCACCAATCGTCCGTACCGATGAGATGATCTGAGAGGGCGTCGCGGCAGTGGGCGGTTCAGCCCCGACGTGAGCCCGCCCACCTGGATCAATGCAGGCCTGGCGCAGCGCGTCAAACTCAAGCCCGCCCTTTATCCAGGAGAAGCGATTGCCGAACGGCGCCCCTACATCGTCTGCCTTATGGGCGTCGCTCCCGTGCAGGCATGGCTTCAAGCCGTTGTAGCGTGACCTTAGCTGGTCTTCGTTCAGCGCCTTCCGGCCGAGCCAGAAGTCGCGCTGTGCGTCGCTGCTGGCGAAGATGACGTGGGCGAAACGCTCGATCTCCTGGCGTGTCACCTGATCAGCGGCTTCGCGGACCCCTGCGGTGCCGTCCCCAGAACCGCCGGCGACGGCGATAAGAACATTGGCCCGCGCCCAGGCGTCTTCGTCCCAGACGGTGCGGAGCTGGTCAAAGCTGACCTTGAACTGCGTGGCGCCGTGCTCCAGCGCCGCGCGTTCCTCCAGCTGAGCGCCTTTGTCTCGACGGCCCAGTCTGATGAGTTCCGAGCGGGTGCAGTCGAACCGATCATCGAAAGCCCTGAACTCCAACCGAGCCAAGAAGCGCTGGATCCGTGCGACGTGGTCGTCGTCCTCAGGACTGACGAGCAGATGCATGTTGACGAAGCCGCTCTTTGCCGCGACGTGCAGACGCAACTCGATGTTCGGGAAGACAAGCTGGACGTTCGGCAAGCGTCCCTCCTCCCGACGCCTGCGGAGCACTTCTTCATAGGTGTCGGTTACGTAGTAGTCCGTAACGGCGATGGCTTCGATCTGGGGCGTGGCCGCCTCCAGGGCGGTCAGGTAGTCATTCCAGGCGTTCGTCCCGCTGAACTGATTGTTGAGCACGGTCCCCGGCGCGTGGATATGCGGCTCCCACCGACGCCATTCCGATCCTCGACCCAGCATTTCGCCTCCCACTGCGTTTTCCTCAGTGTAATGCGTGTCTGGAGAACAGGCGCAAGTTGAGATCCGCAGTCGGCCACAACCGGTCGCGGGACGGCCTATCGCATCGATCAGAAGTCGCTGCGGTCAGCCCCTGATCCGCACCGAGATCGGACAGTGGTCCGACGGGTGATCGGCCTCGGCACTCCCGCCGTAGACATACTCCTCGAACGACCCCGACTCGAGCCGTGCGGTCGCGGCGGCGCCCGTGGCGATGAAGTCGATGTATTCGCGATAGCGCGCCTTGCAGCCCGCCGCCTGGTCGCCGGAGGTCAGGGTCAACACCGAGCCCTCGGGATCGCCATCGTTCAGATCGGCGAGGAAGGCGTCGCCACGGCTGGCCAATCGCCGGTTCCAGTCTCCGAGGACCACGAAGGCCTCCCCGTCCCGGGCCCGTGCTTCCGTCCACCCCTCCAGCACCGGGAGTTGATCGAACAGCACCGGGCAGTCCGGGTCCGTCGGTTCGCGGCCGGAGTTACAGCCGGACTTCAGATGCACCGCCAGCAATCGGACCGGACGTCCGTGCGACACGGTCACATCGACGCCCCAGCGCAAATCGGGGTTTCCGAGCGCCAGGGCATTCAGGTCGGCGTTGCGGGTCCAGAGCACGCCCTTGCGGATGGCGAAGCCGACGGCCTGGTTCTGGATGAACAAGCCCGGTCGCCCGCGGCATTCGCCGCTGCGCGTGCTGGTCGGACGGCCGGACATCACCACGTCGTACAGAGCCGGATCGAAGACCCGCTCGGCGGCAGCCTTGTTCTGCACCTCCTGAAAGGCGATCACATCGGCGTTCAGGGCCGCGGCATGATCGCGAAGACGGGCATAGTCGGCCTCGGTGCGCGGGCTGCAGCCCTCCCCGTCCCGCTCTGCCAGATGCTCCATGTTCCAGCTGGCGATCTTGAGGCTGTCGGCCTCGCGGGTCGGCGTCACGCCGACGCATCCCGACAGAAGGACGGCCGACAGCGTAAGCGCGATCAGGGGTTTCATCGTCAGCTCCTCAAGGTGGAGGGTGCGGCCCGGCCGACGGCGGGTCGGCGCGGGACCGCGGTCGGGCACGAGGTCGGTCGCGCTCCGGCGCCTCCGCGTATCGCATCAGGTCGATTCCCGCGACCTGTCTCGCTTCCCCTCGGAGGCCGATTGCGTCGTCGGCCGACGGCTGTAGGCTGATCGTGACGGGTTCCGGCAAGATAAGGACCGACTGGGAGCCGGGGGACGTCCGTGACGTCGGCGGCGGGCGGTCCTGAAACCCCGGGCTTCTTCGCAGAAGTTCCAGGCCCGTCCCCCATTCTTGTCCCGCGAGGATCGCCATGGCCGGAGAGCTGACCGCCGAGGAGACGGAGATCTACAGCGATCTCGCCGAACAGGCCGGCGTCGTCGCACGGAGGCTATTGGCTGGACGGGGCCTCATCTATCTTGAGGATCTCGCGCCCGAGGACGCCCGCGATGTGCTGCGGAGCGCGTGGCGCGAGGCGGCCCGGACGCGGTTCGACGGTCAGGATCTGACCGCGCTTCTGGTTGAGATCGACGCAATGGTCGCAAGTTTGGTCATGACCGGTTGCCCGTCAGACGGACCGCCCGTCTCCATTCACTAGGCCGGAGCGCGTACGTCATCTGCGGTCCGGTCGCGCAGTTCGCGATAAGGTTCGCCCCGCCCCCCGGCCTCGGTCCGTGACAGCACCCGGGTCTCGAACTGCGACGAGACCTCCACCTGGATTTCCCGATAGCGCAGGCCGTCCTGAAGGGACGCGCAGGTCGCCCGTACCGTGGACAGGACTCCCAACCATTCGTCCGTTTGAACAGTGACGACACCCGGCTGATCGTCGGGTGACGCCGCCGCTGAGAACATACGGTCGAGAGTGCGGTCAAGTTCATCGTGGGTCATGACCGCTGCTCTAGTGAGGGTCGGCCCGCGCCTTCCATGACGCTGCGTATGTGTCCCCAACTCCGCGCTAGGGGCTCAACGGGTTCCGTCATTAGAATGGCTTCATGGCCTATTCCGATGACGACGTCGCCGAGATGCAGGACCGGTGTGAAGACTGGTTGGAGCGGGAGGGCACCCTGACCAGCTCGCTGTTCCGTCTCCAGCTTCAGGTTCCGCAGGCCAGAGAAATGATGACCCACGGCGTCTGCCGACGCCTTTCCGACCTGAAGCATGGACTTCGGCGGGTCTTCGAAACGCTGCCGCCGCAGGAGGCAGAGCCGGCCCGCGAGGCGATCTGGGACGCCACAGCCTTCCTCCAAGCCTTCGTCATCAACATTTTCGGCGTCATGGACAACTTGGCCTGGCTCTGGTGTCTGGAAGCCGACGTGCGCGGCCCTAATGGACGTCCGCTTCACCGCAGCCGGATCGGTCTGACGCCCGACAACGCGGACCTGAGAGGCAGCCTGTCGGCGCGAAGCCAAGCCTATCTGGCGGGCACGGATCAGTGGTTTGGCTATCTGGAAGAGTATCGCCATGCCCTGGCCCACCGCATCCCGCTCTACATCCCGCCCAAACAACTCGACGACGCGGCCGCAGCGGAGTTCGCGAGGCTGGAAGCGCAGGTCGGCGGCCCGGGTTGGGACTGGGCCCGCTGGCCTGAGGTCATCGCCGCCCAACGGCGGCTCGGCGTTTTCGAGCCGGTAATGATGCATTCCTTCGGCGAAGGCGCGCGACCTGTTCGTTTCCACGGGCAAATGATCTGTGACTTCGCGACCGTGATCGAGGTCGCCGAGCACATCCTGGCCGACCTCCAGGCGAGGGTCGCTCCCGCCGCCGAGGCCGGCTGAAGCGGGATCCTCGAGTTTCGGTGGTGCGGGCGGCCGGGGTCGAACCGGCATGGGCAATGCCCGACGGATTTTCGTACCACTTCGACTTTCGCCGCCGCCCTGCCCCGGGAGGCCTGACGTTCGTGGTCTGGACTATCCCTTCGTCATAGCCCGCAGGCCTTAGACGCCGCCCGTCTAGTCTCTACACCTTCCCGTCCGGAGACGGGCTTGGCTCGGGATCGCCATCTGACAGGGTTCCCCGACTTTGAGCGGTTCTACGTCCGAGATTTCCCCCGGCGCACTCAATCCTCAGCTTAAGTCCGTTGCGTCTACCAGTTTCGCCACGCCCGCCAGCCGAGCGGGCTCTATACCTGTGTTCGCGCCTGCGCGCCAAGGTGGCCGGCACTCTTCAACGACCGGGAGGCTGCGACGTGTACCTGGTCGTGTACGTGCCTTCCGTGCGCGGCCCTCGCATAGGCCGATGCGCTCCCTATATCGGCGATATGCCGACGCTTCGCCACCGTTCCCTGGTCCACCCTTGAGCTTCCTCGTTCCGCTGTCGCCCGCGCCGCCAGTGCCCCCGCCCGGGTGGATGTTCGTTGGGCAGCGCTTCTCGGCCTTCATGCAGAGGCTCGGGATCACCGAGCAACAGGCGGTCGACGGTACACGCAAGCAGATGGGCGTTCGGGCAGCCCTGAACCGCTGGTACTACGGCCATGGCGAGGCGACGCAGAACAGCCTGTTGATCGGGTCCTGGGCCAAAACGCTGAGAGTGGCCCCGCCGCGCGACATCGACGTCCTGTTCTGCATGCCTGTCGATATCTTCCATCGCTACGAGGCCCGCGCCGGCAACCGCCAGTCCCAACTGCTGCAGGAAGTTCGCTCGGCGCTGTCGCAGACCTACCCTCAAACGGCGATCCGTGGAGATGGCCAGGTCGTGGTCGTGCCCTTCGCGACCATGCCCGTCGAGGTCATCCCGGCCTTCCGCCTCGACACCGGCCAATATCTGATCGCCGATGCGAATGGTGGCGGTTCGTATCGCACGACCGATCCGTGGGCTGAGCTCTCGGTGCTTGAAGCGTCGGATCGCGCCACCTTCGGCGCCACACGCCGACTGATCCGGATGGCCAAGCAGTGGCAGCGTCACGCCCATGCGCCGATCAAGTCGTTCATGCTCGAGCGCCTGGCCGTGGCCTTCCTCGAAACCTGGCAGCACGCGACCGCAGGCTATGAGGACTGGATGGTCCGCGACTTCTTCGAGTTCATGCTCCGGTATGTCGGCGGGTCGGTCCAGATGCCCGGAACCGGCGAGTGGGTGTCGATCGGCGACGCCTGGGCCTCGCGAACGCGAACGGCCTTGGCCACCGCCCAGCGCGCCTGCCAATATGAGGCGGTAAACGCCGATCGGCGTGCGGGCGCGGAATGGCGCTCGCTGTTCGGCTCCGCGATTGGAAGCTTGTCATGACCGACACTGTCAGCCCGGCTGAAATCGACCCTCGCGACGCCATTCTGGCGGAGGCCCGCCGGCTGGCCGTGGATGCCCTCTATTCGGAGAAGGGTCATTTCGAGGCTGCCAGCGCCTGGCGCGGCCGCACCTACTCGCTCGGCATTCCCGCCGCGCTCATCGGCGCTACCGCCGGCGCCACCATTCTGGCGGATATGGACCCTGCCATCGGCGGTTCGCTTGCGCTTGTCGGCGCCGCCATCACAGCCCTGATGACCTTTCTCAACCCTTCCGAACGGGCGTCACAGCACCACCGCAGCGGCGTCTCCTATGGCGTGCTTCGGCGCGCTCTTCGGCAGTTCGTCCAGATCGACATCGGCATGATGGACGTCGTGGCGCTACGGTCGCGCCTGTCCGAGCTGACGGAGAAGATCGGGGCCTTGCAGTCCGAGTCGCTGCCGATCCCGTCCGCGGCTCACAAGAAGGCGTTCAAGTCGATCCAGAGCGGATCGGCGGAGTACACGCCCGAGGAACTGGCGCTCGCAGGCGGCTAGAGACGGAGGGCATCGAGGAAGGCCCTCACCTGTCCGAACGCGTCGGTCTGCCACTGTTCCGGGGTTCGATCACCAAGCGCCGCACTGGCCTCTACGAACTCGCGGACGCAGGTAGGTCCATGGTCGTCGACCTCCCGGAACTTGCTGGCGATCTTCTCGTAGCCCTGGAGGGCGCTGGCCCGGTCCAACAGAGGCCGACAGGCTTCGGCCAGGGCTTCGGGCCCGCCTGGGTAGTTCCGGACGCAGTAGTAGATGTCGTAGGCGTCCTTGCGCTTGAAGCGGCCGACGAGGGCATGGCCTTTCATGCCGAGAAGCGCCGGGATCGAGGCCACCGCGATCTTTACGCGATTGGTCCCCGACCGTCCCGGCATCCGGTCCTCAATCTCGACCAAAGCCTGGAAGTCGATCGCCAGATCGGCCCCGTCCGCCTTCTGGACGGCGAAGTCCTCCACGAGCGGCCGCTCCCGCTTCGGCACCTCCGCGTCCCGCGGCATCAGGAAATCGACGACAACCTTGGTCGGGGGACCATCATCTTCGGCAGGAACTTCCCGCGTCAGCTGGAATGCCCGATCCTCGGGGCCGCGCTCGTAGCCATGAGCCTGAAGCGCGTGAACCAGGTCTGCGTATTCGGTATCCGCGAGCGCGACCGGGTCGAGTGCGAGATCGATGTCGAACGTCCCGACGTGGATCATGTCGTCCTGCTCGAGCAACAGCCACGGCACAGCGCCGCCGACTACGGCGAACTTGCCTTCATAGCTGCCGAGGATCTGGCCGATCTCGACGAGGGTCTGGCGGACGGCGGCGGTGCTGCGCGCGGGATAGTCCGCCGCGCTCTGCGGTTCCGGCTTCACCACTGGGACACGCTGGCGAGCAGATGGTCTGCCGCCTCCTGCCCGCGTTCGCCGCCGGTCCCGAGATCAAGGAAGGTCTGCAGCGGGCTGGTCGTCCAGAGGTCTGGAGCCGGCTGACGCAGATCGTCGAACAGCTCGGCCTCGTCGGGGATCAGGATCTCGACATTGGCCCCGCTTTCGGCGGGCTTGAGCTGCAGATGATCGACCAAGGCCGGCAGGGCGCTGGGTTCGGCGATGAGGTAGGTCATCGGCACGCGTGCGTAAGGCGCCCACCAATCGGCGGCCGTGAAGGACATCGCCGCGGCCCGGCCTGAGGACTGAGCCTCACGCAGGGCGTCTCGCAGCGCCACATCCAGCCGCTTCCCGTGCAGGGTCGTATAGTAGCGCCGCCGCTCTCCAACGGGCGCCTCATAGGCCTCTCGCCAGCCGCGCAGGAGACCTTCGCGATCGGTCAGCTGCAGGCCCTCGGAATCGGCTGAGGCCCATTCACGGTCGATCAGCGCGCGCCGCACGTTGCTGACCTGGCCCAGGCTCACTTGCGCGGCTTCGGCGAGGTCCGTCACCTTCCAGGCCCGACCGGGCGTCTGAAGGAGACAACGGAGAACGCGCGCTGATTTCGGTGCGAACGGCGACTTCAGCTCGCGCGCGACTGCTTTGGGCTTCTCGGCCGTCTGCCGGTCGATATAGAGGCCCGGGCCGACGATGCGAACGTTGCCCGCGAGATCGAGCCAGCCCACGCCGGCCTCGTCACACAGGCGTCGGGCGGAATCCGCCATATAGGGGGCCCCGACGAGCACGATGGACTTCATTCCAAGGTTCGCGGCAGCTTGAAGCGCCTGATCGACGGCGCTGCGGATCACGCGCGGCTGTCCGGAACTCTTCACCTCCATCAATATCGTGAAGCTTCTGGAAGCGATCGAGACATCGGCGATGATATCGACGCGCGGGGCGTCGCCCGGTCTCTCGATATCGAGAGACCGTACCTCTACGGTCGGGACGACGGCGAGTACGTCCCGCAGTTCCCCGGCGAGAGCGCGTTCAGTCTCTTTCACTGAAAGTTCGGTTTTCATCATTACGTTGAAATAGACCATTTCACTGAAATAATCAAGTTCGCTGGCTGATCGCCTCGATCAGGCATCATTCGCATCCACTGTTTTTCGCTTCGCCGGCTTGGGCTTTCGGACATTGATGGCCGAGGCGTCGAGCACGTTCTTGATGTGCGAGGCGTAGTATTTCTCGATCATCTCCACGCTGGTCCGGCAATTCTTGGCGACCTGATAAATGTCGGCGCCCTCCATGAGCCGCATGGAGATGTAGGTGTGCCGCAGGCTGTAGGAGGTACGAGACCTTCCATCCCGGTCCTTCTTCAGACCGAGTTCGTCCAGGATGGCGTTCAACAGTTCGCGCTGCACCAGACCGAAGACGAGATCGGTCGGCTGGCCGTTCTTGCGCTTGAGCACCCGTTCGAACGGACGGACGGCACCGGGCATGCTCTTGCAGTACCCCACCCCACGCTTGCCCCGCACCTCGATCTCGAGGATGCGCTCACCGGTCGCCTCATCCTCAACGATCGAGACGTCTCTGAACTCGAGGCGCTGCGCCTCGTCGGGACGAAGCCCGGTGTTGACCATGAACAGCACGAAATCGTGGAACTGCTCGCACTCCTCGCGCCAGCGCTCCTTTTTCGGGTTCTTCGCGCGCTCGCGCGTCGCTTCGTAGAGGCGCTTGTACTCTTCAGGTGAGAACCAAGCCCTGTGGCTCACCTTGCCTGATGCCCGGTACGGGTTGCTCATGTCCGGAAGGGCGGAAATCCACCCTTTCCGGTTCGCCGTTTTCAGGATCTGCCGAAGACAGACCATCTCGTTATGGAGCGTCTGCCGGCTCGGCCGCTTCCAGATCGTCGCTTTTCCGATCCGTTCTTGCCCCTCCGAGACAAACCGCACACGCTGCGGCTCGTCAGGTGGCGTGACGCGGTGAAGCCGGTAATCCTGGATCCGGCCGGCGGAGACTTCGGTGATCGGCAAATCGCCGAAGAACGGGTTGAGGTAGAGACGGATCACCCGCCCCTTCCCAGCGACGTAGTGAGCGTTCCGCTCACCCAACGTCATCGCTTCGAACTCCCTTTCGAAGACGGCGGCCGCCTCACGGAAGGTCTTCTCTCCCGGCCGCTTCGGCGTCACACGCTCCGGGACGACGACAGGCATCTCCGGCATCGACGGGAGCTTCCCGGACTTGCGGAGGCGATCTTCAGCGAGGCGATCGAGGTACCAATCGCGCGCAAACTCGCGCGCGATGGCGACGTTCGTCTCCTTCGTCGACTGACGGTAGTTGCGGCCGCTCAGATAGGTCGCGCACTGCCAGTATGGGCTGTTCTCGCGACGATAGACGTGGAGCTTGCCCTCCATGAGCGAGTGAGACTCCGACACATGACCTCCTTGCCGCTCGCGGCAAATGTGTAAGTCGTGTGTAAGTGTCTACCCGCTCTAACCGATTGATTTAGATACGTAAATCTACGGTAGTGGGTTTTAAGTCTGCTGCGTCTACCAGTTTCGCCATGCCCGCGAACCGGCCCGGCTGTATAGCCAGAACCGATCCGAAGGGCCAAGCGCCTCAGCGGGCCGAGGGCGCCGCTGGCGCGGCGGCGGGCTTCATGGCGCGGAAGTCGACGTCGGAATCGGCGATCAGCCAGATCAGACCGGCCCAGGCAGCGACGTTCTGGCTCAGTTGGGCCGGGTCGATCTTGTCCAGGGTGTCGTTGGCCGTGTGGTGCAGGTCGAAATAGCGGGTCCCGTCCTGGGCCAGGCCGAAGAAGGGCACGCCCAGCGGTCCCATCGGTCCGACGTCCACGCCGCCCTCGGTTTCCACCTGCTGGGAGGCCAGGACGCCGATCGGATAGAGGACGCGGTTGGCCGCCTTCTGAAAATCCGAGCCTTGCGCCCCGGCCGGCAGACGCAGGGCGTAGACGCGGTCGGCGCCGAAATCGCTTTCTCCGGCGACGATGTGCTTGTCCAGGGCCGCGCCTTGCGCCCGGGCGTAGACGCCGCCCCCGTTGCCGGTCTGCGGCGTCGGCTGGGCCACCTCTTCGGAGCCGTAGAAGATGACGCGGATGGTGCGGGCCGGGCGACGGCCGCTGTCGGCGATGGCCCTGGCCGCCGCCACCGTTATGGCGCCGCCCGCCCCGTCGTCGATGGCGCCCGTGCCCAGGTCCCAGCTGTCCATGTGCGAACCCAGGACGATGATCTCGTCCGGGCGGCTGGCGCCGGGCAGGTCGCCGATCACGTTCTGGCTGTGGGTCTCATAGGTCCGGGCGGTCGAGGTCAGGCGCATCCGCACCGGCTGGCCCATAGCGACCAGACGGCTGACCTGGTCGGCGTCGGGCGCGGCCAGGGCGAAGGCGGGGATGGTCGGCTTGCCGTCGACGTAGCGGGTGGTGCCGGTGTGGGGCATCCGATCCATGTCCGACCCGACCGAGCGCATGACGAAGGCCGCAGCCCCCTTGGCCGCAGCCACACCCGGCCCGGCCCCGCGCACCCGTGTCTGGGGGCCATAGCCGGAACCGTCCTGCATGGGTCGCATCTGCCCCAGATCGATATAGACGATCTTGCCGCGCACGGCCGCCTCGGGCGCGGCTTGAAGATCTTCCAGCGTCGTGAAGCGAACCACGTCCGCCTCCACCCCGCCGCGCGGCGTGGCGGGCGAATGGCCCAGGGCGGCGGCGACAAGGGCTTGCGGATGGTCGCCGACGATGGCGGCCGTGCTTTCGCCTCGCTCCCAGCCGATCAGCGGGAATTCCTCGATGCGGATGTTCTGGAACCCCTGGGCGCGCAGATAGTCGGCGGCCCAGGCTGCGGCCTGCTGTTCGGCGGCCGAACCGGCGGGACGAGCGCCGAAACGGGTCGTCAGCTGGGTGACGTAGTCCAGGGCGATGTTGGAGCGCAGGGCGGCATCGCGGATGTCGCTCGCGCGCTGGATGGTGGCGGCGTCCTGCGCCTGGGCCAAGGGGGCGGTCATCGCCACGGTCAGGGCCAGAACGCCGGGAGCCAGAAATCTGCTGGTCAGGGTGCTGGCGGTCGGCAGGCGAAGGGACATGGCGGGCTCCGAAACAGGGAGCCGGACCCTATTCCCGATTCAGCCGTGCTGGAAATAGGGTTCGACCGGACCTTGCAGCTTGACGGTCAGAGCCTTGCCCTTGCGGTCTACGCGATTGCCCAGGGCCAGACGCACCCAGCCCTCGGACACGCAATATTCCTCGACGTTGGTCTTTTCCTCGCCCTTGAAGCGGATGCCGACGCCGCGCTGCAGCACGTCCGCATCGTGATACGGGCTGGACGGATCCACCGAGAGGCGGTCGGGAGGCGTGTCGGACATGGTTGCGGTACGCTCGGGTCGTTGAAAGGCGCGGTGATAGCCGGACGCGCCGCGCCTGCCAACCGAAACCGCCGCCTGGGTTATTGCACCGTCTGACGAGGCTGGGCGTTGGCCGCGCCCGAGGGCTGATACGGCTGGGGCGTGGTCGGAGCGGGCGTCGCCGCAGCAGCCGGGCGACGCGCCGGCGGACGGGCGGCCGGGCGCGAGGCCGGACGGGCCTGGGCCGAGCGGGGCTGAGCCGGACGCGCGGCCGGGGTCGCCGTCGGCGTCGCGTTGGGCGCGGCGTTGGCGGCGGGCGTCGCGGCAGGGGCGGCTGTCGGGGCGGCGTTCTGGGCCGGCGCAGGCGTCGGCGGCGGGGTCGCGGCCTCGGCGGCGGCGGCGCGGGCGGCCATCTGCTGGGCCTGGAAGCGGGCCGCCAGTTTTTCAGTCAGTTCTCGGGCCTGGGCCGGCGTCATCTGGGCCATGATGGCGGCCAGGGTGCGCGGGCGCATGGCCGCGGCGACGGGCAGGCGCACCCGGTCTTCCAGCGTGGCCATGACGGGTGCGGCCTCCTTCGGCCTCATGGCGGAATAGACCTGGACCAGACGATCGATCTCGGCCTTCTCGCGCTCGTCGACCTGACCCAGCATCTGCTTCATCTCGGCCTTCAGCGCCTCCAGCGCCTGGACCTTGGCGTCCAGCTTCTGCTCGGCGGCGACCATCAGAGGAAGGGTGGTGGCGAAGTCCTGATCGCGCGCGTCCAACTGGCTGCGGCGCTGCGACAGGGACTGGATGATCTTCAGTTCGGCCGGCGAAATGCCCGCCTGCTGGGCCAACTGTTCCGGCGTCAGGGCGCAGGCGGTCGGCAGGGCGGGCTTGGGCGCGCCGCCCACGGCGGCTGCGGCGGTCGCATCCTCGGCCCAGGCCTTGGCGCCGTCGAACAGGCCGGGCGCCACGCCGATGGCGCGCACGGCGACGACCCCGCCAATGGCGACGGCGATCAAGGGCAGAAGGCGGGGGATGCGGGCCATGGACTAGGGGTTCCGAACTCAGGCGGCGAACAGATCGTCGTCGAGATTACGACGCGCGGCGTTGAGGCTTTGTTTGGCGGCATGGTTAGCGGAACGCCCCGCTGTCAGCGCCTGGACGATGGCCGCGACGTTCTCGCGACCGGCCGGCGCCGCACGCTGGGTCGTCGCCGGCCCGGCCATGCCCTGTATGCGCTCGGCCAAGGCGGCCATGCGCCGTGCACGTTCGTCGTCTTCGGGCAGGGCTGGGGAGATCGGGGCTGGAGAGACAGGAGCGGCGACAACGGCCGGCTGGCGCACGACCTCCAGGCGAGGCGCGGCCTCTTCGGTCCGCCCGGCCTGGACCGGCGCGCGGGCGATCAAGGTTTCAAGCTGCGCCTTGACCTCGCGCGCCTTGATGATCCGGTCGTGCAGCAGGTCCGTCTCCTGGCCCGACGCCCTGAGGGTGGCCAGGGCGTTCTCCGCCCGGCCGGCGGCGGCGTTCAGCTCGCCGACCGCCTGGGCGAAGGCCAGTTGCCCGGCGCGCAGGGCCGCCAGCTTGCGCTCCAGCTTGACGCCATAGCCCACCGCGGCGACGAGCAGCAGCATCAGCACCGCATCCATGATCATTCCGGCCATCAGCGGGGTCCTTTCAGGCGAGTGGCGACTTCCGGATTGACCGGACCTTCGACGCGGACAGCGATGTGTTGGCCCTTTCGGCCCATGCGGCCGGTGGTCAGGGGAATGGAGCCCGCGCGGATCGACACCTCCGAATCCGGCGTGGCGTTCAGCATCAGGGTGTCGCCGACCTTGAGGTTCAGCACATTCGACAGCGGCATCTGCTGCTCGTCCAGGACGGCGCGCACCTCGGTCTCGGTGGTCCAGATCTCGGTGGCCAGGTGGCCTTCCCAGATGTTGTCGCGGCCGAACTTCTCGCCCATGAACTGCTGCAGCAGCATCTTGCGGATCGGCTCCAGCGTCGCATAGGGCAGCAGCAGCTCGATCCGGCCGCCGCGATCCTCCATGTCGATCCGCAGCTTGATCAGGATGGCCGCATTGGCCGGACGCGCGATGGCGGCGAAGCGGGGGTTGGTCTCCAGCCGGTCCAGATTGAAATGCACCGGCGTCAGCGGCTCGAACGCCTGACGGGCGTCGTTCAGCACCACCTCGACCATCCGCTGCACCAGCACGCGCTCGATGGTGGTGTAGGGCCGGCCCTCGATCCGCAGGGCGGCGGTCCCCCGACGTCCGCCCAGCAGCACGTCCACGATCGAATAGATCAGGTTGGAATCGACCGTCAGCAGGCCGTAATTGTCCAGTTCCTCGGCCCGGAACACCGCCAGGATGGCCGGCAGGGGGATGGAGTTCAGATAGTCGCCGAACCGGATCGAGGAGATGTTGTCCAGCGACACCTCGACGTTGTCGGAGGTGAAGTTGCGAAGGCTCGTCGTCATCAACCGCACCAGGCGGTCGAACACGATCTCCAGCATCGGCAGGCGTTCGTAGGACACCAGCGCCGAGTTGATGATGGCGCGGATGCCTGATTTTTCGGACCCGTCGTCATCGCCCAGGTCGAAGCCCAGCAGGCTGTCGATCTCGTCCTGGTTCAGGACGCGTTCGGACAGGCTGTCGCTGGGATCGCCCAGACCGCCGAACGGATCGAGTTGCGCCGCGTCGGTCATCGGTTACTGCACCAGCATTTCTTCGATCAGCACGGCGTCGACCTTGCCCGGTGCGGCGATCAGATTGACGCGACGCAGGATTTCCGCCCGCAGCTGATAGGTGCCGGCCGAACCGCTGAGGTCCTCGGGGCGCAGTTCGCGCACGAAGCCGGTGAACATGTCCTGCAGACGCGGCATCTCCTCCTGAAGATGGGTCGCCACCGAGGCGTCGTGCATCTCCAGCGTCAGCTTCAGCTTCAGGAAAGTGGGCCGGCCGTCCGCCGACTGGATGTTCATCACCATGTCCGGCAGGGTGTAGAAGGTCACGCCGTCCGGTCCGTCCGCGATCTTGCCAAGCGCCGGATCGGCCTCGCCGCCCCCGCCGCCGTGACCGCCCTTCTTCTCCTCCTTCTTTTCCGGCTTGCCGTGCTCGCCCTCGGCGGCCTTGTCGCCGTCCGCGCCGTGCGCCTCGGCCGGCTTGGGCTGCATCATGAAGAAGGCGGCCGCGCCGCCGCCGCCCAGCACCAGAAGCGCGACCGGCGCGATGATGAACAGCAGCGGCAGTTTCTTTTTCTTGGGCGCGGCGGTCTCGCCCTCTGCGGCTTCACCCTCCTGAACGGCGGGCAGGGCCGCGTCCGCGCTCGCGTCGCCCTTCTTCTTGCCGAACTTGAACATGCGCGCGCCCCGGAGAATCTCATGGGGAAGATCGACCGGGTTTGGTTAACGCGGCGTTTACAATGGGCAGGATTTGCCGGCTCCGACCGGGTCGCTACCGCTCAAAGCCGCTCTCCGCCTGAATTAACCCTGTTGGCACGGCCGTTGCGAGACGATGGACGAAGGAGCACGCCTCTCGTGGAAAACGCCGCCTATATCGGACTGTCGCGTCAGATGACCTTGCGCCGCGAGCTGGACATCGTGGCCAACAACGTCGCCAACGCCGACACGACCGGCTTCAAGGTCGAGCAGCTGATGGTCAGCGCCGAAGTGGGTCAGCGCGCCCGCAACGACGCCATCCGTCCCTCCGCCAGCTTCGTTCTGGACAACGGCGTGGGCCGCGACTTCCGCCAGGGATCGATGGCCCAGACCGGCCGTACCCTGGACTTCGCCATCGCCGGCGAAGGCGCCTTCTTCACCGTCCGCGATGGAACGAACGGCGAGGCCTACACCCGCGACGGCGCCTTCACCACCGATCCGGAAGGACGGCTGACCACAAAACAGGGCCAGGCCGTGCTGGCCGACGGCGCCGAGATCGTCCTGGACACCGAACGCGGCCCGCCTACGGTCGGCGCCGACGGCACCATCACCCAGCAGGGCCAGGTCACGGGCCGCCTGTCGGTCGTGCGGTTCGAGGCGCTGGGCGCCCTGGAGAAGGGCGGCGACGGCCTGTACCGCAACCGTTCCAACACCAAGCCGATCGAGGCGGCGGACGCCCAGATTCACCAGGGTTCGCTGGAGTCCTCCAACGTCAATCCCCTGATCGAAATCACCAATCTGATCGAGATCAGCCGCGCCTACGAGAGCGTCACGCGGATGATCGAAAACACCAACGACCTCAGCCGTCGCGCCGTCGAGCGCCTCGGCAAGGCCGCGTAAGGGAGCCTAAGAAGATGCGCGCACTTCGCACCGCCGCCTCGGGCATGGCCGCCCAGCAGCTGAACGTGGAGGTCATCTCCAACAACATCGCCAACATGAACACGGTGGGCTTCAAGAAGCAGCGCGCCGAGTTCCAGGACCTGCTGTATCAGAACGTCGAGCGCATGGGCGCGCAGTCGTCCAGTTCGGGCACCGTCGTTCCGACCGGCATCCAGATCGGCGCGGGCGTCAAGGCGGGCGCGGTCTATCGCATGACCGAACAGGGCACGCCCCAGGCGACCGGCAACCCCTACGACATGGCCATCGACGGCCGGGGCTATTTCCAGATCACCCTGCCCTCGGGCGAGATCGGCTATACCCGCGCGGGAAATCTGCAGGTCAATCCGGAGGGCCAGATGGTCACTGACGACGGCTATCTGCTGGAACCGGCCATCACCATTCCCCAGGACACGACCAAGGTCTCGATCTCGAAATCGGGCCTGGTTCAGGTGACGCAAGCGGGCCAAGCCGCCCCGACCACCGTGGGCCAGATCGAACTGGCCAACTTCTTCAACGAGGCCGGCCTGGAAGCCATCGGGGACAATCTGCTGCTGGAGACCGCCGCGTCCGGTCCGGCCATCGTCGGCACGCCCGGAGACGTCGGCTTCGGTCAGATCATGCAGGCCTACACCGAGGCCTCGAACGTCGACGCCGTCACCGAGATCAGCGACCTGATCGTCGCCCAGCGCGCCTATGAGATGAACTCCAAGGTCATCAGCACGGCCGACCAGATGCTGTCGGTCACCTCGCAGATCAAGAGCTAGATCATGGCCCGTCTTCGCCGCATCGTCGCCCTGAACGCCGCGCTGAGCGCGATCCTGGTCGCCGTCGCCGCCCCTGCCCTGGCCGCGCCGGTCGTGCTGCGCGCCAACCCCGTCGACGACGACGGACGCATCACCCTGGGTGATTTGTTCGAGGGCGCCGGGGCCGCCGCGAACGTTGCGGTGGCCGAACGCGTCGGCCCATCCGTGGTGCTGGAAGCCGGGCAGCTTCAGGCCTTGGCCAGCCAGGCCGGGCTGGAGTGGAGCAATCCCAACGGCCTGCGCCGCGTAGTCGTTCGCCGCGCCCTGGCGCCCGTTCAGACCGAAGACCAGACGCCCGCGACCGCCGCCAGTCTGGAAGCCGCCGCTCCCCAGATTCGCGCCGCCTATCGTCCGGCCGGCGCCGGCCAGCAGGTCATCGCCCGCAACGACATGGTCCGCGTGACCTATCAGGTGGGCGGCGTGAACCTGAGCGTCATGGGCAAGGCCATGCGCAACGCCGCGGCCGGAGAGCCGCTGGCGATCATGAACGTCTCGTCCAACCGCCTTATCGACGCGGTCGCCACCGGACCGGGACAGGCCGTCGCCGGCCCCGCCGCCGACCAGGCTCGCGCCAACCCCCAACAGTTCGCCGCCCGCTAGGGAAATCCAGTCATGCGTAAGACCGTCCTGATCCTCGCCGCCCTCGCCCCGCTGGCCGCCTGCTCCACCGCCATCGAGGCCGTTCGCGGCCCGGAGCTGGCGCCGATCGGCTATCCCGCCGCCCTGGTGCCGACGCAGCAGGCCTATCTGCCGGCGCCGGCGACGCGCGAGGCCACGCCCGCCAGCGCCAACAGCCTGTGGCGTGTGGGCGCCCGCACCTTCTTCGGCGACCAGCGCGCCCGCCACGTCGGAGACATCCTGACCGTCAAGATCGACATCGACGATCGCGCCCAGACCCAGAACTCCACCCAGCGGTCGCGCTCCAACCAGGCGTCGGGCGGCGTGTCGCACCTGTTCGGTCTGGAAAGCAGCCTGGGCCGGGTCCTGCCCGGCGACTTCGACCCCTCCAACATGATCGGCCTGGAGGGCGGCTCCAAATCCGCCGGCACCGGCTCGGTCAACCGCGCCGAGAAGGTCTCGCTGACCATCGCCGCCGTCGTCACGGACGTCTTGGCCAACGGCAATCTGGTGATCCAGGGCCGCCAGGAGGTCCGCACCAACCGCGAGGTGCGCGAACTGACTGTCGCCGGCATCGTGCGGCCCGAGGACATCTCCTCGGCCAACGCCATCAACCACACCCAGATCGCCGAGGCGCGCATCTCCTACGGCGGTCGTGGCGACATCAGCCGCATCCAGTCGGCCCCGGCCGCGCAGAGCCTGGTGGAGCGGTTCAGCCCCTTCTGACGCCGAACGGCGCCCGGCGACCGCCGTCGCCTATTGCAGTTCGCGCCGCGCCCGACGACATTCGGCGCGGCGCGGCGTTTCGCGTCGTCTGCGGAACCGACGCATGGGTGTCTTCCTCCCGGCCCTGCTGGCCCTGGCGCTGCAATCCTCCGCTCCGGGTCCCAATCCCGCCTCCGCCGGTTGGACATGGACATTGTATGAGGGATCGGGCCCCATGGTCCTGGCCAACGAAAGGCCCGACAGCCCCGACCTGAAGGCCACCCTGCAATGCCAGCCCGGATCGGGCGTGGTGACTGTCGCGGTCTATGGTTCCGACCCCGTTTCGGGCTTTGCGCGGATCACCGCAGGCTCAGCGACCGCCACGGCCGAAGCGCGAGCGGGGCGCGGCGACAAGCTGGAGACGACCCTGCCCGTCGATCACCCCGTCTTCGCCGCCTTCGTGGTCGGCGGCCGCATGACCGTGGCGGTCGGCGAGAGCCAGAACCTCGTCACCGTCGAGCGGTCTCACCTTGCCAAGCTGCGTCGGTTCGCCGACCGTTGCTCGGGATAAGGAATCGATCATGCGCCTGCCGTCTTCGCCCCGTTCGACCCTGTCGCTGTCGAGCCTGGCCGCGCTGGCCGCGGCCCTGTCGGCCTGCGCCAGCGGCGGCGGCGTGGCGACGCTGTCGCCCCAGGCCGCCTCTACCGGGGGGGCGGCCCCCACGCCCGGCTACGACTGGCTGCTGGATCAGGACGGGCAAGAAATCACCCTGGCCTATGGGCAACCCGACAGCGACGACCTGAAGCTGCAGCTGATCTGTCAGGGCGGCACGGGCAAGCTGGAGCTGGCGGCCGTTTTCGACAAGCCCGCGCGCGTCCTGCACATCGAATCCGGCGGCGACGACGAACGCTATCCGGCCCGATCGGAGCCCGCTGGCATCCACGAGGGACAGTATGTGACCGCCGACGCCCAAGCCAAAGACCCCGTGTTCCAGCGGTTCCGTCGCCTGGGATGGCTGGCCCTGTGGCAGGGCGACAACCGCGAGCCCCTGGCGGCCCAGCCGGGATCTCAAGCCAACGTCGAGCGGTTCTTCGCCGCGTGCGGATGACTTGACGCACCCTTCCCTGTCGCGTTGCCTGCGCGAACTGTTCGGAAGGGGCTTCCATGAAGATTTCGCACCTGGCCGTCGCGGCCGCCCTGTTGTCGGGCGCCGCGCCCGTCGTTGTCATGGCCCAGACGCAGAGCCCGCCGCCGTCCGCCGCCGTCGCCCCGGCCGATACGGCGCTGAACGGCCTGATCGCGGATTATGAGACCTATCTGAAGGCGACCGACCCGTTCACCGCCGCCAGCGAGGGCGACGTCGCGGCCATGGCGCGGACGCCGGACCTCAGCCGATCGTTCGAGTTGGCCCAGCGCGCGCCGCTGAAAGCCTTCGTCTCCAGGCTGAACGCCATAGACCCGGCAAGTCTTTCCCACGCCGGCACGATCAACCGCGACTTCCTGCTCTACACCCTGAACCGCAGCCTGGAGGGGCTGGACTACGACACCGGACGACTGGCCTTCGACAGCGAAGGCGGGCCGGGAACCTGGGCGATCTACATCGGCGGCTCGACGCGGCTGAACTCGATCGCCGAAGCCGAGGCCTACATCCAGCGCATCCGAGGTTTCGGAACCCTGTACGCCCAGACGACCGAGAACGCACGGCGCGGCCTTCAGACCGGCATGCTCCAGGCCCGGTCCGTAACCGAAAGCGCCATCCAACTGGCTCGCAACGACGTGGCGACGACGTCCGACGCCGAGCCCCTGATGAAGCCCTTCGCCACCCTGCCCGCCAGCGTGCCCGCCGCCGAAAAGGCCCGTTTGCAGGCCCAGGGCGCCGAGGCCGTCACCTCGGTCATCGTGCCGGCGCGGCGCGCCTGGCTGGCCTTCCTGGAAACCGACTATCTGCCCAAGGCGCCGGTCGAGCCGGGCCTGGGCGATCGGCCCGGCGGCAAGGCCATGTACGCCTATCTGGTGCGCGGCCACACCACCACCGACCTGACGCCGGACCAGATTCACCAGATCGGCCTGGACGAGGTCGCCCGCATCCGCGCCCGCATGGAGATCGAGATGCGCGCCGCCGGCTGGACCGGCGATTTCGCGGGCTTCCTGAACTTCCTGCGCACCGATCAGCAATTCTACGCCCATAGCCGCGAAGAACTGCTGGAGAAGGCGTCGGAAATGGCCAAGCGGGCCGACGGCGGCCTGCCGCCCCTTTTCGCCACCCTGCCCCGCCTGCCCTACGATGTGGAGCCGGTCCCGCCGCAGATCGAGGCCAACTACACCACCGGCCGCTACAATCCCGGCTCGATGCAGAACGGCGTGGCGGCCCACTACATCGTCAACACGTCCAAGCTGGACCAACGGCCGCTGTACGAGCTGCCGGCTCTGACCCTGCACGAGGCGGTGCCCGGCCACCACGTCCAGATCGCCCTGCAGCAGGAGGCGGCGGACCAGCCCTATTTCCGACGTCAGGCCAACGTCACCGCCTTCACCGAAGGTTGGGGCCTGTATTCGGAGTTCCTGGGCGAGGAAATGGGCTTCTATCGTACGCCTTACGAACGGTTCGGCCGCCTGTCCTATGAGATGTGGCGCGCCTGTCGCCTGGTGGCAGACACCGGCCTGCACTGGTTGGGCTGGTCCGAAGAGCAGGCGCGCGCCTGTTTCCGCGACAACTCCGCCCTGGCCCCGCACAATATCGAGACCGAACTGCAACGCTACATCGGCTGGCCCGGCCAGGCGACGGCCTACAAGATCGGGGAAATCCGGCTGCGCGAAATCCGCCAACGGGCCGAACGCGAACTGGGACCGAAGTTCAACGTCCGCACCTTCCACGACGCCCTGCTGACCGAAGGCCCCCTGCCGTTGGACCTGCTGGACCGCCGGATGGACGCCTGGATCGCGGAGGAGAAGGCGAAGTAGCGGTCAGATCCACCCCGGAACCGGCAGGCCCTTCGACCGCAGGAATTCGGGGTTGAACAGCTTGGACGCATAGCGCGAGCCCGGATCGCACAGGCAGGTCACGATGGTCTTGCCCGGCCCGATGTCGCGCGCCAGCCGCACGGCCCCGGCGATATTGACCCCCGCCGAGCCGCCCAGCGACAATCCTTCGTGCTGCACCAGGTCGAATAGGATCGGCAGAAACTCCGCATCCTCGATTCGATAGGCGCGATCAGGCCGGAAGCCTTCCAGATTGCCGGTGATGCGCGCCACGCCGATCCCCTCGGTGATGGACGACCCCTCGCCCGCCATCCGGCCTTCCGTGTACCAGTTGAACAGGGCCGCGCCCGCCGGATCGGCCAGGGCTGTCGTCACCTCGGGCTTGCGTTCCCGCAGATAGGCCGAGACGCCGGCCAGGGTGCCCCCCGACCCCACGGCCGAGACGAAGGCGTCGATCCGGCCGCCCGTCTGGGCCCAGATTTCCGGCCCGGTGCCATGATAGTGGGCGTCGCGATTGGCGGTGTTGTCGAACTGATTGGCCCAGATCGCGCCGGCCGCTTCGCTGTCGTTCAACTCGGCGGCCAGACGGCTGGAATAGTGGACGAAATGGTTGGGACTGGAGAAGGGGGCGGCGTCCACCTCGACCAGGCGCGCGCCCAGCGAGCGGATGGCGGCCTTCTTCTCTTCGGACTGGGTGCGAGGCATGACGATGACGACCGGGTGGCCCAGCGCCGCCCCGACCAGGGCCAGTCCGATCCCGGTGTTGCCCGCTGTGCCTTCCACCACCGTTCCGCCGGGCTTCAACGCGCCCGAGGTTCGCGCGGCGCGCACGATGGACAGGGCCGCCCGGTCCTTGATCGAGCCGCCGGGGTTCATGAACTCGGCCTTGCCCAGGATCTCGCACCCCGTCTGGTCAGACAGGCGGTTCAGCCGCACCAGGGGCGTGTTCCCGATCAGGTCGATGACGGACGGCGTAGCGGACAAGGCGGTGCTTTCTGGCGAGAAATTAGGCGTCGCCTAAGTGACGCCGCCGCCCCCGCTTGTCCATGGGCGCCGTCAAGCGCATTGCCATCGCCGCGTCGATAGGATTTCTAAAGCCTATGGCCCGTCCCCTGCTTCCCCTGAACGCCCTGCGCGCCTTCGAGTCCGCGGCCCGGCATTTGAACTTCTCGCGCGCCGCCGACGAACTGTCGGTCACGCCCGGCGCCGTCAGCCAACAGATCCGCCTGCTGGAGGAGACGGTGGGCGGCGCCCTGTTCGTGCGCGAGGCGCGCGGCCTGCAGCTGACCGACCTGGGCCGGTCTTCGGTCCCCCTGCTGCGCGAGGGGTTCGAGCGGCTGATGGACGCCTCGGCCCTGTTGCGGGAGCCGCCGCGCCGCCGCCAGGTGTCGATCAGCGTGGCGCCCAGCTTCGCTTCCAAATGGCTGATGCCGCGCATGGACGACTTCCACGCGGCCCATCCCGAGATCGAGCTGTGGATTTCCGCCGACATGGAGCCGGCCGATCTGTCGGAAGGAAAGGTCGATCTGGCCGTCCGTTACGGCCCCGGCGACTATCCAGGCCTGATGGTCCAGCGGCTGATGACTGAGACGGTCTTGCCGGTCTGCGCGCCCGCCCTCATGAATGGTGAGCCTCCCCTACGTTCGCCGGCCGACCTGGCGCGCCATACGCTGCTGCACGACATGTCCAACGACGGCGACCCCAGCCGCCCGGACTGGGCCATGTGGCTGAAGGCGCGCGGGGTGCGCCATCCCGATCCCCGTCGCGGTTCGCGGTTCAACCAGTCCGGTCTGTTGATCGAGGCGGCGATGGCCGGACGCGGCGTCGCCCTGGCCAAGCGCACCCTGGCCCAGGCCGATCTGAACGCCGGCCGACTGGTCGCGCCCTTCGCCGACGGGTCCGAAGCGGTGGGCTTCGCCTATTTCGTGGTCCAGCCGCGCGACCGGCCGCCGTCGCCCAGCGCCACCGCCTTCGTCGCCTGGCTTAAGAAACAGGCCGTCGACCACGACAACACCATGGGCCAACTGTAGGCTGTTCTCTTCCCCCGCCAACGCAAGGATCCCCACCTCATGGCCAATGGAAAGCCGGCGCGCCTCGCCGTTCTGATCGACGCGGAAAACGCCTCGGCCCGTATCGCGGAGGCTCTGTTCACGGAAATCGCGACCCTGGGCGAGGCTTCGGCGCGGCGGGTCTATGGCGACTTTTCCAGCGCCCAGATCGCCGGCTGGACCAAGGTTCTTGCGCGGTGGGCCATCCAGCCTCAGCAGAATTTCGCCAACACCAAGGGCAAGAATTCGGGCGACATCGCCCTGGTGATCGACGCCATGGACCTGCTGCATTCGGGGCGGTTCGACGGTTTCTGCCTGGTGTCGTCCGATTCCGACTTCACCCGTCTGGCCGCGCGCATCCGCGAGGAGGGCGTGGACGTCTATGGCTTCGGCGAACAGAAGACGCCCGAAAGTTTCCGCCAGGCCTGCACCCGCTTCATCTATACCGAGAACCTGACCACCCAGGCCGAGCCGGACGGCGACGCCGGCAAGAAGACCGCCGCCGAGCCCGCGCCGGCCAAGCGCAAGCCGACCGAGGCGACGCGCCTGATCGCCTCGGTCATCGCCGACATGGACGAGGACGGCGACGGCTGGGTCTCCGCCGGGGCCATCGGCAATCGGCTGCGTAACGCCTATCCCGATTTCGACCAGCGCACCTATGGCTACGCCAAACTGTCCGACCTGATCCGCGCCACGGGCCGGTTCGAGGTCGACAGCAAGGGACCAGGCGGAATGCGGATACGCGACCGGGCCTGAAGGCGCTCGTCAGGCGCGTGCGGCTCGCGTCGCCTCGACGCCCAGGGCCGTCAGGGAGGCGGCGGCGATGTGTTCGGCGTTCAGTCCGGCCTTGGCGTACATGGCGACAGGCGAATCCTGATCCTGGAAGATGTCCGGCAGGTTCAGGGTGCGGACCTTCAGGCCGCGATCCAGCGCGCCCTTTTCCGCCAGAAGCTGCAGCACGAAGGCGCCGAAGCCGCCCATGGCGCCCTCCTCCACCATGATCAGGGCCTCGTGCTCGCGCGCCAGACGCAGGATCAGATCGGCGTCCAGCGGCTTGGCGAAACGGGCGTCCGCCACGGTCGCCGACACGCCCCTGGCCGCCAGCAGGTCCGCCGCCTTCAGCGATTCCTGCAGGCGTGTGCCCAGCGACAGGATGGCGACCGAGGTTCCCTCGCGCACGATCCGGCCCTTGCCGATCTCCAGCGGCGCGGCCAGTTCGGGGATGTCCACACCTACCCCGTCGCCGCGCGGATAGCGGAAGGCGCTGGGGCGATCGTCGATGGCCAGGGACGTCGAGATCATCGCCGCCAGTTCGGCTTCGTCCGAAGCCGCCATCAGCACCATGCCCGGCAGCGCGCCCATGAAGCCGATGTCGAACGATCCGGCGTGGGTCGCGCCGTCAGCCCCGACCAGCCCTGCCCGGTCCATCGCGAACCGCACCGGCAAGGACTGGATGGCCACATCATGGACCACCTGGTCATAACCGCGTTGCAGGAAGGTCGAATAGACGGCGCAGACCGGCTTCATCCCGTCCGCCGCCAGACCGGCCGCAAAGGTCACGGCGTGCTGTTCAGCGATGCCCACGTCGAAGGTCCGCTCGGGGAAGGCCTGGCCGAACAGGTCCAACCCGGTGCCCGAAGGCATGGCGGCGGTTATGGCCACCACGGTCGGATCGATCTTGGCGTGTTTGATCAGCTCGGTCCCGAACACCTTGGTGTAGCTGGGGGCGTTCGACACGGCCTTGGCCTGTTTGCCCGACACCACGTCGAACTTGACCACCGCATGGAGTTTGTCGGCGCTGGATTCGGCGGGGGCGTAGCCCTTGCCCTTCTGCGTCACGACGTGAACCAGCACGGGCCGGTCCTCGATGGCCGCCGCCTTTTTCAGAATCGGCACCAGATTGTCCATGTCGTGCCCGTCGATCGGCCCGACATAATAGAAGCCCAACTCCTCGAAGAAGGTGCCGCCCGTCACCATGCCGCGCGCATATTCCTCGGCCTTCTTGGCCGCCTTGCGGAACGGACGCGGCAGATGCTGGGCCACGGTCTTCCCCAGTCGACGCACGTTCTGATAGGCGCCGCCGGACACCAGCCCGGCCAGATAGGCGCTCATCCCGCCGACCGGCGGGGCGATGGACATGTCGTTGTCGTTCAGAATGACCATCAGCTGACCATTGGTGGCCTCGGCGGCGTTGTTCATCGCCTCATAGGCCATGCCCGCCGACATGGAGCCGTCGCCGATCACGGCCACGACCCGGTTCTTCTCGCCCTTCTGGTCGCGCGCGGCGGCGAAGCCCAGGGCGGCGCTGATCGAGGTCGAGGCGTGGGCGGCGCCGAACGGATCGTATTCGCTCTCGCTGCGCTTGGTGAAACCGGAAAGGCCGCCGCCCTGGCGCAGGGTGCGGATTCGATCGCGCCGCCCGGTCAGGATCTTGTGCGGATAGCACTGGTGCCCGACGTCCCAGATCAAGATGTCCCTGGGCGTCTCGAACACATGGTGCAGCGCCGTGGTCAGTTCGACCACGCCCAGCCCCGCGCCCAGATGCCCGCCGGTGACGGACACCGCGTCGATGGTCTCGGCCCGCACCTCTTCGGCCAGCTGTTTCAGCTGGGCGATGTCGAAGCCCCGCATGTCGGCGGGAATCTTGACGGTGTCGAGCAGGGGGGTGTCGGGCATCAGGCGGAACCTTGAAGGTCTTCTTGTCTCAACCCGTCGAAACGGGTCAGGTTTCCTATCAGGACCGGCGCCTTAGCACAAAGTCCACGCTGGCCTTGAGGATTTCGGCGTCCTGGCCAAACGGCTCCAGATGCGAGCGGGCCTGATCGGCCAGATGGGCGACCCGGTGCCGCGCCTCTTCCAGACCCAGCAGGGTGACGAAGTTTGTCTTGCCCAAGGCCGCGTCCTTGCCGCCCGCCGCCTTGCCCATTTCTTCGGCGGAACCTTCCGCATCCAGAATGTCGTCGACGATCTGATAGGCCAGGCCGACGTCGTGGGCGAAGCTGATCAGGGCGTGGCGATGCAGGGCCGAGGCGTCGGCGACGATCAGCGGGATTTCAAACGCATAGGCGAACAGGGCGCCGGTCTTCAGCCGCTGCATCCGCGCCACCCCGCCCAGGTCGTCGCGCACGCCCAGAAGGTCGATCATCTGGCCGCCCGCCATGCCCCGCGCGCCCGACGCCAGCGACAGCCGCGCCGCCAGTTCGCAGCGCACGGCCGCGTCCTCGTGCGTGTCCTCGTGCAGGATGATGTCGAAGGCGGCGGTCTGCAGCGCATCGCCGGCCAGCACCGCCGTCGCCTCGTCATAGGCGCGGTGGACGGTCGGGCGCCCCCGCCGCACGTCGTCATCGTCCATGCACGGCAGGTCGTCGTGGACCAGGCTGTAGGCGTGGACGCATTCCAGGGCGCAGGCGGCCCGCAGCACCGACCGTTCGTCGATGTCGAACAGCCGCGCGGCCTCCAGCGCAAAGAACGGACGCAGCCGCTTGCCCGGCCCCAGGGCCGCATAGCGCATGGCCTCGGTCAGACGCGATTCCGGCCCCTCGGCGCGCGGCAGCAGTTCGTCCAGCGCGACCGTGACCAGATCCGCGACCTCTCCCACGCGGTCGATCACCGCCTGTTCAGGCGAGTTGGCGGCGATGACGCGGGTCAAGACGACCGACCGCCGTTCGCCGCCACGAGACGATGAAGGGTCATTCGAACGACGCCGCCTCGACGCCCCTGGCCTGGCCGTCGGGGCCGACGACGATCTTTTCGACACGCAGTTGGGCGGCCTTCAGCCGCGCCTCGCAATGCGCCTTCAGCCGCGCCCCCTCTTCGTACAGGGCGATGGATTCCTCCAGCGGGGCCTGACCGGATTCCAGGCGGGACACGATGGTCTCCAGCCGCTGCAGGGCGTCTTCGAAACTGAGATCGGCGGGAATGGCGGGGGCGGCGTCGGTCATGGCGCGGACCCTAGAGGGCGTCGCCGCGCGCTTCAACGCCAGAAGCGGCTATCGCTTCTCGTAGCGACGCTGCGACCAGTATTTGAAGCCCTGGTTCTGGACCAGTTTCCAGCCGTCGGCCTTCAGCCGGCCGCCGACCATGTGGTTGAAATAGCCGTGGGCGAAGACCAGAACGTCCTGCCCCGCCTCGGCGCGCGCGATCAGCTTCTGCGCCGCCTCTTCCGCCCGGCGTTCGGCCTCGGCGCGGGTTTCCTGACCGCCGTGATGGTCGAACGCATGCCACCAGAAGCGCGACACCACGCCCCACCATTTGGGCGACAGCTTGAACCAGTCGGGAAATGGCGGCGGCGGCAGGGGCGCCTCGATGAACAGAACGTCCGACATCACCTCGCGCCCGGCGGCGACCGCAGCGGCGGTTTCCTGGGCGCGCGGCCGGGTCGAGGCGTAGATGACCCCCGCACCTTGCGCCGCCGCCACCAGGGCTGCGGGCGGGGTCTGGCCGGCCAGCAGGCCGCCGATCTCGTACTTGGCCCACCAGTCGCCGTACTGGCGCGCCGTGATCAGGCATTTGCGCGACAGGGCCGGTTCGCCGTGACGAGTCAGGATGATGGCGCCGGGGCGTCCCACGCGGGCGGCGGCTGCGCCGGTCGGCGCGGTTTCAGGCTGCGGCGACTCGGGCGACAGGGCGGCGGACAGGGGCGGAAGCGGGGCGGAGATCGACATGACGCGCGGACGGACCTTGAAAATCCAAGGCTTGACGGTCCTCTGTCCTCCCCGACGCAAACTGGTGTCGACCGCCGACGCGATCCAATCCTCAAGGTCGTAAACGGCCTCGCGCGCCGACACAACCTCGCCTGATCACGGGGCCTTTGCAGGGTCGAGATCGCCCCCGCTCGCCTCGGCCGCCACGGGGCGCTAAGGATCGTGACATGACCGACGCCGTGATCCGCCTGGCCCGCCCCGACGACGCCGACTCCCTGGGCGTCCTGGGGCGCCAGACCTTTGTCGACACCTTCGTGACCGGCTTCGGCATTCCCTATCCGGCTGCTGATCTGGAGGCCTTCCTGAACGCCAGTTTCGCCCCCGAGACGTCGCTGAAGCGCATCGTCGATCCCGACTGCGCCCTGTGGGTGGCGGACCGCGACGGGGAGTTGCTGGCCTTCGCCAATGTCGGCCCCTGCACCCTGCCGCACCCGGAGGCGCGCCCCAGTCATATGGAACTGCGCCGCCTCTATGTCGCCAAGGCTGCGCAGGGGCTGGGCCTGGGCACGAAACTGCTGGCGCTGTCGCTGGACTGGATGCAGGCCCGCAGCGACGGCCCCCTGTGGATCGGCGTCTGGAGCGGCAACGAAAAGGCTCGGCGGCTCTATGCGGCCCATGGGTTCGAGAAAGCCGGCGAGTACGATTATCCCGTTGGGGCCTGGATGGACCGCGAGTTCATCCTGCGGCGCGAGACGAAACGCCAGCCCGGGGGGAAATCCTGATGCTCCTGCCCTTCTTCACCGCCCTGCGCGACGCCAAGGTTCCGGTGTCGATGAAGGAATGGTTGCATCTAATGCAGGCGATGGACCGCGACGTGGCGGATCACGACGTGGAGGCCTTCTACCACCTGTCGCGCGCTGTTCTGGTCAAGGACGAGAAACACTACGATCGCTTCGACCAGGTGTTTGGCACGGTGTTCAAGGGCGTCGAGACGGTTGGCGCGGGCGAGGACCTGACCGCCGACATCCCCGAGGACTGGCTGCGGCTGCTGAACGAGAAATATCTGTCCGACGAGGAAAAGGCCCAGATCGAGGCGCTGGGCGGGTTCGACAAGCTGATGGAGACGCTGAAACAGCGTCTGGAAGAGCAGAAGGAACGGCATTCGGGCGGCTCCAAATGGATCGGCACGGGCGGGACCAGCCCGTTTGGTCACGGCGGCTATAACCCCGAGGGCGTGCGGATCGGCGGACCGGGCAAGCACGGCCGCGCGGTCAAGGTGTGGGAGAAGCGCGAGTTCAGGAATCTGGACGACACCGTCGAACTGGGCACCCGCAACATCAAGGTGGCGTTGCGCCGCCTGCGCCGTTTCGCGCGTCAGGGGGCGGCGGACGAACTGGACATCGACGGCACCATCGACGGCACGGCGCGTCAGGGTTGGCTGGACATCCAGATGCGGCCCGAACGGCGCAACACGATCAAGGTGCTGCTGTTCCTGGACGTCGGCGGCTCAATGGACGGCCATATCAAACTGGTCGAGGAGCTGTTCTCGGCGGCGCGGACCGAGTTCAAGAACCTGGAATTCTTCTACTTCCACAACTGCCTCTATGAAGGAGTCTGGAAGGACAACCGCCGCCGCCACGCCGAGCGCACCCCGACGTGGGAGGTGCTGAACAAATATCCCGGCGACTGGCGCGCGATCTTCGTCGGGGATGCGACCATGTCCCCTTATGAGGTCACCATGCCCGGCGGCTCGGTCGAGCACTGGAACGAGGAAGCCGGGGCCGTCTGGATGAAGCGCGCCCGCCAGCAGTGGGAAAAGTCGGTCTGGCTGAACCCCGTCGCCGAACGTTACTGGAGCTATACCGCCTCGGTCGGCCTGCTGAACGAGATCATGGATCACCGCATGTATCCGCTGACGCTGGAGGGATTGGACAGCGCCATGCGGGCCCTGACGCGCTGAACGAAAAGCGCCGCCCGCGATGGCAGGCGGCGCCTTCATCCGATCACCAAGAGCGATTAATGCTTGTCGCGCAGGCTGTCCTTGGCGCCGCCGATCGCGTTCTGAACCTTGCCTTCCAGCTGTTCGGCCTTGCCTTCGGCCTGAAGCTTTGTGTCGCCCGTCACCTTGCCGGCGACTTCCTTGATCTTTCCGCCGATGTTCTTGGCGGCGCCTTCGATGCGGTCGTGATCAGCCATGGTCGTTCTCCTGTCTGCGGCGGACCGAAGGGTCCGACCTGTCGGGAGAAGAACGGGTGCGCAAAGACCCCGTTCCGTAAGGCTCAGCTTGGATTCAGCGGGGACGCCGCAGGCAGACCGCCACCGCCCAGGCGTGCGAATCGTGGCGCAGCCGCGAGATGGCGAAGGTCGGGTCCAGCCAGACCAGCGTATGATCATCTTCCAGCTTGGCTTCAGGATGTTCGGCCAAGATCGTCGCGGTCCAGAAGCCGCCGACGTTGTTCACCGGCTCATCCGTCGAGCGACGGAAGAACTGGCTGGCTTCCGCGATACGGTTCAGCGGCGCGATATCCAGGCCCGTCTCCTCGACGAACTCGCGCACCAGGGCCTGGACCTCGCTCTCCTCGCCATCGACGCCGCCGCCCGGCAGGTCGAAATAGGCGCCGCCCGGCCGCTCCACCCGAACGCAGGCGATCAGGCCGTCGCGCTCGGCGACGCCGAAGGCCGTGGCCCGGCGGCGATAGTCGAAAATGGGATTGCGAACGCCGAACTGCAGCATGGGAATGGCTTAAAGGTCGAAGGCCATCTGGGCGCGCACGCCCTTGTGGCCCGGATCGAAATTGACCGAAGACCGCAGGCCCGACGCCATGGCCGAGATGATCTTGGACCCCAGGCCCGTACCCTTGGGGGCGCCGTCACCCAAGCCGGGACCGTCATCCTCAACCGTCAGGATCGCCCGTCCGTCCTCCGACCGCCGCAGGGCGATACGGATCTCGCCCCCCTGCCCCGGCGCATAGGCGTATTTGACCGCGTTCGTGACCAGTTCGGTGACGATCACGCCCAGCGACACGGCCTGGTCGGTCGACACCGACATGGGCGCGGCGTCCAGAACCAGTCGCGGGGTTCCTCCGGTGTCCGGCCCGATTGACTTGGACAGTTCGTCCATCAGACCGGCCAGATAATCGTCCATCGCCACCTGGCTGACGTCGCCCGAGGTGTAGAGACGCCGGTGCACATGGGCCACCGCCTCGATCCGCGCCTGGGATTCGCGCAGCGCCTCCTTGGCGGCGTTGTCGGCGATGTGGCGCATCTGGAGGGACATGAAGCTGGACACCAGTTGCAGCGAATTGCCGACGCGGTGGTTCACCTCGCGCAGCATGGCCTCGGCGCGGTCGCGGGCCAGACGGATCTGTTCGTGGGCGGCCTCGTTCTCACGCTGCAGCCGACGGCGGGTCAGCGCATCCTCCAACGCCGAGCGCAGCAGGGCGGTGAAATCCTCGGACACGTCCTTGATCACATAGTCGGCGGCGCCGGCGCGCAAGGCCGCCACGGCGATGCGTCCGTCCTGCGCCCCGGTTACATAAACCACGGGCGGCGGCTCGGGCAGGGCCATGATCTCGGGCAGGACGTCCAGTCCGTCGCGCGACGGCATGTAGTGATCCAGGGCGCAGATGTCGTAGCCCCCCTGGCGCAACAGCTCCAGCCCCACATCGCCGTCCGGGGCGGTGGTCACGACATAGCCGTTACGGCCCAACTCCTTCTCGACCAGACGGGCCAATCCCCGATCGTCGTCGATATAGAGCAGACGAATAGCCCCCGAGGATTCAATCACTGGATGTCGGGCGCCTGAATGACGGACAGGAACAGGCCCAACTGACGGATCGCCCCGGCGAAGGACTCATAGTCCACCGGCTTGGTGATGTAGACGTTGCAACCCAGGTCATAGCAACGTTGAATCTCGACCTTGTCGTCGGTGGTGGTCAGAACCACGACCGGCGCGCGGCGCAGGCGCTCGTTGCCCTTCACCTTTTCCAGAATATCCGTACCCGACATGTCCGGCAGATTCAGGTCCAGGAGGATCAGCAGCGGCCCGTTGGCAAGGATTTCTTCGCTGAACAGATAGTCCAGAGCCGCGGTGCCCTCGTCGAAATGCTTGATCTCGTTGTTGATGTTGGCGCGGCGAATATTCTTCTCGATCAGCTTCGCATGGCCATGATCGTCCTCGACCATGATGATTTTGACGGGTTGCGTCACAGGGAAGCTCCAGTTTCCGGAAGGATCAGTCGTTTGGGGAATTTAAGCACGAAAGTCGAGCCCTTGCCGAGTTCGGACTCGACATCGATCGTACCGCCCAGGCGCCGGACGCTGTTGCGCACGAATGCCAGCCCCAGCCCCTCGCCGGTCCGGTCCTGTTTCCCGGAGCGCCGGAACAACTCGAAGATTCGTTCGTGGTCGCGCGGCGCGATGCCACGACCGTTGTCGGCGATGCGATAGACGGCCCAGCCGCCCGCGACCTCCTCGCCTGAAACCACGATGCGGCCCGGACGGTCGGCGTCCAGATATTTGACGGCGTTGTCGATCAGATTGCCCAGCACCTGCTCCATCGACAGACGGTCGCTTTCGATCTCGGGCAGAACCTGGACCTCGATGCGCGCGCCCGACGCCTCGGTCTGGTGGTGGACGCTGTCGGCGATAGCCTGTGTCATGGCCGTCATGTCCAGCGTCTCGGGCGAAAGGTTGCGCCGACCTTCGCGCGACAACTTCAGGATGGCGTTGATCAGCCGGTCCATCTTGGCCGTGGAGGCGCGGATGAAGCCGATGGCCTCGGGCATGTCCTCGCGCACGGCCATGACGACCTCGGGATCGACGGGTCGCGTCTTTTCGGCCGCGACGATAGCCTTGTCGACCACCTTGCCGGCCTGCTCCAGCTCCGAGGTGTAGCCCATGACGTTGACCAGGGGCGCCCGCAGATCATGGCTGACGATATAGGCGAAACGCTGGATTTCCTCGTTGGCCCGCATCAGGTCGCCGGTGCGCTCCTGCACCGTGGCCTCCAACCCTACGTTCAGCGCATGAACCTCCTCGCGCGCCGACTGCACCTCGTTGACATAGCGGCGCACCATCCAGCCCGACAGCAACGCCAGCACCAGCAATAGGACCCCCGTGATCGCGTTCATGGTGAAGGTCAGGGCGCCGAAGGCCTCCATCCGGTGCGTGCGACTGGCGATGCGGGCG
The DNA here is from genome assembly GCF_976940555.1 of Brevundimonas sp. Marseille-Q4549. Taxonomy (NCBI): domain Bacteria; kingdom Pseudomonadati; phylum Pseudomonadota; class Alphaproteobacteria; order Caulobacterales; family Caulobacteraceae; genus Brevundimonas; species Brevundimonas sp. Marseille-Q4549. The sequence goes on from NZ_CDRHXG010000001.1 coordinate 2,948,893, forward strand.
GACTTGATGGCGTCGAAATCGTCGATCGCCGTGCGTAGCTCATCCATGTAGCGCTTGCCTTCGCCGGATCGCACGGACTGGATGGCCTGGCCGATCCGTCCCTGGCGCGCCAGATTCAGCGTGGCCTCCATCTCGGTCCACTTCTGATCGGCCAGGGTGTGGATCCGTTCGATCGGCGCCTTCAGGGTCGGGTCGCGCGCGGCTCCCTCGTCCAGAAAGGCCACCGCCGGTTTCATCTTTTCTTCGGCGTCCAGAAACGGTTGCAGAAAGTCGCTACGCCCCGTCAGCAAATAGCCGCGCTGCGCCGTCTCCGCGTCCAGCATGGCGATCAGCACTGTCCGCGAGGCGCGCCGCATCTGCTGGGCGTGTTCGATGGTGCGGTTCACCCCCGCCGTGCGCTGCATCATCACGAAGGTGGTCACATTGACCAGGATCAACGCGGCGAAGGCCACCACCAGCATGGCCGCGACGGACCGCCCCAGCGACGGCGTCCGCGCGAAATCGCGAAAGCGGAACCAGGAGGTTTGCGAAGCGAGCATCATCATGACCGAGCTTTAGCTGCGCCCGCCCGCGCGTCAAACTACAAAGGCACGCGCGGCCTCAGACTTGGCCCAGTGTGCGCAGCTTGGCCTTGGGATGGACCTCGTTCTGGCTCATCACGACGGTCTGACCGCGGAACCGCTCGATGATGGAGCGGACATAGGGGCGGATCAGGGGACTGGTCAGCAGGACCGGGTTCTCGCCCGTCATGGCGATGCGTTCGAACGTGTCGCGGACGGCGCGGATGAAGTCCTGCAGGCGCGAGGGCGCCATGGCCAGTTGCTTGTCCTCGCCCGCGCCGACAAGGCTCTCGGCGAACGCCGCTTCCCATTCCGGCGACAGGGTCACGATCGGAAGGGCGCCGTCCGCCCCCTGATGCTGCCAGCACAGCTGGCGCGCCAGTCGCGCCCGCACATGTTCGACGAGAGTGGTGACGCTGGAGCTGTGCGGCGCGGCCTCGGCCAGAGCCTCCAGGATCGCCGGCAAGTCGCGGATCGACACCTTCTCGCGCAGCAGAGCCTGCAGCACGCGTTGCAGGGTCGTGACCGTCACAACGCTGGGAATCAGTTCCTCGACCAGCTTCTTCTCTTCGGCCCCCAGGTCCTTCAGCAGCTTCTGCACCTCGCCATAGGACAGCAGGTCCGCCATGTTCTCCTTCAGGATCTCCGTCAGGTGCGTGGTCAGGACGGTCGACGGATCGACCAGGGTGTAGCCCCGGAAGGTCGCCTCCTCGCGCAGGTTCTCCTCGATCCAGGTGGCGGGCAGGCCGAAGGCGGGCTCGCGCATGTGTTCGCCGGGCAGTTCGACCTGGCGACCCGACGGGTCCATCGCCATCAGATGGCCCAGCCGCACCTCGCCCGCGCCGCTCTCCATCTCCTTGATGCGGATGGCGTAGCCCTGGGTCGGCAGGCGCATATTGTCCAGTATGCGGACCTGGGGAATGACGAAGCCGTATTCCTGGGCCAGCGACCGGCGCAGGGCGCGGATCTGGTCGGTCAGTCGCCGCCCCTCCAGATCGTTGATCAGGCTCAGCAGCGAATAGCCCAGTTCGATCTTGACCTCGTCGATGGTCAGGACATTGGCGATGGGCTCTTCAACATCCTCCTTGGGCTGGGCGGACGCAGCGGCCAACTCCGCCTCTGTCGGCTGGGGCTTCAGCCGATCCCGGCCCAGCTTCCAGGCCATGAAGCCCGACCCCATCGCCAGAGCCGCGAACGGGATCAGCGGCATGCCGGGGATCAGGCCGATCAGGCCCGCGGCCCCCGACACCACGCCCAGCGACACGGGGTTGGTGGCCAGCTGCCTGACCAGGGCCTTGTCCGCCGTGCCCTCCACACCGGCCTTCGACACCAGAAAGCCGGCGGCGATGGAGATGATGATGGCCGGCACCTGCGTGACCAGGCCGTCGCCGATGGTCAGTTGCACATAGGTGTTGGCCGCATCCGGCAGCGCCATCTTGTGCTGCAGGGTGCCAATCAGAATGCCGCCGATCACATTGATGAAGGTGATGATCAGGCCGGCGACCGCATCGCCCCGCACGAATTTCGAGGCGCCGTCCATGGCCCCGAAGAAGGTCGATTCCTGCTCCAACTCCTTGCGGCGCAGCTTGGCCTGTTCCTCGTTGATCAGGCCGGACGACAGGTCGGCGTCGATGGCCATCTGTTTGCCGGGCATGGAGTCTAGGGTGAAGCGGGCCGAGACCTCGGCGATCCGGGTCGAACCCTTGGTGATGACCACGAAGTTCACCACCAGGATGATGGCGAAGATGATCACCCCGATGATGAAATTGCCTCCCATCATCAGCTGGCCGAAGGCGTTGATCACCTGACCGGCCGCATCGTGCCCCTCCTGCCCATGGGTCAGGATCAAGCGTGTGGAGGCCAGGTTCAGGCCCAGCCGGAACAGGGTCGAGACCAGCAGCACCGTCGGGAAGATGGCGAAGTCCAGCGGCCGCTTCATCATGACGGCCGTCATCAGGATCAGCACGGACGAGACCAGCGAGATCGCCAGCAGCAGGTCCAGCAGCATCTTCGGAACCGGCAGGATCAACAGCATGATCACGCCGATCACGCCGACCGCCATCAGCACTTCGCCGCGGTTGACCCAGCTCAGGACGTCGCGCCCGGTCGGGCGCGCCATGCCGTCCTTCATCATGATGGGCGTATCAGTCACGGCCCAGCGCCTTGAAGACGCGACGGGTCGCCTCGGCGATCACGGCGTCGCGCTGGTCGTCGCTGGCCTGTGTCGCGCCGGTGAAATAGGTCGCCAGAACCACGGGCGATCCCGATACGGGAAAGGCCACGCCTATGTCGTTGGCGGTCCCGTTCACGCCGGTGCCGGTCTTGTGGGCCACGGTCCAGCCCTGCGGCGCGCCGGCCTTGATACGGTTGGGGCCGGTCGGCGAGGCCGTCAGCCAGCCCTGGATCATCTGGTCGTGTTCGGGCGTCAGCCGGTCGCTGAAGGCCAGCTCGCGAATATTGGCCAGGGTCTGATCCGGCAGACAGGTGTCGCGCGGGTCGTCAGGCAGGGCGGTGTTCAGGTCCGGCTCCAGGCGCGAGATCAGGGTGGTGGTGTCGCCGAACGTCGGCCACCACGCACGCCATACGGCGATTCCGCCCATTTCACGGATCAGGATGTTGGCGGCCGGATTGTCGCTGACCTCCACGGCGGCCTGCATCAGTTCCCGAATGGTCAGGGTTCGGCCGACGGCCTTTTCTGTCACCGGCGCATGGGGGATCATGTCGGCCCGAACCACCGGCACGGCGCGATCCAGCTGTTCCTCGCCCCGCTGCACCCGCTCCAGGACAGCGACAGCGAGAAAGGCCTTGAAGGTCGAGCAGAACGGAAACCGCTCCTGGCCCCGCCAGGACACCCGGCGCTGGCTGCCGACGTCGAGCGCCGCCACCCCCAGTCGTCCGCCGTGGCGCGCCTCCAGGTCCGCCAGCAGAAAATCGGGCTGATCGTCCTCGGCCTGGGGCTTCTCGCGCTTCGGATAGCAGCCGACGAGCGCCAGCGCGCCCACGCCGCCGATCACCGTCCTGCGATCAAAGCCCCGAACCATACTTCAGGCCGCGTAGCCCGCGGCGGAAACACCGCTCTGGGGCGCCGGGATGGCCGTGCCCTCGTCGGCGTATTCGTTCAGCTTGTTGCGCAGGGTGCGGATGGAGATGCCCAGGATATTGGCCGCATGGGTCCGGTTGCCCAGGCAGTGGCTCAGGGTGTCCAGGATCAGCGTCTTCTCCATCGCCGCCACGGTCTGGCCGACGAAGCTGCGGGTCACGGCGTCGGCGGCCTGGGCCGCGCGAGCGGCGACGCCGCCGCCATAGGCGGCCTCATAGCCGGCCGGCTGCGGCGCGGCGCCGGAACTGCCGCCCAACAGGGGCTGGCCGTCCGGCAGGCGGATGGCGTCCGCGTCGATCTCGGGTCCGACCGCCAGCAGCACCGCCCGGTGCATCGCGTTTTCAAGCTCGCGCACATTGCCGGGCCAGCGGTGGGCGGCGACGGCCTGACGCGCGGCGGCCGACATCGGGCGCACCGGCACGCCGTTGGCGGCGGCGTATTTCTTGATGAAGTGATCGGCCAGCACGCCGATGTCGCCGGGCCGTTCGCGCAAGCTGGGCAGGCGCAGGTTCACCACGTTCAGCCGGTACAGCAGATCTTCGCGGAACGTGCCCTCCGCCACGGCCTTGGACAGGTCACGGTTGGAGGTGGCGATGATGCGGATATTGACCGGCACGGGCTTGGAGCCGCCGACCCGGTCGATGACGCGTTCCTGAATGGCGCGCAGCAGCTTGGCCTGAAGCCGGGCGTCCATCTCCGAAATTTCGTCCAGCAGCAGGGTGCCGCCGTCGGCCTCCTCGAACTTGCCGATCCGGCGGGCCACCGCCCCGGTGAAGGCGCCCTTCTCGTGCCCGAACAGCTCGGATTCCAGCAGATTGTCGGGAATGGCGGCGCAGTTGACGCTGATGAAGGGCTTTTCCGACCGGCGCGAATGTTCGTGCAGATAACGCGCCATCACCTCCTTGCCGACGCCGCTTTCGCCGGTGATCAGGATGGAGGCTTCCGACCGCGCGACCTGATCGGCCAGTTGCAGCACCGCCTTCATGGCCGGGTCAGCCGAGATCATCGGCTTCTCGTCGTCGGCGACGGCCGACAGCACGGCGGCGATCAGTTCGGCGTCCGGCGGAAGGGGAATGAACTCCTTGGCGCCGGCCTTGATGGCGGCGGCGGCCTCGCGCGCATCGGCGTCGACGCCGAAGGCCACCACCGGGATGGTGATCCGCTCGGCCTCGTTGGCGGCGATCAGGGCGGCGATGTCCAGCTGATAGTCGACCATCAACAGGTCCGCGCCCTGCCCTCGCCGCAGCTGTTCGGTGGCCTGATCCGCACGTTCGACATGATTGACCTTGGCGCCGTGCGCCATGGCCATCTTCACCGCCGACGCCAGTTGCCCGCTCAGCCTGCCTACCACCAGAAGACGCATCGTTCTTCTCCTCTAATCTCTCTGTCGGACGCCTCGCCCCGCCTTCCGGCAGGACGCGATTTCTTCGAAATCGCTTAAGCGCCGCCGTCCTCGCCCTTGATGATTTCCGTCATGGTCACGCCCAGCCGATCCTCGACGACGACGACCTCGCCGCGTGCGATCAGACGGTTGTTGACGAAGATGTCGATGGCTTCGCCGACCTTGCGATCCAGCTCCAGCACCGACCCCTTGTTCAGCTTCAGCAACTGAGCCACCGACATGTGCGACTTGCCCAGCACGGCCGAGATGTTGACCGGCACGTCGAAGACCGTGGCCAGATCGGCGGCGGTCTTCTCGCCCGCCTCTTCCAACGGCGCGAGGCCGGCGGACTCGGAAAACTCTTCGAGAGCCAGGTCGTCGGCGTCCATCAGACATCACTCCTGTCGGCGGAAAGGGTTTCGGCGTGGCCCGCCTCGGCGGCCAGGGCGGCGCTCAAGGCTTCGGCCACCCGCTCGGCCGAGGCCTGGGGATCATGATCGGCGCGCCCGTCGGCCCACTCCAGCTGGAAGGCCGCCAGAGCCATGCCCGGCTCGTCGCGGAAGGCCACCGCGCCGGTGAAACCGCTTTCGGCGCAGGCCTGCTCAATGGCCGCTCGCCTTTCGTCGTCCAGGCCGCTCGCCCGCACCACCAGACGCGGCGAAGCGTCGATCTCCTGAGCCAACACCTCAAGCGCGGCCCGGAGCGGCGCGTGAGGGAAACGGTCAAGCGCGGCGCCGGCGATGGCGCGCGCAGCGGCCAGCGACAGGTCGGCGGACTGTTCGCGGTGCGTCTGTGCGGCGTTGCGCAGCAGCGGCATGGCCGTGGCGACGGACTGGGCGATGTTGGTCAGCGCCATGGCCTGCAGGTGCGCGACCTCCGACAGGGCCTGCTGGCGCGCTTCCAACCGCGCCTGGGCGACCAGGGCCTCGACCTCGGCGGGCTGATAGGACCGTTTGGCCGGCGCCCAGGCGCCTGGCCGCACCACGGTCCCGTCGGCATCGAACTCGGTGTCGAAGACGAAGGGGCGTCCGATGTTGGAGGTAGGGCTCATGTCAGTAGATCAGTTCGTCGTCGGCGCCCTGGCCGGCCAGCATGATCTCGCCGCGCGCGGCCAGATCCTTGGCGACCTGGACCATGGCCATCTGGGCGGCGTCGACGTCCTTCAGGCGCACCGGCCCCATCGATTCCATGTCCTCGCGCATGATCTTGGAGGCGCGCTCGGACATGTTGGAAAAGAACATCTCGCGCAGACCCTCGGAGGCGCCCTTCATGGCCAGGCCCAAGGAATCCTTGTCCACCGCGCGCAGCAGGGTCTGCACCCCGCCCGGATCCAGCTTGGACAGGTCCTCGAACACGAACATCAGGGCGCGGATGCGTTCGGCGGATTCGCGGTTCCGCTCTTCCAGGGCGCCGATGAAACGCGCCTCGGTCTGGCGGTCGAAGCTGTTGAAGATGTCGGCCATCATCTCGTGGCTGTCGCGCTTGGACGTGCGCGCCAGGTTCGACATGAATTCGGTACGCAGCGTGGCTTCGATCTTGTCCAGAATCTCGCGCTGCACCGGCTCCATGCGCAGCATCCGCTGCACGCACTCCAGGGCGAAATCCTCCGGCAGGCTGGTCAGCACGCGGGCGGCGTGGTCCGAACGCACCTTGGACAGGATGACGGCGACGGTCTGGGGATATTCGTTCTTCAGATAGTTGGCGAGGACGGCCTCGTTCACATTGCCCAGCTTGTCCCACATGGTGCGACCGGCCGGACCGCGGATTTCCTCCATCAGACCGTCGACCCGCTCCTTGGGCAGGAAGGCGCTGAGCAGCTTCTGCGTCTGTTCATAGCTGCCCATCACCGAGCCGGAACCCGCCAGGCCCGACACGAACTCGATCATCAGAGCCTCGACCGCATCGGCCGTAACATTGCCCAGGGTCGCCATGGCCTGGGAGATTTCCTTGACCTCCTCGTCGTCCAGGCGCTCCCACAGGGCGGTGTGCTCCTCGCCCAGCGCCAGCAGGATGACGGCCGCCTTCTCGGGCCCCGTCAGCTTGTTCGGATCCTCGATCGCCTGCTTCTTGTTGACCAGCTTCGCCATCAGCCTTCGGCCACCCAGGACCGCAGGATGCCGGTGGCCTCATCGGGATGGGACTGAACGAAGTCGGCGACCTTCTTGACCGAAGACGCCTTCACCTGGCCCTCGATACGGGCGATGTCGATCTTCTGCTCCATCTCGCTGGGCGGCGGCAGCTGGACCAGCTGCGGCTGTCCGTCCGGCCCGATGATCGTCGTGGTCAGGGGCGTGACCGGCACCCCGTCGGCGCCGGCGAGCGCAGGCAGGTTCGTCCCGCCCGTCGCCGTCTTCAACAACGGACGCAGGACGAAGAAGATCAGCAGGACGCCGGTGATCAGCAGGACCAGCAGCTCGACCCCGCGCATGATGTCGTCCTTGGAGAAGTCGAACATCGACGAAGCGCCGTCCAGGCCGCCGGCGACGCCGGCGTCCCGGTTGAAGCGGACGTTGATCACCTCGATCTTGTCGCCGCGCGTCTCGTCGATGCCGGCGGCGGCGGCGACCAGAGACTTGATCTGGGCGATCTCCTCGGCCGAGCGCGGGGCGTAGGTCGCTTCGCCCTTGCCGTCCTTGGCCGGCGTCCATTTGCCGTCGACCGCGACCGCGACCGCCAGCTTCTTGACCTCGCCCGGCTCCTTGGTGGTCGTGGTGGTGGTGTTCGAGATTTCGTAGTTCGTCGTCTCGGCGTTTTCGGCGCTTCGAGAGCCGGCCTGGGTCGCGTCCGGCGCCGCGCCGCCAGGAATGTTGTTGGTCGCGGTGACGCCGCCGTCGGGCTGGGCCGTAGTATCGCTGGATTGCGAACCGTTAGTGGTGGTCGAACGCACGACCTGGCCGTCCGGATCGAACTTCTGCTCCTGGGTGGTGGAGCGGCTGTGGTCGATGTCGGCCGTCACCTGGACGCGCGCGGCGCCCACGCCGACGACGCCTTCAACGATATCCTTGATGCGCGCCTGAAGCTGGGCCTCGGTGTTGCCCTTGGCTTCTTCGGCCGAGGCGGAGGTGAAGCCGTCCTCGCCACCCGCCGCCAAGGTGCGGTTGTTCTGGTCCGCCACGGTGACGCGGTCCGGCTTCAGGTTCGGCACGGAAGAGGCCACCAGATTGCGGATCGCCCGCACCTGATCGCCCGTCAGGTCGCGCCCGCCCAGCCCCACCAGGACGGCTGCGGTCGGTTCGCCCGCGGCCGAGGTGAACATCTCGCGGCGCGGCATGGTGATGTGGACACGGGCGGCGGTGATGCCGCGCATCGACATGATGGTGCGCGCCAGCTCGCCCTGAAGGGCGCGCTGTTCGTTCAACTGCTGCTGGAATTCGGTCTGCCCCAGCACCGACTGGTTGTCGAACAGCTCGTACCCGACCGAACCGGACGTCACCAGGCCCTTGCCGGCGACCAGGATCCGCGCCGTGCCGACCTCGTCGCGGTTGACCATGATGGTCGAACCGTCGCCCTGTGACTTGTACTTGATGCCGGCCTGGTCGAGGGCGGCGGTGATCTCGCCGGCTTCCCGCAAATCCAGGTTGGAATAGAGCAGGGCGTCGGGCGCCTGGCCCATCCGCAGCATGACGGCGACCAGCACGGCGGCCACGCCCGCGGCGACGCCGAGGACAGCGGCCAGCCGACCGATCCCGAACTTCTGCAACGCCGCCGTAAAGCCGCCCACGCGTTCCCGCCCCATACTCGCGGAAGACACTCACGCCCCGCTAGGCAGAAAATGCCGCCTGGATGGTAAACGGGCCGTTAAGAGACGACGGCGAGCCGCCCGCGCGGGCCGACGGACGCCCCTCTAGGCGGCCGCCTTGCGTTTCTGTTCCCCGGCCGCCGCGATGCGGGCCTCGGCGATGGCGTCGGCGATTTCGTGGGTCGGGCGGTTTTCGACGGCCGAACGGTCCAGGATTTCCTCGAAGGTCTCGATCAGGCGCGACAGCTTCGCCTCGACCCAAGCGGGATCAAAGGCGCCCTTGGTCTGACGGGCGTTCATCTCGGCCGCCACATTGATGATCCCGCCGCCGTTGACGACATAGTCAGGCGCATACAGCACGCCGCGTTCGAACAGGATGCGCCCGATCTCGGGCGTGGCCAGCTGGTTGTTGGCGGCGCCGACCACAGCCCTGGCTGTGATCCGGTCCAGGGTTTGCGGGTTCAGCGTCGCACCCAGGGCGCAGGGCGCATAGATGTCGGCCTTGACGTCATAGATGGCGTCCGGGGCCACGATCTCGGCGCCGGTGCGGGCGGCGACCTCGGCCAGGGTGACGGCGTTGACGTCAGTCATCACCAGCCTGGCGCCCGCAGCCGCCAGCTTGTCGGCCAGATAGCCGCCGACGTGGCCGACACCCTGCATGGCGACGGTCAGGCCGGTCAGGTCGTCCTGCTTCCACAGCCGCCGCGCCACCGCCAAGGTCGCGCGATAGACGCCCTCTGCCGTCACAGGGCTGGGATCGCCCGAGGCTTCCGGCCCGTCCTTAAGGCCCAGGACGCGCGTCGTCTCCTTGCGCGCCTCGGCGATGTCGGCGACCGACACGCCCACGTCCTCGGCGGCGTAGTAAATCCCGCCCAGCGTATCGACGGCGCGACCGAAGGCGCGGAACAGCTCGGGCGTCTTCTGCGTGCGGCTGTCGCCGATGATCACCGACTTTCCGCCGCCCATTTCCAGATCCGCGACGGCGTTCTTGTAGCTCATGCCCTTGGACAGGCGCAGCACATCCTCCAGCGCCTCGGCCGCAGAACCATAGTTCCACATCCGCGTCCCGCCCACGGCTGGACCTCGCGCGGTGGAATGGACCGCGACAATGGCCTTGAGGCCGGTTTTTTCATCGAAGAAGGCGTGGACGCCTTCATGATTCGAGAAAGACGGCGAATCGAACAGCGTTCCACTCATGACATGCGCTCCCTAGGCAATATTATTTTGGGTCGCTGATAGGCCCGACGCCACCGCCGATCAAGCGTGGGCGTAGAGGGCGGCCGCCGATCGGACTCTACTTGCGACCGGCCGCGATCAGTTCCGGCAGGACCGGCGGCGCGCCGGAAGGCAGCGCCGCACGGGGGTCGCGCAGCCAGGCGGTCACGTCGCGATAGACGATCTGGGCGTCCAGATCGCGGTCCAGCAGGTGCCAGTTGTCCGGATACCAGGCGGTCTGCAGCGTGCCGCCCTGCCGCTGGGCGGCCTGCAGCGCCGCGCGCATTTCACCGCGCTTCACGATCTCGTCTTGGGCGCCGTACATCAGAAGCGCGTCGCCCCGGATGCGGCCCAGGCTGGTCGATGCCGTCTGCATCAGGTCGACCAGGCCGTAGATGGTGTCGAACCGGGTCGCCAGGATGCTGAGCGGATCGCGGGTGTTGCGCACCAGTTCCAGCGTGTTGGACGAGGCGTGGATGTCGCGGGTGATGAAATCGGGTGGCTCCAGCGCCACCCCGCCCGCCAGCCGCGCCGCCAGATTGATGGCCGCAGTGTTCAGCGGCCCCTGCGCCGACCAGCCCCAGACGCCGGGCGACAGCAGGACCACCCGATCCGCAGCCGGCGGATCGTCCGAGCCGAAGGCGGCCGCCGCAACCGAGCCGCCCATGCTTTCACCCACCACCGCGATCACGGCGTGCGGATGACGGGCGCGAGCCATCGCCACCGCCTCGCGCAGGTCGTCGGTCATACGCTTCTGTCCGGCCCAGACGCCCCGTCCCGGCGCCTTGCCGAAGCCGCGCTGGTCATAGGCCCAGGTCTCGATCCCCTGCTCGGCCCACCAGGGTCCGGCCAGACGGAAGCTGGAGGCATGGTCGTTCATGCCGTGCAGGGCGACGATGACGGCCCACGGCTCCTGCCCTTGCGGCGCCCAGCGCATCAGCGGCAGGCTGGCCCCGTCCGACATGATCAGGGCGCGCGCCTCGACATGCGGGCCGACGAAGCCCGGCGGCGGGTTCAAGGCGGGCTGGATATGGGGCGTGGCGCAGGCCGAAAGAGCCAAAAGGCCCGCCAGTGATCCGATCCGTCTGAACACGCCACGCCTCATGCCTGCCCCGACCCTGCCGTTCCGGATGGGGGACCGTTTTCTTGCGGATAATCCAGGATGGCCCGAACCCGTTCCCGCAGATAGGGCACGACCTCCACCTCGAACCAGGGGTTCATTCTCAGCCAGGCCGTGTTGCGCCAGGACGGATGCGGCAGAACCAGCAGACCGGGCGCATAATCGCGCCACGCCCGCACCGTCTCGGTCATGTTGCGTTTCACCCGCTCGCCCAGCGCCCAGGCCTGGGCATAGCCCCCGACCAGCAGCGTCAGTTCCATCTCCGGCAAGGCCGCCATCAACTGGGGTCGCCAAAGCTCGGCGCAACCCGGCGGCGGCGGATAGTCTCCCCCTTGGGGCGCCGTCCCCGGATAGCAGAAGGCCTGCGCCGCCACTCCGATGCGGCGGTCGGCGTAGAAGGTTTCGTAGTCCACGCCCATCCAGTCGCGCAGTCGGTCGCCCGACGGATCGGTGAACGGCAGGCCGCTTTCGTGCACACGTCGCCCCGGCGCCTGGCCGCAGATCAGGAGCCGCGTCTCGGGAAAGACCCGCACCACCGGACGCGGCGTGTGCGGCAGCGCGCCTGCGCAGGCGCGGCAGGCCCGGATGTCGCCCAGAACCTCTTCGAGGTCAGTCGTCATCGTCCTCACTGACCACCGGCGGACGGCGGCTAAGAGCCAGGGCCGCCTCTTCCGGCGTCGCCTGACGCAGGCGCGTCACGCCGCGGAAGTTGTCCGGATCGACCGGCTTGCCCTTCTTGGTGATGGTCAGCTTGCCCTGTCGCATCAGGTGCAGCGCGATGGCGCGAACCTTTGGCAGCATGCGCTGCCATTGTTCGGGCTGCAGTTCCTTGGCCACCTCGGCGGGCTCTATGCTCTTGCCCGGCTCCAGGGAGGCAATTTTATTCAGGATTGCGGTTTCGATCGGATCGCTCATTGCGTCTATATGCTGCACCGCACGCCCAGAAGTAAGGCCGAGTCTGCATGCCGAAGAAAATCACCATCACCGAAGGCGAGTTCGCCGGGTGGCAGACCTATGATCTGCACGACACCTTCGACACCGTGGTCGGCCCCTTCTACGGCCGGCCGGACCCGGACGGGCACATGCGTTGCGCCTTCCGCGCCGAGCAGAAGCACATGAACGCCGGCGGCCGGATGCACGGCGGCTGTCTGATGACCTTCGCCGACATCGCCATGTTCCAGATCGCCTATCAGGAGATGGAGGGCGCCTCGGGCGTCACCGTGCAACTGGACTCGACCTTCATCGACGGCGGCTATGTCGGCGAACTGATCGAGGCCACGGGCCAGGTGACGAAGGCGGGCAAGAGCCTGATCTTCGTGCGGGGCCAGATCAACACCGGCGAACGGCTGCTGATGACCTTCTCGGGCGTCATCCGAAAGTTCACGCCGCGCGGCTGAACCGCGCGACCAGCGACAGGCTCAGGGCCAGGATGGCGGCGGGCCACAAGGCCGCCAGTCCCAGCACCCCATAGGTCAGGGCGCCCAGCACGGCGCCGGCCGTCAACCCGGCCCACAGGGCCAGATAGGGGCGATAGGCCGTGCGGTCGCGCGCCGTCGCGCGGGCCGCCAGCGCCTGGCCCAGCTTGACAAGGGTGCCGGTCATATAGGTCAGGCTGACGCCCACCTCGCCGTTTCTCAGGAAGACGGAATTCTCGGCCCCCATGGCCGTGACCATCAGCAGTATGGCCAGGGGCGTCAGGCCGAACCCCGCCGCCAGGGCCGCACAGGCCAGCAGCAGTCCTTCGAACAGCAGAACACGGCTGCGCGACCGCGCCCCCTCCCCGCCCGCGATCAGCGCCCCCAGGAAGGAGCCCAGGACGAAGACCGCCAGAATGGCCATCAGCCGCCCCGCCGCCAGCCAATGCCCCGACGCCAGACTGGCGGCCAGGCGCGTGGAATTGCCGCTCATGAACGAGACAAACACCCCGCCCAACTGCAAGAAGCCCAGGCTGTCGACATAGCCGGCCAGACCCGCCAGCAGCAGCGCCATTCCGCGATCCAGCGGGGCCAGGGCGCGCACCGGTGTCGGGCCGCCCTGCTCAGCGACCGAAGACGACGGCGGGCATGGCGCCGACGATGGAGGCGGTCATCAGGGTGGCGAGGAAACCGGCGAACAGCCCCTTCCACACCATGCCCAGAACCTCTTCTCGGCGCTCTGGCATCAGGACCGACAGGCCCGTCACCGTGATGCCCACCGAGCCGATGTTGGCGAAGCCGCACAACGCATAGGTCATCAGCATCCGCGTCCGCTCGGTCATCTCGGCGGCAGGAACCTTGCCCAGGTCGATGAAGGCGACGAACTCGGTCAGGGTCAGCTTGACGCCCAGCAGCCAGCCGGCGACGTCGGCGTCCTTCCATTCCACCCCGATCAACCAGGCGACGGGGGCGAAGATCCAGCCCAGGATGCGCTCGACCGTCAGGGGCGCGTCGAAAACGACGAAGCCGCCCAGCATGACGTTGACCAGGGCCACCAGGGCCACGAACACGATCAGCACCGCCGAGATGTTCAGGACGACCATCAGACCGTCCGACGTGCCCTTCACGATGGCGTCGATGGCGCTGTCGTATTTCAGCGCCGAGTCATAGTCGGCGACCGCGCCGCCCAGGCCTTCCTTTTCGGGAATGATGATCCGGGCCAGCAGCACCCCGGCCGGCGCCGAGACGATGGAGGCGACCAGGACGTGGCCCGCCGCATTGGGCAGGACCGGCGCCAGGATGGTGGCGTAGGCCACCATGGTCGAACCGGCGACGGTGGCCAGGCCGACCACCATCATCAGGAAGATTTCCGACCGGGTCAGCTTGTCCAGATAGGCGCGGATCACGATCGGGCTTTCGATCATGCCCAGAAAGATGTTGGCCGCGACCGCCAGGGCCGAGGCGCCGCCCAAACCCATCGTCTTCTGGAACAGGAAGCCGAAGCCCAGGGTGATCCACTTCAGGATCTTCCAGTGCCACAGCAGGGCCGACAGGGCCGAGATCACCAGGATCAGCGGCAGCACCTGAAAGGCGAAGGTGAACAGGGCGCCCTGATTCTGCACCGCATAGGGCTGGTCCCCGCCCGCCAGATAGCCGAACACGAACTTGGTGCCCTCGGTCGTCGCGACCGCCAGACCGTCAACCGCACCCGTCACCGCCGCCAGCACCGCCTGCGACCCCGGAATGGCGAACAGCGCCAGCACCAGCGCCGCCTGCACCGCGATGGCGCCGATGGTCAGCCGCCAGGGAAAGGCGCGCCGGTTCTCCGAGATCGCCCAGCAGGCGACGATGACGACGACCAGACCCAAAAGGCTCTGGAGGTTCAGAAGGCTGAACATGAAAACGGTCCCTCGCCGGCCCGCGCCGGTCTCCGATCTCGCTTCAAGGACAAAGTGACGCGGCTGGCAAGCAAAACGAAAAGAGGCGGCCCGTGCGGACCGCCCCTTTCGTCGATTTCCGCGCCCGACCTTACAGTTGGCGGCGCACCAGCCTGCCGTAATGGTCCATCAGGTCCAGCGACAGGGCGCCGGGGGTGAAGCGATATTCGCCCACCTCGGCCACCGGCGTCACCTCGACGGCCGTGCCGGTCAGGAAACATTCGGTGAAATCCGACAGCTCTTCCGGCTTCATGTCACGCACCACGACCTCGATGCCTTTTTCGCGAGCGATCTCGATCACCGTCTGGCGGGTGATACCGTCCAGGATGTGCTCGACCCTGGGCGTGTGGATTACGCCTTCCTTGACGAAGAAGACGTTGGCGCCGGTCGCCTCGGCGACATAGCCGCGCCAGTCCAGCATCAGGGCGTCGGCGAAACCGCGTCGCTCGGCCGCGTTCTTGGACATGGTGCAGATCATGTACAGGCCCGCCGCCTTGGCAGTCGTCGGGGCCGTCGCCGGATCGGGCCGACGCCACTTGGACCATTCCAGACGCAGGCCGCGCGCCTTGACCTCCGGGTCGAAATAGCTGGGCCAGTCCCACACGGCGATGGCCAGATGGACCTTGTTGTTCAGCGCCGAAACGCTGGTCTGTTCCGGCCCCAGATAGGCGACGGGACGGACATAGCAGTCGACCAGACCGTTCTTGGCGCAGGTTTCGTTACAGAAGGCGTCGATTTCGGCGACGCTGTAGGGTATTTCGAAATCGAGCAGGTTTGCGGACCGCTTCAGGCGCTCCGAATGCGGCGTCAGCTTGAAGATTTCGCCGCCGTACATACGCTCACCCTCGAACACCGACGAGCCATAGTGGAGGCCATGGGTCAGAACGTGCGTTTTTGCTTCCCGCCAGGGCACGAATTCGCCATCAAACCAGATCCAGCCGTCACGATCGTCGAAAGGAACGAAGGCCATTGAAACACGTCTCCCGCGGAACTGCCGGTGTTAGAGCCGCCCGAATCGTTCAGGTCAACGCCTTGAACGCGGAGAACGTCGCATGAGTATGACGGAATCGCGCCCGCATGGCCGCTCGGGCCCCATCGCCGGACCCGGCGTGGGCCGCCATCTGCTGATCGTCGACGACGACGACCGCATCCGCGAACTGCTGAAGGAGTTCCTGGCGCGGGAGGGTTATCGCGTCACCGGGGCCGCCCACGCCGCCGCCGCCAAGCGGATGATGGAGCTGATCGAGTTCGACCTGGTCGTGCTGGACGTCATGATGCCCGGCGAAAGCGGTTTCGACCTGACCACCTGGGTCCGCAGCAAGGCCGAAACCTCCAAGACCCCGGTTCTTCTGCTGACCGCCAAGGGCGACGCCGAGGATCGGATCGAGGGCCTGGCGCGAGGCGCGGACGACTATATGTCCAAACCCTTCGAACCGCGCGAACTGGTGCTGCGGATCGAGGCCATCCTGCGCCGCACGGGCGGCAAGCCCATCGGCCCGCGCGAGATCAAGCTGGGAAGCGCCGTCTTCGACATGGAACGGCTGGAGCTGACCCGCGACGGCGCCCCCCAGCGCCTGACCGAGGCCGAGGCGCAGCTGCTGAAGACCCTGGCCCTGCACGCCCACGCCCCGGTCGAGCGCATGAGCCTGTCGCCCGACACCGCCGACATCACCGGCCGCGCCGTGGACGTCCAGGTCACGCGCCTGCGCCGCAAGCTGGAGGCCGACCCCAAGAACCCGCGCTATCTGCAGACCGTGCGAGGCGTGGGCTATATGCTGGCCCCCGACTGAGCCGGCGACGAGAGCGATGCGGCTGCTGCCCGCCTATCTGTGGCCGCGCTTTCTGAAGCGGCGCCTGCCGACCTCGCTCTGGGGCCGCTCGTTGCTGATCATCGTCCTGCCGGTCCTGGTCATGCAGGTGGCCGTGACCTGGGTCTTCTTCGACGCCCACTGGCAGACCGTGACCGCCCGCCTGTCCGAGGGACTGGCCGGCGACATCGCCTGGGCGGTCCAGTCCTACGAGGACGACCCCTCCCCGGCCAATCTGACGCGGATCGCCGATCGGGCCGAACGGTCCATGTCCCTGTCCATCGCGCTTCAGGACGGCCGCACCTTGCCGACCGAGACCCGGCGCGGCCCCATCGGCGTGGTCGACCGGGTCCTGGACCACGCCCTGGACGCCCGACTGGACCGTCCCTACTGGTTCGACACCACCCGCTACCCGGCCTACGTCGATATCCAGGTGCAGGAGCCGCAGGGAGTCTTGCGCATCATCGCCCCGCGTGAGCGGGCCGTCGCGACCCAGGCGCACATCTTCGTCCTGTGGCTGACCATCGCCACTGTCCTGTTGATGGGGGTGGCGATCCTGTTCATCCGCAACCAGGTGCGCGCCATCGAACGACTGGCCGCTGCGGCCGAGGCCTTCGGCCGGGGCGAGACCGTGCCGCGCTTCAAGCCGCACGGCGCGCGCGAGGTACGGGCGGCGGCGACCGCCTTTCTGGCCATGCGCGACCGAATCCAGCGCCACATCGACCAGCGCACCGCCCTTCTGGCCTCCGTCAGCCACGACCTGCGCACGCCCCTGACCCGGCTTCGTCTGGAACTGGCCCTGGCGCCGCCGTTCAAGCGCCAGGACGCCATGCGGGGCGACCTGGACGAGATGGAGCATATGATCGACGAGTATCTGGACTTCGCCCGCGGCGAGGCAGGCGAACCGCCCCAGCCCGTCTCCATTCCCGATTTGCTGCAGGCGGCGGGCGAGGACGCCAGACGCGCCGGCGCCGAGGTCGAGGTGATGGCCCCCGCCGGCCTCACCGTCTCCCTGCGCCCCCTGGCCTTCAAGCGCGCCCTGGTGAACCTGGCGGGCAACGCCGCCGCCCACGGCGAGCGCGTGCGCCTTTCCGCCCGCGCCTTGGCGTCCGGCGGTCTGGAAATTGCGGTCGAGGACGACGGCCCCGGAATCCCCGAGGATATGTATGAAGAGGCCTTCCGCCCCTTTTCTCGCCTGGACGCCTCGCGCAACCAGAACCGCAAGGGCGTCGGCCTGGGCCTGGCCATCGCGCGCGACGTGGCGCGCGGTAACGGCGGCGACCTGGTTCTGGACCGCAGCGACATGGGTGGACTCAAGGCCATGATCCGCCTGCCCGCGCCCGTCACCGCGCCGCCGCCTTCCGAGCCCAAGCCTGGCTGAAAATTCATGCTCGCGCCTCTTTCGGAAGAAGCGATGGAGGATCATCTTCGATCCGACAGGGCTTGGAGATGATTTCGATGCGTAAACTCGCTTTTCTCGCGCCTTTGGCCGTGACGCTGGCCGTCGCGGCGACCGCCCAGGCGCAGCCGGTCGTCAATGTGACCGTCGGTCCGGACCTGACCCGCGAGGTCAAGAAACTGGGCGACCGCGATGTCGACCAGCAGATTTCCGACCTTCAGGCGCAGGTGGCCCAGGCGTTGGAGCGGGGCTATCCCGGCGCCACAGCCGATCTGGTGCTGACCGACCTGAAGCCCAATCGCCCTACCTTCCAGCAGGTGCGCGACACGCCCGGCCTGGATCCGATCCGCAGCGTCTCGGTGGGCGGTGCGGCGGTTGAAGGCCGGATCGTCACCGCCGACGGCCGGACCTTGCCGGTGAGGTTCTCCTACTTCACGCCGAACATCGTCGATGTCTGGGGCTTCGCGACCTGGCAGGACGCCCAGCGCGCCTTCGAACGCCTGGGTAATCAGATCGAACAGCGCCGCTTCTAGAAAGGCGTCAGCCGCCCATTTCGCGGTTGCGGCGCACGGCCGCCGCGACCGTGTCGTCCAGCATGGCTGTCAGGCGTCCGTCGCGCTGCATCGCCTCCAAGCCTGCGCGGGTCGATCCGCCGGGCGAGGCGATACGGCCGATCAGGGCGTCCAGCGCCTCGTCGCCCATGGCGTCTGCGGCGGATTTCAGCGTCGCGCGCGCCAGCGTCTCGGCCGTGGCTGCGTCCAGACCGGCCTTCACCCCCGCCTCCGCCAGAGCCTGGGTGAAGGCGTAGACATAGGCCGCGCCAGAACCGGCGACGGCGGTGGCCGCGTCCATCAGGGCCTCATCCGGCAGATCGACCGTCTCGGCCATCGATTCGAACAGGGCGCGTCCCAGGGCGCGCGCCGCAGGGTCGGCCGCCCAGATCGAGGCCACGCCCTTGCCGCGCGCCACGCCGGTCGTCGGCATCACCCGCGCTATGGGCCAGCCGCCCAGCCCTTCGGCCAGCGCGGGGGCCGTCACCCCGGCCATGACCGAAACGATCACGGCCTGATCGTTCAGGAACGGCGTCAGCGGCGCCATTGCCTGTCGCCACAGGGCCGGCTTGACCGCCACGACCAGCGCCCGCGCCGTCGTCAGCGCCTCCAGCGGCGGATTGATTTGCGCACCCTGCGCCCGCGCCGCTTCGGCGGCCGGCTTCTCGGACGGGCTCAGGATCATAAGGTCGGGCGGCGCGACCGTTCCGGTCAGCAGCCACCCCTCCAGAATGGCCGAGCCCAGCCGACCGCAACCGACCAGGACGACCGGCCCATCGACCGGCATCAGGCGGTGCCGACCGTTTCGAACAGGCAGGCGTCTATCGCCTCCTGCGGCTTCTTGTTGCCCCGGACCATGAAGTCGAAGGCGGGATAGTAGCGATCCGCCGCCTCGATGGCCGCATCGATCATCGACGCCGCCTGCGCCAGGGTCGGGCGTTCGCCCATGGGCAGGGCCAGGGAGTGACGGAAGACGATCTCGCCGTCCTCGGCCCAGACCTCGAAATGCCCCATCCAGGTGCGCTGGTTGATCAGGCCGACCAGCTCATAGGCGGCTGTCTTGCGGCTCTTGGCCACCTTCAGATCCAGGGCGCAGCACAACTGCAAACAATCCCCTTCGGGCCGCCAGGCGAACCACAGCTCATAGTCCTTCCAGTCGCCGGCCAGGGCGAAGGCCAGGTCGCCGTCGTCGGTGCGGTCGAACGGCAGATTCTCGGCCGTGAGAACATGCTCCACGACCTCCAGCGGGTCGAAGGGCACGTCCGTTTCTTCGGGCCGGGCGATATCCATCAATGGTCTCGATTCGAACTGCGGTCGCGCGAGTCGCGGCCGTTAACGGAACGGTAAGCCTGTTCGCAGATTCGGCTCAACCGGCTGCGTCCCCGGGTTGAGTTCCATCTGTGGACGTTCCCTTCAGAGGCTTGTCCGACGCCTTCCTGGCGGGCGCCGCGCCCGCTTTCAGCGCCGCGATCTCGGCGCGCAGGGCGGCGATCTCGTCCTTCAGCACATCGAATTCGTCGCGGCGGACCAGGTCCATCTCGGCGACGATCCGGTCGGTCTGGGCGCGCCAGGCGGTCTTGGCCTCTTCGCCCGCGGCCTGAGCCAGGCCCATCGCGCCCGTGGTCAGTTTGGCGAACTCGTCCAGGAGGGGATTGCGGGTCTGCATGGCGGGCTCCCACCGATCAGGGTTAACGAAGGTTCACCGAATAGAGTGAACGAAACCTTTCTTTCCGCTGCTTCGGGGGCGCCATCAAGGCGTCGTGATGCGTCTTCCCAGGCGACGAACGCCCCGACCCTTGCTAGACCGCAGTCAAGAGACAGGTCTGAACAGGAACGCCCCTTGCCCTTTCCCGAATTCGATCCGGTCCTGATCCACCTCGGACCGCTTCCGATCCGCTGGTACGCCCTGGCCTATGTGGCGGGCATCGTCCTGGGCTGGTGGTACGCCGCACGCCTGATCAAGACCGGACGCCTGTGGGCGCCGGGCAAGCCGCCGTTGACGACGACGCAGTTGGACGATCTGGTTCTGTGGATCGTGCTGGGCATCATCCTCGGCGGCCGATTGGGCTACGCCCTGTTCTACAAGCCGGTCATGTACGCCCAGTTGTTCACCGGCCAGAGCCTGGGCGAGCGGTTCGAGCTGTTCCAGCTGTGGACCGGCGGCATGAGCTTCCACGGCGGCTTCATCGGCGTGGCCCTGGCGATCATCCTCTACGCCCGCGCCAAGAAGATCGACATGCTGCGGCTGGGCGACCTGGTCGCGCCGGTCGTGCCGATCGGCCTGATGTTCGGCCGACTGGCCAACTTCATCAACGGCGAGCTGTGGGGCCGCGAGACGACCGTTCCCTGGGCCATCCGCTTCTGCAACGCCCGCATCCAGCAGATGTACGGCTTCTGCCCCGCCGGAGAGGCGCCGCGTCACCCCAGCCAACTCTACGAGGCGGGGCTGGAAGGCGTGGTGCTGTTCTCGCTGCTGTCGCTGGCGATCTGGAAGGGCGATCTGCTGAAGAAGCCGGGCTATGTCACCGGCCTGTTCCTGGTCGGTTACGGCGTCTGCCGCGCCCTGCTGGAGAATGTGCGCGAACCCGACTTCGGCATGCCGAACTTCCCCCTGGGCCTGACCATGGGGATGATGCTGTCGATCCCGATGATCCTGGTCGGCGCCTGGCTGATCTGGCGCGCCTGGAACCGGCCGCCCGCCGCAGGCCCCGCCTCGCAGGCATGAGCGGCCAGGAGACGCTGAAGGCCCGCCTGGCGCGCGAGATCGCCCTGACCGGGCCGATGACGGTGGCGGACTACGTCACTCGCTGCCTGCACGATCCCAAGGACGGCTACTACGCCTCCCGCCCTTCGCTGGGCGAAGGCGGCGACTTCATCACCGCCCCCCTGGTCAGCCAGATGTTCGGCGAACTGATCGGCCTGTGGGCGGTCGAGACCTGGAACCGGCTGGGCGCGCCCGAACGGTTCCGTCTGGTCGAGGTCGGCCCCGGCGACGGAACCCTGATGAGCGACGCGCTCAGGGCCGCACGCCTGGTCCCCGGCTTCCTCGAAGCCTGCGACCTGATCCTGATCGAACCCAGCGGACCTTTACGCGATCTGCAGGCCAGGGCCCTGGCCGACGCCGACCTGTCGCCCCGCTGGGTCCGCGATCTGACGCGGATCGAGATCGACGCCCCCGTCATCCTGATCGCCAACGAGGTGCTGGACTGCCTGCCCGCGCGCCAGTTCGTCCGCACCGAGGGCGGCTGGGCCGAGCGGCGTGTGGGCGTCACCGACGACAACAGCCTGATCTTCGGCCTGACCGCCATCTCCGGCGGTTTCGAAAAGCCCGCCTTTCCCATCGAACCCGGTCAGGTGTTCGAGATTTCCGAGCAGCAGGCGATCTTCGGCCGCGACCTGGGCGCCTTGGTCAAGGCCGCCTCGGGCGCCGCCCTGCTGATCGACTATGGCCGCGCGCGGCCCGAGGCGGGCGACACCCTCCAGGCCTTGCACCGGCACCAGAAGGTCGATCCGCTGGACGCGCCGGGCCAGGCCGACCTGACCCAGTGGGCTGACTTCCCCCTGGTGCTGGAGGCAGCCATCCGCGCGGGCGCCGACGTCACCGGCTGCCTGCCTCAGGGCGACTTCCTGCGCCGGCTAGGGATCGAAGCGCGCGCTCACGCCTTGAAGGAGGGTCGGTTGAAGTCGGGCCAGCCCCAGGCCGCCGCCGTCATCGACCGCCAACTGAACCGCCTGACCGCCGAGGACCAGATGGGAACCCTGTTCAAGGCCGCCGCGATCTTCTCGCCTCGCTCTCTTATCGTGCCCGGGTGGGACCTGTGAGCGATCTCGACCCCATCACCCATCCGCTGCTGACCGCCGCCGGCTTCGACCACGGCTTCTTCACCCGCGCGCGCGGCGTCTCGACCGGAATCTACGCCGGGCTGAACGCCGGCGTCGGCTCCAAGGACGACCCGGCCGCCGTGGCCGAGAACCGCCGACGCGTCGCCGCCCATTTCGGCGCAGACGCCGATCACCTGAACGGCTGCTATCAGATCCATTCCGCCGTCGCCCGCGTCGCCGATGGCCCCTGGCGCGGCGACCGACCCGAGGGCGACGCCGTCGTCTCGGTCGAGCCCGGTCTTCTGTGTTCCGTCCTGACCGCCGACTGCGCGCCCGTGCTGTTGGCCGATCCCGAGACCCGGGCTGTCGCCGCCGTTCACGCCGGCTGGAAAGGCGCCCTGGGCGGCGTCGTCCACTCGGCCGTCACGGCGATGGAGGCCCTGGGCGCGGATCCGCGTCGTCTCCTGGCCGTCGTCGGTCCCTGCATCGCCCAGGCCAGCTACGAGGTCGGCGTCGATTTCCAGGACCGCTTCACCCACCACGATCCCGGCAGCGACCGCTTCTTCAAACCGGGCGCCGCGGACGACAAGCGCCTGTTCGACCTGCCGGGATTTGTCCTGTGGCGGCTGCAACAGGCCGGCGTGGGCCAGGCCGTCTGGACCGGCCACGACACCTGCGCGGACGAGACGCGCTTCTTCTCCAACCGCCGCGCCTTCCAACGCGCCGAGCCGGACTTCGGTCGATTGATCAGCGTGATCTCGGCCTGACAGCCAAAGTCAGTCCGCTTGGGTCAGCCCGCCTGGGCCAGTTCCGGCACGCGGGTGACTTCGCGCCAGGCGCTGGGCGTGGCCAGCAGCTGGCGCACCAGCTTGTTGTTCAGGGCGTGGCCGGCCTTGTAGCCTTCGTATCGGCCCAGCAGCGGCGCGCCCAGCACATACAGGTCGCCGATGGCGTCCAGCGCCTTGTGCCGCACGAACTCGCGTTCCATGCGCAGGCCGCCGGGGTTCAGGATGTCGTCGCCGTCGATCACCACGGCGTTCTCCAGCGACCCGCCGCGCGCCAGACCGGCCTGACGCAGCGCCTCGACCTCATGGGCGAAACCGAAGGTGCGAGCGGCCATGATGTCCGTGCGGAAGGTCGCCTCGTCCACCGTGAAGTCGATGACCTGATTGCCGATGGCGGCCGATGGGAAGTCGATCTCCATCCGCATCTCGTAGCGGTCGCACGGCATCAGGGCGGCGTGCTTGTCGCCCTCGACCACATGGACCGGCTCCAGGATTTCGATATAGCGTTGCGGCGTCGATTGAGGGCGGAAACCGGCGCGGTCCAGCAGCTTGACGAAGTCGCGCGCCGACCCGTCCAGGATCGGCAGTTCCGGCCCGTCCACCTCGACCACGGCGTTCGACACGCCCAGGGCCGCAAAGGCCGACATCAGATGTTCTATGGTCGACAGGCGCACGTCGGCGGCGTTGGCGATCATGGTGTTCAGGCGCGCGTCCACCACCGCCTCGCCCGAGACCGGAATGCGGTTGTCCCGGTCGGTCACATCGGTGCGCACGAACACGATTCCGCTGCCCACCGGCGCAGGGCGGACCGCCAGCCGCACGCGGCGGCCGGTGTGCACCCCCACCCCGGCGATGATCGCGGGGGCGACGATGGTGCGTTCGTGATGGTCGTTCCTGACCGGCAAACTCAAACTCTCTGCTTTGCGCGCGTCCGCCTCTTTCGAGCGGATTGCGCCTTGCGTTGGATTTAGCGACCCGCCCGCAAGTGCGAAATGAAAGTCGGGTTTCGGATTGTTTCGTTCCGGAACAGGCCTCGGCCCTGCAATTGAAGACGCCCCGGAGCCGAAACTCCGGGGCGCGATCTCAGGACTTGGTGCGATCAGTTCGCGAGGCGCCGAAGAAAGGACGGGATTTCCAGGTCGTCGTCGGCCTGTCCCGCCTCCTGTTGCGGCTGAGGGGCCGCCTGGGCCGATGAGCGCATCTGCGGGGCCGGACGGGCGCCATAGCCCGGCTCGGGCTGCGGCTGGGCGCGTTTGCCACGACCGAACAGGCTCCAGCCGCTGCGGCGGTGATCCCGGTCGTCATAGTCGTCGACCGCCGGCTGGGGCGCGCGGTTGGCGTAGAGGTCGTCCTGCGACTCGGCGCGCGCCGGCTGGGCCGAAGCGGCGGGCGCGCGGGTCTCGTACTCTTCCACCCACGGATCGATGATCGGCTCCAGATTGCGGGCCTGGGGTTGGGGTTCGGCGACGCGGATCACCGGCTCGGGGCGCGGTTCCGGCTCGCGGGCCTGAAAGGTCGGAACGACCGGCGCCGGCTCGATGCGGGGCTCCGGCCGGGGCTCGGGCGCGCGTTCGGCGCGAACCGGCTCGCGATAGGTTTCGCGCGTCGGCTCGGGCGTGCGGGTGGAAGAGGCGCCGTACATCCCGCCGGCCGATCGGCGGGCGTCGTGGCCCGGCAGGGTGGCCGCAGGCGCGATCGGCTCGATACGACGCGCCTCGCCCTCGTCCATGCCGGTGGCGACGACCGAGACGCGGATCTTGCCTTCCAGCGCCGGATCGAACGCGGCGCCGAAGATGATGTTGGCGTCGCCGTCCACCTCGGCCGAAATGGCGTTGGCGGCCTCGTCGACTTCCAGCAGGGTCATGTCCAGGCCGCCGGTGATGTTGACCAGCACGGCCTTGGCGCCCTTCAGACTGGTCTCGTCCAGCAGCGGATTGGCGATGGCGTTCTGGGCCGCCAGCAGGGCGCGGTCGTCGCCCGAGGCCTCGCCCGTGCCCATCATCGCCTTGCCCATTTCGGACATCACGGCGCGGACGTCGGCGAAGTCGAGGTTGATCAGGCCCGGCAGAATCATCAGGTCGGTGATCGAACGCACGCCCGAGTGCAGCACCTGGTCGGCCATGCCGAAGGCGTCGGCGAAGGTGGTGCGTTCGTTGGCGACGCGGAAGAGGTTCTGGTTCGGAATGACGATCAGTGTGTCGACATAGCGTTGCAGCTCGGCGACGCCCGCGTCAGCCAGGCGCATCCGGTGACGGCCTTCGAAGGTGAAGGGCTTGGTCACGACGCCAACGGTCAGGATGCCGCGATCACGCGCGCATTTGGCGATGACGGGCGCCGCGCCCGTGCCGGTGCCGCCGCCCATGCCGCAGGTGATGAACACCATGTGGGCGCCTTCCAGGTGCTGATGGATCTCGTCGGCGGATTCCTCGGCGGCGTTCATGCCCACCTCGGGGTGGGCGCCGGCGCCCAGGCCCTGGGTGATCGTTTCGCCCAGCTGGATGCGGCGATCGGTCTTGGCGAACGACAGGTGTTGCGCGTCGGTGTTGGCCACGACGAACTCCACGCCCTCCAACCCAGCGTCGATCATGTTGTTGACGGCGTTGCCGCCCGCCCCACCGACGCCGAACACGACGATCCGGGGTTTCAGTTCCGTGTGCTGCGGCTTGACCAATGAGAGCGACATATTCGTGTTTCCGACCTGCTGACCCGCCCCTTCAAACCAACCGACCGCCCCGCCGAATCGCTTTGGTTATGAGCGCGTTAAGGATTGCGCCCACGAGGGTTAAGAGAAGGTTACGGCGATAATGTGAGTCGGGGCGATTGAAAGCCGCTTTTCAGTAGCTTGGCCGTGGAATTCAGTGACTTTTGCACCTTTCCCTTCCCGTGCTCCATTGCGGACGCTCGTGGCGTTTGGTTGAGTGCCCCCAATTGAAGAGCCGACTACATTTGGAAAATCGGTTCAGGGGAGCTGCTACCAAAATGCGTCTTGTCTCAACCGCCGCCTTGTTCGCGGCCATCGCCTGCGTGGGTGCATCGCCCGCCCTGGCGCTTGACATCGCCGCCGCACCTGCGGGCGCAGCGGCCGTCGCCGCGCCGACCATCCAGGACTTCGCCGCATTTCCGCGCATGTCCAGTTTCACCGTCTCGCCGGACGGCAAACATATCGCCGCGCTTCAAGCCCGCGGCGAGGCTCAAGTGATCCTGGTCTGGGACGCCGAGCATCTGGACCGAACGCCTACAACCATCGGCGCGTCACAAATGAAGGTCCGGGGGGTTAGCTTCGTCAAGAACGACGTTCTCGGCGTGACGATGTGGCAGCCCTATGATGTGTCCGGCGCCGGCAACATAAAGACCTTCCTCAGCAAATTCCTGCTGACAGATCTCGAAGGCCGCAACTGGCGTGATCCCATCAATTCTTTCCGCCCACGGTCGGACGGCGAGGCCGAATTCCTGAAAACCCAGAGTCCGTCCGTTCTGGATTCACTGCCGAACGATCCGGACAACATCCTGATCCAGATCGGCAGCGACGTCTTGCGACTGAATGTACGGACCAATCGCGCCGAGCGCATTCAGCGCGCCAACGAACGTGTCATCGGCTACTCGACAGACCTCAACGGTGAACTTCGTATGCGCAGCATCGCCGACCGGGATGCTGACGGGATTTATATCGCCACCCAATTCCGCAACGCCTCCGGTGGCTGGGATGAACACTTCCGGAGTCACGCCAAGAATCGGGAAGTCTTCGCGGTCGCTGGCTTCAGCACCGATCCGAATATCGCCTATGTGATTTCGAACCGAGACCGGGACAAGGCGGCGATCTTCGAATACGATGTGGCGGCGCGCCGGCTGGGCGAGGTGGTGTTCGAACACCCTCTGTTCGAAGCCTCAGGCATGAGCATCAATCGCGTTCGCGGCCCTCATTTCGGCGAAGTCCGTTCGTTCGAATACAACGGCCCTCGCGAAACCGAATACCCGATCGCTTCTGGATATGAGGCCCTGACTTCGGGGCTAGAGCAGGCGCTGCACATCGAAAAACACCCGCTGCAGGTCACAGATCCCGCCACCGGCGCAACGCGCACCATCTCCTACGCCACCGATCGCTACATGGAGGTCCGAGCGGCGTCGCAGGATTGGAGCACCGTGGTGGTTTGGGCCGGCGCATCGAACGATCCCGGAACCTATTCCATCTTCCGCAATGGTCAGCTGACGCCTCTGGGACAGCCCTATCCCCAGATCAACCCCGCGTCGATCGGCAAGACGGAACTCGTCTATTATAAGGCGCGGGACGGCCTGGATATTCCCGCCTTCCTCAGCAAACCGCCGGCTGACGTTTTTGGCCCCGGCCCCTATCCCACGGTCATCATGCCGCATGGCGGACCCTGGGCCCGTGACGAAATGACCTGGGACTATTCGTCCTGGCGCGCCATGCTGACGTCGCGTGGCTACGCTGTATTGCAACCCCAATACCGCGGCTCCGACGGCTGGGGCAAACGCCTCTGGATGGCCGGCGACAACGAGTGGGGCCAGAAGATGCAGGACGACAAGGACGACGGGGCCTTGTGGCTGGTCCAGCAGGGGGTGGCTCAACGGGATCGCATCGCCATGTTCGGCTTCTCGTATGGAGGCTACGCAGCCATGGTCGCCGGCATCCGTCCGGAAGGGATTTACAAGTGCGCCATTGCTGGTGCGGGCGTGTCGGATCTCACGCGCATCCGTTCCAGCATGTTCCAGAACCCCTACACTCGAGAGGCGCAGCGCGACACCGTCAGCGGCCTTAATCCCATCACTCGAGCAAACGAAGTCAAGATACCGATGATGGTGTTTACAGGGGATCGGGACCAGACTGTCACCCGCGATCACTCCGATCTGTTCGTCAGTCGCGCACAAACAAGCGGGCAGGACATCCAGTATCACCTGATTAACGATTACGCCCACGGGCCAGCTTGGACCCGCGCGATCATGGCGCAACAGCTCGGTTATATTGACGACTATCTGAAGTCCGGATGCGGAGGTCACGGCCTATAGGGCCGT
Source organism: Brevundimonas sp. Marseille-Q4549 (assembly GCF_976940555.1). Taxonomy (NCBI): domain Bacteria; kingdom Pseudomonadati; phylum Pseudomonadota; class Alphaproteobacteria; order Caulobacterales; family Caulobacteraceae; genus Brevundimonas; species Brevundimonas sp. Marseille-Q4549. The sequence continues at coordinate 2,976,756 of NZ_CDRHXG010000001.1, forward strand.
CATTTCCGTGGCCTTGGAGCCGCCTCCCATGTCGGAGGCGGCTTTTCTTTTGCGATTATGTACGGCGCCGCAGCGATATCCAGCCGCTATTAGGAAAGAACTCGTCAAGCGGAAGCTGGGAACGCGGCGCGTTCACGGCGCCCTCAGACATCGTCGCCTCCCCCTTCACCGCATGATCGCTGGACGTTGACCTCAGCCGTCGCGTGGAAGGAGCGGTTCTTCGCGTTGGATTTCTAGCCCCGAAGTGCTCCACGCCCGCCAAGGTCAGCGAACTGCGGCCGAAGTCAGGCCAGCTGCACCGGGATGATAGTCAACCGAACAACTGTCTTCTAAGGGGCCCTCCATAAAAAAGGCGGCGAACCGAAGTTCGCCGCCTCTTTCTTGTCTTCTCTGTGAAGCGCGTTCTTAGAACGACTTCGACAGGTTGATGAAGACGGTCCGGCCGACCATGTCGTAGCCCGAATACAGCGGAGCGTTGCCGACCCGGTTGTAAAGACCCGACGAGATGACCGGCGGCTCCTCGTTGAAGAGGTTGCGAACACCGGCGGTCGCCGACCAATCGTCGGTGCGGTACTGCACCGACACGTTATGCAGCCAGTAGTCCGGCACTTCGAAATCGTAGCCGAGAGCGGCCAGATCCTGAGAGAAGTTCCGCTGGTAGTACGAGTAGTCTTCCGTCGCCTGGATGTACTCGACGCCGTAACGAACGCGCCATTGATCCCAGGCATAGGTCAGATCGGCATAGCCGGAGAACTCAGGAACGTTGATCCGGCCGGTCTGATCCCGGATGGGATCGGTCGGCAAGGTCTGGCTGTAGTTCTCGGTCACTTGCGTCACACCGAGGTTGGCCAGCACGCTGCCGGGACCGACATCCTTGCGATAACGCAGGGTGTAGTCCAGGCCCTTCACCGAGTCCGTAGCGATGTTGATGTAGCTGCTTTCAACCGTAAGCGCGTTGTTGTTGGACGCACGCGTGATGAAGGCGCAATTTCCGGCCTTGGCGTTGAAGTCCGCGGTCGGCGAGTTGAAGCAGTCGCTGAGGATCGTCGCGCCACTCAGACGAGTGATCGAGTTTTCGATCTTGATCTCGTAATAGTCGGTAGCGAACGACAGATTACCCCAACCCGAAGGCAGGTTCGGCTGGAAGACGAAGCCGACGGTCAGGTTGTCCGAGGTTTCCGGTTCCAGATTGTTCGCCGCGCCACCCAGGGTGAACACACGAACGCTCTGGTTCTGGGTGAAGCCCGAAGACAGACCCAGGCCCTGCGAGGTGCAGTTCGCGATCCGGTTCGGGTTCGAGGTGGCCGTCAGGTTGTGGCAGGGGTCGGTCGTATTGGCGATGAAGCCCGAGGTGGCGCCCAGGAACTGCTCGAACAACGCCGGAGCGCGGTACGAGGTGCCGTAGGTGCCGCGGAACGTCAGCCAGCTGACCGGCGTATAGACCAGACCCGCCTTGTAGGTCGTGTCCGAACCGGCGTTCTCATACGAGGTGTAGCGCGCCGAAGCGTTCAGGGTCAGCGACTGCGCCAGCGGCATGTTGGCCAGAAGCGGCACTTCGACTTCGCCGAAAACTTCCCAAACCGACTCCGAGCCGCGGGTGGGCGTCGAGGTCGAGTAGTTCAGCAGGTTGGCGGTCTGCATGTCGTAGCTGGGCGTGTCGTCGATCGACGCATCACGCCATTCGGCGCCCAGGAAGGCCGAGACCTGGCCGGCCGGCAGGGTGAACAGCGGACCGTCGATGCCGACGCTGACGACCTTCTCGATGTACTCGGTCGTACCGGTGACGGGACGGAACACATAGTTCACCCAGTTTTCAGGCAGCACGCCGCCAACCGTCTGGGAGGTCAGGAACGGAGCCGGAATACAACCCGCCGTCGGGTTCGTCGTATTGATACGGCAGGTTACGGTGCCCGTCGCGCCCGTGGACAGCACGCCGGAACGCGTCAGGGCTGCCGGCGTACCCGTAGGCGCGACAACGACGTCCAGCGAGTTCTGCATCAGATCGATGAGGAACTGCTCCGACGTATACTCGGACTTCGAGCGCGTATAGCTGGCGTAGGCGTCATAGCGCCAACCCGGCATTAAGAAGTCGCCGCGGATGCCGACCAGTTCCTTGGCGAAGTCGACCGTCTGCTTCGAGTGATCGTTTCCGAAACCGATGAAGGCGCGCACGCCGACGTTGGCGTTTGCGAACGGCCCAGTCGTGGGACTCAGACCCTGGTTGGCCGACAACGTCGAGAAGCCCAGATTCTGCGGGATCAGCAAGTTACCCTTGTAGTAGTCCAAGGACAGCTGACGGTAGCCGGTTTGTTCCGACTCACGACGGTTGATCAGCAGTTCGCCGTAGACTTCGGCGTTGCCGAGCGCCTTCAGGTCATACGACCCTTCCAGATACAGCGTGCTGATTTCGACCGGCGAGATCAGCGAGGTGTTCAGCTTGCGCGGTTCGAACGTGTCACGAATGTTGAGGTTCGTGGCGACAAGAGCTGTACCGGCTTGGTTCAGTTGGAAGCCGCCGACCGCTTCCCATCCGACCAGACCGGTGGTCGCGGCCGAATTCGGGCGCCAGCGGTTGGCGTAATAGAAGCTGTCCGGGCTGCCAGCGCCGCGGAAATAAGCCGGGTTGTTGTAGATGAAGGTCTGGGTGTTGCCCGTGCCGATCGTGTTGATCGTGACGCCGTTCGAACCCGTGTCCGTGATCGGATAGCACTTGGACCGGCCCGTCCGCGGGTCGATGAAGTCCGTCCCGTTCAGCATGCCGTCGATGTTGCACTGCGTGAACTCGCGATCCGCCAGGGTCACTTCCTCACGCGTGAAGCGTTCGGCCGAACCCGCCAGGTGCCAGCGGTCGCCCGTCGCGCCGGCGACGATCGAGAAGCGCGACGAATCACCGGCGCCGTTGGCGTCGGTAGGCGCGTTATACTGCCCCTCGACGGTGATGCCGTCGATGTTGTTGCGGGTGATGATGTTCACCACGCCGGCGACGGCGTCGGAACCATAGACCGAGGACGCGCCGTCCTTCAGGACTTCGATCCGCTCGATCATCGCGGTCGGCAGGACGTTCAGGTCGGTCGAACCGACCGAGCCGCGCGAACCGGCGGGCGCAACGCGGCGGCCGTTCAGCAGAACCAGGGTGCGGGTGGCGCCCAGGCCGCGCAGCGACAGGGTGTTGGCGCCCGGACCGCCGTTGGTGACATAGCCGCCGTAAGCGTTGTTGATCTGCGAAGTGCCGCCCGTGACGGCCGTGCCCTGAAGCACTTCAGTCGTGGAGTTGAAGCCAGCCAGAGTGGCTTCGTCACGCGTCACGACCTGAACCGGAGACGGCGAATTGTAGTTGTCGCGGCGTAGACGCGAACCGACGACCACGACTTCTTCAACCTGCGTCGCCTGCTCGGACGACTTCGGCGCCTGCGTATTGTTGTTCGATTGGGCGTATGCGCTGGGAGCAACCGCGACCATACCCGCGGCGAGACCCGCGACGATGGTCGAGTTCAGCAACCGTTCCTTGGTGATAATGTTCACTATCGTGAATTCCCCACATGAGCGTCACCAGAATTGTGACGTACTGGGGCCGCTTCTAGGCCGTTCGGCGTCCGGGCCGCAAGCCAAAACGACACAGCTTGGCTACATCCGACAACGAACCGTCACAATCTAGACACACCTTATGTCCGTTTGGAAAGGTGGTTTACAGATTGTCCCGCAGCCACCCCGCCACACGTCCCACCACATTGCCACGATGCACACGGGGTGCATCCGCTGCGGTGATCTGCCGCGCCATCAGTTTCCTGGCCGATACGGCTTCACGCGGGCCGTAGGCGGCGCGCAGGAGGACGCCGGCGGTGGCGCAGAAGGCGGGGCCGGATGCGGCGTCGGCCAAATGAGGCGCCCGTTGCGGCTTGCCCAGGCGGACGGGGCGGTCGAAGACGCGCACGGCCAGTTCGCGTACGCCGTTCAGCTGGCTGGCGCCGCCGGTCAGGACCATGCCTGCGCCGGGCTCCAGTCCGACGCCTGCGGCCTTCAGACGGTCGCGGAGCAGTTCCAGGGTTTCCTCGACGCGCGGGGCGATCACGGTCTTCAGCATGGCGCGCGGGACGATGACCGGGCCGGCGGAGGCGTCCTCGCCGCGCGGCGGGGCCTCCAGCATTTCACGGTCTTCGTTGGCGCTGGCCATGGCCGAGCCGTGCAGGGTCTTCAGACGTTCGGCGCCGGCCTTGGATGTCGACAGGCCACGCGCGATGTCGGAGGTGACGTGGTCACCGCCGACATTCAGGCTTTCGATATGCAGCAGCGAGCGCCCGCCCCAGACGGCGGCGCTGGTCGAACCGCCGCCCATGTCGATGCAGACGGCGCCCAGGTCCATCTCGTCCTCTTCCAGCGCGGCCAGCGAGGAGACGACGGGCGCGGCGGCGACGCCTTGCAGGTCGAGGTGCGCCAGCTCCAGGCAGTGGCTAAGGGTCGTGAACACGTTCTCGGCCATGGAGACGACCAACAGGTCCAGCCCCAGAGAGCCGCCGCGCATCGCGCGCGGATCGTGGACGCCCCGCGCCCCGTCCACCGACCAGGCTATGGGCAGGACATGGATCGGGCGACGGTTGGGCAGGCGGATCTGGGCCAGGGCCATGCCGATGGCGCGCGCCAGATCGGCGTCCCCGACCGGATTGGCGCCCAGAGAAACGCGGGCCTGGACCCGGTGGCTGGCCATCTGGCCGATGGCGGTGGTGACGACGACGCCGGAGACCGGGCTTTGGGCCGCGCGTTCAGCGCGTTCGACGGCGTGGCCGATGGCCTGGGCGGCCTCGTCCATATTGATGATGGCCCCGCCCTTGACGCCCTTGGACTGGACGTGGCTGGCGCCCGCGACGCGGATGGTGCGGTCGGCATGACGCACGCCGTCGGGCTTCATGATGAAGCAGGACACCTTGGACTGGCCGAGATCGAGAGCAGCGACCACGGGGGCGCGCCCGGCGCGGGGGTCCATCACCCGCCCTTGATCGTTCGCCGCCCCGCGCTGCTTCGTCGTCATCTCAGCCACATTCCTCAGGCTTCGCCGGCCGGTCGCACGGCGACCTCGTCGGGGGTTCTCAAGTCCACGCGGGCGAAGCCCAGGTCCAGCAGCCGCTCGCGTTGATCAAGGGCGTCCAGACGGATCAGCGCCGCCTCCTGGTCCACCGCCGGCAACTGGATCAGGCTGCCGTCCTTCAGACGCAGGTCCCAGCGGCGTTCGTCGACCCGCACCAGGGCGTCGATCCGGCCCATCAGGCGTGGTCGCTGGTTCAGAAGCGGCAGGATGTCGCCGGCCGCCGCATCGGCGCCCTTGCCCACCACCAGCGGCAGATTGGGATACCGGCGCGCATCGGCGCCCGCGATGACCTGACCGCGCGCGTCGATGACCTTGATCTGACCCGCGACCTGCCAGACGGCCAGGCGGTCATGTTCCTTGACTTCGACGACCAGGGTGTCGGGCAGCAGGCGCACCACCCGCGCCTCCTTGATCCAGCCCACGCCCTGAACCCGGTCGCGGATGGCGTCCAGATCCAGACTGGTGATCGGCTGACCGGCATAGACGCCCAGCGCCTGTCGGATAGACGGCTCGGCCTCGGCCGAGGCGCCGGCAATATGGACTCGGTTCAGCCTCAGCCCCATGCCGGCGGTCATCTTGCCGACGCTCTGGGAGACGGACGCGCCGATCCGCTCGGCGCGCGCGCCGGTAGCCAGGACGCCCACGACCAGAAGCGCGCCTGCGCCCAGGGCGATCAGGGCCGAACGGGGCGAAATGTCGATGCGGCCGATGGCGGCCATCTTTCCAGGAATGGGCGAGGCGTTGCGTGGCGCGCCCCCCCCGCGCGAGCGCCCGCCGCTAGGCGCCGGACCGCGTTGTGGAGCCTGATTGCCCTGTCGCCGACCGCCGCGAACTACCGCGGGCATGAGGCGTCCTCCACCATCCACCGAACCAGATCATCGTAACTCATTCCGGCGTAGGCGGCCTGCTCGGGCGCGAGCGAAGTCGGCGTCATGCCGGGCTGGGTGTTGACCTCCAACAGGACCAGATCGTCCTTAACATCGTCATAACGGAAGTCGGATCGGGACACCCCCCGGCACCCCATCGCCGCATGGGCCAATTCGGCCTGACGCAGGGCCGTTTCGAAGACATGAGGCGGCAGGACGGCTGGCAGAACGTGGACCGAGCCGCCCGGCGCATATTTGGCCTCGTAGTCGTAGAAGCCCTTGGTCGGGGTGATGTCGGTCACGGTCAGGGCGCGCGGCCCGGCCGCCTCGCCGATCACGGTGACGCACAGCTCCTTGCCCGCGATATAGGGCTCAACCATCACCTGCTCGCCATAGGTCCAGTCTGCAGCGCCGACGGCGGTCTGCGGGCCGTTGGCGCCCTGGGGCACCAGAAAAACGCCGACCGAAGAGCCTTCGGCGTTCGGCTTGATCACATAGGGCGGTTCGATGACGTGACGGCTGGCGACCTCGTGGCGGTCGTACAGACCGCCGCCCGGCGTCTTGACGCCTGCGGCCCGCAGCACGGCCTTGGACTTGTCCTTGTCCATCGCCAGGGCCGAAGCCAGCACGCCGGAGTGGGTGTAGGGAATCTTCAGCGTCTCCAGCACGCCCTGGACGCAGCCGTCCTCGCCCCAGGCGCCGTGCAGACAGTTCAGCACCACATCGGGCTTGATCAGGCCCGACAACACATTGGCCAGGTCGCGCCCGGCGTCCACGCGGCTGACGCGCACGCCCTGACGCTCCAACGCCTGGGCGCACTGTTGCCCCGACGACAGCGACACCTCGCGCTCGGCGGAAAGACCGCCCATCAGGACGGCGACATGAAGAGAGGAGAAGGGGCGGGTCATGGGCGGCTCCAGAACCGTCTGGATGCCGCGCAGGTCGTTAACAGCCCGTCAACCAAACCCTCATCAGGTCATTGAAGTGTTGAAGACGGCGTCGCCGGCGCCGCCTCGACCGTCGCAGGCTGGGCGGAAGCGACCGGCGTGATCACGATGAACGGCGGGTTGTCCTGAACCGCCGGCCGCAGGTCCAGCGCATAGAGATAGGCGCCTTCGCACGGCTGGCGGTCGCCATAGGTCCAGTCGGCCGCACGGTGGCGCACCTCGGCGACGGCGGCCGGGGACGTGGGCGCCACCAGATCATCGCGCAGCGTCATGTCCGGGCGCATCTGCTCGCCCGACAGGTCGAACGCCCCGGCATAGACCGCCTCCCCGTCCCGCGCCTCGAAGCCGGAGGCGCCCAGGCAGAAGTGGGTGATGTACGGCCCCATGTTGACCGCGCTCAGCCGCCACCGTCCGGGCGGGACGGAAAAGGTCTGGGTGACGGCGCGGGTGCGGTCGCCCCGGGCCGCGCCGCGCGTCGGCAGGGCGACGGCGAACAGGGCCGGCCGGCCGTCATTCTCCCACGGCTGGATGTCCGGCGCCGGGCCCTGGCGAGTGAAGATCAGGGTGCGTCCGCCCTGCTCGGCCATGCCGGTCAGACGCACCGTCACCAGGGCGTCGCCGGGCTTGATCGCCACCTCTTCCGGCTTCAGGGCGCGGGGCGGACGGGCGGTGCGCGGCGCCTGGGGGCCTTTGCGCGACGACGCGGGCGCGGCGTCGGACGGCGGCAGGGCCTGGGCGCTCAACGACACCTTGTCCAGATCGCCGGCTCGCCCGATCACCACCGTATCGCCGCGCACCGCGTCATTGTCGTACACGCGCACAATCTGGCCTTGGGGCGCGGCGGCGCCGACGCGGTCGGCCAGGGCGTCGTGCAGGGCCGCCGGCTCCATCGCGTCCAGCGTCTTGCCCTCGGCCTCGTCCAGCCGCACCACGCGCCAGCCGTTCACGACCATGCAGTTTTCCAGATTGGCGGCGACGCCGCGCCGCTCCTGCATGCCGTTGACCGCGCCCTGGATCATGCCGACCACCAGCGCGCCCAGCAGGCCGCCGGCCGCCGCCGCGCCCGCCGCGCCATTGTCGTCGGGTTGGCGCATCCGCTCGCCCTCGACCAGACAGGCCCGCAGCGCCGCGTCATGCTGCGCCAGATCGGCGCCCGCGCGGTTGAAATAGGTGTATCCGGCGCTGGATCGCGTCAGGTCGATCCGCTCGACGCCCGGCGCGGCGGCGCGCGTGACGATCTGGGCCTGGACAGGCTCTGCGGCCATGACCAGCAGGCCGGCGGCGATTGCGATACGCTTCATTTGGATTCTCCCCCAAGAATCCGGCTCTAGGATGGGGCGTCCTCGCCCGCAACCTCGGATTTATGACAGAGCGCGCCCGATTCGCTTGATCTCCCAGTCCAGTTGAACGCCTGTCTTTTGCAGGACATCGGCGCGGACGGTTTCGCCCAGTCCCTCGATGTCGGCGGCGGTGGCCTCGCCGGGATTGATCATGAAGTTGGAATGCAGTTCGCTGAACATGGCGCCGCCGCCGGTCACGACGTGCAGCCGGCCGCGCCAGCCCGCCTCGTCCACCAGCTTCCACGACGAATGGCCGGGCGGGTTCTTGAAGGTGGAGCCGCCGGTCTTCTCGCGGATCGGCTGGGTCGTCTCGCGGCGGCTGGTGATCTCGGCGATGCGGGCGGCGACGGCCTCGGGCGCGTCGGACGTGCCGCGATAGGTCGCCTCGACCCAGATGATGTCGGCGGGCGCCTGGGAATGGCGATAGGTGTAGCCGAAGTCGGCCAACGCATAATCCACCCGCTCGCCCGCCCGCGTCAGGCCCCAAGCCGAGACCAGAACATCCTTGGTCTCCGCGCCGTAACAGCCCGCGTTCATGGTCAGGGCGCCCCCGACCGCGCCGGGAATGCCGGCATAGAACTCCAGCCCCGCGATCCCCGCCTTGGCCGCCGCGCGCGCCACCATGGCGTCCAGCGCCCCGGCGCCCGCCGTAATGGTCAGGCCGTCGGTCATGATCTGCCCCCAGGCGCGCCCGGCCAGACGGATCACCACCCCCTCGACTCCGCCGTCACGGACGATGACGTTCGATCCGACGCCCAGAACCGTCACCGGCGCGGCCGGGTCCAGCGCCTTCAGGAAGGCGGCCAGATCGTCGGCGTCCGCCGGAATGAACAAGGCGTCCGCCGCCCCGCCCACCCGAAACCATGTGTAAGGCGCCAAGGGCTCGTTCAGCAGCAACTTGCCGCGCACGGAGGGGAGATCGTCTTTCCAGGAACTCATACCGCGTCGATAGCCGCGCCGGCCGGGAAATCAAAGAGGCGCGCGACATGGGCTGGCCCGACGCTGCCGTCCTAGCCTACAGAGGATGCATGACGCTTCTTCGCGCACTGGCGATCATCGCGCTCAGCATAGGCGTAACCGCCGTCATCCTGCTGGGCTGGATCGGCCTCGTCTTCGTCGTCAACACCCATACGCCGGTCGCCATGTCGGCGGAGGCCGCGCTGAACCTGATTCTGGTGGTCCTTTTGGCCCTGATCGGCCTGCCGATCTTCCATACCGCCCTTTACCGCTGGTTCTGGCATGTCCGGCGGCGGACGGCGCAGGGCGCCTTTCCGGTTGGCCAGCCCCCGGCGTTCGGATCGGAACAGACCGCCCCGCCGCCTCGCACCGTCAAGACGACGGGCCAGCGCTGCCTCTACGCACTGGTCTATGTCGTCGGCGTCGTGTCGCTGATCACGGCCTATGCGCCGCTCGGCCATCAGGAGGCCCTGAACGCCTTTCTCGCCCGGTTCAGCGCGGGCCGCGCCTCCTTCACCAGCCTGGCGCAACTGGTCGTCATCTTCCTGCCGATGGCCGCCAGCTTCGCGATCATCGCCCCTCTGCTGGAACGGGATCGGCGCCGGATGGCGGCGGGTCTTGCGGACGAGGCCGAAGTCCTGCGGCTTCAGGTCAAGCAGGAATGGCTGTTCTCCTTCGCGACGGCCTTCGTCATGGCAGGCTTCACGGCCTTCCTGGCCGGCCACATGATCCTGCAGTTCCTGGCCTGAAAGGCGGGTTAGCCCGGTCTAGGGCGCCGCTCTGAACCATACGGCGCCGGAAAGTTCGCCGATGTCGATGGTGGAGACGATGTCTCTGCCGAAACGATCGCGCACCCAATTGCCCCAGTTGTAGGCGATGCTCTCGGCGATGGCCCGCGCGAGAACCGGATCGAAAACCGCGTCGTCCGCCTGCCCCAGATGAAACGCATTCATATAGGCCTGTGCCGCGATGATCGGCTCGGCGTCCTCCGAGTGCTTCAGGATGTCGTCGACAACGGCTTGATCGAACTGTTCCTCGATGAACAGCCCGCCCCGGTATTCGATCAAGCCAGGATGAAGCACCCTCAGATACTCGAACATCAGATGTTCCGAGCCTTGAGCCTGGATCAGAAGCCTGTCCTCTTCGGCGCGATGGACCCCGTTGAAAGCGGCTTCGACCTTGAGCGACAGGTCTTCGCTCACGCCAGCGTCTCCAGCTGCGCGGGCAAGGCATAGGCCCAGCTGGTGATGTCGCCGGCGCCCAACAGCACGACGACGTCGCCGGATTTCGCCTCATCCTTGATCAGCCGTGGCAGGACGGCGGCGTTCTCCAGCGCCTGGACCTGACGGTGGCCGTAACGGCGCACGCCGTCGGCCAGGGCGTGCTTGTCCACCCCCTCGATCGGCTGTTCGCCGGCCGGATAGACGTCGGCGACGATCACGCTGTCGGCGTCCGAGAAGCTGGTCGAGAACTCGTCCATCAGGTCGCGCAGCCGGGTGTAACGGTGCGGCTGGACCACGGCGATCACCCGCCCCTCCGTCACCTGACGCGCGGCCTTCAGCACGGCGGCGATCTCGACCGGGTGGTGGCCATAATCGTCCACGATCCGCACCCCGTTCACGACGCCCGTGGTGGTGAAGCGGCGCTTGACCCCGCCAAACCCGGCAAGACCCGTGCGGATCGCCTCGTCCGACACGTCCAGCTCGCGCGCCACGGCGATGGCGGCCAGGGCGTTCGACACATTGTGCCAGCCGGCCATGGGCAGGTGCAGGTTTTCGATCCGGTGCGTGTCGCCGTTCTGGATCACGACATCGAACCGGGCGCCGTCCGGCCCCATCTGGCAGTTGTCGGCCCGCACCATGGCCTGCGGATTGGTCCCATAGGTCACGAGCCGCCGGTTATCGATGGAGGCGACCAGCTTCTGCACCTCGGGGTGATCCAGACAGACGGCGGCGAAACCGTAGAAGGGGATGTTCTCCACGAAGTCCACGAACGCCTTACGCACCGCGTCGAAGTCGCCGTAGTGATCCAGATGTTCCGGGTCGATGTTGGTCACGATGGCCACGGTCGATTTCAGGCGCAGGAAGCTGCCGTCCGACTCGTCCGCCTCGACCACGATCCAGTCGCCGTCCCCGACCTTGGCGTTGGTGCCATAGGCGTTGATGATGCCGCCGTTGACCACTGTGGGGTCCAGACCCGCCGCGTCCAGCAAGGCCGCCACCATCGACGTCGTCGTCGTCTTGCCGTGGGTGCCGCCGACGGCGATCGAGAATTGCAGCCGCATCAGCTCGGCCAGCATCTCGGCCCGGCGCACCAGCGGGATGCGGCGCTCGCGGGCCGCCTTCATCTCGGGGTTTTCGGCCTTCACCGCCGTCGAATAGACCACGGCCGACACACCCTCGCCCACATGGGCGGCGTCGTGGCCGATGAAGATTTTAGCGCCCAGCTGCTCCAGCCGTTCGGTGTTGGCGCTGGCCTTGGCGTCCGACCCCTGCACCGAATAGCCGATCTTCAGCATGATCTCGGCGATGCCGCTCATGCCGATGCCGCCTATGCCGACGAAATGGACGGGACCGAGGTCGAACGGAACGGGGCGAAGGCGTGCGATCATCCCAGCCGAATACACAGACGCGATGGTTTTTGCATCACCCTTCGCCGCCGTTTAGTCCACCTTAACCACAAGGATTCACCATTGCGGTCTAACTGTTGCGGGGCCGCGTTCCATGTCCGAGCTTAAGACCGACGTCATTCACCGTGGCGATTGCATCGAAGTGCTGAAAAGCCTGCCCGACGCCTCGGTCGACATGGTCTTCGCCGACCCCCCCTATAATCTGCAGCTGGGCGGCGACCTGTTGCGTCCGGACAACTCCAAGGTCGATGCGGTCGACGACGACTGGGACAAGTTCGCCAGCTTCGCCGAATACGACGCCTTCACCCGCGCCTGGCTGGCGGAATGCCGCCGCGTGCTGAAGCCCGAGGGTTCCATCTGGGTGATCGGCTCCTATCACAACGTCTTCCGCCTGGGGTCGGCGATCCAGGATCTGGGCTTCTGGGTGCTGAACGACATCATCTGGCGCAAGTCCAACCCGATGCCGAACTTCAAGGGCACCCGGTTCACCAACGCCCATGAAACCCTGATCTGGGCCGCCAAGTCGCGGGATCAGAAGCGCTACACCTTCAACTACGATGCGCTGAAGGCCTTCAACGAAGACACCCAGATGCGCTCGGACTGGACCCTCGCCCTGTGCACGGGCGAGGAGCGGATCAAGGACGCCGACGGCAAGAAGGCCCATCCGACCCAGAAGCCCGAAGCCCTGCTGCACCGCGTCCTGCTGTCGGCGACCCGCCCCGGCGACGTGATCCTGGACCCCTTCTTCGGCACCGGCACCACGGGCGCGGCCGCCAAGCGTCTGGGCCGGCATTACATCGGCATCGAGCGTGACGAGACCTATGCCGATGTCGCCGCGACCCGCATCGCCTCGGTCATCCCCGCCAGCGCCGAAGACCTGATCGTCACCGGCTCCAAGCGCGCCGAGCCCAAGGTGCCGTTCGGCGCCCTGGTCGAGGCCGGCCTGCTGCAGCCTGGCGACCGCCTGTATTGCCCCAAGGGCGAGCGCGAGGCCCGCGTGCGCGCCGACGGCTCCCTGGTCCACGGCTCCCTGACCGGCTCGATCCACAAACTGGGCGCCCTGTTGGAGAATGCGCCGGCCTGCAACGGCTGGACCTACTGGCGCTTCAAGACCGACCAGGGGCTGAAGTCCATCGACGCCTTGCGCGCCGAAATCCGCGCCGGGATGCAGTGAGCGAAATCGTACATTAAAACCGGCTCAGCCTTGCCTTAAGCGACCGAAACCTAAGACAAAATTCAAGGGTCGCGGAACCTCGACGCGGGGCGGCCATTAAGGCCTCTGATCCTCCCCCGGGATCGGAGCGCCATCCCATGAAAATCGCCCAGGTCACACCGCTTTACGAGGCCGTCCCCCCCAAACTGTATGGCGGGACAGAGCGTGTCGTCGCCCATCTGACCGACGCCCTGGTCGATCTTGGCCATGACGTGACCCTGTTCGCCAGCGCCGACGCCCAGACCAAGGCGCGTTTGGCGCCCGTGCGCGATCAGGCCATCCGCCTGGACCCCGCGCCGCTGAAGTCCGACCTCGCCGCCCATCTGACCATGCTGGGCGAGGTGCTGGATCGCGCCGACGAGTTCGACGTGATCCATTTCCACACCGACATGATCCACTTCCCCATGTTCCGGCGCTGGGCGGACAAGACCATCACCACCCTGCACGGCCGGCTGGACATGAAGGACCTGCCCCAGGTCTACGCCCGCTGGACCGAGTTCGGTCTGGTCTCCATCTCCGACGACCAGCGCACGCCCCTGCCCTTCGCCAACTGGAAGGCCACCGTCCATCACGGCATGCCGGGCGACCAGTACGTCTTCTCGCCCAGGTCGCAGGGCTACCTCGCCTTCCTCGGCCGCATCTCGCCCGAGAAGCGGCCCGACCGCGCCATCGAGATCGCCACCAAACTGGGCAAGCCGCTGAAGATCGCCGCCAAGGTCGACGCCGCCGACAAGATTTATTGGGAAGAGACCATTCGCCCGATGATCGAGGGCAATCCGTTGATCGAATTCATCGGAGAGATCGGCGATCACCAGAAGTCCGCCTTCCTGGGCGGCGCCGAGGCCCTGCTGTTCCCCATCGACTGGCCCGAGCCCTTCGGGCTGGTGATGATCGAGGCCATGGCCTGCGGCACGCCAGTCGTCGCCTTCCGCTGCGGCTCGACGCCAGAGGTGATCGAAGACGGCGCCACCGGCTTTCTGGTCGATACGCTGGAGCAGGCCGTCGCCGCCGCCGGTCGCGCGGGACTTCTGGACCGTTCCGTGATCCGCGACCGGTTCGAGCTTCGCTTCTCGGCCACCGCCATGGCCCGGGGCTATCTGGACGTCTATGGCGACCTCTTGGTCCGCCGCCCGTTCGCCGAAAGCCCCCTGCCCGACCGCGTCACGCCTATACGCCCCCTGGACGAAGCGCGCAGCTTCGCCCTGGGCGCCTGAACGCCGACTCCACCGGGCAAGAATTCGGCGGGCGCGGCTGAACCGTAGCCGTCGTTCCTCATTAGACACCAAAGCGGCCGCTCGGCGCCGCATTCGGGTGACACGTTCGGCCCTATCGCTGAACGACGGGGACAGAACCGTATGGACGACGCCTATTCGACGCAGCTGACCGCCGGCGAAACCGTCGAGACCTCGGGTCTGGAGCAGTTGAACGCCCTCAAGGAAGGCGACGCCTTTCTGGTGGCAGACGGCTGGGGCGACATGAAGGGCGGCGCCGACGGTCTGTTCACCGACGACACCCGCTATCTGTCGCGCTTCGTCATGACGGCGGGTCTGGCGCGGCCGTCAAAGCTGTCGTCGGGCGTCAGCCAGGACAACGTCTTCTTCTCCTGCCATACGACCAACCGTCCCCTGCCGCCGATGGGCGGGCGCTCGGCCCCGGCCGGGGTGCTGCATCTGGAACGCCGACGCTTCCTGTGGCGCAATCGGATGTTCGAGCGGGTGCAGATGGTCAATCACGGGGTAGAGGACATCCTCCTGCCCCTGGCCTTCGAATTCGGCGCCGACTTCGCAGACATCTTCCAGGTACGCGGCACGCCTCGCCCGAAACGGGGAACCCTGCACGCCCCCTCCACGGACGGCCGGCGGGTGCAGTTCCGCTACACCGGCCTGGACGATGTCGATCGCCGCAGTTGCCTGGCCTTCTCCGAACCGCCCGCCCGACTGACCGGCCAGCGCGCCGAGTTCATGTTCAGCCTGCCGAAGGGCAAGTCGGTCGATCTCTATATCGAATGCGGCCTGGACGCCTGCGAACCGCCGGACGCCGACCGCTGGCGATTGAACGCCATCCAGGCGCGCCTGGCCATGCGGGCCAAGCGTCGCCGGGGGGCCACCGTGCGTGGGCCGCGCAGCCCCCGCTTCAACGACTGGTTGGACCAGTCGCGGGCCGACATGGCGCTTCTGACCACCGACCTGCCGACCGGCCCCTACCCCTACGCTGGGACGCCCTGGTTCTCCACGCCGTTCGGGCGCGACGGCCTGATCTCGGCCTGGCAGATGCTGTGGCTTGACCCGTCCCTCGCCAAGGGCGTCCTGACCTATCTGGCCGCGCGGCAGGCGACCGAGACCTCGCGCTTCCAGGACAGCCAACCCGGCAAGATCATGCACGAGACGCGCGGCGGCGAGATGAGCGCCCTGCACGAGGTGCCCTTCGGCCTCTATTACGGCGGCGTCGACACCACCTGCCTGTTCGTGGCCCTGGCTGGCGCCTACGCCCGCCGCACCGGCGACCTGGACCTGATCCGCACGCTCTGGCCCAATCTGATCGCGGCGGCCAGATGGATGCGCGACTATGGCGACAGCAACGGCGACGGCCTGATCGACTATCAGCGGGGGGCGGACACCGGCCTGTCCAACCAGGGCTGGAAGGATTCCGAGGACTCCATCTTCGATTCCGAAGGCCGCTTCCCCAAGGGGCCGGTCGCGCTGCTGGAGGTTCAGGGCTACGCCTTCGCCGCCTGGAAGGCGCTGGCTGACCTGGGTGAACGCCTGCACGACGGTCGCGCGCCCGAATGGCGGATGCGCGCCGAACAGGTGCGCGCGCTGGTCGAGGATTTGTTCTGGATGGAGGATCAGGGCTTCTACGCCGTCGCCCTGGATGGCGACGGCCGCCAGTGCGGGGCCATCGCCTCCAACGCCGGCCATCTGCTGTTCACCGGCCTGCCCTCGCCCGAGCGCGCCCGCCTGGTCACGCGTCGTCTGCTCGGCGCCGAGTTCCGCACCGGCTGGGGCATCCGCACCCTGGAGCTGGGCCAGACCCGCTTCAATCCCATGAGCTATCATAACGGCTCGGTCTGGCCGCACGACACCGCCATGGCCGCCGCCGGCATGGCCGCCTATGGAGAGCGCGACGCTGTCGCGGAAATCCTGGCCGAAATCTACGCCGCCGCCGCCCACTTCCACCTGCGTCTGCCCGAACTGTTCTGCGGCTTTCCCCGCGTGGCGGGCGAACCGCCCATCGCCTATCCGGTCGCCTGCCTGCCCCAGGCCTGGGCGGCGGGTTCGGTCTTCCTGATGCTGCAGGCCGCGCTGGGGTTGTCGATCGACGCCTGGACGGGAACCATCGACCTGACCGATCCGGTCCTGCCCACCGGGTTGCAGACACTCAAGATTCAGGGCCTTCGGGTCGGCGACGCCTCGGTCGATATCGACATCCAGCATGTCGACGGCCGCGCAGTGGCGGTGCCGAAGCGCAAGCAGGGGCGGCTGGCTATCCGCACCCTGCGCTGACGCGCGTCTAGGATTATTTCGTCAAATCAATAACATTCCAGACACGCCTCGATCCAGCGCCTTAGCGAACACTGTCGGGAGGGCCGCCCGCGCAGCCTCGATCTCCATCCAGCGCCGGCCGTCCGGCGCGCCCCCCGTCGCCGTCCTCACCGTCAGGGTCAGGCCAAAGTGTGTGAAGACGTGCTCCACCGTCCCGGCTTCGCGCCAGTCGGCCGCAAGGGGCGGCGCGTCGGAGGGGTCGCCCGTCGTCCAGTCGCTGGTCGGCAGGCCCAGCATCCCGCCCAGCAGGCCCTTGTCCGGTCGTGTCTCGACGGCGACCCGCCCCTGCCCGTCGAACAGCACCCAGGCGAAGCCGCGTCGCTGCGGCCGATCCGCCTTCTTCGTCTTGATCGGATAGCGTTCGGGGCTGCCCCCGGCCCGACCGGCGCAGTCTTCGGCCACGGGACACTGGCCGCACAGCGGCGACCTGGGCCGGCATACGGTCGCCCCCAGGTCCATCAGGGCCTGGGCCCAATCCCCAGGCCGGTGGTCGGTGACGAACAGACCCGCCAGCCGCCTCAGCTCCGGCCGCGCCTGGGGAACGGGCGTCTCGACGGCGAACAGCCGCGCCATGACCCGCTCGACATTGCCGTCCACCACATTGGCCGCGCGGTCGAAGGCGATGGCCGCCACCGCCGCCGCCGTATAGGCGCCCACCCCCGGCAGGGCCAGAAGCCCCGCCTCCGTATCGGGAAACACGCCGCCATGATCGCCCGCCACCGCCCGCGCGCAGGCCAGCAGGTTGCGGGCGCGGGCGTAGTAGCCCAGCCCCGCCCAGGCGGCCATCACCTCGGCGTCCGGGGCGGCGGCCAGGTCCGACACGGTCGGCCACCGCTGGGTGAAGGCGTTGAAATAGGGGGTGGCGTGCGGCGTCGTGGTCTGCTGCAGCATCACTTCCGACAGCCAGATGCGAAAGGGCTCGGTCCGCGCCGCGCCCGGACCCGCTCGCCACGGCAGGCTCCGCGCATGGGCGTCGTACCAGGCCAGCAGCCGGGACCGAATCCTTGAAATGTCGGGAGAGACGTCGGGCATGGGTTGGGGCTATATAGGCCCATGCGCCGCCCGCTGCCCACAGACGCCGAGGTTCGCGAAATCCTGTCGCGCCGCCGCACCCGCCCCGCGCCGAGCCCGGCGCCGCGTGCGGGCAAGGCCCTGACGCCGCTGATCAAGAAGCTGGACGAACAGTTCGGGCGCGGCGCCGGCGCGCTGGAGCCGCGCTGGCGTGAAATCGTGGGCGACCGCCTGGCCCGTGTCACCCGCCCGCAGAAACTGACCAAGGGCAAGGGCGGCCAGCCCGGCGTGCTGGAGCTGCGCGTCGCCGGCGCCGCCGCCCTTCTGGTCCAGCATCAGTCCGAGGACATACTGGCCCGCGTCAATCTGTTCCTGGGCGCCGGTTCGGTGGACCGGCTGCGGATCGCACAGGGGCCCGTCAAACCCCTGCCCGAGGCCGCCGCCCGGCCGCGCCGCGCCCCGGCGCCGCCGCCTCTGTCCGCGGCGGCCGAGGCCGATCTGGCCGCCTCCGTCGCCTCGGCGCCCGCCGAACTCCAGGTGGCCCTCGCCCGCCTGGGCCGCGCCGCCCTGACGCGCGCCTCGATGCGCGGCGACGGCGACGATTGACAAATCTTCGCCGCACCTGTTCTCGACTACTCTAGGCATTGCGCGGTTCGGCAGGAATCACGCGATCATCCGGTGAAACTCCGACCAAGGACGTCCCATGGCCTCGAATGAATCCCGCTTCGCCCGCATGAGC
Organism: Brevundimonas sp. Marseille-Q4549; assembly: GCF_976940555.1. Classification (NCBI taxonomy): domain Bacteria; kingdom Pseudomonadati; phylum Pseudomonadota; class Alphaproteobacteria; order Caulobacterales; family Caulobacteraceae; genus Brevundimonas; species Brevundimonas sp. Marseille-Q4549. The sequence goes on from NZ_CDRHXG010000001.1 coordinate 2,995,080, forward strand.
CGCCGCGCGGCCATCACCGGCGCCGCCATGGCCGCCATGGCCTTGGCCGCGTGCAACGGCGCCAAGACCGCCGCCGAGGGCGACATGGCCCAGGGCGCGCCCGAAGGCGCCAAGGTCACGGTCTATGAATACGCCTCCGTCACCTGCCCCCACTGCGCCCTTTGGCAGAAGAACACGTGGCCGGCCTTCAAGGCCAAATATGTGGACACCAACAAGGTCCGCTACGTCTTCCGCGAACTGCCGACCCCGCCGGTCGACGCCGCCACCGCCGGCTTCCTGGTCGCGCGTTGCGCCGGGCCGGACAAGTATTTCGACGTGGTTCACCAGCTGATGGCCACCCAGCAAGAAATGATCACCTCCACCCCGCGCGACTGGCTGCTGCGCACCGCCCAGGCCGCCGGCCTTTCGGAGGACCAGTTCAACAAATGCGTCACCGACAAGGACGCCGTCGCCGCCATGGAGAAGCGCGTCCAGTTCGCCCGCAGCCAAGGCGTGACCGGCACCCCGGCCTTCTACGTCAACGACGTCCAGGTGGTGTCGCCGGGCGGCGAGGGCGCCAGCCTGGCCGACCTGTCGGCCGCCATCGACGCGGCCCTGGCCAAGTAAGATGAAGCGTCGCGCTGTCCTGGTCCTGTCGTTCGCAGCCGCGCTGGCGACCGTCGTGGCTGGCCCGGCGGCGGCGGCCGTCCTGCCGCCCGTCACGGCCCAGGACAATATCCTGGGTCGGGTCGATGCGCCGGTGACGGTGGTGGAATACGCCAGCTTCACCTGCCCGCACTGCGCCGACTTCCACACCCAGGTCCTGCCGGCGTTCAAGGCCAAGTACATCGATACGGGCAAGGTGCGGCTGGTCTATCGCAACCTGCCGACGTCCCCGGCGAATCTGGCGGAGGCCGCCGCCGGCGTGGCCCTTTGCGCCGCGCCTGGCCGCTTTTTCGACGTGGCCGAGGCTTTCATGACCCATCAGGCGACGCTGTCGACGACCGGGACTCGGCCCTGGTTCGATGCTGCGGTCGCCGCCAGCGGCAAGACCCGCGACCAGATCGGCGCCTGTCTGCAGGCCCCGGCCACCCAAGCCACGCTTCAGGCCCAGATCGACGGCGCGGCGGCGGCCGAGGTCGAGGGCACGCCCACTCTGTTCGTGAACGGACGGCGCCTCACCGATCATTCGCTGGAAGGCCTGTCGGACGCTGTCGATCCGCTGCTGCGGCGGCGTTGACGCGCTAGACGATGCAGTTTCAGCGCCTCCGGCTCGTCGGCTTCAAGTCGTTCGTCGACCCGGCGGAAGTGCATATTGAATCCGGCCTGACCGGCATCGTCGGCCCCAACGGCTGCGGCAAGTCCAACGTCCTTGAAAGCCTGCGCTGGGTCATGGGCGCCAACTCGGCCAAGGCCATGCGCGGCCAGGGCATGGACGACGTGATCTTCGCCGGCGCCGCCGGTCGCCCCCCGCGCAGCCACGCCGAAGTCCAGCTGACCATCGACAACGCGCAACGCCGCGCGCCCCAGCCCTTCACCGACAGCCCCGTGCTGGAGGTGTCGCGCCGCATCGACCGGGGCCAGGGTTCGACCTATCGTATCAACGGCAAGGAGGTGCGAGCCCGCGACGTCCAGCTGCTGTTCGCCGACGCCTCGACCGGCGCCAACTCCCCCGCCCTGGTGCGTCAGGGCCAGATTTCCGAACTGATCGCCGCCAAGCCCCAGAACCGCCGTCGCATTCTGGAAGAGGCGGGCGGAGTCGCGGGCCTGCACACCCGCCGCCATGAGGCCGAGTTGCGGCTGAAGGCGGCCGAGGCCAATCTGGATCGGCTGGACGACATCGGCCGCGAGCTGGAGACGGCGCTGAACCGGCTGAAGCGCGAGGCCCGTCAGGCCGAGAAGTACAAGAAGATCTCCGCCGAGATCCGCGCCCTGCAGGCCGCCCTGCTGTTCGTCCGCTGGAACGATGCGCGTTTAGCCGCAGAGGCCGCCGCCGCCGAACTGCGCGCGGCCGACGCCGCCGTCGCCGAAACCACGACCGCCGCCGCCGCCGCCCAGACCGCCGCCCTCGCCGCCCAGGAGGCGTTGAAGCCCGCGCGGGAAGAGGACGCCGTCGCCTCCGCCCTGCTGCACCGCGCCAGTCTGGAGCGGGACCGGCTGGACATGGCCGAACAGGCGGCGCGGGCCGAGGTGGACCGGCTGAAGGCCGAGGCCGCCCGCATCGCCGCCGACGCCGCGCGCGAGGAGGGCATGGCCGCCGACGCCCGCCGCGAGCTGGAGCGGCTGGACCACGAACTGACCCGGCTGAAGGCCGAGATCGCCGCCGCCCCCGAACGCGGCCCCGAACTGGACAAGGCGCTGCTGGCCGCCGAGGACGCGCGCAAGGCCGCCGACGCCGAGGTGGAACGTCTGGCCGGGACGCTGGCCGCCGTGGAGGCCCGCGCCGCCGCCGAGACGGCCCGAAAGCGCGACGCCGAGGCCCGGCTGGCGCGCGTCGTCGGCCAGTTCGATCAGGCTCGCCGCGAGCGCGAGGCGCTCGGCCCGCTGGAAACGCCCGAGCTGGAAACCGCCCGTCAGGCGCTGGACACCGCCCAGGCCGATCTGGCCGCCGCCCGCGAAGCCGTCGAGGCCGCCGAGGCCCGACGCGGCGAACTGGCCCGCGCCGAGCAGGAGGCCCGCACCGCCGCCCGCACCGCCGAGGACCGGCTGGGGCGGCTCCAGACTGAGGCGCGGGGTCTGGCCCAGCTGCTGGTCACGGGCAAGCGCGACCACCCGCCCGCGTTGGACAAGGTGCGCGCCGACAAGGGGTATGAGGCCGCTCTCGCCGCCGCACTGGGCGACGATCTGGACGCGGCGCTGGACGCCCGCGCCGCCGCCTATTGGGGCGGGGCTGAGGCGCCGGTTCCGACATGGCCCGACGGCGTCACGCCCCTGTCGGCCTATGTGCAGGCGCCGGATCAACTGACCGCCCGCCTCTCCCTATGCGGTGTGGCGGCGAAGGCCGACGCGGCCCGGCTGGCGCAGACCCTGCCCACCGGCGCCCGGCTGGTGACGACCGAGGGCGATCTCTATCGCTGGGACGGCTTCGTCAGCCGCGCCGAGGCGCCCCGCCCGGCCGCCGTCCGTCTGGCCCAGCGCACGCGGCTGGCCGAGCTGGAGGCCGAGATCGACAAGGGCAAGCCCGCGCTGGATCAGGCGCAGGCGGTCCAGAAGTCCGCCACCGAAGCCTTCCGCGCCGCCGAGGACGAAGTGAAGGCCGCCCGCCTCAAACCCTTCGCCGCCGACAAGGCCGCAACCGCCGCCCGTGACCGCGTCGAAAACCTGGCCCGCGAACAGGCCCGCCGCGAGGCCCGCGCCCAGGCGCTGGACGACACCGTGATCCGGCTGGAGGCCGAGGTGGCCGAGGCCAAGGCCGCGCTGGACGCCGCCCTGACCGCCGACGCCCCGTCCGAGACCGTCGCCGGTCTGCGCGAGGAGCTGACCGCCGCTCGCGCCGCCGCCGACAAGGCCCGCGCCGCCGCCCAGACCGCCCGCTCCGACCGCGACGCCGAGGCCCGCGACCGTCAGGGGCGCGAACAACGGCTGGGCGGGCTGACCCGCGCCCGCGACGGCTGGGTCAGCCGGTCAAAGGACAGCACCGCCCGCATCGCCGCCCTGGCCAAGGACGCCGACAAGACCGCCGCCCTGCTGAAACAGGCCGAGGTCGCGCCCCAGGGCTTCGCCGAACAACGCGGCAAGCTGCTGGACACGCTGAGCGCCGCCGAACAGCGCAAACAGGCCGCGTCCGACGCCATGGTCACGGCCGACACGGCGGCGGGGGACGCCGACCGCGCCAGCCGCGCCGCCGACGCCGCCGCCGCTCAGGCCCGCGAGGCCCGCGCCGGTCTGGCCGCCCGCTCGGAGGCCGCCGCCGAGAAACTGACCGAGGCCGAGGCCACCCTGCGCGAGACGGCGCAGATGTCGCCGCTGGAGTTGGGCCAGAAGCTGACCGACGACGCCATCGCCCGCCCGCCCGACGCCGCCGGGGCCGAAAGCCTGCTGTTCGGCCTGGAGCGCGAGCGCGAGGCCCTGGGCGCCGTCAACCTGCGCGCCGAGGACGAGGCGGTCGAATACGGCGAACGGCTGAACAGCATGAAGTCCGAGCGCATCGACCTGACCCAGGCGATCGCCAAGCTGCGCGACGGCATCGACGAGCTGAACGCCGAAGGGCGCGAGCGGCTGGTCGCCGCCTTCGACGTCATCAACACCAACTTCAAGACCCTGTTCGAGGCCCTGTTCGGCGGGGGGCAGGCGGAGCTGAAGCTGGTTGAGTCGGACGATCCGCTGGAGGCGGGGCTTGAGATCTACGCCTGTCCGCCCGGCAAGCGGTTGTCGGTCATGAGCCTGATGTCGGGCGGCGAACAGGCCCTGACGGCGGCGGCCCTGATCTTTGGCGTCTTCCTGGCGAACCCGGCGCCCGTCTGCGTGCTGGACGAGGTGGACGCCCCGCTGGACGACGCCAACGTCGACCGCTTCTGCCGGATGCTGCATGAGATGCGCAGCCGCACCGACACCCGCTTCATCGTCATCACCCACAACCCCGTGACCATGAGCCGGATGGACCGCCTTTACGGCGTCACCATGCCCGAACGCGGCATGAGCCAGCTGGTCAGCGTGGACCTTAATCAGGCGGAGACCCTGGTCGCATGATCGCCCTGCTGCTGGCCCTGAGCGACCCCGCCCTGGTCCCGACCGGCGTGGGCCGGTTCGCCATATACGCCGACGTGGCCTCCATCGAACGTGACGGCGACATGGCCCGGATGCGGGAGCTGCAGGTGACGGAGACCGGCTTCAAGGTCGGGGACGTGGTCTATGTCGGCGGCTGGTCGCGGTGGGCGTTCGACTGTCGGGCCAGGACGGCGGATCGGCTGGACTTCGCCTCCCTGCGCGCCGACCGAACCGAGGGCCCCGCCACTCCTGACAAGGCCCCGGCCCATGACGCCGCGCCGGGCGGAGACGCGGCGGAGCTGCTGGCCATCGCCTGCGCGACCGACCGGCCCGCCGAGACCCTGACACTGGATCAGGCGATCAGGCGAGGACAGGCGGCTCTGGCGGACTGACTGCTTGCCATCTCCCTCCCCTTCAGGGGAGGGTGGTCGAGCGCAGCGAGACCGGGTGGGGGCGGCCCAGAATGGCGAAAATCGCAAAGGCCAGAGCGATTCGGAAGGCCATGAGCCCGCCAGAGGCGCGGCTGTGGCTGGCTTACGCGACCTGCGAAAGCAGGGCTTTCATTTCCGCCGCCAACACCCTCTGCTTGGCTACTACCTCGACTTCGTTTGTCTGGGACGAGGCTTGGCGGTGGAAGTCGATGGCGGTTCGCACGAGGGACGTGGCGACTGGGATCGGCGACGGGACGCCGCCTTGGCCCAGTTCGGATTGAAGACCCTGCGGATAGAGGCCTCGGATGTTCGTGATCGTCTGCCGGACGTGGTGGACTTCATTCTGGGGGAGTTGACGGCGGCCGCCCCCACCCGGCCGCTTCGCGCCCACCCTCCCCGGGACGGGGAGGTAGACTAGCAGGCTCGCCCTGCGGCCATTCCACCCGGTCTCGCGGGAGGGCTTCGCGGCATTCGTCGCGCATGAAGGCCATCAGCTTTTCGCGGATTTCGCAGCGCAGGTCGAAGGCCACACCGCCGGAACGGGCGCTGGCCAGGCAGCGGACCTGAAGCACCCGATCGGTGATGTCCGTGACCTGCATCACCTGGACGTCGCCGTCCCAGTGTTTCGACGCCCTGACGATGCCCTCGAAGGCGGTGCGCAGCCGGTCGATCGGCGCCTCGTAGTCGACGTAGAAGAAGGCCACGCCGATCAGGCGGGCGTTCTCGCGCGTCCAGTTCTGGAAGGGCTTGGTGATGAAGTAGGACAGGGGCAGCACCATCCGGCGCCAGTCCCACAGCTTGACCACCACATAGGTCGAGGTGATCTCCTCCACATTGCCCCACTCATTCTCGACGATGACGGCGTCGTCGATGCGGATCGGCTGGGTCAGGGCGATCTGGATGCCGGCGACCATATTGGTCAGGATGGGCTGGAGCGCCAGGCCCGCGATGATGCCGACGACCCCGGCCGAGGCCAGAAGGCTGACGCCCCACTGGCGGAAGCCCGAAATGGTCATCAGGGCCAGGCCGACGGTGACGATGAACAGGATCACCTTGGCCACCCGCTGCAGGATGCGGGTCTGGGTCAGGTGTTTCCTGGCCAGGAGGTTGTCCTCAACGGCGATATTGTACCGCTTCAGGTGCATGACCGACCACATGTCCAGCACCCCCGACGCCAGCCAGCCCAGCGTCAGGATGAACAGGAACAGCAGCACCGACCGCACTTCGGCCGAGGGTTCGGGATGCATCGGCGACACGGTCACGCCCAGCCCCACGCCCATGATGATGATCAAGACCCGCAGTTTGATCCGGGCCCGCTCGACCACCCCGCGCCAGAAGACGTCCTTCGTCCTGACCATGCGGCGCAGGATGGCGAAGACGATCTTGTGCGTCAGCCAGCCACCGCCCACGAAGACCAACAGCACCAGGCAGATCACGGCCCATTCGGGCAGCCAGTCGAACCGATGCCACAGGGCGCGGATTTGGCGGGTCAGAGCGATGATTTCAGGAGGCATGATCTCCTAAACGCCTCAGGGCCTTTGCGGTTGAGCCTTTCCCGCCGTCGCCTCGACCAGGTCGGCCAGGCGCTGGGCGGCGTCGGGAATGGCGACGCTGCGGGCGGCGGCGGACATGGCCGACAGGCGCGCAGGATCGGACAGGACGGCGATCAGGATCGAGGCCAGGCGGTCGACGGTCAGGTCGTCCTCGAGGATCACTTCGCCGGCGCCGGCGTCGGTCAGGGCCTTGGCGTTCAGCCGCTGGTGGTCGTCAGTGGCGATCTTCAACGGGATCAATACGGACGGCAGGGCCGCGACGGCCAATTCCGCGCAGGTAGAGGCGCCCGAGCGGCCGATGACCAGATGCGCCTGGCGCAGCCGTTCGGCCATGTCGCGGAAGAAGGGGGCGACCTCGGCCTGGATGCCCGCCTCGAGATAGATCTGACGCGCAGCCTCCAGCGTCTCGGGCCGGGACTGCTGTTGCACGCGCAGGCGGCGCCGCAGGGTTTCGGGAAGGGCCGCCAGGGCGCGGGGCGTGGTTTCCGACAGGATACGGGCGCCCTGGCTGCCGCCCGTCACCAGGACATGGATCGGGCTGTCGTTCTGTGGCGCGACATAGGGGCGGTCGAACAGGGCGCGGATGTCGGCGCGGACGGGGGAGCCGACGACGTGGGACCGCCCCTGCACCTTGGCCGGCGCCCGCTCCAGCGTGGGGAAGGACGAGGCGACCTGGTTCACATAGGGCGCCAGAATACGGTTGGTGCGACCCAGCACCGCGTTCTGCTCGTGGATCACGGTCGGGCGGCCTGCGGTGAGGGCCGCGACCAGGGCCGGGGCGGACGGATAGCCGCCGAAGCCCACCACCACATCGGCGGCCAATCGGTCGAAGGCCCCACGCGCCTGCATCACCCCCTTGAGAATGGCGACGCCGGCCTTGATCAGGCCGACGGGGCCGGAGCCGGTCGCGGCGTCCAGGGCCAGTCGCTCCTCGGCGGGAAAGGCATGGGCGTACTGTTCGCCACGATGGTCTGTCGCCAGAACCACGCGCCAGCCGCGCGACGCCAACTCACGCGCCAGCGCCTCGGCCGGGAACATGTGGCCGCCGGTTCCACCAGCGGCGACGACGCAGAGCTTGGACATGAGGCGGGCGCTCCGAAAACAAAGTGAGTCTGAATAGTCCGGTTTGTCCGACGGCGGGACGGCGGACGGAAAAAAGAGAGTCCGGAGAGTCCAGATAGTCCGAACCGCCTGACTGGAAGTTCCCGCCGCCAGCATCGCACGGTTCGGGGCGGCGATAGGAAGATCGCGGATCGCCGCCTTCAAACCCTTGTTTCGACGAGGCTTCGGCCGTCAGAATACGCGCCGCCCCGTTCCCAGGTTGGCGCCGGGCTCATAGGCGCCGGGGCGCCGCCGCGTCAGGGCCAGGGCGAACCCCATGGTCAAACACATGGCCAGCATGGACGAGCCGCCATAGCTGATGAAGGGCAGGGTCATGCCCTTGGTCGGGATCAGGTTCAGGTTCACCGCCACATTGATGCAGGCCTGAAGCCCGATCAGCATGAACAGGCCCGCCGCCGCCGTCTGTTCGAACGGGTCGGTCAGCTTCATGGCCCGGCGCATCCCGCGCACGACGATGAAGGCGTAGAGGCCGATCATGATCAGGCTGAGGACCAGGCCGAACTCCTCGGCGCCGACGGAGTAGATGAAGTCGGTGTGCAGGTCGGGCACGTGACGCTTCATCACCCCCTCGCCCACCCCGCGCCCCAACAGGCCGCCGGCGCGGATGGCCTCGGATGCGCTGTCGATCTGGTGGGTGTCTGTGGTCTCGGGCGAGAAGAAGCGGCTGAGACGGTCGCGCATATGGCCGAAGACGAAATAGAGCGACACCAGCCCCGCCATGCCCAGGCTGGCCAGAACCGCCATCCATTTGAACGGCACCCCGGCCATAAAGAAGACGGCCATGAAGGTGGTGGTGATCAGCAAGGTCTGGCCGATGTCCGGCTGGATCAGCAGCAGACAGACGGTCAGGGCGTAGAAGCCGAAGGCGATGGTGACGCCGGGCACCCCCTGGCCCTTCTGCGCCTCGGCGAACATCCAGGCGGCGAAGACGATCAGGCCGGGCTTGGCGAACTCGGACGGCTGCAGGCTGAACGGCCCCAGGTTCACCCAGCGCGCGGCGCCCTTCACCGTGTCGCCGATGAAGGGCAGGGCCGCCATGACGACGATGGCGCTGAGCAGGGCCAGAACGGCGATGCGCCGCACCCCGCGCGGCGACATCAGGGAGGTGGTCAGCATGATCGTCAGACCGACGCCGGCGAAGACGATCATCCGCCACGAATAGTGGAAGGGGTCGGTGATGGATTCATCGGCCAGGATGGCCGCCGGGCTGGAGGCGAAACTTAGCGAGACGCCCAGACCCATCAGGGCCAGGGCCGCGCCCAGGAGGCCGCGATCCACGGTCCAGAACCAGCGCGCGATCAGGCTCTGGTCGTTGCGGGAGAAGGCGGGGGTGTAGTGGGCGCTCATGACGCGGTTTCCGGGACGGCGCCGAGGGCCAGGACGGCGGCGCGGAAGGCCTCGCCCCGCGCCTCGAAATCGGCGAACTGATCGAAACTGGCGCAGGCGGGGGACAGGAGGACGATCTGCTCGCCCCCGGCGGCGGCAGCGTCGGCCGCTGCGGCGGCGACGGCGGCGTCCAGAGTCCGAGAGATGACGTGGGGACTGTCGCCCAGGGTCGCGGCGAAGGCGTCGGCCGCCTGTCCGATCAGATAGGCCCTGGTCACGCGCGGGAACAGATCGGCCAGATCGTCGATGCCGCCCGCCTTGGGCACGCCACCGGCGATCCAGAAGACGGACGGGTAGGCGGCCAAGGCCTGACGCGCGGCGTCGGCGTTGGTGGCCTTGGAATCGTTGACGAAGCGCACGGCGCCGACCCGCCCCACCGTCTCCATCCGGTGGGCCAGGCCGGGGAAGGTCAGGAGCCCCTTGACGGCGGCGGCGTGGGAGACGCCCAGCGCGCGGGCGGCGGCATAGGCGAAGGCGGCGTTCTGGGCGTTGTGCCGTCCGGCCAGCGAACGGGCGGGGGTCAGGTCGGCGAGGATCGCGCCTTGCGACCAGATCGCTCCGGGCACAGCCTCCACTCCGCTCATCCCCGCGAAGGCGGGGAGCCAGTTCTGTGGGCGTTCCAGCGGTGGAGATGCCGCAAGCTGCCGATCCCTCGCATCCTGTCCTGACGAAAGCACTGGGTCCCCGCCTTCGCGGGGATGAGCGGAAGAAGAGACCGCGATCACCCGCTGGGACAGTTGCGACGCCAGCCCCTGCCCCCAGGTCTCGTCCACGCCGATCAGCGCCACCGCGTCGGGCGCTTGATGGGCGAAGATCCGGCGCTTGGCCGCGACATAGCCCTCCATGCCGCCATGGCGGTCCAGATGGTCGGGGCTGATGTTGGTCAGGATGGCGACATCGGGGGCGAAGGTCGTGGTCAGGTCGAGTTGGTAGCTGGAGACCTCGATCACATAGACGGCGTCGGGCGTCGGTTCGGGCAGGGCCAGGACGCCGACGCCGATATTGCCGCCGACGTGGACCGTCAGGCCGGCCGACTTCAGCACCCAGCCGATCAGGGCGGTGGTGGTGGACTTGCCGTTGGTGCCGGTTATGGCGACCACGCGAGGCCGCTGGTCCTGGGGCCGGGCGGCCAGGGCGCGGGCGAACAGTTCGACGTCGCCGATCACCGGCACGCCCGCCTGACGCGCGCGCTGGACCGTCCAGTGAGGTTTCGGATGGGTCAGGGGCGCGCCGGGCGACAGGACCAGGGCGGCAAAGCCGGACCAGTCGGCGGCGGTCAGATCCTGGACCTGAAAGCCTTCCGCCTCGGCCTGCATCCGGCCTGAGACCCCGTCGTCCCACAGGATGGGGATGGCGCCGCCGGCCTGGAGGGCGCGCGCGGCCGTGATCCCCGACCGTCCCAGGCCGAAGACCGCCACCCGCCTGCCCTCGAAGCCAGGAACGGGGATCATCGGATCAGCGCAGCTTCAGCGTGGACAGGCCCAGCAGGGCCAGGGCGCCGGCGATGATCCAGAAGCGGATGACGACAGTGGATTCCGGCCAGCCCATCTTCTCGAAATGGTGGTGAACCGGCGCCATCAGGAAGATGCGCTTCTTGGTCAATTTGTAATAGCCGACCTGGATCATGACCGAGGCGGCCTCCATCACGAACAGACCGCCGACGATGCCCAGCACCAGCTCGTGCTTGGTGGTGACGGCGATGGCGCCCAGGGCCCCGCCCAGGGCCAGGGAGCCGGTGTCGCCCATGAAGATCTTGGCCGGCGGGGCGTTGTACCAGAGGAAACCCGCGCCGCCGCCGATCATGGCGGCGCAGAAGATGGCCAGTTCGCCCGCGCCGGGTACATGGTGAACCTGAAGATACTGGGCGAAGACGAAGTTGCCGCAAAGGTAGGAGATCACCCCGAAGGCGCCCGCCGCCATCATCACCGGCACGGTGGCCAGGCCGTCCAGCCCGTCGGTCAGGTTCACCGCATTGGAGAAGCCGACGATGGTGAAGGCCGCGAAGGCCACATAGAACCAGCCGATGTTCAGCAGGACCGCCTTGAAGAAGGGGAAGGCGATAGACGTCTCCAGCCCCGGCGAGGTCGGCGAACGGGTCATCCACAGCACCGTCAGAACACCGGCGATCACGGCGACGACGGTCTGGGCCAACAGCTTCTGTTTGGACGTCAGGCCGGCCGAGGTCTGTTTCGTCACCTTGGCGTAGTCGTCGATGAAGCCCAGCACGCCGAAGGCCGCCGTCACGCCCGAGACGATCCAGATATAGGGATTGGTCAGGTCCGCCCACAGGAAGACGGCGACGCCGATGCCCGCCAGGATCATCAGCCCGCCCATGGTGGGGGTGCCGACCTTGGACAGGTGGCTGACGGGGCCGTCGTCGCGGATCGGCTGACCCCGGCCCTGTTTGGCGCGAATCCAGTTGATGAAACGGCTGCCCATGGCCACGGCCACGATGGCCGCCGTCGCCAGGGCCAGGGCCGTGCGGACCGTCTGATACTGGATCAGGTTCAGCAGCGGATACTGGTGCGCGACGTCGGCGTAATAGAGGTACAGAAGGTAGAACATCTTTTTTCCCTACCGCGACGCGTCGCTGCTTGAGGGGGCGCCTTGGGCGCTGTTCAGGCCGGCCAGCGCCTTGGCGACCAGCGAGGCGCTGGAGCCGTTGGAGCCCTTGACCATGACCACGTCGCCGGGCGCGACCAGCAGCGCCGCCTCGGCGGCCAGTTCGGCGGCGGTGGCGCGCCACAGGCCGCGCCGCGAGGTCGGCAAGGCGTCGTAAAGCCAGCGCATTTCGGGGCCGGCGGCGTGAACCAGGTCCAGACCGGCCGCGTCGATGGGGCCGGCCAAACCTTCGTGCAGGCTGCGGCTCTGGTCGCCCAGTTCCAGCATGTCGGTCAGGACCACGACACGGCGGCCCGAAACGGCGCGGGCGCCCAGGCTCTTGAAGCCGGCGGTCATCGACAGGGGATTGGCGTTGTAGCTTTCGTCGATCAGGGTGAAGGCGCCGTCGGCCAGGGCGACCTGGCGCGTCTGGCCCCGCCCGGCCAGCGGCTGGAAGTCGGCCAGGGCCTGGAGCCCTGTCTCCAGCGGCACGTCCAGCGCGTCGAGCATCAGCAGGACGCACAGACTGTTCAGGCCCCAGTGTGCGCCTGACTGAGCCAGGCGATACTCCAGGGGCCGGCCGAACAGTTCGGCCACCACGGTCGCGCCTTCGGCGTCGGGCCGGAAATCAAGAAGGCGGGCGTCATGGCCGATATCCGTGCCGAAAGTCACGCGTCGTGCGCCCAGCCGCCCCGCCGCGTCGCACAGCAGCGGCGCCAGGGCGATGTCGCCATTCAAGACGGCGGTTCCGCCGGGGACCAGACCCTGGAAGATCGCGGCCTTCTCGCGCGCCACGCCCGTCTCGCCGTCGACGAAGGCCTCGATGTGGACGGGACCGACGGTGGTGACGCAGGCGGTGTGGGGCGCGACCAGTTTGGAGAGGGGCGCGATCTCGCCCGGCGCGTTCATGCCGATCTCGAACACGGCGCGCCGGGTCTGGACCGGCATCCGGGCCAGGGTCAGGGGCACGCCGATATGGTTATTGTAGCTCTTGACCGAGGCATGGGCGGGACCGGCGAGGTCGAGGCCCGCCTTGATCGCCTGGGTGACGCTGGTCTTGCCGACGCTGCCGGTGACGGCGCCGCGCTTCACATGGGGGGCGCGGTCGCGGGCCGCCACGCCCAGCGCCTCCAGCCCGTGCAGGGTATCGGGGACGACGACGTAGGGTCCGCCTTCGACCGGGCGTTCGACCAGGGCGGCGGCGGCGCCCGACGCAAAGGCGCCGGCGGCGAAATCATGCCCGTCGCGCGCGCCTTTCAGCGCCAGGAACAGGTCGCCCGGCCCGATCTCGCGGCTGTCGTAGGTGACGCCGGAAATGGCGACGTCGGCCCCGTGCAGGGCGCCGCCCGTGGCGGCGGCGACTTCGGCGGCCGTCCAGAGCGGGCGGGCGGTGGATTCAGGCATGAACGGACAGGGCCTCGGACGCGACAGCGGCGTCGTCGAAGGGATGAGTCGTCCCGCCGACGATCTGTCCCTGTTCATGCCCTTTTCCGGCGACGACGACCACATCTCCGTCGCGCATCATTTCGACGGCGGCCTCGATGGCGGCGCGGCGGTCGCCGATCTCCAGCGCGTCGGGGCAGCCGGCCCTGACCTCGGCGCGGATGACGGCGGGGTCTTCGGAACGGGGGTTGTCGTCCGTGACGATGGCGACATCGGCTAACCTTCCGGCGATGGCGCCCATCAGGGGCCGCTTGCCCCGGTCACGGTCTCCGCCGGCGCCGAAGACCACGATCAGCCGACCCGTGGCGTGAGGACGAAGGGCGGCCAGCACCGTCTCCAGCCCGTCGGGCGTGTGGGCGTAGTCGACATAGACCTCGCCCCTGCTCCGCTCCTGGCCGGTCTCCGCGCCGATGCGTTGCAGCCGCCCTTGCGCACCCGTCAGGGCCTCCAGGGCGCCGATCACCGCATCGGCCGGATCGCCGGCGGTGATACACAGGCCCGCCGCCACCAGGGCGTTCGACGCCTGGAAGGCGCCGGCCAGGGGCAGCAGAATGTCGCGCACCTCGCCCTGCACATCGATGGTCAGGCGCTGACCCTCGGGCGTCGCCTGCCGACCGATCAGCATCAGGTCGCGCCCGCGCTGACCCACGCCGAACACGCCCAGACCGGCCATGATGGAGGCCGAGGCGAAGGCGGAATAGGCGTCGGAATCGGCGTTCAGCACGGCGGTGCGGCCACGCGGCAAAAGGGTCTCGAACAGGCGCAGCTTGGCGGCGCGATAGTCCTGCATCGTGCCGTGGTAATCGAGATGGTCCTGGGTCAGGTTGGTGAAGGCGGCCGCCTTCAACGCCACCCCGTCCAGACGCCGCTGGTCGATGCCGTGCGACGAGGCCTCCACCGCGACGTGCGTCACGTCCTTGCGCGCCAGTTCGGCCATCAGACGGGCGGCCTCGGCGGCGTCGGGGCTGGTCAGGCCGGGACCGGTCAGGGCGTAGGTCCGGTCGCCCTTCTGGCCCACCACGCCCAGGGTGCCCATGCTGGCGGACTTGTGGCCCAGCGTGGCCCATATCTGGCGGCAGAAGGCGGCGACCGAGGTCTTGCCGTTGGTGCCGGTCACGGCCACGCAGGTCTTGGGCTGGGCGCCGTAGAAGCTGCGCGCGGCGATGGCGTAGGCGCGGCGCACGTCGCCGGACGTGACCAGGACCGGGGCGGCGCTTTCAGGCGTGTCGGCGGGGGCCAGAACGGCGGCCGCCCCCTGCGCCAGGGCCTGGGGGATGAAGGCGCGGCCGTCGGCGGCCGATCCCGGCAGGGCCACGAACAGGGCGCCGGGCGCGACCTTGCGGCTGTCGGCCGTGACGCCGGTGATCACCGGGTCGGAGGACACGTCGCGGCGCAGCAGGTCGGACAGGTGAAGCGCGCTCAATGTGCGCCTCCCGCCGGGGCGCCGGCCTGGGGGATCTTTTCGCCCGTGGCCGTGCGCCAGCGGTCGCCCTGGCGCTGCACGCCCAGGAAGCCGGCGATCCGGTCGGCGATGTTGCGCACGGCGGGCGCGGCGACATAGGCGCCGGTCTTGGGATAGGCGCCCGGCTCGTCCATCACGATCAGGATGGCGTAGCGTTTGGCCGTGACGGGCCCGTCGACCGGGAAGACCGCCGCGAAGGAGCCGACGGCGTGGCTGGGGTCGTAATGGCCGTTCACCAGCTTGTTGGCCGAGCCGGTCTTGCCGCCCACCCGCAGGCCCGGCGCATCGGCGAAACCGCCCGAGCCGTTGACGACGTTGCGACGCATCAGGTCCAGCATGGTGCGCGAGGTTTCCTCGGTCACGACCTGGGGCGTCTGGGCGCCGCGCAGCCCGCCCTTGCGCAGGGTCAGAGGCACCATCCGCCCGCCGTTGGTCAGGGCGCCCATGGCCTGGATCACCTGGGCCGGCGTCACCATGATGCCGTAGCCGAAGGACAGGGACGCCAGGGTCGAGTTGTCCCAGCGACGCGGAGCGACCGGCCGGGCCGATTCCTTCAGTTCCACGGTCGAGGCGTTCAGCAGGCCCAGGCGACGGAAATAGTCGCGCATGGTGTTCGGCCCCATCTGCAACGCCAGTTGCGACGTGCCGATGTTGGAGGAGTGCAGATAGACCTCTTCCAAGGTCATGACCCGGTTCTGGGCGTGGAAGTCCTTGATCTTGCGGTCGCCGATCTGGAAGGCCTGGGAGGCGTCGAACAGGGTGTTCATGTCGGCCTGACCCGTGTCCAGACCGGCGGCGACGGTGAAGCTCTTGAACACCGACCCCATTTCATAGTGGGCGGCGACAGCCCGGTTCAAGGTCGCGCCCTCGGGCGCCGCGCCGCGGTCGGCGGGATTGAAGGTCGGCCAGCTGGCCATGCCCAGGACCTCGCCCGTCTGGACGTCGGTGACGATGCCGACCGCCCCCTTGGCCTGAGCCTTGACGGCGGCTGCGGCCAGTTCATTCTCCAGCACGCCCTGGATCCGCAGGTCGATCGACAGGGGGAAGCTTTCGCCGCGTTCGCCGGCGGCGCGGATTTCGTTGTTGAAGGCCAGTTCGGCGCCGGAAACCCCCTGCCCGCCCGTGTCGGCGTCGCCGATCAGATGCTCGGCCGAGGTTCCCAGCGGATAGGCGCGGCGATCCTCGGGCTCGAAGGTGACGCCGCCCAGGGCCAGGGCATGCACCGCCGCCTTCTCCTGCGGGGTCAGGCCGTTCAACACGATCAGGCGACGATCGCCGCTCAACACCTTGCGCAGGCGCGCGGGCTGGATGCGCGGCAGGGCGCGGCGAAGCTGGCCGAAGGCCAGGTCGCGATCCCAGATCTCGGACGGATCGATATAGAGGCCGTAATGGACGATGTTGGTGGCCAGCAGTTCGCCGTTGCGGTCGGTCAGGTCGCCCCGCACCAGGGCGTTCGGATTGGCGCCGGACCAGCGGCCGCCGGTATGGGCGAACAGGGCCTTGTAGGAGGCGCCGATCGCCAGCCCCGCGAAGACGCAGGAAAAGACGATCAGGATCAGGAAGATACGGACGCGCGTGTCTTCTTCCGGGCGAGCGTCGGCGCGGGCGCGCTCGAAGCCGTGCTCCAGCCGCCAGACCAGTTCGGACAGCCAGCGCCAGAAGGGGGACAGCCGGCCCTGAAGGTCAACGCCCGGCGCGGGCCGGTGATAGCGATGATCCTGAACGCTCATCGCGGCGCCTCCGGCATGGCGGCGACATCGTCGTCGACAGCGGGATTGACGGCGGGCGAAGGGGCGGCGGGCGCGGCGGCGGCCGGCTTGGCCGCGCCGGACTTCAGCTGGGCCAGCTTGTCCGCCTCGGCCTGGCGATGCACGTCGGTGGGCGACAGGCCCGCCTGACGCGACAGGCTTTCCAGCCGCGCGGGCTGCTCCAGCCGGGCGACCTCGGCCCGCAACAGTCGGACACGCTGATTGTTGGCGCTGATCTCCTGCTCCAGCTGGGCGATGCGGCTGCTTTCGCGCGCCGCCGCCGCCTTGGCCGCATAGACCGAGACGATCATCACCGCGACCAGGCCGACGCCGATGATCTCGACCCAGCGCACGCCGCGGATCTTCCAGTCGAACAGGCGCTGCAGCAGGGAGCGGGAATAGGCGAAGAAGGGCGCCGTGGTCATGCCGCCGCCCTCCCGTCGATCCGGCCCCAGGCGGGGGCGTCGGTGCGGACGGCGGCCCGCAGCTTGGCCGAGCGGGCGCGGGGATTGGTCGAACGTTCCTGGTCGCCCGCCTCGCGCGCGCCCTTGAACTGAAGGGTGAAGCTGGGCTTGCGCGGATCGACGGCGATAGGGGCGTGGCGCGAGCCGGCGGGGCTGTTGCCCGTGCGTTCGGTCAGGAAGGCCTTGACGATGCGGTCTTCCAGCGAATGGAAGGTGACGACGGCCAGACGCCCGCCGGGGGCCAGGGTCGCCTCGGCCGCCTCCAGCCCGCGCTCCAGCTCGCCCAGTTCGTCGTTGACCGCGATGCGCAGGGCCTGGAACACCCGCGTCGCCGGATGGATCGGCGCGCCGCGACGGCCGCCCAGGGCCTTTTCGACCACATCGGCCAGATCCAGCGTGCGGGTGAAGGGCTGTTCGGCGCGACGACGCAGGATGGCGGTGGCCACGCGGCCCGACTGACGCTCCTCGCCATACAGTTTGAAGATGTGGGCCAGCGGCCCGTGATCCCAGGTGTTGACGATGTCGGCGGCGGTCGCGCCCTCGTCCGACATCCGCATGTCCAGCGGCCCGTCGCGCATGAAGGAGAAGCCGCGCTCGGCCTGATCCAGCTGCATGGACGAGACGCCGATGTCGAAGACGGCGCCGTCCAGCCGGGCCTTTCCGCTGTCGGCGAAGGCCTGGGCCAGACCCGAGAAGGGGGTGCGGATCAGCTGGAACCGCCCCGGAAAATCGTTCGCCACGGCGTCGGCGTGCGGCTGGACCGTCGGGTCGCGATCCAGGGCGACGACCTGGGCGCCGGTCTTCAGGATGGCGCGGGTATAGCCGCCAGCGCCGAAGGTGGCGTCGATCATCACGTCGCCGGGCGCGGGCGACAGGGCCTCGATCACCTCGGCCAGCAGGACGGGGGCGTGGGGCGCTTCGGTCACGACCCGCCTCCCGCCAGCTTCATCTGGGCCTGCAGCTTCAAGGCGCCGATCTGGGCCATGCCCGCCTTGGCCAGGGCGCGCTGTTCGGCGCGGCGGGCCGCCCACTTCTCGCGCGACCAGATCTGGAAACGGTCGTTCAGGCCGACGATGACGACGGTGTCGTCTAGACCCGCCTCGGCGCACAGGGCTTCCGGCAAGGTGATCCGGCCGCCCGCGTCATAAGACAGGCGCACCTGCTCGCCCATCACCTGCCACTCCAGCGCCGAACGCTCTTCGGAGCCGAACGGCAGGGATTCGATCATCTCGGCATAGACAGCGAACAGACGGTCGCCGCCCGCTTCCAGGCAGTCGGCCTCGATGGAGGGAAAGATGAACACGCCGCCGGCGGCGCCGTTTTCGGCCGTGCGGAAATCGTTGGGGATCAGGAGACGGCGCTTGCCGTCCAGCTGCTTCTCGTAGGTCGAGAGAAACACGCCCTGCCCAATCGGACCCTTCGGCCCGCCCCTAGATGCCTGACGAACGCCCGCCGCGCACGCCTTATCAGCCCCAAATCATGATCCTGGGATAACATGGGATGAAATGGGCCTCAATGGGATCGAAGCCAAGTTTTAACCATGTTTTGACGTGTGGCGGCCTGAACACGACCAGAAGGTCAGAACATACACAGAACAGACCAAGTATTCACAGGCTGTGAGGCGTTCTAACCTTCGTTGACCAGACAATAGGTTAACGGCCGCAAACCTGCGGGAGCCCCGCCAGAACGCTGAAATGCGGGGATAATCCGAACGCGGATCGGGGCCGACGCGGATCAAGGCCGCCGCAACGCCCGTCGCAGCCCACCCAACAGGCCTCAAGTAGGCCGAAGGCCGATAGGCCCACAAAAAGAATATGCCAGACGGCCTGTAAGCCGGGTTCTGTTCCGCCCCGAGAGGCGGCGACGATCATTCCTCTGGACCGGCCATTGCTGACCGGTTCTCGCGACCTACCCGGACATCCGGGGCGGTGAACCCCTGCGGGCGGACCCGCGCGATGTCCCTATTTGGTCTTGCTCCAGGCGGGGCTTGCCATGCCGTCCCTGTCGCCAGGTCCGCGGTGGGCTCTTACCCCACCCTTTCACCCTTCCCGGCCTCGCAAGGCCGGAGGTTTGCTTTCTGTGGCGCTATCCCTCGGGTCGCCCCGGGCGGAAGTTATCCGCCGCCTTTTCACCGTGGAGCCCGGACTTTCCTCGACGGACGCGAAGTCCGCCGCGACCGCCCGGCCGTCTGACGAGGCGCTAGATGCGCGATGGGGGCGGCAAGGTCAATCCAGCACGCCCGTCACGCTCTCGGCGCTGGCCAACTGCAACAGGCCGACCAGGCGGGCGCGGGTTTCGCCGTCAGCGACGCCGTCGATGCGCGACGGTCGCCAATGGCGCTGGAAGGCGCGGACGGTGGTTTCGGTCTCGGCGTCATAGTCGCCGCCGGGCTTCAGCCCGTAGCCCAACCGGTGCAGGCCGGCGCGCAGCACCATGGGGCCAAGCCCCTCGTCGCCCTTTTGCAGCAGACCGCCAAGCGCCTTGATCCGCTCGGGCGCCGGTTCGAACCACAGGCCGTGGCCGGCCTCGGCCAGACGCTTCCAGGGGAACAGTTCGCCGGGGTCTTCCTTGCGGTCCGGCGCCAGATCGGAGTGGGCGATGATGCGGCTGTCGGGGATGGTCCAACGGCTGCGAATATCGCCGATCAGGGCGATGACGGCCGCGACCTGAGCGTCGGGAAAGGCGCGATAGCCGAACGCGTGGCCCGGATTGACGATCTCGATCCCGACCGAGGCGCCGTTGCAGTCGTCCTGCCCCTGCCAGACGCCGCGACCGGCGTGCCAGGCCCGGCGTTCCTCGGGAACCAGTTGAAAGACGCGCCCGTCCTCCTCGACCAGATAGTGGGCCGAGACCTGGGCCGCCGGATCGCGCAGGCGCGCCAGAGCCGCCTCTCCGCTCTCCATGCCGGTATAGTGCAGCACCAGCATGTCGGGCGGCGCCCGGCGTTCATTGAAGTTGGGCGAGGGCGCCGCGATCAGATCGACCATGGAGACAGGTCTCAGCGGCCGTCGCGCTCCCAGCCGTAGGCGACCCAGGCGCCGTCCACCTTGCGCGCCTCGATCACGTCTCCGTCGCCGGCGCGACGGCGCGGCGTCAGGTTGCGGCGGGCGCGCATCACCAGGCCGACCAGGAAGACCAGCACCCCGGCGAACAGGGCGATCACCGCGACGGCGGCGGCGGTGAAGACCGCCAGGACCGCGCCGACGGCCATGGCCGCGACGGTGGCGACCAGACCGCCCAGCCACATCACCGAGGCCACGAGACCGTTGGGACGGCGACGCGAGGCAAGACCGACGGCGGCGAGACGTTCAGACTGGAACATGGATCATCCTTGGCTGGCGTTTGCGGGAAACGCCGAAGTCCCAATGTCGGTCCATCGGGCCGCCTGGTCAATGGCGGCCCCCGTCACGGCTGCGTGCGGCGGATCGGCGCGGCGGCGGATCAGAACGTCGGCTGGTCGGCCAGAACGACGGCGCCCTGGCTGCGCATCCGGTCGCTGTCGATGCGGCGCATGATCGTCTGGGCCTGCGGATCGGCCATGACGCCGCCCAGCATGACCAGGGCCTTGGCCGCCTCGGTCTGGACGCCGAACATCTCCGAGATGGCCTCCCAGGTCGACTTGGGCTTGGGGAAATGGCGGAAGCGCACGGACTCGTTGGCCGGAATCTTCGCCAGTTCCTTGGCCTTGGCCACCGCCTCGGTCAGGCCGCCCAACTGGTCGACGAGGCCCAGGGGCAGGGCCTGAGAGCCGGTCCAGACGCGGCCCTTGGCGATTTCACGCACCCGCTCCGCCGGCAGTTTGCGGCCGATCGAGACCCGGGTGACGAAGTCGTCGTAGATACGGTCCATCTGCCCCGCGAAGGCCGCGCGCTGCGCCGGTGTGAAGGACTGGGTAGGCGAGAAGGCGTCGGCGTATTGTCCGCCGACCGACAGTTCGCGCATGTCCACGCCGAACCGACCGAGGGCGTCGGCCAGCACGAACTTGCCGCCGAACACCCCGATGGAGCCCGTCAGGGTCGAGGGCTGGGCCACGATCCAGTCGGCCTGGGAGCTGATCCAGTAACCGCCCGAGGCGGCGTAGGCGCCCATGGACACCACGACCGGCTTGCCTGCCGCCCGCGCCGCCTTGACCGCCGCCAGTATCTGCTCGGACGCTTCGGGAGAGCCGCCGGGCGAAGAGACGCGGAAGACGATGGCCTTCACCGACTTATCGGCGATGGCGTCGTAGATGGCCTCGGCCGTGTCGTCGGAATGGATGCTGGAGCCGCCGCCGAAGCCGCCGTTCCCGCCACGCCCGGTGACGATGGCCCCTTCCCCGCCGACGATGGCGATGGCGTTTCGGCCCGAGCCGGTGCGGGCGCCCTTTTCCGAGACGTATTTGTCGAACTCGACGATTTCGGCGCCCTTGCCCGCGCGGGTCTTCACGGCGGCCTCGGCCTCCTCGACCTGGCCGACCTTGTCGATCAGCTTGTTCGCCAGCGCCTGTTCGGCGGTGTAGGGCCCGGCCTCTATGGTCGTGCGCAGGGCCTCCAGCGTCGTCTTGCGGTCCTTGGCGACATAGCCCAGGGCGTTGTCATAGAGCGCCGTCATCCAGGCGGTCATCGCCTCGCGGTGCGGGCCGGTGTAGTCGCTCTGCGTATATTCGTTGACGGCGTTCTTGTATTCGTAACGCTGCTCGAACTCCGGCTTGACGCCGTATTTCTGGAAGGCGCGGCCCAGGAACAGGCTGTCGGCCGAGAAGCCCGTGGCCTGGAAGCCGGCGGTGTTCTGCATCCACAGCTCCGAAGCGGCGGCGCCCACCATATAGGTCGACATCACCGCGCCCGATGGCGCGAAACCCTGGCTGTGGGCGATCACCGGCTTGTCCGTGGCGCGGAAGCGCAGCACGGCCTGACGCAGTTCGTCGGCGGTCGCGGGGGTCATGCCGCTTTCCGGCAGACGGATCAGCAGGGCCTTGACGCTGGGATCGGCGCCCGCCTGAGCGAGGCCGTCCACCACCTCCGTCACCGACAGGCTGGACCCGCCGAAGGCCGAGAAGGGGTTGGTCGAGGGCTGGTCGCTGATCCCTTCGCGCAGGTCCAGCTCCAGCACCGAGGCCGTCGGCAGGGTCGGCTTGGACGATCCGGCGACGGCGACCGTCACCAACACCACGGGAATGACGACAAGGAACAGGATCAGCCCGGTGAAGACACCCAGGACCGTCAGGAAGAATTGCTTCATGGGAGAAGGCGCGCTCGCAAAGGCCGGAAATGGCCAGACCTCAGCATAGGCGCGGATCGTCGCCGGTCAAAGGGCGCGTCCGGATACGAAAAGGCCCGCCGTTTCCGACGGGCCTTCCCAAGGTCTGATCGGGTGATCAGCGGACGATGTCGTAGACGCCGTTCACATCGATCCGCACCGACATCTCGCCAGCCGAGACGGGAGTCGAATCCGCCATCTGGGCGCGGGCGAACATGGCCACCGGCATCGGCGGCGACGGGGGCGTATAGCCGCCGCCCTCGCTCAGGCTGCGCACGCCGCCCAGTTGGACGCCCAGGGCGCGGGCGTACAGCTGCGCCTTGGCCTGCAGGGCGCGAACGGCCAGTTCCCGGGCCTGGTTCTCGGCGGTCGAAGGATCCTTGAGACCAAAACTGATTCCGTCGATCTGATTGACCCCGGCGGCCACCACCGCGTCGGCGGTCGTGCCGACCTTGCTCAGATCGTTGATCCGCGCCGACACCCGGTTCGTCGCCTGATAGCCGCGCAGCTTGGGCGGTTGGTTCTCTTGATAGTCGTACTGGGCCTGCAGGTTCAGGCCAGAGGTCTGGATGTCGCGTTCGGCGACGCCCGCACGGCGCAGGGCCTGCATGACCTGGGTCATGCGCGCGGCGTTGTCGCGCATGGCGGCGGCGGCGGTCGGCGCCTCGGTCTGCACGCCGAAGGTGATGGTCGCCATGTCCGGCGCCACCTTGACCTCGCCATAGGCCGACAGGTTCAGGGCGGGCGCGGTCTGCATGATCTGGACGGTTCCGGGCTGAGCCGCCGTCTGGGCGGCGGAGGGGGTGGCGACGGCGGCCAGGGCGACGGCGGCGGTCATGGCCCCGCCCAGCGCCAGGCCCTTCAGCGAAGCGGTTTTCATCAATCGGTTCATGGTGGGGAAATCTCCGTAATCGTCCTGAGCGGCGTGTTCGCCGATCCATGGCCGCAACCTTGGCCTTTCGAGCCTGAATGAACGCCGCCGTCCCGCGCCGGTTTCCGTTCATCTTCGTGAATTCGCCGAAAGCCGCGCGGCGCTCATGTGGCGCTTGGCATGTGGCGCTTGGCAAGCCCGCCCCGCCCCTGCTAGGCGGTGGCCTCCGCCGGCCAAGGCGCTGGGGGCCTGTAGCTCAATGGTTAGAGCCGACCGCTCATAACGGTCTGGTTGGGGGTTCGAGTCCCTCCGGGCCTACCACTCCCCTCCATTCGATCAAAACCTTCATCTGAATCGGAACGGCCCGGCCGGTCGGTGGTTTTCCGGAACGATCATGGAGAACACGATGACCGACACCCACACCCCCTCGCCGGAAGAGATCAAGCACGTCCAGGACGAGGCGGAGGATCTGGAAGACCGCGCCAAGCGCGACGGCGTCCTGCCTGATGACGAGGCCGAAGGCGACGGCGTGGGACCGCAGACCGGCATCGTCCCCTGAAAGACCACGGCGGCCCGAAGGCCGCCGTTTTCATTTTCGCCTCAGGTGACTTTCTTGGCCACGGTGAAGCCCAAGGCCAGGAAGACCGCGAACACGATCAGCGCCAGGACAGCCAGGAATTTGGCGATGCCGGCCGCAGCGCCCGCAATGCCCGTGAAGCCGAGGAGGCCCGCGATGACGGCGACCACGGCGAAGATCAAAGCCCATTTCAACATTGTCGTCTCCTTTGGAAGGCAGAACGACGCAAATCGGCCGACGTTCCGGCGGGGCTCCCCTCATCGATCCGGTCAGCCTATATGAGCGGCGCCGAACGAAGGAGTTCCCATGGCCTATGTCGCCCGCATCGACCGCCCTGCCGACAAGGCCGCCCGTTACGCCGAGGTCGAGGCGGAGATTCTGGCGGTGCTGGACGGCGAACCCAATCTGACGGCGCGGATGGCGACAGTCGCCTCCATGCTCGCGGACGCCTTCGATCATTTCTTCTGGACCGGCTTCTATGTGGTCGCGCCGGACAGGGCGGACGAACTGGTGGTCGGCCCCTATCAGGGGACGCTGGGCTGCCTGCGCATCGCCTTCGGGCGCGGGGTGTGCGGAACCGCCGCCGCGACGCGCCGGACCCAGATCGTGGAGGATGTTCACGCCTTCCCGGGCCACATCGCCTGCGACAGCCGCTCGGCCAGCGAGATCGTCGTGCCCGTGCTGGACGGAGAGGGCCAACTGATCGCCGTGTTCGACGTCGATGCGACGGAAAAGGCGGCTTTCGACGCCGATGATCAGGTCGCGCTGGAGCGGCTGATGGCCAAGGTCTTCGGCCGGGGTTGAGACGCGGCTTCTGGCGCGCTTTAAGCCGGACAAACGGAGGATGACATGTCGGAACGGGTCGTCGCCATCACGGGCGGGCACGGGGTCTTGGGCAAGGCTGTGCTGGACGCCGCGATGCAAGCCGGGCTGAAGGTCGCGGTCATCGATCACGCCCAGGGTCACGCGGTCCCGGAAGGGGTGTTGGAGGTCGGGGGCGTGGATCTGACCGACGCCGATCAGGCGCAGAAGGCGGTGGATGCGGTGATCGCGCGCTTCGGGCGGCTGGACGCCCTGTTGAACATCGCCGGCGGCTTCGTCTGGCAGACGCTGGACGACGCCGCCCCGGCCTGGGACCGGATGCACGCCCTGAACGTGACCACGGCGCTGAACGCCAGCCGCGCCGCCCTGCCTGCGCTGAAGGCCTCGCCCGAGGGACGGATCGTCAACGTCGGTTCGGCCGCCGCCCTGAAGGCCGGCGCCGGCATGGGCGCCTATGGGGCCGCCAAGGCGGGGGTGCACGCCCTGACCCAGAGCCTGGCGGAGGAGCTGAAATCCACCTCGGTCACGGTCAACGCCGTCCTGCCGTCGATCATCGACACCCCCGCCAACCGCAAGGACATGCCCGACGCCGATCCGGCGACCTGGGTCGCGCCGGACGACCTGGCCCAGGTCATCCTGTTCCTGGCCTCGCCCGAAAGCCGGGCGATGACGGGCGCCCTGACGCCCGTGACGGGTCGGCTGTGATGCGCGCCGATCGCGTCCGCAGCGTCCTCTATCTGCCCGCCTCGAACCCCCGCGCGATCGAGAAGGCCCGCACTCTGGATTGCGACGTGGCCGTTCTGGACCTGGAAGACGCCGTCGCCCCGGACCGCAAGATCGAGGCGCGGGCCGCCGCCGTCGCGGCCCTTCGTCAGGGCGGCTTCACACCGCAAGTGGGCGTGCGGATCAACGCCCTGGGCACGCCCTGGGGGAGCGACGACGCCGCCGCTCTGGCCGAGGCGGGAGCCGATCTGATCGTCGCCCCCAAGGTGGAGACGCCGGAAGCCGTCCACGCCCTGTCGGCCGCCCTGCCCCGCGACGCCCGACTGTGGGCCATGATCGAGACGCCGCGCGCCCTGTTGAACCTGACCGAGATCGCCGCCGCCGGGGGCGCCCTGGACGGGCTGATGCTGGGGGTCAATGATCTGGCCAAGGCCCTGGGGACGGGGGCTTCGGCGGACCGCGAACCGTTCAAGCCATGGCTGGCGATGGTCGTCGCCGTGGCCCGCGCGCATGGTCTTTTGGCCCTGGACGGCGTGTTCAACAGGATCGACGACGCCGAGGGTCTGGCGGCCGAGGCGGCGCAGGGGCGGCTTTACGGCTACGACGGCAAGAGCCTGATCCACCCCTCCCAGATCGCCGCGACCAACCGGGCCTTTTCGCCGTCCGAAACCGAAATCGCCCAGGCGCGCGCGGTCGTGGCGGCCTTCG
This sequence comes from Brevundimonas sp. Marseille-Q4549, assembly GCF_976940555.1. Lineage (NCBI taxonomy): Bacteria > Pseudomonadati > Pseudomonadota > Alphaproteobacteria > Caulobacterales > Caulobacteraceae > Brevundimonas > Brevundimonas sp. Marseille-Q4549. The sequence goes on from NZ_CDRHXG010000001.1 coordinate 3,020,915, forward strand.
CGGCGGACGGCGCCCAGGGGCTGGGCGCCATACAGGTCGACGGCGCCATGGTCGAACGACTGCATCTGGATCAGGCCCGCGCCCTGCTGGCGCGCGCGAACGCCGCCTGAGGCCGCAGTTTCGTCCCCCTTGCGACACCGCGCCGCCTTGCGCATTCCAAATCGCCGCACCAACTGCAAGGCCTACCGCCAGACGATTTACAGCCCACGACAGGAGCCCTGATGCCGCATGCCGACAGCCTGATTCTCACCCTGGTCGGGGGCTTCGTCCTCGCCTTCGTGCTCGGCATGTTGGCCAATCGGCTGAAACTGTCTCCCCTCGTCGGCTATCTGGTCGCCGGCGTGATCGTGGGGCCGCATACCGCCGGCTTCGTCGCCGACACCGAACTGGCGCCGCAACTGGCCGAGATCGGCGTCATCCTGCTGATGTTCGGGGTCGGGCTGCACTTCTCGCCCAAGGATCTGATGCAGGTGCGCAAGGTCGCCATTCCCGGCGCCCTGGTGCAGATCGCCTCGGCCACCGTCATGGGCTGGGCGCTGGGGCGGTTCGCCCTGGGCATGAGCGACGTCGAGGGCCTGCTGATGGGCTTCGCCCTGTCGGTCGCCTCCACCGTCGTGCTGATGCGGGCGCTGGAAGAGCGTCGGCAGAACAAGGGCGAGATCGGCCGCATCGCCGTCGGCTGGCTGATCGTCGAGGACCTGGTGATCGTCATCGCCCTGGTGATGCTGCCGATGATCATCATGCCGGCGGGCCAGACGATCGACGGCGGCGCCCTGGCGCTGAACATCGGCTGGACCCTGCTGAAGGTCGCGGCGTTCGTCCTTGTCATGCTGTATGTCGGCGGCAAGGCCCTGCCCTGGCTGCTGGTGCGGATCGCCCACACCAAGTCGCGCGAACTGTTCACCCTGGGCGTCCTGTCCATCGCATTGGGCATCGCCTGGGTGGCCTATTATCTGTTCCACTCCTTCGCCCTGGGCGCCTTCCTGGCCGGGCTGGTGCTGAACGGCACGCCCCTGGGCCACAATGCGGCCGAGCGGTCGTTGCCGCTGCGCGACGCCTTCGCCGTGCTGTTCTTCGTCTCGGTGGGGATGTTGTTCGATCCGTCGATCCTGGTGAAGGCGCCGCTGGCGGTGGCGGGCGTCATCGGCATCGTCGTGGTCGGCAAGACCCTGGCCGCCCTGGTCATCACCACGGTGTTCAAGCTGGATCGCAAGACCAGCCTGACCGTCGCCGCCAGCCTGGCCCAGATCGGGGAATTCAGCTTCATCCTGGCCGCCCTGGGCATGACCCTGGGCGCCATGAGCCAGGAAACCCACGACCTGATCCTGGCCGCCGCCCTGATCTCGATTACGCTGCACCCCTTCGTGTTCAAGCTGATCGACCGGATGGGCGCCGCGCCCGATCCGGCCCGCATCGCCCGCGCCGAAGCCAAAGAGCAGGCGGCCGAAGCGGCGGCCCAGTCCGCCGCCGGTCATTGACCCCTCGCCAGGGGACGCCGCAGGGGCGGCCTTGGCCCGCCCGGCGCAGAGGATTAAGGTGGCGGGCATGACGCTCGAGCCCGACGCCGCGACCCTGCATTATGGAGACGGAGAATTCGCCGTCCTGAAGCCGGGCCGTTTCGTCCGCTGTGCAGTGACGGACCGTCCCATCCCGCTGGAGACCCTGCGGTACTGGAGCGTCACCCGCCAGGAACCCTACGCCAGCCCGGCCGAGTACGCGCAGCGCCTGAAGTCGGGCGGATGATTCCGTCCCGCCGCGCGATGATCGGCGGCCTGGGCGCGGCTCTTTGCATTCCCGCCGCCGCGCGCGCCGTTCCCGAGCGGCAGATCCCGCCCCTGGTGATGAACGGCGCCTGGCGCCAGGGCGGCTACGCCTTCGGGCGGACCACGCCCGGCGCCCTGGTCCTGGTGGACGGCGAGGCCCTGACCGCCGCCTCTCCCACCGGCCTGTTCGTGGTCGGGTTCGACCGCGACGCGGGACCCCGCACCGAGATCGAGGTCAGGACCGACGCCGGCTCCGCCCGCCAGGCGCTGGACATCGCACCCTACGCCTTTCCCTCCACCCGCATCGACGGCCTTCCGCCCGCGACGGTGGAGCCCAGCGACCCCGCGCTTCTGGCCCGCATCCAGCAGGAGGTCGCCCTGAAGGCCGAGGGCTTCACCAGCCGGGCCGAGACCGACGATTTCCGCGACGGCTTCGTCTGGCCGCTGGAGACCTATCGCATCTCCAGCGCCTGGGGGGCGCAGCGGGTGCTGAACGGAACGCCCGCGCGGCCCCACTATGGCGTCGATCTGGCGGCCCCGACCGGGACCGTGATCCGCGCGCCGGCCGACGGGCGGGTGGCCTTCGTCCGGCCCGACATGCATTTCGAGGGCGGTCTGACCCTGATCGACCACGGACAGGGCCTGATCACCTGCTATCTGCACCAGTCGCGACTGGACGTGGAACTGGGCCAGCGCGTCCGGCGTGGAGAAGCCCTGGGGCGGGTCGGGATGAGCGGACGCGCCACCGGCCCGCATCTGTGCTGGCGGATGAAGTGGCGCGACCGCAACATGGACCCGTCGCTGATGGTGGGCGCCCGATCGCCCCAGGCGCGGGCCTGACGGAAGGTTGCGCTTGTCGCTCTACGTAGCATCCCTTACGCTGAGCCGTCATTTCGCTGCGGATGCCGATGTCGTCGCTACAGTCCCTCAACATTCTGCTGGTGGACGACAGTCAGCACATGCGCGCCATCGCCGTCGCCGTCCTGCATTCGGCAGGCGTGCGCACCGTCCATGAAGCCCCCGACGGAACGGCAGGCTACGAAATTCTCCGCCGACACCCCGTCGATCTGGCCATCATCGACTTCAACATGTTTCCGATGGACGGCGTCGCGTTCACGCGACTGGTCAGAACCGGGCCCAACAGTCCGAACACCTATCTGCCGATCATCATGATGACGAGCCACTCCGAGCCCAGCCGCGTGTGCGAGGCCCGCGACGCCGGCGTGACGGAGTTCGTGGCCAAGCCGATCAGCGCCAAGGCGGTGCTGGACCGCATCAACGCCGCCATCTTCAAACCGCGCCCCTTTGTGAAGACCGAGACCTATTTCGGGCCATCGCGCCGCCGCCGAGACCTGGAGGGCTATGAGGGGCCGTTTCGGCGCGCATCGGACGCCAGGCGGTCGTCCAGCGCCGCGTAAACACGGTCGGGCCACCGCTTGTGGACCCAGAACCAGTCCTCTGGAACCTCGCGCACGCGATCCTCGACGAAGGTGTTGGCCGCCTGGACCCCAGCCAGGATGTCGGCCGCCCTGTCGCCGGTGCCGGGAACCTTGATCGGCGCGTGGACGGTCACACGGAACCGCACGCCCGGCAGGCGCACCACCGACAGGGGCAGCATCACCGTGTCGAACTTCAGCGCCAGCCGCGCCGCGCCCGGCGAGGCGTTGACGGGCTGGCCGAAGAACTGAACCTCCGGCCCCTGGTTGTATTTCTGATCGACCAGGAGGGCGATGGAATCGCCGCGCTTCATCCCCGCCATCAGCTCGCGCGTGCCGTCGCCCTTGGGCGCGAAAAGGCGGATGCCGTACCGTTCGCGGCTCTTGCGGATCAGGGCGTCGACGTAAGGGTTGTTGGCCGCGCGATAGGTCACTTGGCACGGGACGCCCGCGGCCATGATGACCGCCGCCATCACCTCGAAATTGGCCAGATGGCCCGAGATCAGCACTGCCGGCTTGCCGCTGTCGCGCAGGGCGTGCAGCCGTTCCAGCCCCACCACCTCGACCCGGCCGCCCTCGGGCGTCAGCCGGTCCATCACCGCCAGTTCGGCGAAGGTGCGCCCGGTACGATCCCACTGTTCGCGGGCCAGGGCGTCGCGGCGATCCGGCGTCAGGTCGGGAAAGGCGATGCGCAAATTGCGGATCACGGTCTTTTGCGTGCCGGTCAGCGGCCCCAGGGTGCGCAGCAGCCAGCCGCCCAGCCCCGACGCCCGCTCCACGCCCAACAGCCGCAGAAATCCGAACAGCGCCTGGAAGCCCAAGGCCTCCAGACGCCAGATCAGATCTTGCTTCCAGTCTTTTGCGCTACCGCCCTTCGGGCTGGTTGAGCGCGCGTCTTCACCAGGCAATCGTCAATCCACCGTCCACCACAAGGGTCTGTCCGGTCACATAGGCCGAGGCAGGGCTGCACAGATAGACCGCCGTGCCCGCGATTTCATCCGGCTGGCCGATCCTTTTCAGCGGCGCGGGCTCCGTCACCGTCTTCAGCAGCTCGGGGTTCTCCCAAAGATATTTGGCGAAGTCGGTCTGAACCAAGCCCGGCGCGATGCAGTTGACCCGCACGTTCGACGGCCCCCATTCCACGGCCAGGTTCCGCACCAGCTGCATGTCCGCCGCCTTGGAGATGTTATAGGCGCCGATCAGGGCGTTGCCACGAAGCCCGCCGATGGACGAGATCACCAGGATCGCCCCGTCCTTGCGCTCCACCATCTGCGGCGCGACCATCTGGATCAGCCAGTGGTTCGAGATGACGTTATTCTGCAGAATCTTCTCGAACTGATCGTCGGCGATGCCCGCCATCGGCCCGGCGTAGGGATTGGTCGCGGCGTTGCAGACCAGGATGTCGATCTGGCCGAAGGCGGCGTTGGTCTTATCGACCAACCGCTGCAGGTCTTCCTTCGAGGCGATGTTGGCGGGAACCGCAATGGCGCGGCCCGCTCCGTATTTGCCGTTGATCTCGGCGGCGACCTCTTCGCACGGCCCGGCCTTGCGCGAGGAAATGACGACCTTGGCGCCGTGTTCGGCCAGCCGTTCGGCGATGGCCTTGCCGATTCCGCGCGACGAGCCGGTGATGATGGCGACCTTGCCGGTCAGATCGAACAGTTCCATGGCGTTCCCGTATGTTTCTGCGGGGATATTTATCGCCCCGCTCTAGCCGAATGATATTGATAGCCTGATACTCGGGCGATTCCATCCGGGAGTGGCCGACCGCCAGCCGATGCGCAACGTAACAACGGGCTTTCTGTATTTCGCCTATCTGTTCCTCGGCATGACCGTGGGCGCCTTCCTGTGGCGCGCGGGGCTGGGGATCGGCGCGGGCGTGGCCGGAACCCTGGGCGCGCTGGGCCTGCTGGGCGCCTTCCACGGCATCGTCACGGGCATCGCCGAGCGCCGCGCCCTGAAGAAGGAGATCGCCCAGGTCCGCGAGGCGCACCGCCTGCTGGCCGATGCGATGGAATCGACCCAGGGCGCCCTGACCGAACTGGCCCACGCCATCGAGAGCGGCGTCCTGTCCGACACCGATGCCCTGACCGGCGAGGTGCGGATGCTGGAATCCCTGGTCCAGCAGATAAGCGAGAGCATCGACGAACGGCTGGCGGCCGCGCCCCACATCGGCGCCGAAACCTTCGAGGGCCGTCGTCAGGCCCAGTCCAACGTCCTTCTGCGCACCATCCACGAGGCGCTGAGCGAAGGGCGCGTGGACCTGTATCTGCAGCCGGTCGTCTCCCTGCCGCAGCGCCGGACCATCTTCTACGAGAGCTTCACCCGCCTGCGCGACGCCACCGACCGGGTGATGATGCCGGCGGAATATCTGTCGCTGGCCGAGGGCGAGGGGCTGGTGCCGGCCATCGACAACCTGCTGCTGTTCCGCTGCGCCCAGATCGTGCGGCGGCTGGCGCGTCAGGATCGCAAGGTCGGCGTCTTCTGCAACGTGGCCCTGACCTCGTTGGGCGACGAGACCTTCTTCCCGCAGTTCCTGGACTTCCTGTCCGAGAACCGCGACCTGAACCAGGCGCTGATCTTCGAACTGGGCCAGGCGACCTTCGATGCGCGCGGGGCGGTCGAGGCGCGCAACATGGCCAAGCTGGCCGACCTGGGCTTCCGCTTCTCGCTGGACAAGGTGCAGACGCTGGACCTGGACTTCGCCGATCTGCAGAGGTCCGACGTCAAGTTCATCAAGGTCGCCGCCGACCTGATGATCGAACAACTGCTGGACCTGGACGGCGGCGCGCCCCTGCGCTCCATGCCCGACATCCAGGCCGCCGACTTCGCCGCTCTGACCCGCCGCTACGGTGTCGAGGTCATCGCCGAAAAGGTCGAGAACGAACGCCAGGTCGTCGACATTCTCGAACTGGACGTCGGCATGGGCCAGGGCCACCTGTTCGGCGAACCCCGCGCCATCAAGGAACAGGTGCTGGCCGAAACCGACCCTCCGGCCGACTTCCTGCGCTCCACCCTGCGCAGCGCCGAGCAGCGTCGGCGTTACAGTTAGTCATGGTCTTTCGGATTGCCGGTTCGCTTTTCGTGTGCGTGCTGCTGTCCGCTTGCAGTTCGGAGCCGACATTCTTGGAGTCAGACCGAACGCACACTCTTGAATGCCTGTCTGATGAGGCTGTCGATCTTAGGCTGAGAACATTCGGCGGCGGCAAGGTGCTTGAGTTTAGCAGCTCCACATTGAAACCTATCCGACTACAGTTCGTGCGCGGATGGATCGCTGAAGATTACTATCGCGGCGATGGCGTCGAAGCCTGGGTAGACCCGGAGATTCGATTGAGTTTCACCGACGGTCGCCAGATCGGTCCGTGTAACTAACGAGTGGCCGCCATGCCTTCTCCGGCAAGACGAGAAGAGCTAAGGACCAGCCCCATGACCCTTCCCCACGCCCTGCCTCATCTCGGCGCCGTCGCCGGCGACTATGACGTCCTGCTCTGCGACGTGTGGGGCGTGATCCATAACGGCCGCGAAAGCTGGCCCGGCCCGTGCGAGGCCCTGACGCGGTTCAATGCCCGGGGCGGGCATGTGGTGCTGATTTCCAACTCGCCGCGCCCGGCCTCGGACGTCGTGGCCCAACTGGATGGGCTGGGGGTGCCGCGCACGGCGTGGAAGGCTTTCGTCACCTCGGGCGACGCCACGCGCGCCGAACTGGCCAAGCGGGCGCCCGGCCCGGCCTGGATCGTGGGTCCCGAACGCGACGCCCCCCTTTACGCCGGACTGGGGCTGGAGCGCGCCGCCAGCGCCGAGGACGCCGCCTTCATCTCCGTCACCGGCCCGGTGGACGACACCACCGAGACGCCCGAAGACTATCGCGAACGGTTCGCCGTCGGGGCCGCGCGCGACATCGAACTGATCTGCGCCAACCCGGACCGGGTGGTGCAACGCGGCGACCAGTTGATCTATTGCGGCGGGGCGCTGGCCGATCTGTATGCCTCCCAGGGCGGCCGCGTGGTCATGGCGGGCAAACCCTATTCGCCCATCTATGATCTGGCGATCAAGGAGGCGGAGACGCTGCTGGGCCGACCCGTCGATCGCTCGCGCGTCCTGTGCATCGGCGACGGCGTCGTAACCGACGTGATGGGCGCAAACGCGCAAGGGCTGGACTGCCTGTTCATCGCCCAGGGCATCCACGGCGACCAGGCCAAGGGCGAAGACGGCGCCCTGGATCCCGCCCGCGCCGCCGAACTGCTGAAGGCGGAAACGACCTACGCCCGATACGCAGCGCTGGAACTGAACTGGTAAGGCTCGCCATTTTGTCGCACGGCGGCTAAAGCCTCGATCATGGTCGATTTGGTTCAGCAGCATCCGTCCGGTGGTTACATCCTGGACGAACTTCACGTCGGCATGGCGGCCGAGAAAATCGTCGTGGCGACGGAGGATCGCATCCGCCTGTTCGCCGAGGCGTCCGACGACTTCAATCCCGTGCATCTGGACGAAGCCTTCGCCGCCAAGACCGCCTATCGCGGGCGGATCGCCCACGGCCTGCTGAGCGCCTCGTTCGGGTCGGCGGTGGTGGGGACCATCCTGCCGGGCGCCGGCTCCATCTACATCTCCCAGACCCTGGCCTTCCATCAGCCGGTGCGGATCGACGACGTCGTGCGCATCCTGATCACGGTGATCGAGGTCGAGGCCGAGAGCGCGCGGGTCAAGCTGAGCTGCGAAGGCTTCGTGGGCGAGACAATGATCATGGACGGCGTGGCGGTGGTCCGCGTGCCTCGCCGGCGCAAGCCCTCGGCCCGCTGACGTGCAGGTCGTCGGCGACTGGCGCGAACTGCCGGACGCGCTGAAGGGCGCGGCGGTCGCGGTCGGCGCCTTCGACGGCGTCCACCGGGGCCATCGGGCCGTCATCGCCAGCGCGCGCGAGGCCGCCGAACGGCTGGGCGCGCCGCTGGGCGTGGTCAGTTTCGATCCCCATCCCCGCCGCTGGTTCCAGAAGGACGCCGCGCCCTTTCGCCTGATGACGGCCGACCAGATGGGCGAGGCTCTGGCCCCCCTGGGCGTCGATATCCTGTATCTGCTGCCGTTCGACGCCGAGATGGCCGGCATGACCGACGCCGCCTTCGCCGAACGCGTACTGGCCGACGGCCTGGGCGTTCGGCACGCGGCGGTCGGCTTCGACTTCACCTTCGGCAAGGGACGCTCCGGCTCGCCCGAAGCCTTGCGCGCCTATGGCGAGCGGCTGGGTTTCACCGTGTCGGTCGTCGACCGGCTGGACGACGCGGATGGGCTGAAGCTGTCGTCCAGCGCCGTGCGCGAGGCGTTGAAGGCCGGCGACATGACCCGCGCCGCCGCCATTCTGGGCCGCCCCTTCGCCATTCGCGGCACGGTGATCCACGGTGACAAGCGCGGGCGCACCATCGGCGTGCCGACCGCCAATATCGAGATGGGCGACTATATGCGCCCGGCCTATGGCGTCTATGCCACCCGCACCCGCCTGCCCGACGGTCGGGTGATCGACGGCGTCGCCAGCCTGGGCGTTCGGCCGATGTATGCGCTGGAGACCCCGCTGCTGGAGGTCTGGCTGTTCGACTTCGACGAGGATCTTTATGGCCGGACGCTGGACACGCAGTTGATCGGCTGGCTGCGCGGCGAGGAGACGTTCGACGGTCTGGACGCGCTGAAGACCCAAATCGCCGCCGACGCGGCGGCGGCGCGGGCGGTTCTCAAACGGTCATAGGGGCCGAAGCTCGGCAGCGAACCGCTTCCAGTTCTGCACATAATGTTCGGCCGACATCTGCAGCACGGCGATCTGGGCTGGATCGCGTTCGCGCACCACCCGGCCCGGCTGCCCCATGACCAGACTGTTGTCGGGGATGACCTTGCCCTCGGGGATCAGGGTGTTGGCGCCGATCAGGCAATTCCGTCCGATCTTGACCCCGTTCAGGATCACCGAGCCGATGCCGATCAGGCTGTAGTCCCCGATCTCGCAGCCGTGCAGCATCACCTGATGACCCACCGTCACGCCGCGCCCGATCAGCAGAGGCGACCCCAGGTCGGTATGCAGGACGCTGCCGTCCTGAATGTTGCTGTCCGGCCCCACTGTGATCGGATCGTTGTCGCCGCGCAGCACGGCACCGAACCAGACGCTGGCGTTGGTGTGGAGAATCACATTCCCTATCACCGATGCATTCGGCGCCACCCAGTATTCGCCCTCCGGCGGAAGCTGGGGTTTGCTGTCGCCCAAGGTGTAAAGTGTCATCCGGACACCGCCTAATCTTTGGAAAATAATGGCTTTAACGGAACGCTAACCACGTTAGCATCATTCTGTTGATGCGATTCGCGGGTCGCCATTTCGGCCTCGAATCCGAAACCGGATCAAGTGCGATCCGGTCAATTGTCGGGGCTGTCGCTTGGGGCGTTGGGATCCTGGTTCGGTTGTTCGGCGGCGGGCGCATCCCGTTGCGGACGGCCCTGCTGTCGATCCGGGCGGCCATGGCGCAGGCCGCGACCCTTTCCTCCCCAAGACCACACAAGGCGGAACCCGTTCGGGTCCGCCTTTTTTCATGCCCTGGAGGCGTCCATGACCAAGCGTGCTGCAACCAAGCGTCAAACGCGTGAAAACGGAATCCTGGATTCGCGTGATTTCATGGAGGAGTCGAAAGTTCGCCGGCTGCACGCCGCGAACGGCGGCGGTCGCGCGGGCTGGTCGCCCTATCCGTCGAACGACGATCGCGACCAGGGCTATCTGAAGACGCTGAAGCCCAAGTCTGACGGTCAGGCCGAGTTGATGGAGGCCATGGACCATCACAACCTGATCATGGCGCTGGGGCCGGCAGGCACGGGCAAGACCTATCTGGCCGTGGCCAAGGCGGTCGAGGCGCTGGAGGCGGGCAAGGTGGGGCGCATCGTCCTGAGCCGTCCGGCGGTCGAGGCCGGCGAATCCATCGGCTTCCTGCCCGGCGACATGGAAGACAAGCTGGCCCCCTATCTGCGCCCCCTGTACGACGCCCTGTCGGACCGGCTGTCGATGAAGCGGGTCAAGGCCCTGATGGCCGAAGGCCTGATCGAGATCGCGCCGATCGGCTACATGCGCGGGCGCACCCTGAACAACGCCTTCATCGTCGTGGACGAGGCGCAGAACTGCACCTACGTCCAGCTGAAGATGCTGCTGACGCGCCTGGGTTGGCACTCCACCATGGTGGTGACAGGCGATCCGCAGCAGTCGGACCTGCTGCCCGGCATCTCCGGCCTGGCCGACATCTCGGCGCGGCTGGAAGCGGTCGACGACATCGCCGTGGTGCGCCTGGCCGAACAGGACATCGTGCGTCACCCGCTGGTCGCCTCGATGATCGGCGTGCTGTAGCGCGACTTCGCCGCCGCGTGGTGATTTCGCCTTGTGGCGAGGAGGACCGTCGGGCCTACTGACGGTCCTCTTTTCGTTTCCGCCCAAGGACAAGCGCGATGATCCCGTTCGGCCGCCCGCCTCGTTCCACCGCCGCCCTCGCCGCCCTGATCGCCGGCGCGTTCGTGATCGCCGGCCCGGCCCCGACCCTGGCCCAGACCTCGGCCCAGCCCCAAACGGCGCCCGAGGCCGCCGCTCGCGCCTTGCATGAGCGCCTCCTGGTGCTGGACACCCACCTCGACACCCCCGCCAATCTGGTCAAGCCGGGCTGGAACATCCTGGATCGCCACAGTGCGACCGAGGACGGATCCCAGGTCGACTATCCCCGCATGGTCGAGGGCGGGCTGGATGGCGGCTGGTGGGCCGTCTATTCCTCACAAGGCCCGCTGACGCCAGAGGCGAACGCCGCCTCCCTCGCGGTGGCCCAGGCGCGCATCGCCGCCATCCGCGCCCTGGCGACCGACCATCCGGACAAGTTCGGCCTGGCCCTTCGCGCCGCCGACGCCGCGCCCATCGCCGCCTCGGGCCGGCGGGTGGTCTTCATCTCCATGGAGAACGCCTATCCCCTGACCGGCCGTCCGGATCAGGTCCAGGCCTTCTACGATCAGGGTCTGCGGATGATCAGCCTGGTCCATTTCGCCAATAACGAACTGGCGGATTCGGCGACCGATCCGGCCGGTCCGCGCTGGCATGGCCTCAGTCCCGCCGGGCGGCGCATGGCGGCCCAGGCCAATCGCCTGGGCATGGTGATCGACGCCTCCCATGCCTCCGACGACGTGTTCGACCAGTTGATCGCCTATTCCGCGACGCCGATCATCCTGTCCCACTCGGGCCCGCGCGACGTCTACGACCATCCGCGCAACATCGACGACGCGCGACTGCGCCGCCTGGCGGCCTCGGGCGGCGTCATCCAGATCAATGCCCTCGGCGCCTATCTGAAGGCCCTGCCCGAGACGCCTGAGCGCACCGCCGCCCTGGCCGCCCTCCGCCAGGAGTTCGGCCCGGCCCCCGCTCGCACGCCCGAGCAGAACGCCGCCTATCAGACCCGCATGCGCGCCCTGAACCAGCAGCATCCGCCCGCCCAGGCGGATTTCGAGGACTTCATCGCCCATCTGCTGCACGCCCTGGCCGTCGCCGGTCCGCGCCATGTCGGCGTCGGCGCCGATTGGGACGGCGGCGGCGGCGTCAGCGGCATGAACGACGTCTCGGCCTTGCCGCGCGTCACCGAACGACTGCTGGCCGAGGGCTATTCCGAGGATGACCTCGCCGCCATCTGGTCCGGCAACGCCCTGCGCCTGCTGAAACAGGCCGAGGACTACGCCGCGTCGCTGAAGTAGGCCTTCAGGCCGAGAGGATGCTGTCGCGCTGTTCGGTCAGCATCCGCCGTCCACGGTGTTCGGGTTCGCGCGGAAAGGTCGTCCGGTCGTGCGGTCGCATGGGCCGGCTGAGGTCCCGCACCAGCCCCTGATCGCGCGGATGGGAAGGGCGGACAAGGTCGAGGGCGGGATCGGGAAGGCGCACGGCAACCTCCGTTTCGGATCGCAGACACCCCTTCAACGCCTCTCGCCATGAAGGGTTCGCTTTCCCCGATCACGGATGCGGGAAGTGTTCCTTACCGACCGGACTCAGGAGGAGCCGCATCGGCTTCCGGCCAGAGCGGAATGGCGCGGCCCTCGAGCGACGGTGTGGACAGTCCCAGCACCGCAGCCAGCGTGGGGGCGATGTCTATGGTGCGGATCGGCAGGAAGCGTTCCTGCGCCTGGGCGCCGGGCGTCCAGAAGACGATCGGAACCCTGCGGTCGTAATCCCAGGGCGTTCCGTGTCCGGCGATGTTGCCGCCGACCCGTCCGCCGCCCGTGACGTTCTGGGCGCGGATCATGATGATGTCGGCCGACCGTTCCGCCACCGCCGACAGCCGCATCCGTTCGCGCACCGTCAACATCTCCGGATTGCGCGTGTCGGGCATCGGGTCCTGAAGCAGCCGGTCGCGCGCCTCCACGAAGACGATGTCGGGCAAGGCGCGCAGAAGCGGAAGCGCGGCGTCAATGACCTGATCGCGCAGCGGCGCGGGCAGGGCCTTGTCGTCCTTGTCGGCGACGATCAGGCCGCTGGAGGCGGAATGCAGCGGCGAGTCGGCCAGATGGAATTGATCGCGCAGCCGATCGTTCACGGCCGACAACGGCGCATTGTCGATCCTGTGGGCATGGGGATAGCCGCGCGCGGCGATCCGCTCCACGAAGTCCGAGCCGCCGTGATCCGCCGTCAGGACGACAAGCGCGCCGCCCGGAATCTGCGCGACACGATCCAGGAACGTCCCCAAGGCCCGGTCCAGCCGGTGCATTTGCTCGCACATCTCCGGCCCCTGCGTCCCGTAGGCGTGACCCACACGGTCCGTGGTGGACAGACTGACCCCCAAAAGATCGGTTCCCCGTCCCTGACCCAGATGTTGGGTGTCGATCAGATAGGTCGCCGCCGCCAGCGTCTCCTCGTCCAGCGCAGGCGAGTTGTCGAATGCATCCCTGGCGGGCGGGACCCTCGAGCGGAAGGTCTGGCCGTTGATCGTCCAGTCGCCCGACAGCGCCCGGCAATCCGTCTCGGCGCCGGTCCACCAGGATGAGGTTCGGGCCTGCTGGCGGATGCGGAACGCCTGATTGAACGCCGCCACCGGCGCCAACCGGGCCTCGGCGCTTTGACCGGGCTCGACATAGGTGGTCAGACCGAAGTCGTCGGTGAACCAGAACACGCCGTCCGGGCGATGGCCGGCCAGATTGATGGCCCCGCGATCCTTGCCCGACACGGCGAACACCCGGTCGCCCGGCTTCTGCGCCTTCATCCAGTCGCCCAGGCTTTCGGCGCGGATGTTGTCAGGGCCGACCGGTCCGTTGTCCGTGACCCGCCCGTGCGCCAGGGTGTTGCGAGGCGCGGCCAGACAATAGACCTCCTTGCCCGTCGCGGGATCGACCCAGTCGTTGGATGGAATGCCGGTCTGGGCTGGATGGGCGCCGGTCAGGACGGTCGAATGGCCGGGGCAGGTCTCGGTCAATCCATGGGTCTGATAGCCGTTGATCGACACCAGTCCCTCTTCAGCCAGGCGACGCAGGCCGCCCGTCCAGCGGCTCCGGTACTGGTTGAACAGATTGGCGCTGAACTGGTCGACGACCACCACGACAACCAGTCGGGGCGGCGACGCTTCCTGAGCGACAGCCGGGCCGGACAGGGCGCCGAACAGGGCTGCAAAGGCGATCAGGGACTTTATCCGCATGGAGAAACCTCGATTCGAACATATGGAGGCGCGCGGGGAATCAGGACGGCGCGCGGGCGGGCGGCCGAGAGGCGCCCCGTCGGGGCGCCTCTCCTTCAACTCCGTCAGAACTCGACCTGAAGCCCCAGGGTGAAGGCGCGGCCGACGACGCCGTAGGTCGAGTTGTAGTTGTACTGATTCCCGCTGTCGGTGCCGTCCGGCAGGAACGGGCCGTAGTCGTTGAAGATGTTCCGGATGGTTCCAAAGACCTTCAGCTTGGGATTGCGGCGATCCGGCGTGAAGCTGACGCTGAGATCGTGACGCCAGTAGTCGTCCAGATACAGATAGAGCGGATCGGCCCAGCCCATGGCGATCGCCTGCTTCTCACGCTCCAGGCTGTCCACAACGCTGCCGACGTAGCGCGCCGACCAGCGGACGCTCCAGTTGTCGTCGGACCAGTTCAGGCCAAACTTGGCCTCGTTCTTGGCCGTGCCGACCGCGCCGACCTCGTCGATCGTCTCGACGCTGGAGATGCCGTTGTATTCGGTGCTCAGCTCCAGGCGACGGCTGTAGTTCAGGCTGGCCTTGAACCGGCCCGGCACTCGCCACTGCTCCAGATCGAACCGATAGGAGGCGGCGACATCCACGCCCCGCGCGCGCGTTTCGTTGAGGTTCTGCTCCTGGTTCAGGATACGGACCAACTGCCCGCTGTCGTCGCGGGTGATGGTCTGACAGAAGACGTTGTTCGTGCCGTTCGGATCCGAATAACAGCCCAACAGCAGGGCGGCGTTGGTGAGAGACGAGATCACGTCGCTGATGCGGATATCGTAATAGTCGAGGCTGGCCTCGAAGCCCGGCAGGAAGGCCGGGCGATAGACGGCGCCGACAGTCAGGGTGTCGGCGGTCTCCTCGAAGAGGTCCGGATTGCCCGTGTTCGGCGCCTTGACCGAAGTCGAGAGCTGACGGAAGACCCCGCCCGAGGCCGCCATGCCGGCGGCGATGCGGCTGTCGGCGCGACAGTTCTGGGCGACGATGCCCGGCGTCGTCGCCGTGACGCCGCTACACACGTCCACGACGGTGTCCGCGTCGTCGCGCGGCGGCGAATAAAGCTCCGTCGTGTCCGGCGCGCGCTGGGCGCGGGCGTATTCGCTGCGGATGCGCAGATCGGGAACCGGCGACCACTGGACGCCTGCCCGCCAGCTGACGGTCGTGCCGACCGACTCCAGATTATAGTCCGCGACCCGGACGGCGCCGTTCAGCACCAGACGGTGCGCCAGCGGCGCGTCGCTCAGGATCGGCGCCGAGATCTCGGTGAACACCTCGTTCGCCTTGATGGTCCCCTCGAACTCGGGGAGGAAGGACGAACTGGCCACGCCGTTTTGGATGCGGGGATCGGTGTGGGTCTCGGTGTGATCGCGTCGGCTCTCGAAGCCGAAGGCCGCTTCCACCGCACCGGCCGGAAGCTGGAACAGCGGCCCGGAGACATAGCCCTCGATCGTGTCCTGGCGGTTGTTCTGGCGATAGAAGGTGTTGGCGCGAATATAGTCGGCCATCTCTGGCGTGATCGAACCCACGCCGAAGATGTTCAGCGGCACGCAGCCGTCGGCGCGCGCGGCGGCGTTGCGGCACTGGACCACGCCGGCGACCTGTTCGGAATCCAGCGCCCATTGCACACGTTGCAGGTTCAGTGTGTTGCCGCGGATCTGCTCGCCGTTGAACTCGCCGTGGCCGTAGGTCAGCTTCCAGTCCCAGTCGTTCGCCAGACTGCCTTCCAGCCCGACCCAGCTACGCAGGGTCTCGCGCTCGTTGTGGATCAGGTTCGGCCCGACCTCGACCACGCGACGGCGAAAGTCGATGCCCGAGCTGGACGCCGCCGACTTGATCTCGGTCGGGGCGAAGGGATTGAGGGTGCGCGACATCCGCCCGACAGTGAACTCATCGTTCACGCCGAAGGTCGTGCTGTTGCTGAAGGTCGTCGCCTCACGCACCGAGTCGGTCGTGACGTTGGAATAGAGCGCCTGTCCCCACGCCTTCACATTGGCGGTGAGGTTGTACTCGAACTTGACCGCGCCGTTCAGATTGTCGCGGGGGGTGATCAGAGTGCCGTTGTTGCGCGTCTCATAGCCGTTGATCGCGGTCACGAAATTCGGCTTCAGCCCGCTCTCGTCATAGAACCAGCGGCCGCTGACGAAGCGCCCGCCGGCGCTGTTGCTCGATAGGTCGGGGGTGACGACCGTGTTTGTCGCCGGCTGATACAGGATGGATTCCAGCGCGCGATCACGGTCGGTCGCCGCCAGCCGGAACTGTCGATCGTAGGTGGCGCCCGCCATCAGATACAGCCGGTCGTCCATGAAGCGGCCGCCCGCGCCGACCGAATATTCGATGGAATCGCCGCCGCCGTCGCCGGTCGTGCCGCCGACGATGCGTGCCCGCACGCCTTCCAGCCGACGTTCGGTGATGATGTTGACGACACCGGCGATGGCGTCGGAGCCGTAGACGGCCGAGCCGCCGCCGGTCGTGACCTCGACCCTGTCGACAAAGAATTCGGGGATGGAACTGAGGCTGACCGCGTTCTTGTTGCCCGCGTTGGATACGGTGCGATGTCCGTCGATCAGCGTCAGTGTGCGGTTCTCGCCCAGGTTCCGCAGGCTGATGGTGGACAGGCCGTTGGCCTGGGTCGCGGTCTGACTGTTTGACAGGGACACCGCTTCCTCGACGCCCGGAATGTCAGTCAGGGCCTCCGCCAGATCCATGTAGCCCTGTTCGAGCAGTTCGGTCCGATCCATGCTGACAACGGGCGTCGCCGCATCGAAGACGTTCTTCAGGCGCGAGCCGGTGACGACGACTTCCTCGACGCTGGCGGCCTCGGAGTCGGGAAAGGCGGCCTCACGCACGATCGCCAGAGCGCCGGAGGAGTCGCGGCGCACGCTGAGGCGAGTGCCGGCCAACAGGCGGCTCAACACCTCTTCAGGCTCGGCGTTGGCGCGGACACCGACGGTGCGCAAGCCTCTGACGTCCTCGATCCGATAGACCAGCTGCACCCCGGCCTGACGCGAAAAGGCGTCCAGCCCCGCCTTCAGGTCGCCTGCTGGAACGTCGAAGCTGCGCGCTTGCGCCATCGCCGTCCCCGCCAACACCAGAGCGCAAGCGCCGCCCATAAGAACGCGCTTCAGAAACGCACTTTTACCCATACTGTCCCCCTGTCACCCGAAATGGGCCCCTAGAGACCTGAGACAAGGCGCGGGGCCAAACCCCCTACATGCTCATTCGGAAATTCTTATGCGGTCGCCGCGCCGCTCCACCTTCAGCCCATAGGCAGAGTGAAGAAGCCTGACGAAGGCCTCGGAATTGTCGGCTTCAAACGATCCCCCGATGCGAATGCCCGCCGTTTGGGCATCCGGGATTTCCAGCTGAATCTTGTTGTACCGATTGAACTCCTGGGCGGCCTCGCCCAGCGACATCTGGTCGAACACCACCATGCCGCGTCGCCACGCCAGTTCGTTCTCGACCTGGTCCATCGAGGTCTGGGTCTGCAACATGGCGCCCCGTTCAGCGGTGACGACGCCGCCCGGGCGCAACACCACCGGCCTGGCCTTCGGTCTGGAGTGAGCATCGGCCACCTCGACCCGGCCCTCGGCGACGACCACACGGACCTCGTCGCCTTCCCGTCGCAGCGTGAAACGGGTGCCGAGCACCCGGACCTGACGCTCTCCCAGATGGACCACGAAGGGACGCGTCGCATCGTGCGCGACGTCGAAATAGGCTTCCCCCTGATCGAGCCAGGCCTCGCGCTCCTTCGTCGACAGGGCGGCGCGCAGGCGTGTGCTGGTGTTCAATTCGACGCGCGACCCGTCGCTGAGCGACACCAGGCGGCGCTCGCCCCGCTCCGTGTGATAGGCGGCCGGGCGCGGCCACAAGGTCGAGGCGGCGCCCAGAAGGGCGATCGCCAAGGTCGCCGCGACCGCCGCACCCCGGAACCACCGACGGTTCATCGTGACGCGCGGGTGCACCGGCGTCAGTGCGGCCTGCAAGGTTCCGGGCGCGCGAAGCGCCGTCAGCCGTTCCGCCTTCTCCCAGGCGTGCTCCAGACGCCAGAAGGCCATCCGGTGCTCGTCGGCCTCGTCCAGCCATGCTTCGAGCGCGAGGTGCTGCTCGGGGCTCAAACCCTCTGAACGTCGAACAAGCCAGAGGCCCGCGGCCTCTTCGATACGGTCGGAACGCCTCATGACCCGGGCTCGCTCATGACGGCGCGCGACCGCACCGGCACGCGGCGCACTCGGCCGCTCCCGCCGGCGAGGAAATCCGCCAGCGCGCGCATCCCGTGGACCATTTGTTGCTCCACAGTGCTGACGCTGATGTTCATCCGCTCGGCCACCTCTCGGGTCGTCAGGCCTTCGATGCGGCGCAGGGTGACGACCTGTCGGCAGCGCGCCGGCAGACCATCCAGGCCGGCCTGCACGCGCCTCAACTCCTCGCGCGCGGTCAGATGCGCCTCGACGTCGATCACCGACGGATCCGGCAAGGACGCCTCCAGATCGGCGACCAGGTCGAACGACACGATCTTGGCCCGCTTCGCCAGGTTGATCATATGGTTGCGCGCCGTGGCGAACAGGAAGGCGCGCGGATTGGAAGGCGGCTGAATGCGCGCGGCGGCATAGACCCGGGCATAGACGTCCTGGCGGATGTCGGGCACGTCGGCCTCGCTGCGCCAGTTGCGCCGGATATAGCGCGTCAGTCCGGCTTCGAGAGGAAATACCTCTCGAAAGAACCAGGCCTTCAGTTCGGTGTCGTCGGTCATGCGCGCCCGATTGAATACCGCGTGGAAAGCGGCGCGCCCAGTCAGACAATCGACGCGGCCAAACCCTCTACACCCCCTGATCGCGAGAGCTGTCGAAAAAGACCGAAGACCAGCGTAGAAGGCCCTCGCTCGTCCAAAGCCCAGGAAACTTTTTGATCAACACCGCCCGCAGACTGTCCATCGCCCCGATGATGGACCGGACATATTTCTGATTTAAATCAGACCATTATGAGGGACCGTGTGCAATAATTGCACACGAATGTTCGCGTTTTCTTTCGCTTTCGTTTGCCCGATTATGCTCCGTTGCGACCGCAAATGCCGCCGAATTTCGCCGGACCTTCTCTAAGAAATCCGCCCGCCCGATTTCCCGCTCAGCAACGCCCAACCCCACTACGATAAGATCGAATTAGTCGGCGGTTTGGGTTCCTTTAGGACCAAACCGCACTCTGCTCGCCAAGGCGCGAAGGTCTGGCTTCGGTTGTTTGCAGAGGCACTGAGGCTTCGAAAAATTAGACCTGGAATTTATCGTTTAGGGTAATTTGTCGGCTTCGCACAGCCGAACGCCGCCTTTTTACCGTTTTAGATAAAATCATATTGCCTGTGGAGGCTCGAGGGCTTATTTTACCGAATGCGGTAAGGAGCACTATCATGCCGGATATGGAACATAGCGCGCTCGTCCTCATAGGGGGCCGTATACGTAAGGCGCGCGAGGCCAGCGGTATCAATCTCCATGAGCTCGCTCGCCTGAGCGGTATCAGCGCACCCGCCCTCTCCCGGATCGAAACCGGGAAACGCGATCTCCGCATTACAAGCCTTTATCGGATCGCCGCAGCACTGCGCATCCAGGCGCGTGATTTCCTTGATGAGCCACCTGCGGAGGGGGGAACGCATGATGACCTTGGCGCTCAGGGCTATGACCTCACCGACTACACATGACTCAATCCGTACCTGTCTGGTTTGGCGGACTGCTTGTCGGCGGCGTTACTGTCGGGGAGGATGGCACGCTCGGATTTGACTACACCGACCGATGGCGGGCGACCCAAAGCGCGTTCCCCCTGTCCGTGACCTTGCCTCTGTACAATGGCCCTTTTGCCTCCGAAGCCATCTCGCCCTGGCTCGCCAACCTCTTGCCGGAGGAACGCCAACTCAAGGTCCTCACCCGTGTATACGGACTGGACCACGCTGACACATTGGCTCTGTTGAAGGAGATCGGCGGCGACACAGCCGGAGCGCTTTCGTTCGGCGAACCGTCCTGGACGTCCGATTGGACCTATACGCCTCTGACGGAATTCTACGGCATTGAGGATCCCCAAACCGCGCTCGAACGCCACTTCGAAGACCTCAAAAGTCGTCCCTTTCTTGCCGGTGAAGACGGCGTGCGGGCATCCCTCGCAGGCGGACAGGAAAAATCCGCTCTGGCGGTTCTGGACAGGAGTGGTGTCGCTGTTTTGCGGTTACCGCAGGACGGCGACATCCTCGCCATTCCTCGCAACGGAGCGCCCTCGACGATCATCCTGAAGCCCGACAATCCCATCCTGCCCGGCATCGTGGAAAATGAGACCTATTGCCTCCGCCTCGCCCAGGCCATCGGCATCAACACAGCAGAGGTCACCATTCTTCCGGCCGGCGGCCGTAAGGCGATCTGCGTCTTGCGATATGATCGGCGCATCAGCCAAAACGGAAACATCCTGAGGGTCCATCAGGAGGACTTCGCACAGGCGAACGGCGTGCCCCCAGGGCGGAAATACGAGCGCGGTACGCTCAAGGGCCCGGATCTGAAGACTCTGTTGGGGACCAGTGGCCATCTTTCGCCAGGCGACGCCTTGTCCCTTCTGGATCAGCTCATCTTCAACATCCTCGTCGCCAACACCGACGCGCACGCGAAGAACTATTCGCTGCTGCTCCCAATCGGAGCCGGCCCTCGTCTGGCGCCGCTCTACGACGTCTCATCCGTCCTGCCATGGCCCGATGTGGTGCAATATTTCGCGCAGAATCTCGACGGCAAGAAGCGCAAACCCGGCGACGTGGGCGCCCGCCATTGGGACGCCATCGCCCGAGAGTCCAATTACCGTCCGGCCGATGTCAGGGCCCGGGTCCAGCAACTCGTCGATGGAATGGTCGCAAATCGAGTAGCTGTAACCCAAGCTGTGACCGCTCTCCCGGGGTGCACGCCGGGTTATGTCGAAGAGGCCGCAGCCCTCATCGAAGAGAACGCCTTGCGGATCGGCGGCCGCCTGTGCGTCCGGCCACAGGCCTAACCTTCAAACAATCTCAAGCGATGCCGAGCAGCGACCGACCAACCGCATACTCTTGGGCGGCCGCGCCGTTCATACAGACCTCGACCACATTCTGGCGGGCACAGGATGGAAGCTCAGGCTTTCGACTCGGTCCTCCATGGACTGCGACTGCGTCGCCGGGCGCCGAAGCAGTTCAAGCCCAGAGCGCGATATGCAGGATGTGGCGCGGACTTTGAGGTTGAGCGCTTGGGCGGTGAGCTGGATCGTGTTCCGAGCGCCGATGAAGACACCAGACCTTGCATCCCGGACGCAAATCCCAGATCGACCTCATTCGCTGCGACAAGCGTCGCTATAAACGACGCAACAGAATTGAAGTCATGTTTGGGCGGCCCAAGAACCGACGGCACCTCGCCGCCCGTGATAATCGTTGCCGGTGCGTCTTCCTGGTCGCCATAGTCCTCGCCGTAGCCGCGCTCTTCTGGCTATGAGCCCTGAGCCTAAACTCTGTTAGACGCAATGATCGCGGTGCGAGTCACGAGGGAAGGAAATGCGATGCTGGATTATTTCGCACATTACGCTGAGTTGCTGAATCCCACACGCCCTTTGGGCGCCATGGCCGTTGGCTGCGGGCTTTTCGTACTCGGCGTCATCCTCTCTTGGGCGATACGCCAGGGTCTGAAGCAACTGCTCCTCCGCGAGCATTCCGAACGTATCGACGCGATCACCCTCTCGTTTCTTAGCCGACTGCTCACTCTTGCGCTTTGGCTGGTGTTGGCGACGCTCTACGCTCATCTCGTGCCAGCTCTCAATCGCCTCAGCACGGCGCTTCTCGCCGGGGTCAGCCTCATGTCTGTGATCATTGGCTTCGCCGCGCAGACCACGTTGGGTAATTTGATCTCCGGGATCAGCCTGGTTCTCTACAAACCCTTCAGGAGAGGTGATCGCCTCCAGGTTACGGCACCGACAGATAGCCAATTCGAAACCGGCGTTGTCAAAGAAATCTCGCTTGGTTTCACCGTCTTGGAAACGGATGACGGTCGCGATGTTGTCGTCGCGAACGGCGCGATGGCCCAGCAGACCATGATCCGCTTGCCGCGCCCGGCGTCGGAAACAATTCATCCTTCTTCTTCGCGTCAAGAGGCGCCTGAGAAGAGTCTGGCGACGCCTGAGCCTTGACCGAGCGATCTGCATGAAGAGATTTTCTGGCGCGTGTTCGCGCCGTCGATAGGAGTTGAGGGTGGCCGGAAACAGTTGGGAAAGGGCGCCCGTCGCCGCGCAGAGCGTCGGGGCGCCGTTATCGCAAGCGGCGATCTTCCTGATCTTGAAGGTGGAATGTGGCGACGAGGCCTTGGCCAAAGTCCGCTCAACGCTGGGCGGCCTCGAGGGGTCGGGTTTCGCGACCTTTCCGCGCGTCTGTCCTGCATCGTCGGCATCGGCAGCGACCTATGGGATCGGCTCAGCCCCGGTCGCCGTCCGAGTCAACTGAAACCGTTTGCGCGCCCATCACCGGCGATCCGCATCACGCCCCATCAACGCCCGGCGACCTCCTGTTCCACATCCGGGCCGAACGCCCCGACATCTGCTTCGAGTACGAGCGCATCCTGCTTCACACGTTGGGCGCCTCGGTGTCCCTGGTCGATGAGGTGAACGGCTTTCGCTATTTCGACGCGCGCGACCTCTTGGGCTTCGTCGACGGCACGGCGAACCCCGACGGCCCCGACATCGCCGCCTCGACCCTGATCGGCGACGAGGACCCGGATTTTCGCGGCGGAAGCTATGTCGTGGTCCAGAAATACCTGCACGACATGGCGGGCTGGGGCCGGGTCTCCACCGCCTTGCAGGAAGAGATCATCGGCCGCACCAAGATCGACAATATCGAACTGGACGACGACGCGGCGTCGCGCAAGTCTCACAAGACGCTGGCGACCATCGTCGACGCCGAGGGGGTCGAGCACGACATCCTGCGCGACAACATGCCGTTCGGCCGCGCGGGCCATGGCGAGTTCGGCACCTACTTCATCGGTTATTCCCGACGCCTTTGGGTGATCGACAAGATGCTCCAACGTATGTTCGTGGGCGAACCGGTCGGTGCTTACGATCGGCTGCTGGACTTCTCTACACCCAAGACGGGAGCCACCTTTTTTGCTCCCTCGCGCTCCACACTCGGAGCGCTCGCAACCGACTGAATCGTCATAAGGGCACACGCTCCCAGTCGCCATCTCGAGAATTGCCTGCTCTCCCAAGCAATTTCCATCCTTGTGATGTCGGTGGAAGTGCATGCGAAGATGGCTATGCGGATGGGAAGCGTAGCACTGCTCGAGGAATTCGGACGATCCTGAACTGTCGAACGGGCGTTTCGTGAACTGGTTCGACCACGTCATAGCCGCCGACCGGTTCGATCTTGTCGCGACCTGTGTTCAGGCCTGCTGGGAAAGCCAGCCTGCGGTGGACCGGTTCGCTGTCGAGCGATTGGCCGATCGCATCTTCAAAAGTTCACCCCGAATTCCGGAGTAAAGCGGAACGGCTTGAGGCCTGGCTGGCGGGGGAGCCCGGCGGGCGCGAGAGAATCGAGCAGTTCGCCACGGATCCGGTTCGCCCGCCGAAAAAGCTCATGAGGCGCTGAAAAGCCTGAGCCGGTTCGCGAAGTAGTCGTGACCTGATGGATCGTCGGGACCGGCTCTTCTTGCGCGCGATCGGGTCTTTCGACGAAGGCGGTCCAGCGTTAGGGTCGGGCAAAGCGTTGGATCGGAGAGAAGTCGTGTCGAAAACTTGGTGCGTTCTCGTGGCGTCGGCCCTGGTCTTGTCGCCTGTGGCGGCGTTGGCTCAAGACGCCGCGCATCATCAGGATCCGCATCCTCAGCCGACATGCACTGCGACCGAGAACGTTGCCCTGCCATCCATCTTGGCGGCGTGGGCGAACCGATCCAGCCTGGTCGCAGCGTCCGATGTCGGCGGCCTGTCGGAGGCGGAACTGACGATCGGCGTCGGGGTGGACGCAGGCCTGCCGCACGCGAGCGAAGTGGTCTTTCCCGTCCCGCCGACCCGCGCCGGCGAAGCCGACAGTCGCGGCGGCCTGTTCGTCATCCCCGTCGAGACCGCCGGCGACTATCAGGTCTCGCTGGGCGAAAGGGCGTGGATCGAGGTGGTGCGCGACGGCGCCGCGTTGAAGGCTGTGCGCTTCGGACCGGGCCCGGCCTGCTCCGGCCTGAGGAAGACCGTGACCTTCGCCCTGACGCCGGGCCGCTATGTGCTGGAGATCGCGGGGGCGGACGACGCCGTCCTGCCGCTGATGGTCACGCGCGCCGACTGAGCCCCGCGTTTCCCGGACATTTTGTCTGGAGGGCGGATCAAGATGACCGTGGAAGTCGCGGAGTGCGGCGACTAGGCTCGCGCTCGCCTGCGACGTTTTCAGTCTGGATGCGCCATGCGGTTCTGCGCGGCCCGAGTTCTGACCTTTCCGCGCCCCGAGGGCGGACGATGACGGCGGCCGAGGCCCCGTCGTCCGCCCTGCCGGCCGCCGGCGCCAGCGCGGAGACGCCGAGCGCCGAACTGCCGTCGCATCCGCGCGGGGATCGCAAGCTGGTCGTCCACGCCGCCCTGGTCGGTAATGTCGCGGTCGCCGTAACCAAGCTGATCGCGGCCCTCGTCACCGGCAGCGCGGCCATGTTCAGCGAGGCGGTGCATTCGCTGGTGGACTGCGGCAACGAGGGCCTGCTGCTCTACGGCTTTCACCGCGCGGCCCGACGTCCCGACCTGGTTCATCCCTTCGGCTACGGGCGCGAAATCTATTTCTGGAGCTTCATCGTCGCCCTGATGCTGTTCGCCCTGGGGGCGGGCGTGTCGCTGTACCAGGGCGTCCTGCACGTGCTGTCGCCCGAGCCGGTCGAGCGCGCCTCGGTCAGCTATGTGGTCCTGGCGCTGGCCTTCCTGTTCGAGGGCGCGTCCTGGACCGTGGCCTTGCGCGCCTTCCGCAAGACCAAGGGCTCGCTCAGCTATTGGCGGGCGTTCCGCCAGAGCAAGGACCCGCCGGGCTTCATGATCCTGTTCGAGGACAGCGCCGCCCTGATCGGGATCGTCATCGCCGCCCTGGGGATCTTCGGCGCCCAGGCGCTGGACATGCCGGTGCTGGACGGCGTGGCCTCCATCCTGATCGGCGTCGTCCTGGCGGTCACGGCGATCCTGCTGGCGGCGGAGAGCAAGAGCCTGCTGATCGGCGAACGCGCCGCGCCGGCCCTGACCCGTGAGGTCTGCCGGATCGCCGCGTCGCAGGCGGGGGTGCGGCACGCCGACAGCGCCCTGACGGCCCAGTTGTCGCCCGACCAGGCCATCGTCGCGCTCAGCGTCCAGTTCGATCCCGCCCTGCGCGCCGCCGAGATCGAGACCGTCGTGGCCGCTGTCGAACGGCGCGTCCGGCAATCGCATCCGGAGGTCGTCGCCCTGTTCATCAAGCCCCAGAGCCACGCCGGCTTCGAGGCCGCGAAACGCAGCCGGTTCGGCGCGCCGTCCGTCGGCCGGCGACGGTGGTTTCGCAAATCCCCAAAGGACCGAGTTCAGATTGGAGACCCTGATGACGACCGATGAGCACGACGGCGCCTCGACCGACGCCGACCGAGAGGACGGCCCCGCCGGCGCGGGCGAGGACGATCGGGCGCGCATCGCCCGGCTGGAGGCCGAGAACGCGGAGATCAAGGACCGGCTTCTGCGCGCCCTGGCCGACGCCGAAAACCTGAGACGCCGCGCGGCCCGCGATCTGGAGGAGGCGCGCCAGTACGCCGTGGCGCGCTTCGCCGGCGACGTCGTCAATGTCGCGGACAATCTGGAACGGGCGGTCGGCAGCGCCTCGCGCGCGACCGAGGGTGCGGCCGATCAGCTGTTGCACGGCGTGGCGCTGACGGAAAAGGAGTTGCAGCGCGTGCTGGAACGCCACGGCGTCAGGAAGTTGGAGCCGCAAGGTCAGCCGTTCGATCCCAATTTCCACGAGGCGCTGTTCGAGGTCGAGGACGCAAGCGTTCCGGACGGCGCGGTCGCCACGGTGGTCGAGCCCGGCTATGCGATCGGCGCGCGCGCCTTGCGGGCCGCGAAGGTCGGGGTGGCCAGAAACAGGCCGAAATGAATAAAGGATCGCGATGATCTGAAGTATTCGATTCGGAATGGAGACCGGACATTTTGTCCTTGATTTCAGACATATTGTCCGGTGGCGACGAATACGGATCGACGATCCAATTTTCGCTTGTGACACCGCGCCATCTGTTGCTTTGATGACATAAAGAGGCTCTCCCCAAGAAAACAAAGCTCGAACGACGGAGGATCATGATGGCCAAAGTTATCGGTATCGACCTGGGTACGACCAACTCCTGCGTCGCCGTGATGGACGGCAAGGACGCCCGCATCATCGAGAATGCGGAGGGCGCGCGCACCACGCCCTCGATCGTCGCCTTCACCAGTAACGGCGAACGTCTGGTGGGCCAGCCCGCGCGACGCCAATCCGTCACCAATCCGACCAACACCATCTTCGCGGTCAAGCGTCTGATCGGCCGGCGCTATGACGATCCGACCGTCGAAAAGGACAAGGCCTTGGTCCCCTACAAGATCGTCAAGGCCGGCAACGGCGACGCCTGGGTCGAGGCCGAAGGCAAGGACTATTCGCCGTCGCAGATTTCGGCGGTCATCCTGCAGAAGATGAAGGAAACGGCCGAGGCCAATCTGGGCGAGCCCGTCACCCAGGCCGTCATCACCGTGCCCGCCTATTTCAACGACGCCCAGCGCCAGGCGACCAAGGACGCGGGCAAGATTGCGGGCCTCGAGGTGCTGCGCATCATCAACGAACCGACGGCGGCGGCCCTGGCCTATGGTCTGGAGAAGAACAAACAGGCCAAGATCGCCGTCTACGACCTGGGTGGCGGGACGTTCGACGTCTCCATTCTGGACATCGGCGACGGCGTGTTCGAGGTGAAGTCGACCAACGGCGACACCTTCCTGGGCGGCGAAGACTTCGACATGCGCCTGGTCAACTACCTGGCCGACGAGTTCAAGAAGGAGCAGGGCATCGACCTGCGCCAGGACAAGCTGGCGCTGCAACGGCTGAAGGAGGCGGCGGAGAAGGCCAAGATCGAACTGTCCACCGCCACACACACCGAGGTGAACCTGCCGTTCGTCACGGCCGACGCCTCCGGACCCAAGCATCTTCAGGTCAAGATCACCCGCGCCAAGTTCGAATCCCTGGTAGACGACCTGATCCAGCGCACGGTCGAGCCGTGCCTGAACGCCCTGAAGGACGCCGGGCTGACCGCGTCCGAGATCAACGAGGTGGTTCTGGTTGGCGGCATGACCCGCATGCCCAAGATCCAGGAGACGGTGAAGGAAATCTTCGGCCGCGAACCGCACAAGGGCGTCAATCCGGACGAGGTGGTGGCGATCGGCGCCGCCATCCAGGCCGGCGTTCTGCAGGGCGACGTCAAGGACGTGCTGCTGCTGGACGTCACGCCCCTGTCGCTGGGCATCGAGACGCTGGGCGGGGTCTTCACCCGTCTGATCGAGCGCAACACCACCGTTCCCGCCCGTCGCAGCGAAACCTTCTCGACCGCCGACGACAACCAGTCGGCCGTGACGATCCGGGTCTTCCAGGGCGAGCGCGAGATGGCGGCCGACAACAAGCTGCTAGCCCAGTTCGACCTGACGGGCATCCCGCCCGCGCCGCGCGGCCTGCCCCAGATCGAGGTGACGTTCGACATCGACGCCAACGGCATCGTCAACGTCTCGGCCAAGGACAAGGGCACCGGCAAGGAGCAGACGGTCAAGATCCAGGCGTCCGGCGGCCTGTCCGACGCCGACATCGAACAGATGGTCAAGGACGCCGAGGCCCACGCCGCCGAGGACAAGAAGCGCAAGGCCCTGGCCGAGGCTCGCAACGCCGGGGAATCGGCGCTTCACGCCGCCGAGAAGGCCACGGCGGAGCACGGCGGCAAGCTGGCCGAGGCCGATCGCCAGGCGCTGGACACCGCCGTCGCCGACCTGCGCGAGGCGGTCAAGGGCGAGGACGCCGACGCGATAACCGCCCGCCTGAACGCCGTGCAGCAGGCGTCGATGGCGCTGGCTCAGGCCGCCGCCGAGGCCGCCCAGGGCGGGGCGGCCTCGGCAGAGCCCGCCGACGACGGCGTCGTCGACGCCGAGTTCACCGAGGTGGACGACGACAAGCCGAACTGACGCGGCGCCCGCCCCGCCGCTGACCCGTTCCCCTGGTTTCGGAGCTGATATTTGAGGAATCCCTACGAGGTCCTGGGCGTCTCCAAGACGGCGACGGCGGCCGAGATTCAGAGCGCCTATCGCAAGCTGGCCAAGAAGCTTCACCCCGACCTCAATCCCGGCGACAAGACGGCCGAGGACCGCTTCAAGGAGGTCTCGGGCGCCTACGACCTGTTGGGCGACGAGGCCAAGCGCAAGCGGTTCGACAACGGCGAGATCGATGAATCCGGCGCCGAACGGCCCCCGCGCGGCTATTACCGCGACCATGCGGATTCGGATCGCGGCCGGGCCTATTCCAGCCACGCCGGCTATGACTTCATGGACGAGGACGACCCGTTCGCGGAGTTCTTCCAGCGGGGCCAGCGCGGACAGCGGGCGCGCCCCAACCGGCGCGGGCAGGACCTGCATTATCGGCTGACGATCGCCTTCGTCGAATCGATCGCCGGGGCGGAAAAACGACTGACCCTGCCCGACGGCGGGGTGCTGGATGTGCGGATTCCGCCGGGATTGACGGACGGCTAGGTGCTGCGCCTGAAGGGCAAGGGCGCGCCCGGCGCGGGAACCGGCGGCCCCGGCGACGCCCTGATCGAGGTGGAGGTCGCGCCCGATCCGCGTTTCGACCGCGACGGCGACGACATCACCGTCGAGACGCCGATCTCCCTGACCGAGGCCGTCCAGGGCGGCCGCATCCGCGTGCCGACGCCTGACGGGGCGGTCAATCTGACCGTGCCCAAGGGGTCGAATACGGGCACGACGCTGCGGCTGAAGGGCAAGGGCGCGCCCAAGCGCGGCGGCGGCCGGGGCGACCAGTTCGTCAGGCTGAAGATCGTCCTGCCGCGGTCTCCGGACCCGGAACTGGAGGCCTTCGTCGCCGGCTGGAAACGCGGCGCCGACTTCAACCCCCGCGAGGAGGCGTCGTCATGAGGATGACCCGACAGGCGTTCCTGCGGGCCGCCGACCTTCCGACCGAGACGCTGGAACTCTGGGTCGAATACGAATGGCTGATCCCGGAGCCGACCGCCTCGGGGCCGCGGTTCAGCGAGACGGACGTGGCCCGGGTCCACTTGATCCGGGAGATGAAGGACGACTTCGGCGCCAACGACGAGGGCGTCCACATCATCCTGCATCTGTTGGATCAGCTTTACGGCGTGCGCCGTCTGCTGGCCGAAGCGCGCGCGGCGACGCAAGACACATCGAACCAAGACCCCCGATGACGGGGGCGTCAAACGACATGGGAGGAGAAGACATGGGGCAGTCGACAGGAGCGGCCGCGCGACGGCCGGGTCTGCTGGACCGAGAAAACACGATCGCGGGACCGGCGTTCAACCGCTGGCTCGTGCCGCCGGCGGCGCTGGCGATCCATCTTTGCATCGGCATGGCCTACGGCTTCTCGGTCTTCTGGCTGCCGATGAGCGGCCTGATCGCCGACGCCGATCCCGGCCGGTGCGCCGACATCGGTTTCTGGGGCGAGCTGTTCACCACAAGCTGCAACTGGACCGTCCCGTCGGTGACGCACCTGTTCGAGGTCTTCATCGCCGTCCTGGGCATATCGGCCGCGATCTGGGGCGGCTGGCTGGAGCATGCGGGGCCGCGCAAGGCGGGCATGGTCGCGGCCGTCTGCTGGGGCGGCGGTCTGATCCTGGCCGGCGGGGCCGTGGCCCTGCATCAGCTCTGGCTGCTGTATCTGGTCGCCGTCCTTTGCGGCGTTGGACAGGGGATCGGCTACATCACCCCGGTCTCGACCCTGATCAAATGGTTCCCCGACCGACGCGGCATGGCGACCGGCCTGGCCATCATGGGCTACGGCGGCGGCGCCATGGTCGGCGCGCCCCTGGCCGTGTGGCTGATGAACCGCTACGCGACCGATGGACAGCCCGGCGTCTCGGCGACCCTGGCGACCCTGGGCGTCGTCTATCTGGCGGTCATGGCGGCGGGCGCGATGGGCTTTCGCGTGGCGCCGAGCGGCTGGAAGCCGGCGGGCTGGACGCCGCCGACCAAACAGACCAACGCCCTCGTCACCCAGAACCACGTGCATCTGCGCCGCGCCTGGCGCACCCCGCAGTTCTGGTGCATCTGGGGCGTGCTGTTCCTGAACGTGACGGCTGGCATCGCCGTCATCTCGATGGCCAGCCCCATGTTCCAGGACGTGTTCGGCGCCAAGCTGCTGGGCCTCGGTCAGACCGTCGAACTGTCAGCCGGCCAGAAGGCCGCCGTCGCCGCCTCGGCCGCGGGCCTGGTCGGGCTGATCAGCCTGTTCAACAGCCTGGGGCGCATCTTCTGGGCCTCGGTCTCGGACAAGCTCGGGCGCAAGACGACCTACTATGTCTTCTTCGTCCTGGGCGTCGCCCTGTACTGCATCCTGCCCACATGGGGACACCTGGGCCTGCCGTTCCTGTTCGTGGCCACCGTGTGCCTGATCCTGTCGATGTACGGCGGCGGCTTCGCCACCGTGCCCGCCTATCTGGCAGACATCTTCGGCACCCAGATGGTCGGCGCCATCCACGGCGCCCTGATCACCGCCTGGTCCGCCGCCGGCATCGTCGGCCCAGCCCTGATCGCCACCCTGCGGCAGGTCCAGCTGGATCACGGCGTCGCCGCCAACCTGGTCTATGACCGGACGCTGTATCTGATGGCGGCGCTGCTGTTCTGCGGCCTGATCTGCAACGCCCTGGTCCGCCCCGTGGCCGAGAAGCACTGGATGACCGAGGCGGAACTGGCGGCCGAACGCGCCCTGCAACACGAGGATCGGGTCGCCGCCAACGCCGAACTGGCGGCGCGCGGCCGGTTCGGTCTGCGTGGCGTTCTGGCCTGGACGGCGGTGGGGCTGCCCTTCCTCACGGGCCTGTTCATCGCCCTGCAGAAGGCCGCGGCCCTGTTGTAGAGGCCGCGTGCCGTCGAGCCGCCGCGAAGCCCCCCTCTCGCGGCGGCTCGACTCGTACCCCCGCGCCGCCTTACCGTGACCTGGTGCGAAGAGTAGGAAGCCCATGACCGTCGACGTCGAGACCGTTCCTTCCGCGACCTTCGACGGAAAGTTGGCCCAGGCGAGCGTCCTGATCGTCGACGACGAACCGGGAATGCGGAACTTCCTGGTCAAGATGCTGGCGCCGCGATGCCGCTTCGTCGACGTCGCCGCCGACACGGCCGAGGCGTCGGAAAAGCTGGAAAGCCGGCCGTTCGACGTCGTCATCCTCGACAACGTCATGCCGGGCCGCAACGGCATCGACTGGCTGACGGAACAGAGGGCCGCCGGCCTGTTCGCCGACGTCATCCTGATGACGGCCTATGCGGATCTGGACACGGCCATCGGCGCCATCCGCGCCGGCGCGGCGGACTTCGTGCTGAAGCCGTTCCGGTCCAACCAGTTGCTGAACGCCGTCACGCGCTGCCTGGACCGGTCGTCCCTGCAACGCGAGAACAGCGTCCTGCGCCATGCGTTGGGTCTGCCGCTGAACCGCATCGCCCGGCACGACCGGCTGATCGGCGAATCCAGGGCAATCCAGGAGGTGCGGGACGCCATCGCGCGCGTCGCGCCCCTGCCCACCTCCGTCCTGCTGACCGGAGAGTCCGGAACCGGCAAGGAGGTCGCGGCGCGGTCGTTGCACGCCCTGTCGCCCCGGTCCGACAAGCTGTTCGTGCCGATCAACTGCGCCGCCATCTCGCCCGACACGATCGAGAGCGAACTGTTCGGCCATGTCGAAGGCGCCCTGGGCGGCGCCGTCGGCGGCCGCGAGGGGCTGTTCCTGCACGCGCAGGGCGGGACCGTTTTCCTGGACAATATCGGGGACCTGCCGCTGGCGCTCCAGTCCAAGCTGCTGCGGGTGCTGGAGGACCGTCGCGTGCGGCCCGTCGGCGCCGAGCGCGAGACGCCGTTCGACGCCCGTTTCATCTTCGCCGCCGACGCGGATCTGCCCGGGAAGGTCGAGGCGGGCCTGTTCCGCGCCGACCTCTATTTCCGCATCGACGTGCTGCAGATCCGCCTGCCGCCGCTGAGGGAGCGCGGCGACGACGTGCTCCGGATCGCCGAACGCTTCATGCAGGAGTTGTCCCAGGCGTTGGCCATTCCGCCCGTTCCGATCGACGACCGGGCGCGGCGGCTGCTGACGGACTACGACTGGCCGGGCAACGTCCGCGAGCTGCGCAACCTGATCGAGCGTACGGTGATCCTGGGCGCCTTCCCCGCCCGGATCGCGCCCCCGGCCGGTGGAGAGGCGGTCGAGCCCGTGGGCGACGCCCTGGCCGATGTCGAACGCCGCCACATCCTGGCCGTGCTGCACAAGACCGGCGGCAACCGGGAGGAAGCGGCCAGCCGCCTGGGCATCTCGCGCAAGACCATCGACCGGAAATGCCAGAGCTGGCGTATCTGACATGGCGACACCCTTCTGGGACCGTTCGGTAAGATACCGCCTTCTGGCGATCGCCCTGACGCCGGCGCTGATCATCCTGCCCCTGGTGCTCGGCGTCTGTTTCTATCGATGGTCCGAGAAGTTCGACGCCCTGACGACCGCCAAGGTCCGCAACGACCTGGTCATCGCCGAACAGTATCTGGATCGGCTGGAGCAGAGCCAGCTGCGCCGGATCGACGCCGTCGCCGCCTCGGCCGGCCTGGACGCCGCCGTCGACCGGACCCGCCGCGAGCCGGGGGCGCTGGGCCTCTATCTGGAGTCCGCCGCGCGGTCGCAGGGGCTCGACTTCCTGTTCGTGATCACAGACGACGGCACCGTCTTCGGCGGCGACCCCCAGGTCGATCCCGCCGCCGTCCGCCGCGACCGACCCAGCGTCCGCGCCGCCCTGGCCGGCCAGGCCCGGACGGATCTGGAGGTGTTCGAACCGGCGGAACTGCGAGCCCTGGCGCCGGGTCTGGCCGAGCGGGCGCGGATCGGGATCGTCGATCCCAGCGGCCGGGCGGCGGCCGGCGGCGGCGAGGTCGACCGCGGCCTGGTTCTGCAATCCGCCCGCGCCATCGCCCTGCCGGGCGGTCGCACGGGCGTGCTGGTCGGCGGCGTGCTGCTGAACCGGAACCTGGCCTTCGTCGACCGGATCAACAGCCTCGTCTATCACGGCGGCGGCCTGCTCGGCGCCGACAAGGGGACGGCGACCCTGTTTCTCGACGACGTGCGGATCAGCACGAACGTGCGTCTGTTCGACCAGGATCGCGCCGTCGGAACGCGCGCCTCGCCCCAGGTGCGCGACGCCGTGCTGGACCGCGGGGACGTCTGGCTGGGCCGCGCCCTGGTGGTGGACGACTGGTACATCTCGGCCTACGAGGCCCTGACCGACAGCCAGGGGCGGCGCGTCGGCATGCTGTACGTCGGCTTTCAGGAACATCCGTTCGTCGCGGCGCGGCGCGAGGCTCTGTGGCTGATCGTCGGGGCCTTCCTGCTGGCGGTGCTGGCGACCGTGCCGCTCTTCCTGTTCTGGGCGCGGGGAATCTTCAGGCCGCTGGAGCGGATGGTGCGGACCATCGACCGCATCGAGGCGGGCGACGCCTCGGCCCGGATCGGCGCCCTGGGCGGCCAGGACGAGATCGGCGCGGTCGTGACCCATTTCGACCGCCTGCTCGACCAGGTGCAGGAGCGCGACGCCGAGCTTCGGCGATGGAACGAACGCCTGAACCGGCGCGTCGACGCCCGCACGCGGGAGGTCCGGCAGGCCATGGCCCGTCTGGAGGCCGCCACCGAACAACTGGTCATGTCCGCCAAGCTGGCGGCGCTGGGGGAGATGGCGGCCGGGGTCGCCCACGAGATCAACAATCCCGTCGCGGTGATCCAGGGCAATGTCGAGCTGATTCGCGACGCCCTCGGCCCCCGCGCCGACGAGATGCGCGAGGAGTTCCAGCTTCTGGACGATCAGATCCGGCGCATTTCCCGGATCGTGAACAACATCCTGCAGTTCGCCCACGCCAACGAGCCGCACGTCCGCGACGACCTGGCGACGCCGGACGAACTGATCGCAGAGACCCTGCCGCTGGTGCATCACGCCCTGGCCAAGGGCGGCGTCGCCGTCGCGCGGGATGAGCGAGCGACGCGCCGGATGCGGGTCGACAAGGCCGAGGTCCAGCAGATCCTGATCAATGTGATCATCAACGCCGTCCACGCCATGCCGGGCGGCGGGCGGCTGATCCTGAAGACCCGCGACAGCGATCTGATCGGACGTCCCGGCGTCACGCTTGAGGTGATCGACAACGGACCGGGGATCACACCGGAGGTGCTGGAGCGGATATTCGATCCCTTCTTCACGACGCGTCTCAGCGGCGGCACGGGCCTGGGCCTGTCCATCAGCCAGATGCTGATGGCGCGTCAGGAAGGCGTGATCTCGGCAAGCAACGGGCCGGACGGCGGGGCGGTCTTCACCCTGTGGTTTCCCCAAAGCGAGTGAGATTTCCCGCGGTTTTTCCAGGACATCCTGTCCCGGAAATGGACACCTTGTCCGTTGACCGACCCGCGCGGCGGCGCGCAATACTGTCGTCGACAGGACAAACTTCAGGTCCGCGACGTGCGCAACCTTTGCCGTCCTGGAGAACTCCACACCGTGTCCTCAAAACTGGAGAAGCGACGATGAGCGAGATCAAGGAAGGCATGGAAGTGATCGGCGCCGACGGCGTCCATGTCGGTACGGTGGACCGCGTCGAAGGCGACCGCATCAAGCTGACCAAGAGCGATAATTCGGGCGTCCATACCGACCACCACCACTATATCGAGACTGGCTTCGTCGCCGGGGTCGAAGGCGACAAGGTGCGGCTGTCCGCCAACGCCGACATCGCCGTGACCCTGGAGGAAGAAAAGTCCGGCCGTCCGGTCGAACTGTAGTCCGGCGCCGGCCCCGGCTTCCGGGACATGGACTTGGGTTCCGACCCTGGATCGTCACCCTCGGGACTAGCCCGAGGGTGACGGGCGTTTGAAATCGAAACCGGCGTCCATCCCCTGGGGCCGCGACCGCGGGAAAAGGAGTCTCGCCATAAGCCGCAGCTTCAAGATCGGCGATCACGTCGCCTGGAATTCGGAGGCCGGGCGCGTGTCGGGTCGGATCATCGCCGTCCACACGCGCGACGTCGACTACAAGGTCCATACGCACCACGCCTCGTCGGACGCGCCCCAGTACGAGATCAAGAGCGACAAGACCAACCATGTGGCGGCCCACAAGGGCTCCGCGCTCGACCTTCTGTACGGCTGAGTCGTGGGCGGTCGTCCGTTCTTCGCGATCGGCCATTCGAACCGGACGTTCGAGGCCTTCGCGCGCCTGCTGACGGCGAACGCGGTCGAGGTGTTGGTCGATGTGCGCGCCTTTCCGCGCTCCCGGACCAATCCGCAGTTCAACGCCGAGGTCCTGCCGTCGGCCCTGGTCGCCGACGCCGTCGCCTATGAGCGAATCCCGGCGCTGGGCGGTCTGCGCGGCCGGTCCGAGACGACGGACGCCCATCTGAACGACGCCTGGCGCAACGCCAGCTTTCGCCGCTACGCCGACTACGCCCTGACGCCGGCCTTTCACGAGGGGTTGCGAGAGCTGCTGCGCCTCGGCGAGGCGAGAACATGCGCGATCATGTGCGCCGAGGCCGTGTGGTGGCGGTGTCACCGCCGCATCGTCGCCGACTATCTGATCGCCGCGGGACGCGAGGTCTTCCACATCATGGGTCCGGGTCAGACGGTCGAGGCGCGGCTGACCCCCGACGCCCAGGTGCAGCCGGACGGACGCATCCTCTATCCCCAGCCGGAAACGCAGACATGACCGCAGGCCCGACCGTCCCTCATGTCGTCATCGTCGGCGGCGGTTTCGGCGGTCTGGAGACCGCCAAGCGGCTGGCCGAGGCGAACGTCCGGATCACCCTGATCGACCGGCGCAACCATCACCTGTTCCAGCCCCTGCTCTATCAGGTGGCCACGGCGTCGCTGTCGCCGTCGGAGGTGGCCTGGGCGATCCGGTCGCTGGTCAGCAAGTACAAGACCGTCGTCACCCTGCTGGGCGAGGTCGTGGGCGTGGAGACGGACGCCCGCACGGTTCGGCTAAAGGACGGCGAAACGATCGGCTACGACTTTCTCGTTCTGGCCACCGGCGCGCGGCACGCCTATTTCGGCCATGACGACTGGGAGGCGTTCGCCCCCGGTCTGAAGACGGTCGAGGACGGTTCCGCCATTCGTCGACGCATCCTGTCCGCCTTCGAGCGCGCCGAACGCACGTCCGACATGGCCGAGCGGGCCGCCTGTCTAACCTTCGTCGTGATCGGCGGCGGACCGACCGGGGTCGAACTGGCCGGCACCATAGCGGAGCTGGCGCATCAGACCCTGCCGGGCGATTTCAGGCGGATCGATACGCGCCGGGCGCGGGTCGTGCTGATCGAGGCGGGGTCGCGCATCCTGCCCGGGTTCAAGGACGATCTGTCCGCCTACGCCCGCAAGGCGCTGGAGCGGCTGGGCGTGGAGGTTTGGCTGGACCGCGCCGTGACCGGATGCGGGGCGGGGGGTGTCGAGATCGGCGAGGATTTCCTGCCGACCGCGACCATCCTGTGGGCCGCCGGCGTCGCGGCCTCGCCCGCCGCCGACTGGCTGAAGGTGCCAAGGGATCGGGCGGGCCGCGTCAAGGTTCAGCCCGACCTGACCGCGCCGGGCCATCCGGAGGTCTTCGTCGTCGGCGACACGGCCCATGTCGTCGGCCCCGGCGACAGGCCGGTTCCCGGTGTCGCTCCGGCCGCCAAACAGGAGGGAACCTACGTCGCCGAAGCGATCCTGGCGCGGATCAGGGGACGACGGCCGCCGCCACCCTTCGTCTACAAGGATGTCGGCAGCTTGGCGACGATCGGAAAGCGGGCGGCCATCGTGGATTTCGGCTGGATACGGCTGACGGGCCGGCTGGCCTGGTGGCTGTGGAGCATCGTTCACATCTATTTCCTGATCGGCCTGCGCCACCGCCTGTTCGTGGCCCTTAGCTGGCTGTGGACCTACTTCACGGGCCAGCGCGGCGCACGCCTGATCACGGTTCCGCCGCCGCCCCTCGCCGAAAGGGGCGAAGGAGCGTTAGATGAGCCGCGTCCCTAACCCGTCCCGGATCAGGAGATTTGTCCGTTGATCGTCAGGTCTCAGCCCCGCCTCAAGGACATCCTGCTGACGGTGAACGGCTCGATCCTGCCGCGCATCGCCGGCCGGCTGGCGGCCATCTTCGTAGTCAGCGTCGTCGCCATCCTGGCGGCGGAACACCAGCCGGGCGTCTTCGCGCGGATCAGCGCCATACCCTTCACCCTGATCGGCATCGCCCTGTCGGTCTTCATGAGCTTTCGCAACAGCGCCTGCTACGAGCGGTGGTGGGACGGGCGCAAGCTGTGGGGCGAACTGGTTATCAGCGGTCGGTCGCTGATCCGACAGACGTCGGACCTGGACATCGCGGACCGCCGCTTCCTGCTGCACGGCCTGTGCGGCTTCACCGCCGGCCTGGCCGCGCGGCTGAGAGGCGAGGACGAGGCGGCGGCGATCCGGCGCTGGGCCGACATCGGGCCGGCGGCGGACGGCCCCAATCCGACCAACGCCGTGCTGGACGGGATCGGTCGCCGCTGCCTGGCGCTGATGCGGGACGGACGGCTGGCGCCGTTGCACTATTCGGTCGTCGAGCAGCAGCTGGTCGCCCTGGCCCACGTCCAGGGCGGATGCGAACGGATCGCCGCGACGCCCGTGCCCTTCACCTATTCTCTGCTGTTGCACCGGACGGCTTTGATCTTTTGCCTGACCCTGCCGTTCGCCCTGGCTGGGTCGCTGGACTGGTGGACCCTGCTGCCGGTGCTGCTGGTGGCCTACACCTTCTTCGGCCTGGACGCGCTGGGCCACCAGTTGGAGGATCCGTTCGGCGTCCAGCCCAACGCCCTGCCGCTGAACGCCCTGACCCGCACGGTCGAGCGCGAGGCCTTGGCCGCGCTGGGCGAAACGGAGCTGCCGCCCGCCCTGGTGCCGGTCAATACGGTGATCCTTTAAGGGCGCACGGCGCGCGCCCACGGGATGGATCGCGTTCTAACGGGCCTCGGCCGCGATCTCCATCGGCCTGGCCGGCACGGCGCTGGGTACGACGCGCACGGGGATCGACTTGGCCGCCGGCGTGCCGCTTATGCGGTCGTAGTAGTCCAGCGGCAGCAAGGGATTCAGCTCCGGATAATAGCCGGCGATGGACCCGCGCGACATCGGATAGTCTAGCACGGTCAGGCCGTCGATCCGGCGCGGCACGCCGTCTGGCGAGATCGTCTCCAACCCGATCGAATCGCCCGACGTCAGGCCCCGCGCGGCCAGGTCCTCGGCGTTCATGAACACCACCATCCGGTCATTGTAGACCCCGCGATAACGGTCGTTATAGCTGTAGATGGTGGTGTTGAACTGGTCGTGCGACCGCACCGTCGCCAGACGCAGCATGTCGGGATCGGTCACTGGATCGTTGGCCGCCAGCCCCGGCAGCATCAGGAAGTTGGCCTTGCCGTTCGGCGTGTTCCACACCAGCCGACGCGGTGGGACGTCCAGGTGGAAGCCCTTGTCCACGGTGATCCGGTTGCGGAAGTCGGCGTAGATGGCCGGATAGACCTCGCCGATCTTGTCGCGGATCAGGTTGTAGTCCTCGATATAGCTCTCCCACGGGATCTGGCTGTCGGGCAGGGTCGCTCGCGCCATGCGGCAGACGATCTCGACCTCCGGCATCAGGGCGGGGGTGGCGGGCTCCAGCACGCCGCGCGAGGCGGTGACGTTGGACATGGAGTCCTCGATCGTCACGAACTGCTCGCCCGCCGCCGTCTTGATCCATTCCGAACGCGCCACGACCGGCAGGATCAGCGCCTCCTTGCCGTGCACCAGATGGCCCCGGTTCAGCTTGGTGGCGATGCCGACCGACAGCCCGACGGTGCGCATGGCCTCGTAGGCGCGGGGCGTGTCGGACATGGCACGGATGAAGTTGCCGCCCATGCCGATGAAGACCTTGACCTCGCCGCGCAGCATCGCCTCGACGGTCTCGACCGCATGGTGGCCGTGCTCGCGCGGCGGCTCGAAGCCGAAGACGTCGCGCAACTGGTCCAGATAGGCCTGGGTCGGTTTCTCGTCGATGCCGACGGTCCGGTCGCCCTGGACGTTGGAGTGGCCGCGGATGGGCGAGATGCCGGCGCCCGGCTTTCCGAAATTGCCTTTCAGGAACAGCAGATTGGCGATCTGTTGCACCAGACGCGAGCCCTGCTGGTGCTGGGTGATGCCCATGCCGTAGCAGATCATGGTGGCGTTCGAGCGGATGTAGATTTCCGCGCATCGACGGATCTGGCGCTCTTCCAGACCCGAGGCTTCGACGATGTCGGCCCAGGTCAGGCTTTCGACCTCGGCCTGCATCGGCTCCAGGCCGACGGTGTGCGTTTCGATGAAGGCGCGGTCGATGATCTTTTCGCCCGCCGCCTCGCGTTCGAAGATCACCTTCATGATCCCCTTCAGGAAGGCCAGGTCGCCGCCGATCTTGATGTGGACGAACTCGCTGGTGATGTCGGTCGAGCCGAAGGTCGCCATCTGCACCACGTCCTGCGGCTCGGCGAACTTAATCAGGGCGCGTTCGGGCATTGGATTGACGGCGACGATAGGCACGCCGCGCTTTCGCGCCTCGACCAGGTTGGTCATCATCCGGGGCGAGTTGGTGCCCGTGTTCTGACCGATGACGAAGATCGCCTCGGCGTGTTCGAAATCCTCCAGCACCACCGTGCCCTTGCCCACGCCGATGGCGGGCTGCAGGCCTCGGCTGGTCGGCTCGTGACACATGTTGGAACAGTCGGGAAAATTGTTGGTCCCGAACTGGCGCACGAAGACGGAATAGAGAAAGGCGGCCTCGTTGGGCGTTCGGCCCGAGGTGTAGAACTCGGCCTGGTTGGGGTCGTCCAGCCCCTGGAGATGATCGCCGATCATGCGGAAGGCGTCGTCCCAGCTGATGGGGACGTAGTGGTCGGTCGCGGCGTCGTAGCGCATGGGCTCGGTCAGGCGGCCCCGCATCTCCAGCCAGTAGTCCGACTGCTCCATCAGCTCGGTCACGGTGTGCTCGGCGAAGAAGTCGCGCATGACGCGGAACTTGGTCGCCTCGTGCGCCAGGGCCTTGGCCCCGTTCTCGCAGAACTCCAGCGTCTTCTTGCAGTCGGCGTCGGGGAAGGCGCAGCTGGGGCATTTGAAGCCGCCCGGCTGGTTCATCGACAGCAGGGCGCGCGAACCCTTGGTGATGACGCTCTGCTCCATCAGCACCTTGGCGGTCGCCGCCGCCGCCCCCCAGCCGCCGGCGGGGTGATGATAGGGGCGATACCGGGGGATGTCGTCGGCCATACCGGGGCGTCTCCGAAAATCTTCGTTTCAAGGATCGAAGTAAAACACGTTCGCCGCCGCGCCTCCACAAGAAGTCGTTTCTGAGCGTTAGACAATTTGTCTGATCAGCCGGACAAATTGTCTGGAAGATCGGCTCGCGAATTCACATTGACGCCGTCGTAGCCGTCGACGGCCCGCGCGCCCAGGTGGTCCAGCAGGCGCCGCACGGGCGGATGCGCGCCCGCGTCCAGGGCCGCCGCCACGCGCCGCAACCCCTCGTCCACGGGCCAGACGGCGAGCAGGGGCTCCAGGCCGAAGGACGACCGGGCGACGGCGGCGGGGGCGCCGGCCGCGACCGCCGCGACCAGGCCCCGGATGCGCGCCGCGTCGATGGTCGGACCGTCGCAAGGCGCGGTCGCCAGCCAGGCGGCGCCTTGCGTCTGCGCCCAGTCCATCCCGGCTCTCAGCCCGGCCAGCGGTCCTTCTGGATCGCCGGGTCGATCATGCAGACAGGTCAGCCCCAGGTCGGCCG
This sequence comes from Brevundimonas sp. Marseille-Q4549, assembly GCF_976940555.1. Classification (NCBI taxonomy): domain Bacteria; kingdom Pseudomonadati; phylum Pseudomonadota; class Alphaproteobacteria; order Caulobacterales; family Caulobacteraceae; genus Brevundimonas; species Brevundimonas sp. Marseille-Q4549. The sequence goes on from NZ_CDRHXG010000001.1 coordinate 3,061,835, forward strand.
CGTGGGCCGCCGCTCCTCCGTCCGGCCGCGCCGACACCGCCGTCATGGCGCAGACGGCGCGCAACGCCCGCAGCGGTCGGTCCATCATCAGGCCGTCGGCCAGCGGGAACACCGACTTGTCGGTCCCGAACCGCGTCGAACGGCCCCCCGCCAGCAGCAGGCCCGCGACGATCATCCCGACACCCGATGCGGATGAGTGAAGACCTCGAACCCGTCCTCGCGCGCCACGGCGACCAGGGTGAGGCCCGCCGCCTGGGCCGTGCGGACGGCCAGGGCCGTGGGCGCGGACACCGCGCACAGGATCGACGCGCCCAGGGCCGCCGTCTTCTGCACCATTTCGACCGACACCCGGCTGGTCAGCAGCACCACGCCCGCGCTTCCGGCCTGGTTCTGTCGCGCCAGCGTCCCGACCAGCTTGTCCAGCGCATTGTGCCGCCCCACGTCCTCGCGCGCGGCGACCAAGCCCGCTTCGGGGGTCCAGAAGGCGGCGGCGTGGGCGGCCCGCGTCTCGCGCCCCAGGGCTTGCGCCTGAGGCAGGCGGGTCATGGCTTCCAGCAGGGCTTCGGGCGCGACGGACAGGGTGGCGTCCACCCGACGTGGCGCGTGCAGGGCCTCGGTCAGGCTGTCGACGCCGCACAGCCCGCAGCCGGTCGGCCCCGCCATGCGCCGCCGCCGCGCCGTCAACTGGACCGACCGGTCAGGCGCCAGCCAGACCCGCGCCTCGAACCCCAGCGTCGTCTCGACCACCTCGGTCGCGCGGATCTGATCCAGGTCGTCAACGATGCCTTCGGTCAGGCTGAAGCCCACCGCCAGATCTTCCAGGTCGCGCGGCGTCGCCATCAGGACAGCGGTGGTCGAGGCGTCGTGGACGATGGCGACCGCGCTCTCCTCGGCCAGGACCCGCATGCCGTCCTCGACGCCGTCGCGGCGCCAGCGGATGCGAGGAAAGGCTGCGGCCCAGTCGGTCATGTCGGCCCTTTCCTTGCGGTCAGAGGGTGGGGCCGAACACCGCCACGACCGCTCCGGCCTCGACGGCGGGGGCGAAGGGCGGGCGTCGGATCAGGGCGTTGGCCGCCGCCATGACCGTCACCAGCGAGGAGTCCTGATCGGCGAAGGGCCGCACCCGGCGCGCACCGTCGTCCCCCGCCTCCACGGCGGCGCGGATGTAGTGGTCGCGCGGACCGTTGGCGGCCAGGGGCTGGGCCAGGATCGCGGTCTCGAACCGGCTGTCGGCCTTTCCGCCCTGAAGCACGGCGAGCAGCGGTCCCAGGAACAGTTCGGCGCACACCAGACCCGAGGCGGGATTGCCCGGCAGGCCCAAGATCGGCCGACCGTCGGGCAGGCGCGCGAACCAGACGGGCTTGCCCGGCCGCATGGCGACCTTGTCCACCAGGATTTCCGCGCCCAGGGTCAGGGCGGCGGGCTTGACCAGGTCGTGGTCGCCCACGGACGCGCCGCCCACCGTCACCAGAATGTCGAAGCCGTCGCCGCCCATGCGCGCCGCGATGGCCTCGATACTGTCCTCAGTCGCGGGCAGGACGACGGGCAGGCCGCCGTGACGGCCGACGAAGGCCGCCAGCGCCGGGGTTCCGGAGTTGTAGATCTGATGATCCCCGACCGGCTGGCCCGGCTCGACCAGTTCGTCGCCGGTGGCCAGCAGGGCCACGCGCGGCCGCGCGCCGCACAGCAGTCGATCGCATCCGGCCGCCGCCGCCAGGGCCACGCGCCAGGGGTTCAGCCGGACGTGGTTCTCCAACAGGCGCTGGCCGTCGGCGAAGTCGCAAGCTCGCGCCCGGACGTGGCGCGAGGCGCTGGGCGATCCGGTGACGACCACGATGTCGCCGCGCCGTTCGGCGTCCTCCTGCACCACCACCCGCTCAGCACCTGGCGGCAGGGGCGCGCCGGTGAAGATGCGGGCGGCTTGGCCGGGACCGACGGCTTCGGTCAGGCCCCGGCCCGCCGCGCTCTCGCCCACGATCCGCAGTTCGGCGCCGGTCACGGCGTCGGCCTGGCGCACCGCCCACCCGTCCATGGCCGAGGCGGAAAAGGGCGGTTGGTCGCGCAGGGCCAGGACCGCCTGGGCCAGCCAGCGGCCGTCGGCCTCCCACACGGAGACGGCCTCGCCGCCCAGGGGCGACACGGCCCCCAGCATCGTCGCCAGCGCCTCCTCGACGGTCGGCAGGCTCATGCGCGGCTCCAATCGCCCGAGGCGCCGCCGGACTTGGCCAGCAGGCGCACGTTCTCGATGGTCATGCCGCGATCCACGGCCTTCAGCATGTCGTAGAGGGTCAGCAGGGCGGTGGTCACGGCCGTCAGGGCCTCCATCTCCACGCCCGTCTGGCCCGAGGTGCGGACCGTCGCCGTCGCCTCCAGCCCCGCGCCGTCGTCCGCCGCCGTCACCGCCACCTTGACGCTGGACAGCATCAACGGATGGCACATGGGGATCAGGCTGGCGGTGTTTTTCGCGCCCATCACCCCGGCGATCTCGGCGACGGCGCGCACGTCGCCCTTGGCCGCCCCGCCCGACAGGGCCAGCGCCAGGGTCTCGGGCGCCATCAGGATGCGGCCGGCGGCGCGCGCCTCGCGCACGGTCGCGGGTTTGGCCGAGACGTCGACCATCCGCGCCCGGCCGTCGGCGTCCACGTGCGTCAGGGCGCTCATCACACCTCCTTCAGGCGGGGCATCAGCTCGACCATGTTGCAGGGGCGATGGCGGCTGTCCAACTGCCAGCGGATCACCTTGTCCCAGCCGTCCCGCACCGCGCCGTTGGAACCGGGCAGGCAGAAGACGAAGACCCCGTCGATCAGGCCCGCCGTCGCCCGCGACTGCAGGGTGGACAGGCCGATGGTCTGGTAACTGACGGTGTGGAAGATGACCGAAAAGCCGTCGATCCGCTTGTCGAACAGGGGCTCCAGCGCCTCGGGCGTCACGTCCCGGCCGGTCAGGCCGGTGCCGCCGGTGGTGATGACCGCGTCCACCTGGCCCGAGGCGATCCATGCGCGCACCTGGCCGCGGATGGCCTCCACGTCGTCGCGCACCAGGGCGCGGCCGGCGCAGGCGTGACCCGCCTCCACAATGCGTTCCTCAAGGATCTGGCCCGAGGTGTCGGATTCGGCGTCGCGCGTGTCGGACACGGTCAAGACAGCGATGCGCACCGGCTTCAACGGCGCGTCGATCAGCCGACCGCCGGGTGCGGGCAAGGGGGTCTCGGCGAGGGTTTCGGTCATGTCAGCCTTTCGGAGCGGTCCAGCGCTCAGCGTCTTGATAATCCTGGGGTCGCGGCGCGATCCAGCGCGAGCCGTCCGGCCCGTCTTCCTTCTTCCAGAGCGGGGCTCGGGTCTTCAGCTGGTCCATCAGATAGTCGGCGGCCAGGAAGGCCGCGCGGCGGTGCTCGGCCGCCACGGCGACGAAGACAATGACCTCGCCGGTCTCGATCGGCCCCCAGCGATGGATCGCCAGAACATCCTGCACGTCGAAGCGCGCGCGGGTCTCGGCCTCCATCTCGGCCATGACCTTTTCGGTGAAGCCGGGAAAGGCGTCCAGGGTCAGACGCCGCACGTCCAGCCCGTCCGTGCGGTCGCGCGCCAGGCCGCTGAAGCTGACCACGGCGCCGGTCGTCGTGCGTCCCCGGCTGAACTCGGCCAGCAGCGCGGCGGCGTCCAGCGGTTGAAGGTCCAGGCGCGCCATGGGCCTAGCCGCCGCTGACCGGAGGGCCGAAGGCGACGGCGGCGTCCGCGGCCAGCGGCTGGGCGCCGTTCCTGCGTCCCGCCGGAACCAGGGCCTCGTCGACGATGACCAGGGTGCTGGGGTGCGCCAACCGCCCTTCGAGACGCGGATTGTCGGCCTCCAGCGCCTGGATGAGCGCCTCCAGCGTCGCGGCCGGCGTCTCGACTTCGCGCCAGCCGGCCAGGTCCTGAAAAGCGCCGAACAGGGTCACGCGCGCCATGGCTCAGCCCCCCGTCACGGACATGGGCCGGGCCACGGCCGGGGCGGCGCCGCGCCGCGCAATGTCGAAATCGTGGCCCTTGGGCTTGCGCAGCAGGGCTTCGCGGATCGCCGCCTCCAGCCCTGCGTCGTCGGGCGAGGCGCGCAGCGCGGCGCGCAGGTCCGCCTGATCCTCCTGGCCCAGACACAGGAACAGGGTCCCCGCGCAGGTGACGCGCACCCGATTGCAGGCCTCACAGAAATTGTGGCTCAGCGGCGTGATGAAGCCCAACAGGCCGCCCGTCTCCTCCACCCGGACATAGCGGGCCGGACCGCCGGTGCGGTGGGGCGTCGGGGTCAGGGTCCAGCGTTCGGCCAGTCGCCGGCGCATGGTCTCCAGCGACAGGAACTGGTCGGTGCGGTCGGCCTCGATCTCGCCCAGCGGCATGGTCTCGATCAGGACCGCGTCCATGTCCTGACCGTGGATCCATTCGATCATGTCGGCCAGGTCGTCGGCGTTGTCGTCCTTCAGGGCGACGATGTTGATCTTGACCCGCAGGCCCGCCTCGCGCGCGGCCTTCAGGCCGTCCAGCACCTGCCCCAGGTCGCCGCCGCGCGTGATGCGCCGATAGGCGGCGGGGTCCAGGCTGTCGATCGAGACGTTGATCCGCCGCACGCCGTAGTTCGCCAGCGCCGGGGCGAAACGCGCCAGCTGGGTGCCGTTGGTCGTCAGGGTGATCTCGTCCAGCGCGCCGGACTTCAGGTGCCGCGACAGGCTCTGCACCAGGTCCATGAAGCCGCGCCGCAGCAGGGGCTCGCCGCCCGACAGGCGCAGCCGCCGCGTCCCCAGGCGCACGAAGGTCGAGCACAGCCGGTCCAGTTCCTCGATCGTCAGCAGCTCGGAGCGCGGCAGGAAGGTCTGCCGCTCGCTCATGCAATAGACGCAGCGCAGGTCGCACCGATCCGTGACGGACACGCGCAGATAGTCGATCCTGCGCCCGAACGGATCGACCAGGCCAGCCGCCGAACCGACCCTGGACAGGCCGACCGACTTGTCAGCGGAGAATACAACGGTCATGGTCGTCGAATACTTCAATCACGGGCGGGGAGCCTAGACATTTCTTCAATGGACCGGCGCCTTCTTCTTTTCGGCGCGCTCGGCGGGGCGCTGGCGGCCTGCGCGCCCCGCGCCCCGCGTTCCGACGCGCCTCTGACCCTGTTCGCGGCCGCCTCCCTGACCGATGCCCTGACCGAGATCGCCACCGACTACAGAGCCGAGACCGGCCGCGAGATCCGGCCGTCCTTCGCCGCCAGCGGCGCCCTGGCGCGCCAGATCGAGGCGGGCGCCCCCGCCGATGTCGTGCTGCTGGCCGATCAGAAATGGATGGCTCGGCTGGCTCAGGCGGGCCGTATCCAGCCGAGCACGCGGCGCGACCTGGTGGGCAACGCCCTGGTCGTGATCGGCCGCCCGGACACGACGATCACGGGCGATCCGATCGCCTGGGTCGCCCAGGGCGGCCGCAAGCTGGTCATCGGCGATCCCGACAGCGTGCCCGCCGGGGCCTACGCCCGTGACTGGCTTCGGGCGCGCGGGGCCTGGGACGGGCTGCAATCCCATCTGGCGACCGCCGCCGACGTGCGGGCGGTGCGCACCTTCGTCGCCCGGGGCGAGGCCGACCTGGGCGTCGTCTATCGGAGCGACGCGGTCAAGGCGGACCAGGTCCGCGTCGTCGTCGAACCGCCCGCCGACCAGCAGCCGTCGATCCGCTATCCCGCCGCGGTCGTCACCGGCGCCCAGGCCGGCGCGGCCCAGTTTCTGGCCTATCTGTCCGGGGCGAAGGCGCAGGCCGTGTTCCGGACCTGGGGTTTCACGGCGCTGTCCTGAAGTGTTCGCGCCGCTCACCGCCTTTGAAGCCGAAGCCCTGTGGCTGTCGCTGCGCGTCGCCGCCGCCTCGCTGGTCCTGACCCTGCCGGCCGGGGCGGCTCTGGCCTATCTGCTGGCGCGCGGCCGGTGGCGCGGGTTGTGGCTGGTCGAGGCGGCGGTGAACCTGCCCCTGATCCTGCCGCCGGTGGTGACGGGCCTGGCGCTGTTGCTGATCTTCGGCGCCCAAGGCGTCGTCGGCCGCGCCTTGCAGCAGACGTTCGGCGTCACCCTGGCCTTCCACTGGACCGGCGCGGCCCTGGCCGCCGCCGTCATGGCCCTGCCGCTGGTGGTGCGCTCCATCCGCCTGTCGATCGAAGCCATCGACCGGGGCCTGGAGCAGGCGGCGGCGACCCTGGGCGCCTCGCCGATCGAGGTCTTCCGGCGCGTGACCCTGCCGCTGGCCGCGCCGGGCCTGCTGGCCGGCGGCTTTCTGGGCTTCGCCCGCGCGTTCGGCGAGTTCGGGGCCACCGTCACCTTCGCCGGCTCCATCCCCGGCGAGACCCAGACCCTGCCGATGGCCATCTATCTGGCGCTGCAGCGCGCTCAGGGCGACGTCGCCGCCGTGCGCCTGGCCCTGCTGTCCGTCGTCGTCGCCGTGATCGCCCTGTTCGTGGTCGAGCGGTTCAACCGCAGCCTGAACCACCGGGCCCATGTTCTGTGAGCCGCCCTCTGTGAGTCGCGTCCCGTGAGCCTGGCCTGTCGTCTCAAGGCGCGGCACGGCGACTTCGTCGTCGAGGCCGACTTCGCCACCGACCGCCAGGTCTTGGCCCTGACCGGCCCGTCCGGCGCGGGCAAGACCACGGTTCTGAACGTAATCGCCGGCCTGATCGCGGCGGAGCGGCTGGACCTGACCGTCGGCGGCCGCCGCATCGTCGAGACCGATACGGGACTGAACCCGCCGGCCTATCGGCGCCGCATCGGCTATGTCTTCCAGGACGGTCGGCTGTTCCCGCACCTGTCGGTGGCCCAGAACATCGCCTTCGGCCGCCGCTACGCCGCCGCCCCAGTCCCGGTCGAGCCGATCCTGGCCCTCTTGGACCTCCAGAACCTGGCCGAGCGTCGGCCCGCCACACTATCGGGCGGGGAGATGCGGCGGGTCAGCATCGCTCGCGCTCTGTCCGCAAGACCAGCGCTTCTCCTCCTGGACGAACCGTTCGCGGGGCTGGATGCGCGCCGCCGCGGCGCTCTCATCCCCTATCTGCTGAGGTTGCGCGACGAGGCGGGCTTGCCCATGATTTTGGTATCCCATGACCCGCGCGATGTCGGCGAGATCGCCCAAACTGTGGTTGAGATGGATTATGGTTTGATGCAAGATGGGCAAGGCTCCGAATCCGACGTTCCTGCGGCCAGGTAAGTGAAAACTGGCGTGGGCGAAGATGTCCTCTCCGCGACATGGCGAACGAGCAGCAAGACCCCCACTAGCGTGTGACCGGCGGCCCAGCGCCTGGTTAGGCTCAGGAGACGGTATACGCGGCGCTGGGTGGGTGCGGCGGCGGCGAGCAAGAAAATCTCTATGTAGATGGTGGAGATGTTCTCAGCATCAGGTTGAGGGCGACAGGTCGATCACAACTATCTGACAGGAAATGGATTTTCGAGGTCGGTCCCGCCGCGTGACGTGCCGATCGCCTGGTCCTGCACACCCGCTTCGAGGTCTAGGCCGAGCGATGGGCCTTCGCATGGGTGCTGTCCAGACTGAGTTCCTCAGAGATCGTCCTTTGGACAGCGGCTTTCTCGATATTCTGCGCCGGACGCCACACGGGGCCCATCGGTTGTAGAGGGTGGCACGCAGGTCGTATTCGGACGGTGCGTCCCGCTAGTGATATCTCATCATGAGGACATGCGGGATGCCCGATGATCCGCTCCCATTCTCTGGAGCACTCGGAGCTGGAGTTTTCCGGCCCGAGTCAGGGTGACGGGCTGGCTGCGTCACCGGGATTCATCAACGTGATCGGCGACTTGTTGCCTATGGCCCCAAATGGATTCTGAGCCAAAAAGCGGCTTGACCAAAACGATACATGATAACATTACGTTTGTCTCTTTCGGGGATTCATCGTCATGTCGCTTTTAATGCGTTCCGCTTCACGGGCGGTGCTCGCCATCGCTCTCGCTTCCCCCGCCGCTCTTGCTTGGGGCGCAGATGATCTGCCCCAATCCCTGCCGGAAGTGGTGGTGACGGCGACGGCGACCTCGCGCCCGTTGCAGACGGCGCCCGCCAGCATCACCGTCGTCGATCAGCAAGCGCTGTCGCGTCGGCCCGTTCAGGATCTGACCGACGTATTGCGTGACGTGCCAGGCGTGACGATCAACGGCGCCGGCTTGACGCGGCGCGGGGTTTCCATTCGCGGCATGCCAAGCGAGCATACGCTGTTTCTGGTCGACGGACGCCGCGTGAACGGTTCAGCCAGCGCCATTGCCCACGCCGATTTCGAGCTGAACTGGGTCCCGGTCGAGGCGATGGATCGGGTTGAAATCGTGCGCGGCCCGATGTCGTCGCTTTATGGATCCGAAGCGCTGGGTGGCGTCGTCAATGTCATTACACGCAGCGCGACCGATGCCTGGCGTGGCAGCGTCCGCGCCATGGGGGGATTGCGCGAGGATGGACGCGGAGGCGAGACGTATCAGCTTGGCGCCTACGCCGGGGGGCCGTTGGTCAAAGATCGTCTGGGCCTGAGCCTGTACGCGGAATCCAAGGCGCGAGGCGACACGCCTCAGGCCGACAATGCGCGTCTGTCAGACCTGGAGGCCCGCGAAGCCCTATCCGGATCGGCCACGCTCAGTTGGACCCCAGATGTGGCGCAGCGGATCGACTTCACCGTTCTGGGGGGGCGCGACGAACGTTATCGCAATACGGCGACCACGGCGGCCAGGCCGGTCTATTACCGTTACGCCGATGCGGTGGACCGGCGTCAGTACGCTATTTCCCACACGGGCCAGTGGAACTGGGGCGAAACCGCAGTGCGCGCCTATCGCTCTACCCTCGACCGGACCAACACCGTCACCAACGGCCAGACGGCGTCACGTCCGGTCGGCATGCAGGAAGACATCATCGACGGACGTGTCACGGTGGACCCTGTCGCGGGCCATCGTTTCAGTCTTGGCGGCGAATGGCGGCGCGAGGAGTTGCAGGATGCGGCGGCGGCTGTGTCCGGCGTCCTGACCAGCGAACGCTACGCCGTCTTCGTCCAAGATGAGTGGACGTTGACGCCGAGCCTGTCTCTGACCGGGGGAGCGCGCGTCGATCATCACGACCAGTACGGCTGGCAGACCAGTCCGCGTCTCTACGCCGTCTGGACGCCGGTCGAGGGGCTGACCCTCAAGGGTGGCGGCGGTCGGGGCTTCAAGTCGCCCAGCCTGAAGCAGCTGTCGCCCGAGTTCGTGACGGTGGCCGCCGGCGGCCGGTTCACCGTCTATGGCAATCCCGATTTGAAGCCCGAGATCGGCACCTCCTACGAGGCGTCGGCCGAATATCGCCGCGATGGCTGGGCGGTGCGTCTGGGCGGATTCGCCAACGACATCGAGAACCTGATCGAGACGCGCTGCACCGCCTTCTGCGGCGTTCGCGGACGCGAAGTGCGCCTGTATCAGAACATCAATGAGGCCCGGATCACCGGTCTGGAACTGGGAGGCGAGACCCGCCTTCCCGCCGGGTTCAGCCTGCGCGGCGACTACACCTATCTGGACAGCGAGAACCGCACCACCAACCAGCCGCTGTCCGAACGTCCCCGCCACAGCGGCCATGCGACCTTGCGCTGGGAGCCCGACGACCGCCGCTTCGTGCAATTGCGCGGCGAATATGTGGGTGAACAGCTGATGCTGTCGAATTCGGTGCAGTACGCTGTGCCAGATTACACCCTTGTGTCGCTGGAGGCCGGGCTGCGGCTGGAGCAGAACCTCTGGGTCCGGGCCGGGGTGCAGAACCTGGGGGACGTGCGGTTGGCTGATGAATCGTCTTATTTCTCATTCGCGGAGCCAGGACGCTTCTATTACCTCAGCTTCACGGCAGGCTTCTAAGCCATTGAAACGGGTTCTTCAGACGTTGCTGCTGGCGGCCTTCTGGGTGTTGGCCGTCGCCGAGGTCGCGACCGCGCAACCCGCGCCGACTGTGCGGATTCAGGTGATCGGCAGCGACTTTGTCCTGCCCTCAAAATATGAGCGGCTGGCCGCGTTCGCCGCGCCCGAGGGTGTGACGGTTCGCGGCTCGACTCTATCGACGCTCCCGGAGGTCGCGATCTGGGGCGATGCGGATCTGATCCTCCTGGATACGCCGCGCCCTGCGGACGTGGAGGCGGTGGAGGCGCGCGTCGGCGAGGCGTTGCGCGCTCAGGACCGGCCTTGGGTGCGGATCGGGGGAGGCCCGCCGGCGTTTGGCGGCCTGTCACCCGAGACCGGTCGCCGGATCGCGGCCTATTACGCATCCGGCGGGCGGCGGAATTTCACCGCCCTGTTCGCCTATCTGAAGCAATGGAAGACCGGCAGCGACCTGACTGATGCTCCGCCGCCTGCCCCGTTGGGCACGGTGGGCTATTATCATCCGGCCGCGCAGGCCTATGCGCCCGACGCTTTCAAAGCCTGGCTGGCGACCCGGCCTGACCGGCCCCGCGCCGCCATCCTGATCAGCAGTTCGACAATAGCGGACGATGATACGGACGTGGTCGACGCCCTGATCGCCGCTCTGGATGCGCGCGGCATCGAGGGCGTGGCCGTGTGGTTCGACCAGCGTCAGGCCCGTAGCCTGATCGACGCCGTTCAGCCTCTGAAGCCGGACCTGGTGATCAACACCCAGCATATCGTCGCAGGCGGCGTCATCCGCGATCAACTGATCGAACTGGACGTGCCCGCCGTCATGACCTTCTCCTATCGCGAAGGCGACGCGGATGCCTGGCGTGCGGCTTCGGCGGGCCTGAACAGCCGTTCAGCCGCCGCCCTTCTGGCGCCCGCCGAAACCTGGGGCATGAGCGACCCGATGATCATCTCGGCCGTCGATCACGGAGCCCTGCTTCCGATCCCCGAACAGATCGAGGCCGTCGCCGCCCGCGCTGCACGCCAGGTCGCCCTGCGCCGCACCCCGAACGCCGACAAGCGGCTGGCTCTGATGTTCTGGAACCATCCTGGCGGAGAGGCCAACATCTCGGCATCGAACCTCAATGTGCCGCGCAGCCTGGAGGCGCTAAGCACGGATCTGAACGCCGTCGGCTATGCCGTTCCGCCCTTGCCCGAAACGCGCTGGATAGCGGCGGCGCGCGCCATGCTGGGCGTCTTCTACAGACATGAGGCCCTGGACGACCTGCCGTCACAGGGCCTGACCGTGACTCTGCCGGTCGCCCGCTACCGTGCCTGGCTAGACGCCCTGCCGGCGGCCAGCCGCGACCCGATCCTGGCGCGCTGGGGCGACCCGGCGCGGCATTGGGCTGTGCGTGACGTGGACGGCGCTCCCGCTTTCCTGATCCCAGCCTTTTGTGACGGAGCCCTGACGATCCTGCCGCAGCCGCCGCGCGCAGCGCGGGTCGGCGAAGCCTATCACGACACCGCCGTACCGCCGGACCACCTCTATCTTGCGGCCTATCTATGGGTGCGCGAGTTCAGCCAGGCGAACGCCCTGATCCATCTGGGAACCCACGGCACGCAGGAGTTCCTGCCGGGCAAAGATCGCGGTCTGTCGGTCACGGACGACGCCTTCCTGGCCTTGGGCGACCTGCCGGTGATCTATCCCTACATCCAGGACAATGTCGGCGAGGCCACCCAGGCCAAGCGCCGGGGACGCGCGGTGACCGTCAGCCACCAGACGCCGCCCTTTTCGCCTGCCGGACTGAATGACGAGTTGAAGACCCTGCACGACCTGATCCACCAGTATCTTCAGGTCGACGAGGGGCCTGTGCGCGACGCTGTCGGCGATCAGATTCTGAGCCTTGCGGCCCGACGGCACATTGATGCGGACATGGGGTGGACCCCGGCCAGGGCGCGCGCGGACCTGCCGGTCTTCCTCGGCGAGCTTCACGACTATCTGCATCAGGTGGGCGGAGCGCCGACGCCGATGGGACTGCATACTTTCGGCCGTCCAGCCTCGCCGGACCATCGTCTGACGACGGTGCTGCAGCAGTTGGGACGCCCCTTCTTCGACGCCCTGGGCGAGGACGAGACCGAGACAATGGCCGAGGACGAGGCCGGTCTGCGGTCCAGCCGCGCCTTCACCGTCCTGAAATCGTATCTGCGTGATGACATGCCGATCGAGATGGCCGAACCTACGCTGCGCGAGCAACTGACGCGCGCGCGCCTGCTGGATCACCGTCTGGCCGAGACCGGCGAGACGGAGGGGCTGCTTCAGGCTTTGGCGGGTCGGTTCGTTCGGCCGGGCGAAGGCGGCGATCCCATCCGCAATCCCGACGCCGTCGGCGGGCGCAACCTCTACGCCTTCGAGCCGGACAAGATGCCCGCACCGGCCGCCCATGCCGCCGCCGCCGGGGCCTTGAAAAGTCTCGCCGCCGCCTATGCCGCCGAACACGACGGGCGGCCCCTGACCAAGCTGGCGATCACCCTGTGGTCGTCCGAAACCATCCGCACCCTGGGCCTGCCCGAAGGCGAAATCCTTCAGGCGCTGGGCCTTCGACCACGCTGGGACGACGGTGGGCGGGTCGTCGCTCTGGACATCGTCCCGGCGGCGGAACTGGGACGGCGGCGCATCGACGTCGTGGTCCATGCGACCGGCGTCTATCGCGATCAATTCGACGGCTTCCTGCGGCTTCTGGCCGATGCGGTCGATCGCATCGTCGCCCTGGACGAGCCGAACGATCCGGTCGCGGAGAACAGTCGCGCCGCCGCCCGGCGTCTGATGGCCGAGGGGGTCAGGGCCGAGGAGGCGACCGCGCTCGGCCGGGCCCGCATCTTCAGCAACGCCCCCGGTGATTATGGCAGCGGCCTGCCCGATGCGGTGCGCGATACGGCGGGCTGGGACGACCCGGCCGCCCTGGCCGACCCCTTCCTGGATCGGCTCGGCTATGTCTATGGCGCAGGCCGGTGGGGCGCAAAGGTCGAGGGGGCCGACGTCTTCGCCGCCCAACTGGCGGGGGTTCAGGCCGCCGCCCTGTCACGCTCCAGCAACCTGCACGGCGTTCTGTCGACCGACCATCCTTTCGAATATCTGGGCGGCCTGTCGCTTGCGATCCGCCGGGCAGGCGGCGCAACGCCGTCGCTTTACATCACCGACGCGCGGGCGGGTGCGCCCAAGACCGTCGCCGCCCGCGACTTCCTGGCCGCCGAAATGCGCAGCCGCTATCTGAACCGCAGTTGGATCCAGGCGATGCAGGCCGAAGGCTACGCCGGAACCTTGGCCGTGGTCGACCTTGCCGACAATCTGTTCGGCTGGCAGGCGACGGCGCCTGGCATGGTTCGGGCGGATCAATGGCAGGCCCTGCACGACGTCTATGTCCGCGACGAACGCGGCCTGGGCGTGCGGGAATGGTTCGAAGCGAGCAATCCGTCGGCGGAGCGTCAGGTGTTGAACCGGCTGAAGGACGCCGTCCGCAAGGGCTTCTGGGCGCCTGACGACCAGACGCGCCGTGAACTGGATGCCCGTCTGGCCCAGATCGACGCCACGGCTCCGCGCACCGCCGCCGTTGGTTTCGGCCAGGGCGCGTCGAGACCGCAGCCGACCCAGGCCGCATCCAGACAGGCATCCGACGCGGTTGACCCGAAAGCGACAGCCGACCCAGCGTCCAGCCCAATTCGCGGTCAGGTTCTGGAGAGGATTTCGCCGCAAGCCGCCTCGCCGTCGCCGGCCCCCTGGGGCGCCCTGATCCTTCTCCTTGCATTCCTCGCAGGCGGCGCCAGCCGCCTCATCACCCGCCGAAAGTTCGCCCATGCCCCAGTTTGAAGCCGGCCTCTATCAGGTCTCCAGCCTGTTTCTGATCCCGGCCCTGGTCCTGATCCTTGCCGCGCTGCTTTATGCCGTATTCGCCCTGGGGGCCTTCCTGATCGAGGGCGTGCAGCGCCGCCGTCCCGGCTGGCGCTCGTCGCTGTCGCGCCGCCAGGCCCAGACGGCGGCGACCAGCGACGACCTGGAGTTGATGATCCTGAAGGACCTGGAGGGGATGCGCATCGTGTCGCGCAGCGCGCCCATGCTGGGCCTGGTCGCCACCATGATTCCGATGGGTCCGGCCCTGCTCTCGCTAGGCCGGGGCGACGCTTCCGGCGTGGGGCAGAACATGGTGGTGGCGTTCTCCGGCGTCACCCTGGCGCTGATCGCGGCCAGCATCGCCCACTACGTGCTGACGGTGCGTCGGCGCTGGCTGCTGCAGGATCTGCGGGCCATCGAACGCGCTCGGGAGGATCGCTGATGCGTTTCCTCGAAGACGATGACGACGATCCCATCACCTCGGTCGTCAATCTGGTGGACCTGTTCGTGGTCATCATCGCCGTGCTGCTGGTGGTGCTGGTTCAGAATCCGTTGAACCCCTTCAACGCCCGCAACGTGGTCGTGATCGAGAACCCGGGCGACGCAAATATGCGGATCACGGTGAAGGACGGCCAGGATCTGACCCGCTACGAATCCCAGGGCCAGATCGGAGAAGGCCAGGGTGAGAAAGCCGGATCCGCCTACCGTTTGCCCAACGGCAATCTGATCTACGTGCCTGAATAGGCGTCATTCCAACACGGTCAAACACCGTCGCCGGTTGGAGCCTTCAGGTACCGACCGAACCAGTCGACGATGCGGCGTGTCAGGTCCGAGGCATGCTCGGGCTGACGGATGCTGTGGCCCTCATCCTGGTAGATCACCAGTGATGTGGGCACGCCCTGGGCGACGAGGCCGTGCCAGAATTCGATCGACTGCGGCGCAGGCGTCTCCAGGTCGCGCTCCCCCACATAGATGAAGGTCGGAGTGCGCGCGGCCTTGATGCTGCGGATGGGCGACTGGCGATCATAGACTTCCGGGTCGTCGTAGAAGGTCGCGCCGAAGAAGGGGACCATCCACTTGTCGATGCCGTTCTGGCCGTAATAGCTGGACCAGTTGGCGATCCCGGCGCCGGCGACTGCGGCCTTGAAGCGCTGGGAATGGGTGACGGTCCACATCGTCATGAATCCGCCGTAGCTGTGCCCATAGACGCCCAGCCTTTCGTCGTCGATCGGCGCAACCTGCTCGACTGCATCGACACCCGCCAGGATATCGCGAAGGTCGCCGCCGCCGAAATCCTTGTGATTGGCCTGGGCGAACGCCGCGCCCTGACCATAGCTGCCGCGCGGATTGGGCTGGAACACATAGTAGCCGGCCTCCAGCAGGTCGCGGATCGTGCCCGACCAGACAAAACGCGGCGTCACCGCCGCCGCCGGGCCGCCGTGGATGCTGACGATCATGGGGCGCCGCGCGCCGACCGCAGCGTCGCGCGGCGCCAGCAGCCAACCCTGCACCGCGTAGCCTTCATTGGTCCAACGCACGTCCCGCGCCGTCGTGACGGGGATCAGAGCGTCATTGTCGTGGGTGACGGCTCGGCCAGCGCCGAGGGGGCCGAACTCGATCCTCGGCGCGCGCTCGAAGGTCTGGCTGACATAGGCTGCGGTGCGGCCCCGCGCGTCCAGGGCGACGGCCCCGTCGCCGGCGTTGATTGACTGGGGCGCGACACGGACGTTCGACACACGGCGCGCGGCGGGGTCGATCGTCGCCGTCCCCGTGTCGCCTGCCACAATGATCCCCGCGATCAGTCGGTCGCCGCGCCAGGCGATCGAGGTGACGCTGCCGACGTAGCCGGGTGTGACGTTCACGGGCGTCCCGCCATCGATCGGAACTGTATAGACGTCGCCGCCGACCGAGCCGAAATCGCTCATCACCCCGCCGATGAAGGCCACCGTCCTTCCGTCGGGTGACACGCGGGGGAAGCTCATCTGATAGGACGGCGCAAGCAGGACGCGCTCGCCACCCTCCAGGTCGTAGGTCCTCAGCTTGGCGACCCACCAATTGTTGTCGCCATTGCCTTCCGCCGCCGTCGCCACGAACCCCTGCCCGTCCGGCGTCCAGTCGTATTCGTAGACGAAGGTACCGTCCGGCGAGACCCTATGCAGGTCGCCCCCGGAGACGGATACGACGACGATGCGCTGGCTGTCCTGGGACAGGCCGGCGATCTCGCCGACCTGGCGCGCCCCGGCCTGGGTGGCGCCGGTCGCTTTGGTCGGGTTTTCCGTGACCAGCAGGGCCAGTCGGTTCCCGTCCGGCGACCAGCGCGGCGTCGAGGCGAGACCGGAAATCCGGGCGATCAGGCGCGCCTAATCGCCCTGCGCGGCATAGAGGGCCGGACCGTCTCCGTCCGTGGCCAGAAAGGCGAGCGTCGATCCGTCCGGCGACCAGACCGGTCCGAAGTAGCGGCAGTCGCAGGGATCGATGCGGTTCACCAGCCGGCCCTGCGTGTCGCGAACCACGACCACCGGACCATCGGCGACGCCCGCCCCTCCCTGAACGGTGTCCACCGAGACGATGCGCCGACCCGCCGGGTCGAGCGCCACTCCCCCATACTGGTGAAGCGCCTGGGGCGCCGGGGCCGCGGCGGAAATCGTAGCCATGAGACCGGCGGCGATAAGGGGTAGGAACATCGGGAAGCCGAAAAGGATGATCTTGGGCGGGAACGCGATGGCGCGGCCCAGGCCTGGGCTCATGGCTGGACCCAGCGGCTAAATCGCCAGGGCGGCGGTCAGGTCTCCCGGCGCAGGGCCGCCCGCGGCGACCATCACCTGTTCTCGCTGGACAAGGCCCGGCAGGGTCTCCAGCCCGAACCGGCGGATCAGGAAACGGGCGATGGAGCCCGTGTCGTAGATAGTGTGATCGACCGCGCCCCTGCGCGCATGGGGGGAGACGATCAGCGCCGGGATGCGGCTGCCGGGGCCCCAACGGTCGCCCTTGGGCGGCGCGACATGGTCCCACCAGCCGCCGTTCTCGTCGAAAGTGACGACGACCAGCATTCGCGCCCACTGCGGACTGTTGCGCAGGGTGTCGAGCACCCGAGCGATATGCCGGTCACCGGCGTCCACGTCGGAATACCCCGCGTGCATGTTGAGGTCGCCCTGGGGCTTGTAGAAACTGACGACCGGAAGCCGCCCTGCCTCGGCGTCCGCCAGGAATCGGTTGGTGCGCGCGGTGTCTCCGACGCCGCCGTCCTTCAGATGCCGGCCTCGATCCGCCTTATCGGGCGCGAAACGCGCGAAATAGTTCAGCGGCTGGTGGTGCGGCTGAAAGTTGGGCCGGGTCGGAAAGTCGCCGTTGGTTCCGCGCCCGGCCAGGGCCTCGGCCCAGCCGCCCGCGTACCAGGCCCAGGCGATCCCTTTGTCCGACAGCCGGTCGCCGATGGTGGCGTGGGTCTGGGGCGGCAGGGTGTGGGCGCTGGTCCAGTCGGAATAGCCTGGCCGCGCCTCGTCCAGCTCATAGGTCGGGGCATAGGGCGGCATCAGGGTGTTGACCGCCCAGAAGTCGGGGGTGAGCGAACTCGGCACGAACCTCGGCGGCCCACCGAGGGCGCTGGCGCGCGAATCCGCTCTCTGGCGCAGGCGGATTCCGGCGGGGTCGTCGCCCTCGACCTGGGCAATCCGCCCCTTCGCCGGGCCGCGGTCCGCATCGGGATAGAAGGGCGGTCGCGCCGCCACGAGATACTGGTGGTTCAGGAAGGAACCGCCGAAGGCCCCCATGAAGAAGTTGTCGCACAGGGTGAACTCGCGCGCGATCGACCACAGACGCAGGTTCGCCGCCCCGTCGGCGTAGCGGCCCATGACCAGGGCGCCGGAATCGCCCCAGGCGACAAACCCGTCGTTGCGCCCGCCGTTGATCTGCAACTGGTTCTGATAGAAGGCATGTACCAGATCGCGGGTGACGACGCCGTGGGGCAGCGGATCGCCCTCGGGCGTCGCCAGGGCGAAGGGGCCGTTGGCCATCTCCGGCAGATCGTCGGGGCCGATCTTCCAGGTGCGGTGCTCGACCACCTGGCTCTCGGGAACCAGGCCCTCCCAGATCTTCGGCAGGCGCGGCAGGATGCGGCCGTCCCGGTCCCGTTGCAGCAGCCGCTCGGGCGGCTCGGACGACAGCGGCCGCTCCAGGCCCGGAAAGTCGGCGAACAGATTGTTGAAGCTGCGGTTCTCCGCATAGATCACCACCACGGTGTCGATCGCCTCGCGCAGGCGCGCATCGACGACCGCTTCTGAGCCGGGCCTGGGGCCGGTGGTGGGCGAGGCTGCGGCGGCCTTTTCCCCCTTTACCGCCGCCGCCCCGGCGACGGCTGCCATGCCGCCGAGCACACGACGGCGGTCGGGACTTCTGGGATCGTCGGCGTTGGGTTTGCGGCTCATGTCTCTCTCGTCCGTCTCAGTCGGCGGTCCGGTTGTTGTCGTCGCGATGGCTGTCGGGCAGGCGGCGGTCCGGATCGACCGTGGCGGAAACCACCGCCCCGCGGCTCTCGAAGCGGAAGGCGTGGCTTGCACGCTGGAGCCAGGTCTCGACCGGAATTCTCCGGTCGACCTGCGAACCGTCGGCGAAGACGACCCGCAGCGTCGCCGGCAGCACCAGCTTGTCGCGGTTCTCGACCACCACGTCCGCACCTCGCGCCGCATCGCCGTCGATGGGCGTGATCGCCGTCACCGCCAGGTCGTGCTTCCAGTTGTTCAGGTACCAGCCGCGCCAGAACCAGGACATATCCTCGCCGCCAGCGCTCTCCATCGCGCGGAAGAAGTCGCTGGGCTTGGGGTGCCGGAAGGCCCAGTCGGCAATGAATTTGCGGAAGGCCGGGTCAAACCGCTCCGGCCCCAGGATGTCCTCGCGCAGCAGAGTCAGCCCGAAGGCGGATTTGAAGTAGGTGATGGGATGCCGGTACTTTTCCTGGATGGCGTCGGCACGTGTAAGGATCGCCGGCGCCTCGGCGTCTTCCAGGATGGCGGCGATCTGCTCGGCCGGCGTCCCCTGCCCCGGCGCATATTCGCCGTCGCGCTTGGGACCATAGACGCCGCCCTCGAAGGCGTCGGATTCATAGACGTCGATGAAGGTGTTGAAGCCCTCGTCCATCCAGGCGTCGCGCCGCTCGTCGAAGCCGACGATCATCGGGAACCAGGTGTGGCCGATCTCGTGAGCGGTGATCCAGAACAGGGTCTTGCCCTGGTCCTCCACGCCGTCGAACACGATGCCCGGGTATTCCATGCCCGCCGCCGGGCCAGCGACATTGATCGCGTTCGGCCAAGGATAAGGATACCAGCCCGAGAAGGTCTCGACCGCATGCTTGAGATATTCGGTCGACCGGCTCCAGCGATCCTGGCCGACGCTTTCGACCGGATAGAGCGACTGCGCCAGGGCGGTCTTGCCGTTCGGCAGGTTGATCCGCGCGGCGTCCCAGACGAAGGCGCGAGACGCGCTGAACGCCACGTCGCGCGTGTGGTCCATGTGGAAGCGCCAGGTCTTGGTTCCACGGTTCGCGGCAGGCGCCGCCGTGACGTCCTGCGGCGAACGGACCAGCACCGTGTGGTCGCTGTTGCGGGCCTCGTCCAGCCGACGCCGTTGTTCTGCGCTCAGCACTTCGCGCGCATTGGTCAGGTCGCCCGACCCCGCCACGATCATGTCGGCCGGAACCGTCACGGCATAGTCGAAATCGCCGTATTCCAGATAGAATTCGTTAGCCAGGTACGGCAGCGCGTCCCAGCCGCGCACATCGTCATAGACCGCCAGGCGCGGATACCACTGGGCGATGCTGAAGATGTCGCCGTTGGCGCTGGGCAGCCAGCCGGTGCGGCCGCCGAAGTCGTCGGACGGAACCTTATAAGCGTAGCCGATCCGCACCTCGACCTTGCCGCCCTTGGGCGACAGGGGCGTGGGCAGGGTCACGCGCATCCGCGTGTCGTCGATCAGCGGCCGGACCGGCGTCCAGACCCCGCCGCCTTGGCGCACCTCGACCCGCTCGATTCGGTAGCCATCGGTCGATCCCCGTCGCGGTCGGCTTGAGAACGCCGCCGCCCGCCCATCCGTCTGGTACAGGTTCTGGTCCAGTTGCAGCCAAAGGACGTCCAGCACATCGGGGCTGTTGTTGGTGTAGTCGATGACCGCCTGCCCCGTCAGGATGCGGTTGTCGGGATCCAGCCGAGCCTCGATCGAATAGTCGGCCCGGTTCTGCCAATAGGCGGGCCCCGGCGCCCCCGAACCCGAACGATAGGCGTTGGCCGGCGCCGGCAGCATCAGCGGCGCGAAGGTCTCCAGCGGATGGAAACCTGTCGGCGCCTGGGCCAGGACAGCGCCGGGGACACTGACGCCCAGGACAAGAACAAGGCTAAGGCCAAGGGTCATCAGACGCATGGGTTGTCTCCAGGATGGAAAGGGGCACGAAACGTCCGACGACCGGTTCATTCGATGCGCTGGATGCATGCGACCTTCAGCCGCATCCATGACGAAGAACAACCCCTTTCCGCCCTTATCCGCAAGCTGGAGCACGCCCGACATTGCGACCCGATGATAGCTGACGGCGATGGGACGGCGCAGGCGCACATCGACGATACCGCCGATGCCCTGAGGAGCCATGGGCCGCCGCGGTGGAGGCAGACCCAGCTGTACGCCGTAACGCGCGGCTCATCGATTTTCCTGCATCTGCGGCTAGCTTCGAGATTTCATGTTACTATATAACATTTCATAGCGTAGCAGAGAGGTACGACGATGGCGATACACAGAGCGGGCGATGCGATGGGGGTCAGCCTGTCGGGACTTTGCATGATCCATTGCCTGGCGTTGCCGTTGTTGGTCAGCCTGTTTCCCCTCGCTGGGGCCTGGGCCGAGGCGCCTTGGGTGCATTGGCTTTTCGCGATCCTCGCCGGGCCTTTGGCCGCCTATGTGCTGACTCGGCCCGGCGCGGCCGGTCGGCGCAATTGGTCGCTGATCGCCGCAGGGGCGCTGGGTGTGGCGTCTCTCTTTCTCGCCGCCGCCGAGTTTCCGACACATGAGGCAGAGACGCCGATGACGGTCGCGGGCGGCCTGATACTGGCCGGCGCCCATATCGTGAACTGGCGCAAACGGAGTCATGTCCACTAATCGGCTGCAGTCTCGCAGAATCGACACCTGCCGCCGATCTCGATCGTGACTCGCTCGATCCTGAAGCCGACTTCCGACACAAGATCGTAGCTCGGCAGACTCGTCTCCGCCGCGCACCCGCAAACGGTGCAGATCAGAAAGGCGCGCGCTTCGCCCGGTCGACCTTCGGCGCAGGCGGTGATCCGATGGCGCCCTGACGTTCGAAGACCAAACGACGATCATCGGGCGCGACGGCGACCTGTCCTACGGCCTCAAGCCGGAAATAGTCGTCCAGGGTGAAGGGGTGGGCGAAGGCCGACGTCGTGACGAACGCCAGCATCGCCGCGACAGCGGCAAGGCCAGAACCACGCATAGCTCGACCTCACCAGCGCTTGGTGATCTGGAGCGAAACCCGGCGACCGAACGCATCAGCCTGGCCGGCGTCAAAACCGATCCCGGTGACGGCGTCATAGAAGGGCGGCGTCTCGTCTGTCAGATTGAGAATGCCTGCGGTGAGAGCCAGCCCCTGACCCCAGGACGTCTCGGGTCGCCAGGCGACCGTGAGGTCTCCCGTGGTCCAAGCGTCGATGCCGGTTCCCAGGTTATCTCGATAGCCGCTCAAATGGTTCACGGCGAAACGAACTTCTCAGGCGGCCCGTCTCCAGGTCGCGGTCGCCATCTATCAAGGCGACGGCGTCGAAGCCCGAAACCGACAGGAGCGGGATGCGCTGATCGTTGCCGCTTTTCTCGCGGGGATCCTTCCGGTCGCGGATCGTGAGCATTTTCGTCCGGGCCACGTAGTCCTCCCAGATCACCCGGAATATCTCTTCCTGGCGCATCGCCGTCGCGATCGCGAAGCGGATGATGCATCCCATGGGAATGATCTGCCGTGGGTTCGCCTCGAAGTGTGTGATGAGGCGCTCGATCTCGTCTTCGGTCGGGCGACGGTCACGCTCCACGCCCCTGCCAACCAACCCAAGCCTTTTCAGCGCGAGCCGGGCCATGTTGACCGGCTCCAGCGAAACCGACAGGCCATGGACGGCCACAGCATGAGATAGGACCAGCTTGATGGCGCCGATGTCGATGCTCAGCGTCATCGGCCCGGCGCCCTCGGACGCACGTTCGCGACCGAAGTCGATGAACACCTGCCGATCCAACTGGGCGATCTTCTTTTTGCCGAGTCTGGTCCGTAGCATTTTCAGGGTCGCAGCCTTCGACCGCCTGGGAGCCTTTCGACAGACTTCATGTCCGCAATGTGCAGGTCGATCAGTTCGGCGAACGTCTTGAGTTTGGCCGCCCGAGAAGGCGTCGGGGTCTCGCCCCTATCGATCCGCCCCTCGGCTTCGGTCGCCCAACGCCTCGCATCATCGCGTTTGATGAAGGTCTCGCTTATATAGCGCCCCTTCCTTCGCACCTGGACCCGCCACGATCCTGACGGAGTTTCGAATACGTCGCCATTTTCGTGTGCGCTCTGTGTGCACTGAGATGTCGAAAAGCCGGAAAAAATGTCGCAACACGACGTAAAATCGAGTGCACACGCCGCCTTCCAACTTTTTGATCTTACTGAAATAATGTTGAAAAATCAAGATCGTAGGCTGTCCGTGGCCCCGATGATGGACTGGACCGACCGGCACTGCCGGGCGTTCCATCGCGCGCTGTCGTCCCAGGCGCTGCTCTATACCGAGATGGTGACGGCGCCGGCGGTGATCCACGGCGACCGGGAACGGCTGCTGGGCTTCGACGCGGTCGAGCATCCGGTGGCGCTGCAGCTGGGCGGGTCGGATCCGGCGCAACTGGCCGAGGCGGCTCGGATCGGCGCGGCCTTCGGCTATGACGAGATCAATCTGAACGTGGGCTGCCCCTCCGACCGGGTGCAGTCCGGCCGGTTCGGCGCCTGTCTGATGCGAGAGCCGGAACTGGTGGCCGACTGCATGGCGGCGATCCGAGAAGCGGTGGATGTGCCCGCCACCGTAAAATGCCGCATCGGCGTGGACGACCAGGACCCGGAAACCAGCCTGTTCGCCACTGTGGACGCCAGCGCGGCGGTGGGGATCGAGGTCTTCATCGTCCACGCCCGCAAGGCCTGGCTGAAGGGCCTGTCGCCCAAGGAGAACCGCGACGTGCCCCCACTGGACTACGCCCTTGTGCGACGCCTGAAACGGGAACGGCCCCATCTGAACATCTCGATCAATGGCGGGATCGCCTCGCTGGACGAGGCCGAGGCCCATCTGGACGACCACGACGGCGTGCGCCTGGACGGGGTCATGCTGGGTCGCGCGGCCTATCACGAACCGGCGCTGCTGGGTCAGGCCGACCGACGCATCTTCGGCCAGGCGACGGCGGATACGGACGCCTTCGCCGCCCTCGCCCGCTATCGCCCCTATATGGCGGCCCGTCTGGACGAGGGGATCGCCCTGCCCGCGATGACGCGGCACATGCTGGGCCTGATGCATGGCCGGCCAGGCGCGCGAGCCTTCCGCCGTATCCTGACGGTCGAGGCCTTGCCCCCCGGCGCGGGGCTGGAAGTCGTCGACCGCGCGATCGAGGCCGTCCGCGAGGCCGAAGCGCGCCGCGCCGACGCCGCCTGAGGCCGATTCGACGCGCGATCCCAGGCGGAACCTCGCCGAACGGGGCCTGCCAACGAACCAAAAAATATGACTTTATTTCAATGGATTAACCAAGAAATAATCGGTAACGCGCCGCGTTCGGAGCCGTTTCGCCCCTTTCTGGCCATAAGTTAACGCGAAAAGACGCGCGCCGGCGGCGTTGGGAGCCGGCGCCTCCTGAGCCAAATCCATGATCGGCGCTTCCGCTGCCATCGCCATGTTCTGGGCCGCCCTGTCCTCGATCACGAGCGGGCCCGTCCCTTACAATGTCGCTGTCGCGGCGGATGCCGGCAGGGTGGAAACGCCCGCAGCCACGGTCGGTTCCTCGGAGGATGCAGCGGACGCGGCCGACGAACTGCAGACGGCGCTCAGCGCCGAACAGCAGGAGTTGATGGCCGGAGATCCGGATTGGCGCGCGTCGGCGCGCCTCTATCATGCTGGCGGCGGCGGCGCGACGGGCAACGATTCCCTGGGTTGCCGTCCTGTCGCGATGCGCACGGTCGCGGTCGATCCGCGCGTCATTCCGCGCCGCACCAAACTGTTCATCCGCGAAACGGTTGGAATGCGCCTGGCCGACGGCTCGATCCACGACGGCTACTGGTACGCCTCGGATACCGGCGGCGCGATCAAGGGCCAGAAGATCGATCTCTACACCGGCCACGGCAGCGGTTCGATGGCTCAGGCCCGTCGCCTGAACATGCGCACCCTGACTATCGCCGACGCCGGCCGGTTCGACGGCTGCCCGCCGGCCTGGGAAAACGCCTCGCGCTGAGCCGCCTGTCTTTACGAAAATGCAGAACGCCGGCGACGGGGCCCGTCGCCGGCGTCTTCAATTCCGCATTGCGGGCCGGCCGATCAGTCGATCTCCGTGACCTTCAGCGTCGATTGCACCATGTCGGAGCCGTAGGTGCCGACCCAGACGTCATAGCGACCGTTCTGCGGATTGGTGATCGTCACCTTCGGGTTCAGGCTGCCGGCGCTGTCGTCGTCGCAATACCAGCGGCCGTTCGGCGTGTTGATCAGCAGGGTGGTGTCGCTGTCGGCCTCTACCGTGAAGGTCAGGTCCGCGTCTCCGGCGTCGTAGAAGACTTGGAAGTCCGGCGCGGCGCTGACATTGCCTTCGCAACCCGACTTGGCTCGTTCGGCGGGGATGGAACCGCCGGCCAGGATCGACTTGGTGAAGGGGTCGGGCGTGAAGCCCGCACGCAGGTTGGTGCTGCCGTAGTTCGCATTCAGATTGATGTCCGGCGAGCCGCTTCCGCTCGAACTGCCGGAGCCGCCCAGTTCGCTGATCGACAGCGTCGATTGGACCATGCTGTTGTTATAGGTGCCGACCCACACGTCGTAGCGGCCGCTTTCCGGCGAATTGACCGTGATCTTCGGATCCAGATCGCCGCCGCTGTCGTCGTCGCACAGCCACCGGCCGCTGGGGGTGTTGATCAGCAGGGTGGTGTCCTGGGCCGCCGCCACCGAGAAGGTCAGGTCCAGCGAGCCGGCCTCGTAGAACAGCTGGAAATCCGGCGCCGAACTGACCGCGCCCTCGCAGTCCGAACGGACGCGCGACGCCTGGGTGCTGCCGCCCGCACGGATCGACTTGGTGAAGGGATCGGGCGTGAAGCCGCTGGACAGGCGCGTCGAGCCATAGTTGGGGTCCAGGGTGAAGTCCGGCCCGTTCCGGACCGCCGACTTCTGCGCGAAACTGACACTCGGCGTCAGCAGCAACGCCGCAGCCGTTACGATGGCGATTGATCTCATGGGCTCCCTCCCGCTGCGGCGTCCTGCCGCGCCCCGAACCATACGCCATTTCCACGCAAGGTGAAGCTTTCGCTCCCGTGCCGTGGGGTCAGAACCGGCGGCGGCCCGATACGGTCTCGAAGAACAGTCGAAAATCGCCCATCAGGCTCCACAACGGATATTTGAAGGTCGCCGGCCGGTTCTTCTCGAAAAAGAAATGTCCGACCCAGGCGAAACCATAGCCGACCAGCGGCATGGCCAAGAGCCACCACGGGTTCCGCGTCGCCAGAAAGACGGTGAAGGCCAGGATCACCAATCCGGTCCCGACCACATGGATGCGCCGGCAGGTCCGGTTGGAGTGTTCGTGGATGTAATAGGGATAGAAGGCCTGGAACGAGGCGTATCGACCCTGGGGCTCGGACGGCGTGCTCATGGCCGGAGGGTGCGCCTCCGGCCGCGATCAGGCAAGTCTCAGCCCTTGGGCTTGCTCTTGAAGCCGGTCTTCTTGAAGCCCGCCTTGGGCTTGAAGGGCTTCTTGGCGAAAGGCTTGTCGCCAGCCGGTTTCGCGCCGTCGGCCTTCGGCGCCCAGGGCTTCTTCTTGAACGGCGGGCGAGCGTCGCCCTCGCCCCCCTCGGCGCGCTTAAAGGGGGTTTTCTTGAAGGGGCGGTCGCCGTCTTCACGCGGCTTGCCGGCGAAACGGCTGGCCTTCATCGAGCCCGGCGTGGGGGCTTCGGACGGAGTGATGCGGACCTCGTCCTTGGAGGCGGCGATGGCTTCGCGGAACGCCTTTTCGTGGGTCTTGGCGATCTCGAACCGGGTCTCGTCGGGGAAGGTGCGGATCGCGCCGATCTGGGGTTTGGAGATGCCTCCAATGCGGCAGATCAGCGGGATCAGCCATTTGGGGTCGGCGTTCTTGGTACGGCCCACGTCCAGGCGGAACCAGACCACCTCGTCGGCGCCCAGGCGCTCGCCCGGCCAGGGGGTCGCCGTCACGCCGTCGTCGCCGCGCGTCGTGCGTTCGCGTTTGGCCGGGCCGCGATCGGAACCGGGATCAGACAGTTCTTCCGGCGCCGGCTGTTCCTTGCGGAGCAGGCGAACCAGGGCGGCGGCGATCTCGTCGGGCGTGCGCTCGGCGATCATGCGCTTGGCGACGATCATGTCCTCGTCGGACACCTCGGCCTCGAAGAATTCGGGCGACAGCAGGCGACCTTCGTCGGCCTTGCGGATTTCGTCAAAGGTCGGGGCGCCCGACCAGATGGCCTCGACGCCCGCATCGTCCATCAGCCGCTCGGCCTTGCGACGGCGAGAGTGCGGAACGAGCATCACCGAGACGCCCTTCTTGCCCGCCCGGCCCGTGCGGCCCGAACGGTGCAGCAGGCCCGCACGGTTCATCGGCAGTTCGGCATGGATGACCAGGCCCAGGTCCGGCAGATCCAGCCCGCGCGCGGCGACGTCGGTGGCGACGCAGACGCGGGCGCGGCCGTCACGCAGCGACTGCAGCGCATCGGTCCGCTCGCGCTGGCCCATTTCGCCCGACAGGCTGACGGTCGAGAAGCCGCGTTCCAGCAGCGACGACTGCAGGTGACGCACGCTGTCGCGTGTCGAGCAGAACACCATGGCGCGCGGCGCCTCGAACCAGCGCAGGGTGTTGACCACCGCGTGTTCGATCTCGTTGGGCGCAATACGATAGGCGCGGTACTCGATGTCGGCGTGCTGGCGAGTCTTGTCCGTCGCGTCGATGCGGACCGCGTCCTTCTGGTAGCGTTTGGCCAGGGTGGCGATGTCGCGCGCGATGGTCGCCGAGAACAGCAGGGTGCGGCGTTCGGCCGGGGCCTGGTCCAGAATGAACTCCAGATCCTCGCGGAAGCCCATGTCCAGCATCTCGTCCGCCTCGTCCAGGACGGCGACCTTCAGTTCGGACAGGTCCAGATTGCCCCGGTCGATGTGGTCCTTCAGGCGGCCCGGCGTGCCGACGACGATATGGACGCCGAAGCCCAGCGCGCGCGCTTCACGGCGCGCATCCATGCCGCCGACGCAGGTGGCGATCTTGGCGCCCGAGTCGGCGTACAGCCATTGCAGTTCGGCAGCCACCTGCATGGCCAGTTCGCGGGTCGGGGCGATGGCCAGGCACAGGGGCGCGCCGCCGGGGCCGAAGATCGGTTTGTCGCCCAAAAGGGTCGGGGCGGCGGCCAGACCGAACGCCACCGTCTTGCCCGATCCGGTCTGGGCCGAGACCAGCAGGTCGCGGTCCGCGTGTTCGCTTTCCAGCACGGCGGCCTGAACCGGAGTGGGTTCGGCATAGCCCTTGTTGATCAGGGCGCGATCAAGCGCAGGGTGGACGGCGGGAAAGGGCATGGGAAACCTGGGACAACGGACAAGGGCGGACGCCGAAACGACCGCGCCCGGCCGAGGACAGACCTCAGGCCGGGCGAATGGCGACGCTCTATACATGGATAAAGGCTGAAGCGGGGCGGAAAACGCCGTTCACCCTGTTCCTTCAGGCGATGTTGACCCGAAAGACGCAGTCTGGCGATCGAACCCACCACGCCCGGAGCTTCGCCATGCAAGCGCTTTCTATCGCCGCCGCCGGAATGACGACCGCGCAGAACCGGTTCGACAACAGCGCACGTCGCACCGCGACGGCACCGCTGGACAACCTGGCCGAAGAAGCCGTGGAACGGATCCAGGCCAAGACCGCCTTCAGCGCCAACGCCGCCGTTCTGCGCACCGCCGACGACATGACCGGCACGCTGCTGGACATTCTGTCCTGAAGCCTCAGACCGACGCCTTCTCCGGCAGGTTGAAGAAGCCGACGAAGCGATCGAATACGGCCCGGTCGCCGGTCAGTGTCATCAGGCCGTCGGCCTCGAAGGCGCCGGGCGGAACCTTGCCGTAAACGCAGGCCGCGACCAGCGGCGGTTGGGTCGTCAGGACGACGTCTGCAGCGTCCGCGGCGCCGCGGCGGGTCGTGATCGTCCCCTTCTCGATCTGAACGACGAAAGGTTCGTCGCCGAAGACGAAGCCGACGCTCATCGCCGCGTCCCCGGCCAGGGCCGGATCGAACATCGTCTCGAACGACTGCATGATCGACACCGCGCTGATCGGCAGGGTCGGGTCGTGGCGAGGCGAGCGCGCCGCCCAGCCGCCCAGCACCATGAAGACCGGCTTGATCTCATATCCCCACGGCGTCAGCTCATAGACCTGGACCGAGGCGGGCGGCGGGAGCTTGCGGCGGGTCACGATGCCCGAAGCCTCCAGCCCCTCCAGCCGCTGGGTCAGCACGTTGGCGGAAATGCCGTGCAGATCCTTTCGCAGATCCCCGAACCGGCGCGGCCCCATCATCAGTTCACGGATCACCAGCAGGGCCCAGCGCTCGCCGATCAGGTCCAGCCCGTGCGCGGCGCCACAGGCGTCGTGATATCGGCGACCAGCCCTATCGGTTATCTTTTCTAACTTCATGGTTGACTATCGTAATCATCGGAGTCAGGTTTCGCAAACAACAAGGAGAGGAAACGCCGTGGCCCAGCTGATTTTCATCAACCTGCCGGTCGTCGATCTGCCCCGATCGATCGCCTTCTACGAAGCGGTCGGCGCGACCAGAAACCCGATGTTCAGCGACGACACGGCCGCGTGCATGGTGGTGTCGGACGTAATCCACGTCATGCTGCTGACGCACGACAAGTGGCGCACCTTCACCGACCGCCAGATCCCGGACGCCCACGCCTCGGCGCAGATGTCGCTGTGCATCTCGTTCGACAGCCGAGAGGCTGTGGACTCGGTGGTCGAACGCGCGGGTGCGGCGGGCGGTCTGATGGACCCAAACCCGATTCAGGATCACGGCTTCATGTATGGGCGCGGCTATGCCGACCCGGACGGCCATATCTGGGAACCGATGTGGATGGACCCGGCCGCCGTCGCCGCCGGTCCCGAAGCCTTCGCCGCCGACGCCATGGTGTCGTGATGGCTGACATTCGCGAACTGAGCATCCGCCGCCTGATCAAGGCCTCGCCGGAAACGGTGTGGGAGATCTATACGGAGCGCACCGGCGAATGGTTCTGCCCCCGCCCCTGGACCACGCCGGTTGTGGACTGGGACCTGCGCGTCGGCGGGCGGGCCAATGTCGAAATGGCTTCGCCCGAGGGCGAGCGGCATCCCTATTCCGGCGTGTTTCTGGAGGTGGTTCCTGGCCGCAAACTGGTCTCGACCGGCGCCTTCACCGAGGGCTGGGTTCCGCAGGCCGGCGAAATGAACTTCGTGCGCATCGACACCTTCGAACCCGAGGCCGGCGGAACCCGCTACACCGCCACCGCCCGGCACTGGGACGAAAAAGCCGCCGAAACCCACAAGGCCATGGGCTTCGAACAGGGCTGGGGCGCGGTCGCCGATCAACTGGCGGCGTTGGCGGAAGGTGACGCGGCATGACCGACAAGATCATACCCTGCCTGTGGTTCGACGGCGACGCCGAGGCCGCGACCGCCCTCTATGTCAGCCTTCTGCCCGACAGCCGCATCACCGCCGTCAACCGCTCGCCGGTCGACACGCCCTCCGGCCCTGAAGGATCGGTGCTGACGGTGCAGTTCGTGCTGGCGGGTCGTGAGTATCTGGCGCTGAACGGCGGACCGAACTTTCGCTTCACCGAGGCTGTCTCCTTCATGGTGATGACCGAGGATCAGGCCGAGACGGATCGGCTGTGGGACGCCCTGCTCGCCGACGGCGGCAGAGAAAACGCCTGCGGCTGGCTGAAGGACCGCTGGGGCCTGTCGTGGCAGATCACGCCGCGTCGCCTGATGGAGCTGACCACCGATCCGAACCCCGCGCGCGCCAAGGCCGCCATGCAGGCCATGATGGGCATGATCAAGATCGATATCGCGGCGCTGGACCGCGCCGTGGCCGACCTTTGAACCCTGAAAGAGGAGACGACCAATGACCTATGTGACCGGCTTTTTGACCCCCGTGAAAACCGAGGACAAGGCGCGCTACGTCAAGTCCGCCGAAGCCGCTTGGCCGCTGTTCAAGAAATACGGCGCCCTGGCCCAGGTCGAGACCTGGGGCCAGGATGTGCCCGACGGCAAGCTGACCAGCTTCCCCATGGCGGTGAAGCTGGAACCGGGCGAGGTGGTGGTCTTCTCCTGGATCACCTGGCCCGACCGCGCGACCGCCGACGCCTGCTGGGCCCAGATGGAGAACGATCCCGCCTTCGCCGACATGGACATGCCCTTCGACGGCAAACGAATGATGTGGGGCGGGTTCGAAGCCGTGTTCGAGGGCAGGGCCTGACCTCTACCGACAGAAGCGCGTGTCGGTCGCCTCCAGATGCAGGTGGTCGTAGTGGACGGCGTTGTAGTCGGGGCTCAGCGTCGTGCCGAAGATGCGGCAGGCGTCGTCGCGGATGCGGCGCAGGAAGCGGGCCTCGGCCGTGCCGCCGTTCCAGTCCTTGGTCACGGTGATGCGTCGCCCGTCGCGCAGCCGCACCCCGGCGAAATCCAGGGCCGCCGCCTGGGCGTGGGCGCTGATGCGGTTGGAGCCCGCGCCGTTGTTCACATTGCGACAGGCGTACGCGCCCATATGGTCGATCTGGACAACGTCCGAGCCCAGGATCTCGCGCGCCGCCGGCTCCAGCGACTGACGCCGCCAGATGCTCAGGGCCAGGGCCGTCTGGCAGGTCATTTCGACATCGCCCGGCGCCATCCGCGCCACCGTTCCCAGGTCCGGCCCCAGAACCCCGCCGGCGCTCAGGCCGCAGACCGACGTGGCGTGGCGATCCGGTACGGGGTTGAAGGTCACGCGCGCCGCGTTCAACTGCGCCAGACACCGCCCCAGGTCCGCCCCTTCGCGGACCACGGCGCCTTGCGTGCCGCCGTCGATGGGCCGGTCCACCAGCCCCCCGACCAGGGGGGCGGCGCTGCGCGACGGATAGGGGCTGGGCGTCGGCCGCAGCGGCTCAGGCGGTCGACGCACGCAGCCGCTAAGGATCAGAACGGTCGCAGCGGCGACGAACAGACGACGAAAGGGGACGAGCATCGTCCGGACGCTAGTCGAATTCGCGCCACGACCACATCACGAGACAGCGAGGATACGCGCGGCGGGTTGTTGCGAAACACTCTCAATCTTGTTAGAGGATCGGCGTCGCCTCGGCGGCCGTAAGCGTCTCACGTCAGGCAACGCATCCATCCCGGCCTTCGGCCGGGACCGGCTCGCCCGGTGGATGCCCGTGCCGAAGACCTGATTTTAAAGAGAGACGCAAAATGCACCCTCATCCCGCCGTCATCCGGTTTCGACGCCTGCCTGCACGTTACGCCGGGCTGGTCATGCCGCTGATCCTGTCGCTGTTCATGACCTTCGTGGTCTCGGCCATCGCCACCGCGCGCAATCTGGGCTTCGTCCCGGCCTTCCCGGCGGCCTGGATGCAGGCCTGGGGGCTGTCCTGGCTGATCGCCTTTCCGGTCCTGCTGCTGATCCTGCCGCTGGTCCGGCGCATCGTCGGCGCCCTGGTCGAACCGGTCCGTTGAACGAATAAGGGGCGGCCCTTTCGGCGCCGCCCCTTATCGTCCTAGCTGTCCAGGAAGGACCGTAGTTTGCGCGACCGGCTGGGGTGTTTCAGCTTGCGCAGCGCCTTGGCCTCGATCTGGCGGATGCGTTCGCGCGTCACCGAGAACTGCTGGCCGACCTCTTCCAGCGTGTGGTCGGTGTTCATGCCGATGCCGAAGCGCATCCGCAGGACGCGTTCTTCACGCGGCGTCAGCGAGGCCAGAACCCGCGTCGTGGTCTCACGCAGGTTCGACTGAATGGCCGCGTCGATCGGCAGGACGGCGTTCTTGTCCTCGATAAAGTCGCCCAGGTGGCTGTCTTCCTCGTCCCCGATGGGGGTCTCGAGGCTGATCGGCTCCTTGGCGATCTTCAGGACCTTGCGCACCTTCTCCAGCGGCATGGCCAGCTTTTCAGCCAGTTCCTCCGGGGTCGGCTCGCGGCCGATTTCGTGCAGCATCTGGCGCGAGGTGCGAACGATCTTGTTGATCGTCTCGATCATGTGGACCGGGATGCGGATGGTGCGCGCCTGGTCGGCGATGGAGCGCGTGATCGCCTGCCTGATCCACCAGGTGGCGTAGGTCGAGAACTTGTAGCCGCGACGATACTCGAACTTGTCGACCGCCTTCATCAGGCCGATGTTGCCCTCCTGGATCAGGTCCAGGAACTGCAGGCCGCGGTTGGTGTATTTCTTGGCGATGGAGATCACCAGGCGCAGATTGGCCTCGACCATCTCCTTCTTGGCCTGACGGGCTTCACGCTCGCCCTTCTGCACCGTCTGGACGATGCGGCGATAATCGTCGATCGGCAGGCCAGCTTCCAGCGCCACGGCGGCGACATCCGAACGGATGGTGGCGATCTGGCTGGCTTCATTCTCGCTGAACTTGGTCCAGCGCACGCCCTGTTCCTTGATCCGATCCGTCCAGGTCGGGTCCAGTTCGGCGCCGAAATAGGCCTTGAGGAACTCGGGACGCGAGATGCCGTAGCTGTCGGCCAGACGCAGCAGGCGGCCTTCCAGACCGATCAGGCGTTTGTTAATCGCATAGAGTTGCTCGACCAGCGCCTCGATGCGGTTGTTGTTCAGCTTCATCGTCTTCAGACGGTCGGAAATCGCCGTCGTCAGCGCCTGATAGGCCTTCTCGTCCTTGGCGGTCAGCGCCTCGCCCTTCAAACGCGCCTGGACCAGCTTGTCCTGCAACTGACGGAAGGCGCCGAAGTCGGCGGCGATCAGGTTCAGGACCTCCATCACGCCGTCGCGCAACTCGGCTTCCAGCGCCGAGATCGACATGCCGCCGCCGTCGTCGAAGTCGTCGTCGTCCTCGTCGTCGGATTCAGGCTTGTCCTCGGCCGCCGGCTTGTCCTCGGCTTCCTCTTCCTCGCCCTCCGGCTGGGCGGCGCCCGGCAGGGACGAGGGGTTCAGCACGCCATAGGTGGCGTCAAGGTCAATGACCTCGCGCAGCAGGATGCGATTGTTTTCCAGTTCGTCGCGCCAGACCATGATGGCCTCGAACGTCAGGGCGCTTTCGCACAGGCCCGAGATCATGGCGTCGCGGCCGGCCTCGATCCGCTTGGCGATGGCGATTTCGCCCTCACGGCTCAAGAGTTCGACCGAACCCATTTCGCGCAGATACATCCGCACAGGGTCGTCGGTGCGGTCATAGGCCGACTTGGCGGGCGTTTCGGCGACGGCGGTCCCGGCGGCGGCGGCGACGTCGGTGGACTGCTGCTCCTGCGCGTCCTCCTCGGCCTCGACGACGTTGACGCCCATTTCCGACAACATGGCCAGGGTGTCTTCGATGGCGTCGGGGGTGACTTCTTCGGACGGCAGGACCTTGTTCAGCTCCTCCATCGTCACATAGCCGCGCGCCTTGGCCTGTTTGATGAATTTCTTGACGCCGGCGTCGGTCAGATCGAGCAGGGGCCCGTCGGTCGAAACCTCGGCGTCCTGCGTCTCGGTCTGTGCGTTCATAGTCAGTCTGTCTCCGGCCGAGGGGGTGATCAGTCCGCCCCGACGAAAAATACAATGCCCGGCGAGCCGTAAGGTTACGCGCCCGCGCTGTCTTCCCAAATCGTTCCGGCTTTGATCGCACGGCGAAGCGCATCCCGCTCGGCCTTCAGCCGGCGGAAAGCCTCATCCTGCCCAGGCACGCCACGCGCCTGGGACAAGGCGTCCTCCAACGCCGCCACGCGGGTTGAAGCGTCGAACGCCTGCGACCATCGGACCCTTGCCTCGGCGAGGGGCGCATTTGCGGCCAGGAATGGCGCGCCGGACTTCGCCGCCGCCTTCTCGACCTCGCGCACTAAGGCATCATGACCCGATTGCGCCAGATGGCGTCGCAGGGCGGCGGAGTCAAGGCTTTGGCCCGACAGACGCAGGCGAACCAATTCCTGGGCCAGGCCGTCCAGGGCCTTGTCGCCGAAACCATGGCTGCTGATCGCCTCCAGATGGTCGTCCATCCGTTCGGGGTCGTCGATGGCGCCATGGGCCAAGGCGGCGGGCACCGGCTCTATGGCGCGGAACAGCGACTGCATTGCCTGCGCCCCTTCGACCGTCTGGCCCATCTTGGGCGGCGGGCCGAACCGCCCCCTGCCCTGCCCCGGCGTCCAGGGCGCGCGTTGCGGGCTGCGGGGAAACAGGGCGTCGAAACGCTCATAGAGGTCGCGCCGATATTGTTCGGCCAGATCCTTGTCCTGAATGGCACCGGCCGCCGCCCGCAGACGCGCCTTGAAACCCGCCTTCCGCTCGGGCGTGTCCAGCGGCTCGACATCCTGTTCGCGACGGAACAGCACCTCAGCGAAGCCATGGGTTTCGGACAGGGCTTGCCGCAAGGCCGGCGCCCCCTTGTCGCGCAGGATGTCGTCCGGGTCCTGACCGCCGCCCAGCAGCGAGAACCGGAACGACCGCCCCGCCTTCAAAAGCGGCAGCGCCCGCTCGATGGCCCGATAGGCGGCGCGCAGGCCCGCTGCATCCCCATCGAAACACAGCACCGGCTCATGGCTGATCCGCCACAGCCGCTCCATCTGCTCCTCGGTCAGGGCCGTGCCCATCGGCGCCACGGCCGGCAGGCCCGCACGCTGACAGGCGATGACGTCCATATAGCCTTCGACCACGATGATGGCCTGGTCGTTCTTGGATTCCGCGCCCAGAATCCGCCGCGCCTCAGGCAGGCCATACAGGGTCGCGCCCTTGTGAAACAGCGGGCTTTCCGGGCCGTTCAGATATTTGGCCCGGTCGTCGGGGTTCATGGCCCGGCCGCCGAAGCTGACGATCCGGCCGCGCGCGTCCAGAATCGGGAACATCAGCCGGTCGCGGAACCGGTCATAGGGCTGACCGCCGCTTTCGGGCGAGATCAGCAGCCCGGCCTCGACCAGATCGGCGGGCCGGGCGCCGCGCTGGACCAGCGCCTGTTTCAGCCCCTCGCGGTCGTTGGGCGCATAGCCCAGGCCGAACCGCTCCCACTGATCCTCGGGCAGGCCGCGCTTGTCCAGGTATTCGCGCGCCGCCTTGCCCGGCGTGCGACGCAGATTGGCGGCGAACCATTTCTGGGCCAGGTCCATCCAGTCCGACAGACCCGCCCGCTTCTGCTCGCGCTCGGCCTCCCTGGGGTCTTCGGCGGGAAGCTGCATCCCCGCCTCGGCCGCCAGCCGCTGCACGGCCTCGACAAAGCTCAGCCGCTCCGTCTCTTGCAGGAAGCTGATGATGTCGCCGTGCTTGCCGGACGAGAAGTCGTGGAAGAAGCCCTTGTCATCGTTGACGAAGAAGGACGGCGACTTCTCCTTGGAGAAGGGCGATAGGCCGACGTATTCGCGCCCCTGACGTTTCAGCTTCACCGTCCGCCCGATCACGTCGGACGGCCGAAGGCGGGCCTTCAGTTCATCGATGAATCTCTCGTCGAAACGCACCCGGGGATCCTTAGGCCCTGTGGCCGGTTCCGTCGATGTTTCGGGGACGATCAGGCGGTTCGTCCGGGCATCCCCCGATATCCGAACGAACCGCCGCATCGCAAAAGGCGTAAGCCGCCGCGTCCCCCAACGCCTTGGCTAACGAAGTCCTAACGCCTCGCGGACCTGCATCTGGCGGGAGGTGCGGCCTTCTGTCGAGAGGGCGCCGACCGGCGATTTCCAGAACAAGGCGAGACTGTGTCTTTTACGCCGCGCCGAGTTCGCGTCAGGGGCGACCGAAGGGAACGATCTTGTTGGCGGCGTCGTGCCCGATGTCGGCCTGGCCCAGGAATTCTATGCCCGATCTCAAGCACCAGTATCGAACGATTTCCTCCGGCGTCTGACCAAAGTCGGGATCGTTTGGCGTCACGTCCGACACACGCCCAAGGCGAATTCCGGCCACGCGCCGAATCGAAGCCTGACCCGTCAAGTGAAACATCATCCGGTCGATCCGATAGGCGGCCTCCGAAACCTCTTCCAGCATCAGGACATGGCCGGACAGGTCGGGTTCCAGAACTGTGCCAGTCAGTTCGTTCAATATGGTCAGGTTGAAGGCGACGGCGGGCCGCGGATCGGTCGCCAGCGAGGGCTCCAGCCAGTCGCTGCGTCCCGTGGCCAGCCAGGCGATCGCCCCCTCGGCCATCGCGTCGTGACGCACCGCGTCGGACGCCATGGGCCCATGGGCCAGATGCTTGAACCCGGCCCTGTACATTCCCGCCAGCAGGCTGCCGGCGTCGGAATAGCCCAGATACCGTTTCTTGCGCGCCACGGCGTTCAGTCGGGGCAGGACCGCTTCGGCGATGCGGCAGGAGCCATAGCCGCCGCGCCCGAACCAGACGGCGTCGATGCGCGGGTCGTTGGCGAACTCCACGAAGGCTTCGGCGCGGGCGCGGTCGTCGCCGGCGAAATGGCCGTGCTTCAGAAAGCAGGCGGGATGAAAGACCACCGCCACGTCGCGGTCGGGGTGGTGCTGGGCCATCCAGGCCTCGATGGCGTCTGCGCGCTCCCTGGAGAAGCGCGAACTGGCGCAGACGACGCCGATCTTCACTCTGTTGCCGTCCACGACCGCCTTCTTCGCCGATTTTGCGATCCCCACTGGCGGATCGCCCCGATCCCCTGTTCTAAGGGGGCATGAACCAAGACGCCTCCTATTTCTTCTGCGGCATCGGCGGATCGGGCATGCTGCCCCTGGCCCTGATCGTCCAGGCGCAGGGCTACGCCATCGAAGGCTCCGACCGTGCGCTGGATCAGGGCCGCACGCCCGAGAAGTTCGACTGGCTGCGCGCCCATGGCGTGACCCTCTATCCGCAGGATGGATCGGGCGTCGTCCGCGCCGACCAGATCGTGGTGGCGACGGGCGCCGTGGAGGACACCGTGCCGGACATCGGCGCGGCCCGGCGCGTGGGCGCAACGATCAAGACCCGGCCCGAACTGCTGAGTGAACTGTTCAACGCCGCCCCGACCTCGGTCGGCGTGGCGGGCACCAGCGGCAAGTCCACCATCACCGGCATGATCGCCTGGATCCTGAGCCAGACCGGCCGCGATCCGACGGTGGTGAACGGGGCAGTGATGAAGAATTTCGCCGACGCCGACCATCCCTTCGCCAGCGCCGTGGTCGGCGGTCCAGCCCTGTTCGTGGCCGAGGTGGACGAGAGCGACGGCTCCATCGCCCGCTACAATCCCACTGTCGCCGTGGTGTCCAACATCTCGCTGGATCACAAATCCATGGAGGAACTGCGTGACCTGTTCGGCGGCTTCACGAACCGTGCGATGACGGCGGTGCTGAACCTGGACAACCCCGAGACGGCGGCTCTGGCCCAGACCTTGCCGGCCGGAAAGGCCATCACCTTCGGCCTGGGCGAGGAAAAGGCCGACCTGTCCGCCCATGACCTTCAACCCCTGCCCGCCGGCATGCGGTTTCGCCTGATCGAGGGCTGGAGCGAGCATGACGTGACCCTGGCCGTGCCCGGCGCTCACAACGTCGCCAACGCCCTGGCGGCGATGGGCGCGACGCGGGCCCTGGGCGTGCCGACCGCCGAGGCGATCAAGGCCCTGGCCGGATTCGCCGGAATCCGCCGCCGTCTGGAGGCGGTCGGGACGAAGAACGACATCACCGTCATCGACGACTTCGCCCATAACCCCGACAAGATCGCCGCCACCCTGAAGACGCTGCACGCCTTCGACGGTCGGCTGCTGATCCTGTTCCAGCCGCACGGGTTCGGCCCGCTGAAGCTGATGAAGTCGGAGTTCATCGACGGCTTCGCCGGCCTGATGCGCGAGGACGACGTCCTGCTGATGCCCGAGCCGGTCTATTTCGGCGGCACCACCGACCGCAGCGTGGGGTCCGAGGACATCGCCTCGGGCGTCCGCGCCGCCGGCCGTCACGCCGAGGCCCTGCCGACTCGCACCGACTGCGGCGAACGCCTTCTGCAAATCGCCCGCCCTGGCGACCGGATCGTCGTCATGGGCGCCCGCGACGACACCCTGTCGACCTTCGCGGCGGAGCTGTTGTCGCGGTTGGACCAAGGCCCACCGCAGCCATGAACGACTTCGTCGCTTATCCGTCACGATGGCGGATCATCTGTCTGATCTTGATGGGGCTGGCGTTTGTCGCCCTGGGTCTTTGGTTGGCGGGTGCGTTCGGTGCGCCCCCCGCCTCCAGACGATACCCCGACATCCTCACGCCCTTTGTCGCTTGGGGAGGGTTGCTGCTTTTTGGAACGGCGACAGTGCGCTGGATTCGCCAACTGTTCGATCGCCGTGAACTTGTTCGCATCGGTCCAGCCGGAGTGATGGTCCGTCTGTGGTCCGACAACACGATACCCTGGAACGAAATCACAGAGATCGCGCCAAGGAAAATCAACGGCGTCAAATACATCGCCATGAAGCTAAGGGATAGACGACGTCATCCGCCGCGTGGCCTTGCGCGTCTTCTGTCCGGAGGGGACAGACTTTTGACCGGTTTCGACCTTACAGTCTCCCTCTCCGCCACGACCCACCGGCCAGAAGACGCATTGGCCGCCATCGAGAAATTCAGGCCAAACCGTTCATCATCCCCACCGTCGTAACGTTCAATAGACGTCGCGCCGATAGCGGCCGTCCTCAAGCATCGCCAACACCGTCTCGGCGCCCAAGGCGTCTTCCAGAGCGGCGTGGACGCCCTGGGACATGCCTTCAAGGCTGCCGCAGACATAGATCGCAGCCCCGCGCCCGACCCAGTCGCGCAACTCGTCCACCGCCGACGCAACTAGGTCCTGCACATAACGGCCGTCGCCTTCATCACGCGAGAAACACCGATCCAGCCGGCTCAGCATCCCTGACGTCAGCCAGCCCTGAAGCTCGGCGTCGAAGAAGGCGTCGTGCGCCTGCGTCCGTTCGCCGAACAGCAGCCAGGCGCCCCCCGCTCCCGTCCGCGCCTTCAGATGGGCGCGCAGACCGGCGATCCCCGTACCGTTGCCGATCAGGATCATCGGCACGACGTCATCGGGACCATGGAAGCTGCGGTTGGCGCGCAGCCGCATGTCGATCACATCCCCGACCGCCAGATCCTGCGTCAACCAGCCCGAGGCCAGGCCCGGCGTCCCATCCGGCGCCTGCATCAGCCGGATCAGAAACTCGGCGCGACCGTCCGCCGGCAGGGAGGCGATCGAATATTCCCGCGCGCCGGGCCGCTGTCCGTCGCGTTCGGGCAGACCGATCTCGGCGATGTCGCCGGCAGACCAGTCGGGCGACGCGCCCACGGCTTCGAACGCCAGATGATACGCCGCGCCGCCGGGGCTGCCCGGATTGATCAGGGTGCGTTCCACCAGCCGCCAGGGCTCATAGGCCGGAGGCGTCCAGTCTGGGGCTGCGGCCTGGCCGGTGATCTGGTTCAACTGATGCTGCCAGTGGCGAATGGCGCCGGCCTCGCCGTCGTCCACCTCGACCAGATCGAACAGCGGTTCCGCGCCCGAGCGCCTCAACCAGCCGTCGACCGCATGGCCGAAACCGCAGAAATAGTCGTAGCTGCGGTCGCCCAACGCCAGAAGGCCGAACCGCAGGCCCGTCAGGTCGGCGGACTGCGCCAGGGTTCGGCGCACGAAACGGGCGGCCGCGTCAGGCGGATCGCCCTCCCCCGTCGTGGAGACGATCAGCAGGGCCCGATCCGCAGACTTCAGCGCCGCCAGGTCCAGGTCGGCGAAGGACAGAACCCGCGCGCCGACGCCGCCGACGCCCCCATCAGCGGCGAGCGCGCGCGCCGTCATCCAGGCCAGTTCCTCGGCGAAGCCCGTCTGGCTGGCGAACGCGACCAGAACCGGCGCGGCGTCCGATCCGGCCAGAGCCTGAGACCGCGCTTTCGCCGCCGAGCGCGCGCGGCGTTCGCGCCAGACCACCAGCGCGATCAGGGCCAGCCACAACCCGACCGCGACGAGGGCCCAGAGCCAGCGTTCGGGGCTCGTGCTCAACCGGCGGCGCTCTCTGAATCGTCCATCATGGCGGCGAAAGCCGGCGTCACCCGCTCGACCAGGCCCCGATCCGTCCGCTCGACGAAGTGGGCGGCCAAGCCCAGGGCCTCGGCGTAGTCGGGACCTTCGAACCCGCCCATGACCATCAGGGCGGTGGCGTAGGCGTCGGCCTTCATGGCCGACAAGTGCAGCACCGTCACCGAGGCCAAGGCGTTTGCGACCGGCCGGCCTGTCGATCCGTCGATCGTGTGGGCGTAGCGACGCCCGGCGTGCTCGAAGCTGCGGCGATAGTCGCCGCTGGTCGCCACGGCCAGGTCGAACAGGGCCGCCACCGTGCGGGGGAAGGCCGCCCCTTCGACTCGCTCGATCTCCACCCACCAGGGTTGGGCGTCCGGCTTGACGCCGCGCCCCTTCAACTCCCCGCCGATCTCGATCAGGTGCGAGGTCGCGCCCAGCGCCGTCAGCCGGTCGGACACGCGGTCCACCGCATGGCCCTTGGCGATGCCGGAGAAGTCCAACTTCATCCCGCCCATCTGCATGGCGGCGCGCGCCTCGCGGTTCAGGCGCAGGCGACGCCAGCCCGACACGGCCAGCGCCGCCTCGATCTCTTGTTCCGACGGCACGGGCAGAAGGGGCGAGCGCGGTCCGGGCGGGCCGAAGCCCCACAGATCGACCAGTGCGCCCAGGGTCGGATCCACCGCGCCGTTCGTCTCGTCTCCCAGGTCCATCGTCGCGTCCAGGAGATCCCAGAAGGGTTGGGACACGGCCCAGACGCCCTCGGGGGCCGTGTTGAAGCGACTGACCTCGCTGGTCGGCTCCCACGGGCTGAACAGGGCGACGACCGCATCCAGTTCGGCCTGGATCGCCGCGCGGATGTCGTCTTCGCCGACGCCGGGCGGGGCGATGACGCGCGCGTTCCAGCTCGTGCCCATGGTCTGGCCGCCCAGCGCACGGATCACGTCGCTGGGCGGGCGCGGCGGCGCGCCCTCAAGGGCAGGGATCAGCACCCGATTGTCGGCGCGATCCGCCAGAGGCAGGGGATCGCCCAGATTGACGACGGGCGGGGCGGCGCGCGAACCGCGCGAGGAAGGCGTGTCGGTCATGTCCCCGGCTTAGGGCAGGACCTCGACCGCCGCCACATAGCTGGCGCTGGATCCCGGGGTTTCGCCCTGGCCCTCGGTGCGGACCGCCGCATTCAGCCAGTACATGCCGGGCTCGGGCCAGGTGACGGTGAAGGCGCCCTGGGCGTCGGTCTTGACCGTCATCTCCTCGGGATTGTCGCGATAGCGGATGCCGCCCCGCGCAACGGTGACATCCAGGTTGGCGGCAGGCTGGCCGTTGTTCAGCAGTTTGAACGTAGCCGCCTCGCCCGCGACCAGATCGTTCGGATGGGTGGTCGGGACCAGTTCCAGCCCCTCGCCCGTCGGCTTGAACACCGCGTCGGTAGGGTTGTTCAGGGTGACGAAGGTCTCGATGCGGGTGGCGGTGCGGGTGGCCTGAACATCCGTCGCGCCCTGCGGCAGGCCCGAGGGGTATTCCGCCGCCGTGCCTCGCCAGCGCTTCTGCTCGCCGTTCAGCTTGTAGCTGGCCATGACGCCGGTCATGACGTTGGCGATCTTGTAGGTGCCGTTCTGGGTCAGATGGGCGTCGAAGGTCGTGCGGTACTGGCCCTGCATCATGTGTTCGGGCTGGATGGTCGAGCCGTCTGGCGCGGTGATGGTCAGACCCGTCATCCGCATGGCTGCGTGATCGGGATTGAAGACCTGGTTCGACATACCTGCGTCGAAACCGACCCAGGCGTCGTTTCCCGACAGGGTGGTGGCGGTCGGCGCCAGCCAGGCGCGGTGCGCCTGGGCGGCCATCGGCGCCGCCAGGGCGGCGGCGAGCGTCAGAAGGGCGATCGTCTTCTTCATGGTCTTGATCCTCAGCGAGAGACGGCGACGCGCACGGCGCCCAGTTCAGATGCGCCGGTTCCGGCGCCGGTGTTGGCCGCACCCCAGCGGAAGGGCACGCGCACGACCTCGCGGCCGCCCAGTTCGCGCGCCGCCTCGACGACGATGTTGTACTGGCCCGGCTGCAGGCCGGCTAAACGTGCGGCGGGCACGGTGATGGTCTGGCGGCCCGGCGCGCGTGTGGCGCCCGACACCCCGTCGGCCGGCAGGGCCATGGCCCGGCCGCCCTTGCGCCACCAGGTGCGCAGGTCCTTCAGCCAGTCCTTGCCGTCGCCCTCGTTGTTGCGGGTCTGCTGATACCAGACGGCCAGGGTCCGCTCGGTCGACTGATCCGGCTTCTCGATCCACACGGCGACATAGGGGCGGTGATAGGAGGCGGTGTTCAGCCGGGGAATCTCGACCGACACGGTCAGATCGGCGGCCATGGCGGGCGCGGCCGCCGCAGCGAGACCGACCGTGGTGATGACGACGGGGAGAAGGCGCATCGGAAAACTCGTCAATGGATGAAGATCAGGGCGATGACGACGGGGATCAGCAGGCCCAGCGCCGCCAGCGGCCAGGTCGATGGCCGGCCCTTGGCGTGCAGGACCATCAGACCCAGACCCGTGACGGCGAAGATGACGCAGGCCGCCGCGAACACGTCGATGAACCAGAACCAGACTACACCCGCGTTGCGGCCCTTGTGCAGATCGTTGAGGTAGGCGATCCAGCCGCGCGTGGTCTTTTCATGCAGCGTCTCGCCCGTCGAACGGTCGATGGTGATCCAGCCGTCGCCGCCGGGCATGGCCAGGGCGACATAGACCTCTTCCGGCGTGGTCTCGGTCGGCTTGCCCGCGATCTCGACCTTGAACGCCTCGGACGCCCAGCGCGCCACGGCGTCGGGAACCGGCTGGGTCGTCTCCTCGGGAAAGGTCTTCAGCCGCTGCAGCAGCGAGGCTGGCAAGGTCCGGGTCTGTTCGACCGTGACCGGTTTGCCGGGGATGGAGGCCGCGTGGTTCAGGGTGATGCCGGTGACGGCGAACAGGATCATGCCGACCAGACTGACCGCCGCCGAAATCCAGTGCCAGCTGTGCAGTTGCTTCAGCCAGAAGGACCGCGCGCCGTTCAGGTTCGCCTTGGGCTTGCGAACGACCGCAGGCGCTTCGGCGCCGGTGGGCGGCGTCGCCGGATCGGGCTGGCGTTGTGCGGCGAGTTCGGTCACGCGGTGGCTGTGCCACCATTGCGAACGGTTTTCAATAGCGGGGACGTCGCGCCTAATAGCTCAGACGCAGACCCAGGGCGAACCGGCGTGGCGGGCCATAGCCGACGACATCGTCGGCGGTGCGCGCGGTCTGGACCTCGGCGTCGAAGAGGTTTTCCACCGCCGCCCACAGGACCGTGCGACCGTTCAGGGCCCATTCCGCCCGCCCATCCAGGGTAAGGGCGGCCTCCAGCACGCGGCTGTTCAGATCGTCGTCGAATCGGACGGACTCATAGCGGGCGGCCGCGATCAGAGTCAGTCGCTGGCTCGCGCGCCAATCCAGACCCGCCGTCGCGCCCCATCGCGGCGCCTGGGCCGGACGCAGGCCCGTCAGCTGCGGCGCGGCGTTCCCGCCGTCGATTTGCGCCTCGGTCCAGGCCAGCGCGCCGTTCAGCGACAGAGCGGGCGTCAAGCGCGCCGTTCCGTTCAGTTCGACGCCCCAGGCCGAGATCACGCCGGCGTTCTGGCGCTGGCGGACGACGCCCGATGCGCCTTCGCTCAGGGTCACATTGACGATGGCGTCGTCGATGCGGTTCCCGAAGACGGTGACGCCCCAGGCGGCGTTCTCCCGGTCCGACGCCAGACCGACTTCGACGCCGGACAGTCGCTCGGGCTTCAGTTCGGCATTGGCGGTGGTCTGATCATTGCCGACGCGAAACGGGCGATAGAGTTCGTTCAGGGTCGCGGGCCGGAAACCGGAATAGGCGGCCGCGCGCGCCGACAGCGTCTCGCCCAGTCTCCGCCGGGCGGCGAGACGGCCGCTGAAAACCCGACCCGACCGATCCTGGAACGCCACATCGGCCGTCGGCGCGCCGCCCGCGAGCAGCCGCTCCACCCGAAAGCCGTCGGCGTTGGCCCAGCGATCCAGCCGAGCGCCGCCCGCCACCAACCAGCCGCCCGAATTCCAAGAGCCGTCGACATAGGCCCCGACTACGGAGGTTTCTCCGCCCGCGCGCCGTTCGCGGGTGAAGGCGCCGCCGAGGTAGGAATAACGTTCGTGCGTCTGGCCGCGATTGAGGCGCGCGTCGGCGCCGATCTCCCATTCCAGCCGCCCACCAGCCCAGTCGGCGACCCGGCGACGCAGGGCCAGATTCACCCCCGATCCGGTCGCGGGCGTCTTGAACTGATCGTTGGCCGGGGTGGTGGTCGATCGATCCGCTGCGACCGACACCGAACGGTTGGCCAGATCGCTGTCGATCCGCCAGGCCTGAAGCCGCCAGCCGTAGCCTTCGGCTTCAGGCGCCCGCGCGGCCGTGGCGCTGAGACTGTGGCCGCTGGCGTTGGCGCGAGCGCCGGCCAGACCCGATCCGCGCTCCTCTTCCCAGGCGGAGGCGCGCAGCGACAGGCGTGCGTCTTCGATCCCGCCCAGCGGCGCATCGACGCGCAACGCGGCGGCCCGGCTGTCCTGGTCCAGACGCGTATCGGCCGCCCCGGCGGAAGACCCGCGCACCGGGATATAGCCGTCGCTGACCTCACGAAGGCCCGAGACGGTGACGCCGACCGATTCCAGCCGCGCCGAGGCCGAGCCGGCCAGCCGCGCGCCGCCGTCCTGGGCCAC
Organism: Brevundimonas sp. Marseille-Q4549; assembly: GCF_976940555.1. Classification (NCBI taxonomy): domain Bacteria; kingdom Pseudomonadati; phylum Pseudomonadota; class Alphaproteobacteria; order Caulobacterales; family Caulobacteraceae; genus Brevundimonas; species Brevundimonas sp. Marseille-Q4549. Next base: position 3,106,686 of record NZ_CDRHXG010000001.1, read on the forward strand.
CGAACCGTCCAGCACGCCGCCCCGGTCCCGCTCGGTGAGGGCGACAGTTCCGGTCAAGGCCCCCGCGCCATATGGACCGGCGCCGGCCCCGCGCACGATATCGACCCGCGCCAGGCTTTCCGGCGCCGCCTGGGACCAGATCACCCAACCTCCGAAGGGATCGTTCAGGGGCACGCCGTCCAACGTGACCAGCGCTCGGCCCGCGCCCGACGGCGCGATGGCCCTGAGCGACAACCCCTGCGTCGTCGGATTGGCCGCCGAACTGGAGGTTCGCCGGAACAGGGACACGGCCGGCACGGTGCGCAACGCCTCGTCCAGCCGCATGGAGCGTTCCAGCACCTGCGGGTCGAGGCGCACGACGGAGAAGGCGGCGTCGGCCGCCGCTGGCGGCAGCCGCGCGGCCGTCACCACGATTTCGGACAGGATCTGGGGCGGCGTCGGGGGCGGAATATCCTGCGGCATCTATGGTTCAATCACCCCCCGCACGGCGAAGGTTCAAGCCGCGTCGCGATAAGTCCGTCCCGCGTCCCTATCGTCACACCTCGGTCCAGCGCCGCAGCAGATTGTGATAGACGCCGGTCAGTTCGATCACCGCCTGATCCTTCGGCCCTTTTTCCGTGGCGACACGCTGGGTGGCCACGTCCAGGCGGAACAGGGTTTCACGGTCGGCGTCGTCGCGCACCAGGCTCTGCATCCACATGAAGGACGACACGCGCGCGCCGCGCGTCACGGGCGTGACCCGGTGCAGGCTCTTGGACGGATAAAGAACCAGGTCCCCCGCCGGCAGTTTGATCGCCTGCGGCCCATACATCTCCTCGATCAGCAGTTCGCCGCCGTCGTACTCCTCGGGTTCGGACAGGAACAGGGTCGCCGACAGGTCGCTGCGGATTCGGACCCCGCCACCGTCGCGCGACTGGCGAATGGCGTTGTCGACGTGCAGGCCGAACTCGCCCCCGCCCTGATAGCGGTTGAACAGGGGCGGAAAGATCGTGTGCGGCAGGGCGGCGGCGACGAACATGGGATTGGCGTTCAGCGCCTGGACGATCAGGGCCGAAACCTCGCGCGCGACGGCGCAGTCCTCGGGCAGCTGCTGGTTCCGCTTGGCGGTCGCGGACTGGTGGCCCGAGGTCATGTTGCCATCGGCCCACGGGCCGGCGTCCAGCCGTTCGCGCAACGCCTTCACTTCCGCCTTGGAGAAGACTTCGGGAATCTGCAGCAGCACGTCGGTCTCGCTGGAAAGGAAAGGCGGCCCCGCCGGGAGGACGGAGCCGCCAAATAGTAGGCCGGGATAAGGGCCTTTAGAAGCGCATGTTCAGGGCCAGAATGGCCTGACGCCCGGCCGCCACGTCGGCGTGGTGAACGCCGTTGGTGCGGATGATGTAGTCCTCGTCCGTCGCATTCTTCACGTTCAACTGAAGACTGGCCCGATCGGTCAGGTCGTAGGCGGCGAACAGGTCCAGGCGCGTCCAGGACGGCGCGTAGATGCGGTTGTTCCCGCCGCCGGCTCCGCCCTGGTTCCCGCCGAAGGACTTGGAGGTGTAATAGACGCCGCCTCCGACCGTCAGCTTGGGCAACAGGCGATAGGTGGTGAACAGGCTGGCGCTGTTCTTGGGCGTATTGGCCAGGGGCAGGCCTTGCAGAGGATTGGCGACCTCCACGGGCGGCGTTCCCGAGAAAATCTTGGCCGCTTTGGTTAGTTCGGAGTCCATGTAGGTGTAGCCGCCGAACACGGTCCAGTTGGGCGTGATATTGCCCGACACGCCTAACTCGAAGCCCTTAACTTCGACCTCGCCCTCCTGACGATAGCGATCCGGCTCCACCAAGATGAGCGCGTTTTTTCGCGTCAGTTGGAAGGCGGCCGCCGACAGGGCCAGACGGTCGTGGAACACATTGGCCTTGGCCCCGATCTCGAAGCTCTCGGTGTCTTCCGGATCCAGCACGACATTGGCGACTCCATCGACCGTGCCCGTCCCGCCCGAGGCGTTCTGATCACCGGCAGCGATGGTCGGCGGCGTCGACGAGGTCGCCCAGGAGGCATAGACGCTGCTGTTCTCCGTCGGCTTGTACACTAGGCCGACCTGATAGTTGGTGAACTCCCAAGTCCGTTTCGGCACGGCCGTATAGCCCGCGACATTCCAGACGCCGGCGGTGGAAGACGGCGATCCCAGCACGGCGTTCACGCCTTCGACGGAATACTGATCCCAGCGCACGCCCAGGTTCAGGATCAGGCGCTCGGTCAGGCTGATGCTGTCGTTGGCGTAGACACCGATGGTCTCGGTCGTGTTGGAGCTGACCGGGCCGCGATTGATCACGCCCGTCCAGGCGTCGTCGGGATTGGGGTTGTAGACCGGGGTGCAATCGCCTGCGCCTGCGGCGCCGTTCGCGGTCGGCGGCGAACCGACCACCGTCGTCAGCCCCGTCGGACAGGCGGCCCCCGAGGTCGTATAGGTGGAATAGGTCGCGTTGCGATTCCGCTCGCGCGTCAGCTCGAGGCCGACGTCGTAGCTGTGCTTGACCGAGCCTGTGGCGAACCGGCCGTACACGTCGGTGACATTGGCCAGGGTCGAAACCGGATTCCAACGGGTCTTGGTCCCCCGCTTCATCCAATAGGTTCCATCGGCCGCCCGACCGACATAGCCGCCGTCGCCGGGGTTCGTGACGATGTAGTCGTTCAGCGTCTCGGCATAGCGGCTGACGTTGCGGATCGTGGCGAAGTCGCTCAGGCGATGCTCGGCCTTGAAGGTGAAGGCGTCCACCGTATTGGTCAGATAGTCGCGCGCCTTCAGGCCGTAGAAGCTGCTGTAGGGCACGTCCAGAACGCCGCTGTCGGTCGTGCGCGACTGGATCTTGGTGAACAGCGGGATGCCATAGTCCGGCATCTGGTCGCTGGTCAGATGGTAGTAGCTGAAGATCATGGACGAAGGCGTGCCCAGGCCGGCGCCCAGGCTGAGGCCCAGGCCCCATTTGTCGTAGTCGACGGCGTCGCGGCCCGGCACGTCGCCCTGGGCGCCCATCAGGTTGATGCGCAGGGCGGCGGTTTCGCCCAGCGGAAGATTGCTGTCGATCGTGCCGCGCAGATAGCCGTCCGTACCGACGCCCGCGCCGACATTGGTGAAGCTGTTCAGCTTGGGCGACTTGGAGGCCAGGTTGATGCTGCCCCCGCCCGAACCACGACCGGAATAGACGGCGTCCGGCCCCTTGATGACCTCGACCTGCTCCAGGTTGAAGACCTCCCGCTGCTGACCGCCGGTGTCGCGCACACCGTCCAGAAAGACGTTGTTGCCCGACGACTGGCCCCGAATGAACGGACGGTCGGCCAGCGGCTGGCCGCCCTCCCCCGCGCCGAAGGTGATGCCCGGCGAGTTGGACAGAAGGTCCTGAAGCGAGGAAGCGGCGGTCTGCTCGATGATCGCCTGGGGGATGACGGTCACGGCGCGCGGCGTGTCGACCAGGGGCGCGACGAATTCGGGGCTGACCGGCGCTGGCTTCTTGACGTGGCCGTTGACGTCGATCGTGCCCAGGTTGGCGGGTTGCTGCTGATCCGCAGCGACCGTCAAGTCGGCGGCGTCGGCGGCCATGGCGGGGGCCGCGACCAACATTCCAGCGGCGCTGGAGGCGAACAGAAGCGCGCGGAGGGAGGCGGCGCGAGAGTCGGACATAGTTTTTGCGACCTTTTGGTCTGATTTTGCGATGCGGTCGCAATAACCAGCTTCAATATGTCGCACAAGCAAAATTGATAATAAATCGCAATCCTAGCTTGCGACTACCGTCAGCGGTCTTGGCTGGGTTTCCTCGGCGTCCAGCCAGGTGGGGTCGGGCATGGCGCGGTGCGCCGCCGCCAGGGCTTCGGACCACCGCCGCCCCAGATCGCGGAAATAGGGATCGTCCGCCTCGATCCGCCGCGCCGTTCCGCTGATCCGGTCGCGCGGCATGACGATCAGGTCCAGCGGCGGGCCGACCGCGATGTTCGAGCGGATGGTGGAATCGAACGAGATCAGACCCAGTTTCACCGCCTCGGACAAAGGCGTAGAACTGTGCAGGGCGCGGTCCAGGATCGGCTTGCCGTACTTCAGCTCCCCGATCTGGAGATATGGGGTGTCGGGGCCGCACTCGATGAAGTTGCCCTGGCCGTAGATCAGATACAGCCCCATCTTGCCGCCGGCGATCTGACCGCCCAGCAGCATGGAGGCGTTGACGTTCAGGGCGTCGGCCGTCGGCGAGGCGGGGGTGTTGATGGTGGCTCGCACCGTCGCCATGGCGTGGCCCAGGATCTGCGCGGCGCGAAACAGGGTGGGCGCTGTGTACAGGGTTTCCGGCGCAGTCGAATCCGGCAGTTTGACCCCCGCCGCCGTCATGGTCAGGGCGGTCTGGGTGACGGACAGATTGCCCGCCGTCGCCACGGCCAGGATGCGTTCGCCCGGCGACTTGTAGATGTGCAGCTTTCGATAGGACGAGATGTTGTCCACGCCCGCATTGGTGCGCGTGTCGGCGATCATCGCCAACCCTTCGTCCACCAACATGCCTACGCAATAGGTCACTTCGTTCTATCCGCTCCCCGCGATGCGAACCGCCCGACGCTAACAGATTCGCGTGTCATGCCTATGCGGACCAGCCCCGCGACTGCAGTTGCTGCTGCGTCTGTTGCACAGGCCGCACATGAAGCGCGACCGTCAGGCTCTCCTGCCCGCCGCCATAGCTGGTTCCCCGGATGGGGGTGGCGCCCAGGGCGTCCAGGCCCACGGCGACGCGGACATAGTGTTCGGTCGGACAGATTCCGTTGGCGGGATCGAAACCGACCCAGCCCAGGTCCTCGACCCAAGCTTCGGCCCAGGCATGGGCGGCCTCCTGGTCATGCTGGCCGTCCTGGCGGCTGAGGTGGCCCGAGACATAGCGCGCCGGAACGCCCAGTTGACGGGCGGCCGCGATGAAGATCTGGGCGTGATCCTGACAGACGCCCCGCCGCTGGGCGAAGGATTCGGCGGCGGTGTGGGCCGCCGAGGTGGCGCCGACCTCGAAGGCGACCTCGGCCTTCAGGGCGGCCATCAGCGCGTGCATCCGGCTGAGAGGCGGCCCCCCCGCGATCGAGCGGGCGAAGTCGGCGATGGCGGCGTCGGGCCGGGTCAAAGGCGTCTCGCGCAGGAAGACCAGAGGCGACAGCCGTTCGGATGCGCCGCCCAGCACGCCGCCGGTGTCAGCGGTCGTCACCTCGCCCATCACGCGGATGGTCAGGGCGTCGGTGGGGCGTTCGGTATAGAGGCTGTGGACGATGTTGCCGAAGGCGTCCTCGCTGCGACGCAGGCGCGCGTCCACGTCCGTCTCGATGCGCCATTCGCGCACCTGCTGGCCCTCGCTGGACTTCGGCGTCAGCCGCAGGGTCTGGATGATGAACCGCGCCGGTCGGGCGTAGGCGTAGCGGGTGGAATGGTCGATCCTTATCCGCATGGTCAGACCAGATACTGTTCGTGGATCGCACCGGCCAAGGCGTTGTTCTCGCTCAGGAACGCCTGGATATATTCGTGCAGGCCGGACTGGAAAATGTCCTCGATCTTGGCCTCGTTGAACTGGCTCAGGCGGTTGGAGGCCAGGCGCTGGGCCGGACCGCGCCGGCCGTAATCGGTCGCCAGCCGCTCCAGATAGCTGACGATCATGCCCTGGCACGACGCCAGCGAGCGCGGCATCTGCCGGTTCAGCACCAGCAGGTCCGCCACCAGCCAGGGCCGCACGCTCTCGCGGTAGACCCAGCGATAGGCGGTCAGGGCCGAAACCTCGCGCAACAAGGTCGTCCACTGGAAATAGTCCAGTTGACCTCCGACCCGTTCGCCGGGCGGGAGCAGCAGATGATATTTCACGTCCAGCAGGCGGGCGGTGTTGTCCGCCCGCTCGATCGCCATACCCAGACGCAGGAACCAGTAGGCGTCGTTCCTCAGCATGGTCCGGGACGAGGCGCCCTCGACCGCCAGGGACGTCGACTTCACGAAGTCCAGAAAGCCCGTGAAGTCGTCTCGGCGCGTCGGCTCGCCCAGTTCGTTCAGACCGTTCCAGGCGCCGTTGATCGCCTCCCACAGTTCGATGGTCAGGGCGGTGCGGACCGAGCGGGCGTTGGTCCGCGCCTTGGTAATGCAAGCCTTGATGGAGGTCGAATTGTCGGAGCCGAAGGCCAGATATTCGCGCACCGATTTCTCCGACACCGCGCGGCCCGAGGCGTCGAAGGCCGTCTTCACCCCCGAGGAGGCGATGGCCCCGGCCCAGGCGGTGACGGCGGCCTGATCCTTGGCCGGCAGGGCCGCCAGGCGAATGGCTGCCTCGAGAATACGGGCGAGGAAATCGGCCCGCTCCATATAGCGGCCGGTCCAGTACAGGCTGTCTGCAGTGCGAGAGAGCATCAGTTGTCCAGCACCCAGGTGTCCTTGGTTCCCCCGCCCTGGCTGGAGTTGACCACCAGAGACCCCTCCTTCAACGCGACCCGCGTCAGTCCGCCGGGCGCGACCCGGACGCCCGCAGGACTGGACAGGACGAAGGGCCTGAGATCGACGTGGCGCGGCGACAGATCGCCGCCCGCCAGGGTCGGCGCCGTCGACAGACTCAGCGTCGGCTGGGCGATGAAGTCGTCCGGGTCGGCGATCAGCTTGGCCCTAAAACCCTCGATCTCGGCCTTGGTCGAGGTGGGGCCGACCAGCATGCCGTAGCCGCCCGATCCGCCGACCTCCTTGACCACCAGCTCCGGCAGCTTGTTCAGAACCTCCTTCAGCGCGTCAGGCTCTCGACAGCGCCAGGTCGGCACGTTCTGAAGGATGGCGTCCTCGCCCGTGAAGAAGCGGATGATGTCGGGCATGTAGGTATAGACGGCCTTGTCGTCGGCGACCCCCGTCCCGACCGCGTTCGCCAGCGTGACCCGCCCGGCGAAATAGGCCGACATCAACCCCGGCACCCCGACCGCCGAATTGGGCATGAAGGTCAGGGGATCGATGAAGTCGTCGTCTATGCGCCGATAGATGACATCGACCCGTTTGGGCCCTTCGGTCGTGCGCATGAAGACGGTGTCGTCGTTGACGAACAGATCGCCGCCCTCGACCAGTTCGACGCCCAGCTTGTCCGCCAGAAAGCTGTGCTCATAGTAGGCCGAGTTGAACGGGCCGGGCGTCAGCACCACGATGGTCGGGTCCGCCCCGGCCCCAACCGGCGCCGAGGCCTGGAGCGAGCGCAGCAGCATGTCGGTGTAGATCTCGACCGGCCGCACCGCATGTTCCGCGAACAGGTCGGGGAACAGCCGCATCATCATCTCGCGGTTCTCCAGCATGTAGGAGACGCCGGACGGCGTGCGGACATTGTCCTCCAAAACATAGAAGCCGTCCTCGCCCGTCCGGACAAGATCGACGCCCGAGATATGGCACCAGACGTCGCCCGGCGGGCGGCGGCCCTGCATCTCGGGCCGATAGTGCGGATTGGTCAGGATCAGATCGGCCGGGACGATGCCCGCCCGGATGCATTCCTGCGGCCCGTAGATGTCCTTCAGGAAGGCGTTGATCGCCGAGACGCGCTGCTTCAGCCCGGTCTCCAGTCCGCCCCATTCGTCGGCGCCGATGATGCGCGGCACCACGTCGAAGGGGATCAGACGTTCGTTGGATTCCTCGTCGCCATAGACGGCGAAGGTGACGCCCATCCGACGGAAGAACAGTTCCGCCTGGCGCGAGCGCGCCTGCAACAGGTCGGCCGGCGCGTTTTCAAGCCAGGCCGCCAGGGTCTTGTAGCTGTCGCGGACCGCACCCGATCCGCCGCCGGTCATTTCGTCGAAAGCTCTCGTCATTCGCCCCCGCCGCGTTGAGATCGCAGCTTGATCCCCACCCAACGGAAAGCGCAACAGTTTTGTTGCAGTGCGGCGAAGATGATGGCGCGACGCCGCTTCGCCTCACGGGATTGAGACTGGAGCGAGGCTCTACGCCGCCAGCGCCTTCATCGACACCGCCCGATCCGCCAGCTTGGTCGCGTCCACTGGCGTTCCCTTCCCGATCAGTTGTTTGCCCGCCATGAACTCCGGGGCGGCGTTGACGGCCTCGACGCAGACGATCCGGTCGCCGTTCATGTGGAAGACCGCAAACCCGCCCGTCGTCGGATCGCCCCGCACCACCTGCCGGTCGGCGTTGAACGGAAGACCGGCGATCTGAAGCTTGAACTCATATTGATCGGACCAGAACCACGGAACCTCCGGCGCCGGTTCGGGGCGGCCGACGATGGCCGCGGCGGCCTGTTTGGCCTGCTCCAGCGCGTTCGGCACGCTTTCAAGACGGTGATGCAGCCCGCCGTGCACCGGAATGGGGCGACGCGTCATATCGCCCACGGCGAAGACGGCCGGGTCGCTGGTTCGCGCCTGATCGTCGACCACCACCCCGTCGTCGCAACGCAGGCCCGCCGACCGCGCCAGGCCGTCGCTGGCCATAGCGCCCACGCCGATCAGGACCGCATCGGCCCGAACGACCGAACCATCGGCCAAGGTCACGCCGTCCTTCGCCACCGCCGTCACCTCGGCGCCCGTCACGATCTCCACGCCGCGCGCCCGATGCTGGGCGGTGAAGAAGGTCGACAGCGTCTCGGACGCCACCCGCGCCAGGACGCGCGGCGCGCGTTCGATCACCACCGCCTCTGCGCCTAGGGCGCGCGCCGAAGCCGCCGCCTCCAGACCCACATAGCCGCCGCCGACCACCGCCAGCCGCTTGCCCGGCCCCAGCACGGCTTTCAACCGTTCGGCGTCCTTGAGTGTGCGCAGTTCCAGCAGTTCGGGATGGTCGCCGCCCGGAACGGGCAGTTTGCGCGCCGTCGATCCCGTCGCCAGCACCAGCAGGTCATAGGTTTCCGACGATCCGTCGTGGAAAGCGACCGTCTTCGCCTCCGCATCTACCGACACCGCGACCGTCGAGGGGCGAAAGTCGATGTTCTGCTCGGCGTAGAAACTCAGGGGCCGCAACAGCAGGGCCTCAAGATCCGCCTCGCCCTTGAGCCAGGCCTTGGACAGGGGCGGACGCTGATACGGCGGCGCATCCTCCTCGCCCGCCAGAACGATCGGCCCCTCATGGCCATACTGCCGAAGAAAGGCCGCGACAGAGCCGCCCGCGTGTCCCGCGCCGATGATGAGAACCTTGGTCATGGGAAGCATTTAGAGCGGCGAGTGGCGAGTGGCGAGTGGCGGTTCAGCAAGGCATGCTCTTGACCGTTTCATCGTTACAGCATAGTGAAACGCGCATGACGACCCAGCCCGCCCGCGCCGCCCTTCATGACGCCCTGCTGTCGATGCAGACGCGCGAGGAAATCGACGCCTTTCTGGCCGACCTTTGCACGCCCGCCGAACTGCGCGCCTTCACCGAGCGGTGGCAGGTCGCGCGCCTGCTCGACGCCGGGGGCAAGTCCTATCGCGAGATCGCGGCCGAGGCCCATGCCAGCCCCACCACCGTCGTCCGCGTCGCCCGTTATCTGAAAGACATGCCGCATCAGGGATACCGCATCGCCCTGGATCGGCTGAAAGACTGAGAATCCGAACATGAGCACTGTCCAGGGTCGGCTGCGCATCGCCGTCCAGAAATCCGGCCGTCTGGCCGACCGCAGCCTGGACCTGATCCGGGACGCGGGCCTGAAATGGGTCAAGGGCCACAACGACCTGCTGTATCGGGTCGAGAACTATCCCATCGACCTGTTGCGCGTGCGCGACGACGACATTCCGACCTTCGTGGCGGACGGGGTCTGCGACCTGGGGATCGTCGGCGAGAACGTGCTGGAGGAAGGCCGCAACGGGGGGCCGAACGCCTCCATCGTCATGCCGCTGGGCTTCGGCCGCTGCACGTTGAAGATCGCCACACCCCCGAGCCTGGCCTATGACGGCCCGGCCTCGCTGGATGGCCTGCGCATCGCCACCTCCTATCCCAAGATCCTGCGCCGCTTTCTGGACGAGCGCGGGGTCAAGGCCGACATCGTCGTCATGCGCGGCGCCGTCGAGGTCGCGCCCCGGCTGAAACTGGCCGCTGCTATCTGCGATCTGGTCTCGACCGGCGCAACGCTGGAGGCCAACGGCCTGGGCGCCAAGGACACGGTGCTGGAAAGCCAGGCCGTGCTGATCCAGTCGCCGACCGCGCCCGAACCCGGCCTGCAACACCTGCTGGACAGCATCATCGAACGGATGGCGGGGGTGGTGTCCTCGCAAGGCGCCAAATACGTCATGCTGAACGCGCCCCGCGCGGCGTTGGACCAGATCACCGCCATCCTGCCCGGCGCCGGTTCGCCCACCGTCATGCCCCTGTCGGGTCGTGACGACGCGGTGGCGGTCCACGCCGTCTGTCAGGAGGCCGTCTTCTGGGAAACGCTGGAGAAGCTGAAGGCCGCAGGCGCCTCAGCCATCCTGGTCCTGCCCATCGAGAAGATGATGTGATGGGCGACCTGTTCAAACGCATCGACTGGTCGTCGCTGGACGCCGCCGGAAAGAAGGCCGCGCTCGCCCGCCCGTCCCGGCGCACCGCCGGCGACGTGACCGAGGTGGTCCGCACCATCCTTGACGACGTGCGGGTGCGTGGCGGCGCGGCCGTGGCTGACTGGTGCCTCAAGCTGGACAAGGCCCCGCCGCGCCGCATCTCCATCACGCCGGGCGCGGTCGCCGAAGCCCGCAACGCCCTGCCCCCCGGCGACGTGCGCGCCCTGCGGATGGCGGCCGACAACATCCGCGTCTTCCACCAGGCGACCCGGCCGGAAGACACCCCCTTCGTCGAGACCACGCCGGGCGTGCGTTCGAAACTGGCGTGGCGGCCCATCGCCTCGGCGGGCCTGTATGTTCCGGGCGGCACGGCGCCGCTGTTCTCGTCCCTGCTGATGCTGGCCATCCCGGCCGGGGTCGCGGGCGTGGCCGAGCGAATCGCCGTCACCCCGCCGGACAAGGAGGGCGGCGTCCACCCCGCCATGATCCTGGCCGCCGCCGAGGCCGGTCTGGACGCCATCTGGCTGATGGGCGGGGCGCAGGCCATCGCCGCCCTGACCTTCGGCGCCGAGTTGGAGGACGGCGTCATTCCGCCCTGCGACAAGCTGTTCGGCCCGGGCAACGCCTATGTCGCCGAGGCCAAGAAACAGGCGTCCGCCTTACCCGATGGCCCCGCCGTCGACATGCCCGCCGGGCCGTCCGAGCTGATGGTCATCGTCGACCGCGATGCCGCGCCAGAGATCGTCGCCGCCGACCTGCTGAGCCAGGCCGAACACGATGCGGACGCGCAGGTTCTGCTGGTCTCCACCAGCCGCGCCACCATCGATTACATCCTGACCGAGGTGGAGGTTCAGGTCGCCACCCTGCCGCGCGAAGCCATCGCCCGCGCCTCGCTGCAGGAGGCCCGCGCCGTCCTGGTCCGCGATCTGGAGGCCGCCGCCGAAGTCGCAAATCTGTATGGCCCCGAACACTTGGCGATCCAGATCGACGATCCCGAAGCCCTGGTGGGTTCGATCAACGCCGCCGGAGCGGTCTTCGTCGGACGGTTCGCCGCCGAGACTCTGGGCGACTACGCCGCCGGACCCAGCCACGTCCTGCCGACCGACGGCGGGGCCAGGACCCTGGGCGGCGTGACCACCGCCAGCTTCATGACCACAATGTCGGTGCAGCTCGTCACCGAGGCCGGCGCCCGCGCCCTGGCCCCCATCGCCGCCCGTCTGGCCCGGATGGAGGGGCTGGAGGCCCACGCCCGCGCCGCCGATCTGAGGGCTGAGTGGTGAGCCTGCCCGCCCCCTATCCTCCGCTGGTCTCCGGCGGCGAGGGTCTGGATCGTTATCCCGGCGACGCCCAGGCGTTGGCCGCCCGCATGGCGGCGATCTACGCCACGCCGGTCGAGACGGTTCTACCGGTTCGCGGCCTGACCCACGGGCTGGAGTTGGCCTGGCGCCTCGCCGCCCGCGACGGCGGTTCGGTCCAGGCGCCCCAGGCCGAACCCTATGACAGGCTGAGCGCCATCTATCCGGCGAAGGGCGATCCCGCCGTCATCGTCATCCGCGCCCTGGGCTCGCCCGAGGCCGTCGCCGAAATGGCCGCCCGTGTCGCCCCCGCCCTGCTGGTCGTGGACGAGGGGTTGATCGAGTTTTCCGACAGCGCGTCGGCCGTCACCGTCATTGCGGACCAGCCCAATCTGGTCGTGCTGCGAAGCCTGTCGCTAGCCTATGGGCTGGCGGGCGCGCGGGTCGGGGCGGCCATCGCCCAGCCCCAGACCCTGGCACGGCTGGCCTCGGTGCTGGAGCCCTACGCCCTGCCCGAACCCCTGGTGCGGCTGGCGCAGCAGGCGCTGGACCCGTCGCGGATGATCGAGACGGCGGAACGCATCGCCGCCGTCCGGCGCGAGCGCGAGCGGGTCGCCCGCGAACTGGGCCGGTTGATGACGGTCGAGCCCGGGGTCGGCCCCATCGTCGTGACGCGGCCGGAAAATCCCGCCGCCGCCCTGGCCGATCTGAAAACCTATGGCGTCGAGGCCGACCTGTCGGGCGAACGGCTGCGTCTGCCCATCTCCATCAAGCCCGAGGTCAACGACCGGCTGCTGGCCGCCTTCGGCCTGACGCCCGCCAGGCGCCGCACGCCGCGCGTCGGTCAGGCCGTGCGCGACACGAAAGAGACGCGCATCGTCTGCGCCGTCGATCTGGATGCGCCCGGTCCGGTGAAGATCGAGACCGGCGTCGGCTTCTTCGACCACATGCTGGAGCAGATCGCGGCCCACGGCGGTTTCTCGCTGCGTCTGCAATGCGAGGGCGACCTGCACACCGACCCGCACCACACCATCGAGGACAGCGCTATCGCCCTGGGCCAGGCGCTGAAACAGGCGCTGGGCGAACGCAAGGGCATCGCCCGCTACGGCTTCGTCCTGCCGATGGACGAGGCCAATGCGACCGTCTCCATCGACCTGTCCGGGCGTCCCTATCCGCTGTTCGAGGGGACGTTCGAGACCCCCTATATCGGCGAATACCGCACCGACCTGACGGCCCACGTCTTCCGGTCTCTGGCCGAGGCCATGGACGCCGCCGTCCACATCACCGTCACGGGCCAGGACGACCACCACAAGACCGAGGCCGTCTATAAGGCCTTCGGCCGCGCCCTGCGTCAGGCCATCCGCGTCGAGGGCGACGCGGTACCTTCGACCAAGGGGGTGCTGTGACCCAGGTCGCCGTCATCAGCTATGGCGCGGGCAATGTCGCCTCGGTCCAGTTCGCGCTGGAGCGGCTGGGTGCGACCGTGCGCCTGACCGCCGACCCGATCGAGATCGCAGAGGCCGAGCGGGTCATTCTGCCCGGCGTCGGGGCGGCGGGCTACGCCATGTCGCGGCTGGCGGCGTTGAACCTGATTGAGCCCTTGCGCGCCTTCGAACGCCCCCTGCTGGGCGTCTGTCTGGGTCAGCAGCTGCTTTTCGAGCGCAGCGACGAGGGAGAGGATGTCCAGATGCTGGGCCTCATCCCCGGCACGGTCGGGCGGCTGGAGCCGGACGTCCCCCTGCCCGTGCCGCACATGGGCTGGAGCCGGCTGACGCGCGACCGCGACGATCCGCTGCTGAAGGGCGTCGCCGACGGCGCCTACGCCTATTTCGTCCACGGCTTCGTCTGCCCGGACGGGCCGGCGACCCTGGCCCGCGCCGACTATGGCGGCCCGGTTCCGGCCATGGTGCGATCCGCCAACCGCTGGGGCTGCCAGTTCCACCCCGAACGCTCGGCCGAGGCCGGAGCGACTATCCTCAAGAATTTCCTGGAGATTGCGGTGTGAACCGCACCGCTCTCCCCGCCCCGTCATCCTCGGGCTCGACCCGAGGATCGGCCCCTCCATCACTCATGCGACGACGGATGCGCACGGGCCGCCCCACACCTGATCCTCGGGTCAAGCCCGAGGATGACGACCGGAAACCGACCCCATGCTGATCTATCCCGCCATCGACCTGAAAGACGGCGTCTGCGTGCGACTGATGCACGGCCGGTTCGATCAGGTGACACGCTATGACGAACAGCCCGCCGCCCGTCTGACCGCCTTTGTCGCCGAAGGCGCCGAATGGATTCACGTCGTCGATCTGGACGGCGCCGAGGCGGGCGAAGCGCGTCAGCACGGCCTGATCGGCGAACTGACCCAGGCCATCGACGTCAACATCCAGTCGGGGGGCGGGGTTCGCGGCGCCAACGACGTCGCCCAACTGCTGGATGCGGGGGTGTCGCGCGTGGTCGTCGGTTCGCTCGCCGTGACCCAGCCCAACGATGTGGCGGCCTGGCTCAAGGGCTATGGGGTCGAGCGCATCACCCTGGCCCTGGACGTCAAGATCGAGGACGGCGCGCCCGTTCCCGCCCTGAAGGGCTGGACCCAGTCGTCGGGCGTGACCCTGTGGGATGCGCTGGACCGCTATCCCGAGGGAACAGCGAAACACATACTGGTCACGGACGTCGGCCGCGACGGCGCCCTGACCGGACCCAATCTTGAGCTTCTGGCCGAAATCCGTCGTCGCCGCCCCGATCTGGTGCTTCAGGCCTCGGGCGGGGTGTCGTCGCTGGACGACATCCGGGCGATCAAGGCCCTGGGCTGCCACGGGGCCATCGTCGGCCGCGCTCTCTACGAAAACCGTTTCACCCTGCCCGAAGCCATCGCGGCCGCCGCATGACCGCCCGCCGGATCATCCCCTGCCTGGACGTCAAGGACGGCCGGGTCGTCAAGGGCGTGAAGTTCGTGGGCCATGCCGACATGGGCGACGCCGCCGAACTGGCCGCCCGCTATCGGGACGAAGGCGCCGACGAACTGGTCTTCTACGACATCACGGCCAGTCCCGAAGGACGGACGCTGGACTATGGCTGGATCAGGGACATCGCCCGGCTGCTGGACATTCCCTTCTGCGTCGCGGGCGGCATCCGCAGCGTGGAGCAGGCGGCGCGCTGTCTGGACCACGGGGCGGACAAGGTGTCGATCAACTCCCCCGCGCTGGAACGGCCCGAACTGATCGCCGAAATGGCCGAACGTCTGGGGTCGCAATGTGTGGTGGTCGGCGTCGACAGCCGTCTGGAAGACGGCGAATGGGTGGTCCACAAATACACCGGCGATCCCGATGCGCGCCGCCACGCGGGCAAGCGGACGCTGGACTGGCTGGACGAAGCCCAGGCCCTGGGCGCCGGCGAGATCGTGCTGAACTGCATCGATCAGGACGGGGTGCGAAAGGGTTATGACATCGAACAGCTGGCCGCGGCCCGAGGGCGGCTGACCATCCCCCTGATCGCTTCCGGCGGGGCGGGCGCGCCGTCGCATTTCCGCGAGGTGTTCGAGCAGGCGGACGTGTCCGGCGCCCTGGCCGCCAGCGTCTTCCACACCGGCGCCATCGCCATTCCCAACCTGAAGCGATACCTGGCCGATCAGGGCCTGGAGATGAGACTGTGATCGACCCCGACTCCATCGACTTCGAAAAAGGCAACGGCCTTGTTCCCGTGGTGGTGCAGGATGCGGCGACGCTGCAGGTCCTGACCCTAGCCTATATGGACCGCGCCGCGCTGGATGAGACGATCCAGTCGGGTGAGGCCACCTTCTTCTCGCGCTCGCGCGGCGGGCGGTGGAGGAAGGGCGAGACCTCGGGCGACCGGCTGCATGTCTTCTCCCTCACCGCCGACTGCGACAGCGACGCCATCGTGCTGGGCGTCAGGCCGGTCGGGAACGCCTGCCACCTGAACCGCACCAGCTGTTTCGGGGACGCGGACGCGCCGGGACTGGGCCGCATCGCCCGGCTGGAACAGATCATCGCCCGACGCGCCGCCGCCGATCCGTCCGAAAGCTGGACCGCCCGGCTGATGGCCGAGGGTCCGAAACGCATCGCCCAGAAGGTCGGCGAGGAGGGCGTGGAGACGGCGCTCGCCGGCGTCGCCGGGCCGGATGAGGAACTCGCCAGCGAGGCTGCGGATTTGATCTACCACCTGCTCGTTCTTCTCCATGCCCGTAACATGGTGTTTCAGGACGTGCTGGACGTGTTGGCCTCGCGCGCCGAAGCGGGCAAAGGCCAACCTGCACCTTAACGGCGTCGATCCCACGAAGCGGGATCGCTGAAGGGAAATTTCATGGCGGCTCTTATTCTGTTCGGCGGCGGCGGCGATCTGGCGATGCGCATGTTGCTGCCGTCGCTGTATTTCCTGGAACACGACGGCCTGCTGCCCGAGGGACTGAAGATCATCGGCGCGGCGCGGTCGGAAGAGACGGCCGATGACTATATCGGCAAGGTCCACGAGGCGGTGAAGGCCCGCGCCGAGGCCGACAAGGCCTGGGATGAGGGCAGTTGGGCGCGAATGAAGGCGCGGCTGGACTATCTGGCGGTGGACGCCACCTCGGCCGACAGCCTGAAGCCCCTGAAGGCCAAGGTCGGCGACGGAGAGGTCACGTCCTTCCTGGCCGTGTCGCCCTCGCTTTACGCCCGCATCGTCACGGCGATGAAGGCGGCGGGTCTGGCGGAAAGGAACTGCCGCATCGTTCTGGAGAAGCCGGTCGGACGCGACCTGAAATCCTTCCTGGAAATCGACGACGCGGTGGCCCACGCCTTCAGCGAAAGCCAAGTGTTCCGCATCGACCACTATCTGGGCAAGGAGACGGTCCAGAACCTGATCGCCCTGCGCTTCGGCAACACCATCTTCGAGCCGCTTTGGAACAATCTGACCATCGACCACGTCCAGATCACGGTGGGCGAGACCGTGGGCGTCGGCGACCGCTGGCCCTATTACGACGAATACGGCGCCCTGCGGGACATGCTGCAGAACCACATGTTGCAGTTGCTGTGCCTGGTGGCGATGGAGCCGCCCAGCGATCTGGACCCGGATTCGGTTCGCAACGAAAAGGTCAAGGTGCTGCGCTCCCTGCGTCCGGTGACGGTGGAGGAGGTCGAGCGCGTCACCGTGCGAGGCCAGTATGTGGCGGGCGTCAGCGAGGGCAAGCCGGCCAAGGGGTATGACGAGGAGCGGGGCGAGGATTCGGACACCGAAACCTTCGTCGCCATCCGCGCCGACATCGACAACTGGCGCTGGGCCGGCGTGCCCTTCTTCATGCGAACCGGCAAGCGCCTGCCGGAGAAGCGCACCGAGATCGTCATTCAGTTCAAGCCGGTGCCCCATTCCATCTTCGACCACGACGACCGTGGAGAGGTGAAGGCCAACCGCATGGTCATCGAACTTCAGCCCGAGGAAGACATTTCGCTGACCGTCATGAACAAGCGCCCCGGCCTGGATCGGCGCATGCAGCTTCAGCCGATCCAGATGAGCCTGTCCTGGGGTGTGGACGGCAAATCCGCCGCGCCGCCGCGCCGCCGCATCGCCTATGAGCGGCTGCTGCTGGACGCCATGGCCGGCGATAGCACCCTGTTCGTGCGCCGAGACGAGGCGGAACAGGCGTGGAAATGGGTCGACGAGGTGTCGGAGGCCTGGGCGGCCTCGGCCCAGAAACCCGACGAGTACGTCGCCGGAACCTGGGGCCCTGAAAGCGCCGACATGCTGATGGCCCGCACCGGCCGCGCCTGGAACACCGCCGATGCGTGATCTTCTCATCGAAACCTTCGACGGCGTGGAGGCCTGGGCCGAAGCCATCGCGGCGAGGTTGGGCGAAACCCTGGGCGCCGCCCTGTACGACAACGGCCGTGCGGTCTTCGCGGGGCCGGGCGGCTCGACCCCTGCCCCGGTCTATCGCGACTTGTCGGCCATGGACCTGGACTGGTCGAACGTCGCCGTCACCCTGGTGGACGAACGCTACGTCCCTGAAAGCTCGCCCGAGTCGAACGCACGGCTGATCCGCGACGTCCTACTGCAGGACAGGGCCGCCGCCGCCCGGTTCATCCCCCTCTATACGCCCGAAGTCACCGTCGACCGCGCCGCCATCGTCGCCGCCCGCGCCCTGGCCGAGGTCGGAGGGCGTTTCGACGCCGTGCTGCTGGGCATGGGCGAGGACGGGCATATCTGTTCCATGTTCCCCGAAAGCCCGACGCTGAAGACCCTTCTGACCCCGACGCTTGAAGCCACGGTTCTGGGCGTTCCCCAAGGCCGCGACGGTCTGGCGCCGAGCCTCGAGCGCCTGTCGATCAACCTGCCCTATCTGATGTCGGCCGGGCGGGTGATCCTGGGCCTTAAGGGCGCGCAGAAACGCCGCGTGTTCGAGGAACAGGCCCTGGGCGATCCCCGCATCCAGCCGATCGCCGCCCTTCTGGCCTCGGATGTTCCCCTTGAAGTCCTGTGGACGGAGGAAGGCTGACATGGCGCTTCATCCTACGGTCGCCGCTGTCACCCAGCGCATCATCGACAAGAGCCGCGCCACGCGCGCCGACTATGTGCGCCGAATGGACGCCGCGCGGGATTCCGGCGCGGGGCGCGCCAAGCTGTCCTGCGCCAACTGGGCCCACGCCTTCGCCGGCCAGACCATCGCCGACAAGCTGGCCTCCATGGACGGCTCAAGGCCGAACCTGGGCGTCGTCACCGCCTATAACGACATGCTTTCGGCCCACCAGCCGTTCGAACGCTTCCCCGACGTGGTGCGTGCGGCCGTGCGCGAGGTCGGCGCGACGGCCCAGGTCGCGGGCGGCACCCCCGCCATGTGCGACGGCGTGACCCAGGGCCGTCCGGGCATGGAACTGAGCCTGTTCAGCCGCGACGTCATCGCCATGTCGGCGGGCGTCGGCCTGACCCACGACGCCTTCGACGCCGCTCTGATGCTGGGCGTCTGCGACAAGATCGTGCCCGGCCTGTTCATGGGGGCCCTGGCGTTCGGCCATCTGCCGGTCGTCTTCGCCCCGGCGGGTCCGATGCCGTCGGGCATTCCCAATGCTGAGAAGGCTCGCGTCCGCGCCGAATATGCGCAAAACAAGGTCGATCGTCAGACCCTGCTGGAAAGCGAGATCGGCAGCTATCACTCGCCCGGCACCTGCACCTTCTACGGCACGGCCAACTCCAACCAGATGATGATGGAGCTGGGCGGCTTGCACATGCCCTCCACCGCCTTCGTCCATCCCGACACCGGCCTGCGTGACGCCCTGACGGCGGCGGCGGCGAAGCGTGCGGTCGAACTGGCCCGCAGCGGCGCGTGCCGCATGGCCGACGTCATCGACGAAAAGTCCATCGTCAATATGATCGTGGCCTTGCTGGCCACCGGCGGCTCGACCAACCACGCCATCCACCTGGTCGCCATGGCGCGGGCGGCGGGGGTGCTGATCGACTGGACTGACATGGACGAACTGTCGTCGGTCACGCCGCTGCTGGCGCGAGTCTACCCGAACGGTTCGGCGGATGTGAACGCCTTCCAGGCCGCCGGCGGCGTCGCCTTCATCGCCCGCGAACTGGCGATGGCGGGCAATATCCACACCGACGTCACCACCATCATGGGCCGGGGCATCGAGGCCTATTTCCAGGAGCCGTCGATGATCGACGGCGAACTGGTCTGGCGCGACGGGGTCAGCGAGAGTTTGGACCGCGACATCCTGCGTCCCGCCTCCGACCCGTTCGACCGAGAAGGCGGCCTGCGTCTGGTTCAGGGCGACCTGGGCCGCGCGGTCATCAAGATTTCGGCCGTGAAGCCCGAGAACCGTTTCGTCGAGGCCCCCGCCGCCGTTTTCGAAACCCAGGAAGACGCGCTGCAAGCGTTCAAGGACGGCAAGCTGTTCCGCGACGTGGTCGTGGTCCTGCGCTTCCAGGGGCCCAAGGCCAACGGCATGCCCGAACTGCACAGTCTGTCGCCGGCCCTGTCGGTCATTCAGGACAAGGGATTCAAGGTCGCCTTCGTCACCGACGGCCGGATGTCGGGCGCCAGCGGCAAGACACCCGCCGCCATCCACGTTTCGCCAGAAGCCCTGGCCGGCGGCCCCCTGGCCCATGTCAGGGACGGGGACATCATCCGTCTGGACGCCGAGGCTGGCGTGCTGACGACGGTGGGCGTTTCCGGCCTGACGGCGCGGCCTGCGGCGACACGATCCAGAGCCCTCGCCGAAGGGTCCGGCTGGGGTTATGGCCGCGAACTTTTCGGGGCCTTCCGCCACGTCGTCACCACCGCCGAACAGGGGGCGACGGTCTGTTTCGCCTTCCCCGTCGGCGCGGAAGGCCATGACGACACCCCGCCCGATCCCAACTTCGTCGACCGGACCGTGGACGCCTGATCCACCAAACCGACCGCAGGAAACGCCTCAAAATGAATGACAAGACCCTCCTCGTCGGCGACGTCGGCGGCACCAACGCCCGCTTCGCCCTGACCCGCATGGTCGACGGCAAGCCGGTGCTGGAACACCACGACAGCTTCCCGGCCGAGACCTATCCGACCTTTCTGGAAGGCGTGGCCGCCTTCATCGACGGCTGCGAGGTCAAGCCGACCGGCGGCGTGATCGCCGTCGCCGGCCCCGTCACCGACGGCGCCATCGACCTGACCAACTCCCCTTGGCAGGTGTCGGAAAGCGAGCTTCAGACCCTGGGGCTGAAGCCCGTCAAGCTGATCAACGATTTCGAGGCTCTGGCCTGGGGCGCCCCCATCGTGCCTGAAGACCAGCTGGAAAGCCTGGGCGGCCCGGTCGACGGCGATCCCCAGGCGACCGTGGCGGTGCTGGGCCCCGGCACCGGCTTCGGCGTCTCGGCCCTGGTCCGCGACGCCCACGGCAAGGAGATGGCCATGCCGTCCGAGGGCGGCCACGCCTGCTTCCCGCCCGGCGACCCCGTCGAGGACGAGATCCTGCGCATCCTGCGCCGCCGCTACGACCGCGTCTCGATCGAGCGTCTGATCTGCGGCCCGGGCCTTCTGAACATGCACCGCGCCCTGGCCGAAATCGACGGGCGCGAGACCCATATCGACGACCCGGCCCAGATCACCCAGACGGCGATGGCCGATCCGAACAGCCCATGCGGCGCGACCTTGGCGCGCTTCTGCGCCATCCTGGGCGCGGTGGCCGGCGACATCGCTCTGACCACCGGCGCCCGCGGCGGGGTCTATATCGCCGGGGGCATCGTCCCGCGCATCCTGCCCTTCATCAAGGCCAGCCCGTTCCGCCAGCGGTTCGAGCGCAAGGGCCGGTTCAAGGACTATATGTCCGAGATTCCGACCAAGGTGATCATGCACAAACACGCGGCGTTGCTGGGCGCCGCGCGCGTCGCCTTCGCCGAAGCGGGAGAATAAGGTCACGTCGGCGTGAACTCTTCGTGAGGCTCGGCGTTTTCCTGTCTCTACCCGCTTAGGAAGGAAGCACCATGAAGAAGATCGCCGCCACCGCCGTAGCCCTGTTCGCCGTCGCCGGTCTGGCCGCCTGCCAGAAGCCGGCCGAAAAGGCCGCCGACAGCCAGGCCGACGCCGTTGTCGCCCAGGGAGAGGCGACCGCCGACAGCCTGAACGCCCAGGCCGACGCCACGCTCGCCCAGGGTCAGGCCGCCGCCGATACGACCAAGGCCGAGGCGGAACGTCAGGCCGAAGCGCTGAAGGACCGCGCCGACCAGACCCAGGCCGCCGCCGACCATCGCGCCGATGAAATCAAGGACGCCGCCAAGGGTCACTGAGGCCCTACGCCCAAAGGCAAAGCCCCCGTCGTTCACGACGGGGGCTTTTTCATGCGTGAAACGCGCCGACGGCGACCAGAATGGAGCGGATCAGGAGACTTGCCCCTTGTCGAAGCCGGACCAGACGTCGTCATAGTCCAACTGCATCTGCGGCGTCTCTTGCGCCCACTGCGTTACGCGGATGGGCATGCGCGTCTCGAACATGAAGGCCAGGGTGTTTTCAATCTTGTGCGGCTTCAGCTCGGCCTTGATCGCGCCCTCGTAGCTGGCCTGATCGGGGCCGTGGCCGCTCATGCGGTTGTGAAGCGACGCCCCGCCGGGCGCGAAACCGCCGGCCTTGGCGTCATAGGCGCCCGTCACCAGACCCATGAACTCGCTCATGACGTTCCTGTGGAACCAGGGCGGACGGAAGGTGTGTTCGGCCACCATCCAGCGCGGCGGGAAGATGACGAAGTCGATGTTGGCCGTTCCCGGCGTCTCGGACGGGCTGGTCAGGACGGTGAAGATCGACGGATCGGGATGGTCGTAGGAGACGGTGTTGATGGTGTTGAACCGCGCCGTGTCATAGCGGCAGGGCGCCAGATTGCCGTGCCAGGCGACCACATCCAGCGGACTGTGATCGAAGGTCGCCGCCCATAGACGCCCCCCGTATTTCTGAATGCACTGGGTCGGGCGGTCCACATCCTCGAACCGAGCGACGGGGGTTTCGAAGTCGCGCGGGTTGGCCAGGCCGTTTGCGCCGATGGGCCCCAGGTCGGGCAGGCGGAACGGGCTGCCGTAATTCTCGCAGACATAGCCGCGCACGGGGCCGTCCACCTCGACGCGGAAGCGTACGCCGCGCGGGATCAGGACGATGTGCCCCGGCCGGGCCTCGATCAGGCCCATTTCGGTGACGAAGCGGTGCGCCCCCTCCTGCGGCACGATCAGCAGTTCGCCGTCGGCGTTGTAGAAGACGCGGTCGGTCATGGAGCGGTTGGCGACATACAGATGCACGCCCGCGCCGGCGCTCGCGTCCGGCTCTCCGTTGCCGCCATAGGTGACGAGGCCCTCGACCCAGTCGGTCGGCGCATCCGGCAGCGGCAGGGGATCCCAGCGCATGCGGTTGGGGTTGGGCGGCGTCTCGTCGAACGGACCCGAACGGACCCGGCCCTGGTCGAACGGTTGATAGGGGCCGTGCTGGGCCGACGGCCGCAGGCGGTACAGCCAGCTACGGCGGTTCTCGGCCCGCGGGGCAGTAAAGGCGGTGCCCGAAAGCTGCTCGGCATAGAGGCCCATGGGCGTCTTCTGCGGCGAGTTCCGCCCCACCGGCAGGGCGCCGGGCGCGGCCTCGGTCGAGAAATGATTGCCGAAGCCGGCGAGATAGGCGGGCGCGTTGGTTCGCGTCGTCATGTGCATGCGTCTCCCTTGGCGGGAGGTTTAGGCGGTTCGGACGCAAACGTCATCCCGCGCCCGCGCCGACCTCAGAACCCCTGGCGGCGCGCCAGTTGTTCGGCATGGAAACCGACGTCGCCCAGCAGTTCGTTCAGCACCCGCACCCGCTTCATGAACAGGCCGACATCGAACTCGTCGGTCATGCCGACGCCCCCGTGCATCTGCACCGCCTCCTGCACCGCCTGCTCAGCGACGCGGCCGGCCTTGGCCTTGGCGATGGAGGCCGCCAAGCCTGCATCTTCGCGTCCTGCGTCGATGGCCTGAAGCGCGCCCAGCGTGGCGGCCCGCGCCAGCTCCAACTCGGTGAACAGATGCGCCGCCCGGTGCTGAAGGGCCTGAAACTCCCCGATCAACTTGCCGAACTGCTTGCGGGTTCGCAGATAGTCCAGCGTGATCTTGAACGCCTGATCTCCCGCGCCGGTCAGGGTCGAGGCGGCGCAGGCGCGGCCCAGGCTCAAGGCGGCCTCCAGCACGGGCTCGCCCCCGCCGACCTCCCCGATCACCGCATCGGCGTCCACCGCCACATCCGTCAGGGTGACGCGCGCGGCGTTGTGGCTGTCGACCATGGCGGTCCGTTCGATCTCCACGCCAGCCGATTTGGGATCGACCAGGAACAGGGTGAGCCCCTCCTCCGCCCGGGCGACCACGATCAGGGCGTCCGCGACATGGCCGTCCAGGACGAAGGCCTTGGCCCCGTTCAGACGAAAGCCGTTGCCGGATCGCACGGCCCGCATGGCGATGCGGGACGGCGCGTGTTTGGCGCCTTCGTCCACGGCCAGGGACAGGATCGCCTCTCCCGCCGCGATCCGGGGCAGCCAGGCCTGCTGGGCTTCCGACCCCGCATCGGTCAGCACCTTGGCCGACAGGATCGACGATCCCATGAAGGGAGAGGGCGTCAGGGTGCGGCCCAGACTTTCGGCGATGACGCCGGCTTCGACCGCGCCCAGGCCCAGCCCGCCCTGCGCCTCGGGAATGATGACGCCGGCGAAACCCATTTCTCCGAAGGCCCGCCACAGGTCGCGCGAAACGCCGTCCGGATCGCGATCATCGCGTAGCTTGCGCAGATGGGCGATGGGGGCGTTGTCGGCCAGGAAGCCGTCGGCCGCCTCCTGCAGCATCGTCTGCTCTTCGGTCAGGATCAGGGGCATGGTTCAGGCTCCCGGCAGTTGCAGCAGATGTTTGGCGATGATGTTCAGCTGGACCTCGCTGGTGCCGCCTTCGATGGAGTTGGCCTTGGTGCGCAGCCAGTCGCGGGCGGTGGAGCCGCCGCGCGAACGCTCGCTCTCCCACTCCAGCGCATCGGCGCCGCCGGCCGCCATCAGCAGTTCGTGACGCCGCTTGTTCAGTTCCGACCCATAGTATTTCAGCATGGAGGCGATGGCGGGGTGCGCCTGTTTGGCCTTCACCTGATCGCCGACCCGCTCCATCGCCAGACGGAAGGCCGCCTGATCGACCTCCAGTTCGGCGATGCGCGCGCGCAGCATCGGCTCGTCCAGACGCCCGTCCTCGGTCGCGCCGACGGCGTCCAGCGCCACCTGGCCGACCGGGCGGCCGCCCGCGACCTCGCCCATGGCGCCGATCATGGTGCGCTCGTGCGCCAACAGATGTTTGGCCACGTCCCAGCCCCGGTTCAGCGTGCCGACCAGGTTTTCCTTCTCCACCCGCACATCGTCGAAGAAGGTCTCGCAGAAGGGCGACTTGCCGCTGATCAGGGTGATCGGCCGCGTGGTCACGCCGGGCGTCCGCATGTCGAACAGGACAAAGCTGATGCCCAGATGCTTGGGCGCCTCGGGATCGGTGCGCACCAGACAGAAGATCCAGTCGGCCTTGTCGGCGTAGGAGGTCCAGATCTTCTGGCCGTTGACGATCCAGTGGTCGCCGCGATCCTCGGCGCGGGTCTGGATCGAGGCCAGGTCCGAACCGGCGCCCGGCTCGGAATAGCCCTGGCACCAGCGGATTTCGCCGCGCACGATCTCGGGCAGGAACCGCTTCTTCTGCGCCTCGGTCCCGAAGGCCAGAAGCGCCGGCCCCAGCATCCAGACCCCGAAACTGTTCAGCGCGGGCTGGGCCTTGATTCGGCGCAATTCGGAGGCCAGCACCTTGGCCTCTTCTCGGCTCAAACCCCCGCCGCCGTATTCGACAGGCCATTCCGGGGCGGTCCAGCCGCGCGCGCCCATCCGTTCCAGCCAAAGCTTGTGGCCGGGGGTGGCGAAGACGGCGTCGCGCCCGCCCCAGATCATGTCGGCCTCGGACCGCATCGGCCCGCGCACCTCGGGCGGACAGTTGGCCTCCAGCCAGGCGCGCGTCTCGGCGCGGAAAGCGTCCAGATCGGTCATGTCGCGTGTTCCCCGCGTTTCCTCTGCGCGCCACGTTAGCAGATGCGTTTCGATTGGCTACGGTCTTCTGCACGTGGCAACAGCTTCGCCGTTCGTGCGTTGGTGCGCTGAACTCAAGGGGCTTTCGATGACCTATCTGACCCGCCTAGTCTTCGGCGCCGCCAGCCTGGTGCTGCTTTTGGCGGCGGCCGCCCTGGTCGGGTTCGGGGTCAAGGACGCCCTGCAGGGCATCGGCCGTCCCGACCATTCCGGCGCCGACGCGGTTCTGGACGTTCTGGGCTATGTCATCGTCGCCATCGCCGTTTTCGACGTGGCCAAATACATCTTCGAGGATGAAGTGCGGCGCGGATCCGAGCGCCGTAGCGCGTCCGAGGCCCGACGCAGCCTGACGAAGTTCCTCTCCACCATCGTCATCGCCCTGTTCCTGGAGGCCCTCGTGGTGGTGTTCAAGACGGCGCGAGAGGATGTGGCCCTGCTGATCTACCCGACCGCCCTGCTGATCGCGGCGGTCCTGGTTCTGGTGGGACTGGGCGCCTTCCAGCGCTTCTCGGCCTCGGTCGAGGAAAAGGTCGGCGACGACGACGAGGCGGAAGAGCGCAAGGACGCCGTCAAGCGCCGGGCCCGCCCCCCCGCCAAATCCTAGGCTCGTTTAGGCAGGAAGGGCGAGAAGGTGATGACGGTGAAGGTGTCGCGGATATGCGGCCGCGTCTGCACCTGTTTGGTCACGAAGGTCCCGATGTCGGCGTCGCGCGGCAGGTTGAACTTGGCCAGAAGATCGTGCTGGCCCGAGGTGGAATAGACCTCCGAGACATTCTCGACATTGTCCACGATGTCGGCGGCCACGTCGTTGGCGTAGCCGGGCTCTGTTTTGATGAAGACGAAGATGGCGGTCATCATGGCGCAAGCTCCCTGGCGGTCAGCCGGGCTTCTAGCCGATGGCGGCCCGCAAGCCGAGCCGGATTTGTCCGCCATGTTCAGCGCAGCCGCTTGCTGACCCAGATCAGGGTCGGCTCCTCTTCCAGGGGCGCCGCATCGAATCCCATGTCGTTCTCGACCTGAAGGGCGCCATGGTTGGCCCGATCCTCCAGCGATTCCACCACGGCGTAACCTTGGCTGCGCGCCTCCGCGACCAGTCGTTCCAGCAGGGTCCAGCCGATGCCCTGCCCCTTCAGATCGCCGCGCAGGAGAATGGCCGCCTCGGCGCGTTCGCCGGCCGCATCGCCGGCCAGCACGGCCGTGGCCGCCACCGTTCCATCCTCGTTCCAGGCGATCAGGCTGGCGCCATGTGCGTTCGGCGCCTGGATCAGCGCCAGCAGTTGATCGTGCCCCGGCGTGCGTCGCGTCGACAGGAAGCGAAAACGCATGTCTTCGGGCGTCACCTTGGCGAAGAAGGCGGCCAAGGCCCGTTCATCGTCGGGCTGCGCCGGTCGAAGCTCCAGCGCCCTTCCCGTGCGGGTGACGAGCCGTTCGCGGTCGAGAATGGTCATGGCGATCTCCTTGATCGGTGTGTCGCGCGGGGGCTTCGCCGGCGCATTGACCCTGATCAAGTCCGCAACCCGTCGCCCGCAATGAAACAATGTTTGCTTCCGCCGCGCGATGTGGCGGCGACGCCGGGCTTTGGCATCCGACCTTCGCTGCGATAAGCAGAACGCGAAAACGGCTCGCCCTCGGGCCAGGAGACAGATCATGGCCCACGACCGCGTCAGCGTGCTTCAGGCGCTTCAAACCCAGGGTGTGTGCCCGGTCTTCTATCACCCCGATCCGGAGGTCAGCCTGAACGTCATCCGCGCCTGCGCGCGGGGCGGCGCGCCGGTAGTGGAGTTCACCAATCGCGGCGATTTCGCCTGCGACCTGTTCGGCGAGATCAATCGCGAACTGATCAAGACCGATCCGGACGTCGTGCTGGGTATCGGTTCGGTCGTCGATAGCGGCACCGCCGCCCTCTATCTGAACCGCGGCGCGCGTTTCGTGGTCAGCCCCTGTCTGGTCCCCGACGTGGCCAGGGTCTGCAACCGGCGCATGGTCGCCTATTTTCCCGGCTGCGGCTCGGTGACCGACATCGGCGAGGCGCACGAGCTGGGCTGCGACATCGTCAAACTGTTCCCCGGTTCGTCGGTCGGCGGACCGGACTTCGTCAAGGCGGTCAAGGGGCCGATGCCCTGGGTCAAGATCATGCCGACGGGCGGCGTCGATCCGGACGAAGCCTCCATCGCCAAATGGTTCGGCGCCGGCATCGTGGCGGCGGGCATGGGCTCGAAACTTGTGACCGACGCGGCCGTCAAGGCCGGCGACTGGGCCGCCATCGAGGCCTCGGTTCGCGCGGCGGTTCAGGCCGTGGCCGACTTCCGCGCCAAGGCCGGCTGATCGTTTACGGACGGGCCTCTGCCGGCCGGTGGGCTTCATCGCCATGATGCGCGGCGGCCCGGCGGGCGTCGCTGCGGCGTTGCAGCAAGGGGGCCAGCGCCTTTCGATCGTCGGGGCTCAGGGTGGCCAGAACCGTGACGGCCCCGGCCTCGATTCGCGCGCGTCCGCGCATCTCGGCGGCCCGCGACTGCACCAGCAGGGCGTCGACCCGGGTTGGGTCCAGCGTCGGCGCGCCGGCGGCGGCGATGGCCTCGCGCCGCGCCGCCCGCGCCGCTTCGAAATCGGGTCGCGCCGCCAGGGCCGAGGCGCGCAAAGCCGTGCGGACGCGGTCGCGCGTCGCGGGATCCAGCGTCTGCAGCACTTCGCGCAACGGCCCCTCGCGGCCCGCTCGCCGCTGATCGTCCAGCCGGCGTTCGATCCTTTCGCGGCTGATCAGATAGGCCGCGCCGCCGCCCACGGCGAACAGGTTCAGCCCGACCGACACCGCCAGAGCGATTTTCAGCGTTCTTGAATTCATCCCAGAACCTCGGTGTCGTCCACGCCGCTCAGCGTGGCCTGATAGAGGACCGCATCGGCCCGTGCGTCCGCGCTCATTTGACGGGTCAGGCCGACGCCCGCGATCACGCCCGCACAGGCCGCCGCCGCCCAACCGGCGCCAAGAAACCAGACGGCGCGGCGCGGCCGGCTCTTCGCCCGTGCGCCCGGCGCGGCCCTCAGGACCCGCGCCGTCAGATCGGCCGAAGGCGCGACGGACGGTGAAGCGTCCAGCAGCGCGTCCAGCGCCGCCGCCTCATCCAACAGGACCCGCGCCGCCGGATCGGCCGCGACCAGACTTTCGGCGAAGGCGCGCTCGTCCGCCGGCCAGCGCCGCAGGTCGCCGCCATAGGCCTCGGCCAGGGCTTGCAGCCGCTCGATCCTCATCGTCCGTCTCCTTCAGACCGCCCGCCGGAACGGGGCGACAGGTCCGCCAGGCTCTGGCGCAAGGTGCGCCGTCCCCGCGACAGCAAACTTTCCAGCGCCTCGACGCTGATTTCCATGACGGACGCCGCCTCGATATTGGACAGGTCCTGATAGTGGCACAGCACGATGGCCTCGCGCTGGCGGTCGGGCAGGCGCCGAAGGGCCGCGTCCACGCGCGCGCCCGTCTCCGCCGCCAGCAGGCCGCGATCTGGGGCCGGCCCGTCGTCGGGCCGATCCGGCGGCGTCTGCGTGGGGATTTCGCGCCGCCGTCTCAGCCGATCGTAACACAGGTTCAACGCCACTCTGTGCAGCCAGGTATCGAAGCGCGCCTGACCCGGCGTCCATTTCGGCGCCTGTCGCCAGGCCTTCAGCATGGCCTCCTGCGCCACATCCTCGGCCTCGACCGGATCGCCCAGCATCCGCTGGGCCAGGGCCAGGACGCGCGGCAGCTTGCGCGCGACAAGGGTCTGGGTCGCCGTGGGGTCGCCCTGCCCCACGCGCCGCACCAAATCCTCGTCGGGGTCGACCGTCGCGACCAAATCCGCCTCTTCCGCAACTGACGAAAGGGACCGATGCGTTCATGACGGCCGACCCCGACACTGTTCTTACTCCGAAGTCGGAGCCGGGGAAGCGGCTTGTGGCGCCGCCGGCGGCGACGCGCGACGCGCCGGGCGTTCCGCGCGATGGGCGGCACGGGCGGCTCTGCGTTCCTCGGGCGAAATCACCCCGTCACGGTTGGAATCCATCGCGTCGAACCGTTGACCCAGCTTGGCCGCCACGTCCGAAATCACGATGGAGCCCGCCTGACGTTCGGCGCCCGGGCGATCATGACGACCATGCCGGCCCATACGCGCGCCACGCTGGGGCTGGGCGGCTGCGGCGGCGTCGAACTCGGCCCGGCTGATCATGCCGTCGCCGTTGGCGTCCATCTTGGCGAAGCGGGCGTCGATCCAGCTCGCACGATGCGCCGCCTGTCCAGCGCGTCGCTCCTCGACGCTGACGACGCCGTCGTGATTCGCATCCAGAGCAGTCAGTCGGGCTACCCGCGCATCGACATAGGCCGCCCGTGTCTGAGGTGCGGCTTGCGCGTGTCGAGCGTGATGCGGCGCGGCCATGGCGGCGGCTGGCGGCGCAGGCGGCGTCTGGGCCGTGGCGGCCCCGGCGACGGCGGCCAGGGCGACGGCGCCCAGGCCTGCGGTGAAGGTCAGTCTCATCTCGATCTCCTTAGGGGCGAGATTGCGCCCCATGACGCCCTGTCAGGAGATTGAACGCGGCGGCTCCGAATCTCCGTCGCCCGCAGGTGAAGTCGCGCGCTCGAAAGCGCGCCGCGCCCGTGTTCTCAGATCGCCCAGTTCGACCTTCAGCGTCTCGAAATCCCGCGCGCCGGCGGCCTCGGCCAGGCGAAGCTGGAATACAGCGGGCTCAACCTCGGGATCGACGCGCCCCTCGAACGCCGCCGCCAGCAGATGCGCCAGCCGCTGCTGCACCCGCCAGGCCTCGGCCAGGATCGGGTCGCCGGACAAGGCTTCCAGGGTCGACAGGGTCAAGGGTCGGCCTGCCGCAGCGGCCTGCAACTGACGGAACTGGGCCGTGAACTCGGCGTCCACCTGTCCGCCCGGCGACAGCTTCAGGTCCCAAAAACCGTGCGGCCGCCGCTCCCGGTCCATCAGGGCGCGCATCCGGCGCACGTCGTCGGCCACATCGACGCCGGGGCGCGACCGCCGCAACGTCGCCTTGATGGCCTCGGCCACCTTCGCCCCGAAGGCCGGATCGCTGGCCCAGACGACCCGGGCGCGGGTCAGGACCATGAACTCCCAGGTCTCGGCCTCCGAAGCGTAATAGTCCTCGAACGCGCTCAACCGCACCGACACCGGCCCCTTGGATCCGGTCGGCCGCAACCGCATGTCCACCTCGTAAAGGCCGCCCTCGGCCGTATGGGCCGACAGGGCCGCGATCAGCCGCTGGGTGAAGCGGGCGTAGAAGGCCTCGGCGCTCCAGCCCTTGATCTCGGACAGGGCCTCGGGCGGCGCCTCATACAGGGTCATCAGGTCCAGGTCGGACCCCGCCGTCATCTCTCGCGATCCGGCCTTGCCCAGCGCCACCACCGCCACCGCCCCTGCAAAGGCGCCGCCCAGCCGCTCCGTCTCGGCCAGGGCCGCCGGCGACAGGGTCCGCATGGCGGCGTCGGCCAGGGCGGCGTAGGCGCGCCCCGCCGCCTCCGGCCCGGCCCGGCCGGTCAGGGCGTGGATGCCGATGCGGAACATCTGCTCTCGGTGCAGACGACGCACGGCGTTCATGGCGCCCTCGAAATCCTCGCTCTCGCCGGCCTCCCGCATCATCTGTTCGGTCAGTCCGCTCTCTTCCGACAGATCGGTCAGGAAGCGGGCGTCCAGCACCCCGTCCAGGGCCGCAGGCTGACGGACCAGGGTGCGCGCCAGGCGCGGCGCGAAGGCCATGACCCCCAGGACCATCCCGAACAGCTTGGGCTGGTTCAGGAACAGGGCCTGGACCTGAACCCCCGCCGCCAGACCCGAGAAGAAGACCGCGAACCGGCGAAAGGCGTCGTCAGGCGCGCCCGTCCGCGCCAGGGCCTCCAGCAGGCGCGGGGCCAGCCGGGTGAACAGTTCGCGCCCGCGTTCGGTGCGGGTCGCGGGAATGCGCCCATGATGCCAGCTGCGGATGGTGTCCGCGACCGAGGCCGCCTCGGTGAAGCCCATCCGGGTCAGGGTGGCCAGGGTCTCGGGATCGTTCTCGACCCCGGTGAATACCAGGCTGCCATAGCTGGAATCCAGCTCTTCCCCGCCCTCGAACAGTTCGCCATAGCGGGCGTTGACGCGGGCCAGCAGCGCCTCGACATGGTCGTCGAACGCGCTCAGATCCGCCCAGCCGGCCAGGGCCGCCACCGCCGCGCGCCGTCCGTCGTCCTCGGGCAGGCGGTGCGTCTGTTCGTCATCCAGCATCTGGACGCGGTGTTCCAGCCCGCGCAGTTCGACATAGGCCGCCGACAACTCCTCAGCGACGACCTGCGGCACATGGCCCGCCGCGGCCAGGGCCCGCAACGCCTCCAGCGTGCGGCCCGCCCGCAGCCCCGGATCGCGCCCGCCCAGGATCAGCTGCTGCGTCTGGGCGTAAAATTCGATCTCGCGGATGCCGCCGCGTCCCAGTTTCAGATTGGCGCCCGCCGCCTGCAGCCCCTCGCCGGTCTTGTGGACGTGGATCTGCTTCTTGATCGACTGGATGTCCAGGACGGCGGCGTAGTCCAGACTGCGGCGCCAGACGAAGGGGACCAGCGCCTTCAGGAACCGCGCGGCGGCCCGCGCATCGCCCAGGACCGGCCGGGCCTTGATGAAGGCCGCCCTTTCCCAGTTCTGGCCCACGCTCTCGTAATAGGCCAGAGCCATGGGGGCGGCGACCACCGGCGGGGTCGAGGACGGATCGGGCCGCAGCCGCAGGTCGACGCGGAACACATAGCCGTCGGCCGTTCGTTCGCTGAGCAGGGTCGCCAGCCCCTTGCCGATCCGATTGGCGAAATCCTGCATTTCTACGTCGTCGCGCAGCGCCAGGGTCATCAGGCGCGGCTCGAAGAATAGGGAGATGTCGATGTCCGAAGAATAGTTCAGCTCGTGGGCGCCGTGCTTGCCCATGGCCAGGCCGAACAGACCGGGGATCGGGCCGCGCGTCTCATCGGGCGTGACGATCAGCCGTCCCCGGGCCCGCTGCTCGGCGGCGACGGCGCGCAGGGCGGCGCGGCAGGCGGCGTCGGCGAACCGCGACAGGGCGCCCGTGACCTGATCCAACCCCCAGACCCCGCCTGTGTCCGCCAGGGCCGTCAACAGGTGCAGGTCGGCCTTCAGCACCCGCAGCGGGGCGCGCACGTCGTCCGGCTGGCCGTCCAGTGCGTCCGTCTCGCGCAGAATCCGCTCCAGGCCATCAGCTGCTTCAGCCTCCAGCAGGTGTCGCAGATGGTCAGGACGACGACGCATCAGTCCGGCCAGATAGGGCGAAGCGCCCGCCACGGGCGCCAGGGCGGGCCAGGCCGCGTCCAGGGTTTCGCGCCAGCCGTCCGCGTCGGCGGTCTGGATCAGGGTCTCCAGCAGGCGTTCGGCCGCCGCGGCGTCCACAACCGGACCAGCAGGCTTCATGTCGCGGTACAAGGGGACCGAGGATTCGTTATCGGGCATCAAATCATCCCGGCGGACGCCGGCGGCAACACCAGCGCCACCCGCAGCCCGGGGCCGAAGCCGCCGTAGGCGCCCGGCCCCTCGTCCAGCACCACCCGCCCGCCGTGCGCCTCGGCCACCGCCGTCACCAGCGACAGGCCCAGGCCCGAGCCGGGCTCGGTGCGGCTGTTGTCCAGGCGCACGAAGCGTTGGACCACACGTTCACGGTCTTCCTCCGGCACGCCGGGCCCGGTGTCGGTGACGGAATATTCGATCTCGCCCGACGACCGCCTGCGCGCCCGCAGCTTCACCGCCCCGCCGGCAGGCGTGTATTTGATGGCGTTGTCGATCAGGTTCGCCAGGGCCTGGGCCAGGAAGGGCTGGTTGCCCTCGATCATCAGCCCCTTCTCCACCTCGGCCGAGAAGTCGATGTCCTTGTCCTCGGCGGCGGGTTCGTAAAGCTCGGCCATGTCGGCGGCCAGGTCGGCGGCGTCCATCACCTTCGGGTCGGGCGCGCCGCCCGCCTGCAACCGCGCGATCGCCAGGACGGTGTTGAAGGTCTTCAGCAGATGATCCGCCTCGTCCAGGGCGATGCCCAGGGCGTCGACCCCGTCGATCTTTCCCGCCTCGGCGTCGATCAAGGCGACCTCCAGCTTGGCGCGCATCCGCGTCAGGGGCGAGCGCAGGTCGTGGGCGATGGCGTCGCCGGCGTGGCGTATCGAGGACATGGAGGCCTCCAGCCGATCCAGCATGGTGTTCAGGCCCTGGCCCAGTTCGTCCAGTTCGTCGCCGGTGTGACGCACGGGCGCGCGCACCTTCAGGTCGCCCTCCTGAACCGCCTGAACGACCTGGTTCAGCCCGGCCATCGACCGCTCCACCCGCCGGCTGATGTAGAGGCCGCCGGCCAGGCCCAGCAGCATGACCAGGCCCATCGCTCCCCACAGGGCCTGGGTCAGGCGCGACAGATATTCCTCGATCCCGCCGATGTCCTCGCCGACGAACAGGGTGTCGCCGCCGGCCAGGGGCATGACGACGCCGATGGAACGGCGGGCCTCCACCCGACCGTCGGCGTCGGTGCTGGTCAGGCGAAAAGTGCTCCATTCGCCCGCGCCCTCATGACGCGCCTCTTTCAGGTCGAAAGGCATGGCCGACAGATTGCCGGTGACGATCTTCCCGTCCGGTCCGGTCAGCAGATACAGATAGGGTCCACCCCGAATGGTGCGCTCCACCAGGGCCTGGTTGAGGGCGTCGATCCCCCGCGTCCGATGGATGGCGGTCAGGGCGCCCAACTCCGTCTCCACGTCCGCCCGCGCCCGCGCCTGGGCCTCCGACGCCGAGGCGAAATAGACATAGGCCAGGATCGCCCCCGCCGCCGCCACGAACAGCGCCAGGAACAGCAGCGTCAGCCGGAAGGGCGTGCGGCGAAGGAGAGACGGAAGGCGCATGCCGAAGGCTTACGCCTCCAGCCTGTATCCCGCCCCGCGCACGGTCTGCAGCATCGCGCGGTCGAAGCCCTTGTCGATCTTGGAGCGCAGGCGGCTGATATGCACGTCGATGACGTTGGTCTGGGGGTCGAAATGATATTCCCACACCTTCTCCAGCAGCATGGTGCGCGTCACCGACTGGCCGGCGTGGCGCATCAGGAACTCCAGCAGCTGAAACTCGCGCGGCTGAAGGTCGATCTCGGTCGTGCCGCGATGCACGGTGCGGCCGATCAGGTTCATCTCCAGGTCGCCGACCTTCAGAACCGTCTGCACCCCGCCCGTCTCGCGGCGGCGCGCCAGGGCCTCCACCCGCGCGATCAGTTCGGCGAAGGCGTAGGGTTTGACCAGATAGTCGTCGGCCCCGGCCTTCAGGCCCGTGACCCGATCCTCGACCTCGCCCAGGGCCGACAGGAACAGCACCGGCGTCTGGTCGCCGCCCTTCCTGACCGTCTCGACCATGCCGACCCCGTCCAGGCGCGGCATCATCCGGTCCACCACATAGACGTCGTAACCGCCCTTTTGCGCCTCCAACAGGCCGAAGGCGCCGTCCACGGCGTGGGTGACGTCATGTCCGGCTTCGGACAGTCCCCGCACCATGGCGGTCGCCGCCTCGGCGTCATCCTCGACCACCAGAATCCGCATGAACCCCTCCCGGAATCAAAATCGCCGCCGATGGTAGCGCATCGGCGGCGATTGACGAGTTAAGGCTTGGTCAGAATACCGATCAGTTCTTGTCCTGAAGCGGCAACACCACAGGCGAGTTTCCTCGCGGCGTCCGCATCAGCAGAAGAATCCCAGGTCGTCCAGCGGACTTCACAGCCTCGACCGCGCCCTTGAGATCGGCGGCCGAACCCACGCTGCGGCCGTTCGCCTGAATGACGACCATTCCAGGCTGGAAGCCCAGGCGGGCGGCACGCGATTGCTGTCCGACGGCAGTGACGACTAGGCCTTGAACATCGGCCGGCAGACCGAAGCGGCTCCGTAGCGCTGCATTGACAGGCGCGACGGTCAGACCTTCCACAACCTCGCCTGCTGCGGCGCCCGGGTTCGTCGGACCACCAGATTCATCATCCGAGCCAGCGCTTGCCGTCTCAAGATTCGCCGGCCTAGATCCCGAACGGACGTTGATCGTCTGACGGCGACCTTCCCGCAAAAGTTCCAGTCGCAGAGTGTCGCCGGGCTTGGCCGAACCGACGGCGCGCGTCAGTTCAGAAGAGCTTTCGATCGCGCGACCGTTCAGAGAAACGACGACATCGCCGACCTGCAATCCACCTCGTGCGGCAGGACCGTCTGGCGTAACTTCCACGACATAGGCGCCCTTGGTCGAAGCGGGTAATCCCAGGCTCTCACGATACTCGTTGGTCAAGTTGCCGATCTGGACCCCAAGGTAGCCACGCTCGATGCTTTCACCGCGCATCAAGCGCTCGGTGATCGACTTGGCCGTTTCCGCCGGAATGGCGAAACCGATGCCGACCGACCCCCCCGATGGCGACAGGATCGCGGAGTTCACGCCGATGACGCGGCCGTAGATGTCGAAGGTCGGCCCCCCCGAGTTGCCGCGGTTAATGGCGGCGTCGATCTGAAGGAAGTCCGTGTAGGGGTTCTCGTTGCCGCCGATGTCGCGGGCCTTGGCCGAGACGATGCCGGCCGTCGCCGTTCCGCCCAGGCCGAAGGGGTTGCCGATGGCGATGACCCAGTCGCCGACGCGCGGTTGGGCCGTTTCCTCGAAGCTGACGTATTTGAAGTTGTCGCCGTCGACCTTGATCACCGCCAGGTCGGTCGCCGGATCTCGTCCGATCAGGCGCGCGGGCAGTTCGCGGCCGTCCGACATCTTGACCTTGATCTCGGTCGCGTCGGCGACAACGTGGTTGTTGGTGACGATATAGCCGTCCTGCGAGATGAAGAAGCCCGAACCGGCGCCCTGGGCCGTGCGGGGTTCGTCGTCCTGGCCTCTTTGGCCCTGGGGCGGGACGAACTGGAACGGCAGGCCGGGAATCTGGAAGGCGCCGCCCTGGGGCTGGTCCACCTTCACCGTCACGTCGATCTGGACGACGGCCGGGGCGACCTGTTCGAAGATGGTGGCGAAGCTGCTGGGCGCGCCCGGCGGCGGGGTGAAGGCGTCGCCGTTGGCCGGGACCGGGGTGATGCGGTTCACCGCCTGCGGCTCGGCATGGGCGCCGGGCCAGCTCATGAAACCGCCGGCGGTCGCGGCCGCCGCCAGGGTCAGGCCGGCTGCGGCCCCCAGAATGAACTCCTTGCGCTTCAGCATCGTGGTCCTTGCGATCCTCTGTCCGGCGCAGAATAGCCGGTTTCGCGTTTGATATAGGCCAGGGCGGCTCGGCGCCAAAATCCCAGCCGCCGATCGTTGTTCCCGACTAGCGCCCGTCGTGAGGCGAGGTTGCGTCAGGATCGCGGCGAAGCTTCTCATTTCGGAGAATGTTTTCCAGACGGCGTTCCTCTTCGGCCGACAGGGGCGTCGGCTCCGCCACACGCCGACGTGCGTTCAAAGCCAAGGCCGCGCCGGCCGTCAGCACCAGGGCGAACGGCCCGAACCACAACAGCCAGGTCCCGATTCGCATCGGCGGGGTGAACAGCACATAGTCGCCGAACCGCCGGACCAGATCGTCGCGCACCTGTTGATCCGTGGCGCCCGAGGCGATCTCCTCGCGGATCAGGCGGCGCATGTCGCCCGCGACGCCGGCCGGACTGTCGGCGATGGCCTCATGCTGGCAGACGACGCAGCGGACGCCCTTGAACAGGGCCTGGGCGCGGGCTTCCTGGGCGACGTCGGTCAGGGGACGATCCGGCGCGGCCGGGGGTTCGGCCGCCGTCAGCATCAACGCCAGGATCGGCGCGGCGGCGAGGAGCACAAGCCGCCTCAAGCCGTCTTCCTCCGCCGCGCCACGCCCACCCTCAGACGACGATCCATGAGCGACAGCAGGCCGCCCAAGGCCATGATCGCCGGGCCCAGGAAGATCAGCCGCGCCCAGGGGTTCCAATACAGGCGCACCACCCAGGCCGGCTGTTCCGGGCTGCCCGCCCTCTCTCCGATCACCACATAGACGTCGTCCAGCCCCCGGAAATCCAGCCCGACCTCGGTCGTGGTCTGCCCCCCGGCGGGAAAGAAGCGCCGTTCGGCCGTCACCGTCTCGGCGCGCCCCCGGCCGTCGGCGCGTCGCACGGTCAGCCGGCCCTGTTCGGCCAGATAGTTCGGCCCCTCGACGACGTGGACCTGATCCAGCGTCACCGTCCACGGCCCGGCCGACACGCTTTGGCCCAGGGACAGGGCGCGTGCGGCCTCGGCCTTGAAGCCGGTTTCGACCACCGCGCCCAGGATGAAAACCCCCAGGCCCAGGTGCGCCAGGGTCATGCCCCAGGCGCCCAGCGGCAGGCCCTTCAGGCGACGCAGCGTCTCGGCGCCCGGCGCGCGGAACAGGCGCACCCGCTCGACGACTTCGGACAGGCTGCCCAGGATCAGCCAGGCGCCCAGGCCGATCCCGGCGGCGGCCAGGGCCTTTCTCGGCTCCCCCAGGGCATAGGCCGCCAGGGTGACCAGCACCGACAGGCCCGCCGCGAGGCTCAGCCTCTGAAAGGCGCCGGGCAGATCGCCGCGCTTCCAGGCCAACAGCGGCCCTGCGGGCAGGATGACGAAGGCGACCGTCATCAGGGGAACGAAGGTCGCGGCGAAATAGGGCGGTCCGACCGAGATCGTCGCGCCCGACGCTGCCTCCAGGATCAGAGGATAGAGGGTGCCCAGCAGCACGGTCGCTGCCGCCGCCGTCAGGAAAAGATTGTTCAGCACCAGCGCGCCCTCGCGGCTGATCGGCGCGAACAGGCCTCCTCCCTTCAGCTGGGGCGCGCGCCAGGCGAACAGGGCGAAGGCGGCGCCCGCCGTGACGCCCAATATGGCCAGCAGCATCATCCCGCGCTTTGGATCGACGGCGAAGGCGTGAACGCTGGTCAGCACCCCAGACCGCACCAGAAACGCGCCCAGCATGGAGAAGGTGAAGGCCAGCAGGGCCAGGAACACGGTCCAGCCCGCCAGCGCCCCGCGCCGCTCGGTGACGACCGCGCTGTGCAGCAGGGCCGCCCCCGCCAGCCACGGCATGAATGACGCATTCTCGACCGGGTCCCAGAACCACCAGCCGCCCCAGCCCAGTTCGTAATAGGCCCAGAACGACCCCAGGGTGATGCCGACCGTCAGCAAGGCCCAGCTGGCCAGCGCCCACGGCCGGACCCAGCGTCCCCATGCCGGCCAGAAGGCCGTCTGCGCCCGCCCCTCGATCAGGGCGGCGACGGCCAGCGAGAAACAGACCGAAAACCCGACGTAGCCCGCGTAGAGCAGCGGCGGATGCACCGCCAGCGCCGGGTCCTGCAACAGGGGATTCAGCGACGCGCCCTGGAACGGCGCGGGGTCAAGGCGGGTGAAGGGGCTGGAGGTGAAGACGGCGAAGGCCAGGAACAGCGAGCCCAGCGCCCCCTGCACCGCCACCGCCGAGGCCTTCAGCCCGAACGGCAGGCCGCGCGCCCGCGCCAGCGCCCCGCCGAAGACGGTCAGGACCAGACACCACAGCAGAAGCGAGCCCTCGTGGCTGCCCCAAGCGCCCGCGACCTTGTACAGCATCGGTTTGTCGGTGTGGCTGTTGGCCGCGACGTTGGAGACGGAAAAGTCCGACACCACGAAGGCGTAGATCAGGGCCGCGAACGCCAAAGCCACCGCCCCCGCCGCCGCCAGGGCCGCGCCCTGGGCCGCGCCGGCCAGCACCGGACTGCGCCGCACCCGCCCGGCCGCCGACAGAACCGTCTGCAGCCCCGACAGGCCCAGGGCCAGGGCCAGGGCGAAAGCCCCGAATTCCGCGATCATAGGGCGGTCGATCCGCGCGTCGGGGCAGGCGGCGCCGCGCCTTCGGGCCGCCACTCGCCCTTGGCCTTCAGCCGGTCGGCGACTTCGCGCGGCATATAGTTTTCGTCGTGCTTGGCCAGGACCTGGCGCGCATGGAAGGTGCGGTCGGCGCCGAACGATCCTTGCGCAACAATCCCCTGCCCTTCGCGGAAGAGGTCCGGCAGATCGCCGTGATAGACGACGCGCGTCGTGGCGGCGTTGTCGGTGACGGAAAAGGCCACCACGCCGTCACCGGACTTGTGCACGCTGCCCGTCTCGACCAGCCCGCCCAAACGGATGGCGCGCCCCTCGGGGGCCTTGTCCGCGGTCGCTTCGGACGGAGAATAGAAGAAGGTCACGCTATCCTGCATGGCCCACAAGGACAGGCCGACCGCCAGGGCCAGGACCGGGCTCACTGCGGCGACGACCCACAGCCGACGACGCGCCTTGGGCGATTTGGGCAGCCAGCTCATGCGACGAACGCTCCGCCAACGGAGAAGGGAACGGACGCATATAGCCGGGGCGTGAACGCGCTCCAACGCATCATCGAGCCCGCCCCCCAGCGTCCGTCGGGGGCATGCGCCGTTCCAGGTCCAGGCGGCGCGGATCGGCGGGATCGAGAGCCGCGATCAGCGGGGTCCACATCAGGCGGGTCGTCCGGGCGTCCCCGCGCGCCAAGGCCGCCTCGCCCAGGAAAAAGCGGGCGCCCAGTTGACCCGGATCGAGGCGAACCGCCTGCGCAAAAGCCGCCTCGGCGTCGCCGCCGATCTTGCCGTCGTTGGCGCGAACCAGGCTTTCGCCCAGCCGCGCCCAGGCCTGGGCGTCCTTCGGTTGGATGTCGATCAGCCTGCGAAAGGCCGAGGCCGCGCCCAGCGGATCGTCGGCGGCGAAGCGCGCCGCGCCCAGCATGGCCAGGGCCTGCGGGTCGCGGGGCTTGTCCCGCACCACGCGCGCGGCGACGGCGGCCAGTTGCGGCGACTCCAGCGTCTCCAGCCGCGTCGCCCAGTCGTCGACGCGGCGTTCATAGGCCTGATCCGGCAGTCCGGGCGCGCCCGTGGCGACATAGAGGCCCAAGGCGCCCGCCACCGCCAGGGCGACGCCGCCCAGAACCCAGACTCGGTCGCGCGCGCCTGCAACGGGCGCCGCCGTCGCCTGCATGGCCAGCAGCCGGCGACCGGCCTCGGCGCGCGCGCCGGCGTAGGCCGCGTCATCCAGCAGACCGCGCGCTTTCAACCCCTCCAGTTCCTCGATCTCGCGCGCGCCCGCCTGGCTTTCGACGGTCGCGCCCGGATCGGCGCCGCGCCGCGCGCCGGCCAGCACCAGCAGGGCGGCCATCGCCGCCGCCAGTCCTGTCATCGTCCAGAAAGCGATCATCGCCGCCGTCTAACGCATCAATCGCCGGCGGGCGAGGCCCCCGTTGACGCGGGTCGCACGGCCCGCGCCGTTTCGGCCGCCGCGGCGCGGCGACGGATCGCCCGCGCCGCCTCCAGCGCCTCGATCACCGTCAGGAACCGCGCCGCCACGCCGACCAGGCGCAGCGCCTGGTCCGGATCGAGCGCTTCGGCGTCGGCGATGCTGTCCAGCGCCTCGTTGGCCCAGGCGGACAGATAGTCCGTCAGTTCGGTCGTCAGAGCGGACCGGTCGGATTCGCAACCGAAGACGTTGGCCGCGCCGCGCATGGCCGTGACGGCGGACAGCAGGCCCGCCGCCGTCTCTATCGCCTCACCTTGGCAGGGCGCCTCCAGCCACGGCGACATCCGCTTCATCCGGCCGGCCAGAACCTGTCGTTTCATCGGCAAGGCAGCGTGGACGGCGGCCTGGGTCGATTTCATCAGCCCCGACATCTGGCCCGACACCTGAATGCGCGCCAATCGCGCCGACTTGCCCCAGGGCGAGTCCGGCCGCACCTGCAGGCTCATGTCCAACTCGGCCAGAACCCCCGCGCACCAGTTCACATCGTCCACCAACGCCAGCATGGCCGCCTCGCCCTGTTGAGGCCGCATGACGGCGATATGTTTGACCCGCGCCTGAACCGAGACCAGTAGGCGTTCGACCAGAACGCCCATTTCCGAATGGCTCAAAATCGCTTCGCGGTCGGCCAGACGACTGGTCCGCGTCACGACCCGCAGCATCCGCTCTGCGTCCGGGACATGGGCGAACATGATGTCGATCATGCGCCGCCCGCCCTCGGGGGACACGGCCAGACAATCCTGGATAAGCAGTCGAAGACCCGCCAGCTGGGTGTCGTCCGGGCGCTCCAGCCAGACCGCCAGACGCGGCAGGGCGCCGCGCGCCAGGGGCGTCAGATCCAGACAGCCGGCCAGTTCGACCGGCGTGGACGGGGGTTCTCCCTCGGCGGGGCGCTGACAATCCGGCCATATGTCATAGGGTCGATCCCGAAGGACGGCCGACGCCTTGGCGCACAGCCGATCGGCGACCAGGGTCCATTCGCCCTCCGTCGCGACCACCCCGTCCAGCAGGCCCAGGAAGGCCTCTTCTCCCTTGCGCGCCTCGCGCCACAGGCGTGCGTACAGCAGGGGCGGAAAGGTCAGGGCGGAAACGCCGTCCGCGCGTGGGCGAAACAGGGGCGTCAGGGGGCCGAAGGCGACATCGCGGCGGGCGCGATCGCGAATCTCTTCGGCGATCAGGGCTTCCAATTCCGCCGCCTTGGCGCCGGTCAAGGTCTTCACCCCCAAGGCCAATTGCGCCAGTTGGTCGTCCGAACAGGCCTGGACGATCGCCTCCAGCGCAACGCGGTGCTCTACGGACAGCGAAGACAATACGGACCCCGTCAAGAACGCGACGTTCCCGTCACGATGCCTGCAACCCGTTAACAACGACTTCACCCCTTGAGCGGCGCGACAGGCGCGCCATATTCCCGCCACGACGACGCCCGGCGCATCCGCCGCCGGCGAAGGGAACGCCGATGCCGGTTATCGAGATCGAAGGCCTGACGAAGACCTACAAATCGGGGCTTCAGGCGCTGAAACGCATCGACCTGACCATCGACAAGGGCGAGATATTCGCCCTCCTGGGCCCGAACGGGGCGGGCAAGACGACCCTGATCTCCATCGTCTGCGGCATCGTCACGCCGACGACAGGCACGGTGGTCGCCGACGGTCACGATATCCAGTCTGACTTCCGCGCCGCCCGCACCAAGATCGGCCTGGTGCCGCAGGAACTGACCACCGACGCTTTCGAGACGGTCATGGCCACTGTCACCTTCAGCCGGGGCCTGTTCGGCAAGGCGCCGAACCCGGTCTTCATCGAACGGCTGCTGCGCGACCTGTCGCTGTGGGACAAGCGCGACGCCAAGCTGCGCACCCTGTCGGGCGGCATGAAGCGGCGCGTGATGATCGCCAAGGCCCTGAGCCACGAGCCGGACATCCTGTTCCTAGACGAACCGACGGCCGGGGTGGACGTGGAACTGCGTCGCGACATGTGGGCGATGGTCAGGACGCTGCGCGAACGCGGCGTCACGATCATCCTGACCACCCACTATATCGAGGAGGCCGAGGAGATGGCCGACCGCGTGGGCGTCATCCTGAAGGGCGAACTGATCCTGGTCGAGGAAAAGACCGCCCTGATGAAGAAGCTGGGCAAGAAGACCCTGACGCTGAACCTGGTCGAGCCGCTGGACGCCCTGCCCTCCGAACTGTCCGACTGGGACCTGACGCTGAAGACCGACGGGGGCGAGCTGGAATACAGTTTCGACGCCAACGCCGAAGACACCGGCGTCCCCTCGCTGATCCGCCGGCTGGAGGGGCTGAACATCGGCTTCAAGGACCTGAACGCCCGCCAGAGCTCGCTGGAAGACATCTTCGTCAGCCTGGTTCACACGAACGGAGCCGCCGCATGACCTTCAACGCCTACGGCGTCTGGGCCATCTACCGCTTCGAGATGGCGCGCGCGCTGCGCACCCTGTGGCAGAGCGTGGTCACGCCGGTCATCACCACGGCCCTGTATTTCGTCGTCTTCGGCGGCGCCATCGGCAGCCGCATGCAGGAGGTCGGGGGCGTGCCCTACGGCGCCTTCATCGTGCCGGGCCTGATCATGCTGAGCCTGTTCACCCAGTCGATCTTCAACGCCTCGTTCGGCATCTACTTCCCCAAGTTCACGGGCACGATCTACGAAATCCTGTCGGCGCCGGTGTCGTCGCTGGAGATCGTGCTGGCCTATGTCGGGGCGGCGGCGACCAAGTCGGCGGCGCTGGGCCTGATCATTCTGGCGACGGCGGCCTTCTTCGTGCCGCTGCAGATCTTGCATCCGTTCTGGATGATGGCGTTTCTGATCCTGATTTCGGTGACGTTCAGCCTGTTCGGCTTCATCATCGGGGTCTGGGCCGACGGGTTCGAACAGTTGCAGATGATCCCCATGCTGATCGTGACGCCGCTGACCTTCCTGGGCGGCGCCTTCTATTCCATCGACATGCTGCCGGCAGGCTGGCGCACCGTGAGCCTGTTCAATCCTGTCGTCTATCTGATCTCGGGCTTCCGCTGGGCCTTCTACGGCCAGGGAGACGTGGCCGTGGGGATCAGCCTGGCGGCGACGCTGGGTTTCTTCGCCGTCTGCCTGGCCATCGTCATGTGGATGTTCAAGACCGGCTATCGGCTCAAGAACTAGACCGTCACGAAACCGGCCAGATCGCCAGCGATTAGAAGACCATGTCCGACGATACCAAGACCCCGTCCACGCCTCAGCCCTTCGCCCGAAAGCCGGCGCAGTGGGGCCGCATGCCGGCGACCACCTTCCATGTCGGACCCGTGCCGGTGGCGCCCAATCCTCTGGACCGCATTCCCGATCCGCCGCGCCGCGCCGCCCCGAAGCCGGCGCCTGCCCCGGCGCCCAGCCCGATCCAGGGCCGGTCCCTGGCCGAAGGGCGCGCGCCGACGCCCGCCGCGCGCCAGGGCGGCATCCTGTCGGGCTCCCTGATCCCGCAGGCGCGACCTGCACCTGCCGTCCCCGAGCCCAACGTCGCCGCGCCGACGCCGAACACGCCGGCCGACCTGACGGTCCGTCCCCTGCCCGCTGCCGAGCCGGCCACGCCGAAAGCAGTCCCGGCGCCGGAGCCGGCCCGCCCCGTCCGCGTGGCGGAGACGCCGCCCGTGGTCGAAGCCGCATCCGTCGCCCCGACCTTGGCGCGACTGGATCGTGGAACCGCCCGGTCCTCGCGTGCGCCGCTGCTGATCGGCGCCGCCGTGGCGCTCCTGCTGGTCGTCGGCGGCGGTCTGTGGTTCGCGCTGAAGCCCTCGCCGGCTCCGACGCCTGCTGCTGCGACGCCAACGGTCGAGTCTCTCGCCCCGGTCCAGCCCGCCGCCCAGGCGCCGATTGAAACTCCGGCCCCCACTCCGACGCCGCCGTCGACCGCCGTCGCCGCGCGGCCTGCCCCATCCGTCCCCGCGCCATCGACGTCCACGCGCCAGGTCGCCGCATCTTCGCCGACGACGCCGGCCTCGCGTCCCCAGGCGTCGAAGCCGGCCACGCCTCAATCCAACCCGACCGCGGCTGCGCCCCCGCCGGCCGCGACGACGACCGAAACGCCCGTGGTGGTGGTGACGCCGCCCGCCGCAGCCCCGACCCCGGCGCGTCAAACCCAGGCGGATCCGAACGCGCCGATCGTCACCCGGCCCCAGCCGCTGGACTGACGGGAGATCAGGCGGTGCGGATGATTCCGCCCGCGACCTGAACCGGCCAGGGCGTCAGCCGCCCCCCGGCGCAGGGGCCGCC
Organism: Brevundimonas sp. Marseille-Q4549; assembly: GCF_976940555.1. Classification (NCBI taxonomy): domain Bacteria; kingdom Pseudomonadati; phylum Pseudomonadota; class Alphaproteobacteria; order Caulobacterales; family Caulobacteraceae; genus Brevundimonas; species Brevundimonas sp. Marseille-Q4549. The sequence continues at coordinate 3,151,525 of NZ_CDRHXG010000001.1, forward strand.
CTTGCATTCCCCGGACAGCGGTTCGAACACCGCGCCGTGCCAGCCGCACAGGATCAGCGAGGCGTCGGGCGCCAGATAGCGATCCAGCTCGATGGCCAGCGGAAAGCCCGCATGCGGGCAACGGTCGACCCAGCCGGCGACCGCGCCGTCCTTGCGCACGACGAAACCGTGAAAGAAGGCCTCCCCGATCTGCAGCACGAAGCCGCGCGATCCGGGATCGGCGATGTCGGCCTCGGCGCACAGGGCCACGCCCGGCGGGGTCTTCCAGACCCGTTTACGCTCCTCGGTCAGCGCGGCGTCTTCTTCAGACACGTTCGGCCTTCAGCGGACGCGACAGCAGGCCGTCGATCAGGCCGTCCACGTCGATCTCTCCGGCCAGCAGAGCGGCGACTCCTTCGGCGATCGGGATTTCCACGCCAAGGCGCGCGGCCAGTTCGCGCACCGCGGGCGCGCTCTCATAGCCCTCGGCCACCGACCGTTTGCCGGCCAGGGCCTGCTCCACCGTCTGTCCCTGCCCCAGGGCCAGACCCAGGCTCATGTTGCGCGACTGCGGGCTGGAGCAGGTCAGGACCAGATCGCCCAGGCCGCACAGGCCCGCCACAGTCTCGGCCTGGGCGCCCATGGCGACGGCGAGGCGCGTCATTTCGGCGAAACCACGCGTGATCAGGGCGGCGTGGGCGCTGCGGCCCAGCTGGCGGCCTTCGGAAATGCCGCAGGCGATGGCCAACACATTCTTCAACGCCCCGCCCGCCTCGGCCCCGATCAGGTCGGTGGCCAGGTAGGGGCGAAAGCCCGGCGCCGACAGGGTGTTCAGCAGCGCCTGGCCCAGCACCGGATCGGCGCAGGCCAGGGTCACGGCCGTCGGCAGGCCGCGCGACACCTCGGCCGCAAAGCTGGGGCCCGACAGGACGGCGGCCGGCGCGTCCGGCAGGGTTTCGGCCAGCACCTCGGTCATCAGCTTCATCGTGCCGCGCTCCACCCCCTTGGAGCACAGGACCACCGGCACGCCGGCGCGATGGTGGGGGGAGAACGCCGTCAGGGTGGCGCGCATGTGCTGGGCGGGCGGCACGGCCAGGATCACGTCGCAACCGCCCAGGTCCGCCAGGTCGGCGGTGAAGCGCAGACTCTCGGCCAGAGGCACGTCCGGCAGATAGAGCGCGTTCATCCGCGTCCGTGTCAGGGTCTCGACCAACTGCGGCTCGCGCGCCTGAAGGATGGTGTCCAGCCCCGCCCGAACGCAGACCTGGGCCAGGGCCGTGCCCCAGGCGCCTGCGCCGATGACCCCTGCCGTGCGGAATTCCATACGCCCTCCCGAGGCTTGTTTATCGATCACGCCTTGGCGCCCTTCCGACCCGGCTTATGCGAAGGATCGGACAGGGCGCGCGCTTCGTCCAGCGGCCATCGCGGCCGGGCGACCACATCGATGTCGCTGGTCAGGCCCAGCGCCAGCCGTTCGGCTCCTGCCAGGGCGATCATCGCCGCATTGTCGGTGCAATAGGCCATCGGGGGCGCCAGGAAGTCGAAGCCGTGTTTCGCCGCCGTCGCCTCCAGCACCGCGCGGATCGTCCTGTTCGCCGCCACCCCCCCGGCCACCACGAACAAGCGATGATCGTGCGTCGCCGCATAATCCGCCAGCGCCCGCTCCGACCGGTCCGCCAACTGCCGCGCGATGGCGTTTTGCACCGCATCGGCCAGGTTCGCCTTGTCCTGTTCCGTCTCGCACGTCTGGGCGATGCGGAAGGCCGCCGTCTTCAGCCCCGAGAAGGAGAAGTCGCAGTCCTTGCGCCCCAGCAGGGCGCGCGGCAGATCGATGCCGGACCCGTCGCCCTGCATCGCCAGCCGCTCCAGCGCCGGCCCGCCCGGATAGCCCAGGCCCAGGGCCTTGGCGATCTTGTCGAAGGCCTCGCCGGCCGCATCGTCGATGGTGGCGCCGATCCGGCTCATGTCGCCGACCCCGCGCACCTCCAGAAGCTGACAATGACCGCCCGACACCAGCAGCAACAGGAAGGGATAGGCCACCTCCGCCCCCAGTCGCGCCGAGACGGCGTGTCCCTCCAGATGATTGACCGCCACCAGCGGCAGATGACGCGCAAGGCTGACCGCCTTGCCGTAACTCAGCCCCACCATGACCCCGCCGACCAGACCCGGCCCCGCCGTCGCCGCCACCCCGTCCAGCGCGCTCCAGTCCAGTCCGGCCTGGGCCATCGCGCGGCGGGTGACGCCGTCGATCATCTCCACATGGCTGCGCGCGGCGATCTCCGGCACCACCCCGCCATAGGCGGCGTGATCGTCGATCTGGCTGTGCACGACCGAGGACAGGACCTCGGCCCGCCCGCCGCGATCCGACGGGTGCAACCGCACCACCGAGGCGGCCGTCTCGTCGCAGCTGGTCTCAAGGCCCAGCACCGTCAGGGCTTCGCCAGGACGGGGGGGGACATCCCGTCCAGTTGCCGCTGCGGCGCCGCTGCTATAGTCGGCGGAACTCTCCATCGGGCCGAGGTAGCGACCCGACGACCGGTACGCAACGCTCATGACCTTTCCTCTCCGCATCGGCACCCGCCGCTCCAGGCTGGCCCTGGCCCAGTCCGGCATGATGCAGCGCGCCATCGGCCGCGCCCTGGGCGTGCCGGAAAGCGAGATCGCGGATGCCGTTCCCCTGGTCGAGATCGTCACCACCGGCGACCGCATCCAGGACCGCCGCCTGCTGGAACTGGGCGGCAAGGCCCTGTTCACCAAGGAGATCGAAGAAGCCCTGCTTGACGGCCGCATCGACATCGCCGTCCATTCGATGAAGGACGTGCCCGCCGAACAGCCGCCCGGCCTGTGCGTCGCCGCCACGCCCGAACGCGAGGACGCGCGCGACGCCTTCATCAGCCGCGACCACGCCGCCTTCGACGACCTGCCGACCGGCGCGCGCCTGGGCACCGCCAGCCTGCGCCGCCAGGCCCAGGCCCTGGCCCTGCGTCCCGATCTGAAGATCGAGATGCTTCGCGGCAATATCGACACCCGGCTGCGCCGCGCGGCCGAGGGCGAATTCGACGCCATCCTTCTGGCCGTGTCGGGCATGACGCGTCTGGGCGTGACCGACGCCATCCGCGAAAAGCTGTCGCTGGACGCCTTCCTGCCCGCGCCGGGCCAGGGCGCCCTGGCGCTGCAGACGCGCGAGGCGGATATGCACGCCCCCTGGGTCGCAGCCCTGAACCACCCCGAAACGGCCATGGCCGTCGAGGCCGAACGCGGCGCCATGCTGACGCTGGAAGGGTCGTGCCGCACCGCCGTCGGCGCCCATGCCGTCATCGCCAACGGCGTGCTGCGCCTCACCACCGAAATGCTCAGCCCCGACGGCTCGGCCCGCTGGCGCCGGACGGGCGACCTGCCCGCACCCAACCCCGACTCCGCCCGGGCCCTGGGCCTGCGCCTGGGCGAAGAGGTGCGCGACGCCGCCGGCGATCAGGAGGTCGATCTCGCGACCTTGGACGGATGAGCGCCCGGGTCTGGATCACCCGCACCCGGCCCGGCGCCGACCGCACGGCCCAGCGTCTGCGCGCCCTGGGTCTGACGCCCGTCGTCGCCCCTCTGTTGACCGTCCAGCCGCTCGCCCCCGCCCTGCCCGACCTGGACCGCTACGCCGCCCTGGTCTTCACCAGTCCCAACGGCGTCGCCGCCTACGCCGCCCTGACGCCGCGCCGCGACCAGCCCGTCTTCACTGTAGGCGACGCCACCGCCGCCGCGGCCCTCGCCGCCGGCTTCCCGCAGGTTCGATCGGCCGAAGGGGATATCCACGCCTTGGCCCGCCTCATAGCCCTCCAACCGGCGGCCGGACCGATCCTGGCCGCCATCGCCGAAAACCCGGTCGCCGACCTGGCCGCGCTGACGCGCGCGCAGGGCTCCAACATCGTGATCGACGCCCTGCCGGTCTATCGCACCGTCCCAACCGACCCTTCCGCGCCGCCCCAGGTGGACGCCGTCCTGGTTCACTCCCCTCGCGCCGCCCGCGCCCTGGCCGCCCACGGCAACAATGCTCTGGCCGAACGCCTCGTCGTCTGCATTTCGCCCCAGGCCGCCGCCCCTTTGATCGCGCTGAGCCTCCACCCCGCCATCGCCGACGCCCCGAACGACCCGGTTTTGCTCGCAACCTTGCAAGAGGCGCTTGGCAAGCGCCGACGGCCCGTATAAAGAGCCCCTCTCGCGCGGGCACGCCCGCCGACCGGAGCCGCTTTAGCTCAGCCGGTAGAGCACCTCATTCGTAATGAGTGAGTTTTCTACGGTCGTTTTAGCGGTATTCGACACGTTACCAGTCCCGAATGGGCCACGCCGCTTTAGCTCAGCTGGTAGAGCACTTCATTCGTAATGAAGGGGTCGCCAGTTCGAGTCTGGCAAGCGGCACCACCTCCTGTTTCCCTGTGATGAGCTTGGTTGCGGACTGGTTTCAGGACCGGATGGGGTTGATGTTGTGGGTGAACCTCAGACAGGTTTTGTCTGAGCCGCTGCGATCCCGAGTTCGTCTCCCTCAACGTCCAACAACTCCTGCACGGTGGTGTCGAGCGCCGTGGCGATCCGCTGCAATCTGACGATGCTGGGATCAGCCTGGCCTATCTCCAGCCGCCGAATGTAGGCGACCGGGATGCCGGTCCTCGACGCCAGCATCTGCGGGCTGAGCGCCGCTGTTTCCCTGAACACCATCACTCGCTCCCCCACTGCGGAGAGGAACGGCTGCGATCTTGTCGGCTCGTTCGATGACGCCAAATCGACTTCCCTGAGACCAATGATCAGCCCTCTTGGTCGGCGTCCACGTCCGGGGTAACGAGGGCAACAGGGGTCGTACCGAGCGCTTGCGATAGTTCGTACAGGCTCAGAACGGTCAGGTTTTGCAGTCCGTTTTCGACCTGGCTGATGTACCGCTGATCAAAATCACAACGGGCGGACAGCTCTTCTTGGGTCAGCCCTTTGGCCACCCGCAAGCGTCTCACGTTCCGGCCGATCACCACCCTAATATCCATCCCTCATGCGTTGACGGCGGAACACGGCTGAGTTTATTCATTGAAGTGAATATCACGCCGTTGTCTCACCCTACCGCCCGAGCGGAGGAAGCTTCTGGTTGATTGGGGAGGGGCAATGACAATCAGATACCTCGTAGTGGCGATGACCCTCGCCGTATTCGCAATCCCGCTGAGCGCCGAAGCGCAATCAAGCTTCGATTGTCGTCGTCCCAGATCAGATACGGCAGCCACGATCTGTCGAGACCCTGATCTGGCAGCAAGGGACCGGCAGATTGACCTAGCTTACCGCAAAGCTCTTGATCAGGCAGCCGACCCGGATCGGGTCCGGGATAATCATACGGCGTGGGCTAACAGCCTGGTTGGATGCGGAAGCGACCGACAGTGCATTGCTCAGGCTTATGCAGAGGAGCTAGCGCAGCAATACATGGAGCGATTTGTTGCGCCCTGGGCGAAGGACGGTAGTCGCGACAACGCACTGGCCCGCATCTTCCAAACCGATCGTGCGTCGGTCGAACGGTCGATGGAGGCCGTTGTCGACGCCGTCAGAACCGGTCTGTTCGCTTCGGATCGCCGCGCGCCCGCAGTGCATAAAGATAGCGCATCCGCTTCGATCCCTCGGCCACAAGATAACGAACAAATGGCATCTCGCCATCGTGGCTTTGGATGCCGCTTGGAGTCTCCAGCAAGAGAAGCGGCATATCCCAAGTACCGGCATTCATTGCACGCGCAGTAGGATTCGGCCCAAAGCCTTGGTGGCCGTTGAAAACCTTATAGTCATTGTCGGCATCAAACGGCCCACCAAACTCCATGTGCGCATGCTCTAGGACGTGGTCCCCAGACCATTTCTCCAGCCGCCAAGTCAGGTCAGCAAGGTGGACGAAGGCGGTGTAGGAGTGGGTCCAATGGCGATAGATCCATTGTTCCGCTATCCTCGGCTCCAAGTGCGCCAGCCGATCGCGATTTCGTTCCCACCAAACGCCGAAGGGCTCCTTTTCCACATCGCCTTCACCTTCCGGACGCAGCGCTGGATCCCAAACCCGCTCGCGCCGACCGCGGAGATCGAGCACCGCGCCTCTAAGCCCAGCCAAAGTGATTGCGAACCGCGCCGTTTGTTTCGTTGGGCGCGGTCGAGTTATCTGCCCAAAGGGTCGGGACACCGAAGCGAGACAGATGGCTCCGGCTATCTTCAGGCGACATCAAGACTAGGCGTTTGAGGTCCCACCCCGCGCGAACGAAGTGCGAGAGGTAGTCCTCGGCTGAAGGGCAAATCCAAGTCCGCTTGCCTTTTGTCCAAGGAACAGGATCGAACCGCATCGCAAACAGAAGATTGATACAAGCCGGTTCGATCGGCGGGTGTTGCTTCGCGACCGACCTGATCCATTTATCGACCTCAGCTACGGTTTCGGCCGGGGTCCAACCGGCCTCCTGCAGGGCCATGACCTTGCAATGAACATCGATGTAGCCGCCGCCACGCAACAGGACGGACGACACCTTACTAACGCGCCCGCCATTCTGCTGAGAAACGAGGGCTTTGACCGTCGGCGACTTGCCGACACCGCTCTCGCCGATAATGGCCCAAAGTTTGGGACGACACGTGGTCATTGTCTCACCGATCGGCAGTGGGCTGCGGGGTAGGTTCCAGTTCCCCGATCTCTCGCAGCTGCGGAAGCTCCGCGCGAATGGCGCGCTCCACTTCGGCTTGGTTGGAGGTCCAGACCGTGCCGTCATCGAAACGGATCGCCCGTACGTACGCGATGCCGAAAAAGGCATCTTCGTCACGAAGCCCGATCAAACCATCCCCATCAGTTTGACCGGGTGCCAAGGCAGACCAGTTCGCGCTGTTGTGCCCGGGGACGAGCCACCGCCCTCCCGAGCCTGAGATCGGCCGGTTGAAGGGGTCATAGAACAGCATCACCACTTCGAACGCGATGATCGGTTTAGAGCCCGTGTTCGCCCATTTGAGTTCCCGAACAAACCGCGTCGACCGGTCGCGATAGGTGTTTTCGAACTTGAAGTCCGACAGGGTGAGATGCTCGGACGCATTGTTGATTATGACAGGCTTCCGCCCGGCGAAATTCGACCCGGTCATTTGCGCCATGGCCGGAGTGTGGAGCGAGACGGCCATTATGAGCGCGGCGATGGCGGCAAGCTTCTTCAACATCATTTTTCTCCGTTACGTTTCATTGTCCGTGCGGACGCTCACCAACGATCCTCGTCGGGCCGGTCCACTTCCTGTTCTTCGGCATAGGCAATGCACCCTTCTTCAAACGACATGCTGTTACCCCCGCAGTCGCCCGGATCGGTGACGCCGTTCTCCTCTGCCCAAGCCCAGCCCGCATCGTGCCCCGAACAGCCTTCGGTGCAGCCGTAAGGTGCGACGGCATCCTGATACCCGGAACTGACGTAAGGCTCTGGCGTCACCGAGTCATCGGCCGCATAGGTAGACGGCGGAGTGGGCGCATAAGTCGAATAATCTGCGTCCGGGGCTTCGGCCGGACTGTAGCTTGAATAGTCTGCCTCAACCTCCGTCGGCGCTTTGTCGCGCGTGCATTGCCAGGCCACAGCCCCGACGAAAGCGATCACAATCCACGTGCCGCAACCATTATTGTTGCTCACAGCCATTTCGCCACGCCGCCATGCCCGGAGCACCGGCCGCGGCGGCTTTGGGAATAGCTATACGTTCCATCCTGACAACGAGCCGTAGCGCCTGACGTAATGCTAGAGCCGCTCAATAACCCTTGCGCGGTGCCGCTATGCGGGCGGCGCGGTGATGAAATGCAACTGCCTGCGGTGTTCCGATAGTAGCCGGAACCACATGACTGCGCCTCTGCCGGAACAGCACAAATAGATGCCGAAAACGCCAAACACGCCAAAAAGACTTGAAGCTGCACGAGCCCTCCCCAGGACGTCGCCACCATAGCCAGCAACCATTACGGGAGTCCAGCTCAAGCGCTAATGATCTTTGGATCGACCGGATCACCTATAAACCGGACCAAGTGCCAGACAGAGCTAGCTGCGCTCCGCCTGCTGAAGTTGTCTGGCCCCTCTGCACCACCGGCATCCCCATCCCCAACCTGACAGCTTCAGACCTTATTAAATGGCCTCTTCGCTTCGCTCATCGGCGCTCCTTCGGAGCATTCATGGGGATATAAAGTCTCTCTTAGAGGTGTTCCCAGAGTGTCTTTGAGCTTTAGACAATACTCTATAATCAAGGCCGGACGGGTGTCTGGCCAAGCGTGAAGAGCGAAGTTCTGGGGCGAGCGCTGCCTCTAATGGGTTATGGATTATCCCCGCTTCCGCAGGGACAGTCGCTCGCAATCCAGAATGATCAGTGGGTGTTGAGAAGGTCGAACCGCTCGGCAAAATCGTCGAGAGTGCGAATGTCCTTCTGTATGTAGCTTCGAACGCCCTTGAAATCGTGGATTGGCCGAATGTCCTGGGCCTCACGACGACGGAAATGCGGATCGCCATCGATCCATGTCTGGATGATCAACTCGGGGATCGGAGTGGGGCACGGGTTGGCCTTCAGGCTCAGTGAGTCGTCCGGCACACCGACGAGCATATGGGTGTGCAAGCCGTCGTTGGCGGTCAGCTCCTGAACGGCGAGGGTGCGGAGACGAACCTTCTCGCCATCTCGGCCACGTTTGAATGCGGTTCCAAACAGCCTGCTATTGACCCGATTAAAGGTCTCCCGGACTTCGTAAGAGAAGGTCTCAGGCGATAGTCGGCGCTTCGTGGTCAGGGTGACGAAGTAAGTCTCCAGGCACGAGCAGATGGCCCGCTCGGTTTTGATCAGGCGGGGTTGGTCTGGGTGAAAGTATGGATTTGTGTTTGACATGAAAAATGCGGCCGCAGCGGCAAGCTGGGGCTTGTTGAATTTTGATTATGGAGAGGGAGTGGGCACGGCGAATGGCCAGCCCCGAAGAGCCTTAGTGTGTTTGATATGTGGTGGGATTGGTTGGGGACGTGATGACAATCTCCAACTTCGAATTATAGCCGATCCCGCCTCTAAAATCTCAATAAAATCAACACAGACGACGAAAATCATTCCACAAAATCTGTGAAAATAATCGTCTTAAATCAATGCATTATGAGCGTTTTACCTCATTCGTAATGAGGGGGTCAGGTGTTCGAGTCACCTAAGCGGCACCATTTTCCGGTCGACCGGTTTCGCACCGACGCTTCAAGCTGATAATCGGCAGCTTTGTCCGCAGCCGGACACTTCTCGTTACGCCATGACTTGACGTAGCGGGCGTTTTGGGGCCTGAGCACGACTTCCGCTTTTTTGTCAGGCCAAGATGACCGACGCAATAGATCCCGTGGATATCGCAATTGGCGCCCGCATCCGGACGCGACGCGAGGAACTCCGTATCACCCAGGCCCAGTTGGCGGCCGGCGCAGGCGTGACGTTTCAACAGATCCAGAAATACGAGCGGGGCGTCAATCGCGTGTCGGCGGCGCGCCTTCTGCAGATCGCGGCGGTTCTGAAATCCACCGGCGCCGCCCTGTTGGGTGAACTGGAAACGGCCGAAGGCGACGAACTGGCGCTGGCGGCTCCCGGCGTGTCGGAACTGCTGAACGCGTTTCGCGGCATCCACAGCGCCGAAAAGCGCGACGCCCTGCTGCTCGTCGCCAAGAGCCTGCAGGACTGATCAGCCGCGCGCGCGGGCTTCGTGCAGCAGCCGGTCCACGCCATTGAGCGTGGCGTCGGCGGATGTTTGGCTCGCAAGCCAGGCCTGGACGGCGCCAAGCGCCCGAACATCCATGCCGTCCGACCGCCCGGAATCAGCGATATTCTGGCGGATGATTTCCAGAAGGCAGGCCGCCTCGGTCGCCGACGAGGGCGTGTGCGACAACAGGGTCGTCTCGGCCTCGACCATTGCGCTGAGGTCCAGGTCCGCGAGCAGGTTGCCCGCGTTGGATGCAAGGGCCTGGGCGCCGGCGGACTGCGCGAGGTTGGCGGTATCGAACCAGGCGCCGAACAGCGGCAGGAAGTCGGATTGGATTTTGGCGGTCATCATCGATGTCCTTCGGTGATTTTAACGGCGGGCGGCGTCGGCCGCGGCGGAAGCGTAGGGTTTTTTGGCGTAGGGCGCGGCGCGCGCCTCCCAAACGCCGAACACGGCGAGAAGCAGAAGCTCGAACCAAACGACCATCCGGGTCGAGACGATCGACCAGAGCAGAGCGTCCGAACCCGCCACACCGGCGAAATGGGTCGAAAGCGCGATTAGCTGGGCGCCGGCCGCCAGTAGAAGCCACCACCGGTCGTATCGAAGCGCCAGTCCTGCCAACAGGCAGAACATCGCGAACGACAGAATCGCCACCCCCCAGCGGAAATGGCCGATGAACAGACCATCGACGAGCGGCGTGCCCCACTGCAACACGAACAGGGCGACCACGACGATCCGTTCAGGCGTGCGCCCCTTCCACAGCAGAAGCGCCATGGCCACATAGGTCAGGCACTCCAGCAGTAGGGACAGAGGCGACCACATTCCGGCGAGGACGATCAGGCTGCGATGGCGAAGGGCATGACGCCCTTTGTGGACTCGGTCTTGCTCTCGCGTGGACCGTCCAGATACCAGCCGACCTGATGTTCGTCGGCGACCTGGGCCAGTTCGCCGTGGCTGGCGATGACGGCGCCGCGGACCTCGGCCAACTGGCTCAGCCCTCGCACCATATTCGCCAAAGCGCTCTGCCCGACCTCGGCGGCCAACTGGGCTTCGACGCGGCCTTCCAGCGCGGTCTGGACCAGGCGGCACACCTCGATCATGGCTTGATCGACAGCGTGCTCGGCGTTTCTGACCTGTCGCGCCACGCGGACGCCGACCTTCAAATTGTTCATAGGCTCTTTTCCCCTGCAGGCTCGATGTCAGCGCGTTTCAGCGGGAGCGAGCCGGTCGAACAGGGATGGAACCACCATGCCCGCCGTGACGATCCCGATGGCGAGCAATAGGGCGATGGCGGCGCCGGCGACGATGATCCCTGCCCTCGCCAGGACGCCACGTGGCGGCGCCGGCAAGAACCAGGTGGTCGTCTGGTCGGATGCCCCATCGTCCGATTGCCCGGCCGACGTGGCGTCATCTGGCGGAATCGAGGGCGGGTTGGGAATGAGTATCGACGACCCTGAGTGATCGTTACTCAGGCACCGGGCGGCGACCTTTCGATCGGACACGCCCAGCTTCGCATAGGCGCGATGCAGATGGTTGCCCACAGTGCGCGGAGAAAGGTTGAGTCGGGCCGCGATCTCCTTGTCCTCCAGCCCCTGTCCGGCCAGACGAACGCATTCCTCTTCTCGTGGCGTCAGACCGTCGCGCATCCGCTTCCCCTTGGTCCTCCTGTTTACCCGAATAAACACGGGTGTCAGCCACGATGGTTCGGGGAGGGACCACCGTGTCGCCAATTTCCCGGGAAAGGGGTCGCTTGCAGATATAAGCATATCTTTATATGTCTGTCGGCCAGACACAGACAGGAGCCTCCCTTGGCCGCTCGTTCCTCCTTTCTCTTCACTTCGGAAAGCGTCTCCGAAGGCCATCCGGACAAGGTGGCGGACCGCATTTCCGACACGGTGGTCGACGCCTTCCTCTCGAAGGACCCTGAGGCCCGCGTGGCGTGCGAGACCCTGGTGACGACCCAGCGCATCGTGCTGGCGGGCGAGGTGCGCGCCACCCAGCCGGGCGCCACCAAGGAAGAGAACGAGGCCTTCACCCAGAGCATCATCGACAGCCTGGAGCCGCTGGTCCGCGCCGCAGTCCGGGACATCGGCTACGAACAGGACGGATTTGACTGGCGGACGGCGGAATACGCCTGCTTCCTGCACGCCCAGTCGGCCGACATCGCCGTCGGCGTCGACTCGACCAACGAGAAGGACGAGGGCGCGGGCGATCAGGGCATCATGTTCGGCTATGCGTCGAACGAGACGCCGGAGCTGATGCCGGCGACCCTGCAATACAGCCACAACATCCTGAAGCGCCTGGCCGAGGTGCGCCACGCCGGCGGCAGCCTGCTGGAGCCGGACGCCAAGAGCCAGGTGACGATCGAATACGAGGATGGCAAGCCCAAACGCGCCGCCTCCATCGTGCTGTCGACCCAGCACGCCGCCGGCAGGGCCGCCGAGGTCGAGGCGTTTGTCAAACCGCTTATCCTCGACGTGCTGCCCGAAGGCTTCACCGACGAGAACACCGTCTGGCACATCAACCCGACCGGCATCTTCGAGATCGGCGGACCGGACGGCGACGCCGGCCTGACGGGCCGCAAGATCATCGTCGACACCTACGGCGGCGCAGCCCCGCACGGCGGCGGCGCCTTCTCGGGCAAGGATCCGACCAAGGTGGACCGTTCGGCCGCCTACGCCTGCCGCTATCTGGCCAAGAACGTCGTGGCGGCGGGTCTCGCCGACCGCTGCACCATCCAGATCTCCTACGCCATCGGCGTCGCCGAGCCCCAGTCGATCCACGTCGACCTGCACGGCACCGGCAAGGTCTCCGAGGCGCTGCTGGAGGACAAGCTGCTGGACCTGATCGGCGGGGCGACGCCGCGCGCCATCCGCCAGCACCTGGGCCTGAACAAGCCGATCTACGCTCGCACCACGGCCTATGGCCACTTCGGCCGCGAACCGGACGCGGACGGCGGCTTCAGCTGGGAAAAGACCGATCTGGTCGATCAGCTCAAGGCGTTGGCCTGAAAAGCCCTCAGGCGGCCTGGTCGATGATCAGGCCGCGAACGCCCGTCAGATTCGCATCTGTCAGATCGGTCTGACGGGTCTGGGCGCCGTGGAGAACAGCACGGCCCAGATCGGCGCCGACCATGACGGCGCGGCGCAAGTCGGCGCCGGTTAGGTCCGCCCCTCTCAAGATCGCGCCGGTCAGGTCCGCCGACAGAAGGCGGTCGGCCGTCAGCAGCAAGGGGCCCAGTTGCGCCTCGCGCAAATCCGCGCCGTTCAACTTGGCGCCTTTCAGCCGCGCCCCGCGCAGGTCGGCGCGGCACAGGCGGGCTGAGCGCAGATCGGCGTTTTCGAGGTGGGCGCCCTGAAGTTGCACCCCCTCCATGTCCAGGCCGTAGAAGACAGCGCCCTTGGCCGACAGGGCGGTCAGGTTCAGACCCGTGATCGACTTCAGGGGCCGCAGATCGACGCCGTCGAAGACAGAGGGTTGACCCTCGACCCCGCCGGTCTCGCACCAGCGGGCGTGTTCACGCAGCATTTCGGCGGCGGGCATCCGATCGACGGGTTCGCCGACCGTGCTTCTGTCCGTCAGCGCGCCTTCCATGTCGGCGCCGTCGGCGCGCGACATCGTCATCTTGCAGCCCACCAGGATGGCGTCGCGCAGATCCGCTCCGGACAGATCGGCCCCGGAAAGGTCGGCCCCCGCCAGGTCTGCGCCGCGGAAGTCGGCCTGTTTCAGATTGGCGCGGACCAGCTTGCAGTCCTTCATCACCGCGCCCGAGAAGTCGGCCTTGACGGCGATCACCCCCGACATCTTCGACCGTTGAAGATTGGCGCCCGCCAGGCAGGCCCCTTGGGCTTCGGTCTCGGTGCGCTGACGCGGCTCTATGACCTTGAAGCCCAGTTTGGCGTCGGCGGCGGCGATGGTGCCCTCGCGCAGATCGGCCTCGAACAGGTCCGCGCCCGACAGGTCCGCGCCCCGCAGGCAAGCGCCGCGAAGATCGGCGCGACGCAGGCTGACGTCGGCCAGGATCGCATCCTGCATGTCCGCGCCGAAGAAATTGGCGTTGTCCAGCCGCGCGCCGGTCAGGTCGCAACGCTCCAGGCAGGCTGCGGCGAAGTCGGCGTCGGCCAAATTGCGCCCCTTCAGGCACAGTCCCGACAGGTCCATCCAGGCGAAGACGGCGCGGGCGCCGCCGGGACGCGCCTGGAACAACCGATCATGCCGGGCGCAGATCGCGTCCAGTTCCGCCTGGGTCAGGCGTTTGCGCACAATGGGTTCGGTGGCCTGGGCCATGACGCCATCCTAAGGCCGCTCGGCTTAAGAAAGCCCTCATGCCGGAGGAACGTCAGTCCGTCAGCAGGCCCTGTTCACGCAGGGCGTCGGCCAGTTCGCCTTCTGCTGTCCACAGCCGGGTATAGCCCGCCTCCCCCAGCCGTTTCAGCTCGGTGATCAGGTCGGCCTTGGCCGAGGCGGCGAAACGGCCGTCGAAGCCTGTTCCGTCGCGGCTGACGCGCACCATGGGGCGGCCGGTCTCCAGCCGGTGCAGGAAGCCTTCGCACAGGACGGCGGCCTCCTCGCTCATCAATCCGGTCTCGACCGTCAGGCCCTGGGCACGCAGGCGCTCGGTGCCGCGTCCGGCTGCGAAGGGCGACGGATCCAGGCAGGCGACAACCACGCGCGCCACGCCGGCCTCGGTCAGAAAGTGGGCGCAGGATTTGCGGCCCGAGGACCGCGCCCCGCACGGCTCCAGCGTGACATAGACGGTCGAACCGGCGGCGTCTGCGCCCGCAGCGGGCACGGCCTGTTCCTCGGCGTGAGGGCGACCGCCGGGCGCGGTCGCGGCCTGGGCCACCACGCGGCCGTCCTTGACGATGACGCAGCCTACGGCCGGATTGGGCCAGGTTTCGCCCATTCGCCCGGTCGCCAGGGCGATGGCCTGGGCCATGAAGTCCCGGTCGACGTCGTTCGCGCTCATGCGGCGACCGGCGGCAGGTCTTCGGCGCGCGCCGCGTCCAGATAGCGGGCCGAGACGGGCTTCAGCGCCGCGTCCAGTTCGATCTCCAACGGATTGCCGGTGGGAATTTCGACACCCACGATCCGGTCGTCCGGCACATTGAACAGCAGTTTGACGATGGCGCGCAGGGAGTTGCCGTGGGCCGCGATCAGCACATCCTCGCCCGCCTTCAGGCGCGGCGCGATCTCGGCGTCCCAGTAAGGCTTCACCCGGTCCAGGGTGGTTTTCAGGCTTTCGGTGTCCGGAATGGCCTTGCCGGCGTAGCGGGGGTCGGCGTTGAAATCGAACTCGCCCCCCGGCGCCAGGGGCGGCGGCGGGACATCATAGCTGCGCCGCCATATCTTGACCTGGTCTTCGCCGTGCTTCTCGGCGGTCTCGGCCTTGTTGAGGCCGGTCAGGCCGCCATAGTGCCGCTCGTTCAAACGCCAGTCCTCGATCACCGGCACGCCGGTCAGGCCGGCCGATTGAAGGGCCAGGGCGCCGGTGCGCTTGGCACGTGTCAGGACAGAGGTGAACATGACCGCCGGCTTGAACCCGGCCTGGGCGATCAGCTCGCCGCCGCGCCGGGCCTGGGCCTCGCCCTCCGCCGTCAGATCGACATCGACCCAGCCGGTGAAGCGGTTCTCAAGGTTCCATTGGCTCTGGCCGTGGCGGAGCAGGATCAGGCGCGGCATTCGGTCGGTCCTCGCAAAAACGATCCGACCGGGTAAGCCGCCCTCCCATGCGGGTCAAGGCGCGGCGCCCGTGTCGGCTGGCGCGGCGGCGGAACGGTGCTAGGAAGACCCTCCGCCCTTTCGCCGTCGCCCGCGAGGCCCGATGTCCGACCGTCTGTTCTTCCCGCTGGCCCTGCTGGCCGTCACCGCCCTGGTCGCCCTGGCCCTGGTCTGGCCCTGACGTCTGAACGCGGTCAGAACAGTATCTTGCGCAGGTTGATGCGGAACACCCGTCCCTGCGGGTCCAGATAGTCGGACTGATAGTTGACCGGCGTACGCCCGTCGCTGCTGCTCACCGAAACGCGGTCGTCGAACAGGTTCTGCACGCCGAAGCCGATGCGCGTGCCTTTCAGGATCGGGAAGCGTTCGACCCAGGAGGCGCGCTGGGTCAGGTCGGCGAAGGCGAACAGATTGACGGTCGTGCGACCCGAGAAGTCCAGGTCGGGCGCGCCGGGGCGGTTGCTTTCCACCGTGGTGCCCGATTTCCAATTGGCGTTGACGAAGGCGCCGAAGCCGTTGCGGAAGGCCCCGGCCTGCAGTTGGACCTCGTGGCGCGACTGGCCGCCCGAGCCGCTGATGCTGTCGCCGTCCAGCAGATTCAAGGGCGCCAGGCCGTCGCGGATGACCACCTCGTCCTGAACGCGCCAGGTGTGGGTCAGCGACAGGTTGAACATCCCCTGCCCCGGCTGCATGCCCGGCGCCTGGGAGCCGCGCAGACGGCCGCCAGGCCCGCCGGGGCCGCCAGGAGGGCCGCCCGCCATGCGGCCGCCGCCGGGACCACCGGGTCCGCCGGGACCGCCGGGACCGCGTCCGAAGCCCCGCTCCCCGCCAGCGGTCGGCGACGGCGTTCCGAACGGCCGCGAGAAGTTGAAGCCCCACTGCACGTCCTGCTGCTCGCGCCTGGCGAAGTTCAGCGGACGGGCGTCGATGGACAGCAGATTCCCGTCGCCGTCGCGGGTGAACCGCTCGGGCAGGGCCGCCTCCAGGTCCGGGGTGATGGCAGGGAAGCTGGCGATCTCGTTATCGATCTCGGTGCGGGTGTAGGCCAGGTTCAGGCGCAAGTCGGTGCGGGCTAGCGGCTGCCAGTTGGCGCCCAGCTTGACGATATGGCGATCCTCGGCCTTCAGATTGGGATCGCCGCCGGTGATCTGGGTGATCTCCACCGTCTGGCCGGTGGCGAAGTCGAACACCGGCGTGTTCGGGGTGGACAGGGTGGGATCGTTCAACTGCTGGATCGTCGGCGCCTTGCTGGCGTCGGAATAGTTGGCGGACAGCGACAGTCGATCGACCGGCGACCAGTTCAGGCCACCGCCCACCGAACTGATCCCGCCGAAGTCGGACAGCTGCTGATAGGCCAGGTTCAGATTGGCCGACAGGTCGCCGATCTTGGGCAGGACGCCCTTGTCGCGGTTGGAGATGGGCAGGTCGAAATTGGCCTGGACCGAGCCTAGGTCGCGCGACTGCGACCGGTCGGTCGTCACGCCGCCGCGCAGGCTTTCGGACTCCAGCGACTGGTGCGTGGCCCCCACCTTGAAAGTCGCGTTCAGGCGTCCGGCCGGCAGTTCGTAGGCCGAACCATTGAGGACGACCTCGGCGTTGGCTGTCTGGGCGACGGAGTTGGCGGTGTCGCGCGCGGCGATCGTGACCGCCCCGTCGATGTCGCCGAACGGATTGACGCTCGGGTCGCCCGCCGAGACCGCGCTTTGCAGGGCGGCGGCGTTGACGCCCCGGCCGGTGGTCGTGTCGGTGCGAACGCGGCTGTACTCGCCCGTCGCGGTCCAGCGCCATTCGCCCAGATAGCCGTCGAAGACCGAGCCGAACTCGGCCGTGCGGCTGTTGGTCTGACGCGTCAGGGCGTCGGGCCGGTCGATGTAGCGATAGAGAAGGACGTCGCCGCCAAAAGGCGACCAGGGGCTGGTCTCGGGCAGGGTCAGGGTGACGCCGGGCAGGCCCAGATAACTGCGGCTGCTGCTGTCATCCAGGCTGGCGCTCAGGGTCATGCCGACCTTGTCGTTCAGGTCGTGCTTGTACGTCCCGGCGATGGAGGCTTCGGCCTGACGCGGCAGGAGGGTGCGATAGGCGGTCAGGTCGCCGTTTCGCGCCACTCCGGCGGTGGAGACGAAATCCCCCAGCGTCGCGGGCCGCGCGGCGGCGACGGTCGGAACGCCCGCCACCGAAATCGACCCGCCCGCAAGAGCCGACAGGGCGGGATCGATCTGGCCGCCGTTCACGCCGCCGACGTTGCCGATGCGGTCGAACAGAACACCCGTGTCGCTGCGGTCGATGTTGCGTTCGGTCTCGAACAGGCTGTTGCTGCTGTTGCCGTTGACATCCAGCGACCAGCGGTCGCCGCCGGCGATGCGCAGCACATTGTTCTCGGTGGAGAGGGTGGTGCGGCCGCCCTGCTCGGGTCGCGACACGTTCACCGAGGTCGTCAGGGACTTGAAGTCGGCCTTCAGGACGATGTTCACCACACGCTGATCAGCGCTGTAGCCGTAGGAAAGAGCGGTTTCCTCGGGCAGGATGTCGAACCGCTCGATGGCCTCGGGCGGCAGGCCGCGGATCTCGCGAAAACCCGAGATACGCCGCCCGTTGACCAGAAAGACCGGCGACCCGCCCCGCGCGCTGCGGGTCTGGGCCTCCAACAGGGTGACCAGTTCGCCGATGTTGGTGGCGCCGAAGGCCTGAAGCTGGGTTGCGTCATAGGAGACGATCGGCTCCTGTCCGCCCAGGGCCACGCCGCGCTTCTGGGCCGTGACCACGACATCGGGCAGGATGGTGGTCGGCTCCTGCTGCTCCTGAACGATTTCGACGGCGCCCGAGGCGGCGGGCGCGACGACCTCGGCCTGGGCCGGTGCGGCGGGGGCCAGTGCGAGCAGCATCAGGGCGGTCGAATTCATGAGGCGCGATCCGGCGACGTTATGGGCGAACAAGCGGTTGCAGACGCGACAAAGGTGGCGGGAAAACGGCCAAAACCATGAAGCTTTGCAAAGGTTTCGGAGAATTCGAAAATCATTGTTCGACTGCGACGGAATGGCGACGCCGGCGCGTTCAAGAGTGTTGCGCCGAGGTGGAGCGGCTCCATTTCAGGGCTTCCGGCTCGAACGAGGGGCGCCAGGCGGATCGTTCAGACTCCGCGTTGACCGTCGCCCGGCTTTCCGCTATACGCCCGCCCTCTTGAGATTTCCGCGCCGTGGACGTGTGCTCCGCGGCGTTTTCCGTTCGAAGGTTTGACATGGCCAACAACCCCGGCGCCCGCAAGGCGATCCGCAAGATCGAAGCGCGGACCCAAGTGAACAAGGCGCGTCGCTCGCGCGTTCGCACCTATCTGCGCAAGTTCCAGGAAGCCCTGGCCGGCGGCGACGCCGCCGTGGCCAAGACCGCCTTCAACGAAGCCCAGTCCGAGTTGATGCGCGCCGTCTCCAAGGGCGTGGTTCACAAGAACACCGGCTCGCGCAAGGTCAGCCGTCTGGCCGCCCAGCTGAAGAAGCTGTCGGCCGCCTGATCCGTTAAAGGATCGCGACGACCACGGAACAGCCGTCGCTGTTTCGTTACGGGATTTCCTAGGGATTTCAACGGCGAGGAAGCATCAGCTTCCTCGCCGTTTCGCGTTCTGCCGTTAACTTCCAATCCGGTTCGGCCGCAAAATTTCGACCGTCGAACGCGGATTTTCCCAAGCAGAATTGGCGTTTGCCGGAGTCAAACAATTTAACTGCGAATCGA
Source organism: Brevundimonas sp. Marseille-Q4549 (assembly GCF_976940555.1). NCBI lineage: Bacteria > Pseudomonadati > Pseudomonadota > Alphaproteobacteria > Caulobacterales > Caulobacteraceae > Brevundimonas > Brevundimonas sp. Marseille-Q4549. The sequence goes on from NZ_CDRHXG010000001.1 coordinate 3,170,639, forward strand.
CCAACGAATCAGCGTTGACCCGCCCGGCTCGCAGCGTAAGTTTTGGCCTCTAACGCACTTCCATCCCCACACGGATGAAGGCGGCGCGGGACCCTTATAGTGTCGTGCCGGCGGGAGATGTCTGTTCAGGAATTCGACCCCGTCCGAAAAGCCTCGCTTTTCGGCGCAGGAGAAGTCGTCCCTGAAGCATCTCGGAAGGGCGTTGGGCTGGATGGGTTCTTGTTAGCGGGCGGCTGATCGATGGTAGGGGGCGTAACGGCTATGGCGGGTGCGACGAGCGGATCGGAC
>NZ_CDRHXG010000002.1:0-50227 GCF_976940555.1 Brevundimonas sp. Marseille-Q4549
CAGCCAGTGGGCCAGGACCAGGCCGGAGAAGCCGTGTGCGGACGCCGCCGCCTCCAGCGCCTCGCGTGTGCCCGCCGTCGCCCGAGGCGCAAACGCGCGGAACCTGTCAGCCGGTATAAGGCTCATGGTCAGTCTCCAGATTTGGAGGTTAGCTGGCCGCCATGAGGGCAGCCGGTTCGTCAGTCGGCGGGCGGAGTGGCAGGCGGGACCGGGTCGATGCGGATCAGCCGGTCGTAATCGGGCGCAGGTTCGGCGAAGCTGGTGACGACCTTCTCCAGAGAGCGCTCCACGGCCGGCGGGATCGTCTCCTCCACCGCTTCCTTCATGTCCTGAACGTCGGCGGCTCGGGTCTCTGCCCGGCGCACCTCCAGCACCTCGCGCCCATCGTGGACGAACATGCTGATCAGCATGGCGGTCGAGGTCAAGGCGGCGATGACGAAGAACCAGGCGACGGCGTCGGGCACATGCGCGCCGCCGACGATTTCGAAGATGACGAACACCGTCACCAGGGCGACGGCGTCCATGCCGAACCGCACGAACCCGTTGCTGGCGTAGGAACTGCGAACGCGCGGCGAAACCAACTCCGCACGGGCGAGAACGGTCAGGCCGACCAGCCCGGCGGCGATGACGGTGACGATATCGACAGGGGTCATGGGTTGGCCCTCGTGCCGCCCAACCAGCGCAGGGCCAGATCGCGAAGGGTGGCAGGGTTGGACAGCAGTTTGACGGCCCCAAACAGACCAGGCGCGAAGCGCCACGCCCCCATCCCGATCCCGAAGCCGATGGCTCTGAGGTCGGACGGGTTGATGTCAGGCGCCAGTCGCAGGGCGATGGGCGCGGCCCAGAACCGGGCGACCAGCGCGCCGACGACGACGGCGAACACGCCCTCGATCACCGCGCGCATGATCTCGCGCGAGGTCGCCGGTTCGGACCCCAGCGAGACCACGCCAACGTGGACTAGGGCGGACACGATGCCGCCCGCCGCGCCCGCGAGGAAAATCCAGTCGGGGTCGATCCGGTCCGCCCCGATGACGCCGGCATAGGCCGCCGCGCTCAGGATCAGGTTCAGCAGCGCGCCGATCCCGAACACGGTGAAGGGTTCCGCCACCCAGCGGATGAATCGAGCCATGGAGGTCTCCGAATGTCAGGCCGTGGTCGAACAGCCGTTGGGCGGCTTCGGTCGGGGTCAGTCAGCGCCTTGCGGCAGCGGATCGGGATGCAGCACGGGACCGTGCAACTGGGCATGGACCAGCACCCGATCCAGCGGCGCGGTCAGGCCGTCGCGGAAAAGGTCGGGATCGGCCTTGGCCTCGGTCAGAATGGCCGCGATCTCGCGCAGCTTGGCGCCGACGGCCAAGGCCACGGCCTCGCGCGCGGCGTAGTTCTGTTCCAGCTTGTTCGTGGCCATGGGGCGCTCCTTGTCTCGGCAGGCTCAGCCCGCCTTGGTCCATTCGGCGTAGAAGGTGACGTGGGCGCCCGCGCCGCCGATGTAGTTCGACCCCGATGCCCGGCGGACCTGAAGCACCAGCGAGGTCTGCCCCGTGGCGGCCGGGATGATCGGCGCTGTCGGCATCAGCAGGGCCAAGCTGGCGTCGCCGCCCGACGCGAAGGCCGACACCGAACCTGTCGCAATGGTGGCCCCGGCCTGCTGAACCCTGAACTCGCCATCGAATGACGACCCCAATCCTTCGATGGTCATGCCAGGGTTCGCGGACGCCTCGGCGAACAGCTTGAAGAGGCCGCCGCTGGGCAGGTTCGAATAGGAAGCCGTGCACCAGGTGGTCCAGTTCGTGTCATCGGTCGTTCCTGCGGCGCCGTTCACCGCAATCGACGACAACAGGGCGCTGGCCTGGATGGAGACGACATTGTCGAACACATAGGGCGCCGTGGTCATGCGACCGTTCAGGCCGTTCGCCGGGGTCATGGCGCCTCGCGCAACGGTCTTAGGCCCCCACCACTCCACGAGATTGGACGCCGCACCGAACGGGGCGCCGAGCGCCAGCACGCGGATGTAGTCGCCAACCGTCGTTTCCAGCGTGTCCGACGCATCGACGAAGACGGTGTTCTCGCCCCAGAAGATGTAGGGGGCCTCGAAGGCTATGTAGGAGCCCAAGGTGGAAGAGACCCATCGGCCCCGCGCAGGCTTGCCGCCCTCGGCGTCCGCGACGATCTCCACCCGCGCCAACGCCTGCTGACCTTCCAGATCGAGCACGGCCGCCTTGGTGATCGACGCTTCGGCCTCCAGCACGGCCGCCGAATAGTCGTCGCTGAAGTCCGTGGCCACATCGCCGAAGTTGACCTTGATGGCCCACACCGGCAGCACGCCGCCGGCCGGCGGCGCGACGACCAGACGAAAACCGGTCGTTCCGGCGGGCGCCGTCGCAGGCGTGACCGACCGTCGCCGTTCGGCCTTCTCCGCGAGCGTGTTGTCCACCCGCACGCCCTCGACCAATCCCCCGGACGTCACATATTGCAGGCGAACATGCCCCCCGCCGACCGGCGACGCGTTGTAGCCCAGACTGTGCTTCTGCCCCGGCGAGGCCGGATAGACCTGCGACACCATGTAGTCGCCGACCACGAAGATATGGCCCACCTCGGGGTCGTTGATCGCATCCGTGTTCGGACCGCCCTCCTTGATCCAACTGCGGAAGTCCGCTGCGCCGTTCGGATTGTCGATCAGGTTGGCGGCGTGGTTCGAACGGGCCGCCAGCGCGTCGATCTGCTCCTGACGAATGATCGTCTCGCTCGCCTGCAAGTCCGCCAGCGCGTCGATCTCGCCTCGGATGCCGATGATGGTGGGAGCGTTCGGACCAGGGTCTAGGGCCGGCGCTGTGAACGGCCCGTAGACGTGGCGTTCCGAATAGTTCTGGTTCCGCTGATACTGAATCGCAACGAAATAGGGCGCACCCGGCTGGAGCCCGTCGACCGGGATGTTCGTGACCGTCGGCGGACCTTGATAGGCCTGCGTCCACGGACCATCGGCGGCCATACCCGTCTCCACGATGATCGCCGTCGCCGTGTCATTCGAGACAACTCCGGTTACGTCGAAACCGGGAATCTGACCACCACCCGACGCGGGTGGGCGCGGGGTGATCGTCCAGTCTCCGGCCCCCGGCGGGCTGACGAAGCGGGGATCGACCGGCGTCAGAACCTGCGGAACCGGCGGCGTCGGGTCCTGCCCCAGGGCGAAAGGATATTTGGCGTCGGTCTCGCTGACGAACGACACCCGCACCACGCCCGTCGCTGGATCGTAGTCGGTGTTCAGGCACAGGCACTTCAGCCCGTTCAGGACGAAGCCCGCCTCGGTGATCGTGAACGCGTCGCCTGGGCGGATGCGTTGCAGGTGCGGCTTCAGCGGGATCACGCCCGCGACGCCTTCGCGCGTGTTGGCGATCTGCAGCGCGGTCAGCTGAGCGGTCTGGGTCGCGTCCGACACGAACGGCCAGTCGATGCCCCGCGAACGGGTTCGGCCGCCGTCTTCGTCCCGATAGGCCTGGGCAGTGATCTCGCCGTCCAGCGCCGTCATCTGCCATCGGTGCGCCGGGCTCCAGAAGCGGGGGCGAAGGGTGTTGATGCGGTCGATCCGGCTGGCTGCCGTGTCGATCTCCAGGGGGCCGGCCGTATCGCGGACCGAGATCGTGACCAGGCTGGCTCGTGGCGCGGCCCGGCTGATGCAGCTGATTTTGCCCGCCCGCTGCGCATAGGTCGCGCCGCCGGATTGAAGGAACGTCTCCAGCACCTGGTGCTTGTCGTCGTCGGTGTTGGGATAGGCCGAGACGGTCCAGTTGTTCGCCTTGGCCACGTTGGACGCCGCCACGAAGGCCGGCACGTCCACCCCCGACAGCCTAGCGCCGATGCCGCCGACCTGATGATCAGTCGCGCTGTCGTGCGCGGGCGCGCCCTTCAGTTCGGGACCTTCCCACAGCCCGAGAGCCCACTTCAGACCCCACAGGATGGGACAGGTCAGCGTGACCCAGGTCGAGGCGTCGTGAAGCCGGCACGGGCCGTCGCCGCCGGGATAGGTGCTGTCCAGCGTGGGGTCCCACCCCTTCAGGCCGAGCAGCTGGATCAGCGGCTTGATCTCGCCGGTCGGGAAGGCCGAACCCTTGCTGTTCTCGGCCATGACGATCAGCCCGGCCGCCTTGCCCGACAGCTTGTGCGCCGACGTCCATCCGGGCAGCGTCGCGCCCTTCTTGAGACCGCTGGGCGTGGTCAGGGCGGCGGGGGCGGGCTGGAAACCCAGGACGGACCGGAAGAACAGTTCCTGGCGGTAGGGTTCGGTCGTCGCGCCGCCGTTGGCGTCGAACGCCATCGGATGATCGTCCGCCATGAAGGACTCGATGGCGGTGATCGGCCCCGCGCCCGACAGGACGAACGGGATGCCGTAATACATCAGGTCGGGGCCGAAGGTGTCGCGGTGGATCACCGAGCCCGACACGCCGACGCGGCCGGCGGCGAAGGGGATCGGTCCGTCCGGATCGATAACGAACTCGACCTGCCGCGCCGACGCCCCCACGGCGGGCGAAAAGACCGACAAGGCCGAACTGATCGCCAAGCTGGTCAGGGCGTTGAAAGCGACCGACTTCAGCGTCCCCATGACGGTCGCCTTGGCCGCCGTGGCGGCGGCGGTCGGCGCGGCCTGGGCGATGGCGCTGGCGGCGGCGGGCAGAAGGTGCGGCACTCAGACCCTCCAGGCGCAGACGAACAGGTGCGGGATCATCGGCTCGATCAAGTTCGTCGCCGGGTTCAGACCCAGCACCCGGCCGTTCTCCAGCGCCACGGCCAGTGAACAACCGAAGCCGTTCGCCTCATCGGTCGGCATGGCGATGATGTCGCCCGGCAGGGCCGCGGCCGGCGGAATCCGCTGCAGCTCCATGGCGTCGATCAGCTCGACCAGGGACGCGAACCCGGTTCGTTTCAGATAGGCCAGGGCCCCGCGCCAGCTACGGTGTTTCGAGGCGTTCAGCAGTTTGGCGGATCGGCCCTGCTTGTGCAGGGCGTGAGCCGCCAGCTTGCCGCAATCCCGCACGCCGGGTTCGACGGGCTTGTAGGCGAAACGGTCCATGCAGGCCTGCGTCGCCGCAGCCCGCTTGAGCATCGTGTTCATGATGGTTTCCCTCAGTCGGGCAGCAGCGGGACCAGCGACTTCAACAGACGTTTGAACACGCCCGGGTTTTCGGGTCGGCTGCGCCATTCCTTTTTACGGGTGACGCCGTCGACGTAGGACAGGCCCAGTTCGCCGGGCCAGATCAGTTGATGAAAGGCGTTGTTCAACCGCCAGTCGGCGTTCGGCTCCAGCTGGCGCTCGGCCTGGGTTCCGCATTCCAGCGTCAGGCTCCAGCTGTCGCTGACCTGGAACCGCGCCTTGTCGATCTCCCCGTCGAACTTCAGTTCGGGGACGCCGATCAGGAGACCGCTGTCAGGATCGACGGCGCCCTCCCACCACTGGATACGCGTGCCTTGAGTCGTTGGCGAAGCCAGAGCTGCGGCGGCGGTGTCCGAGGCGGGCAGAAGAGCGATGTCGATGCGTGTGGTCTGGGCCTCGGCGCCGTCTTTGACGCCGCCGACAGTGTCCAGCGATCCATAGACGGGATGGTAGGCGACATACCCCTCCGGCCCATCGCCTTCGCCGGCGTCGAACACAACGAAACCGCCGTCCGTCAGGCAGACGGCGCCGCCCGCCATATCGAACCGCACCAGGGTCGCTTTGACAAAGGCGGGCTGCTGATAGGCGGCGATCAGGTTCGCGTCCATCAGCGCTCCCTCACCGTGAACTGCAGCCCGACCAAACGATCGACGCCGACCGACCATTCGCCCAGGTCACGGACGAAGCCCTCGATCATCGGCTGAGCGATCTCGACCACGTCGTTATCCGCCGGCGGGAAGCGCAGCATGGTGCGCAGCAAGACGTTGGCCCGACCGTTCTCCAGCACCAGAGCGGCGCTCGCTGCGCGATACAGGAACCGCCGGCCCTGCGTGACGATCGACAGGAACTGGCCTTTGTGGATCACATAGCCCGGCGTCATACCCTTCAAGGCGATGATGCGACCAGATTGGCCCGACGTGTTCACACGAGGCGTGCCCGGCGCGCCGGTGTCGAAGCCGGGCTGATGCACCTTCATGACGACCGTGTCGCCTTCGGCCATCAGGTCGTCCCAGTCCATCGACGTGACGTAGCGCATCGGCGGCATCTGGAAGGTCAGGGCGTAGCGGCTGCCCTTGCGCAGAAGCTCTTGTTCTCCGTCACCAAAGGCCGGAGCCAGGACATTCTTCGCCGTGATCATGGCGATGCCCATATTCGCGGGCGCCGGATCGGTCGGCAGGACCAGAACGGCCATCAGCGACGACGCCCCAGCGTGTAGCGGTCAGTTCGCGCCATGTCGGCCGGGACGGTCTTGCGAGCGGTGCTGAAGGCAGCAGCGGCCGGCCGGGCGGCCCGGTCGTCGACGTAGGCGTTGAACCGGTCGTCGTTCGTCGTCACCACAATGCGCGACACGCTGCTCCTGCTGCCCATAGCCTGGACCGCATGAGCGGGGATCACGTCCGTGCCCTGAGGTAGATTGGCCAGGATTTCGCCGGCATGGACATAGGCGAGCCCTCCGCCGAAGTTGCTGACGCCGCTGGAGAAGCCGGGGATCTTCAGCGCCGACTTGATGGCCGAAAAGATCGACGAGCCGATACCGCCACCTGATCCAGACCCAACCCCAGAGCCCGAGCCGCCGAACAGCATGTCCGCCAGCGGCTCGGTGATTCCCCTGCGAACCGAAATCTTCAGCAAATCGGCAAGGATTTGCCGCGCCACGTTAGAGAAAACTTCACCCAGGTTGCGGCTGTTCATGATCGCATCGACGAGGCCATCGTTAAGCGCGTCCAGGCCGCGGGCCGCGACATTCTCATAGGCTTCCGCGATCTCGTCAGCCGTCTTCAGGCTCTCGTCGCGCCAGCGTTCCAGGGGTGACAGATTGTTGCGGATGACGGCGTCGCGCTCGCCGCGCTCGATCCGGCCATTCGTCGCCATGGCGGCTTCGCGCTGCGCCTGGGTCAGATTGGGGTTGCGCTCCAGCTCCAGACGGAGAGCTTCGCGTCGCTCCCGCTGCCTGATTTCCAGCAGGTCGAGTTCAATCCGCTGGCGCTCCTTGGCCGTACGGGCGGCGCCGGATTGAAGCGACAGCAGGTCAGCGGTCAGTCCGGAGAGCAGCTTCTCCGTCGCCAAGCGCTCGTCTTGGATTTCGCGGAAGGCGTTGTCGGTCAGCAGACGATCTTCGAGGGCGTCGGCCTCGGCATTTGCGGCGTCGAGCTGGCGGCGCTCAGCGGCCTTGATCTCGCCCCGGTCGGCTTTGCTCTGGATCTCCGCATCGCGTGCCTCGCGGTCCATTTTCAGCTGCTCACGCGCCAAGTCATAGCGCTGCTGGGCAGTCAAAATGTCGTCTTCGGCAACGCGGAGCAGGCGCTGGCGGGCTTTGAAGATTTCCTGCTCGACACGTTCGGCGCGGCGCGCTTCACGCTCGGCGGCCCGTTGGGCGCTGTTGTCGGCGCGGGGCGGCGGAAGGGTTAGGCTTCCACCTGACGAACGGTTTGTGAGGGAAGGGGCTGCAGTGTCTTCTCTCGCCTTGATCTGCTCGAAAATCTCGTTGAGGCGGCGCTGGTTGTTCTCATAGGTCTCGCGCGCGCCCGGCTGCATGCTCCGCACGACCATGGCGCCCCCGACACCGGCCGCACCCCCGGATGATCCGGGTACCGTGGGACGGTCGGCTTCCCGGCCGTTCATCCCGAGCGGAGAGCCATATCGGCTGATCAGGTTGTTGTTCTCAGCAGAGAGCCGAGCGGCTTCGCGTTGAAGGCCTCGGGTCGTCTTGCTGTCGAGGTCACGCCAAGCGTCCATGGCATCGCTGAGAGCGCGAGCCAGATCAGCGACCAGGCCAATGGCGGCCATGATGGCCGGCGCCAGATCGATGAAAGCGCTCTTCAGATTGACGTCGATGATCTGGCTGAGGGTATCGAACTCGCCTTGGGCCTGGCTGGCGCGACGGACCATTTCCTGGTCCATCACGATGCCAAGGCTCTGGGCTTCATCCCGCAGCTTGGCGATGTCCACAGCGCCGTCGCGTAGCGCGGATGAGAGCGAGCCCAGTCCCAGCGCTTCAGCAACGGCGGCGCGGTCGGCTTCTGACTTCAGCCCCTTGATGCGGTCGGTGATGGTGTCGAGGGCGTCCTCAGTGGATTTGAACGACCGCAACTCCTCCGGTCCGATGCCCAGCAGATTGAACGCCTTGGTCGCGCTCTTTGACGTTCCCGCCGTGGCCTGGGCCAGCTTGTCCGCAAACTTGTCCAGGGCAGCGTCGGCGTCCTTTGCGTCACCGCCTGTCTGCTTTGCGACGAAGCGCCACTCCTGCAGCGCGTTCGTCCCGACGCCGATTTTGCGGGCGGTGTTGGCGATGTCGTCCGCCATCTGCATGCCCTGCATGCCGAGATTGAACGCTCCGACAGCAGCCAAGCCCAGCAGCGTCACAAGGCCGGTCAGAACCGTCGTGACGGACAGCGCCATGGATGAGATGGCACCCCCGATCCGTCCAGCGCCCGCGCCCGCTGTGCGCTCCGCGCCGTCGACGAAACCCTTGAGGTCGCGCTCCGACTCACGAAGATCTTGCTTCAGCTTGTCCTTGGTGGCGCGAAGCTCGAACGACGCGGAGCCGACGACGGGAGAATCGGTCATTCAGCGCTCCATGCGAAAAGGGCGATCCAGATGGACCGCCCTTCGTTCAGATCATCGTGTCAGCGCCGGGAGGCTATTAGTCTACCTGCCGGTGCGAGCGTCTGAGACGCCCTTCAGGGCCGAGCATCGCTCAGCGGAGTCGTCTTCGCAGACCACTTCCACGGTAACGAACCGGACGCGGTCGCCTTCAGTCACCGCGCATTCCAGGATGGGAAAGGTGTCTGTTCCGCCAACCTTCACGATCGACCAAGGCACGACGACCGCTGACCGATCCGCATTGATCTGACCCTTGCCGCCCGCTTCGACTAAGGCATTCGCGCAATGGCTGGCGTAGGTGAGGCGGTTGAAATCTTTGCCGCTGTCGTCGTCACGTTTGTCGTTCGCAGGGATGACCGCGGCGCAATGGCTGAGCGTTGCGAAGCCTACGATGACGAACACAATCGCCGCCAGGACGCCGAAGCATCCGAAGAACCCGCGCGTGAAGCCGGTTTTCGCTTCGCTCATCCATTCCTCCCGAAAGAGGGACAGGCTAGGGCGCCGCGCCCTCATCCGACAAGTCCACGATCTCCACGCCAAAGACGCGGGCGATGCGGTTGAACTCGGCGTCGGCCATGGCCTCGGCATCTGAGGCGTTGCCGGACAGATCGAAGAACTCGCGGAAATAGTGCTGCGGTCCTGACAGGGTCGGCTCTCGCTCAACAGCGAGACGGGCGACCATCCATCCGGTCCAGAGCGCCGAGGCAGCTTCACCGCGCCCGCGTTCGGTCAAGATCATGCCCAGACGATAGGGCGTCAGCTTCCAGAACTCGGCTTCGGACAGTCCGCCCTTCAGCGCCGCCCGAAGAGCCGCCTCCACAGCGTCGGCCGGCGCGTCTGAGGGTTTGCGGGGCCAGCTTCGGCGGACCTCCCGCCCGGGCCGTATTGGGCAAGCTCCCACGCATCCCAGCAGGCCTTCATGCAGGGCGACAGAGGGAAAGCGGCGACCGGCGCGCCGATCACGTCCGCCTTGGTGATGGCGCCGTCGGTCAGAACCTCCAGCAGATCGCCGAGCGCAGACGACGCCCCGGCTCGGCCCTTCTGAAGCACCTTGAAGCGGTCAAGCAGCCAGTCATGGCCCTTGGCGTCCAAGGCGGCGAAGGTCAGTTGCAGGGCAACCTGCCGCCCATCCGGGAGCGGCAGGCGCACAATACCAAGGCGGGCGTCGTTCATGTTACGGCGTGACCGTGGTGCGAGTCGGCTTGGCGTCCGGGGTTGCTGACACGCTGTATGTCACCACGCCATTAACGGGGGCGGCCAGCGACACGGTCGGGACGCTCTTGAACTCCTGGGCCTTGGCACCGCGCAGCAAGCGGAAGCCAATCGGCTCGTTGTCGTCACAGGCCTCATGGATGGCCATCTGGGCTTCATCCGTGGGCTCGTCGTGCATGGTGAAGGTCAGGGGCACGTTCGGCCGGGGGCCCGAGATGCTTTCCTGCGTGCCAGGGGCGGTGTCGAAGTCGGTGACGTCGATGCGGTTTTCGGAGAAGCCGAGGCCATTGGCCACGGTGACGCCGGGAACGTTCGTCCAGTCGGGCGAGCCGTCGGTGCCGAGGTTGACCTCGACCTTGATCGCCCCTTGAGCCAGATAGGCCATAGGTCAGTCCTTTTTCAGTTGGAGCCGGAGCTGAACCCGCCGACCGACCAGCGAGGGGTCAGTGGTCGGCGCTGCAACCGGCCCGGTAGCGGTCGCGAGTGAGCAGATTCCATCCTCGACCTCGATCTGTGAGGCCTGGAGGTGGAAGAGGTCGCGGATGTCGCGGCCCAGCGCGTCGATGGCGGCTGTCGAGCCGGTGTCGTGGGCGTAGAGGCGAACGTCCTGGGTGATGTCTCGGATGATCTCAGAGAAGGTGCTGGCGTCGATGTCAGCCGACGGCGCGGCGATGACCAAGGCGGCCTGCCCCGAGAACTGGAAGTCGTCAGGAGCGCGGTCGTTGAAGATGGCGGCGCGGCCTTCGAAGATGTCGAGGCGATCGATGATCGACAGCGAGCCGTTCAGGCGGGCGAAGATGGCGGCGGTGCTGTTCATTCTCTCGCCCCCCTGACGAACGCCTCGGTCAGCTCGCGCTGGTTCTCTTTCGCCGGCACATCCATGAAGGGGCGGGCCGCGATGCGCTCGGTGCCGTTGTGGAGGGGCAGGGCATAGGCGGCGTTGGCTGTGACCGTTCCCACCCTCTCGTCCCCGTCGTCGCGGATGGTCGGATCGGCGTTGGTGTTGGCAACGAGATTGCCCAGGTCGCGGGCAGGGGGCTCGCCGGGGGCTGAGGCCTGATGCTTGCCGTATTGCTTCCCAGTCCCTGCCCGGTTCAGCACGTCGGTCTTCAGGATGCGCTCGTATTCGCCCAGGGCCTCTCTCAGGCCACCTTCAGCGGCTCGATCCGACATGGCCTCGATGGCGCCGAGATCGAGCGTGACCTTCGCCATTATCGCGCCTGGAGCTTGTAGAGGGCCGCCGCCGGGTCGCCTGTCTTCGCGATCACGTCGAAGGTCGTGGGGAGGAGGCCCTTAGCGGGATCAGGGGCCGTGATCTGGTGGCCCTTGGCAGGGATGACGCCGGCGGGGAGACTGGCGCCCAGGACAAGTACCTGACGATCAGTGGCGGGGATGCCGAGCGACTGCCGCCGATAGTCGCTGTAGTCGGTCAGCAGCACCTTGCAGGGATAGACCGTCGCCGGGCCGGTCTTGAACCCGCCTTGACCATCGGGAACACGCGCACCAGGCACGGTCAGAGACCCGTCTTCGAAGTCATCTCCGAAGTCTTCCAGCGCCTCTTCGGCGACGCCTGTGATGATGCTCATCGAACGCCTCGGTCGAACTTCCAGTAGTCGAAAGCGGCTACCCAGGCGAAACGCCACGACATTCCTTTGCGGCGGAACATGAGGAAGGCGCGGACCAAATAGTGCAGGTACGGGATGTAGCCCGTTGATCGGTAAGGCTTCATATGGGCCACTTCCTGATCGTGATGAACTCGTCGCAGCGACAGGCCACGATCTCGGACGCCGGCGCGCCGCGTGAGGTGTCGCCGGGGAACATCATCTGGGCGCCGCTCGGGCTGGTGAATGGCATGTCCAGGCCGCGCACCTCTTGCCCGTTCATCGCGTCGTGAGTGTCGCGTTGGCGTCCGTCTTCCGTGGTGGACCAGCCGCGTATGATGTCCATGACCTCGACACGGCCGTCATCGACGAGCTGTTGAAACGCCTCATGCTTGGCGGCGCGGATAGCGGGCAGGCCTTCAGTGCGGGCGATGACCTCGCCGCGGAGGCGAACCAGGCGGGCGGAATAGCGGGTCACGGCCGTGCGGGCGGTCTCGGGCGGGACAGGCTTGCCTGTCTCGATAGCGCGGGCCACAGCCTTGTCGTAACGGCGGTCGCGCTGTTTGCGGGTCAGATAGTTGCGGAGCAGGGCAGGGTCCGTCGACGCCAACTCGGCGCGAGCGGTGGCGACGTAGTCACGATAGGGGCCGGACAGACCGATCAGGCCGCCTTCGCGGTTCCCGGTGGCCCGGTTGATGCGTCCGACCAGATCCAGCGCTACAGACCGAGGGCCGGCGCCGCGCGCCATGCCGTCGGCGAGGAAGGCGCGGGCCTGATCGATCTCGCCCTGCGTCAGGCGGGTGATGAGCGTGGCGGCCGTCTCGCGGACGATCGCAGCGGCGCGCTGATTGCCAGGGTCGAAGCGGAAGCCGATCGACACGGCGGCCGGCATGGTCGCTACAGCGCCTTGGCCCCCGGCGGTGAAGGCTTCGACCAGCCTGGCTTCGACTGGCTGGAAGGCCCCGCGGTTTATGTGGAGCGCCGCGATTGCGTCTTCGAGGTCGCCGCGCCGTATGGCTTGCTCCAGGCGGTGAAACTCGACGCCGCGCGTCAAATCCCGGATCGCCGCCATGAAGGCTTCGGCGACTTCTACGCCAAACTTCGCCGCCAGCTCTCGGAAGAGCCGTCGTTGGGACAGGCGCTTTGCCATGTCGGATTAGGGCTTCAGTTGCCCGGCGTGGTGGCCAGCCTCGGCCATGAGATCGAGATAGGCCTCAAACTTGGCCTGGGCCTGCTCGCGATGATGCAGAACGACCGTTTGGTCCTCATGTTTGGCGACCGCCATCATCATGGCCTCAGCGCTGTCGAGCATGGCGCTGAACGCCGCGTCTGCGAGATCCATCGGCTCGCGGTGCGCAGTCAGGCGCGGATCATCGTTGTCGATGCGGCGGGTCACGGCCGGGAGAGTCGCACAGGTCAGCATGTCAGCCAACCGCCCATAGGCCGAGGCCTGCCGAAGTGGTTTCATGTGTGAGAAACGGGGCGAGCAGGCCTTCAACAGCGCTCAGCCGCAGCGTGTTGTCGGTGACGGCGTTCCCACTGCCCTCGAAGTATTCCTTTTCGATCACGTCCACCTTCTTGCGCTTCAGGGCGCCGGAGTTGGCTGCGGAGATCGAGAGCGAACCGGGCTTCAACGCTTCCTGGATGGCCGCGTGATAGCTGGCGATGATGACGTTGCGCGGGATCACGTCGACGGCGACCGGCGTCTTCCATGCCGTCGCGTTGATCCGGGGCCAGGCGCGTTCCTGGTCGATTCCGCCGGCTGGCTCGCCGCGGAACCGGGTGCCGTACAGGCCGTCGACGTAGTCGCTGGCCCGCTGGCGTAGCTGGGCCACGGTCAGGTCTCCGGTCGAAGTGTAATAGCCGTTCTCGGCCGCCCACTCGGTGAATCCTTGATCTGATCCGTAGCCCGCCACGTCTTAGGCCTTGGCCTGCGAGGCGACGAACGCCTGCTTGTCCTCGTCGGACAGGGCATTGAAGGCATCGGCGTCGGTCTTCGAAATGCCTTCCAGCAGCACCTGTTCGCCTTGGGTGATGTTGAACTTGCCGCCGCCGTGATGCTCGGCCTTCAGGACGCCGTCGTTGGTGACACCCTTCTTGCCCTTCTTGCCGCCGCCGATCGCGACGAACCGGCCGCCCCAGGGGTGGGGCTCGACCGGCTGGCCCTCGTCGTTGACGTCGAAGTCGGCGACATCGAGTTCGGTGCCGACCGGAATTTCCTTGCCTTCGCCATCGTAGATGCCGCCGGCGGTGATGCGGATACGCATTGCTCTTTCCTTTCAGTCTGCCAAACGCCGTTTCCGGCTGCTTCTAGTGCGGGTTTGGGGCATACTGAGCGGGCCGACGAGGTGCTGGACACACCAACATCGGCCCTAACCAAAGCGATCTCGGAAGGATCAGCCATGGCTACCAGAGCCCTATGTTCTGTTGACGGATGCGGCAAGCCCACAAGAACGCGGGGCTACTGCGCGACCCATTATCTTCGCTACTGGAGAACCGGCGAGGCCGGTGGAGAAATCATCGAACGGGGTGAACCGCTCGTTTGGCTGAGGGCGCACGTCAATCACGTCGGCGACGAATGTCTGATATGGCCCTTCCAGCGCAACAACGTGGGCTATGCGACCATCTCTAATAGGGGGCGGAAGACTTCAGCCGCCCGCATGATGTGCGTGCTCGCACATGGTCAGCCTGAAACGCCCGAAATCGACACCGCGCATTCTTGCGGCCGAGGGCATCTCGGTTGCGTCAATCCCACGCACGTCCGGTGGGCCTCTCGGTCAGAGAATATGAAGGACGCGGTTAGTCACGGGACGACGACCAAGGGAGAGCGGAATGCTCAGGCGACCCTTACCGAAGCCGACGTGCGAGCAATCCGATCAATGGCAGGTGCGCCATACAAGCAGATCGCTCGCCAGTTCGGGATAAGCCCCAGCGCCGTTGGCCTAATCATGCGGCGTGAGCGCTGGGGCTGGTTGGTCAGTTGACGATGGTGGACGCAAACACACCGCTCTTTCCTGCGTAGTCGCCGCGGATCTCCAGTCCCATCGCGCCCATGTTCAGGAACTGGTAGTTGTCCGTCGGGTTCAGGCGCGTCATCGCCGTGGTGTTTACGGCCATGCCGATGATCGGGCGGATGTACCGAGCGTTCGGCACGAAGCCGAAGAACTGGTTGCCCGTCAGACGCCACGTCACTTCGATTTTGTTGATGCGGCGGTTGCGAGCGACGAACTCGCGGATGGTGCCTTGCTTGAAGCCTTGGGCGTTCGAATAAGAACGGTCCCAGGCGCGGGCGATGTCGGGGCTGATGTAGAGGTTGACGGACTCGGTGATCAGATTTGCGTCCAGCATCGCGCCGAAGGGCCCGACGAAGAACGCTTCCAACTGATCCGGGGTCGCCGTGGTCAGGTCGATGTTCGCCCCGCCCGCACCGATGTTGATCAGCTTTGTCAGCGGCGACGTGCGGATGCCGTAGCCGGTGTAGCCCTGGAACTTGATCGTGGCGTCGCCGTCGAGGGCATAGCTGGCCATGTCGCGGTTCAGCTTATCGATCGAGCCTTCCTGATCGTCAGCCAGAGCGTCGAAGTTCTCGGACTGCAGGGTGTTCCATTCCCGCCATTCGCGGCCATAGCCGTCGGCGAAGATCGGAACGACGGTGCCGGCGTAGTTGTAGACCGTCTTGTCCATGGCGACCGGCACCTGGCCCGACAGCGAGCGGAACACCGGGTTGGCGGTGTCCGAGGCGGTGCGGGTCATGTGGACCAGCTTGCCGATGTTCACCGGCTTGGCCAGCGGCATCAGGTCGGCCATGAAGACGCTGCCGCCATCGTCCCGCAAGACGCGGGTGGTGATGGTGTCCAGCTCCAGCCAGGCGTCCCGAGGCAGGACGGCCGAGGCGTTGGTCACGCCCGACATCTCGCCGTAGAGGGCGGCGTGCTGGTCTTCGACCCGGTGGAAGTGTTCGCGCGCCACGCTCAGCTCGCCCCACCATTGCTGGTGCGGGCGGGAGTTGGCGACGAGCTGTTCGTCGAAATAGCGCATGTTCGCCCTCCTTAGGCGGCGACCACGTTCCGGCCGGCTTTGCGCGCACGCACAAGCTGGTCAGAACCGGTGTTGTTGTTGAAGGCCTCTTCGGCGACGAAGGCGACGTTCTGGCCCGTGGTGGCGAGGACGAACTTGCCAGCCGCGCTGGTGGTCAGTTCGGCGCCGCGAGCGACATTGGTGCCGGTCGGGACGCGGATGTTGAAGAACTGCTCGTCCAGCGCCTCCATGCCGATTACGGTGTCGCCGGCGGGCCAGGCGTCGTCGGTGCCCTTCAGCGCCAGGTAGTTGTCCTGAGCGATGTAGAGCTTGTCGCCGCTATTGGCGCCCGCGATGGCGAAGGCCGAACCGGACTCCACCAGGGCGATACCCGGCAGGACCGCAGCAGCGCAGATGCGCTCCTGGACCTGCGGCGTGACCTCGGTGACCGGGCCGGCGTAGATCTTGTTGAAGCGGGGCATGTGCTTAGGCCTCCGTCTTCTGAGCGGCCGGGGCCTTGAAGGCGGGCTTGGCAGCGTTGGCGCCCGGCAGCTTGAAGCCGGGGGCGATGGCGGCGGCCTTGCCCGGCTCGGCCTTGGGAGCCAGGGCGCGGGCGGCGTTCAGGGTGAGTTCGCCAGCTGCGGCCTCGTCCATGATGTTGCCGGCGACGATCTTCTCGCGGAGCGTCTTCAGCTCCGCTTCTTCCGTCGCCTTGGCGCTGTTGGCCTGGGCCTCCAGCTGGTCGTTGATCGGCTTCAAAGCCGCCGCGACCGCGTTGGTGATGTCCTCCTTCGTGGGGAGGTTCTTCTGGCCATCCGACAGGGCTTTCACCTCGTCGGACAGCGCCTTGAACTGCTCATCAGAGACAGCCATGTCGTTCTCCATCTGGTTGGTTGAGGTGGCCCGCGCGGAGCCAAACAGTTTGGCGAAAAGGGCTTTGAACTCCCCCATCGCCGTCTCCATCAGCGACGCTCGCTGCTGGCGTTCGAGCGCACGGAATGCAGATTCCAGCGCCCATCCGAGATCGCGCTCGGCATCATCTTCGATGACCGAGTTGACGACTTGGATGTCTTTGCCCGCCGAGTTGACCATCATGCCGACGCCCTGGTCGGGAGTGGCGGCGCCGTCTTCGTCCAGAAGAATGGCGTCGTGGTCGAACTCGATGTCGCGAGCGGTAAACTTGTAGGGAACGTCGCCATTGGCGGCGTCCATGATGGCCAGCAGGCCCGTCGAGGTGTGAACCGGATCGCCGGCGTCGATGGCCGCGAGCACGCGCTTGCCGCCCTCTGACTGATTGGCGCGCTCGATGTCGATCACCTTGTCCAGCAGGACGCGGCCGCCCTCTTGGCGCACGTTCTCGTTCCAAGCGCCGATCCAGCCTTGGTTCAAGCCCTCGGGGTCGCGGGCGGAGAGGAACTTGCCGTTGACCGACGGATGACCCAGAGGGGCAGGCGTCCGCTCCAGGGTCTTGAACGACTTGGCGATCTCGGCGGCCGGATAGAGGATGTCGTTCATGACGACGTCGTCCGGCAGGGTCGCCGAGGGCACGATGATCACGTCGCGACCGTTGCGCTTCTCGCGCTTGATCGCCGCCGAGTTGGCCAGGGTGCGGATGTTGACGCGGACCTGATCACCGGCCGTCAGGCCCTTGTTGACCAGGAAGGCGCGCGTCGGCGCTGCGGGCTGATGCACGCGGGCCTCCTTCGATTGTGGGTGGGTCAGGCGGCCGGAGCCGGCTCGTCTTCGGTCTCGGGCAGGTCCAGAGCGTCCTGCTCTTCGTCAGGGTCGGGCTGCTCGTCCCGATACTTCTCGGCGTCCTTAAGCGGCTCGCGTCCGGTCACGCCGCGCATTTCCTCGGTCGTGAAGACGAACTCGCCCGTGTCCTTCATCTTCTGGTTCACGTCGGCCATCTTGTCGGCGAGCGCGACCTTGGCTTCCTGCGAAGTCTCGGTCAGGTCGGACCAGTCGAGGTTCCAGTCTTTGTCGGCGAGGATGCCGAAGCGGACCAGGCGGCGGACGATGTCCATGATGTTCGGGATGACGATGCCGGTGCGGCGCGCCATCACGGTCTTGTTCCACTCAGCGGCGTCTTCGGTGCTGGCCCGCTCGCCGGACTGCGAGCCGACCAGGATCTTCAGCGGCATCGAGATCGAGGCAGCGTAGGACTGAAGCGGCGCGGCCCAGAAGTGCTCAGGCGAGGGCAGGGAGACCTGCATGGGCGTCGCGGTGATGCCCTGCATCAACAGCGAGGCATCGAAGCCCGCGTTGAAGTCCTTCACCTGCTCTTCCATCTTGTCGACGACTTCGGACACCTCGACGTTCATGGCCTGGGCCATGCTCGTGATGTTCGCGTCCTTGTCGATCTGCAGGCTGAGGCCGGACTTGGCGTTCTTCCAGAAGCCCTCGCCACCGGCTCCGCTGATCTTCTCCAGCGTCAGCAGGTCATTGTAGCCCGGCGCCAGGAACGACCGGCCGTTGACCGATCCATCCTTGGACCAGATCACGACCCGGTCGGGGTGGACGTTGAACTGCCGAGGCTGGGAGGTGGAGCGATCGACGGCCGCCTCTTGGAAGGCGAACATCTTGGGCTTGCCGTAGGTCTTGGCGTCGTTCTGGTTGGTATGCCACTCGCTGATGGTCAGCTGACCTTCCCATGCCGGGATGATCTCGACCAAGCCCTCAAGGCCGCCACTGACGCGCGTGACGGGCTGATCGAACGCCCTGTCGTCCGCCAGCTGGAGAATGACGCCGGCAAAGGACCCAACCAGTCCGCGCCGATCCGCCTCGGCGAGTTGCTGCCAGAAGCGCAGTTCAGCGAAACGTTTCCGGATTTTGCCTTCGAGTTTGGTCTCTGGGGTGTCGTCGCCATTGTCACGGGCGAACTCTTGGAGCCAAGGCGCGTCCTGCCAGGTCTTAGCGACCGTCTTGTCTACCCCGGCGCTGCCGAGGCCGGTGCGGGTGTAGGCGTGATAGGCCAGTTCGAACGTGACCTCAGCCGGATAGCCGAAGTCCTTGTAATGGTCGTGCTTCGCCGTTCCAAAAAAGGCGGGGAACATGCCCTGCAAGGTGCGGGTCGCCCGGTTTACGAGCATCTGGCGCGCACTCATCCGCGGTGCCGGCTCTTCAGGAACATGGCGACGGTGGAGACCTGACCAAGGGCCAGCTCATTGAAGGCGTCAGCCGCGGCGTCCACCTGATCGTCGTGCGCGGCCGACGGAAACGCGCAGAGTTCGTCGATGAAAGGCTCAATCCAGGCGTCGCGCATCGGGTCTCCTGTCGTGAGAACGAAGACATTGCCGGCCTCGGCCTGTGTAGCCAGTCCGGTTGCACGGGTGAGCTTGGAACCGGTCGGCTGTTCGGTCCGGACGGTGTAGCCAGGCAACTTCTTGACCAGCGTCTGGACATAGCCCTTACCGGCCGCGCCGGGATCTTGGGGCAGTCGAACGGTGACTTCGGTCGTATCGGCCGCCGCCGTCAGCTTCATCTGGGCTTCGAACTGCGCCGGGCTCCACTGCCCGACACGGGCGTCGGTGAAGTAGTAGAGGGCTTCCTCGCCTGATCCTACCTGTGTGCATCGGACGCCGGCGCTGGGGTCGCCGCCGCCTTCCGTGGCGCCCACGTCCCAGGCCCGCACGGTGCGCTTCGGTCCGGCCGGTATGACGGCTGCGGGCTTGAACCATTCCCGCTGGAAGATTCCGCCGTCGCGCGGGGAGGGGCGCTGCTGATATTGGCCCG
This sequence comes from Brevundimonas sp. Marseille-Q4549, assembly GCF_976940555.1. Classification (NCBI taxonomy): domain Bacteria; kingdom Pseudomonadati; phylum Pseudomonadota; class Alphaproteobacteria; order Caulobacterales; family Caulobacteraceae; genus Brevundimonas; species Brevundimonas sp. Marseille-Q4549. Next base: position 19,315 of record NZ_CDRHXG010000002.1, read on the forward strand.
CCCAGGCGTATGACCCTTTGGCCTTCTTGAGCTTGGCGACCTCGGGCGCCGGGAAGCGCTCGGGGAAGAGCAGTTCGCCTTCAACGGTGCGTGGGTCTTCGAAGAATAGCTCGCCGTCGACATAGGTCCGGCAGGGCCCGCCTGAAACTCTGCCGTCGTCGCCGATCCGCTCGGCCTCGAACTCCATCGGCAGGTTCAGGTGGACGAACCCGATGTCCAATTCCAGCGCCACGGCCGCCACGTCCTTGGCGTGCAGGCGCTGCATGATGATCACGATGGCCGACGTGGTGACGTCGTTCATCCGGTCGGAGATGCCTTCGCGGAAGATGCGAACAGCGGTCTCGCGTTCGGCGTCAGATTCGGCGCTCTCGGTCGAGTGGGGGTCATCGACCTTCACCCGGTCGCCCCGGCCGCCGGTCATCGAACTGAACGGCCGAGCCTCGCTGAACCCGTTGTCGGTGTTTTCGAACTTGCCCTTGGCGTTCTGGTCGGCGCGCAGGGTGAGGGGCCAGAGGGCGCGGTACTGGTCGCTCTCGATCAGGCGCCGGAGCTTGAGATTGTCGCGCAGGACGTTGGCCTGGCTGTAGGACGTGGCCAGTGTCTGAAGATCGGGCCGGCCTTTCGGGCCCCATTCCCATGCGGTCCAGAACACCAGGACCAGCGATTTCATCATGCCGGGCGGGATGGTGATCAGCAGGAACTGGATCTGCCCAGCCGTGACCGCCTCAAGGTGTCGGCACATCGCCCGCAACGCCCAGCCGGACTTGAACGGACGCTTGGGCTCCAGAATGTGCCAGTGTTCTTCGATGAAGCCGTGCAGGCTATCGCAGCGGGCGCGTATCTCGCCCTGGCGCTCGATCAGCCGGTTGCGGTCAGTCTCGGCCTTCCGCCTCGCCCGTTCCGCCCTGATCTCCTCCAGCGTTGGAAGCTCGACGACGGATGAAGCCTTCAAGGACATCAAGCTCCTCGTCGGTCGCGTCGGTCAGGTCGAAGGCGTGGGAATGCCGGATCGGCGCGTCGTCCTTGCCACCACCCACCAGAGCGACCTTGTCGCCATATGCCTTGGGCTGGCGCTTACCGGCCGTCCACTTCAGCGCGTCGATCGCGGCGCGGCCGGCGGCTGGGTCGATCTCGCCCTTGATGATCCGCTTGGCGATGTCCGCGATGGCGTCGGCGTCAGCGTGGCCCTGGTCCTCGCGCGCGGACGCGTAGTTCTGCCGAAATGTCGGGTCGTCCTTCAGCCACCGCATGACGGTGCGATAGGCCGGCATCTCTTCGTCGCGGCAAATCTCGGCGAGGCTGTCACCGCACATGATGCGGATGCAGATTTCCTCGGCCATGGCGTCGTTGAAGAGGCTGGGGCGAGCCATTCGGCCTCCTACGTCCACAGGATTGCGGATCTGTCCACCGCAGCGCGTGGCTGGCATCTTCCATAACGAGCGTATCGGCGCAGCCTGTGCGTGTCAGCGAATCACGCTGTCGCAGCTAAGGAGGCCAATATGGCCAGATACCTCATCCGCGTCGTCTTGCACGGCGCAACCGCCGTTCACTACTCGATGCTCCACGACCAGATGGAGCGGGCTGGTGCGAAGAGAAGGGTCATTGGAACCGACGGCGTTGTCTACGATTTGCCCGATGCGGAATACGTCTTGGAAAGCGCCTACAGCACTACGAAGGTCCGAGATGCAGTTATCGCGATCGCATGCGGGGCTAAGGCTAAACCCGATCCTTCAGTCCTCGTCGCAGCCTACAACGACCTAACTTGGCAACTTCGCCCCGTTCCCGGCCAGTCCTGATCCAGCCATTCCCGTAGGTCCGAACATGGTCAGTGGGCACGAAAAAGCCCCGGCCGTTGCGGGTCGGGGCTGATCGGGCGCGTCTTGCGCTACTAATGGTGGCGTTACTCTACATGTCCATCAGGCGTCAAGAGGGTGCCCACAACATCTAGGGCGGCGAACAGTTCGCGCTTTTGCCGTTCTCGCTGCACAGATGTTCCTGTTACATCGCTGAAACATCGTCCTTTTCCAATCACTTCTATGGTCAGGGTAGCGGCGCGTTGGCTGACTTCAGAGCGGATAGCCGCATCAAGTCGAGCCACAAGATTTCGTGCGGTCAGGGCTTCGCCCGGGTGCGATGCCCGAGGGTCGGGCTTTCCGCTGCTGATCTCAAGGGCGGTGTCGAACAGTCGGCGATATAGCTGACCAGCCCTTGCCTGCGCTGGGGTGAGGCTTCCTCTTTGGATCAGTGATCCAAGCCCATCCCTGCTGACCTTCGGCCTGTCCCCACGCCCTTGGCGGTCGATCATGCTTGGCGCGCGGGGCAGGGTGCCAACCTGCACGTCGTTCGCAGCCTGCATCACGGCATCAATCGCCATCAGGGCGGGAACGCGGAACCACTCGCCGCGAACTCTATGCCGAGCCAGAATGGTGTGCGCATGCTTTTCGACGACATAACGGGCCGAGAACGGCACCACTTCTCGATGCTTGATCACCAGCGGCCGAGACTGATCAATCTGGATTTGACGAAGCCTGATCTCAACGTCGTTTGCCACTCCGATTTTGAATGGCCCGCCGTCGGGACCGATCACGTAGACATGGGAAGTCTCGTCGTTGCCCGGCTCGGCGGCCTGGGCTAGGGCTTTCTCAGCCATCGTTCGCTCCTCACAGCGGATAGGGTTAGGTCTCCGGCGGCGTTGGCGCGCCGCCGGTGTTCCGCTCTTGTTCTACCCTTTCAGATCACTCCAATCCATAGGCGATGGCGCAAGCGTCCAAGCCAAACAGCAGGTCTTCCCGTATGCGAGACCTCACGGATCCGCTGGTCGCCATTTCCAAAATATTCGCCCCTTTTCCCGCAATCTCGACCAGCGCATGGATCGCCCGCATGGCCGGGTGATTTGCCAGCAACCTGGGCAGGGCCCGCCGCTCCGTCTCCGTAGGCGCATCGACGCCGCAGATCATGAGATGGATGCCGAAGACTCGTTCCTCGATCTCCCGGCGCTTCTGGTCCCAGCCGTCGCCGCCGCGGACGACGTTCAGCTTCTCCGGGTCCAGCTGGGGCGGGGTCAGCATCTTCTCCGGGTCGATCCGCTCGTAGTCGGCGCGGTAGAGCAGGCCGGCGGCGTGCTGGGTCCGGCTGATGGAGTTGGCGGTCAGCAGAGTTTCAAGACCATCACGGGCGATGCGCGGCGCACCGACGGCGCCCTCGACGTTCGACTTGTCGATGATGACGCCGCGCAGGGCTTCGAGGCCTCGGCGTTCTTCCAAGGCGTCGCCGACATTGTCCGCCAGCACCTTGGCGCCCAGCTCGGCGTCGAGCAGTTCCAGCGCACGGTGGCCGGCGCGGCGCGTCTCCAGGCTCTCGCTTGCCAGATCGTCTTGGGCCTTGGCGAACCGATAGGCCTGGCCCTGGGTCAGCCGGACGCCCCGGATCATCACCGGCGCCGCGTTGTCGTTCACCGCGGCGGGGTGGTTGTCGTTGGCCCCGATCATCCGGGGCGGGGACGGCTTGGCGTATCGGCCCTTGCGGATGCGGGCCTTGGCTTTCGATTGCTTGCTCATGCGGCGATGCCTTTTGGTTGGGGCGTGTTCTGATTTGCATGGAAGGGAATGACCGGGACGCTGCGGTCGGTTCGCCAGTCGAAAGTCCGAGACGCGGCGAGGGCATCCCAACGGTTCGCTGCCTGCTGAACCTTCCAAAGGTAATGCTCGCTAACCGCCTCGCCGGGTTCGGGCACCGGGAGATCGAACAGGGCTTCGCGTGTCGGCTTCATCAGGCCGGCCTTCACGCGTCGCGGCGGCTTGGTCGTTCCCGCGTCCTTCAGCAGGTGATGATTCCGCGCGATCATTGTGCTGTCCCAGGACGATGCCGGCCAAGGAAACTCCGGCTTCATGAGCTGAAGTGCGCGGAACAGGTGGATGTCGGGGATGTAGCCGAAGAAGTTCCAGATCGCGTCGAACAGTTCGTCCATCCGAGCGCAGAAGGCTGCCGACGGAATGACGCGGTATTCACCGGTCGCTCCCACGCAAAGCACGCCATAGCGGTCAAGCAGGCGCAGGGCGCGGTCGATCGGTTCATCGAGGTGATAGACCGGACGACCGAAGGCGGCGAGGTCCGAAGGCCACTCGCGGAGCATAGCGTCCAGCTCTTGCGTGCCTGTGCCGATGGGGTCGGGGATGACCACCCATTGGCACCTTCCGCTTCCTTCAAGACACCAGCGTCGGCACCACTGCACGTACGCCTGATAGCGCTCGCGGGTGTAGACCATCTCCACCCCAGCCTTGAGGCTCGCCTGCCACAGGGAGAAGATACCGTTGTCTCCGCGCCAAGAGCGCGAGTTGGCGTCGATCCACTCGACATCGTCAGGACGGAAATGCGAGACGAAATAATCACGCTCGCCAAGCGCTTCTAGGACCGGCCTTGGTGTGATCGGCGTCCCATGACAGGCGATCCCCTTTCGATTTCCCAACGTCATCGGACGAACCTCGCGCCGCACGGCTGGCGACCTCCGCGCCAGACCTCGACCTGAGAGACATCAGGCATGGCGTCGGCGATGGCGACGGCAACCCCGTAGTTCGTGGGCGTGACCTTGTCGTCCAGCAGGGTGTGATCCCACGCCTCAATCGTGGCGCTGAGCTTCGCCAGCATCCAGCGCGCGTCCACCTGGGGAAACGCCGGCCAGAATATCCGCACGTGCCACGTATGGCCGTGAATCTGATCGCCGAAGGGGCCGTGATGGGCCGCCTCGAACGATGCCTCAGTCCACTCGACAGAAGTCACGCCGCCGCTCCTTCTGCGAACAGGTCAGACCTAGGGGAGTCGTTGGCAGGGGTCGGGCCGAACCCGAACTCAGCGAGGATGGCTTGCGGGACGCAGCAGCCGGGCGCGCCAGGGGCTGGGCCAGCGTCGTCCTTGGGCCAGTAGCGGTTCTGGCGGTACTCGCGGATCCAGCGGCGCCAGCGTTCGTCGGCGGGCTGGGCCTGGGCGTGGCGCTGGGCCAGCGAGGCGACGGCGGTCTTCGGAGCATCGCGGATCGCGCGGTCGCACCAGTTCCGCCACGTCGCAGGCCAGTCGGCGTAGCGGCTGTCCTTGCTGATCGACCAGTTCCTGAACCGCTCGGCCTGATTGGCGATGTCGATGTTGGCCCCGGCTGCTCTGGCCTTAGCCTGCTGCTCGTCGATGAGAGGCTGTTCGGGGAAGCCATCAGGGATCGACAGCTTGGGCTTGCGGCGTCCCCCTTGGGGGGTAGGGGGGTCTTTCTTCTCTTCCCTATTCTTCTCTGGGGCGGCAAGTCGTTGTTTTTCCTCATCCGAGTGGTCTAGAACTCCGGGGTTCTGTTCGACACCGGCCGACTTCTCTCCGACTTCTCCTGACTTCTCCCCGATCTGAGCGCGTCCCGAGCGGGTTTGAGCATCGCCTTTCACAGCCGAGCGCTCGACTTCGAAGGCCTCATCCGAAAGGTAGGTGCGACCGCCTTCTTCGAAGGTGATCAGGCGGCCTTTCTCGATCAGCCGGCGCACGATGGGGTTCAGCTTCTGGACCGCGCAGCCGCACCAGTTGGCCAGGAAGGCGCGATCATCCTCAAGCGGGCGCCAGGTGCTGTAGAGCAGGTCGAGCACGGTATTGTAGACGCCCCGCTCTTCCAGGGTCAGGCCAATCATGCCCGACAGCGCCTTGGACGGATCGCGACGATAGAAGTTCTGACCCTTCTTCATCAGGTGCGCTCCGTGTTGGTGATGAGGTCGATGTCGGCCCGGTATTCCTGGGGCTCGCTGCCCTCGGACCCGTGGCGGTTCTTGGCGATGATCACGTCCATGCGCGTGCGCAGGCCGGCGACCTCCATTTCCCATTCAAGATGGGCGTCGGTGTGTGCCTTCGGCTCAGCCTTCTGGAGGTAGTAGACCTCGCGGAAGGGGAAGAGGACGGCGTCGGCGTCCTGCTCGATGGAGCCCGACTCTCGAAGGTCGGACAGCATGGGCCGCTTGTCGTCCCGGCTCTCCACGGACCGGTTCAACTGGCTGAGCAGGATGATCGCGATCTTCGCTTCGCGGGCCAGGGTCTTCAGGGCGCCGGTCATCTCGGCAATGGCGCTGGCCTCGTTGCGGCCGGCGAGGGCGGGGCGGCGCATCAGTTGCAGATAGTCGATGCCGATGGCCGCCAGGTCGCCACGGCGCTTCATGGCCCAGACTGCGCGGCTGACATCCTCGACGGACACGCCGGCACGGTCGCGGAGCCACAGGTTCTTCGGAATGGATTGTTTCGCGCGGTGAAGAGCTTGCAGGTCGAAGCTCGTCAACGGCTGGACCTTGGCGATGTCGGAGAAGCTGACTGGCTGGTCTTCATCGACGGTCAGGCGCGACAGGGCGCGGTCGTTCAGCTGGTCGGTGTCCATCTCCAGCGAGAAGCCGGCGAAGAGCTTGCCAGGGTTCCGCAGGGCGGCGCCGTAGAGGACGTTGCCCAGCAGCGCCGTCTTGCCCATGCCGGGGCGCCCGGCCATGACGATGACCGAACCGGGCAGCAGGCCGCCGAGGCGCTTGTCGATCGACGACAGGCCGGTCTGAACGCCCTTGGGCTTGCCCGTGGCCACTTCCAGTTCCAGCCGGTCCATGCGGGCCTGGGCTGCGTCCCACGCGTTCACGAAGAGGGCGTCTTCGGGGGCGGCGCCGCGCTCAGCCTCTTCAAGCTCGGCACGCGCCTTGGCCACGGCCGAATAGCCGCTGTGCTCCGGGTCACGGGCCGACGTCAGCGTCTCCGTCGCCATCTTGATCAGGCGGCGCCGCACGGCGGTGTCTGCGATCTGCTCCGCATAGGCGCGAATGGTGTTGGCGGGTGGCGCTGCATCCCAGAGGCGACGCAGATACGGCAGGCCGCCGAAGTGTTCGAACGCAGGATCCGGCGCCAGGTCGTTCTGGATGGTGGCGGGCTCAGCCAGCTTGCCGGCGACGATCAGCCGTCCGATCAGAGCGTAGATGCGCTGATGATAGGGCTCGGAGAAATCTTCAGGCGTGACAAGGTCGTGGACCTGTCTGTGCGCCTCGTTGCTGAAGAGCAGGATGCCTAGCAGCGCCTGTTCAGCTTCTAGGTTCAGAGGAAGGTTCGGACCCTCGTCCTGGTCGCGCGGGTCCATCATGCCGCCTTCTCCGTATCGAAGAGCGGGCCCGATCGGATCGTCTCGGCGCGAGCGTCCGAGGCGTCCGCCCAGCGGTTCAGCTGCTCAGCGACGGCCGGATAGCGTTTGGACCGGCGCTTGGCCTCTGCGCGCAGCTGGGCGCCGTAGAACCGCTCAAAGCTCAGGATGTCCGAGCGGTTCATTGATCGCCTCCATCGTTGGCGGCCTTGGTCAGAGTGGCGAAGGCCTGCTCAGCGGCGGCGCGCCGGATCGGCCCCGTGTAGATCGAGACATGGGCAAAGCGCCCGAAGGTGGAGGCGGCGCCCTCGGCATCCAGACGCGCGCACAGGGCGTCCTTCACCGCCGAGAGCACGCCATCGCAATGCAGCACCAGGTCAGCATCGCTGATACCGGCGATGGCGACGGCTGTAGCCATGCGCGCATCGGCCCTAACCTTGGCGTCCCGCGCCTTCTGGGCGGCGGTGCGGCGGTCCTTGTCGATCTGGGTCAGGACGCGGTCGGAGAAGTCGCGACGTTGGGGGCGAGACATCAGGCGGCCCACCGACGGTTCGCACGCTCAAGGTTCTCCTTGGGCTTCGGCTGGGTGATGTCGCGGACGTAGGCGCGCTTGGCGTGGGCGAGGCAGTAGGCGCACTTCTCGACGCCCTCATAGATCGGGGCGCCGCACGCCAGCTGTTCGGAGGCGCGAAGGGGCGTTCCAACAGGCCAGGGGCACTGACCGAAACGACGACCGATCAGCGGAATGGCGTTGTCGTTCGCTGGATCGCTGGCCTTCTTGATGATGACCCGGCCGGCGGCTGCCTTCTCGGAGCGCTGTTTCGGCGTGCTGTCTGTCTTCGACTTTGTCAGATCGAACGGCTTGGCTTTTGAGGTCTTGCCGCTACGAGCGTTCAAGCCGTTTCCAGCATATCGGTCGCGCTTGACCGTGGGCGCCCGTGTCGTCGGAACTTCCGGTTTTTCGCGGTGGGAGATACCCAGCCGATGCACCATGCCGATGACAGCGGCCCGAGACCGGCCGGGCAATACGCGCGAGATTTCAGAGGCGCTTTTGCCCGTGGGCCAAAGCATCTTTACCTTCGCCAGTTCGTCGTCAGTCCAAGAGCAGTTCATGCGGCCCTCCCGGCCATGAAGTTGATGGGGTTCCAGCGGCCGGCGTCTTTCGGGAAGCGCGTCTTCACGGCGTGCAGCCAGAGACCGAAAGCGTCCGCTTCGTCGGGAACCGCTGGGTTGAAACCGTACGCGCGGGCGGCGCGGACCATTTCGTCCTTGTCCGCCCGGCCGGAGCCAGTCAGGGCCTTCTTGACCGTGACCGGATAGACTTCGCAGCACTCAATGGCAGCGCGGACGGCGACCATCTCAGTAATGCCGGCGAGGGCGTGGAGCTTGCGCGTGACGTGCGGCGTCGCGCTGGACGCCAGGATGGGCGCCTCGAATAGGAGAAGGCTCGGCCCGACCTCGCGGACCTTGGACGTCAGCCAATCCTCAAAGGCGATGAGGAAGGAGCCGACGTCGTCGCCGGTCTTCGGCAGGCGGATGTGACCGATCGCCGGCAGCTCGCCGGTGTCGGGCATTCCGAAGCAGAACCCGGTGCAGGTTGCGAGGTCGAGCGCGAGATACATTAGGCAGCGCCCTGAACTGCGGTCGAGGCCAGATCATCGTTGGCGGCGGACTTGTCGAACTTCTCAGCCAGTCGGGTCTGGGCCCGGCGCCAGCCTTGCGAGAAGTCGGGGACGTGGGCCGGCAAAACCCATTCGGGCGGGATTTCGTCCTCGCCACGCAGACCCATGGCATAGCCCTGAGCTTCGGCGTCGACGGAATCGCGGGCGGCGTCGCCCAGGTTGAACAGGTCCGGCTGGGTGCCGGCCGGAAGGCCCGCCCAGGTCCGCAGCTTGGCGCGACGCTCTTCCTCGGCCGTCAGGTCGCGGCGGCTGGCTTTGCCGTCGTCCAGAATGGCCTGCAGTTCCTTGCGCGAGAAACCGTCCGCCTTAGCGACGCGGAACAGATCGGTCAGGGCCTGGGCCTCAACGTCCAGCGCCGCCTTGGCGACCGCCTTCTTGGCTTCCTGCACACGCAGCTTGTTCAGGTGCGACAGGAAGACAGCTTCCTCATCGCGGTTAGGGATCGACTTGGGTTCGCCGCCGTCAGGGCTGGCGCTCAGCTTCTTGGCCATCTGGCCCTCCATCAAGACCGCTCAACGGGGCGGTCGGTCCCGTTGGTCAGCGCTCTCGCGGGCGCGAGGCGAAGGTGGTCAGAGAGAGTTCGGCGCGCAGCTGAGCGGTGCGGGCCTGGCGCAATACAGCCGCAGCCGCGGCCTGGGCGCGGGTATCGCCGCGGACCTTTGCAGACCGATAGGCGTCCTTGGCATTGGAGACGGCCTGCAAGGCTGCAAGGGCGCGGCGCTCCCGGAAGGGACGGGTCACAGCCTGAAACGCGACATGGGCGAGATAGAGGACGTGGCCGATCATCAGGCAGCCCTCCGATCATCGCTGGCGTTCTCGGCGGCGCGGCGAACGGCGCGGACACGCTCAAGCGCTTCCTCGGCATCACGCTCGGCGCGAGCGATGGCGTCGAGGTCGTTGGGAGACAGCCGGTCGTCAGCCAGGGCCTCACGAACGGCTGTGACCACGTCCATGCTCTCCTGGGCGAGATCGAAGGCCAGCTCTTTGATGCAGCCCGTCACGTTGGTCGGGAACATCCGGCGTTCAGCGATGGCGCCGGAATAGACCGGGCCCTGGCCCGCGTATTCCTCCAGCGCGTCCATGACGTCGGCCGGCATGGTCGAGGGGTCTTCGGGGTTCTGGTAGCCGGACAGGGCCGACTTGCGGACCCGGCAGGCCCCGGCCGCCTCTTCCAGGCCGCCGCAATGGTCGATCAGCTCGCGGGCGAGCCGTGCGTGTTCACGATGGCTGAGCTTGTTCATGTGCTGCGGATGTTCCGGGCGGTTTTCCAGATGACCGGCGAGGGCTGGTCAGGCGACAGACGGTGAAGGTTGTTCGGGAGCCGGAAGGTGATCATTCGCGGCGTGGAGATGTTCTTGGGTTGGGCGCCGGAAGACCCGTCCGATGGTGGATGCAGTCCGCTCAGACGCATCACGCACCTGTGCGGCCTGACGCTCGGCGGCGAGGCATCCCCGGATGATGGGGCGGTGCGAGGCGACACCCTCAGCCAGCATCGCCAGAAGGTGCAGGGCATCCGCTTGGCGACCCTCGGTGGACAGCTTCTGGATCTCGATCACCGTCCCATAGGCGGCGTCGGCAACGACCAGGGTTTCGACGACCAGAGGGAGGCGGGCCGGTGAGGGGGACACGTCAGGCCGCCTTCTCGGTGGCGGTGTCGTCGTTGGCGGCGGTCAGCGCGATCCGGCGGTCAAGGGCATGAGCCACGTCCCGCAGAGTTCCGAGGCGAGGCTCGACCCCGCCCTTCCGCCAGCGCCACCACGTGGACTGAGCGACGCCTACCTCCGACAGGATGGACGCCATGGTGAGGCCCGCATCCTTGGCGCGCTGCTCGACTTCGATCACTTCGGGGGCGACGTTCTGCATGACGGGCAGAATGTGCAGGAATGCACAGTAAGTCAATGCGTAAATGCACGGTCCGTTGAGTGCGAGCATGTGCACAATCACACAATGGCTGATGCAACCGAAGATGCCCGCGCATTCCTGGCCCGCGCCCTAGAGGTGTCGGGGCTGAAGCCGTTCGCGCTCGCCAAGAGAGCGGGCGTCGCGCCTACAACGATTACTCGCCCTCTGAACGATCCAGAGTTTAAGTTCACGCCGAAGCCGGCCACCTTGCGGAAAATCGCCGAGGCCGCCGGGCTAGACCTTCCTCAAGGTCTGGCTGTCGCGCCGATGGCGGCGCCGTCAACGGACGAGCTGCCGCTGATCGGGCCGATCCAGGCGGGCAAATGGGCCGAGATCGACGAGACGAACCAAGACGAGCCTTTGTTGCTGTCGGTCATCGCTGACCGGCGCTACCCACATGCCCGCCAATGGATCCGTCAGGTGCGCGGGGACAGCATGAACGCGCGAGGCGTCATGCCTGGCCACTACGCGCATATCGTGGACATCACCGATGCGGGGGTGAACCTGAACTCAGGCATGATCGTTGAGGTGACGCGCAGTCGGGACGGCGGTGCCCTTCGCGAGATCACCCTGAAGGAGGTTGAGATCGGCCCTGACGGAATGCGCCTGTGGCCGCGCTCAACCAATCCGCGTTGGTCGGATCCTGTTGTCCTCGATGGCGGTCACAACGGAGACATCGAAGTCCAGATCACCGGCCTTCTGCTTCAAGCCTTTCAGCGCTTTATCTAGCGGCGGGCCTACCGACCGGCAGCGGCGTCCAGGATCACGCGCTCTAGGCTGCCCAAGCTGGCGCAATCGGTCGATGAAACCGTGCCGGTCCAGCCGCTTGCGCGTGTCTGCCGGAACCGGGCATTGACCGTGGCGGTCACGCCTGTTCCAGTTTCGCGGACGAAGACGTTCAGGTCAGCGGCGCCGCCGACCGGCGCGGACATCGCGTCGGTTCCGCAGTCGGCATACGCTGACAACTCATTGCCGCGAGCGAACATCCGCTCCGCATAGATGATGCCGCTGTCCTTCTCGATGGTCTTGATGGCGATGTTCCCGCCCGCGAAATACTCGACAAGGTTGCTCCACACCGCGTCCTTGGACAGCGGAATGGCTCTGCTGTTCTCGATGGGGATGATGGCCGGCGCGGTCGCGCAGCCTGACAGAAGGGCGGCCAAGCCAAGGGATGCTGCGAACTTCTTCATCGGATCTCTCACGGGTGGATCGGCGTGCCGGATTGGAGCGCGGCGCGCTGTTGGCGGGCCAAGGTTCTGATGTCGACAGACGAGGGGCAGGAGAACGTCGTCTCCCACGACCCGGGGCCGAGAGATGCCGACGGCCCGGCTGTGCAGCCTATAGGGTCAAGGAAGGTCTGGGCGGCGATGGTGATCAGTTCCGGCCCGTCATGCGCTGATGTCTGCATCATTCGGCGCTGGATCAGCAACGTGTCGTCCTTGGGGTGGATGTAGATCGAGAAGGCGGCCGGCCCCATCCGAACAACTGCGTCCGACAGATCTGTCCCGTAGGAAAGCATTCGCCCGGTACTGGCGCATCCGGCAATCATCAACGCCGCCGTCACCGCGAATCCTAGCCGTTTCATCGCAACCCTCCCGTGCCCGCAGTCACCCTAGCGGAACGTCGGTTCGGAAAAACTGTGCATTTGTGCATTGACACCGAACGTGCAGGAATGCACAGTCTCTCCAACGAAGACAGGAGAGCGCGATGCAGAGCGCGACGTGCCGAAAATGTGGAGCTGCCTTTGACCAGACGCCGGCGGCGGCTGCGCGGGGAGTGCATCAGTGCAACGCCTGCCGCGCAGCTGCGAACCAGGTGTGGCGGCTCAAGCAGCGCGCCGAGGGAAAGCGCGAGATCAAAAAGCCAAAAACCGCAGAGGCGAAGAAGAAGGCCTACCTGCGCGATGCAGCCGCCTATCGAGCCGACCCAGAACGGCGCCGCCGCACCCTCATCCGGTCTGCCGCCCGATACGCAGCCTCGGTCGGAAAGCTCACTAAACAGCCCTGCGAGGTGTGTGGCGGATGGCCTGTCGAGGGCCACCACGACGACTACGAGAAGCCGCTCGAAGTCCGGTGGCTCTGCCCCGAACATCATCGCCAGCACCATCGCAACCTTCTGAACAAGGCAGCGTGACCCATGTCTATCCATCCCGCCAACATCGACCGATCCGCCGCGCTTGAAACCGCGCGCTCGCTGATCGGTCACGCCTACGTGTCGTCACCGGTCCAGGCTGACTGCTTCAACGGCTGGACCTTCATCGCCCAATGCTTCGGCGGCCGGGCTCCGGTGTTTCAGCCCGGCTGGGGTCCGCGCGATCGCTGGATGGCCATGGGCCATTTCTTCAACCGCGGCATGAAGCTGATCACCCTCGCTGCGGCTCGGCCCGGCGACGTGCTGGTCTTCGACATGGGCCGTGACGGTCATCACGCCGGCGTCGTGTCCGAGACGGGCGGCGCCGAACCCAAGATGATCTCCTGCCAGTTCGGCAAGGCCGCGTCGCAGTGTTGGCTGGGCCGGTTCTGGACCGATCGTCTGGTCGGCGTCTTCACCTATGCCGACGCTGCGGTTCCGGCTTCGAACGACAACGCTCAGGTCGAGGAAGCGGCCTGATGACCCGCGCCATGATCGAAGCGAACTACATCGCGTGGAAGGCTGCTGAGCTGTCGTCGGCCATCGCCATGTCCAAGGGCTGGTCTGACGCAGGTTGCCCCTCACCGGACTGCGTTTACCGCGACGAGGCGAAAAAGCTGATCGCCCAAATCCGCGAGACCGTGGATCGGGTTGAGGCCTGCCTCGTCGCTCCTGTGAAGGACGCGGCCTGATGCGCCATATCTCCGCAATCCTCCCCGGCGTTCTGGCGAACATCGCCGCCGCCGCTGATCTGGACCCATCCACGGTCCCGTTCACCCAGCGCCCGCTCTTCATCGTCGAGGGCCCGAAGGTTTTGGACCGCCGGACCCGCCGCTGGATGACCGTCGATCAGGCCACGCAGGAGCTGATGCGGTTGGCCTCCGAAATGGCCGTAGCCGAAGACCCTGGCCTGATCATCCCGGTTTCCAATGCGCTGGCATGGGCGATCCGCGACGCGCGGGAGGCCGAGAACGATCCGCTTCCGCCAGCTGCGATGGCGAGGGCTGCCTAATGGACGTCGACAAGTTCTCAGTCCGCATGGGCGCCGCGATCATCTGGATGTCGGTCCTCACGCCGCTGAACAGCGCGCTGGAGGCTTACATCGCAGCCGACTGGTTCAAGCTCTTCTGGATGGCGTTTGCCGTCCTTGGTGCGATCTCCATCGGCGTCAAAGTCTGGAGGGCTGCGTGATGGAAGCCATCGTCTGCCCTGGCGCCCAGCGTCTCTATGCCGTGGCCCTTGTCGGCCCTGCCGGCGAGTTCACCCGAATTTCCGAGCATGACTGCCCGGCATCGGCCATTGCCGCCCGCAACGCCGCCAATCGCGCGGCAGAGGACGCGGTGAAGGCCCTTCGTCTGGTGCTGGCATGACCGACCGTCCGCACCCTCTGGGCCTGACCTCGCACCCGGCTTGGGACGCCGCTGAACGCAGGCTGCTCCAGCTTCGCGCCGCCCGCCGTCGCCTGCTGTTTCCCGCCCGTCGGCCGCTTCTGGCCCAACTCAAGTCCTGGCTGACCGAGTTCGTCGCCTAACCGCCTTCCAACCTTCAACTGAGAGCAAGACAATGAACTATTCGACCGCCATCTTCCTGATCAACAACGACGTCCGCGCCGTCACCGTCTCTTATGAGCAGGACGCCGAGGGCAAGGGCGTCAAGCCGTTCACCACTTTCAAGACCTTCGATCCGGCCGTGACCGTGGGTGACTATGTGGCGGTTCCGACCGGCACCCGTCACGGCATGACCGTGGTTCGGGTCGAGCAGACCGATGTCGAGGTCGACGTCGATTACAGCGGCCAAATGAACTGGCTTGTTGACCGGGTCGATACCTCGCAGCGCGATGCCATTGAGGCCCAAGAAGCAGCCGCCATCGCCACGATCAAGTCGGCCGAGAAGAAGGCTCGCCAAGACGAGCTGCGCGCCAAGCTGATCGCGGACAACCCGTCGCTGAACGTGCTGGCGAACATCGGCAGCGACGGCGTCGCGGCCCTGCCGGCCGAATAGCCATGAGATTTGCGGCTCCTGCCCTCATGCCCTCAGTCCCAGAGGATGGGCCGCACGGGCTGACATTCGTCAGCCCGGAAAGAGATCTCAGGATCTCAAGCAGAAGCGGGGCGAAGGGGAGAGGTCCGTGGGACGGACCGGGCGAAGGCCCTCTCCCTGTAACCCGCATCGCCATTCACTCGGAGGTCTCCAATGAACTGCCCCAAGTGCGGAAGACGCAAGGTGCCGAAGCGTCAGGACGGGACGCGTTCCTGCCGCCGCTGCGGGCCGCTTCAGACCTTCATCTACTCGCCGAAGCCACCTGAATGTCCGGTTGGCCTCTCCTGATCATCGTCATCGGCCTTCTGGCCATCCTGCACACCCCGCTTCGGAGGAAGCCTTGAGCCTTTCCAACCCCCTACCACTGCCACCTTCCGGCAAGGTTTCGGTCCCTGGCGTCTATGCGCTGTCGATGGCCGAGTATCACGGCGACCTGTGCGTCGGCCCTTCGATCTCGTCGTCCGGCCTCCGCACAATCTGGAGCCAATCGCCGGCGCATTACTTCCACGCCAGCCCCTATAATCCGGCGGGCTTCGTCCTGCAGGTCGTGGACGGCGTCGAGGTCATGGTCCCGAAGGATCAGCCTGAGCGCCCGCACTTCTCCATCGGGAAAGCCGCGCACCATCTGCTCTACCTCGGCCGCAAGGGCTTTGACGCCGAGTTCGTCATCCGGCCGTCGAAATGGAAGGACTGGCGCACAGACGCGGCGAAGGAGTGGAAGGCCGAGCAGATCAAGGCTGGCCTGACGATCATCACCGACGCCGAGCTGGAAGCGATCACCGGCATGGCCCGGTCGCTGGGAGCCCACCCGCTGGTCAAGTCGGGCATCCTCGACGGCGCCGTGGAGCGATCCCTCATCTTCAAGGACGAGAAGACTGGCGCATGGCTCAAGAGCCGCCCCGACAACATCCCGTCGTCGTCTGGCCTGTTCGCGGACCTGAAAACCGCTGACAGCGTGGCGGACGACAGCCTGGAGCGGTCGCTGGCCAACTACGGCTATCACATGCAGGCCGCGCTGGTCGGCATGGCCTCTGAGGCTGTCCTCGGCCGCCCCATGGAAGAGTTCGCGTTGGTCTGGGTCGAGAAGGCCCCGCCGCATTGTGTCCGCGTGACCGTGCTGACCGGCGCCGATCTGGAGCGCGGCCGGACGCAACTGCGTCGATCCATCGATCAGTTCGCCGAATGCGTGGCGACCGGCGAATGGCCGGGCCCCGGCGGGACGCGCCGCGACGCCGAATATCTGACCCTGCCGCCGTGGGCCGCCAAGCGGATCGACGAGCGCCTGGAAGTCGCCGCCGCCGAGGCCAGCGACAACGACAACACCCCGAACAAGGAAGCTGCCTGATGAATGCTATCGCCATCCAAGGGCCCCGCTTGCCCTATCACCCCGCCATCTCTGAGCGCTTCCCCGGTGTCGATCAGTCGTCGTGGCGTGTCCTCACCGACGCCGTGTTCCCGGCCGCTGAGCGCCCCGAGAGCATCATCATGGCGCTGGCCTATTGCCGCGCCCGCAACCTCGACATCTTCAAGAAGCCTGTCCAGATCGTCCCGATCTACGACCGCAAGCGCGGCGGGATGGTCGACACCGTCTGGCCCGGCATCGCAGAGCTGCGCACGACGGCCATGCGCACCGGGTCGTTCGCCGGCTTCGAAGACACCGAATACGGCCCGATGGTCGAAGAGAAGCTGGGCGGCGTCGACGTCCGCTATCCAGAATGGGCGCAATGCACCGTCTATCGCTTGATCGCAGGTCAGCGCGTCGCTTTCGTCGGTCCCAAGACGTACTGGATCGAGACCTACGCCACCGCCAAGCGCGACACGAAAGCCCCGAACAGCATGTGGGCCAAGCGTCCACGTGGCCAGCTAGAGAAGTGCGCCGAAGCCGCCGCGCTCCGTCGGGCATTCCCCGAAGAAATTGGCAACGAATATGCGGCGGAAGAGGTCGAGGGGCAGGCCTTCGGCTCCGTGCGCGACGTGACCAACCGCCCGGCGCCCAACTTGGCTGCCCGTCTCGCCGCTCCGAACGACGGCCCGCGCGAAGGCTTCAACACCGTCCACGGCTCGCCGCTTGGCGAAGACGACATCCCAGATTTCGAGGCGGCCCCCTCCGACGCCTCGGAACCGCCCGCGTCCGATGGTGCCTCCGACCAGACCGACGCGGGCGAACCCTTCCCCGGTGATCTCCCCATCACTGGAGAAGGCGAGACAGCCGGGCCCGCTGAGGCCGACGCCGTTGTAGGAACGGGCTCGGCTGTCGACGTCATCGCCTGGGCCGACAAGCTGATCGACGACCTGCCGTTCATGCGACCGGAGCAGATCGCGCACCTGGAGCAGGACCGGAAGGAGCTGGCCAAGTTCGCCATCCTGAAGGCGACCGACCTCAGCAAGGCCAAGGCGCTCGAAGCCGCCATCAACGCTGCGAAGGAGGGCTGAGCATGGTCGTTCTCCGCGTCATCGACTTCGAAACGACGGGCATGGAGCCGCCGACCGCTGAAGTGGTCGAGGTCGGCTACTGCGATCTGATTGCGACCGAGGGCGGCAACTGGACCGTCGGAGTGCCTGTGTCATGGCTGTGCGGCGTCGGCGCCATCCCGCCCGAGACCCGCGCCGTCCACCACATCGGCATGGCCGAGGTCGCGGGACTGCCGACGTTTGCCGAGACCCGCGCCCGACTGTTCGCCAGCGTCCCGGTCCTGACCGGCGTCGTCGCTCACAACCTGGACTTCGAAAATCGCTTCCTCGGTGATCACGGCGCCCACTCGATCTGCACGCTGAAGGCTGCCCTTCGGGTCTGGCCCGACGCCCCAGCCCATTCGAATGGCGTGCTGCGCTACTGGCTGGAAGATCGCGGCCTGCTGGCCCTGGACCACGACACGGCGATGCCGCCGCACCGTGCCGGGCCTGATGCCTACGTCACCGCCCATATCCTCAAGGCGCTCTTCGCCGCCGGCGCCACCGGTCAGGATCTAGTTGCCTGGACGAAAGAGCCGCGCGTGCTGCCGACGTGCCCGATCGGCAAGTTCCGGGGCAAACCGTGGCCCGAGGTCGATGCCGGGTTCCTGTCGTGGATGCTGGCCCAACCGAGCATGGAAGCTGACCTGAAGTGGAACGCCCAGCGCGAGCTTGATCGGAGGGCGGGACGATGAGGCCCGATGTCTCTCTGATCCCGGCGCCAGATCGCTCGACCGAGAAGCGCGTCCCCCTGACGCCGAAGCAGCGCGCCCAGCTCGCCTTGGACCAAAACGGCCGATGCGGCTGCGGATGCGGTGAACGCCTTGACCACGCCCGCGAAGGCACCATCGATGAGCATATAGTTGCCTTGGCTCTGGGCGGCTCCAACGACCTGTCCAACCGGGCGATCTGGCGCAAGCCGTGCTCTGCGGTGAAGACCGCCAAGGACATGGCCTTCATCGCTCGGGCTAAGCGCCGGGCCGGCGAGACCTGCCAGGGCGAACCCGCGCGGAAACTGCAGGGCAGGGGCTTCGGCTCCGTCTCCCGCGGCTTCGACGGCAAGATCAAGCTGACGAAGAAGGCCGCTCGTACCCAAGCTGCGAACGATGCCGCCGCCTCTTCCTCCAACAGGGAGGGCTAGAGGATGGCAGACCCGTATCGCGATTTCATCGCGTCGAAGGTGCCGC
This sequence comes from Brevundimonas sp. Marseille-Q4549, assembly GCF_976940555.1. Classification (NCBI taxonomy): domain Bacteria; kingdom Pseudomonadati; phylum Pseudomonadota; class Alphaproteobacteria; order Caulobacterales; family Caulobacteraceae; genus Brevundimonas; species Brevundimonas sp. Marseille-Q4549. The sequence goes on from NZ_CDRHXG010000002.1 coordinate 37,830, forward strand.
CAGCGCAGGAGACGGGTTTCGACATCAATCCGGCGCTGATCAATCCAGCCATGAAGCCGCACGCCGCCGCTCTCACCCGCTGGGGCGTCCGTGGGGGCCGTCGCGCCTACTTCACGGCCTTTGGCCTGCACAAGACCTCGATCCAGCTGGAAACTGGCCGGCTGACGCTGGACGCGGCGCACCAGGCGCATGGCATGGACCGGCGTGGACTGATCGTCCTGCCCCTGGGCGTGCGCCAAGAGTTCAAGCGGGACGCCGTGCAGGTCCTGGGATGGGATGCGGCGCCCGAGTTCATCAGGTCCACGGCCGACGCTGGCGAAGGGATCAGCCTGACCAACTATGAGAGCGTCAGGGACGGCAAGGTCGATCCGGCCGCTTTCACCTGGGCTTCGCTTGATGAGGCGTCATGCCTTCGGTCGTTCGGATCGAAGACCTTCCAGACGTTCCTCCCGCTGTTCGACAAGGTGCCGTATCGGCACGTCGCCACCGCCACGCCTTCGCCTAACCGGTTCAAGGAGCTGATCCACTACGCCGGCTTCCTCGGCATCATGGACACCGGCCAGGCCCTGACGCGCTTCTTCCAGCGCAACAGCGAGCAGGCCGGCGATCTCACGCTCTATCCGCACAAGGAACGCGAGTTCTGGATGTGGGTGAACAGTTGGGCGACCTTCCTGCAGCGGCCTTCAGATCTCGGCTATTCGGACGAAGGCTACGCGCTGCCTGAACTCGTGGTCCGCTGGCATGAGGTCCAAGCTGATCTGGTCTCGACTGAGGTTGATCGGGACGGGCAGGGCGCGCTCTTCCGTAACGCCGCCATGGGTCTGCAACAGGCCGCCAGGGAGCGTCGCGACACGCTGCCCGCTCGGATCGCCAAGGTGGCGGAAATTCGCGCCGCCGCTCCCGACGATCATTTCATCCTTTGGCATGACCTAGAGGATGAACGCCGGGCCCTGGAACAGGCCATCCCATCGGCCGTGTCGATTTACGGCACGCAGGACCTGGACGACCGCGAGCAGGCCATCATCGACTTCTCCGACGGGAAGATCACGGACCTGGCGGCGAAGCCGGTGATCGCAGGATCCGGCTGCAACTTCCAACGCCACTGCCACCGCGCCGCGTTCGCCGGGGTCGGCTTCAAGTTCAACGACTTCATCCAAGCCATCCACCGCATCCAGCGCTTCGGGCAAACCCGGCCGGTCGAGATCGACATCGTTTACGCCGAGACCGAGCGCGAGGTCCGCCGCGACCTGGAAGCCAAGTGGGCCAGGGACAAGGAACTGCGCACCATCATGACCGACATCATCCGCAAATACGGGCTGAACCATCGTGAGATGGGCGCCGAGCTGGCCAGAGCGTCGGGCGTGGAGCGCATCGAGGCGGCCGGCAAGGATTGGACCGTCGCCAACAACGACTGTGTCGAGGAAACGCGCAGCATGGAGACGAACTCCGTCGACCTGATCGTGACCTCGATCCCGTTCGCCAACCACTACGAATACAGCCCGAACTATAACGACTTCGGACACACCGACGACAACGACCATTTCTGGTCGCAGATGGACTTCCTGACGCCGGAGCTGATGCGCGTCTTGGCGCCCGGCCGATGCGCCGCCATTCACGTCAAAGACCGGATCTTGTTCGGCAACGTCACTGGTTTCGGCAGGCCGACAGTCTCACCGTTCCATGCCGAGGCGATCCAGCACTATCTCAAGCACGGCTTCCTCTTCGCCGGCATGGTGACGATCGTCACCGACGTGGTTCGGGAGAACAATCAGACCTACCGCCTCGGCTATACCGAGATGTGCAAGGACGGGTCAAAGATGGGCGTCGGCTCGCCCGAATACCTGCTGCTGTTCGCCAAGCCGCAAACGGATCGGTCGAAGGGTTACGCGGACAAGAAGATCGCTCGCGCCAAGGCCGACTACAGCCTGGCCCGCTGGCAGGTCGATGCGCACGCCTTCTGGCGGTCTTCTGGCAACCGCGCGATGACGGCCGACGAACTGGCCCAGCTGCCGCCTGACAAGCTGGTCAGGGCCTTCACGGCTTCTAGCCTTGCCGGCGTCTACGACTACGAAACCCATGTGAAGATCGGGGAGGCTCTGGAAGCGCGCGGCGCCCTGCCGTCCACCTTCATGGCCCTGGCGCCCGGCTCACACGACCCTGATGTCTGGCACGACGTGCTGCGCATGCTGACGCTGAACGGCGAGCAGACCAAACGGGGCCTCGAAAACCACATCTGCCCCCTGCAGTTCGACATCGTGGACCGCGCCATCGAGCGTTGGAGCATGCCGGGCGAGACCGTCTACGATCCGTTCGGCGGGCTATTCACGGTGCCAAACCGCGCCATCCGCCTAGGGCGCAAAGGCAGGGCCGCCGAACTGAACCCGGCCTACTTCATGGACGGCGTGAAGCACCTGCAGGCGGCCGAACGCGAGCTGTCGATCCCGTCTCTCTTCGACCTCCTGGCGAACGATGACGCCGAACTTCAGGGAGCCGCCTGATGTCTGACCAGACCATCACATCGCTGATCGAGAAGCTGGAAGGGGCTGTAGCGTGACGACGAAGCACGAAGTTTACGCGGCTCACCGTGAAAACCCAACCTGGGGTTCCGGCGATATTGCGCGGCATCTGGGATGCTCTGACGCCTATGTGCGCGCGACTGCTCAGCGGAACGGGTGGTCATTGCCCAAGCGCGATAGAGCAACGCCAGAAGAAGCGGCTGCGCGGCGCGCGGGGCCGGAGCTTCTGGCGGCCTTGGACGATATTCTTCACTACGACGGAGGCGCGGCGTCGGCACTGGACGACGAATACGTCATGCAGCGTGCCCATGAGGCTTTTCTGAAGGCTCAGCCCCTCCGCGCCCAATCGGAGGCCCGCTGATGTCGCGCCGCTACCACTTCACCACATGCCTGTCGTTCGGAACCGATGGCGAGGCTGACTACTGCGAGATCGACGCGACGGTTTCGTACACGGTCGCATGGGGAACGCCCGCCGACCCTTGGGGCGATGACCCAGGATCAGGTGACGAGATCGAAGATTTGCGGCTTGAAAAGGTCGACGGAGGCCCATTCACCGGGAGCGCGACCTACGCCGCGATGATTCTAGACGAAATGGAGCGCGTCGCGTCGGCTGAAATGCTGGCCCATGCCGGTGAAGTCGATTGGGCCGATGCCGACTCCTTTGCGGAGGCCCGCGTCTGATGGGGGAGAAGCAGGGACATACGCCGGGGCCGTGGGCTTGGATGGGGTCGCCGCACGGCCTTTATCTGGCGACCACGCGCACCGGACGGCAGCACGTCATGGGCTTCCGCCGCATGGGGTTCAGCGGCGCGCAGCCCGTCTTCCGCGATAATCATCGCATGGTCCCGGCCGCTGACATCGTGCAGTTCGAAGTCGGAGACCGATCGGTGCGTGGCTTCGCGCAGGCCAAGGAAAACGAAAGCGTCTATAGGTTCGATGTCGATGGCATCGACAACGCAGACGCCCGCCTAATCGCCGCCGCGCCTGAATTGCTGGCTGCTGCGCAACAGGCGCTCAGCCACTGCGACCCCAACGGCTATCTCGACTGCGGGAAGCCTGCGACCGACGCCCTCCGAGCCGCCATTTCTCGCGCCACCGGAGAAGACGGCCCCGCCAATGAGGGGGAGGGCGCGTCGTGAGGATCTTGGACCTCTTCTGCTGCCAGGGTGGGGCCGCTGCGGGGTATGCACGCGCGGGCTTTGATGTCGTGGGCGTCGATCTGGCGCCACAGCCGCGATACCCGTTCGCCTTCATCCAGGCTGACGCCCTGGCGCTCGACATGCGTTTCGTCCGGTCGTTCGACGCCATCCACGCTTCGCCGCCGTGCCAGGGATTTACGCTGGCGCAGCGCATTCAGAACCGGACGCATCCCGACCTGATCGAACCCACGCGAGCGATGCTAACCGCCTCGGGCTTGCCGTGGATCATAGAGAACGTGGAAGGCGCGCCGCTGATTGATCCCGTGCTGCTGTGCGGCTCGATGTTCCCTGGCCTGCAGGTCTACCGGCACCGACTGTTCGAAAGCAATGTCGCCCTGGCGGCGCCACATCACCCGCCCCACGCCGCGCCGCTGCGCAAGATGGGACGCCCGCCGGCCGAAGGCGAATTCATGCATGTGGTCGGCAACTTCTCAGGCGTCGATCGAGCCAAGCGCGCGATGGGCGGCCTCGACTGGATGAACCGCGATGGACTTCGCGAAAGCATCCCGCCCGCCTTCACCGAACAGCTGGGCCGCCAACTGCTGGCCCACATCCAATCCTCTCGCCAGGACCAAGCAGCATGACCGCGACCCAAGCCTCCACACCCGGCCCGCTGGATGCCAAGCACATGATATTGCAACTGGCTAAGCTTCAACGCGAACAAGCTGGATGGGCGAGCCGTCTCGGCCAGCCTGGATGCGCGGCAAGACTGAATGCGGCAGATAACGCCGAAGCGCTGGCGTGGGCCGTCAAGAAGCTTTGCGACCATTCTGCCGACGCTGGCAATATGGTCGCCCCCACCGCTCCGGTCGAAGCGAGCGGGTCGGAGCGACTATGGCCGGTCGGGTCGTGGTTGTCCGCCGCACTGGACGACCCGAAGGTCTGCGAAGCCATGAAGGCCGACATTCGGGAGTGGTTCGACAACGGCGGACACCTCCGCCCCCAACCGAGCGGAAAGACGCGGGAGCATGGTCCGAAGTGCTGGGGAAAGACCTCAGCATCTGACGAAATGGCGCATTGCTACTGCGGATCGGAAGACAGTCCCCAACTGCGGGAGGCGGTTCTAAAGGGCGTCGGTAAGATCAACGGCGACGGCTGGAAGGACACTACGACCGAGGGCGAGGTCGTCTTCGTTTGGAACGCAGAAAAGCCGACGCCCTATGCGCCGGGTCAATACCCGCGCGTCGGAAACGAGGGCTGGTCCGCCAGCACGTCGCAATACGACTTCACGCCTGCAACGGCTAAGGATGTTCCTGCCATCCTCGCCCTCCTATCCGCCCGCCCCCTCGCCTTGGGAGGCCAGCAGGGGGATCATGCGGCTTTAGTGGATGAGCTGCGCGAGGAACTGAAGATCGCCATCAGTCCTCAGTGGCACCCTCGGCTTGCTGCTAGGGTTGATAGTATTCTTTCGCGCCTATCCACCACTCCCGCCCGAGCCGAGGCCCATCCTTTGGGCCGCCTGGTCCCCGAAGAAATCACGGACGAAGATCGGGCATGGGCGGCTTCCGAAATCGAAAAGATCAAGGATATGCCGTCACCTTGGGAGGATCGCCCGAACTTAGACCGAGCCGAGGCCCAGGACGAAGGGGCGGCGGGGGATTTTGAGACAGCCGAGGCGATGGCCGAGGCATGGTCTGATCGCGTCGAAATCCAGCACATGGTCGAGACGACTTCGGCTGTGTTCGCCAAGTGCACTAGTCCCGAAATCCTATCGCGCTTCCGCCAGCAGATGATGGCCGTGATCCAGCAGGCCTATATCGAAGGCGTTGGTGCGCGGATCGAAGCTATGCGCTCCCACCCATCCCCGACCCCCGCCGCCGATGCCGACAGGGTGCGGATCGCGGTGGCGGCGTTCCTCAAGGCGGAGGATGAGGCGCGCGACAGGCTTCGTGAAGCCGGAACGCCGCTCCCGTCCACCCCCGAGGTTGACGCCCTGCGCGAAGCCCTCGCCGCCCTGAAATCGACCGCCGCGAAGGAAGGAGGAAAGGTCTGATGCCGATTGAACCTGGCGACAACGAATATGGGCCAACGCCTCGCTCCATTGCCCGCAATGCATACGAGCAACGGTTGCTGGAAAAGGGCTGCTCGCCCCGAAAAGCAGTCGCTGTCTCATGGAGGAAATACCCATGACCGCCCCCTCTAACGCGAACACGTCGGGGCTGGCCCCATGCCCGTTCTGTGGCGGCGAAGCTTGGCTGAACGACTACGAGGCGAAACACAGCGACTTGCCACCCAAGAGCCGGTGTCCGCAATGCCGGTCATGCGGCGCGTCACTTGGCTATCTGGCGACGCCAGCAAAGGTGACTGAAGCATGGAACCGTCGCGTCACCGCCGCATCCGCTCAAGCCAGGATCGGTGAGCTAGAGTCGCGGCTCGAATATCTGCGCAGATCTCGTGACGGTCACGCCGCTCAGGCCCATGCCGAGTTTGAGAAGCGGGTAATGGCGGTCGATGCTCTGATCTCCGCGCGCGAGGCCCTGCACCATCACTACGTCGAGTGGGACGGCGAGCCTGAGGATGCTGTTCCGTTGCAAGAAGCGCGATCCGAATGCGACCGCGTCCTAGCCGCCCTACAGCAGGAGGGGTGACGTGGCTCGAACCCTTGAACAGCAGCAGTCCGATTGGAAGCGCCAGCTTGAAGGCGCGAAGACCGGCAATCCCTACGCCACGCTCTGCCAGCATTGCTACGGACGCCATGCGCCTCCCTTCGACGAGCTATGCCCGAATGAGTCTATCGACGACCTGAAGCGTCGTCTCGCCAAGGACACACCCCAATGACCCAGACCCCCACCGATGCGCTGCGCCTGGTGACGACTCCGCTGGACAAACTGGAAGCCGTCTATGACTGGCTTAGAGAGCCTGACCACGGGGACACATTCAACAAGAACGATTTGGTCGAATGGCTGAACCGTCGTCCGAGCGGCTTGCTGATGAAGGCCATCGGAGAACTTCGCCAGTCCACCCGTGCAGCCGCTCCCGCATCGCCGCTGCCCTTGACGACAACTCCTGAGCCTATCCCGCCATCAACCGGCGTTGCTGACAATGGAGCATCGCCGCTGCCAGAAGGGGGCGGGGCAAACCATCTCGGAAATTTGCTCGCTCGCATTCATCGTGACGGAGGACACAGACAGGAAGAGATCGGAACCGACCAGGCTTGTGACGAAGCAGAGCTTATTGTGTCTGATCTTCTGCAAGACCAACAGCAATGGCAAAAAATCGAGACCTTTACTGAGAGCGGTCAGGGCAACCCTGTGATCGTCGCTGTCCCAGCCAAGGAAGGCGGATGGATTGTGGGCGAGGCTTGGAAAAGCGTCATGGAGCCGGATGACGCATATCGGGGAAATGACGGATGGTGGTGGGCTGGAACAAGCACTGGCGACGCCTGCAACGACCCTATTCGGTTCATGAACCATGGCGACGCGGAATGGTGGATGCCGCTTCCGGCCGCCCCGACAGGTGCGAAATGAGCGCGGATTTCAGAGCCTACGTGTTCGAGGTCGTGGACGACATGATAGCCGAACTTCTCGCGCGGGTAGAAAAGGGCGGCAGACTGTCACGGGAGGAGCAAATCGCGACCCTCAAACAGCTTCAGAAAGATCGCCAGAACCTGAGCCTAGCAGGTCAAAAGCCAGCAGGTGAAGCATGACCGCCCCCGACCTAGACGCGCTGGAGAAGCTGGACCGGCTGTCGAGCGCATCGGCAAAGGCCATCAACCTCGCAATGAGCGGACGGGCAACGCGAGCGGCCATTCGGGATATTCTGTCTCGACCAACCGATGAAGCCCGCGCCTTCCTCGCCCGCAATGGGAAGGGGGAGGGATGAGCACGCAACGAGCCTCCGTCAGCAAGATGGTCCGGTCGCTTCAGAAGTGCGGCCTGACCGTCACCGGCGTCGAGGTCGCGCCCGATGGGACTGTGAAGGTCTTGACCCAAGCCGCCAATGAGAGCGCAGATGACGAACTGGAACAGGCGAGGGAGCGCAGGCGTGCGCGCAAGGCTGGTCGGACTTCACAAGGCCACGAAGCGGCTTAGCGATGGCCGTGTGGCCGTCTACGCCTACGCCTATCGCGGCGGGGACATGGTTGCGCGTGCTGAGGGGCGGACGTTGGACGCCGCCAACCGCGCCATGGAGGCAGAGCTGGGCCGGCCAGAGACGCTTGACCGGATCGAGAAAGCGCGTCGGCCCGTCCGACAAGCCGACAGCAAGGCCTACATCCGGGGCCTGATCGCCGCTTTCAAGATGTCTCCCGAATGGGCCAAGCTGGGCGAGACGAGCAAGACCGAATATTCCCGATACCTGAAATCCTTCTCCGACGAATTTGGAGACTGGAAGGTCAGCCTGTTCGAACAGCCGAAAGCTAAAGTTGAGCTGCTGGACTGGCGCGACGAATGGGCGGATCGCCCCCGCGCCGCCGACTATGCGCTTCAAACCGTGGGGCGCCTCTTCAAGTGGGCCAGAGGGCGCGGCCTGACCGAGGCCCGTCCAACGGAAGATGTCGAGCGCCTTCACAGCGCGGATAGATCGGATCTGATTTGGACTGAGGAAGACCTAGCGAAGGTGCTTTCGAAAGCTGGCCCAGAGGTCGGCCTCGCTATTCGCCTCGCCGCCGAGACCGGTCTTCGCATGGCCGACTTGCTCAACCTCCCGTGGGGGGCCATAGGCGAGCATGGGATTGTGTGGCGCACGGCAAAGCGGGGCCGCCAGGTCGTCGTGCCTCTGACGCCGACTGCCCACGCTTTACTGGACGCCGCGCCGAGAAAGCACCTCGTGATCCTGACCAACAGCTTGGGTAAGCCGTGGACGACCGACGGGTTCAAGACCATGTTCGGTCGCGCCAAGGCGGACGCTGGGATCGTCGGGCTGCGGTTTCATGATTTGCGCGGGACTGCCGCCACTCGACTATTCCTTGCAGGATCACCGAAGCGGGACATCGCGACGATCATGGGTTGGTCGGAGGCCGCCGTAGACGCCCTTCTGACAAAATACGTCTCCGGCGATGCTGTCGCCCTTGACCTCTTGTCGAGAATGAACCAGAAACCCGCCTCGCAAACCGGCGACAAACCGGTTCTGCGGAGAGACAGCTAAGTATTTGTTTCTAAAGCGTGCGTCCTTAGCTCAGTTGGTTAGAGCATCTGACTTTTAATCTGACCGTCAGATTGAATTGTCTGCACAATTTCCACAAACCGACCACGATCTGACCTTAACGATTTCAGTTGCTTGCAGGTCGGCGGCAAACCGATTTCTTGCTGATTGCGGCTCAAAACAAAACGCCCCCGGCATGAACCGAGGGCGTTGAGACTGCTTAGGGCTTCGCGGGAGGCCCCTCTCCATGTCTGGCGCTGTGTCTCGCCGCGCCACTGGCTTGAAATGCAGAGCGGGTTGCAACGTCCCACCGGATCAACCAGCAGGCCGCTCGCCGGAGAATTAGGCCACAGGCAGGGCCTGAACGCAAGGAACCGGAGCCTACTGCTTCGCTGCCTCCCGGCGTTCTAGTTCGGCCTCCACAGCCTCTCGGATGAACTTGGACCGCTGATACTTCGGCGAAGTCCCCACCAGATCATCAATCCGCCGAAGCAGATCGGGCGACAACTGCACCGTCGTCGGGCGCGGCTTCGATTTGAACGGCGTTCTTCCCATGGTCGCGCCGTTACCGCTTGCTCCGAGATTCGACAAGAAAACACCGCTGTTTTTGTTGACGGGATAAACACCGCTGTTTAGATAAACGCCATTGTTTATCGAGGCAAGCCGTGACCGCTCTGGACTGGACCGAGACGACCTTCGACGCCGCCCACAAGGGCGAGTTCGCCGAGCAGGTGCACGGTCACACCTGGAACGTTCGCGTTTGGTGGCCGGCCTCGCCGCCGAAGGATGCGCGGTTCATGCACGCGCGACTGCGTCAGTATCTGGAAGCTTCGTTCGATCACCGCCTGCTGGATGACGTGATCCCGGACCCGACCAACTACGGGGTCGCGAAGGCTCTCCTCCAACTCATGGGCGACGACATCAAGATTATTGAGGTCTGGCGGGGAGGGTCCGTGCCCTGCGGCGCGAGGATCGAGCTGTGACGATCCACCGCCATGCTGGCCCGATCACCGGAGCCGACGTGTTCGCCACGGTCGCGGGCCGCAACTTCCTCGCCTCCTACGAGACCTCGGCTCGCTCCTGGGCCGACAGTGCAGAACAGGTGGCCCAGACCCTCTGGTTTGATCCTGGCGCCTATACGATCTACCGCCGCCTTCAGGAGGCGATCCGTAAACGGCGTGCGGCAGGGGAGGTCGTCACAGCCGACGAAGAGCACGAGCTTCTTCATGCTCCTCGCGACTGGCGAGGCTATTACGACTGGCTTGACGCCCGACTGGACCGGCCGACGACACTGGCGATCATACCCGACGTCATCGACGGGGCCTCGCAGCTTCAAGACTCGCTCATCAAGGAATGGCCCTACGGCAAAAAGGGCGTGCCGGTATTTCATATCCACCACAGCGCCGAACGGATGCTGCGCCTGCTTGATGAATGGGATTGGGTCGCCTTCGGCAGTGCCGGTGAATACTGGGAAATCCTCAGCGCAGAATGGGAGGAGCGGATGCACTTCCTTTGGAACGAGATCGCCAAGCGCCACCAGCGGACGCCCCAGGTCCACATGCTACGCGGCATGCAGCTCTGTCTGAAACCCAACCCGTTTCCCTTCGCGTCGCTCGATTCCTCCGACGTAGGCCAGAACCACAATCGGCCCCAAAACACGGCGCTGGACATGATCAACCGTTGGGACGCGGCTCAGTGCCCCGCCCGCTACACGCCGCGCGCCCATCAACTCAGCCTGTTGGATATTGCCGCATGACAAATGAAACAGAAGTCGAGCGCTGGACGCGCCTAGTCGCCGGAGCAGAGGCCGAGGTTTCGAGGTATCAGCAGGACGGTCCGAGAGAGCACATCCGCGAAGCGCGGGACGCTCTGGATGACGCGCGGATAAGTCTGGTTCGGGCGAAGAAAGCCGAGGCCGCCAAACAACCCGGCTTGCGGCTCAAGCCCTGCCCCTTCTGTGGAGGACCGGCTCAGATCGAGCGTTTCGGCAACACGCGCGTTTCGACGATCTACGCCTGCGACGAGTGCGGCTGTCGCTTGGAGACCGGCGAAGAATTCCGCCACGGCCGGTCCTGGAACCGCCGGGCCAATGATCAAACGAAAGCCGACCTGACTGATGCGCTTTCCCGCGCGCTGGCGGAGATGAAGGCCCTCTGCGGCAGTCATTCGATGGCTGAGATCGCGCTTGCGGAGAAGGTCTTGGCGAGGGCGATCGGGGAGGCGGGGCAATGAGCGATGGCGACGAATACGAGTATGATGATCGTGACGGCATCACATGCCCTCGCTGTCAGGGCGACGGGACGGTCGACTGCCATTGCGGCGGTGACCTGTGCGTCTGTGAAAACGACGGCGAGCGCGATTGTCCGGTTTGTGGCGGTGACGGCGAGGTGTCCGAAATGGTGGAGGCGCAATACGAGGAAAGTCGCCGCCAAGCCTATGAGGCTATGCGGAAGGTCTGGCCGGACCCGGAATAGCAGAAAGGCCCGCCCTCCGAAGAGAGCGGGCCTCGATAGCGGAGCCGAGGCTCGACGCTGAATGGTGGGATAATCCCTCTTTTTGCCTAGCCCGGTCGCGGAGGTGGCGGACAGTCCAGCCCTCGCATCCCCATGGTGTCGAAGAATCGGCACAAGCGCCCAACCTGGGCCGCCAGCCGGTCGCCGCGCGCCTCGATGGCGATGTCGTAGGCGTCGAGCGCGGCCTCCGAATAGATCGCCTCGGGCGCCAGCACCGGCTTGGGCTCAACCAACAGATCCGCACTCGGCGGGAAGGCGGGTGTTCCCTTGGTGGCGCAGCCGCTCGCAAGCGAGACGGACGCGGCGAGCGCTAGGGACAGCATCAGGGAGCGAGTTGACCGCATCGGAGAGATCCTTTTCGCGGGCGTTGATGATGGGGGTTTCGACCGTGCGTTCATCGGCTGCGGTTTCCCGCGCGCTGGAGGCCTTGGCCTCGGTCTTTCGGGTCTGCGCCGCCTGACGGTCCCGTTCGCCCTGTGCGCCCCTGTGAGAGCAATAGGCGCCGGTCAGGACGAAGGCGGCGATCATGGCGACGATCAACCAGCCGGTCGGGCTGAGAAGGCGGGGGATGGAACGGAGGAAGGCCAGGGCGGTCACAGCCCGACGACCTTCTTCGCAGCTGTCGTCGCGGCGATGCGCGCGTCGAGGCCATTGATGCCGCCGTTCACCTTCAGCGTCACGCCCTTCACGTCATCGCGTAGGGCCGGGACAATGCACCCGTGCTTGACGAAGAAGTTGGCGGCGGCATTGGCGGACGCGACCGGGTCAGTCCGCAGCGTGTCCGGATCGTGCTCATGACCCGCCTCACGATAGTTGGCCCGGCCTGTGATTTGCTTCTCGCCGCCACCCCGGAACCGCCAGCCATCGCCCGGCTCGGTGTTGCCCAGGTTCTTCCGTCCCCACTCGCCGCCGTAGATGATATTGGCGATCGCGTTCTGATGAGCTGGACGGCCGGGCGCGCGGCCGAACTTGCGGGCATCAGCCTCGCTGATCCGGTGCCGGCCGAACATTTTCAGCAGGCCGTCGACCGAGTAGTTCAGGTTCTCTTCGCGGGTCGTGAACCCGGCGCTTTCGACGAACATCTGACC